>NZ_JCACET010000008.1:0-3368261 GCF_059502485.1 Paraflavitalea sp.
ATAATAAATAGTTATCCTGCATTCAGGACACTACATCACCCATCATCAAATCCCGTCTCGGATGCTTTGCTTTCAACAGCTGCCGCTGCTTATGCTTATTCACATGCGTATAGATTTGAGTAGTGTTCACAGAACTATGGCCGAGAAGCGACTGTATATACTTTATGTCCACATCCTTTTCCAACAGCAGCGTAGCAAAAGAGTGCCGGAAAACGTGGGGTGTTACATGCTTGGCAATGCCAGCCTCCTTCGACACCCGCTTTACCAGGTTCCGAATCGATTGGTCAGACAACACATTCCCAAACCTGTTTATTAAAAAATAGCCGTCGGAAGCGATCTCAGCACCCCATATTTTACGGTAATGCTTCAACAACGACAATACCTCTTCATTACAAACCTGGATAATACGCTCCTTATCCCCTTTCCCTTGAATGATGATCACACCCGTTTGTAAACTCACATCCTCATTCTTCAACCTCGCAATCTCCGATACCCTGCCACCGGTAGCAAAAAGCAGTTCTAGGATAGTAATATTGCGTACCACCTCTTTATAAGCATAACTATGCTTACCCTCCAACGCCTGCTTCCTCTTATAAAGGCTCCGTAGCATCCTGCCCACTTCAGAAAGATCCAGTACCGTCGGAAGCACCTTGGGCTCTTTGATCCTGATCTTCATCTTTCTCCATGGGTTAACAGCTATCAGATCATCAAACTCCAGGAAATTGAAAAGCGCCTTTAACGTAGCGACCTTACGTTTGATAGATTTGGCTTTTAATGAGGATATCTCTTCAAGAAAGCTCCTCAATTCTACTTTAGTCACGTGCTCGATCAACACAATTGACTTTGCTTCAATAAATGCCGAAAACTGCAACAAGTCCGTAGAATAAGCCTTGATAGTTTTGGTGCTTAAATTCTTCTCATAACGACAATGATTCAGGAAATTTTGAACAGCGCTTTGGATGGGATTCATACAGGTTTTGATTTGGGAAATAAAAAAGGGACGAATACGTCCCTATAGAATATAAATATAATACAAGCTATAATTGACCCGTAAAATCTACGCCTAAAAAGCCTATCATTTAAACATCTTTCCTCAAAAAATACAACCGGTAACTAAATTCATGTTCATGATAAATCGTAAACCCAAACCGTTTATACAATGGCAGATTCTGTGTCATGGAAGTTTCGAGGTACACAGGTAGTTGTTCCTGTTGCGCTATTTGCAATACTTCAGTCAGCAATGCGCTGCCTTTCCCTTTGCCCTGGGTTGAAGGCAGCACCCCAATAAACCACAAATACAACATATCTTTTTTACCCTTCACCTGGTGGATGATCTTTTCACGACCAGTGATCTTACCTGCATTCTTTGCACCAAAACAAGTAAGCAACAAACGCACATCCCACCATATCGTTTGAAAAGTCGTTCGCTTCTTGTGCGGATAAAAAAACAAAGCGGCAGCATCCCTATCCTTATTGAGAAACACCGATCCATAAGCCATACACACATCGAAAGAATAAGCCATCAGCGCTTTTATAGCAGAAGCCTTATCCTTTTTTGGATCGATTACATAATTAACACTCAGGTTATCCCAAAAAGCTTTTGTAAGAATATCGACAACTAAATTTTTATCAGCAGAAGATGCTTGCAGCATGCACAATAATAACCCAAATTGCCTTTACCGGGTTCATCAGCGTCTTTAGAATTTACATTACGAATATTGAATATATATCTAAAAGCATACAGGATGAGCCCAGCTTACTGAAGCCACACCCACTTCTGTCACATTCATCCAATTAACAGCTCACTCATCAAGATTATTTGGTTTAGTAATACTATAAATAGGTATACAATACCATGATTGAAATCACACTTCGCACGAAACCGGTTTCGCAATAACATAAAAGATAATATTCCCTTCTCTTTAACTTAATGTATTCATAACCAAAACTGAGGGGGATGGCCCCGCTAATTCTAACAACTTTGCACCTAAATTAAAACTTAGAGCCAAATGAAATTAATCAACCCACGGGTTACCGTGTGGGGTGTACTGCTATTGGCGCATCTGCTAATGTATGCAACTGCATTTTCCCAAACGACCCAAACAACTGCCAGAGGAACTGTAGTCAATGAAAGCTCCGCACCGATGCAAGGCGTCACGGTATTGGTAGCCAACGAAAAAAATCAATTTAAAAGATCAGCACAAACAGATTCAAAAGGAGCCTTCGAATTTAAAAACCTCGATGCAACAGGCACCTACAGCTTCACTTTCTCGCATGTAGGCTACGCAGAAAAAAAAGTAAGTGGAAATAAACCCGATGCTGCCGGCGCTATTGTAGTGGATGTAACATTGGAGCCCTCTTCTTCCAACACGGCAGCAGAAGTAGTGGTGGTAGGTTATGGTAAATCCACCAAGCGCGATGTAACCGGAGCTGTGAAATCAGTAAAAGCAGCCGACTTCAACAAAGGTATCATCAACACACCCGAGGAACTCTTACAAGGTAAGGTATCAGGCGTGAACGTTACTTCCGCCAGCGGTGAGCCCGGCGCTATTCAGAATATTACCATCCGTGGTCCGGGCGGTGTTCGTACCGGAAGTACACCACTATTTGTAGTAGATGGTATGGCCCTCGACAACTCATCAGTAGGCGGCGCCATCAACCCGATCAGCTTCCTCAACCCACAGGATATCGAATCCATGGACGTACTGAAAGATGCATCAGCTACAGCCATCTATGGATCAAGAGGCGCTAATGGTGTAGTACTCATCACTACTAAAAAAGGCCGCGCAGGTTTTAGCACAGTGAGCTATAACTTCAGCGGAGGCTTCAGCACCATGGCCAACCCATTACCCGTTTACAAAACAGATGAGTATAAGAAACAAGTAGCCGCACTCGGCAATGCACTGGAAGATTTCAAAGGCAGTACCGATTGGCAAAAAGAAGTAAGCCGCACAGCCTGGACACAAAACCACAACGTTACCCTGTCAGGAGGCACCAACAAGTTCACCTACTATGGTTCTTTCGGCATGCAATTGCAGCAAGGTATCCTAAAAGGTAATGACGTGAAACGCTACAACGGCCGTTTCAACATGAGCCAGAAACTGCTCGACGACAGGCTGGTGATAGAGGCTAACCTGAGCGCCAACAACACATCCAACCTGCGCCCCAACATTGGCGGCCTCATCGGTGGCGCTATCTCTACCAACCCAACCATCCCTGCCTATGGTGCTGATGGAAAGCCCTTCCAGTTCCAGAACGGTATCAACCCACTCGCGGTGCTAGCCCTCGAAAAGGACATCACCTCCATCAACAGGGTATTGGGTAATATCAGCGGTTCGTTGACCATCCTGAAAGGACTGGTATATAAGATCAACTTCGGTATCGATAACTCTACTGCTACCAGAGACATCCAGTCACTGCCCAACACAGTACCCCTGCGCCTGGGTCGCCTGGAAACCTATAGCAACGTTAACCGCAACCACCTGATCGAAAATTACCTCACCTACGCAACAACGATCAATAACCATAAGCTCACAGCACTGGCAGGTCACTCCTATCAGAAGTTCTTTATACAAGGTCGCGGCACCAGCATCAACAACTTCCCGATCTCTGATGTAGAACCAATCTATAATCCAGGTCTCGGACAGGAGCTTACCCTTGCCAATAACAGGCCTTCCGGTTATGCTGTCATCAACGAACTGCAATCATTCTTCGGACGTGTAAACTACTCGTACGATGACAAGTACCTGTTCACTGCCACCGTACGTGCAGATGGTTCATCTAAATTCGGAGCCAACAACAAGTATGGTGTATTCCCTTCCTTCTCCGGAGCATGGATAATATCCAGAGAAAAGTTCCTGGAAAATGGCCCCTTCTATAACCTGAAACTGCGTGCAGGATGGGGAAAAACAGGTAACCAGGAAATTCCTTCCAAGATCACACAGGCGCTGTTTACCGCCACACCAGGCGCAGCAGCCAGCTATCCGCTTTATCCAGGCACTGCCTACCCTGTAGGTACAGCTTACCAGCGTTTGGCTAATCCTGATATCCAGTGGGAAGTTTCTGCACAAACAGACATAGGTCTGGATTTCGAATTGTTTGGCGGAGCATTGACTGGTACCGTTGATTACTTCCGCAAAGTGACCGACAACATCCTGCTCGAAGTAATACCTGCCGATCCTATTCAGCCGGCATCTACCCAGTGGACCAATGTGCCAGACATGACCATCACCAACAAAGGGGTGGAATTTGATCTCGCATATCGTCATACTACCCCCAACGGATTCTCGTATTCAGTAGGCGGTAACGTTACATTCATCAATAACAAAGTTGAACATTCGCCCTATTCAGTGATCCCTTCAGGTTCTGCTTCCGGTGCCGGTCTTACATCCGCTACCATCAACGGTTATGTGAATGGTCAACCTATTGGAACATTCTTCCTCCAGGAGTTTATTGGTTTTGACGCCAATGGCCTGAGCATGTACCGTGATGTTACAGGAGATGGCGTTGCCAACGATAAAGATCGTCAGGCCCTCGGATCAGCGTTGCCCAAAACCATGTACAACTTCTATTTCAACCTTGGTTACAAAGGCCTCGACCTGTCAGCCAACTTCAATGGCGTATCCGGCAACAAGGTTTATGACAACACTGCCAACTCCAGCTTCTACAAAAACCTGCTGGCAAAAGGCGTGAACACTACTCCCGAAGCTATTGCCGATCCTAAAGAAGCAACCACCAACTCAGCGCCTGTGTCTTCCCGCTACCTGAAAGACGCCAAGTTCCTGCGGATGAACAACCTGAGTATCGGTTACACCTTCAACACCAAAGCAATGGGCTTAGGCAAATGGATCAATGCAATGAGAGTGTCGCTTACAGGACAAAACCTGTTTGTCATCACACCTTACGATGGATACGATCCTGAAGTAAATACCGACAGGACCATCAATGGCATCTCATCCTATGGAATCGATTACCTCAGCTATCCTAAAGCAAGGTCATTCCTCCTTGGATTCAATGTAACCTTCTAAAGTTAATTACCATGACAAAGAAAATATTCATACCACTTATACTTAGTGCCATCGTAGCAGGTACAGGTTGTACCAAGCTGAACGAAAAGGTACTTGACGAATCATCAGCAACAGGGCTTACACCCAAGCAGGCAGCAGAGGGCGCTATTGCACCCGTATACGCACAGCTGCCCAACATCTTCCTGCATACCAACTACCTCGCTATCCAGGAGATCTCTACAGACGAAGCTATCCTCCCTTACCGCGGCGGTACCGATTGGGGTGATAACGGCATTTACCTGGCGCTGCACAGGCACGCATCCACTTCCACCGACCCCAACCTCCGCAACACCTGGAACCTGTTGGTACAAGGCGTTTCAAGGTCGATCTCGGCGCTGAACTCACTGCCCACATTAAATGATCCATCCGTAAAAACCTTCACCGCAGAGGCCAAAGCCATGCGCGCATACTACAATATGATGCTGCTGGACCTTTTCGGATTGATATTCGTGAAAGATGATCCCAGTGCATTATCAGCTATACTACGCGGCACTGAAGCAGTGGAGTACATCAAAAAAGAACTGCTTGATGCAGAGCCCAACCTCGAAAGTGGTGTTACTACCGGCAGGGTTTCCAAAGAAGCCTGCTGGGGATTATTGGCACGCCTCTACCTCAACAGCGCTGCCTATAAAAATATCTATGGTACGCAACTCACTTTCGCACCAGCCGACATGGACAAGGTGATCGAGTATTGCGACAAGATCATTTCTTCCAACAAGTACCAGTTCTCTCCTGAGTATTTTGCCATCTTCGATGACAACAACGACACCAACAAAGAGATCATCTTTGCAGTAGACCAACGTGCCGACCTTAACGGTCATAACCGTATGGCTTACTTCTCCCTTTCCGGTGATCAGTTTCCTTTACCCGATTATGTTGGCGCCAACGGAACAGATGGTCCGGCCATTACATCCGATTTCTACCAGGTGTGGGCACAGGCATATGCACCTGCTGATCCTTCAGCAGACCCACGCTTCTATAAAGAAAACCTGTCGATCTATTCCAATCCTGCCGATAGCTGTGTACCTGCTGCACAGTTCTTCATCAACCGTGGTATCCTGCGTGGACAACAATACGGTTTGATCAGAAAGAACGGTGTATTTGTAAAATGTGTTAATGGCAGCATGAAAGTAGGTCAGCTATTCCACGACACCCGCAACAAGCCTACACAGCCTGTGATCTTTACCGAAAAAGTAGACTTCACCACCGCTGGTAGCGATTATCCTTCCGGTTATCGCGTATCCAAATACATGTTCAGCCGCAAATCAGTGAGTGGACGGAACTTTGGCGAAGCAGATATCGTGATCCTCCGTCTTGCAGACGTATACCTCATGCGTGCCGAAGCGAAACTCAGGAAAAGCAACGATGTAGCCGGAGCACTGGCCGATGTGAATGCCATAAGAGCAGCCCGTACCGCACGTCAAAAAGCACCAGCCCTCACCAGCATGACCCTCGACCTGCTGTTCAGAGAGCGTGGATTCGAACTATATTGGGAGTGCCTCAGAAGGACCGATATGATCCGCTTTGGTAAATATGAAGGAGCCTGGACAGAGAAGAGCGACAACAATCCGAAGAAAAGGCTCTTCCCGATTCCTCAGACAGCCATCGACGGCGCCAGCAACCTGAAAGACTACCTGAAACAAAACGACAGTTATTAAGATATCGTAGGGAGTATTATAGTTAAGCGACAAAGAGTCCCACCTGCATGTGGGACTCTTTTATTTTGTTCCGAATTGTACAATTCCAGAGCGCCCGGTCTGGCTAACTTTACTACCTTTAAAGACGGTTTTGAGTGACTTGTTGTTGTAAATCGTGCAGAACCAATGAACTATACCGAAATAAAGCCCGATAGCAGGTTAAAGCACTATGTAAAATGTTACTTTGTCTATGAATCCTCATCAGACGTAGCATTTGAAGATACCGTGTACCCGAGCGGCTTAATGGAAATAATATTCAACCTCGGCACCGGCCAATGGCAAACAGCCGTAGGCGATAGCTACATTACAACACCTTCTATAGAACTGTGGGGACAGCTCATCAAGCCATTGCCTATCAAATCCATCGGCAAAAATATCATGCTGGGCATCCGCCTCTTTCCCCATGGCGCCGCTTGCTTTGTTCCCAACAACATCGACCACTTCAATGATCAGATCATCGACTTCCGTGCTGTGTCCAATAATACAGTAGATGCACTGTATACACAACTGCAGGAAATAACGGGCTGGCAACAAAGAATAGAACTGGTGGAAAGATTCCTCCTGCATAGACTTTCCCAGTCGGAAAAGAGGCTCGATAAAGTAGAAGTAGTCAGCGATATCATGAACGAACTACAACGCGAAGATTTCTTCGATAACATCGAGAACGTAGCATCCCGCTACGGCATCTCCGCACGATACCTGCAAAAACTCTTTCTGCAACACACAGGGCTTACTCCTAAACTGTACAGCAAAATAAATCGCTTCCAGAATAGTCTTCGTCTATTGAACAATAAGAAAGACGCTTCCCTCACTTCCATTGCTTACGATTGCGGGTACTTCGACCAGTCACACTTCATCAGGGAATTTAAAAGCTTCACCGGCACTACCCCTTCCAGCTATTCCGTCGACAACTCACCGCTTACATTGGCATTTGCCAGCCACTAAGCAGTTCCGTTTTATACAATTTACAGGCATAGCCACTACGATAATTTTGATGCCGATAGCAAGACACATTAGTAATCGGTAAACAAAAAATTATGTCCTCAGCATTTGATCAGTTTAGAAAACTACACCACGCATCCGACCTGTTTGTACTTCCCAACGCCTGGAATGCAAAGAGCGCCCGCCTCTTCCAGGAACAAAACTTCCCGGCTATCGCTACCTCCAGCGCTGCAGTAGCCAACAGCCTGGGCTATGAAGATGGAGAAGAAATGACGTTTGCAGAATACCTTCTTGTCGTTAAACGTATATTATCAACCATACAGGTACCCTTAACAGTAGACATTGAAACAGGCTACGGAACAACCGACGAAGAGATATATGCCAACATCAGACAGCTGGCCGATCTTGGGGTTGCTGGCATCAACATCGAAGATTCCATGGTCAATAAGGCGGGCAGAAAGCTAAAAGAAGCAGCCCCCTTTGCCAGGATAATAGAGCGGGTAAAGAACAGGTTGACTGCAGATAACACCAATGTCTTTATCAACGTACGTTGCGACACCTTTATCCTCAATGTCGCAAACAAGCTGCAGGAAAGCCTACAACGCACAAAACTCTACGAGGCAGCAGGAGCAGACGGCATCTTCCTTCCCTGCATTGCGCGCGAAGAAGATATCCTCACTGTAATAAGCAATACCAACCTACCCCTCAATGTGATGTGCATACCTGGCCTCCCTGGCTTTGAAGAACTCAACAACATGGGTGTTAAGCGCGTAAGCATGGGGAATTTCTTCTTTAATAAACTGTACGACAACATCGGCACACTTTCCCGCGCGATCGCTAAAGTTCAAAACTTTGAACCCATCCTTGCATAGCAAGGGAACATTTCCAATCATCATTCATTATAAAAAATCAACAAACATGAACCTACCTACAAAGGCAGCAGACGCGCATGCAACACTGGCAGCAGCATTCAATACAGGCGATGTAGCCACTGTGTTGAGCATGTATGACTTCAATGGCATCATTGTCCCGGAGCCCGGCAAACCGGTATCAGGCAAAGACCAGTTTGAACAGGCCATCAAAGCCATCCTGTCTATTAAAGGAACGATGGAAATCAAAACAGTCTATTGCCTGCAAACAGGCAACCTCGCAGTAGGAAGGTCCGAATGGAGCATTACCGATGGCGATGAAGTGAAAATAAGCGCCAAAGGCATCGAAGTAATGAAACAGCAGCCCGACGGCACCTGGAAGATCGTGATAGACCACGCGTTCGGCGCCCTCGAAAATATGGTGGCATAACGGTTTCCACTTACGTGCAGGCCTGGTTGAACAACCAGGCCATTTCTATATATTTACATACATGAAAACCATCCTGCGAATTGCTTCCGCCATAGTGGTAGCCTGCTTTCTGTTAAGCAGCCTCCCTTCCTGCAACGACACCACCACGCAGCAGCCAACAGCTACGGCCATACCTTATCCGCAACCTTTACCGGATTCCATCCCCCTCATTTTCCTGCCCGGCATAGTATCCAAAGACTCCTTTGATTTCAATGCGGCATTCTCTCCGGATGGCAAATTCTATTACTTCTCAAGGACCATGAATAAACAATCCAAAATATATGTTAGCCATTACAACGGTACCGCCTGGGATGAGCCCGTTCTGTTATCAAATGTAGAAGTTACTTATTCGGATGCCGATCCTGCTTTCGCGCCCGATGGCAAACTGTACTTCATTTCCAACAGGCCCAAAGACCAGTCTGACACACTGAAGGATTACGATCTCTATTCCATAACACCATTACCCAATGGCACCTGGACTAAACCGGAATACCTGCAAAAAATCAATACCGATAGTAATGACTACTATGCTTCATTTACTACCAATGGCAATCTGTACTTTGCATCATCCCGTAGCGGCGGATTCGGAAAAGAAGATATTTATGTAAGCAAACTGATCAACGGACAATACACAACACCGGAGAACCTGGGCGCAGCCATCAATACCCCCAATTCAGAATTCGACCCCGGCATATCAGCCAAAGACGATATCCTCCTATTCGCCTCTTCGAACAGAGAAGATGGCTTTGGAGCCGCAGACCTGTACTATTCCCGGCCAGGCGCCAACAAACAATGGCAATCGGCTGCCAACCTTGGCCCAAAGTTCAATACCCAGACACGTGATTTTTGCCCTTATATTTCACCCGATGGGCAATATTTTTTCTACAGCAGCGAGCGTGAAATAAAGTGGATCGACACCCGGTATTTACCAAAATAAGTCTCTGTCACACAAGTACTAAGCACACACATATCATCATAATATAAATGCAGTCAACTCCGGGCTTCTCTGCCCTGCTATTATTCCCTTTTTAGGAACAATATAACCATGTTGGGATTCGTTACCTGTTACAATGCCCCGGCTGCATATAATACCGGGTTATAATCCCTTTCCCATGATAAAATCTGTACATGCTTCCCTTTTAAAGTCATTTACAAGGAACAAACGCAAGCCGCTGATGATAGCCACTTGTCTGGCTGCATCTGCAACAGTACTGGCAACAGTTATCATACCACAGAGCCGGCGGATAAGTACCGCGGTCAATAACGATATTGAGGTAGTTAGTGTGGAGCCCGAAATTGGGACCATCAGCAGGTTATGGACCGACCAGAATAATATTAAAGCTACTATCAGGAACGCTGGTACGCAGGACCAGTCTGATATAACAGTAGACTTTACTGTAACAGGTGCCAATGCAGAGCACCAGGTACAAACAATTCCCTTCCTCGCTGCAGGGACCAGTACAACAGTAACATTCATGGGATCGGTTGCCAACACAGGCACCCAAACCATTGAAGTGAAAGTGCCCGACGATGAAGACAATGCCAACAACACCGTATCCATCTCACAGGAAGTAACCTGTAGCAACTTTGCTTATACAGGAACCGAGTCGATATATGATGGCTTTGGCCTTGCAGCACCCGGTATCATTACCGCCCGCTACAATGCACCAGGTGTACCGGTACAGCTTACAGGCGTTTCTTTTCACGTGGCCGATAACCCTGCCAACATCGGCAAAACAGTTACACCCATGATGCTCGATGAAGGTGGCATCATTATAAACGATGGGCCAGACTTTGTAATCACCGCCAGCGACCTCAACACTATCGTACAACTCCCTTTCTACTATGCTGCCATCATCAATCCAGGAGAAGCATTTTATATAGGCATCCGCCAGGCAGAGGGAGGACATAACCCCGTTGGGTTGTCATCGCCCACGGCTACACCTGCCAACAGGTATTATACTTTCCCCGATGGTGGAGGTACAGGTACAGAATATACCGGTCCCGGCAATCTTAAGATAGGAGCAGTAGGAGAAATGGCTGCCGAACTGAACATATCCGTATATGGACAGATCATGGAAGGAAGGCAGGTGACATTCATGGCTACATCCGGCTATGAAAATTATACCTTCAAGGTAAACGGCAATGTAGTACAATCATCAGCCAATAGCGAGTATACTTATTACCCCAAACCATACGATCAGGTTCACGTTGTGATCAGCCGCAACGGATGCACCACATCACCTATCGGCAACTATTCCATGGACGTACTGGGCATCAACCCCACTAACAATATATTATACGTCAACAAAAACAGTATAGTGCCCGGTGATGGAAGCAGCTGGGACGCTCCTCTGATCGAACTGGCAGATGCCTTGCGTTATGCCAAAGCAAGACAGGACAACTGGACTGCCGCCACTCCGCTGCAGATCTGGGTGGCAGGAGGGACCTACAAACCTTTGTATAGCCCTGCCGATAACAACTTCGGTAATGACGATGGTATGAACAACGCCTTCCTGCTGGTAAAAAACACCAGGCTCTATGGAGGTTTTGCAGGCAACGAAAACACACTGGAACAAAGAGACCTCTCCCTTACCGCCAATACAAGTATGCTGAGTGGAGACTATAATAACGATGACCAGATCATCGGTACCGGCAGCTCACTGGTCATCGACAACCGTTTTGAGAATGCCTGCCACGTAGTGATCGCTTCCGGCGATGTGGAAACAGCATCGATGGACGGCTTTACCATCAAAGGTGGTGGTGGAGATGTAGAATCGCTGAACGATATAGATGTCAACGGCAATACGATCACCAAGCTGGCAGGTGCCGGATTGCACAACTACCTTGCATCACCGGTTTACACCAACCTGATCGTAACTGGTAATACATCGTCCTTCTTTGGAGGGGGTATTTACAACGACCAGTCCTCAGCTATCTATACCAATGTGCTCATTACAGATAACCTCGCGGAATTCCAGGGAGGTGGTATGGCAAACTCGAACCTCTCATCGCCCATCCTCACCAACCTCACCATCAGCAACAACAATGCAGCAGTGAGTGGAGGAGGTATCGCCAACATGTCTTCCAGCCCATCCATTCGTAATACTATAGTATATGGCAACAGTGATGGCATGTCTAACATGAACAGTATGCCCTTCACAGTCTTCAGCTTAATTGAAGGCTTGCCTGAAGACCCGGCCAACCATAACTTCGATGGCGCCCTCGATCCTATGTTCCTGAATCCGGCAGGTGGCAACTACACCCTAAAAGCCGAAAGCCCGGGTATCAATGCAGGTAACAGGAATTATTATGAAGAGGGAGAAACACCCGATCTGTCGTGGCTGCTGACAGACATTGCCGGCAAGCCACGTATCACCGGCAGTGCCATCGACCTCGGTGTATACGAATCAAGCTCAAAAGATCAGAACATTACAGCAAACGATATCAACATTACTTATGGAGATGCCGACTACGAACTGACGGCCACAGCCAGCTCAGGACTGCCGGTAAGCTACACATTAGCCAGCGACTCCACCGCAGAGATCTATCAGGACCCGGGCGATGGTAAATGGAAGATAAAGATCAAAGAAGCAGGCGCCGTAACTATCACAGTAAGCCAGCCCGGTGATCTCGTCTATGATCCTGCACCGGATGTAGAGATACTGCTCATCGTGAACCGTAAAGAACTGGTGGCTACAGCTGAGAATAAGACAAAAGCATATGGAGAAGCCCTGCCGGCATTGACGATCAGCTACGCTGGTTTTGTAGGCACCGACGGCGTACACTCCATCATTGCACCGGAGATCGTTACCACGGCTACCGCCACCAGCGCGCCGGGCGAATACCCGATCATATTAAAACATGGTGACGCAGACAACTACTCGTTTAAACTGATCAATGGTACCCTTATCGTAGAAGGCGCTATAATCACCATACAGCAGCAACCGGCAGCACAAACAGTATGCGCAGGAAGTACAGTCAACTTTACTACGATTGCAACCGCCTCCATGTCGGCGACCATTACCTACCAATGGCAGCAAAGTAGTGACAACAATGACTGGGACAATATAGCCGGTGCCAACAAAACCGAGCTCAACACCACAGCAGCCAACGATCTCTACTACCGTTGCGTATTGAAGGCGCCGGGTAGAGAAGTATATACAGATGGAGTAAAACTGGTAGTAAAACCTGTCGACAAACCAATCATTAATGTGCCCAATACAATCTGTCTGTCAGAAGCACGATTTACGCTGAGCGCTTCCCTGCCAGGCGGCGTATTCTCCGGACAAGGCGTGGGCGGCAATACCTGGTACATCGATAGCCTGAAACCAGGCGGCCACATGATCCAGTACACTTACAACAATGCCAATGGATGTACAGTTGTTACCAACAAATCTGTGAGCCTGTCACTGTGTGGCGAGAAAGACCAGGTAATAGCAACAAAAGCACAGCCAAACCCCACTACCGGTCACATCACGGTAAAAGCACTTCTGGCTGAAAGCACACGGCAGAACATCACAGTTACCAATGCCTTTGGACAAAAGGTATTGCAGCAACAACAACTGAGGCTTACCAAAGGCTGGAACCTCATACCGCTAGATCTTACAGCAGTAGGTCCAGGAATCTACTTCATTACCATCACAGGGCTCGATAAGACACCTGCTACTGTGATCAGGATCGTGAAAATGTAAGCGTGGAACAAACGTAAAAGCAAATCCCCCTTATAGCCAGCGCATGCAGGAAGCTAATAACTTCCTGCATTTTTTATTTATTCAGTTTCGCCATGGCCAGCTCTACTGCCCGGTTCATGGGTTTGTCAATGCCCTGTAGCACATCGGCCATCCGTTTTTCAACGGCATGATCCGGCCGTATGCCTACCCCTTTCTCTGTAGCCTGGCCGGCATTCCAGTATTCATACATATGGATCTTCAGGCTTAGTTGGGAGTTGGGCAATTTAACCTGCGCGTTAAGGCCGGAAGTATTGCCTTCGTAAGTGCCACCACTCTCTTCGCCAATAAACGATGAAGTAGTTACATTCCACAAAGCGGCAGCTACATCGGCAGCAGTAGAGAAAGTGCCGCCATCCAGTAATACATACACCATCCCCGAGAAAGGGAATTTCGCCGGCTGCTGTTCACTTACTCCATTATGCAATTTCGCCGTTACCAGGTAACCACCATTGGGATCAGCAACAACACCGTTACGCAGGTCATCCAGCGTACTCGCTTTAAAAGAAGTAAAGGAGGGTTGGATAGTTTTCAACCGGATGCGATCAAAATAGCGGAATGGCTTATTGGTAAACTGAGACACCAGATAAGCCCCATGCATATCGATACCTCCACCATTGCCACGCAGATCGAGGATCAGCGCCTTCGTTTTCTGCATGTGCAGTATTCGGAATATAGAATCAACAGGCGCCTGGAAATTCTCCGTATCAAAAGAACGGATACGCAGGTAAGCAATAGCAGGATCCTGCATAAATCGAAAAGAGATATTATCCTTCGCCCCATCAAGACTGGAAACATTCATTCTTGCAACTGCATTCACAACATTGTTGTTTCTGTTATTTTCCCGCTCAGCGTTCAAAACACCGGGTAGTTTCACAACAATCACCTTGCCTGTCGAATCACGAGCCGTAATAGAGAACTCCATAGACTGATCAACCAACAACCAGTAATAAGCAGCAAAGCCTCGTTCAAGGCGTCTCTTCTTACCCGTTTCAACAAACCCATCTCCTGAAATACATGACAACATCCGCTTCACCAACTCGCCTGCCTTATGTCCATTGATATCGACAATCTCCATGCCGGGACAGATAGAAGAGTCGCCCCGGGAATCATTGAACAGTACCATTAAACCGGCATCTTCAATCGATACACGGAGGGGGAATAACCGGGACTGAACCAGTGACGTAATTGTTGCCGGATCATACTCCAAACGCATATGCCCATCGCGGGTGGTGGCCAGCAGTTCACACAGGAGTGCAATAAAAGCATGTTGATTATTGATGCCCTCTATCCTCTTGCGGTAAGCATCAAACCGTTTATTCATTTCGGCCCTGGTAGAAAAACGGTAAAGGCCGCCATGCGCTTCTTCAAGTGCTTTACGCAGCAAGTCGAAGTCGGCTTGCATGGCGGAAACAGTAAGCTTTCTGGGTACAGTGGAGGGCGTGTCGGCAACCGGGCTTGTTTGAGAAATAGCCAGCGCAGGAAGAACTGGCAAGCAGACACCTATCAATAAGACAATAAGGAGGTTAGTTGGTTTTGTTTTCATGACAAAGAGCTTTTGAGGTGGCTATTTACTAAGTACACCGCAAAAACTCGTTTGTGACAAGGCAGTAAAATTGGCTGCAGGGCCTTGCAAGAAATAGCGAGATTATGCCAGGTTTAATTATGGCAGATAGTTTGTTTGCAAAGCGGCAGTTCGTACAAACAGGGCCGGATAATCAACCACCAGGCCATGCTCATCAACGATGATATCAGCTTCAAAATCATTGGGAATATTCTCGTAGTGGTATAGCTTGTTGGAAAGGCAGGTATACAGCTGGCGCACCGGTTGGATCTGCTGCTCCAGCACATCGCAATAGACAACCTGGATTTCCTGCGATTGGCCGTCACTCAGATTAAGCCTCCTGATGGGCAACGTATTGGTAAAAGGAGTCAATGGAATATCTACTTCGGTGCATCCATTAAACTGACTGGCATCGCGTCCATTCATCTGCCAGTTACCTTTCCCATCACATTCCAGCAGCAGATGCTCTTTGAAATCGCTATGCCGGTAGCGTAAGTCCAGCAACAAGGTTTGCCACCCTTGATTCGTCCTGATCGTATAATCAACCTGGTAGAGCTTTTCCTGGTACTTCCCGATGATAGTAGAATTGATCACCACACCAGTATCCGATATAGTAACCAAACAGTTCTCCAGCGAATAATATTCACGTCCTGTCCAAAGCGTATTGATCTGCATAACTTATTAATTATGAACGCCGGCCAAAAGAATAGCAGCGCCTACCGAAGCTTATTAAAAAATCAGGCCAGGAAAGTATTAAAACTGGATAGCTGATTAAATCGGATATTTATACAATAAATCAGTTGCTCTAGTAAAATCAAATACATTAAAATAGTCCTTCCCCTCAGTTCGCCGAGCTCCCCTTTGAATAATTTGTAAAAGTTCGATTAACGAATGTATTGGGCGGCAAATAACAATGTTTCGTATTTCCTTTATGTCGAATCCTGTAGTTAAAAGTTTAGCCGTTGTCAAAATCGTTGGACTTCCATCGATATTTCTTGCAAATCTATCCAAAAGATCTTTGCCTTTATCTCCATCTGCTGAAGTAACCCGAACACAATATGGATAACCATCTAGACCTTTTATTTCATTTATTGCGTCGCTAATCTGGAGAGCATGCACTTGATTTTTACAATAAACAATTGTTTTATCCTTTGTCCCTATTAGCTCAATAATTCCTTTTGCTATAAATTTTGCTTCCTCATGGGAAGAAATACGTTTTAATAATGGTTCTAGCTCACTATTAAAAAAGCTGTCTTTATGCACAGCAATACGGTAAATTTTAGGGGTAGCCAATACATTATCCTCAATAGCATCTTTAATGGAATATTCAAACACTGGCACTTCATAAGTATCTTGTTCATCAAGCCTTTCAATTGGTACAAAAGATGAAATACCTATCTGTATGGCATGATCAAAATACAATAGAATTTTGTTCCACTTACCGTCTTTTGAAATAGAAGGCTTATGATACTCATCTGCTATAATAATATCGAAAAAACTCTTACTAAACTTCCTAAAAAGCTCCAGTTTCTTTTTTCTGAAAGAAAACAACTGATAAGTAGAAAAGAAAACACCTGATTCAGGATAAAATTTTAAATTATTTGAGTCAGTAATAATAACCTTAGCAATATCTTCAGCAAACTGATTAAAAAAGTGAGCGCTTTGTTCTACGATTTCTCTCCGATCCGAAAGAAATAATACTCGTGGATTCCTATCAGCTCCTTCAATATTCCATTTACTCTTTATAAGCTTATATAAAACCTGGAAAACTACATATGTTTTTCCTGTGCCAGGCGACATTCTGATTAATGCTCTCTTATTTCGCTGAGCAATGCTTTCAATTAGGTTTTCAATTGCTGTATTCTGATACTGATGAGGCTTATTTTTATGATTTAATGGGGTACTTCTTAGTAATTCTTCAAGCGTAACATGAGGCATCATAATTTTCGCAAGAAGCTCTTCAAGAGTAGGAAAATTCGGAACAATTTTTCCTTTCCCGGAACTCATATCGAACTCGTATATTTCTTTCCCGTTTGCGGCATATACAAATCGAACTTGAAGTTTTGTAGCGTAAAGAATCGCTTTTTGCAATCCTGAGTTCACCTTTTTATCCCAACGCTTTGCTTCTATTATTGCCAAATAGGCATTATCATTTACCAGCAAATAATCAACAAAGACTCTTGCCTCCTTATTCTTTTCCGAATATTTAAAATAGAATTCTCTTTTTATATTGAATGGCTTCCAACTGCTCTCCTGCAACGCAGGATCAATATAAATCGCTCGAATATCTGCTTCTGAATATCGCATCGCACTAATATCGTTTTATAAATCTTCACAAATAATATCACCCCACTTAATACTACAGATAGCCACATAGTTAATTAACCTGTGAAGTATAGAAAATTAATAATATTCTATAATAAAACGAAATAATTGCCCAAATCAACAGTAAAGAGGCTGTTTTTATTTATATTTCCTCGCCTGTAAGATCGCCTGCTCCAATATATAATCCTTGCTTTCCATCAATCTGTCTTGCGTAAGCGTAACCGGGATATCGATCTTAACGCCATCACCCTGTTTAAAGCCTTGCTGCATACCTACCACCCCCACACCGGTGTAACTAACCCCTATGCCACCGGGCAATGAAAACCAGGTAATGTTACCGGTGGTGCCAGCCGTTTGCCGGCCCATGGTAACGGTATTGGGCCTGATCTTTAAAAGCGCTGCTATTGACTCCGACAGGCTTTGCGTGCGCTCATCTACCAAAACGATCAGTGGTCCGTTATAGATCATATCTTCTTTGCCAGCAGGCGTGAAATAATACGGGCTTTTAATAAACATACCCGGGTATTGATCCGAAGCATTCGTCTCTTCCGTTAATTGCGTCTTTGCAGGAAAAAGGAATTTACCCAGCTCGGTAGTCACGCGATAATTAGGATAAGCACGCATTTCCCAAATCACAGCCTTAGCCTGTTGAATATCGCGGAATAAACGACGTAACGTATCCGGATTGCTGATACTACAAAAACGAACATACCAGATACCTTTTTCCAACTCTACCCACAAAGGTTTTGCAGGCGCCCTGGGAATACGCCGGTAAACCTCCCAACTATGCAACTCTACAGGGATAGTAATGACTTCTTCTTTTCTTTTGAAGCTAACCTGCAAAACAGTATCTCCAACCTTCAGAAGCTCCTGGGCAATATTGCGGTGCACAGAAAGGGCATTCGTACCAGTTGTGATCTTTAGCAGCTCCGCTTCTCTTTCCCGGACAGACTTGCCATTAATGGCCACGACCTCATCTCCTAAACGATAATTCCATTTTGTAGCAATGCTGTCATCACATTCACCGATCAGGTATTTGCCTTCAATATAATCGATACGGAAAGGATAAAAATAGCCAACACCTCCAGCGCCCTGCATAAAAGAATGCGAGTCGGGCAGCTCATGAATAAGTTCACGTACCGCATATTGATATTGCGCTGAATCTTTCGCTTGCAGGAAGCGCCCGATATAATTGTCCAACACTTTATCCCAGGCACTAATGCGCGCCTTATGCGGATAAAAATATGTAATGGTGTTCCAGTAACGGAACAACGTAAGCAGGCGCACTGAGCGATCGGGATAAGCAGGTGCAGCATATTCATCCTCATTATGGATAATATGATCATACTGATGCCCCTTGTAGTAACGGGAAATATAGCGGCTGGAGTCAGGAATATGATATTGGTACAGGCGGACCAGTTCAGCTTTCAGCCATTTGGATACCCTGAAATGTTGTATATCCTTTTCTGTAAAGATCCTTGCCACCGAATCAGCACCCCAATTAACAGGCGTAGTGGCTAACCGCGCAGCCGGCAAAGACCGGTACCATGCCTCCAGCAATTCGTCAAAAGCTTTACTGGTTTTAGCGCCTTCCACGAGTGGGAGCATACGTATCAGCTCGCCGTCCCAGTCGGGCTTTCCTTTAGCAGCGTCCGGATGGTAATACTTCAGAAAACCCCAGACCTTACCAAATGTGGTAAGTTGTGCAGCCTGCGTGCCGGTTTGAGCCTGGCTGCCGTATCCGATAATACTGAACAATACCAGGAAAACTATCTTTTTCATGCGGTTGATTTGAACGCAAATTTGCAGACGCTATTAGCGCTCCGGATTGACTTTTAGCCCAATACACAAACCGGCCCGTTGAATATTGGCATTTAAATTGGGCGGGCAAAACAGCAAATTGGGCGAAATAAATGCCCCACTACATAAAAGGCTGTTTTAATTTGTAGGATGTTTGAAGGCATGAAGAAATGGAGCTATTATAAAAAGGTAACCCTCGTAGAGGTGCTTTATCTTGTAATACTGTCGGTCATCACCCCTTTGTCCATAGGGCTACAGATATTTGATAAGTTCTCTTTTACGCTGAGCCTCATCTTCCTGAATGTATTACAACTGCCTTCCATTATATTCTTTTACCGGTGGCTGCTTCCGCGTACCCTGTTCAATAAACGGCCCTGGTGGTTCCTGGCATCTCTGCCTTTTTACATATTGCTGTATGAGATCAACGCAAGGCTTTCTTACATCCTGATGATCAGCCTGTCCTTTGTGCCTGAAAAGTACCGTTCCAACCTGGCATCGGTCGATCCCGCTCACTGGACAGGAAACCTGCTACAAAACCTCGGATTCACCCTGCTGATCCTGCTTTCTTCAATAAGCTTATTATTCATTCGTGAACTATTCAAGCGGCAGCACATGGTGGATCAATTACAATCCGACAAATTACGCCTGGAGCTCGACCAGTTAAAATCACAGGTACAACCACATTTCCTTTTCAACACATTGAACAACCTGTACACCCTCAGCTTGCAGGGCTCCCCAAAGACTTCCGTTTCCATTGCCAATCTATCTGGTATTATGCGGTATGTATTGTATGAAGCCAGGGAGGAAAAAGTATTGCTGGCAAAAGAAATAGCTTTCATGCATAGCTACATCGAACTGGAGCGTATTCGTCACAACGATGATAATGTACTACAATTCGGCGTACAGGGCAATCCCAACGGAACGATGATCGAGCCGTTACTATTCCTGCCATTGATCGAGAATTGCTTCAAACACTCACTTCATCACAAGATTCCGGGCAACCAGGTGCAGGTACTCATGACCATCGACGAAGAAGAAATTACCTTTCAAACCTCCAACCTCATAGCACCCAAAACAGGCGCCCCCTCTAAAGAGAGCGGCATCGGGTTATACAATGTGCGCAAACGGTTGGAATTATTATACCCGGGGCGCCACCAATTGCTGATCACAGAAGAAGATTCACAATTTATCGTTACTTTAAGTGTTCAACTAAAACCAGCAAAATGACGAGGTGCCTTATAATAGATGATGAGCCATTGGCACGCCAACTGCTGGAGTCGCACGTAAGGCAGGTAAAAACCTTGCAGGTAGTAGGCACCTGTGAAACAGCGATCGAGGCATTCGAGCTGTTACACCGCGAACAGATCGACCTGCTGTTTCTCGACATCCAGATGCCAGGCATTACGGGTCTCAATTTCCTGAAGTCGCTCAAGAATCCTCCCCAAGTAATATTTACGACTGCCTATATGGAATATGCCGTAGAAGCATTTGAGCTGGAGGCAGTCGATTATCTATTAAAGCCTATCACCTTCGAACGGTTCATCAAAGCGATCCAAAAGATCGGAACACAAAAAGAAGTGCCAGCCGTTACGTCAAGTCAACCTTCAGATGAAGCCATCTTTATCAAAGTGCAAAAGCGGCTGTTGCGCATCGCCTATCCGGACATCTTCTACATAGAGGGATTCGGAGATTATATAAAAGTAGTGACAGCAAATACCGTTCATACTTCCTACTCAACCCTCAATAAAATTGCAGAGCTGTTGCCCGAACAACAGTTCATGCGTATCCACAAATCATTTATCATCAATCTGCGGCATATACAATTCGTAGAAGGCAACCTGGTAAGAATACTTGATAAAGAGCTACCGCTGGGAGTAACCTACAAAGAGGCGTTGTACAAAAAGCTGGGGCAAGAGTAACAGCAATACGCTAATTTTTACCGGCTTTTTCGAGGAGTTTACGGGTAAATTATTGCGTTATACCGAATTTACTTTACCGTTGCCTGGAATACGGCAGTTTTGAGGCTATCAAATAATAAACACATGCGGGCCATCATAACTGCTACTCTTCTACTTTATTTCTGTTCAACTTCGGCACAATCGAAAAAGGTTGATCAAGTCATTCGTGATAAGTCCTTTAAGAAAGCGATCCTAACTGCTGAGCGATTTATTGACTCTTTAAAAATAAGCCAGCATATTCCCGGAATTTCAATTTGTGTAGGCAACAGAGAAAAAATACTTTGGGCAGAAGGCTTTGGATTTGCTGACCTGGAAAATAAAGCTCCCGTTACCATACAATCTATGTTCCGCCTGGGGTCTGTTTCTAAAGTGCTTACCTCTATGGCAGTTGGCCGGCTTTATCAGCAAAGGAAGCTGGACTTAGATGCACCTATTCAAAAGTACCTTCCTGATTTTCCTGAAAAACAATATTCCTTCACAGCCCGGCAACTGGCAGGGCATACGGCGGGAATCAGGCATTATGGAAATAACGATCCTATCGCTACTCCCAGGCGCTACAAAAGCGTAGCGGAGTCGTTGTCGATCTTCAGTAAGGATAGCCTTGTATTCAAGCCCGGAACTGCTTATGCTTATTCTTCTTATGGCTACAACCTGCTAAGTGCTGTTTTGGAGGCTGCTGCAGGCAAAGACTTTCTTTCCTATATGCGTGACAGTATTTTTATACCGCTGGGCATGGCAAATACTTTTCCTGATTATAGTGACAGCATTCTACCCGGCAGGGTGAGGTTCTATGAAAGTAATAAAAACGGATTGGTCAATGCAGCACTTGTTGACAACAGCTATAAGTGGGCAGGTGGTGGATTTCTATCTACACCAGTCGATCTGGTTAATATGATCAGAGGCCTGTTAAACCATCGGCTGCTGGATGAGAAAACGGTTAAGCTCCTGTTTGCCCCTCAACAGCTTGAGAATGGTACGAGTACCAATGTGGGCATAGCGTGGCGGATCAATGAAACCAGGCGTGGCGTGAAATATATTCACCACGGCGGACTGATCGATGGAGGAAGGGCTTTTGTCTTTTTCTACCCTGAAAGCGGATATATTTTTGCAATAACCGCTAACATCAGTGGCGCAAGACTTAATATAGATGAAGCCGCGACAATACTCGACTTTTTCTTAACAAATAACATGAAATGAGTACAGGTGTATGTGCAAACGTATCGAAACCGGACAATTTCATGCATACAAACAAGTCACATATCATTGATTGATAAGAAGATACTATTCCGGCACTGTCTTAGTGTTTAATTGAGGTCATCATCACCATTGTGCATCCATTTAACCGAAAAATATGCTGAAGAATTACTTGCTGGTCGCCTTCCGGAATCTTCTGAAAAACAGGGTCTTCTCTTTCGTCAATATTGGTGGCCTTGCAGTGGGCATAGCGGTAGCGATGCTGATCGGCTTGTGGATACATGACGAGCTTTCTTTCAACAAATACCATAAGCATTATGACCGGATTGCACGGGTAATGCAGAACCAGACATTCAACGGCAGCATAGAGACATCGGCCAACCAGGCAATGCAGGTTGGTCCCGAGCTACGCAATACCTACGGCAATAATTTTAAATATGTTGTAACAGCAGCCTGGCCAAGTTCCCATCTTTTGTCATTCGACGAAAAGAAAATGGTAAAGACGGGAAATTATATGGAGCCGGAGGTCACTGAAATGCTCTCACTAAATATGCTGAGGGGATCCCGGAATGGACTATATGATCTCAACTCCATAATGCTTTCAGAAACAGCCGCCAGATCATTTTTTGGAGACACTGACCCGATAGGCAAGATCATAAAGATCGATAACAAGCTGGGCGTTAAAGTGACTGGTGTATATCAGGACCTGCCTCATAACTCCAGCTTTTCAGATCTGGCTTTTATAGCTCCCTGGCAATTGCTGGTGAAATCCGATAACCTCGAAAGCAGGGTAGGCTGGGGCAATAACTGGTTTCAGACAATTGTTCAAATAGCTGATCATGCAGATATGGCCACCGTGTCGGCTAACATTAAAAATGCAAAGCTCGACAGAATAGATGGTGAGTATAAAACAAAGTACAAGCCAACGCTTTTTCTTCATCCCATGAACCGGTGGCATTTGTATGGTCAATTCAGAGATGGGGTCAATGCCGGAGGGGCAATAGAATATGTATGGTTGTTTGGGATCATAGGCATATTTGTATTGCTGCTTGCGTGTATCAATTTTATGAACCTGAGCACTGCCCGCTCTGAAAAAAGAGCCAAAGAAGTGGGCATCCGTAAAGCTATTGGTTCCGTGCGAGGCCAATTGATCGGCCAGTTTTTTAGTGAATCTCTTCTGGTGGTGATGCTCTCTTTTGTAATATCTCTGTTACTTATTCAGCTTTTACTTCCTCTTTTCAATGAAGTATCCGGGAAGAAGATGTCTGTTTTATGGCAGGAGCCTGTATTCTGGATAATGAGTGTCGGCTTTGCCCTGGTAACGGGACTTATTGCCGGTAGCTATCCTGCCATTTATCTATCCTCTTTTCAGCCGGTGAAGGTACTAAAGGGAACTTTCAAGGCAGGGCGCTTGGCAGCCATTCCACGCAAGGCATTGGTAGTATTGCAGTTTACCGTTTCGATAACGCTGATCATTGGCACGCTGATCGTATTAAAGCAAATTCAATTTGCAAAAAGCCGGCCCGTTGGGTATAACAGGAATGAATTGGTAACTATTCCTATTAAAACAAAAAACATCATTGATCATTATGACGCATTCAGGACCGACTTGCTGAATACGCGGGTCGTAGAAGAAGTAGCAGCAACTGATTGTCCGATCACCCAAACTTCAGTAACCAACAGTGGTTTTAGCTGGCCCGGTAAAGACCCACAAATGGCCGAAGAGTTTGTAACGCTTCGGGTTAAACCTGAATTTGGGAAAACGGTGGGCTGGCAGATCAAAGAAGGAAGAGATTTTTCAAAAGATTTTGCCACCGATACAGCCGCCTTTATATTGAATGAGGCCGCGGTGAAATACATGGGTTTAAAAGACCCGGTTGGGCAACTGATCAAGTGGGGTGACGAAGAAACGTTCAAAGTGATCGGCGTTGTAAAAGATCTGGTAACGCAATCTCCTTATGACCCCATAAAACAAACCATTTTCTTTGTTCATCATAAGCGATTAAACCTCGCCAATATAAAAATAAAAGCCAATGTCAGTGCCGGCGAAGCCCTGACCAGGATTGAAGCGGTCTTTAAGAACTATGATCCGGCCAATCCGTTCGAATACAGTTTTGCGGACCTCGATTATAATAAGAAATTCCGGAATGAAGAACGGATAGGCACGCTTGCAGGAATTTTTGCCGCCCTTGCTATTTTTATCAGTTGCCTCGGCTTGTTTGGTGTTGCAGCATTTGTTGCTGAACAAAGAACGAGAGAAATAGGTATCCACAAAGTGTTGGGCGCATCCGTGCTTAGTGTATGGCAATTGTTATCAAAAGAGTTTGTAGTACTGGTAATTATTTCCTGCCTTATCGCAGTGCCTGTGGCTTATCATTTTCTGCAGGAGTGGTTACAGCAATTTGAGTACCGTACCAGGATTGAATGGAGGGTCTTCGCTGTGGCAGGTTTGGGAGCCATCATTATCACTTTGCTGGTAGTGAGCTATCAAAGTATTAAAGCAGCCTTGATGAACCCGGTGAAAAGTTTGAAAGCAGAGTAAACGCCACAGCAACCGGGCAACCGAAATAACAGTTAAAAAAGATTGGTAAATTCGGGAATGCATAAATGCAATAATGAATATGGAAATCATTAATACCCCGTTCAGATTAGATATCTATGGGATTTCCGGGTTTGCACCTAATAAGGACTATGTCGGCACTGCATTTAAATTAAGCGGCAAAATGTGGGAGATAGTCAAGGCGAACAGTCTAAAAAATAAGGGACTTAACATTTGGGTTTATGAACCCAATGAAATGGTGTTTACCGGCATCGAACTTAACGAGCCTCCAAAGCATGACATCAGTTTAGAGCCCAAAAGTATAATATTGACAAAGTATGCTTATTATAAACATATCGGCTCTTACCATCTTATAAAGCAGGTTGGGCTCAATATGCAACATGAATTAAAAAGCAAGGGCTTTGAAGCAGGCCTTCCCTACATTGAGATCTATGGACATTGGACAAGTGATGAAAGTAAATTAGAGACAGAGCTTCTGATGTCTTTGAAGTAATTTGTCAGCACTTAACGGCTTTTGTTCTCTTTTAGTTTTACTCCGCTTTTATACAGTTCATCGAAGATCTGGAAATAGTACTTAAACAAATTTTTGTCCTCAACAGTAGTATTTGTAAACAGAATAACTCCCACCTCTCTGGACAGATCGCAGAGCATTTCCGTTTTTACACCCGGGTCTGTTCCGGAATGTCCCATCTTTGTTACGTTTTGCTTGCTGGCCCAAAAGATACCAGTGTTTAACTTTTCGGCTTCTACGTTTTCTGGTTTGTTGTCTGGGGTAAACTGAAATCGTTGCATTTCTTTAACCGTTTCCTTTTTCAAAATGGCTGTCCCATTATACACTCCTTCATTCAGCAGGGCGATAAAAAACTTTGTCAGATCTGCGACAGAAGTACGTACGCCTCCGTCCGGATAAGTAGGTAGCCCGTACAACTGAATAAGCTGAGTGGTATCACCCTTTATGTTATAAAGCTTTGAATGATTTGCCAAATTCACTTCGCGTAAAAACCAGCCTGTGTTCTCCATCTTCAATGGATTGAAGATGTACTGCCTGCTGTACTCATTTAATTTTTTGCCAGTCACCACTTCTACAATATACCCGGCCAATCCGGCGGCTATGTTGGAATACTCCCTGTATGTTCCAGGTTTTTTATTCAAAAAATTATCCTTTGAATAATACTTTCCGCCTGGCATAAAATAGTTCTTCAAAAATCCCCCCAGTGGCTCGGGGGCGTCACCTCCATAGTAATACGTGCTGTCATAAAACGGGAACCGGTCAGTAAGTCCTGAAGTATGTGAAGTCAGGTGTCTTAACGTTATTTTTTCATCCGGAAAGAAAGAATTGACAATCCTGAACGGCAGATACCGGTTAATGTCTTCATCAAGGGAAAGCTTTTTTTCTTCTACAGCTTTCATGATGCAAACTCCCGTAAAAGTCTTGGAAATAGAACCAATGTTCATAATGGTATGGGTAGAAAAAGGAATTTTGTTGTCTTTATCCGCATAACCATATCCTTTTGACCAAACCAGTTTCTGATCGACAATTATAGCAGCCCCAACGCAAATCAGTCCGGACTCTTTCATTCGTTTCTCAATAAATGTATCAAGAGGATTTGTTATGCTTTGAATACGCTGTTTTGCAGACTGGCATACTGACTCCCTTGAGTAAATGACAACCGATAGTAACAGGATAGTTCTCAGGAAAAACTTCATGCGTTTTAATTTTAATATTTCCGTTTGTAACACAGCAGCAAAAATGGCTCGACGGTGCTCGTGCAAGTTATGCCCCCGAAGGCGTGTATTTTGAGCAAATCTGGTTAAGTTAGCGGGCAAAACATTCAAAACAGGCGACCTAAACGGGAAAACTATGCAAGAGCTTGATGAGTTCGATAAAAAGATATTGAACCAACTTCAGCAAAATAACAGGGTCACAAACGAGGAACTCGGCGCCATGGTAAACCTGAGTACCAGTTCAGTACAGCGAAGGTTAAAACGACTTCGGGATGATAAAGTTATTGAAGCCGATATATCTGTAGTATCTCCAGCCGCTGTTGGCTATGGCATTACCTGCGTGGTGGATGTAACGTTATACCTTGGCAACTCCCAGGTTATTGACAATTTTAAAAAGCTAATGAATGAATGCACCGATGTGATGCAGTGCTACTATGTAACAGGATCATATGATTTCGTAGTAATTGTAAATACCATGGATATGCAGCACTATGAGGAGTTTTCTAAAAAAAACCTGATGGACAATACCACGGTTAAACAATTTTACACGCATGTGGTGATTGACAAAGTGAAAACAGGGTTTCGTGTAAATATATAGTTACTGCTCTACAAGAATGGACTTATTGATATTCGCAACAAATTCCTGTAAATCAATCCTGCTTATGTCATTTAATGTCAATTGATCGCTAAATTGATAGTGACGACTTTCAGGAATTGCTGATGAAATAGCCACACACCATACAATTTTTTCGTCAAGTATTTGCGGATCGGTCAATAGAGTCAGGTAAAGTTGAGTACCGACTGGTCTCCATGTTGAGCTAAGTTGCAAAATATCGCTGAACCACCAGTCAGACTGCATGTCGGCTGGTCCGATGAATTCCCAACCTTTTTGCAGGAATACATATATGAGATTCTTAATCCTTATGTCTAATTGAGACTGCATATCTTACTAAATTATCTTTCTGCCTGCATACATTTTCTTCCAGGCTTCAAGTTCAACGGCAGCTTCTTCATTGTCTCCATTGAAAACAATCCAATAACCACATTGGTCAACAAGGGATTACAGTTCATGAATTTCGTTTTGTGTAATTGTATGTTGACCATATCTCTTACTTCCACCATTCAAAGCAGTGTATATTCTAAAAAATTTCTCTTTGGGGACAGCTCATACTTTCATTTCAATCCACAACCTTGTTTTTCTCATCAATCAAGAGCATTGTATAAACCTAGAAAATCAATAAGGCTATCTCAAATTACAGTTGAGATAGCCTTATTGATTTTAATATCCTCGCATGTTTAATTCAAACACCACATCATATTGTCAAAAGAACATTCCCTTTCTTTAATTATTACATCTTCGCTGCTTTCTTCCTTATTCGACTTAAGTTTTGAATCGGCAAAATAATCTCTAAGGGCTACTTGTCTGGGTTTTGTCTTTTCAAATTGATTATTCCTTTGTTTGTTTGTTTTGATAAAAACATTATTTCCCCAATTTTTCAATTCGGCATCCTCAAAGAATCTTATGGCCATCTGTTGCTTGTGAACTTCTTTAAAATATATTGAGACAATCCAAGCTTCTTGATCTATACAGATAACTTCTTCAGTATTTTCTTCTTTATTTCCCTTGAATTTTGAGTTTTCAAAATAATCTCTAAGTATTGTTTGTCCGGATTTCGTTTTTCCAATTTCAAATTGATTATTGCTTTCTTTATTTGTTTTTATAAACATCTTATCTGTCCAACCTTTCAATTTAGCATCCTCGAAAAATAGCACACTCATATATTGATTATCGCTTTCTTTGTCTGTTTTGACAAACATTTTATCTACCCAATCTTTCAATTCAGCATCCTCAAAAAATCTTATAATCATTTGTTGTTTATACACTTCTTTAAGATAGTCATAAAAAGAATCTCTAAGTATTGACTGTCTGAGTTCTGCATTTCCGAATTCAAATTGATTATTGTTTTCTTTGTCTGTTTTGACAAACATTTTATCTGGCCAATTTTTGAATTCATCGTCCTCAAAAAACCTTACACTTATTTTTTGCTTATGTGCTTCTTTAAAATAGTCATCAAAGTAATCTATACACATCGTTTGTCTGAGCTCCGTCTTTCCAAATTCAGATTGATTATTACTTTCTTTATTTGTTTTTATAAACATCTTATCTGTGCAACCTTTCAATTCACTATCCTCAAATAATTTTATCATCATCTGTTTTTTGTAGACTTCCTTAAAATGATTTGAAGCACTCCGGTTTTCTTGATCTGTACAGATAACCATCAAATAATAGTCACTTTCGTGAGTGTTTCTAGAATTATATTCTTTAAGTCTATTAAACTCTATGACTGATCCAACACCTTCAATGATCAGGATAAAGTTTTTAGGAGATTCCTGAATCTTAAATACATTACCTAAGTCATGCATTCTCTTTAAATAGAATGACTCTTGAGTTGAACTTAATGAGATTTCGGATTCAAATTTTGGCTTAACCACAGTACCGACAGGAATTGAACCCGAATGTAATAAGTTGAAAGAAGTTCTTATTATTCGGTCGAAATATTCCAGTATTTTTTTGACAATAAGCTCCCTACCTCTTATCTCATATGAGTAGTCTTCTAAGGAAAATCGATTAGCCTCCTGGGGAATGAAAGTGCGAACGGGAGGAGGTGTTGAAGGCAAACCAAATAATTCTTTGCACCTGCCCTCCAAGTAGCCTTCAAGTTGCTCAACCAATAAAGGTTTTATTTTTTTACCATTAGAGAGTATGCCGGAGTTTGCATTTGCATCTATAACGGTACCCCAACAGAATTTTTTTTTGTCGGCAGGGTTACTTGGCTTTGCAAGTGCTTGGTACAGGTATGGTGAGGAATTTTTTAAATGATCGGTTTCGGCATGGACAAATGCTTGAATTGACCGGCTGCCAGTAAAACGTGGGTCGCTTGTGATCCAATCAAAAAGAGGTTGTAAAGTGGTGATTGTCGATGTAAAGCGGGAACCCTTCGAAAGGTTTAAGCGCTTTCGCAGCGATGAACCTTCTTGCCCACCATAATGCAAGTCATCTTCCCGCAATTCCTGGATTATTAATTGAGCCTGTTTCAAGTCGATTTTGTCCGCCGTTGGCATGTAAGCATAATCGGCAAATTTAAATCGCACAAGGCTGATCGTAAGTAGTTGTATGGCAGGGTGAATACTCAAACTATGATGCGAAAATACCTCATTTGAATTTATGAGTATGCTGTGTAGCTAATTATTGTGCGCTTTCGGCAATAATTGCCAAAATATTGCCAAAAGGTGTCCAGTTTCTTGCCAATTGCAATCATAAATGCCCAGAAAAGGCAAATTTCTGTACCGATGTTTGAGTAAGAAAACATGAAGACTATGGCAAGAAGTAAGTTTAAAATCAACATGTTAGGCTTGTTTAAGTTGGAAGCGGAAGGCTGGAAGCCGAGTCAAATTCTGGTGGTATTGCTAACTGTGTTCATTTTCATTCTAATCGTCCTGGCTCTCACAGGGGGTATAGCGATCCTTTAGCTTGTGCCGAAATATTTGATCAAGATCGACAGAAAATATAGTTGGCAAATGCGATGAGAACAAAATGAAAATTCTGATGCTTTGTGTAGCGAGTGTAATTACTGACGGCTTCTACCCCAAACCGCACTGCGAATTTGGCACCTAAACTCTTAAAATGGTACGCGGATTGAATACCATTAATTTTTATTCGTAGTCCGGACAGGAATCGAACCTGTATCAAAAGTTTAGGAAACTTCTATTCTATCCATTGAACTACCGGACCGGGAAGTGGAAAGGTGAGCGGGTAGCGCTCATTTTCTGTTTTCCGGGCGCCAAAAATAAGAAAACAAAGCGTAGTATTTGCGGCTGCTCAGAAAAAAGGGCAAATTGTTCAGCGACAGGCAGTAAGAAGGGCTTCATTTCCATTCTTATACCCCTTCCTCACGCCCTTACAAATTTCCTCAACTGCACCTGAAATCCACCTATCTTTGCTACCCCTAAAAAAAGATGTATGAAGTTTTATACCTGGCTTATCCGCTACCGCCTGTACCTCGGACTGGGATTGGTGGTATTGGGTATCGTGGCGAATATCTATAGCAGTTTCTGGCCCGCATTCCCCCTGTATTTCATCGGCGCCATCCTTATTTTCGGCCACTTTTTCATCGGTCCTATGCGCCTTATCCAGGAGCATATGGAAGGCGGTGACATAGAAGGTGCTAAAAAAGTACTCGACTCCATCAAATTTCCCGGCTTACTTTATAAACCCATACGCTCTGCTTTTTACACCTTCAAAGGTCAGCTGGCGATGATGGAACAGGATTTTGACACTGCCGAGGCCAACATGAAGAAAGGCCTCTCCCTGGGCACTCCCATGAAAGAAGTGAAAGGCGCCAACCTGCTGCAAATGGGTATGATCGCCATGCAAAAGAACAACTTCAAACAGGGTGAGCAATACATCCGTCAGGCCATCCGCGAAGGGCTGCCCGACAAAGAAAACGAAGCTGCCGCCTACCTGCAGATGTGCAATATCATGATGAACAAAAGGGAGTTCCGTGCGGCTAAAGAGTTCTTCCGCAAAACAAAGGCGCTGAAGCCTACCAGCCCTGAGATCGTAAAGCAGATCAAAGAGATCGAAAAATATATCTCCCGTATACCGGGATAAGCTATCCGCTAAAAAGTGAAAAGGTTGACAAGGATAATCCTTGTCAACCTTTTTTATTGATAAAAATCGTTAGCTAATTAAAGCGATCCGCCTCTTAACGAAGGGGTATCCCATTTCCCAAACAGCTCTTCAATCTTCGTATACCGGTAAGCAAAGATGCCATCCAGCTTCTTTTTCAACACCAGGCTGTGCAGTATTTCACCTATCCACCAGCCGGGTATTTTGTAATGTACAATGTCCGTCATCTCCACACCGCTTTCCACTTCCCTGAAATGGTGCTGATGGTGCCATAGACTATAAGGCCCATAACGCTGTTCGTCGATAAAGAACTTGCCCGGCTCTACATGGGTGATCTCTGTCATCCAATAACAGGGGATGCCCCACAGTGGCCTCAATTTATACTCGATGATCTGGCCGGGGTATACCCTATCGCCATGATGTTTGGAAATGATATTAAACTTGAGATCGGCAGGGGTAATGGCCTGTAGATTGACGGGACTGGAAAAGAAATCCCATGCTTCCGCAAGGGATACGGGTATAAGCTGAACCGCTTTGATGGAGTGCACGCTCATAAAATACTATCCTAAACCAGCAAGAACGTCATTGGTTCTACAAACTGTAATCTTTTTTTACCTGCACAATGCATTCTCTCATTACTGTTTCCACGAGGTTTACCTGCGCGGCCAACAGTTCAGTTTGTTCTCCTTTTTTACCGTTTTGTTCTATCTGGCGGATGATCTCTTTCAGGGAAACGATACCCATCGAATCGATAGTGGATTTCATCTTGTGGGCCAGTTTGCTTACCAGTGTCCAGTTTTGCATGGCGGTGTTTTGCTGTATTTCCACGAGTGTCTCGGGCATGGTATCGAGGAACAATTGCAGCATACGTTTTACAAAACCTTCATCACCGCCGGCGATGCCGTAGATCATGGTAAGGTTGTACAGTTTGACGGGGGGATCCGCTGCAGGAAGTATTGTCTCCTGCAATGGTTCTTTAACAGTGGGTTTGGTAGTGGTGGTCATCTCAGTCAGGTTGTGGGCTATGATGCTAAAAAGGTTCGGTTCGTTGAAAGGCTTGGGCAGGTAGTCATTCATGCCCGCTGCCAGGAACCGTTCACGGTCGCCTTTGAGGGCGTTGGCCGTAAGTGCTATAATAGGTATGGTTGCTTTGATAGCGTCCGTCAGTTTGCGTATTTGACGGGTAGCTTCCATGCCATCCATTTCAGGCATTTGAATATCCATCAGCACCAGGTCGTAACTCTTCTGTTGTACCAGCACCAATGCCTCGCGGCCATTACCAGCGATATCCACTTCAAACCCCCACGACTCCATCATGTGACGGGCCAGGTGTTGGTTGATCTCCACATCTTCAGCTACAAGAATCCGCCGTTTTCCCAGGCTTTGATAATTGGTGGTCGTAGTCGTCATTCCGGTTATTTGGTATTTAATTCACCGGCCTGTATCATGCGGTAAATGGTCGATTTGCCAATGTCGAGTTTCTTGGCTACCAAGAGTACATCTTTATCATACTTATCAAGGTAATGTTGAATGATGTGTATCTCGAAATCTTTCAGGGTGCGTTCTTTACTCAGCAGGTCGTTCACCGTGGCAGCTGTATTAATGGTGATGTGTTCGGGCAGGATGGATTCGCCGTCGGCCATTACGGCTGTGAGCTCCATCACCGATTTCAGTTCGCGCACGTTGCCCGGGAAAGAGTATTGTAATAGTTTCTGTTGTGCTTCCATCGACAATGTTTTCTTATCGAGGCCATTGTCTTTAATGAAAAGGTCCATGAAATACCTTGCCAGTAATATAATGTCATTACCGCGTTCACGCAATGCAGGTAGCTGTATGGGTAAGCCGATCAAACGGTAATACAAGTCCTCACGGAAGGTTTTGTTTTGTACTTCATCCAGCAGGTTACGGTGGGTAGCTACGATGATGCGCGCATTCACCGGCACCACTTCGTTGCCTCCGATACGGGTGATCTCCCGCTCCTGCAACACCCGCAGGAGCTTTGCCTGCAGGCTGATGTCCATCTCTCCTATTTCATCGAGGAACAAGGTGCCGTTGTTGGCTTCTTCAAATTTACCCAGGCGACGGGTAACAGCACCTGTAAAGGCTCCTTTCTCGTGGCCAAAGAGTTCACTTTCTATCAGCTCTTTGGGAATAGCGGCCACGTTCACCGCCACAAAGGGTTTCTTTTGCCGCTCGGAGTTATAGTGAATGGCCTTCGCCACCATTTCTTTACCGGTACCTGTTTCGCCCGTGATCGATACGGTAATATTGGTCTTGCAGGCTTTTTCAATGAGTCCATATACTTTATCCATCGACTCGCTCTTTCCGATCAGGAATTTGGAGTAGTCGTATTTCTTAACTACCTGTTCTTTCAGGTGTTCTACTTCCTGGCGCAGTCCCACGATCTCCCGCAGGTGCAGTAAGCTATTCCACAGTCTGTCTTTTACATCATCGTCTTTTACGATGTAATCAAATGCTCCATTCTTCAGGAGGCTGATGGCTGTGCCTACATCTTCCTGGCCTGAGATAATAATAACCTGTATATCGGGATTTACTTCGCGGATCTTTTTCAACACGGCGCTACCGTCCATATCCGGCATCGAGTAGTCGAGCGTCACCACGTCGGGCCGCTCATGCAGCTGGTTGAAAAAGGCGGTAGAGCTTTCGAAGCGCCTTATTTCATAATCTGGATTGAGTGACAGATAATGTTCGAGCATGGAGCCATACCAAACATCATCTTCCAGGACAAAGATCCTGAGGGCATGCTGATTTTTCATTTGTAAAGGACTAAATATTACTATATAACTATATAAACGTAGGAACCATAAAAAAGTATTCCCAAAATGAAGATTTTTTCCGTAAACCGGAAAATCATTCCCAAAATGCTAAGGCTTTCGCGGGAGGGCAGGTAAGTAATTTGCCTTAAAATGCCCTCCTTATCTTTGAATCATGTCCACCAGCACTCCGCCATTGTCCGATTTGGAGCGTATAGCGTTGTTTACCAGGCTCATCGACGCCTTCCCTAAGGGTCACCCGCTCAAACGCTACCGGGGCGATGTGTATTTCGAGACCAGTAACTTTTACTTTCTTTTCGGCATCATGGAGCGGGAAGGTTGGACTTCCGGCCTCATCAATCAGCAAATAGATGCTTACCTCGCCCGCCTGGAACCTACGCAGGCAGTGATCGAAGCGGCATGGACCGACAAGTTACGGGCCGCTGTGCATGAATTCGACAATTACCAGCTGCTTCTTGGCCAGTTCAATTGGGATAACCGTAATGGGATATTGGATAGTATGGAACAGGCAATACCAGATCATCCACTGGTAGAACAGTTCATGCTCCTGCTTCATTATCTTGCGGCGGAGCAGGATATTCTCTATAGTGGCGATGCTATTTTGTTTGAACTATTGCATGGGCCCTGGTTCAACATCCCTCCTTTTGACATTGCGCAGCTTACGCTGGCATTGTCCGAACGGCGTGATGAAACTTCGCTGCGCCAGTTGTTGCAGTCAACAGTAAATACGCCGCCCCGCGACCTGTTTACGCCGCCTGTTCATGAAGGGTTGAAGAAAGCATCGGAAGCTATAGAGCGATTAACAGGTATGACGCCCAGCACTCCGCTGTCTTCGCTGGTTGATCTTATACTACGGGAAACCGGGATGGGGGATTTCATCAACAACAATCCTGCACAGGCAATACCGGTCATGAGCTTTATTGATCGCATCAAAGCAGAAGTGCGTCTCAATCCTGCTATGGACCTGCAGCTATTGGTGAAGCTGTTGATGTTATTGGAACACATTGCACCAACAACCTTGCCAGAACCTGTCAATGGTCAGGAACAAATCATGGCTGTGCTTGCACCGCTTTATCAGCCTGTAAGTAAAACAATATATAATGGACCTGCGCCGGTACATGCTGGCAGGCCGGAGATCGGCCAACTGGATGAAGCGACAGTGCGCAAACTGCTACAGCGGTTCATGCTGCATGTTACTGCGCTCAATAGCTTCCTCAGGTGTCCGCTGGAGTTTTATTTTCAGAGTATGCTGCGTGTGCCTTCTCCCCGTAATGAAGCTACGGAGTTTGGCTCTGCCGTGCACCATGCGCTGGAGCTGCTGTTTCGCAAAATGCAAACGGATAATGATGCTTTTCCGTCGAAGGCCGTTTTTATAAGCGACTTCGAGGGGTATATGCATCAGCACCGCAAGAGCTTTACACCCGAGCAATTTAACCGGCGTTTACATTATGGTCATGAGATATTAAGTAATTATTACGATGAGTATGCGCACAAATGGCATACGATCGTAGCCGTGGAAAGGAATATCCGTAATGTGATCGTTGACGGTGTACCCATAAAAGGCAAGATAGATAAGCTGGAATTTGATGGCCGATCGGTGAACCTGGTGGATTATAAAACCGGCGACCCGGATAAGTCCAGAGCGCGGTTAGAACGCCCCGGTGAAACGCTCCCCAATGGTGGAGACTACTGGCGGCAGGCTGTGTTCTATAAAATACTGGTGGATAATTACCAACAGAAGGAATGGAAAGTGAGCAGCACCGAGTTCGACTTTATCGAGCCGGACAAGAGCGGGCTTTACCATAAAGAAAGGTTATTTATTACGCCCGCAGAGGTTACTATCGTCACTCAACAGATCGTTACTGCGTGGCAACGTATCCAACAGCGTGATTTCTATATTGGTTGCGGCAAGCCAGGCTGCCACTGGTGCCATTTTGTTAAATCATATAGGCTGGCAGTGGCCTTACATGAATAATCCGCGCAAACAAGCTATGTTTGCAGCTTATTGAAGTTGTATTTATTTCCATGAAGCAGGTATTAACTTTTCTTTTCATCATAGTAGTCGTTGCTCAATTCCAGGTATTTACCACAGGCTGCGCCAATATTATTCCGCCTACCGGCGGTCCCAGGGATTCACTCCCGCCCACCTTGTTAAGGGTAAATCCGCACGACTCGTCCCGGAATTTTGCGAGCAAGAAGATCGTGTTCGAATTTGATGAGTTTATCGCGCCTCCGGAAAACGTCATGGAAAACCTGCTGGTGTCTCCCGTGCCCAAGCAAGCACCGCTGGTAGTAAGTAAGCTACGCACCCTCACTGTTACCATCAGGGATACGCTCGAAGACAATACTACTTATGCTATCAACTTCGGGAAAGCAATCAAAGACATTAATGAGGGTAATATTCTGAATGATTTTACTTATGTGTTCAGCACAGGCAGTGGGATCGATTCACTTACTGTTTCAGGAAAAGTGATCATTGCCGAAACAGGTAAAACCGACTCTACCCTCATTGCCGTATTGCACCGCAATACGGATGACTCTGCCGTTATCAAAGAGCGTCCTCGTTATGTGGCCAAGACCGACAGGGATGGCAATTTTACTTTCCGTAACCTGCCTCCCGGCACTTTTGCACTGTATGCGTTTAAAGATGAAGGCGGGCAACGGAAGTACCTCAGTAATAAACAGCTGTTTGCTTTTTCCGATACACTAGTGAATACACAAAGTGGTAAGACCTTTACTTTATACGCTTACCTGGAGAAAGATAAAGAGGAAGAAAAGGATAAAGACAAGAAGCCTGCTACGCCTACTGTAAGGCCAACCACACCCAACAGGGGCGGTGGTGTAGTACAGGATAAAAGGTTGCGTATGGAAACCAATCTTTCTGGTCAGGAACTGGACCTACTGGGCAACCTGGAGATCAGTTTCAAAACAGCACCGCTTAAATACTTTGACTCTACCAAAGTGCAGTTCCTAAACGAAAAGTATGAGCCGCTTACCGGTTATCGCTTTATCAACGATAGCAATAAGAGAATTACGCTTCAATATAAATGGCAGCCGAATACTGCTTATAATCTTATTGTGGATAAGGACTTTGCCGAGGATACGCTCGGTCATAAGCTCCTCCGGACAGACACGCTGGAGTTCCGCACTAAAAAGGAAAGTGATTATGGCCTGGTGCGTCTCCGTTTCCTCAATCTCGACCTGTCGAAGAGCCCTGTATTACAGTTTGTACAGAACGACCAGGTAAAGTTCAGTCATGTGTTTACTGACCGGAACTTCAATGCCCGGTTGTTCGTGCCTGGTGAGTATGACCTGCGCATCGTGTACGACACGAATAAGAACGGCAAATGGGACCCCGGTGAATTCTTTGGTAAGCACCTGCAGCCGGAAATAGTAGCCCCGGTTTCCCGTAAGGTAAATATCAAGGCCAATTGGGATAATGAAATCGATATTACCTTATAGATAAGTGCTGTTATTTCCCTGTAAGCCGGTAGCCGATCCTCAGCGAATAAATGGAAGGCTTTACTGAAATAAAGCTAAATGTTTCAAATGCACCTGCTACATTGGCCAGCAAGCCTACATCTATCTTTTTGAAGGTGCCGCCAATGCGAACCGGCACACTGAGCCAGCTTTTTTCAAAGTCCATGAAGTCTTTTTCCGGATTGTTTTCATTGCCTTTGGTTACATATACATTGTCGGGATAGGAGGAGAAGTTGTACTGAATGCCTGCACCAACATATGCTTTGTAGGTAGGTTTTCTGAGGAAGCTGTACAACAAATTCAAGGCTGGTGTAATATTATTCTGCTTAACGGTATAGGTAGCAGTCGCTGATTTCCCTTCATACTTCAAGGATGAATAAAAGAGTTCGAGACGGATCACAAATGCCTGTAAGCTTCTTTCTGATACGATATCTACACCCGCGCCTGCTGCAAACCCCAGGTTACCGCTATAATCCAATCCTGCCGCTTTAGTGGGGCCTTCTACTTTCATGTTAGAATAAGCCGGTCCGGCGGCTACAAAAAACTGTGGCGGGCTTTTTTTCTTTTGCGTAAACTGTACGTTGTTAACAGTGGCTATTATACGCATCAGGTCACGTTCGTTGTATTCAGCTTTCTCAAGCAGCCTGTACAACTTGCTTTCTTCTTTATGGCCATATGCATATTGTTGTAGCTGATTGCGGAATGTGTAGCTGTATGACAAGCCTGATGTTCCGGCAGCATAATACACTTTATATTGTAGTTCTTTATAATCGCCCTGCTCTCTGATGTAATAGTGTGGTTTTGCATCCACCAGTTCATACAGCTCTGCTTTTCCACCTTTTGATAATATGCGCAGAAAAACCGTATCGACCTGTTTCATTTCTGCTGTATCGCCGCTCACCTGAGCCTGATCTATCAACTCCCGGAGCTCCACCGGCCGCATATCCTTTGTTACTACTGCTCTCTCGAACGAATCCTGGTTGTTGACAATAAAGGCTGTCAGGTCTTCTACACCATACTGTACCGCCTGGGCAGCTGCCTCTTTTTTAAAGCTTATGGTGCGGGGGTTCTGGCGCCATTCACGGTAGTCTATAAGGCCATTGACCTGTTGGCCATTTTTCAATTGTACTGAGCCGGGTTGGTAGTTGGTTTGACCCTGGGCGGTTAAAAGTGTGGTGAATAATAATACAGGCAGCAGGAGCTGACGAACTTTTCTCATAAAAGTGATTAAGGGGTTAAGAACCTGAACAGGTGAACGAAGATAAGGGGTGGATATTGTATAAACCCCCAAATACGAAACTCGTATCTTTGCATTATGCAATTCTCTTCTGCGTTACTGGAAAATGCCGTGAATGAATTTGCCAAGCTTCCGGGTATTGGCAAGAAGACTGCTTTGCGCCTGGTGCTGCATATGCTGAAGCAGGAACCGGAAAAGGTGGAGCACTTTGGCGAGGCTATTACCAAGATGCGCCGGGAGATCAGGTTTTGCCAGCGCTGTTACAACGTGGCGGATGCGGATATCTGTTCTATCTGCGCCAACTCTATGCGCAGGCAGGAGCTGGTGTGTGTGGTGGAAAATGTGCGTGACGTTATCGCCATAGAAAGTACCCAGCAATATAGCGGCGCCTACCATATCCTGGGGGGCATTATATCACCGCTCGATGGCATTGGGCCAGATCAGCTTCATATTGAAGCTCTTATACAGCGGGTGCAGAAGGAGAAGATCGAAGAGATCATTTTTGCCCTGAATCCCAACATCCAGGGGGATACCACGATCTATTATATACAAAAAAAGCTGCAATCATTCCCCGTACGGGTTACCACCATCGCGCGTGGCATCGCTTTCGGCGGTGAGCTGGAATATGCCGATGAAATGACGCTGGCCAGGTCTATTACGAACCGCCTGCCTGTGGAAAGCTATGTGGCGAACCGCTAAATGCCTCTCTTTGACCCCTGTTTTGATATTAAAGGAACATAATGTAACTTTGCGCTCTGATCGCAGGCGGATTTGTTTATTGTTCGGCCTGTAGCCCGGTAAAGGGGCTCACTCCCACAAGGGTAGTGCTAAAAACGGAACTAATAAACGCAGGAAAACCTTCACACCATTTTCCCAACGTTTATGATGTTCTGATATCGAACAGTTTTCACCCACTGCCTGTCAATCTTATGCATTACCAACGCTGCCATTTATCGCTGCAGGTCTATTGCCGGCAGTAAATAAAATTTTACGCATATGGACATCAGGAAAGCATTAGAAAAAAGGATATTGATCATCGACGGGGCCATGGGTACCATGATCCAGCGATATAAGCTCGAGGAAGCTGATTACAGGGGAGAACGTTTCAAAGACTGGCACCTGGATGTAAAGGGTAATAACGACCTCCTGTGTATTACTCAACCTCATATCATTGAAGAGATTCACGGCCAATACCTGGATGCAGGGGCCGATATCATCGAGACGAACACTTTCTCCAGCACTACTATCGCGATGGCCGACTACGAGATGCAGTCACTGGCTTATGAGCTCAATGTGGCTGCTGCTCAGTGTGCCCGCCGTGCTGCCGACAAATACACGCAAAAGGATCCTTCCAAGCCCCGGTATGTAGCCGGTGCGATAGGACCGCTCAATAAAACACTGAGCTTATCGCCGGATGTAAACAACCCTGGCTTCAGGGCGCTGACTTTCGACGAGGCTATGACTGCTTATTATGAGCAGGTATCGGGCCTGGTAGAAGGCGGTGCTGACATCATTCTGATCGAAACCATCTTCGATACACTGAATGCTAAGGCGGCTATCTACGCTACTAAAAAGTTCTTCCAGGATACCGGCAAGCCTGAGTTGCCCATCATGATCAGCGGCACCATTACGGATGCCTCTGGCCGTACGCTGAGCGGACAAACACTGGAAGCTTTCTACACCTCTGTATTTCATGCCAAGCCATTGAGCATCGGCCTTAACTGTGCACTGGGTGCTGCTGAAATGCGCCCTCACATTGAAGAGCTGAGCCAGATAGCTGCATGCTATACTTCAGCTTATCCCAATGCGGGCCTGCCCAACGCCATGGGTGAATATGATGAGCAACCCGAGCAAACTGCTCACTTCCTTGAAGAATGGGCAGCAGAGGGATTCGTAAATATCGTGGGTGGCTGTTGTGGTACCACACCGGATCACATCAGGCATATTGCCCAGCATGTAAAGAATATCACTCCGAGGAAGTTGCCCGTAGTAGAGGAAGTATTGTAAAGCATTAAACCTGTTGGTTAATTCCAAAACGGAAATAAATAGTATGTCCGAACAAATTATTATCAAGCCTTACTTACGGCTGTCGGGTCTCGAGCCGCTGGTGGTGCGCCCGGAAACAAATTTTGTGAACGTAGGTGAGCGTACCAACGTTACCGGTTCCAAGAAGTTTGCCCGTCTCATCAGGGAAAACAAGTATGAAGAGGCGCTCAGCGTAGCCCGCCAGCAGGTGGAGAGTGGCGCTCAGGTGCTGGACGTGAACATGGACGACGCCTTATTGGATGGCGTAAAGGCCATGACCACCTTCCTCAACCTCGTACAGAGTGAGCCTGATATCGCCAAGATCCCGATCATGATCGACAGCTCCAAGTTTGAGATCATCGAGGCGGGTCTTAAATGCGTACAAGGTAAATGTATCGTGAACTCTATTTCGATGAAGGAAGGGGTTGATAAGTTTATCCGCGAGGCACGCATTTGTAAGTTGTTTGGCGCTGCTGTAGTGGTAATGGCTTTTGATGAGCAGGGACAGGCTGATACTTTCCAACGCCGGGTAGACATTTGTACGCAGGCTTATAACATATTAGTCGAACAAGTAGGCTTTACTCCGCAGGACATCATTTTCGACCCCAACATATTTGCTGTTGCAACCGGTATCGAGGAGCATAATAATTATGCTATCGACTTTATCGAGGCTACCCGCGTTATCAAGCAACGCATGCCACTGGCCAAGATCAGCGGTGGTGTAAGTAATATCTCTTTCTCTTTCCGTGGTAATGATCACGTGCGGGAGGCCATGCACAGTGTGTTCCTGTATTATGCCATTAAAGCGGGCATGGATATGGGTATCGTGAATGCCGGTCAGCTCGTGGTGTATGATCAGATAGAGCCTCAACTGCGTGACCTCTGTGAGGATGTGATCCTGAACCGTCGTCCTGATGCTACGGATCGCCTGATCGCTTTTGCCGACACTGTAAAGGCAAAGGGCAAAGTAGAAGTAAAGGATGAAGCATGGCGTAATGGCTCTGTACAAGAGCGACTGACACACGCACTGGTAAATGGTATCACCGATTATATAGAACTGGACACTGAAGAAGCACGTCAACAGTATTCACGTCCGCTGGAGGTGATCGAAGGCCCGCTGATGGATGGCATGAACGTGGTGGGTGACTTGTTTGGCAGTGGTAAGATGTTCCTGCCGCAGGTGGTAAAGAGTGCCCGCGTAATGAAGAAGAGTGTGGCCGTGCTGACTCCTTATATTGAAGAAGAGAAAAGAAACAATCCCAATGCTCAACAGGGTGGTGCTCCACGTATCCTGCTGGCTACTGTAAAAGGGGATGTACATGATATTGGTAAAAACATTGTGGGTGTGGTATTGGGCTGTAATGGCTATGACATTATCGACCTCGGTGTGATGGTGCCTGCCGATAAGATATTGGAAACTGCCGTGAAGGAAAAGGCTGATATTATTGGCTTAAGTGGATTGATCACTCCTTCGCTGGATGAGATGGTGCACGTGGCCAAGGAAATGAAACGCCGCAACATGCAGCAGCCGCTGCTGATTGGTGGCGCTACTACTTCACGGATGCACACAGCTGTGAAAATTGCTCCTGAATACGATCTGGGTGTAGTGCACGTGCTGGATGCTTCGCGCAGTGTAACTGTAGCGGGCTCCCTGTTGAGCAACGAACAAAAGCCTGACTTCCTGGGCAAGATCAAACTGGAGTATACTAAGCTGAAGGAAGATTTCGGTAATAAGAAATCAGCCAAGCAATATTTGTCTTTTGCCGATTCTCAAAAGAATAAGACTAAGATCGACTGGTCGAGCTTTACGCCCGTAAAGCCCACCTTTACCGGCACCAAAATATTTGAGAACTATGACCTGCAGGCTATTGCTGAGTACATCGACTGGGGTCCTTTCTTCATTGCCTGGGAGCTGCATGGTAAATTCCCGCAGATCCTGAAGGATGAAAAGGTAGGCAAGGAAGCTACCAAGTTGTATGAAGACGCGAAGGTGTTGTTGAAGCAGATCATCGATGAAAAATGGCTCACCGCCCGCGGTGTTATTGGTATGTGGCCTGCACAAGCTACTGCAGCTGACACGGTAGAGATTTATAGTGACAAGGGTACTACGCAACTCGACTTCCTGCGTCAGCAGGTGAAGAAGGCTGCCGACCAGCCCAATATAAGCCTCGCTGACTTTATCAAGCCAGCTAATGGTGTGGCTACTCCTGCTGACTATATGGGTGCGTTTACTGTTACCATGCAAGGTATCGAGCCTCACGTGGAGCGATTTGCCAAGCAAATGGATGACTATAATAAGATCATGCTGCAGGTGCTGGCTGACCGGATGGTGGAAGCTTTTGCAGAGTTGCTGCACGAACGTGTGCGTAAGGATTTCTGGGGTTATGCCAAGGAAGAGCACCTGAGCAATGAAGAGCTTATCAGTGAAAAATACCTCGGTATCCGTCCTGCGCCCGGCTATCCTGCCTGTCCGGACCATACTGAGAAGTACAAGTTGTTCGACTTGTTAGGTGGTAAAGAAGCTACTGGTATTACGCTCACTGAATCGCTCGCTATGTATCCTGCTTCTTCTGTCAGTGGCTGGTATTTTGCTCATCCTGAAAGTAAATATTTCGGTATCGGTAAGATCGAGAAGGACCAGTTTGAAGATTATGCAAAGCGTAAAGGCATGTCGCTCGACGAGGCTGAAAAGTGGCTCAGGCCAGTATTGGAATAAGCATTGTTTTCTACAAATAAAAAAGCTGCCAGGTTGTAAAGCACCTGGCAGCTTTCTTTTTATAGGAGATTATTGTTGGTTCTTTCTGGCGTTCTTGGTATCAAGCCACTCCTGTACTTCCTTGCCGTTTCTCAGTGCATTGATCAACAGCACAAATACTACAATCTTCAGGATGATGCCCCGGAAGAGGCTGGAGGGCTCCAAAACAGCCGATAGTAATATAAGGCCGGTATAAATGGAGAGGGCCGTAATGACAGCTGTGTAAGGCTTGGTCCTTGTCCAGAATGCAAGCCCTGCGAATATGCCGGCCAGTACCACGTAAATACCAATGGTAATCCAGTTTTCGGGCTCGGGTAAGTCTGTGGCCAGAAAGATCGGGATCAGTTGTAATGCTGCAAGCACAAACAGTAATATGCGGGCATTGCGAACGGGCTTGTCATAGCCTTCCATGGAATTGTAATCGTACATATCTTCCAGGAGGTTCTCCTGTTGTGGGGCGGAACCTGGTTGTTTTTCGGGTTGTTGAGGGTTTTGTTCCATTGCACGTGGTTTAGTATCCTCTAATTTAGGCTCTTTTTCATTGTGTTCATAACAACGCCGCCCCAACGTTGTTATTTTAATTTGCCGGCAGCCTGCATCTTGAGCGCCAGGTCTTTCAGTTCCACCACTTCAAACTCAGGTGATGTTTCGAAGCAATGTTTTATAATGGGCATATGGCCACTGCCAAATAATACCATGATGCGATCGTTGGGACCAGGTTGCGTTTTAAGGATGTTGTTAAATATGCGCAGGTTACGGGTGTACCACCACATCGTCAGTCTATCGGGTCCTTTATTGTCGGCGGTGTTAAATCCACCGGTCATATAATGTCCGTGCATCCGACGCGACACCAGCGGATCGGCCATGATGAGAAAGCTTTCCAGTATCGTGTTCTCCACTTCCAATGAGTCGCCTAGGTCATAAAAGCGTTTATACTTTTGGTTGAACAGCTTATCGCGGACAGAATCAACGGGTTTGTCATTCCTCCACAGACTGTCGAGGAAAGTGTATTTGTCCCAGTTTTCATTGCTAAACCCCGGTGCATCTACTGCATAGATCGTGGGAAGGTTCATCATTTTCGCGACACGATAAGCCACCTGATCGATCTCATTGCGGCGCAGTGTGTGCGTTCCTGCACGATAAGCCTGGTAGACAGAGTCTGAATAACGTGGGCTACGTGACTCTATGTAAATACGGGTAGGTTTAAAGGAAGCGATCACATCTGCCAGCTGCTGGATCTCTTTTTGACGACGGGGAGAAAGCACGTCGAGCATTTTGGATGAGTCCGTTTTATGTCCATCCAAGTTGGGATAGCCAAAGTGAAAAGCGCCTACCAGCAATACTTTTGTGGGTGGGTGGGCCGGGTCGATCAATACTTTATCGGGGTTTGTCTGTTCGATCTTTTTCCAGTTGACGGGTTGTGCCACGGCTTTGCCTGCAGCAATGATCATGACGAGCAGGGGGAGCAGATATTTCATGGTTATAATTTTCAGCAAAGTAACCGGCTGCTTTCCGCTGGTTTTTTGTCGATCTGCCAACCGGTGGGTTCTGTCTGCAAGCCCGGGGTTCATCAGACGGGGGATTTGGAAGATAAAAGGCAGGGATTGGCAGACAAAGGCCGGGGACAGGCTTATCCGGGCAAAATATTACCGATAAGTGCCATAGATTTGGCTATGCGCAGACATTTACTCAGGATCATCCTCTTTTACTTTTTGTTTGAGCTGCTCCGTGAAACCGGCAGTGCTATTTCGCTGTGGGTAAACGGGTATTCTCCTTTTTCTATGTTCGACGATCTGCAGGAGCAAATGTTAAACATTAGCGGGTTTTTCATCTTCCTGCTGTATGCTTTGTCCAGCTTCATCATTTTTAACAGGGTGTTCCGGAAAAATAAAGGGAAAGCGCTTCTTTACTGGATAATAGGTGTGATTGTAATTATTACTATCCGCTATGTAGTGGAGGAACTACTATATCCGGCGATCTTCGATTTCCGTAACTACCGGAAGGGGGTGTCTATCCTTTATTATTACATCGATAATATCTACTTTGCCGTATTGTATTCTGCCTTCGGTATTGTTTACTTCTTTGTGCAGAGCGAACAGCAGCATAAATTAAACGAGGCAAAGTTGTTGCTGGCCAATAAGCAAACTGAGTTATCGTTCTTGCGTTCGCAGATCAATCCGCATTTCCTATTCAATAGTCTTAACAATGTATACTCGCTGGTCTATCACCAGTCTGATCAATCGCTCACTGCCATTGCCAAGCTATCTGATTTGCTGCGCTATATGTTGTATGATACGAATGAGCAGGTGCCGTTGCAAAAGGAGCTGGATTATATCAACAAGTATATGGAGTTGCAGCAGATGCGTTTTGACCAGCCGCTACCAGCCAACCTTGAACTGACAGGTAATCCCGGCAAATGCAATATCCCTCCGCTGCTGCTGATACCTTTCGTGGAGAATGCTTTTAAACACGGAGATATCAGGAGTGGACATCCCATCGTGATGAAGCTGCATGCCGGTGATGATATGATGCGCTTCAGTATTACTAATAAAGTGGGAAACCATCAGAAGGATGCGAGCGGCGGTATCGGTCTGGAAAATGTGCAGCGCAGGCTCGAGTTATTGTATCCGGGTAAGTATACGTTACAGGTTCAGCAAACAGCATCTATTTTTGAAGTTCAACTGGAGATCAAAACATGTCAGGCATAAAGACCATATCGTGTGTAGTAGTCGATGATGAGCCACTGGCGTTGAAGCTGATGGCCGATTACGTACAGAAGACACCCTTCTTTACTTTGAAGGAGCAAACCACCAACCCACTGAGGGCTATGGAGCTTGTGCAGCAGGGGGAGGTAGATTTGTTATTTCTTGACATACAAATGCCTGAACTGACGGGGCTACAGTTAATGAAGATCATTGGCCATAAGTGTAAAGTAATCCTTACTACTGCTTATGCGGATTATGCGCTGGATGGCTATGAGTTTGATGTGATAGACTACCTGCTAAAGCCGGTAACTTTCGACCGCTTCCTTGTGGCAGCGCATAAGGCAAAGGAGCGGTTGTCGACTGAGCCTGCCGTCGTTATACAGGCGCCGGGTACCACAGCCTCTACTCCTACCCCCACTCCTGCCAGCTATATTTTCGTAAAGACGGAATACAAGATCCAGAAGGTTGATCTGTCGGACATCTTGTATATGGAGGGCTTGCGTGATTATGTTGCTATCCATACTACCGCAGGAAAAATACTCACCTTACAAAGCATGCGGAGCTTCCAGGAGCAATTGCCTGAGAGCCAGTTCATGCGGGTGCATAAATCATATCTGGTGGCGCTGGATAAGATACAGTTTATCGAGCGCAACCGGATTGTGATTGCCGGGAATTATATTCCTGTAGGTGAAACTTACCAGGAGCAGTTTCAGCAGCGATTGAATATTAAGTAAGCTATTTCTTTTCAAACAGCCACCAATTGCGTTTTCTGGGTTTTAGTTTGTAGTTCTTCTGAATATAAGTATGGATGTGCTGCATGGCTTCATCGACGCTGTCGGTGAGCAGCACCAGGTTCAGGTCTTCGCGGGCAATTGTTCCCTGCTCGGCCATGTACTCGAGGTAATCCCACAGCTCCCGGTGGTATTCTTTGCCATAGAGTACAATGGGAAACTGGGTGATCGTCTTCGTTTGTACCAGCGTCAGTGTCTCGAAGAACTCATCGAGTGTGCCAAAGCCTCCCGGCATGATAATAAAGGCATAAGAATATTTCACCAATACTACTTTGCGTACAAAGAAGTGCTCGAATGTAATGGAGCGGTGGAGGTAAGGGTTGGCTTTCTGCTCAAAGGGGAGCCGGATATTACAGCCAACGGATTGGCCATCGTTCTCAAACGCTCCGCGGTTAGCAGCTTCCATAATACCGGGGCCACCTCCCGTCATCGTCGTGAATCCTGTTTCAGCGATACGCTTGCCAAACTCCCTTGCTTTTTCGTAGTAGGGGTGGTCTTCTTTAAAGCGTGCTGAGCCAAATACCGTAACACAGGGGCCTACAAAGTGCAGGCAGCGGAATCCTTTTATGAACTGGGTAAATACCTTCCAGGCGAAGCCCAACTCGTAGGTACGGGGCTTGGGTCCATCGAGGTAAACGTGTTCTTTGGGCGGAATGATTGGCTTAATACCGGTCTTTACTGATGTTGCTTCCATATCAATACTGTAAATTGCTGGCCAAATGTAAAAAATAATACTCATGCGTATCCTCAGCTACAATGTAAATGGCCTTCGTGCCGCGATGACCAAGGGGCTTATCGACTGGCTGAAGACAGATCCCGCCGATATTGTCTGTGTCCAGGAGACAAAAGCGCACAGGGATAATGTGGATTACAAACAGTTCAACAATCTCAATTATTATGATTACTGGTTCAGCGCCCAGAAGAAGGGTTATAGTGGCGTGGCGGTATTCACCAAGATAAAACCGGACAATGTGGTGTATGGCACCGGTCACCAGGTAAGTGATGAGGAGGGGCGTGTGATTCAGCTGGACTTTGGAGATATCCGACTGATCAATGCTTATTTTCCTTCGGGCACCACCGGTGATGTGCGTCAGACATACAAGTATGAATGGCTGGAAGAGTTTTATGCATATGTAACTTCTTTGCGCGCCAAACATCCCAAGCTGATTCTCTGTGGTGATTATAACATTGCGCATAAGGAAATCGATATTCATGATCCTAAAGGGAATAAGAATTCATCGGGCTTTTTGCCAGAGGAGCGTGCCTGGATGGATAAGTTTTTGGGTAGTGGCTGGATCGATACATTCCGTGAGTTCAATCCTGATCCGCATCGTTACAGCTGGTGGAGCCAGCGTTTCCCCTCTGTACGACTGCAAAATAAGGGCTGGCGTATCGATTATATCAATGCAACGGAGGCATTGCGCGACCGCTTAAAGGCTTCTGATATCTATCCTGATGTGAAGCACAGTGATCATTGTCCTGTGTACCTGGAGTTAACATAACAAGTATCTGTATGTATATATACAATGTAACTACTTATGTTCATTGGAGCATTCATGAGGCGTGGCTTCAGTGGATGAAGCAACAGCACATGCCTGCTCTGGTTGCTACTGGTTGTTTCGACAGGTTTCAGCTGGTGCGCTTGCTGGAGACTGATGAGACTGACGGGCCTACTTATGCAGTGCAGTATTTTTCCCATACGAAGGATGATTATCTACGATACATGGAGCTTCATGAACAGCGTTTTTCAGAGGAGAAACGTAACAAGTGGGGTGAGCGTAGTATATCATTCAGCACGCTGATGGAGCTTGTGAACTAAGTGTGGATAATAAATTTTTAATCAGCTGTAAGTGGGAAATTATTGTATATTCCTCGCAAACCCTTGACTGTACAGCATTTCAGGCCACGCAGCGTGAAACGCAGACTGGCGCTGTATTTCACAGCATCTTTGTGGAAAAGTAAGACATCACCAAAAATGGGCACATATCGTATAATCCTTACCCCGAGCGGATTATAGCATTTTATCAAATGTTAATTTTAGGGGATAAAAATTTTGTTGCATTGAAAAAGCGTCTATTTTTGTCGTGCTTAAATTTTTAAAACATTACACTATGAACAAAGCTGAATTAATCGCAAAGCTTGCAGACGACGCTGGTATCACTAAGACACAAGCCAACTCCGCTTTGGATTCTTTTGTTGAAGCAGTAACTAAGACCCTGAAAGGTGGTGGTAAAGTAACCCTCGTAGGTTTCGGTACTTTCTCTGTTTCCAAAAGAGCTGCCCGTAATGGTCGCAACCCTCAGACTGGCGCTGTGATCAAGATCAAGGCTAAGAAAGTTGCCAGGTTTAAAGCAGGTAAAGAATTGCAAGCTAAGTTATAATTGCTGCATACTGCATTGAAAGCTCCGTTACAGCGCTCATCGATATGGGCCCAAGGTACCGGAGCTTTTTTTATGCCCCTATGGCGAAAAAGGGCTCAAAAAGCGGCCGAAAAATACACTTCAGAAAGGGTTTTGTTTGACATGACCGAAGTAGTATTTTTGCACTCTAATTTTTCACTTAACTAAAAGCATAGTAAAATGGGCAGAGGTGATAAAAAAACCAAAAAAGGAAAAACTTTCAAGGGCTCTTTCGGTAAAAGCAGACCTGCAAGAACGGCTAAGAAGGCTGCTCCTAAGAAGGAAAGCAAGTAGTTGATATGTTGATGGGTTAATAAGTTGATAAGGGGAAGTGTTTCCTTATCAACTTGTCAACTTTTTAACTTGTCAACCTTTCCTACTCCACTACGGCGCCAGCCGCTCTATAGTCCAGCTTCCCTGTTGGCTTAAAGTATACTGTAATCTGTCGTGCAGGCGGCTTGAACGGCCTTGCCAGAACTCAATACGAACGGGTTTTACGCGATATCCTCCCCAATGTGCAGGACGCACTATAGGTTTAGCACTGAATAATTCCTTGAACTTTACATCTTCGGCATCGAGCCATTCCCGGCTCTCAATGACCTTGCTTTGAGGCGATGCCCAGGCGCCAATACGGCTTCCTTCGGGGCGACTGTTGTAATACTGATCGCTCTCTGCATCGCTTACCTTTTCTACCTCACCGCTGATACGTACCTGGCGTTCCAGTTCCTTCCAGAAGAATACGAGGGTAGCATGGGGGTTCTCCTGCAGCTGGTTTCCTTTAGCGCTCGTATAATTGGTAAAGAATACAAATCCCCGGGCATCGTATTCTTTCAGTAGCACAATGCGGGCATCGGGGATACCGGCAGGTGATGCCGTGGCCAATGTCATGGCGTTTACTTCGTCTATTTCAGCGGCAATGGCTTCCTGCCACCAGCGGGTAAATTGATCGATGGGGTTCTTTTCAGCTTTAGATTCAAGCAGGTCTTTCAGCTTGTAATCTTTCCTGATATCTGCAATGGATGACATGGCTATGTAGGTTAGAGTACAAAGTTAACAAGTTGACGGGTTGAAATGTTGATGGGTGACGAAGATCACTTTTTCTTCTGATCGTTGTCTTTTTCGTTTGAGAGGCGCGTGAGGAGGTTCTCTATTTCAGAGATGCGCTTGAGCTGGATGTCGAGCTTTTTGTTGTGCTCGGCTACTTGCTGGAGGTCGGTATTGAGCTCTTCGAGGTAGCCTACTTTCTTCAGTAATTGCTGGCGCTGGAAGTTGGACTCACGCAGTTTGTCTTCCGTATCGGCCAGTAGGCGGGCCAGGCGCTGATGTTCTTCCAGCATATTCACCTGCTTCATCTTGAGTTCATCGAACTCACGGGTGATCTTGAAGTAGGCTTGTTGTAGTTCTTCGTATTCAAATCCCTTGTGTTGGGGAGCGGTAGCTGATTCTATTTTCTGCAGCCTGTCCTGTAATACGCCAAACTCTTCGTAGGCTCTTTCCAGGCGGCCTTTTACTTCATTGTTCAGTAGCTGTTGCTGACGCAGCTGTTTCAGCTCTGCCTCTTTATCCATCAATGAACGGCGTGCTTCGCGAAGCTGCGCGCCGAGGTTTTCATTCAGTTGTTGTACTTCGCTATACTTCTGCTCAGATTCTTTTAATGTATCTACCTGTTGCAATAACTTACCGATGTATTGATTTTGCACGTGGAGGTTGTCCTGTGCGCTCTTCAATTGCGACATAAAGGTGGGACCGACCTGCTGTTCTTCGGTTTCTTCTTCCTCTTTTTCTTCGGGCAGGGCTGCTTCAAGGCGGGTAATCTCTTCTTTCAGGTCTTCTACTTCGAGCTCCAGCATTTCCTGCTTTTCTTTGGATGCTTCCAACTCACGGTTGAGTTGTTCGTGGAGGTCTTTTTCTTCATAGAATTTTAATCTCCACTCATCCAGGCCACCAATTGGCTCATCGGCCAGCACGGCTGGTTCGGAAGTAGCGGAGGGCATTATTTTTTTCTGGGTGAGGTAGAAGTGGATAGCAAAACCCAAGACGAGGGATACCAACTGAAATACAATGATCTCAGTAAGACCTATAGACAGTTTAGCGGCCAGTAAAATGAGTAATGGGTTCATAGCAGTTCCGAATTTCCTTAACGCACAGGGTTCTTCCCAGGATGCCACATCTTTCAAGGGGACTTGAATAGCGGGGAGAATTGGATAACCGCCAGGGGTTGGGTCAGGACGATTTACCCCGTTAAATTAGTGCGATAATGTCACATATACAAGCCAGTTGGCTGTAATAAATTTTGTTCGCTGGTTATCAGGATTTTACCAGTGTTCCAACTCGTTCTCCACAAACAACTTTACGGAGGTTTCCGGCGGTGTTCATGTCGAATACGATGATGGGCAGGTTATTTTCCATGCAAAGGGTAAAGGCGGTCATATCCATCACGCGCAGGTTGTTGGAAATGCACTCCTGGAAGGTGATGGTTTCGTATTTTTTAGCGTTGGGATCTTTTTCGGGGTCGGCAGTATAGATGCCGTCTACGCGGGTGCCTTTGAGGATCACGTCGGCCTCGATCTCGATGGCCCTGAGGGAGCCAGCGGTATCGGTGGTGAAGTAGGGATTACCAGTACCAGCGCCAAAGATCACTACACGGCCTTTTTCTACGTGGCGGATGGCACGGCGGCGGATGTAGGGTTCCGCGATCTGCTCCATCTTGATAGCGCTCTGGAGGCGGGTAAAAACGCCTACTTTTTCCAGCATGGCCTGCATGGCCATTCCGTTGATAACGGTTGCCAGCATGCCCATATAATCGCCGTGGGCGCGTTCTATACCGGTTTCTGCTTCATTCATGCCGCGGTAGATGTTACCGCCTCCAATTACAATGGCTACCTGAACGCCGAGGTCAACGACCTCTTTGATATCGCGGGCGTAGTGTTCCAACACTGCGGGATCCATGCCGAAGCTTTTATCTCCCATCAATGATTCTCCACTCAGTTTTAACAGGATGCGTTTGTACTTGGGCAGCATGAAATAAATAGTATAAAATTAACGATGTGCAAAGAAAAGGGTTTTCGCTAATAGAAAAAAGGGGAGTTTGGGGTTGGAAATATGAAAACAAGTGTTATAAGCCCTGCTATTGCACTATGGAATATAAATAGTAATTTCATCATATAATAATGCTTACCGAAAAACATACCATGGGACTTGTATACGCTGAATTAGAGCTAATTAACGGCGATGATCTCGCTTTGGCAAGAAGGCATGTGATTGGCGAAGATGAAATAAAGCGCATGACAGTAAATGCGTTGGTAGACACTGGTTCTTATATGCTGGCCATCAACGAAACTATACAGGAACAGCTTCAGTTTCCTATTGTAGAAAAGCGAAAAGCCCAATTGGCCAACGGGCACATAGTTGAATGCGATGTGGTGGCTCCTGTTGAGCTTCGCTTTAAAAACAGACAAACTACTTGCAGGGCAATGGTCCTTCCTGGCGATTCAGAACCTCTGTTGGGTGCTATTCCTTTGGAGGATATGGATGTCATCATTCACCCACTGCGCCAGGAATTAATTGTAAATCCCGAGCATCCTTACTTTGCTCAAATGAAGATGAAACCTTATCGTAAGTTAATGCTTCCGCTTAGCGAAATTTCATAACTCCAGTATTAGCGGCTTTATTTTGTTATGTTAGGTGTGCAACAGAAAATGCGCCCCTGAAGAGGGACGCATTTGTCCTGTACGGACCATTCTTAATACAAACTAATCACTGCTACGAGAGAAAAAACTGCGACTGCCCTCAACGATATTAGTAGGTAATACCTGGAAAATCGGTCTTTGCTTTGTTGAATTGTGTTTCCCACTCGGCGGGCCAGCCAAAGGCTATCGTGGCCTGTGCTTTCAGATTGGCGCCAGCAGCACCGCTCCAGAAGTGTATAAACTCACCCCAGTTCATATCTCTGCTGTAACGATTGTCTCCATTTTTTGGGAAATGGGTTGCCAGCAGTGAGAAGAATTTAGCCAGTACTTTGCTGCCGCCGTATTTATCATAGATGGGAAAGAACCAGTTCTTGAACCATTGTGTATTGGCGGCCGGGAAATTGTCAATGGTGCCATTCATCATATTAAACCACCGTGCCGCATCTGCATCGCGCTTTAAACCCTTGTACACATCATAGATGTAGATCTCCATCCACTTGCTATCCTTCCACAGGGCAAAGGCTGGTGAGCCTTTTGTGCCGAAGGTGGTGCTTTCGACGATGTGGCCGATCTCGTGTGTGGACAGGTCGAGGTCGTTGCCTGTGCCACTGAGCCAGGCGTTGTTGGCATTGGAGCCGCAGTCGATCACGTTTCTGTTGTCATGTCCTGCATCGTAATAGTAGGCAGGGTGGCCTCCACCGTATTTACCGGTGTGGTAAATAGCGTACAGTCTTTTATCTGTGCCATACAATCTGCCGTAGGTGGCATTGCTGTAGAGCCACACTTCTTTCAGGAAGGTGAATGGCCAGTTGATGGTGCGGGAAACATCGTTGTCATAATACACCGCCAGTACTGTATCGTAGTATACACGGCTAAGCAACTGCTGATGTTCGAACCAATGTTCCTGCCAGGTTTTGATTGGTGCATCGGGTGGATCTACTACTACGGGGGGCGGTGGTTGTGTCGTATCTCCGCCGCCACTACTCTTCTTACAGGCAACTGCCAGCAAAGGCAGGCTGATCATCATGCATAGAACAATTCTAATCTTGTGTTTTCTCATTAGTTTCATTATTTTTCTTTTCCTCCGAGCGCGAAGCTAAGGCCTACTTCGAAGTTTCCATCGGTATATTCTTTAAGAGCGGAACCTGCTGAGGTATATGCCGCACTGATCCACAGTTTTTCGGCAATCATTAAACCAGCACCTGCGGTTATGTTCTTAGAAGTGTGGTAGATACCAAAAATGTTTACATACTTCAAGGTCACATTGGCACCTGCATCGATGATGTTATCGAAGCCTTTCATGCCACGGTATGCAACTTTGGGTTCGAGGGTGAGATCGCCATCATTGAAGGATAGCTTGTAGCTGGCAGCTGCAAAGAAGGTGGATCTGTTTACGAGGCTATCGTTCTCCTTGTTAAAATAAGTAACCATGTTGGGGAAGGCTGCCTGTACCGTGATCTGCTTATTGGTGAAGGCTATGCCAATGCCTCCATCAAAGCGGATCTTGTTGCCATCGGTGAGTAATACATCGCCGGGATCGCCATTGAAGTTTTTCATGTCGATGCGCCTGTTTACAGCGCCTGCAGAAATACCCAGGTGCACACGTCCTCCATTTTTTGTGACCGGCAGGTAATAAGCATAGGTCAGCATGGCTGAGCTCGTATTGAGCATACCTGCTTTATCGTTGTACACGTTTACACCGAAGTTCAGTTTATCGCTGCTGCTGTATTCGCCGGTAGCGTAAAGGCTATATGGACTGTTGGAGATACCGGACCACTGCTTGCGGTAGCCTACCGCTGCTTTTACTTTGTTATCACCGCCTACCATGGCAGGGTTTGCCAGGTATTGGTTTTGGAAATAGCTGGCTGCGAATGGGTCTTGCTGTGCAGCTGCTTCCTGTGTACTATTCATGCCCACCAGCATTACTGATAATGCTATGATCGTTTTCCGGAAGTTATATAGTTGTTTCATGTTGTTGTGCTTATTTACGGTTGCGAATGATGGTTAAAACTCCCTGTGCGGCAGGGATACCTGTTCCCAGCTTGATGATGTAGAGGTATGCGCCTTCGGGCAATGGATTGCCGTTGTAGGTGCCTTCCCAATCGTTCATGTAGTTTTTCTGCATGAACACCACGCGACCTGAGCGGTCCATTACGCGTACTTCATTGTCGGGGAAGGTGTTGATGTTCCAGATCACCCAGCGATCATTCTTGCCATCGCCGTTGGGGGTTAGTACGTTCACCGGATCGATGTTGTAGTTGCCCTGCAACTGGATGGTGATCGTAGCGGTGTCTTTACAGCCGCGACTATTTACGCCCAATACTGTGTAGGGAGTGTTGATCGTTGGTCGTACTGTAAGTACAGGGGTCGTCTCTCCATTTACGATACCGTGTGCACTTTTCCATGTGTAGGTATCAGCGCCAGAGGCTGTGAGGTGGGCTGTTTCGAGGCGTGGTATTACGGCTCCTTTATCGGAAGCGATGTTCACTACCAACGGGTTTACCACAATCGTGAAGGTGCGTGTGTAGGTATCTGCACCGCTGTTGAAAGTAGCGCCATTGTCCTGTGCCCGCACTGTGATGGTAGCCGTGCCACCTTTAGCGGCATTGTAAGACAGTTGTGCTTTACCATTCACTACCGGTGTTACTGATAGCTCGTCGAACAATGTAGCATCTGAACTGGTAACAGCCAGTGTTACTATTTGCCATGCTTCTACACCGGGGGTAATGCCTGTGAGGTCGAAGGTGAATGTGGAATCGGTGGTACAGATGTCTTTGTTGGTGATGGCGTCCAGCGTGGGGGCCGTGTTCTTACCCTGGGTGATCACCGTCACTACGTTGCTGTAGTAAGAGTTGCCGAAGGTGTTTTTAGCCTTAACGCGGTAGTAATAACGGGATGCGAGGTTGAGGCCGTTATCGGTATAGGTTTCAATATCTGCATTCACGCTGCCCAGTGGCGTAAAGTTGATGCCGTTAACAGAGCGCTCAATATCAAAGCCTGTTTCATTGTTGGCTCTATCGTCCCAAACGAGGGATATCGATGTTTCGGAGAGTGGGGTGCCCTGCAGGTTGCGTGGTGTCAATGGCAGGTTGGGATCATAATCTGTAACTGTATCTACGATCTTGCTCCAGATGGATTTGGTGGCGGCTGTTATAGCGCGTATGCGGAAATAGTATTTGAAACCTCCCAACAGATTTTGTACTTCATAAGTAGATGTGTTGGCAGCAACTGTGCCTGCTGCTTCAAAGTTTACACTGTCTTCTGATTTCTCTATTTCAAAGCCTGTTTCGTTGGAGGAGTTATCTGTCCACTTCAAAGTGGCTGTGGTGAATGTAACGGCTGTTACGTCCAGGTCGGCAGGCACTTTGGGTGCATTGGGACTCATACCCCATATTTCCAATTCACTGATCTGTCCCATGATGCCGCCGTCGCCATTGTTTTGGGTTACCAACAGTCTGAAGTAGGAATAAGCAGTGTTATTCGGGAATGCAAAGGTGTAGCCTGTATTGCGGCCACCGAAGGTGACGCCGGTACGTGTATCCAGATCGGTCCAGCCGGCCAGGGTATCGTTGGTAGCCTGGAACTTCCATGTTTTGGGATCGCGGCCGGGGGCATCGCCGCCCGTGGTGATGGTGTATTTAGTAACTACCCACGGATTTTGTGAGCGGTAGCGTGCCCAGTAGCCGTCGACCGGCATAGCGCCGAAGATGAGGAACTTGGAGCTGTAGTTGTTATCGATCAACTTCGTAGAGCCTTCTCCGGCGTTGGGACCGCCGTCATTGTCTTTTGATACTGCCAGCACTCCTCCATCGTCGGTTACATCTGTCAACTGACCACTCTGGTTAAGTGTTGAGACTATGATCGTGTTGGAATACGCAGAGTTTCCATAAACATTGATAGCTCTTACGCGGAACTGGTAAGATGTATTTACCAACAAACCTGTGGCAGCATAACTAACGCGGTTGGAGGTAAGTGATGCGACTCTCACAAAGTCGATGCCATTGGAAGAGCGTTCTACTTCGAAGCCGCTTTCATTGGAGGCGTTGTCCTGCCAGCTCAATAGTACTTCTGAACCTGCAGTAGCCAGGCCAGCCAGTACCGTAGGTGCTGCGGGTGGCAATCCTTCCAGCAGTTTCCATTCGGATAATTGGAAAGCCGTGTTACCGTTGAGGGTTGAGATCGTAACGCGGTAATATTTGTAAACGCCTTGTGTAGGGATTTCGAAGGTGCGTGCTTCGTTGCGACCGGCGAACGCTTCATTGGTACGTGTATCGAGCAAAGTCCAGGCGGCTGCATCGTCTGATCCTTCCAGCTTCCAGTTCTTAGGGTCGCGCGTGGGGGCATCGCCACCTGAAGTAAGTACATACTGGGCAGCGCGGACGGGTGTGTTGCATTGCCATTGCATGTACCAGGGGAGTGTGACGCCGCCTACATATATTTTCGAATTGGGGTTGTTATCGATGAGCTTCAGCGATCCTTCGCCGGAGCCGGCACCTCCGGGGTTGTCTTGTGAAACGGTGAGGGTGCCGCCGTTGGCCATAATATCCTGTGCAGATGCCTGTATGGAAAACATCATCCATATTCCGAAACAGAGCATCTTAATAATCCTGCTGTTCATGTTTGAGGGTTTAATGCATTCAAATTGTATTTTCTTCTTTGCTGTTACAGCAACTATTCCCAACCGGTATTTTGTACCAGTTTCTTATCTACATCAATTTCTCCCTGTGGCACTGGGAACAGGTAATGCTTCTTTTCAAACACTCTTGTTTCAAAAGGAACAACATTGTAGAAGGATGTTCCATCGGCATTGATGTTGAGGCCATACATGGGGCCTTTATCTGTTTGCTCGGCGATCTTCCAGCGGCGGGTATCGAAGTAGCGTACGTTTTCGAAGGCCAGTTCCACGCGGCGTTCTTTGCGGATAGCGGCGCGTACAGCAGCCTGACCTGATGGAACAGGTAATGGATCGACGCCTACACCATATTGTGGCACTCCTGCACGCTCTCTGATGAGGTTGAGGTAGTATAATGCGAGGGTGTTACCGGGATCAGATTCGTTGAGCGCTTCTGCATAATCGAGGAAGACATTGGCGAGGCGGGCCAGCACCAGTGCACGGTTGCCATTGCCTGTGCTGCCGGGTGCAACGTTCTTGCGCACGATGTAACCCGTGGGGCTATGGTCGCTACCTGTGTTTTTTACACCGGAGTTGCCGGAGTATTGTACTGTGGTTACAATGTTGCCCGTATTTGTATTCAGCCATAAAACGTTGTCGTAGGTAACGGCTACGTAAAAGCGGGGTTCGCGGTTCACCCACATGTTGTGGGTTTGGCGCGCTGCCACATCGTAGGGTGCTCTGAAGCTACTGAAGCCTGTAGCGATGTAGCCTGAGTTGGGATTGACGGTGCCGTCATCATTGTAAGGGCTTTCACCATTGGCCATGAAGTAGGCATTCACCATGTTTTGCGTGGCACCTAATCCACCACCGCCTTTGGCGTCGTTGGCAGAGCCTGCGTGGTAGGGTGTTCTGTCGTACTGCATCGTACCGATAGAGGCTGACGGACGGCCAAAGATCCATTCGTCATTCCAGTCGGTGATCATTACGTTGCGGCAAGAGAGGTAAGGACTTACTTTACCGGTAGCGTCTTTATCGGTGAAGAGACTGAAGTACGTTGGTACGTATTTATCGATGAATGATTTGGCTGCATCGGAAGCCAACTTCCATTTGTTGGCATTGTATTGAGCTGGCATCAGCGCTTTACCATCCTGGTTTTTCAGGTTGGCATAGTCCGGGTTGCCGTTGAACAGCGGGCTGGCTGCCAGTAATAATGTTTGCATTTTGAAGTAATGGGCAGTGGCCTGATCGACGCGGCCTTTGTTATCGCCCAGTGATTTTACCTGCAGATCGGGGGATGCTTTATCCAACTCGGTAATGATGTAGTTGACGCATTCTTCGAAGGTGTTGCGGGGCAGCTGTACCTGATCAAATGATGCATCGGGTGAAATAGGGTCTTCACCTGTGAGAGGTACTGGGCCGTAGATGCGGATGAGGAAGAAGTAGTAGATAGCGCGGAGTGCTCTTGCTTCTGCTCCGTGTTGCCTGATCAACTGGGGTCCCAACTCTTCGCACTCTGCCACATGATTCATAAAGTAGGAGGCATTGCGGATGCCGCGGTAGTAGCGTTGCCAGAAGGAGCCTACGAAGCCCGTGGTGGCATTCCAGGAACCGAGGTTCATATTGTTGCTGGCCACAAAGTCCCAGGTGTATTTGGCTTCATCGGAAGCAGCCGTCCAGGGGCCAGAGCCTCCGCTCGTAACGAAGCGCTGGTTGCCCTCATCGGGAATATAGCTGTATACGTTGGCCAGAAAATCGAGTGTGGTGTTCTGGCTTTCGAAGATATCATCGGTAGTGAGGCGGTCATCGGGTACCTGGTCGAGGAATCCTTTTTTACAGGATGTGATGACCAGCACAGCGAGCAGGAGTATATATATGCTGTAATTCTTTTTCATAATGCAGTGTGTTTGTTTGTTAGAAAGTGGCCTGTAGTCCAACTGAAATCGTGATCACATTGGGATAGGAAGTACCGTTGGAGGTATTCAACTCAGGATCCCACAGTTTGAATTTGCTGAACGTAAGCAGGTTGACGCCCTGTGCAAAGAGTGTGGCTGTTTTAATGCCAATTCCTTGCAGTTTATGTACATCGAGTCTATAACCCAGCTCAACTGTTTTCAATCGCAGGAAGTCGATGTCTTTTACCCACCAGGTACTTGCCTGGATATTGTTGGCGTTAACAGCGTTGCCGTAACCAAGGCGTGGATAGAAGGCATTGGGATTGGGGTTCTCTTCTGTCCAGCGATCGGTGGCAATGGAATACAGGTTGCTTCTATCGGCGCCAATGCTATTGGAGAAGGGTACAATGCCATCTCCTGATATAAGCCTGTCGGCTTGTGATACACCCTGGAAGAAAGCGCTCAGGTACACTCTCCTGTCCCACTCTACGTTGAAGCCAAAGCCGTATACAATAGCGGGTACATCACCGCGGCCGATACGGGTTTGATCGTAGGAGTCGATAACGTTGTCTCCGTTGAGGTCTTTGTATTTGATATCTCCTTTGCGCACGGGGCCATAGGAGGATTTGGGGCTCTTGGCGATCTCGTCATCACTCTGGAACAATCCTTCTGCGATGAGGCCAAATCGTGAGAGGTAGTTAACTCCACGACGTTCCATCCAAGGGTATTTGGGTGTGGGGTTATCGTTTTCGATCACTTTATCCTTGTTGTAGGTGAAGTTGCCACGCAAGGACACTGATAGATTGCCCACATACATGGGGGCTGTTTCTATCGTCATATCGATTCCCTTGTTGTCCATCACACCGAGGTTGCCCCAGGGGCGGTTGGTAAGGCCCACGAAGTTGGCCAGGCTACCGCGCTGGAGGAATACGCCTGTTCTGCGTTCTTTAAAGAAGTCGATGATAACGGATATCTTGCTGTTGAGCGTCTTGAATTCTATACCGAGGTCTTGTTTGTGTGCTTCGGACCAGGTGATCTCTGTTCCGTAATCGGATATTTCCACGCCTGCACGGCCGGCGCGGTTGGTGCCATAGGTATAACCGGAAGCGCCGCCATTGACGAAGGTGAGGTAACCGAAACGACGGCCACCACTACCCGCTCCCACGATACCATCACTGAAGCGGAATTTCAGGTATTGTACTGCATTGCGCAGGGGCTTGAAGAATTTTTCGGAGGAAACGATCCAGCCTACGCCAAAGGAGGGGAAGAAACCAAAGCGGCTATCGGGTGCAAAGTTCTCTGAACCGTTGTAACCAAAGTTGAATTCTGCAAAGTAGCGGTCGGCATAGGAATAGGTGGTACGTCCTGCCAAGCCACGAAACCTTGTAGGGATGGATGATACCAGGTCGCCTGCTGTGCCGCTTGTGAGATCGCTCTGGTTGTAGAGGAGCATACCGCTCACGTGGTGTTCGCCGAATGTGCGGTCGTAGTTAACGCTGGTCTCTGTATAAAAGCGGCGATTGCTCGATGTGGCATTGCCGAAGGAGAGTGAGTTGTTGCCCTGCCAGGTTTGTAGCAGGTTCAGGGTTCCATCCGCCTTGCGGGGATTCACCTGGTCTACATAGTAGGTGTCTTCGCGTTTCGTGCGGCTGAGTGTTTGTGAATTATAGGCATCAAAGGAATACATCGTTGTAACGGACAGGCCAGGCACCCAGAAGCCCAGGTCCTGCGTGAGGCGTCCATTCGTGTATAGCTGATTGCCATAGGTGGATTGGAAACCACGCTTGGTGATATCGGCATAGGGGTTGCGCTGGTCGCCATTGGAGCTTTGACCGGGTACAAAATCGCCGGGGTACATAACGGGGAAGAGTACTGGTGTGATCTGCATGGCTTGTGCAAAGGCATCAGAGGAGCTTACTCCCGGATAGTTGCCGTTGGTGATGTAGCCCTGAATACCTAACTCGAAACGGGTAGTACCCGTGAGCTGCAGGTTGAGGTTGCTCGTGAAGTTGTATCTTCTGAAACGAGTATCTGTATTGTAGCTTTCGAGGCCATCTGTTTTCAGGAAGCCTTTTTCATCGTAGTAGGCGAGTGATACGTAGTAGTTGGCTCTTTCGGAACCACCGCGTGCGCTCACGTTGAGGCGCCTGTTGTGGGACCATTTATCGAAGAGGACATTCATCCAATCTACGTTGGGGTATACATAGGGATCGTCGCCTGAAGCGGTTTTATTAATGTATTCCTGTGAATATTTGGGTTGGATATTGCTGGCTTTCATCGCCTCATTGGTCAGGTTCATGTAGGTGACTCCATCTGTGAGCTCGGGAATTCGGGTGAAGGTCATGAAGCCTTCGTTGTAGTTGACGTTGAAAGTGGTTTTACCTGCTTTGCCGCTTTTTGTTTTGATGAGGATAACGCCATTGGCGCCTTGTACGCCGTATACTGCTGTGGCAGCCGCATCTTTCAGAATGGTAACTGACTGCAGGTCTTCGGGATCGAGGCTATTGATATCGCGGGGCACGCCATCGATGAGGATCAAGGGGCGTGCGTCGTTGGAGGCATTGAAGGTGGCGATACCGCGTATCCATATATCGGCGCCATTCCTTCCGGGCTCACCAGAGCGCTGCACCCCCACTACGCCGGCGATACGGCCGGCGAGTGTGGTGCTCAGGTTGGCGACAGGTTGTTTTAGTTCATCCACATCTACCGTACTCTGAGCGCCTACAAGGCTGCTTTTTTTCTGTTTACCAAAGCCTACGATCACTACTTCATTGAGACCGCCCTGGGTGGCCTGCATGGCCACATCGAGGACGATGCGGTCGCGGATAACAACTGCCTGGCGTTGGTAACCAACATAGGTGAACTCGATAGAGTCACCTTGATTGGCTTGTATCCTGAAAAATCCGTTTACATCGGTAGTGGTTGATTTGTTAGCCGGTAAGGCGGTGACTGTGACGCCCGCCATTGCCTGGTTGAGGGCTTCGCTTTTAACCGTGCCCGTGATCGTTATTTCTACGAGTGATTTTTCCGGCGCGGGTGGTGTTACTTTTTTTACTGGCCGCAGCTTTACTACGATCTGGGCTTCGAGCTGGAAGAAGTCGTACTTCGCAGGTGGGAATACCTGGGCCAGTACTGTTTTGAGTGTCGAGTTTTTTGCATTGAGTGTTACCAGGTCTGTTCTGCCTTCCAGTATTTTCTGGTCGAAATAGAAACTGGTGTTGGCGGCAGATTCAATTTGTTTGATGGCATCTGTGAGTGGCGCCTTGCTCAGTTGTAGTGTGATGCGCCTTTCGAGCAGGTCCTGGTTGCCCGTGGCGTGGGCCGATAGCAGGCCCAGGAAAAATGAGGTTACGGTTAAGACAATGACCCGTTGACGTACGGGCATGCGGAGGCCATGTACGAAGTGTACAATTCTCTTCATAGCAGTTAGTTTTAATAAGAAAGTGATAATAAAACCCAGGGCTGAAGCTGCCCGGGCAATGGTATTACCGCACCGGGCGTGCTTTATAGGTCATACTGTCGATCTTGGTTACCTTGATATCAAGGCTTGCCTCCAACAGTGTTACTATTTTTTCAAAGGAAAGATTATTGATGGTAGCTGTTACTCTCGTTTTTGTAAGTGATGGCGCCATGTCCACGTTCATCTCATACACGTGCTCCATCGTGGCTAATACTTCCTGTAATGGTGAATCGTAAAACTTCACCTGTCCTGTTCTCCAGGCAAGCTGGTTGCTGTTTTTCGTAACTGTTATCGTTGTGCCGGCTTTTACAAATGCACCGGTAAGACCGGGTGTAAGTAAAGCCTGCGACTGGTTTTTCACGGCTGTGAATTGTACTTTGCCTGTGGCTACTGCCACTGACAGGATGGAATCTGTGCGTCGTACATCGAAGCTGGTTCCCAATACTTCTACTTCCGCGCTATCTATATGTACAATAAATGGATGTGCAGGGTCTTTGGTGATCTCGAAGAAGGCTTCGCCTTTTTCGAGCCATACTTCGCGCCTGGCGCCATTCATGCTGGTGGTGTACCTCACGGCTGAACTGCCATGTAAGTATACTTTGCTTCCATCGGCCAGCTCTACACTGTCTCTTTCCAACCGGGCCGTTTGAATGGTTTTATAGGGGTTACGGTCTGTCAGTACGAATTTCCACACTACGATACCAGCAGTTATCAGCAGCACAGCGGCTACTGCTATCTTCGGAAACCAGTTCATTCTTTTAACAGGGGTTACCGGCGCCTCACCGTCGACACGATCCCAGAAACGCTTTTTTTCCAATTCGATATCGTATTCCATATCTCCTGGTTCATTACCGGTAAACCAAATACGTTTCACTTCCTCATAGTATTTCCTGTTTTCTTCGCTGGCAGCGACCCACTCCTGGATCTGTTGTTGCAATAGTTTATCGTCTGACTGTTCGAGTGAGGCCAGTATTTGTTCCAGTTTTTCGTGCTGCTCGTGCATTGTGTATAGATAAGACAAATAAGGGAAGGGGGACAATTAGTGATTGTTAAAAAAAAGTTCTTCTTTTTTTAGACGCTCTTTAATAATACGAATTGCCATGGTGAGATGGGTATACACGGTATTGATGGAGATATTAAGATGTTGTGCAATATCGGGGGGGCTCATGTCATTGAAGCGACTGAGGGTGAACACTCGTCTGCACTGTGGGGGGAGGGAGTCTATCGCGTAATGTATATAGAGTTCAAATTCTTTTTCTTCGGCCCTGTTTTCGACACGGGTATTGTGTTCTGGCGTTGCCGTTAGTTCTTCCTGCCGTACTACGCGGCTTTCTTTTTTGTATTTGTTGATGGCCAGGTTGGCGGCTGTGCGGAAGAGATAGCTTTTAATGGAGCTTTGGATGTCGATGGTGTCGGACTTTTCCCAGAGTTTGAGAAAGGCTTCCTGGACAATGTCGCGGGCCAGCTCATGATCTTTGAGAATATCCAGTGCGATCAGGTACATGGTATGGGAGTACCTGTCGAACATCCAGGAGTATAGTTCACGGTCTTTGTTGCGGATGCCGTTGATGATATGGGGCAAACAATAATCGCTCATTCAGCAGTTTTGAATAAGTTTTGGTTAAACAGTCTTGGGGCATGAGCAGCAGATAAATTTAGGAATAATATGTTAAGAGAAAAACGATTTAGCAAAGAAATTTAGGGATGAACGGTGCAGGAGGGGCAACAAAAAAGGGCGCTAAGCGCCCTTTTCCGTATATATTGTTGGTAATGAAACCTTCGTGCGGTGTATTAACCTAAAGCTACGCGTTTGAACTCGGTAACTTTCAGGTCGCTGTCTACGCTCTTCAGGTAGTCGCCCACGCTCTTGCCGCTGTCTTTTACGAAAGGCTGGCTGGTGAGGGTGCTTTCTTTGAAGAATGCGTTGAGTTTACCTTCAGCGATCTTGTTGATCATTTCATCGGGCTTACCGGCCATTTTAGGATCGTTCTTGATCTGCTCGGTAACGATGGCTCTTTCTCTTTCTACTGTAGCAGCAGGTACAGAGTTTGCGTCAACAGCTACGGGATTCATAGCAGCGATCTGCATGGCAACGTCTTTACCAGCTTCGGCAGAAGCGGCTTTGCTGAAACCTACCAGTACACCGATACGGTTTGCACCGTGGATGTAGGAGGCTACATAGTCAGCGTCTACGCGCTCGAACTTGGTGATACCGATCTTTTCGCCGATAGAAGCGAGTTTATCGTTTACCAGGTCAGCGATCTTAGCGCCGTTGATAGCAACGGTGTTCAGTTCGTCGATGCTCTTTACGTTGGCACCTACGGCAGCATCCATGATGCTTTGTGCGAAGGCAACGAAGTCAGCGTTCTTAGATACGAAGTCGGTTTCGCAGCTTACGCAAAGTGCGAGACCTGTTTTGTTATCGGCTGTTGTTTTAGCCAGTACCACACCTTCCTTCGCTTCACGGTCGCCACGGAGTGCGGCAACTTTAGCGCCTTTTTTACGGAGCCAGTCGATAGCAGCCTCAAAATCGCCGTTTGTTTCAGTTAAGGCTTTGCGACAGTCCATCATACCGGCGCCGGTCATCTGGCGCAACTTATTAATATCAGCGGCTGTAATAGCAACAGTTGACATAAGAATAGTTTGAAGATTTGTAATTATAATAATTTGAAAATGCGCTGGTGCAAATTGCTTCAATAAACCTCGTCGGCAAACGCATCTTCAGTTACGAATTTATTAAGTCGATATGTGAGGGTCTATATTCAGAAGTCGAAATCCAGCATTCAGAATGCTGTGACCCGGAATGCTGGATTCGATATTGAATTGACGTTCTACTTATCTTCCACCGCCTCTGCGGCCACCGCCACCTGGAACGCGGCGTTTTGCCTGGTGACCACCGCCACCGCCAGGACCACCCTGACCACGGGGAGCGCCACCTCTGCCACCACGACCAGCTTCTGCTTCTGCTTCAGCCTGGATGCGTGCTGCTTTCTTTGCGTTCTCATCATCTGCTGATTCTTCTACTTCTTCGTCTTTAGCAGCCTGACGTTCAGCCAGACCTTCAGCGATAGCAGCAGTGATGTATTGTGTGATGATAGCGATTGACTTAGTAGCATCATCGTTGGAAGGGATCGCAAAGTCAACCTTGTTGGGGTCGCAGTTGGTATCAACCATTCCGAAAGTGAGGATGCCGAGGCGCTTTGCTTCAGCCAGTGCGATGTGCTCGTGGCCGATGTCGATGATGAACAAAGCGGCAGGTACACGGCCCAGTTGAGCGATACCACCCAGTACTTTATCCATTTTATCGCGGTCGCGGCCGAGGGTGAGCTTCTCTTTTTTAGTGAGGCTCTCTGCGCTTCCATCGCCCAGCATTTTGTCGATGCTTTGCATCTTCTTCACGCTCTTACGAACGGTGTTGAAGTTGGTAAGCATACCACCTAACCAACGCTCGGTTACGTAGGGCATGTTTACTTTCTTAGCGCACTCGGTAACGATTTCCTTGGCTTGTTTTTTAGTACCAACGAACATGATCTTTTTACCGCTGCGAGCGATTTGCTTCAGTGCGGCTGCAGTTTCCTGCAGGTGTTCGGTAGTTTTATTGAGGTCGATGATGTGGATACCTTTCTTCTCAGCGAAGATGTAAGGCAACATCTTGGGGTTCCATTTCTTCCGGAGGTGTCCGAAGTGTACACCGGCATCCAGGAGCTGCTGTTGCAATGAAACGTTGTTTTCCATTTTATTTTTGAGCTTTTAGCTATTAGCTTGTAGCTGTTAGCAATTTTAGATAATGTTTCTTACAGAAACCATTAGCTAAGAGCCAGCGGCCGATAGCTAATAGCTTGTATCGATTAACGTTTAGAGAACTGGTAGCTTCTGCGGGCTTTCTTGTGACCGAATTTCTTACGTTCAACAGAACGGGGATCACGTTTCAGAACGCCTGCAGCTTTGAGGGCCGGACGCCATTCAGCGTTGAGCTCAACCAGTGCACGGGCGATACCCAGCTTGGCAGCTTCTGCCTGTCCTTTCATACCACCGCCTGCGGCGTTGATCTGAACATCATATTTGTCGAGGGACTGAATTGTTTTCAAGGGCAGCTCTACCTGGTTTTGCAGGTATACCAGTGAAAAGTATTCTTTGTAGCTCTTGTCGTTTACTGTGATCTTACCGGTTCCTTTTGAAAGGAAGATCCTTGTCACAGCTTCTTTACGACGGCCTACTGCGTTTTTCTGCTTTTCCATGTAATATTTACAATTAGAAAGTTAATGGTTGAGGTTTTTGTGCAGTCTGCTCGTGCTTGTCGCCAGCGTACACAAACAATTTCTTGAACATTTTGCGACCGAGGCGGTTTTTAGGCAACATGCCTTTAACGGCGCGCTCAACCACTAATTCGGGTCTGCGTTTCAGCAGGTCCTTAGCTGTTTCGGCTTTTTGGCCACCTGGATAACCTGAGAAGGTCAGGTATTCTTTGTCCTCAATTTTGTTACCGGTAAATTTTACCTTGTCGGCATTAATAACGATAACATAGTCTCCGCAATCAACATGTGGCGTGTAATAGGCCTTATTCTTACCACGAAGAACGGCAGCTATTTTAGCGCACATGCGTCCCACGGTTTGATTGGTACCATCCACAACATACCAGTTGTGTTTTACGGTAGCCGCATTCGCATGCTTTGTAGTGAAATGTAATTTGCTCATTGTAATTTGTTCTTTTTAAATGTTACCCCTCTTGCGAGGGTCACCGCCAACCCGGTGAATTGAAATGGGACGCAAAGGTAGGGAAGTGTAAATCGATAACCAATTATTTGGGAAGCTTATTTTTCATCGCACCTGCGCAAGATATTGATTTTCAATAAAAATTTTGCTTGCTGAATTTAGAGGAGGGGTGAAAGAGGCGGCAGTAGTGGGTTTTGGAGGCTTTAAGGGTGAGGCATCGAGAGGCAACGAGGTACAAAAGCATTAAGGCAATGAGGGAAAACCTGCTGCTTCGCGGGCAGATTTCTCACCCGGGGGAATTGCTGAGAAGGTCAGGACGTATGGCCGGGTTCGAAATGACGGGGAAGGGTGATTGTGTTGTTCAGGAGGGTTGTTTGGTAAAAGCAGGATCGGGATAATATATATTAATAAAGAATTTGTTTGCTTTTGCTGCATCTAAACTGCCATTTTATCAGTATATTTAAGGTAATGAAAAGGCCATCTCATTGTCTCCATGCTGCTTTTTTTGCCGGCGTTCCCGTTTTGCGGGAAATCTGCCTTCAACCCTGTTTTAACCAGGTCCGCTTAGCTTTGGTTTAGCTTAAGTCTGGCTTTGGTTTAGTTTTGGTTTAGCTTTACTATACAGCATCCCGCCAGGATCTATACATCAAACCGCCTTCATTCCAGCACTTAATTCTACTTAACCGGCTCATTAGCTTATCTTATTCCTGAAGGAAAATATGCCAGAATGGCGCTTTTTCTTTATATTAGTAAAGGAGACCTGGGTACTTGTTACATCCGGCCGAAACAGGGCATCGTATGTTCTAATGACCCGGTTCTTTATTCAATACTCCTAAATCTATTTTGATATGGCCAGGCAGATGGGGCAAATTCCGCTCAAGGGAACTATCGATGGGATTACTTTTTATTATCATCCTGACGATGGGCATCTGGCTCGTGCAAAGTCTTCGCTTGACAAGGATCGCGTAATGCGCGATAAAAAGTTCCAAAACTTCATTCATAGCGGGCAAGAATTCAAAGAAACCACTTTTGCAGGCAAGCTTTTGCGTAAATCCTTGTCAAAACTTCTTTTTCCAATTGCTGATGGGAAACTCAGCGCTCGTATGAATGCTACCATCCTTCAATCTATCCGAGCCGATGCTGTAAGTGATTTTGGGACGCGGAGGTTTGACAAGGGGCAACCCGAGGTATTACAAGGGTTTGAGTTTAATGTTAAACTTCCGTTGGAAACGGTGTTTACCGGTGACGTTTTAATTGTCCGTAATAAAAATAATGATGACATGCATGTGAGCATCCCAAGTTTTGCTGTCGCCAGGCAACTCCAGGTTCCAACTCATGCTACGCACTTTCAATTTGTTGGAGGCAGAATGGTCATCGATTTTGACAAGGGCGCTTATAAAAGTGTGTTTGGAGAAACAAGCAAAATGGCCGTAGATTTTTCTGACGTGTCTGATATACATTTTAGCTTTCCTTCTATTCCTCTTCATGGCACCGGCTTTATTTTTCTGGGGGTTGTTTTCTGGGGAGACCTAAAGAAGATGCCACGTACCGTGATGAGTCAACGTAAACGAAAGGAGTTGAACCGGCAGATCGAAGCGGATGGAACGGTACAGTTTACAGGGGCTTTGAAAATTATGAAGGTGATCCCTGGTGTGCCAAGGGTTGAGGATGACAAGCCCAAGGAGGGGACGCAAGGTGATGGGTGGGAAATGGATGGGCTGGGGATTGCGTGAGGGGGGAGAATATGGCGGCAGAAAATCGGCCGTAGGATTGAAATGCGGTGAGCAATTATTATTTAAATGCTTTTAGGTTTTAAAATAAAAGTTGGCGATTTACCAACTTTTGTTATTTTTGCTGTATCCAATATTTTTGAGAAGCAAGTTTGTTATCCTAGAGACAAGCGCACACTGACTTTTAATCTAAACGATTCTAACTCTGTTTATTTGTTTTTTGAATCATTAAAGATTTGAAAGTATGTTGCTTGTGTATACTAAAAGAATTAATGACTTCGCCCATACTCATGCTAACGCGAGAAAAAGTATTGCTGCCTGGAAAGTGATAACAGAAAGGGGCATCTGGAAAAGCAAACAGGATGTACTGGCTGATTTTCCAAATGCTAAAATGGTCAAAAACAACCGGGCTCGTTTTGAGATTGCGCACAACACCTATCGATTAATTGTCCATATTGATTATGCGGATCAGCTTGTCGAAATACGATTCATTGGCACCCATGCAGCGTACGACAAGATCGATCCCGAAACAATATAGCAGTATGAAGCAATGGTTTCTCATAGAAAGTGAAAAAGAGTATAAGGAAGCAACCAAGCGCTATGAAGAAATCCGTGAGACCAAAAAAGGATCTCCAGAACATAGAGAGAAACTTCTATTAGCGTTACTTATCAATAAATACGAGCAGGAACAATGGTCTATCCCTGCATTAGACCCTATTGAGCTGATCAAAGAACGGATGAATGACATGGGGTTAAAGCCTGCCGATCTCGCCCGGGAATATGGTGATAAGGGGACCATCAGTAAGGTGCTTAATTATAAGCAACCGCTTTCTCTCACTATGATACGACTTTTTAGTAAAATGCTGCGTATCCCTGCGGAGGCATTACTGAAGGAATATAAGCTGAAAGATTAACTAATCCTGTGGCACAAGTACCCAACACACCAAGCTCAGCGGCATACTTGCGCCAGTGATGGGAAGCCGTCTTCACACTAAGCTCCAACAACCGGGACATAAGATTAAGTATTGACAAATGACAAACCCGGTTCCGGCCTATCGGTGTCATGCAACGCTGGGCAGAGAGTAGTTGTCAGCAGAAAAAAGTACTCATGCGCCCCTTCAACCGCCTGTCCGTTGCCGCTTTATTGCTGGTAAGCATTGCCGCCATCCTTTATAGTTGCGAAAAATTGAATACGAGCCCCAGTTCTTTCGGCCTTGCCAGTGACTATATAGCAAACGGATCTGTCGGGAATGTTGACTCCATCGTTGAGAATTCTTTTATTAAAACCATCGACTCCGCTACTTCTACTTTTTCAGTCGACGCTGATGGTGGTTCTTATGCGTTGGCCCGCCGGTTACTTACTTACGAACAGCAATATCTCTCCAATTATAAAGCTGCGCTGCGCACGGAAGAGTTTATCAATTATTTCACTTATAACTACCCGGACCCAACCGGCGGAGCTCCCATCGGCGTAAATGGTGAAGTGAGTTCCTGCCCCTGGAATGCCGGTCACAAATTGATCCGGATCGGTATCAAAGGCAAATCTGTTCCCAAACAGGACTACCCCACTGCCAACTTCGTATTGCTCATCGATGTTTCAGGCTCCATGGGCAGCGACGATAAACTGAAGCTGCTGCGGGAAGGTTTTATCGACTTTGTGAAGCAAATGCGCGCGCAAGACCGGATAGCTATTGTAGTTTATGCAGGTAGTCAAGGTGTGGCGCTGGAATCGACTCCGGGTACTCAAAAGGACAAGATCATCAAAGCGCTCGAGAAACTGGGTGCTGGCGGTAGCACAAACGGCGCTGCCGGTATCACAAAGGCTTATGAGATTGCCGAGCAAAACTTTATACCAGGTGGCAATAACCGTATCATCCTTGGTACGGATGGCGACTTCAACGTAGGTATCAGCTCAACAGAAGAGCTCGTAAAGCTGGTAGAAGAAAAACGTGAGAAGGGTGTTTATTTCACCTCGCTGGGTGTGGGGGCTGGTAACCTTAATGAAAGTATGCTCGAAAAAATCGCTAACAATGGTAATGGTAATTATGAATACCTCGATAGTCATGCTGAGCTTCAAAAGGTTTTTGTAGAAGAATATAATAAGTTCCTGACCGTAGCCAAAGACGTGAAGGTGCAGGTAACCTTCAACCCAGCACTGGTAGAAGAATATCGCCTGATCGGTTATGAAAACAGGGTCATGAAGAACAGTGAATTTGCAGATGATAAAAAGGATGCCGGAGAGGTTGGGGCAGGACAAACTATTACTGCTATTTATGAGATCAAGCCTACAGTGAATGTACCTTTCAGAGCGGTCCCTACTTTTACAATTAATTTCCGCTATAAAAAGCCTGCTGAAAATACCAGTATTCCGCTTGACCTCGATATTTATGATGAAGGCCATTCTTTCCCTGAAGCCAGCGAAGACCTGCGCTTTGCCGGTTCTCTTGCCGGCCTGGCTCTCTACTTGCGTGGTTCAGCTTATAAAGGGTCTGTGACACTTGCTCAGATCAAGCAATGGGCGGATGGCGCCAGGACTTTTGATCCCAATGGTTACCGGGCAAGGCATATGGAGTTATTGAAGAAAGTTCAATAAGATACTCCACTCTATGCTGCTGTCGATTTTTGGAAAGCTCTTCTGGCTTTCTTAATATTACAGTATGTCTATTCATGTACTTGGAAGAAACACTTTTGGCGATCCGGCGGATGCCGGTAAGCTTATGTCTATTGAAGAAGCTCATCAATTGCTGGAAGATTGGGTTCCTAATGAACGGCTACGGCTGCATATGAAACAAGTGGCTGCCGTGATGAAGGCCTGGGCCATCGAACGGGAAGGAGCCGACGCCACCACTGCGCTCAAATGGGAATTGGCTGGCCTACTCCATGACGCCGACTGGGAGAAACACCCCAACGATCATTGCCGCATTATTATCGAAGAGCTTGAACACCGTCATATCGATCCTGAAGTGATTCATTGTATTGCCTCGCATGGACCGCGGTATTTTGGTGTAGAGCCTAACAATACCATGGATAAGATGATCTATATGTTTGATGAATTGTCGGGGTTTATTCATGCAGCCGCGTTGATCCGCCCTACCCGGTATGAGGGCATGGATGTGAAGAGTATTATGAAGAAACTCAAGACGCCTTCTTTTGCCGCGCAGGTGAACCGGGATGATATTACGGATGCCTTATCAAGGATCGATACACCGTTGGAAGAGATCATTCAGTTTGTGATCGATCATCAGAAGGAGGTAGTGTGAGGAATGCAAGACCTTTGCCTGGTTAGTCTGGCCGCTTGAGCGGCCTGACTGTTTGGGGCGACGGAATTAAACTTGGAAACGAAACTGCGCTAAGAAACTATGAAAAGAATACTGACAGGTATAATAATAGTTATTCTTATTTTGATTGTGCTGCCTTATGTTATGGTTCCTTCCGTCATTCATGAATCTATTAATACCGTGTCCAGCACTACGCAAAAATCTGCTCAGCGTTATTTGCTGGATGAAAGCAAATGGCCCAGGTGGTGGCCAAGCAGTCCCTCGAAAGTGATCAGGCCCCTATCTGCCACCCGCTACTTTTATTATAATGGTCACGCTTTCCGCCTCTCCCAACAATTTATGTCGGGCATCGAGGTTACTTCCAATCATAGCCCGGACAGTATCAAAAACCTGATCACTATTGTACCGATCAGTAAGGATACTGTCAAACTGGTTTGGGAATTCCAGGAGCGATCAAGCTTCAATCCTATCACCAGGTTTCAACAACGCAATAAGGCTAAAAGGCTGAAGGAAGATGTGGGGGGTATTATGCAGGCGCTCGCCAACTTTCTCAATGATGACGTGAATACTTACGGTATCAAGGTCAGTCAGACCAAGGTTACTGACTCTTTTTTGGTTGCCACCAAAACTGTGCTACAGCATGAGCCTGCAGTAGTGGACATCTACCGACTGATTGAGCAGTTGCAACAATACGCGTCTGCTTCTGGTGCGCAAGTTACCAATCCTCCCATGATCAATAGAAGACGCGTTGACAGCTCACATGTGGAAGTAATGGCTGCTCTCCCTATTAATAAAGTATTAAGCAGTAAAGGCGCTATTCTTTACAGACAGCTGCTCGCCGGCAAGCTCCTTGTGACTGAAGTGCAGGGTGGGCCTGCGCGGGTGCGTGAGGCTTTTCGCCAGCTGGAGAATTATCTCGTAGAGCATAAGTATGAATCGCCTGCTATTCCTTTTGAATCGCTTGTTACGAACCGGCAACAGCAAGCTGATACGACGCAGTGGGTTACAAGGATCTACTATCCAATATTTTGAGGTTACACGAATTGGGCTAAAGCCCAAAGGGGAGGTTGACTTCTTTAACCCGGTCCTAAAGGGCCGGGCAATTCCGTTTGCTTTGACATCTTCTTCGATTCTCGTTTGCTTCGCAAGCAGATTTCTCACTACGCCGTAACTCCTTGTTCTTTAAAATTCCGAATGGCTCCGTTCGAAATGACAAAAAGAGGGAGAGCTTCAACTAAAGACAGAGGTTCGTTTGCTTCGATAGGGCCAAAGGCCCTGGAATAGGACTGCGAGGCTACAAGCCTCGCAGAGCAACAGCTTCGACATCTTCTTCGATTCTCCTTTGCTTCGCAAGCAGATTTCTCGCTACGCCGCAACTCCTTGTTCTTTAAAATTTCGAATGGCTCCGTTCGAAATGACAAAAGAGGGGATACGTTTGAATAACAGGGTTCTTGGTTTTGTGGGGTAATAGGCTTAAATTGAAGTAACCGGGCAGGGTTGTGCTTTGTGTCGCCCGGGCTTAATCAGCGATGCATGCCTTGCCAGACTACCTTGAGGGGTTTACTGTTTTGTGTGTTCCTGTATTTCCTTCCTGCCGGAACTACTGCACAGGTATGTGTCAGCGATTACTTTCACATCGAATATACTACTCCCACTGTTCAAAATATGCAGCACGTTGTGCTGACCAGCAATCATGAACTGCTGTTGGCGGGTGATGTGATGCGGCCTAACTCCGTGCTGCTCGATGGGTGGATCTCTTTGCTTTCCATTCATGGTACTGTGTTGTGGAGCAGGCGTTACACCTCCCCAATCTATAATTATGTCCGGTTTTCAAAGGCTGTTCCCTCCGGCGATGGCGGTTATATTGCGACCGGTAATATTGGCAATGTCGATACCACCAAAGTGCCGCCTGCTACTTTGACTCAACTGGGTTTTGTGATGAAGGTGGATAAGCATGGTAATATTATCTGGTCGAGAATCTTTGTAAAGACTTTTGTGGCGGAAAAAATGGTCGACATTCCTTCTATTATTGCTACGAAAGACGGTGATTTCATTATTGCCACTAATTATGCTGCTGCGGTGAATAGCGCCAACATCGTTTTGAGGATCACTAAAGATGGTGTCATTAAGTGGACTACGCGCCTGTATGCTGATGCGCGGGGCGCTGGATACTCAGGCATGCAAATGACACAACTGAGGAATGGTGACATTGTGTTGGGCAATATGATCAGGTTGTTTGATGTGAGCAGGCCTTTTGTGACGGAGAATGAAGGGTATTATGCTGTTTCTATAGATGATGAATCGGGCCTGATCAACTGGGAACGTTTGTATTCCTGGAAAGGGCCTCCTTCTACACGTGAACGTATTTTTGGTCCTATTGTGCAGATCACGGAATTGCCTTCGGGCGGTTTGAGTATTATCGCTTCTCAGGCCGATACTGCTTATATCTATTTCCGGAAGACTACGCGTGTAATCAATATGATCACTGATAATACCGGGAACTTAAAGCAGGCGCTCGGCTATCAAAGTAATCAACCTCCTATTTATGCCTCTGCTGCTGTTCCAGTGGGCAATGTAGGAGATCAGGTATTGCTTATGGACAATGCTGATGCACCTTCGCTGTTGTACATCAATGCTGCGGGGGCTATTCAATGGCAAAAGTCTTATCCGCTGACCGGTCGCAGTCAAGAGACAAGGGACATTCTGGCCACGCCTAACGGGTTTTACTTTTTCAGTTTCACGCATAATGGTGGCAGTACTGATCTGAAACTGGTAAAGACCGATCCATCCGGAACAGCTACTTGTGTGGAAGGTCCACATACTGTGTCGGCCACAGATATCACTTCTTATTTTGTGCAGGTCCCTTTTAACCTCGATGTTGATATTTCGCCTGCCAATCTGCATAGTATTATAGCATTGTCGATGGTCGATTATCGAATAGATGCCTCTATCATTTGTCGCAAGTCGTGTTGCGAAGACAAAACGGATACTGCCGCTCCGCGGGAGCTGTGTAATGCCAGCAGTTACACTTTGCCCAATAATGATGTAGTAACTGCTGCGGGCACTTACTCCATTACTTACACTTCGGCAAAGGGTTGTGATAGTATTGTGTATTATCCTGTCAGTTTTCCGAAATCACCTATCGTAGATCTTGGCAGGGATGAATGCCTGGAAGGGAAAGACTCACTCGTGTTGAAAACAGCCCCGGGCTATGCTTCTTACAATTGGATGGGAGAGGTGAGTAGCAGCGCCAGCTACGTAGTGAAAAAACCAGGGCAATACTGGGTAAGCGTGTCGAATGCCTGTGCTACAAAGGCGGATTCAATCACTATATACCAGGATTGTGTGTTTGAGATCAGGATGCCCAATATTTTTACCCCCAATGGTGACCAGCATAATGATGTTTTCCGCATTCCTTCGCTGAATAAGAACCGGCTAATCAGTCTGCGCATTTATAACCGGTATGGGGAACAGGTATTTTATTCTACTGATATCCGCGCGGGATGGGATGGCACTTTCAGAAGCATTGCCCAGCCTACCGGCACGTATGTGTATTTATTGGAAATGGAAACGCTGAATGGCCGGGGTATGGTGCAAAAGGGGGTTGTGACGTTGGTACGTTAATGCTCAGTGTGACAGCTTTATAACCTGTAGGCTGTCGTTATTCTTTGCCAGTATATATGCCTGTTGTTTTCCTATTTGTATTGATGCGATGTGCCGTACCTGACCTTTTATTGGCGTTCCGTTAATCGTTTCTGCTACTACTCCTTTGCTTTTGTTTACAAGTATCGTCCCCATGTCTGCATCGTAACGTCCCATCTGGATGTTGTTGTCGTAGAAATTACCGCCTAATAAGATATCGGGCAGGGAATCGTTGTTAGCATTGATCATTACCGCGTCGCGATAGGTTGCAAGCTGTGCCTGCCAGGGCATGGGCTGCAATGTGAAGTTCATATTCCCCTGGTTGATCAGGATCGCATTGGAAAGATAGTTGGCAGTGAATACGTCTGCTTTCTTCAGTTTCTCTTCTGTAAATATTTCCGCCAATGTTGCTTTGGCAAAATCGCCGGCATAGAGGAAACGCTTTTTCAATACGGGCATCTGACGTTGCAGCTCGTCTTTATTGGCAAAGGGTATTTCACGGCCTTGCAGAAAATAGGTGAGGACCTGTTCTTTCCGGCCATTGTCGTCGAAGTCGGCATAATACATTTTGATCGGCTCTTTGTCTGAAGCAGCAAGCCGACTGTTGAGGCCGAGGTTACCAGCAATGAGATCAATGTCTCCATCCTGGTCGATATCGCAGGGCAGGAGGAAATTCCACCAGCCTTTCTTTTCTGTAATAGCCTGCCGGGTGAATTTGCCTTTGTTATTGATGTATGCATCGACACCGCCCCATTCCATCGTGGTCAGCAAATCCTGGTCGCCATCTTTATCAATGTCAATCCATTTGCCTTGTGTTACGAAGCCTGGCTGTACCAGATCCGGCGCATACTGTGCTGTAACATCTTTGAACTTGCCTGTCTTATCATTCAATAGCAAGTAAGAGCGGGGCACACGTCCATATTCATAGGGAAAGGCACGGCCTCCAATGAAGAGGTCTACAAATCCATCGCCGTTAAAATCATATGGAGCCACGCAAGCCGCTGTAATATATATATCGCTAAAAGCGTCGCTTATTTTATTCAGGTGTCCTTTGCCATCATTGATGTACACTCTTGGCAAGAGGAATGCTTCGCGACCGTAATATTCATTGCCTCCACTTGCCACTACCAGATCGGGCCATTTGTCATTGTTTACATCTACCCAGCATGCGTCTACGTCCTCACAGGTGCTATCGTTGTCCAGAGCAGACTGTATTGATCTTTCAAATTTACCGTTGCGTGTTTGCAGGAACAACGCATTCTTTTTCGCCTTGGAAGCGCCTATGAATACATCCTGCAGGCCATCGCCGTTCATATCTCCCACTGCCAGCGCCGGGCCCTCGGTGGATACCATGTGGGGTATGAGGGGTTCGCGGTCAAATTCAACAAAGTGGTTTTCCTGGTGGAAGTATTGGAGGTTAACGTCTCGTGTGATATCATTAACATGCTGCAAGTTGCTCTTGTAGGCTGCAGTCAGCAGCGTGTAATCGAATTTAGCTAAGTTACCGGGCTCGTATTTAATGGTGATGTGATTCGTATCAGACCAGTGAACTGGCTGGTACGTATTGTCGGGCCACACTATGAACATGGAATCTACTTCCGTATTGTCCAGCCCAATGTGCAGCGGAAGTTCCATAGAGGATTGAAATCCGCGGGTGGGGAACTTTTCATAGGTGCGGATGCCGCCATCGGCAAATACAATGGCTTTGGCACCTACTGCATTTGTGTTGCCGGCTGGTCCTTTCAATTGTATGGACAGGAAATGTTTGCCCGTTTTATCGTTCGTGGTGTTTCGATACAGCAGGGCAGGTTCATTAATGTTATTTACCACAATATCTAAATCGCCATCGTTGTCGAAGTCGGCGTACACAGCACCATTAGAATAGGTGGGCCTGTCGTTGCCAATCTTATTGCCTTCATCTTCAAAATGGGCGTTGCCCGTGTTACGGAAAAATCGGTTGGGCAGTTTGATCTCCGGGAATTTGTTGATCAATGCCATGTCTTTTTCCTGCATCTCTCCTCCTCTTATCTTTCGTTGTATCTCGTCGTTGGAAATGTAGTTTACGTAGTCGATATCATTGAGCCGCTTGGGTATACCGTTGGAAACAAAGAGGTCTTTCAGGCCGTCGTTATCGAAATCCATCCACAAGGGCGCCCAGGACCAATCGGTAGCGTATATGCCTGCGTACAATCCGATTTCGCTAAACTGACCATTGCGCCGATTGAGCTGGAGGGCATTGCGGGCGTACTGATAGTTGTAGCCGTGTTTGATCTTCGTGTGGAAAATATCGTATGCATCTTCTCCCAGTGATCTTTTAAGTATGTATGGGTCTGATGGCAGCATATCCATGGAAACAATCTCTGGATAAGCATCGTTGTTGATATCGGCAACATCCACGCCCATCGAAAACTGACTCGTGTGCATGATACTGTTGGTCAGCTCGTCTTTAAAGGTGCCATCGTGCTGGTTGATGTAGAGGTAATCGTTTTCGTGAAAGTCGTTGCCAATGTAGAGATCGGGCCAGCCATCGAGGTTGATGTCGGAGACAGCAATACCTAATCCATATCCAATGACCGAACTGTTGATGCCTGATTCGCGGGTGACATTGGTGAAGTGCCCATTGTCGTTCCTGAACATGCGGTGGCCCGAAAGGGAATCGTACGTACCTGCGTAGGTAGTCCGGGCTGCAAAGGTGCTGTTGTAGCGCAGCGAGTGGTTGAGCAAGTACATATCCAGATCGCCATCGAGGTCGTAGTCGAAGAAGGCGGCCTGTGTGCTAAATCCGGAGAAGTTCAATCCATATTCTTTTGCCTGTTCTTTATAAATGGGTATGCCGTTCTCAATACGTTCACAGATCAATAGCTGGTTGTGGCTTTGCAGGGTTTCGTAGTTGCCTACCCGACAAATGTAGATGTCGAGCAAGCCATCATTGTTCACATCTGCTACAGAAACGCCCGTGCTCCATCCCGTATCCTGCGGTATATGGGCTTCACGGGTGATGTCTTTAAACTGTAGGTTGCCTGTATTGAGGTATAACCGATTGGGTTGCTGATTGGCTGCGAAGAAAAGGTCTATGTTGCCATCGTTGTTGAAATCGCCTGCTCCTACTCCTGCCCCATTGTAGAAGTACATATACTTCAGCATGTTGATGCTGTTGCTTTGTGTGAGTGTGTTGGAGAAGTTGAGGCCGGTGCGGTCGCTGTCCAATGTTTCAAAGAGGGGTGGCTGCTCCGGGCTGCCGGACCGGCAACCAGTGATGAGGGTAAGGATAATTCCCAGGCTGATGATGAATGCAATGCAGTGATTGGTCCGGCTCATAGCAGCAGTAATCGTTTAGTGTAATATAGCTAAAATGTCTGAACCACGATTTTGAGGATTTGATGGATTGTGAGGAAATAAAGGACCGCCTTCGGCACCCCTTCTCTGGAGACGGACCAAAGGCCCGAAAATAAAACTGCGAGGCTTATAGCCTCGCAGTGCGAATTAAAGTGAAGTTATGTTAGGGTTTTAAGCTATCAGATGTGTGAGCAAACCGTCGCGGAGCTTGGGCTCGAACCAGGTGCTTTTGGGTGGCATTACATTGCCGCTGTCGGCAATATCGAACAGTTGCTGAATGGTAACGGGATGCAGACTGAAGGCAACTGCCATTTCTCCGCTGTTGATTCTTTTTTCCAGTTCACCCAATCCACGGATGCCGCCAATGAAATCGATGCGTTTATCGGTACGCTGGTCTTTAATGCCCAGCCATTTGTCGAGCACATTGTTGGAGAGGATCGATACATCCAATACGCCAATGGGGTCAGTTGTGAACGTACCTTCTTTGGAAGTGAGTTTATACCACTGTCCTTTGAGGTACATGCCAAACTCGTGCAGGTTTTCTGGTGCTAACGGCGCTGCAATTTTTTCAACGGTGAAATCGGCTGTCAGCTTTTGGAGGAGTTCTGCTTCCGTCAATCCATTGAGGTCTTTTACCACGCGGTTGTAATCCATGATGTACAACTGGTTGGAGGGGAACAGCGTGGTGAGAAAGTAGTTGGCTTCCGGTGTGGTTTTCTCTCCGAGGGCTTTGCGCACTTTGGCTGCTGATGCCGCACGGTGGTGACCATCGGCAATGTAAGTAGCCGGTACTACCGTAGCGAAAATATCTGTGATGGATTTGATCGCTTCGTCATTGTTCACCACCCAAATGGTGTGGCTAATGTTGTCATCTGCCGTGAAGTTGTATACGGGATGATGGCCTGCTTTCCAGTCGTCGATGAGCTTGTCCAGCTCTGTTACGTTTTTATAGGCGAGGAACACATTACCTGTTTGTGCACCGGAGGTCTTGATGTGGTTGATGCGGTCCTGCTCTTTTTCGGGGCGGGTGAATTCGTGTTTCTTAATGATGTCCTGCTCGTAGTCGTCTACTGAGCTACCGCAAACAAGTCCTGTCTGGCTACGGCCATTCATCACCAACTGGTAGATGTAGTAGCAGGCTTTGTCTTCACGGAACAGGATGCCACGTTGTATAAAAGCTGCGAGGTTTTCTTTTGCCTTATCGTATACTTCCTGTGTGTGGATGTCGATATTTTCAGGGAGACTAATCTCTGATTTGGTGATGTGCAGGAAGGAGTATGGGTTTCCTGCTGCTTCTTCACGGGCTTCTTTGCTGTTCAATACATCATATGGACGGGAGGCTACCTGGGCGGCTAACTCAGGTTTTGGCCGCAATGCTTTGAATGGTTGTATAGATGCCATAATGGTTGTTGTTGTGTTTATCCTTTTCGTTGTGCAAAGTCGTTCATGAGACTGGTTAGTGCCTGTACGCCTGCCAGTGGCATTGCGTTGTAGAGGGAAGCGCGGAAACCTCCTATCGTGCGGTATCCTTTTACACCTACCATGCCGTTTTCTTTGCAAAGGGCCAGGAACTCTTTTTCGAGCGCCTGGTCGTCCATCACAAATGTGACGTTCATCTTACTGCGGTCTTCCACCGCTGCTGTTCCTTTGAAGATGGGGTTCTTATCTATTGTGCTGTAGAGCAAGGCTGCTTTTTCGTTGTTGATCTTTTCTATCGCTGCTACTCCACCCTGCTCTTTCAGCCAGCGGAGGGTGAGCATACATACGTATACAGCAAACACCGGCGGTGTGTTGAGCATAGAGCCGTTCTCGATGTGGTTGCGGTAGTCCATCATCACTGGCAGCTTGCGATCTACCTTTCCTAATATGTTCTTGTTTACCACCACCAGGTTTACGCCTGCTGCGCCCACATTTTTCTGCGCGCCTGCATAGATGAAGTCGTATTTATTGAAGTCGAGTGTACGGCTGAGGATGTCGCTGCTCATATCAGCTACCAAGGGAACGCCTGTTTCGTAGAAGGGGTTCATATCCTGCCACTGTGTACCATATATCGTATTGTTGGTAGTGATGTGCAGGTATTTGGCCGTTTTTGGAACGATCATGTTTTTAGGCAGGTAGTTGTAGTTGGCTTCTTTTGAACTGCCTACTACTTCTACATGTCCAAAGAGACGTGCTTCTTTAATAGCTTTGGCTCCCCATATATCGGTATCGGTGTATGCTGCTATTTCGTTATCGTTCAGCAGGTTCATGGGCACCTGGAAGAATTGTGTGGAGGCGCCGCCATGCAGGAATAATACCTCATGGTCTGCATCCAGTTGCATCAATTCTTTTACCAGGGAGATGGCTTCGTTCATCACCGCCTGGAAGGTTTCGGTGCGGTGTCCTAATTCCAGGATGGATAGGCCTGTATTGTTGAAGTTCAGGACTGCTTGTGCTGCTTGTTCAAATACGGTCTTTGGCAATATGCTGGGGCCAGCATTGAAGTTATAAATCGCTGATGTCACGGCTCTAATGATTTCTCTGATTAAAAAAGAAGGGCAAAGGTAACGATTGTTTCTGGTTTCCGGGTGTCAGTTTCCAGTTGCAGGTTACAAAGTTTCAGGTTACAGGGGGCTGGTTGGCGGTCACCAGCTGCTTCATTTTCCAGTATATTGGTAGACTTGTTTATTTATATATCAATCGCAGTTTCTGGACGGGGCTTTTCCCGCTTTCCACTGTTGGTTAAGGGTCTCCAATTCTTTGCGCTCTGTTTCACTGAAGTGCTTATTGGTCAATTGTTTCAGATCGGGCTGTCCCGCATTTACCCAGGCTGTGTACCAAAACGAGGCTACTGCATATATGGATTGCCGCATGCGTCGCTCTACCATGTTGTTGAGCCGACGGTTGTACTGCCGACAATAGGCTTGTGCGTATTGCCGGGTTATTATTCCATTGCGGTGTTCGAAAGCAAATTTCTGATCGGCAGGGTATTCGTGGTTGAGTGCTTTCTCAAAGGTTAGCACCGTATCGGCTGCTGCTGCGCTTTCCAATACTCTGTTCCAGATAAAGTTGCCAGGGTCATTGATGTATCCGGCTTTGCCTATATAAAAGTCCCATTCTTTTTCGGCCAGCAGTTCGGGTATTCTCGATTCCCAAAATCCATGTATGCCTTGCTGGCCTGTATGTTGTCCGTTGTGGTTGCTGCATACGTGTAAGGGAACATGTACGTCACCGATATAATGGCCAATATCGGCTGAAAGTTTTAATATTCTTGCCTGGTCTTTTTGTTTGAAGGCTTCTGTGAGGCGGTGTTGCATGGTTTGTATCCACCAGGGTACTATACCGTATTTCATCAGACTATCTTGTGTGTACTTCTCTATGGCGTCATTCCACTGTCGTGGTAAGGAATCGTAGGGATATTGGCCATAGTGGTCGATGTCGATGTAGTGGCGCGGGGCTTCTATGTCTAAAGCGTAGCGGCGTTTGTCGGGATCAACGGCGTGTTCGCTGAGGAAGTTGATGTGGGGTTTGTAGAGTACCATCATTTCCGGTGGCAGGAGGAATACGGCGAGGTAGTTGATCTTTTTGTGGGCGTAGAAGCCCCAGCAGAAGGCTTGGTGAAATGAGCATAATAGAAAAGCAATTAGTGTGGCTTTTTTCATAAGTGATATTGGTTTGTACAATTGGGCTAAAGCCCAAAGAAACTTTGTCGATTCTTTATCCCGGCCCTAAAGGACCGGGCAATTCCGTTTGCTTCGACTTTACTTCTTCTCTTCGTGTTCGTCGTCGAGGTGGGTGACGCCGCCGGAGATGGCAAACTTCATGGCTTCGGTGGAGGTTACATCGGTCAGGAGGCGTACGCGGTCTTTCTTAACAAAGTACAGGCGGCCGGTAAGGGCATAGGCTTGTGGAACGTACACTGCCACATGTTCCTGCAAACCAAAGTCGTTCAGCTCCTCCCGTGTAATAAAGCCTACCTGCCACACATCCAACGATTCTACGCTTACCAATACTGCTTTATCAAACTTACGTTTGTCGCCGGCAAAGGCTTCGAAGAAATCTTTGATGGTGCTATAGATCAGCTTTATTCCGGGTGTTCGCTCCAGTATTTTATCAAATAAATCTACCAGGCGGCTAATGATATAGGATGAGGATATATAGCCTACCAATATAACAATGAGTATTACCAATACGAATCCCACTCCGGGAATCCTGACATTGCCTTCAGCGTCGGTGACTATTAAATGGGGAAATATCTTTTGTACAAGACCGGGCAATATGCCATCAACAAAGTTGAATAAAACGGTTACGGCGTAGATGGTGAGGGCTATGGGCGCCAGGATAATGAGTCCTTGTAAGAAATATTGGAAAATTTTTCTCAGTACCCGTTTGGTCTTCATGTTACAACAATGGTTTACGCAAAATTACATCTGCGCGGCCAGCCTGCCTGAGTTTATTTCGATTACTTTTTTCTTAAGTGTCATGGATTTATATAATATGCTACTGTCTGATATTGTCGCATTCAACCCTTTTATGGAGATGGGTTACAAACAAGTGTTTGCCTGTTTTATCTGCTAAGATTCCCAAAAAAAGACGCTTGGAAACTTTCGTAACGAAAAAAGTTTCCATAGTTTTGGCCCCGAATTATGACAGTCGAATCAAATACGAAGGAACGGATCAGGCAGAAGGCTGAGGAGTTGTTCATGAAGTATGGAATCCGGAGTGTGAGTATGGATGATATCGCCAATGCGCTGGGCATGAGTAAAAAGACTATCTACCAATACTTTGTAGACAAGGATGAGTTGGTAGACAGTGTGGTGGAGTTTGACATCAACAGCATGCAAAATGATTGTCTGGCGCTGGTAAAGGATGCGCATGATGCGGTGCAGGAGATCTTTTTTACGATTGACCGTTTACTGGAGCAGTTTCGCAATATGAACCCCATGTTGATCTATGACCTGGAAAAATTCCACTTCCGGGGTTACCAAAAGTTCATGGATCATAAGAATAAGTTTTTGTTGCAGGTTATCCGCAAGAATATGGAGCGGGGCCTGGCTGAAGGTTTGTACCGGGATGATATTAATATAGAGATCATTTCCAAGTTCCGGCTGGATTCTATGATGGTCGCCTTCAATATTGACCTTTTCCCCCCTACCAAATATAGCCTGGCTGATGTCTCCAAGGAGATCATCGAGCATTATGTATATGGCCTGGCTTCTCTGAAAGGTTATAAGCTGATCGTAAAATATAAAGAAGAACGTTTAAAACAAGCAAAACATGAGACCTTATCAGGTAAGACGAAGTAAAAACTCCCTGATGTTATTGTTAGCCTGTCTGGCGATCTACCCTACGCTGGCACAGGATAGCACGCGTCACGCTCTGTCGATCAGGCAGTGTGTTGATTATGCCATGAAAAACAGCGCTCAGGTGAAGAACGTGTTGCTGGCTATTCAGTTGCAGCAACAGGACAACAAAGAGATCACATCGGCCGCCCTGCCTCAGATCAGCGGAAACGTCGATGTGAATTATTATCCCAAAGTACCCGTGCAAAGTTTTCCCAACTTCATTGCTATGGCCACTTATGGTGTGCTGGAGCAGGAGGGTGTGAAAGATGGTAACGGTAATGCTATTGTTTCGCCCAGTGATTTCGGGTTTATCCAGGCGCAGTTTGGTACCAAGTGGACCAGCTCTGCCGGTGTAAGTCTATCGCAGTTGTTGTTTGATGGGCAGGTGTTTATTGGCTTAAAGGCCAGGGATGCCTCTATTCAATATATAACGAAGACTGCTGAGGTGACGCAGGAGCAGATCAAAGCGAATGTGTATAAGGTGTATTACCAGCTGGTGGTAGGCAAGAAGCAAATTGGCACTATCGATGCCAATATCGAGCGTTTTGAGAAGTTATTGCACGACACGAAGGCTTTGTATGACAATGGTTTTGCCGAGAAACTGGATGTTGACAGGGCTGATGTGACGCTGGCGAACCTGCGGACTGAAAAGATAAAGCTGGATAATCAGTTGAGTAATGGTTTGCTGGGTTTAAAGTTGCTGATGGGCATGCCCATACGCCATACGCTAGCGTTGACGGATACTGTTTCCGAGCAAGAGTTGAAGACTGATATTCTCGACACGGCTTATAATTATACCGACCGCAAAGAATATGAGCAGGCCGAGTGGTTGAGAAAGCTGAATGAATTCAATATTAAGCGTTATCAGCTTAGCAAGCTGCCTACTGTGGCATTAATAGGCAATTTCAGCAAGAATGCTCAACGTAATAAGTTTGACTTTTTTTCGAAAGGTGACTGGTTTACTACCGCCCTGGTAGGTTTAAAGGTTTCTGTTCCCATTTTTGAGGGGTTGGCCAAGAATGCACGCATCAGTAAGGCGCGATTGACGCTTCAACAAACGGATAATAATATCGAATACCTGAAGCAAACGATCGATAATGAGGTAGAGACTGCCCGTACAACGTTGAACAGCGCTGTTGTGACAATGGATTATCAGCGTAAGAATATGGTACTGGCGGAGAATGTTTATAACCAGACTAAGAAGAAGTATGAGCAGGGGCTGGGTACTAACCTCGAGGTAACCACCGCACAATCTGACTTACGGGTAGCGCAGATAAACTATTACAGTTCTTTGTATGATGCCGTTATTGCCAAGGTGGATTACCTGAAAGCTGTTGGCAAACTTTAAACCATTACAACCTCATTAATAGCATTAAAACACGAATCATGAAAACGATGTATAAATTAAGTGCCCTGGTCCTGCTGGTTGTACTCGCTGCTTGCGGTGCATCATCGGGCGATAAAGACCTGGCGAAGAAGAAAGCCGAGCTGGAAAAGCTGAAGGGTGAACAAAAGACGCTGGCGGTAAAGATCGACTCGCTGGAAGCGGAGCTTTCCAGGCTGGACACTTCAATGGTGAAGGAAGAAAAAACCAAGCTGGTAGCCGTTTCTCCGGTTGCTCCCAGCCAGTTTACGCATTATATCGATCTGAAAGGAAGAATAGATGCGCAGAACATAGTGTATGTGACTCCGCGTAATGCTGGTGGTCTTGTAAAGGCCATCTATGTGAAGCAAGGTGATCCTGTACGTAAAGGGCAATTGCTGATGAAATTGGATGATCCCATGACGCAGCAACAGATCGAGCAAGCCAAGATCAACCTTGCATTGGCACAAACTACTTACGACCGCCGCAAGAATCTGTGGGACCAAAAGATCGGTACAGAGATCGAGTTACTGAATGCAAAGGCTAATGTTGACAATATCCAAAAGGGGATCGACTTATTGAAGGAGCAGTCTGAATTGACGAATGTGCATGCAGAAATAAGTGGTGTAGCTGATGAGGTTTCCATTAAGGTGGGTGAAGCTTTTGCTGCCGGCAGCAGTGCTTCTCATCGCGGTATCACCATCGTAAACTCCAGTGAACTGAAAGTGGTTGTAGACGTGCCTGAAAGTTACCAGGGCCGTGTGGATGTGGGCAGTAATTTATTGATCACGCTGCCTGAAATGAATAATGACACGCTGCGTGCGAAGGTGAATGTAGCAGGCAGGCAGATCAACCCAGACACCCGTTCTTTCCAGGTTGAGGCAAGAATTCCCGCTAATAGAAAGTTTCGCCCGAATCAACTCGCTATTGCACGTATTCAGGATTATGCAGCTCCCAAAGCAATTACTGTTCCCATCGCCACGCTACAGAGTGATGAGAAAGGCAAGTTTGTGCTGGTGGCGGTAAAAGAGGGCAATAAACTTGTGGCCCGTAAGCGTGCCATTACCGTGGGTGAGTTGTATGGTGACAGGCTGGAAGTGAAGAGTGGCCTTGCTGCGGGTGAGCAGTTAATTACTGAAGGATTCCAGGGGTTGTATGACGGGCAAGCGATCACTACGGATGTAAAATAGACAGGAAGTCGGCAAGCCGGATAGTCCGAAAGTCCGGACGGAAGGCTGCCAAGAAGATTCAACCATTCTTAAAACAATCTTATGAGTGTTCTGGAAAATATAACGGACAAGTTCAAACATTTTGGCCCAACGACCTGGAGTATCAAGAACAAAACATCGATCTACCTGGTGATGTTGTTTGTGACGCTGGCGGGTGTTTACCAGTTTGTGACTTTGCCCAAGGAACAATATCCCGACATTGTGATCCCTACGATCTATGTTCAAACGATCAATGTTGGTAACTCTCCCAAAGACATGGAGAACCTGGTTACTCAACCTATTGAAAAGCAGATCAAGGGTATTACCGGCGCCAAGATCAATAAGGTAACGAGTACTTCTATACAGGATTATTCTGCCATCACCGTTGAGTTCGATACGGATGTTAAAACTGATATTGCTTTACAAAAGGTAAAGGATGCCGTAGACAAGGCCAAGCAAGACCTGCCTACTGATCTTACTGAAGAGCCTACTGTATTGGAAGTAAGCTTTTCGGACCAGCCTATCATGTATGTGAATGTGAGTGGGAATTTTGACGTGATGAAGCTGAAGGAGTATGCGGATGATCTGCAAGACAGGCTGGAAGAACTTCCACAGATCAACCGGGTAGACCTGGTAGGTGCTCCTGAACGGGAGTTCCAGATCAATGTGGACAACTACAAGATGCAGGCTGCCAATGTTACGTTTGACGATATCGCTAATGCAGTAGCGCGTGAAAATCTGGATATCTCCGGCGGCTTGCTTGATGTGGGAGACACCAAACGTAATCTGCAATTGAAGGGTCAGTTCAAAACTTCTTTCGATATCGAGAAGGTGATCGTACGCAACCCCAAAGGTGCTGCTATTTACCTAAAAGATATTGCTATTATCAAGGATACCATCAAGGACAAGGAAAGTTATGCACGCCTGAATGGCAAGAACGTTATTACGCTGAATATCATCAAACGCTCTGGTGAGAACCTGATCGAGACGTCTGATGATGTGAAGAAGGCTGTTGCCGAGATGAAGGAGCAGCAATTTCCCAAAGAGCTGGATGTAGTGATCACCGGTGATATGAGTAAAGCGACCAGGACTTCTTTTGACGAACTGGTTAATACCATCGTTATTGGTTTTGTGCTGGTATTGTTGATCCTGATGTTCTTCATGGGTGTTACGAATGCGTTCTTCGTAGCCTTGTCGGTTCCACTGAGTATGTTCGTAGCCTTCATTTTCTTACCGGCTGCCGACCTTATCGTGGGGGCTAATGTGACGCTGAACTTCATGGTGTTGTTTGCGTTGGTGTTTGGGCTTGGTATCATTGTGGATGATGCGATCGTGGTGATCGAGAATACGCACCGGATCTTTGTGCAGTCGAAAGGCAAGCTTACGGCTGAGAAGTCGGCCATGATGGCTGCGGGGGAAGTATTCATACCTGTTCTATCGGGTACCGTTACGACGCTTGCTCCTTTCTTCCCGTTGCTGTTCTGGCCAGGTATTATCGGTAAGTTCATGATCTACCTGCCTACGATGCTGATCTTTACGCTTACTGCTTCACTGATCGTGGCATTTATCATGAACCCCGTGTTTGCTGTGGATTTCATGAATCATGAGGAGCATGGCAAGAAGCGGAAATCGGATATTTTCAGAAGCCCTGCTTTATGGGTTGCGCTGGGCGTAGGTATCTTACTGGACCTTGGCGGCTATACCTTTCTTGGTAATTTATTGATCTTCTTTGTACTGGTGGCTATTCTGAACAAGTATGTACTGGAGGGTATGATCCGCCGGTTCCAACATAGCTTTTTGCCCTGGTTGATGAATCATTATGAAAGTTTGCTACGTTGGGCGCTGAAAGGATGGAGGCCCGTGTGGTTATTGATTGGCACATTTGGCTTGTTCCTATTCTCTCTGTTTCTTTTTGGTGCAGCGAAGGTGCCTGTGATCCTTTTTCCTACCGGTGATCCCAACCAGATCTATGTGTACATGAAGCTTCCGGTAGGTACGGATGTGAATTATACGGATTCGGTGACGCGCGTGTTAGAAGGCCGTGTATATAAGGTGCTCGGCATCGATAATGGCAAAACCAACCCCATTGTAGAAAGCGCTATCAGTAACGTCGCTGTAGGCGCCGGTGACCCGATGAGTGGTGACCGCAGTACAAGGCCTGAACTGGGACGTATTCAGATCTCTTTTGTGGAGTATGAAAAGCGGCATGGTCACTCAACACGTCCTTATCTGGATTCAATACGCCAGGTGGTGAAGGGTATACCGGGTGCTGAGTTATCGGTAAGCCAGGAACAGGGTGGTCCTCCTACTGATCCTCCTGTAAATATCGAGGTAGCCAGTGAAAATTTTGATGATCTGATCAAAACGGCTACCATATTAAAGAATTACCTGGACTCCATCAATACGCCGGGTGTGGAAGAGTTGAAGATGGATGTGGACCTTACGAACCCTGAGATCACTTTCACTGTAGATCGTGAGCGGGCATTGATCGAAGGGGTATCTTCTTATCAAATCGGCATGGAGCTGCGTACTGCCTTGTTTGGCCGTGAGGTATCGAAGATCAAGGATGGTGAGGATGAGTATAAGATCCAGTTGCGTAACCTGGAGCTTCAACGTAAAAGCCTGGGTGACCTGCTGAATATGAAGATCTATTTCCGGGATATGGCTACTGGTGGATTTAAAAGTATTCCGATCAGTTCGGTGGTGAAGATGGATTATACCAGCACGCTGGGTAGCGTAAAGCGCAAGAACCAGAAGAGAACGATCACGCTGGTATCGAATGTACTGGAAAGCCAGGGGTATAACCCAGCTGCGGTAAATGAAGAGCTCAAGGTGCATATCGATAATTTCAAGAAGAAGCCAGATAATGTTACCATCCGTCAAACGGGCCAGGGTGAGCAGATGGCAGAGACGTTCAACTTCCTGATACTTGCATTGGTCATTGCATTGATGTTGATCTTATTGATCCTCGTATTGCAGTTCAACTCTGTAAGTAAATCGGTCATGATCCTGATGGAGATCATCTTCAGTGTGATTGGCGTATTGATCGGTTTTGCTTTAACTGGTATGCAGGTTTCCATTGTAATGACCGGTATCGGTATCGTGGGATTAGCAGGTATTGTGGTAAAGAATGGTATCCTCGTGATCGAGTTTACGGAAGAGTTGCGTGGTCGTGGTATGAAGACAAGGGAAGCTGTGGTAGAGGCTGGTAAAACGCGGATCATTCCCGTATTGTTAACAGCGATCGCGGCCATCCTCGGTTTGATCCCGCTGGCCATTGGTTTTAATATCAACTTCTTAACGTTATTCTCCGACCTGAATCCAAAGATCTTCTTTGGTGGCGACAACGCAGTGTTCTGGAAACCGCTCGCCTGGACCATCATCTTTGGTCTTTCGTTTGCGTTTTTCATGACATTGATCATTGTGCCAAGTATGTACCTGATCGGTGAAAGGCTGAAGCGTCCGATGCGCAGGATGTATGGTGGTAAATGGATCTCCTTCCTGGGTATTCCTCCTTTTACCTTAGTGTTTATGTTGCTGATGCTGGTGACTATGGTGGCGCACCGTTTTGCCAAGGCGCGCCGCAGGCGTAAGCTTGCCAAGGAGCGTGTGAATGAAGCATTTATTGGCAGCTGGTTTTAAATTGTTATTTCTCCATATTGTAAGGGCCTGGCTATTAGCCGGGCCTTTATTTTTCTGCCGGCTGTAATATTTCCTTTTTTTTACTACTTATTAAATGTGCTTTTTCAACGAGCGCTTTAATTAATTTTGAACTAAACAATTGACTATTATATGAAAACGAATCATGAAATAGATTATCGTATTTACGGTGAAGAGATGCAATATGTAGAGGTTGAGCTTGACCCGAATGAAACAGCCGTAGCGGAAAGTGGCGCGTTCATGATGATGGACGACGGTATCCAGATGCAAACCATGTTTGGCGACGGTTCGCAACCGCAACAAGGCTTATTGGGCAAGCTGATGTCGGCCGGTAAACGCATCCTTACTGGTGAAAGTCTGTTCATGACCGCCTTTACCAATGTGGGTCAAGGCAAGAAAAGGGTAAGTTTTGCTTCTCCTTATCCCGGCAAGATCATTCCGCTTGATCTTTCGCGCTATGAGGGTAAGATCGTAGCTCAAAAGGATTCTTTCCTGTGTGCTGCCAAGGGTGTGTCTATCGGCATCGAGCTGCAACGGAAACTGGGCACCGGTTTGTTTGGCGGTGAAGGTTTCATCATGCAAAAGCTGGAGGGCGATGGTATGGCTTTTGTGCATGCCGGCGGTCACGTGTTTGAAAAGACATTACAACCGGGTGAGTTTTTACGCATAGATACCGGCTGTCTTGTAGCATATACAAGGCATATCAATTATGATATTCAATTTGTAGGTGGCATCAAGAATACGTTGTTTGGTGGTGAAGGTTTATTCTTTGCTACGCTGCGTGGTCCTGGCAAAGTGTGGATACAAACGCTGCCGATCAGCCGTCTGGCAGGCCGTATCCTTGCTTATGGTACTTATAAGCGTAAAGAGGAGGGTAGTATCCTCGGTGGCCTGGGTAATATGCTGGATGGAGATGGATGGAAGTAGTTGCGCCTTAGTTGCAAATAATATAAAAAAAGCCCGTTTTGCAGTAATGCAGAACGGGCTTTTTGTTGTCAGCATTTATTAGTACTTCTCGCGGATGCTTGTGATGAAGGCTTCTACTGTGCGTCGTACTGCTACTGCATTTCCATTGTGGTTGTTGACCAGCACAGAAAACAGGATGAGCTTGTTTTTCTGTGTGTAGAGGTAGCCGCTTAATGCCACCACTCCCGACAGAGTGCCTGTTTTAGCAAAAATGTACCCGCTGTCTTTTTTATAGAAGTTGCCCAATGTGCCGGTTCCCCCGGTAGGTAATATTTTTTTGAGGCGGTCCATTCCAAACTGCTCGCGCATTTTGTTGAGGATGGTTATAAAATCTTGTGGTGTGAACAGGTTGTACCTGCTCAAACCGCTACCATCTACCCAGCGCGGCGCCTGTGGCAGATCGGCCAGATCGGTTTTCAGGAGTGTATCGATGATCAGTCGGTCGCTCATTACACCCAACTTCTGGTTGCTCACCATGAGTAGTGTTTGCTCGGCATAAAAGTTATCGCTCCTGTACATCATCGGCTTCAGCATGGAATCGGTAAGTTGTGAATGTATGGCTACCGGTTTCCGGCTGTTGATCATGGGTTGCAGGCTGCGTGTTGTTTTCCATGTTTTGTAGGCGACTTCTTTGTGCAGTGTATCGGGCAACAGTTCAAGTGCCGACTGCAGGCCATGTGTAACAAATGGCACTTCCTGTTCTTTCTTCTTTTCTTTTCCTTGTGTGATGTGGAAGACATTTTCGGCCTGCTCGCGCTCTACGTAAAAGCTTTTTACTGCCGTATCGCCGTTGAAGCGCACTTTCCATTCTACTTCGGGAATGGAATATACCGAAGGGCTGGGTGCAAAAAGCGGGTCTTCATTTTGTACTCCCTCGGGGGCTTCCTGTACCCAACGAATGATGTTGCCAAAGACAGGGAGCGGGCTACGCTCGGCCATGTATTCTTCGTTGTAATCGCTCCATCCCCATCCTGAACCAAGGGCCCTGTCTTTCCAATCCTGATCGGTGATGTAGACATTTTTTGTTGTCTTTTGGAGGAAGTCTACTACCGGTTGTTTTTTGAATTCGGGATGTAGCAGGGTTGGGTCGCCGGCCGGCAGCAGGAAGATTGCCGTGTCATTTTCGAGATAGCGAACGCCGGTAAGGCTGTCGCCCAGGTATTTCAACGCCGCAAAGCAGGTAACGATCTTGGTATTGGAGGCGGGTACAAAGTATTGGTCGCCCTGGTAATTGTAGAGGTACTTATTGTCATTTACATCAAAAAGACTGATACCGATATGGGCCTTGCTGATGGCGGGGTCTTGCAGGATTGATTTGTGGACTTGTTTGTTGATGGCTTTCTGCGGTGAGCAGGCCGCAAAAAACAGCAGGGAACCAATGATATATCCGGTACTTTTTTTCATAGCACCAATATACCCACTAATAGGCTAATTAGGTCAATTCTTATTCTCTTTCCTGTGCGCGGAGCCAGCGCTCGGGTATCTCATTGCGACCGGCGAGGAGATAATCTTTATAGGAGCAGGGAATGAATTTTTTATCGGGCAGCTGCATCCACCAACGTCCTGTTTTTTTGCTTTGGAGGAATACGGATTCTATTTCGGCGAAGGCCATGTGAAATTCGTTGAAGGATTCTTTTTCTTCTACCTGGGCTTCACGTTTTCCGCGGCTGCGGCCATCGACGAGGTACCATAGCATGTGGCTGATCTGTTTGGCCGTCAGTGCTTCTTTGTCTTTGGCGGGCATGTAGCCGTATATGCCTACCGTGGTAACATTGGTACTCATGCCTGCATAGCGCATGAGGATACAGGCTTCTTCTCCGTTCAGGCCATTGGGCGTAATCGTATTGGCAGGTGCAAACGCATTAGCGATTGCTGAAATATCAAAGCTAAAGAGCTGGCTATTCCGAATAACGGGCTCCATTTCTTCTATCTGTTCTTTCACCATGCCTACGCGGAAGCAATCGAACCGGAGCTTGTCCATGGTTTCGAGCATGTGGGGATGGATGTAGTAGCTCTGGAACGCGACGTGGTTGTAGTGCCTGATGAAATTGGGCTCACCGGTGAGCATTTCCATCAGGAAGTTCTTATCGCGCTGTGGTGTGTCGATCGAAAGGTCGATGAGTGCATCCACACAGACCGCATCAATGACTTTTTTCTGATCGGCATACATGCCATATTGTGCGAGGGTAAGGTCGTGTGAGCCACCCAGTATTACCACCATTTTACCTGCAGCAGTCAGTTCGGCCAGCACCGTTTTGAGAGCTGCATAGGTGTCTTTAAGGGAGGCGCCTTTTTTAATGTTTCCAATGTCGGCTATGGATACATCGTGGTGCCAGAAGAAAAGCTGGTACAGTTCGGCGCGGATCCAGTCGGGCGCCAACTGTGGTGTAGGCGGGACGCCTGCGCCCCTGGTTTCGCCGCAACCTACCAATACGATGTCGACGCCGGTGAGGTCGGGCATTTCTTCTTCATATACGTGCAGGGTTTTACCTAATTGTCCATCCTTGTACGACTCATCCTGCGACAGTACCGCTCTATTTACAGGCTCCAGAAAATCAACGATATTAAAAATATCCGACATGGCCGCAAGATAGGCTGAAAGTCGGAAATGTAAGTAGCCGGAAAGGTGAAAAGGCGGGAAGGGCCTGGGGAGTTCCGGACTTTTCGGACTTTACTGACTTCCAGACTTTTCGGTCTTCCTTCATTATCTTTGCCGGTATGGAACAATTGTTACAACAGATTGAGGCCTATAAGAAGGAGATCGAAAAGGTAGCTGCCGACGGAGCCGAGGCGCTGGAAGCTTACCGTATTAAGTTTCTTGGTACAAAGGGGATTGTAAAGAACCTGTTTACCGAGATGAAGAGTGTGGCTGCCGACAAGCGGAAGGAGTTTGGCCTGGTATTGAATGAGTTCAAGCAACTGGCTGAGGGCAAATATGAAGCCTGGAAACAACAACTGGAAAGCAGCAGTGCTGTTGCTGGTCCCTCCATCGATGTAACGCTTCCCGGCGATCCATTGCCCATGGGCACACGCCACCCTATCAATTTGTTCCTGAATCATGTGATCAGCATTTTCCAACGTTTGGGATTTTCTGTAGCGGAAGGCCCCGAGATCGAAGATGACTGGCACAACTTCACTGCATTGAACCTGCCCGAGCATCACCCTGCGCGGGACATGCAGGATACTTTTTATATTCAGCAAAAGCCTGACTGGCTTTTGCGTACGCATACCAGCAATACGCAGATACGGGCTATGGAGCAAAATCCGCTGCCTATCCGAATTATCTGCCCCGGCCGCGTGTATCGCAATGAAACGGTAAGCGCCCGTAGTCACTGTTTCTTCCACCAGATCGAGGGTTTGTATATTGACGAGAATGTATCTTTTGCCGATCTGAAGCAGACGTTGTACTTCTTCGTTCAGGAAATGTATGGCAAGGATATCAAGGTTCGTTTCCGCCCCAGTTATTTCCCTTTTACTGAGCCAAGTGCAGAGATGGATATTCAATGCCAGATTTGTGGTGGTGAAGGTTGTGCGGTTTGCAAGCGTACCGGCTGGCTGGAGATCCTTGGTTGTGGAATGGTTCACCCCAAGGTGCTGGAGAACTGCAAGATCGACTCCAACAAATATACCGGCTTCGCTTTTGGTATGGGCATCGAGCGCCCTGCCCTGTTGAAGTATGGCATCAACGACATCCGCCTTTTCAGTGAAAATGATGTGCGGTTCCTACGACAGTTTACGAGTGCGATATGAGGAAAGAATACAGCATACAGAATTCAGTATACAGAATAGCTACCGCGCTTTTGAAGAGCCGGACAAATAGCAATATCTAATCCTACAAGTCATGGTTCAGACAGTTTGTGTTTGTGGCGCCGGCACTATGGGAAGTGGTATTGCGCAGGTGGCAGCACAGCGTGGTTTTCATACCATTCTGTATGATGTAAATGAGGAGATGGTGCGCAAAGCTGAAAAAGGCTTGCAAGTTTCTTTGCAACAGCTGGTAGACAAACAAAAAATAACTGCCCAGGAGCAGGCTGACACGCTCAGTCGCCTTCGTTTTACGAATGATGTAAATGATTGCCTGGCTGATATTGTTATTGAAGCGATCGTTGAAAAAGCTCCTGTCAAAACATCTCTTTTCAATCAACTTGCTGAGGTGAATCACAGTGATGTGATCTTCGCTACCAATACGTCTTCTCTGTCTGTTACTGAGATTGCGAAGCAGGTAATTCGCCCCGAGCGTGTTGCCGGCATGCATTTTTTCAATCCTGCGCCTGTGATGAAGCTGGTGGAAGTGGTAACGACTCCTTATAGTAATGAGGAAACCATATCTTCTATAGTGGAACTGGCCCGGCAACTGGATAAAACGCCTGTGTTGTGCAAAGACGCTCCTGGTTTCATCGTGAACCATGTGGCAAGGCCTTATTACCTCGAAGCGTTACGGCTGATCGAACAGGGTATCAGTGATTTTGCGACTATCGATCTATTACTGGAAGCTACTGGTTTCAAGATGGGGCCTTTTAAACTGATGGACCTTATCGGTAATGATATCAATTATGCTGTTAGCTGCTCAGTCTATGAACAGTTGGGAAGTCCGGAGCGGTTACGACCTTCTGTGATCCAGCAGGAGAAGGTGGAAAGGCAGGAGTTAGGGAGGAAGACTAAAAAAGGTTATTACGATTATAATGGTTGATAAGTTGAAATGTTGACAGGTTGAAAAGGAAAACCGGCCTGTTGATACCTCACCTTATTAACTTGTTAACTTATCAACGTATCAACATTTGTCAAATAAAGTACTTATTACTGGCGGTACGGGTTTCCTGGGTGCTTATATCATCCGGGAGCTGGTAGATCAAGGGTATTTTGTGCGGGCTATACGCCGCAGTAACAAGTTGCCTTTTTTTATTCCTGCCGCCATATTGGATAAGGTGGAATGGGTAGATGGTGATGTGCTGGATATTGTATCGCTGGATGAAGCTATGGAAGGAGTTGATACGGTGATCCATTCTGCCGCCATGGTTTCTTTTGATCCTAAGGAGAAAAAGGAAATGTTCCATGTCAATATCGATGGTACGGCCAATATGGTGAATGTGGCATTGGAAAAGGGGGTACGGCGTTTTGTACATATCAGCTCTGTAGCTGCGCTTGGCAGAACGGCCAATGGTGATCATGTAACGGAGGACAAGAAATGGCAGCATAGCAAATTGAATACGCAATATGCCATCAGTAAATATCATGCTGAGCGGGAAGTTTGGAGGGGTATGGGTGAAGGTTTGAATGTAGTGGTTCTTAATCCAAGTACTATTCTGGGTTATGGTGATTGGCATTCCTCGAGCTGTGCTATTTTCAAGAATACTTTTAAAGAGTTTCCCTGGTATACGAATGGTGTAAATGGTTTTGTGGATGTGCAGGATGTAGCCCGTGCTGCTGTGTTGTTGATGAAGAGCGATATTTCGGCGGAACGTTTCATCGTGAATTCCGAGAACTGGTCGTTTCGTCAATTGCTCAGTTCAATTGCAGCGGGTCTTAATAAAAAGCAGCCTACCCGGGAAGCAACGCCTTTTTTAGGTGAGATTGCCTGGCGGCTGGAAAAGTTCAAGTCGTTTTTTTCAGGTAAAAAGCCTTTGCTCACCAAACAAAGCGCCCGCGTGGCTCAAAGCAGGACTTATTTTGAGCACCAGAAATTGTTGCAGGCTTTGCCTGGTTTTTCCTTTACTCCACTGGCTCAGAGTGTTAAGCAAGCGTGTGATAGTTATTTGTTGCACCCGCAGTCTTTATAGACAGCAGGGTGAGCCGCCCTTTGAGGGCGACCCACCCTTTCAGCCGACAGTATCTGGCAAAGTAGTTGCAATATATACTTTCACTGTCCTAAAAATCGTTCATAAACAGTACCAATAGTCCTCGTATGAAAAAGGCCATTGTCGTTCTTTTTTTAACAATTATTTGTACCCTCGGTTTTGCGCAGCAAAAGGAGTTCGTGGTACTCGGAAAAGTAGTTGATTCCGTGTCCCGGCAACCTTTGAATGGCGCCTCTGCTTTTTGCCAAAATACTACTCACGGAACTATCTCTAATAGTGAAGGTTTATTTTTTATGCGTCTGCCGAATGGCGGTTACGACCTTGTGATCACTTACACCGGTTATACCAAGAGTATTTTACGGATCAGCAGTAATCAGACCATGACGGATACGCTACTGATCGAGCTGGTGAAGGAAGATAAAGCGCTGACTGAAGTAGCGGTTGTAGCCAGCAACGAAGTGCCCGACGGTCTCGCCAAGTATGGCTCTTTTTTTACCGATCAATTTATAGGTACTACTCCCAATGCTTCTCAATGTGTGATCCGCAATCCGGAAGCGCTGCGTTTTTTCTATACTAAAAAACGTAACCGTCTGAAGGTAACGGCCAAAGAAGACCTGATCATTACCAATTATGCGCTGGGTTATACCATCCGTTATCAGTTGGACTCTTTCAGTTATGACTATAATACGAAGATGAGTCAATATACCGGCTCTCCTTTCTTTCAGGAAATTGACAGCACCACGGAGGCTGCCACTGCCTGGAAGAAAAACCGGGCCAGAACATACCTCGGTTCCCGTCTGCACTTCATGCGCTCCCTATACGACAGTGTGGTTAGTGAAGAGGGTTTTATCGTAGAAAAACTGGACGATAATGACTTGTCAAGTATAAAGGGTACTCTTATCAAAGACCTATATGATAGTACGCTGTATGCAGCCGACAGCAATGATGTAATGATCAATTGGCAGGGCCGTTACCGGGTGAGCTATAAAACTGTTTTCCCTGACAAAAGGTTCCTACAGGAATTCAAGCTGCCTGCCAATACGCGTATGCAGGTAACACTGCTGGATATTGCTGATGGTTTTGTGATCGAGGAGAATGGGTATTTCTATGAGCAATACGATGTTGTTAATACAGGTTACTGGGCCTGGAAAAAGCTGGCCGAGCTGCTACCGTATAATTACGAGTATGAATAGCCTGAATTTTGTCATATTAATAAATTCTTAAGCGCCCATACCCCGATCCAACGAGTTTTTTCTCTATCTTCAACCGGCCTAACCTGACCAAAATAGTAGGATTATTGATGCCGGCTTCACCACTTAAACCTGATCTCCTTTCCCGATGTTTTCCGATTGTAAGCCTTCTTTTTACAATCAGAAAATTAATTGCTTCAATTCCTTCCAGCATTTTTTTTCTCCTTTTAACAATTGGCTTATTTCTACCTCCCGTCTTAAAAGCCCAGGATTACAGTTACGTTCAATACAATACCAAAGACGGCCTGGCTGGTTCTACTATTTATGATATGTGTCAGGACAAGGATGGCTTTATCTGGTTTGCTACGGAGGCGGGCTTAAGCCGTTTTGATGGCACGCGTTTCAAGAACTTCACTACTGCCGATGGCTTGCCAGAGGTGGAAATCCTGAAGCTGTATGCAGATCACAAGGGGCGGGTGTGGATCGTACCGTTCAAGAATACCATTTGTTATCATTACCAAGGTAAAATATACACTTCCGACAACGATAGCTTACTTAAAAAAGTAAAGCTGCATGCCGTTATGACTTGCATAGCGGGCGATGCAGCCGATAATATTTTCTTTAGTTGTCAAGGGAGTGGTTCTTATATTCTTCGCACAAAGCCGGGTGAGCAGGAGTTCATAGACCTGAAGAAATATGGCAGGAACTTCACTTATGCTCATGCTAATTTTTCAGATCGTCCCGGCTTTCTCCTCAACGTGCATGATTCGCTTTTTTTATTGGATGGGGATCGCCTGAAGCATTGGCCGATCAAGGATTATGGTTCTGGTAACCTGACCACGGTATTAAGTCACGATAGCACTGCCAAAACTGCCAGCATATCTGCTTTCCCTCACAATATGTTTGCGACCCTCGATACTACTAAAAAATATTATCGAACTATTTTAACATCTACTAATGAGGGCGCCTGGCTCACAGATACAATACGTTTTGACCGCATGTCGGAAGTCTTTTTAAAGGGCAAGCAGATCTACAGCGGCCTGGTGGATTATGAAAAAAACATGTGGTTTGGAACAGCCGGAGAAGGTGTTTACAAACTGGTATCAAGAAGTTTTAAAACTTACACTTTCAGTAATAGCAAAACATCCGAGGTATTCTCTCTTGAAAAACAGGGAGAGAGAATTGTCGTTGGCTCGGCCTTCAACAAAATGTATTTTGTAGGGGGTGCCAAGATCGATTCGGCCAGTTTTCTTAATCATTTTTACCACGCTACGCAACCCAACAACCGCAACAGGCTGGTGTGCATAAAGAAGTTAAGCAATGGTAAACTAATCCTTGGCTTCGATCTATTTCTCTACAAGCAAGATAAGACAGGCAGTTATGTTAATTATGAATTCCCTATCAAAGAGGTCGACGAGATCACTCCTGATACTTTATTGGTGGGGATTGGCCGGAATGTGATCAGGGTGCGGGAAAAAGATCTTACTATCCTGGATACCGTATTTCCTTACCGGTCTACAGCTGTCAAGTATTATAATAATGATTACTACATTGGAACGGTAAGTGGTTTATACGTGGCAGGGCGTCATAAACCGGTACGCTTTTTAGGAGATAGTCATCCTTCTCTGCGTTACCGTGTCTCCAGTTTTGCTCAATCCTCCGATGGTTCTTTGTGGGTAGCTACTTATGGTGGGGGTATCGTTGGCATAAAGCATGGGCAGATCATTGGTCATTTGACCAGCAAGCAGGGTCTGAGCAGTGATATTTGCCGTAGCCTTTTTGCTTATAAAAATTTTCTTTGGGTAGGTACCGACAAGGGGCTCAACAAGATCGATATCAGCAGTCCTGCTTATCCTATCGACCGGTACTCAATGGCCGATGGTCTTCCTTCGAATATTATTAATGCCATTTATGTAGACAGTCTTCATGTTTATGTGGGCTCACCGGCAGGCCTCACTTATTTCGATGAACGAGAGGTTTCGGATTTTTCGCGGTGTGACCTACGGATACTGGATATCGCTGTTTCGGGCCAATCGCAACTGTTGCAATCCACCTATGAACTGGGCTATAATGACAATAACCTGCGTATTGAATTTGCCGGTATCTCTTTCAAGTCGGCCGGCGATATACTGTACCGCTATCGTTTAAAGGGGTTGAAGGATTCATGGGACTCTACCCGACAGAATGTGTTGGAATATCCTTCTCTGCCATCGGGTCAGTATCAACTTGAACTGCAGGCGATCAATAAATTTGGGGTGCTCAGTAATTCTGTTATTATTCCTTTTTTTATCGATACTCCTTTCTGGCAAACCTGGTGGTTCAATTTGATGCTGGTGGGGCTTACCATTGGCTTAACTGCCGCATTGGTAACGTGGCGTTTCAATATTGTGCGGCGGCGCGAACGGGAAAAGGTAGGCTTACAGCAAAAGATCAATGAACTGGAGCAGATGGCCCTGCTTTCACAGATGAACCCTCACTTCATCTTCAACTGTCTTAATTCCATTCAGTCGTTCATCATCAATAATGATCTGGAAACGACCAATGAGTATTTGACAGAGTTTGCCCACCTGATACGCCAAACGATGGATTGTGCAGAGAAAGGCACCATATCCATCGGTCATGAGATAAAATACCTGTCGCGGTATATCGAACTGGAAAAAATGCGGTTTGGGCATTCGTTCGATTACTCCATCTCTGTGGATGAAGTTATCGATACGGATAATATTCATCTGCCCAGCATGATCCTTCAGCCTTATGTGGAAAACAGTATCCGTCATGGCCTGCGGCATAAAACGGACGGCCGGGGAATGATCGATATAAAGTTCCAGCAGCAGGGCGAACAGCTTTTGTGTATCGTGGATGACAATGGAATAGGTAGACTCAAAGCCCGTCAACTCAGATCGCACATGCACGTGGAATATCAATCAAAAGGTATGACGCTGGCGGCCGAAAGGGTAAAGGCTTTAAACCGGCAGTACAACGAATTTGTTGCGATTGAGGTCATTGACAAGGCGGATGGTGAAAAGACCCCTACCGGCACCAGGATCGTGGTTTATTTTTCTCATCAAATGCTTACAAAACTCAGTTAATATGATCAGGACTGTTCTTATTGACGACGAACCTAATAATATCGATACGCTGCAACAGTTGCTGTTGAGGTATTGCCCGGTTGTTGAAATAGTGGGAAAGGCCAATAGTGCCCAAACGGGCAAAGAGGTAATCGAGGCTACTCAACCTGACCTTGTGTTCCTGGATATTGAGATGCCTTATGGAAATGCTTTTGACTTGCTGAACAGCATAGCTCCTGTCCATTTCGAGATCGTATTCGTCACAGCTTTCGATAACTATGCTATCAATGCCATTAAGTACTCTGCGCTGGATTATCTATTAAAGCCTGTTAATATCAGGGACTTGCAAGCTGCCGTTCAAAAAGCCGGCGCCCAGATCGATACTAAAAACATTCATAAACGGATCGACACACTTTTTTATAATCTTTATACGCCCAAAAGTGTTTTCCAGCGGCTGGCATTGCCTACATTGGATGGGCTGGTATTTGTGAATACGGAAGATTGTATACGCCTGGAAGCCAAAAGTAATTATACCATTATCCATTTCAAGAATGGATCGATGGTGACTATTTCCAAGACCCTGAAAGAGTTTGAAGATATTCTCAGCCGGGAGCAGTTTTCCCGTATCCATCACTCGCACATCATCAACCACTTCTTTGTCAAGAAGTATCACCGGGGACGGGGCGGGTATATCGAGATGGAAGATGGTACTACGATCGAGGTATCTATCCGTAAGCGGGATGAGTTTCTTGCTAAATTCAGTTAAAGAAAAAGGGCCTTATTTAAGGCCCTTAATTTTTTCCCATATTTCTGGTATGCGCTTGATCCATATAAGCTCTCTTTTTTTGGTTGAAGCATCTTCTACCGGGGAACCGAAGTAGATCTTTCCACCTTCGAGGGATGCGGGTACGCCGCTTTGCGCCAACACTACCGCATTGGCGCCAATGGTAAGTGTTTTAGATACACCTACCTGTCCCCACAGTATTACTCCATCTTCAATAGTGGTCGCTCCGGCGATTCCTACCTGGGCAGCAAACAGGCAATTTTTGCCTATTACGGTATCATGTCCTATATGAATGAGGTTATCCAATTTAGTGCCGCGGCCAATTACTGTGTCATGACTTACGCCCCGGTCGATGGTGCAGCCGGCGCCAATTTCCACCTCGTCTTCTATTACTACCCGGCCACCGCTTTCCATGCGTTTGTACCACACGTCGCGGTCTTTTTTGGTGTTGTAATAGAAAGCATCTGACCCAATAACGGTTCCGGCTTGTATTACCACATTGTTTCCTATCACACAATGATCGAGTATGGTGACGTTAGGAAATATCCTGCAGTTGTTGCCAATGGTCACGTGATGGCCAATGAATGCATTGGGTGCTATGTAGCTACCTTCTCCAATAACGGCCGTCCCGCTGATCATTTGGGTAGCGGGTTGAAAAGGGCGGAAGTGGCGAACGATGGTTTGGTATGCCTCGAATGGTTGCTCTACTATAAGGAGTGCTTTTCCTTCAGGGTAGCTTGCTTCCTTGTTGATGATGATAAAGGTGGCAGCCGAGTGGATACATTTATCGTAATACTTGGGATGGTCTACAAACACCAGGTCGCCGGGCTCCACTTTATGTATTTCGTTAATACCGGTCACCAGCCCGTTTACATTACCTATCAATTTTGCGCCTATCAGTTGTGCTATTTCCTGTACTGCTATCGGAGAGGGAAATTTCATAGTTTGTCATTTGCGCAAAGGTAGTATCCAATCGATGAAGTATAACATGCTTGTTGAAATGCAGTGTTGATCAATGTTTCAAAGGAATTAAAAATTCAACTTCTCTATGTGTTGATCGATTTGTTGTAAGGGCATACAGGTTCGATCCATTCCAATACCCGAATCCGGGGGGTAGATTTCCACAGCATTAAAAAAAAATGTGAATAAAATTTACCCTGATTTTTTTCTATATCGAAGAAATTATTTTTAATATTGTGTAGGGAAATTTATTTCCCGGTACTTACTAACCCATCCACATAATAAATCTCCCGGTTCACCGGGAGATTTTTATTTTAGGTATGCTCCATTATTTTATCATCTACAAACCATTCCAGGTACTATCGCAATTCACATCTGAAGGCGGTAAACTAACGTTGAAGGATTACTTCGCTGTTCCTACCGATGTATATGCTGTTGGCAGATTGGATTATGATAGTGAAGGATTATTGTTGCTTACGAATGATAAGCAACTGAATCACCGGTTGCTGGACCCGCGCTTTGCGCATGAGCGGGAATACTGGGTACAGGTGGAAGGCGATCTTAAGTCCGAAGCAGGGAATGGAGTATCAGCGATCAAACAATTGGAGCAAGGTGTCATGATTGCTGTTGATGGTAAATCTTACCGTACGAAGCCCGGCCGGGCTATGGTGTTTGACGAACCTCCGGCTGTGCCGGAACGTAACCCGCCCATCCGTTACCGCAAAAATGTTCCGGACAGCTGGCTGAAGCTGGTCCTTACGGAGGGTAAGAACCGACAGGTACGTAAGATGACTGCCCAGGTGGGCTTCCCTACCCTTCGCCTGATCCGTTACCGGATAGAACAACTTACTATTGAAGGTTTGCAGCCCGGAGATATGCAAATATTAACCCGTTCGGCTGTTTATAGTGCCCTATTCTCTTAATTGCTCACTAACAACTATAAACTAATTCCTTACCTTGCTGTAAAATCCATAATATGCTGAAATCTATGACCGGTTTTGGAAGAGCAGAGCAAACAGTAGGCGATAAAACGTTCCTGGTGGACATAAAGTCACTCAACGGGAAGCAGTTTGAATTGTCGCTTAAGATGCCTGCTTTTTTAAAGCCTTTTGAATTTGATATCCGTGCTTTATTATCCAAGAAGCTGGGACGTGGTACTGTAGATTGTACTATTAGTCTTAAAGAAAGTGGTGCTGCAAAACCGGTCAGTATCAACACTGATCTTGCCAAAGCATATTATAAGCCTATCGCCGAGTTGTCGAAGGCGCTTGACCTCGACCCTGCTCATATTTTAAGTACTCTTATCAAGTTACCGGAAGTAATCACACCTACGGGTGAAACGTTGACCCCGAATGAATGGGATGCTTTTCAGAAGGTAATTGAAAGTGCTATCAATAACCTGAACCTGCATCGCCAGGAAGAAGGTAAAGTGTTACAGAAGGACTTGTTGTTGCGCATTAGTAATATCCGCAAGCAACAGGAAGAGGTAATAACCCTGGAACCGTTGCGTAAACAAAAGATCAGGGAGGGGCTGGTAAAGGTGTTGGAAGATAATGTAGGTAAAGAAAGCTATGACCCCAACCGCCTGGAGCAGGAGCTTATTTATTATATCGAGAAGATCGACCTTACCGAAGAGCAGGTGCGCCTCAAGAATCATTGCGACTATTTTGTATCGATCCTTGAAGAAGCCGACGAGAATAAGGGCAAGAAGTTGTCTTTTATCCTCCAGGAGATCGGACGTGAAATAAACACCACCGGCGCCAAGGCTTACGATTCCAGCATCCAGAAATGTGTAGTGCAAATGAAGGATGAAATGGAGAAAGCCAAGGAGCAGGTACTTAATGTATTATAAGATACCAATAGTAAGTAGCGAGGGGTCAGTGTGAAATAGGGATTTCAGCCCATTAACCACTCGCTATTTACTGCTTGCTTTCCACCCCTATTGCGGCTTTTAGGCTGATGCTTATATTTGTAAAAACATTTCCCATTGAAAAGGAACCGCCTGTTTCATATTCTGACCCTCTCTGTTCTTATTTCCGGTTTTCTCGCTTCCTGTACTACGGTAGACGTTTTTGAAAAGAATGTAGCTATTCCCAACCATGCATGGAGCAGCCAGTTCAAGCCATCTATCAGTTTTGACATCAACGATACTACGAGACTGTACGATATTTCTCTTGTACTCCGGCATACGGATGCTTACCGCTATAAGAATATCTGGGTTAACATGACTGTACAGCCTCCCGCAGAGGCTCCCAAAAGCCAATCTTTCGAGTTGCCTTTGGCCACCGATAGCAAAGGCTGGCTAGGTACAGGCATGGATGATATTTTTGAGCATCGCATTGCGATCTTTAAATCAATTCAGTTAAAGAAAGGAACTTATCAATTCCAGATAGCCAACATTATGCGCGAAGACCCGCTGCAGAACGTCATGAACGTGGGCATACGGGTAGAGAAGGTGAAATGATAACGCATGGAAGCTACCGCTAAAAAGAGACTGTACTTCATCAGCACCATTTACTGGTTCCTGCTTTTTTATATCATCGCTGCGCTGATCTGGTGGTTCATTGCCCTGGAAAAGCAGAACCGGCAAATGACCAATTACAAGCTTAATGAATTGGTGCTCGATGATCCCACCTATCAATCGAAATACGACCGGATCACTGCCGAAAAGAAACTAAAGACTACCCAATATATAGGTGAAGGGGTTACTTTCCTGGCCCTGACGCTGGTGGGTGCATTATTTGTATACAGGGCTTTCCGCCGTCAACTGAAGTTTCAGCAGCAGCAGCAGAATTTTATGATGACCGTAACTCATGAGTTAAAGACCCCCATTGCTGTTGCCAAGCTGAATCTTGAGACGCTTCAAAAGCATGCGCTGGAAGAGGCCAAGCGACAAAAGCTGATGCAAATGACGCTGCAGGAGGTAAACCGGCTGAACACGCTCGTCAATAATATTCTTGTATCGGCTCAACTGGAAGGGGGACGCTACCGGATATCGAATGAAGAGCTCGATTTCTCCGAGTTGGCGAAGTCCTGCTTCTCCGACTTCAAGAACCGTTTTCCGGACAGGCCCTGGCAATCGGCCATAGTGCCAGAGATAGATATTAAAGGCGACCCGCTTCTACTGCAGATCCTGGTGAACAACCTCCTGGAGAATGCCGTTAAATATTCCCCCAAAGATGGTACTATCCAATGCAAGCTGCATGAGGCTGGCAAACAGGTGATCCTGGAGGTCATCGATCAAGGTCCCGGCATCCCGGACGACGAGAAGACCAAGGTGTTTGAAAAGTTTTACCGTATCGGTAATGAAAACACGCGTACTGCCAAAGGAACCGGCCTGGGACTGTATCTGTGTCATAAAATTGCAAAAGATCACAAAGCGAGCATCCGGGTAACGGATAATATGCCTACCGGCTGTAATTTTAGCGTTAGTTTTACGAAGTAAATACTGACCATGAGTACAAGGCCCTCGATTTTATTGGTAGAAGATGAAGAAAACCTCCATGAGGCTTTAAAGCTGAACCTGGAGCTGGAAGGTTATGAGGTGACTTCTGCCTTTACAGGCAGCGAGGCCTTGCAGAAGGTACAGGATGAATATTTCGACCTGCTGATCCTGGATGTGATGTTGCCTGAACTGGATGGCATCAGTGTTACGGAGACCATCCGGGTACAAAACAATGAAGTGCCCATCCTCATTCTCAGTGCTAAAAATGCCAGTTCGGACCGGGTGTTGGGGTTAAAAAAAGGGGCTGATGATTATCTGACCAAGCCTTTTAACCTGGAAGAGTTGTTGCTGCGCGTTCATAAGCTGATCGATAAGAACAAGAAGATGCTGGATAAGGATTCCGTGGGCGACACTTATAGTTTCGGGAGTAATGTGGTGGACTTTAAAGCGCAGGAGGCCGTTACCAAATCCGGTGAGCGTATTCAATTGAGTAAGAAGGAGGCTATGTTGCTCAAGTTGCTTATTGAAAACAAGAATGAAGTGGTGCCCCGGGAAAAGATCCTTCAAACTGTATGGGGCTATAACGTGTATCCAACCACCCGCACGATCGACAACTTCATTCTTAACTTCCGCAAGTATTTCGAGACGGACAGCCGCAACCCCGAGTACTTCCATTCTGTAAGGGGGGTGGGTTATAAATACACTGAATAGTTTAGACTTTTTGTAATTCCTGTAGTAAAGCTCTCGTTTCGTAGAATATTCTTTTCATATCGTCTACTTGCTGGTCGGGCGCATACAAGGCCCATTCGCATTCATTCAATACGGTAGTAAGGCTTTGTATAGTATCCGCAGGCATTCCTTTGGCGGCAAGGGCGCCAGCCACATTCTGTTTATTGAGGGACGAAGGGGCTACCTGGCATTTTTCGGCTGCCATTTTCCACAATGCTTTTTGTATTTCCTGACAGAAAAGGCGTTTATCGCTTTGCTGTAATGCATCGCGTGCTACTGCCAGCCATTCATCGGGGTTTATTTCCTTTGGTGCTGCCGGCGGAGGTGTTTCCTGTTGGACGGCAGCCTTTTTAGCTTGTTGTTTATTTTTCCTGATCTGCCACGACTGGTAAAATATCCATCCTGCAATCGCCAATACGATGGCCGCAAAGAAATACATGTGTTTAGGAATGCCTGTTTCATTGGCCTTGACCAAGGTAGCATTCCGCTCCTGCTCTTCGGCTTTGCTAACTGCCGCCATGATGTGCATGGTGATGGGTTCGCTGCTGGCCACCTTGTATTCTTTCAGCATGGGATCGTAATAGGAATACTCAATAGCAGGGATCACACAATCGCCTGTATCCGGTGCGGCGAAAGAATATTCAAACTGCTTGCTGCCGGAGAGGGGGTAGGCATATTTGTTCACCTCTTCTTTGACCGCCGGATCTGCCGTATCGACCCCCTTGGGCCATTTTACAGTAGGTGCTGTAAGCAGGGTAAGGTTGCCGGTACCGGATATCTCTACCTGAATTTTAACCAGGTCGCCCTGACGAATGGGTGCTCTGGGTGTGCGGACAGCAATATTGAACTTGCCTACTGCACCGGTAAAATGCTCCGGCTGATCAACAGCAGGCAATGATTTAATGGTAAGCTTGACTGGTTCTGAACGAACCGACACCGGGTAATCGGCCAAGGCCCAGGCGCCCGTAGCCACATCTTTTCTCCGGAAGTGTATCATTCCCTCTACTTCAGCCGGGTCCAGTGTATAGTCGCCTTCCTGCAGGGGGATCAGTTGCACCTTTCGAATGATGTTTACATAATAAGGGGTGCCTTTATATACTTCTACTTCCTGCCTGTTATCGTAACCATCCACCATTTCTATCACGCTGAAACCATTCAATGATGGGCGCTTCACCACCTGTGCTGTAGTGCTAAGTCGTGAATAAGCTTTGTACACTGCCATGATTGGTTCGCCCACATAGCAGTTTGTTTTATTCACTTCGGCCCTTATAAAAAAGTTCTTGTGGATCTCTTCAGTAACGTCTTCACCGGGCTGGAGTTCTGCCGCTGACTCCATATCTACTTCGTCGGTATTCGTATTGGCTGATGACAAACCCGTACGTTGTATCAATACTTTTAACGGTTCGGAACGCATCTTTTTGCCATCGATAATGGCTACTGCGCCCGGTATCGTAAAGCGTCCACTTTTTCGCGGCGAAAGGATAACCACCTTCGTATAAGACTCCACCAGTTGCCTGGTTTGTGCCTGTATACTGGTCGTATTCTTAAAATCAAATGTGCCTGTTACACGGAAGTCGGCAAACTCAGGTATGTTGAAGTCCTGTATGGTGCGGGCTCCTTCGATAATGTATTGTACCTGGAATGTTTGCGGGTACTGTATGGTAGATTCGCTGACCTGGGTATAGAATTTAGTCTGCCCGTTTACACATTGTAAACTAAACAGGCTTATCCATAAAAGTAATGATGTATGTAGCTTTCCTTTAATAGATTATGTTTTATTCTCCGGTAGGCCGGTAGACAAATATAAATTTTGCGGCCAAGCCTTCCTCGAATTGTGGGCGTTAAATGTCAGTTAAAGGATGAACGGTTACAGGTATTTATAAATCACCCAGTTGTGGCCGTAGTATAATGTCTTCCACACAGGCTTGTGGCGAAAGTTGTGATGCTGCATATACCATGGCGGCAATATCTTTCGATTCCATGATACGTTTAGGATCAACGCCGCTGCCCGCCCAGGAATCGGTATAGGCAGCACCGGGATACACTGCGGTCACTTTCACTCCATGTGGCTTCATTTCCTCACGGAGATTACGCGAAAAGCCGGCCAATGCATATTTACTGATGCTGTAAGCACCTCCGTTTGGATAAGCATGCAGCGAAGCGATGGAGCACATGTTGAATACGTGGCCACTTTGTTGTTTTATCATCTGCGGAATAATGGCGCGGGTTACATGATAAGCGCTGAACAGGTTTACATTGAGCATGTGTTCCAATGTTCCTTCCGGTTCATTGTGTACACTGCCCGGATCGAACAAGCCAGCATTGTTGATCAGTACATCAACCGGTACTTCAAAACCTAATACCCAGCTTCCAAATGCTTTCGCCTGTTCTTTAATGGAAAGGTCAAATGCATTGGCCCTGATCTGTACTTCAGGATAATACCGCATCAGATCTTCCACCGTTTTATACAGGTTGGTCTCACTGCGGGAGCAAATGAAAAGGTTATGCCCCTGGGAAGCAAACTGTTCTGCCAATGACCTGCCAAATCCTTTGGAAGCGCCGGTAATAACAACATTCATAGTATGGAATTAGGGTTACGAAGTTAGAAGTTGGGCGTCAGACTTCTTATTTTTGCGGCATGAAATACCAGCATCTCTTTTTTGATCTTGACCATACGTTGTGGGATTTTGAAGCTAATAGCCGGAAAACGCTGACTGACATTTATGAGGAGCTGGCTTTGCATACAAGAGGCATCAATGACTTCGACCTGTTTCATAAAAACTACCTTGTACACAATGACAAGTTGTGGGCACGATACCGGAACGGGTATATCAAGGTGGATGAATTGCGGTGGAAGAGAATGTGGCTTACCTTATTGGACTTCAAGATCGGAGATGAAAAGCTGGCCCGCCAGATGGGTGACCGCTTCCTTGATCTGCTACCTTCGCGCAATTTATTATTTCCACACACTATTGAAACCCTGGACTACCTGACTGGCAAAGGTTATCAGTTGCACCTCATCACCAATGGTTTTGAAAAAACGCAGCATAGTAAGTTAAAGAACAGTGGCATCGATAAATATTTCAAGGAAGTAATCACTTCCGAAGGAAGCAATAGTCTGAAGCCGCACAAAGAAATATTTGATTATGCTTTTAAGAAAGCGCGTGCCTTACCTCAACAGAGTATAATGCTGGGCGATAGTATCGAGGTGGATATCCAGGGCGCCATTAATGCCGGCATCGACCAGGTGTTTGTTAATCATACTAATGTAACTGTAGCTATAAGACCCACTTATGTGGTTTATTCATTACATGAATTGCAAACAATCTTTTAACCAAACAATTCTTTTAATCTCAAGACTACGCAAACGATTGATTAACTGCAGAGAAATATAGCAGAAGATACTCAATATTAACGCTTTCCGCCTCTTTTTTACCCCATATATGGAATTGAAATAATATTGCCATAACGGCCCCTCACTTTTCGTTTTTTAGTTTCGAAACCATATTTTTGTCTTTCTGGGTCCAACCATACAATATCTTTTTAAAAACTGCTTGCATCCAATATCAATTAATTATTATCCCTTTCCTACAGTTACATCGGAATTAGTCCACTTATAAAATGACTACCGTCGTAGTGCTAATTGTTTAATACAATTGTATTACTGCGCAACCAAAATTTTAGTAACCAAAATTGAACTTCACATGAGAAAAAAGTTAACGCTGTTAACTGCTTTTCTGTGCATAACAGGAATGCTGTTAGCACAAAAAACAATTACCGGTAAGGTAACAGATGACAAAGGTACTCCCCTACCCAACGTTTCAATCCTCGTAAAAGACACACGCGTTGGAACTACTTCAAAAGAGGACGGCACTTATTCCTTACCCGTCCCCGCTACTGCAAAAGTGCTGGTATTTGCTTCGATCGGCATGATTTCAAAAGAGATTCAGATTGGTAACAAAACGTCTATTGATGCTGCGCTTGCTTCTGCTACAGCTCAATTGGATGAAGTAATTGTATTGGCGTATGGTAATGTAAAAAAATCAAATTTTACAGGTTCAGCCGTTCAGGTTTCTGCCAAGGATATGGAAAAAAGGACTCTTAGTAACCCATTGAATGCTTTGGTGGGCGCTGCGCCTGGTATCCAGACAACTACAGCCAGTGGTTCTCCAGGCTCCAGCCCAGGCATCGTACTGCGTGGCTTTGGTTCTTACACTTTAGGCAACAACCCTTTGTATGTTGTTGATGGTGCAATTTACGATGGCGGCTTTTCCAACATCAACCCTGACGACATCGAGACCATGACAGTATTGAAAGATGCTTCAACAACTGCATTGTATGGTTCAAGAGGTGCGAATGGCGTAATCGTAATCACTACCAAGAAGGGTAGGAAAGGAAGGCAAACGCTTCAATTTAAAGCGCAATTGGGTTTTTCTGAACCTGCTATTGCTCAATACCCCACAGTAAGCGCACAGGAATATTATCCATTGGTATGGGAATCTTATCGTAATGGTTTGGTTTATGGACCTACCAGGGCTCCTATAGATAGCGCCAACATGATTGCCAGTGGTAAGCTGCCCAGGTTTACATCTGGCGCCAATGTAGGTAATCAGAATTTTAGGGGATTAAGTTTCCGTGACATTTACCAGGTTCTTGGAAACTATAATCCTTTCAATGTAGGTAATACAGATATCGTTGGTCTTGATGGAAAATTAAACCCCAATGCTGCATTGTTATATGGCGATGACATGGATTGGCTGGATCAGGCAACCCGCACCGGCACCCGCCAACAATATAGCATGCTATACAGTTCAGGTACTGACAAATCGGATCTGACTGCTTCTTTCAGTTATTTGAAAGAAGGCGGCTGGGGTCTTCGTTCTGATCTGACCCGCTTTACAGGCCGCTTGAATACGAGCGTGTCGCCTACAAAATGGTTTAAAGCAGGAGCAAACCTGGCTGCCAACAGGTCTACCTTCAATTATTCTGCAACCGGTGGTATTGTAAACTCCTTTTACTTTGCCCGCTATGTTGCTCCTATTTATCCGGTTCACATGCGCACTCCTGGTACAGGCGCGCCCATCCTGGATGCTTTAGGCAATTTGCAATTTGACCCCGGTAACGAGTCTGGCTATGCCCGTCCTTACAATAGCGGTCGTCATTCCATTGCAGAGCACCTCTGGAATCAGGACAATGATGTAAGAGATGCGCTTTCTGCCCGTGTATATGCGGATGTAATATTCACACCCTGGTTGAAATTCACGACCAACGTTTCTATGGATGCCACAAACACTGATGGCCTGAGCTATGAAAACCCAAGAATAGGTGATGGCTATCCAGGTGGCAGGTTGAGCAGAAGCTCCAGCAAAGAAACCAGCTACACACTCAACCAGATCATGAACTTTAATAAAAGCTTCGGTGAGCATCATGTCGATGCGATAGTAGGTCATGAAAACTATCGTTATAAATCTACCGGCATAGGTGGTATGAGAACTGTTGAAGCTTTCTCTGGCTTGTTTGTGTATTCCAACTTCGGAACTATCAGTTCTCTGACTTCCAGCATTGCAGAGAATAACACAGAAGGTTTCTTCTCAAGGGTACAATATGACTACAATGACAAGTATCTTCTTTCCGGCTCTCTGAGAAGGGATGGTAATTCTAAATTCCCTGTAGACATCAGGTGGGAAAACTTCTGGTCAATTGGTGCTGGCTGGAGGTTGGATAAAGAGGAGTTCTTCAAAGTTCCTTTTGTAGACCTGTTGAAATTACGCGCATCTTATGGCTATGCGGGCAACTCTACCGGATTGGCCAATTACCCTTATCAAGGCGGATACTCTATTGGTTGGGATGATGACACCCGCTCTGGCGTAATTCTTACCTCACTTGGTAGCCCCACTTTGACCTGGGAAACGCAGAAGCCACTGGACATTGGCCTGGACTTCTCTATGTTCCAACAAAGACTTTCCGGTACCATTGGTTACTTTGATAGAAAGAGCTCTGGTCTGATCTTCAACGTACCTCAACCTCTTCAAAATGGCGGTACGCCCAGCAACAACTACTCTGTAGCGCAAAACATCGGTAACATGACCAATAAAGGTCTTGAAGTACAGATTACCGGTAATATCGTCCGCTCCAAGGCAGTTAACTGGAACCTGACTGTTAATGCTACTACTTACAGCAACAAGTTGACTGCGATGCCTCCTACGGTACCAACTATCACCAGTTCTCCCTTTAAGAGAGAAGCCGGATACTCCATTTATGAGTTCTACACAAGAACTTTTTATGGCGTAGACCCTGCAGATGGTCAGGCATTGTACCTGGGAGCCATTACTTATGATGCTGCAAATAGCAGACTTGTCGACAATGGCAAAGGTGGTAAGGATACTGTGACTATTGATCATAATAATGCCCGCCAAACTTACGTAGGCAAATCAGCCATTCCCGATGTATATGGTAGCATTGTCAACGCAGTATCTTATAAAAACTTCGACCTGAGTGTTACATTGACCTATCAGCTGGGCGGTTATGTATACGATGGTGTTTATGGCTCTTTGATGACTACTTCCACTGCTGGGGTAACTTATCACAAGGACATGCTGAATCGCTGGCAGAAGCCTGGTGATATCACCAACGTTCCCAGACTGGATGAAACAAGAAGTGCTCAATTTGGAACAGCTTCTACACGCTGGCTTACAGACGCTTCTTATTTGTGCATTAACAACGTAAACCTGTCATACAGGGTACCAGCTTCTCTTGCTTCAAAAATTGGCGCTTCTAACGTAATGATCTATGTGAGCGGTGAGAATCTTCAATTTTTTACCAAGAGAAAAGGTATGAACGTGAATGGCAACTTCAGCGGAACTACCGGCGACACTTATGATGCCGCACGCGTATTTAACCTGGGTCTTAGTGTAAACTTCTAAAACATTACAAGTATGAGCACATTTAAGAATAAATTATTAGGAGCAGTGCTGATAGGCACGACGTTACTGGGCAGCAGTTGTAAGAAGGAATATCTTCAATTAAATCCTCCGGCTGCATTAAGCCCTGAAAATATATTTGCTACTACTAAAAATGCGATGGCTGCTATCAACGGTATGCACCGGACCATGTATTCACAGTGGTATGGCAGCCAGGCACTGGGCGGTCACAGTGGCAATATGCTTTACATGGAAGTGCTGGGTGAGGATTTCGTGATGACAGCTAATGCCAATGGCTGGTTTGTGAGCGAATACCGCTGGCTGGGTCAACGTAGTGACGCCAGCACCCTGGTTCGTTTCAGCTATGGTTTTTATTATACGCTGATCGGCAATGCCAACATGATCATTGCCAATATAGATAAAGCAGAAGGACCTGAGAACGATAAAAAGCTGATCAAAGGTCAGGCTTTAGCCTACCGTGCCTGGAGTTATTTCCAGATGATACAGTTGTTCAGCGAGCGTTTTGTAAGTGGCGCCCCCAATGATGGTCTCGGCTTGTCACTGGTACTGGAACCAAGAACCGGCTCTTTGCCAAGAAATACTGTTGCAGAGGTGTATGCACAAATCAATAAGGATATTGATGAAGCCATAACAACGCTGACTGGTATTAACCGTCCTGCCAAGTCGCACCTGAACGTAAACGTAGCCAAGGGGATCAAAGCCCGTATAGCACTTACTCAACAAAACTGGGCAGTGGCTGCACAAATGGCCTCTGAGGCTCGTCAGGGTTTTGCGCTCATGAACAGCACTCAATACATGCAAGGCTTCTCCAATACGGATAACCCTGAATGGATCTGGGGTATTGATCACCGCGATGATCAACCTACTTATTTCTATTCCTATTATGCTTACCTGGGTAACTTCTCTTCTACCAACACCCGTGGTAATCCTAAGGCTATCTTCGCCCCGCTTTATGCCAAAATATCCCAAACTGACATCAGGAAAAAACTGTGGGACTCTACCGGTAAGGATGCAACTTTCCCGCTGGTTGACGGAGGTACACGGAAAGCTTACATGACCCGTAAGTTCATATTGACGAACCCTGCCAATAGTAATGGAGACTTGGTGTTCATGCGTTCTTCAGAAATGTACCTGATCGAAGCAGAAGCACTGGCAAGACAGACTGGTAAAGAAGCAGATGCTCGTAATGTGTTGTTGACACTGGCAAAACAAAGGGACCCTAACTATGTATTGTCAACTAACAGTGGCACAGCTTTGATCGATGAAATCCTGACACAAAGAAGGATCGAGCTGTGGGCTGAAGGTTTCCGTTTTTATGACCTGAAGCGTTTGAATCAGCCACTAAATAGAGCAGGCGCCGGCAGCAATCATGATGCTTCACTGGCTCAGTTGATGCAAGAACCTGCAGGCACCAAAAACTGGATATTCCTGATCCCCAGGGCCGAACTGGAGAACACGCAAAACGTTGTTAAGCAGAACCCCCTGTAATAGTTATCACTCCGGTTTAACCGGTTGAATATTCTAATAAAATTAAAAAGCTGCCTCAAAATAAATTGAGGCAGCTTTTTAATTTTATGGGTTGATACTACAAAAAACAATTTATACGCAGGCACAAGATGCTTACTCACAAACCCGCCCTCAATCACCAGTTTTGGGAAGACCAACCAACTAAAAGAGAAGACGAATTTCTTTACCAACCAATCATTACTACAAGGAAAAAAAGCAAGCTTATGAGCATAAATAACCAAACCTCTACCATCGGCACTTTTCGTATAAATATTTTTTCTATCAATACTTTTCTTACCAGCCGTCTTGCATATTCTTTCGAAAGAAAAAATGCAGTTATGGCTATCACAATATAAACTAAGCGGAATTCAATAAAAAAGTCAATAAAAGAAATTCTCACTACAATACAGGCAAGCTTAATAATTGCCAGAACATCAAGTTGTAGCCACAAAAGCAATATTCCGCCAGCAATTAGATAATGGTCACCTAATTTCCTAAAACGTGAAAACAAATACAAGGTATATATGTACCTATTGAGTCTACACATATTACTACCAATGTCCTGATGTATGCTTTAGGCTTAGGTTATCAAAGAACACATCCCAGTTCTGGGTTAAGATCGCTTAAAAAGTTGCCAAGACAGTTACACCGCCTTTTACCACTTCGTTAAGCTGCACATTTACTTTGGTTCCTATTGGCAGTAGCAGGTCTACCCGGCTACCAAACTTGATAAAACCGTATTCAGCACTTTGCTCTACTTTTTGGCCAACAGTGAGGTAATTGATGATGCGCTTAGCCAATGCGCCGGCAATTTGCTTTACCAGTATTTCGCCTTTGGTATTGCGGATCACTACTGAATGACGTTCATTTTCTGTAGATGACTTAGGGTGCCAGGCTACGAGGTATTTTCCTTTATGGTATTGGTTGTACACCACCTCGCCCGATACGGGGTTACGGTTCTGGTGTACGTTGGCCGGGCTCATGAATACAGACAGTTGTAATCTTTTGTCTTTGAAGTATTCTTCGTCAAATACTTCTTCTATCACCACTACTTTTCCATCGGCCGGGCAAATTACCAGGTTGTCTCCTTTGGTAAGCTGACGGTTGGGTACGCGGAAAAAGGAAATGATAAACAGCAGTAGTCCCAATGTGACCACAAAGATGAGCCAGCTGAGCCAGGGCAGGCTATAGCTGATGAAATAAAACGAGAGCAGGTTGATCACTGCAAATATGATGGCTGTAATGAGTATGCTTTTGTATCCTTCTTTGTGAATGGTCATTGAGTATGGTTAAGATTGCAAATGTAAGTAATTAGAAATTATGGGGTTTATGAGGTCTTATTTCATAAAGATCGTTACGTAGAGCCAAACGAAGGGGATGGCGATCAACAGGGAATCGAACCGGTCCAGGAATCCACCATGCCCGGGCATCAGGGTGCCACTGTCCTTCACATTAGCCATGCGCTTGAGCTTGCTTTCGAGCAAATCGCCGGCGGTGCCCATTACTGCAGCAATGGCTGATATAGCTATCCAGTCACGTACACGATAAATATTCAGCCACCATCCCAGCAAGCTGATGACCACCACACACAGGATAGCGCCTCCTACGGTTCCTTCCCATGTTTTTTTGGGAGATATTTTGGAGAAAGGAGTTTTACCGATGAGGGAGCCAACTATATAGGCCATGGTATCATTGATCCAGATAGAGAAAATAAGGCCACAGGGAATGACCGGCCCAAGATCACGGCCGAGCTTTGCTGCTCCATCAAAGTAAATGACACCAGCGCTCCTGAGGTCCATCATCAGCCCCCAGCTTAATGATATATACAGGAGGCCCAATGCAGAGAGCCCTATGTTTCTTAACCGGATGTTACCAGCAAATAGCAATTCAATGATCGGCAGCATGAATGCACAGATGAGGCCTAACCACCAACCAATGGAATGCAGGGAAAAGTCGCCGATGTTAAAGGCATTGTTGGTGAAATAGAGTACGATACACCAACCTCCTATGCGTACGCCGTATTTATGAAATGGTGTAATCGTCAAATAGCCCGGGTCTATTTTACCAATGAGTTGCTGGTATTCTTTCCAGCAACCGAAGTGGATGATAGTGAACAGGATCAAAAAGCTCCAGAGCCCCCACAATAAACCTCCCAGCATCACCACCACAAAGATGACGGCAGTAAGTGACCTTGTTTTTAATGTTGACAGGTTGAGTGCCATATGCAGGTATGGTTATGCAATAAATTGGTTGGTAGGTGTGAGATCGTCCGGACGATACACTTTGGAATAGGTAACTGTCGACTGACGACGATAGTACCACAATATGGCCCACACAGCTATGCCGCTGATGACAGAAGCCAGTAGCGGGGCATCGGGATTTGTGGTTGCCAATTTGGGTGAAAAGGATACAGCTATGACCTGCGCGGCATTATATACAAAATGCGCAATTATGGAGGTCCATAAGCTTCCACTATACCAATAGAAAATACCCAACACTATACCCAGGAACATACGAGGCAAAAAGCCCTGGAACTGGAGATGCAGGGCTGAGAATAAAAAGCCGGTAAGGATGATACCTGCCCAGGGGTTTCTGGTAATCTGTATCAAGATGCGCTGGAGTGCTCCGCGGAAAAACAGTTCTTCACAAAACGCCGGGAAAAGCCCAACAACGATGACATTCATGAAAACATCGATCGGCTTATTCGATTTAAAGAATGCTTCCATTTGTCCGGAAGCTTTGTTTTCCAACTCCACCAGCGAAGAGGGCAAGTGTATGCGTTGATTGAGCTGCCCCAACCAGAATGCAAAGGGAAAAGCAAGCAGGATGCACAAGACAGCCAATACATACATGTTGGCATGTTCTGCTTTCTTTAAGCCGATAAAATAAGTGTACTTGCCGGTAAATGTGAATACGGCAAACAGGAAAGTCGGCAGCACAAACAATACGAGCGAGGATAAGGCCTGGCCCCATTTCAGGCCGTTAATAACCTGAGGATCAGAGAGATCTAATTTTGGCGCTTCTGAAGGGATCATGAAGTTTGCAAATACCAGCAGCAGGGGGAAGGCCAGCAGAATTGCCAGTTGCTTCCAGGGTGATTTTATGCGTAAATGGCCGATCATAAACTGGTATAAACGAATATTAGTATGTAAATTTGCAACCGCTCCGGGCCGCAAGATACGCGATGCGAAGATAATTGATCCCGAATCATATACGGTACCCGCAGTGTTTTTATTATGCCATCTATCGGTCATATATCACTTCCTGATTTCCCTTTACTTCTCGCACCTATGGAAGATGTGAGTGACCCTCCTTTTCGCTACGTGTGCAAGCAGAATGGGGCCGATCTGATGTATAGTGAATTCATCTCCAGTGAAGGGTTGATCCGTGATGCTATCAAGAGCCGGCAAAAGCTCGACTTCTCAGAATTTGAACGACCCTTTGGCATCCAGATATTCGGCGGTGATGAGGAAGCGATGGCCATGAGTGCCCGTATTGTTGACACCGTTCAGCCTGACCTCGTGGACATCAATTATGGCTGTCCCGTAAAAAAGGTAGTGTGCAAAGGCGCCGGCGCCGGTGTATTGAAAGATATTGACCTGATGGTTCGGTTAACCACCGCAGTAGTCAAATCCACAACTTTGCCGGTGACTGTTAAAACCCGCCTTGGCTGGGATGATAATTCCAGGAATATCGAAGAAGTGGCCGAGCGCCTGCAGGATACTGGTATCAAAGCGCTCACTATTCATGGCCGCACCCGCGCTCAACTGTACAAAGGGGAAGCCGACTGGTCGTTGATCGCTAAGGTGAAGAACAATCCCCGCATTCAAATACCGATTTTTGGTAATGGAGATATCGATTCACCACAAAAAGCGCTGGCTTATAAGAACAAGTTTGGTGTGGATGGTATCATGATCGGCCGCGCCGCTATTGGCTACCCCTGGATATTCCGGGAAATAAAGCATTACCTGCAAACCGGTGAGATACTGCCTTACCCTTCTATTGAAGAGCGGGTAGAAGTATGCCGTACACACCTGCGCAAATCCATCGAATGGAAAGGCCCTATTGTTGGCATCTTCGAAATGCGCCGCCACTATGCTAATTACCTCAAAGGTCTCCCCAATATTAAAGAATACCGCACGCGGCTCGTAACTGTGAAAACGCAGGAGGAAGTAGAATCTATCCTCGAAGAAGTGAAAAAAGCATTTGCCGGCATGGTTCCTGAACGCCAGGTAGCTCCTTTCTCAGCCGGACAGCTGGAAGAATGTGCTTATTAAGGCCTTCCCATCTTATCTTTATTCAAATTCGTTGTTATGTTGTTGCGTGGTCTCAAAACAGTTACCTCATGCCTGGTGATATTATTGCTGGTTGTTTCCTGTAAGAACAAAGCCAGTAAGACCCCTGAAGGAGAAAATAAAGTAGTGGCCCCTGCGGGATTAGACAGCGCGTCTCTCATTCAAGACCTTGCCTATCTTTCTTCTGAAGCACTGGGTGGCCGCGAAGTAGGCACTCCCGGGAATGCGCTTGCCCGCACTTATATCGTAAACCGGTTTGACTCTCTGCAATTGCGTAAACCCGATAGCGGCAGATTGCAACCTTTTGGGTTGGGAACTAAGTCAACTGACCCCAAAGGCAACAATATCTTAGCTATCATTCCCGGCACTACTTATGCCGATCAATACTATGTGATCTCTGCCCATTATGATCACCTTGGCACCAAGGATGGTAAGATCTTTTATGGCGCCGATGATAATGCTTCCGGCTCTGCCTGCCTGCTGGCGCTGGCCCGTTATTTCAAACAGCATCCGCCCAAACATTCCCTGATACTGGCCTCGTTCGATGCGGAAGAAGATGGATTGGTGGGCTCTAATTATTTTGTGCGCCACCTGCCGATAGACAGCAGCAAGGTGCTTCTGAATGTGAACATGGATATGGTGAGCCGTAATGATAAGAATGAGATCTACGCCAGCGGCACGTATCATTATCCCTTCCTGAAAAAGTATGTGGATAGTATAAAGCCTTTTACCCCTGTGAAAGTATTATTTGGTCACGACGCCCCTACCGATGGGCACGATGACTGGACCAACCAATCGGACCACTACCCCTTCCATAAGGCAAAGATCCCTTATCTCTACTTTGGCGTAGAAGATCATCCGGACTATCACAAGCCCACCGATACTTTCGACAAGGTCGACAAGCACTTTTATTATCAGGTGTGCAACATGATCAGGGAAACGATTGTGGTGCTGGACAGGCAGGAGAAGCTGCAGTAGTGAGTTGTCAGTGGTGAGTGGTGAGTACCTGTTCTTCGAAGAAATCACAATCGAAAAGGCCAAAACAAGTATAGTTAGCGATACTATTTTCTTGCAAATGCCTGTAGCTTCTCAGTGTATTCTTTAGCACGTTTTTCAGCAAAATAGTCGGCGCTCAACATCAGCAATGCCTGGATGGTGAGGGTAATGCCCAGACCGAACCAGAATGTTTTATCGGGCCGTGCGCGGTATAGGACAATCAATGCGATGCCGGCAATAATGAAAGCGATTTCCGCCCATTTGTAGGTGGCGAAACTTTTTGTCACTTTCTGCATGCGGGGCAATTCTTTTTCTTTCAGCTCCTGCGGATTCATATCGTAGGCATATACATTCCTGACACGATCGCCATCGCTCCTTTTATATATGGCAAACCCAACGATCAATTCAATCAGTCCCACCAACAATAATGGAAAGGCCGCCCCTTTATAGAAATTAGTACGCAGCGCGAGAAAAAACACAAGAGCCGAGACTATTGCTATGATACCAATGATGAAAAAGACAAGCCCTACCTGCTTTTCGGCCATGAAGTATTTTTCAATGTCTGTTTTGGTAAGCATAGCAATAGTTTTGATGTTTGGTTATTTACCAATAGCCGCTGTAACGATATCGCTTGTAGGAGAAATGGAAGGGTCGAAGTAATGGGTGAGCACGCCCCGCTCATTTACCAGGTATTTGGAAAAGTTCCAGGAGGGCGCCTGCTCATTCCAGCCGTTCTGTGTTTTATGGGTAAGCCAGGCAAATACCGGATTCTGTTCTGACGACTTGACTACTATACTTTTCTTAGCCAATGGGAAGTTGACGCCGAAGTTGATCTGACAGAACTGGGCAATATCCTCATCGCTGCCTTTTTCCTGCTCATGGAAATCGTTGGCAGGAAAGCCAATGATCACCAGTTTTTCTTTGTATTGTTCATGTAGCTTTTGCAGGTCGGCATATTGATTGGTATAGCCACATTCACTGGCGGTGTTGACAAACAATACTTTCTTACCTCGCAGCGACGAGAGGTCCAGGGTATTACCATTGTTTAAAGGCACTTGCAAATCGTACACTGATTGCGGCGCAGCTACGCCTTTTTCATTATTCATGACTTTACTATTTTTTCCAAGCAATTTCGTTATGCTCATCAGGGCCGGATATATCGCTTTCGATATCTTTTGTTTAATGGTCATGCTCTTTGAATTTCTATTTACATATGCTACGTACCCAATAAAGGTACTTACCAATATAAGTAAGACGATCAAGCTTCTTTTAACCCACCTGTATCTTTTCTTTTGGACCATCATTTATCGGATAATCCACTTAAAGAGTTTCAACTTTCCCTTGTAGGGTGGGTATTTAACTGCCGGATCGAACCAGGTTGGCGTTTTCATCACCGCTTTGCGATGGCTAAAAACTTCAAAGCTATTGCGGCCATGGTAAGCCCCCGTTCCGCTGGCGCCGCGCCCCCCAAATGGCAGGTGGTGGTTGGTAAAATGCCAGCTGCTGTTGTTGATACAAACACCGCCTGCGGGTATTTGTTCTATCCAGGCTTGTTGTATTCTATTGTTGGCTGTATATACGTAAAAAGCGAGGGGATCAGGGTGACGGCTTACGATTGCTTTGGCTTCTTCCCGGGTTTCAAACGGAATGACGGGTAATATAGGCCCGAATATTTCCTCCTGCATGATGGGCGCATCGCCTGTTACCTGCACCAATAAGGTGGGTTCTATGTACAGCTTATCTGCATCCTGCTGTCCACCGTAGGCTATATGTCCACTCTTAAGCAACCAGGTTAATCTATCAAACTGTTTGCGGTTGATGATCTTTCCATAACTATAGTTCTCTGCCGGGTTTTCGGAGAAGAACTGCTGTATGGTATATTTCATCGTTTCCATGAACGCATCGAATACAGATGTATGCACCAGTACATAATCCGGCGCCACACACATTTGCCCCGCATTAGAGAATTTTGTCACGGCAATGCGACGGGCGGCTACCTTAATGTTGGCATCGCTTTCTACTATACAGGGGCTTTTGCCACCCAGCTCGAGTGTCACAGGTATCAGCTGCTCTGCAGCCATCCGGTAAATGATTCTGCCGGTATTGGTGCTGCCGGTATAAAAGATATGGTCAAAACGGAACGATTGCATCATGGAGGGAACCACTTCTGCGCCATCGCCTTCTGTATACAGGATATATTCTTTGGGAAATGTTTCTTCTATCAATTGTTTCATGACAACCGCTGTAGCAGGCGCAAACTCGCTTGCTTTAAGCACGATGCAATTGCCGGCGGCTATCGCTCCAACCAACGGCGCAAACAATAACTGGAATGGATAGTTCCACGGCGCCATGATCAATACTATGCCCAGTGGCTCACGCATGATGTAGCTGGAGGAAGGCAGGTTTACCAGGTTGGTGCTCACGCGCTCCGGCTCCATCCAGTTGCGCAAACCTTTCAGGGCTACGTTAATCTCGCTTAATACAAAGCCCGTTTCCGTGACCCAACTTTCCTCGGGATTCTTTTTAAGATCGGTATACAGGGCCTCATGTATAGCCTGTTCATACTTGTACAATGCACGTTTCAGGTGTTGCAGCTGTTCTTTCCTGAACCTGAATGACCTGGTTACGCCACTATCATAATAATGGCGCACACGCAGTAAAGCATCGGTTAGTCGTTCCTGGTTCATTGTTATCGCCAATGAAATTACTTATTATTTGACATTGGCGAACTAAAAAAGGTGAAAGTAAAGGCCTGTAATCAGATCCTTTACTTTCACCACAGCATAAGTAGATATTAATAAGGTGTAAAAATGATGCCAAAAAATAAGGCCTATCGAAAGCAATTGGCTCCCACTAAATGCTTTGTAGAAATAACGCTACATAATACAACCGTTGTCAACAGGGGGCTTTGAAGCAATCTCATGATACTCAGGAATATTGTACGTATGGTATTTCATGAATGGGTGAGCAGGCTATTGATTTGCTAAGAAAGTTTTAAAACTACCACCATGAGATACAGAGTTCTTTTGTTATCAATAGCATTATTGATCACTACCAGCACCCTTCATGCAACCAGCACCTCCAATGGCTTTGATAAAGAAAAGATTGCCCGCATGTCGGAGGAAGAAAAGAAAGCACGGGTTGAAGAGATCAAGAGCCGTGTTGAAGTAATACGGGATATGGACAGATCAACACTGAGCAGGGCTGAGCGCAGGGATCTTCGCCGTGAATTAAGAGATCTGAATAAAGAAGCTAAAGCTATTGGCCGTGGCGGTGTTTATATCTCATTGACCGGCATCCTGATCATCATACTTATCCTTATTCTGGTTCTGTAGCAGCTATTCGTAACTGAAGACGTTGGCCTGCATAGGTCAACGTCTTTGTGTCCACCATAAGATGCCACCGCTGATGAGCAATACGGCTATTATGATGAACCCGGTATTGACCCCTTCTTTTTCTTTTTTCTTCGGGGCTTCTTTAATCACTTCCTCTCCATCACCTTTACTAAGCATATAGCTTACATTTTCCTCAAAGGTCTTATACTCTTTAAAAAATGATGTTGCCTCTGTGGGCAGCACATGATCTTTCAGGCTTTCGAACTCATATTTCAATTTCAGCTTTCTGCCTGCGTACGCTGCATGTGCACGCATGGTGAAAGCCGGACATTTCATCTCCTCCATCATATCCGAGAAGTTCCAGTCTTCGGGCAGGTTCACGATCACTTCTTCATGGTATTTAGCCGGATGTGTAATATAGAATGGCATGGTACGGTTAGCATCTTTCGGTTTTTTCAATACGCCGCTGATAACGAAAGGCGAAAACCAGCACTTCTTTTGCGACCCTTCCTTTTCCCAAAAGTCTTTGATGGTATAATATTCCCAGGTAGTGAATTTACCGGTTTGGTCATCATCCGTATAAGTGAGACTATCGATGTTGATCTTCTCAAAATACCCTGTATAAAAGGTTTGAAAGGTCTTGCGCATTTCAAACATACTGCTGCTGTTGAAATCGTCCCGGATATCGTCAGCAAATGCCCCACTGTACGTCGTTCTTACTACCAGCCTTGCTGCGCCAAACATATCAGGTATGCTAAACTCTTCTTTGATATCGATCAAGCCTTTATTGTTTTGTGGCGCTATGGCTGTCAGGGCCCGGGTGCTGTCTTCAATGATAAGACCATACTGATAATCAGGATAAGAAATATCTTTTAGTTTACCCCGCTGGTAAGAAATGGTAGGATCGAACCAATAAGCGCGGCCTTCATACCGCACACAAACGGTGGTATGATCGAACACTGTGGGTGCCGGCAACCAGTCGTTGATCGTCTTTCTGTAGGTAGAACTAATCAGCACAGGCTTTGCTTCTACGCCCAATGCCTGCAACATGGTGCAAAGCAGGTAGCTCTTATCCTTGCAATCGCCAAACCGTTGCGTAAATACTTTATCGGGATGGTGTGGCTTGTGAGATCCTTCACCCATTTCTATGCCCAGGTAGCGAACATCATCCTGCACAAAACGCAGTGCTGCCAATATTCTTTTTTCTACCGATGTATCGGCCTTCTTGATCTCTTCTACCTTTTTTTGCAGTGCAGGCGAAAGTTTATTACTGAACGGGAAAAGCTGGAGCGCCCAATCGTTTACTTCTTTCCAGTCTTTGTATTCGCTCACCATCACCATGGCATAGGGATCATACCAACCAGGAATACGATCCTGCAGGTGCAGGGCTGGTATTTTTTCCTGTTTCCAATCGTATGTTGTTTCCTTTGCTGTTTCCGCTTTCGTGTATTTTATATCGGTAAGACTGTTCTTAATGGTGATGTCACGCCCTTTGGGTAAGATGATCCGGTAATACAAATAATACATTGGCACACCGAAACTGGTAGTGAGCATATCTGTATACTTCCCCTTGAACACAGGATTGGAACCTTTGACAGTATAACTATACTCTACGATATCTCCTTTTCGTACATCTTCGAGAAAGAGAACAGAGGAGAGGGCCCCATTGTACAAATACCTGTTTAGCTCACTTTCCTGTTGTATCGTCTTGATCTTTGACAGTTGTAGTTTATTGATCTTTTCACCGCTGCGAATAATGTTGATGGAATGAAAGATGAGTTGGCTATAGGAAGGATCAAAACCAACACTTACTTCCGAAGCATTTTGAACGCCCGATTCTGAAATAATCCGGTAGGCGCGTTTGTAATAGGTAGACAGAGTTCCAACAGATACCTGTTTATCCAGGATCAGATCGACATAACCGCCTTCTGCTTCCTGGTCGAGTTTTGTATCGTTATAGTCAGGTGTATGAACGGTGACCCAGGCGGGCTCTTTTTCCACGCGGGGTTTATTGCTTTGGGCAAATGACAGGGTTGCGGGCAAAAGGCTGATGATCAACAAAGCCCATAATAACGATCTCATGATGCTGGGGTTAAAATATAGGGATACAAATTAGAGTTTTCCTACAGGATTATAACGGCAAAGAGGATATAAAATTACCCGGATTTTTTCCCGACCGCATCTCTGCCAAAATAACAGCTACTTTTTGACTGCCCTCGCCAGGACGCCCACCACTTCCTGCATTTCCTTTTCGTTAAGGGAGGCGAATCCCATGCGCAGGGCATTGTAGTTGGCTTTGCCGGTAACATAGGCGGCGCCATTGTTCATGAACAAGCCCAATTCCAGGGCGCGGGCTGCCACGGCAGGCAGTGGGTATTTGGGATGAAAACAGGTCCAGATGGCCATGCCACCGGCTGGTTTTTGATAATTGACAATTCCGGGCAGGTGTTCATCGAGCAGTGAACAAAACATATCCCGTCGCTGGTGGTAGATCTTATTACTCTTTTTGGTATGCCGACCGATATCGCCATTCCTGATGAGGGTGGCTATCGCTGTTTCCATCAGGTTGTCGCCACGCAGGTCAACCAGCCGTCGCAGATTGGCAGCTTGTTTAATAAAATTCTCCGGTGCAACCATAAAACCGATGCGCAGGGAAGGCGTCAAAACTTTAGTGACAGACCCTATGTAAATCACGCATCCATCGTGGTGGGTGCTGGCCAGGGGCAGGATGGGTGCAGAATCGTAATGAAAGCTGAAATCGTAATCGTCTTCTATCACAGCCAGTTTGTATTGCCGTACCAGTTGCAGCAGTTGCATCCTGCGGTCGGCACTGAGCGTAGCTGTAGTAGGATGGTGGTGATGCGGGATCACATATACCATTCGTATTTTCTTTTTCTTACAGGCTGTGGCCAATGCATCAATATCCATTCCCTGCTCATCGACAGGAATCCGTATCAGCTTTGCCCCTGCTTCTTCAAAAACGATGTTGGCAAGATGATAATTAGGATCACCCACCGCCACATAGTCACCCGGCTGTATGAGCAGGCGTGCCGCGAGGTAAATGGCCATTTGAGCACCTCTTGTTATCATCACATTCCCTGTCTGTATACTCAATCCCCTCGTAGCCGACAGATAAGGCACCATCGCTTCCCGCAGGGAGTATACACCAGCAGGATCCGACCGTTCGATCATAGCATGTATGGTCTTGTTTTTGGTGAGGCTCCTGTATTCCCGCATCAACGCTTCCATAGGTGCCAGCCGCAAGTCGGGCAAACCATCATTGATCGACAACCGTTGTTTCTGCACACCCGAAGAAGGGGCAGGAACAACAAACTGCCTGTTGAAACTAAAACCGGTATTGCCCGCGTATGCCGGCACACTCACTCCCTCCGTAAGCTTTCGGGGCTTTACTTCCGGCAGGTTTTGGGCCACAAATACTCCTTTACGAGGAACGCTCTCGATCCAATCCTGTGCATTCAACTCTTCATAAGCGGCGACAACTGTTTTACGATGAAGCTGTAGTAACTCTGCCATATCGCGACTTCCAGGCAAAGCACTGCCGGGCCTGATAATACCTTCCCGGATGAGACTTACCAGCCGGTTGGCTATTTGTTGGTATACCGGGGTGGTGCTGTTTTTATCGATGCTGATGAGGGATTGGAATGGCAACATACTGGACTACCAGTCTTGTTTAATCTGGACTATAAAGGTAGTCCAAAGGAATTATAAGTTTGTATCATCAAAACATACAACCAATAAAGTTTTTAGCCATGGAAATACGCTTTGCACAAAGTGACCAGGAAATATTGGATTGCTGGGAAGTGGTAAAGGAATTACGTCCGCACCTCACCAGCCCACAACAATACCTGGAGCAGGTAAAGGAAATGATGCAGGATGGGTACCAGCTGTTATATGTATCTGTTAAAGCAGGAGAAGGCAACAAAGCTGTGTCGTTTGCCGGCTTCCGCAATATGCATATGCTGCATACCGGCAAGATGATCTATATCGATGACCTGGGCACATTGTCCGATCACCGTGGTCATGGTTATGGTAGTCAATTGCTGGATTATATATTTCAACTGGCCAAAGACGCTGGTATGGCTACCGTTCATCTCGATTCGGGCTATCACCGCAGTACAGCCCACCGTCTGTACTTAAGCAAAGGATTTGTTTTAGGCTCACATCATTTTGTGAAGCGATTTTAAGGAGGGAGATGAGAACTGCTTGCTCTTTTTCTTATTTACTTTTACGATTGCGTACTTGATACAGAAATGAAGAATTGGTAGAAATCAACTTCCGATCTACCTTTACACTGCTCTATAGCTCACGAACGCCCAAGTTCAACTTGGTATATTGATGTAGTGAGAATGGAGCTTTTTTTATTGTAGCTATTATACTACTCTAATCTGTTGCATTCATACATTTTTTGGCGGCTTACCTAAAATCATTGCTGAAATCACTACTAAAGTCTTTTGATTTTTGTGAAATCCATATACTAAATTTAACATGATCTCCATTTTTTTCTAGGTCCGTAGCACTAGTAAAATAATCTGGCCTAATCTTAAAAGATTTAGCTGTAACATCTGTAACGAGCAACCATGAGTAAGTTGTTGAAAAGCATACTATACTTGGAGGGGTAGTAAACAGAGGAAGTTTTTCTCCAGATATTGTTTCTAAATCTTTAAAACTAACAGTCCGAAAATCATCCTTATCCTTAGGCAGGCTCCCCATTACTAGCGGATCAACGATATAGATATCCTGCTTAATTACATCTTTATTAAGTATACTTTTAATTTTATCTTTTAATTTCGATACTAGTTTCAGTGCATTGACAACAGAATCCTTGTAACTATTACCTCGTAATTCCAATCCCAAATATTTATTAATTGCTTCTTCATTTAAAGAGTCGAGCTTTTTCTGTTCACTTATGAATCGTGTTTCCATATCCTTTTTTATTTCAGTCAAGGATGTATAACCTAAAAACGTAAATAATGCAAAAACTACCGCCGATATTGAAACGATATACTCTTGCCGAGACTTTAGGTCAAAATACTTTTCATCAGCTAAGGGATTTGAATGTATATAATCGCCTCTAAATCTTCGCAGGTATTTTTTTATCAATAAATGATTCCATAAGGTGAAAACAAACACAGCAAAGCCAATGACAGCTAATACTATTGATAACTTCTCCATATAAAATAAGCTAGTTATGGTTAAGAACAAACCAATTTTCCTAAATAGCCAAGAGCATTCATCTAACACTTGCATGTTTTTCCGCTTCTTAGGCAGTCAATAAATGTAATATTTTTCCTAATTTCAATGATAACTAATTATCCTTCGCCATATAGAATATATCCATAGTTAGTCGAAATTGGATTAAAGAAGGATGGTATTAACCACCCTTCTTTGAGACCTTATCATTCCACTTATTTCTTCACCTCCAATATCGTAAACACCCTCTTCCCACAGGTACCTGCTAGCCCTTTTGAAAGTCAATCAAGGCACCTCCAAACGGTGCCGCAACAAGGAATCTTCTTTCTCTACCAGCCGTGCACGCTTCAGTTCTTCCTGCAATACTTGTGTACTCTTTTTTTCTACTACAGTATTGCCTTGCCAGTTATTGAAGTAAGCCGTCAATAGTTTATAATCATCCAGCCTTAGCACAAGCTGGTTATTTATCTTTTGCATGATTTGTTATTTTGATTGTAATGAAATGATGAGCAACCGGCCATAGTAACAATGGCAAGGTGATGAACAACATCCACCACCATTTGCTATTTACCAGGTAGCCGTTCCTGATGACAATGCCGTTGATCAATGCCAGTGGCAATACCAACTGCTCATTGATCATGTTTGACTTTCGTTGATTTGCCATGATCTGTTTTTGAATTGGCAAAAGAAGGCCCCCGACCGAACCCACAACAGGTTTGTCTTTCCCTATTTGCCAATAGTGTTAATGCTCCCACTACGTGAGAAGTAGAATACTCAGTAAATAAAATTGCGTGTAACCCCAGCCTGGGTAGTATGATGAGGCCGGGGACTAAGTATGAAAGTCCTTACAGGTTGGATAGTAATTAGAATTCTTCCCGAAATTGAAGAGCAGGCAGGCACAATAAGTTTGCGCCTCAAGCAATGGCTGCCTGCAGTACAAACTGTGTATATGTTTCCGTGTGCCTGACATTTATCTAAAGATACAAAAAATAAAAACACCAGCGTTTCGTATCTTACTCTCATGAAACGTTTTCTTGCAACCAGCTACTGCTTATTGCTCTGCTTTCTTGCTGTGAGCCAGCAAAAAACCGATCCCTGGCTGGATCAATTGCTCCGCAAACAAGCCTCTCCACTCCTGCTGAATGTATTGAACAAGCCCGACAGTTTCCAGTACCAACTGATCTATACACAGATCAACCGCGATAAAAACAACCGCCCGCAATTCAAACACTACTACCTCAACGTTGACAAGAACCGTTATTTCAACCCGGCCTCCATGGTAAAAATGCCGGTAGCCTTCAGCGCATTGGAAAAGCTGAACGAACTGAATAAATCAGGCGTCAATAAATACACCCCCATGCTCACCGACAGCAGCTATGAGCGGCAAACCAAAGTATGGAAAGATTCCTCAGCCGCCAATGGTCTGCCATCTGTAGCACAATACATCCGGAAGATATTCCTGGTCAGCGATAATGATGCCTACAACCGCCTTTATGAATTTGTGGGGCAGCAAACACTCAATGAAAAGCTATGGCAGAAAGGATACAAAGACACCCGCATCACCCGGCGCTTCGTAACCATGAATGAAGACCAGAACCGCCACACCAATGCCATACGATTTGTACAGGATGGACAACTCCTTTATGAGCAGCCGCCAGCTAATAGTACTATACCATTCGACTTCAGCAAGAAAATATTGGTTGGCAAAGGTCACCTCAACCGTGATGATAGTTTGATCAATGCGCCCATGGATTTTACCACGCACAACAATGCACCACTGGAGGATCTTCAGCAGATTGCCCAATCGGTACTTTTCCCTGAATCCGTAAAACCACGGCAGCGGTTCAAATTAACGGAGGACGATTATACATTCCTGTATCGCTATATGTCGAAGCTGCCTTACGAAAGCAAGTATCCCAAATACGATACCACAGAGTTTTTCGAGAGCTATACCAAGTTCTTTTTCTTTAAAGCAGGCCGCGGACATATACCTTCCTATATCCGGGCTTTTAATAAAACCGGCTGGTCATATGGGTTCCTGACAGATGTAACTTATATTGTAGACTTCGAGCACAAAGTGGAGTTCATGCTCAGTGGCGTAATCTATGTGAACAGCGATGGCATATTGAACGATAACAAGTACGAATACGAACAGATAGGCTACCCCTTCTTTAAGGAAACGGGTAACATCATTTACCAGTACGAGTTGTCGCGCCCACGGAAGTACCAGCCCGATCTGACAAAGTTCCGGCTCAATTACCAGGACCAATAAAGCACCAACCTCATGCATAAGCCTTGCCTGAAAACCTTTTGTATCGTCTTGCTGCTGGTCATCAGCAGCGGGCTTACAGCTTTTTCACCATCACCCCGCGAAACGGATGCGTGGATACGCATCAACCTGCTGGGTTACCTGCCCGATGGACATAAGACGGCCATCTGGTGTGGCAAGCGCGATCAGATCATTGCCTCCTTTTATGTAATAGAAGCTTCAACGGGCGTTACGGTGCTGAAAGGAAATACTGGCCCTTCCATGGGTAGCTATGGGCCTTTTGAACAGACCTATCGTATCAACTTCTCCCGCCTCAAAAAGCCGGGCCGTTATTTCATAAAGGCAGGGGATGCCGTTTCACCTGACTTCAACATTGGAGAAGATGTATACAAAGGGGCAGCTGATTTTTGTCTGCGCTATATGCGTCAGCAACGCAGCGGCTTCAACCCGTTTTTGAAAGACTCCTGTCACACGCATGATGGCTATACGATGTATGGCCCCATGCCCGATAGTACGCACATCGATGTATCAGGCAGCTGGCACGACGCATCAGACTACCTGCAATACGTTACCACTTCTGCCAACGCCACCTGGCATCTGCTGGCAGCTTATCGCGATTTCCCTGAAGTATTTGGCGATGAACACCAGGCCAATGGATTGGTTGGGAAAAACAACCGAGCCGATGTATTGGATGAAGCCAAATGGGGATTGGATTGGTTGTTGAAGATGCATCCCCGCGAAGACTGGATGTTCAACCAGCTGGGCGACGATCGTGACCATGCCGGCATGCGCATTCCCAAAGAAGATAGTTTTTACGGCAAAGGCTATGAACGGCCGGTTTATTTTGCTACCGGTCAGCCACAAGGCTTATTGAAATATAAGAACCGCGCTACTGGCGTAGCTTCTACAGCCGGCAAATTTGCCAGTGCTTTTGCCTTGGGATTTCAAACCATTACGCAGGAAGATGCAGCCTACAAAGCCACCTTGCTTCAACGGGCACAGTCGGCCTACCGGCTTGGCCTTCAAAAGCCAGGGGTATGTCAAACGGCTCCGGGCCGCTCACCTTACTTCTATGAAGAAGATAACTGGACAGATGATATGGAATTGGCTGCAGCCAGCCTTAGCAATATGCAGCGGATCAGTAGTGGGACGCCTGACCCTGCTATTCTGAAAGATGCTACTCAATATGCCAGGGTGGAAAAGATCACTCCCTGGCTGGGCGGAGATACGGCACGACATTATCAATGGTATCCTTTCATCAACCTGGGCCATTATGAACTGGCCCAACAATTGGAAGGAAGAGCCAAACGGGAGATCATTGAGTATTATCAACAAGGCATCGAAAGGGTGTGGCAGAAGGCGAAAGGCAATGCCTTTTACCGGGGCGTTCCCTTCATCTGGTGCAGCAACAACCTCACTACTTCTTTTGCCATTCAGTGTTATTGGTACCGAACGCTCACCGGCGATGAAAAATATCTTGACCTTGAACAAGCTAATTTCGACTGGCTCTTCGGCTGCAACCCCTGGGGCACCAGCATGGTATATGGACTTCCTGCAAAAGGCGATACACCTGCAGATCCTCACTCGGCCTTTACTCACCTGAAGCAATACCCCATAGACGGCGGGCTGGTAGATGGTCCTGTATATGGAAACATTTATAAGAACCTCATCGGCATCACACTCTATCAGCCGGATGAATATGCAGCCTTTCAAAGTAACCTGGTAGTGTACCACGACGATTACGGCGATTACAGCACCAATGAGCCTACCATGGATGGAACAGCTTCTCTTATCTACCTGCTGGCTGCCAAAGAACAGAATCGGGCCTCCGCTCCTGCCGGAAGCAACAAATCCGGTAAAAAAAAAGTAAAGCCGAAAGGCTACTCCGTTCCCAATAAGACTTCGGCGCAGCTTACGCCGATTTTGCGCAATGCCAATCCGCAAAACCGGGCTATTACCCGTGGAGACACAACCAGCAAACAGCTGGCGCTTGTTTTTACAGGTGATGAGTTTGGTGATGGCGGCAGCACTATTGCCCGCACCCTGCAACAGGAAGGCATTAAAGCCTCATTCTTCTTCACCGGTCGCTTTTACCGGGAGCCAACCTTCGCAGCCACCATCAGGCAGCTTAAGCAGGATGGTCATTATCTTGGCGCACATAGCGACCAGCACCTGTTATATTGCGATTGGAAACGGCGTGACAGTTTATTGGTAACCCGGCAGCAATTCGAGACCGATCTTCGCAACAACTATACCGTTATGAACGCCTTTGGCATCGCTGCCACAGACGCGCCTTTCTTTCTTCCTCCTTATGAATGGTACAACGACTCCATCGTTTCATGGACAAAGCAACAAGGCATTCAACTGATTAATTATACACCAGGCACCATTAGTCATGCCGATTACACAACGCCCGACCTGAAAAACTATCGTAGCTCCGATAGCATATTACAGTCCATTTACTCCTATGGACAGCAGTCCCCCTCCGCCTTCAACGGCTTTATTCTCCTGCTGCACATTGGCACCGGCGCTCAACGCACCGACAAGTTGTACAACCGCCTGGAAGAGCTGGTCCAATACCTTAAAAAAACTGGTTACTCTATGGTGCGCATAGATCAATTGCTGACGCCTCGTTAACGCACACGAAAACGCCACGGAAGATATTTTTAAAGAGAGGATGTAATCAGAATACTTTCATGTAAGTCCTGTGCAGCTTATCCAGCTTGGCGCCGGTAGCAGCATGTATGGCCAACATTTTGTCATTGAAATCACCCACCCAGGCCAGCTCTACACCCTTCACCGTTCCACGCGGCACCACTTCCAGTTGTAGGGTACGCACAAGCGCAGACTCGATGCCGTGGTTCTGGTATTTCTTTTTACAACCCATGATAATAATACGCAGCCGGTCGATGGTGGTGGTCTTTTTGTACCATAAGAACTTTAACTTACCCCAGAGGTTTAATTTTCCATTTACATGCTTCAGCACCTGGTTGATATCTGGCAGGCACAATACGAAACCGATAGGCTCGTCTTTATAGTAAGCAAACCATATGATCCTTTCGTCCATGATCGCCTTCATCTGGCGAAATGACTCCTTGATAACACCCATCTCTATAGGCGTAAAGTTGTCGAAAGTGCTCCAGGCGTCATTGTAGATCTCCCGGAAATCTTCGGCATACTTAACAAAGTCCTTTTTATCGAAATAACGGAATGAATACCCGGGCTTCTTCATCACCCAGTCGGCTATCTTGGTAAACCGCTCTGTAAAAGGAACAGTAATGTCCAGGAAGTTCGTAAGCTGATCGTATGACTTTTCAAATCCGTATGATTCAAAGAATTCCTGGTAATACGGTGGATTGTAGTTCATACCCAGGCTGGGTGGCTTGAAGCCATCTACCAGCAACCCCCAGAACTTATCGTTCTCCCCAAAGTTAATGGGGCCTTCCATTGCCTGCATGTCATGAGCTTGCAGCCACTCCCTGGCAGTATCGAACAGTAAATAAGCTGCCTTTTTATCATTGATACAATCAAAGAAGCCTATGCCGCCGGTAGGTTGGGGATGCTTGTTGGCCTTCTCATAGTTGATGAAAGCAGCAATACGGCCAATGATCTCGCCACTATCACTGGTCAATAACCAGCGCGTACAAATGCCATGTTCGAAAAAAACATTGTGCAAAGGATCAAAAACAGCCTCCACATCATTGTCCAGTGGACTGATCCAGTTTGGATCGTCTTTATAAAGCTTTTTAGGAAAATCAATGAATTGGCGTGCTGTACGAGTGTTGCTAACCTCAATCACGTTCATTGGGCGAACTTAAGAAATTATTCACCATTTTTCGTCATCGGGAATATCATCCTGCTTCCTGAAGAAGGCCCGCGTCCTTATCTTCTCCAGATGGCGTTCCACCATCAGGGTGGCAATCAGTTCCCCCGCATTGGTACCTGGCTGCTCCGCCAGGACCTGCTTCAAACGGGCTTCGCTCACATCCAGCCGGTACAGGATGTTCACCAGTCCCGTAAAATCCGTTTGTATAAGCCGGTTAATGGCCGCCGCCAGCTCCGCCATCCAACTTGCATAGCTGGGAATCAGTCGAATGTTAAATTCCGCCGATAACTCCTGTTGTACCAGGATTATGTTGTCCTGTTCTGCCAAAATGAGTACTTTTAGGGTAGGTCCTCAATTGCAAAAGAACCAATCTTATCCGATAGAATTATGCGTTCTATTGCAGGACTTATTTTGTTAACCTTATTCCTATCTGCTGATGTTAAGGCACAACGTACCCGTTATGCCACGCTCAAAGGTACAGTCATTGATTCAGCCAGCCGCCAGCCAGTAGAAGCCGCCACCGTTTCCGTTTTTCTCACTGCCGATTCTTCACTCATCACATATGCTATTACCAACAAAAAAGGAGAGTTCCTGGTAAAAGAAATACCCCAGGCAAAACCCTGTCGCGTAATGGTTTCCTACAGTGGTCTCAGCAGCTTTGTCCAGGACTTTATCATTTCCCCCGAAACCAAAGAATTGATCATCAATACGGTCCAGTTGCGAAAGTCCTATACGGAAATGGAAGAGGTAATAGTGGCGGCCCAGCGCCCACCCGTTATGATCAAAAAAGATACGGTTGAATTCAATGCCGGCTCCTTTAAGACGCCGGTCAACGGCGTGGTGGAAGATTTGCTCAAACAGTTGCCCGGTGTAGAAGTGGACGCCGAAGGAAACATTACCATCAACGGGAAAAAGGTGTCCAAGATCACAGTAGACGGGAAAGACTTCTTTGGCAGCGACCTGAGGATCACCTCTAAAAACCTGCCACGGGACATTATCGATAAAATACAGGTAGTAGATTATAAGACCCGCGAAGCGCAATTCAATAAAATAACCACCGGCAATGAGGACAAAGCCATTAATCTCACACTCAAAAAAGATAAGAAGAAAGGCATGTTTGGCCGTGCCACCGTGGGATATGGATCAGATAAACGATATGAATCAAGCTCAAACCTCAACTACTTCAAAGGCCCCCTGCAACTAAGCTTCATAGGTTATACCAATAATACCAACCGACAAAACTTTTCCAGTGGTGATTTTTCCGTGGGCAAACCTTCCAGCAGTTTTGGTGGTGGTGGCAACGGCATTCCCGAAGCCAAAGCGGCCGGCCTCAACTTCAGCAATGAGTTCAGTAAAAAACTAAGGATAAATGGCAGCTATTTTTACAACAATAGTTATATCCTCAATTCCACTACCGCACGCAGGCTGAATATATTGCCGGATACTTCCTTTTTATATAACTCAGCTACCCGGACAGCCAATAAAAACGATGCACACAACCTGCAACTCAACATCGATTATAAGCCCGATAGTATGACCGATGTTCATATAAATGCATTCCTCAGTGCCACGCATTCAACATCTGCCACCAACAACGGAGCCACTTCCACCAGCACTAAAGGTGATCCTATTAATACTGCCGCCAACCTGTTTACAGGCAATTCAAAAGACAATAATAACGGTCTTGAAGTATTCTTCGGACGCCGCCTGAACAAGCAAGGCAGAGGTTTTACCCTCAACATGAATTATAATGCCACTAACCGAAAAGCATTCGATACCAATAAAGGCAATACTGTTTTTTTCAAGCCTGATGGTAGCAGTACGGAAGATAGTCTCGATCAGCAAAGCAATACCAAGGGCTACAATAACCTACTCAACCTTTCTGCATCCTGGACTGAGCCACTGTCCAAACCATTGATCATGATATTCCGGTATAGCTATGCCAATGGCATGGGAAATACAGATAAGATCACCAACCAATATAATCCGCTCACGGGGCAACACGATCTTTTCGACAGCACTTTTAGCAATACCTTACAAAACCGCCACCTGACACATTCTCCTAACCTGTCCGTTATGTACAATACCGAAAAGCTCAATGTCAATATTGGTACCGGCGTACAATGGCTGGAACAGGAAAACGTTTCGGCACAACAAAAGAACAACCTGGCACAACACTATACCAACATCTTCCCTTCGGCCAATATAGGTTACCGGTTTAGCAAAACAGCTAATATCAGCCTTAGCTATAATGGACGTAGCCAACAGCCAACGATCGACCAATTGCAACCCGTGCCCGATAATAGCAACACATTATACATAAGACTGGGTAATCCTGATCTGAAGCCTGCTTTCTTTCATAATGTTAACATCAGCATGAAACAATATGACAGCAAAACATATTGGAATACAGATCTCAGCTTTGGTACCGTCAACAACCAGATCGTATATGAAACCTGGTTTGACAGTGTGCAGATAAGCAGGCCGATCAATTCAAATGGTAATTACACCGTTTCTTACAACTTCAACTTTAGCCGTAGCTGGAAAAAGAAAGACTGGTCATTGCGCCTTACATTTGGCAACAATGGCTCGTTCAATAGGAATGTTTCCTTCTCCAACAAAATAGAGAACACTACCAAAACCTATAGCCTGTCTCAACGCATCGGCCTTAGCTATACGTTTAAAGAATTGATCACGCTCATGCCCACCTTTGTAATAAGGTACAACGACAGTCGGTATTCCATTCAACAAACACAGCAAACCGAAAACATTACCAAAAACCTTACGATGAACGTGTTTTTCAACTGGCCCAAACGGCTGATCCTGGAAAACAATGTGCAATACAATTACAATAGCCGAACCGCCCCCGGCTTTCCCAAAGGCATCACCATGTGGAATATGGCCGTCAACTACCAGTTGTTTAAGGACAAGCAGTCAGTCCTGCGCCTGTCTGTCTACGACGTGCTGAAGCAGAATACCAGCATCTACCGTTCCATTACACCTACTTATATTGAAGACACGCAGGTACAGGTACTGCAGCAATATTTCCTCCTGAGCTTTATTTATAACCTGAAGCGGTTTGGCAGGTAAAACCGGCCTTCCACCCCCGCCTGATCCCTGCACCAACCATGCACAAAGTGCGCTTTAACCTGCAAGGATGGAGCAAGGATGAAACATGCCTCTCCGACCGTTGGTCCTTCATTTTGGCGCTTTAACAAAACTTTTAATCCCCTTTTTCAGATTAGCTTTGAACGATTTACGAATACTTCGTAATATTACGGAAACTTCGTAACAAGCCCTTATGAGATATATTCTACTCACACTCTGTTCCCTTACTGTAACAATAGCATCGATGGCCCAGGGATCCATCAAAGGAAAGCTGGTAGATTCTACCGGCAAACAAAACCTGGCCCTGGCTACCGTTACCGTTTTCAAAGCCAAAGACACGGCAATTATTACCTATCGCCTGAGCGACCCGCAAGGGGAGTTCAAGGTCCCCGGCCTGCCCCTCGATGTACCCTGCCGGGTGGTGATCTCTTTTTCCGGTTACCGGGTCATCCGCAAGGAATTTGAGCTTACAGCTGCTCAGTCGCAGCTCGACCTCGGCACTTTCAAAATGTACCACGATGCCCAATCGCTGGAGGAAGTGCTGGTCACCGCAGAACGGCCGCCGATAAGTGTAAAAAAAGACACCATTGAATTCAATGCTACCGCTTTTAAAACGCTGCCTACAGCCCTGGTAGAAGACCTGCTGAAAAAACTGCCTGGAGTCGATATAGACAATAGCGGCAACATCACCGTCAATGGCCGTGCAGTAAACCGTATCCTGGTAGATGGCAAAGACTTTTTCGGCGGTGATCCCAAAGTAGCTACCCGCAATCTGCCAGCCAACATTATCGATAAAGTACAAGTAGTAGATGATAAAGAACAGCTCGATCAGGACCCCAACATCAACAGGGCGCAATTGGGACAAGTGATCAACCTGAAACTGAAGAAAAGCATTAAACAAGGATGGTTTGGCAAAGCCTATGCCGGTGGCGGTACAGATGACCGGTATGAAGCAGGAGCTATACTTAATATGTTTCGCGACACCCTGCAGGTAAGCGTATTGGGTTTCAGCAACAACCTCAACAGGGCCGGGTTTGGTCTTGGTGATGTTATGTCCACCGGAGGCTTCCAGCGCAGTGGGGTAAACTCTGTATCCATTAACTCTGATGGAGGTTTCTCACTCAACGGTGTATCATTTGGAGGTATGGGGCAGGGCATCACCCGCAGTACAGGAGGTGGTATCAATATCAATAATGAATTCGGTAAAAAAGTAACACTCAACCTGCAATACTTTTATGGCCAGAACAATAACCGGTTCGATCAACTCAGTAATACGCAACAGTTTTTCCAGGATACCTCCCTCACTACCCGTAATCTAACACAGCAGGAATCAGACGAATACACTCACCGCATTGGAGGCGCTCTCCGATGGAAATTAGACTCCTTCTCCAACTTGCGCTTTACACCCCAGCTATCACTTAAGAAGAGCCTCTCCGACCGATTGTTAGCTTCTTCTTCCGGTAGTAATTATGCCCCCTTGCTCAACGAGAGCAACAACAGGCAGCATGCAGAGGGCAAAGATATTGGTTACTCACACAACATATTCTACAACCGCACCTTCCGTAAAAAGGAAAGAACGCTGAATATCAACCATGGGTTCAACATCTACAACGCCAGCAACGATCAGTTCAACGATATCACGGATACCTTTTACAAGGCCCCATCTTCAAAACGTGTGCTGAACCAACTGCGCGACCGGGATGCCGATAACTTCCGGGTCAGCCTTTCAGCCAACTACAATGAGCCATTGGCCAAAACACTGGGACTACGGCTTTCGGCTAATGGAGAGTATTTCAAGGACAACGACGAATTGAATACGTACAACAAAGACATTACAGGTGAAGACTATACCGTTATCAACCCTAACCTCTCAAACGGCGTCAAACGTAGCGGAATGCGCGGATCATTTACCAGCGCACTAAACTGGATCATTAAAAAATGGACTATCAGGCCCGGCGTTACTTTTCAGACATTGGATATCGACAATGAGTTTACCAAAAACCCCACTATCAACCAGAACTTCAACTACGTGATGCCGGCCCTAACCGTATCCGTTAAAGAATGGTTTTTCAACTATAGTGTAAATGTACGCGAGCCTCAGGCTACCGACCTCCAGCCGGTAGTTGACAATACCAATACACTGTACCAGCAATTGGGCAACCCCTCACTGGTGCCTACACAATCACACAACATCAACATCAACTACAACAAATTCAACACAAAAAACAACATAAACCTCTTCGTTTACCTCAATGGCAGCATCGACAAGGATGCCGTGATCAGGGAACGGAGCGTAGATGACAAAGGCGTTCAAATAACCCGTCCTATCAATGCAGATGGTATCTGGCGGTTTTCAGGAAACGTCAATGTAAGCAAGCAATTCAAGTTCAAAAGTAACTGGCAGTTTACCATTAGAGGAAGCTTCTTTACAGAATACACCCGAAGCCTGGTGATCGTAAACAACAACCGCAGTGAAGTGAAAAATTTCCGTTCCATTCCTACCATCAGTGGCTCTTTCAACCTGAAAGACAAATTGGAGTTCACCCAACGCTATTTCATTGGCTGGAATAAGAGCATATATGAAAGCGATGTGTATCCCGATCTGGAAGTGATCAGCCACACGTCCACTTCGGAATTGATTGTACGTTTACCCAAGCATTTTGTATGGGAAAGCTCTATCGACTACAACTATAATCCTCAAATAGCACCAGGCGTACGCAAGAGCTATGTACGTTGGAATGCAGGTCTCAATTATATGTTCCTGAAAGATGATAAAGGACAACTTAAGTTATCTGTATACGATCTGCTCAATCAAAATACCAGCATTAGCCGTACGACCCGTGAAAACTATATACAGGATAACCAAACAACCATCCTGCGCCGTTACTTGCTGCTCACCTTCACCTACAACATCCGCAGCTTTGGAGCACCGGCTGCAGGTCAAAGAAATTTCGGCAGAAATGGATTATTCATGTTCTGATAATTGCCTTTTTCCTGTACCTACAAATAAAGGGGTTGATCATTTGATCGACCCCTTGCCTTTTTATTTCTTCGGCAAATAAGCGATCAGCTCCACTTCCAGCCGCGCATCATGCATGTAAAGACGGCTCACCTGCATCCAGGTGGCAGCAGGAAAATCATCTTTATAGAAAGCCTTGCGCGCCTGGTTATGCAGCTTCATAGCCTCTATATCAGTAGTGAACAAGTTCTCTTTTACCACGTTCTGAAAAGTAGCGCCATAATGCTGTAACGTTTTCTCCAACGCGCCATACAAACGCTTGATCCCTTCGGGCGAGACATCACGGGACACCGTGCCGGATATATAGATCACATTGTCGATCTTCACTGCCTGGGCGTATCCGGCTGTCGTATCCTGGGTGCCGTTGCCCCAATTGAATTTCTCCTTTACGATATTGTTATGCTGTGCCATGACAGATACAGTCATGCATAGCAGGCTTAAGCAACACAAGAAGGTTGCTTTGCAGGTTGACATTTTCATATATAGCGTTTAAGTTTTAGAACTTCTCCATTACGCCCAAACCAAATAAAGCGAAATCATATTTGGCCGGATCATTCTTGTCCAGCTTCTTTAAATAACTGGTAAGTTCAAGTGCCGCCAGCCAGTCAACTGGTGCGCGATTCAGCAAGTTGAACCGCTTGGCCACACGGGCCACATGAAGATCGATAGGACATACAAGTTGAGAAGCCGAGATCTGACTCCAGATACCAAAGTCAACACCACAATTATCCTTACGCACCATCCACCGGAGGTACATATTCAGCCGCTTACAGGAAGAATTCTTTTCGGGTGAGGCGATATGCTTGCGCGTACGGTTGGGAACATGTTCAAGCGAGAAGAAGTAATGATAAAAGCCAATCAACCCTTGCTCTATCGTTTCATCGCCCGCATTCATCCATTGAGAAAAAGCGGTTTCAAGCGAAGCGTGTTTGGAATAATGCGCCTGCAGGAAGCTCACGAAATACAATAGGTCGGTAGCATTGAACGTGCGGTGCTTAAAGCCCTCCAGCCTGCGCAAGTCATTATCAGTATGGTTCATTACAAAATCATGCGGCGCATTGTCCATGAGCTGCAATAACTCCTTGGCCTTCTTGATAATGGTAGTACGATTACCCCAGGCGAAAATGGCGGCAAACAGCCCGGCAATCTCTATGTCCTGCTTTTTACTAAAAAGATGCAGCACACAGATGGGGTCTGCCTTGATAAAATCGGGCTGATTATATTCACTGACTTTCCTGTTAAAAAATTCAGACAGGTCTTTAGGCTTACCGCTCATGCTGCAAATATCCTTTATTGACTGTGCATTTATTATTTTCCTTTATCCAGGGCCATTTTCGCGGCAAGCGCAGTCAGCACACTGGCCATAAACCACTTTTGTATCCTCACCCACTGCGGTTTGTGGGCAAACCATATCGCCACGCGCGCGGCTGAAAGCACGATCAGGAAATTGACGGTGAAGCTTACGAGTATTTGCGTTACGCCCAGCATAAGACTCTGCGTAAGCACACTGCCATAAGCAGGTCTGATAAACTGCGGAAAAAACGACAGGTAAAACACGGCTACTTTAGGATTGAGCACATTGGTGAGGAAACCCATGCGAAACAATTTGGCGGGGCCATCCACCGGCAGGTCCTTCTTAGCTTCAAAAATTCCTTTACTACCTGGCTTCACTGCCTGCCAGGCCAGGTACAATAGGTACAGTACACCCAATGTCTTCAGCACGGTATACGCAAAAGGAACGGCAAACAGAATAGCTGTAAGCCCAAAAGAAACCATGATGATGTGAAACAGGAAACCACAGATCACACCCGCCAGCGAAATAAGACCGGCAGTGCGGCCCTGCGTAATAGAACGGGAAATAAGATAGATCATATTGGGGCCGGGACTGATCACCAGCACCAAAGCCGCCAATGCAAACATCAACAACTCATTCAACGGTATCATAAGTATAAGGTTTAACTACCGATGGCCTGCTCAAGGTCTGCTATCAGGTCATCCACATCCTCGATGCCCACACTCAGCCGGATCAGCGAATCACTCAGGCCGTTCTTGATCCTTTCCTCACGTGGAATAGAAGCATGCGTCATAGAAGCCGGATGATTGATCAGCGATTCTACACCGCCCAGGCTTTCAGCAAGCGAGAATACTTTGGTAGATGACAACACCTTCATGGCCTTCTCCACGCTATCATCTTTCAGCGTAAAACTCATCATGCCGCCAAAGCCCCGCATTTGTTGTTTAGCCACTGTATAACCAGGATGATCTTCAAAGCCACACCAATATACCTTACCCACTTTAGGATGCTGCCGCAGGAAGTGAGCGATCTTTTCACCATTCTCGCAATGACGCTGCATACGAACATGCAAAGTTTTGATACCGCGCAATACCAGGAAACAGTCCATAGGGCCAGGCACAGCGCCACAGCTCTTTTGGATAAAATACAGTTGCTCCCGCAGTGCAGCATCATTCATGATCAGGGCGCCCTGGATCACATCACTATGCCCACCGAGGTACTTGGTTGAAGAATGCATTACGATATCAGCACCAGCGTCCAGCGGGTTTTGCAGATAAGGAGAAGCGAACGTGTTATCGACACACACCAATATGTTTTGTTTTTTCGCAAGCGCCGTTACCGCCGCGATGTCCGTGATATTCATCAACGGGTTGGTAGGCGTCTCAGTCCAGATAAGCTTTGTATTGGGCGTAATCGCAGCAGCAATAGCCCCTATATCAGTCATATCCACATAACGGAAGCGGATACCAAACTTCTCAAACACCTTTGTAAACAGGCGGTAAGTACCGCCATACAGGTCATTACCCGTAACCACTTCATCGCCGGGCGACAGCAACTTCAGCACAGCATCAGTAGCTGCAACACCGCTGCTAAAAGCCAGCCCATACTTACCATTTTCAATGATGGCAAGTGCATCTTCCAAAGCTTTGCGTGTAGGATTTTGAGAGCGGGCATATTCATAACCCTTATTTTTCCCCGGCGCCTCCTGTACATACGTGGAAGTTTGATAAATAGGAGTCATGATCGCACCGGTAGAAGGATCAGGTTCAGCACCGGCATGAATAAACTTGGTAGCTGGCTTCATAATAACTTAATAATTGGTAAAAGTACGATTACAAAGATGCGGAATATTCGGTTACAGACCTCATGCCCGGAACAGTTCAGTGAACGTAAAAACTTCTCCTGATTCGCCACTTAAAATCCGGATTTCCAGTTTAACAGAAGCTTAACCTTAAACTGAAAATAAGCTGTAACATTTCTGAAACCCTGATCAGCACTATGTTTCACGCAACCTACATAACCCACCCAAACCCTGCAATGTGCGAAAACCTTCGTATTGCTTATCATGAACCTTCCGTCCTTACCAATTGGCTTGCCACTCATCTATACCCGACATACTTTTGAGGTGTTAACATTCGTTACTTGTTCACCTAATTTTAAAAAAGTAAAGCCATGAAAAAAGTATTAATGATTATTTGCGCTGCTCTGTTAGGAGCTGCCGCTTACGCTGCCCCCGATCCAAACGAAAAAGTATTAAAGTCATTCCGCGAAACATTTACACAAGCTGAAGAAGTAAGGTGGGATGAAACTGACGACTACTTCACCGTTAGCTTTGTAAGTGCAGGAATCCGCTCTAAAGTCAATTATGATAAAGAAGGAAATATGTTGAGTTCTATCCGTTACTACTCTCCTCAACTGCTTCCGCTGAATATTTTCAATAAATTGAAGAAAGAACACCAGAAAAAGAACCTGTTTGGCGTAACAGAAGTTACATCAGGAAACGATGTAACCTATTATGTGAAAATGGAAGACGGTAAACATTGGTTCACCCTCAAAGTAGATGAATCAGGAAATTCAATGGTATTTGAGAAATACAAGAAAGGTTAGCCGGGAGGCCGGGCGGGTTTCAGCCATTCCCTATAGTCTAATGTAGTAACGTTCCGGCCACCAGGTATCTCCAATCAAAATTATCAGCCGCATGGGTTTCCTGCGGCTGTATTTTTTTATCCAATACCCCGGGCTTCAATACCCCTTTTTTGACCAGCACACTTTGCGCTTCACGGATGTAATCTACGAGCCGCTTGTCTTGCATCCACAATTGCTGGGGAGGTTCAAAGCCTACCTTATCCTTTCGCCACACGATGGCCGCCGGCAATGTCTGCTCCATACTCTTACGCAATACCCACTTGGTATAACCATCGCGGATCTTATACCGCGCAGGCAGGGAGAAAACAAAAGCCACCAGTTCATGAAACAGGAAAGGCAACCTTACTTCCCGGCCATGCGCCATGGAATTACGGTCGGCATAACGTAATAACTCTTCCAACCCGTTCAGGAAGGCATTATAATATAGTGCCCCATTCAGCGTAGGTACATGCGGCATGTCGTAATTAGAAACACCATAAACATCCACAAACCCATTGGTCAGATCGGCATGGCGCCGTTGTTGCCGCCCACGTTGGCGCACCAGGAATGTCTCGGCAAAGTGAGGCAACCGGGCAGCCAGCTTATGCTGCCAGCCCCAAAGGTTTCCATGTCCGGCCTCAGCCACCTGCTGTAGCTCATTCCGAAGCAACGGCTTGTTTTGCCGATACAGCTCACGCCAGTACCAGGGATAATATTTAGAATACCCCCCCAGGACCTCATCAGCCCCCTGCCCGTCCAGCAACACGGTTACCCCATGCTGCCTGGCCAGCCCAAACACCTCAAATTGCGCAGCAATACTGGCCGACTGGAAAGGCTCTTCCTGGTAATAACAAATACGTTCAAAATCCCGGAGCAGGTCATCAACCCCAGGTTGTACCTGGTGATTGGCTATGCCAAACTGGTTGGCCGTTACTCCAATCTGAGCCGACTCATCTCGGGCAAAGCCAGGGAAAACGGCCGAGAAAGACTGTAGGGAGGCAGGCCGCTCAGCAGCCTGATGTATACAAGCCAGTACAGAAGCACTATCAAGCCCACCACTGAGCGAAGTACCTACCGGCACATCACTGCGCAGCCGTCGGTTGACGGACAAGGACAACAGTTCCCGCAATTGCTCTGTAGCAGCCTTGTCATCCATAGCAACAGTATGATCAAGATCGATATCCCAATAAGATTGCAGGGTTAAGGTTTCCTGCAAGGCGTCATACAACAAAAAGTGCCGGGCGGGAAGTTTACGGATACCTCTATAGAAGGTCTCACCAGCATCTTTAGGGTTCTGCACATACCCCAGCGTAAGATAGTTGAACAGCATCCCTTCATTCATTGACTTTTCAACCCCGGCAGCCCACAACGCCTTCATTTCACTGGCAAACACGAACAGCTCGCGGTCAACATAATAAAAGAAAGGCTTCTCCCCAAAGCGGTCGCGCGCAGCAAACAATTGCCGCTTTTGCTCGTCCCAGATAGCAAAAGCAAACATGCCATCAAACTGCTGCAAACAATCAGCGCCCCAGGCATCATAAGCCGCCAGGATCACCTCCGTATCCGATTGTGACCGGAAGCGATAACCCCGTTGTTCCAGGCTGCCTTTTATCTCACGGTAATTGTAAATCTCTCCGTTATATACAATAGAGTAGCGATCGCCCCAATGCATAGGCTGAGCGCCCAGCGGACTAAGATCGATGATAGATAGCCGGCGATGCCCCAATACAGCATTACCACCCGGAGAAGTCCAGTGAGCAACTCCGTCGGGTCCGCGGTGCGCAAGCACATCAGTCATTAAGGTAATACGCTGTACCGATGCCTGCGCGGGATTCACAGTAATGATGCCGGCAATACCACACATAGTGGCTCAAGATACAACACTTAGAAAGTAAAAGGTAACTTAGCGCGGACGCTATCCCATTCCATGACAAGCTCAGCCCCAGTACCGGCCTTTTCAAACTCCATGGTAAAAACCTCAAAAGGATAGTTCGTCCTGTTGATAGGAATAGTAAACTTATAAACGTCTTTGGTAGAATCGATCTTTAGTCCCCAGGTAAATAGATCGCTGTTCATCACAAGCGTCCATTCTTTTTCAAAAGGAATGCAATACAATACATAACGGCCCTTCTCCACCTTCTTACCTTCCACCGTTACATCCTTGAAAAATTCAATCTCAGTAGCTTCATTGGCGCCCAACCTCCAGGGGTTGCCATACTTCAGTACATCGCCAAAAATAGCACGGCCACTTTTTTGAGGACGGCTATAGATTACCCGCGCCACCAGTGGCTCCTGCACGTTCCTGGACATCTTCAACTTGGGGTAATCAACCGGGTAATACACCATGTCCATCGGCGACTTATCAACCCCCAAAGGCAACTGTTTATCGGTAGGTGTCCCTATTGCAGGATTAATAGTTACCTGGTTGCTCCCGCCGTTAGCAGGCTTGTTCTCACACGACCATAACATGCCGGAAAAGCCGATCAGGAATAAAAAGCCTTTGAATTTACTGGTGTTGAACATAAAAGAATAAATAACGGTATAATCAGTTAGACTGAAAATTAAACGGAACGAGCGCCCTTACATTGTCCCACGAAATAGCCAGGTTGATACCAGTACTGTCCTTCTCAAACTGCATAGTAAAAGCTTCGGCTGCTTCTGGTATCTTCTGGGCCGGCACATCTACCCGCAGCACATCCTTTTTCTCATCATATTGAAACGCACCCCAGATATCGGTCTCCTTATTAAAAATAATAGTCCATTTATCCGGAAAAGGAATAGCATATAAAGTATAGCGCCCTTTCTTTACCTTAACGTCCGAACCGCACTTCACATCTCTGTACAACTCGATTTCCGTAGCCTCATTAGCACCCAGACGCCAAATCTGTCCATATTCCACCAACTCCCCAAAAACAGAACGGCCATTTTTCAGCGGCCGGCTATAAATGATCCGGGCCAGCAACGGCTCATTCGCCTTGTTCTGGATCTTCAACACCGGGTAATTCACCGGGTAATAAGCCATGTCCATGGGCGACTTATCGATAGCCGGCGGTTTATATTGAGCCAAAGAGGTCGAGGCATAAAAAGTTAACAGGAACAACAGAGACTTCACTTGCTTCATAACCATCATCATTTAAGCGGCAAAAATAACAGATTACCTCGGAACTAATTGGCTTTTACAGGATCGGTATAACATACTGATCAGAGTCATTACAGGGAAGAGAATACATACAATAAGACTCCTCCGGCCCATACATCCCCCTTTCCTCCTCAATTAAAAACAGATTAAACTAATTTCCTTTATCAAGCCCCTCCAGGGTCGACCAGGCGAATGCTTTTACAGCGGGAAAGAAAACATCGTAGCACTCCTGTAAAGCATCATAATGCTTTTCAAACAACCGGAACGCCTCGCTGCTATCGGTAAGATACATCGACCTCCGCACCAGCCCCTGGAAACTATGATCGATACTCTCCCGGTTGCCATAATTATTCAGCCAGTTGTGCTTCTTCATATACGGGTAAAGCTGGCTGAATGGTTCTGGGAAAATCGAAGTATACTGATCCAACGTTGCGTACACCTCCTGGGAAAAAGCATATAACCGGTTGCCGGTAAACTGCTGAGCATCCCTTGCCAGGAAATGATCATACACCACATCCACAAAAGCCCCGCTGTACAGCCGGTAAGAGGGTCGGAAGATTTCCTTGGCTACAGCCGTAGCTTCATGCTCATCCGTAAAGCTATCGATGGCCCGGTGCAAAACGATGCCCTTGCGTACATCAGCCGGGTAATCGAACTGTTTTTTACCCTTTACATAGTCGCTTATAAGATTACCCACCAGTACGGCAGGAATATTAAAAGAAAGGTATGCATGGGCCAGATAGTTCACAACACGTAAATATTGAAGCGATTATAATACAATTTACAGGATTTTAACATCCCTTGCAGTTCATAAAACTTGTTAAAAGCGTTAAAATTTTGTGATGAATGGTAAGACGATCTATCACATTGAAAACAGAACATTTTTATCACATCCTTATGTGATATACCATCCCCGCTTTTGGTGATGCATGTGATACACCGGGTAACCCATGCCTTGATCAATGACCACTTAACTTTTTCTTAAGAAAAAACAACACTTTCGCTTCAAACCCTTCATCAGCAAGGGTTTCAGAGAATTTAAAAATCAGTCCCCGAGTAACGTTCACTAACGCAGTTTAACCTGCATTAACAAAGGCCACCATTAGTCACTATTCACTTGGATAGCCATTGTAACCTCTGCTAATTTTGTGGCGTCTTAAAAAACAAATAGACCATAGTCATTAAAAACAAAAAAAGTAAAGTCATGAAAAAGTTATTCATTGCCCTTATGATGTTGATCAGTGCGATCAGCTATGCAGGAACACCCATCAGTGGAGAAAAAGTAGCCCGTCATTTACAAGTAGCCCTGGAAAAAGAATTTGCAGGAGCCCAGTACATAGTATGGCAGTCACTCAAAGAACACGACATCTACCACGCAAAATTCATTTACAACAACGAACAGGTAAATGCATTCTTTGAACAAGATGGCAACCTGCTGGCAATTGGCCGCTTCATTGCACCCGCTGCATTGCCTTTATCCATTGTTAAAAGCATTAACAACAAGTATCCTGAGCTCGAAATGAAAGATGCCATCGAGTACACCAAGTCAGGAGAAACCAGCTATGTTATTACACTGGAGAACGAAAAAGTGCGCACTGTAATACAAGCCTACAACAGCGGCAACCTGTATGTATTTAAAAAAGAAAAAAAGAATTTAGCCGCTAAGCTGTAACATTTGAAAAAAACCTGCGTCTGATAATAGTGAAGGGCAATTGGAAAGTGTAGCAGCAAAAAAGAGATCAACATAACTCATATAAAATAGTATAGCATGAAAAAGACAATCTTAGTTTGGGCATTAATGTTAACAGTAGGAATAAGTTCCTCTTTTGCCCGCTACACAGAAACAGTTAGCCAACAAGTAGTCAACGCATTTAAGAAAGACTTTGCCGGAGCACAGGAAATAAGCTGGGAAAGCGGTAAAGAATTCGCTAAGGTTACTTTCAAACTCAACGACCAGGTAATGTTCGCTTATTACTCCAAAGAAGGAGAACTGGTAGCCGCAACCCGTAACATCCTGTCATCACAACTGCCCATCAACCTGCAGGCAGATCTCAGGAAAACCTACGGCGCCTACTGGATCACCGACCTCTTTGAAATGGCAGCCAACAACACCACAAGTTATTATGTTACACTGCAAAACGGTGATCAACAGGTAATTCTAAAGGCAAACGCTTCAACAGGCTGGGAAACATTCAAGAAAGAAAAGAAAGCAGTACAATAAAACGGTTTTTTTAGTTGGTTTTAGTTGGAAAAGAGAAAGGTGAGTCGTTACAGCGGCTCACCTTTATTTATTAATGATCGGTGTACCCCCATTTATGTTAACTTTGCCGCCACAAAAATTCCGAATCGTCATGGCTAAAGGACCTGTTTCACAGTTTATCCAACATCACTACAGACACTTCAACGCTGCAGCATTGATAGATGCAGCCAAAGGATATGAAACACACCTCCTCGAAGGAGGTAAAATGATGGTTACCCTGGCTGGGGCCATGAGTACAGCAGAACTCGGCATATCCCTGGCCGAAATGATACGCCAGGATAAGATCCACATCATCTCCTGTACCGGCGCCAACCTCGAAGAAGACGTGATGAACCTCGTAGCCCACAACAGCTACAAGCGTGTACCCAACTACCGCGACCTCACACCCCAGGACGAATGGGACCTGCTCGAAAATCACTACAACCGCGTTACCGATACCTGCATACCCGAAGAAGAAGCTTTCCGCCGCCTGCAAAAACACCTCGAAGATGCCTGGAAAGACGCTGAAGCAAAAGGCGAACGCTACTTCCCCCATGAATTCCTGTACAAAGTAGTACTCAGCGGGGTTCTGAAACAATACTATGAAATCGATCCTAAGGATAGCTGGATCGTAGCCGCTGCAGAAAAGAACATCCCCATCGTGGTCCCAGGCTGGGAAGACAGCACCACTGGTAACATCTTCGCCAGCTACGTGATCAAAGGACAGCTACAAGCTACTACCGTAAAAAATGGTATTGAATACATGGTTTGGCTGGCCGACTGGTACAGAAAGAACAGTGAAGGCAAGGGTGTAGGATTCTTCCAGATCGGTGGCGGTATTGCCGGCGATTTCCCGATCTGCGTAGTGCCAATGATGTACCAGGATTTGGAATGGCATGATGTACCCTTCTGGAGCTACTTCTGCCAGATATCCGACTCCACTACTTCTTATGGCTCCTATTCCGGTGCAGTACCCAACGAAAAGATCACCTGGGGCAAACTGGATATCAATACCCCCAAGTTTATCGTAGAAAGCGATGCCACCATCGTAGCGCCACTCATCTTTGCGTGGTTGCTGGGCTGGTAATAAAGAATACTAAAAAGCAAAATGCCTCGGGAAGCAATAGCAACCTGAGGCATTTTTCATTATCGTTGTCTGCACTACGGCATTAACCGCTTTAGCTACAAGCTATCTTATTCACCCTTGTCTGGTGGCGGCCACCCTCAAAAGGCGTATTGATAAAAATATCGACCATTTGCTTGGCATATTCCACAGCCACAAAGCGGGCAGGAATACAGATCACATTCGCATCATTGTGCTGGCGTATCAGCTGCGCCACATCCGTCTGAAAAGCAAGCCCGGCACGGATACCCTGGTGTTTGTTGGCAGTAATACACACGCCGTTGGCGCTGCCACACAACAGGATACCAAAAGCAACCTCACCCTTTTCCACCGCATCCGCTACAGGATGAGCATAATCAGGATAATCTACCGACTTGTTTTCATACACACCCATGTCACTGATCTGGTAACCCTTTTCAATAAGCCATTTTACCAAAGCAACCTTGTAATCAAAACCGGCATGGTCACTGCCGATAGCAATCGGTTTGGAGAGATCAAACGAAGACATATGTTAATTTAAAAGTTTCTCGCCTTTTCTTCTTCCTTCTTGAACACCCGCTTGGAGATGATAATGCTGAACTCATACAGGAAAGCCAGCGGCAGGAAAACGATCATCTGGCTCATCCAATCCGGAGAAGGTGTAATGATCGCAGCGATCACCAGGATGGCCACATACGCATACTTGCGGTAAGTTTTCAGGAAATTAGGCGTAATAAGCCCTATCCGCGTCAATACATAAGACACCACCGGCAATTGGAACGCCAGTGCAGAACCGATAATAATATCTATCAGGTTCTCCATATAGTCCGCCAGTGTAGGCCGGGCTACCAGGATATGCTTGGTGCCGATGGTATAATTGGCCAGGAAGCTGAAAGTAAAAGGAGCCAGCAAAAAATAACCGAAAGCCACCCCCAGGAAAAAGAAAATAGAAACAAAGAAAATAGCGCCACGGGTACTCTTTAATTCCTTGGGGCTCAGCGCCGGCTTCACAAATCGCCAGAACTCCCAGAAAATGTAGGGAAAGGCAAAAATAAACCCACCTACAAAAGCCATGGTAATGCTGCTCATGAACTGAGAGCCTAAAGTAGTAGTCTGCAATTCAGCCACTTTGGGCGGAGGTAAACACAAGGTATCACCCGCGCCTATCCACTGACTAAACTTGCACAAAGCCGTATAAGTATAAAAATTGGCCTGTAGAGGGCCAGCTATGATCGTATCGAAAACCCAGTCAATATAAATAAAAACCACAATCGCCCCAACCAGAATGGCCAGCACAGAGCGCATAATATGCCAGCGCAATTCCTCCAGGTGGTCTATAAAAGACATTTCCGGATTGTCAGCCTTCCTTTTGCTAAAAAACGATAACGCCATTGACTAATACAGATATAACTTGGTAAAAGCGTGGCAAATGTACGGGTTATTCACGTTGGGTGAACCAGGAAAGCTTGTTAATATGAAGTGATTGGAAAAGTTACCCCTTATAGATGCTAATTCAACAACTTAAGGCGAACCGTCTCGATACGGGTATCACTCACATTCATCACGTCAAACTCGTAATCACCAATAATGATCCGCTCCCGTATTTTAGGGATGGTTTCATGCTGTTGAATGATAAAGCCCGACAGCGTCTCCGATTCATTGTCCGGGAACTCCAGGCCATATTTCTCCTTTAAATAATCCAGCTCCAGCCGGCCACTCAAAATAAATTCATCATCCGAAATACGCTTGTCCTCAAACTCTTCCACATCAAACTCGTCCTTGATCTCTCCAAATATCTCTTCCAGCAGGTCCTCCATAGTAACGATACCTGCCGTACCGCCAAACTCGTCCACTACCCAGGCAATACTCTTACGCTCCTTGCTGAACTTGCTGATCAGATCGGTAGCGCTCATACTCTCCGGGATAGCCGGGATAGGCAACAACATTTCCTTCAACGTAGCAGGCTGCTTGAAAAGACCCAGTTGATGCACATAACCCAGGATATGGTCAATGTCACCGTCATACACCACCAGCTTGCTCAACTTGCTATTTACAAAGCGCAAACGAACCTCTTCCACACTCAATTTGATATCCACCGCCTCGATCTCTTTCCTCGGCACCAGGCACTCCCGGATCTTGATCTTGGGCAACGAAAGCGCATTCTCAAACAACTCAGCCTTCAGGTCCTGGCTTTGATTATGATGCTCGTTATTCTGACTAACGAACTGGTCCAGATCGGCACGGGAAAAAGCAGCCTTCTTCCGGTCGATCCGCATATCGAAAATGATATTCAATACAAAAATGGAGATCTTCACAGCCGTGTTACTTGCCCAATTGAAAAACTGATCAGAAAGACCCAGCAAACCTGTGCGGGCAGAGGCAGACAACAGGCTATCGGCTTTTGCCCTGAAAATTGCCCTGGGAATAAATTCTCCGAAAATGATGATCACCAGCCAGGAAAGAATAATTTCCATCACCAACCTTGCTGGCACCACGTACGACAGAAGCGTACTGTCCATCTTTTCGAAGTTGATCACCATATTCCAGCTCGCACTACCCAAAAGGACAGCCGTCACCAGGAAGAAATTGAAACCAACGATATTCACACCGATAAAACGGGAGGGATTCTCAAACAAGCTGCTCAACAGTTGACTGCTGGTAGACCCCTGTTTTTTCTTCAACTCAATATTCAGGCGGTTAGCAGTAGAAAAGGCCACCTCGATACCCGAAAAATAAGCGATGAAAAAAATCGCTAAACCAATAAGTATTATAACTACTAAACTCATACTTGGGATACGAATTTATAAAAAGAACGATGGATTACATAACTTATTGAGGAAGATTGCTATTTAAGGCCGTGGTTTGACAGTTTTTTGAAGAATTGTGGAAGTTTTGCCCATATGGCGACCTCTTCTGGTCAAACGCACTGCCGATTTTCGACTGCACTCTGGCGCAAGTATGCCGCCAAGCCTTGTGCCAAGGGTACTTGTGCCACTCCTCTGACGCCCACTCAAATCGCCAGAAAATCCTTCACAATCCCCATAGCTTCTTCCCTGGCCTTATCCAGTTGCGCATTGATCACAATACGATGAAAATGATGCTTGAAAGAGATCTCATAAGAAGCCTTGTTTACCCGGGCCTGCAAACTTTCGACCGTTTCAGTACCCCGCGACTCCAGGCGACGTTTGAGTTCGTCTACAGAAGGAGGTTCAATAAATATAGACAGCGTAGAATTAGGATATTGCTGTTGAACGTGGATGGCGCCTTTAACATCGATGTCCAGTACAGGCACCTGACCATTACTCCAGATGCGGTCCAGCTCCGACTTGAGCGTACCATAATATTTACCCTCGTACACCATTTCCCACTCCACAAACTGCTGGTCGCGGATCTTTTGCTGGAAGTCCTCAACACTCATAAAATAATAATCCACACCATTTCGCTCACTGCCCCGCGCGTTGCGCGTAGCCGCAGATACCGAAAAAGCCAGCTGAGGCATTAGTTCCAACAAGTGCCGCGTGATCGACGTCTTGCCAGCACCCGATGGAGCAGTGATGATCAGTATTTTATTACCGGGATCAAAGGACATACGCTAAAAATAAGCAGCAAAGAAAGCTAAAAAGCCGGAAACTCCCGGCTCAAATCTTAAGCCGCGCAAACACGTCCTCCCTATACGAAGCGCCAATCGGAATATCCTTTTCCCCGATCTTCACATAATTACCCTCGATAAACACGATCTTACTTCCGGCGATAATATAACTCTTATGCACCCGCATAAACAGATCGGCCGGCAATTCTTCCTGTAAGCTCTTCAGCGTATCATGCACCAGGTAATTAGATTGTGTAGTTACCACCTTCACATAGTCATCCAAAGCCTCGATATATAAGATATCAGCAAGATTGATCTTGTACACCTTCTTATCGGCCTTGATAAAAATAGAAGCAGGTGCAGCAGTAACGCCACCTGGCGTCTTTCGTTCCAGCTTTTCCAAAACCTTATTAACGGCCCTGAGAAACCGTTCGAAAGAAAAAGGCTTCACCAGGTAATCGATCGCATCCAGTTCAAAACCTTCTACTGCGAACTCAGGGTAAGCCGTCGTGAAGACCACCAGCGGAGGGCGCGAAAGACTTTTCAAAAAACTGATACCCGACAACCGGGGCAGGTTGATATCGAGAAAAACAATATCAGCCACCTCACGCGCCAGCCATTGCTGCGCCTCAATAGCATCCGCACACACAGCCGCCAGCTCCAGCAGCGGATGCTCGGCAATAAACTTTTTCAGCACATTTTGCGCCAGCGGTTCATCTTCCACCACCAGGCAACGATACAGTGTACTCATAGTTGCAATTCAAGCGTTACAATAAAATCATCCGCCGTTTCCACTATCGAAAGAGAATGCTTACTGGGATACAACAGCTCCAATCGCCTCCGCACATTCTCAAGCCCTACCCCTTTATAATTGGAATAAACAACTTCATCAACTTCCCCGCGCGTATTCTGCACCCGGAAACGCAGCAGCCGAGGCAACACCTGTAACAACAGATGTATGTTTACAGGGCCGGTATTCCCTTTGGCGCCATGTTTGAACGCATTCTCCAGGAAAGTGATAAGCAACAATGGTGCAATACGACGGTCCTCAAACTCTCCTTCTACCTGCTTCACCAAATGCAATTGCTCATTAGAACGGATACGTTGCAAAGCAATATAATCCTCCAGAATCTGCCACTCCTTTTCCAGCGGGACCAGGTCCTCTCCTGATTCATACAAAAAATACCGCATCAGGTGCGAAAGCTGTAAGATCGTTTGCGGCAAACGCTCGTCCTTATCCAGCGTCATGGAATAAATACCATTCAGCGTATTGAAAAAGAAATGCGGATTTACCTGCGCCTTCAAAGCCTTCAACTCTATCTGGACCTTCTCCGTTTCCATCTGCAACAACTGCCGCTGCAAGTCATTCACCACAAACCACGACTTCGACAACTTCAGCAGAGAAGTAACAACAAGATACACCACGAAAAAGAGCCCCACCTCCCATACCGTGAAATAGGAAATAAAAAAATAATTGGGCAACACATACTTCGACCAATCCTGGAAAAAAGAATAATTCAGCCAGGAAAACAAAACGATCAACCCCACCACAGCAGGCACATATAACCACCAATAACGGTAATTGGCAAACCGGGGGAGCAGCCACCCCAGGTTCACATATACGGCCGGAACAATGGTTGCATGAAACAGCGCAGCATATATGTAGTCGATCTTTTCCGCACGTACTCCCGTTTTAAAAAGCTGTACAAATACCACGAAAGACAGCACCCAGAAAACCAGGTGCTGCATAAACCGGAACAAGGGATGATACAACCAGCGACGTTTGTTTGATACCATACTCTATCCTTTTCTGGTTAAAATGGTTGAATCCTTACTATAATACAACCGTTCATCATGGCCATACTTTTCCAAAAACTGTTTTAATTCAAAAGAAGAAGCAGTGATCACAAAGGAACCAAACAGGTTGTCCTGCTCATGCTTCAGCCGCAGATTGCCCTTGGTAACCTGCTCTTTGATAAAATCACCATTAAGATACTTAATAGAAAGCCTGTTGTTATCAAGAAATTGGATCTGGGCAATACTTGAAGTAGGCAGGTAATCAACAGAGAACTCAAAACCGCTGCCCTTATCCTCTGGCTTTTTAGCGTCCTTCAGCGTAAAAGACATGACATCCACAAAAAGCTGGTCATTAACCTTACTAAGCGCACCAAGCATAAGATACTCTATACCCTTTTGCTTGATAGTAATAAGATAAGCATTGGAATAAAAGGTAATCTCCTGAGGCGAATCACCCAGCCCAAGCTTCGTTTTACTGCCATCTTTTTCCCTGGCAAGTTCACTTTCAATGAGTGGTTGGATGGTAAATACATCCTTGCCATCACTCCAGGTACCATTCAATCGTTTATCGGTAATAATAGTTTTATAAGTAGCCAGCGAATGCAAACTGCCCACACAAGAAGACTGCAGCAACAGGAGCACCACGCCAGATAAAAACACAAATAACTTTTTCATACAAATACAGTTTAAAGGGTTAGTGGATTCTGGTAAATGTTTTATTATCCTGGTAAGCATCACTCGCATCACCATACTTCAACACATACTGCTGCAACTCTTCCGTTGGAGCAGTGATCACATAAGAGCCATCCATCTTCGTCTCATGCTTGATCCGGATCTGCTTATTATCGATCAGCTTACGCAGATAACTTTCGGAAAACTGTCCAATAGCCATTGAGTTACCATCCGCACCCTGTGATAACCGATAGAAACTATGCATCCGGACGAAATTCATTTTAAAGAAATTGGCATATCCCCTTTGCATATTGGTTTCTTCAGGAAAATAATCGAGGTACACGTGCTTGCCGATACGCACCAGGAAAGCATAATACCTACCAGTTTCCTCACCCGTTGCCCGGCTTGAAATAGAAAGCGTGTAAGCATTGCTGGACAGTCGTTGCAAACCCTCCGGCAGGTTGCCAAAACTTGCAGGCGTACCACGTTGAAAAGTATACACCGCATCCTCTCCATCTACCCCCCAGGCCCCCACCAGCTGGGAGTTGAACTCCAGGTCCTTTTCCGTAAACAGTGGATGCAGGGCAGACAAACACCCCGTCAGGGCCACAATAGCAACCAGTACAGTTGCCAGTAATAATTTTTTCATGACTTATAATTTAATAGGTCAAAACTACCGGCAGCCCAACGCCCGGTAAAACCATTTCGGTGAACATATAAATTAGAACGGTGAAATTAAAGTCCCTCGACAAACCGGTACAGGTTAAACCGGTCATTGCGCAACTGGTCAAGGATAGCCTGCTGCAGTACTTCCTTGCGAATACCCTTCATGCGCTTTTGCTGCACCAGGTGATAAGCCCGCTCAGTCAATAGCCAGGCCCTTTTACTGTCGTCGTGAGGATCTTTCAATAAGGAGACAATAGCAGCATACAACTCAGCAATACCTTGCTTTTGAGCAGCAATCGTTTTCAACACAGGCACTTCACGCTGATGATTATTGAAAGCAGGCGCCAGCATCAGCCGCAGGTTCTTTACAAACTGATCGGCATCAGGCCGGTCAGCTTTATTAACTACAAAAATATCGGCAATCTCCATCAGGCCGGCCTTCATCGTCTGCACTTCGTCACCAGCCTCAGGTACCATCACCACCACCGTTACATCAGCCAGTCCGGCGATCTCGATCTCACTCTGTCCAACACCAACAGTTTCTACTATAATAAAATCAAACGCCGCAGCCTTCATCAGCTCCGTGATCTCGATGATCTTGGGATGCAACCCGCCAAGAGAGCCACGCGTAGCCAGTGAACGGATAAAAACATTGGGATCATTATACCATTCACTCATGCGAATCCGATCACCCAGCAACGCACCCAAATTAAAAGGAGAAGAAGGGTCCACACACAACACACCCACCTTCTTACCATCGCCACTAACAGCGCCGATCAGCGCATCTACCAGCGTACTTTTGCCCGCACCCGGCGGACCGGTAACGCCAATGATCCTGGTAGTATCGTTAGCAGGAAGTGACAACAACAACTGCTCATACCCGGGCGCTTCATTCTCCACCAACGAAATGCCCCTGGATATTTGCTTCACAGCATGACGCTGGATATCCAGTAACAATTGCGCCCAGTCGATAGTAGCCTGCCTGCCCATGAGCTATCTTTTCAGTAAAGTATAATTTTTAAATCCACCGATTTGTGTGCCCCCCAGCAGCGCTTGCTCCACCATGGTCAGCAGGCGGTATTTCAATCGGTCATGCTTCTGCTCCATACCGGGAGGAGGCGTCTTGCCAATCTCATTGGCCCAGTCGAACCGCTGAATAAAATCCTTCATCACAGCAGGATGAGTATCCTTGAATGACTTTAATCGCGCCAACGTACCATAGTCAAAAACTTCTTCCTGAACTTCGAAGATCTCATCCGCCCTCGCTTCACCATGATAATCGGCGGCAAACGATTTTCTCCTTTTCTGCATCAGCCGCGGAGGCCTCACCCATCCATAATGATACACGACAGCATCCACCGTCGCCACCTTCAGCTTTTCAGTACCCTGCTTCTGGAAAAAATCTTTACCATCAAAATGAGGAATACGCCGGAACGATTGGGCATCCCGCCAGGAATGAATATCCGGATCATTGCGGATGATACGCATCTCTTTGGGATACCAGTAATGAGACACCATGTACCGGGAATAAGTGCCCCAGAAATGAATATATTTAAACAACAGCCCTTCTACTTCCTTGTCATGCAGCAATTGCTCGCAACGCGCTTTGATCACCGGCAAATACTTCTCATGGATCACTTCATCACTTTGCAGGTAAAACAACCAGTCCCCCGTACAGGCCTTCTTGGCAACATCCGTCTGCTGCGCATATATACTCGCATGAGAATAAGAATCCGAGTCCCATTCCGTATGAATGATCTTGATCTTATCAGATTTGATCTGCCCGATTTCCGCCAAAGTTGCATCGTCAGCATCACCCTTGCCTACCGCAATCACAAACTCATCCACGATCGGTAAAATGGATTGAATCGACTCCTTTACCGGGTAATACAACTTCGTGGCATTACGCACAAAACTAAATCCACTTATCTTCATGAAATACGTTTAATCGATGACAGGCTCTTTCCATCCCTGTTGAAGCTCGGTAAGCTTCGCATACTTAAAATAAGTACTGATAAAATTATACACCGCGATCGTAAAACCTGCACGCCCATCCAAAAAGCCAAGCCGGAAGAAATACGTCTGAAAAAAGATAGCGAAGCCATGTGTAAACGCCTTCCAGGTATTCCCCTTTTTCCTATGCTGCAATTTTTCAGCCCCCAACGTGGAATAACGATTAGCCTTATTCAATATCTGTGTCAGGTTTTCAAAAGGAAACTGCCAGATGGGATTGGTAAGCTTGCCAATCTCACCATCCGCTTCAAACTCCTCGTGAACAGCCACCTCCGTATAACGCATAGTACCGTTTTTGAAAAGCTGCGGCTGACGATAATCGGGATACCAGCCGGAATACTTTACCCACTGGCCCATAAAAAAATTTCTCCGCGGCACCCAGTAAGCAACAGGACCATCAGCCCGGTTGGCCTTCACAATCTTTAAGATCTCATCCCGCGCCTCAGGCGTACAACGCTCATCGGCATCGAGACTAAACACCCACGGATATTGACAGCTACGAATGGCCACGTTGCGCAATTTGCCAAAACCTTCAAAAGGAATTTGCACCACCCGCGCCCCCAGCTTTTCACTTAGCTCAGCCGTTTTATCTGTACTGAACGAATCCGCCACAATCACCTCATCAGCCCAATCAATCACACTTCGTATAGCAGCTTCGATTTTACGCTCTTCATTATACCCAATGATATATACAGATACTTTACTCATTACAATTTATTTATTATGAAGGTCCATTCCTTACCTGCCTTCCACTAAAGCCCGATCGACTCATTCAACGCCGCAAAGTAAACAAATATACCAGCCCCTCAGTGTATAACCATCAAAAAAGCAGTAAACAACCACCCCCTGGCCCAACAAAGAACTCATAATAAAAGGATATTGCGTAATATTGAACCATGACTAATTTCATTCCCATATTCCCATTGGGCATGGTCGTATTCCCCCGTGAAAAAGTACACCTGCATATATTCGAGCCACGATACAAACAGCTCGTCAACGAATGCTTCGAAAGCAAAAAACCATTTGGCATTCCCACTGTAGTCAACAACCGCCTGCAGGAAATGGGCACACTTGTCGAACTCACAGACATCGTACAAACTTATGAGAACGGTGAAATGGACGTAAAAACACAGGGACTCAAAGTATTCCGTGTTCTCGAAGTCATCAAAGCAGTTCCGGACAAACTATACAGCGGCGCCATCGTAAACTACCCCGACAATGATGAGGATGTAGGTAGCCGCCTGCTGATGCAGAAAGTCGTCACTGGCATCAAAGAACTCCACCGGCTGCTCAACGTAAGCAAGGATTTCAAAAAGCCCGACGACCAGTTGCAGGCCTATGATGTGGCCCACCATGTAGGCCTCTCACTCGAAGAAGAATACGAAGTGCTGGGCCTGCTCAAAGAACTCCAACGCCAGGAATACATCAAACGCCATTTGCAGAAAGTGATCCCCATGCTCATGGAAATGGAGCAACTAAAAGAAAAAGTAAAACTCAACGGCCATTTCCGGAATCTTTCGGCCTTCGATCTGGACATTGACCTATAAATAATTGTATTATTCTGGCTTCTGTATTCTGAATGCTGTATTCTTGCATTTCTATGTCCAATACAACACTATGCTTCGACTTCGGCAATACCCGCATGAAATGCGCCGTATTCGAAGAAGATGTTCTGAAAGAATTGCTGGTCCTGGAAAATGACCATGACGATACCATTCGTCAGCTCATCCAAAAATACAGGCCCACCAAATCCATCCTCTCCTCAGTCATCAACCATTCCCCCGGCATAGAAACACTGTTGGCAGCCACCACCCGCTTCCACAGGCTCGACCATAATTCCAGGCTACCCATCACCACGCCGGTAGGCAAACCACAGGACATTGGCGCCGACCGCCTTGCCATGGTAGCCGCCGCCGTTCACCTCTTTCCCGGAAAGAACAACCTTGTCATTGGCCTCGGCACAGCTATCACCTACAACTTTATCAATAAATACCATGAATTTGTAGGCGGCAGTATTTCACCCGGCATGGAAATGCGCTTTAAATCCCTGCACCATTACACCGCCAAGCTGCCCCTGGTCGAAAAAGACTGGAACCTATCCCTCATTGGCTACGATACCCGCACCAACATATTGAGCGGCGTTATCCTTGGAATGGCAAAAGAGATCGACGGAATAATAGAATATTATGACGAAAAATACGGCAACTTTAACGTCATCTTAACCGGGGGTGATACACCCTTTTTTGTCTATCATCTGAAAAACAAGATATTTGCAGACCCTAATTTAATCTATAAAGGCCTTTATGCCATTAGTGAGCACAACAATGTATAAGAAAATCAATCTGTTAGGAATAGTCTGCTTATGTTGGCTCTCCTTTGCACAGGCACAAACCGAAAACTCGCCTTACTCACGATATGGACTGGGGGATGTAGTTCCCGGTCAGAATATCCTGTCCCGCGGCATGGGAGGCGTTTCCGCTGCTTATTACGACTTCAACACCATCAACTTTATCAATCCCGCCTCGTACGCCCGCTTGCAGGCAACAACGCTGGATTTTGGAGTTGAACTCGGCAACCGCACCTTGCGCGCCAACAACCCACCCCGTAAATTTTCTTCCTACAGCCCCAACATATCCTATGTACAGCTGGCATTCCCGCTCAAAAAGAACGGCGGATGGGGAGTAAACATCGGTCTCAGGCCTATTACCCGTGTTAACTATAAAATAGGACAAACAGAACGTCTTTACCTCGGCGTACCGGGTGACACGTTCGATATCAGCACTTTATACGAAGGTAATGGTGGCACTTACGAAGCCCACATCGGAACAGGCTTCAACATCACAAAAGACCTCACCTTTGGGATCAACTTTGGGTACACATTCGGCTCCAAAGACTATACAACCCGCAAAGCCATTCTCGATACCCTCGAATACTATTACAAGTCGAACCACGAAACAAAGACCAACTACGGCGGAGTACTCCTGAATGCCGGGCTGCAGTATACAGCAAAGCTGGATAAGTTGCATTGGCTCCGTTTTGGCGTCTATGGCAACCTCGAATCCAAACTCAACGCAAAACAGGACATCATCCGCGAAAGCTTCGAATACAATTCCAACACCGGGTCTCCCGATCCCATAGATTCAGTTTACCGCCAAAGCGACATAAGCGGCAAGGTAATTTACCCCGCGTCCTATGGTGCTGGCATCGTCTTCGATCGCCTCGGAAAATGGCAGATCGGTGTAGACTACGCCCAGCAAAAATGGTCCGCACACCGCTTCTACGGCGAAAAAGACCTCGTACAGGATAGCTGGCAAATGAAGATCGGCGGACAAATTACCCCTTCTGGAGGTAAAACCTACTGGAACTTTGTAAGCTACCGCGCCGGATTCTCCTTCGGTAAAGACTATATCAAAGTAGATAAGGAACTCCCCACCTGGACCCTTTCCCTTGGAATAGGACTTCCGATGCGTAAGCCAGCCTATACCAACCAGTTTTCCGTTATCAATACGGTATTCGAGTTTGGCAGACGTGGCGACAACACCAGCCTCGTGCGTGAAAGTTTCTTCCGCGTAGGAATTGGCCTTTCATTAAGCGATATCTGGTTCCAGAAATACAAGTACGACTAATGCAAGCACTTCGCACAGCATACCTTCTTCGTGCAGCAGCTCTCTTATTGAGCTGCTGTTTCGTTCTGACCGCCTGCGAAAACGACCAGCAGGAGGTCGACAACCTTTTTAAGAAGGAGATCAGGCTGGAAGAAGCCAAACAAATAGAAAGCTACCTCAGCGAAAAAGGCGTGGTAAAAGCTAAGCTCGCATCCCCCTTCATGCTGCGCCGCACAGGCGATGACTCAGCCTATATGGAGTTTCCCAAAACCCTGCATGTAGACTTTTACGACACCACCTCCCGCATAGAAAGTATTCTTGATGCCCGATATGCCAAATACTTCGAACGCGAGCGAAAGATCCTCCTCCGCGACAGCGTGGTGGTGATCAACACCGTTAATGGCGATACCCTTCGCACCTCAGAACTTTGGTGGGACCAGAATAAAGAAGAATTTTATACCACTGCCCCCGCCCGCATCCTCCAACGCACCCAAACCATGTTTGCCGCCGGAGGGTTAAGAGCCGCCCAGAACCTCTCCTGGAAACAATTCAACCAGGCTTCCGGTATGTTCGTGACTACAGACAGCACCTTAATGCAGTAAAAATAAAGCCTGTAAAAAACGCAGAGATCAAGGCTAATACCATCAAATTTTCGTAAATTTCATTAGCCTCTAACAGCTTCATTCCAAAAATGGGAAGAAATACAGTTCTTTTAGCAGTTGTCATTTTTGCCCCTTCACGGGCCTATTTAGCAGCACTGTCCAATTATGGGAAAGGCGCTCGCTTCTTTTAACGCCTCCCGCTCCATTTTTATAACTCCCTGCTAATAAGCCCACAGCGTCCTTACAGCGATCTTGTAACGACGTTTCAGCGACCTTTCAACGACCTTATAGCGAGGTTACAGCGGCCTTTCAGCGACGTTATAGCGACCTTATAGCGACCATGTTCCGTACATGCTTCATTGATAAGCCGTTGCAAAGCCATACCTCCTCCGTTTCCCACCTATCCCCGTCACCACAGCAAAACGTCCTCCCGTCTCCACAGCTGCAAACCTTCTACTCCGAACACTTAACGCTCGACTTCAGACTTTCGACTCCCACTCGTACCTTGTACAGGAAAAAATATTACAACACCCCTTCCAACCTTTCCACAACCCAATACTCTTATTACCAGAACGGCATTGGAAAAAACAGCACACATACTAACGGCAGTAGTGAGAAAAGCAACCCAGGGCAATGAAGAAGCCCGGGCCTTGCTCTATGAACAGTTCTCACAAAAAATGTTCAGTATTTGTGTGCGCATGACCAGTAGCCGGCCCGATGCGGAAGACATATTACAGGAATCGTTCATCGCCGCGTTCAACAGCTTACACCAGCTTAGAGAACAGCACCTGTTCGAACCCTGGCTTCGTCGCATCATCGTCAACGAATGCATCCGCCACGTAAAGAAAGTGATACGGTGGCAGCCTGTAGAAGAAGAATATATGAACGATCCCCATGCAGAGGGAGAGAGTTGGCTGCAGGGCATCAGCTTCGAACAAATACACCAGGAGATCAAAAACCTGCCGGGAGGTTGCCGGGAAGTATTCAACCTCTACGTCATAGAAAACTATTCGCACCAGCAAATAGCCGAAGCCCTCGAAATAACCACGTCCACGTCCAAAAGCCAGTATCACCGGGCGAGACAACTATTAAAAGAAAGATTATTAAAACAATTGGTACGACATGGATGAGTTTAAAAAATACCTCTTCGAACACCGGGATGAACTCGACACCGAGAAACCACCCCGTCCGCAGGTATGGAAACATATCCGGCAACAAACACAAGAGGTCAAAAAACCGGCAATACCATTGATCGCAAAATGGGCCACCGCAGCGGCAGCTATCCTCGTAGCAGCATCTGTACTCATTTACCAATTCCAACGCCCGGTGAAAACGGACGATCCAATACTTTCTGTCAATACCGACCCTAAAACGAATACAACCCCGGAGCCGAATGGCCAGGCGGATTCATCTACTGGTACTGCATCCATGCAGGAGAATAAAGAACCCGACACTGAATTACCTGGCGATAAAACACTGGCCGAAAACAATACACCACCAGACAACCGCAAAACAAAAAAAGACAAGATTGCTGGCACACAAAAACCAGCGTCACCCACTAAGACGATAGAAGATGATTATGTAACCATCATCAACTATCAATTGAAAAAACTGGAAACAACACCCATCTATACCGAAAGCGCGGGCTACTTCCACGTATTCAAAAAACAGTGGCTCGACCTCGAAAAAGATGAACGCAAAGTAAAGCAGGATGTACGCCTCTATGGCCTCAATGATCAGATAGTAGGCAAGCTCATCCAGCTCTACCAGCAAAAACTGTGGCTCCTTGGAGAACTACAGGCAGAGATCAGCAAAATGAACGTACGGGCACAGCAGCATCCCGACATTAAGCGGAGCAAGCCAGCCTATTTAAAACTGTAAAAAAACAAGCATGAATAACAAAAGATTAGCCCTTTTCCCGTCCCTCCTGTTGGCAGGAACACTCATCACAACAGGCATACAGACACAGGCACAAAGTACACTTACCAAAGAACTAACCCAGGAAGTAGCCTCCCAGAAAGGTTCACTCATACGCATCGTTTCTTCATCACGCAAGGTAAGCATCAAGAGTTGGGACCAACCCAAAGTAAAAGTAACGATGGAAGTAGTTTACGATACCTCCTATCCCCGGAAAAATAAGACCGATGTTGAATGGTTTGAAGATTTGGGCATACACATTAAACCCTTCAGCAACCGTGTCGATATACTTACCGCCCCATCAGCACACATAGTATCGGGGAAAATCTATACCACTACCTATCCAAAAGAAGTGATTGTAGATGGTCAACACATCAATCCTGGTAAAAAAGTTCCACTCAAAGTCAAGACAGTACCAGGCAGCCAGCAAGGCAACAAACTCGAAGAAGTAGTGGTATCAGGCTATCGACGCCCTACTATCCGTATCATGAGCATCATGGTGCCCACAGGCTGCAAGCTGGATATTGAAAACAATTATGGAGATGTGATAATTGCAATGAATGTCGATGACGCCAAACTGGAAATAAGCAACGGTACCCTCGATGCCCAGGATATTAAAGACCTGAAATTGGTTGCCAACTACTGCAACGCCAACCTCGGCAACATCGATAAAGCAGAAGTAGAATTTAAGAACGGCTCCTTCCGTGCACAGACCATCAACGACCTCGACATGGATTCCAGATCCTCTTCCATAGAATACGAAAAAGGGAACTATCTCTATGTACGCAGCGATGCCGACCACTATACCATCGACGCCATCGACAAAGTAGACGGACGCAAAACATACGGAAGCATTAAAATAGATCAGCTCAACACCAGCTTCGACCTCGAAGGCAATAACGTTGACATCAAGATCCGTAACATTGGTCAGGATGTATCACTCATCAAGATCAATAACAAATACGGCGATCTCCGCCTGCCCGTCAAAAACCTGAAAAACTATTTCGTCGATTTCATAGGCGAGTACTCCACGGTGTTTGCACCCTTCCAGAAAGAAGTAGTAAAAGAAGAAGAAAAGAAAGAAACAGAAGGCTCCACTACCAGTACTACCAAAGAAAGGATAAAAGAAGTGACGGTAGTAGGCTATGGCACCAATCGCCAAAAAATCAGTGCCACCTCAGCAGAAGTAGCCCCTCGACACTTTACCAGCACCATGGGAGATACCAAGGGTAAGCACACACGCATCGAACTTACCTGCCACTACTGTACCCTCGATTTCAAATAATCAGATCAGCAACGATCGCTTCGCCATAACCCGCAATATAGCCACTATGGAGCGGCTACCGGAGAGTGCCGCTCCACTCCTTACCCACATCGAATATTTTCGTCAAGGAAAAGCATCATATGATCAAGATTGCCGGAATACCCTAACCCGTTTAGTATAATTTAGAACTGTAAATATTACCCAGGCCCGGCACTGCAACAGCAAAGGAACTGCTTCCTGCATAACCGCAACAATTCAAAAGTATAGCCATGATTTTTACAAACTTCGCTTTGTACAGGATATCCCTGTGCCTGATACTTGCCTGCCTCACAGGGCAGGCATGGGCACAGGCTCCTAAAAAGACCACCATCAAGGGAATGGTACAGGATAGTGTACAAGGCAAAACCCTGCCATTTGCGACAGTGGGATTATACCACGCAAACAACCAGCAGAAGCCCCTTCGCAACATTTTCACCGACAACAAAGGTCACTTTGAATTTACCCAGGTAGATACTGGTCACTACATCATCTTTGCTTCCTACAGCGGCTTCACAGAAAAGGCATCTGCCCCATTCAAAGCAACCAGCGATCAGATACTTATAGATATACCTGTAATACCACTTAGTCCCGCCAGCCAAAACCTCACAGCCGTTACCGTATCAGCCCGTCGCCCGCTCATTGAGCATTCGGAAGACAAACTGATCTACAATGCTGAAGCAGACCCATCCAATGCTGGGCAGATGGCTACCGATGTATTACGCAAAACGCCCTTCCTTTCAGTAGACGGAGAAGGCAACGTACAACTTAACGGACAAAGCAATTTCAAGGTCCTGCTCAATGGTAAAGAGACCACTATGTTCACCAGGAATGTGAAAGAAGCTCTCCAATCATTTCCTGCCAACCTGATCAAAAGCATTGAGGTCATCACTACCCCATCTGCCAAATATGATGGCGAAGGCGTAGGCGGCATCATCAACATCATTACCAAAAAGAAAGTAATAGGCTACAACGGGAATCTCGGCATCAGCCAAAACACCTTGGGAAATACCAACGTCAACGCCAATGCAAGCTTTAAATATGGCAAACTGGGCTTTAGCGGATACTATGGCCTCAACAGAGTAGATGGATTTAAAACACGTAATGCCGCAGAGACAGAATCCTATAACCCCATAGCATATTATAAACGCATCACCGCTGGCCAGCGAAAGAACAACAACTTCTATAACTATGGCAATATAGAATTAAGCTGGGACGTTGACAGCATGAACACCCTCAGCACCTACGCCTCACTTAATGGAGGACATTCAGAGAGCAATAACCAACGTTACTTTGACCTCGTCTCTCCCGATAAGTCCGACACTACCCGCAGCCTGTTCAATGAACAATTCAAATATAGATCACCAGGCTGGAACTGGGGCCTCGATTACATTCGAAAGTTCAGACGCAACCCCGAGCAGGAACTTACCATAAAAATGTTCCACGACTACGGCAACGAAAAGAACACACAACTCAGCGACCAGCAAAGCCCGGGCAGCAACCGCACTATAAAAAACTACAACGACGCCGATAACTTCCAAAGCACCTGGCAATTGGATTATGTACATCCCCTAAAGAATAAGATGAGACTGGAAACTGGTTTCAAGCTCATCACGCGCAACGCATCTTCCTTTTATGAAAGCCAGCATCGTACCTTTCCTAATGACAAATACATTATAGACACCTCAAACTCCGACAACTTCAGCTACAAACAATTGGTGTATGGCACTTACGCTACCATGCGCTTCACTATCAAAAAATACAGCTTCCGTATCGGAGCTCGCCTCGAACGAACTGTCGTTGACGGTGATTTTGTAAAATCAAATACCACCGTCGAGCAGGATTACCTTACCCTCATACCTTCGTTCTTTGTATCACGGAAGTTTGCGAATATCCATACCCTGTCATTATCCTATACCAAACGTCTCGCCCGACCCTATATCTGGGACCTGAATCCTTTTATCAACAACACAGATACGCTCAATCTTAACTTTGGTAACCCACAGCTCAACCCTGAACTGTACCATTCTTTAGAATTTGGATACACCATTCTCAAAGGAAAAACCAATATCAACATCCGGCTGTCAGAAAGTTTCAGCAACAGCCAGATTACCCGTTACTCCTATTTCAATAGCACCACAGGCGTCAGCTCATGGACATTGGGCAACATAGGCACTTACTATTCCACAGGCCTCGCCGGCAACATCACTGTTTCAATAACCCCTAAATGGAGAATAAACAGCAACCTTGGACTACGCTATGACTTTGTGAAGAACCGCTTCGACCCCTCCCAAAAGAATCAGGGATTTGGAGGATATGGCAGCTTTAGTACCAATGTAGATATCACCAAAAAGATCAGCACCTATTTCAACACCAATATGTTCAGATCACCCGCCCAACTGCAGGGATATTACGGAATCAATTATTGGTATGGATTCGGTGGCACACTTAAATTCCTGAAAGATAAATTCACGCTATCACTCAACCTTAATAATATATTCCAGAAAGAGCTTCCATGGAAAAGCTCCCTCGGAGATAACAACTTCCGTACTACATCATGGAATTACAGACCAGGCAGGCAAGTGAATGTTGGATTACGTTGGAATTTCGGTAAGCTAACCGAAAACGTATCCCGCAAACGGGGAGTAAGCAATGATGACCAGAAAGCCAGCAACTAAACGTTCTTTTTTCTCATAGCCGTTTATTCCGGTAATGCCGGATAGATGAAAGGCCGGGTGTCTACCCGGCCTTTGTTGTTGATCTAATATCTTTTTTAGTGCAAACGTACATACATACCCAACTGACCACCACGGTTCATGTTACTAACGTTATTGTTCTTTGAAATGTCGCTCAGGCCAGCATTATAACGGCCATAAAAACCAAGCTGACTGGTAGCAGCAATACCTACACCCAGGTTGATACCCAGATCAGTTTTACGGTAGTTGTCATCTACCTCTACATCATTGTTACCACCCTTTACTTTGGCAGAGGTAAGAAATGATACCTGAGGACCGGCTTCAAAATACAATTGCTTAACAGGGAAGAACTGCACCATCACTGGCACCTGAATATAGCTTAGTGCTAAAGTACGCTCTCCTTCACCAGTATTGTATTTTTGACCTTGACCTGAGTAAAGGATCTCAGGTTGAATACACCAGCGGGAATTGATAGTATGATGTAAAAACAACCCCACGTGACCACTGAGGCGGTTGTCTCCGTTAAAGTTAGAAACATCTGATACATTCAATCCGCCCTTGATACCCGGAGTAAACTGTGCACGCACAATACCCACTGAACAAAAGGCAAGAACTGCCATTACTACAAACTTTTTCATAATGATTGATTTTACACCGGCACTAAATCAAAGCACATGCCACACCAACCACTAAAGTGATAGCACAATGGTTACCAGTCAAATAAGACTGCCCTGATTAATGAAGTACAATATTGCTTATTAAACAACAGGCACACATGCGAATGTGGAATTGGGAAACAAAATGTACAAGCAGTAGTATAAAAACAAAACCGGCTTCATCGTGAAGCCGGTTTGTAAACTTAAAACTAAATTTCTTTTTACAACATGGTAGCAGATACCTGTTACTGCTTACAGGAACTATAATCAGTTGCTAACTGTACATACCCCTTTTCGTTATTCAGATCATAGCCCGTTTTATCCAGAGCTGCCAAAACAGTAGGACAATCCTTAAAATACTCCTTCATCATCTCAGGCTTTTTCTTTTGCCAGTCCTTACCCTGGTTAGCCAGTTCAGCTTCGCCGGGCCGCGCAAACAAAATGGCATTAGTAGGTTCATCACCATAAGTGTCCTTAAATACCTTTATCTTCTCACTGTTGTAAATTACCTCCAACATATAATCACGCGTCTTTAACAAGTCCATGCTCAAAGCACCAACCTGCGCCATATTGGGTTTGAATTTATGACTCTCGAATACCCGCTTATTAAAACAGAGCACTTTTACATCACTGTACTTAAAAGTCTTTCGCACAGTCTTGCCCTTCTCATTCGTATACTCAAAGATTACTTTATTGGGATTGTCAAGACTAACAATACCACTACTCAATTTCTTGATAATATGTTTACCCTTTAAAGTATCACCCTTCTCAAGCACAAGCCACCCCTCCGAACTCTTCTCTGATCCGCCAAAAATAGACTTGACATCGCCAGAAGTAGAATCAGGACTTATCTTGGGCGCATTGATAGAACTGTAATAAGCGGAGGCTTCTGTCAGGTAAGGTTTTCGATCGTTATACTCTATCCTGTTACCTAAAAACTTCGTGCCATTCTCATACAGGAAGTCGAGCGATTGACGCAACTTCACAGTATCATAAGCGAGGTAGTACAGGAAAGCCAGCGTATAATTACCCGCTACCTTAATATCCTTAGGATCATAACCCTTTGGAAACTCCTTACTGATGAAACTGGTTACTTCAGCCTCATAAGGCACGATGAACTCCTTATAATTAGTCACAGCCTTCTTATTCAGATCAGCCACAAGGCGGCTGTTGAGCGAATCGAAGAACACGAGCTCAGGATATTTCTTTGCCGCCCTGTACACACTGGGTAATGTAATGGTCCGGCTCCTGAAACTATTCATATAAGTATCCTCAGCGCGTCCGGCTATCTTCTTCAAAGCCTGAAACAGCAAAGTATAGTTCTCTACCGCTTTAACATTAGCCAGCTGATTAGTAAAGTCATTCTTAATGAACTTATTTACTTCCTGCTGTACCATTTCCGAAAGATTTATATCCTTCAGCAAATACAACTCATTCTTGCCATTCATAACCGCCAGCTTTGCCGTACCCGTCAGATTATAGGTATTGTTACCAAAACTACCGGCATTGATCACAGAAGCAGAAAAGCTATTCACGATGATAACCACAGCCAGGTCAGGATTCTTATTCCACTGAGACTCGATACCAGCCTTTGAGAACTCGCTGGCAATACTCATCCGGAAAGAATCAATATTGGGACCATTATCCTTATCGTCCTTACTAAATCCGCGGGGTTTAGACTTCATCGGAAACAAACTGCTCAAAAGCCCTTCATCGATGTCAGGAACATAAATAATACTCTTATGATCACTGAAACGCTGGTCTTGCGCATACCGGTAAATCGAAACAGAAAACTCTGGGTATTGAACCGTTTGAGAATAAGACAAGGGAGAAATAAAAAAACATAGACACACTAAGAGCAGGGTGAAGCTCCATTTCATAGAATCAGATTTTGATTAATAATGCACAAAATTAGACGATTACCCGGTTCTTACAAGAGGGTACTCATAACGGTTATATTACATGTATTTATCCTCCAGGCCGTGCATCTTAGCATTGGGATGGACGCTTTTTGCTGTCCATTCAGGGTAGTGAAAGCACAACAACAATAAAAGAAAAGCTTGTTTTAGCCCTAATCAGCCGCTAACAGGCGTTAGTGGACTATCTTTTTCTATGCCCACTTATTATAGCTGATTAACAGCTACTTAAACACATTTTTGCCCCTGCTTTATCCACCAGATAACAAATCAATAACAAATAAAATTAATTAAACAGTCGTTTAATTTAAACGTTTGTTTAGTTTTGTGGTAGAATTAAAGCATTGCCAAATGAGCTCAGTAGAAAAAGTAGATAAACGGGAACATATCCTGGTAGTAGCAGAAGAATTGTTTGCAGAGAAAGGGTTTGATGGCACATCCGTACGGGACATAGCACAATTGGCGGGAGTTAACCTGGCGATGATCTCCTACTATTTCGGATCGAAAGAAAACCTCTTAAAGGAATTAATAGAATTTAGGTTCAGCGATTCTATATCGGCACTGGAAAACAAGACAAATGATCAATTGCAAACGCCCTGGGAAAAGATAGAATGGATAATTGACTTTTACGTAGAACGGATTATCAATAACCGTCGCTTTCACAGCATTATGGGCCAGGAGTATAACACAGGGCGTTCGCAGGAGATCAAAGAACTCATCACCAATATCAAAATGCAGAACCTCGAGCGTATCAAGAAGATCATTGCAGAAGGACAGCGCAAACAGGCATTTCGCAAAGTAGATGTGGAAATGACACTCGCCACCATGATGGGCACAATTACACAGGTTATCAATGCTAAAAAGCTGTATTGCGTACTCCTGAAAATTGACAACACAGACGAAGTAGAATACGAGAAAAAAGTAACACAAAGATTAAAAGCACACCTGAAAGACCTATTCCGGGCACACCTGATAGGAGAATAATATTAAAAGATGTATAGTTATGGAAACGCAAGCAACCACCCAAACACCAAAAAAGAAAAAGTCACCAATACGGCTGGTTATAATATTAGTAGTACTGATAGCAGCAGGATACTTTGGCTACACAAAAGTGAAATTTGCACTGGGCCACGAGAGCACAGACAATGCACAGGTAGAAACACAACTCATCCCGGTATTACCACGCGTAGCTGGCTACGTTAAAAGCATAGTAGTAAACGACTACGACTCCGTAAAAGCAGGTCAGCTGCTGGTAGAGCTGGATGATGCAGAACTCCAAACACAGTTGCTCCAGTTGGAAGCCGATTACCAGGCAGCACAGGCCGATCTCAGTAACGCTAAAGCCTCTCTCAACAACGCCCTGGTGTCACTCCGTGTAAACAAAGGAGACATCGATATCAACCAGGTAAAACTGGAAAAAGCACAAAAAGACTACACACGCAACAAGAACCTCTTTTCAGAAGCAGCCGTTACACAAAAACAGCTCGATGATGCTAAGTACGATTACGAAACCCTGGTGAAAGAGCTCGACAACAGCCACAATGACCTCGCCAGTGCAGAAAGCCGCATCAGCGTATTACAGGCAGCCGTACAAAAAGCAGCAGCCAATATAGAAGTAAAGAAAGCACAGATCGATCAGCAGAAACTGAAACTCTCCTACACAAAGATCTATGCACCGCAGGCAGGAAAAATTGGCAAGAAGAACATCTCTTTAGGACAATACGTACAGTCAGGTGCCCCTTTGTTCACGATCGTGAACGATACTACCTACTGGATTGTAGCCAACTTTAAAGAGAACCAGATCACGAAGCTTCATCCCGGCATGCCCGTAGACATCGAAGTAGATGCCTATCCCGACCTGAAGTTGAAAGGATCAGTAGAAAGCCTGAGCGATGCTACCGGAGCACGGTTTGCCTTGCTGCCACCGGATAACTCCAGCGGCAACTTCGTAAAAGTAACACAACGCATACCCGTTAAGATTGCCATTAACGATATGACCCAATACAAAGAAATATTAAGAGCAGGACTCAGCGTCTTTGTAAGCGTTCCACTGAATTAACGACCATAGGCCGATAACCTTCAACCATCGGGTTGAAGAAACGACGTTCATTTTTTAGTAAAGAATGCCGTAAGGGGATCCTCTACTCAAAAATGACAGATTAAGACACAGGTTAATAAAAACAGTATGTCCAGTCCAAAAGGATTTGCCAAATTTATAATAGTACTCACCACCGTAACGGCTGCCGTTATGGAACTGATAGATACATCTATCGTCAACGTGGGTTTGAGCGAGATGGCTGGCAGCCTGGGCGTAAACATTGAAGACGTAAGCTGGGTCATCACAGCCTACGCCATTGCCAATGTGATCATCATACCCATGACAGGCTGGTTGGCCGAATACTTTGGCCGCAAGAACTACTACATCGTATCCATGATCATATTCACACTGGCCTCCTATATGTGTGGCCAGTCAACCAGTCTCGTGGAATTGATCATCTGGCGCTTCATACAAGGTATTGGTGGAGGAGCCCTGCTCTCCACTTCACAGGCCATTCTCTTTGATGCCTTTAAACCCGAAGACAGACCCATGGCAGCAGGTCTCTTCGGCATGGGATTGATATTAGGCCCCACCCTCGGGCCCACCGTAGGCGGTTACCTCATAGAACACTTTTCATGGCCCTGGATGTTCCTCGTGAACCTGCCGGTAGGCATAATAGCCACCATCTTGGCCCTGGTATTTATAGATAAGAAGGAAGGCGAAGGCAAGAAGAAAGACCAGATGTCGGTAGACTATATAGGAATAGCTTTATTAATGGTAGGCATTGGCTGTCTGCAATTCGTATTGGAGAGAGGAGAATCGGAAGACTGGTTTAGCAGTGATGCTATCAAGATCAGTGCGGTGCTGGCAGTAATAGGCGTAGTCGGATTTATTGTATGGGAATTAAAGACATCAACACCAGTAGTGAACTTGCGTGTAATGAAAAAGCGGGCCTATGCGTTCACTACTGTTTTCACCTTTGTTGCAGGCCTCGGTCTCTTCACCTCTGTGTTTGTTTACCCCGTACTGGCACAGCGCGTATTGGGATATACAGCTCTCGAAACAGGTTTATCCCTGTTGCCACCTACATTGGCAGGCGTGGTCATGATGCCCATCATTGGCCGCATGATGAGCAAAGGCGTATCCCCTATACCATTTATCATTGTAGGCTTTATCCTGTTCGCCATCTATTGCTGGACGAGCGCTGGCGTAAGCCCCGATGTAGGGCGCTGGGCCTTCTTCCTGCCATTGCTTATCCGCGCCTTTGGAATCTCAATGTCTCAGCTGCCGCTCATTAACCAGGCAGTGGCTGGTTTGCCGCCCAAAGATTATGCAGCAGGCATCTCCCTCAATAACATGATACGCCAGATCGGAGGAGCTTTTGGTATTGCCCTGGCCAACAACTTTATCAGCCAGCGATATGCACAGCACCGGAACGATATGGTGGCCAATACCTACGATGGCGCCCCAGCCTTTACAGAAAGAGTAAGCGCTATCACCAACAATATGATCGCTCAAACTGGTGACGTAGCCACCGCTACAGCCAAAGCACATAAAATAATCGACCTCGCGGTAGACAAACAGGCTTATTACCTCGCCTACCTCGACACCTTCAGGTTGATCGGAATATTCTTCCTGGTGGTATTGCCCCTGGTGGTTTTCCTGCGGGTAAAAAAGAAACCGGCCCAGCAAGATGCCAAAGCAGTTAAAGAAGCAATGGAAGCAGCCCATTAAACCAAGACAGAAACAAACATGACGAAGAGCATAAACATAGAAAGAAGTATGAAACGAATAATAGGTGGGGCCTTATTGGTGCTGCTTATGCAAACAGCAACAGCACAGGAAACGCCCATAAAAGACGAACAGTTAAAAACATTGATACAGGCGGCAGTGACCAACTATCCCCGCATCAAAGAACTGGAAGAGCAGCTCAAAGCTGACGATGTAAAGAAAGAGATCATCAAGGCAGGCTATTTACCCAACGCAAGTGCTGATATTAATTACACATTCATAGCCCCGTCACCTAAAGTAGAGTTTGAAACGCCCGCAGGGAAAACCTCCCTAGCCTTCCAGCCTTACAATAACTACAACGCTGCCGTAAGCGTTAGACAACTAATCTATGACTTTGGAAAAATAAAACTCCAGTTAGACAGAAACGAAGCAGAGCGGGCATTGAACCTCGAAACAGTCGACAACACTAAAAACGCAATCGCCTACCAGGTAGCACAGATCTATTACAACATACAGTTCCTGCAAAAAAGCATACAGGTACAGCAAGACCAGATCGGCTCCCTGAAAGAAAACGAACGCTTGATACAAGCCAAGATCAAAAATGGTGATGCCCTCGAATATGACCTGCTCACTACGCAGGTGCGTACAGCCAACGCAACCAATCGCCTGAACGATCTGCAAACCCAATCAGAAAAACAATACGTACTGATGCAATGGCTTTCCGGAGTCGATGCCAAAGGTAAGATTGCCTCCATTGGCGATGATCCCTATCGGGCAGATGCGTTAAATCTCGTATTGGAAGTGGGGGATTGGAAGACAGGTAATTCAGATGCCAAGCTCATCCAAAAACAAATAGACGTATACGAATTCGACAAGAAAGAAGCCTCAATAAGTTCAAGACCCAACCTCATGGGTTCTGCCAGCGGTGGTGTTCGAAACGGTATACAACCGGATATTGATCAGTTTAGGTTGAACGGTACAGTAGGAGTAGGCCTCTCTATCCCTATCTTCTCTTCAGATCGCCCTAAGCTGCGCCAAAAGCTCAGCCAGGTACAGATAGAGACAGCTAAAAAGTCCATGCAAACCCTGGAATCGAACATACAGAAAGACCTGGCAACCGTACAGCAGGATTATAAAGGATTGCAGGAAAAGCTGGGCAACACGAATGTGTTGGTAACACAGGCAGAAAGAGCCTATAAATTGGCGCAGGTACGCTTTAAAGAAGGCCTTATCACCAACGTAGAACTGTTAGATGCACAAACCAATGTGGAAAATGCCAAACTACAGCTGGTGCAACTCCAATATCAGTCACAACTCGATAAGCTGGAAAGCCACAAAGTAGTAGGCTCAAAGATATTTCAATGATCGTTGATGAAGTTGGTCCTTACTGAGAGGGGACCATGTTTTAAAGGTGACGGCTACGCTTCTGCGTGGCCGTTTTTATTTCCCATCTGTATAATGATAATGTAGGAATTCTTACACAAGAAAGAACGAGTATTAAATTTTTTACATACAATTTGATATTATGAAAACCATTTACATGAAAAATACGTTCTTTATATAGGTCTGTTTTCTTTTGCAGATCATGGTTTTGAGTGAGGACGGCCGCATTCACCTGAGTGTGGCCGTTTTTTATTGGTCCGATACAGGTATAAGCATCCGGGATTGCATTAAAATAAAACAGTCCTGAAGCAACTTCAGGACTGTTCAAAAACTTTTGTACGAAACCTTACCAACAAAACTGGGTCATCAATAGGTACAAATTTTACTTCTTTCGTAGGATCTTGGATAACTTGGATTTCTTGGATTTTGGACTTTAAGAACATTCATCAACTGATACAGAACTGTGTGGTCGTTCTTCGGATTTTGGATTTCGGATGTCCTTCCCGGAGGTTAGACATTGGCTCTTTTCAAAGGATTTGGTATTGGATATTGGATTCGGTTTTTTGGATATTGGCGTCCTTGTATCAAGCGATCAACAATACAAACATAGAGCTCAACCCCTTAATTTGCAATAGGATAATTGCTGCGTTGTAAAATTTCGTTAAATACCGAAGCTATCGTAAAATTACTGTGAGCTTTTTTAGTACAACCACTCTACATTTTTAAAGCTATAATAAACCCGTTATATTTATAGTTGTAATAAAAAGACGTACATCTAAAAATCGCTTGTTATATGTTGTTTGAAAATAAAACGGTACTGATTACCGGAGGCAGTCGGGGCATAGGAAAAGCAATAGCATTGAGGCTCGCGCGCGAAGGAGCCAATACAGTAATAGTAGGAAAGACAGTCGAACCCAATCCCAAGCTGGAGGGCACTATCTATACAGCCGCCGAAGAGATTGCAAAAGCAGGGCCAGGCAAGGTACTTCCCCTGCAGGGAGACATTCGTTTCGAAGAAAGCATTCAGCATATCGTAAAGAGCACAGTAGACGCCTTTGGAGGCATCGATATCCTGATCAACAATGCCAGCGCTATCAACCTGTCGCCTACAGAACACACTGAGCCCAAACGCTGGGATTTGATGCACGGCATCAATGTAAGAGGTACCTTCTTCATGAGCCAGGCAGCTATTCCCCACCTCAAAAAAGCGCATAATCCACACATACTGAACCTCTCCCCGCCCCTCAATATGGACCCGGCCTGGTTTGCCAAACACCTCGCCTACACTATGAGTAAATATGGAATGAGTATGGTAGTATTGGGGCTGGCAGAAGAAATGCGCGCCCACCACATTGGCGTAAATGCACTATGGCCTAAAACGACCATTGCCACTGCCGCGGTTAAAAATCTGCTGGGAGGCGACTTCCTGATGCAGCGTAGCCGCACCGCGGACATCGTAGCAGACGCTGCCTTCCACATCCTGCAGCGGCCATCCTATGAATGTACCGGTAACTTCTTTATTGACGAAGAAATATTGAAAGAACAGGGTGTTACAGACTTCACACACTACGCTGTAAACCCTGATCAGAAATTAATGATGGACCTGTTTATTTAACCATTATAGACTTCCGGACGCATTTGCGGAAACAGCAGCACATCCTGGATGCTGGGCTGATTGGTCATGAGCATGCATAAACGATCGATGCCAATACCAATGCCGGCAGTGGGAGGCATACCATATTCCAGTGCACGCAGGAAGTCATAATCGATATACATAGCTTCGTCGTCACCACGCTCCATCAACTTCACCTGCTCTTCAAAACGGGTCCGTTGATCGATGGGATCATTCAACTCACTATAGGCGTTGGCAATTTCCTTACCATTCACCATCAACTCAAAGCGCTCTACCAGGCCTGGCTTGCTACGGTGCTTTTTAGTAAGCGGGCTCATCTCAACCGGATAATCGATAATGAACGTAGGTTGCGTATAATTGCCTTCGCACTTTTCACCGAAAATAGCATCGATCAGCTTACCCTTACCCATACTGGCTTCGGGATAAATGCCCAGTGATTTGCAGGCTTCCCGTAAGGCCGCCTCATCCATCTCACTTACATCTACACCTGTATGCTCCTTGATAGAATCGTAAATGCTTACACGCTTAAAGGGAGCCTTGAAATCTATAGATTTATCACCTACTTGTACAACAGTAGTACCATGCAGGGCGATTGCTATCTTTTCCATCAACTGCTCGGTGATCTCCATCATCCAGAAATAATCCTTGTAAGCAGTATACCACTCAAGCACCGTAAACTCTGGGTTATGCGTGCGGTCCATCCCTTCATTGCGGAAATTGCGGCTGAACTCATATACCCAGTCAAACCCACCCACGATCAGGCGCTTGAGGTATAACTCATTAGCAATACGCAGGTAAAAAGGCACGTCCAGCGCATTGTGGTGTGTAATGAACGGACGGGCAATGGCACCTCCGGGAATGGATTGCAATACAGGCGTATCTACTTCCAAAGCTCCTTGCTCATTCAGGAAATCACGAATAGTATTGATCAGTTTGGTGCGCTTCAGAAAAGTGTCCCTCACTTCCGGATTCACGATCAGGTCGGCATAACGCTGCCTGTACCGGAACTCAGGATCGGTAACTGCATCAAAAGTTTCACCTTCTTTCGTTTCTTTTACGATGGGCAGTGGCTTCAGTGCCTTGGTAAGCATCACAAGCTCCAGTACGTGTACAGAAGTCTCACCAGTTTTAGTAGTGAATACATAACCCTTCACGCCGATAATGTCACCAATATCAGCCAGGTGCTTCCACACTTTATCATACAGTGATTTATCTTCCCCGGGAGCAATCTCATCACGCTTGATATACAACTGGATCCTGCCGGTGCTGTCCTGCAACACAGCAAAATTGGCTTTACCCATATCCCGTACACTCATAACACGGCCAGCGAGGCAAACATTGGCAAAATCAGCCTTGTTCTCTTCGCCTTTGTAGAGCGCTTTGATATTAGCAGCCGTATTATTAACGGGATATAAAGGAGCCGGGTAAGGATCGATACCCAGTTGCTCTAATTCCTTCAATTTCTCTCTCCGGATAATTTCCTGTTCTGATAAATGCATGTAATAAAATTGAAATTTTACCTACCAATGCGGGAAGCCCGCCGGTAAAGCGGCTGCAAAAATAAGTAATTCAAGCAAGTTGCCGGTATTATTACCGGGCCATTACCCCCACTTTTGGGCCGCCGCCAACAATAAACATTAAGCACTACTTTTAGCACATGGAATTGCTGAACGACCAGGTACATATTGAAAACCTTCCCCGGGTGGAAAATGCCTCCCTCACCCCCATTGAACCAGCCTATCTCTCGGTATTGCGTTGGGAATGGCGCATCCTATGCGCAATCCTGGCGATATCGGTAGCAACACTACTATATTTTGTCAAACCTTTGCAGCAGGTATTGGGAGCCAGCCTGTTGATAGGAGGCTGGCTATTGATAGCGGCTGCCTGGTATTGGCTGCAGGAAAAAGCATTCTCCACCAAAGCCTACGCCATCCGGGAAAAAGATGTCATTTATCGCAGCGGGTGGATCATTCAAAGTACCCATACCTGTCCTTTCAACCGCATTCAGCACAGCGCCGTTACCATCGGCCCTTTGGAAAAGAGATACGGCTTGGCCAGCCTCGTACTGTACACTGCCGGTTCCAGCGAAGCCGACCTGCGGATACGGGGACTACAGGAAACCGCAGCCTGGACCTTAAAAGAGTGGATCAACAAAAAGATAGCCGATGAACATGAACCCACTACCGGAGAATAGTTGGAGCACCCCGCAACGGCAGGCTAAAGCAGGCTTACTGATCATCCTCTTCAAAGCCACAGTGACCATTATCAAAACGGTATGGCCCCTATTGGTACTGCTGTTGGTAAAAGAGAACAAGAAGGGCATGGACCACTATGAGATTGCAGTCATTGCCCTGCCGGCAATCATTTTGGTAAGCTCATTGGTAAACTACTATTACTTCCGCTTTTTTATAGCTAATGAAGAGCTGATCATCCGGAAAGGATTCATCAGTAAGAAAACAATTACCATCCCACTCCAGAAAATACAAACCGTTCACATTGAACAAAACCTGTTGCACCAGCTGGCCAATGTAGCCAAAGTAAAGATCGATACGGCGGGCAGTGAAAAAACAGAAGCTGTTATAGATGCCATCGAAGTCCGTAAGGCCGAACAACTGAAAGAGTTTCTACTGCGTGAAAAACAAGTCACCACTGCAGAAGAAACTGCCACACGCCCGTCAGCAAGAGATATACCGGTGATGCGCTTATCTTTTAGCGATTTATTAAAACTGGGGCTTTCAGCCAACCATATCCAGGCATTTTTCATTGTGCTGGCGTTCAGCATCACTCAGTTGCAAAACCTCGGAGAGATTTTTGGTGATAGAGTTTTCAAAGCAGTACGCGACTCTTCTTCGGCAGTAGGCGTGTCGGTAACATCTGTGTCGTTGGTCGTGGCGTTTGTGTTGTTCATTTCAGTGTTTGTATCCATGATGCGCATTTTGCTCAACTATTTCGACTTCCAGCTCACAGAAACTTCACAAGGATATAAAGTAAAAGCAGGCCTTATCAATACGAGGCAAAACCTGGTGCCCTTTTCAAAAATACAGTATATATCCTGGGAGGCCAATTGGATACGCCGTAAGATTGGTTTATACAATATGGAGTTTCACCAGGTCATGAGCGATGACCAGAACAATAGAAAACAACGGGTGAAAGTGCCGCTTACCCAACTTGGTTACATTGATAAACTATTAGCCCATTACCACGCACTGGTGCAGCCACTCGCCACTGCAGATTATGGTATTCATACAGCGTATACAGCCCGCCGGACATTATTCATAGGAATAATACCGGTAGCTATATTATTGACAGTATTATTGCTGATAAAATGGAATCCATGGCTATTCCTGATTACAGGGTGGATACCTGTCATTGCTTTACACGCATTCGTTTTCCGCCGGGACTTCCGTTTGTACGTAGCGCCTGATGCGTTACAGGTGAACAGTGGTATCTGGGGTAGAAAAACACAGATCGTCCGCTGGTACAAAACACAGCAGGTATTTTTAGAACAATCTATTTATCAGCGTAGAAAAGAGTTGGCCACCATTTATCTTTCCACGGCCGGTGGCAAAATTACGATCCCTTATATACCATTGAAGCTGGCACAACAAATACAGGATTACGCCTTGTATGAGGTAGAGAGAGCGGAACGGGCCTGGATGTAAGTGAGTAGAGCCTCCTTAATAATAAATAACAGCGTCAGCAATTAGCTTAATTATTCGCCAGCAATATCTGCCAGGCTGCAGCTACATTTCCGCTGTCCAATAATTCTTTGGCGTACAGTTGCAACTCCTTTTCCATTTCATCGGGGCTAACAGCATAGTATTGAATAATATTCTTCAACTTGTCGTCGTGAAATGCAGGGTCTACAACAGGCATATCGTGTACGTTAGCCAGTTGCCCGAGGTTGTTACCCGTAAGAATATTACTATTACGAATAGGCATAGGCAACGCATCGATACCGATCCCCAGTTTCACATTGGGTTTTTCAACCTGGAACAAATTGCTTTCATCCACCCGGCAATACCAGTCGCCACCCAGGCGGGCTATATGATGCAGTTTTCGCTGATCGATGAATCCTTGTTCATTCAGTATCGCATCATCGATGTGCATGATCTTTACTTCACAGATAACGAGATTGCCTGCACCGCCTTCGTCACCTAAGGCTTTTACTTCCCGAACCACACATTCCATTTTCACCTTACTTTCTTTCACCATCGGCGGAGCAACAACAGTAGCAGGTTCGGCAGTTAAGCCGGCTTTTACAAATTCATTGACGTCCTTGGGAAATTCGCAGCTGGCCAGGCTCATTTGCTGGACCATAGCATAGTCTACAATATTGATCACTACTTCAGGCACCTCCAGCACATTCTCCAAAGTATGCTTGGTGCTATTATCCCTTACCCGGCGCGAAGGAGAAAACACAACAATAGGCGGTTGCGTAGAGAACATGTTGAAAAAGCTGAAAGGGCTAAGATTTACCTGCCCCTGCTTATCGATGGTGCTGGCAAAACATACAGGCCGGGGCGCAATAGCGTGTTGCAGGTAGTTTTGCTTTTGCACAGTAGTAAGAGTAGTAAGATCAAGAACCATAAAACAGCTTTTGTTATAAACTGCAGAGACAACCGGTTACACAATACCTTTAACAAACCATTGAGCAACTACGCCTGGTTTGCCTTCTTTCTTGCCAGGATGGAAAATTCATCATCTTCCCTTACAATAGTATTGGAGAGTATACCCAACCCGTCGATTTCCATTTCAACCACATCCCCTGCCTGCAGCCATTGCTCGGTATAATTGGGATCATTGAGCTTACCGGTGCCGTTAAGTTCGAGGAAACAGCCGGTACCAACAGTACCACTACCAATAACGTCACCTGCGTATAATGTAACGCCATAAGAAGCCCGCTCGATGATCTCAGCGAAGGTCCAATCCATATCACCCACATTGCCATCGCTTAATGGCTGGCCATTTACCCGGCATTGCATGCGAAGGTTCCAGCTCTTACCTACATGGCCTTCCTTGGCAGGAATTTCATACTGCTCCAGTTCATCCAGCGTCACCAGCCAGGGGCCTATAACAGTTGAAAAATCTTTGCCCTTTGCAGGCCCCAGGTTTAGCAACATTTCTTCCATTTGCAGGGTGCGGGCACTCATATCATTCATGATCATCAGGCCGCCGATATATTGATCAGCTTCCTCGGCACGTATATTACGTCCGCTCTTGCAAATAACAATAGCAGCTTCCAGCTCAAAATCCAGCTTCCGGAAATGATCGGGCATACAGAATATATCGCCAGGGCCCTGTATAGCAAGATGGTTGGTAAAGTAAAAAATGGGATACTGGTCAAACTCCGGTATCATGGGCACTTTACGGTTACGGCGTGCAGCCATAACATGCTGCCTGAAAGCATAACCGTCACGACACGAAGTAGGAAAAGGTACAGGGGCCATCAGCGCCTTCGACTCAGGCAGGAATCCTTTACTCCGGTCGATCCTTCCTTCCCGTATCATCATTTCACCACCCTGCGCCATGGGAATCACATCTTCCCAATAGTTCAGGAACATGCTCATGTTATGAGGAATGTCCGGATGCAGGCTTTCCATGTCATACAATAAGCCATCTACGAGTATAGCAAGGCGGTCATGGCCTTCTTCTTGATAAGAAACGAGTTTCATAGCAGCAACATTTAGCGGCTGCAAGATATTGTTTATCTTTTCTTTTTTCGCTTACCTTTTTTATCAGGTTGATCCTGGTGCATCAGGTAGGTTGCTTCGGCTAATGACTCCAGCTTTTCGTATAGGAAAATGAGGTTGCTTCGCTCACGCCCCCTGGCATAGGTGCCATTATCAGATCCAAGAGCTGTTAATAACCAATCCCACAGAAGTTCCCGCAGATCCGTTAAATGGTAGCATTCAAAAAAATAGTTAATGACGGCCGCAGGTTGCTCCCGTTCTTCTTTGGTAAGGCGAAGCAATTGATTGTGTTTACGCTTTTGTTTGATAGAGGCTTGCATGGCTCGTTATGTTAAATTGATGATGAAATGAATTAGAAGTATAGGAAACAGCATCTACCGCGGCTTAAAGCCGCCTAAATACATATACATAGTAGTAGCTGCACCCTGGTTAGGGTGATATGCAGGTTATGCATATACATCTATTTTAGAATGGTATCATCTATGCAGCAGCTTGAAGGTATCGTTGTAGCGGGTAGCTAAGTTGTATGGATGATGAATTTTGTTACTTACCCGGTAAAAATGTTATTTATTTTCTGCTGCACTCAATTTAAAATTATTAAATATATTTATAATCACAAATATATTCACTCTTTTCCGGTCTGCCAATTTTTTTAGTAACAAATTTAAAATTTATGGATCAGTCTTTAAATTTTTTTGGAAAGAACCTTCAGTTCTTGCGTAAGGAGAAAAAACTGAGGCAGCACGAAATGTACGACAGTCTTGGTTTTTCGCGTACTACATGGTCTAATTATGAGCAATGCAGAACGGCGCCTTCACTGGATGGGCTGATTAGAATATCCAGGTTTTTTGGAGTTACGTTGGACGAGTTGATTGCGGAGGATGTTGAGCAAAAGTTTGAGGGCAGGAAATACAAGAAGTATGCATACAGTGATTCGATAACGTTGGTGGAAGAGCCCAATACGGCCGGCCTGGATTATTTGAAGACCAGGTTGGAGAGATTGGAGAACGAAATAGGGATGATTAAGAATGCCCGGGAGAGTTCGCCCTTCTAAATTAAGGATATAGCTTACCTCCGGATGCTACAGAGGTTTTACCTTCGCGGGTATGACCGATGAATTCTTTATGCAACAGGCACTGAAAGAGGCGCAAAAAGCGTATAGCGACGGAGAAATACCGGTAGGTGCTGTAGTTGTGCTGAATAACAAGATCATTGCTCGCGGACACAACCAGGTGGAACGCCTCAATGACCCTACAGCACATGCAGAAGTTATAGCCCTTACCTCAGCCTTTAATTTCCTGGGAGCCAAGTATATCCCGGAAGGAACATTGTATGTTACAGTAGAACCTTGCCTCATGTGTGCAGGTGCATTGTATTGGAGTAAGGTTAATAGAGTAGTATGGGGTGCTGATGATGAGAAGAACGGGCACAAAAGGATCACAGGCGATAACTGGCCTTTTCATCCCAAAACAGAGGTGGTAAAGGGCATACTAAAAGACGATTGCGCAGCACTTATGAAGAATTTTTTCAAGGACAAAAGATAGTGCGTAGTAACATCGCAATAAGCACTTTAAATACAAAAGCCATCCACCGTTTGGTAGATGGCTTTTATATTAAGATATGCCTACAATTTACGCAGCTTGATATTTTTAAACCATATACCTCCTCCATGGTCCTGGAGAGCGATATGTCCTTTTTTAATCATGCCATACAGCTTGGCATCACTCCATTTGCTTTTTGATTTAAGCTCATTCCACTCAGGCGTCCACAGGTCAAAGTCAACCACTTTCTTGCCATTCAGCCAATGCTCTACATGGGCGCCGTTAACGATGATCTTCGTTTGATTATATTCACCGGCAGGTTTGGCAGTAAGAGCTGTAGGAGGATGCATAGCATAGTCGGAGCCACTTCTTTGCCAGTCTTCCAGTTTCTCAGGGTACCCCTCATCATCGATAAGCTGATACTCGGGGCCGGTTTCATAAGAGGCTCTGTCGCCTTCTTCCACCCGGTATATTACACCACTATTGAAGCCTTTATTGATCTTCCAGTCGAAGGCAAGCTCAAAGTTGTCGTACTGCCCGGCAGTGACAAGATCAGACCGATGAGCAAGCTGCCCCTCTTTGCAGTGCAGTTGGCCATTAACAACCTCCCACCCTTCGGACTTCTCATTCCGGTAAGGTCGCCAGCCGTTGGTAGTTTTACCATCAAACAACAGTACCCAGCCAGCCTTTTTCTCGGCAGCTGTCAATGTATTGTCTTTGGTTTGGAATGGCGCAAAAGCTGCTAAAGCAACACTGAAAAGGCATATGATACAACAAGAGATAATGATCTTTGATTTGGATAGGTACATAAGCATTGAATTGAGTGAGTACAAAAAGGGACAGTAAGTTACTATAAAAATCAAATGTCCGGGGATGATTCTATGGCAGCAGGTTTATTATAAAGCTATTAATTCGCTGGACCACTGGTATTTGAATTGGTCAATCAACCAATGACCTGTAAATTTGTTATCCTTTCACGATTTAACGGAACTATTAAACATTTTAAAACTTAATAGCTATGGCATTCACATTACCTGCGCTTCCTTATGCACATGAGGCTCTGGAACCGCATATCGACACTTTGACGATGCAAATTCACCACGGCAAGCACCACCAGGCATATGTAGATAACCTGAATAAAGCCATTGCCGGTACTCCCAATGAAAATAAATCCCTGGAAGAGCTCGTAAAAGCAGCAGGCACTATTAGCCCGGCTGTTCGCAATAACGGTGGTGGCCACTGGAACCACACTTTCTTCTGGGAAAGCCTCGCACCCAACGCAGGTGGCGCTCCTTCCGGCAAACTGGCCGATGCCATCAACGCAACTTTTGGCTCTTTGGATGAGTTTAAAGAAAAGTTTAATACTGCAGGCGCTACCCGTTTTGGTAGTGGCTGGGCATGGCTGCTGGTAAAAGACGGCAAGCTGGAAATCTCTTCTACCCCCAACCAGGACAATCCCCTGATGGATGTAGCAGAAGTAAAAGGCACACCAATCCTGGGTGTAGACGTATGGGAACATGCCTACTACCTGAAGTACCAGAACAAGCGCCCCGACTACCTGAAAGCCTTCTGGAATGTAGTTAACTGGACTAAAGTAGCTGAGCGTTTTGCTGCAGCTTCAAAATAAGAATGAAAAAATTTCCGTTACTTAGTAATCCCGGTATCAACGCCGGGATTGTTTTTTATCCTACAAACCATTCAATTGTTTACACATGAAATTACTTTCCCTTCTTACGGTATGCCTGTCTATCGTACTATTTTCAGCCTGCTCAGATGGTGGTAGCAAAGGTGGAAAAACACTGGTTGTAATGACCAGCGGTAAAATGCAAATAGATAAAGCCAAACCAGAAACCATCAACCTGGAACCCGGCAACCAGCATAATGAAGAGATTTTGACATACAGCGGTGATGCAGCAGTAAAGGTTACCGTAAAAAGTCCTGCAGGAGACCTGACTTTCGATCTACCCGATAACGGCATTTATCTGCTGAACCTGAAGAAAGATACCTTGATTGGAAGCATCGTGAACTTTGGTTCCAGCGGCATGCCTACTTCTATCAGCAATGTGCAATTGGAACACATCATCGACAGCACCCAACAATTACTCCTGGGTCAAAATGCCAGCGATGCCAATAAAACTTATTTCCTTACTCCTGGCTCTATCAAAAAGGTAAGCGCTAATCAGGGTGCTAAGATCTTAGGCCCCTACAATGCTATTCCTGGTAAAGTTGAGGCCGATAAAGACGGCAAAGCGCCTGAGTTCTATAAATTCTTCACCAATACTCAGAAACGCGAGTCATTGAATGACCTGATCAAGAGACTTCAAAAATAATAATGAGTGAGTAGTGGTGGATGGTAAGTACAACTTGCCATTCACCTTTGCTCCTCTAAGGAACAGGATCATAACCTTTCCCACCCCAGGGATGGCAACGGCTGATACGCTTAATAGCCAGCCATAACCCTTTAAAGGGTCCATGCTTCTTTAAAGCTTCTGCAGCATAATGAGAGCAAGTAGGCGTAAAGCGGCATTTGTTCGGGCCAAGAATAGGCGAGATCACCCATTGGTATATTTTAATGAGTGCAAGAAAAGGAAGACTAAGTAGCCGAAGAAGGAATTTCATTAACAGCCTTTATAAGACGACTCAAAATTACGGCGATCTTTTCACTCACCACTTCATAAGCTGGCAACTCCTTGCCAGTATAAATAAGAAATAAAGCGACGGACAATTGCTTTGACTCCAATAACTCCTGAAAGGGTAATTTTTGCAAGCGATATGCCTCCCGGGTAAGCCGCTTGATTCGATTGCGATCTACAGCATGCTTAAAGTTCCGGGTACTGACCCCCACTCCAAATTGCAGATTAACATCAAGGTCTGCAGCTTTTGCCTGGGGAAAAAGGTAATAAACGCGGTAAGGAAACAGGTTAAAGTTCCTGCCCTCCTTAAAAAGCTGGTCAATCAGTTTCCGGCTTTTAAGGCGTTCTTTTTTACCTAATGTGAGCTTTTTCACCATACAAAAATAAAATAGCCCTGTATTTCGACTATGCTTAATACAGGGCTATCAGCTAATATTTTAAGGTCCTTACGGCACTGCTCCGGGATTATTACCCCAAAACAGATGAAGGAAGACTATTTCAGTTTTCTCTCATCAGAAACAGTCAGCTTCTTACGGCCTTTTGCACGGCGGCTTGCCAGTACTTTACGACCATTAGCTGTTTGCATACGCTTACGGAAACCATGAACGGTTTTACGACGGCGACGATGAGGTTGGAATGTACGTTTCATAATATCTTACACTTTTTCACTTTTTTGAAATGGGATCGGGAGAAGCGATCCGGGTTTCTCCGAAGAAATTCCTCGGTTTTCAGGCCTGCGGGTCACCACACCTACAGGTTTGTGAAAGGACGGCAAAGGTAATAAAAGGACGGCAGATGAAAGGCATAGGTGCCAATAAATTTTATAAAGCAGCTACATTATTGATTATGTGCCTCTTACGGCCATTTTACACTACTGATACTGCACGGTAAAGGCTCCTTCGGTAAGCTGGACATTAGGCGCAGAGCCTATTTGGTCTTTGCCTTCAAAGAAGAAAGTTCCTTTAATGACCTTGTTGGTTTTATCATGTTCTGTAATCGTAAGCTTACCTGAAATAGACAGGAAAATAGATCCGCCGGTGGCAGACCCGCCTGCGTAAGAACCAATATAAGAGCCGGATGTTTGCAGATCATAAGTGCCCGCAGTTATAGCTTCAGGCATGGTAAGCATGACTACCTTGGCAGAGGTTCCGGCTGTTTGCGTAGCAGTTATTACGATCATAGAGGAAGCCCGCTGTATATTCAGGTTGGCTGGAGTAAAACCGGCGCCATCAATTTTCACAGAAAAGGTAGGCGTTACTGCGCCTCCTCCCGGATTGGAGGGTTCACCCCCCGTGTAGGCAAGCTTCTCAAAACTACCCTCTGTAATGACCAGTTGTTTATTATCAGCATCACGGTAGGCTTTAAAAGAAAACGTACCGGAAATGGTCTTATTGGTCTGGTCGATATTGGTAATTATTACTTCGCCACCGGCATCATTAGCATCCTGTCCTTCGTCAGTAGCATAGGCTACAGGATTGGCCTCTTTGGTATCTGTTACAGTGGCGTAATCCACCGTTTGCTGATTCAATGAATAATTGGCGGCGCCATTATCCACCAGCTCTATATGCAGGCTCTTTCCTCCATTATCAAGACCGGTAATGGTCAACGTACCATTTTCTATTGTTGCTGTGGCACTCTTATCGGCTATCCATTGTACCCCGTCGATCTTCATCTTCAAATTCCCCTTTGCCGCACCGGGGTTACCGTTCTCTTCACTTAATTCTTTTTGGCAGGAAACTATAGAGGATATCACCATCCAACACATTAGCAAACGGATCAGTTGTTTCATGATACGAGGATATTTAATTGAGGTAGCTTTTTAAGGATATATTACGTATGCAATTAAATTGTTTTACGTGGAAATATCGCAGTACAGCAATTAAAAATTTTGCAAATACGATGCCGTAATCTTTTATAAAGCGAGGTGGTGTGATTTCAGGGGTTGTCCAAAGAAAATACTGGCATGATTATCAAAATCTTCCGCAGAATCGGTAGTGTAAAAAGTACGTGTAGCATGCCGACTGCAACGTTGCTCCATTTCCGGATGACGGTGCAGGTAGTCTACCAGGCTATTCGCCACGATCTCTCCTTGCGAAAGAACTGTTATACCGGAAGGCAGAAACTGCTGTATTTTGTTCATTAGCAGTGGGTAATGCGTACAGGCCAGGAGCAGCACATCGATATCTTTATCTTTAGCTACAATGTTGTGCAGGTGCTGTTGCACAAAGTAATCAGCACCGGCACTGTTATGCTCATTATTCTCAATGAGTGGCACCCACATAGGGCACGCCTCCTGAGACACATTGATCTCCGGATAAAACTTCTCGATCTCGATGGTATAGGAGCCCGACTGCACCGTACCAGTTGTAGCCAATATGCCTATTTTATCGGTCTGGGTAAACTGCCCTATAATTTCCGTAGTGGGACGTATTACGCCCAGGACGCGATTGTGGGGATTAAGCCGCTGCAGGTCGTTCTGTTGAATAGTACGCAGGGCTTTGGCAGAAGCAGTATTGCAAGCCAGGATCACAAGAGGGCAACCTTGCTCAAAAAGCCATTCTACGCACTGTAAGGTATAATGGTAAACGGTATCAAATGAACGGTTGCCATAAGGAGCCCGGGCATTATCACCCAGGTACACATAATCATACTGGGGTAACTTACGGAGGATTTCTTTCATGACGGTGAGGCCACCATAACCAGAATCAAAAATGCCGATAGGCTGAGATTTCTCCATAACCAAAATTAAGCGAATAAGGCCTTATAAAAAGAACCGAGGGTTTAGTCGGACTGCAAAGCAATCTGGCTAAACCCTCGGTACAAAATGAGTTATTGATTACGGCTTAGTTGCTGGTTTAGCAGCAGGAGGATTGGCGCCACCAGCTGTAGGCAACTTAATATTGAGTTTTTTAGCTACCAGCGGTAAAATATCTTCAGCAGGAGGAGCTACAAGCAGAGCTTCTTTTTCGAAAACAAACACATAGTTGTTTTCTTTAGCTACAGCCTGAATAGCATCATATGCTTTTTTGTTGATTGGCTGGATCAGCTCTTGTTGTTTTTGTTGCAATTGCTGTTGGATACGCTCTTCTTCACCACCCAGCTCCTGGCCCATCTTGGTAAGCTCAGTTCTCTTTACCACTTTAACAGCCTCAGTGAGCGTAGCAGAGTCCTTATTGAATTTGTCTATTGCTGCGTAGAAAGCATTTTGTTTGTCGGTAGCATTCTGTACGAGTGCATTACGGTAATCAGTAAGCAGCGAGTCGGCTTTACGGGTTTCAGGCATAATGCTCACCACCTCTTGAGAGCTAATGTACCCAATCTTTGTTTGGGCATTCACTTCACCAGCCACCATCAGACCCAGGGCAAACAACACACCTGTAAAAAACTTTTTCATGCGTTTCAATTTTGTTGTTAAGGCCACCCAAAGCCTGTTGCTTTAGGTGTACGGTTTTGTTTTATTAAAATTTAAGTTGAAAAATACCTGTATGTAGTTGTTCCCCTGACTTAGTTTTCACGTTTATTTAACACCCAATTCCTTCAATACATCCTCACTCCGGTCCAGTTTGGGGTCGGCAAAGATAACAGTAATTCCTTCACTTTTATCCAAAATAAAATCGAAGCCACGGTTCACAGCTATTTTCTGGATAGCGTTGTAAACCTTGTCCTGTATGGGTTTCACCAGTTCCTGGCGTCTTTTGAACAGATCACCTTCAAAACCAAAGCGTTTACGCTGGAGGTCACGCAATTCCTTCTCCCGCACAAAAAGCTCGTCTTCTCTTTTCTTCTTCAGCTCGTCGCTCAGCATGACTTGCTCGGCATCAAAATCTTTATACATTTTGTCGAGAGCAGCCTGTTTATCGTCGATCTCTTTTTGCCATTGAATGCTGAATTGATCCAGCTTCTTTTGTGCCTCTTTGTAATCAGGCATCTTATCAAGGATATATTTGGTATCAACAATACCATATCGTTGTGCAAGCGAAACGGTGGTAAATGCCAGCAGGCAAATACAGATGAACATTATTTTTTTCATAGTTCTTTATTTTAAGATTCAGACCTATTCAGGTTCAAAACCAAGCATAAAGGTAAAGCGGGCAGCATCACGCAATTTGCCCTGAGGTTTAAGACGATCGAAGCCTACACCATAATCGAATCCAAGTAATCCGAACATAGGAAGGAAGAAACGCATACCCACACCGGCACTTCTACGAAGGCGGAAAGGATTGTAGTCTTTATAGTCATACCATCCGTTGGCAGCTTCAAACCATGCCATACCATAGATAGTACTGTTGGGATTGGTAGTAAATGGATAGCGCAGTTCCAGTGTGTACTTGTTGAACATAGTAAAGAACTGGCTGGCGTTCTGCTGATCGGGGTTGATCTTAGGATCAGAGTTTTCATACACGGGGTAGCCACGGTGTGCAATGATGTCATACCCCAGGATGAAGTTACCATTGGCCAATCCGGCGTCACCCACCTGGAAGCGCTCAAATGGTGAATAAGGTAGTTTATTATTATACCGGCCCATGAAGCCATACTTGGCTGCGGCACGCAATACAAACTGGCGGCTCCTGTCGGCGCCCATGGGCTTACCGATCGGGATGAACCACTCTGCATTGAAACGCCACTTGTGGTATTCCGGCGTCTTATAACTATCCTCGGCTGTTATACTTTTATTGATCAGCGAATATGGTGGCGTAAACTGCAAGCTCGCCAGGAAGTTGGAACCACTGGTTGGGAACATGGGGTTAGGACCCGCAGAGTTACGGTTGAGTGCTACTTTAAAGCTCAGGTTATTGGATGTACCATTCCTGAAATCTTGTGTGAACAACGGATAGTTATCCAGTTTGTATTGTGTAAATGCCAATGAATATACCAATGTGAAATAGTCATCAGGCCATTTCAATTGTTTACCCAATGAAACGCTTACACCAAAGTTCTTAAGTCTGTTGGTATCGCTGAAGAAATAGCGACCGCTGTTGTCGATACCGCCCGTGCGGAATATGCTATTATATAAGCTAACGGTCAACGAGTTTCTCTTTTTACCACCAAGCCAGGGCTCCGTAAATGAGAAGTTGTATGACTGATAAGCACGTCCGTTGGACTGTATACGCAGACTGAGTTTTTGTCCATCACCTGTAGGCAACGGATCCCAGGCTGTCTTACGGAAGATGTTCCGGATAGAGAAGTTATTAAATGATACACCGAGGGTACCAGTCAATCCGATACCACCACCCCAACCGGCGCTCAATTCCAATTGGTCAGAAGATTTTTCTTCCAATGTATAGTGAATGTCCACTGTACCATCTTCCTGGTTGGGAACTGGGTTGATACCAATTTTCTCCTGGTTGAAGAAGCCTAACTGGGCAATCTCACGATTGGAACGGATCAGGTCCGTACGGCTGAATTTATCACCAGGTAATGTACGTATCTCACGACGAACAACGTGCTCTTTGGTTTTTTCATTACCTGAGATGGTAATGTTTTTGATAGTGGCCTGAGGACCTTCCATCATACGGATCTCGAAATCGATGGTATCATTATATACCGCCGTTTCAACAGCATCTGCTTTGAAGAACAGGTAACCATCATCCAGGTACAAGCTGCTGATATCGCCACCTTCCGGTGAAGCTTGCTTACCCAGCTTGTTGTTAAGGATCTCCAGGTTGTAGGTATCGCCTCTCTTGATGCCCATCAGGACAGTAAGAATAGAATCGGAATATTTGGTATTGCCTTTCCAGGTAATGTTACCGAAATAGTAACGATGGCCTTCGTTGACCTTAACACCTACGCGTAGATTTCCTTTCTTCGTATAGGTTTGTGGTTTCGCCTCTACAGTTGCATCGCGGTAGCCAAGCGAGTTATAATAGGTCAGCACATTCTCGAGATCTTCCTCGAATTTTTTATCGTTGAACTTAGCTGAGCTAAAAAGCTTAAACCTGAAATAAGGATCCAGGAAATCTTTTGTTTTAGATAAGGAGAGGAAGCCACCTTCTTTCAGGTATTCTTTGAAGGTAGCGCGCTTTTGGCCTACAGTATCAGCAGAATCCCTGGAAGGGAACAAGGTAAGCCTTGACTTTTCCTTGGTGCCTTTCATCTTCTTCTTCAGCCTCATAGAGCTTACGCTTTCATTGCCTTCAAAGCCAACTTCTTCGATACGTACTTTATTTCCTTTTTGAATAAAGAAAGTGAGTATGTTAGAATTGGGCAATGCAGGATCGGGCGCTTCTTCAATATTCACTGTTGCGCTCTGAAATCCTTTTTCGGTATAATAGCTTTGAATAAGCTGTATAGAACTGATCTTGGTATTTTCTGTTACCACGCGGCCAATAACGAGGTTGAGTTTGTTTTTAAGGTCTTCTTCTTCTGATTTGCGTACTCCCTTAAAAAAGTATTTAGACAATGCCGGACGTTCTGTTACTTGTATTTCAATGTATAAGTTGGATCCATCCAGGCGGGTGAAATAGATCTGTATGTTGGAGAAAAGTCGTTGGTTCCAAAGATTAGTGATCGCTTTGCTGAACTGGTCAGAGCCGGGTATAGACACTTTATCACCTACATTGATACCTGCAATAGAAATGAGCAGTTGCTCATCATATCTTTTGGTACCTGTAACCTTGATACCTGCAATAGTATATTCTTTAGGGTTTCTTGCAGTCGAGAGTGCCTCCAGCTCCGGATCAATAGAGGTAGGGATCGTATCTGTTTTCTCCTGGGCTGATGCCGGTCTTACAGAAAAGAACACAAGAGCCAGTAGAATAGCGGAAAAAGTAAACGTACGCTGCATTCCGGGTTGTTTAAGCTGGGGCAAATTAAAGGGATTTACTTAAGATTAACTTAAAAGTGTTGTTAAAACGGAGATGGGTTTCAAACTATTTATCGGGATTTATAATGCGGGCTACTGACTTACGGCTTCCTGTTGGATCTGGTCGCCCGTTTTTCCAAAGCGTCTTTCCCTGCTCTGGAAATCAAGAATAGCCTCATAAAGGTTTTCTTTACGGAAATCCGGCCAGCGTACATTGGTGAAATACAGCTCCGCATAGGCCAACTGGTAAAGCAGGAAGTTGCTGATGCGGTACTCTCCACTGGTACGGATCATGAGCTCCGGATCAGGGAAATTACTGGTGGTAAGGTATTTTTGTAAGGTTTCTTGTCCGATGGTCTCCGGATCGATCTTTCCGGCTTTTACATCTTCCGCAATGTGCTTTACAGCCTGCACCAACTCCCAACGGCTGCTGTAGCTAAGGGCCATGATAAGGTTGAGCCCCGTGTTGTTACCGGTAATATCCAACGATTCTTTCAGCTCCTTTTGAGCGTATTCCGGCAACATCTTCATGTCGCCAATAACATGCAGCTTGATGTTATTCTTGTTAAGCGTCTCTGTCTCTTTGCGGATGGTATCCACCAGGAGTTCCATGAGGCCGGACACTTCATATTCCGGACGGTCCCAGTTTTCAGTCGAGAAGGCATAGAGCGTAAGGTATCCCACACCCAACTCTGCGCAACCTTCTACGATATTGCGCACACTTTCCACACCATGGAAATGGCCATATAAACGATCCTGGCCCTTTTCCTGCGCCCAACGCCCATTGCCATCCATAATGATGGCTATATGATGTGGCAGTCGTTGCAGGTTAATTTGCTCCTTAAGGCTCTGCATTACCTCATTTTTTTGAAGGGCACGAAGTTACGAAAAGAATAGGTGGGAAGCTACTTTTGAGGTTTTTTAATATTGCAATAAGGTCCGCTCCCAGGCCCCTGAAAAGCACAAAACCGGCCTTTCGGAGCCGGTTTTGAATATTTTGCAGACAATTCTGTTTAATTGGCGGTTGGACAGCGGTAGGAGGTCAGGTTGAAAGAAAGGGTAACCTCTGCAAACACATACTGGTCTTTTTGCTTGGCGAATCCACGCTGAACGCCCGGATTACCGATTCGCTCAGGGGCGGTTTCATATGACCTGTCCTGCAGCAGGGCTGCCTGAGAATAAGAACCATCGGGCATCAGCGGAAAATTATCGATGCCTACATAGGTCTTGCTCACATCATCCAGGTAATCAGTCATCGTAAACCGGTAAGCTACTTCAAAGCCTATATTCATCTTATCTGTGAGCGCATATTTGATACCGGCTCCCAGTGGTATACAGAAAGCCATGGTGTTATAGGGCTTCCGGTCTTCAAATCCCGGGATGTTAAGGCCCTGTCCTTCAGTGCCTAGCGGACGCAGAAATATTTTCTGGCCATTGAGATAAGCATAGGGGTCATAGCTGAATACGCCTACACCCAGCGTAACATAGGGAGTAAAAGCATAAGCGGGATCGCCGGGAACAAACTTGAAGAAGTTGAAGTCTCCCTGCAGCGCCAGCTCAAAAATATTACTATTGAAACTCAGGTTTCTGCTGCGCTGGTAAGCATTGCTCTTATTGTATACATCGGAATAGCCGAGTTGGGCGAAATGAGCGCCTACCCGTAAGCCGATATAATTACCGAATTGTTTGCGGAAAAAAGCGCCAACAGCCAGCTTGGGGCGGTTGAGCTGAGCCCTCGTATTGAGGTCTCCAAAATAGTGTGCAGCGCCGGCTGAAATACCAAATTCACCCTCTTGCCGTATAGCCTCATATTGAGCAGTAGCTGGAACTACTGATGACACACCCAGGAGCAACAATATAACAACAGCCAGTTTGTTCATACCCGCAATATAATGATTAAAGTATTTGAGTTTAACGTACGCCAGGGGCTTTTTCTTTCTGTATGAAATGTTAATTCCGGGTGTCAAGGCCCCAGGAGAGCTTATTACGAAGGGTTTGTAAAAAGTTGTTTTCATTTAATCTTACAAGGCTTAGTGTAAAGGCCTCACGCTGAACGGCCAACTGCACTTTTTTGTCCACAATTTCCTTGCGGGAATCGAGGGCACAGATAAAATGATCGGTCCTGCCTTCTACTTCAAACGAAATAATGTTGTCGTCACCCACCACAATTGGACGAACATTCAGGTTGTGGGGAGCGACAGGGGTGATCACAAAGCTGGCCGATTCGGGGAACACTACCGGACCATTACAGCTCAAGGAATACCCCGTTGAACCCGTAGGCGTTGCAACGATCACACCATCAGCCCAATAGGTATTCAGAAACTCTCCATTGAGATAAGTGTGGATCTTGATCATCGGGGAGGTATCCGTCTTGTGAATAGCAAATTCATTGAGACCATAAGGCACGTCACCAAAAAGTGGCTTGTTCGCGTCAAGGTGTATAAGCGACCGCTTGTCGATGACGATGGTACGTTTTACCAGAGATTGTACGGCTGTGGAAAGTTCAGTGCGGCCAATACTCGCCAGGAAACCCAACCGGCCGAAATTGATGCCCAATACGGGAATATTTTTACTTCGCACCAGGGTTACGGTATCCAGCAGGGTGCCATCACCGCCCAGGCTGATCAGGAAGTCTATAGCAGACGTAAGGTCGTTCGAGTCTTTGAAAATGGAGATCTTATCGGGAAACCTAAAAGAGGACCGGATGGTCTCAAAGAAGGGTTCGTATATAACGAGCTCTATATTTTCTTTGCCCAGTTCATCGAACAATTGTTGGACTTCTCCTTTCTGATCGTAATCGATTACCCGGCTGTAGATGGCTACTTTCATAATAAAATTCAAGAATACAGAATATACAATTCAGCAAAAATACAGGATATGGGACTTTGGGATATTGGATAAGGGAATGATCGGGCAACAATCAGAAATCGTTTTTGACGTGCAAAAATAGCCCGTTTTCTCCTAATTGGTTGAAGCTATAATCAAAGCGTAATATGAAATCATAAAATGTAACAATGTCCACGCCAAACCCACCGGTGTATAGCATACGATTGGTAAGGGAGTTATCCCTGAAGTTTTTATTATATGCATACCCCATATCACCAAATGTACGGGCGTAGATGCGAAAAGGAATTCTGTCGTGTGTACGTGATTTGATCATGGGTGGCCTGATATTGAACCGGAACAATTCGTGCCGCAGGGAACTACGGGCCATAGCTGCAGCAACACCATCTATCACATATCTTTCCAATCCACGCAGGAACATATCGCCATAACCAAACATGCGGTGATTGATGTAGGGCTGATCAAAGGGAACCCGCAACACGCCCGCCGCCTGCAAAGCATAATATGTTTTTTTAGCGACCTGCCAGCCTTTGTTGGCTTTGGCATTGATCTGCCACATGTTCATATCCTTATTGATGCCCCGCTTCAGAATACCGGCCTCAACTACCCAGCCTGTCAATGGGAAATGTACATAATCCACATTCACATACTTCATATTGTAGGCCAACTCAGGATACGTAACTGAAATGCTGCGATCCACAAAGTATTTTGGGTTCAGTTCAATCAGCTGGCTATCCACACGTTGTTTAAAGACCGATAAACGGACCGCATGAAATGTACGCAAGCCCGGACGGTATGAATATTCTATTTTCCCTTCCCAACGGCTGATGCCATCTGTGAGGGAATCGATAAACATTTGTTGGTTATTGACAGTAGCGTAGTTGACTTCTCTGTTGAATGAATAAGAAAAGCCAACGCCAAAGCCATGTCGCAGGGTTTTATCGGCATAAGGCTGATCGTACTGGAATTGTAGCTGTTTTGTATAACCTGAAATGAGATAAAATCTCAGTTTATCATTCCGACCTGAAAAATTATATTGGGTGAACTTAAGGCCATAGTTGATCCTGTCTAATCCATATCCCTGCCGTGCCCATTCGGAGAGATTACGGTCTACCGGTTTCAGGTAAGGAAGAGGAAAAAGGTACCAGCGCTCTTTTACCTGGATGATGATATCTACTTCGTACCCACGGAATGCTTTCAGCGCAACTATCACCTCATTGAATAATCCTGTATTGAACAATTGCTGGCGCCCGATCTCAAACCCTTTCACCAGGTCGGGGAGATAGATTGAATCGCCTGTATTAAAAGGCAATTCTCTTTTAATGATATAAGATTTGGTGCGCTTGTTTCCTTCAATGTAAATGATGCCTACGACGAATGGAGCTGGCTGGGGGGCCTGTATTGCGGAAACTGGTGCAGCAACCGTTGTAGAATCTGGTGTTGTGGGCTGGGCCTGCAGCAGCAGACTTCCCAGCAACAGGATCGCTACTGTATAATATTTCTTTGGTATCCGCATGCAGGCAAACTGTTGCAGGTATCAGTTTTTAGTGATGGATGACTTGAAACGAAGATAGCAGAATCCGGCTATTGGCCTTAAATACTGAGGTAATTCATCAAATGATCATAGTTGCTGCGTAACTCGTTTTCATATAGCTCTTCGCCAAAATAATACTTTACCTGGTATTCATAGCGCTGGAAGGTAGATATAATATCGGAGATCTCGAACTTGTTGATTTTGAGGGTAACCAGGAATGATCCGTTATTGCCGTCCCAGTAGGTATTGAGCTGGGTAATTTGTGCATCGTTGGTTTCGACGAGCTTACTGATCTCGGAAAAGGAGAAGCTACGTTGTTCCATTTCCAGCACAATGATGCCGCCGGGCTCGCTGGCGCCGGTAACTTTACCCAGCTGTTTCAGCAGATCGGTTGCTGTAATAACACCGGCAAAAACGCTTTCCGGTTCTACTACGGGTATGATGGATAAGTTGTGATCATTGACCAATTGCACGGCTTCCATAAAATAGGCGCCCGACCGCACTGCTGCCTTGGAGAAGTGGGATTCTACCGCCTGCAGTGTCAGGTTTTCATCCATATTCATCAGGTCGTCTTCTGAAACAAGTCCCAGGTACTTTTCATCGGCTACTACAGCCAGTTGCATTACATGGAACTCTGACATCAGCTCAAGGGCCTGGTACACCGAATCTTTAAGATTCAGTGTAGGGATAGTCGCAGATATTAGTTCTTTGTTTAGCACTGATTCAGGGTTTTACCTGTAAATATTTTTTTGATGAAAACGATGGGCTGCCAGACAAACTTTGTCAAAAGGCAAATACTTGCTGCCCTCTATGCGAGCAGTCGTTATTGGTGGTTACCCTTTCGGAACAATGGGTGTACTTATATAGACGATAAAAATCAGGCTACCGCTGCCGGCTCATTTAATTTTGTCAAAAATTTATGAAGTATCCGGTTGAATTCATCCGGTACTTCCATCATGGGGGCATGACCGCACTTGTCGATAAAGTGCAATTCGCTGTTGGGGATCAGCTTCTGAAACTCCCGCGCAACGAATGGAGGTGTTACTGCATCATTGTTGCCCCATATTAATAACGTAGGTTGCTTGATCTGATTGAGTTCTTCGCCTAAATTATTCCGGATGGCGCTTTTCGCCAGGGCAATCACTTTAATAGCTTTGAGGCGGTTATTCACCGTTTCGTATACCTCATCCACTATTTCTTTGGTGGCGGTTTGGGGGTCGTAAAAGGTTACTTCTGCTTTCTTTTTAATATATTCATAATCCCCTCTTTTGGGATATGTGTCACCCATTCCATTCTCAAATAAGCCGGAACTGCCGGTTAAAATCAGCGATTTGATCCGCTCTGGGTGTTTTAATACATATAATAAACCAACGTGGCCGCCCAGTGAGTTGCCCAGCAGGTGTACATTCTTATAATCGCGGAACTCAAGAAAGCGGTGTACATATTTTTGCAATCCGCCTACTGAAGTATGGAGCAGATCAAGATCAAGTAAAGGAAGCATGGGCACCACTACTTTGTAATGATCCCTGAAATATTTGATCAAATCATTGAAGTTGCCCAGTGCGCCGAACAAACCGTGTAACAAAATCAACGGTTCTCCCTCACCTTCTTCAATAAATTTGAACTTATCCACTTGTTTGATCTCGTAATTCATCTGTTAAATCGGTTCAATTCAGTCAATTAATCGCTAAAATAAACGTTTTACCTCAAATATCACATCCCCGGCTTTTAGCGATGCAATTTTTGCTGTAAACTACTGATTATTTTGCGTTTTACAGGCCCATTTGCCCTCTCTCAAAATAACTATTTTATTGTGGGGCCTGTTGTGCAATTTGAGTAAAAAAGCCTTCCAGTTCTGTGAACATATCTTTAAACCATGGAACAAGCCTGCCAAATGTATTTATAACCATCGGGCCCAGTGGCTGTATTTTAGAATAGGTAACCGACTGAGCAATTGCCTCTTCATTCAACAGCTTTAGTTGTGACGCATAAAACAACAACACGCTAAAGGCGAGTGTGTATATTAATATATATAACACCATTCCCCCCAGACGGTTTACCCAACCCATCAATGTTACTTCCAAAGATGCCTCAATCAGGTTAGCTCCCCAACGAATGAGCAGTATAACACCTATCAGCACGATGGCAAATGAAAGAAAAGGCAACCATTGTACAGATATGCTGGTAGAATCTTTCAACCAGGCAGCCACTACTGTGGACAGTTTCATGGCCGCAGCCAGACCCACCACTAAAGCTATGACTGAGAATATTGCAACGACAAGTCCCCGCCGCCATCCTTTGACGACAGCCATCAGGAGTAAAATGCAAAAAATTATATCAATCACCATTATTTTGCCAGCAATTCCTTTACCGCCGCACTGATGGCTTTCCCATCGGCTTTACCAGCCAGTTGCTTGGTGGCCGCGCCCATCACTTTACCCATATCTGCCGGTGAAGTGGCACCTACTTCAGCAACGATCTTTACGAGGAGGGCCTTCAGTTCTTCCGGGCTTAATTGTTTGGGCAGAAATTTTTCTATTACCTCAATTTCTTCCTGCTCTTTTTGTGCCAGGTCGGCGCGGTTTTGTTGTTGGAATATTTCGAGGGAGTCTTTGCGTTGTTTTACCAGCTTTTGCAACAGCTTGATCTCATCTTCTTCTTTCAACTCACCGCCGGCGCCTTCAGATGTTTTAGCCAGCAGTATCGCGGCTTTAATAGCCCGGAGGCTACGCAATGCTTTTTCATCTTTGGCCAGCATGGCTGTCTTGAGCTCTGTTGTGATTAGTTGTTCTAATGCCATAACGCTTATTTTATGCCTTATTTTCCTTTAATTGGATTTCCTGGAACTTGGTGTAGAAGTTTTTAGCAAATACCCTGATATCATTTACCAGTTCTTCCTGGTGGGTAGCCCGGTCGAATGAATCGGCCATAGTCATCAGGGTCTGGTAATAAAAATCAGCCATTTCATCCACCATCATTTGTTTGGTCCAGAGATCCATACGGAGGGCTGCTTTATCGTTGCCATCCCAGAAGGAAAGCATCAGGGCTTTGGCTGCACGTGCAGTATCGGCTGTACTGGCTGTAGCGCTCCAACTAATTGACTCGGGGACATTCTTTTCGTCGAGTGCTACATCGATCGTTATAGTGGATTTTTTCATGTTCTATTGAGTATCAATTTTTTGTGAATAGGAAGGCAAAAATACGTCGAATAATGCTTTTTGCCGAACAAAAGACTGCCAGCGGCCTCTTCTACCCCATTCTACTGGTTTTATAAGCCCTTGTTAAATCAGGTTTAATGCTTAAAAAGGCCTTTTCTTTTTGTAAACTTACTTTGCTACTTTTGTAAGATGGTAAAAACATTTGGGGAAATGGAATATAATACGACCCGTAATCATTTGATCTACCGGGAGTATGGCCGCCATATTCAGAAGATGATTGAATATCTGTTGAGTTTGGAAGACCGGGAAGCCCGCCAGCGTAATGCTTATGCGGTGATCGAATTGATGGGGTTCCTGAACCCACACCTGAAGAACGTAGAAGACTTCCGTCATAAATTATGGGATCACTTGTTCCTCATCTCAGACTTTAAGCTGGATGTAGAATCTCCTTATCCCATTCCTACACGCGAAACACTGAAGGCAAGACCTAAGCCGCTTCCTTATCCGAAGCGCTATCCCAAATTCAGCCACCTGGGTAAAAACCTGGAGCTGGTGATCAACAAGGCACTGAAGGAAGAGAATCCTGACAAGCGCCAGGGATTTGCCAATGCGGTAGCTTATTACATGAAGCTGGCCTATAACAACTGGCACAAGGAAACTGTGCATGATGATGCTATACAAGGTGAATTGAGCAACCTGACCGATGGCCAGTTGACATTCACCAATACACCCTATGTTCGTCAGCACCGTCCTAATGAAGGCCGTGAGCGTGATGGCAGAGGCGGTGGTGGCTATGGCGATTATCGCAATAAGCGCAACCAGAAGTTCCAACACCAGAATCGCGGTGGCGGCGGCGGTGGCCGTAACGACAGGAATGACCGCAATGACCGGGACAGAGGCGGTGATCGCGGCGGTAACAACAAGTTCAAGAAACGGTATAAGTAATTTATTCCAATAACTGATTTATTGAAAAGTTGACCAGCGGGCTGGTCAACTTTTTTTTATTTTGCACTCCTTTAATTCAATCACCTTTCAACTTCCAGCCAACCTATGCTTTCTTTTGAAGTCACCGGCGGTAAAAAACTACAGGGCGAGATCATTCCTCAGGGCGCTAAAAATGAAGCGCTGCAAATTATTAGTGCAGTATTGTTAACTCCTGAAAAGGTTACCATCACCAATATTCCGGACATCCTCGATGTAAATCTGTTGATCGAGCTGCTGGGCGAAATGAACGTGAAGATCGAGCGGCCTCAGCGTGACACCTGTATTTTCCAGGCCGACAACGTGAATATCGACTACCTGCGCAGTGAGGATTATAAAAAGAAAAGCGGGCGTCTCCGCGGCTCTGTGATGTTGGCCGGCCCATTGCTGGCGCGCTTCCGCAAAGCTTTTATTCCCAGACCGGGCGGTGACAAGATCGGCCGTCGCAGACTGGATACGCATATCATCGGCTTTGAAAAACTCGGCGCCTCTTTCAATTATGAATCGGGTGATGGCTTTTTTCACCTGGAAGCGCCTAACCTGAAAGGAGCTTATTTATTACTTGATGAACCTTCTGTAACCGGTACCGCTAATATTGTAATGGCCGCTGTAATGGCCAAAGGCACGACTACTATTTATAATGCCGCCTGCGAGCCTTACCTGCAGCAGCTTTGTAAGATGCTGACCCGTATGGGCGCTAAGATCAGCGGCATCGGCAGTAACCTGCTGGTGATTGAAGGGGTTGATTACTTAGGTGGCACAGATCACCGTATGTTGCCCGATATGATCGAGATCGGTTCGTTCATTGGCCTCGCAGCCATGACGCAGAGCGATATTACCATCAAGAATGTAAGTCTCGACAACCTCGGTGTTATTCCTGAGAAGTTCAAACAGCTGGGTATCCAGATGAATTTCGTGGGTGACGATATTCATGTTCCTGCGCAGGACATGTATGAAATTCAAACTTTCCTCGATGGCTCTGTACTCACGATTTACGATCATCCCTGGCCAGGCTTTACGCCCGACCTCATCAGTATTGTGCTGGTGGTGGCTACGCAAGCCAAGGGTAGTGTGTTGATCCATCAGAAGATGTTTGAAAGCCGTCTGTTCTTCGTAGATAAGCTCATCGACATGGGTGCACGTATTATTCTTTGCGACCCGCACCGCGCTGCTGTTATCGGCCTGGGGCGTGAACAGAATCTGCGTGGCATTACCATGAGCAGTCCTGATATCCGGGCAGGTGTATCGTTGCTGATCGCAGCTTTGAGCGCAGATGGACGCAGCACGATTCAAAATATCGAACAGATCGATCGTGGCTATCAAAACATTGATGAACGCTTACGCAAACTTGGCGCCGATATAAAAAGAGTCTAATTATTCCACGTCGCAGCCGATGGGAGCGCCGGGTGGTATCTCTTTGTGTATGGTTGGCTTGGCTTTTTCCGGGGCCTTCATTCGTTCGATCGAATAGATCAGGTGTGCTGTGTAGTCTGCATTTTTGCTGATCTTTTGTTGCGCTTCTATATATGTCTTCAATTCACTGAGTGCCTTTTGAGCAATCGCTTTGGTTTGAAAGGATGCGTTATCATCTATCGATACTGCCAACAGATAGGTTAGCAATACTTGTTCTGTTTGCAGTTGGATCAGCTTTTCGATGCCGCTGCTATGTGGTGCTTTCCACGTTTTACTGATCAAAGTATTGATCATTTCAGCAACGCCTAATCCTCCCTGCTGCGCTTCGTATTGTACCATACGGTTGAGCCTTTCGGTATTGAATAGAAATGACAAGGGAAGGTCGGCCGCTGTTTCTGCCGGGGCAAGCGCGTCAAAGGCAAGACCTGTCCTCTTTTTAAATAACTCCCGGTTAAAGTTGTATCCTGCCGGGCGAGGCGGTATCAGCTTAACGATGTTGTCGGGTATGCGTAGAAATTTGGGATCCAGACAATCGATCAGTGCATTGAGGGCTTTCTGTTGTTCTGCTTTTGTTACCGGTCTTGTAACGGTTTGTCCATCGCCACGGAGTGCATAGGTGTAATACATACCGCCTACTACTTTTGTGACGGCTTCTGCCTGGTAGCGATGAAACAGGTATACCGGCACCAGTACATCTTCGAGCATCGCCATTGGTTGTCCAGCACGAATGCTGTTTTCTCCAAACTGTGCCAATGCTTTGGCTCTTACTTTCATTACTTCTTTCAATTCGGTCACTGCATCAGCGCCATTATCCCACAAGTGTGCTTGCGGGTGCAGGCCACCTGCAGCGCGTGCATCGCGGTCGGCAATGTATTGCAATCCTTTTTGCGCTGCTTCACGCAATATATTGTCCAGTCCTTTATTGACATCTGTTCCCTGTGGGAAATCCTGGTAACCGAAGGTGATAGCTGCTTTATCCCATGCTCCTATCTTTTGATCGTAGGCATTGGTAAGATCTATTTCTCCTGCAGCTGTTAGCTTAACCACCGGATGCGGATAATCCATTACGCTGGCGCGATCGCTTACACTGGATGCATAGTTATGCATCAATCCCAATGTGTGGCCTATTTCATGCGCCGATAATTGCTTCAGCCTAGTCAACGCCATTTTCAGCATTTTATCGTCGACAGGAACACCGTTTTCATAGGGAGCCAGCAATCCCTGTGCAATCAGGTAATCCTGCCTTACACGTAACGAGCCAAGTGTCACATGTCCTTTGATGATCTCTCCAGTGCGCGGGTCGGTAACGGTATTACCATATGACCAACCACGGGTAGCACGGTGTACCCAGTTCACTACATTGTATCGTACATCCATCGGATCGGCGCTATCGGGCAGCAGTTTTACCTGGAATGCATTGCGATAGCCGGCTGCTTCAAATGCCTGGTTCCACCAGGAAGCGCCTTCCAGCAAAGCGCTGCGAATGGGTTCCGGTGTGCCGTTGTCGAGGTAATAAATAATTGGTTTTACCGGATCGCTGATGGCTGCTGTCGGGTCTTTCTTTTTCAACCGGTGGCGACAGATATAGTATTGTTGTATGGGCGATGATACCGGGGTGCTGTAATCAAAGAATGAAACGCCGAAGTAACCTGAACGTGCATCAAACAACCTTGGTTGGTAATCATTATCCGGAAGCTGCACAAAAGAATGGTGCATCCGTAAAGTAACAGCATCCGGCGAAGGTGTAACTGCTCCAACGAAGGGGCCTGTTTCTCCATCATTTTTCACGAGTGTGATGGTTGCTTCTATCTCTGTATTATTGGGAAAGTTTTTGGTGCGGGGCAGATAAATGGCTGACCTGTTCTTATCTAATGTATAGTTCCCTTGTCTTGCGCCTTTCAACCGACTGGCAGCTCTGATAGCATCGCGCAGCACAAAATCGGTAGCATCTACCAATACGTGCCCATTGCTTTCAGCTTCTACTGTAAATCCCCAGATAGCTGATTGTGCAAAAGACTGTTCTACTGCCCGGCGCTCTGCCACATCATTGGTAACGGCCCGGTAATCATAGTTGGGGACAATCATCAGCACCTTGCGCCCTACTTTGGAAAACTTAACGATGCGGGTGGCATCCAGCAGCCCTCTGTCGAGGCCAACATCATTGGAGCCCAATCCGGCAGGCAATGACGTAACGTAGATCATCTCCGAATCCAGCTTATTGATGTCGAGCCAGATCTTGCCCAGGTTCTCGTCCCAGTAAAAGTCGAGGTAGCCGGGGTATTTCTTCAACCCGTTGGTCTTTTCTTCAACCGTGGGGAGCTTCTGTGCTGTGGTAAATAGGGACAGTAAAAGCAGGCAGGATAGCCAGGTATATTTCATTGCAGCTTGTTTTGGTTCAACAAGATAAGAAAATGACAAGCTGTAACGGCGTGCTGCTTAGGCTATGCGGTTACTTTTCCACCAGCGGTATCCTAAGTAGCCCATAATGGCCAGGGGTGTAAAAGCAAGGTAAACAATGCCTGTATTGAGGGCTTTAGCGGGTCGTTCGCCCAGCTGGGCTGCTGTTTTTGTACAGATGGAGCATTGTGCTGAGGCATCTACGACGCAGATCAGCAATATTATTATTAGCGGTAATATCAGGTGGCGCTTTTTCATAGTTCTGAAGCTGACCACAAAAGTACGCTCAAAAGCGGAAATGGACAAGTGAGTAGAAATTAGGTGTAGCCAGAGGCTACAGAATAGGCTCACTCGCCAGAGGCGAGCGAGTAAAAAAAAAATCCGCCTTCTGAACGAAGACGGATTGAACCTTCCAACGACCCTGTAAAAAAACACGTTCTTTATGGCTATAGGCTGCTTATTAGTTCTTTGTCATTTCCCAGGTACCGCCATCTGTTACACTTGTTCCATATCCCCAGTTGCCCAGTATTTTTCCTTGCTCTGCATTGAATGCACCAAGTACAGAAAATTTACTGGTGGATGGCGATGTGTATTTGTAGGTGGCTGACAGAATTTTGTTCTCTAACTTCCACGTACCTGTTCCTTTAACTGCACCATTAGCATCCAGTTCTTCGATCACTCCATTACTCTTAATATTGAAGCTGTAAAATGAAGAGGGTTTGTTATCACCTGTGCCGTATTTCCCTGACCATATTCCTTCTATGCTGGCAGCAGCAGGTTTGTCATTACTTTTTGAACAGGCAAATACCAGAAACATCACCAACGTCACACACGCAATCTTTAAAAATTTCATTGTTAAATAAGATTAAATGATTAATAATTCGGTGCGAAGGTAGCAGGTGCATGTACGTGTGTAAAGCAACTTTGAGTGAAGTGCAGTAAACATTATGTAACGCGTAGTATATAATAAACAAAACGTCCCGCCGATTGGCGGGACGTTTTCAATTACAACAAATCAGATCCTTATTGTTATTTCTTTTCTTTCTTAAAGGTTTCCCAACCTGTAGAGCTATAAGATTTCAACACCACTGTCTGATCACCGCTCTGGAGGGTTACATAATAAGAAGTAGAATTGTCAGATGCCATCTCGAAGAGGTCACTGATCCAAAAACTACCGTAGTTCTTCTTCAGGTCGCTCAGAAGGTTGATGGGCAGTTGTGTAGAAACAATGTTTCTGATCACCGCCAGCAGGTTACCATCTTCTGCGTAGTAAGCAAACATCACCTGATCGTTCAGTTTGAAGGTTGCTTTAGAAACTTCTTTTGACTTCTCCCAGGTAACATCCTGTGCAGAAGCGAAGTCTTTCTTAAAAGAACTGATTACTGTTTCGTTTACGTTTTCAATTTTGTTGTTGGCAAATGTGCTACTGATACTTACAGTCAGCAACAATACCCAGGTTAAAATACTCTTTTTCATTTTAAATGTTTTTTTTGCTTTTATGGCTATTTGTTTTTTGAAGTGTTGCCTTGTTCTTGATGCATCACACTATATCAGACGTCACTTCTTTGTAAATGTTACAATCTTTGTGAACTTTTTTTACTCTTATACTTTCTTTAACAATTGCTCTTTATTTGAAAGCTTCGAGCTTTAGTACCAGATTGCGCCGCAAAGTTAGTAAGGATTTTTTCCTGTGCAAGTGTTCTTTGAGTGAACGGTATTGTTTGCTTACTGAAATGCGTATTTATGCCTATAGAATGTTTATGAGCGGCAAAAGTGAGGCTGGCACAGGGTTTCAGCCGATCATTGTTCAGCTTACTGATATTCAATAACATACTAACTAACTGTATCATAACCGAACAGATGATACACCCAGGAATCTACTCTTTGAAATAGTATATTGTGCAAATCAAAAAATAAAAAAGAAATATTCTTTTGTTTAAATGAAATCTATAACAAGTGTGTTTTGTTTAAGATTTCTTAACAATTACCACCTCTCTTTACGCTTTTCACTATTGGTAAACGAGGCTATGTTACCATCAACTGAATGGGTAGTATAGCACCTATAAAGAGAATCGCCCTACAGGAATAACCTATAGGGCGATTGGGGAGAATGCAATTATTTATCGGTTTAGAACTTAGAGAACAACTCCATAAACTCCTGTCTGCGTGAACGGGAGATGCTGATGGTAGCACCATCGTCCATTACTACATAGCCACCTTCTCCGCGTACAAACTTTCTGATGTGGTTCAGGTTAATGAGGAATGAGTTGTGCACCCTGAAGAAGTCGGGGCCGGCCAATGCTTCATCAATATCTTTCAGCACTTTCGACACCATGATCTTTTTGCCGCCTACCAGTACTATGTTGGTGTAGTTGCTTTCTGCTTCGCAGTATATGATATCCTGGGTAGATACAAAGATCATCCCATCGTTGGTAGTGAGTGCAATGCGGGGTATGGTGTTTTTACTTACCTGTTTAACGTTCTGCAAGAGCAGGTCTATCTGTTCACGCGTAGGTATCGATTGCTTTTCTTCCAATCTGCGGATGGTTTCTTTCAGATCATCCGGGTCTATCGGCTTCAACAGGTAGTTGAGGGCGCTGTAACGAAATGCCTTGATGGCGAATTTATCGTATGCTGTAGTGAATACTACATCGAAGGTGAGTTTATCAAACTGCTCCAGCATATCGAAACCATTCATGCGGGGCATTTCAATATCGAGGAACACCACATCAGGTTTGTGCTTATTGATCGCCTCCAGTCCCTGCTCGGCTGAATTGCACATAGCATCGATGGTAACCTGGGGGCAATAGGTTTTTAGTAACCATTCCAGCATCTCTATGCAATTGTTTTCATCATCCACAATAATGCAACGTATCATTTTCTTTCAATTTTTTGTTAAAGCAATTGGATTGTTAGTATTGGTTGTTTATACGGGAATCTTTAATATCACTTTTGTCCCACCGGGTTCTCCATCTGCTGCTACCAGGTCTATGATCGTGATGCTTGCATTGGGCGAAGCATGTTTATTGAGAATGGATATCCTGTCTTCGGTCAGTTTCATGCCCAATGACTTTTTGGTAGTAGCCGACTTACTCTTGTATTCTCTTGCTTTCTCTCTCCCTACCCCATCGTCTTCTATCACACACTGCAGCATATTGTCAGTGATCAGGCTGAGGTGTATACTTAAGTGGCCGGCCGTTTCTTTATGGAGCAATCCATGCCAGATCGCATTTTCCACGTAGGGTTGTATGATCAGTGGTGGCACCTCCATGATATCGGCATGTACGTCCTTGTCGAGGACTATGTTGTAGGTAAACTTGTTATTAAAGCGCAACGACTCCATTTCTATATAGATCCTGAGCGCTTCCAGCTCATTGGACAACAATACATTTTTGCTGTTGGAGTTATCCAGTATCAGCCTGATCAACTTGGAGAACCGGGTAAGGTACAGTGATGCGGTGGTGTGATCGCTTTTTACTATGTAGCGGTTAATGGAGTTAAGGCAGTTGAAGATAAAATGGGGGTTCATCTGCGCACGCAAAGCCTTCATTTCTATTTCGGCGATCTTCTGGTTGTATTCCGTCTTGAGCTTTTCTTTTTCCCGTATTTGCTGTATTCTGTATCTGTAAACTGCATAGATGACCAATCCCAGCAATATCACGGACGCTGCAATAAACCACCAGCGTTGCCAAACCGGCGGTATTATGTAGAGTGACAGTTCATTGTTGGCTGTTGTCCAGTTGACCCGGTCAACGCTTGCTTTTACGCGAAAGGTATAGCTACCGGCTGGCAAAGAAGGGTAACGGGCCTCGCGCACATCGGTGCCTGAATGCCATTCTTTATCGTAGCCTTCCAGCTTATACTGGTATTCTATGTTTCTCGATCCGTTCAGGTTGATGGCTGTGAAATGCAGGGTGATGTCATTGCTACTGAAGGGTATAGCAAAATATTTATTGCTGCTTACGTATTGAGTGGTATCATCGGTGTCGATGGCATACGTGCTCACCTGCAAAAGCGAGGGCGCAATAAGCAGTCTTTCGGGAAAGAAGTGGTTAACGCCACTTTCGCTGCCCCATAGCATTTCGCCAGTGGAAGCCATGATGGCTGTATTGCTGCGGAACCCGTCGATACTCAGTCCTGAGTTTTCTTCGTAATGGGTAAGTTGTTTGGTAACCGGATTGTATTTTATAAGTGACCGGTTGTTGGATACCCATACGTTTCCTTCTTTATCTCTTAACACCGTTTCACAACGCTCATAGCGCAATCCGTTCTGAACGCTATATACCTGTAGTTTCCGGTTGGGTGGTATTATGACGAACCCACGTGAGGTAGCAGTATATACATTACCTAAGTTATCTTCCGTAAAACCAAAGACCAGGTCACTGGGCATGCCTTCCTGCATGCCGAAATGTTCCATCTTGTTTTGCTGCTTATCATAGCAATACACGCCGTTGCCGTGTGTACCCATCCAGACGCGGTGTGCCTTGTCTTCAAACATGCTGATGATCATCTTGCCATTCAACTGACTCAATACAGGATGCTTGTCGAAGGAGGTGGCCTTCATCGTAACAGGATCGATGGCATACACCCCGCCCATGGTTCCTACCCATATAGGGCCTTCTGCCAGTGCCAGCAGCTCATATATATAGGGAGTGGAAACTGTTTTGCCAAGGGAAGTATCGGGCTTGACCTTTATAAAGCGACCGGTAGCTTTATCGAATGTACACAACCCATCCCCTGCCGCACTTAACCACAGTCGGCCCGACTTGTCTTTAGCCAATGCCCGCATTTCCAATGGCCGTATGCCATCAGGTGATTGAAGGTAGTAATGATAGAAAGTTGACTGATTGGTATTCTTATCCCACCTTATCAGCCGGTCATTGCCTCCCAGCCAGAAGACACCGTTGCCATCTTCTACAATGCGGGTGATGTAATCATCGTAGAGATCCCCTTTCTCATCTTTGAAGATGCGGGTGTACATGGCAGGCCGGTTGAAAATATTGGCCATGTTGACACCGGATGCCTGTGTGCCTACAATTACTTCTCCCTTTGTACCCGCAAACGCACGATAGGTATTGTTGCCGGAGATGGTGCCGGCATTCAGGGGATCATGGGTATGACGGGTGATATTGCCTTTGCTGTCGATGATGATAAGGCCGGCAAAATCGGTAGCTACCAACAGGTCGCCATTGGCAGCCTGACGTACTTCTGTGAGGTAGGTGTTGATCGTTTTACCTCCTAATGTATTGATCAGTTGATAATCGGCTATTGTCTTGCCCGAGTTAATGTTTACAATGGTCACTGTACCTGTCTTTACTCCCACGGCAATGGTTGTATCGCTGGCCGGGCAGGCACTTAAAGGTCGATCGAATGTTTGCCGAAAGATGATCTTCCGGGTTTTATAATCCAGTATGGTAACCAGGTTGTTGGTAATAAATATGATCTTGTCCTGCGCAAAGGGCTCGGCATCTGTAAAGCTGCCTTTCTTTATCTCATCCGGCACCCACTCCAGTTCTTTCCATTTATTGGTGGTGCTGTCGAAGTAATACTCGCCTTTTCCTGTATGTAGTATGGTACCATACATGGTGGTCTCAAATATGGTTGGACAGCGGAACTTAGTAACTGTATCGCGAATAACAGCCCGGTGAAAAGTACGATCCTCATCTACCCAGGTGGCTCCGCTGTAGGTACCAAGCCAGGTACGGTTATGCCTGTCGTTGAAAAGGTGAAGGACTACATCGGAAGCTATTTCGGGGTATTTCGCTTTCACAAAATTGGTAACGGTGTAGCCGTCATAGACGTTCAGGCCATCGTTGGTCCCAACCCACAGGAATCCGTTTTTGTCGACAACTACTGACCGAACATTGTTACCAGTGAGGCCATTGGAGGTGTTGAGGGGGGAAAAGTTGATACGCTGGCCTGTTACGGTGGTGTGGGCCAACAGTATCAGTATAATCCCTGCTGTAAGAAACCGGCTCAGAAATAACGATTAAGTGTAATAAGATAGGCTTTCCGGGTAAAGCTAACAAACTATGCGTGTATGCCCATTAATTAGTGAGTAACTGGCTGGTTTTATGAGTCTTTGGCAATTTTGTGTTGCCAGTTAATGATTGATCTTCAATTACTGGTTTATGCTTTCCGAAATATTGGTTTAAACGGTTAGAATACTGGAAAAATGCTACCAGCCACTCAATAGGCTGCAATTATCCGCATTTGTGTACTACTTTTCAGAACGGTTTAGGCAAATTATTAAAATCCAAGAACAAACTTTGACAATTTACTATCTGATAATAGCTGTGCTGCTGGCCAGTAGTCTCATCCTGGGATGGCTACTCATGAAGCAGCGCAAGGTCAATCAATCCGATGACCTTGAGATTGAACGAACTATCAATTATTTCGCTACATCCCTCTTTGGCAAGAATACAATCGACGAAATCCTCTGGGACGTTACCAAGAACTGTATTTCTCACCTCAATTTTGAAGACTGTGTAGTTTACCTGGTCGATGAGGACCGGAAGGTGCTGGTACAAAAGGCTGCTTATGGCCCCAAGAACCCCAAGGATTATGAAATTTTCGAGCCTATCGAGATCCCCCTCGGGAAGGGTATTGTAGGCAGTGTGGCCGTGAGCGGCCTGCCCGAAATTATCAGCGACACCAGCACCGACCCGCGCTATATCGTGGACGACGACCAGCGGTTTTCGGAGATCACTGTCCCTATTATTTACCAGGGCAAGGTATTGGGCATCATCGATGCCGAGCATCATATGAAGGGTTTCTTTCAACCCAAGCATTTGTTCATCCTGAATACGATTGCTTCTCTCTGCGCCAATAAGATCATCCGCTCGCAAGTAGAAGATGCATACCGGGCCACTGCCATAAGGTTACATGAGAATAATCGTAAGATCGCAGAAAACAGGTTGGCTGTGTTGCGCCTGCAAATGAATCCTCACTTCGTGTTTAACAGTCTTAACTCTATCGGCAATTTCATCCTGAAGAATGAGCCCATGAAGGCGTCGGGCTACCTGACCAAGTTCTCCAAACTAATCCGGCTTATTTTCGACAGTGCTCAATCGGAATGGGTATCGCTCGACCAGGAGATCAAATCACTTGAGCTATATATTGAACTGGAACAGTTACGCTTCAATAACAAGTTTGATGTGATCGTGAACGTGAGTCATGACATCAACAGGGGTTCCTTGATGGTGCCTCCGTTGTTATTGCAACCTTTTGTCGAGAATGCCATCTGGCATGGTTTAATGCCTAAAGAGGGCGAACGGGGTGAACTGTACCTGCATTACTGGCTCAATCATGATAAACTGTTTATGAGCATCGAGGACAATGGTATTGGCCGTGCCGCGTCTGCCAAGTCAAGGACCGGCCGCATTGCCACGTTGCAAAAGCAGGGTATCAAATTAACCGATGAGCGTATCCAGATCATCAATGATATCTACCATTCGCAGGTGCAGGCCGTGATCAAAGACCTGATCGATGAGCACGGTGAACCTGCCGGCACAAGGGTGATCGTGTCGCTGGACATTAAGAATACCTCCAACTAATTTCCGCTCTTGTTTCTACTTAGCGACCGCCGCAGTGTCGGTCATGTTCGATTCATCGAAGGCTTTTTCCCAACTGTTGACATATACCACTGATGTGTCGCTGGTGGTATCATGCCAGTTCCTTTTAAAGAGGAAAGAGAAGGCATCGAAGGGAATAAGGCGTGCGAGTGTGCGCACCAATATCCTGCCTGCGGAATATTCTGTGCCAATGGTGGTGACGCAGGAATTGGTAGCGATCTTACCCAGGGTTTGCCGGAAAAGCAATTCAGCTACAAAACAGTATACCAGGTAAACCAGTATAAATACTAATTGCAGGACATATTGATTGTTCACATCTAAGATCCGTCCCCAGAAGAAGAAGATCGGCAATATAAAGAGTGCATCTATCAACCGGTGTACAAAGCGGTGTCCTGTGGAGGTATAGTTGACCAACTCATAATTCGACAGGTCAACTTTCTCCGGCTGGCTTTGTGGCTTAGCGCGTAAAAGCAGATATCCGCAAACCAGGGAGATAACAACTCCGATCGAGTGCATTATGACAATGTTTGTTTGATCGCCAAAAAAGACCTCACGGGCTTTAAAGATATATAGGTATAGGGTGTAAGGCAGGTACAGGGCTAAAGACATGAGAAAGATAAAGCGCAACAGTTTGTATGTTTTATCCTGGTATTCTCCTTCAGCGGCAAAGAATACCACAATGAGGGTTAACTGAAAAAGCAGGAATAGCATGCTGAACACTTCCTGTATGGCATATATGCCTCCGCTAAATAACCTGAAGTTGGTAAAGAAGTACTTGTAGTATTCGAAGCTTCTGAATATGTTGTAGGCTTCAGCTACTGCCACTGCGCCTACGGCAATGTATTGGTCTCTATTTTTCATAAGGATATGTATAAACGCTACAAAATAGAAACTTCTTTTGCTATTTCAAAGTAATGGTTTTATAGTATTATATAATCGAAAAAGGTATTATATCCGTATATATCCTTGTTACCAAACTAATGCTATGAAACCAACGTTCGATATCCTGATTGATAAACTCACCAATTCTATAGAGCACGTACTAACAGGAACTTCATATGAAACAAGCGTATTGCCATTAACAAAAGCTGATTTACCACTGATAACCAAGAAAAAGGGATGGCTTTTTAATTGGCGAAAGGAATTTGGTAATCAGGATGGAAGAAAAATAATGAAACTTGTAACCGCTGTTGATCCCCAATTAATACATGGTCTTATCAGCTATAAAAAGGTTGATGGATTCTATTTCATACCATTAATTGAATCCGCTCCTTTTAACATAAGTAAAAACAAGCTTTATCATGGCGTGCCTGGAAATCTTGTTGCACATGTCTGTAAAGAAAGCTTCGAAAACGCTTGTGATGGTATTGTTTCCTTTACGCCTAAAACAAGGCTAATAGCTCATTATGAGGCTACTCTGGGAGCAATAATGATTAACAAGACTGATATGGCGATTTTTACTAAAGAAGCCAGATTTTTAGTAAATTTATACTACAAAGATAATCAATGAAGAAGCGCGATCCCTTTTACGAGTTGAGTGATGAACCAATAGGCGTTCAAATGAGTAAAACTCAATTGGAAAAGCATTTACAGAAAGTAAGAGTGGATATTAAAAAAGCGCTTGCCCGAAGTAAGGCAACAAGTTCTGCGAAAAAGTTAACTTCAAAATAAAAAGCTGTATCTCTGATACGGCTTTTTTTATCTACTATTCCTCACAATACCTTTTTCCGACTCTGGGAATAAACTACTTTTTACGGGTGGGCTTTTCAGTAGCCAAAGCGATCAGATGGTATAGCTTTCGACTATCTATCCCAATCAACTGAGATATTATTATAATGTCTTTGACAGTGAACTTTTCAGGGTTGTTGATCTTATTGGTGATCCTCGTGTAATTTATACCTGCATCCTTAACGATGGTGCTTTTTGGAATAATATCAAAAATTTCAGTAAAGCTTTTGATGGCTCCTGAATCAATATAGCTTTTTAATGCATTATATCTTCTATCGTTCACTGTTTGATTGATATTCGCGAAAGATAGAAGGAAAGGACATTAATGTTATAAAAAAATAACCCCTCGTCACTTTTTTTAAGATAAAGTGTATTATTTTTAAGGACTGTTAGTATTTTATAATTACAATATGTGAGTAGAATTCTAAGATTTCTACTCATTCACAATAGCTTGCAAAACCTTCAAATCAATTCATTTACCACTAATGGCCAGTAAAGCAAAACAGCTTCGTAAGAAAACATCTCTGGAGGCTACCGATCAGCCTGCCATTAATCAACTCACCCTTTTGAGTAAGGAGCAGCAGCAAAATCCAATTACAGTGCTGGAGGAGTTTTTCAGCAATTATCACCTGCAGGATATACGGGAATGCCTGTGGGACTGGCTGGAAGCGGCTCTTGCCAGCGAAAATGGTACTTACCAAACAGGAAAGGCCCGTGGCAGCCTTCTGTTCTTGTATAAAAATATTGAAACACTTACAGAAGCAGCTTTTATTCTGCATCGAAACAAGGTGGATAGCCAAATGCCACCGCAGAAATAAGAAACACGAAAAAGGCTGCTAAATGAGAGTCCTGAATGCAGGAAATAAAAAAAGGCCGTATCGATGATACAGCCTTTTTCTTATATCGTAAAATGTTTACTATACTGATTCAGCCTTCATTGCCTTAGACACTTTGTTCCTCTCGTTTTCATCCAGTAATACTTTACGCATACGGATGAAGTTGGGGGTTACTTCGATGCACTCGTCCTGCTGGATGTATTCCATACATTCTTCCAGTGTCATCAGTGTTTTGGGAGCAATGCGGGTAGCATCATCACTACCGCTGGCGCGGTGGTTGGTGAGCTTCTTGGCTTCCGTTACGTTCACCACCAGGTCGCCTGGCTTGATGTTCTCTGCCACGATCTGTCCGGCATAGATATCTTCGCCTGGATCAACGAAGAAGGTACCTCTGTCCTGCAGCTTATCGATGGAGTAGGCTGTTGTCTTTTCTGAGATCTTGGAGATCAACACACCGTTGTTACGGCCGGGGATCATACCTTTCCAGGGCTTGTAATCTACGAAGCGGTGCGCCATTACTGCTTCACCGGTTGTAGCGGTCAGCATTTGTGTACGCAGGCCGATCAATCCGCGGGAAGGTATTTCGAACTCCAGGTGTTGCATTTCTCCCTTGGTTTCCATGATCTGCATTTCGCCCTTACGACGGGTTACCAGATCAATTACTTTGGAAGCGAACTCCTGTGGTACGTCTACTACCAGGTTTTCGTATGGTTCAGACTTAACGCCATCGATTTCTTTCACGATTACCTGGGGTTGACCTACAGTCAGCTCATATCCTTCGCGACGCATGGTCTCGATGAGGATACCTAAGTGAAGGATACCACGACCGTAAACGAGGAAGCTATCACCACCACCTTCTGCTTCTTTCACGCGGAGGGCGAGGTTCTTTTCTGTTTCCTTCATCAGACGATCACGCAGGTGGCGGCTGGTAACGAACTTACCATCACGGCCATAGAAGGGTGAGTTGTTGATAGAGAACAACATATTCATAGTAGGCTCATCCACACTGATAACCGGTAATGCTTCAGGATTTTCTGCATCGGCGATGGTGTCACCGATACCGAAATCTTCGATACCTACTACTGCACACAGGTCACCGGCTACTACTTCCGTAACGCGCTTCTTACCCATGCCTTCGAACACGTATAATTCTTTAACTCTTGACTTCTTGATAGTGCCATTGGTTTGCATCAGGGCTATCGGCTGGTTTTCCTTAATTACGCCACGAGCAACTTTTCCTACGGCGATACGGCCGAGGAAGGAAGAGTAATCGAGTGAGGTGATCTGCATTTGCAGGGGTCCTTCATTCACCTTGGGTGGTGGCACGTGCTTCAGGATACCATCGAGCAGGGGATTGATGTTGTCAATCTGCGTGAGGGAATCGTTGAACCAACCGTTCTTACCGGAACCGTAGAAGGTAGGGAAGTCCAGTTGTTCTTCTGTAGCATCGAGGTTGAAGAAGAGCTCAAATACCGCGTCGTGCACTTCGTCAGGGCGGCAGTTGGGCTTATCTACTTTATTGATGATCACGATTGGCTTCAGGTTCAATTGCAACGCCTTTTGCAACACGAAACGTGTTTGTGGCATTGGGCCTTCGAATGCGTCTACCAGGAGGCACACGCCATCGGCCATTTTCAATACCCGCTCTACTTCTCCGCCGAAGTCGGCGTGACCAGGGGTATCGATCACATTGATCTTAACGTCCTTGTAGGTTACAGAAGCGTTCTTACTGAAGATGGTAATACCTCGTTCGCGTTCGAGGTCGTTGTTGTCCATAATCAGCTCACCTGTATCCTGGTTGTCCCTGAATACTTTGGTGGCGTGTAAGATCTTGTCTACCAGGGTAGTTTTTCCGTGGTCTACGTGGGCGATAATCGCTATATTTCTGATTTCCATAATTATCTCATTATCAAGTTGATTCACTGGCCAGCAAGCGATTAGCTACTTTTCAGGTTTTCAACGGGCAAAAGAAGGCGCAAAAGTACGCTAATTCAGCGTCTGGGACAAGGATTCGGGGAAACTTATTATTTAATTAATCGTTTTTATTTATGAGTTCGGAGTCGAGAGTCTGGAGTTCAGAGTAAGGGGCTGAATGTCCGGGAATTTGATACCTATAAAAAGCTTCTCAGCGATGTGATTATAGTGCTTATAATAACAGAGAATCGGATCATATGGATGATGGGAATTTTGCTTTAATTTAACGGCAAATTCAATTACCTCATGCGCAAAAAGAAATGGTGGCTGATCACACTGCTGGTTATTGTGATCGTTTACCTGATGGGGCCCAAGCCTTCCAACCCTACTTATGCTGTTCAAATGCCTGTGGTGCCTGCGACTGCCGACTCTTTGCAGACTTATATAAAAACGCAGGAAGCGCAACACCGGCTGAAACCGGATAACGAAGCGCGTATCATCTGGGCCAATGATTCCACCAAATCCAAAACGGCTTATTCACTGGTTTACCTGCATGGTTTTTCTGCCTCACAAGCAGAGGGTGATCCTGTTCATAAGGATATTGCCAAACAATTTGGTTGCAACCTGTATTTGTCGCGCCTGGCCGAGCATGGGATCGATACGACAGATGCGCTGGTACATCTAACGTCTGATAAATACTGGGAAAGTGCCAAGGAAGCGCTGGCCATTGGCGAAAAGCTGGGTGAAAAGGTTATCCTCGTGGGCACTTCTACCGGTGGTACGCTGGCATTGAAGTTGGCTGCTGAGTATCCTCAGATTTATGCGCTGGTCCTCTTATCTCCCAATATTGCCATCAACGATGCCAATGCCTGGTTGCTGAATAACCCCTGGGGGTTACAAATTGCCCGGCTGGTAAAGGGATCGAAGTTTATTGACCCGGAAGACAAGCGTCCGGTATATCGTCAATATTGGAGTGCGCCTTACCGGCTGGAGGCTGCTGTAAACCTGGAAGAACTCGTGGAAACATCCATGGATAAGGCTACCTTTGAGAAGGTGAAGCAGCCTACTTTGCTGTTGTATTATTTCAAGGATGAGGTTCACCAGGATAGTGTTGTAAAGGTGAGCGCTGCGCTAAAAATGTTTGACGAGTTGGGTACTCCTGCTGCCCGAAAACGGTCGGTAGCTATGCCCAATACCGGCAATCATGTGATGGGCTCCTGGATCAAGTCGAATGACGTAGCGGGTGTGGAGCGGGAAATTGCCCGTTTTATGACGGACATTCTGGGCGTAAACGCTATAAAGCAATAATTATAAACAAGTTACATAGTACTCACTTTTACTTTGTACTGATTTTTATTGCTTAGTTTAGCTCTTTTTGAATTGCCTATGTAATATGTAATTATATGTCAAACAATTATTTAACAGCCTTTTTTGACACTACTACAAGAGCACCTTTCTCACGTTGATGCGCATCTCCAAACCTCTCTTTTCTTGCTACTGTCTTACTACTATCTTGTTACTGGCTTGCCTCTGGCTTCCCACTGGGTGTCTTGACCTGCGGGGCACCTGAGCAGGAAAGTGGGCGCATCTGCCAAGCGTCTCCCAGCATGGATTAACCCTCCCAATGGTTCTGTTTGCAATTGTTTCATTTCCCGTACAATTTTCTTTTGCTTAACTTGTTCATCTAAAATGTCTTGCATATGATACGTTCCAGGATTGCCGGTATCGGCATGTATGTTCCCGATAATGTGGTTTCCAACCAGGACCTTACCCGGTATATGGAAACGAGTGACGAGTGGATCCAGGAAAGGACCGGTATTAAGGAGCGCCGCTATGCGCACCGCACGCAGGAAACGACGACCACTATGGGCGTGGAAGCCGCCAAAATTGCCATCGAACGCGCAGGTATCACTGCCCAGGATATCGACTTCATTGTTTTTGCTACGCTTAGCCCGGATTATTATTTCCCGGGTTGTGGTGTTTTGGTACAGCGGGCCATGAAGATGAAAGAGATCGGGGCGCTGGATGTGCGAAATCAGTGTAGTGGTTTTGTGTATGCTTTAAGTGTGGCGGACCAATTCATCCGTGGTGGCATGTACAAGAATGTGCTGGTGATCGGCAGTGAAAAGCACTCTTTCGGGCTCGACTTCAGCACGCGTGGCCGGAATGTAAGTGTGATCTTTGGTGATGGGGCCGGGGCTGTGGTATTGCAACCCACGCAAAATGAAAATCAGGGTATTTTAAGTACGCACCTGCATAGTGATGGTGAAAGTGCTGAGATCCTTGCCATGTATAATCCGGGCACGCATGCCAATCACTGGACTGAGCAAAAGCTGGCTGACTTCAATGAGGCCGAAATTGCGGATATGTTCATGAGTCATGCGATGGTTGATAATGCGCAGAACTTCCCCTTCATGGATGGTCCTTCGGTATTCAAGAAGGCGGTGGTGAAGTTTCCTGAAGTAATCATGGAGGCACTTACTGCCAATGGCTATCAACCTTACGATCTGCGTATGCTTATCCCCCACCAGGCCAACCTGCGGATTGCCCAGTTTGTGCAGCAGAAGCTTGGTCTTTCCGATGACCAGGTTTATAATAATATTCAACGTTATGGTAATACTACTGCCGCTTCTGTTCCACTTGCTTTGTGTGAAGCGTGGCAGGAAGGGAAGATCAAAGATGGCGACCTGGTATGCCTTGCTGCCTTTGGTAGTGGCTTTACCTGGGCCAGCGCTTTGCTGAAGTGGTAAGTGTTGGCAAGGTTCTTTAGGCTCAATCGAATACCATGAAAAGGAAGAAGATCATTTTGCTTTCGCTGGCCGTGATCCTATTAGCTGCCGGCGCCGTGTGGCTTACCCGGCTGCGTACTAAAGGGCGGCGGGATGTAGTCAATAACGACGCCGGGTTTATTGCGCATGTAAAGGTAGAGAAACGTAAATCTGGTGAAGACACGGTTGTCAGTATCAATAATTTCTGGTTCAAGAGTAGTGTGATCTATTCGCTCGATGTAGAAACATTCCGGGACAGTGATGGTGATGGTGCCGGTGACTTCAAGGGGCTTATTCAAAAGCTGGATTATCTAAAGGGGTTGGGCATCGATGCCATCTGGTTGGCTCCTTTTCAACCAACGCCCAATAGAGATGATGGCTATGACATCAGCAATTATTATGGTGTTAATGGCCGTCTCGGTACGATGGCAGATTTCAACAAACTGATACAGGAAGCGAATAAACGTGGCTTGCGTATCATCATGGACCTGGTTGTTAATCATACTTCCAATCAGCATCCCTGGTTTGTGCAGGGACGTAATCCCGGCAACCCTTTCCACAACTGGTATGTCTGGTCGAAAGAAAAGCCTGATAACATAAATCAGGGAATGGCATTTCCCGGTGTACAATCTTCTACGTGGTCGTACGATTCTGTTGCAGCCGCTTATTATCATCATCGCTTTTATGATTTTCAGCCCGACCTCAACACGCAAAACGACAGTGTGGTGGCGGAGGTTATCCGCGTTGCCAATTTCTGGATGGACAAGGGTGTTGCCGGCTTCAGGCTGTATGGAGCATCATCTTTTATCGAGATACCGGAAACCAAGGGTGAAAGGTTTGAGCAGCAATATACTTTGCTTACAGAGCTGCGGCATGTGGTTCAGGCAAAGCGCGCCGACGCTATTATTATGGGTGAAGCGAATGTGATGCCTTCAGCATCGGAGTCGTATTTCGGTAAGAATGGTAATGGTTTGCACATGCTGCTTAATTCTTATGCTAATCAGTATTTGTTTTATGCATTGGCTACAGGTGAAGTTGATGGATTGGCTGATGCATTGAATGCTACGCGCGATATTCCTTTCCGATCACAGTGGGCTCAGGTCCTACGCAATCATGATGAGCTTGATCTCAGCAAATTGAATAATAGGGAGAGTGATAAAGTTTACCAGGCTTTTGGTCCGGATAGTTCTATGCAGTTGTATGACAGAGGTATTCGTCGCCGGCTGGCGCCCATGTTGAATAATGATCGCAGGAAACTGGAACTAGCTTATAGTTTATTGTTTGCGTTGCCGAGTACACCTATCAGCGGCTATGGTGATGAGATTGGTATGGGTGATGACCTTACGCTGACCGAAAGGGAATCGGTACGGACGCCGATGCAGTGGACCGACAGTAGCCAGGGTGGCTTTTCCAAAGCGTCCAACACTGTGCGGCCTGTTATAGATACCGGCGATTATAGTTACAAGCTGGTGAATGTGCGCAACCAGCTTACCGATTCGGGTTCTCTATTGAACTGGACTATTCGCATGATCGGCTTACGGGATTCTTTACCCGGACAGGGCCGTGGCGCCTGGAAGTTGATTCCTTCCGGCTCTTCGCATGTACTGGCCATGCAGTATGATTGGGAAGGTGAATCATTGATCACTTTTCACAACTTTAGTGAGCAGGCGCAGGAAGTAAAGATCAAACCTGACAAGGAAACGCAGACCCTGGATAACCTGCTAAAGAGCGAAGAAATATTTATTTCTGCCAATGCACCTTTCAGCTATAACCTTGAAGGATACGGTTACCGGTGGTATAAAGTTCGTTGATCAATGATCGCTTTCCGCGAGTAAAGTATTACTTTCTGTGGTTTCAACCAGTGGGGTTGCTTTGCGTATTTCCATTCGCTTGATCACCCCTTGCATTACTAAATATGCATGGTATACTGTTTCTTCCAAAATGATGTTTCCTTCAAGGTCACGCACTACCTGGTGCACTTCTACAACGATATTTCCGTCATCACCAATACTAAAGCTCATGGGTTCTACGTGGGGATCGATCATATGCCATTGCCGCACCCAATAATCATGTACTGCTTTGTGTCCATACAGGTAACCGCCTTCCATACCGTTGGGCCAGTCTATGTCTGAATCCATGCACAGCAGCGCTGCTTCTACATTGCGGGCATTGAATGCTGTGTACGCCTGTTGTAATAATTCTCTACAGGTACTGTCTACATCGTTGGTTGCATAAAGGGGGTCTGACATATACTTCGTTTTGGGGTGTACTTGAAAATCTCGTGCCAATACGGAAAAAGGCAGCGAGGCAACAAGGCATTCAGGCAACGAGCTTTAAATCACTGACATACAAAAATGGATTTTTTGCAACGTCATTTTACTTATCGGTTGTACGGGTATTCGTTGATCCAATTGAATCCCCGGCTTATCAGCCGGAAGTTGTTCAGGTCGAATTTTTTCATGCTGATGACCAGGGAATCGTTGCCCCACCTGCCGTTTAATTGTAGGATGTCTTTTTCAGGCCAGGTATAGGCAAAGGTGGCTTTGTTGGCTGTGTCGTTGTAAGAGTATATAATGAGCTTTTTAGCCACGGTATCGGGTTTAAAGGCATATCCTTGTGCACTATCATTGATCATTCTTATCTGTGCGTATTCTGTATAATCAACAATGAGTTTGCCCCACCGCGTGGCATCTGTTTTCAATGGTGGTATGGTATCGTTGTTCTTTACGAAGCTTTGTACATCATAAATGCCGTATAATGGTGGCTTAGGTGCTAAATCGCCGTATTGGTCCAGTGCTCCGTAGCTGTCCTTCACTGTCCAGATAAGAGTATAGCCCACCAATAATATTTTGACACCGAGCAGGGTATAACGCAACCATCTTTTGCGGATGGCTGGCGCAGCTGTAATGCTGGGATCAGTGGGTTTGTTGAGGATGAAGAATTTGATAAGCCGGTTCATGTCTTTAGCCATCAGGAAAAGGCTCATAATGACAATCATGGTAGAAAGCAGCTTAACGGGTATGTCGAAGCAATAATTCATCGCCATAACATTGCCCATCACGAGGCAGGTAACGATAGCTCCGGCTTTAGTGGTACGGCGGAACAGCAATAGCAATCCTCCCAACACTTCTGCAAAGCCGGTGAAATAGTTGTACCCTTTGGAGTATCCCATGAATGTCCATGCCAGTCCCATGGGTGAAGCATTGCCCTGTGGTTGTACCAGTTTGTGGAGTGAAGGAAATGGGAATTGTAGCTTGAACACTTTTACAAACCCATAGGTGAGCATGGTAAAGGCAGCGTAGTAGCGCACAATCACCGTGAGCCAGTAGTAGAGTTTATTGTAGCTGGCGCGTTTGCGGTCAAGTACCGACCAAATGATGCATCCTGTCAGTGCTGTTATAAAGATAAACAGGAGGGTTACAAAATCGTAGGTTGTATCGCCGCTGCCATTCGTAAAGATCGTAATGTCGTAAGAAAGGTGCAGGATGTGTTTAGCTATCCAGGGTATGAGTTTGTGGAATACCTCTATGTAGATGTTAAAGAGCAGATCTACTTTGGGTAACACACCGTTTGGGTTAAGGATGATGTACAGGATAAAGAACAGGAAGAAGAAGCGTACGGCTACTTTCTGGCCGAAGGTCCACTGGAAATAATTGACAGTCTGGGTCATAGGCGTTAGCTGGTTGTGTGCCTGAATTTAGCTGTTTTACCGGAGAGGCACGTGGTAAATTTTCCCCATGGGAATCTGTCATCCATAAAACATTCTTGCTTTGTTAACGTTTGATTGCCAGAATTATTAGAATTTTGCCCCGCATGTCAAGAAAGATCATTTTCCTTGTTAACCCCATTTCCGGTACGAAGGGTAAGGGTTCGCTGAAGCAGTTGATTTCCCGGCGCACCAAGGCTGCCGGTATCCCTTTTGAAATTATGGATACCGATGTAAATGCTCAATATATCGCTGTACGGAAAAAGGTATTAACAGAAGGTTATACTGATATTGTTGTTTGTGGCGGCGACGGCTCTGTGAACCAGGTAGTGCATGCACTGACTGATACAGGTGTTCAATTCGGCATTATCCCAATGGGTTCGGGTAACGGGCTGGCTTTGGCTGCCGGTATTCCGAAAGCCAGTGAGAAGGCGCTGGATGTTGTCTTTTCAGGTAAAGCCCGGCTAACGGATGCTTTTATGGTCAATGATCAGTTTGCCTGTATGCTATGTGGTCTTGGTTTCGATGCACAGGTTGCCCACCAGTTTGCGAAGCAACCTAAACGTGGCCTCGCTACTTACGCTTCTCTCACTACCCGCAACTTCTTTTCTGCCGGCTCTTACTTATTCAAGATAGAAGCTAATAAGCTCACGTTTACCACCGATGCTTTTTTTGTGAGTATCGCTAATAGTAATCAGTTTGGTAACAATTTTACTATTGCACCCAAGGCAGTATTGTCTGACGGCTTATTGGATGTGGTAATTGTAAAGAAGATCGCCAAGCCGCTGTTGTTACTCACCGTGATGAAGCAGGTGTTGGCGGGGAAGTTGCGCCGTATCGAAAACTCCTTACGTTCTCCGGTGATCTATTTCCAGACGCAGGAGCTCAGTATATCTAATGTTGGGCATGCTCCTATGCACATCGATGGTGAACCACGTGATACACCAGTGAAACTAAATATCAAAGTGCTGCCGCAGTATTTTAATTTGATCCACGGGTTTTGAGGAAGGTTGACAGGTTGAAAAGTTGATGGGTTGAAAGGGCTTTTGCTTCGCAGATATGTTTAACTATCTCGCAGGAGGAGAGGTACGAGGCTTTAAGAGTTCCTGGAAGAACTGGAAGCCTCGCTGGTTGTCGATACTGAAGAGGGCTTCGTTGATATCCAGCTTCTCGCTTTTGGTGAGGTGAAAGTTAAGTGCAGCCCGCGCATCTTCTTTTTTGGGCAGGTACTGGAAGGATAACTTATAGAATTGTTTCCCAAATATCTGCTGTGTGAGGCAGAGCAGATCGTTTTGTGAATACTCCTGCATTTTGTACCAGTTGTTTTGCAAGAGCAACACCGGCTTGGTAGCTATTTCGGTAATGTTTTCTGTTTCGAAAGGATCCCAGCCGGCAATCTTCCTGTCGCGTATCTGTATCAACACTACTCCGCTTGTATTTTCTCTGATCCATTGTTGAAATACCTGGAGGAAGCGAATAGAAGTTTCCAGGCCATAGTTATCGCGCAGCCCCGCATCCATGACATCGATGACCGGATTGGTAGGCAGCCACACATTGGGCAACACATATGGGAAGGTGGCATTCATGCGTAAGGCGGTAAGCAGGCGCAGGTTCATGGGGTCCTGTGCGGCAAACATGGACTGGTAATCCACTGCATCCGGCTCTATTTCCGATAGTTTATTGGTATCGTACACCGGCTGCATCATAAAGCTCACGGGCTGTGTGCTGATGAGCATTTTGCGGCTGTCTTGCGTGATCACTGAACTGAACAGCATAAGGGGCATGCGCGCATTTATTTCATCTTCGTAGAGGTCTTTTAGTTGTTTATTGAGGACGCCATGTGTATTCTGGTCCAGCTTTTGTTCAAAGGCATACCCTCTGTCTTTTACGTATTCGTAACCATCTACACTGAATTTCTGTGCGGGTGATGCCAGGTCTCTGGCTACAAAGGAGGTGAAGAGTGCGTTGAGCAGATCGCCGGAAATATCGTCTACGTATTTATCATCCTGCAGTCGTATGTTCTTTCCGCTTGCTTTTTCGCGGCTCAGCTCACAGAAGTAAGCAGCGCCTAACATGCCACCGGAAGCACCTGTAATGAAGGCTGTCTTTTTCATCAGTTCTCCATTGCTCAGGCTGTCGAGGCATTGGAGCACGTTCATGGTAAAGGCGGCGCTACGGCTGCCTCCCCCGCTGGTATTGATCACAAACATGACTGGCTTTTTGCTATCCTGCCGCGCTTTCCATCGCTCAAGGATGCGGATCATGTTGTCTTTGTCGCGGTTTACTTTTTCAGGGGCAGTCAATTCGTAAAGGTGTTCACGGGTATAGGGAGGCCGGTCGTTCTTATTGGCATAGTTCAACCCATACGCTTTGTTACTGGGATCGATGATGTTGTAATCGTACAGCAGGTTCAGTATAAAGAAAAGCAATACCAATACGGGTATACTCCAGCTTTGCATGAAATAGGAAAACGCGCCGGAAACTGCTATAAGGATCGCAAAGAATATAGTAATACCGGAAGCGGCGGGCAACTGGAAGAGGGGATTATCAAGCCAAAATCCCATTACTATGAGAAAGATAAATGCTACAAAGACGGATAGTACTGCAGCAAAGTGGTGGCGACTGAAAATGGTTTCCACGAATTCGCGGCTGTAGTGTGATACATCGCGCACTTTCTTCAATGTGAATATGGAATTGAGGTACCACTCTACTTTTACGAGCCGGCTCTGGGTCAGTTTATCTTCTCCCCGTCTGAACTGGGCTTTGAATAGCTGGGGATTGCTAATAACCGGGGTAAGCCGGCGGATGATGGTTTTATCTGCCCTGAAGAAGTAGAATAAGGAGATGGAGATAATAACGATCAATCCTCCGAGGAACCCTATGATCAGCAAAAAAATCCCGCTGGTGGTCATCAACTCTTTTACGCCGGCAAACCTGGCAGCCTTGCTGAAGTAGAAGATGAGAAAGGATAGTGGTATGATGGCGTTGTTGATGCAGTATTTCAGGAATGGGTTGGAAGTAGTAGCCAGGAACCGAAAGTGGCGGCTGAATAATATAAAGGTGGTAATGTTCCAGCTCATGATGAAGATGCCGATAGCCACGCCTACAAATGCTGCGCTCAATGCGTTGACTTCGCCCATATATTCCGGGGCCAGGTAAAGGGAATCGGCTCCAAACCTTTTCATGAATGTACCGTTCACCGTACTGAATAGTACAAACCAGAAGATCAGGAGTACCTGAAATTTTCTAAAATGCAGCAGGAATAGCTGGATGGGGAAGGAACAATATAATCCGCGTATAAAGGGTTTCATGCTGCAAGGATACTTTTCGTGCTCAATTTACTATCAAAAACGAAAAGTTGCCAGTTTGATTATGTTGCTGCAGGTATTCGTTTGGGCAGCAGGTATAACATGGCCACAAAGCTCAACAATAATAGCATACCTACTATCTGATGTAATTGGGCCATCCATTCGAATAATCCCCATTTTTGGGGCATGATACCTGGGCTAACGAGCACCGAAACGATCCCTAATATTACTTGTGCCGTTACGAAAAGCACCGGCATTATGCGGGTTTTACGGAACGTATCGCCTGCTGGTGCTACTTTAAACGCCTTGATGGTATATATGACCACGAGTATCAATATCAGGTAGGCCAGTGTGCGGTGTACAAAATGTATGGTAATCTTATTTTCGAAGAAGTTCAGTAAAACGGGGCTTTCGCGAAGCAGGTTGTCCGGTATTAAATCTCCGTTAATATCGGGCCAGGTGGGTGCTGTGAGGGCCGCTTTGTGGCCTGCCATGAGGGCGCCAAAAATAAGCTGCACGAATAACAATCCGATAATCCACCCCGTCCATTTGCGCAAGGCAGGCACCACGATCCGTTGTTGTGGTTTTACGCGGAGCTGCAGGGCAAACCAGTAAGCGTAACTGATAAGGGCCAGCGCAAAGATAAAATGCAGGGCCAGGCGGGTAGGTTTCACGTACACCGCATCACCTGTGAGACCACTGGCCACCATGATCCAACCGATGGCTCCCTGGAATGCACCAAAGATGAAGAGAAAGATCAGCGGTTGCTGCATCTCGCGCTTCAGGTATTTTTTTGCTACGAGGTATACAAATCCCACCACGAAGACCACGCCGATCAACCGCGCCCAAAACCGGTGAAACCACTCCCAGAAGAATATGAATTTAAAGTCGGATAAAGTAAAATCTGAATTGAGCAGCAGGTACTGTGGTGTTTGCCGGTATTTGTTAAACTCCTGTGTCCACTTGTCTTCATTCAATGGTGGCAGGGCGCCTGTTACTACGTTCCATTCGGTAATGGACAATCCCGAGCCCGTTAAACGGGTAATACCTCCCAATACGACCTGGATAAGCAACATGAATACGCCAATGAGTATCCAGTTGGATACATAGCGGCGGGCTTTTGCTTCGCGCGCAGCATCTAAATCGGGCAGTATTGAATCTGGCGAGGGGTATTGGAGGTTTGTATCCATAGCGCCCGCAAAGGTACGGTTTGCGGGCGCTTATGTTTTTGCTTTTTTCTTTTGTGTTTCTATGGGTTTGAACGGCCCATATTTGTGTTGCTGCGTGGAGAACGTGTCGCTAAATGGCCCGAAAGGATGATCAACTGGTTTGGTGCTGATGTCGGGCCAATCTTTGGAGAAGGTCTTTGCAGACCTTGTCTGTGAATTGATAAATGCGGCCACATCCCATGCTTCTTCATCGGTAAGCACAGGCTTGCAATGGTATGCTTCATCGTAGGGCATATTGTCTCTTATGTATCCGGCCAATTTGCTAAGCCGATACAGACCTGCACCGGTATTGTAGCTGTGTGTGCCCCATAATGGCGGATATAAATAGCCTGCGTGTTGAAGGCTGTCGGACAATCCCTGTCCATTATTTCCATGGCAACGCTGGCAGTATTGCGCATAAACGAATGCTCCTTGTGTACTATCGGCCGGGCGGTCGAGGTAAGGCAGATTGCTAATGCCTACTCCCAATGGTTTTTTGTTGGCTTGTACCTCGCTCCCCACCCATTTTATGTAGGCAACCATGGCTTTCAGCTCGCGGCTGTTGCTATCGAGCGCTTTACCATTCAGGCTACGCTGGAGGCAATCATTGACGCGCTTTTCTACCGACTCCACTGTGCCGCTGCGCTCGCGGTATCGTGGGTAGGTGGTTGCTACTGCGCCGTAGTTATTGCCCCAGGGCCGGGTGCCGGCATCGAGGTGGCAGTTCTGGCAATTCATGCCGTTGGAAATGGGCTGCACTAGGCCTTGCGGCCCGAGGTAATGGGCCGTTTTGACAATCAAAACCCGTCCATACCTGATGAGCTTTCCTGTTTCAGTTTGTGGTATGGTGGCGGTATCGGGCGCTTCCCAGGGCCACTCAGACGCTTCCGGCAAAGCCGGCTTTGCTACCTGAGGGCCTGTTGAATGCGCGTTGATAAGTATGGTGAATAATATAACCGCTACGCCTGTGAGCAGGATCCATCCCTGCATTGTGCGTGACATACAGTGGTTTTAAAAGTTGTGGGGTATTATCCTGCAAAGCAATAGGAGCATCCATGTTCCTGCGCTCTGCTGACTGCCCATACACCGGAAGGCATCGGTTGGATGTTGGGCAACAATCCGGCCACCCATTCTTTCTTTACTGTTGCAGCATCCAGGTTCATTTTCCCTGCTATTGCTGCACTGTAAACCGTCATGGCCGCATCGCATACACAGAACATGACACCACTTTCCTGCAGTTCGTTTATGCCTATTGCTACTGGTCCAAATCCAGGCACTTTAAAATCGCCGGCTTTAGGTTGCCAGAATGGATTGCGTGTGGCAGGCTGCTTGGTAGCAGGGTCTTCTGCTTTGAATAGTTCTCCGAAGTTGTATTTAGCCCAGAGGTCGCTCTTCATTGCATATCCTATTGCATCATGGCGCAGTATCACTACTACACTGCAATCTTTTTCTTGTGTACCGGTTGCTGCATTGGTGAGGAGGAACACGCGCGGCCAGGCGAATGGAAATATTTCGTGGGGGCGTGTTGCATCGAATACGATGCGGTGTTTGCCTTTTATTTTATTGAACCACTCTTCTGCATCTGCTATTTCACCTGGTGTAAATGTGCGCGCAGGCATCGAGGTGAATGATGATGTCAATGTTGTTACTCCAAGGGCTGCAACGCCTGTAGCAAGGGTTCCTAAGAATCCACGGCGTGATGATACGTTCAGTTCGTTGTTTTGCATAACTATATTTTTTAAATGAACGACACAAAATTCCTTACTCCTTCAGGGGTATACAATCCCTGAAAGTGCAATGCAACATCCCCGAAAGCGGGGACTACGGGTTAATGGACAATGGTCTGACTGGTTGTTGTAACTAATGATCCCATCAAATGGATAAAGTAAAAGGAAGGCGCCTGACAGAGGATTTTGTAATGCTGGTGACGTAAGGTTGATTCGTCAGCTCATTACATGAAGGAAGAAAAAATCCTGGCTTTTGTATTGTATATGTAGCTGTGTAAATCCGACTTTAAAATTACTAAGATTTTTGAAGACTGAGTAATCTTCATTCGATGTTCGACACTCAATTTTCATGGACGAATATTTCCCGTAGCAACACGAGAAGGCCGACCATGAATACGAACCAGCCGAATCCTTTTTTTAGTGAGCTCCCGGATATTTTGTCGGACAAAGCTGTTCCAACGAAGATGCCTCCTACGGCGATGGCTGTAAAGCTTAAGAGTAATGTCCAGTTGATGGTATACTGGGCCATGGTGCTGAAGAAACCGAAGAGTGAGCTGAAGGTCATGATGGTAAGAGAGGAGCCTACTGCTGTTTTCATGGGCAGCTTACCAAACAGTACCAATGCCGGTATGATGAGGAAACCGCCACCTGCTCCTAATAGTCCGGTTACAATGCCTACAGCAGCTCCCTGCAGAAAGAGCGGCCGCATTTTTCGCGGTTGATCGCTTGCGGGTACTATAGTCAATGTTTTACCTGATGAGCGAATCATCGAAATGGAGGTCAGCAGCATGAGCAGACCAAACAGTAACATAAGGAATACTGCTTTCGTAACTACAACATGGCCAATGGAGAAAAAGTAATTGGGTAAGAGTGGTACGAGGTGATGGCGTGCGATGAACACGGAGAGCATGGATGCGCTGCCAAACACAAAGACTACCGGCACATCCACCAATCCTTTTCTGTATGCTTTGACTGACCCTACCAGGCTACAGGTGCCTACTACGAACAGAGAATACATGGTGGCCAATACCGGCTCTACTTTCAGCAGGTAGACCAGCACCGGCACAGTGATAATAGAGCCGCCGCCGCCTACCAGCCCCAGCGACAGGCCGATCAACACTGCTATTATGTATCCTGCTATTTCCATATTGTGTAATCCATACACCTGTAAAGACCTTCAACCCTTCGACAAGCTCAGGGTGACATTGCATCGGGTGACAACCTATAACGGTGCGCAAGGTAAGGTTAGTTTGCGAGGTGACGCATCCCCTTTTGTGTGAAGATGTGGGTAATTTATGCTTCCCGGAGCGATCCTGCAATGTTTCCATCCCTTATTTTTGATCAAAGTTTACGCGTTGCTCAAATCTTTTCACCAGAAAGTATTGTTGGAAGCTGGCTGCGATGAAGCTGGCCGGGGTTGCTTAGCCGGGCCTGTTTTTGCCGCTGCCGTTATCCTGCCTAAAAAATTCCATCATCCGCTGCTGAATGATTCCAAACAGGTGACCGAAGAGCACCGGTATACATTGAGGCCCATCATTGAAAAAGAAGCTGTGAGTTTTGCCGTAGGCATTGTGGACCATGAAGAGATCGACAGCATCAATATTTTGAAGGCTTCTTTCAAAGCCATGCACCTGGCTATTGACCAGCTCACTACTAAGCCTGAGTTGCTACTGATCGATGGTAACCGTTTTACAGCCTACTCTTCCATTCCTCACGAATGTATTATTCAAGGTGATGGTATTTATGCTTCTATTGCCGCTGCGAGTATCCTGGCCAAGACTTACCGGGATGATTATATGAAACGACTTCATCTTGAATATCCGCAATATAAATGGGATTCGAATAAGGGTTATGGTACGCCGCAACATCGCCTTGCGATCGGAGAGCACGGCATGAGCCCTTACCACCGCAAATCTTTTCAATGCCTGCCTCCCCAGCTTGCGCTGGATTTATAGTTTTTATAACAGTTCCCGGCGTTCTCTCTTTTAAACTGTGGAGACCGTCTGCAGTCTTACTACTGTATCTATTTTGTTGCATTTAAATTATACAGTATGAAGACGAAACTGATCCTTGGTTTGGTACTCCTGTTTGGACTTTCGATAGGCGCTCATGCGCAGGGTATTCGCGGCAAAGACCGTATACAGCATCAGCGTATCGAACAGGGAAAGCGTGGTGGTGGTTTGACAAGGGGCGAGGCTTACCGCTTACATCAACAACAACGTCACCTGCATCAACGATATCACCGGTTTAAAAGGAATGATGGCTACCTCAGCCGTGGCGAACGGAAGATCCTTCGTCATGATCAACGCAGGGCCAGCCGTAACATTTACCGGTTCAAGCACAATGGTAACAGGCGCTTTGACTAATCTTGTTTTTTGTTGACAATGATCGGAATGGTTGTTCAGGTCCCCCGCTTCGCGGGGGATTTTTTGTGACCAGTGTTGAAGACCTGAGTTAATTGGGCTAAAGCCCCTTTAAATATAGATCACTGTATCCCGGCCCTAAAGGGCCGGGCAATTCCTTTTTCTTCGTTCTTTCCAAACAAAACGAGGTGACACCTTTGGAAAAGGTATCACCTCGTTTTGTACTTTATATCATTTCCGGGAAGAAGCTGGCCATGCGTTCGGGCCATTCGTTTTTGAGGATGCTGAAGAAAATGGTGTCACGGCGGCGGTTGGAATGCATCTGCATGTGGCTGCGCAATACGCCTTCAGGTATCATACCCACTTTCAGTAGTGCCGCTTTGGCGCGTTCATTCAGGTTGTCGGTCTTGATCTCCACCCGTTCCATTTTCATTACGCCAAAGGCATAGCTCAACAATACGAATTTTGCGTGTTTGTTTACACCCATTCCCATATAGTCTTTGCCCAGCCAGCTGGAGCCTATTTCGAGTCGTTTATCAAAAAAGGAAATGTTGAGGTAGCTGGTACTGCCGGCTATTTTTCCCGTGTCTTTATCGATGACCACGAAGGGCATTCTTTTTCCCTGTTCCCGTTCCTGCAACAGGTCTGCTATCCATTTGTGGAGTGTCTGTGCATCATCGAGCTCCTGGACAAAGTATTTCCATATGTCTTTTGACTGAGCCAGGGCATGGAGTGTATCAAAGTCCCCGGGCTGCAACAGCCGTAATAAAACACGGGTTGTTTCCAGTTCAAAGGTGGCGGGAAAGTATTGCTTGTATTCGCTTGATGGGGTAGACATGGCTATTGTTGATTAGGCCGCGCGAATATACAGCCATTTATCCGGCCACCCATTCTCCTGCGCCTTGTCTAACAATGACTGGCTCTTCGCCAGTACAGTCGATAACGGTAGAGGGCATCATACCACCTATTCCGCCGTCGACTACTATGTCGACCAGTTTTTCGAAATTGGCGTACATCAGTTCGGGGTCGGTGTATTCCTCGACCATGTCGCCCGGGAGGGTAGTACTCAGGATGGGACGGCCCAGTTCTTTGACGATGGCGCGGGCTATGTTGTTGTCGGGCACCCGGATACCAACGGTGTCTTTTTTGCTTTTGAGGATCTTTGGCACTTCTTTGCTGGCAGGCAAGATAAAAGTATAAGGTCCTGGCAAATAGCTTTTTAGCATCCGATACAAAGGTGTAGAAATGCTTTTAGTATATTGACTGAGGTCACTAAGATCATGACAGATGAACGACAGTTGCTGTTTTTGGGGATTGACTTGTTTGATGCGGCAAATCCGTTCTATGGCCTTTTGCTGGTAGATATCGCAGCCCAGGCCATAAATGGTATCGGTAGGGTAAATGATCACATTACCTTTGGACAATCCCGACACAATTGTTTGAATATTACGGGGCTGTGGATTATCCGGGTGTAGATGTAACAACATACTTTAAAATTATATCTAAAAGTCAACAAAGCGTAAAATTTCGCACCTGGGCAAAAAATGGGACAACAATTGGGGGTTTGCAGTTGTCACATTGTCAACATATTCCGGGTAGCCAGTACATCATACCTGGATTTAATATTATTTTTGCGCAAAATTTTTTCCATGCGTTTACAACCTGTTGAGAGAGTAGACACCATCAGCGGAGAAGAGTTTCAGCAGCATTACTATAAACCCATGAAGCCAGTAGTTATCAACGACCTGGCAAAGAACTGGCCTGCCTATACCAAATGGAACTGGAACTTCTTTAAAGAGAAGGTTGGCGATAAACGTGTAGGCCTGTATAACAACGTAAAAAGTGACGCTTATACCCCCATCAATACGGCCGACGATTACAAAACTTTTGGCGAGTACATCGATATGATCAGCCAGGGCCCTGCCGGCTGGCGCATTTTCCTGTTCAACATTTTTGACCATGCCCCGGAACTGGCCCAGGATTTTACCTGGCCTGAGCATTTGATGAAGGGTTTCGTGAAGCGGTATCCCATGTTGTTTACGGGGGGCGCCACCAGCATTACGCATATGCACTTCGACATCGACATGTCGCACATTCTGCATACGCAGTTTTCGGGCAGGAAAAGGGTGTTGCTGTTTCCTTTTGAGGAGCAGCATAAGTTATACCGCAAGCCTTTCGAGGTATTGAGCCTGGCCGACTTTTCGCACTACAACCAAAATGGCCATCCTGATTATCAACAATTCCCTGCTTTGAGGCTGGCCAATGGCTACGAGGTAATCCTGGAGCATGGCGATACGTTGTTCATGCCTGCGGGTTACTGGCATCACATGGAGTACCTGGATAGTGGCTTTGCGATGAGCTTAAGGGCTTTGCAATCTTCTTTCACGGGCAAGCTGCAGGGCGCCTGGAACTTGTTTGGTATGCGCAGCATCGATACGCTGATGAAGAAAACCGCGCCCAAGTGGTGGTATGATTATAAGAAAGAGAAAGTATTTAAAGCTGCGGAGAAGGAAATCAGCCTTCATCCGGTCTCTTATTAACGATGGTCAAACAAGCCCGCTTTTTAAACATAACGGGCTGTATTTTTTGACCGGTAAGCACCCTAATTATGTAATTGATCTTTCATAATAAATGGGTTTAATTACACTGGTCATTAAAAATTCTTGAAGAAAATATTGATTTTTAAGAAAACAGTCTTTACTTTTACCCTGCTTATGTGCTGAACCACTATTCACACCTGTAAAGCACCTGAATCTCCAATCTCCTCATTCCAACCATCCAATTTCCAGGTTTATACCAATTTCCAAGATCAAAAAAGAAAGCACGAATATATTTTGAATAAATAGTTCGTTCGTTACCCTTATAAAACATTAAGCTTTTTACCTCTGTCACCGTTGTTTACGACCCTGTGAGTTTTGGCAACAGTAATATCAAATGTTGTCGTTAGCCAAAACCAACTGCTTATGCTCTTATTAGTTGCGGCAGTAAAAATTGAGTGAAGTACCAAAAGTGCTCATCTGAACAAAAAGAAGGTCTTTCTGGCATCTATCTGCCACAGTGAGCCGCTTTATGTATTCTTCACTGATGTTCATAATCCAATTCATGACCAATGTGGGATCCTTTAAACTGAATTTATATATAGTCAATATATAGTTACCTTCTTTCTTTTTGTGGTTTCAGAGGTAAGCACAGGCCGGCGATTTCCATCGCTGGCTTTTTTATTTGCGAAAGGAATGATCATCGAGGATTGCGTGGAAAGCACAAAATGAACGACTTATAAGCCTTGTGGTTATAAAGGAGCACGACCGTAGATAAGATTGAAAGGTTATAAGTATAGGGTACGGATTAAATCTAATTACAAAACCTGGTGGGTGCGGATTGGGGAATTGGGGTACACGTCTAAGTGTGTACACTTAAGTATACGTAGTGAAGTATTGTCCGGATTGGGTAAAAGTACCCCATTTATCGCTTTTGATTTTTATCAACCCTTATCAGGTAATTGTCCAGGTTTCATGACCACGTAAGAGCTTATCCAGGTCGCCCTTGCCTTTGGATTTGATCACGTCCTGAATCTGTAGTTCCATCATCTCTTCATAGCAAGGCCTGTCGGTTTCGTAGAAAACACCGAAGGGCCGGGGAAGGTGTCCTTCGATCCGGGGATCGTCGAACATGCGTACCAATATTTGTGCTTTGTAGAAGTCACGGTCGTCATGTACCCACAGGTCATCTGTGCTTGCTCCCTCTGCCAGGTCTACCACGACCGGCTTAAATCCATCCAGCTTAATGCCTTTATTTTTTTGGGCGCCAAAAATGAGCGGCTTGCCTTGTTCGAGGAACAGGGTATTATCGGGCTTGGTGCCTTTTTCTGTGAATGCTTCAAAGGCGCCGTCATTGAAGATGTTGCAATTCTGGTATATCTCCAGAAAGGATGACCCTTTATGTTTGTGGCTGCGGATAAGCGATTCCTGCAGGTGCTTAGGATCGCGGTCCATGGTACGGGCAATAAAGGTGGCATCGGCACCCATGGCCAACGCCAGTGGGTTGAAGGGGTGATCTATGCTACCGTAGGGGGTAGACTTGGTTACTTTTTGCTCTTCTGAGGTGGGTGAATATTGTCCTTTGGTGAGCCCATATATCTGGTTGTTGAAGAGCATGATGTTGACATCGAAGTTGCGGCGCAGCAGGTGGATGGTATGGTTGCCTCCAATGCTCAATCCGTCGCCATCGCCTGTAACGATCCACACGCTCAGCTCAGGCCGGGCAGCTTTGAGGCCACTGGCTACTGCCGTAGCACGCCCATGGATGGAATGCATACCATAGGTGTTCATGTAGTAGGGAAAGCGGCTGCTACATCCGATGCCTGATATGATGACGATGTTTTCTTTGGGAATACCCAATCCGGGCATGATCTTCTGGACCTGTGCCAGGATGGAGTAATCACCACAGCCAGGACACCAACGGACCTCCTGGTCGGTGGCAAAGTCTTTGGCCGTTAATACGGGGGCTGTTGTGGTTTCGCTCATATCATGAATTTACGAAAAAGCGGCGAGCTACGAGCTTTGAGCCGCGAGCAATAAACAACCGTCACATTCTCAATTTCCGGCGATCAACTCTTCCCAGTATTCCGCGGCGCGGCGGGTGTGGGGGATAACAATAGTGCCGCCTACGATATTGGCTACCGCAAACACTTCGTACATCTCGTCTGTATTGACGCCCAGCTCATGGCATTTGCCCAGGTGGTATTTGATGCAATCGTCGCAACGCAGTACCATGCTGGCTACCAGTCCCAATAACTCCTTTGTCTTTTTGTCCAAAGCGCCATCTTCATAGGTGTTGGTGTCGAGGTTCCACAACCGTTTCATCACCAGGTTATTCTTGCTCAGTATCACCTCGTTCATTTTGGTGCGGTATTCATTGAATTCATTTACTAACTGGCTCATATGTATTTAATTATTGGTCAAAATTAAGGAAGAGTAGCCCTTCGACAGGCTCAGGGTGACAACCTAATTTCATTGTTCAGCGGTAGCGTCAAATAAAGATGAATTTGTATTTTCATTTTTCAATCAAAACTTACATGAGAAAATTATCCAATACCGCTATTCTGTTGCTGCTGTCTATAATTGCCTATTCTCGACAGGGCAGGGAGCCGGTTAAGGTGACCGATATGCTCAAGATAAAATCGCTGGGTGGTGTTACGCTCAGTCATGACGGCAGCAAAGCCGCTTTCAGTGTTACCAGCATTGAACCCGATGGAGATAGTAAGCTCGATTATAAATACACGAACCAGTTGTGGATGGTGCCTACTGATGGCAGCGCGGCTCCCAGGCCATTAACTTCAAAGGAGAATGCCTCGCAGGCAGCCTGGAGCCCCGATGGCAAGCAGCTGGCTTTTGTGCGCGCCGCTGACGGCAGGGCGCAGATCTTCGTTTTGTCGCTGGACGGCGGGGAAGCTATTCAACTTACCAGGTTCAAGTATGGCGCCTCCTCTCCTACCTGGAGCCCGGACGGTAAGCTGCTTTTATTTGCCGCCGGCGTGCCATTAAAAGAGCTCCTGAAAGACTCGCTGCTCAATCCCGGCAAGCAGGTTCCATTATGGCCTTTCGAGAAACCCGGCTTTCAAAAGAATGAGCAATTAAAGGCTTCTTCTGCCAAGGCTGATCCTGATGGCAGCCTTGAAGAGGTGAGGGCTTATCTTGACAATAATGTCAATGACCGCAAGGCCCGTGTGTTCAATAAGCTCAATTTCCTCGACGAGACGAATGTATCGTCTGATATGAGTTTCACTCATTATTTTGTGGTCAGTGCTGTTCCCGGCGCTACGCCTATAGCGATCACCAAGGGTTTTAACCGGTTTAACAGTGCCGATTTTACTCCGGACGGAAAGCAGGTGATCCTGGCCGGGGATGTCGACTCGCTTCAGCATCCTGATCGTTCTCTCGAGAGCCAAATCTATGTGGTGAATACCAATGGCTCCAACTTTCGTATGCTATTGGGTGAGGAAGGAAAGGTGTATTCCAATCCCCGCCTCTCTCCTTCGGGCAAATGGCTGGCTTTTCAGTATGGCAACACTTCGTTTGTGAGTATTCCCACACTGGCGATCATGCCTGTCAATGGAACAGCTAATGATATTGTCTCTATCCCTTTCGACCGCAACAAGGGTGGCGTAACCTGGAGCGCTGATGAAAAGTACCTGTACTTCACGGCTCAAAGTAATGGTGGCGCACCTATTTATCGTGTCGATGTGAAAACGAAGAAGGTAGATCCACTGACTGATGTGAACAGTGGTATCAGCAGTTTCGGTATTGAAAATAACAAGCTGGTCTTTGTAAAAACGGAAGTGGCCAACCCTTTCGAATTATACCTGGCAGATGGTGCTGCTCAAAATGCGAAAAAGATCGGCAATTTCAATGACTGGGTGCAACAGAAGAAGTTATCGTTTCCTGAAAAGAAAACGTTTACCAACAGCAAGGGCATGACCGTGGAATACTGGATGATGAAGCCAACCAATTATGAGCCCGGCAAAAAATATCCTGTAGTGCTGAATATTCATGGTGGCCCTTCGGCTATGTGGGGCCCTGGCGAAAGCAGCATGTGGCATGAATTCCAATATTTCTGCAGCAAAGGTTATGGCGTGGTGTATTGCAATCCCCGTGGCAGTGGTGGCTATGGTCTCGATTTTTTGCGGGGCAATATCAACGATTGGGGCGCCGGGCCTACCAGTGACGTGTTAACTGCGCTCGATAAGGCCGTTGCCGAAGGATGGGCCGACACTTCGAAGCTGGTAGTAACGGGAGGTTCATACGCTGGTTATCTTGTAGCGTGGATCATTTCTCATGACAAGCGTTTCAAGGCTGCCTGCTCTCAGCGCGGAGTATACGATCTGGCTACTTTCTTTGGTGAAGGCAATGCCTGGCGCCTGGTGCCTAATTATTTTGGCGGTTATCCCTGGCAGCCAGAAGTGAAAGCCATCCTGGAAAGGGAATCGCCTATTTCTTATGTGCAAAACATTACTACTCCTTATATTATTTTCCACGGTGATAATGACCGGCGTACCGGCTTTGTGCAAAGTGAAATGTTGTACCATAGCCTGAAGGCACTGAACAGACCAGTGGAGTATGTGCGCCATCCCAATGCTACGCACGAGATCACCCGAAGTGGTGATAACAGGCAACGGATAGATCAATTGTTGCGTACATGGGAATATTTTGAGCGATGGATCAAATAGTGGTTCTGTCGCTATAGTATTCAATTAACATTTTATGCGTATTATTTGTGCTGCCAATACGGGCTTATTGTCCGTCATTGTGTTGCTGTCTGTTGCATGCTGCCGTAATAAGGATGTAACTCCTTCACCAACTCCTAAACCTATTTCTGATAAACAGAATGTACGGCTCCGTGAGCTATCGATACAAAACTCCCCTACTCCTTATTATGGTTTTACGTATGATGATTCGGGGTATGTGACAAGCATAAATTTTGCGAGCGGCCTTAGCATTTATTTTTATTTCTATAAGCATGGGCGTATCGATAGTGTACGAACGAGTTTGCCGGACAGTACTTATTTGCTTTATCGCTATACCGGTGACCAGGTTAGCAGCGTATTGGAATATAATTTCTCTGGCTTACGGCAAACAACGTTTATCCGTTATGACAACCGCGGCCGGGTAAGCCGGATGGAATGGCGACCTATCGCTACTGGCCTTTTTGAAAAGACCAAGGAATTTACCTACTATGATAATGGCAACCTATCCCAGATGACCTCTACCTACACAGCTACTGGTAATACTTCAGTTGTTACTTTTGAAGCGTATGATGATAAAAGGAATGTGGACGGATTTGATGTGTACAAGGAGTTTTTTGATCACATGATCTTTCTGCCAACGGTCAGATTCCAAATCAATAATCCAACACGGATGAAGCTGATCACTGGTATCAATGAAAGGGTGGTTCAGCAAAGCTATGTTTACAGGGACTCTTTGCCTTTGGAGCGAAACGCTGCCATGCAAGTTACTGGTGGTCCGAGTACCGGTCAAAGCGCGACCAGCCGAACAACTTTTAGTTATTACTAATCCTTTATTGGATAGCTTCTATTTTAATCGTTTCCAGCTTCTGGGTTTGTTCCTGTTTGTATTGGTCAAATACGGGTAGGTTGGACTGTGAGATGGGTTCTGCTGAAGGGAATTTTTGCCGTAAAGGATCTACTTGTTTATTGTTCTTCCAGAATCGATAGCATACGTGGGGGCCTGTAGCGAGGCCAGTGCTGCCTACGTAACCAATGACCTGTCCCTGCCGCACATGTTGTCCTCCTTTTACTGCGCGCCTGCTCATGTGCAGGTATTGTGTGGTGTAGGTATTGTTGTGCCTGATCTTTACATAGTTTCCATTGAAGCGGGAGAACTGTGACTCGGTGACAACTCCGTTGCCCGTAGCAATGATCGGCGTACCTGTGCCGGCAGCATAATCGGTACCCAGGTGGGCTTTCCAACGTTTTTGTACCGGGTGAAAACGTCGCATGGTAAAGCGGGATGTTATGTGGCTAAACTTCAGCGGGGCTTTCAGGAAGAAACGGCGCAGTGTTTTGCCTTGTTCGTCATAGTATTCTCCGGGCTGTGTAGTGTCGCCCTGGAAATAAAATGCATAAAAGGGTTCTCCGTCATGTGAAAACACGGCAGACTGTATGGTACCCAGTTCAACGGGTTCGTCCTTGATGTATTGTTGCTCATACACCACTTTGAACCAGTCGCCTTCATGGATGGAATAGAAGTCGATGGACCAGGCATATATGTCTGCCAGCTTCATGGCCAGGCCGGGATCGGCGCCTGCTTTTTTAAAGGTTTCGTATAATGAGCTTTCTATTTTGCCGGAGGCAGTAAGTGTGCGGGTGGTCACTTCTCTTTTGCCTGTATAGATGCTGATGGAATCGCGCAGGTCGTATACTATATAATCTATAGCGTTGGGCTGGTATACAAAGTAAAGGGCTTTCTGCAGGCTGTCTTTGGTACAGAACACCGTGTATTGATTGCCTGCTCGGATATTGCGGATGTCAAATACTCCTTTTGATTTAACGGCCAGCAGGGCAATGGTGGGCTCATCTACCTGGTACAACTCCAGGATGTTGGCCAGGAATTCATTGCGCTGGATCGTTTTTTCGATCACAGCAAATGAGTCTACCGGCAAGCCGAATTTCTTTTGTGGTGGCGCTGGTGGTGTGCTGGCCACTTTCGACAGGGAATCAGCGGGATTGCTGGTGGCTGGTTTATCGCCGCCGTTACAGGAAGTGAAGGCTGCCGCCAACATTATAATAAAGGAAAGGAAGGTCCAGGTGAAATGGCGTCTTTGCATCTTTTGGTTGGTTGTACGCGGGATGAGGCTTGTAATTGATCTCCTATGGGCAATAACGCAAGGTTAGGGCTTTTCTTATGTTTGGCAAAAACCCGGGGGATTAAAATCTTGTGAAAAGGCAGCAAGGCAACGAGTTATCGGTATTAGCCAATTACGTTACGACTGAAGGGCATGAAGGAAAGCTCCATCAGTTTGAGGTGCTGACGGGCAAAGGGAATGCCGATGATCGTGATAAATAGCAGGGCGGCAAATACAAGGTGTATGAATGCCGTATATAATCCGCCGCAAAGCAGCCAGATAATGTTGCAAAAGAGGGAGAGACAACCGGTGCCACCCGGCTTGGGCACGATCTGCTTGCCAAATGGCCATAGTACCACGCCAGCCAGTTTAAAGCATTGTAAGCCCCAGGGTATACCTACCACCGTGATGCAAAGCACAAAGCCTCCTACAACGTAACCAAGTGCCGACCAGAGTCCACCAAAGATGAGCCAGATGAGGTTTCCTATCAGATTCATAGCTGTGGAAGATATGAAATAACGCAACATGGCAGGGCATAAAAAAACCCTCCAGTGTTGGAGGGTCTTCATTTATTTCAGTGAAACCGATTAGTAACGGTTGTTGTTGCTGCGAGAGAATGAACGACGGTCGTTGCCACCACTGCGCTCTTCACGGGGACGAGCTTCAGTTACTTTGATAGCACGGCCTTCTACGATACCACCATCCAGTTCAGCTACTGCTTTGCGGGCGGCTTCATCATCGGGCATTTCTACAAAACCAAATCCACGGCTTTTGTTGGTGAATTTGTCGGTAATTACTTTGGCAGAAGAAACTTCACCGTAATCAGCAAAGAAATCCTGCAGGTCTTCATCGGTAACGTTGAAACTTAAATTTGAAACATAAATGTTCATAACAAAATACTGGTTAAATTATATAAAAGATCTGAGAGAAAAAGCAGCGTAAGAAAGACAAATTAACTATTAGCAGAGATGCGTAGCAGACTATCATTCACTTACTAAATGCTAAACCTCAAATTGACGCCGCAAATATACAACCTTTTATGTTCAAAATGATCGTCGTATAATAATCCTTTGTTAATACAAGCAATCAGTCTACTTCTCGTCAAATGTCAGAGAATTGTAATTTTTTTGTTTTGTAAGCCATTGCCTTTCCTTATTTTCATTCACTAAAAGCTTGTAAACTATGTTGTTTAAGAAGAAGACGACTGTTTTGTTCATGTTAGTGATCCTGGTATTGGCGGGCATTGCTGCGAGTAAGCCTCCTAAACCGACTTTCAAGAATTTGAAGGTGCTGCCCAGGAATATCAGTCATGATGACCTGGAGAAAGTCATGGATGAATGGAAGGTTGCGCTGGGTGTACGTTGTAGTTTTTGCCACTCGCCCCGTAAGGACGATCCCAAGAAGATGGACTTTGCCAGTGATGACAAGCCGGAAAAGGAAATGGCCCGCGATATGTATCGTATGACGGCCAAGATCAACAAAAAATATTTCCATTATAAGCAAGGCGACACCACTGCTGTGGCTCCTGTAGGATGTATGACCTGCCACCATGGCAAGGAGCATCCTGAAAGCAGTGTCCCTGCTAAAAAGTAGCTGTTTACAATAGTTTAACGAAGCCTGTTTTGCCCGATGCAGAGCAGGCTTTTGTATTTTTTACGGTTCCTGGTACAAGTAAACACATAAAATAGCCAATAGTTCTTTTTTTTGATACCATCTGCACTACCTAATTTTGTTCCTCATTCATAATTTTATGGCTGCACAACTATTCGACTTTGGAATGATCGGCCTTGGCGTAATGGGCAGGAACCTGTTACTGAATATGGCTGATCACGGATTTAAAGTAATCGGCTTTGATAAAGACAATCAGAAGACAACGGCTTTCGAGGCGGCTGCCACACCCGGCACTACGGTAAAAGGGGTGGTAACGCTGGAAGAAATGATCAGTCAGCTCTCTACTCCCCGCAAGATCATGATGCTGGTTCCCGCCGGCAAACCGGTAGACGATGTTATTGAAAGTCTGCTGCCCCTGATCCAAAAGGGTGATATCGTGATCGACGGTGGTAATTCTCACTATACTGATACTTTACGCCGTGTTTCTTACTGCAAGGAAAAGGGTATTCATTTTATGGGTGTAGGTGTTTCCGGTGGTGAGCAGGGCGCGCGTACAGGCCCCAGCATCATGCCAGGCGGCGATCAGGAGGCTTATCCTCACGTGCAGCCTATGCTGGAAGCCATTGCTGCCAAAGTGAATGGCGAACCGTGTGTGGCTCACCTTGGTAAGGGTGCTGCCGGCCATTATGTAAAGATGGTGCACAATGGTATTGAGTATGCCATTATGCAACTGATCAGTGAATGTTATGACCTGCTGCACCGCGGCGCTGGTCTTAGCAACGATGAATTGCACAAGGTATTTGACTCCTGGAACAAGGGCGACCTGCAATCGTTCCTGGTAGAAATTACTGCCGATATTTTCCTGCAGCCCGACGATAAGTCATCTCAACGCCTGGTGGATGTGATCCTTGACAAGGCTGGCGCGAAAGGCACGGGTAAATGGACATCGCAAGACGCTATGGAGATCGGCGTACCTATTCCAACTATCGATATGTCGGTTACCATGCGTAATATTTCTTCTATCAAGGAGGAAAGGGTAAAAGCGGCATCACTGTATAAGACTCAGGCTGGCAAGATCGGCACTCCTAAAGAGGAGTTTATCCAACAGGTTCATGATGCGTTGTTTTTTGGTGTATTGATCAGTTATGCGCAAGGTCTTGCTTTGCTGCACAAGGCTTCTACTGACCTGGATATGCAAATTCCCATGCCAAAAGTGGTAAGCGTATGGCGCGGTGGTTGTATCATCCGCTCTTCCCTGCTCGACCTGTTTACCAAGATCTATACTAAGAACCCGCAGCTTGAAAACTTATTATTAGATGAGCAGATCGCTCAATTGCTGCAAGGCAAGGAGCAAAACCTGCGCGCTGTAGCTGTTTCTGCGATCCAAAACAATTATGCAGCGGCCAACCTGCTTACTGCGATCAGCTATTTCGATGCTTACCGCAGTGGTCAGTTGCCTATTAATCTTGTGCAGGCGCAACGTGATTATTTTGGCGCTCACACTTATCAACGTATCGACCAGCCAGGAACTTTTCATACGATCTGGAATAAATAGTCGGAAGGATAGCTTCCAGACTTAAATTAACTAACCATGCAACATCACAAACGTCCACCAGCCTCCCTTTTGTTCATTTTTGGTGGCAGCGGTGATCTGAATCACCGCAAACTGTCTCCTGCCTTATACAACCTGTTTATCGATAACTGGATGCCCGATAAGTTTAGCATCGTAGGCATCGGCAGAAGGCCTTACTCTAACGAAGATTACCGCAAGCATTTGCTGGATGGCATCCAACAGTTCTCCCGCCGTAAAGGTGAGCAGAATGGCAAATGGGCTACTTTTTCCCAAAATGTATCGTACCTGCAAATGGACGCTTCGAATGAAGCCGACTATCAAAAGATCGCCGACATCGTAAAGGAGAAAGAGCAGGAGTTTGGCGAACATCCCAATGTTATTTTCTATATGGCTGTGGCCCCGCAGCTGGTGCCTGATATTGCCAGCAAGCTGGGTCCTTTGAATATTTGCTCCGACACCAAGTGTACCCGCATCGTGGTGGAGAAGCCGTTTGGCCATGACCTGAAAAGTGCTCATGAACTGAACCAGTTATTGTCGAGCATGTTTGACGAGAAGCAGATCTACCGCATCGATCACTATCTCGGTAAAGAGACTGTTCAAAACATCCTGGCACTGCGTTTTGCCAATGCCTTGTTTGAGCCCATCTGGAACAAGAATTACATCGAGCATATACAGATCACCGCTGCTGAAACGGTAGGCGCCGAAGGTCGTGGTGACTATTATGAAAGCTCTGGTGCGCTGCGTGATATGGTGCAGAATCACATTTTGCAGCTGATGTGTATGATCGCGATGGAAGCGCCTGTTTCTTTTGAAGCTGATGAGATCCGCAACAAGAAGGTGGATGTGCTGAATGCCATCCGCAGGATATCGCCTGAAGAGGTTCAAAAGTATGCAGTACGTGGCCAATATTCCGATGGCTGGATGAAGGGCAAGCAGGTTTCCGGCTACCGCCAGGAAAAGAATGTATCACCGACCTCACCGATAGACAGTTTTGCGGCTGTTAAGTTTTATATCGACAACTGGCGCTGGCAGGATGTGCCTTTCTATGTGCGCACCGGCAAGCGGATGAACCAAAAGTCGACAATCATTACCGTTCAATTCCGTCCCGCTCCTTTTTACGCTTTCCCTCCGGAAGCGGCTGAAACATGGCGCCCCAACAGGCTTACTATCAGCATTCAACCTGAAATGGATATCCGTCTTCGCTTCCAGGCTAAACGCCCGGGTCAGTCGATGACGCTTAACCCGGTTGACATGATCTTCAGTTATAAAGACTCTTATGATGAGGAAGAGCCAGAAGCATACGAAACGCTGTTGCTGGACGTGATGGAAGGTAATGCTACCTTGTTCATGCGTTCGGACCAGGTGGAAGCTGCGTGGAAGATCATCATGCCGATCCTGGAAACCTGGGAAGCAAGGCCTCCTGTGGATTTCCCGAACTATGCTCCTGATAGCTGGGGCCCTGAAGATGCAGAGGCATTGATAGCCCGCGATGGTCATAACTGGGTGAACCTGCCTATTCAAAAGCAGTCTAACAGCACATCGTCTGTGGGCACGAAGTAACTTATTGATCATTCATTATCGACTATTTGCATGCAGCTTCATATTCAAAAGGATTCAAACGCGGTGAGCCGGGAATTGGCCGAATGGATCACCAGTAATATTGAATCAACTTTAGCTACGCAAGATCGTTTTACCTGGGTTGTTACCGGCGGCAATTCTCCCAAGCATTTGTATGAATTGCTGGCTTCTTCTCCTTACAAGGAAAGGATCGACTGGAAAAGGATGCATATTTTCTGGGGTGATGAGCGTGCCGTTCCTTATACGGATAGCCGCAACAATGCCCGTATGACCTTTGAACAGTTGCTGAATCATGTGCCTGTGGTCAAGGATCAGGTGCACATCATGCGGACTGATATTGGACCCGAGGAATCTGCTGCTGAATATGAAAAGGTATTGCGCCAATATTTTCCGGCTGAAGGTGCTACGTTTGATCTTGTGCTGAATGGCATGGGTGATGATGGTCATACTTTATCGCTTTTCCCGCATACAGCTGTTATTCATGAAGCGACTGCGTGGGTAAAGGCTTTTTATCTCGCGCCGCAGGAAATGTACCGTATTACGCTGACTGCGCCTATCGTGAACAACGCCCGCAAAGTGGCTTTCCTCACTTTTGGCAGTAATAAAGCTAATGCGCTGAAGGAAGTATTGAAAGGTGCGCGTAATGTGGATCAATATCCCTCGCAGATCATTCAACCTGCCTCTGGTGAGTTGCACTGGTTTGTAGATGAAGCGGCGGCTTCCGGTGTGCAATAATTGAACTTATACGATAAGACCTGACAGGTTTCTCTTACTACGAAACTTGTCAGGTCTTCTTATGTAAAAATAGCATTGATCAGATCGTTGGTCAATTTCCTGTCGCCCTTTGTCCAGATGGTGTTGGGTGGCGGAAATTCATTGAGGTTGTAGCCTCCCTGGTTTTCAAAATCAAAGATGGCATGACAATGTGCATTGATGATCAATGCACATTTGAGCCAATCTCTTGACCATATTATTTTCAGGTGAAAGGGCTTGTCTTCGTCTGCTATTTCTTCCGTATTGTATATGTGCAGGGCATCCAGTATACGCTGTTCCCCCGTTCCGGGCGTTAACTCAAGGGCATAGAAATAACCCGTAGTAGTGTCGTCCTCAAAAACAACGGCAAAGTTGTTTTCGCTGGACGGGCTTTCTATGAATGTATCCTCACCGGGATTTATTTGTTTTTCGACGAGTAGATAGCCTCTCATTTGGCATCTATGGAATCATACACAATCACCTTTGTCCACAAGGATGAACATTCTTCTACGAACTTCAGGTGAATGGGGTCTGTTTGGTAGCTGTCCTGGTCGGGACCATTGTCAAACATCGTGCACCATGAGATTGAATAGCTGCCATCGATCACTTCGCGGCTGGTGGAGGCAGGCTCACCAATGTGGAACCATTTGATGGTTTTAACGGCGGAGAGCTTTTTCAGTCCGGCAACCAGCTTTGCCTTGTCTTCTTTGCTGTCAGGGTTCTTTAACCAGAAGTATACGTGGTGGATGAACTTATTTTCGGCCATTTCGGATGTATTATTTTCCGCTAATGTAATCAATCCGCCGGCAACTACAGCTTTACCGGTATTAGCAATAAACTCACGACGGGTGGTGCTCATATCAAAAGGTTTTGTTTTTACTTCCTATTCGCTTTGAGCCAATCCCTTATTCCTTTATAAATCTTTTTGGCCACTGCCTTGTGAAAGGCGGGGTCCCTGATCTTACTTTCATCTTCTGCATTGCTCAGGAATGCTATTTCCACGAGGCAATTGGGGTATTCTGTAGGGCCACTCAAAGCGAAATTGAAGTTGCCGATATTTCCGTAATTATCCAAACCCAGTTGGAGCATCCTGTCCAGCACGAATTGGGTAAGTGGCCGGAAGCCAATGTAGCGATAATAGGTGCTGGTACCTTTGGCGGACGGGTTGCCGGCGGAGTTGAGGTGCAGGCTAATTAATAAATTAGGGTCTTGCTGGCGGAGGGCGAGGGTACGATCGGGCATGCTGATATCAACGTCTGTGGTGCGGGTCATATAAACAGTTACTCCTTTGCGGCTCAAGTATTTTTGCAAAGCCTGCGCAAACTGCAGGGTGTATTCTTTCTCGTACACTTTGGTCTTTGTACCCAATGCTCCGGCGTTGCTTCCACCATGTCCTGCATCTACCGCAATGACCAGGTTCTTTATTTTTAACTTTTCCGGCTGTCGTTTAATTCGGATGATGAGCCGCCTGCCTGCACTGTCGTAGGAAATATAGTGTCCCCAATGTTGCTGGTGTTGCAACTCAATGAATACTCTTACTACATCATCTTCGACCTGCTCGTACCAGACGTTCTTAATTTCTTTTACTGTCTTTACTTGTGTGATCCAGTTGGTATTGGAAGTAGCTCCAAAGATATCTACTACCAGTCGTGAAGGACTGATTTGTTGTATCGCGCGGTAAGGCAACTTCTCTTCCATACTTACAGTAACGAAGTCGTGGGTAGCATTGCCGTATACGCGCCAACTATTGGTGAGGTAATAAGGCTTGATGTGTAATGATGTATCGGTTGGTTTCACATTTGACTTAGCAACATATGCTGTATGATACCGGGAGAGCTGCACTTTGTAATCTGTCCCTACTGAGTCTACTACTTTAAGCACCACATTGGTGTCGAGGTAAGTCATCTTAGCACCTCCGAGACGATCATCGCCCAAGCCATATTCAAGAAAGGGAAGCTGGCCAGTAGTCTTCACATAAAAGTGTGTGGGTATGGTGTCCTGTGCATGAATGTTGATCAATACAAAGAGCAGGAAAACGGTCAGTGCAGTTTGTTTCATACAGCAAAATACACTTCAATCTGATATCAAATTCGTTTGCAACAAATTGCTGGCAACGCATGTGTATTTTGAAATATTTGTGCGCCTTTTTCTGCCTGCTTTTGCAGGGGGACATATAAAAAGGGTGGCAGCTTGCGCTGCCACCCTGCATCGTGTAGATCAGTTACTTAATGTTGCGTGCTTATAATGGATACTTATTGTCCTTGATAAGCTTCTCAGCAATTCTGCGGCGTGCTTCTTTGCTGTTGAAGGATTCTACTTTTGTAAAGCGTTTTATTCCCAGCAACATCATTCGTTGCTCGTCGCCTTCCGTAAAGGAGTTGATCGCATCCTTACCATGTTTATTAATTCTGTCGGCTGCATCATAGAGGTAGGTGCGCATGATATCCAGCTCGAACTGGGTAGCGGCTTCTCCTTTCTTGTCTGCCAGTTTAATTACTCTGAGTAAAGCGCTTTCGGCATTGAATGTCTCTATAGCCATGTCTGCAATGTGCATCAGTATCTCCTGTTCGCTCTCGATCTTCATCATCAGTTTCTGTACTGCTGCGCCAGCTGTCATGAGGATCGCTTTCTTAAAGTTGGCAATGGCTTTCTTTTCTTTAGCGAATGCTTCTTCTTCGCCGCTGCCAAAATCAGGAATGCTCATCAACTCTTTTTGTACAGCCATCGCCGGTCCCATGAGGTCCAGACGGCCTTTCATGGCACGCTTCAATACCATATCCACTGTGAGCAGGCGATTAATCTCGTTGGTGCCTTCGTAAATACGGTTGATGCGGCTATCACGGTATCCTTTTGAAATGATGTATTCATCGCTGAAGCCGTTACCGCCGTGCACCTGCACGCCTTCATCGACTACAAAGTCCAGCATTTCACTGCCAAATACTTTCAATATTGCGCACTCGATGGCATATTCTTCTGCGGCTCCCAGTAGCGCTTCGTTGAATGGCTTGCCAGCACCCAATAGTTCCTGTTCTTTATCGTCGATCCATTTGGAAGCACGGTATAAAGCGCTTTCGGCCACCCACATCTTAATCGCCATTTCGGCCAGCTTGTGTTTGATAGCTCCGAAGTTGGCAATTGCCGTTTTGAATTGTTCGCGGGTGTTGGCGTATTGTATGGTAGTATTACTTGCTCTTTTGGCTGCGCCTAATGCAGCTGCACAAAGCTTCAACCGTCCTATGTTAAGGATGTTGAAGGCGATGATATGGCCTTTGCCGATCTCGCCCAGTACATTTTCAACCGGCACTTTACAATCCTGGAAGTAGAGTTGTACGGTAGAGGATCCTTTGATACCCATTTTGTGTTCTTCCTGGCCTTGTGTAAATCCTTCAAAGCTTCTTTCTACGATGAAACCAGTGAACTTATCGCCATCTACTTTGGCGAATACGGTATATACATCAGCAAATCCGCCGTTGGTGATCCAGCATTTCTGGCCATTGAGCAAGTAATGTTTGCCATCGGCGCTTAACTTGGCCGTTGTTTTTGCACCGAGTGCATCACTACCGCTATCTGGCTCTGTAAGACCGTAGGCTCCTTTCCATTCGCCGGTAGCCAGTTTAGTTATGTATTTTTCTTTTTGTGCGTCGGTACCAAAGTATAAGATCGGCAATGTGCCGATACCAGTATGAGCAGCTACGGCCACTGAGAATGAAAAGCCACCACCCAATCCTTCATTAACCAGGGTAGAGGTAATGAAGTCTTTACCCAGGCCTCCATAAGCTTCCGGAATGGAAGCTCCCAGCAATCCCTGCTCGCCAGCTTTGGCTACGAGGGAGGGCATCAGGCCGGGCTCCAGTTTATCAATGCGGTCAATGATCGGCAAGATCTCTGCATCCAGGAAGGTGGTACACATGTCTTTCACCATCTGTTGTTCTTCATTAAAATCTTCCGGGATGAAGGTGTCGAAAGCGGAACCTTCTTTGATCAGCCATTCGCCGCCTTTCAAACCTGCTTGTTGTTGTGTTGTGCTGCTCATATGGAAAGTTTTTAGTTGTAAGTGGGTAAGCGCTATTTTAAGTTATCGTAAACTATTTGTAGTACTTCTTTACAAATCTCAATGCGTTCCGGCGGTACTCCTTCCAGGGCTTCGTTCAATGTTTCTTCGGCCAGCCCCATGCTTTGTTCCTGGAGCTTTTGTGCCTGCCGGGTAAGGAAGATGAGGTTCATGCGGCGGTCGGCGTCTGATGAAACTCTCTTTACCAGTTGCAGTTTCTCGAGATTATCTACCAGCCGCGTAATGCTGGGCTTATCGCGGAATGTAGCATTGCACAGTTCCTGCTGGCTGATGCCATCCTGCTTCCACAAATGGTATAGAACGCTCCATTGTTCTATGGTTACGTTCAACTCTGCCGTATTGAACTTCTTCTGCAGTCGCCGGGCAATGGCTGTAGATGCTTTACCAGTAATAAAGCTGTACAGTTCGCCTTTTCTGAATTGGTTGTTTGACATATAGTTGTTTGTGCAACTATCCAAACTTACGTATTTTCTTATTTATCCGCAAGTTTTCCGACAATTAAATTGCTAAGGGGAAACGTGTAGCCGGTGGAAGGCAGCCGAAAAATCGTTAGCTTCGCTTTCCCACCCTCTAATGGTTTTATACTGATATCCTCTCTAATGTCCTCGACCATCTGGTATCCGTCTATTTATTAACGATAACCCAACCTCGTATGACACGTCTTTACCTACTCCTGGTATGTGTATCTTTTTGTGTACCAGTATCTGCCCAAAATATGCGATTGGTAGGCATGGGGTCTTCCACCGTTGCCGGCCAGGGTGCATTCCCATTAGACAGTTCCTGGATGAGACGTTTTTCTTTTTATTATAAAAACGGGCTTGGCTTAGTAGATACTGTTTATAATATTGGCATTTCGGGCTCCAGCTGCTACCGGGGTATGCCATCGAGTTATACGCCACCGCCGATGCGTGAGAGTCCGTTTCCAACTGATAATGTTACCCAGGCTGTAAATCTCTTGTCCGGCATGGCTATTCCTGCCAATGGGGTGGTTATTGTTAATTATCCCACCAATCAATACACCGTATATAGTATTGCCGAGATCATGTTTTGCCTGCAGGTTATTTATGATTCGGCTACCCGGCTTGGCAATAAGTGTTATATCACTACTTCACAGCCACGAACAGATGGGGCGTTCGCCTCTTCGGCCATGAAGCGCAAGTTGGCCGACATAAAGGATTCTATAATCAACCGTTTTACCGTAGCCAATACGCTTAATTTCTGGGACGGGATGTATAATCCGGCTGATACTACTATTCTACCCATGTACTCTGCGGGTGATAATATACACTTCAACAATGCGGGGCACCGGCAATTGTTTGAGAGGGTAAGGGCAAAGAATGTATTCGGCATTACGCTGCCTGTGAAATTGCAGCAATTCTCCGCCGCTTTACAGGATAAAAGGGTGGCGGTGCAATGGCAGGCTGAGCATGACGATCCGTTGGGCTCTTTTGCTGTGCAACGGAGCCAGAACGGGCAGGACTTTGAATTGCTGCAACAGTTGCCCGTGAATAATCAAATGGGGCTTCACTCCTACTCTTTCACTGATCAATCGCCACTGCCGGGCACCAGCTATTACCGCCTTGCCGTGCGTGAAAGGGACCGCACGTATTATTCAAAGACCGTAATAATCAGGAATGCATTGCCGGCATTGGCTGTACAAAGAATCTATCCTGTTCCGGCAGATAAAAGGCTGCAGCTGGAGATCGTTGCCGCCCAAGCGCAAGCTATTACTATCGACATTCGCAATAGCGGCGGTGTGTCCCTGCAACGATTTACACGATCTGTAAGTAATGGTGTTAATCAGGTTTCTGTTCCAGTAGTACAGTTGCCCGCCGGATTATATTTTGTGCGTGTTATCGGTGCTCATGGGGAATCGTTTACCAAGTCGTTCAGCAAATAAATATCATATTGCTCCCATTCTTATACAGCAGGCTTCGCAAGGGCCTGCTGTATGCTTATTATACTTAGTAATAATGTTGTAGTTTTATCGCAGGTGTCTTATGCAATCTGCTTCTATCAATTACCGGTCGTCAACAATTCATTACAGCTATGGCGGCAGTGGTGAAAAGCTGCTGCTTTGTTTGCATGGCTATGGAGAGTCGGAGAAAACTTTTCGTTTTCTGGAATCTTACCTGCCTGCCGGTTACCGGCTGCTGGCCATTGATCTGCCGTTTCATGGTGGCACAACCTGGAATGAGGGTCTTGAATTTTCTGCTGATGATCTGATTGCCATCATCAACAGCATTTGCCAAGAGCATGGGGGTAATATGGGGCGACTCACGCTTGCCGGTTTCAGCATGGGCGGCAGGGTTGCATTGAGCCTGCTGGAAAAGATACCTGCACAAACCGACAAAGTAATTTTGCTGGCGCCTGATGGGCTTAAGGTGAACATATGGTACTGGCTGGCCACGCGTACGTTTATTGGTAACCGCCTGTTCCGTTTTACCATGCGGCATCCGCAGTGGTTCATGTGGCTGTTAAAAACCGGTAATGTGTTGGGGCTTATCAACCAAAGTATTTACAAATTCACCCGTTATTATATTCATGATCAACAGGTGCGCGAGGAATTATATAATCGCTGGACGTGTATGCGCAACATTAAGCCTCATCTTCCTGTCATAAAGAAAGCAGTTGTACAGTATTCAATTCCTGTTCGTTTGTTGTATGGGCAATACGATCGTATTATCCGTCATGAGCGAGGGGAAAAATTCCGCCGTGGTATTGAATCTTTCTGTACGTTGCAGGTAATTCCTACCGGTCACCAGGTGTTGCAGGAAAAGAACGTGGCGGTGATCCTTGAACTTTTAGCATCTTAATTACATGCCAATATTCCTTTTCATATTTTTCTTACTGATGGTGGCTTATGCCATTCTTATTAATTATTATCACCGGGCGTGGAACCAATTACCGGTGTTCAAGCTGCCTGATACCAAACCCAGCACTTTTATTTCGGTGATCGTTGCAGCGCGCAATGAGGAAAGCAATATTCCTACACTGCTCGACTCCCTGAACAGACAGCGGTATCCTTCATCGCTGTATGAAGTAATCATCGTCAATGATCATTCGACTGATAATACCTGGTCTATTTTGCAGCAGGCTTCTTACCCGGAATTGCCTTTAAAGCCTATTAACCTCGCTGCTCATCTCGACAGTGAAGCAGTTACGCAGTCTTTTAAGAAAAAAGCTATTGAAACCGGCATCCGTGAATCAAAGGGCAGCCTGATCGTTACTACTGACGCGGACTGCTTTTTTGGTGAGCACTGGCTTGAAAGTATTGCAGCTTTTTATGAAGCAACCCAAGCGAAGTTTATTGCTGCGCCAGTAAAAATTGTTTCGCGCCGTTCATTGTTGAGTGTATTTCAGTCGCTGGATTTTATTACGCTGCAGGGTATTACCGGCGCGTCTGTATTCAAGCGTTTTCACTCTATGTGCAATGGGGCCAACCTTGCTTATGAAAAGAAAGCGTTCGAGGAGGTAAATGGCTTTGCGGGTATCGACAATATTCCTTCCGGTGATGATATGTTATTAATGCATAAGATCTTTAAGCAATATCCCGACCGTGTGTTTTACCTAAAGGCCAGGGAAGCTATTGTATCGACCGCTCCTGCTGCAAGCTGGAAGGCTTTCTTTCACCAGCGTATCCGCTGGGCCAGCAAGGCTGACCGGTATGATGATAAGCGCATCTTCTGGACGCTCTTATTGGTATATCTCGTCAATGTTTGCTTCGTAGTTTCTGCTGTAGCTGCTTTCTGGCAAAATATCTGGCTTTTCTTTTGCCTGATCTTGCTGCTGGCCAAGGTGCTGATCGAATTTCCTTTTGTTCATGCTGCAGCTATCTTCTTCGGTCAGCAATCGCTGATGAAGTATTTTCCTTTTTTACAACCAATTCATATCGTATATACTATTATTGCAGGATGGCTGGGAAAGTTTGGAAAGTATGAATGGAAGGGAAGGACGATCAGCAAGCAACCTTAAGTTTACTAAACTTTATATTCACTAATGGCTACTGCCACGACCCGAAGTACCTGGCGGCGATTGAAGCGCAATAAAGGCGCGATGTTTGGCATCGTGATCATTGGGCTTGCTTTGGTAGTTGCTTTGCTGGCTCATTTTCTGGCGTCTGATGGCACTCCCAATGCCAACAGAATGATCGTGGAGATCGGTGGGCAGAAGCCTGGTTATACACAGCAATTCCTGCTGCTACCCAAGGAGCGCACTATTCAAGACGTCTCTTTCTTTAGTCGTCTTCTGGATGGGCGAGAAGATTATTATCAATATATCCCTATCTCTGGCTACAAGCAAGCAGGTGATAGTCTCATTATTCAGCAGTTTATCGATGAGGGTGTGACTGAACGGGTAGCTTATCCCTTGCACGCAACACGCTGGGAAGAAGGCGGCAACAAGGAGGATTATAGGATCATTTCCCAAAAGTTTTACCTGGGCACCGATAAATACGGGCGCGATATCCTGAGCAGGTTGCTCGTGGGCGTGCGTGTAAGTCTCAGTGTAGGATTGGTTACTGTATTAATATCGCTGAGCATTGGTGTATTGCTGGGGGCACTGGCCGGTTATTTCCGGGGATGGGTGGATGATGCGATCATGTGGTTTATCAATGTTATCTGGAGCATCCCTACTTTATTGTTGGTATTTGCCATTACACTGATGCTGGGTAAAGGTTTCTGGCAGGTGTTTATTGCTATTGGTCTGACGATGTGGGTGAATGTGGCGCGTATCATACGTGGTCAGGTTTTGAGTGTGCGGGAGATGGAATATGTGGAAGCAGCGCGGGCGCTGGGCTATGGCCATCCGCGGATCATTGCGCGTCATGTGCTGCCCAATGTAATGGGGCCTGTGATGGTAGTGGCGGCTTCTAATTTTGCATCGGCCATTGTAATAGAGGCTGGCTTAAGCTTCCTGGGTGTAGGTGTTCAGCCTCCACAACCAAGCTGGGGGCTGATGATCAAAGAGAATTATAACTTCATCATTACTCATAATCCCATGCTGGCGCTGGCGCCAGGGTTTGCCATTATGCTGCTTGTATTGGCCTTCAATATGCTGGGCAATGGCCTGCGGGATGCTTTACAGGTTAAAGCATAAAAGAAAATTGCCAGTCACCGGAAACCGATCACTGGCAACTTTGTATAAATAATGTCTATTTCTTTGAATAGCGGTAGCTGCCGGTCCATTTGTTGGAAGCGCAGCTTTTGGATGTTATGGTGATTCTCACTATGCTGGGTGTAGTGGAAGGTGTGCCAGTAATGCTGAAATTACTGATGGCTGCTTTCACATCCGGCAATGTTTGTGTAAAGAAATTAGCGCCACCAGCTTCGGGACCTGCGGTTACTTCGATGGTAACACCTGCTGCGGGCAATCCTGCAGTGATGTTTATCTGTAACGGAAAGTTAGGGCCCGGTGCGGCAGGCTCGGTGGAATTATTGGCTGGTGAGGTGCTTACCTGCAAGGCTGTTTCGGAGCAACTGCCACCGCCACCACCTCCGCCGCCTTTTTTACAAGCAGGCATAATGGCCAGAAAGAACAAAACAGTAAGGCTTAATAATACGATCTTTTTCATGTTGCAAAAGGTATATTGAAATGAACCTGCTTTAAAGCTAATATTAAATTGGCTTATTTTAAACTTCATTTTTATTGTACGGCCGGCAGTGATTTTATCAAGCCATCACCTGTACGTTCCGATTAAAGCTTTCTTCGAGGGAGATAAAGGTTTCGGTGCGCTCTATGCCTTTGATCTTCTGTAATTCATCGTGTAATACAAAGCGTAATTGGTTAATATCGCGGCAGATAATTTCCGCAAACATGCTGTAGTTGCCGGTGGTATAATTGAGTCGGGTGATCTCTGGTATTTTCTGGAGTTCTTTAGCTACGGAATCGTACAATGAGCTTTTTTCGAGGTATATGCCAATAAAGGCAATCACATCGTAGCCCATTTGCTTCAGGTCCACGTTTAATTTAGTACCTTTCACTATCCCTGCTTCCTGTAGCTTTTTAATGCGTACATGGATGGTACCCCCAGATACGAATAGCTTTTTTCCAAGATCGGCGTAGGAAATCTCAGCATTATCCATCATTTCGTGAATAATCTGCAAATCGAGTTTATCAAGATTCAATTTAGCTCCCATTTTCGCAATCGTTTTTGTAAAACATCAAACAATTGTGCAAATATTTGTAGAATATCGAAACTTTCAAAATTTTTATTGAATAATTCTCAACGATCCGGCTAATTTCTTTAATATTGCACTGTAATCGTTCTTTACATCGATCTAATACTGTGGGGTGATGGAACTTGGCAGACATGCCCCCTTGTCTCGGGGGTGGGGACCACAGGATAAACGTAGTGTAATGCCGTCCTTCGGGATGACTGGGGTTGACCACCACAGATTGCGCTACAGCTAACTGCCCCGTGGAGGTTCGAATCCTCCCTCTACAGCCAGAGCAAGCAACACATAAAACCCTTCTGGATTCTTCCGGGAGGGTTTTTCTTTTTTATTCCCATTTTGGTAAACTACCAAGGCTTCCCTATCTTTATTTCCTCTTTCAGACTATAGAAAATCTCCGAATCAGAAACGTCTCCCGTTTCCAATACTCCTCTATTTACTCCAATACTCCGTTTTATTCCAATCTTTCTATGCCCATTAACAGGCCCATGCCCTGACTGTATTTTCATGCCCATACCTCTCATTAATCATCACATATTATTCATAATTAAATAACTTATGAGTTTTTGTTAATTTAAAATAATAATTAACTTCGATCACCATTTTATTATCAACCATTTAAATCTATTGATTGTATGCGAATTTTAAACCTTCTCCGGCTATTAGCCTTAGCCGCCGTTTTCTTCTCGATTTCCTGTAAAAAAAGGGCTCATTTTGAAGTCGCCTGTAAGATTGAAAAGATCACCTCCAAGTACCGGTTCTATGAAACCGATCCTTTTGAGGTGAGCACTTACACTTTTACCAACAATGCCTGGGGTGATCCTGTAAAAATTACCCAAAGCAACACCACGACAGGTCGTCCCAACTATTCTTTTACCTATGACAATAACCAACGGTTGAAGACTTTTATAGCTGATTATGGTCCTGGATATATCGAGTACTATACCCGGTATTTTTATGACAATAATAATTTCATTGTACGCGATACGACCTTGTTTGCGGGCACTGATATCAACAATCCTGCTTCTTTCTACCAGGCTTTTGTAAATGAATACAGCTATGATTCAAAAGGAAGGGTATCTAAAGTAATTAACCATTTGGTAGGTTATCCTTCCACCACTCAGGAGAAGGTTTATACCTATAACTCCAATGATAACCTCGTGAGATCCGGGGGTACGTACGACAACAAAACCAACTACCTGCGCACCAGCCTGGTACTGGCTTTCATGATGCGCGACTACAGCAAGAACAACTTCTATCCAGCGCTGACTTACAACTCTAAAAATCTACCGACTTCCTATCCTGCTGATCCAAGGAATGAAGGGGCCCCGGCTTTCTTCAATACTCCAATCACTGAGATAGAATATACTTGTGACAACAACGATAATGATTAATTATCGGTAGTTCACATGGGCACCTCTGCGGCCGGCACAACCCGTTGATAGAACTTTTGTTCTTTTCAGCGGGTTTTTTGTTTTAGCTACTTTTGCGGCTTATGGGCTATAAGAAGTTAATTCGTTTTGCAGAGATGACCTCCTTCCCGAATGTGCTGCAGTACCCGGAAAACATGCCGGGTAAATGGAAGGACTTTTTTCATAATGATAATCCTATCGTGCTGGAGCTTGCCTGTGGCAAGGGGGAGTATGCTGTAGGGCTTGGCAGGCTGCATGCTGACAAGAACTTCCTGGGGGTGGATCTCAAGGGTAACCGCATCTGGGTGGGGGCTAAAAAGGCTCTACAGGAGAACCTGACCAACGTGGGCTTCCTACGTACGCAGATCGACCAGATAGGCAGTTATTTCGCTCCTGGTGAGGTTTCTGAGATATGGATCACTTTCCCCGATCCTCAATTGCGTACCGGTAAAGCCAAAAAGCGTCTTACGCATCCCAAATTCCTGCGGCTGTACCAACAAATACTTAAACCAGGGGGTTATATCAACCTGAAAACGGATTCGCCCAGCCTGTACCGCTTTACCAAATGGGTGATCGACCTGCATGGGCTGCCGCTGATCCAGGATATGGACGATGTGTATGGGAATGCGAACATCCCCGAAGAGCTGAAGATCAAAACACATTACGAGGGGCTGGATATTGCCCAGAGCAGCCGCATCCATTACCTGCAGTTCAGCTTACCGGCTGATCCTTTACCTGATAAGAATGACGCGCTAAAAGAATTGTTGCTTGAAGAAGGAACTGATAGAAGGAGTTGATTATTATTACAACGAGCAGGGATACGTGGTGCTAACTGCCAAGTATCACCTGGAACGGGGGCAATGTTGCGGGAATGGCTGCCTGCATTGTCCTTATGACTATATCCGTGTGCCCGAGCCCCGTCGTACAGAATTGCTTAATAAAAGAAAATCGAATGGCTACACGCAAGACAACCGGTAAGCCCAAGCTGCCTTCTCAGGAAAAGCTGGCCTCTCTCACTCCTACCGGACGCAAGGAAACTTTCTTTGAACTCGTATTTGAGGTAGCCAGACAAATCCCCAAGGGCCGGGTAACTTCTTATGGTGCTATTGCCGCCTGCCTGGGCGCGAAATCTTCTTCCCGGATGGTGGGCTGGGCTATGCATGGGGCCGACAGGGTAAAGCCTAAAATTCCTGCTCATCGTGTTGTGAACCGTAATGGCATGTTGAGTGGCAAGCATCATTTCGCTACACCTACCCGTATGAAGGAGCTGTTGGAGAAAGAGGGCATTAAAGTGAAGAAGGATACCGTAGTAAATTTTAAGGAGCTGTTCTGGGACCCGGCGGAGGAGTTGTTTTGAGTTAATTCTTTCCTTCAAGCTTTGCAACTTCGTCGGTGCTCAGGTTTAGTAATACAATGATATTTTCTTTCCGGGGCATGAAGATGAGTAATATCAGGAGGTGGGTGCCGGCTAATACTATGAAGGCAAAATTCTGTGTAAGGAAATAGCAGATGGCCGCAAAAAAACCGGGTATTTCGATCATGGCCCACCAGGTAATGCAAGCTGTCATGTATTGACGCATTCTTTCTTCTCCACTTCCAGCGTTGTTGCGAGCGGCCATCATAGCACGTTTAAACCGGTTGAAGCCAATCAACAATATACCTACAGAAAGTACTACTGCTACTGTTTGTAATGTTCTCGCCAATGAAGTGTCTTCTCCCTTAGCATGTCCGGATTGCACAACGAATAAAAATATGGCAATGCATAGCAGCAATGACACTGATACGCCCAGATGAACCAGTTTTATAATTCTGAATGTGTCCTTTTGCATGGAGTCGAATTTGGTCTAACGTACTTTAATAATAAGGGCTTATCAAGAGGTATACCAATACGCCTGTGAATGCCACATAGAACCAGATAGGCCATGTAATACGCGCCAGTTTACGGTGTTTGGGAAATTCGGCAGTCAAGCCTCTGTAAGCAGTGAAGAGAATAAAAGGAAGAATAATACCTGCAAGTGGAATATGGGTGCCGAGTATAATGTAATAGAATGTGCGCAGACCACCTGCAGCGGCTTTTTCCTCATCGGTTATATTGCCATCGTGGTTCAGGTCGCCAAACCGTGTTTCTCCGGCAAAGAGGTGATGGCAGATATAGGATACGAGGAAGAGTACAGAAAGGATCATGGCTACGATCATGATCTTTTTATGGACTACAAAACTCCTACGTTTGGCAGTTATTAGCCCCGCCACCAGTAATACGGTAACGATAGAATTGATAACGGCATTGATTGCAGCAAAGAGGTGCACATCGAACCCGAGATCTACTTCCAGCTTCACCCGACTAAGCACCACCACAGCAGCAAATACCACAAAGGAGACAGTGCCAATCAGCCACCAGGCCTTCTTATCATTTTTTTCCAATACGGGGGCTAACATATTATGATTGTGTTTTTTTTCCTGGTCTGCGTACAATCCATACAAACAGGGCTACACCAGCCATTACCATGAGGTAAATAGGCCATAAGGAAAGCAACTCGGCCAGTACGGGGGAAGGTTTCTTCTTGTCTTTTTCCAGCATCAGCAGGGTGAGGTCTTCCGCCAGCTTAGCCAGTGCCACGCTGTCCAACCCATTGTAATAACCACGGATAATTCCATTCTTATCGATCAGTACAAACTTTTCGGTATGTATAAACAGTGAATCAACGGTGCCTCCATCCTGGGCCGGGAGTTTTATTTCGTTCAACGCAAAGTCATAGATATCTTTCTTTGGGCCTGTCAACAACCACCATACATCATGGTTGATCCCATATTTGTCTGCATACTTCTTCAATACTTCTGCAGAATCTCTTTCGGGGTCTACACTAAAGGAAAGGAATTGTACAAAAGTGGTATCGATGCGCTTGGTGACATCTTTCAGCCTCAGGCTTTCCTGGAGGCTTTTCATATTATGGGTTAAAGTAGGACAGATGGAGGGGCAGCGTGTAAAGAAGAAATCGGCAATGATGATACGTCCCCGTAACTGATCGAGGGACACTTGTTTGCCTAACTGGTTTGTGAATGTGCCGTTGGCCAGTTGGTACCAAACTGTATCGGTTACTTTCTTACCGTTGATGACGGTATCGATCGTGTTTTCGGGATAGTATTTGCGCGGCATGCTGATGGCATCGCGGCTGGCCGATTTTACGATGAAATAACTGGCTACCGGCAGCAGGATGGCGATGCATAAGGCTAATAATGCTTTCTGGCTCACGGTATTTATTTTGCTGCGCAAAGTTACCACAGGAAACGATGCAATGCTGGTTTTGGGTAGAAAAGCCCGTAAATAAAAAACTCCCGCCTGGTGGCGGGAGCTCTTAATTATTTAGATACCTATTACGGGTAGCTTAGTGTACTGTTTCAGGCTTTTCAGCTCCGTGACCTTCGCTGGCGCCATGTTCTCCATGTGCTGGTTTCGTCTCAGCCTTGATCGTAGACTGTTCTTTGTGATGTGGATCATAGTTGTTGCGGAGATTCTTGTAAGAATCGCCATCCCACAGGAACGCTGTAATGAACCAGATGAACAGCAGGGCCGGTATTGCCACGGTCATGATCATGTTCTTGATCTCATGACGTAAGTGCATGAATTCGGCAATGATATAGAATGCTTTCGCGAGTGTGAAAATGATGTAGAGGACGTTGAACATCAGTTTCAGGGAATGGAAGTGGGGCGCAATGAACATACCCACGATCAACTCGATACAGGTAATTACCAACAGGATCCAGAACGTTCTCCAGATGGCTTTTGTATCAAAGCTGTGCTTTTCCCCATGTCCGTGCTCTGCTGTATGTGATGTTTCAAAATTTTCCATAATAAATTGTATTGCTGTGGTTAGCGTTGATCAAATCTAAATTAGAACAGGTAGAAGCAGGTAAATACGAATACCCAAACCAGGTCTACAAAGTGCCAGTATAAACCAGCTTTCTCGATCATCAGGTAGTGGCCTCTGCGGTCGAATACTCCTCTGTAGGTCATGATAAACATGATAATGTTGATGATAACGCCAGAGAATACGTGGAAACCATGGAAACCTGTGATGGTAAAGAAGAAGTTGGTAAAGTTGGTAGATGCTTCAGACCCGTCGAAGTTATGGAACGGGTTCATACCCCACCAGGCGCCTTGCTCGTGTAAGTGATGCCATTCCCATGCCTGACAGCCGAGGAATGCGGCTCCACCAATGATTGTCCAGAATAACCATTTCAATACGGCCTTGCGATCGTTGCTGTGACCAGCTCCTACCGCCAGTACCATGGTTACGGAACTCATGATCAGGATGAACGTCATTACACTCACAAATACCAGTGGCAGGTGTGCATGCCCTGCAAAGGGGAATGAGGAGAATACCACGTTAGGGTCGGGCCAGCCATTGCTGGAGAACCGTACAGTGCCATATGCAATGAGGAAGGCGCCAAAGGTGAAGGCATCGCTCATCAGAAAATACCACATCATCAGCTTGCCATATTCCACATTAAAGGGACTTCTTCCGCCACCCCACCATTTTTGATTCGCTGGTACTGCTTGTGCCATGTGTTACTATTAGTTTATACTCAAAAAATGTTTTATACTTTCCACAAAAAGAATACGAACAGGTATATCCACAACAGGTCTACAAAATGCCAGTAGGTGGCTATCACTTCTACCGGAACGGAATTGTAGTTCCTGATCTTCGCACTGAATGCCTTAAAGAACATGATCAGTAAGGCTATCGCTCCGCCCAATACGTGGAGGGCGTGCAATCCGAAAATAATGTACAGGAACTGTCCTGCCCCAGACCCTCCTTCCAACTTCACACCGGAATTGAACAACTGGTAAAACCCGATGATCTGCATGGCGATGAACAGCAGGCCCAATACTGCGGTTACTGTAAGCAGCGCGCGGTATTGTTGCATGCCGCGCTCTTTAAACGATTTGAGCGCCATCTGGATGGTAAGGCTGCTAAGGAGCATTACGCCTGTTGAATAATAAAAGAGCTTTGGTACTACCACACTTGTCCACCCGGGCTGTTCGCCTTTTACGATATAGGCGCTGGTCAACCCTGCAAACATCATAATGATGCTGCCTATTGCTATCCACAAGGTAAACTTGTGGGGGTGAATTTTTTGTTGACGCGAACTCACGATATTCATTCTAAATCAGTTCAAATATTAATCTGTTTCACAACATCTATCCCGCTTTATGCAAAGCTGACTTATTCTTTAGAGTTTATCGGCCAATAGTGCCAGCAGCACGATCGGCAAATAAATATAACTGCTGAACATTACCCGCCTGGCTGCTTTTACTTCCATTTCACGGTATAAGCGTACGCTTTGCCATATCATGAAAATGTTGGCTGCCAGTACAATCCAGAAGCTTACCATACCGCTCATTCCGATGAGGTAAGGTAATATTCCTACTGGTATCAATACCAGAGAATAGATGATCGATTGTACGGCCGAGTATCTTCCCGGTCCTTCTACGGCTGGCATCAGCTTAAAGCCTGCCTTGCTGTAGTCGGTATGTGCAATCCAGGCTATGGCCCAGAAATGCGGGAACTGCCAGAAAAACTGTATTGCAAAGAGCACCCAGCCGCCTGCACTCAGATCGTCCTGGCCTGCGGCCCATCCGATCAAACAGGGTAAAGCGCCTGGCACAGCCCCCAACAGCACTGCTATCGCACTCACTTTCTTCAGGGGGGTATACATGAAGGCGTAGATGAACCAGCTTATGGCTGCTACTACTGCCGACAGATAGTTAAAGAAATATGCCAGTATGAACAGGCCTGCCAGTACCGTAATAATGGCGAATGCCCATCCTTCTGCCACCGTCATTCTGCCGGATGCAACGGGCCGTTTGGCGGTACGTTTCATCATGGCATCTGTATCTCTTTCCACGACCTGGTTCACTGCGTTGGCGCTGCCTGTTACGAGCATGCCTCCTACAAAGAGCCAGATGATCATTGCCCAGTCGTATACGACTATATTCGGGGCCAGCAGGTAGCTGATAACAGCTGAGAACACCACCATGAAGCTGAGGCTGAATTTAATCAGCATCATATAGTCCCGCACCTTGCCGGCTATTGTTAAAGAACTGGTCTGCTTCACGGTTTCCTGCTGCGTCAATGATTTCTGTTTTATTCTACTTAGTGATGACTCTCATTAGGGCCAATGGGCTCTGTTTGCGGGATGAAATCACGTCCATCCTTGCTGTAATCATAAGCCCAACGGTGTACTTCAGGTATTTCACCAGGCCAGTTGCCGTGACCAGGCCTGATCGGCGTAGTCCACTCCAGGGTGGTGGCACCCCAAGGATTCATGGTTGTTACTTTCCTACCCTTGAAAATGGAGTAGAAGAAGTTGAACACGAACATCAACTGTACTGCGAATACAATCATCGCTACTGTAGAGATGAATTTATTAAGATCTGCGAAATGCTTGAATGATTCCCAGCCTGAGTAATCGAGGTAACGGCGGGGCATACCGGCCAGACCTTCGTAGTGCATTGGCCAGAAGATGAGGTAGGCGCCTGCGAGGGTGACCCAGAAGTGGATGTAGGCCATGGTGTTGTTCATGAACCTGCCATACATTTTGGGGAACCAGTGGTAAATACCGGCGAACATACCAAAGAAGGCAGACACACCCATTACAATGTGGAAGTGCGCGATTACAAAGTAGGTATCGTGCAGGTGAATGTCGAGGGTAGAGTTACCCAGGAAGATACCTGTAAGACCGCCAGAGATGAACAGGCTCACAAAGCCGAGGGCGAACATCATACCGGGGGTAAACCTAATGTTGGCTTTCCAGATCGTCGTAAGCCAGTTGAACACCTTGATGGCTGAAGGTACAGCGATCAGGAGGGTGAGCAACACGAACACCGATCCGAGGAAGGGGTTCAAGCCGGTAACGAACATGTGGTGCGCCCAAACCAGGAAGGCCAGGATGGTGATCGCGAATATAGAACCCACCATCGCCATGTAACCAAAGATCGGTTTACGTGCGTTGATGGAGATAATTTCAGATGCCATACCCATCGCAGGCAACAGGATGATGTATACCTCGGGGTGACCCAGGAACCAGAACAAGTGCTGGAACAGGATCGCACTACCGCCTTCATTGGGCAAGGCTTGTTTTGTAGCGGTGATATAAATATCAGACAGGTAGAAGCTGGTGCCGCCGTGACGGTCGAACAACAGGAGGATGAAACCAGACAGCAGTACAGGGAAAGATAATACGCCAAGTACAGCCGTGAAGAACAGGGCCCACATCGTCAGTGGCATCCTGGTCATGCTCATACCTTTCGTACGCATGTTGAGTACTGTAGAGATATAGTTCAAGCCACCAAGGAGTGATGACACAACGAACAAAGCCATTGCTGTGATCCAGAGGTCCATACCAATCTTTGAACCGGGTGAAGCATCTCCCAGTGCACTTAATGGAGGGTAGGCAGTCCAACCACCGCTGAAAGGACCAGTCTGAACAAAGAGCGAAGAAAGCATTACGATGCTACCACCGAAGAAGAACCAGTAGGACAGCATGTTCATGAAGGGTGACGCCATATCACGGGCACCAATCTGCAACGGAATGAGGAAGTTGGCGAAGGTACCGCTCAAGCCACCTGTCAATACGAAGAACACCAGTACGGTACCATGCATGGTAACCAGTGCGTAGTAGTTCTCAGCAGAGATCTTTCCGCCTTTGGCCCAACGACCGAGGACGTCTTCCAGCCAGGGGAAGGTTTGATCAGGATAACCTAATTGCAAACGGAACAGGACGGACATCAAGCCACCGAGGATAGCCCACACCATACCCGTAATCAGGAACTGCTTAGCGATCATTTTGTGATCCTGGCTGAATACGTATTTGGTGATAAAGGTTTCTTTATGGTGGTGAACATGATGCTCATCGTGATGCACATCGTGCGTGGTAACTACCTCAGAATGCCCGTGCAATGCTTCGTTGCTCATGATAAATTATTTATTAGACTTGACGATGTTTTTTCAATTTCTACACACGGCCATATTATTTATGGCTGCTTACTACTGTTTTAAGGGTGTCTTTTGCACCGGTTGCTGTTGCGCTATCAACGGCAGGTTTTGTTGCTGGCTCTGGCGCCGGGAATGCAATGGCGTAGGCCGGTTTTTGTTTCGCTCTCCACAGGATAAACTCTTCCGGTGTAACCACTTTTATGATACCCTTCATTGAGTAGTGTCCGTTACCACACATCTGGTCGCAGGAAATTTCGTACTCAAATTTGGGGTTGTTGGTAATCTTCTTCATTTCCTCTGTAGTGTACAGGGGGGTAAACCACATGGTAGTAGGTGTACCGGGCACCGCGTCCATTTTCAGGCGGAAGTGGGACAAGCCTACGTCGTGGATCACATCACGTGAATTGATGATCAATTTTACAGCCTTACCTTTTACCAGGTACATGGCGGTGTTGTCGATGATATCATCGAAGCCATCGGGATCAGCTGTCAGCTTAGCTGTTCCAGCAACGTTGCCATTCCTGTCTTTCTTGATAATGGTAGTATCTGTCCACAGCAAGCCCAATTGGTTATTGGCTGCTTCGTCGATATTGCGATAATATTTTTTACCGAATTTATTGTCTTTACCTGGGTAGCGGTAGATCCAGCCAAACTGCTTGCCGGTGATCTCTACCTGCATAGCATCCTGGGGAGCATCGCCTGTCATACGGAACCAGTAGAACAGACCAAAACCTACGAGTACGCAAAGGGTAATTGCAGGAACGGTTGTCCAGATAATTTCCAGCTTGTTGTTGTGCGGGTAGTAGAATGCCTGTCTTTTTTCACTGTGCTGGTATTTGTAAGCAAACCAGAACAGTAATACCTGTGTAATCAAAAACACAACGCCTGTGATGGCAATGGTGATCTTCAACATGATGTCGATGTTCTCACCATGGTCGGAGGCAGCCGGCTGCACCATCAGGGTCTTGGGATAGAGCATTTTATTGCACCACCAAACGCCTATCAATCCCAACACCAGGAACACTACCATCAAAAATGCATTGATCCTGTTGTTTTGCTCGAAAGCTTTCTTTTCCCCTTTCAGCACAGATACATACTCACTGGCCTTAGCAATCTGAAAAGTGATCAGAAAGCCGAGGATAAGAATCGCTAACAGAAGTATTCCAGTAGTTGTCATGATCTATCAATAAATTTAATTCAGACCTATTTAAATGCTATTGAACAACGCACGTGTGTCGATACCCTTACGTGTGGTGTATTATACTTTCTTTCGTGAACGGATGGTTTTTGGCAATCAGCGGGTTTTTGCTCAGCGCTTTACCTGTAGCATTCAGGATGATGCCTACAAAACCTGCAGCGATACCAAAGTCGAGCAGCAACATGCCTACATTCACATGGTGCGGATCGATGCTCGCGAATATCATCTGGTAGAAATCGAGCCAGTGGCCAATGATGATCACTACCGCCATGAATACCATGGTAGTATAGTTCCTCTTGGAACCCCGACGCATCAGGATGAGCAGGGGAGCCAGGAAGTTGATGACAAAGCTGAACCAGAAGATGCCGCTATAAGCACCTGCTTCGTGACCCTGTGCAGCTATACGTGATTTAAAGTATACTGTTTCTTCCGGAATGTTGGCGTACCAGATCAGCATGTACTGAGAGAACCACAGGTAAGTCCAGAAGATAGAGAACGCAAACATGAACTTACCAAGGTCATGCAGGTGTTCATGGTTAGTATATTCGAGATAACCCTGGTTCTTCATGTAGATCACAAACAAAGCGATCAGGGCCATGCCGGATACAAACGAACTTGCGAAAGTGTACCAGCTATACATGGTAGAATACCAGTGTGCATCGATGCTCATGAGCCAGAACCAGGGAATGGTAGACATAACAGTCAAACCAAACCAAGCCAGGAACAAAGAAGCCCAAACGGTGTTCTTAAAGATATACTTGCGGCCTGACTCAACATCCGGTAAAGGATTGTTGTCGAGCGAGCGGGAAAGCTGACGCATTTTGCGACCCAGCACGATCCACAATACGATGGTGAGAATGCTCCAGGTCACGTAGAAGGGAACATTCAGGAACCCTTTCTTGTATTCGAGGATCTTGTCTCCTTCGGGATGCAGCCAGTGGTAGATATGTGTGCCGGGAATCAATACCAGGCAAAGACATACAACGCCAGTAATCACTCCGAGCGGTACAACGGCAGTCGAGATAGCTTCAGGAATTCTTCTGAAAGACATTTGCCAGCCACCCATTGCGAGGGTAGTAGCGCAAATGAAGAACATGGAAGCATTTACTACCAGCAGGAAGAATACGCTGTTCTGCAGCAGACCGCCCCAGAATAATTGCGGATGTTCTCCTCTTCCGTAAGCGATAAATGCGATGATCAGTGACAATACACCTACTCCTATCAGAGCTGTTGACCAGGTCTTATATCGCTTGGGTATTTCAAAAAATTCTCTTGAAGCCATTATCAACTATTTATATTTTCAGTATCTCGTGTCAGTTATTTTTTGGTTGTATCAGCGGCAACCTTAGCTGTTGTATCTGCAGCAGCGGCGGTACCACCACCTGCTTCGGCTTGCTTAGCCTTGATGTACTGGATCACCATCCAACGTTGTGTGGTGCTCAGTTGGGAAGCATAGCTACCCATCTGTCCTTTACCATAGGTAACAGAGTACATCATCTGTCCGGCTGGCATATTCACGTAGGTTGCATTGCCAACCAGGTTGGCAGGAGCAGCTCCGTAAGGGCCATCGGAACCATCCGTTCTTTTGTGCAGTACACCCTGGCCATCCAGTCCTTTACCATGGCAGATGCCACAGTTGATGAGGTACAATCTTTCTGCTTCTGTAGTCTGTACATCGCTCAGCTTGGGCAGCGGGTTGGCTACTTGCTTAGACTGCTCATAATTTACCAACTCACCTTGTTTGTCCTGGGTGATAGGGAAAGGAAATAACTCTCCTCTCTTAATGGTACCGGGAACAGGCAATGCATTGTAGTTAATGCCTTGTGCGTGTAAAGTATCCAGGGAGGTATAGGTTTCCACAGCACGGCTATAGGCCATATCAGGCATATATACACGTCCGGGGCTCCTTTTATCGCCGCAACTCCAGGCTACCAGGGCTACTAAAACAACTATGATTGATAATTTTTTCATCGTACTGAATATTCAGATTATGCTGTAACTGTTTTGTCTGCGTAAAGTTTTCTTTCCTTGTCGTAACGACCCAGCCACCAGCCGGTTTCGGCATGCTGTACGTTCACTTCTGTAGCTCCGAGGCCGGACAGGAATGCGCTTACTTCTGAATCATTGGTCTTATCGGTGCATTCGATAACCATTACAAACTTATCATCCGTAGCACGCAGGTGGAAATGGTGCTTTTTTACGAAGGGTGCGAGCTGGCAGAGGTAGCAGAAGGTCAATACCATCCCTACCGCAGCACATAATACGGTAAACTCGAAAGTGATGGGCACCCAGGCTGGCAAAGCGAAGTGGGGCTTTCCACCAATGTTCAGCGGCCAGTCTGTGGTAAATATCCAGGTGATGCTGCTCAGGGCAATTGTAGTTCCTGAGATACCGTATACGAATCCTGCAGTGTGCAGGCTGGTATCACGCAGGCCCATAGCAGTATCCAAACCGTGGATCGGCATGGGGGTATATACGTCATGCAGTTTATAACCGGCTTTACGTACTTTTTTTACTGCATTGAATAACACTTCCTCCTCTTCAAAACAACCCACTACAAATTTTTTAACCGCCATATAGTGATTTTAAAAATTTCTGATTAATGATGTGCATGTTGTGTTTCGTGGAAATACTCGTCGGCTTCTTTGTTATCCACTTCCACCATTTTCTTCTTATAGTTCTCTCCTGATCTTTTCAGGATGTGCTTGATCTCCGCTATCGCAATTACCGGGAAGAACTTCGAGAACAGGAAGTAGCAGGTGAAGAACAACCCGAATGTACCCATGTAGAATCCTACTTCCCAAACTGTGGGGCGATAGTAGGTAGTCCAGCTACTGGGGATATAGTCACGATAGATAGAGGTTACGATGATCACAAAGCGCTCGAACCACATACCGATGTTTACGATCACTGACATAAAGAAGGTAACTACGATGTTCCTTCTCATTTTGCGGAACCAGAAGATCTGTGGAGAGATCACGTTACAACCCATCATCAGCCAGTAGCTCCATCCATAAGGGCTTGACAGGTTCAGCCTGTTCTGGAAGAAGGCCCAGTTCTCATATTTGTTAGCACCATACCAGGAGATGAACAACTCGGTGAGGTAAGCGATACCTACTATAGAACCTGTCAACACGATAACCTTGTTCATCACTTCGATGTGCTCCATTGTAATGTAGTCTTCCAGCTTCAACACTTTACGTGTTACCAGCAGGAGGGTTTGCACCATCGCAAATCCGGAGAAGATCGCACCCGCAACGAAGTAGGGCGGGAAGATCGTGGTGTGCCAACCGGGGATTACGGAGGTGGCGAAGTCGAAGGATACGATGGTGTGTACTGACAATACCAGCGGGGTACTTAAACCAGCCAATACCAGTGAGAGGCTTTCGTGACGCTGCCAGTGCTTGGTAGAACCGGTCCAACCGAAAGAAAGTACACCATACATATGTTTTCTCCACTTCAGCTTAGCACGGTCGCGGATGGTAGCGAGGTCAGGAATAAGACCAGAGTACCAGAACAACAATGATACGGTGAAGTAAGTAGAGATCGCGAATACGTCCCACAACAGTGGTGAGTTAAAGTTTACCCACAACGGACCGCGTGTGTTGGGGTAAGGAAGTACGAAGAAGGCCATCCACACACGCCCCATGTGCCAGATCGGGAACTGACCCGCGCACATTACCGCGAAGATGGTCATGGCTTCCGCAGCACGGTTTACACCTGTACGCCATCCCTGACGGAAGAGCAAGAGGATCGCTGAGATCAATGTACCGGCGTGACCGATACCTACCCACCATACGAAGTTGGTGATATCCCAGCCCCAACCTACAGTTTTGTTCAGGTTCCACTGACCCACACCATAGGTTACCTCACGGTAGATGGAGTATACGCCGAATAACAACAACACTACGGAGATAATGAAGCCGATCCACCATGCACGTGAAGGGGGAGCTTCAATGGGACGTACTATATCTTCCGTAACGTCGTGATAGGTCTTTGTACCATCGACCAGCGGGTTTCTTACTAACGATTCGTACTTTGCTGCCATGTTTATTAGCTTTAGCTATCAGCTTTTAGGCTTTAGCTGAATTTTTTAGTTTTTTAGACCTTTCCTTTTCAACGCTTCGTATACTGCCTTTTTAGTGATGCGGGGCAGCTTCTTTCTTTTCTTCGCCGTGTGCACTATGCGCTTCAGCCAGTTCAATCTTTTCACCGGTCAACACACCATAGTTGCTGATCTCATCCGTGTTACGCACTTTAGCGAGGTAGCTTACGCTTGGCAATACGTGGATCTGCTCCAGTGCATGGAAGAGACGCAGGCTGTTTTGCTGGCGAACCTGGCTAACAGCGCTTTGCGGGTTGTTAACGTTACCAAACACGATAGCGTCGGCAGCGCAAGCCTGCTGGCAAGCTGTTTTCACATCTTCATCTTCCAGCGGACGGCCGGCTTTCTTAGCCTTGAGTTTACCTTCCTGCAAGCGTTGTACGCAGAATGAACATTTTTCGATCACACCACGGCTACGTACTGTAACGTCTGGGTTCAGCACCATGCGGGTGAGGTCATCGTTCATCATCAGCACCACATCGTCCAGTTTGCCTTCTTCCACCAGCGGGCGTTGGTTATCAGCGAAGCTATCTGCTCCTGTATAATCGGCCCAGTTGAAGCGGCGTACTTTGAACGGACAGTTGTTGGCGCAATATCTTGTACCGATACAACGGTTATAAGTCATTTGGTTCAGACCTTCTGAGCTGTGGTTGGTAGCTGCTACCGGACACACGTTCTCGCAAGGTGCATTGTCGCAATGCTGGCACAGCATAGGCTGGAACAATGTCTGGATGCTTTCCGGATCTTCGGGGTTACCGCTGAAGTAACGGTCGATACGGAGCCAGTGCATATCGTGGTAGCGCATTACCTCGCGTTTGCCCACGATAGGGATGTTGTTCTCAGCGTTACAAGCTACCACGCAGGCGCCGCAACCGTAACAGCTGTTGAGGTCGATGCTCATTCCCCATTTGATACCGGGGCGAGCGTATTGAGGATATAATGTTCCGTCTTTCTCGTAATCGTTGATGCCTCCCCATGGCTCCAGTTCTTTCGCTCTTTCGTTGTAGATCACTTTAGGATCATGCTGGAATTCTTTCAGGGTAACTTCTTTCACCACTTCCTGACGGCCTTCGTAGCTGTTGTGCGTTTGCATCATGGCTACTTTGTAGATCTCGTCAGATTTGGATACGGTAACATCTGCAGCTGTCCACTCAATGGTTGATCCATTGTAGCTGAGGAACTGGTAGGCGTTCTTACCCAGTGATGTTCCATCCATGGTCACTACTGATCTTCCGATCTCTTTAGCGCGCCCGTAACCAACTGCAATGGCGATGGTATTGGCTTGCATACCTGGAATTACGATCACAGGAAGTGATACTTCTTTGGTACCTACTTTCACTTTGATCACCGGTTTTTCGGGGTTGATCTCGTATTTATCTGCTTCCCAGCGATCGCTCAGGTTGATGCCATATTGTTTCGCCATTTGAGGAGAAATGATGGCATAGTTGTCCCAGCTTACGCGGGTGATAGGATCGGGCATTTCCAACAACCAGGGGTTGTTGCCTTGTTTACCGTCTCCGAGGGAGATCTTCTGGTAAACAACCAGTTCTACAGGGCCTGCTTTTTTGAGGGCAGAAGCGACTGCCACAGCTTGTGCTACAGCGCCGCCGTTGAAGGCTGGTGCTGCCGGATTGGGCAGGGTTTCTACCACACCATCCTGCAGGGCTTTGTTGAACAGATCGGTGCTACCGAGGCGTGTAACCCAGAAGTTTCTGAAGAACACATCGTAGGTAGTGGTTGTGTTGCCTGCCCATTTCAGGAGTGAATCCTGGAATGGCCTTGTCTGGAACAAGGGGCTGATGGTAGGCTGGATCATGCTAAACTGACCAGCTTTGGGTTCTGCATCGCCCCAGCTTTCGAGGAAGTGAGGAGCGGGCAGGATGTATTTGCATTCCTTCGTGGTTTCATCCAGCCTATCGTTGAAGGAGATAGACAGTTTTACACGCTGAAGGGCTTTTTTGAATCTTTCGCCGTCGAAGTACTCATAAACGGGGTTCACATCGTATGCGAGGAGAGCGCCTACGCGACCAGCTTCCATGTCGGCTGTGAGGGTAGCGATCTCGCTATCAAGTGCCTGGTGACCGAGGTAGGGAGAAGCCCAGCTGATGGTCGATCCATAAGAACCGATGGCTTCGTTGATCGCGTTTACAATGATCTGTATGTTGGGATTGTTGCTGCCGCAAACCACGAGGCCTTTGCCTCTGTTGGCAGCCAACTCTTTCGCTGCTTTTTCGATGCCTTCTTTCAGTTTACCGGTTACGCCGGTTGCACCCTGACCGCTTACTGCGCTGAGCAGGGCTGCTGCTACCACGCCTGTTTCGGAAGGACGGTGTGTGAAACGCTCATCGGAGTTAGCGCCGGTGAGGCTCATCATACTTTCGAAATGGAAGTGCTTGCTCAAGGTGGGGTTCTTTTCGTTCACCTTTCTGCCTGCACCGTAACCACGCTGGAACTCAACGGGGCTGAGCCAGGTACCGAGGAAGTCGGCGCCGATGCTCACAATAACATTGGCATTTTCAAACTGGTATGAAGGGATGGCTTTTACTCCGTGGGTGGCTTCATTTGCCAGCAGGAGGCCGCTATATGAAACTGCATCGTATTGTACGTGGCGGCTACCGGGGTATTTCGCCAGGAACTCACCGATGAGTTGTTTGGTAGAGGGGGATGTGATCGTACTGGTGAGTACAACAACAGGAGCGCCACCCAGCACTGCGAGTGCGTCGGTGATCATTTTATCGATGGCATCATGGCTGGCTGCAGAGCCGTTTGCCATGGGATGCTTAAGGCGTGCTGTATCGTACAGGTCCAGTACAGATGCCTGAACGCGGGCGGTAGTAGCGCCTTTTGTATAGGATGATAAGGTGTTACCTTCTATTTTGATGGGACGTCCGTCGCGTACTTTGGCTATAACGGGGATGGCTTCTCCACCGCTAACGTAGGTAGTAGCGTAATAATCAGCCACACCGGGGATAATGTCCTGCGGCCTGTTTACATAGGGGATCGCCTTACGTACAGGCGTTTCGCAACTGGCAGCTACCATAGCAGCAGCAGTGCTGAAACCAAGATATTTCAAGAAATCCCGGCGGGTAGCGGAAGAATCGGCTAAACTTTTGCCATTATCCTGTTCGGCTAATGCTTCGGGGAATTCATCTTTGGCCAACTGCTGATGGGCTTCACTGTTATTGAGCTCTGTAAAACTCTGCCAGTACTTTTTTTTAGCCATTTATATTAATTTGAAAAATTAGGCAATTTGAAAATTTGAAAATGGTTCTTTTGGTTGTTTTAGGGTAAGAAACATTTCAAACTGTGATCTTACGCTGTGCGAACAAATCGCACATTAGCATTTTAGTAGTGACATTTTTGACAATCCAGGCCTCCGATATCAGCCACTGTTACGCTGTCTCTCTTACCTGCTTTGATCTCATTGTGGTACTTCTCGTAAATGCTATAGAATTTATTTCCTTCGCCTTTTTCGTTGTTGAAATCCACTTTGGTCTCGCGGTGACAGTTGATACACCATCCCATGCTCAGTTCGCTGGCCTGGTATACTTCGTGCATAGCTGTGATCTCGCCGTGGCAGGTTTGACATTGTACTTTACCCGCTCTTACGTGTTGTGAGTGGTTGAAGTATACGTGGTCGGGCAGGCTGTGGATCTTGATCCATTCGATGGGCTTGGTGTTGCCTGTGTATTTTTTTGCTTTGGGATCGTATCCGGCAGCAGCGTAGATCTTTTGGATCTCTGCAGTTCCGTTCACTTCTGTGCCATCTTCGCGGAAGATAGGGGCACCAGTATATTCATTGATAGTGAGGTGACAGTTCATACACACATTCACTGAAGGAATGGTGGCGTGCTTGCCTTCCCATGCGCTACCGTGGCAATACAAACAGTTGATCTGGTTGGTACCGGCGTGTACTTTGTGGGAGTAGAAGATGGGTTGTTCGGGCTGGTAGTTTTTCATACGTCCCAAACCGATGGCGCCTTTGGCGAAGAAGAAACCTGCTACCACAAATAAGAACAGGGTGAATATGGTGATATAGGTTTTGTTGCGGTAGAAAGGAATGGGCTCTCCTGAAGGGATGCCTTCTTTATCATCGGCCAGTTTTCTCAGGTTGCTGTTTACCTGGAGCATCACAAAGGCTACTACAGCGAGGATCAGCGTCAATACGCCGTACATGATGGCGTCATCGCTTGAATCCATTTTACCGCTGGGGGCACTTCCGTCGCCCTGAACACCAGTTGTTACTGCAGGCTTATAGTCTTTGATGTACTTGAGGATGGCATCGATTTCAGGATCTGTCAATGAAGGGAACACGCTCATGGCAGTTTTGTTCCACTTGTTGTACAGGTCGTTAAAGTATTTATCGCCAGAGGCTAATACTTTGGAGTTGTTGCGAATCCATTCGTGCAGAAGCTTCTTGTCTTTTACACGGTCTTCAATTCCTTTGAGGGCGGGTCCGGTCAGGTCTTTATCCACTTTGTGGCAGGTAGCGCAGTTATTATCGAATAACGCTTTTCCATCCTGCGCTGCCATCTTGTTTCCGAACGACAATACAACGATCAATAAGGCACTGAGAAGGGTTCTTTTAACAATTGGTCTATGGTCGATCATATCAGTTGAATATGATGAGATTATGTGGAAAAATTTCCTGAATTGGCTGCAAAAATAAGTCAGGATTTCAACAAAATATCAACATGTTTAAATTTTTTTTAACGTAGGCTGGGCGCGGGTTTCAGCCGATTTTTAGTATCATCTTTCATTCTGTCATGACATTTATGTCATGTTTTTGTCAGCCGATTTTGGGAATGAAGGGATGTAAAATTTACACTTAACGGATGTGTAATTAAAAACATATCATGGTTTTTGTGTCACAAAAATGTTTGCAATCATTGTAAACGTAAGATGTCCAACCTTTTATTGTAGAGGGGGTCAATTTATTTCGGTATCTGACTGAATCTGTTTTATCTATGGTTAATTTACCGCACTTTTGCGTGCATGTTTGAAAGGCTTCAACAGAAATGGAAGGTTAGCGGATGGCGCTTGCTGCTCATCCTGGTAACTTTTGCTGTTGGTGGAAGTCTTTGCGGTTATCTTGGCCGCCAGCTTTTGGGTCTATTAGATATCGAATCGGCCGTTATCCGCATTCCTCTTTATATTATTCTCGTTACCATCCTCTGGCCTTTCTGCGTGATCCTTATCAGCATTCCGACCGGGCAGTTCAACTTTTTCAGAAGCTACCTGAGGAAGATGGGGCAGAGGATCCGGGGTAAGCATACAGAACAGGTGAAAACGAATACATTGATACAGGAAACTCAGCAACCTTCTACAGGATCAGCACCGGCCACCGGCCATCAGACGACAGCCGTGCGTATCGCCATCTTTGCCTCGGGTGCGGGCTCCAATGCGCAAAAGATCATCGATCATTTCCGGGGCAGCCAGTCGATCAGCATAGCGCTTATTGTTTGTAACAAACCTGGTGCAGGGGTACTGGGTATTGCCGAAAGGGAGGGTATTCCAGTTCTGCTGATCGAAAAGGAGCCCTTTTTCCGGGGGAATGGGTATGTGGATGAGTTAAAAGCGGCCCGCATTGATTTTATTGTATTGGCTGGATTTCTGTGGAAAGTGCCGGCCACGCTTACGGCGGCCTATCCTAATAAGATCGTAAATATCCATCCGGCGCTGTTGCCCCGCTATGGCGGCAAAGGGATGTATGGCATGCATGTGCACGAGGCCATCATTGCAGCCGGAGAAGCTGAAAGTGGCATTACAATCCACTATGTGGACAATGTATACGACAACGGTGCTATTATTTTCCAGGCGACCTGCGCCATCGAGCCAGGGGACACGCCGGCTATGCTTGCGCAGAAGGTTCACTTGCTGGAACACGCGCATTATCCGCGTGTTATAGCGGAAGTGGTGGCCCATCTGCAAAAGCAACGTTAAATTGACATCTGGCACCTTCTATGTCGCAATCTTACCGTAATATCACAACCTCAATTCTACTTTTTTGTATAGACTGGCCCTAATTATATCATGCCTGTTGCTGTGTATAGCAGCCACAACAACCGCCGTAGGCCAGGTCAGGGTAAACGGCCGGGTGTATGATATGTCGCAGCGCAATCCCATGCAGGCTGTGAGTGTGATGAGTAACTCGGGGGCTGGTACGATTACAGATTCGCTGGGCCGCTACTCGCTGGTGGTGCCTGAATCGGATTCCATCTGGTTTTCTTATCTGGGTAAACCTACTCCCAAATATGCCGTGGTGAATATCCGCAACATGCAGTTGTTTGAAGTGTCCCTGCATGTAAATGTCACGGAGCTGAAGCAGGTATTGGTGAAGTTGCCTAACTATAAACGGGATTCCATCCAGAACCGGCTCGATTATGCCAAGGCATTCAATTTTGAAAAGCCGGGTGTTAGCGTATCTTCTTTACCTATCACTTCCGGTACCGCTCCTACCGGTGTAGGCATGGACCTTGGTGAGTTCATCAATATCTTCCGTTTCCGGCGCAACCGCGATATGATGTCTTTCCGAAGAAGGCTGGAACAGGAGGAAATCGATAAATATATCGATCACCGCTTCAGCCGTGCGCTGGTGATCAAGCTCACCAAACTGCGCGGTCCCGACCTGGACACTTTCATGGTGCAGTACCGACCACCATTATACCTGGTACAACAAGCCACGGAATATGAATTCCAGTTGTACATCAAAAAGAGCTTCGAAAAATTCCACCGTTTACAGCTTATTATGGGTGAGTTGAAGAAGGAAGAATAATTCCTATCTTGAATCCTCATTCCAACTTACTGGCATATATGAAAAAAACAGCATGGTTGATTGCCTGTTGCCTTGTTACAGGCATCTCGTTTTCTCAATCTAAACCTATCCCGGTTGTTATTACTCCGGCGGCCACTCCTGCTGCTGCGGGTTTCTCCGCAGAACGTTTACAACGCATCGATAAGGTATTACAGGAATATGTTGATAAGGGGCGTATGAATGGTGCTGTGGCGCTTATTATCCGCAATGGCAAGATCGCTTATTATAAGAGTGTGGGTTATGACAAGGATGTAAACACACCGCTTCAGAAGGATGGCATTTTCCGTATTGCTTCGCAAACGAAGGCTATTACCAGTGTGGCTGTGATGATGTTGTATGAGGAAGGGAAGTTTATGCTGGACGATCCTATTTCCAATTATATCCCTGAGTTCAGGAAGCCGACCGTGCTGGACAAATTCAACAAGGCCGATTCAAGTTATACAACTATTCCCGCCAAAAGGGAGGTCACTATCCGCGACCTGCTTACGCATACCTCTGGCATTGGCTACGCTCAGATCGGTACTCCCGAAGCCAATGCCATCTATGCCAAAACAGGTGTAGTTGGTGGCATTGGTGTCGACAAGATCGTGCTGGCCGATAAGATGAAGATCCTTGGCCGCCTGCCGCTGTTTCACCAGCCGGGTGAGAAGTGGACGTATGGCCTTAATACCGATGTATTGGGGTATTTGGTTGAAGTGGTTTCCGGGATGAGCCTGGATGCTTTCCTTCACAAGCGCATCTTCGAACCACTGGGCATGAAGGATACTTATTTTTACCTGCCTAAAGATAAATACAAGCGGCTCGTGATGTTGTATACGGATGATACCGCTACCCAACGGGTGAAAGCCATGCCGGAACACATTGGTATCAATGGTGAGTTCTCCCGTGACTACCCTGCTACTGAGGGTACTTACTTTTCCGGTGGCGGCGGTTTATCTTCTACGATTTATGATTATGCCGTCTTTTTACAAATGCTGCTGAATGGTGGTGAATATAATGGCAAGCGCCTGCTAAGCCGCAACTCTGTTCGGATGATGACCATGAACCAGATCGGCGATGTTTCGCGTGGCACCAACAAGTTTGGCCTGGGCTTTGGCATCACTACTGAAAGGGGCAGTGCTGCTATGCCTACGCAGGAAGGTACTTTTGATTGGGGCGGAATGTTTGCCACTACTTACTGGGTTGATCCCAAGGAAAAGCTGGTTGGGCTATTGTATAGAAATGTATATCCTACCAAATGGGGCAGTTTGAGTAACCTATATAAGGTGCTGGTGTATCAGGCGATCAATGATTGAGCTGTTGAGTGAACCTAAAACTAACATCATGAGAAAAACATTCTACTTCATTTTGTGCAGCCTGCTTAGTATGGCAGTTTATGCGCAGGATAATACTCCGTCCTTTATCAAGGACAGCCTGGATGTTTATGTTGAGCGGGCGATGAAGGACTGGCAAATACCGGGCGTGGCCGTATGTGTGATCAAAGATGGGAAAGTAGTAGTGATGAAGGGCTATGGTGTACAGGAGGCTGGTACTAATAATAAGGTAGATACTAATACATTGTTCATGATCGGCTCCAACTCTAAGGCTTTTACTGCTACAGCGCTGGCTATTTTGGATGATGATAAAAAGTTGTCGCTTGATGATCGTGTTCAAAAATGGCTGCCTGATTTCAAGTTGTATGATCCGTGGGTTACCAAGGAGGCCAACATCAGGGACCTGCTTTGTCACCGATTAGGTTTTGAAACTTTCCAGGGCGACTTCATGTATTTCGATTCGGACCTCACTTTACAAGAGGTGCGGGAGAAGTTTGGCAAAGTGAAACCGTTGTACAGTTTCCGCAGTAAATGGGGTTATACCAATGCTGCTTTTATGACTGCCGGCGAGATCATCCCTAAGGCTACCGGTGGTAAAACGTGGGCACAGTTCCTGGAGGAAAGGATCTTCACTCCACTGGACATGAAACGTACGCTGGCCTTGTCGGCGTCTATCAATACTGCCTCCAACAAAGCTGCTGCGCACACAGTAGACAAGGGTGTGCTGAAGAAGATACCGTATGGCAGGATCGATAATATGGCGCCTGCAGGTGCTATCAGCTCTTCTGTCAGTGATATGAGTCATTGGGTGCTGGCACAACTCAATAATGGCAAGTACAATGATAAGCAGGTGATCCCTGGCAGTGCTATTGGTCAAACCCGGCTGCCCCACTCTATTTTAGGGAATGGCGGCCATATGTATAACAAGGCGCACTTTTCTCTGTACGGATTGGGTTGGTTCCTGGAAGAATACAGCGGACGCAAATTCGTTGGTCATACCGGTGGTGTAAATGGATTTGTGACCAGCGTGGCCATGGTGCCTGAAGAAAAGCTCGGGATTATCGTATTCACGAATACTGACGCCAACAATTTTTATGAGGCCCTGCGTTATGAGATCATGGATGCTTATCTCGGTTTGCCTTATCGCAATTACAGTAATGTATACATCGGGTATAACAAAGCACAGGAAAAGCAAACGGAGGAGTGGCTGAAAAAGAAGCAGGATACTATTGCCACCAAACCTACCGCTTCTCTTGCGCTGGCTGCTTATGCCGGAGATTATACACACGAGGTGTATGACAAGATGAGTATCAAACCTGAAGATGGCAAACTGGTGGCGCGCTTTGAACATCACAAGGGCCGCTATGTTACGCTAGAGCCGTTGGGCGGTAACCGCTTCCTGGCTACGTGGAGTGAAGCGTTGTATGGTATCAAGGTGTGGCCTTTTGTTATTGACAAAGGCAAGGTGAAATCAGTAACTGTTACGATGGCTGACTTTGTGGAGTTTACACCGTATGAGTTTTATAAGAAATAATGTAGGGCTTCGACAAGCTCAGCCTGACAAGAAAAATATTACATATTAACTGTTATTATGGATCAACTTACTTTAGGAATTGGTACCCGGTTGCAACATACGCATTATGGCCCCGGTGTTATTGTAGGTGTTCGCTTTGCCACTTATCTTATTTCGTTTATTAATCACGGTATTAAAGAGGTGGATAAGAATGACACCAACCTCGATGAGATCATCCCGGAAAATGTGACGGAAGAAATCGAAACGCATTCAGATGTAGAGAAATCGTTGCTCAAGATACTAAGGCTTTGGGGTGGTGTTACAGAAAACGTTCCGCTCGGCGATCGCTGGCAAGGTGGCACTATGTTGTTGCAGCCGGCGGATAAAAGTCAAAAGCCTAAAGACATTCCCATCGAGGCTTTCTTTCACAAGATCGTGATGCTGCGCGACAGGCTGCGGGTGCTGGAGCAGCAGATCAATGCGCATAAGCAATTGAGTGATGCTGACAAAGTAAACCTGCAACAATACATTACCCGGATTTATGGTTCGCTCACCACTTTCAACGTTTTGTTTAGAAACAAGGAACAGTGGTTTGTGGGCGAGAAGGGTGCGAAAGAGGATTAATGGTTTTCAACCTGTATTTGCATAAAGGGCGCGTCCTGCCCTGCCCTTTTTTGCAAATTACATCACTTTTACCCTTTCGTGCTATTAGTATGGACTATCTATGGTCGATCTACGGTCCATCTATGGACCATCCATGGACTATCTATCCTGTATCCTCACCTGATTTTCCGTTCCGACTCCTCTTTTCTTACCTTTTCCGGAAATTTTCCTACTTCTATTCTGTTGTCCGTTCCTAATAGCAAGCGCCGAATATACAATACCGGTAATGCGGTTTCCAAATTTTTCTGTTGCGGTTTGGGAATTTTAGGAATAATAAGAAAAATAGTAACTAAAATTCCTAATATTCCCATTATTCCGAATCGTGGCCAAATTAATTTGGAAACGGGTATCTCGGTGTTGTACGTTTGCATTGAACAGTTAGTCATGACCAACTTTGTTCAATCCTTGTTTGTAGCGCTACATTCAGTTGTTGCCTCTGGCCACGGCCAACTCAATGTACCGTTACTTACAAGCAGATCGAAAAGCAGCACCGGCAACGGTAGTACACTGCTACCTCGCTCCTACTCCGGCAATCGTTGTTCAGTGATTGTTTAAAGAATGGTTCTATACAAGGACCAAACTTTTGACAGCCATCTGTACAACAGCCAACGAAGATGCTTCCTGCAATCTTTGGTGGTTTTGCCGGGGCCCCGTTTCAGCAGGAACTCCGTTGTCGGTTGAGTCTGCGCCGGGAAGACGGGAAGTAAGGAAGAATAGAATCAAGGTTTTATTTTTTCTGCTTTCCGGCGTCCTGGTTGTATATATATCAACTTTTCATTACCGCAACTAAATGTTTCCCCTTAGTGGGCTAAAACACTGGTACCCAATATTAGCCATCGATCAGAATACGCTCTATCTTTGTTCTTTCATAGGATAAGGTTTAATGGTTAATGGTATTTGATTAGTGTAAGCCCTAACTTTCCAGTTAGGGCTTTTTTTATGCTTTTTGGCTCTTTTTTGCAGCTTTCTTCCTGCCAAGGGCCGGCTGGACACTTAATTAACCACTTCACACGCGTACTACTGCACCTTTTCAAAATATTGCATTTCGTATCTTGTTTGCCCAAAATCCAGCGGGTACATCTCACATGAAAAAGTTTCTTCTTTTGTCTCTTCTTCCTCTACAATTATTGGCTCAATTCAGTGCCAAGGAGGTCAGTAACTGGCAGCAACAAGCGCAACGCATTACTATTATTCGTGATAACTGGGGTGTGCCTCACATTTATGGTAAAAAAGATGCGGACTGTGCTTTTGGCGTGATGTATGCGCAGTGTGAAGATAATTTTCGTCAGCTGGAAGAGTCTTTTATCAGTGGGCTTGGCCGTGCCGGTGAAGTGTATGGTGAGGGTCGACTGCAAGGCGATGTTTCGGTTGCTTTGTTTGAATGTATAAGGAAGGCAAAGGTTGATTATGCCAACGCGTCTTCCCTGATCAGAAATCTTTGTAACAGTGCCGCTGCGGGCATCAATTATTACCTGTACAAACATCCTGATACCAACCGCCGTTTGCTTCAGTATTATGAACCCTGGTTCTTTCTGCTGCCGGGCACTGATAATCCTTCCGGGCATGGTATCACCGGCGCAGAAGTGCGGGCTTACAATAATACTGTATTGCCCCGGGCCGAAGGTGAAGGTAATGATACCGGGATCGAGGAGCGTGAAAATGGTTCCAATACTATGGCAATCGCGCCGTCGAAATCGACCAGTGGGCACAGTATGTTACTGATCAATCCGCACGTCAACTTTTTTGGTGGCGGGCAACGGTATGAGTGTCATCTGATCAGTGAGCAGGGTTTAAATGTATCAGGGTTTGCCATCTTTGGTAATTTCTATATCTGGAGTGGCTTCAATGCTTACAGCGGATGGGCGCATACCAACTCCGGCGTTGATTTTACGGATGTATATCTTGAACGTTTTGATCATCCTACTGATGCTGCTCAATATCGTTATGGCAATGGTTACCGGACTGCTACCATCTGGCAAGACACGGTTCGTTATAAAACGGCTAACGGCATTCAGCATAGAGTTGTGACTTTACGCAAAACGCATCATGGTCCCGTAGTGGCCCGGCGTGACTCATTGCTGGTGACCATTAAGAATGTTACCGGTACGCAATCGAGTTATATCGAGCAATGCTGGCAAATGTGCCGCTCGAAGAAGCTGAAGCAGTTTACTGCCGCCATGAATAAAAGGGCTTTGGGTTATCCCAATACCATGTACGCCGACAAGTATGGCAACACCGCTTACTGGCATGGCAATGCTGTTCCTAAACGCTCTACTCAATTTGACTGGCGCGGGCCTGTTGACGGCAGCAACCCGGCTACTGAATGGCAGGGATTGCATCGGCTCAAAGAGATTGCGCATGTCATCAATCCTGCTTCGGGATGGATACAGAACTGCAACTCCACTCCTTATATGGCAGCAGGAGCTGTGAGCAGCCCTAAGCAAGGTGATTATCCAGCTTACATGGCTTATGATAAGCATATTTTCCGTGCTGTAGAAGCAGTGCGTTTGTTATCCGGACCGGAGAAGATATCTTTTACTGAATTTGAAAAATTAGTCGTGAGCAATCACCTGCCTATGATGGCCGGATGGCTGCCGCAAATTATACAGGCTTATGATAGTATGGCTGCTGCTTCGCCTGCGCTGAAAGAAAAGTTAGGTGCCGTGGCCGATACGCTGCGCCGCTGGAATTACCGGTATACGCTAACCAGCCAGGCTACCAGTATTGCTGTGATGTGGTATATCCAGTATGATAACTGGAACAGGAATCAACCGCGGCAAACGGCTGGTGATGATAATGCCACTGATCTGCAGGGTAACCAGTTGCCCATGCCTGGCGATGTGGCTGTTGAGCTGCTCGGCAAATCTGTCGATGCGTTGATTGCCCGATTTGGTACTGCTTTCATCAACTGGGGTGATATCAACCGCCTGCAACGGGTGGAAGGTTCTCCGGAAAGGTTTGACGATAACAAACCCAGCTGGCCTGTAGCTGCTGTGCCCAGCCCATTGGGTTCGCTGTTTGCTTTTGGTAATGGTCAAACGCGCGGGCAGCAAAAGTTTTATGGCACGCGTGGTAATACGTATACTTCTATCGTTGAATTTGGTCCGCGTATACAGGCGCGCTCTATTATGTACTTCGGGCAAAGCGCCAATCCTGCTTCTTCGCATTACCTGGACCAAGCGCCATTGTATGTGGAAGGTAAGTTTAAAGATGCCTGGTTTTACAAAGAGGACGTTGAAAAGCATGCCGAGCGGACTTATCATCCCGGTGAATAGTGCCGGTCCCTATTTATACTGTTTATAAAACTGGTTTTGGAAAAGCTCCAGCGAGTCGTAGGTTTTTTTCTTTGCAAAGAACTCCCCTGCCATCGGATATGCTTTGTATAGCTGTTCGCGGGTAGCATGCAGGCGATAGGGCAGGTAATAGGCGCCACGCAAAGCAATGGCTTCATCGATCAGCTGTTGGGTCAAAGTCTTCATGGCAGCATCTGCTTCGGGCGTGGTGGCCTGGTTGTAGAGCATCACAAATCCAAACACTTCTTCGCGGGCATATTTTAGATATGTGTCTTCGTCTTTCTCCACGTTGCGCAGTGTGATGTTTAACAGGTCTACTTTGTGTTGCGGAATTGTGTTCCTCAATATTTCAATGAAGCGTGTTACTGAATCTTTGGGTATAAAATATTCGTGGAGTATGTCGGCGTAGCCGGGCGTGGTATTCTGAAATACTTCCACGCTTTCGTTGATCAGTTGGTTGCGGGGGAATTTTTTGCCTGACACCAGGCTGGCGCCCCACTTTTCTGCTTTCCACCGGAGGTTCTTTCCATAATCACTATTGGCCGACCCTCTGAATACAGCACGGCGTATGCCTGTGTATCCCGTTTCTTTTAGTGGCTCCATCTCAGCCAGGCTATCGATCGTAAATACCGACAGAATGGCTTCGTTCATAAAGTTGCGGGGGTTGATATTGACGCGGCCATACACCATGCCCACGTTTTTTGCACTACGGGCTACTTCATCAAACTTGCGGATATAGTCACCGCTGTTGATGACATGCTGCTGTAGCCGGTACATCTTGTTATCCACTACCCGCAGTTTAACATCCAATATGACGCCGAATAATCCATAACCGCCCAAGACCAGGGAAAACAATTCCGGGTTTTCCTGCCTGCTGCAGGTGGTGATCGTTCCTGTTGGGCCTATCAGGCGAAAGGATTCCACCGTGCCGGCAATGGGCGGTGCGTTGGGTTGCCAGCCATGGCAATTGACGCTAATGGAACCTCCTACGGAAAAGGAATTGTTGGATTGCATGACTGCTACCGACTTACCGTGTTTATCGAGGTATGGAATGATCTGTGACCAAAGGGCGCCTGCACCCACCTCCAACAGGTTGCGGCTGCTGTCCAGCTCCATCGTATTAAAGCTTTTCATGTCGATCATGATGCCATCGGGAAAGATCGTATGAGCTCCCATCGAATGTTGTGCTCCGGCAATGGAAATCTTTTTACCGGTTGCCGCTGCCTGCTTTATTATTTGCACCAGCTGTTCTTCTGCCGCCTGCCGGCCGGTTGCTACTTTGATGATCGTATCTATATGTGTTTCGCTTAGTTTACCCGCATCGTTTGCATACCCTCTCTTATGCTGGCTGGCCGGTGCCGGATCTTTGTACCATGTATACAGGATGTGCCAGGTGGGGCGGGCTATAAGGATCAATACTATAAGCAGGATGAAAAGCAGTATTCGCTTAGGGGTAACTTTCCTTTTCATGCGGAGGGTTCATTTATTTCTCCAATGTATTAAAATCAGCAGCACAGATTTGTTAAAATATGCAAAAGGATTGGTGGATGATCAACAAACGGGATTGCTTTAGTAGAAATAATTCTACATCATAATTGCCTGTTTTATGCAGGCCTGCTGGCATGGGCTTTTTATATCCATCTGTACAAAAACTTACAATTATGGATAAGCTTGAATTAAAAGGAACATGGAATGTATTGAAGGGTAAGGTAAAACAAGCCTATGCTGACCTGACTGATGATGACCTTAAATATGAAGAGGGTAAAGACGATGAATTGCTGGGCCGTCTTCAAAAAAAGACCGGTAAGGGTAAAGATGAACTCGTTAAATGGCTCAAGTCGCTTGGCTAAACAACATCCACTCTATATATACATTAAGAAATGGGAGTCTTTTGAGGGACTCCCTTTCGCTTTTACGACCCTTCGACAAGCTCAGGGTGACAGAATTTATTTTATTTTCTCACTCAGTAATGCGATGGCTTTTTCCAGCTGGGCATCTCTTTTCTTTATGTAGTCTTCGACGGTGCGCTTCACTTCTATATCGGGTTTAACGCCGTAGCCGACAAACTCTCTTCCATCAGAATACGTATCACGCTTGGTACATATTCTTGCAGCGCCGCCTCCGGGCAGATCAAGCGATAATGGCTGGCCGGTGCTGCCGTATGTCCTCTCGCCTATCACTACTGCTCTTCCTTTGAGATCATCAAGAGAAATTAGAAAATCTTCTGCAGCAGAAGCGGTGTTGTTACCAATCAATACTACCAAGGGTACTGTTATCTTTTTATCGGTGACTTCATTGTAGGTAGAGGATGTGTCGCCATAGTGCCAGTATTTACCCCGGGAGATATCATAGGTCTTTTGTATCATTATCCTGTTGAACGGATTTTCTTTCAGGTGTTTTTCCAGCTCTTCGTCTTTAATGAATTTGCCCCAGGCTTTAAAGGATGCTATGTGCTCCCGGCTACGCCAGGTAGATCCTTTTATATATTTCTGATCGGTAAAGTATTTGAGAATGGCTGTTCCTATACTGGTATTGCCTCCGCCATTGTTGCGCAGGTCTATAATAACTGCTTTTGCTTCGTATAGTTCCGGTAACCTTTGTTTGAAATCAACAACCACGCTATCTGCACCAAACGTATTGAACTGCAGGTAGGCTATGTCTTTGGGCAGCTTTTCGTAACGGAACCTTTTCCAGGGAGTATTGGGTAATGGATAGGCCCAGTTGTAGCGGATGGTGCGCAGGCGTGTGGTGTGGGTAATCGTTTTACCTGCCGGTGTTTTTAGTGTCAGGTTGAATAAAGTGTTTGTATCGACATCGGAGAGCAATTGCCTGGCCGCATCATTCCAAAGCTGATGGTTGGCTGAAGCCGAAATGCCGGGAATGACCTCATTTTCGAGGTAAGTGATCACCGGTATATCGTTGACTGCTACAACTTCCGATCCCAGTGGGATAGCTACAGAATCTTTTTTAGCGACATTCGTGATAATGACCTTACCATCGAGCCAGGAAAACAACAATGGCGAATACAGGGCTCCACCTTTTATCAGTTTGTTGTTGGGTGGATACATGTTCGTATGGCCATCTTTCAGCAGGGCGCAGAATCGCTTCATTACTTTATAATAGTCCCAGGTGTTGCGGGTGGCCAGGACCTTTGGTATAAATGCCTGATAAGCACTGTCCCAGTTGATATTCGCTTTATCGAAATAGGCGAAGTTGTAGGCGGCTTCTTTCCAAAAGACAGAGAGGCCATACAATTTTTCGGTATCGCTCAGGTTGGACACCGTGTCTATTTGTGCAGTAGTGTTGGTTGCCTGCAGCAGTAGCAGGGCAAAAAGGATGTTTTTCATATCCTTTAAGACGGACGAGCTTGCGATATGTTACAATGAATTTGTGGTATCCAGCTTTTTTGCCATATATACTACTCCCGGCAAGGGGTTATCGTAATAGGGGGCAGTCTTTTCAAAACCCAATTGTTCGTATAAACGGATGGCAGCCTGTAGTTTTTCCAATGTGTCGAGCTTCATGGTCGTGTAGCCTTTTTCGACTGCATGCTTTAGCAGTTCTTCTGCTAATTTTCTTCCGATGCCGTATTTACGAAAGGCTGGTTTTACATATAAACGCTTCATTTCGCAGGTTGCCGGCTCCTTCATGGCTGTTAGCGCAATACAACCTGCAATTTCCCGCTCCCAATATGCCAACAGCAAGGTTCCTGTGGGCGGTCCATATTTCTCCAAGGGGGCTTTTAGTTCTGCCTCGAAGCTTTGAAAGCACAGATCTTCTCCCAACTCTTGCTCATATTCGCGAAATAAGTTGCGGATATTATCCAATTCAGGACTTTCTTCTCCGATCAGCACAATTTGCAGCATGTATTTGTAAAGTGTTGACTAAATTTAGTGCAGTTTATTATCATCACATGAAAAAACTTCTGCTGCTTAGTACTGTCCTTTTTTGTTGCGTTTTTTTGCAGGCGCAATCAAGGAAACTTCATTTCAAATCTATTCTTGTAGATACGCATAATGATATTCTTACTTCTGCGATCGATGAGAAGGTATCGTTTGATCAGCCATTGAAGGGGAAGACCCATTCCGATCTTGCGCGCTTTAAAGAGGGTGGCGTGGATGTAGAAATTTTCTCTGTGTGGAGTGATGGTTCGTATGGTCCTGGCAAAGGTTTCAATCGTGCCAATCAACAGATCGATACGTTGTATGCCGTTATTAAACGCAATCCCGATAAGATCGCCCTGGTGACTACGCCTGCTGAACTGAAGAAAGTGGTGAAGCAGCAAAAGCTCGCTGCGATGATCGGCCTCGAAGGCGGCCATATGATCGAAGACCGGCTCGATTATCTCGACAGCCTGTTTAAACGTGGGGTTCGTTATATGACGCTTACCTGGAATAATTCTACTTCGTGGGCTACATCTGCGATGGATGAAACGCCGGGCTCGCGCCAGCAGTTTGGCGCCGACTCTGCCGCTCAGGATATGAAGGACCGGAAAAAGGGGCTGACCGACTTTGGAAAACAGATTGTGCGCCGCATGAATGAGTTGGGCATGATGGTGGACCTCAGCCACGTGGGTGAACAAACTTTCTGGGACGCCATCAATACCACCAGCAAGCCTGTGCTGATATCACACAGTTGTGTGTATAGTATCTGCCCTGTGTTTCGCAACCTGAAGGATGATCAAATTAAAGCTGTTGCCAAGAATGGTGGTGTTATTCACCTCAATTTCTTTTCCGGCTTTTTAGATAGCGGTTTTGTAGCGCGTAACCGTGCTTTTACGCAGAAACATAAAGCGGAAAGGGATTCCATCCGTAATACTGTGTCGGACCCCTATTTTGCCGACAACTATCTTTTTCAGAAGTATGCAGATGAAGTGAAAGTGTTACGTCCACCGCTCTCTTTGCTCATCGACCACCTCGACTATATTGTAAAGCTCGTGGGAACAGATCATGTGGGACTGGGTTCCGACTTCGATGGCATCAGTTCTGCACCGCAACAACTGGATGATGTGACCAGCTTTCCCTTGATCACCGAAGAACTTGTAAAAAGGGGTTATAGCAAAAAAGATATCCGTAAAATACTCGGTGAGAATTTTATCCGGGTATTCAAAGCCAATACTGTAAAATAACTGCAAGTGATGCGTATTTGTCAATTATTCTTCTTCCTGTTGCTATGTGGCCAGGTGGCTGCACAAGGTTTTTCAAAAGCAATGATCACACGCTGGGAGCAGCAGGCTAAGCAGGTGACCATCATCCGTGACAAATGGGGCATTCCGCATGTTTATGGTAAATCGGATGCAGACGCCGTGTTCGGTTTGATGTACGCGCAATGTGAAGATGATTTCAAACGGGTTGAGAGTAATTATATCGATATCCTTGGCAGGACCGCTGAAGTAAATGGTGTCAATAATATTTATAATGACCTGTTTACTAAACTGGTGATCGACTCAGCTGGTGCTATGGCGGACTATGGTAAAAGTCCTGCCTGGTTGAAAAAGCTGTTGAATGCGTGGGCCGATGGGATGAACTATTACCTGTACAAGCACCCGGAAGTAAAGCCTGCTCTGCTACGCTATTTTGAGCCGTGGTATCCGCTTATGTGGACTGACGGCAGTATTTCGGCTATCAACACCGGGGGTGTAACCAGCGGTGAACTGCAACGTTTTTATACAGGCGATAATTCAACTGTTTCCGTGACCGCTCCCAATCTTGAAGATATTCATACCGGTTCGAATGGATTTGCGATAGCCCCCAAGCTGTCAGCATCCGGTAACCCCATTTTATACATCAATCCACACGTAACTTTTTACTTCCGTCCTGAAGTGCATATGGTGAGTGAGGAAGGATTGAACGCTTATGGTGCTGTGACCTGGGGTCAGTTTTTCGTGTACCAGGGATTCAATGAACACTGTGGCTGGATGCACACGTCGGGCTATGCCGATGTAGCTGATACGTATGCCGAACAGGTAGTGAAACAGGACAATGGTTTCTTTTATAAGTATGATGGTCAGTTGCGACCCGTGAAGCAACAAACGTTTACGCTTGCTTATAAGGATGGAAATATCATGAGCAACAAACAGGTTACTACTTTCTCCACGCATCATGGTCCTGTGATGGCCAAACGTAATGGTCAATGGATCAGCGTGCGGGCGGTGAACCGTCATATCAATGGTTTGATCCAGGCCTGGCAACGGACCAAGAGTACTGACTTTGCTTCGTTTAAAAAGAACATGGAGTTATTGTCGAATGCTTCCAACAACACCGTGTACGCGGACGACAAAGGCAATATTGCTTACTGGCATGGCAACTTTGTTCCCCGGCGCGATACCAGTTTCGATTGGTCGAAGCCTGTGGATGGCAGTATCAAGGCTACTGAATGGAAGGGCCTCCATAAGCTGGATGAAACTATACACTTGTACAATCCTGCCAGTGGCTGGATACAGAATTGTAACTCTACTCCTTTCACCTCATCGGGCAGTAGCAGTCCTCGGAAAGCTGACTACCCTGCTTATATGTCGACCGAGGCCGAGAACTTCCGGGGCATCAATGCTGTGCGGGTACTGAGTAAGGAAAATAGTTTTACACCTGATAAACTAATTGCAGCGGGTTATGATACTTACCTCTCTGCTTTTGAAGAATTGGTTCTGGCAGTTGTGAAGGCTTTTGCTTCGCTTCCGGCTTCAGACTCATTGCATGTTTTGCTTGCCGAGCCTGTTGCGGTACTTGGTAAATGGGACCTGCATTCTGCCGCTAACTCCGTAGCGACTTCACTTGCTATTGAATGGGGACAAACTTTACAGTCCATGATCAATGGGGTGAATGCTCCGGATTTTGTAACGAAGGTTTCTGTCTTCGTAAAAAGGGCTGTTCCTCAACAGTTGTTGATGCCACTGGCTGCCGCTGTACGTAACCTCGACAGGCGCTATGGCACCTGGAATACTCCGTGGGGTGATATCAACCGCTATCAACGTTTATCCGGTCAATTGCAGGAAACGTATGATGACAGCAAACCCAGTATACCTTCGGGCATGGCTGCTTCTACGTGGGGTTGTCTTCCTTCTTTTGTGAGCCGGGTGATGGATGGTACTAAAAAGCGCTATGGGTATAATGGTAATAGTTTTATCTGTGCGGTTGAGTTTGGAAAAACGGTGAAAGCAAAGTCTTTGCTTGCTGGCGGCAACAGCAGTGATCCTGCTTCTTCTCATTTTGGTGATCAGGCGGAGATGTATACGCAAGGGAAGTTCAAGGATGTGCTGTTCTATAAACCGGATGTGTTGAGGAATGCAGAGCGGACTTATCATCCGGGGGAATAAAACGGCAATCGGCAGTCGACAATCGGCAATGGGTTTGCTTCGATAGAGATCATTACTAACATTAATAAACTGCTGCGATATTATGAGAAAGTTATTGTTCCTTATCTTTTTGATGCCGGTTTGTGTGATGGCACAACAACAGACGGCTGATGTTATTATCCGTAACGGCAAGGTGATCGATGGCACCGGCAATTCCTGGTTTTATGGGGATGTAGCCGTGAAGAATGGAAAGATAATCGCCATTGGCAAGCTCACGAATTATACTGCTCCTAAAATAATCGATGCGAAGAAGCTGATCGTTGCCCCTGGCTTTATCGATGTGCATGGGCATATCGAAGGCGGCCTTTTTGATCAGCCTACTGCCGATAATTATATTTATGATGGGGTGACAACAGTCGTCACCGGCAACTGCGGCAGCTCTGCCGCTAACCTGAAGCGGTTCTTTTTCCGTGTGGACAGTTTGCATCCTTCTATCAATGTGGCTTCTCTCGTTGGTCATAACACTGTTCGCGAACAGATCATGAAACGTGATAACCGCCTGCCTTCTCCTGCAGAACAGCTAAGGATGGACAGCCTGGTGGAACAGGCCATGAAAGAAGGTGCTGTCGGTTTGTCTACCGGTCTTATTTATATCCCGGGCGCTTTTGCCAATACAGCTGAAGTGGTAAGTCTTGCGAAAGCAGCAGGCCGTTTCAATGGTATTTATGCTTCGCATATCCGCAATGAAGAGAACAGTGCCGTGGAAGCGATCAATGAAGCCATCCAAGTGGGCAAGGAAGCCAATGTTCCTGTACAGATATCGCATTTCAAGATCGGTGGCAGGAGTAACTGGGGTAAGAGTAATATTACACTTGGCCTGATCGAGCAAGCCAGGCTTGAAGGCTGGGACGTGACCATCGATCAATATCCTTATACTGCCAGCAGTACTAACCTTGGTGTAAGATTACCCGAATGGGCATTGGCTGGTGGTCAGGATTCTGTGAAAGCACGTTTACATAATCCTATTGTCAGGGCGCAGATCAAGAAAGAGATGCTGGAGCAATTGGCGCGCTATAAGTTTAAGAACTACAGTTACGCAGTGGTGGCCAATTATTCATCTGACAGTACTTATAATGGCAAAAGCATTACCGAAATCAACAAACTGATGGGCCGTAAAGGAAAGGCCAGCTATGAAGCGGAGACCATTATGGATATGGTGGAGAAGGGCGGCGCTCAGATGGTTTATCATAGTATGCATGAGGACGATGTGAAATACATCATGAAATATCCTTTCTGCATGGCGGGCGCCGATGCCGGTATACCCGTGCCGGGCAGAGGCATGCCACATCCCCGTGGGTACGGCACCAATGCGCGCATTCTGGGCCGTTATGTGCGTGAGGCCAAAGTAATGTCGCTGGAAGAAGCGATACGCCGCATGACCTCTCTCGCAGCTCAGAAGTTCCAACTCAAAGACCGCGGTCTGCTGAAGGAAGGCATGGCCGCCGATATTGTCATCTTCGACGAGAGCATGGTTAGTGATAAAGCTACTTTTGAACAACCGCATCAATACTCTGTAGGTTTTCAATACATCCTCGTAAACGGCAAGCTCGTTGTTGAGGATGGAAAACACAACAAAACAAGGAGCGGTGTAGCGCTTTATGGACCTGCTAAATTATAACGTATTGTAAAGGTGAGCCGTCCCGTCAACGGACGGGAAGGGCGACCCACCCTTACGACTTTGAATCTATCTTATGCTGACCTTCTTCATTTCCTCCCTGCCATAGAATACCGGAAAGTACATCATTTCAGCTTTGGCAGGGTTGAGGTGATAGCTTCCTGTGTAGCGTGGCAACAGTGACACTGTAAACTTGTACTTGCCTTTAGGCAGGCTGCTACTAAAGATGCTCACCTTGTTTTTGAAATACTCCCGGTGTACCTCATTGTTTTGCCATGACTGGTTTTTGTCTCTGTAGGAACAACCGGCAGGTATCGGTATTTCCACCATCACATAGTCTGCATCTGCTTTCACGGTTACCTCTACTTTTAAGGTAACCGGCTCTCCTGTTTTTAATGTTGCTTTTGTTTGATCGTTGTGTTCAAAGGAGGACTGCACGATGAAATCGCCTTCTACTTTTTTGGGGGCAGGGTTCCAGTTTTGCTGGTAAGCCGTGAAGTAGACCGGCATTCCTTTTTGTTTTGTAATCGTTAGCTTATCGGTACCGGAGATCGTTGTTGTGTACGGGAATGTATTGATAACGTTTGCCTGGTTTGCTATGATCGTCAGTGAAGCAGGTTGTAAAGCTGCTTCGTTATTCAACAGATCGGGCAGGATCGTTTCCAATATAAGCGCCGACTCAAAGGTGTTGCGCCACTTGCCGTCTTTTCGTTTTTCCAGGAAATAATACCTGATCTTTTTCAACAGTTGCTCCTGATTGCCTGCACGCTTTAGCAAGTGGTACATCGCGAGGGTGTTCTGTATGGTGTTGTTGAAGAAGTGATATCTGTTCTCTTCTTCTCCCCAATACAGATTGCCCATCATGGTTCGCTGTTGTTTCGTGATGAAGGTATCGAGCAGGACCGGCAAGCCCGCCGCCTGCTTCAATTGTAGTACCTGTAGTTTTTCATACAGCGTTTCTTTCTTTACGTACTTATCCAATGTGTCGATGTATTTCTTATAATCTGTTTTTGCAGCAAGGAGCTGCAGCAATCTCACTGTTGTGATCTTTTCCGTGAGCTGGTACTGATTGAAATTGAGCACCAGGTAATCGATAAGGGCTTGTTTGTTGAGATTAACTGTGTATCCCTGCTGCTCTGCCATCAGCAGTGCTTCTGTTACATGTTGTGTTATCCACAGTACGGGGGTATTGTTGCTCCACCAACCCCACATCAATCCTTCCGACTTACTTTGGTTGAGGCGGGCAAGCAGTTCGCGTATATTCTTTTCTTCTTTAAAATCTTTTTTAAGGTAGCCGTATACTTTCTTCTTCAGTAACAGTGCTTTTAGCTTGGATGCTACCTGTTCGTTGCACAGGTATTCATAATTGCGGAGTGTTTCTATTTCATCCAGTAATACCGGCAATACGGAGGTTTCTGCATGGATGGTCATTTTGCCCAGGGCTGCTTCGGGCTGCAGCGTAATGGTTGTATCGTTTTCGAGGGTAGTGAAGAAGCCTTTGATTTCCTGTACGCCTTGTTTGAACACAGGAATGCTTCTTTCTTCTCCGTCGAAATATCCGTCGTCTTTTTGAATGGTATATTTAAACTTAACAGAATCCTGTTGCGCAATCGCGACCATAAAACTATCTATACGGGCATTGGTGACCCTGATGGGCGCTTCCTGCTGTACTGTTCCGTTGATGCTGAATGTTCGTTTTACGTTGATGGTGTCGAGGCCATAGTTCATGGTTTTGCCGATCACTTGTATCGAGTCGCCCGCTACTGCGAATTGGGGAAGGGCGATAACCCCTGTCAATGCTTTGAAGGAACGTACGGAGTTTTCCGCAATGCCTGTTTGCCTGTTGTTGCCCATTGCAATGACAACCGTGCGCCAATTGGTAATGTCATCGGGATAAGTGGCGGTGAAGGATGTCTTTCCGTATTGATCGGTCCGGAGGGCAGGTTGCCAGAAAGCATCGTCCCGGAACCTTGTTCTTAAGGTATTACCTGGTTGAATTGCTTCTTCTTCCCGTGCCAATTCTTTTTCCAGCTGCCCTTTCTTTGTTGTGATCAGGATGGCACCAGCAGCCGCACGCGAACCATAGATCGCTTGTCCATCAGCATTATTTAGTATAGTTATTTCCGCGATGAGATTTTTATCTATACTGTTCCAATCACCCATAACCAGATTGCCATCCAGCAATACCAGCGGTCCGGTGTTATCGACCTGTATTGAATTCTGGCCCTGGATCCGGAACGTGAGACCCGTTCTGTTCAGGGTCATGGTTTCTGAATTAAGGTAAGTAACCGATCCTGTATTCATTGATCTTCTCTGCGTGCCATATCCAACTACCACTACTTCCTGCAGCGCGTTTTCTGCCTCTGCCATTCTTATATCATAGGTGCTCTCTGCAGTAATTTTCTTCGTGACAGAATTATATCCAACAGCGGCAAATTCGATCGTACCTCTTTCCGGTACACGCAATTTAAAATAGCCCCCTGTATCAGTAGCAGCTATTATACCAGTGCCCTTTACAACAATCCTTACAAAAGGTATCGGGTCGCCTCTTTTATCAATAACCCGGCCACTGATCGTTTTTGAATAATGTGAAAGATCGAGGTACTGGTTATGAAAGGTTGTTTTAATGTTATCCAGGTCTTCTGTCTGGTGGTAGCTATGCCAGTTTGATTCCCGGTTATTGAGGATGACTGCAATTTTTGTACTCGTGCTGTCTTTCGGGCGGGGTGTAATGATACCCGGGGCATAATAATTAATACCATGCGCTTTAATCAGCATACTGTCTTTTATATAATACTGATCTCCCCTGAGCAATAACATCAGCCGGTACATGCCAGGTTGCACGTATCCCATATCCCGTGTATTGCCTTTATAGATGCGGGCAAAGTCGGGATCATCGTAGCGGAACAGAATAACTGATTTTACAAAAACCTCCTCATGCTGTGCATCCAATGGACGATCGATCTGTAACCATCCATTTCCTGTAGCATTTAGTTGCGTATTACGGAACAGCTCTTCGGTAGCGTTGCGGTGATCCAGAAAATCCTGCCACAAGCTATCTACAGCTGTAGCAGTAAGAACAAAATCCTTAAAAGAAGGCTTTCGTGAATCCCAGAACAAGCGGCTGTCAAAGGGATATCTACCATATGGCAGTTGCTTTTGTTTGATCAATCCTGGCGCAATATTGAAGAGGTAGCTGCCTTCTGATTGAAATGATTGAACGAATCTCTCTTTAACCTGCAGGTTTGTCGTGATGGGCGCCAAGGGTCCTGTCAATATATTTTGAATACCGTACCTATCTACATAATATCCTCCATCTGTTTGTAACCTGCCAGCGAGGTTGACTATTGTAATCCTGTTATTTTGTTCAACGGTGGCCAGCTTTTCGCCAAAGTTGTTTTCTATCAGGATCATGTACTTGCTCCACAGTGCTTTTTCCTGGTTGGTGAGTGTGTCGGGCATTTTCTGCTGCCGGATGGCTTTGTTGGATGTATCGGCATTGATGGAGAGGAACGTTTTCATGCCTTCCGTGGCCCAGATGCTATCGAGGTAGATAAGGCGGTTGGGCGTTCTTATCCTTAGTGCATGTTTGCCCGGCTTCACGGCAAAGCTGTATTGCTGGAGCTGTTGTGCCTGACTAAAGAAATAAGGTTCTTCATCTATGTATAAAAGTTGCACGGGCTGCAGGTTTCCCCTAAACACTACAAATGGGGCTATTTGTGTAATGTTGTGATTGCCCTTTTCCGTGTTGGTATATATCGTAGCCGGATGCAAGAAGCGATAATACTCTATGCTATCCAGTCCCATTTCTTTGCTCCAGCGTTCCCAGTTCAGTTGGAGTGAGCCATGATCAAGCGTAGACTCCCGGTGATAAAATTGATTGTACATTTTGCGGCCTCTGTAGGTTTTTCCGAGATATGGGATACGCGGAGCGGCTGCGCTATTGAATTTTTTAGTGAAGGCATAGGCTGTTACATCTGCGTCGGGTACTGGTTTTCCGTCCACATCTGTTACGGCGATATCTACTTTAACCTGCTGTCCGGGGTATACCTGGCTGGGCTGGTTGACCTGTACATTCAGGGCTTTCTCTTTAAAGGGTATGGTATAGTTTTCCTGTTTGGCGGCATTGCCATAAATATACTGGAGCGAAATAGAATAACTCTTTGATGTACGTACCTGGTCAACAAACAACAGGGAATCGCTGTAGCCACGGCTTATGACCTTATTGCCTGCAAAGATGGTATACCAGAAAGGCAGGCGCCGTGGGTTAACTACCTGTATCATCACCGAGTCACGTGTACGTAAAGTGCGACAACTAATAATGTCCTGCTCTTTATCGGGATGGAAATCCTCATACAAGGAATCATTTTCTATTTCATAGAATTCTGCAAAGGGATCGAGGCGGATAGTCGTTGGCAATTGTACCGGCTCTTCTTTTATCACTTTGCCGCTGCCGGCATAGGTGAGTAATGTGGCGCTGGCAGGTATCGATTTGCCCGCCTCCCAAAGGGAGATATGTACGCTGTCTTCCTGCTGGTCGAACTTTACCTGCTGGTGTTCTGCAGAAAAGCTTTGTTGCAAGGTGACCGTCTTCTCTTCGTTATTGCTGTTCAGAAAAATACAGGTGATCTCATATTTGAAAGAGGCGGCGGGGAAGACGCTATCGGGAATGATGATCTTCGTCTCGCCGACACTTTCCAGGGGTTGTTCATGATTCCACAATGTATCCGACAGGAATACCTGGGAACCGTAAAATTCTTTTTCCCCGTACCTCGAAGGTTTTATCAGTAGTTGTACCCGGCCATCCATTACTGCCATTTCATTTTCATCGGTGGCTTTGCAATAAACTGCTACCAGGTTCCCCCGGTTATGTCCTTTTTTATCGCTGCGGGCTTTAAAGGTAACAGCGCCCAACTCGTATTCTTCATGGTAGAATCTACCGCGCATGAGCACGGAGCGCTTCAATGCATATTCTCTCTCCTCTAAATCTCCATCATATTCGTGCAGGTTGTATTTACGGCTGCTTAATTCTTCGAGGGTAATGCCATGGTCCAGGTCGAGGGTAAGATCAAGACTATCTGTTATTACAAAGTTGTATTCATAGCCGCCGGGCCTGTAAGGTTTGAGGATGGTAAGGATGGTATCTTTCTCAAATCTATAATCTGTGAGGCGGAGTAATAAAGGTCTGTTTACCGGTTTACCTTTCCGGGTAGCCACCCAGGCTTTCAGCTTTACGGTGTCGCCGATCTTATACTTTGGTTTACTGAAGGCCATGAACCCGGTAAACTTCTTTTCATAAGCCGTGCCTCCGCTAAAATAGTTGCGGTAGCGCCTGAACCGGCCCGGGTTTATCAATCGCCTGACAGGCTGTATGACATAGCGCAACGGGAAAGACCAGGATAGCTTAAACCAAAAGTCTCTTCCTGTATTACGGAGTGGATAATAGTGTAGCGTGCCCTGGTGGTAGACCTTAATGGTTCGTGGTCTTCTTTCTTTGTTTAGCCGGAATAGATGCAAGCTGTCATCATAGACCATCTTTTTTCTTCCGGCTTCTATCTGTGCATCTTTTATGGTTTTGCCGTTCTTATCATGCAAGGCGATCAGCAGGTCGCGGTCGTTACTCAGCAGCTTGATCTGCAGGTCGTCGATGGTTTTTAATTCTCCTTCCAGTTCATTGTTGATTGCCTGTATAAAAAGATAGTTACCGGGCTTTAGTTCAGGTTCTTCTATTTTATCAGTAGCAAAAGAATCCACTTTTGTATGGAGGTGCTTTTTGTCCAGCTCGTCCATGTTTGAGCGGTATAAGAGCAAGGCTTCTTTTGGTGTAATGCGGTATATATAGGTCATGGCGCTTTTCTGGCGGCTGCCCGACAGGTTGTGCTGGGCAACAGCAGAAAGGGACCATAAGGACAGTAAGAGGCACAGGGTTTTACGGCTCATGCAAGCAGGTTGTTTGGATGAAGATGCACAAGATAACCTGATTACACAAGGCATTGGGACAATAAAAAAGCCACTCAATACTTTGAATGGCTTTTCTGATAATATTGTTGAGGTTAATAGTTAATCAGCTTCCGGATATACTCATCCAGTCGTGCTTTTGCCAGGAAGTTGTTTTCCAGTTCTGTGTTAAATGGCACAGGCGTATCGAGGGAGGCGCAGCGCATCACAGGTGCATCGAGCAGGTCGAAGCAGTGCTCTCCTATCCAGGCAGCCAGTTCTCCTCCAATGCCTCCCAGCAGGGTGTCTTCATGTAGTATGAGTACTTTGCCGGTGCGGGCCACTGCATTGCGGATAGCGATATAATCCAATGGCAACAGTGTGCGGAGGTCGAGGATATGGAATGAAATATAGTCGTGGCTGTTGGCATATTCTGTAGCCCAGTGAACACCGCTTCCATAAGTGATGATGGAGATATCAACGCCTTCCTGTACTACACGGGCTTTACCAATTTCTATTTCATAGTATTCCTGTGGCACCGGACCGCTCACGCTGCGGTAGAGGGCTTTGTGCTCAAAATAGATAACGGGATTGGGGTCGTTGATGGCTGCGATCAACAGCCCTTTTGCATCCATTGGCGTGGAAGGGTATACTACCTTAAGGCCAGGTGTATGCGCAAACCAGGCTTCGTTGCTTTGCGAATGGAATGGTCCGGCCCCTACTCCACCACCTGCCGGCATACGGATAACCACATCAGCCGACTGGCCCCAGCGGTAATGTATCTTGGCGAGGTTGTTAACGATCTGGTTGAAGCCCATCGTCACGAAATCAGCAAACTGCATTTCCACCATGCTCTTGTATCCTTCGAGGCTAAGGCCGAGTGCACTGCCTATGATAGCACTTTCGCAAAGGGGGGTATTGCGCACGCGTTCTTTGCCAAAATCCTGCACGAAGCCTTCGGTTATTTTGAATGCACCACCATACTCGGCAATATCCTGTCCCATGAGGAGGAAGTTGCTGTGCTGCTCCATCGACTGGTGCAGGCCTTCTTTGATGGCGTCGATGAGGCGCTTCTCGGGATGAGTGGTCAATGGGGAATGGAGAGTGGGAAGTGCATTATCTATCACTTTAACAGCCTGAGCATTTGTTGAGCGTGGAGCATAGACATCTTCCAGCTCCTGTTCGGTATCAGCAAAAATGGGAGCGGTATTAAATCCGATGGACAGCTCTACTTCTATGTATTCCTTAATGTCTTGTTTTATGGTCACTATTTGTTCTTCATCCAATACCTGTTCGGCCAGCAGGAATTGCTCATAGTTTTTTATGGGGTCTTTCATTTCCCATACCTCGAACAGGTATGGTGGCACATATTTAGTACCGCTGGCTTCTTCGTGACCACGCATGCGGAAGGTGGCGCATTCTATGAGATAGGGTTTTTGTTTTTCGAGGCAATAGTCGCGCACGCCTTTGATGGTATCGTATACAGAGAGCAGGTTGTTGCCGTCTATTTTTGTTCCTTCCATGCCGTAGCCTTTGGCACGCTCTACCAGGCTTTCGCAACGGTATTGTTCGCTAACGGGGGTGCTCAGCCCATATCCGTTGTTCTCGATGAGGAAGATAACCGGCAGGTCCCACACTGCTGCTGTATTGAGTGCTTCGTGAAAATCACCTTCGCTGGTGCCTCCTTCGCCGGTAAATGCGAGGGCTACTTTATTTTCTTTACGCAATTTATGAGCAAGGGCTACTCCATCGGCAATAGCCAGCTGGGGACCGAGGTGTGAGATCATTCCACAGATGTGGTGTTCTTTGCTGCCAAAGTGAAAACTTCTTTCGCGTCCTTTACTGTATCCTTCCTGACTGCCCTGCCATTGCATCAGTAATTTACTCAACGGCATTTTGCGGGTAGTAAACACGCCGAGATTCCGATGCAATGGCATGATCCATTCGTCGTGCTCCAGGGCCAGCGCTGCGCCTACTGCAATGGCTTCCTGCCCGATGCCACTAAACCATTTGGATATCTTTCCCTGCCGCAACAGTACCAGCATTTTCTCCTCTATCATGCGGGGAAGCAAGAGGTCTTTATAAAAATGGATCAGGGTTTCGTTGGATAGATCTTTACGGTTAAATTGCATACACCAAAGATATATATCGTAAGGTAGCCGGGGAAGGCTATCTTTTAATTTTACAATATGAATTTATTACGGCGGATCGCCCGCAGCCTTATCACTATTTTGCCCTCATTATTGCCCGGTTTGGGGCTGGGCTGGTATGCCTGGCGCACCAGGTGTTTTAATATTCAATGCAAGAGTCTGCTGGTTGTATTGTTGCTCACCGCCGCCGTACTGGTCGTCTGGTCGCTGATCGTTTTAGTGCTTTCCCTGCTTGAAAATGATCCCATCATCAAAACTGATACCTGGGGGCGGTTCCGGGTCAACCTGCTCGATATAACTCCCAGTGTGCTGTTGCATGCGGCCATTTTTGGCGTGATGCTTTATACTTCGGCCGTCATGATCGTTTCCAATATAGATACCACCAATTATAAACAAACGGGCAGCCTGTACCTGATCGCGGTTTTTGCTGTGCCGGTGTATGAACTGACCCGGATCTTCGAACGGAAAAAATCTGTTGCTCCTCCTGAAGGGGATGATGATGTTGCGCGGGTTTTGGACAAAAAAGTCCGGGTATCGCGCCCTTCCTGGAAAACGTATGCCGGGATCTATTTACAAACGGTGTTGACTTTTGGCATATGGTATGGCATCATGCTGCTGATCCTGCAAGGCAGGCACCTGGCGGGGCAGGCCCACAATACATCATGGGACATACCGCTGTTGCTGCTGATGGCGGGTGTCAGCTTCCTGCTGGTAAAGTTTTTCAAGCGGTCGGAAGGCCAGCTAAGGGCAAAGGGAGCGATCAACTGGGATTCTTCGTATTTCTAAAATGAAAAAGGGGAAGTGCACATGAACACTCCCCCTGCCTTATGTATATAGGGTAGGATTATTTCCAGCCGCTGGCTTTGGTGGCGGTAGCGATCTCGCCAAACTTTCCTTTCTCACCTGCGTAATCAAGGCCGCCAAATGTGTACACGGATTCAGGCGTTAACAGCATTTGTTGTTCAGGGTTGGGGAACTCGGTAGGCGTACCGGGCTGCAACAGGTCATTCCTGCGCATGAACACCCAAGGGTTGATGGCGCTGCCAGATACATCTATGCTGATGGCGTATTCATAGTGCAATGTTTTTCTTACCGCCGCTTCTGTTGCTGCAATAGCCGGCAATCCTCCTTTAGCAATTCTATCGGCGCCCGGTGCATTCAGCTCTGCTGCTGCACCGGGGATATCTCCTATCCACATCTTGGCTTCTGCTCTCAACAGGCGCACTTCTTCGGCCAGGAAAATCGGGTTGGGATAGCCTGTTATGGTGGTAGAGTTGGGATTGGCGCCGGCCTGCGACCAACGGTTGTGTTTGTAATTGGAAAACAAGTTGCGGCCGCGGTCCACGCGCAGGTATCCAAAGTTGGTGGTGTACTTGAAGTACTGGGCAAAGCGTGCATCATCTGTTTGAACAGGCGCCAGCGTCACTGATTCATCCAGTGGATAGCTGCTGGGATAGGTGCCTGTTTTGTCTGCGAAGTATGCAACTTTGATATCAGCCGGCAGGTAAGGGCCGCCGCCCGCTTCCGTGAGTCCATAATGCACCATGTAGTTATAGTAGCCTCCGCTTACATACGAAGACATCAGATCGGTGGTATTCCCGGCGTTTGCATACTTCAATACTTTATTCCAAAAGGCGGCGCCCAGGGCCGTTGCTTCTGCTTTATCGCGGGGCACGCTCGCCAGCAAACGGGCAGCGAAGGAATTGGCCAACTGGATAAACTGTGCTTTGTTAAGTGTTACGTTGATATAAAAATCGGAGACAGTCATGGAGGTAGTCTCGTTGGCTGCAGCAATGGCTTTGTCGAAAAAGACCATTGCGGTATCGATCATCTGCTTGTATGAATTGGGAAGATCCTTGGCGCCTGTGGGGCCGAGGTTCTTATTGGCTGCGATGCCCCGGTCGTAAATAGCGCCAAGGTATCCCAATGATATGCCCTTGATCAAATAGGCAATGGCGTATATCTCGCTGGTGCGGTCCTTTCCTTTGTCGTCGATACCCTTCTCTCCTTTGTCCAACGCTTCGATGATCACGTTCGCATTCAGGTTGGGCGTATAGAAGCTACTGTAGGGGGAGCTGAAATGAGAATACCCAGCGTAGGACAAACTATTGTTGAGCCGCTTGCGGGGCTCTATGGCAAAGTCCCACCATTCCTGCACCCGGTTGGTAACTGTTGTCTGATCGGCCAGGGCGCTGATGCCATATCCAAAGTTGTAGGCGGAATTGGTATTCCACAATGCATTGGAAAAATTACCGGCTGCCAGTTTGTAATAGTAGTCTGGCGTTTTGGATATTCCCTCCTCCAGTGTGTAGGTGGTGGGATCGTCGAACTGCAGCTTTTTGCAGGAGCTAAATACTCCTATCAGCAGTATAGGTATAACTATATATTTTTTCATATTCTTCTTTTTATGTCGTTTAGAAATTCACGATCAGCCTGGTTGAAAAAGTCCTGTATACAGGATAGGGGAAGTATTCATGGCTGCCTTCGGGGTTGGTGCCCTTGAAATCGGTGAAGGTGTACAGGTTTCTGCCGATGACTGAAAGGCTGATGTCCCTGAATACTTTTTGCTTTTTCGGGCCGGGGAAGCGATAGCTGAGTGAAAGTTCGCGGAGGGCTACGTAGCTGCTATTGGCTATCCAAAAATTGGTATAGGAGTTACCATTATACAGTGTTTGTAAAAAGGTAAGGGGTAAGCCTGACGAAGCATAATCCTGCCAGATGCCGCTACGTGCATCGAAGGAAAGGTATTGGGTGGTTTGATCGTATTTCTGCCCTCCCTGCTGCCAGTCGATGGTGCCGTATAAGGTGAGGTTTTTAAAGAATGTAAATGTATTGGTAAAGCCTACCTGGAAATCAGGTTGTGCATCGCCGATCACAGTAGAGAGGCTGGCGCCATTCTTTTGTAATAATAATGGCTTTTCATCTTTCGTACCTATCTGGCTTGTGAGCACCACAAAGCCCCGGCTGTTGATGCTAAAATCATTCAGCGTATACGCGCCGCCTGCTGCATTGATCACTTTGCCGGTGGCTTTGTCTACTTCCAATTCAGAAAGGCTCGTGAGCACTTTATTGCCGTACATCGCGAAGGGGCTTACACCCACATCTTTCCAGAATAGTCCGTCCGTAAAGGCTGGCAGTCCTACACCCAGGCTTTTGATCTCACTTCTTACGCGGCCGAATGTAAGGCCGAAGTCCCAGGAGAAGTTTTTGGTATCAACAGCGGTTCCGTTAACCTCCAGTTCCAGGGAGTTGGATTTGGTAACGCCGAAGTTCTTGTATACACCGGCTGCTTCGTAGGGCGTAAATGCCGGTGGCCGCACTACATCGCCCTCGCTTCTGGCGATGGCATAGTTCAATTGCACGTTGATCTTCTTATACAACACCGCATCGATGCCAAATTCCCATTCGTGGGTGATGGAGCGTTGCAGGTCAGTACTGGCCAGCTGGTTCAATGTGAAGCCACTGGCAGATACCGATACGCGGCTATTCTTCAGGTTGTAGGCGGGCACACTACCTGCGGCGCCATAATTCACACGGGCTTTTAATTCGGTGATCGCATCGCCGAGATTAAAGTCCTGTGTGAGCCGGTAGGCCAATGACACGCGGGGAAAGAAAGCCGTTTGCTCATCTATTCCATAACGGGAGCTTTGGTCAATACGTGCCAACGCGTCGAGGAATACTTTATCGCGCCAGGAGGTTTGCAGGTTCAGGTAATAACCATAGTTCACCGTTTGGTTGATGAACATATCCGATCCGTAACCGCTTCTTGTATCGGTACGGGTGTTGCCGATGACATAAATGTCCGAGCTGCGGCTGAAGTCGTATCCCGATACGCCGAACTCTTTTTCATACCATTCTTCGTAGACCATCTTACCGGTTACGCCCAATGTGATATCTTCTCCAAAACGGGTGTTGTAGTTGATTTGTGCCTGCCCATTGATCATCTGGTAGTAATTGTAGCCCAGTGATACGTTACCATTATTCAGCGACTCGCTGGAGGTAGCGGTCTCAAAGCCGCGGGGGTAGGTGTCGGAAGCTGTATAGTTTTGTTTACGTACAGAGCCCAATGCTTCCACAGAAAGGTTCTTCAATATCTTGTAACGCAGCTTACCTCCTGCCAGGTAGTTATCGGTATTGTTGGTGTACTCGCGTTTGCTCCATTCATACATCGGGTTGGTGAGGTTGGCGCCTTGTATATTCCAGCCTTCGGGCCGCACATTGTAATTGCCTGCGGCATTTTTAGCAGCGAGGTTGATGAATGGCTCCCACTGCAGACTGGCCGCAAAGAAGGTGCCCTGTCCGTTGGCGGTCACCGCGGCGGATGGTTTTATTTCGTTGAAGTAATTGATATAGGCTTCTGCTTCCAGTTTGGGCGTGGGCCTGAACTGGAGACGCAGAGATAATGACTTCTTCTTATTCGGATCTATCGGTTCGGCAACGCCGCCGGTGTATTGATTTCTGAAAGATAAGAAGGCATTGTATTTATCGCCGGAGGTAGCGATGGATACATAGTTGCTGTAATATTTATTATCGCCCAGGAGTGCGTCGGTGTTGTTGTAAGAATTTTTATACGGGCTGAGGTTTACAGAGAAGCCGTTGGGCTTGTAGTTGGCGATGCGTGAAGTGGTGCTGCCTGCTGCATAAGCAAATCCATAAGGGTCGCTGTCGTTGGGCACATAATAGTGCATGGTAGCCAGCTCCGGCGTTCTTTGAATATTGTTTATGCCCACTTCATTGTCTACCGTAATGGCAACGCCTTTGGTGCCTCTGCCTTTTTTAGAGATCACCTGTATTACACCTCCTTCGGCACGGGTGCCATACAAAGCAGAAGCGGCGGCACCTTTGACCACTTCTATGGATTCCACATCCTGCGGGTTGAGGTCGGACAAGCTGAAGTTGGTCACAAAGCCATCGATCACGATGAGGGGTGAGATGTTGCCAAACATTGATTTGGCGCCACGCAGGAATACCGAAGCGCCATCATCGCCCTGTGTTTGGGTGATCTGTATGCCTGCTACTTTTCCGCGCAGTGTTTGGGAAAGATCGAGAGCTGGTGCTGTGTTTATTTTTTCAGCAGATACTTTGGTGAGGCTAAAGGATAATTTCTCTTTGCTGGTGGCCTGTGCCACACCAGTTACCACCACATCGGTCAATGTTTTTACATCATCGGCCAACGTAACAGTGATGGCAGCAGCTGTGCCTGTTTTTATTTCCTGTGTTTCATGGCCAATGGCCGATACGATCAATACGGCGCCTGCATCGGCTGTAATGGAGAAGGTGCCATCCTGACCGGATGAGGTTCCTTTGTTGGCACCTTTGATCTTGATGGTAGCACCGAAAAGCGGCAGGCCCTGCTTATCGGTGATGGTGCCTTTTATTTGCCGTGACTGGGCAAGCAAGCTGTTAGCCGTAACTGTGAGACATAACAGGTATAGAAGCAGTGTTCTCATGTGTGCCTTTTTGTTTTGGTTGAGGAATGGACGTAGGATCTCTGTCCGTTTAGCAAACAGATAAGTGCCTTGCGACAGGCCAAAGCAATAACACCACGGGTAACTGTACAGTAGCCGTGTGGGTTAGCAGCAACAATCAATAAAGGGGTAGCCAATCAGCTACGCCATTTTTTTGCGGTACTTCTGTGAATTATACAGGAAATGATTGGCGGATGGTGCAAAGGCATTGCACCATGAGAGGTGTGTTGTTTTTCTCATGCGTTAGTTTGGTTTTAGTCGTACAAATCAGTGCCGGTACGGTTGGGACCGATATATATAGTAGAAGGGTCAGGTGAGTGCTTCGTATGACAAGCCGGAGTGTTTGTTTCTGATGGCTTTGAATGTTCCTGATGACTTACGATTAAAGCAGGCAATCGCTTTAATGTGCATATGTGCAAGCAGATTGGGATGACGTTGTTAAAAATAGGTTAATGACAGAGAAATATCAAATATTTGTTTGTTCAATATGAGGCATTCCCGGTTGCATTAATCGCTCTGTAATGCAGCGTGGACAAGCTATACAGCGCTCTCACCACACTCAAATCATGATAATTATTTTAATTTGACCGTTCACGGTCGCGACGCTGTTCTCTGTACAGTACCGACGTGATAATGGATAGCAGCAAGCTGAATAACAAAGCCCACCAAAAGCCATCGACCCTGAATCCTTTTACGAATTCAGCCGTAAGCAATATGATGGCAGCATTTATCACAAAGAGGAATAGTCCAAAAGTAAATAGGGTGAGGGGAAGCGTGAGTAATATCAGTATGGGTTTAACAATAGCGTTCAGTACAGCAAGCACAATAGCGAAGACGATGGCAGCCCAAAATGAATCGATGTGTACGCCGCTGAGGATGTAGGACAACCCAAAGGCAATGATCGAGGTGACAATGATGCGCATGATAAAATTCATAGCTATTGTTTTTGGTGCAATAGCTATGAAGTTAGCACATAGTTCCTATATAACTACGAGCTCATAAAAGTCTTCGGGCTGCAGGTATTTGTTGGCCAGCTCCTGCAATTCCTCTGCTGTTACGGTCCTGATCACCTGAAGACCATTGTTGAAGTATTCTTCATCAAGGTTGTTCAGCACCAGGTTTTTCCAGCGACCGATTACCTGGAATGGGCCGTCGAGATCGCCCAAGATAGAGCCGATCATATAGTTGCGGGTCATCAGTAGTTCTTCGTCGTCTACCGGTTCTTCGCGCAGCAGTGCCATTTCATTGTACACTTCGGTCACGGTAGCTTCGCTCACATCTCTGCCAGCTTCGGTGCTGATCATCCAGCCGCTGTCGTGGATGTGATTCAACAGGTAACTGTAAATACCATAAGTGTATCCTTTGTCTTCCCGGATGTTGGCCATCAGCCGTGATCCAAAGAAGCCGCCAAAAAGGCTGTTCAATACCATGGCTTTCTGAAAGTCGGGGTGATGCCTGTTGGGGAAAGGACGGGCAATACGAATGGCAGCCTGTACGCCTTCGGTATCATTGAGAATGTGACTCTTCTTTTGAGGAGCAGGCTGTACGGGGTGCTTTACGATGGCAACGTTCTGCCGGTGAGAATGAAGCGGCAGGGAGCCGAAATGTTTTTCCAATTCACTGATGAGGTCGGCGGGCAACTTACCAGCGGCGAAGATCACACAGCGGCCATTGCGGTAATATTTATCATAGTATGCTACGATGTCTTCCCGGCGGATGGCATCATAGTCTTCTGCGTTGTTGTACGTACCGTAAGGATGTTTCTCTCCAAACAGGTACGCATCGATCAGCCGGCCGGCCACAAATTCACATTTCTGCAGGTTTACTTTCAGGCGCTGTTGCGCGTTCTGCTTGTAGATGGCCAACTCCTCTTCAGGGAAAGTGGCATCGGTGATCAGCTCGGCCACTACCGGCAGCAGCTCATTGGTGTGCTTGTTGAGGCAGTGGAGCGTAAGCTCTGCCGTTTCATTATAGCAACCTCTGTTGAGGTAAGCGCCATGGTATTCGAAATGCTCATTGATATCGAAAGCCTTGCGTTTGGAAGTACCATTTTTCAGCAGGAAATTGGTAGCAGCTGCTACTGCTTTTGAATCTTCGTACCAGTTGCCGGCATAGAACACCCAATTTACCATCAGGGTCTCTTCGCTGCCCATGTCGACTGTATATACTTCTATTCCGTTGGAAAGTGTATGTTTCTGACAGCCGGGCAGGTTTATCTTAAAATCAACCGGTTCTTTTATTACGGGTGCAATTGTTCTGTTTAGCATTGTTCGATCGAATCACTAAATGTTTAAAAAAAGTCTTGTCCCCTTGTCGAAGGGTGAGCCGTCCCGACTAAAGTACGGGACGCCCCACCCTTCAACAGATTAGTTCTTGCTATAATAGCACAGTGTGTTGGAGTTATTCACGTCGAATATCTTCCGGCTGTACTGTAAAATGTCTTCGCGGGTAACGGCGAAGTATTTTTCGCGGTCGGTATTGAAGAGCGACGCATCGCCCAGCAGTTCATAGAAGGCCAGGTTGTTGGTGCGCGTCATCACGCTCATATCTTCAAAGGCAATGGCCGACTCGGTCTTATTTTTAACCTTCGTCAGTTCTTTATCGGTGATGCCTTCTTTCTTGAGCTTTTCCAGTTCTTCTTCCACCGCTTTTTCTGCATCTTCCATCTTCACACCTTTTACCAGCTTGCCTTCAATGGCCAGCAGACCTTTGTCGACAGAGCCAAAGTGGTAGCATTCGATATGGCTGAAGAGCTTCTTTTCTTTTACCAGCGACTGGAATAAACGGGATGAACCGCCACCGCCCAACACTTCTGTGATCAGGTCGGCCACATAATAGCCGTGGTCCATGCGGGCATCCATATGCCAGCATTTGTACAGGGCATCAAGTGGCACATCTGCTTTTATTTCTTCTCTGCGCGGGGCAGTCTGGGGCTGTTCATCGGGTATCGTGCGCACATATTGCTCGCCGGCAGGAATATCGCCAAACCATTTTTCTACCAGCTTCTTTACTTCCGCTGTTTTCACATTGCCACCTACTACGAGGATCGCATTGATGGGACGATAATGTTTAAAGAAGAATGTTTTTACATCTTCGAGGGTAGCGTTTTCAATATGCGACAGCTCTTTCCCGATCGTCATCCAGCGGTATGGGTGGGTGGGGTATGCCATTTCGCGGAGCTTGAACCACGCATCACCATAGGGTTTGTTGATATAGTGCTCTTTAAATTCTTCGGACACTACTTTGCGCTGCACGTCGAGGCTCTTTTCATCGAAGGCCAGCGATAGCAGGCGGTCGCTTTCCAGCCAGAGGGCTGTTTCGAGGTTCTCGGCTGGCAGCTGTACGTAATAATTGGTCACATCATTGGTGGTATAGGCGTTGTTCTCGCCGCCTGCCATCTGAAGGGGTGTTTCAAAATCTTCTATATTGATGGAGCCACCAAACATCAAATGCTCAAACAAGTGGGCGAAACCGGTTTTACCGGGATTTTCATCCCGTGCGCCCACATCATACATAATATTAACTACAGCCATTGGGGTGGCCGGATCTTCATGCACCACTACGCGCAAGCCGTTGGACAATGTAAACTTCTCAAAATGTATCATGGAATTCTCGCTTGTTTTAACCCCGCAGATCTTACATCGGCGTACCGGCTGATCGACCGGGCCTGTATTATCCATTAGAGGGACAGCAAATTAACGACAAGTTGGGGTATTATGTTCAGTAGATGCCAGCTATTTGCCGGTAAGTATATTTTTGACCTTGAGGGTGAGCACCAACGGTCCTCCATCCCTGAGTACCAATATTTTAAGCTTTTCGCCGGGGGTTTGCATCAGGTTTTTCCAGGCCTGGATGTTTTTGCTGAAGTTGTTCTGCACCGCTATGATCACATCTTCGGGTTTGAAGCCGGCTTGCTCTGCCGGTGATCCGGGCATTACATCTATTACTAATATTTCCCCCTCCACCACATACATGCCGAGGCCGGTATAGGCATAGTCGAATACGTCTTTGAAGTGGCTGTTGGGCAGCATGTGTATCTCAGAACGTTCGTAATTGATGATCAGGTTGAACCGGCGGAGCAGGTCATTGCCGATGAGGCCGCCGAGCGAAGGGTACTGGATCACATTGAACTCGTCATCGAAGATATAGGTGGGTACATTTCTGAACTTGTACGGGCCCAGTTTCAATTGCTTGACCACTCCCTGCTTCATAGGCGCCTTACCTCCCAACCCTTCGGCCTGGGTAGCATACCATTTGCGCCGTTTGCTTACTACGGCGCTGTCGTTCACAAAATCGGAGGTCATCAGGAGGCACATGCCTGCGCCGGTGTCGAAATAAAAGCGGGCCGTAATATCGCGAGCATCTTTTACCTCGCTGCTGAGAATGGGAATGTACTGTAGCTGGGGCTTCAGCAAAAAACCACCGCGGGGGTATTTCACAGAACCTTTGGTGTACACATGGATCTTGGAACTATCGTAATCCACCTTTACCAGGTAGCGTGATAAAAAGCTAAAGCCAATAATGCCGTCTATCTTTTCGCCATAGGCGCTGGTGAGGATATCATAATCATTGACGTGAAAATTCAGGCTGTCTACCGTGAGGCCGGGCAGGTAGAGGGTTTGGTTGTAGGCAAAGCGTACCATCATGCTGCCGGCAATGCCCCGGATGGTGCGGTCGCTGGGCTGTGTCTGAATTTTGATCTGTGCGGCTGTGGTAGAATCGAGTGATATGCCACCGCTGCCGGTATCGAGGATAAAATTGAGTGAATCGGGAAACTGGCTCAACTTGGCTTTCAGGGTAATGATGCCGCCCGTCAGCATTTTGAAACCAAAAGTCGTAATCCGTTTAGCTGGGGCAGGGGCAAAGACTTCCTGTGCGGACAGGTAGTTGCAGGCTATTATCACCAGGAGCAGTGTAGTAATGGTGCGCAATCGCATAGGCTATTTTACGATTTTCTCCGGCAAGCCCTTGATTTTGTCTTTGAATGGCAGGTTTCGACTGACAAACGACAAATACCGGTAATTGGTCATAAGTTAATTGATTTACAGCAAACGTAATAGCCATTAGAATAAAAAATAGTGACGGCTGGGCAAAACCGATCGTTTAGTACTTTTGTTGTTTAATGTGTTGTTATGAAAACAGACGATCTCTATTCGAAAGCCCTGCAGTTTGAGTTCCTGAGCATCGAGGAAGGCATGTATTTATTTGAGGAAGCGCCACTTAGCGAGCTGATGTACGTGGCCAACGAGTTGAGGAAAAAACAAGTACCGTATAATAAAGTAACCTGGCAGATCGACCGCAATGTCAATACTACCAATGTTTGTACTGCCAATTGTAAGTTCTGCAACTTCTACCGGATACCGGGCCATGCAGACGCCTATATCACCGATATAGATACTTATAAAAAGAAGATCGAGCAAACCATCCGCTGGGGTGGCGATCAGCTGTTATTACAAGGTGGCCACCACCCGAAGCTGGGTTTACAGTTTTATGTTGACCTTTTCCGCGAGCTGAAAAGCCTGTACCCCCACCTTAAATTACACACCCTCGGTCCGCCCGAAGTGGCACATATTACCAAACTGGAAAAGTCCACACACCACGAAGTGCTGAAGGCTTTAAAAGAGGCCGGCATGGACAGCCTGCCAGGCGCCGGCGCCGAGATACTGGTGGATCGTGTGCGCCGGTTGATCTCGAAGGGTAAATGCGGGTCGCAGGAATGGCTCGACATTATGCATGAGGCGCATAAGCTGGATATCACCACTTCTGCCACCATGATGTTTGGCCATGTGGAAACGGTGCGCGAACGCTTCGAGCACCTGGTGAAGCTGCGCGAAGTGCAAAGCCGCAAGCCCGAACATGCCAAAGGTTTCCTTGCCTTCATTCCCTGGACCTTCCAGGATGTAGATACTTTGCTCACACGCATCCGCGGTGTACATAATCTTACTACAGCTGATGAATATATCCGCATGATCGCCATCAGCCGCATCATGCTGCCCAACGTGAAGAACATCCAGGCTTCCTGGCTCACCGTGGGCAAGCAAACGGCACAGATCACTTTGCATGGCGGCGCCAACGACTTTGGCAGTATCATGCTGGAAGAAAATGTAGTAAGCGCTGCCGGTGCTCCTCACCGTTTCACCTATAAAAGTATTCAGCAGGCGATCCGCGAAGCAGGTTTCGAACCACAGCTGCGGAACCAGCAATATGAATTCCGGCAAATGCCCGCCGCTATTGAAGAGCAGGTAATAGATTACTAATATGCAGGGTGACAGATTATTGTTTATCTTCATATAGTCTATGACCACCCGTCTTCTTTATGGCATCTTTCTGCTTTGCCTGTTGGCCTGCGGATCGGGCAACAGGTTGTCTAATCGATATACTTTCGAGGACAAGACCGTTTTTGACCTGATCGAACGGCTCAATAAAAATCCTCAGGATAAACAGGCAGCCGACCTATTGCCTACAGCTTATCAGACAGCACTGGACAAACGCAAAGAGATCATCACTGCCAATAAGTACAACGGCAGCCTGGGCGATCGCTGGATGGAAATAGCCAAAGAGCGGGAAGTGTTGTTGCAAATGTATCAGGCCATCAAAGCCTCTCCTGCAGCCAGCCAGGCACTACCTACTATAAAAGACCCCTCTGCGGCCATTGCCAGCGCCAAAGAAAAAGCAGCGACGGAATATTATAACCAGGGGCTCAGCGCACTCAACTATAACAACCGCCAATATGCACAGCAGGCGTATGATTATTTCAGCAAAGCCGATAATGCGGTGCCCGGCTTCAAAGATGTCAACAGTTTACTGCGGGAGGCGGAAGAAAAGAGCCAGATCCGCGTAGTGGTAAACCCCGTGCGTTACGACCGGTATGGATTCAATTACTGGGGCTTTTCCAACGACTGGCTGCAACAGCAAATGGTACGCGACCTCAATATGCGTGCTTTTCAGCATGTGCGTTTCTTTACCGATTGGGAGGCCAGCGGTCAACATATGCGGGCCGACCGGGTAGTGGACCTCAACTTCACGTCTATTTTCATCGGTCAGCTTGCTTCCAACAATTACACTATTCAACGTTCGGCCCAAATTCAAACGGGCAGCACCAAAAGCAATCCGCCCAAGCCCGTATACACCACCGTGTATGCCACGGTATATGTAAGCCGCCGCGTGCTGCAAAGCAATGCCTCGCTCGAATGCCGGATCTATGACTGGGCTACCGGCCGGAATATTTTGTACGACAATTTCCCCGACAACTACGTGTGGCAACAGGAAAGAGCTACTTATAAAGGCGACCAGCGGGCGCTGACACCCGCCGACTGGGAGTTGATCAATAATCGGTTTGATGACCGCCCACCCAGCCGCAACCAGATCGCCGACCGCCTTATCCGCAACTGTTACAACCTCCTCCTGAACCGCATTCAAAGTGGTGTGAGCTTCTAACACTACCCACTTTCATGATAATTGTCAACAATTTTCAGTAGAAATACCTATTATATTAAAAAAATGTACTTGCGTATTCAATAGAAAGTATTGTTTTGCAGTTATTTATTCGTCGAATATCCCATCAAAACCATGAAAAATCCGTTCCGCAAGCTGGTACGTATTGCAATTGTGCTGCTGGCGACAGTATTGTTGTTCAACTTCACGGGTTATTACCTTATTCACCTGCGCAGTCAGGAGAATGAGCAATTCGTGCAGGTGAGCCATATTGCCAATGAGCAACGTGCCCTGAGCCAGTTGATCAGTAAAGACATCATTCTGCTGACAAGGCCCCGCCTTACCGAACAGGAAATGCAGGAGCTACGCCACGAGCTGCAATCATCCGTCGATACTTTTGCCTCCAACAACGCTTTCCTGCAGGAAAAGGTCAACACGCTTTCCCACCAACATCAATTCGAGATCAGGCACCAGTTTGCCAATGCCCAGCAACACTTTAAAGGGATCGTAGATGTCAATGGAAGAGTGGTCGCATCCGATAGCCTGGCGCTGAACACCAACCGGGCAGCTTTCCGGAAAGAGGTATTGCACAATGAAAAGAAGTACACGGCAGTAATGAATACGATCGCCCAAAGGTATTCCCGCATCATCATGGAAAAACTGGGCGAGGCTTCCACCATCAACACCGGTAAGTTCATTACGCTCATCATAGCTTTTATCTGCCTCGTATTCCTGGTTCTGGAACCTATGTTCCGCACCAACCAGCGCAACTACGAGGAGTTGCAACAAGCCAAAAATGAGTTGCAGAAGGAGAAAACATATTTCTCTTCCATCCTGAATTCTCAAACGAACTATGTTATCCGCATCGATAACGACGGCAACTTCACCTACGCCAACCCCCGCTTCCTCGAGACATTTGGCTATAATGACAGATTTCTGATGGGTGAGCCGTATTACAATACGATCTACCCCAAAGACCTTTACCGCTGTCAGCAAATGGCGGAGGAGTGCTGGAAAAATCCTGGCAAGGTAATTAAGCTGCTTATCCGCAAACCTATTCAGCATACTAAAACGTTCCAGTGGACCGAGTGGGAGTTCATCGCCCTGCAAAATGAAAAGGGTGCGTTTGAAATACAGGGTATAGGCATCAATGTGACGGATAAAGTAATGGCCGAGCAGCTGAAAGAAGAAGCTATCCGCACCGCCTCTTATGCCATGACCTATGCGCAGATGGGTAGCTGGAAGCTCGACTTCTTTTCGCAGGAAATGACCATGAGTAAGGAGTTCAGCAGCCTGCTGGAGCATGAAACGCAGGAAGAGCTTACGATGACCTTCGAAGAGTTCCTGCACGAATATGTGATACCCGAACAGCACAACCAGGTGATCAGGGAACTTACCAACTCTATCCACAACAAGTATAACCACGATTACGAAACGAACTTCAGCTGCCAGATCATTACGAAGAAGGGCAATTACCGTCACCTGTACATCAGGGGCAAGATGGTAGACGCCACCAGTGGTTTTGGTATTGCACAGGATATAACCGTACAAAAAGAAGCAGAACGGGAATTGCAACAGCGGGAACAGCAGTTCCGCCTGCTGGCCGAGCACTCGGAAGATATCATCACCGTTAATCTGCTCGACGGAACTTTCTCTTACGTTTCTCCTTCGGTACAAAAAGTGTTGGGTTACGCACCGGAAGAAGTGCAAGGCCGTTCTGCCCTGAATTATATTCACCCGGATGATGTACATAAGTTCATGCAACAGGAAGGCGGCCCCGCCATCTCCGAACTGGAAAACCTGACGCTTCGCTACAGGATGCGCACCAAATCGGAAGATTACATCTGGCTGGAGACCATCATCAAGCCTGTACATGAAACAGGGGCTGTAAAAAGACTGATCTGTACTTCCCGCAATATCACCGAACGTAAACGCTCAGAAGTAGAACGTGAGCAACTATGGGCAGAAGTAAAACAATCGGAAGAGCTGCTGCGCACCGTGATCAACTCTACCCCCGACTGGATATTCATCAAGGACCTTGGCCACCGCTTCCTACTGGTGAACCAATCGTTTGCCGATAGCATGAACCGCAATCCGCAAGATTTCATTGGCAAGGATGATATCGAGATCGGCTTTCCGAAAGAAATTGTTGAAGGCGACACCGACACTAATATACGCGGCTTCTGGAGTGATGACAATGAAGTAATCAAAACCGGCAAAGCCAAATTCATACAGGAGGAGCCTTCTTTCTTAAATGGCAAAGCGCAGGTGATGACTACCGTGAAAGTGCCTTTGCGTGATCAGGATGGCGCCGTGTGGGGCGTACTGGGCTTTGCGCACAACATCACAGAACAGAAAAGGGCCGAAGAGCGTCTGCTGCACAAAGACCTGCTGTTGCAGGCCATGGCAGAAGCTACTCACCAGCTGATCAGTAACAACCACCTCGAAGAAGCCATCGGCGAAGCCATCCAGGTATTGGGCATCAAGCTGCAGGTGAGTGCCGTGAACGTGTATAAGAATGAATACAGGTACCAGGAAAATAAATGGTATTCGCACCAGCTATTGCATTGGGACAGCAACACAGGTGAACTGATGCACAGAGACCCCGCTTACCAAAACCTGCTGATGAATGAAGAGGCCACCATCTGGAAAACACTGAAACGGGAAGAGCCTTACTGTGGACATGTAAAGGATATTCCGGAAGATGCTGACCGTGCTTATTTCGAAAAAATGCAGATGAAGTCGGCAGCAATCGTTCCCATCTTCACCCTGCACCAGTTTTGGGGTATTGTAGGCTTCAGCGACCGGGAAGAACGTGAATGGACCATCACGGAGTTTTCCATCCTGCAATCTTTTGCCACGACGCTGGCAGCAGCCATCGAGCGTAAGCAGATGGAGCAGGAACTGGTACAAGCCAAAGACCAGGCAGAACAGGCCAGCAAGGCGAAGAGTGAGTTCATGGCCAATATGAGCCATGAGTTGCGTACGCCCATGAACGGTATCATCGGTTTTACCGACCTGGTGTTGACCACCGATCTGCAGCGCACACAAAGGGACTACCTGGGCAACGTAAAGAAATCGGCTAACGGCCTGCTTGATATTATCAACGATATTCTCGACTTCTCTAAACTGGAAGCCGGCAAGCTCCACATCGAGCATATTCCATTCCGCCTGGATGAACTGGTAGAAGAGACAGTAGACATCCTGATGGTAAAGGCTTTCGAGAAAAACCTGGAGCTGATCTGCCATATCGACCCCGAGCTACCTGTTCAGTTTGGCGGCGACCCTGTGCGGATACGCCAGGTATTGGTGAACCTGCTGGGCAATGCCATCAAGTTTACTCCGCAAGGTGAGATCCTGATATCGCTGATGAAGGCGGGCGGCATTTACCAAAAGGATGGCCAGCCTTACCTCGATATCGAATTGTCGGTAAAAGACACCGGCATTGGTATATCAGACAAAAAGCTGCGCAAGATTTTCGAAAGCTTCACCCAGGCCGATTCATCCACCACCCGAAAATATGGTGGCACCGGTCTCGGTCTTACGATATCCAAGAGCCTTGCTGAACTAATGCATGGTAACCTCACCGTGACCAGTGAACTGGGCAGGGGCAGCGTCTTCACGCTTCACCTTCCTCTCGAAGTAGTGAAAGCGCATACACAGATAGCTCCCGAACACAAACCGCCGCTGCGCAAAGTGCTGGTAGTAGACGACAACAGCACCAACCGCAAGCTGATGCAGGAGATCTTCCAATACTTCAACATTCCCTGTGAAATAGCAGGCAGCGGCCGCGAAGCACTGATTGCGCTGGAGCGCATGCAAGGCGCCGGTGAACCGCTCGATCTCATCATTACCGATCACCACATGCCGGAGATGGATGGATTGCAACTGGTGCAGGAACTGAATCAACGGAAAGCAAACGGAGAGGCACAACCCACCATACTTATGCTTTCTTCACTGGAAAGGAATTTGTTCCAGCACGAAGCGGATAAGCTCGGCATCACGCAGATGCTTTCCAAGCCGGTAAAAATGTATGAGTTGCACGCCATGCTCACGGCCATGTTCACGCCGGGCCTCGAGATCCACAAGCCCGACCAATCGGTTGTCAATTTAGAAAGGATCGCAGAAGCGGCTACCATCATGGTAGTGGAGGACGACCCCATCAACATGCTGCTGATCACGGAAGTGTTGCGCAAAATGGGCTTCGACATCGTGCGTGCCAACAATGGCAAAGAGGCGCTGGAAATTTTACCGCACTATGATCCCGTACTGATCTTCATGGACGTGAACATGCCCGAAATGGATGGCTACACCACCACCCGCCACATCCGTGCGATGGGTGAACAGTATAAACAACTGCCTATCATTGCCCTTACGGCCGATGCTATGCAGGGTGACCGCGAAAGGTGTCTCGCCGCCGGCATGGACGACTATGTTTCCAAGCCTTTCCGCATGGAAGAGATCGTGGGTGTATTGAAAAGCAGGACGTTACTGGTGTAAACTTTTTCGAAAGTTTAAATTGCGGATTTGCGAAAGAAGACTTACACATCTTCTACGGTAACCGTCCAATCAATCCCGGCAAGTCGCTGTTTGATGGTTTCAAGGGTTTGCAAAATTTCTGCTGCTGCCGGAAAATCCTCACCAAACACCATTGGTCTAAATTGTCTTTGATAAGACGTGCTAATTTCCTTCCATATTTTAGGAAGTTCTTTGAAGATCAACGCTTCGTTAGGATGGTGCTTTAGCCATTGGTTATTGGATTTGTAACTGGCGACATCATCCTGCCCAACCTTCAAAATCATTTGTACAAAATCGTCTGAATGGAAAAAATCAGAAAACTCCGGGTAACGTAATAACTGGTGCAGGTCATAAGCATGACGAACCTTATTGCTTAGATCGATTATGGGGTCTTCTGTATAGGAGAAACGTACAAGGCTCATGATTTTTTCGCAAATTGTCCGGGTCGGATTCAGAACCTTGCCCGTAAAAGGCAATAAGCCGTATTCTTCGGCCAATTTTTCCTGCCCTCTGCTACGCATCATTTCATAAATAAAAGAGCTTATCGACATTTCCGTATAAGGTTCGAAATAGCCCAGCCAGGTCGCTTCCACGATAATCATATCCCTGACTTGTCCATATTCACCGGAAAACTTTTTGGGGTAAGTATGGGCAGTCTTCCGGTTCATGCCTTTTTTCTGCGTTACTTCTGGTAACTGAACTTCCGGTAACACTCCAGCTACGACGGCGCTGATTGCCTTAATCTTATTGGTTAGTTGGTTATTCGACTCGCCCTCTCTTTTCAAAACGACAAGATCAATGTCCTCCGAAAACCGTTTTATCAGGCCATAGCATTTTAGAAGTGACGTGCCACCTTTAAAAACAGCCTCCGGGCCGATTTCACTATTGAATATAGTATGCAAGGCAAATGTTACCCAGTAGTCTTTTTCTATGAATATCTCCGGGATGCCCTTTTCCTGTGCCGTAGCTTGGATGGCCTGCCTGAACAGTTCTTCGTTCTCGTGAAGTCTCATTGTATATTCCAATTTTCGGCGTTGGAAATGATGCTTGTTGCACCAGGTATTTTATACATGGTCACGGGGTTAAGGGTCTTGCGTATCTTATCTGCAAGTTTACTATCTCCAACGTTTTCAAGGATAGACCCGACAAGAGATCTTGTAGCGGCTGGATATTTCATCACCAGCTTTGTAATGTCTCTTTTAGTCTCTGGTGCCATGTCTTTAATCAAGTTAGAGAACTTGAGGTAAGATGATGAGAAAGTGGTGTCCGGTATTTTTTTAATGTAACGGACTGCATCAAGGATTTGCAACAGTGGTATATTATCCTTAGTGATCTCGTTTTTCTGCCGGATAAAAGAAATCGTATATCGGCCCCGCTTGAATTGAGGTCGAATATCGTTCTTACCGATCTGTATTGTATTACTAACCTGGGTTGTCAAACCCAGCGTATTATAAATTGAGTATCCCGTAAGATAGCCGATGATCTTTCCATCATCTTCCAATAAGTCTTTTACTACTTGATACTGATCTGGCTCCAATGTTCCGAATACGGTCTGTTCAGCTTTATAGTATTTACCCTTCGCCAGTTTCGCCAACTTTCCTGCAGCAACCATCCGGTTCAACGCTTTGATAGTCGCCTCTCGTTGGCTTGGCTCCTTTAAAAAGTCCGTATAGGCGAAAACCTGCCCTGTGGGCATTTTTTCAATCCTGTTTATGATCGTTTGTGTTGTTGTCATGAGAATACGATAGCACAAATATAATCAAATGTCCAGTTTTTTAATTAAAAAACTGGACATTTGATTGACCTGGGAAACAATAAGAAAAGTGTAAAAATATCAGTCCTGCGACTCGGCAAAAGCCTCTAAATCAAGCACTATTGGGTTCAAAAACTGTCTATTTGAGGACCCTGTTACTCGCCGATTAACTAAAAGCAACCAGGTCATGCAAAACCTGGGTAGATAATAATCCCGTTGGGGCTGCGGCCTTACTGATTCAGGTGTCGATACAACGCTCAGGGGCTAATTATCGTCTTGACTCTACTTAATGAGTAAACCCATGCGCAAAAACACATCCCAGGCTTCTTTACTGATCTGTATCCTCATGGATATCATTGGTTACGCCACTTACTCCATACCGGTGTTCGGTGAGTTGGGGGATATTGTGTGGGCGCCCATTTCGGCCATTATCTTCTACCGTATGTTTGGTGGATGGAGAGGCGCCTTTGGCGGCCTGTTCAACTTTGCCGAAGAAATACTTCCCTTTACGGATTTCATTCCCAGCTTTACCATCATGTGGATATGGCAGTACGTGCGAAAGTCAGCCGGCAATCGGCAGTCGGTAGTCGTGAATAAAAAGTCTGCTTTTTTTTAATAAGCTCTCTGCCTTTGTTGTCTTTTTTCAGGCGGTAATAAACCGGTAGCCAATACCCTTGATGGTAATGATGGCGAGGCTGTCATCGTCTTTGAGATAGCCGCGCAGTTTGGCAATGTATACGTCGAGGTTGCGGGAGTTGAAGAAGGAATCATTTCCCCACAACAGCGTGAGAATATCTTTCCGGTCGATGATCTTATCGCGGTTCTCGTATAATATTTTGAGTAATTCACTTTCCCTGAACGACAGTTTGCGTTCTTCTTTTCCTGCCAACAACGTTTGCCGGGTAAGGTGGAATACGAACTTACCCATCTTCACTTCATCCTGCGGAGCACTGGCAGGCCGGCTATTATTGCGGTAGCGCAGCGCATTGTCGATACGCACAATCAGCTCTTCCATACTGAACGGCTTGCGGATATAATCGTTGCCCCCGGTAGAAAATCCTTTTACGAGATCGTCGGTTTGGGTTTTGGCTGTCAGAAAAATGATGGGTACTTTTTCATCGATGGCCCGTATTTCTTCGGCAATGGTAAAACCGTCTTTGTTGGGCAGCATCACATCCAGCACACATACCTCCGGGTTGATGCGTTTGAACGTTTGCAAAACATCGGCTCCATCACTCTCCATCACCACATCGAAGCCGCGGCTCTCCAGACTTTCTTTTACAATCTTGCCGAGAAACATTTCGTCCTCTACATACAGGATTTTTGTTTTGCTCATGCTGGCTTGGGAAGTTTAGTGGTGAAGCGGGTGCCAATGCCTGGCTGACTTTCTACATTGATGATGCCTTTATGACGGTCGAGGATATAGGCCACATAACTGAGTCCCAGTCCATATCCTTTTACGTTGTGCGTATCGCCGGTAGGAACACGGAAAAACTTATCGAATATCTTTTGCTGGTATTCAGGCGAAATGCCAATCCCATTATCGGTAACGCTCATCTCAATAGTATTGGACAGCGAATTGAGGTCTATCTGTATTGTGGGATGGGCCTTGCTGTATTTAAGCGCATTATCGAGCAGGTTAAAAATAACACTGGTGATGTGCATGCGGTCGGCTTCGATCATAAAATCTTCTCCCTGCGCCTGAATGCTTACTTTGGCTCTGTACTTCTCGAATTGAAGGCGCATGGAAGCTACCACTTCTTCTACCAGTTCTTTCAAATCGAAGGGTTCTCCATTCAATTCGATCTGCTGCTTTTCGAACATAGACAACTTCAGCACTTTATCCACCAGCAACGATAACCTTTGCAGCTCACTGGCCGAAATATCGAGGTACTCTTCTGTACGCTTTGGATCATGTAGCGCATTGAAATTACGCAGGGCTTCAATGGCAACACTCACTGTAGCGATAGGTGTTTTCAGCTCATGGGTAATGTTACTGATAAAATCATTCTTGAGCCGCGTGAGCCTGCGCTGCCGCCGCAGACTACGGAACATGAGCACGAAGGAAAAAATGGTAAGACCTATCAGGAATGCTGACACCAGTATTTGTGGTGTTAGCTTTTTAAGTACATAGGGTATCGTATTCTGTAACTCCAGCGTAAAAGAATATGGGTGTGAAAAACCAAGGGTAACCTTATTGGTGTTATCCAGTCTCATTCTGAATGGCGGTGGTGGACCATCTTCATTAAATGTTTCACCGGGGCCACGAATAATCTCGAAGGGGATATCGATTTTTTCAGCAGCCAGCACCGATGCATACTTTGTAGTGACTTCTTTCACTGTTACGGAGTCCTGCAACGAATCAACATTTCTCAACAGCTGAACTATATCAAATCCCTCACGTGCAACACCACCAACGGCGCGGGGTTGGGTTACGATGCGTATGGAGTCGATCTGTCCTTTCAAACTGTCGCGACTGATATTCCTGACCGTTTTTCCAAGAGAATAAATAACAGAGCCCACCCGTCTTTTCCCGATCAGGGAATCAGGCATTCTGAACGAATGGAAGCTGGCGCTGACGCCAGGCTCGGACCGGGACGATACTCTTATTTTGAAATTGGTATCCAGCTTCAGCCGCTCGATCTGGCTTTCCTGCACCACATCCCTGAACAGGGTGTTCGTACGCAGGTGGAGGTTCTCTACCTCATCCCGGTAGTTCTTGCGCAGCCAGTAGCCCTGGAAGGCCACAATAGCCAGGATGGCCAGTAGCATTAAAGCCCCGGAGATGGATGAAGAGAAAGATGTTTTTTGAGCCGGCATGAGTACAAAAATAGGTGATTGCTTTTTTAAGGTTATCCCGTTTTAACCTTAATTAACATTAAACCAAGGTGCATTAACCTGCCCCGCGAGGCCACCATAGTAGCTTTGGTTAAAATCAATCAACGTTATGAAAAGAATCGCAATAGGCCTCGCGGCAGTCTTGAGCGTGCAGGCAGCAGCAGCCCAGCAAACCGAAGGTAAAGTCATCTACGAACGTACCATAGAAATGCAGATAAGAATAGCCGGGATGCCCGAAGAAATGCAACGGCAAATACCCCGCACAAGAACTGATAAAATAGAGGTATCGTTTGCCAACAACCAGTCGCTGCGCAAGCAATTGCCCCAGGAAGAAACCGACGAACAGGTATTCAACAATACCGTGGATGGTGGTGGCCAGGCCAGGGGCGGTGTTTCAATCAGGATGATGGGAGCAGGTGCAGACGATGCCACCTTTACCGATCTTGCCAAAGGCACTATTACTGATCAACGGGAACTGGGCACCAAAAAATTCCTGGTCAGCGACTCTATCAATAAGCTCAACTGGAAACTTACCGGTGAAACAAGAACGATCCTGGGTTATGCCTGTCAGCAAGCCACTGCTCAACGTATTACTATGCGTATGCAGTCCAGCATCATCAACGGACAGATAAAACGCGAAGAAATGCCCGACACGGCTAATATCACAGCCTGGTTTACCCCCGCTATACCGGTAGCTGCAGGCCCGGAAGTACAGGGACAATTGCCCGGCCTGATACTGGCAATCGACATCAACAACGGACGCACGGTATATAAAGCAGTTGAAGTATCCCCTAAAGTTGATGTAGCTGTTATTAAAGAACCTAAAGGTGGTAAGAAGATTACGCAGCAGGAGTTCAGGGAAGAGCAAAACAAGCTCATGCAAGAAATGCAACGTAACAATGGTGGCAGGGGAGCAACTTTCAGGATGGCGAATTAATTTGTCTGAACCTTGATTTAAAGATTTATTGGATTTAGTTGATAATTAAAACAGGAGCCGGATAATCCGGCTCCTGTTTTTTTATTGGTTGACTTTCTTTCTCTTCCCTGAAAACCCGTCGACAAGCTCCTTTAGACCAGGATGACAGCTGCAAACAAAAAGGCCCCCTGCTAAGCGGGGACCCGAACCAAAACTGAACTTTTTCATGGCTATCTATCGCATGATCCTTATGCCGCCGCCATCAGGCCGGACAGGACCAAGGCCCATCTTGCTGAGGCTGTAGGTGAAGCTCAGCATGAAGTAGCGTTGCAGCGTTCTGATGCGGCTATCCTCGATGTAGTTATTGTTGCTGGTGCGGCTGATGTTCACATTCTCATTGAGCAGGTCAAATGCTGTCAGTTTCAGCTCTCCCCTGTTGAAGCGCAGGAACTGCTTGCTGATAGAAGCATTCCACAATGGCACGCGCAGGTTAAAGCCTTCGGCCAGGCGGTTGTTGACTGTATAGCTAAAATCAGTGCTGAAGTAAAAGCTCTTTGGCAATTGCCAGTTGATATCAGCGCCATAGTTCTGGGAGAAATAAGTGGTGTTGAGGCTCGATTGCAGGGAGTAATCACTTTTGTTGTAATTGATGCCTGCGTTGAGCGACACATCAAACTTATCAGTTGGGTTCATATCAAGACGAACATTAGGCCCCACGGTAAATGTATTGATCGTGTTACCCACGCCATTGATAAATTGTTTGTTTTTGTCGTAACCAAGGCCGGTAGAAAAGTTAATATTCCCTTTGAGGAAACGAACCGGCAGGCCCACACTCACCGTACCATTAATGTTATACACTCCATCCACATTCACCGGCCTCGTACGCTTTACACCAAAGGCATCGATCGTATCATAATTCACGATCTTATTATTGGTTTGCCGAACGGTGAAGAAGGTAAACAGGTTTTTATTCCTGAAAGGATTTACCGACATGAAGTTGATGGTAGCCATGTGTGTATACTCCTGTTTCAGGTCAGGATTACCCAGCCTGATATTAAGCGGATTGCTGATATCCGGCACGGGCGACAATTGCGACATGGATGGCTGATTGGTAGTAGCATTGTAGTTGATCTGCAGATTCTTGAACTTGGTGAAATTATACTGGAAGCGGGCAGAGGGCAGGATGTTGTAAAAGGTCTGGTTGATCGTACTATCCTTTGTACCGGCAATGATATTACCCTCGAGGTCGGCCTTTTGCCAGTTGGCACCCACGGCAAAATTCCATGTCTTGAACTGGCTGCGCCACCGTATACCTGCATTCGTGTACCCGTATGTGTTTTCAAAGTGATTGGAAAGCGCCGCATTAACAGCATCATATTTACCACTGATCTTATCATAGTCCCAGGTAGTCTTTTCAGAAGTACTTTTGCTGAGGCTGTTGCTGGCGCTGAACTCCAGCAAAGAGTTCTTTGTAACAGGCTCCGTATACACCGCCCGCACATTATAGCTCTTCAGGTCACTGCTGTTCTCGCTGCGCTGGTTGATGGAATCTGTCCTGAACGGGCTGCCATCGGGATTGAAGAACTTATTTACAGAAAGCTGGTTGCCTTCGCCGTCGCTGGCATTTAGGTTCGTTGTGAGGCTCAATGAAAACGTTCTTCCCCGGGTATGGAATCTTTTACGGAACAGGATATTGTTGCTGAAGTTGTATCCATCGCTGGTAGAACGATTGTTGTTGAAGCCCTGGTTGACAAGGGTATTATTCTGGCGGCGGGTTTCATATTCACTATAGCTGCTGTTATCGGTGGATTGATATCCCAACGATGGCGTTATCTTAATGGAGTGGAAAGAGTCCAGCTTGATGTCGGCGCTCATATTAAGCCGGTGACTGTTGTTGATGTTGTTGCTATTGCTTTTCGACAATCGGTTCAGTACAGATCCATCCGACAGGAAATTCTGTTGTCTCGTCTCTTTCTCAATCCTTGGACTGTAGCGGTTATAAAAGTAACTGCTGGTAAAGTCGGTGCTGTTGCCAATGATATTATTGTAGTTGATACCACCACCCCAGATCGTACGGATACTGTTATTGTTATTACCGCCTGCAAAACCACCAATGGAAGGATCGTTGCTGGAGATGGTGACGGACCCGCCGCTGCGGCTTACATTGGAAAGTCCACCGGAAAAGCTGAGCATATCCATAAAAGAGAACCCTTCGGCATTGGTGTTGTTGCCCATACCGATTACTGATAGTTGTCGCGCACCCTTGAAGGAGTTGAGGTTGAAACGGCCTTCGTACCGGCCTTCATTACCACCGCCCACGGTGGCCTTGCCAAAGAGTCCTTTCTTTTTATCTTTCTTCAATTTTAAGTTGATGGTCTTTTCACCGTTGCCATCATCAAAACCGGTAAGCTGCGCAGCATCGCTGGCTTTATTATATACCTGCACTTTATCGATCGCATCTGAAGGCAGGTTGCGCGTAGCGATCTTGGGATCGGTACCAAAGAACTCCTTACCGTCTACCATCACCCTTTTTACTTCTTCGCCCTGCGCTTTGATGGTGCCGTCTTTCTCTACCTGGATGCCCGGCATCTTCTTCAACAGTTGTTCCACATTGGCATTGGGTGGTGTTTTAAAAGAACCGGCATTGTATTGCACCGTGTCACCGATCAACGTAACAGGCGGGGCCTCGGCAGTTACTACCACTTCACTGAGCACCTGCGCAGCATCGTGCATCAACACATTGCCGAGGTCTTTACTTCTGTCGGCCTCATTCAGCGTAATGCTTTTGCTGCTGCCGTGGTAATTGACATGGGTGATCAACAGACGATAATCACCATCGGCCAGGCCGGTGAGCTCGAAGCGGCCCTTGCTGTCGGACATAGTGAAAGTAACAAGCGAGGAATCTTTTTTCTTGAGGACGGTAATGGTAGCAGAAGCTACCGGTTGTTTTGCCAGGCTATCATACAGCAGCCCTTTGATATTACCATTTTTCTGCGCCTGTGTGGCCAGGGAGCAAAGGCTGACTATAATAAGCAGGTAGATCTTTTTCATACCGGTCGTATTTTCGGAGTTTTTATATCTACGAAAATATTAGTACGCGGCAGGAAAGCAGGTTAACCAGCCTTGCTTTAATGTTAATGAAGGTTAATAAATCACTGTTGCATTGCTACATCGTATTGCGGCTGATCATAAACAACCAGCATCACTTTCCATTCGGTGGTGTGATAGAGTGTAAGTTCTACTTTAAGGGGTTGAACTGCTTCCGGAGCAGATAGTAGTTCAAAACGGATGGTAGTCGTCTTCTTTTCACCGGCAGGCACCTCATATTTACCGTTCAGGATAAAAGGCTTTTCGCCTCCGATCTTGATAATGGTATTGGATATCTGGGTATACAGATCATGAAAGCTGGCTTTGGCTTGTTCAAAATTGGCCGAGCGCGACAACTCGCAGCTCCAGCTATACTGGTCTTTGGGGCTGGCGGAATATTCAGTAACGATACAGTTGAAAGCGCCGGCAATCTCTACGCGGCTTTTATAATCCACGGCGCGGGTATGGGCTGTAAGCCGGTCGCCTTTGATATTCTTAAAACGGTTGGGATAATCCTCAATCACCTTTTGGAGGGCAGCGGTGGTCTTATTACTGAACACACCCTGCGCCTGGAGCGAGGCGCTGCAGGCAGCTAACCACAAGAGCAGGTAGATCTTTTTCATGGCACGGATTTAGGCCCGAAAAATAGACAATCTATCCGGCCCCTGAAATAGGAAATCTACTTTTTGGTCACATACACAATAAAAGAATTAAGGCAGCGTTGATGGTGGGTTATACCTAAACTTTGATCCCAAAATCCATTATTCCATGCAGAAGAACACCATGTATTACGACACTCACCGGGCCAAGATCTGTAAAGACATGTACCGCCCTTCTTCCAACATTTTCAAGTTCTTACAGAGTTTGTTGGCAGTTTTGATGGTTGGCCGCTCTCCTATCACAGGCACTCCTACCAAATATCGTTTGCACCAACGCTAATAGATATTACATAACTTTATAATGCGCCGGTTCGCCAAAGCGGACGGGTGTACCTTATTGGTTCAACTTTTTCGGCACTTACCTCTGAAACCACAATCAGTATGTGCTGGGCCCCCGCGCAAGTGGGGGCTTTTTTGTGCTGTCTGCACACCCTCAGAAATAACAAAACCTCCTTGCGGAGGCCTGTTATGCTTGTGAAGGGATGGATTAAAACTTATTTGGATTAGCCGCCACGATTGAAGCGTTGCATTTGACGTGGCATGCCGCCTGGACCACCTTCGCCACGACCTTGTTGGTTGGGGGCGCCGGCACGGTTCAGGTTGTAAGTAAATGTCAGCATGAAGTAGCGTTTCAGCACCAGCGAACGGCTATCACGAATGTTCAAACCATCTACTGTACGTGAAATGCTCTGGTTCTGATTCAGCAGGTCATTCACAGAGAACTTGATCTCTCCGTTCTGCTTTTTGAATATTTGCATAGCCAGGCTGGTATTCCACAAAGGAATGCTTTGGTCGAAACCTGCACCACGGCCGCTATAAATATTCAGGTCGAAGTCGGAAGAATACACAAAGTGTTTCAGGAAAGTATACGCGAGGTCCACTGAATAGTTCTGCGTGTAGTAGTTCTGCTCCTGGGCATTCCGGATGTTGCCTGAATATTTGATGTTATTATAAGTAAGGCTTCCCTCCAATCCGGCATTCAGGTTCTTGATATCAAGATTGAAACGCACGGTTTGCGTAATACCGAGGTTGTTGGTGAAATAAGTTTGTTTTGACTGGATCGCCGCGTTACGTGAATAAGACGCGTTGTTGGTAAGGTTGATGCTGCTACCTTTCAGTTTGCCTCTCAATGGTAAACCTACCGTAACGAAAGAAGAGGCATTGAAAGAACCGTTCAGGTTCACCGGAACAATGTACTGTGCACCAGGCGTATTATTATACTTCTTCAAATAATCAGGAACGGTATCCACATCGTTCACGATCTTATTGCTGGTATTGCTGAAGTTCAGGTTGGCAGTAAAGAGCTTGAACGTAGAGATGTTGAAAGAGCTATAGTTCACATTCACAAAGTTGGAATACTCCTGCTTCAGGAAAGGATTACCATTGGTAACCGAAAACTGGTTAGTGAAGTCAGGCGCATCCTGCAACTGTGTAATAGATGGCTGATTGGTGCGGCCCATATACGAGATACGCAGGTTCTTTGTGCGGGTGAACGTAAAGTTCAAACGGGCAATAGGCTGAAAGTTGAAGAAGCTCTGCTGCACAGTAGTGTCCTTCGATGTAAGCGGCCGTACCGTACGGTTGGTAAGATCGGAGAACTCTACAGCGCCACCCAACTGGAAGTTGTATTTGGTAGTTTGTACCCGGAAGTTGGCGCCAGCACGATGCTTGATATTGTCATTCTCGAAATAGTTGCTCTGTGCCAGGTTCTTCACCGTATAGCCTTTGCTGGTGCTGTCATAATTATAAGCAACCCTGTCGGAAGTACTATGGGTGTTGGTATAAGCATAGTTCAACTCGATCAACTTATTGTGATCGATCGGCTCTGTATAAGAAGTGCTGACAACCGCATTGGATGACTTCGTCAACGAATTGCTGATGAAATCCTGCAGGGAGTCCTGGATAACTTTACCAGCATAATCATATGAACGGATAGGCGAATAAGTTTTGCCATCCGTTTCACTACGGTTTAGGCTATGGTTCAATCCTAAAGTAAAGGTCCTGCCCGGTTTAGCGAACTTACGACGGTACAACACGTTATTGTTAACGTTATAGCTTTCCCGCTCGTTTGAACTGTTGGTCAGGATCGTATTGGCCAGGTAGTTGCCACCGTTTGCAGGAGAATAACGGTAAATGGTATCTACCAGGTAGTTGAAGGTTTGTGAACGCTGGTAGGTAGCCGAAGGCGTATACAGGATCGAGTTCATGGAATCGATCGCTGCTTCCAGACGAAGGTTGAACCGGTGATTCTGGTTCTTTGTATCCGTAGAAGCAAATTCATCCTGTACAGCAGCAGAATCGGTAACGATCTTACCCCTTATCGTATTACTGAGGTCACTCGATTGACGGATGGTTTGCTCAGCATGATTGTTTGTATTGGAATAGAAATAGCTGGCAGTTACATCTACTTTGGATGACCATTTATCGGTGTAGTTGATACCACCGGATAATGTTTTGGTGATACCACCGGAAGCACCGCTGCTCAGCGCGCCGAAGCCCATACCGCCACCGCGGCCACCACCGCCTCCTCCAAAACCTCCGCCGCCACCGCCGAAGCCACCAAATCCACCACCACCGAAGCCACCGCCTCCGCCGCCGCCACGGTTGCCACCGCCACCGGAAATATCGTTGAAGTTGAAGCTTTGCTTATTAATATTATTGGCCTGACCAAGAATAGAGATACGACGGTCGCCATTGAAGCGGCTGAAGTTGAAGCTTCCATCATAACGGAAGTCCTTATTCTCTTCGCTATAACCACCACCCAATACAGCACGGCCGAAATAACCTTTACGCTTATCTTTCTTCAAACGGATGTTGATCGTTTTAGAACGGCTACCATCATCGATACGGGTGAACCTTGCCTGATCGCTCATATCATCAAACACCTGGATCGACTCGATCATATCAGCTGTGATATTTTTGGTAGCCAGCTTGGGGTCGCTGCCGAAAAATTCTTTACCATCTACATATACCTTCTGCACATCTTCACCTTGTGCTTTTACATTACCATCTTTATCTACCTGAAGGCCCGGTACCTTTTTAAATACATCTTCAGCCGTAGAGTTGGGCTTGGTCTTGAAAGCACTGGCTTTAAACTCCACAGTATCCTTCTTCACTGAAATAGGTGGCGCCTCCACGATCACTTCATCCAACAGGGTTGTCTTCTTATCCATGTAAACAATGGCAAGATCTATTGCCGATGTGTCGGATGTGATGGTTATCTTTTTATTGAGCTGCTGGTAGCCCTGGTAGGAAACATTGAGGCGGTAAGTGCCGGTGTCGAGGTTCTTGATCTCGAATTCGCCTTTGGCATTGGAAATAGTATAAGCAACTACAGAAGAGTCTTTGAAATTCAATACGGAAACTGTCGCTTCGGACAGTACTTCTTTATAGGTAGAATCAGTAAGCTTGCCCTTTACGCTCCCTTTTTGTGCGAAGGCGGCAGTGCCTAATCCGGTCAATAAAATCAACAGGGTCAATATCTTGCTCATGCAGGTTGTATAAAAAGTTCGAAATATACAGGGTTAGACGCTGCGTTTAACACAAACTTGTGTAGGCCCGGCGCCATAAATTAACCAGAACCTGACAGAAATTGATATGCCATCTGCAGGCCCGTGGAGATGAAGTGATTAAGTGGTAACGAGTTGTTGATCTGAAATTGGCTGACCAGCCCTGAAAAGAGACCTGACGGGTTTTTGCTGGCCGCTGGCCCCGGCTAAACCCATCAGGTCTGTTCGTAGTCTTATCATGATTAGCTGAACAGGTATTCCACATCCTCCCTGGTAAGGCTCTTCACAAAGCCTTCGTCATCGGTGATGAGGTCTTTGGCCAGCAGGCGCTTCCTGTCCTGCAGTTGAAGTATCTTATCTTCAATGGTATCCTTACAGATCATGCGATAAGCAAAGATGTTCTTCGTCTGCCCAATCCGGTGCGTACGGTCGATGGCCTGTTGTTCCACGGCAGGGTTCCACCAGGGATCGACAATATATACATAGTCTGCCGCCGTCAGGTTCAAACCCACACCACCCGCTTTCAATGAAATAAGGAACACCCGGCAGTTCTTATCGTTCTGGAATCGTTGGATCGCCTTCTCGCGGTCAACAGCAGAAGTGCTGCCATCAAAATACTCATAATCCACATCCAGCTCTTTCAGCTTCTCCCTGATCAATGCCAGCATGCCGAGGAACTGAGAGAACACCAACGCTTTGTGGTCACTGATGTTTTCCGTGATCTCACGGCCCAGCTCTTCGAGCTTGATAGAGTGGTTGGGGAATTTCTCCGTTTCATTCAAGATAGCCGGTGAGTCACAGATCTGGCGCAGCTTCATAAGGCCTTGCAAGATGGTGAGCTGTGAACGTTGAATACCCTGGCTTTCGATGGTGCCCAGGATCTTATCACGGAAGTCGTTGCGGTAAGCATCATATATATTACGTTGCTCATCGTCCATTTCGCAATAGAGGATCGTCTCTGTCTTTTCGGGCAGGTCTTTGGCCACCTGCTCTTTGGTGCGACGCAGGATGAAGGGGAACAGCAGCTTACGCAAATGGTCTTTGCGATCAGCCTCGCCAAACTTATCGATCGGAATAGCAAACTCCTGGCGGAAGAACTCCAGGCTACCCAGCATACCCGGGTTGAGGAAGTTCATCTGCGCGAAAATATCAAACGTGTTGTTCTGCAGCGGCGTACCACTGAGACAAATACGGTTCTTTGAATTCAACAAACAAGCTGCGCGTGTTACCTTACTCGCCGGATTCTTGATGGCTTGCGATTCATCAAGGATCACATAGTCGAACTGGATATCCACCAGCAGCTTGATATCGCTGCGCAAAGTGCCATAAGTAGTGATCACCACTTCCGAATTGGCAAACTGCTCTTTGTTACGGGTACGTTCGCCACCATGGTGTATATAATAAGTAAGTTCAGGTGTGAACTTGCGAATTTCATTTTCCCAGTTAAACATCAGCGTTGTGGGGCAAACCACCAGCGCTTTCAAATGACCATGGTGCTTGCGGTAGTAGTGCATGTACGACAGGGCCTGCACGGTTTTACCAAGACCCATGTCATCTGCCAGGATACCACCCCATCCAATTTCACTGAGGTAATTGAGCCAGTGGAAACCATGCTCCTGGTAAGGACGTAAAATATGAGCGAGGTGTTCCGGTACTGGAATTTCCCTGATCTTATTGAAGCTTCTTAACTGATCGTATTTCTCTTCGAGCTTCAATACCAGCTCTTCCTCACTGCGTCCATCATACAGCTCATCGATCACACTCATGTGGTATTTGGACAGGCGCAGCTGGTTTTGCTTGCCCTCTCCCACCCTGAACAGCAAGGAGTATTTCTTGATCCACTCCTCGGGCAGGATACCTAATGTACCATCATTCAGCTGTACAAACTGCTGGCGGTTGGCCAATGCTTTCTTCACATCGGCAACGGTTACTTTCTGCTCACCAAACACGATATCCACGCGCGCATCAAACCAATCGGTGTTGCTGCTGATGTGGATCTTGGTTTGTGGCTTGGCTGTATTGAAACGGAAGTTCTTTAACGCGTCGAAGCCAAACACCGGCACCTTCATATCCTTCATGGCGTCCACAAACAGGAAGAACCAGTTATTCTTCAATACATCATTGCCTTTGAGAGCCAGTTGCTGGCCACCCTCAGGACGGATGAAGTTGGAATGTAATGCTTCCAGCTTTTGAATGAATTGTTGTTCTTTTTCTTTATCGCGGTGAACGATCAACACTTTGTCGCCATCGGGGATGATCAATTCATCTTTGCCACCCGGCTTTGTTTCAAATCCTTTATAAGAAAAGAAAGGCTGGAACACGAGGTAATCGCCTTTCTCCTGTAATATGATACGTTTCTCCGGATCGCCTTCTTTGATCTCGCTGACCAGTGAAGAATCAAATTCAACATGGTACTCCTTCGTTAATGGCAATACCAGCTGACGTAATTGTTCAGCCCATTGTGATTTGGGCACCGTGATCTTACCCTTACCATGAAACCGCGTAACGAGGTTCACTTCTTCGGGTGTATTCCAGAGGAAGAGATTGTCCTGGTAGAAGAACAGCAGGCTGCTGTTGAGCGCATTCTCGGTAACCGGCACCGGCTGACCGTTCAGCTTCACCCAGCACTCCACTTCATAATTGTTCTTATTGGCCACCACCTTGAAGTAAGGCGTAATATGGTCGGTTACTATACCTACAGAATGCAGGTTGTCTGTTTTGAAAGGCTTCTTACCGTTGAGGTAAAACACAAAGGGACTGGCTGCAATGTCCGAGAACATCTTCTTGAGTTTCGGGTGCAGGTATTCCACCATCAGCGCTTTCGTCTCTTCCGGTAAATCGTCTTCTTCGTGGTGAATGATATTTTCCCAGATGCCGCTGAACGGAGAATTGCGGTTGAGGTACTTGGTAATTTCTCCTTCCTGCATCTTACGCAGCGGAGCGATCAGGTGTTTATCATGATCGTTATAGACATCCACATTGATAAACTTCGACAGGTCCAGCTTTTCCACTTTACCTACATAAGCGCTCACTTCTTCATTGGATTCGCCGGTAACGCCATCGATAGAAAATCCGGGATAACCTTTCTGGTTAAAATTGAATACAATACCCAGGCGCTGGGCCGGCGCATCGGGCGCTTTTTCGGCACCTTCGGGCGTTTCTTCACCTGCCTGCTGTTGCGGCGTTTCTACCTCCACCGGCAAAGGCTTGGATGAAGGGCGTGAAGACCCCGTGGGTGCAATGCGTTTAATGCTGGTGTCGAGCACACGCAGGAAAGGCTTGCCGTCTTTGTACGTAAATTCGAACTTGCCTTCGAGGTTATCACTCAGGCTATAGCCATATGCTTCCAGCAGCTTGTTCTTTTCCTTATCCCAGTTGCGGATCGTATCGAAATAAAAGGGGCCGTAACTGTTGAGCAGTTGCAGGAATACGATCACTTTGGGCAAACACAGCGGGTGCAGCTTGTCTTCATATTCACAACTCGTATCGAAGTTTCTTTCTTCGTTCTTGCGGATCACGACCATCCAGTCTTTATCCTCGATGTTTACCCGCGCTTTTACCACTTCATCTTTGGCATATTCGATATCGACTCTTTGCGTGCGCAGGTATTTCTCTGCGGCGGCATAGCTTTCGGGCGAACAAAGCAAGCGCAGTGTCTTCAGGTCGATGATCTTCATCTTCACCACCGTATGGCGCTGGTCGTAGTCTGCGTCTTCAGCTTTCAACATGTTCTTATCCAGCATTTCCTGCAACTGGATAAGCGCCGCCGCTTCGTGCCGGCAGATATCACCGAGGTTATAAGGACAGGCACAACGAACCGATAAGGTGCGCGGGTCCTTGAACTTCTGGATATTGACCTTGTAATAAGTAGAGTAACTGTCGTCTTTTACGCGGAACACCACAGAGTCGGTCAGTTCATCATAATCCACCAGTTCCACATACCCGATAGCATGTATCTTTTTACCGCGACGGATTACTTCATCTGTTCCATTCGTATAGACGTACTTTATGAGATGGGGTAGTGCCATGCTGTGCGTTATAGTTTACGGTCCCCTTGCAACACAACTGATAATTGTCAAATTTTCAATAATGGCTTAAAATCAGTGGCTTACGCCATCCTGCCACGGCAAACAGACAATTGAGCGTTCCGAAAGGGGCAATCTGCAAAAGTAAAGGAAAAAAGACGAGCTTATAAAGGGGAAAATCAATTATTAATGCCAAAATCATCTTTATTAATCCCTCCCTCTCATTTCACATCACTTTAAAGCTGCTTCTCCCCAAAATAACGCTTACTACCGGCTTTTGAAAGGCGGAAATTCTTTATAAAATTCCCCTAACATTTATTGGTATGGCCTTTGACAACTATACCTTTGTGGCGCTATATCTCCCGTTAAAACAGCTATATATGACGAAGACCCGAACCTTGCGTTTGTTTCTTGCCTTTTTGCTTCTTTCCTCCCAAACATTTGCCCAAAAGTTGAAAAAAGCCGACAAGGCAGGCGTTACCAGCCTGCAAGCTCATATCAGCTACCTGGCCGATGACAAACTGGAAGGACGCCGGGCAGGCACCAACGGGGAGAAGCTGGCCCGCGAATACATCAGCAGCCAGTTCCAGCAAGCCGGGCTGCAACCCAAAGGCGATAACAACACCTGGTTCCAGGCATTCGAGATCAACGATGGCAAGCAGGTCAACAGCACCACTTTCTTCTTCATCAACAACCATGAGCTGAAGCTCCACGAAGAGTTCTTCCCCCTGGCAGGCAGCCCCAACAGCAGTTTTGAAGAAGCAGTATCCATCGCCCTGCCTGAACGGGACGTGCCCTGGTTTTTCGACCTGAAAGAAACGCTGGAAGAAAACAAGGATAATCCTCACTTCGACCTAATACAGGCCATTCGCAATAAAGCTGTTAAAGTAGCCGATAAAGGCGCCAATGCGCTCATTATCTACAACAGCTCTTCCATTGCCGATGGACTGAAATATGACGGCAAAGACCGCCCGGAGCCTTCGCGTATCCCCATCCTTTACATCACCGATAAAGTAAAAAAGAGCTACCTGAAAGACGAATCGGCAACCTATGATATAAAGATCAAGGTAAACATCGTTGATAAAAAACGTACCGGCAACAACGTAGTGGGCTACCTCGATAACGGGGCCGGCACCACGGTAGTGCTCGGCGCGCATTATGATCACCTCGGTTATGGAGAAGACAACAACTCTATGCTGCGCACCGGCGAAAAACTGATCCACAACGGCGCCGATGACAATGCCAGCGGCACAGCAGCGCTTATAGAGCTGGCCAAACTGCTGAAAGCATCCAAAAACAAGAATAATAACTACCTGTTCCTCGCCTTTTCGGGAGAAGAGCTGGGACTGAATGGTTCCAAATTCTTTACCGACCATCCTTCCATCGACCTGCAGCGCGTGAGCTACATGATCAACATGGACATGGTGGGCCGCCTCAACGATTCCAGCAAAGCCGTCACCGTTGGTGGCTACGGCACTTCCCCATTCTGGGGCGAGTCATTGGGTAAATTCAATACCAAAAAACAACCCCTGACGCTCAAATTCGATAGCAGCGGCACCGGTCCCAGCGATCATACTTCTTTTTACCGGAAAGATATTCCGGTACTGTTCTTCTTTACCGGATTACATTCCGATTATCACCGTCCATCCGACGATGCAGACAAGATCAACTATACCGGCGAATGGCAGATCATCAAGCTCATAGAAGAGATTGTGCAGGCTGCCAACCTCAAAGGAAAGCTGGCCTTCACCAAGACGCGCGAGGTACAAACCACTACCTCTACCCGCTTTAGCGTTACCATGGGTATCATGCCCGATTATACTTTCAGCGGCAGTGGCGTGCGGGTAGATGGCGTAAGCGACAACCGCCCGGCTAAGAAAGCAGGGATCAAAACAGGCGACGTTATTCTGCAACTGGGTGATTTCTCCACTACCTCCATGGAAGGATATATGCAGGCGCTTTCCAAGTTCAAAAAAGGAGACAAAGCGAAGGTGAAGTATAAGCGTGGTGAAGAGACGCTGGAAGCGGAGGTTGAATTTTAAGTTGACAAGTTAATAAGTTGATAGGTTGAAAAGGCAGCAACCGAACGTACAACAATGAAGCTCAAGCTCGACTTTGACGATCTGGCCGACGACTTCTTCGACAATACCCGCCTCATGGGTATTGTGGCGCCGGTTAAGAACTACCAGTTTTGCTGGCAGCTCAACCAATTGCTGCGCTTCGACTTTCGCATCAACAACGACATCGAGATACAGCTGTTCAAAAAACAGCGGCATTATTATTTCTCCATTTTCGAGTACCGCGAACCCAACAGCTCCCTGGTACACTATTTATACCATAATCAGTTCGACGGTGAATACCTGTTGCCCGAATTCAGGCACCTCGATTTCCTGTGGTTGCTGAAGGGCGACCTGGTGGCCGATGATTTTCTGAGCAACCTCATGGGTGCCATCAAAGGCATCGGACCGGTACAGCTCGTTACTGAGCTTACCAATGAGAAGATCAAGAACAAAGGACACTTGATTTTTTGAGGTATTAGCTGTTAGGCATTAGGTGTTAGCTAACAGCCAAAGGCTAATCGCTAACACCTGTCATTCATAAATTATTTATATGTGGAAAGAAGAAAACAATGCACTCTATAGAAAATTCCAGTTCAAGGATTTTTCCGAAGCCTTTGCATTCATGACACGCGTGGCCATAGAAGCAGAAAAAATGAACCACCACCCACGTTGGACCAACGTATATAATACCGTTGAAATATGGCTGAACACCCACGATGCCGGCGATGTGGTAACGGATAAAGACACTAAACTATCGAAGAAGATCGATGCCCTGATTGGCGTTCAGCACTAACCCGCTGAAACACACGGAGCAATAAGATTCGCGAAATCTTAGCCTTTTATTAAGTACTGAATGAGTATCTTGGTTTACCCAAAACCTGATACCATGCACCTGCTGCGAAAACTACTGTATAGCAGTTTACTACTATTGCTTACCGGTACTGCACTTCATGCCCAAACAGTGGAGAGCCAACTGATGAAACCCGTTTTACGTTGTGAAGATGTCAGGCTAAATGCCCTCGAAGCCATTCCCAACATCTATCGCGAACAGCCCATCGATTCGGTTATAAGGGCCATTTCTTTCTGGGAATACAAATGCAAAAACTCAGAAGAGCTGCAACGCATTAAAATACTGGTGGCCATCAAAAACCGAAACTTCTCCGAGCTGCTATACGATAATAACATTATTCATCATATCGACAGATTTAAAGAGATTAAAGACCTGACTGGCAGTAATTCGCCAGGTTGGTGGTTCGACCCCAAAGAGTACAAAGCATTAATTGCTTACAATGCCTTTACCAAAGAGCTGGCCCGTTCCCTCCTGCCAATAGTAGACACGTCCAAACTGGAAGGCTATTTTTGCTACCTGTATGCCGACACGGGCAACACCAAAAAGATCCTCGACAGGTCGACTTTTAAAAATACGGCTCTCGTAACATATTATAGTGAGTATGAAGCGACATTGCGCAAACGGGGACTTATATACATGGCATTGACAGGCGGAAACTGGATACCCACAGGCGCCGCTACCCTATTGGGAAATCATCCCTACTTCGGATTGGAGTTTGGCGGGCGCGACGGAAAGAATCGCCTCATATTTGCCATGAGTTTCAAGTTTGGAAAGTCTACAAACACTTACCAGATCAAACGTAATAACCAGCTGTACGACACCGATCACTTCTTTGGTGGTTATTTGGGGCTGGAGTATGGCCGAAAGATCGTGGGCAACAAAACACACCTCCTGGAAGCAACACTGGGCGCAGGTGCAGATGGCTTTGATGTGTATAATCCCTACAACGAAGACAGTGAACAGATGAAACCCACTTCTATATTCAATTATAACTTCAATGGTGGCGTTCAGTATAGTTTCTTCTATAACAAAAGCAAGACAGCATTCTTAGGCCTGCAGGGAAAATACAATGTAACCAACTATCGTAACAAAGGTGGAACCGATATAACCGGCAACCCCATTACCTTTGGCCTGGTATGGGGAGGCGCTATGACCCGCGGAGACCATGGTTACCGGCAGCCCCGGTATTGAGTTATTTACTTACCTCAAATAGCTCCACATACAGGCCCAGCAACACATGCCACAACAGGTAGTGGCCCAGGCGCACGCTCAGTGCGGCCAGAAAGCCTGCTTTCTTATAATACCATGCCTGCAGGAGGTTGAAGACAAAGCCTGATAACACGCAGTATATTATAAACCACCATGGTCCCTGTGGCCATTGCGCCAGCGGTTCCCATAGAGAAGTGAGCACCGCCAACGTCCAGAAAACAATATCGTGATAACGCACGGACAGGTAATTCCGCGCCAACGCCATCAGGAGCGTAAAGAGTATTAACCTGAAATATACTTCCGAATAAATGGCGCCGGTAGCATAATGGAGCACCGAAAAAGGAAAGGGTTGGAAATAAGGTGGTAACGTGTCGTAGGGGCCCGGATTTTGTATGAACTTCACCAGGATCACATCGGGCAGGGCAAAGAGCAACCCGGTCAATAAAGGCAGCACATAACGCAGCCTGTTGGAAATAGTACGTTGCAGCAATTCGGGGAAACCCGCCTGTCGCTGAAAACCAACCGCCACAAAGCCTGCCAGCACGATCAAAAGAACTTCAGCAGAAAAACCACCCGGCTGCCGGATGGCTGCGATAGTGAGCGTAAGCAATGTTATCAACAGCAATACACCGTATGCAATAAGAGAACGCCGTCTTTCAACGCGCCTGAACCTGATCTTTGCCATATCCGTTTTTAGCAGTCTTTTGGTTAGGCAAAGAAAAGGTTTGCAGATACGGCCAACTATAACATAAGTATGTGGTTTTGGCGTTATTAAAGTGAAGTTAAAGGCAGCCTTGCCAATAGCAATAATTGTAACTTGAAGCAATACACACACATGAAATACCTATTCTATACCTGTTTATTGAGTGTTTTACTTGCAGTAGCCTGTAAAGACAATGCCAACAAAGAGCCGCAGGCCACTGATCCTGCCATTGTACAGGAAGACTCAGTAGAAGAAACAATCGACACGTTGCTTTCCGATGAGACTATTCAGACCTTCAGCACCTCCGGTCTCCTGGATTATGCTAAAAAGAAGTCGCCGGGATTCGACTGGAGCAAATTCAGCATGACCAGCTCCTGGGCGGACAGTTCCTTACCGGTGAGTCCTTTCAAACCCGATAAAAACTATTTTGCCTCCTATGGCCCCTTCCTTAAATATTCACCCGACAAGTCCATGTTCATTGACCTCGACAGTTATAACATCGACATTCAGAGAGATAGCAAAGGCCGTTTTACCGGTAATGGAATAGGCCCTGATACGGAAGTGAGTTTGGTAAACCTGAAGGATAGCACGAAAACCCAGGTGGTATTCCTCGGGCCGGGTGGCTCCATCGAAGATGGTCTGTGGCTCGACAACAACACCCTGGTGCTGATGGGCGTACACAGAAACGAAAAAGATCAGGAGATCGCTACACTATGGCGTTACCACCTGCCTACCAAAACCTTTTACTTATATGAGCTTCCCGATACCACTGCAGCGGGTTCATTAAAGGGCTACTGGAAAACAGAAAGACTAAAGGACGTACAGATCAAATAACACTGACAAGAACGAATTACACCCATAAAAAAAGACCCCGTTATTAGCGGGGTCTTTTGTTTTATACTTAGCTTTTTTATTAACCATTCATGCTGGCCAGGAACTCATGGTTGTCCTTGGTTCCACGCATACGGCGCAGCAGCTCGTGCATAGCCTCTTCCGTATTCATATCGGTGAGATACACACGGAGCAGATTCATACGCTGCAGCACTTCTCTTTCCAACAACAGGTCGTCGCGACGTGTAGACGAAGCCACCAGGTCAATAGCAGGGAATATCCTTCTGTTGGCCAGGCGACGATCCAGTTGCAATTCCATGTTGCCAGTTCCTTTGAATTCTTCAAAGATCACCTCATCCATCTTGGAGCCGGTATCGATCAGCGCAGTAGCGAGGATCGTTAAAGAGCCACCGTTCTCGATCTTACGGGCAGCACCGAAGAATTGCTTGGGCTTTTGCATCGCGTTGGCTTCCACACCACCGGAGAGCACTTTACCGGAAGCTGGCGCTACGGTATTGTGTGCACGTGCAAGACGGGTTATGGAATCCAGCAATATCACAACATCATGACCGCACTCTACCAGGCGCTTAGCCTTTTGCAGGGCGATCGTAGATACTTTTACGTGTTTTTCGGCAGGCTCATCGAAAGTAGAAGCGATCACTTCCGCCTTCACGCTGCGCTCCATATCGGTCACCTCCTCAGGGCGCTCATCTACCAGTACCACCATCAGGTAGCACTCGGGGTGGTTGGCCGCAATAGCGTTGGCCACCTCTTTCAGCAACACCGTTTTACCGGTCTTGGGCTGCGCCACGATCAATCCACGCTGTCCTTTACCAATAGGTGTGAACAGGTCCATGATACGCGTGCTGTAAGCGTTGGGGGCAGTGAAAATATTCAGCTTCTCGAAAGGGAACAAAGGCGTGAGGTAATCGAAAGGAACCCTGTCGCGCACATCTTCCGGTGCTTTACCGTTGATGGTTTCCACTTTCAACAAAGCGAAGTATTTCTCTCCTTCCTTGGGAGGACGTACAGCGCCGTAAACAGTATCACCGGTCTTCAGACCAAACAACTTGATCTGAGAAGGAGATACGTAAATATCATCGGGAGAAGAAAGGTAGTTGTAATCGGAAGAGCGGAGGAAACCATAGCCATCAGGCATCATTTCCAGTACACCTTCTGCGAGGATAACGCCATCAAACTCAATGTTGAAGGCCGTTTCACGGTGGCGTGGATATGCTTTATGCTGCTGGTCCTGGTTGCCATTGCCACCGTTTCCATTGCCATTAGCGGGCTGATGGTCATCGTGTTGACCACCTTCATCTTCGTGGTGTATATTGTTGCCACCTTGCTGATGCTGCGGTTGAATGGCTTCTTCATCATCCTCATCATCTTCTTCCTCGATCACCGGGGGCATGTCCAGCACAGGTTGTTCATCTTCCGTTTTCTTGCGGGCCGTTTTTTTAGCGATCACTACTTTCTCAGCAGCTTTCTTTTTAGGCGCTTCTTTCTTCACCTCTTTTTTATTCTTGTCTTCGCCAGTGCTCATAACGTCTGCTTCCTCTGTAGCATTGGCGGTAGTTGTTTTGATGATGCGTTTGCGCTTGCCTTTATCTTCTGCGGGAGCGCCTTTTTCATCGCTGGCCAGGACGGCTTGTTTGTCGAGGATTTTGTAGATGAGACCCTGCTTATCGAGCTTCTTAGAGTTGGGAATTTTTAACTGCTCAGCTATATCAAGCAGTTCGGGAACGAGCATGTCGTTCAGTTGGAGAATATCGTACATAACGAAACTTGAGAGTTTAACACTTGATCAGAAACCAATCTTTAGTGTGTTGAAAAAAAATCTTTTGAAATGAGTTTATACTGAGTGGAATGCACAAAAACTGATGAGTTAGCAGAGAATCGGGTATGACTTATCAGTCCTATTCCGGCACAATAATACATCAAATTTATAAAAAGTAAAAATTTTTGCCCCCCGGAGTAGGGGTTTCCTGTTAACAAATGGCCAAAAAACGGGCTTGCCCAACTTGCTTAATACCCAGACACCGCCTGCGTTATATGGCAAAAAGCCGCATCTGAAGGGCAGCAGGTTTACCTGCACTAAACAATGGTTAACCACTACCGGCGACCATGTACCACCAGCTTTCCATCTTCATAGAAGGGCAGTATGTTGGCGCCATCCGGTGTTACACAATAGCGGATATCCTTCTCCAGCCCAAAGCCGGTCAGGCGATGATAATGGGAGGCATTCTTCTCCCGCATAAAACCATAGAGGTCTTTCTGCGCTTTATCATACATCGTTTCCGCCATTTGCGAAGAGTCGCAATTGATGGTAAAATGCTCCTTCACACGGCTGATCACGGCACCGGCAAACAACGTGTCTTCAATGTTTACACGGTCTTTCCAGGCCGCACAGCCCAATATCACAGGCATTTGCTGCTCAACAATATAATCACACACCGCCGACAGATTGGGAAATGAACCTGTTATGATCTGCCCTGCACCACGCTCCAGTGCCATGTGTAACAATTTCGTGCCATTGGTGGTTGTAAGCACCAGGGTCTTTGACTTGATAAATTCCTCGGGGTATTCAAAAGGCGAATTACCGTATTCCAGGCCTTCGGCAATTTGACCGTCACGTTCACCGGCCGTGATAGAATCGATACGCTTGCCCAGCTCGATACACCTGGCAACACTATCTACCGGAATTACACATTTAGCACCGTTGAACAAAGCAGTAGCAATAGTGGAGGTAGCCCTCAACACATCGATGATCACCACAATGGAGTTGTTCAAATCATACAGGTGCAATAAGGCGGGGGATAAGGAAGTATATAGCGTAGGTTTATTAGTCGTCGTCATGCCCGGGAATACAGTTTAAATCTGGTGCAATGTTACGGAAAAAGCCGGAGGTTGGAGGCACGAAGTAGGAGGTAAGAAGCACTTACAGCTATCGTTGCAATATAAATTTCCACTTATCGCTCTCTGCATATTCGCGGATCATTTGGTTGCGCTGTTCCAACAGGCGCTCCATATATCGTCGCAGAAAAACATTGTTAACTATTTTCCCCAATGCCCCATACGGCGTTTCAAAATTAAAGAAGTCGATGGCCAGTGTGCCATTCTCGATCGCTTTGAAATGATGTTCGTGCTTCATGCTCCGGAAAGAACCTTCCACCATTTCATCGGTAAAAGAGTAAGGTGGCTTCATCTCCGTGATGCGCACCTTCATGACACGCATTTTGTAGAGGTGCTTCGCTTTCCAGGTCACCGTTTCATCTAACCCGATTAAGCCCATGGTAGTACCCGCTACAGCCTGTTCACCTGTATGCGCCATTGATTTTCTGTGTAGCTCGATACTGCGGCTGAGGTCAAAAACCCTTTCTATGGGAGCGGCAATAAAAGTGGTGAGGTGGATAGTGGGCATGGGTGCTATGGTTTGCTATGAGGAGCTATATAAACAGCAAGAAGCAAGCCAAGAAACAGCTATTAGCTATTGGCTGTTAGGCATTAGCTAAAGGCTAACACCTAACAGCTAATACCTGCTAAACAAAGGGGAATTTCACCACTTTGGCTTGCAATAATTTATCGCGCACTTTAATATGAATGATATTGTCCAGCTGTGCCAGCGCGGTTTCCACATAACCTATACCGATCGCTTTGCCCAGGCTGGGCGCCTGCGTGCCCGAAGTCACTTTACCAATAGACTTCCCCCCTGCATCGCAGATCTCATAATCATGACGGGGAATACCCTTGTCGATCATTTCAAACCCTACCAGCTTGCGGGAAACGCCGGCTTTCTTCTGTCCTTCGAGAATATCTTTAGCTGTAAAGTCCTTGGTAAACTTGGTGATCCATCCCAGCCCTGCTTCCAGCGGAGAGGTGGTATCATCGATGTCATTACCATACAGGCAGAAGCCCATTTCAAGACGCAGGGTGTCACGTGCACCCAGGCCGATAGGCTTCAAACCCTGCGGACCGCCCGCAGCGAAAATGGCATCCCATATCTTATCGGCAGCGCCGTCTTTATCTTCAAAATAGATCTCCACACCACCCGCACCGGTATAACCCGTAGCGCTTACCAGCACATTGTCTACACCGGCAAACTTGCCTTTGGCAAAGGTGTAATACTTCATATTGAGAATATCGATATCAGTAAGCGGCTGCAGCATCTTCGTGGCGTTAGGCCCTTGAATGGCCAGCAGGCAGGTCTTGTCGCTTACGTTGTGCATCTCCACATTCTCTGTGTTGAACTGGCTGATCCAGTTCCAGTCTTTCTCGATATTGGAAGCATTCACTACCAGCATATACACTTTGTTCTCTTCGATACAATACACCAGCAGATCGTCCACGATACCCGCAGTGGCATTGGGCAGACAGCTATACTGCGCTTTGCCGGCTGTGAGCTTGGAGGCGTCATTGGAAGTAACACGTTGGATCAGGTCCAGCGCCTTCTCTCCTTTCAGGATAAACTCTCCCATATGGCTTACATCGAATACACCGGCATTGTTGCGCACGGCAGCATGTTCATCATTGATACCAGTATACGAAATGGGCATGTTATAACCGGCAAACGGTGCCATCTTAGCGCCCAGGGAAATGTGCTTTTGCGTGAAAGGAGTATTCTTCATTTGATCATTTTGAGCGGCAAAAATAAAGGTTGCCACCAAGGTCGCCAATAAAAAGAAAACAGGCATATAATAAGGTTTTATTGAAACGCGGGAGCCACACAGGCAGCATGGCTTGAACCGCAAATAAGAAACACTCTTTCCTGCCGGACTACCAGCTCCTTCACTATCATTACCAGCCTGCGGTTACGCAGGTCATTGGTACGCACCATCATATCATTCAGGTAACCCGGTAAAGCAGTTTCATCCGAAGTCTCACGCCAGTCCTTGCTTTCCGGGAAATGTTTTTTCCAGGACCGGTCTACATCCGCCACTGTCTTAAAATGTTCTTGCTGACCCACAAACCTGGCACGCCCTAAATATTCCCTAACAAAGTTTTCAGGAGAGGCAGGCCTGCCAAATCGCAGGTTACTGAAATAAGGATTGAGGATCTGCGCCAATGCTACCTGTTCTGCATTGAATGTTGTCTGCAGTTGTGTAGCCAGTACATCTTTGGAGTAATCCCAGTTATATAGAGGCACGCCATCAGCTTTGGCAAGCTGTTGCACCTTCCCGCCTTCGCCCAACTCCTTTACGGGGTTCATGATGCCAGGCAACAAAAAGCCCAGGCGCCCTTCTACCAATGCAACGGTAGGCTTCAGGGCTTTCCATCTCTCTTCGATCTGATCTATCTCCGGGTGTTTAGGATCACGTGTATGCGTGGCCCCTATGATCACAAAATTCTTTCCCTCTATGATATAGGGCCTCGGATGACCGGCGATCAAAGGGTAACTGGAAAAAGGAGTAATAGAATCGCCGGTAATCACTACTGTTTTCAACGTATAATATTGTGGCGATCGCCAGGCAATGAGATAAACCGTTCCCAACAGGACAATAACAATCACCAATAACCATACGGCTATTTTAAATACTTTTTTCATGACTATACTTTTTAAGCGATTAATAATACGCTTAACACAGGAGGCAGCTAAGTAGGATCGCTATAGAGCTTTCAGTGGGTAGAAAAAATAAGGGGCCGTAGTGTAACCGGCCCCGTTGTTCCAACTTCAACCTGGCCGCGGATAGAAGATCCCAGGCCAAACTTTTTAAAACAGTCTCGCCAGCACACCCACTGGACCGCTCAATTCGGCCAGCGCACCGCGCGAAGAACCTGTTGAAGAATCATCTTCGCCATCAGCTTCCGTATTGGAAGCAGTGGCTTTTATCTTATTGCTGTCAGCAGAAATAGAATCGACTTTCTTTTTTTCACCGCGACGATAACGGTACTCGTTGCCGGTATCCTTCTTGATCTCGCCTTCAATTTTTATTTCCTTATCGCCGTCTTTTATCTTCAGCTTGAAACGGCCACCACGCAATTCACTGGCGTCATATTTATCTACCCGTTGCAGGCCATCTTCAGGTGTCATGATCAACTCTTTTTCACTTTGCCAGTGCAAAGACTCGTCCCAGTCATTATCATTATACCATCCACGACGGCGATTGTATTTGATGCTAAACCATTCATAATCCCCTATCCGGCGATCAATCTCGATGCGCTTGCCTACAGGCACTTCTACGATCACCAGCACCTGCTGATTTCTCCATTTTTCATTACGGCTTACTGCAAAAGCTTTGGGCAGCAACAACGTACTATCTTTCTGCTCTACGTTGAAGGTGATGCGCTCGGCGAGACTCCGTGCAGCTACAGGATCTTTGCCACGGCTGAATCGTACACGACGTACATGAAAGTCGCCGTCTTCGCTTTTCTGAAAATTCACCCGGATGGTATTCAGCATCAAGGTATCAGGATTCACTGCATAGAAAGGCCAGTCTTCGCGATCGATGCCAAACCAATCACTACCGTAATAACGATCATACGTGTTGGCTACATCGATATACAGTTTGCCGGCAGCAGGCTGTGTGATCTGAACAGCTTCTTCCACAGGAGCGGCAGAAGCCCTGAACTCACGACCGATCGAACCTCCCAATATCAACAGGCATACAAGCCCAATAAACCATAAAGTGCCAAACACATAGCCGAGGTAATGATTGCGTGAGCGAACACCCATAATGCGGCGGATGAGCCAGGTGATGAGCGCTACCACAGGTATACCCAGGAACAGTATCAGTGTGGCCCAGGCCAGCAGATTTTGGCTGATGCCGGTAAAAATAAAGTCCTTTACAGGAAACATGGTAAAGCCACCGAAGATGCCGCCAAAGATGGCAGTGAACAGGGCTACCACAATAATAGCTGCGATGAAAAGAAAGAAGGCTTTGAACAACACGCCGATCGCATGACCGATGCCGCTACCAGCGCTGCGCGCTACAGGGCCTGCTTCATCAGAGAACGTTTTGGCCCGGGCTCCGGCCGTATTTCCAAACTCTTTGGCTCTTTCGCCCCATTGCTGGGCCGATTCCTTTACTTCTTTACCCCACCTTTCAGCCCTGGACTTAAAACCCTCGAGGTCCTCCTTTACGGTATCGCGAATAGAATTGAGGTCAACCTTCTCACCACGCATTTCCAGCTTTTCTGCAGAGGTAACCGCTATCGGAACAGTGATCCACAATACGATATAAGCAAGGAACAATGAGCTACCCAATGAACCAGTGATCACTTTTGGTCCCCACCAGAAATCCCAGTCATGGCTCCACCACATATTATTGAATACACCCGAAGCCAGACCGATAATGAGCGGCAAAGCAAAGATCAACCGGGGCACCCAGGTACCTACATTGAGATAAGCTGCCAGACCACCACACACACCGGAGATCACCTTGTCATCAGCACTGCGGTACAACCGCTTGGTGATGTTGGTTTCCATCGATTGTGAAGGAATGATCACCCACAGCAGGATGTATACCCAGAACAGGGGTGCAAACAGCACCACAAACAGGATACGCATGATCACGGGGTCGATACCGAAATAATTGGCGAGACCACTGGCTACACCAGCCACGATCTTGTCATCGGCATTCCGGTACAGGCGGCCACGGCCAGAGCGGTTAAAACTATAGTTATAAGAAGCCGAAGAACCAGTAGAAGAAGACTGACCTTGCGAAGAAGATGATGACTGTTGCTGTTGTGTAGTACTACCACCATTGGTTTCAGCATTGCTGGCAGCTTCTGCCTCAAAATCTTCCGGGCGGCCCATGCTGGCGATCACTGCATTTACATCTTCATCGGTAATACAGGTAGCACCCTTCTTGATGCGCTCTGAAAAAAGTTCAGCAATACGGCTTTCAATATCGTTGATGATCTCATCTCGACCCTCTTCGTTAGCGAAATACCGTCGCAAACTTTCGATGTATTGCTTCAGGATCTCGAAGGCGCTTTCCTCGATGGGAATCACCCGGCCCTGAAAGTTTATATTGATTACCTTTTTCATTGTTCGTCTTGTTTGTCGGTTGAAGTGTTAGTTGGTATGTTGGCGTTATCGGCCCCAAAAGAAACATTGCCGGCGGTAGACACCAGTGACTCTTTTTTGCTGGTGAGTTGGTTCACCGCATGAGCCAGTTCGTTCCAGGTGGCTTCCAGTTCTTTGTAAAACTCCTGGCCTTTTGGTGTGAGCGAAAAATATTTGCGGGGCGGGCCGGAGTTGCTTTCTACCCATCGGTAGGTGAGCATGTCGGCATTCTTTAGCCGGGTTAGTAGCGGGTAGAGGGTACCTTCCAGGATCTGCAGGTTGCAACCCCGCATTTCGTCCACAATATCACTCGGGTAAGCTTCGCCCCGGCGAATGATGGACAGAATGCAGAACTCCAGTATCCCTTTCCGCATCTGGCTCTGTGTGTTCTCTATATTCATACGATGCGCTTGTTTTTAAAAACTGGCAGCCGGGGCTCATGGCTATACTTTCTGTTTGATGGCTATACTTGTAATTTGACCCCTGGCTACCAGTTAAGTTATCATTTACGATGTAAAGGTAGGGGGAATTTTAGTACTATGCAACACAAAGTACCTACCGTCGAAAGGTAATTTTCATAAACTGCTAATAAGTTTTGCCTGAAATGCAGTACAGATGAGGCTTTTGTGGGCCAATAGCTATTTAAATAAATTTTTACGGATTGGATGAACGGTTTCTGACAAAGGATGAATGGAAGAAACCGGGTATAGATAGGTTGGCAGTAGGCTATGTAGCGGCCTAACAGCATAAAATCAGTTCAAATACAAGGTATTAGCGCAAAGTGCAGACATTTTGAAGCTGCAGGGAGCCATTGCCCTCCACTACCAGGTTGAAAGACTTGTTGGCAGCCCCGGAGAAGTTGATTTGCAGCACATTAACCCCGCGGCTAAGGGGCACGCGCATGTAGGAAATGGTATGGGGAAGGCTTTGCCAGTTGCGGGTGTCGGCCTTTTCGGAAGCAAAGTTGAACACCTGGATAGCCAGCGCAAGGGCCTCTTTGGTATCCTTGTTCTTGTCGTCTTTCTTGGGCCGGGCGGCGGCTTCGGCCAGCTTTTTAATCGCTAACCGGCTTAGCGCCAGCGACATTTCTTTCAGGAAACGCTCCTTCAGCGTCGCAAACGCGATGGTATTGATGTCTTGCGCAGGCTCAAACCGATAATCGGCATTATTGAGCGCCACATCGCCACTGCGGTAGAAAACAGGCACTTCCTGGTATTTAGGAAATGCTACCCGTATCGACCGAAGTTCATCGAGCTTAAGATTGTCCCGGTTGTAATTGGTGCTGGCAAAGTCGAACGGAATATTAAAAGCACCGGTGGGATCGGTAAACATGAAGTTGCCAAAGCCATCCTTGGTGAGCGCAAAAAAGAAGTCCTGTTGTTGCTTCACCGGGGCCAGGCCATTCTCCCAAAACAGCACCAACTCACCCCCTTCGGGCGGCGGGGTCGCGTCAAATTTTGTGTGCAGCAGGTTTTCGTAACGCTGCACTTCATCGTGGAAGCCCATTCTTTCGGCGGTACGCAACAAATCTTTCTTCAGCTGTTCTGGAATGGGCGTGCCGTAATACTGGTTATTATTCTTTAGGTAAATATCAGCCGCGTTGCGGTAAGAGATAAAAGCATTGTTGATATCGTTGGCCTGCTCATAAATGATGCCCTGCAGCATGAGCGAAAAAGCATCATCGGTGTATCGGTTCTCGCGCTTGTTCTTGTCCTGCTGTTCATAACTGCGCAGGGAAATACGGCGGGCCTCTACCAATGCTTCATCGCGCTGGCCGAGGTAGAGATAATTCAACGCTTTGTAATAATGCACCATGAACTTCTCAAAATCCTCTCCCTTGTACGTTTGCATCATGGGGTTGAGCAACGTACCCAAGGCAATATCGCTGGCCGACGTGCGCACATCTTCCATGAAGTTATCGGCCTGGTTGAAATAGTTGTTGCTGCTGTCGTATTGCTTCAGCAGATGGGTGATCTTTCCTTTCTCCAGCAGGTACAATAGTTGGTTGCGCCGCGCTTTAATAAGCCGGTTGCTTTCCAGTGCTGCGTCAGCCTGTTTGTAGTTACCATCCGCCACCTGCGTGTAGTAACTGGCAATACGGGTGTTGTACGTAGCACAGGAAAATAAAAAGAGCATCGGCGTCAGAACAGCCAATGCTCTTACCATATGTTTACATGATAATGCCATGCCGGTAGGATCTGCCATTCACGTGTTTAAGGTCTGACACAACTTAGTTGGTCACGTATTTGGCGATCTTCTTATCACCAATCCACACTACTTCATTACTCTGCATATTGGTCAGCTCCAGGTTGATCTGGTAGTATACCACTTTCTTACGTTTCTGAGAGTCGACAATGGAATTGATAGAACCCTGCAGGATGAAATCGGCGCCCTGCTCCATACCAAACTTCTTCATGCTGGAGGTAGTGGCATTCGTTTGCTGGTCGGCCCTTTCAGCACGCAGCTCTTCACGTTTCTTACCACCTTGTACCAGTCTTACCTTGCCGGATTTCACGAAGGACTGCTCCACATCTTTTATAAATGTTTCCGCATCGATGTGCTCGGTGCTCTTGTTGGTCACGAAGCCTACAATCACTACAGGCCTGTTGCCGTTATGTCCTTGCTGATAATCACCTACCCATTTATCGCCCAAAATATCGTCGATCATCTTTTCAGCCGTTACGCGCGAGTCCGTATTGTTCCAGCGTCCGCTCAGATCGATCTGCTCACTGGGATCGATACGCGTTACTTTGCGCGAACAGGATACACTGGTAGCACTTACAGCTACAGCGGCTGTAACAATCCATAAAAGTCTTTTCATATTGAAAGATTTATAAAAGGTGCGTTGAATTTAATTGATTAGTTGAGGCTATTAACGGCTCCACCACCAACCGATGGAAGCAGCGAGGGGCAGGGTGCTCCAGGCATAATTGCTCCAGCGGCGGTTGTAGCCCCAGGAACGATTATTGAAACTATTATAGGGATAATAATTGTAATCATTATAATAGCCATTGTACCAGCCGCTGTTGCGGGCCCTTTCCATTCTTATCTCATGACGCCATGCCCTGCGGTTGGCGCGCTGCTCTCTCTTATCTTCCAGGTAATCGATGGCTTTATAAGTTTCCTGCAACGTGGTGCCATGCCAGCTGTTGATAGAGTCGGCCATCTTCATATAACGGGCCTGACTAATCATAAAACTGGGATTCTGCTCCTGTAGATTTTCGGAGTTTTGTGCTGTGCCTGTGAGGGCAATTACCACCACCAGAGAAGCTGTAAGTAAAATACTTTTCATAGTCTTAGCTTTTAGAGGTAACCAATTAACAATACAAAACTAATCTGCGATGCGTTAAGCAGGCGTTAAATTGAGCCTCTTGTAGTGCAAGGTACTGTTAAAGCCCAGCTTTCGCAAGCGGTACACATAAAATTACATGTTTATGTGATGGGAGAACTACCTATAAACAAGTAGGGATGATCACTTCAAAAAAGTAATCATCCCTATTGCTTAGGCTCTGGGCCGCAACCCAATGCGATACAAATATATAAAATAATTTCTATTTCTTCAATCCAATCTCTCTCAGCCGCTCATCGAGGTATTCACCGGCGGTAGCGTCGGGATAAGCTTTGGGATGCGCAGCATCGATACAGCTTTCCAGGCTGGCGAGGCTCATCTCTCCTTTGGGATGCAGGAAGAAGGGAATGGAAAAGCGGGAAGTGTGCCACATTTCGCGGGCCGGGTTCACCACACGGTGTGTAGTGCTTTTCAGCTTGTTGTTGGTAAGCCTTTGCAGCATGTCACCCACATTCACCACGATCTGCTCGGGCAGTGAAGTAACCCCTACCCACTCATTTTGCTTGGTAAGGATTTGCAGACCATCGGCAGAAGCGCCTACCAGCAAGGTAATGAGGTTGATATCCTCATGTTGCTCGGCACGGATAGCCGACTTTGGCTCCTGCGTAATGGGCGGATAGTGAATGGCGCGCAAAATGGAGTTGCCATTATGAATATGCTCATCAAAATAATGCTCATCGAGGCCCAGGTATATAGCAATGGCCTGTAGTAAAGCCCTGCCCGACTTTTCAAAAGCACGGTAAGCTTTCTCAAAAGTTACATTGAAAGCGGCTACATCTTTTACCTGTACGTTATCGGGATATTCGCTCTTTATTGGATCATTATCTTCCACGATCTGTCCATACTGGAAAAACTCTTTCAGATCGGGTGCATCACTACCCTTTGCATGTTCTTTACCAAAGGAAGTATAACCCCGCTGGCCGGCCAACCCCGGCACTTCATATTGCCGCTTGGTATCGGAAGGCAGCGCGAAGAACTGCTGCACATACTTATACAGGTCAGCAATAAGCTCATCAGGAATGCCATGATTCTTCACAGCCACAAAGCCTACATCTTCATAAGCCTTACCCAATTGGCGAACAAATGCTTGCTTCAGTTGTGGATCGCCGGAAGTAAAGTCGGCGAGGTTGACGACAGGTATAGCCATAACAAAGGTTTTATTAGTAAATACATCCCCGCTTCTCGGGCGGGGATGTAAATTACAATTTACGAAATTCTTATGGCTAATGTGTGTAACTATTTTAGGCGCATGAATTGTAGGGGGCTAACAGGTACTATAATTTGCCATTCTTTTCTACAATGGCCTTTTCCTCTCCATCAGTAACCTCCATCAGGGCATAATGCTTTACATCATTGATCTTTACTTCGTCAAGAATATTGACAACATTCTGATAATTGGCCTGCCCGGTGGGCTTTATCATCAGGGTAAGGTCTTTGCGGGGCACCTTACCCGCTCTGTCCATGGCCAGTTGCTTGTCGCGAATAACCTGGCCAATACCATCTTTAAAAGAGTAGTTGACAAAACCATAAGCACTGGTTTCCATGGCCACCTTCAAAGAGCCATGATAATAAAAGATCTTATTATCAGCCATTGGAACAACTGTCAATGCCGCGCTCTCACCAACGTTTGTAGGGTCAACTACTTTTTTTGTATCATCGGGCATCAGCAGGTCCAATGCCATGGGCTCCGACATCGTAGTGGTAAAAATAAAGAAGGTGATGAGCAGAAAACCAAGGTCTACCATGGGCGTTAGGTCTACACGGGTCGAATGTTTTTTACTGCGGCGCACACCGGGTTTGTCGCCGGTGGTGGCGGTGGTTATTTCAGCCATATAGTTGTGTTTTATATTGAGACGCTGCAGTAAAAAGTTTCCATAACAAAAGAGAGCCGCTTTGCAGCGACTCTCTTTTTTATATTTCTTCGTTTAATCAGCGATTAAAACTCTGCGCTCTTCGGCGTACGTGGGAAAGCGATCACATCACGGATATTCGTCATGCCGGTTACAAACAATACCATGCGCTCAAAGCCAAGACCAAAACCAGCGTGCGGCACGGTGCCAAAGCGGCGGGTATCGAGGAACCACCACATTTCTTCAGCCGGTATATGCATCTCTTCCATTCTCTTTAAGAGCTTGTCGAGGCGTTCTTCCCGTTGAGAACCACCAACGATCTCACCAATGCCGGGCGCCAGGATATCCATAGCTGCTACCGTTTTACCATCTTCATTCTCGCGCATGTAGAATGATTTGATGTCTTTGGGGTAGTTGGTAACGATTACCGGTTTCTTGAAATGCTTTTCCACCAGGTAACGCTCATGCTCACTTTGCATGTCCACCCCCCACTTCACTTCATACTGGAACTTCTTCTTTTTATAAGCCGGAGAGCTAAGCAATATATCGATGGCCTCTGTATAAGTGATACGCTCGAAATTGTTGTTCAGTACAAACTCCAGCTTTTCGATAAGTCCCATTTCACTGCGCTTGTCCTGCGGCAATTGCTTTTCTTCTTCAGTCAGCCTTCCTGCCAGAAACTCCAGGTCTTCGCGGTTGTTGTCCATCGCAAAGCGGATGAGGTATTTAATAAATTCCTCGGCCAGGTTCATATTGTCTTCGAGATCATAGAACGCCATTTCAGGTTCTATCATCCAAAACTCAGCCAGGTGGCGCGCTGTATTGGAGTTTTCAGCCCGGAATGTGGGGCCGAACGTATAGATCTCACTAAAGGCCATAGCCGCCAGCTCACCTTCCAGCTGTCCGCTCACGGTGAGGTTGGTAGAACGTCCAAAGAAATCTTCTTTGTAGTTTATCGTACCATCATCATTCTTTGGCGGGTTATCAGGTGACAGTGTCGTTACACGAAACATTTCACCGGCGCCTTCTGCATCACTGGCCGTGATGATGGGCGTGTGCATATACACAAATCCTTTTTCATGATAGAACTTGTGAACGGCATAAGCCAGTGAGTGACGTATCCGGAACACAGCACCAAACGTGTTGGTACGGAAACGCAGGTGAGCGATCTCACGCAAAAACTCCAGGCTGTGCTTTTTGGGTTGCAAAGGATACTTCTCCGCATCACTGTCGCCCAATATTTCGATAGACGTAGCTTTTACTTCTACACTCTGTCCTCTGCCCTGCGAAGCAACTACCTGTCCGGTTACTTTCAGAGAAGCGCTGGTCGTGATGCGCTTCAGGGTGGCTTCATCGAGCATGCCCAGTTCAACAACTACTTGCAGGTTATTATTGGTAGAACCGTCATTAAGCGCTATAAACTGGTTGTTACGGAAAGTGCGTACCCAACCCATTACTACTACCTCGTGGCCCGTTGCTTCGGAAGCCAGCAAATCCTTGATTTTTACCCGTTTGTTAAACATGATATTTGTCTTAATACGATTACCAATACTGCTTTTTATTGCAGGACGGCAAAGATAAGGATTGAGGGTGCAATGTGATTATCCGATACCTTTGATGGCGCGTTATTTCCCGGATAATCCTGTAAATCCCATTAAATCCCGGTTCAGACAATGAAAATCGCCTTCTTTTCCACCCAGTCATACGATCGTAACTATTTCAATCGCTACAATACAGGCCACGAGTTGGTGTTCTTTGAAGCTCCGCTCAACGAACAAACAGTAAACCTCGCAACCGGTTTTACCGCGATCTGCGCCTTTGTAAACGACCAGCTCAATGCAGCTGTCATTGATCAACTGGCTGCGCAAGGCATCAAACTCATTGCCCTGCGCTGTGCGGGGTACAACAATGTAGACCTCGCAGCCGCCAAAGCCCACAACATCCCCGTGGCGCGCGTGCCGGCCTACTCGCCCTACGCGGTAGCCGAACATGCTGTGGCGCTCATCCTCACCCTGAACCGCAAAACACACAAAGCTTATAACCGCGTGCGCGAGGGCAACTTCTCACTGGAGCGCCTCACCGGCTTCGACCTCCACGGTAAAACAGTGGGCGTTATCGGTACCGGCAAGATCGGGCAGGTATTTGCCGGTATCATGCAAGGTTTTGGCTGCCGGGTGCTGGCCTTCGATGTAATTGCCAACAGGGATATGGAGGCACAGGGAGTAGAATACCTGCCCCTCGTAAAGCTGTTGCCGCAATGCGATATCATTTCCCTGCATTGCCCGCTTAACGATCAAACCAAACATATTATCAGCCCCCTCACGCTGAACATGATGAAAAACGGGGCCATGCTGATCAACACCAGCCGGGGCGCCCTGGTCGACACCAAGGCCGCCATCGAGGCCCTGAAAACAGGCAAACTGGGCTACCTTGGCATAGACGTATACGAGCAGGAGGAAAAGCTATTCTTCCACAACCTGCAGGAAGAGATCATCCACGATGATACCATCATGCGGCTGATGAGCTTTCCCAACGTGCTGGTAACGGCCCACCAGGGTTTCTTCACCGACGAGGCCCTGACGCAGATCGCACAGACTACCATACAGAGTATCAACGATTTCGAACAAGGAAAGCCATTGTCCAATAAGATTGCTTAAGCCAACTGGCTGGAAAGGTGGGCCGCACTGCCGCGCTGCTTTGCCGGGCTGCAGGGCGACTCACCTTGGTCTTTGCTAAGAATCTCACAAATAGAGCCTAAGCCCCCCTTTTTTACTCAATTCGTAAAGGCTCTGCCATTCATTTCGGTAAATTCGCGGCCTTATACCCCGCCTAAAGCGGGGCAGGTAGTATTTTATCATGAGGGAATCGATTCAAATTGCATTGGTAGGCAACCCCAACAGTGGCAAAAGCTCACTGTTCAACGCCCTGACCGGGATGAACCAGAAAGTAGGCAACTTCCCCGGCGTAACGGTAGATAAGAAAGTCGGCAGCTCGGCCATCTCCGATGCCATGACGGCTACCATTATCGACCTGCCCGGCACTTATAGCCTATACCCCCGCCGCGAAGACGAATGGGTGGCTTACCGGGTATTGATGCAGCAGGACAAAGAGGTAGACCCCGAAATGGTGGTGTTGATAGCCGACGCCAGCAATTTGAAACGCAACCTGCTCTTCGCTTCCCAGATCATCGACCTCAAAATACCGGTGGTCATTGGCCTCACCATGATGGACCTGGCCAAGCAAAAGGGTATCAAGATCGATGTGGCCGAACTGGAAAGAGAACTGGGCGTTCCCGTCATTCCCATCAACCCCCGCAAGAACAAAGGCATCCCACAACTGAAAAAAGCGATCGAGCAAACAGCACTGAGCATGTACAAAATGCCGGTGCGCGACTTCATCAATAATGAAGCGCTGGCGCCAACCGCCGTGAAAGAAGTGAAAGAAGTGGTGGCCGACCTGAGCGATTACAAAGCGATCCATTACCTGATCAACCACGAATCGTTTGTCCTCAGCAATGGCTTGCAGGATAAGATCGAATCCATTGAAGTTTCCAATAAATTCAACCATACCAAAACGCAGGCAGAAGAAATCCTGCAGCGTTACCAACGCATCGGTGCTATTCTGAAGCAGTCGGTATCGGAGCCTTCCGTATTGGAGAAAACCCTGTTTACCGAAAAGCTGGACGACATACTGCTGCACCGCACCTGGGGTTATTTGATCCTGCTGGGCGTGCTGTTTCTGTTGTTCCAAAGCGTGTTCTGGCTGGCCTCTTTCCCCATGGATTGGATCGATGGCGGATTTGGCGCGCTTACCGGTTTTCTGAGTAAAAGTCTGCCGGAAGCCTGGTGGAGCGATCTGTTGGTGAATGGTCTGGTGGCCGGCCTGGGTGGCATCGTGATCTTCATTCCGCAGATCATGATCCTGTTTGGCTTGATCACCATACTGGAAGATACCGGCTACATGGCCCGTATTAGCTTCCTCACGGATAAGCTGATGCGCAAGGTAGGCCTCAATGGAAAAAGCGTGATGCCCATGATCAGCGGCTTTGCCTGTGCAGTACCCGCCATCATGAGCGCCCGGAATATCGAGAATAAGAAAGAACGCTTGCTCACCATTTTCGTGACACCGCTGATGAGTTGCAGCGCCCGCCTGCCGGTGTACACCATATTGATCGCGCTCGTAATTCCCAAACAAACCTTCCTGGGCTTCATCGGCCTGCAAGGGTTGGTGATGATGGGATTGTACCTGCTGGGACTGATAATGGCGCTCGTTACTTCCTATGTAGCGAAGTGGTTCATCAAGATAAAAGAGAAAAGCTACTTCATATTGGAGCTGCCCACGTACCGTGCGCCACGCTGGAACAACGTACTGGTAACGATGGTAAGCAAGGCAAAGATCTTTGTAGTAGATGCCGGTAAAGTGATCATTGTGATCAGCCTTATTCTTTGGGCACTGAGTACCTATGGGCCTAAAGAACGGATGGCCGCTGTGCATGAAAAGTATGAACAACTGATTGCACAAAACCCCGATAAGGGTGATGAACTGGAGCGTGAAAAGAATACGGAGTTGCTGGGCAATTCTTATGCGGGCATACTGGGCAAGGGCATCGAACCGGCTATCAAACCGCTTGGTTACGACTGGAAGATCGGCATTGCGCTGATCACTTCTTTTGCAGCCCGCGAGGTGTTTGTAGGCACGATGGCCACTTTGTACAGTGTGGAGGGAGGCGCCGATGCAGAAGAAAGCACCCTTACGGGAAAACTGAATTCCGCCACCTGGCCCGACGGCAGTAAGGTATATACCCTGGCAACAGGGCTTTCACTGATGATCTTTTATGTGTTTGCCATGCAGTGCATGAGCACGCTGGCCATCGTGAAAAGGGAAACCAAAAGCTGGAAATGGCCCCTGCTTCAGCTGATCTATATGACCGGACTGGCCTATGTAATGAGCCTGATCGCCTTCCAACTCTTCAAATAGTATACATTATCGATCTTTTTAACCCATTTGAGCCGCGTCAATAACCGTTCCGGGCAGGCAGGCCAACGCAACAACTTTTCCCATTGGTCGTTTATAGGGATACCTAAATCCCGTACCCATGAAAAAGATAGCCCTTATCTTTTTTGCAACATCCTGTGCATTAATTTCTTATGCACAAACCCCCGCCGCCTTTTTCCATTACGCCGAAGAGTTCTATTTCGTGAAAGAAGTGCCCACTGCCTCGCTGCAGGGTAAAAACTTCCGTTATGAAATAGCCGTAAAAGCCGACCCTACCGACACCATGTCGAAGGTGCGCATCCACGGCATTGGCGTAGGCAAAGGTCAGGACGATTTTATCAACAGCAACTTTACACTTGAAACCAGGGTCGAACAGGAATGGACCATCTACACAGTAGTTGGCACGGTGAGCCCTGAAGCCAAAAGACTCTTTTTCTATGCTTCGGTAAATGGCAATGGCAGTTTCTACTTCGATGACCTCAGCTTTTATATAGAAGAAACACAAGGCAAGTGGCGCCAGCTTACTTTATACAATCCCTCCTTTGAAGAAAAAGAGCGGGACATTTTCGCGGGTTACTATGTCAGCAAGCGGAAGTCGCCCAATGTGCAGACCATGCTCAGCAGAGAGACCGCGAAGACAGGGGAAAAATCATTACTGGTAAAAACAAGAGGCGCGGCACCTATCATCAGTTCTGCCATGCGCGAATAATATTGATCTCTAACGATTATTTCATTCCAAACCCATCAATCAACATGAAAGGAGCCCACGATAGGGCTCCTTTCTCTTTTCCACCATTTAAACCAAAATGAAAGTTATCGTCCGTCCAATTATTTATTAGCTGGTAGCCTGCTCCAGGCGACGACGTAAGTCGGGATACATTCTCTTCATCAGCGTATTCAGGATCTCTTCTTTCGAAGGACCGAAGTTGCTGTTCCTGTTGCGCACCAGCAACCAGTCGTTGTTGTCAAGCGCGCGTGAGTCGCCGGTATAAGTAGCATAACTATCGTCCCAGCTCAGGTTCTGCGTCAGCAGGCCCTGGTCAATGCCTTTGTTGTTTACCAGGTCGTGCACATTGTAATCAAGCGCTCCGTTTACACTGAAGGTGCGACGGGTAATGTGCAGGGTAGCATACACCGTTTTGTAGATGGGCTTGTTGGCCGAGTCTTTACCTACTTCAATGCTGCGCGACACGTTGCGGCTAAATTGATAGGGTACGGATGCATCGGCGTCAACGCTTCTCCATCTTACATCCACAGCCCAGTCGGCATCGATGTTTTCACGGTCTGCATCACGGTCGGTATAAAAACGGGCCGGTACGATAGTGGCATTACGGCCACCCAGTTCACGTACCAATGATTCCTGGTAATCTTCGGGGCGATAGCGGATACCGGTATTACCCCAGGTGGTGAAGAACAGGTTGTCATCCTGAATACGGTTCACGATCACATTCACCACACTTTGTTCATAAGACTGTGCTATCAATTGCTTGGCATCTTTATAGCCATTCACATAGCTGTTGGATCTGCGGAAAGCCTCATTGGCCTGCAAGCTTTGTTCACGGCTGTTGGCAGCCATCAATTGCTCACCCTTGTTATAGAAGTATTCGGCGGCATCTTCACGGATGTCCTGCAGCTCCTGCAAATAACTTTTGGGTTGCACCAGCTTCAGCAAAGCAGGTACTGATTGTGCGTGGGTATACATTTGCTGCAAGGCGTTGTATTCATTGAGCATTTTATCCCAGCGTCTTTCATCGGTGCTGGTTTTATAAACAGCTACCGCCTGTTCGTGGCGTTCTACCGATAAGGCATACAATTCCTTCAGGTCATTCTGTGCCTTGATATTATTGGGGTGCTTTACCAGTTCGTTCACAGCCGCATACAACGGCTTATCTTCTGTAAAAGAAGCCTGGAATTTCTGACTGCCACAAGAAGTTAACAATACGACTACGGCGAGCGATAAAGAGGTTATCAGGTGTTTCATAAATTATATCTCCTTCCCTACTCTGACCAGAAAAGACCTCAAAAGATTGTTAGTGGATTCTTAAAATGAGAAGGCTTTTTCAGGGGTCCGGAAAAGGCTTTTCGGCCCCATTTTTACGAAAAAGCTACGATCCACATTTCCAATGGGTTACAATAGGATGCAGCATAGATGCAGCATATATACAGCACTGACCCAGCATAGATGCAGCTTACTTTATAAGATATGCTGCATCTATCCTTATAAAGAGTTGATATACAAATTATTTTTAGTTGGGTTTATTTTTGATCCCAAGCAAAAACCAGGGCAAGCCATCCGGCTTCCTGACCGCTGTAGAAAGCATGGCTGTTTCAATAATTATTCCGGGGAGACCGCCAACGGAAGGATTGGCAACCCGTTGGACTTAGACTGTCACGCCCAGCTCTATCAATTCCTTTTTGAACTGTTCCGGCGACTGGAAGTGAATGGTATGCAAGCCCACTTCTTTGGCGGGGTGAAGGTTGCGCATGTTGTCGTCGGTATAGATCGCTTTGGCAGGATCGATGTTGAACCGGCTAAGCAATGTTTGATAAATAGGCAGGTAAGGCTTGCGCGTCTTTTCATCGCCCGATACCACGATACCTTCAAACCAGTGGAGAAAATCATAATGCTTCAGCGCAATGGGGAAAGTTTCTGCGCTCCAGTTGGTAAGCGCATATAACCGGTAATCGGTATTATGCTTCAGGTGATGGAGAATATCGACGGTGCCTTGTATGGCGCCGCCCAACATTTCTTCCCAGCGGCCATAATAAGCGCGGATATTGGCTTCATGATCCGGAAACTGCTGTACCAGCAACTCTGTTCCATCTGCCAATGAACGACCGGCATCCTGCTCTTCATTCCAATCGCTGGTAGTGATGTTCTTGAAAAACCAGCGCATGTCTTCTTCCTTATCAAAAATAGTTCTGTAAACATACTCAGGGTTCCAGTCTACCAATACACCACCCAGGTCAAAAACAATTGTATCTATCCGGCTCATGCTCATTTGAAATTGTGCAACGAAAATAATTGATTTACAGTAGCAGCAAAAAAGGCCCGCTGTTATATTATTGTTGAAGTGATCAATAGTTTATACGCCCACTTTATTGCTGCGCCGCTCCATCATCACCGTCGTTCTCCATATGCCATCGAGCTGTGCGATGCGCTCGCGGTAACCAATGTACCGGAAACCGCATTGTTCATGCAGGTGCACACTGGCCCTGTTCTCTTCATGGATCACACTGAGCAGCGACCAGATATTGTTTTGTTCGCTCTCCTCCACCAATGCCTGTAGCAGGATGCGGCCAATGCCTTTGCGCTGGTGGGCCTGGGCCACATACACGCTTACTTCTGCCACGCCGTGATAGCAATCGCGCGAGGAAACGGGTGAGAGGGCCGCCCAGCCTGTGATCTCTTCGCCTTCTTTGGCAACAATACGTGAGTGGGGCAGGTACTTGGCGTTGAAAACAGGCCATTCGGGAACAACGGTTTCGAAGGTGGCCATCCCGGAAAGGATGCCCTGGCGATAAATATCCAGCAGAACGGGTGCCTGGTCGGCCAGCATGGGTTCAATCGTGATCATACCCGAAATTAAAAATCCGGGCACAAATAAATGTGACCGGTCAGATATTTAGCACTGAAATGATATTCCGTAAGATTTACAAGTGATTACGCGTGAAGGGAAACTGCAGGAAATACGATATAAGCAAGGATTTTCGCTGATTTTAAAGAAAAGTTAACATGGAAATCTTTTATAGACTATATTCGCGGGGCCTTTTTAAAAGAAAAAAGGTCCACTGTAGAAACAGCTGACCTCTAACGATTGCTTGCCATATGAAAAAAGGTAATAAAATCTATCTCTATTTGTACGGGTGAACGTATTTTTGCTTCTGTTTCACCCCGGCCTCTAACTCACTTGCCAGCGATACTCAAAACCTCATCTTGTCTTTGCTGAAACAAAAATAAGATGAGGTTTCACTTAATTCAAAACATCTTATGAGGGATTTGATTATGCCAAAGGGGTGACACAAGCACAAAACCCTTTCTGGTACTGTGTTTCAGGAAAATTTCATAATGATGGCCAACAGATTAACAGATACCTTATTCCAGTTAGTTCACTCTTTAGAAAAGTCGGAGAAAAGACATTTTAAACTCTATATAAAAAGAAGCTCAGGCAACGAAGACCTGAAAATCATACAGTTATTTGATGCGTTGGATAAGTTGAATGAATATGATGAAAAACTGTTATTGAAAAAGCTTCCTTCCATTCAGAAACCGCAACTCAATAATCTCAAGACGCATCTTTACAAACAGTTGTTAGCGAGTTTGCGCTTATTGAAGACCGCTGAGAATGTAGATCTCCAACTGACAGAGCAACTGGACTATGCACGTATACTATACACGAAGGGATTAAAGATCCAGGCGTTGAAGATATTAGAGCGCGTGAAAGAAATTGCCCGCTCCAACCAGAAGTTCAACTTCCTGGCACAGGTGATCTCATTGGAGAAAAAGATCGAGACGCTTCACATCACGCGCAGCTCGCAGGAGAAAACAGATGAACTGGTACAGGAATCCTTAGAGATCAGTGGACATATAGACCGCGTAACACGCCTTTCCAATCTGGCGCTGAAGCTATACCGTTGGTATATCAAGAACGGTCACGTGCGCAATGAAAAAGATGAAGCCGGCATCAGGGAGTTCTTCATCCAAAACCTCCCGCCCAATGATGAGATTACGGGCTTCTACGAAAAGCTATACCTCTATCAGAGTTATTGCTGGTATGCCTTCGTGCGGCAGGACTTCTTAATGTATTACCGCTACAGTCAGAAGTGGATCGACCTGTTTGATGCCGATCCGTTCATGATCACGGTAGAGACCGGTCACTACATCAAGGGTATGCACAACCTGCTCAATTCACATTTCGACTTGCGCAACTTCGAGAAGTTCGAGATCACGCTGAATAAGTTTGAGGAGTATGCCAGGACACCTGTGGCCAATATCCACGACAATTTCAGAACGCACACTTCCATTTATATCAACAGTGCCAAGTTGAACTGGCACCTCATGCGTGGCACTTTCAAAGAAGGATTGACAGAAGTGCCGCAGATTGAAAAAGACCTCGAAGAATATTCCCTGTATGTGGATTATCACCGCATCATGGTGTTCACTTATAAAATATCGACGCTCTACTTCGGCAGCGGCGATTATAATAAGTCGATAGACTACGTACAGAAGATCATCAACGGCAGCACGGAGATCCGCAGCGACTTGCAGTGTTATGCACGCCTGCTGCACCTGCTGGCGCATTATGAGTTGGGCAACTTCGAACTGATGGAGTCGCTCACGAAATCGGTATACCGCTTCATGGCCAAAATGGAGAACCTGACAGTGGTGGAAGAAGAGATGTTCCGCTTCCTGCGTCATTCCTTTGGCTTATCGCCCCGCCAGCTGAAGCCAGAGCTGGAGAAGTTCCTCGAAAAGATCAGGCACCTGGAGAAAGACCGTTACGAAACGCGGGCCTTTGCCTACCTCGATATCATTTCCTGGGTGGAAAGCAAGGTATCGGGCAAGCCTATGAGCGAAGTTATCTACAATAAATATCTGAAGCGTCGCAGGCGCAACTACCCGGAACTGGAAGAGGTACAAAAGCAATCGGCGTAACAGACATTTATATTATATTTTTCGCAAACGCTCTACAGCCTGCTCAAGGGTTGTTTCTTTCTTGGCAAAGCAGAACCGGATTACTTTATTGTCTTTTCCCGATTGGTAGAATGCCGACACGGGAATGGTGGCAATGCCATATTCTTTGGTGATGCGGATAGCAAATTCTTTATCGCCTTCGTCACTAATGCGGTCGTATTTGTAGCACTGGAAGTAACTGCCGTAGCTGGCCAGCGGCGTAAAGCGTGTGTCCTTCATCAGCTCACTGAAGAAATCACGTTTCTGCTGCATCTCCGGCGACAGCTGCAGGTAAGACTCCTTATTCTTCAAGAAGCTCGCCAGCGCCACCTGTGAGGGAGTATGGCAGCTGAAGCAATTGAACTGATGTACTTTCCTGAACTCTTTGGTAAATGCGGCAGGCGCCACACAGTAGCCCAGTTTCCAGCCGGTGCAATGGTACACTTTCCCAAATGAGAAACACACAAAGCTGCGCTGCAGCAGGTCGGGGTAGCGCAACATGCTCTGGTGGGGTATCTGATCAAAGATCAGGTGTTCATATACTTCATCGGAAAGGATCAGTATGTTGGTATCCTTCACCACAGCACGCAACTGCTCGATATCATCTTCCCGCAACACGGCCCCGGTGGGGTTGTGTGGCGTATTGAGCATGATCATGCGCGTACGCGGTGTTATTTTGCTTCGCACTTCATTCCAGTCGATGCGGTAATCAGGAAATTTCAGGTCGATCAACACAGGTACGGCCCCGTTCACCGTGATGTTTGGAATATAGCTGTCATAAGCCGGTTCAAATACGATTACCTCATCGCCGGGTTGCAACACGGTGGTCAATGCTGTATAAATAGCATACGTGCCACCGGGTGTAATAGTGATCTCTGTATCGGGGTTGACTTTTGTGTTGTACAGGAACTGTATTTTCTCAGCAATGGATTCCCGCAACGGCATCCAGCCGGGCATGGGGGCATACTGGTTAAATCCTTCCTGCATTGCTTTATCTACCAACGCGGTCAGGGCTTCCGGCATGGGGTAATCGGGAAACCCTTGTCCGAGGTTAACGGCTTTGTGTTCGGTGGCCAGGGCACTCATGACGGTAAAGATGGTAGTGCCTACATCGGGTAACTTGGATTCGATCTGAAACTGTGACAATGTGAAAATTTGAAAATGAAAATGCTATTTATACTCCGGGACCAGCTGCTCAGCCATTGATAACAGCAGTAGCTTCTATCTCTATTAAATAATCCGGCTCTATCAATCCTTTTATTTCTATCATGGAAGTGCAGGGCTTGATGGTACTGAAATATTCCCCGTGGGCTTTTCCATATTCTTCCCAGCGGCTGATGTCGGTGACAAACATACGGGTGCGCACCACATCTTTCAGGCTGGCGCCCGCTTGTTGCAATACCTTTTCAATTTTACCAATGATAAAGTGGGTTTGTGCATAGGCGTCGCCCTTCCCTACCAGCTGGCTGTTTTCATCAACGGCTACGGTGCCTGTTACTTCCACCACATTGCCGACCTTGACGGCCCGGCTATATCCTACAATGTCTTCCCACTTGGCGCCGGAAGAAATATTAATACGATTGGACATGGCTATAATTTTTTGAATTACTTAATTTCTATAAGCTCCGGTTTGATGAGGCCTTCGCCATTGAACCGCAGATATACCTGGGCCACGGTGACCACATCTTTCTGGCAATAGGCAGCAATGCGTTCGAGGTTATTTTGTTTCCAGTACACCTCTCCTACCATCTTACCATCGATATCATCTTTGGGCGTAGGGATACCAAGGGTATGGGCCAGCAAATTAAGGGATGTAAAGCTTTTATAATCTCCAAACTTCCACATTTCCATGGTGTCGAGGTGGGCTATTTCCCAGGGCTTCTTTCCGCTGATATGCAACACGGGAGGAATGGGAACACTGTTGATGATGAGGCGGCGGCACAGGTAGGGGAAGTCGAATTCTTTGCCGTTGTGGGCGCAGAGGTATTTATGATTGTCGGTGGCCCAGCGGCGCAGCATTTCAGTGAATTGCTGCAGCAGCTCTTTTTCGTCGTGCCCGTAGAAAGACTTCAATACAAGCTTCTTGGACTCGCCGTTGCCATATATAAAGCCACAGCTGATGCAAATGATCTTGCCAAACTCGGCGTAGATAGCGGCGCGGTTGTACACGCTTTCAACGGTCTCTTCGTCCTTATTACGTATCAGGTAGTTTGCCTTCAGGCCCCACAGCTCTTTCCATTCTTCAGGTACTTCTTCATACGTAGGGTATTGGGAAACCGTCTCGATGTCGAGGAAGAGAATATTATTCAAGGCTGTGAGCATAAGCAGCAAATAAGGGCAAAAGGTAAGAAACTTACCGGTATGACACAGCCTTATATTTTGGAGCTAATTACAGGAACTTGTCGCCTTTGTTTCTCTTCACTTCGGCTACATACTCTTTGATCTCCTGCTCTTTATCTTTTTTACAGATCAGCAGTACATCTTTGGTATCTACCACGATGAAGTCTTCCAGGCCCTGCAACAGTACCAGGCGTTCGTTCTTGGCATGCACCATATTATTATGGGCATCGAATACCATCACCTGGTCGCCGGCTACCGCATTGCCGAGGTAATCTTTTTCCAGGTTCTCGTAGGCGCTGTTCCAGGTACCCAGATCACTCCAACCAAAGGAAGAAGGAATGAGGTACACGTTGTCGGCCTTTTCCATGATACCGTTATCGATAGAGATATTGGTGCAGAGCGGATAGATGCTGTTAAGTGCGGATATCTCCTGGGGGGTATTGAACTTATCTTTTTCGGCAGCAAACACTTCAAACATCTCGGGCAGGTATTTTTCAAATGCCGCCAGGATGTTCTTTACCTGCCACACGAAGATGCCTGCATTCCACAGGAACTCACCGGTGGCCAGAAAGGTCTTGGCGAGTTCAAGCCTGGGCTTCTCTGTAAAAGTCTTCACTTTATATACATTATCCGACACGGCATGCTGCTCGTATTGGATATAGCCATACCCGGTATTGGGATATGTAGGCTTAATGCCCAGCGTGATAAAGGCGTTGTGTTTATTGACAAAGCTCAGAGCTTCAAGACATACTTTAGTGAAAGCCACAGGGTCGAGGATCAGGTGATCCGACGGCGCTACGATCAGCGAAGCCTGCGGATCGAGCTGCTGCAGCTTGAAAGAGATATAAGCAATGCAAGGTGCTGTATTTTTCCGGGAAGGCTCGCCCAGAATATTCTGCAGCGGCATCTCGGGCAACTGATGCTTTACTATATTGATATACTCGTTGGAAGTAACGACGAAGATATTTTCTTTGGGAATAAAGGACGCGAATCGCTCATAGGTAGACTGGATAAGCGTTTTGCCAATATTCAGGATGTCCAGGAATTGCTTGGGATAATTGGTACGGCTCATGGGCCAGAAGCGGCTGCCGATACCTCCTGCCATAATTGCTACGTAATGATGCTTATTGCCTATCGCAGGATTTTGTGATTTTGTCATAGTTCAAATCTAAATGAGTCCTTCTCTTACGAGATCATGCAAATGAATAATGCCAAGATAGGTGGAACCTGTTGTTACCGCCAGCTGGGTAATATCATATTGACGCAAGAGGTCCAACGCTTCTACTGCCAATGCATCTGCATCGACCGTTTTAGGATTCTTCGTCATTATGTCTGCTGCTTTAATTTCTTCCAACTGCAGGGTTATGCTCTTCTCCAACATGCGGCGCAGGTCACCGTCCGTAATAACGCCAAGTAGTTGATTATTCGTATCTACAACAGCTGTAGCACCTAATCTTTTTTTAGATATCTCTACAATGACTTCCTTCAGCGTGGCAGTCGTCAGCACTTTGGGGCATTCATTGTTTACATACAGATCGGAAACATGCAGGTATAACTTTTTTCCCAGCGTGCCGCCAGGATGAAAGCGGGCAAAGTCATCTGAGCCAAATCCCTTCAGCTCCATCAGCACCACGGCGAGGGCATCGCCCATCACCAATTGTGCTGTTGTGCTGGAAGTAGGCGCCAGGTTATTGGGGCAGGCTTCCTGTGATACGGTTGTATTCAATATCATATCAGCCTGTTTGGCCAGATAAGCTTCGGTGTTGCCCACCATCGCGATGAGCGTATTACCAAAATTCCTCACCAGGGGTACCAACACTTTGATCTCGGGGCTCTCACCACTTTTGCTGATGATGAGCACAACATCTTCCTGTTGGATCATGCCCAGGTCGCCATGGATAGCATCGGCAGCATGTAAAAAAATGGCCGGCGTGCCGGTAGAGTTGAGGGTGGCCACGATCTTCTGGGCAATAATGGCGCTTTTGCCAATGCCGCTTACCACCAGCCGCCCCCGTGTGTCCATAATAGCCCGGACAGCGCGCTCAAAATCATCATTGATCATAGGCTTCAAAGAGGCTACCGCCTCGGCCTCCTGGGTGATGGTCCTGATCGCAACTGACTTAATATCAATGGTAGATGCTACAGACATAATTTATAAATGACAAACCTACTTGAAAATTGTTGGCCCACAAAAACAGCACGTTACCGGGTAGGGTTTGAGCCCATAACGGGTATACCGTCCGCTTTGGTGGATAAACCGCTTAACAAACCGTTTGTAAAACGATTAAAATTCAGTAATTTATGTGATTTACAAGGGAATAGGTGCAAAAAATCAGCGCTTATCAATTATATCATATTTGTTAAAGCGGGCGTTATTGATTGGCGAACGGCCAAAAAGGGTTAAATTCGCCACCCTTTAAAACGAATCTGATCCATTAAGCAGGAACAGTAATCTAACCAACGCTAACCACCGATCTGACGACCTGGCCAAACATGAGATGCTACTTTGACGTTATTCGTTTATAACGGGTATGTCCGGCGCAGTCGAAGTGCCGCTATTTTGAAACGTTACAACCTTTTATCTTATGGAGATTTATGTCACAAAACGTGTGAAGGAAATTATTTGAGCATGGGAACAACAACCAAGAAAACGGCAACTAAGACAGAAAAGGCCTCTAAAAGTAGCACCGCTGCTAAGAAAAGCGGATCTGCCAAATCTAATGGCACTATAACCAGTTCTTACCTGCACGAAGCGTTACAGGAGCATTTTGGCTTCAACGCTTTCAAGGGCAACCAGGAAGCTATTATCAAAAGCTTACTCAGCGGAAAGGATACATTCGTTATCAAACCTACAGGCGGCGGCAAAAGTCTTTGTTATCAACTGCCCGCCATGATCAGCGAAGGTGTGGCCCTCATCGTAAGCCCCCTCATCGCTTTGATGAAAAACCAGGTAGACCTGGTACGCGGCTACAGCAGCAAAGATGATGTAGCACACTTTCTCAACTCTACATTAAGCAAGAAAGAAATACGGGAAGTACAGGATGACCTCACGAGTGGGCGTACAAAGATGTTGTACGTGGCGCCTGAAACGCTCACCAAGCAGGAAAACCTCGAATTCTTTGCCGAACTTAAAATATCTTTTTTCGCCGTTGATGAGGCGCACTGTATTTCAGAATGGGGACATGACTTCCGCCCGGAATACCGGAGGCTGCGGGAGATGATGACGCAGATCAACCCTGATGTACCAGTGATCGCTCTTACGGCTACGGCTACACCCAAGGTACAGAGTGATATTATCCAGAACCTGCACCTGAATGATCCGGCCATCTTCATCTCTTCTTTCAACCGGCCGAATCTGTACTACGAGATCCAGCCAAAGATCAAGAAGGATCAAACGATCAAGAACATTGTGCGCTTTATCGTTCAGATGAAAGGTAAAAGCGGCATCATTTATACGCTGAACCGTAAAACAACGGAAGAGCTGGCCGACATGCTGATGGCCAACGGCATCAAAGCGGTGGCTTATCACGCCGGGCTCGACAGCAAGTTGCGCGCCGAGCGGCAGGACCTGTTCCTCACCGAGGAAGTGCAGGTGATTGTTGCTACCATCGCCTTTGGTATGGGTATCGACAAACCAGATATCCGGTTTGTGATCCACTACAATATTCCCAAGAGTATTGAAAACTACTACCAGGAGACTGGCCGTGCAGGTCGTGATGGCCTGGAAGGCAAGTGTATCCTGTATTATTCTCATAAAGACGTGGCGAAGCTGGAGCACCTCATGCGCGATAAGCCGTTGAGCGAACGTGAAGTGGGCGCCCAGCTGATCAACGAAACGGTAGCTTATGCGGAGAGTGGTGTGTGCCGTCGTAAAGTGTTGATGAGCTATTTCGGAGAAGAGTATACGGATAAGAATTGCGGCGAGTGCGACAACTGTCTGCATCCGAAAGAAGAAGTAGAAGCGAAGGAAAATGCCGTGAAAGTGCTGAAGACTGTGAAAGCGCTGGATGAGCGTTTTGCTACAGACTATACGGTAAATATTATTATAGGTCGTCTGACCCCCAACATCAGCATGTTCCGCCACGAAGGCATTGCAGAGTTTGGTATTGGTAAAGATGAGCCCGATCATTATTGGAGCACGCTGATCCGTCAGTTGTTGCTGGCTGGATACCTCAGCAAGGAGATCGAAGATTATGGTGTGCTGAAGATCACCAAGGCTGGTGAAGCGTTTGCCAAAAAGCCAAAGTCGTTCAAGATCATCCTCAACAACCTGTACGAAGAGGCCAATGCGGATGATGATGAAGGTGCAGAAGGCCCGACTGGTACAGCTGCCACCGACGAGAAGCTGTTTGAGATGTTGAAAGAGCTGCGTCAGAAGGAAGCCAAGAAGAAAGCGCTGCCTCCTTTCGTGATCTTTCTCGAAACTTCACTGCAGGACATGGCTACCTTATACCCTACCAACCTCCAGGAGCTGGAAAAGTGTTCTGGCGTGAGCAAGGGTAAGGCCATTCGTTATGGAAAGCCTTTTATAGAGATGGTGGCCAAGTATGTAGAAGATAACAATATCGAGCGCCCGGATGACTTCGTGATGAAGAGTGTGGTGAACAAGAGTGGCAATAAGGTATATATTATACAGCAGACCGATAAAAAGATACCGCTGGAAACTATCGCCAAGAATAAAAGCTGGCGGATGGACGAGATGCTGGAAGAAATGGAGACCATCGCCGCCAGTGGTACCAAGCTCAACCTGGATTACGCCATCGATGAAATGCTGGATGAGCACGAACAGGAAGAGATACTTGAGTATTTCAAAGGCTGCGAGACTTCTTCCTTGCAGGTAGCTGCTGAAGAATTGAGTGATGGCAACTACACCTGGGAGCAGTTGAAGATCATGCGCATCAAGTTCCTGGCGCAGTATGGCATGTAATTTCTAATCTTATTTATATAATTAAGTTGTAGCATTGCGCTGCAACTTTTTTTATTTTATGCATCCACATATCGACAAGCTAAAAGCTGCCATTAGTCCGGCCCGCCAGCAAATTGTAGAGCATCCTTTATACAATACCATCACTACGCTGGACGACCTCCGCATTTTCACCCAATACCATGTATTTGCTGTGTGGGATTTTATGAGCCTGCTGAAAGGTTTGCAACAACAGCTCACCTGTGTTAAATATCCCTGGGTGCCGGTAGGTAGTGCCAATACCCGCTACCTGATCAATGAAATTGTGATCGGCGAGGAAAGTGATGTGGATGAGCAGGGCAACCGGTGCAGTCATTATGAATTGTATTGTCGAGCCATGGAACAGCTGGGTGCTCCTACCCTTGGCATACAGCAATTGTTGAGTTTACTGCAGGATGGCATGAAAGTGCAAGCTGCACTGCAGCAGCTGCAGTTACCCCCGGCTGTACAGCAGTTTGTGCGGTTTACTTTCGATACGTTGGACCAGCAGGATGTAGCCGCCGTTGCCGCCGTATTCACCTTCGGACGGGAAGACCTGATCCCGGATATGTTTTATGGACTGGTGAAGGATCTGGAGCAGAAGTTCCCCGGCCAGCTTTCGATTTTCAAGTACTACCTGGAGCGTCATATCGAGGTGGATGGGGACCATCACAGTATGCTGGCGATGGAAATGGTGCAGGAGTTGTGTGGGGAAGATGAGACCGCCTGGGAGCAGGCTACTGCGGCTGCTTTACAGGCGTTGAAACTGAGGAAGTTATTGTGGGATGGCGCATTGGAACAAATTCTGATAAATAAACAGGCTAAAATCAATAATTAATTTTTTGATTTCCATGGATTTGCTATTTTTGCAACCCCTAATCAAGGTTACGGATTTCGGTCCTGAACCAGGAAAAGGGAAGCAGGAGGTGCGGTAGCTCAGTCGGTAGAGCAAAGGACTGAAAATCCTTGTGTCGGCGGTTCGATCCCGCCCCACACCACGAACAGAATGAAGCGATTATAACGAAAGTTATAGTCGCTTTTTTCATGCGGGTATAACATGTTTAAAAACCTAATGGGTTATAACACAGAGGCGATAGGCTCTCCCTTGATGTTTTTCCATGTTATTACTGCATAGGTTAACCGTTTACCTTACCCCGCACTCATAATAAATGAGGATATTAACAGCCGTTAGTAAAAATCCTTGTAATAACTTGAAATAAAAGTAAATTGCTTTCTAGTTCATATTGATGTATTTATATAATCTGTGATTTTACTAAAAAGATGATTGGATGGCTAAAAAGGTCCAAACAGGAAAAAAATCCCCAGCTGTAGTCGATTTATTTTGTGGCTTAGGCGGTTTGTCTCATGGCTTTGTAGCGCAAAAAATGAGAGTTGTTGCAGGAATCGATTTGGATCCTGCATGTGAATACGCCTACACAAGCAACAACAATGGCAAATTTATTAAAGCGGATATCGCCAAGGTAAGTGGAGAAGATTTGGTCAACCTCTACGGCGAAGCAGAAATTAGGATTTTGGCAGGATGTGCTCCCTGCCAGCCCTTTTCTACATACTCGCATAGATATGAATTGGAACGAGACGACAAATGGACACTACTCGATCAATTTGCACGCTTGGTAAGAGAGAGCGAACCTCAAATAGTAACTATGGAAAATGTTCCTGCTCTCATGAAACATCCTATATTCAAAAAATTCGTATCGTCACTTGAACGCCAGGGATATAATGTTTGGTTCGATGTTGTAGATAGCTCCGATTATGGTGTGCCACAAACAAGAAAAAGGCTTGTGCTGCTGGGATCGAAATTAGGAGAATTGAAGTTGATCCCTCCAACCACAAAAAAGCCAAAGACTGTTCGGAAAGCTATTGGAAAAACTCCAAGCCTAAAGGCTGGACAAACTCATCCTGAGGATAAAATGCACACAGCAGCAGCTTTGACGGAGATTAATCTTAAACGAATCAAGGCATCAAAGCCCGGCGGCTCTTGGAAAGATTGGCCTGAAGAACTGATCGCAGAGTGTCATCTAAGCGAATCCGGGAAAACCTATTCTAGTGTGTATGGAAGAATGTCCTGGGATGAGCCAGCACCAACAATGACCACCCAATGTTATGGGTATGGCAATGGAAGATTCGGCCATCCAGAACAGAATAGAGCGATCTCATTACGGGAAGCCGCAATTCTTCAAAGCTTCCCCCAAAAATATAAATTCATCAAAAAAGATGCAAAGCTTAACCTTACCGCATTGGGACGCCTGATTGGCAATGCTGTCCCTGTAAAGTTGGGTCAAGCAATCGCAAAATCTATCCAACTGCACATCAACGAGTGCGCATGACACCACCTGCACCACAATTTTCGCTAACGATTAGCCTGAATGTGCTAGAGCATTTGGGAATTAGTCTGTACAGCAATGTGCCTGCGGTGCTTTCGGAAATTGTTGCTAATGCTTGGGATGCAGACGCAAACGATGTTCATGTAAATTGGCATAGGAATGATGAAAAAATTGTCATTCAAGACTCGGGCATAGGTATGCTGCCTAATGATATAAACAAGCGGTTTTTAACAGTTGGTTATCGTCGCAGGGATGAGCAGCCAGGCAACACTCCCAAAGGCCGAAAACCAATGGGAAGAAAAGGCATTGGAAAATTATCCCTGTTTTCGATTGCAAATTGTGTTGAAATCGAAACCGTAAAGAATGGCATCAAGAGCGCATTCAGAATGAAGCTTGAAGACATCCGGCAAAAAATCGAACAGGCTGGTGGAGAAGGAGTTTACAATCCAGAGCCTTTATCTACAGATAACATAGATTTTAAAAACGGTACAAGAATTACGCTCTCTGAATTGAGAAAACGACAAACGGCCCATACTACTTCAGCTTTAAAGAAAAGATTAGCACGTCGTTTTTCAGTCATAGGAGCATCTGAAGAATTTAGGGTCTTAGTAGATAATCAAGAAGTAACGGCCTCCGACCGAGACTATTTCGACAAACTTCAATATTTGTGGACGTATGGCCAACAAAATGAAGTTGTACAATACTCTATAAACGCTCAGCATTTCGATAGAACTGAAGCCAGCAATAATGCTGGCGTATCAATATCCGGTTGGCTAGGGACTGTAAGAGAAGTAAAACATCTGAAGGACGAGGAAGGAGAAAACCTAAATAGAGTTGCCATCTTCGTACGAGGTAAAATGGCTCAAGAAGACATACTTAGTAATTTTTCTGAGCGCGGCGTATACGTAAGTTACCTGATTGGCGAATTGAGAGTCGACTCTCTTGATACATATGATGGCCCTGGATCATCTAAAGACGACGACGCGGCGACCAGCAGTAGACAACAGCTAGTCGAAGACGATGAAAGATTTGTAGCAATCAAAGCTTTTCTTGCTACAGAGCTCAAGCATATACAGAGCGAATGGAAAAGACTAAAAGCGGAAGAAGGGGCCCAAAGAGCACTCCAAATACCTGCAGTTAAAGACTGGATGGATGGACTACCAAAATCATCAAGAACAAAAGCGAAAAAGTGGGTTGGCAAAATCAATCAAATCCGAATCGACGATTTAAATGAACAAAAGCAGCTTATAAAACACTCGATTCTGGCTTTTGAATTTTATCGAGCCAAGGAAAACCTTGATGCCCTTGAAAGAATTACCGATGAAAATTTTGAAACGGCGATAAGCATTTTCGAAGATTTAGACAATCTTGAAGCTACTCTTTACGGCCAGATCGTTCAGCAGAGAATCCAAGTAATTAAAGTACTTGAAGAAAAAGTCGATATCAATGCGCTCGAAAAGGCCATTCAAGAATACTTGTTTGACCACTTGTGGCTGCTTGACCCAGCGTGGGAGCGCGCTGACGGCAGCGAACTCATGGAAAGGCCAGTAACTCAAATGATTGAAGAAGAAACTGCAAGCTTAAGTCAAGAAGAACGCGACGGCCGCCTGGATATTGGATATAGAAAAAGTGCTGGTCAACACATAATAATTGAACTCAAAAGGCCTGAACGTTCGGTTACCACTGCACAGCTCATCGTTCAAACAGATAAATACTTATCCGGCATGGACAAGCTATTGCGGCAACAAGGCAGGGGTTCGGAGCAAGTTAGTATTGTCATACTGCTTGGGAAAGAACCTAGTGATTGGACAACCGATGCCATGAGGCACAGATGGCAAGAATCTTTAAAGATTCACCAATGCAGGGTAGTCTTTTACGAACAATTACTGATCGATGCTCGGCAAACATATCAGGATTATATGGAAAACCGAGATATAGTTGACACTTTAAGCGAAATAATAAGAGCCATCGACAATTATGCCTCAGAAGAAACGACAGAAAGATAAGCTGAGTAAAAGTGAGAGAAGCGCTCTCATGGGCAAAGTTCGGAGTAAAAACACAAAACCTGAAATCATTGTTCGAAAATTACTATATGGTAACGGATATAGATATAGGCTCCATAAAAAATCGTTGCCGGGTTCCCCAGATATTGTATTCCACTCACGAAAGAAAGTTATTTTTGTGCATGGCTGTTTTTGGCATCGTCATGAAGGCTGTAAGCATACAACGACTCCCGGAACGCGAATAAGATTCTGGCAGGCCAAGTTTTCAGCCAATATCCAGCGTGATTTGAAAAATGTTAAATTATTAAAAGAAGCTGGCTGGGAAGTTTTGATTATTTGGCAATGCGAAGTAAAGGACTTAAATGCTCTCCAAAAGAATATTTTCAATTTCCTAGAAAGTAATTAATTCGATACCCACGGTTACATACAATATTCGTTCCTAGAAACATTTCATTTATCTTGTATGTACCTACTAAAAAATGGTGCAAGATCCTGTAGAATCGGCATGTGTTTAATCAAGGATTTATAATATAGATATGATAAACAACGCAGGTGATTTTTACATGGCCACCTTACGAAGCTTAGGCTTGGTCGGACAGCAAGTGACTACCGCTACAGCGAATGCAAGTAGTATTATCAATAAAATTGTCACTGCTTACAACAACGATGTTGGCGAAGGCCATGTAGGCGAACATGGAAACGGTATTCCCAACAGCTTTAGGAAAAGGACATTAGGTCCTAACGGCTTGATATATGGTCGCATACAAAGTGGCAAAACCAGAGCGATGATTACCAGCACTGCTATGGCATTTGACAATGGATTTCGGTTAGCCTTGGTTATGACAAGTAACAATAACGACCTTGTCAATCAAACACATCTGGATTTTATAAAACATCTAGTAGGAGTTAGTGCGTTCACAAAAGATGATGAACTTGATGACTTTATTGAACACGCTCAAGTAGACCTTTCAACTCCAGAGGGCCGCATCGTAATAATTACTTCAAAAGGAGATAAAAGCCTCGCAAATGTTCTTCATTTTTTGGAATCCATAGATGCGCAAAAATATCCACTGTTGATATTCGACGATGAAGGGGATCAGGCTTCATTAGATACCAATACTTACAAAAGGTCGAAAACTGGTGATCTTACCTTAGAAAAAAGTACAATTAACAAGTTGATCTTTAAAATCAGATCGGCTTTTCCGGCCTGTGTTTATGTGGCTGTAACAGGTACTCCACAAGCGGTATTACTTCAAACTGCATCGTCAGATAATAAGCCTTCTTTCATAGAAATGCTGCCGCCGGGTATTGGTTATATCGGCGGTAATTATTTTTTCGAAACTTCCGAGCCTCAAGAAAACGAATATAATCTGATTTCGATTGTTCCAAATTTAGATAAGAGTAGGCTTTTAAGAGCAAGTGGCCGATTTCCCGAAGGCTTAAGAGATGCAATATTATTTTTTTTACTCTCTGCGTCTGCCGCAAAATTGAATAAGGGTCTTCCTTCGGACGGGAAAGGATATCAGTTTCTTTGCCATCCAAGCTTGAGAAACGATGAACAGGCACGTGCTAAAGGACGAATACTCTCTTATCTTACAGCAATCAAAAGAGTATTAATTGGTGAAGAAGATACTCTGGATATATTGGCTGCATTAAACACTCAATATAGAGCATTGCAAATGCAGCTTGGAAGAAATGAAACACCCGCGCTACCTGTATTGAAATCAACTATAAAAGAAATCCTATTACGACCGAGTATTTTGGTAATTAATGCAGCAAATAACAATAGGACAGGAATCGAATATAGGCCAGGGTTCAACTTTTTAATCGGGGGCAATACTTTAGGACGTGGGATAGCAATTCCAAATCTTCTTGTGACTTATTATGTGAGACATTCCAAAGTTTCACAAATGGATACAATGCATCAACACGCCCGGATGTTCGGTTATAGAGAAGATACACTTGCATACACCAAACTGTTTACGACGTTTCCGCTGTACTATAGATTCTGCGACATTTTCTCGTCTGATGAGGCTTTGAGAGGTTTTATCGAACAACATGTGGATGACCCTAAAACATTCCCGATAGATACATCCATTGGATTGAACCCAACTCGAAAAGGAGTGTTAGATGCTGAAAACGTAGTAGCAGTAGTAGCGGGCATGCAAGTCTATCCAAATAGAATGAAATTGCCTCAAACCGCAAGATCTATACATACAATATGGGATTTATTGTTTAATGCATTTAACATATCCGATCAAGACTTAGTAAAACTAAAAACTGTGGGAAAAGAAGGGGTACTGATTTCACTATCGGAAGCATATCAGATGTTGGAGATAATCAAAACCCGTGCGCAAAATACATGGAACGACAGAACAATTCAAACGGTTTTGGATAAACTATATCAGAGATTAGGTTCTCGTATTCGATTAAAATATAGATCCGCTGATAGAACAGTGTTGGAAGATGGGTCTATTTCCTCTGGTACATTGAGTGGAAAAGAACAAAATGATGCAAGACTTGATGAACATACGACGTTGTGGATTATGGATGTGACCCCTAAGCCGTTTGCAGATGCAGAAAAAATGCCTCCATTTTTCTTTCCGACCATTGTTGTACCAAATAAGCTGCCACGGGTCTTTATTTTTACCAAAGCTTAAATGAAACTATTGGCGGCGTTTTCAGTTGAGCTTTTTGCAAATACTCTAATTTTTGATTGATGGTTGCACCATCCACATAAACCTGCATATTAAGTTTGTGTTCCACAAACAAGAATGATGTCCATTAGGCATTCTGGCATATATTCAATAGCCGACACGATGAGATTTGATCGGATTTGGCGATATAAGGTAATTAACTGTAGCTTTTCAAATCGACACTCTAACATAGACTCACGGTTTCTGTTTTAGTTTATGATAATATTTATTGCCATTATGATAGCAAATTCATTACGAGAGGAGGCTATTCTCGTTAACCCTCTATCAGGCAACCCGTTGTGCTAACAAAATCATGGAAAGTTTTTCAGTGCAAGAAATTCCTCAGCTTTTGCGGATAAAGTTTTGAGCAGATAATAATGATAAGTAAGCTCACTAAATATTGACTAATCCTTATGGAGAAACATATAAGACTGAGGAATGATGAGGTGAGAAAGAATTACTACATTTTATGATTTTACTTGTACTAAGTATTGTTATAAAAAATCGTATCTGGCTGGCAGCCATATTTTTATTTGAAACCCAATTAAGCCATGGCTTTTAAACCGAAAATCCTTGTGTCGGCGGTTCGATCCCGCTCCACACCACCAAGAAAATGAAGCGATTACAGCGAAAGCGGTAGCCGTTTTTTCATTTACAACCCCGGAACAGGTTTAGCTTCCCATCGATAAATAACAGAACTGCCATCACCTAACTGTCCAGAAGCGTTTCCTCCCATAGACCAAACCGATCCATTATTTTTCTGCACCAATGTATGTGTGTAACCTCCTGTAATTGCTTTGACATCGGTAAACTGGCTGACATAAAGGGGGCTGGGGGCATGGTAGGAATTAAGTATTTCAATACCCAGATTATCAGCAAGGTTCCAGCCCCATGCCCATACTTTACCATCCTGCTGTATAGCAAATGAGCTATGTGCGCCATTTCCAATGGCAGCAACATTTGTAATTGATAATTGTATTGGTGTAAATTGATGCTGGCCTGTCCCGTTTCCCAATTGACCATGGTTGTTATCGCCCCATGCCCACAAACTACCATCGTTTTTTAATGCCATAGTATGAATGGAGCCATTGGCAGCAATAGATTTGATATTCGTAAGACCGGGTACCTGACCAGGAATTGAACGTTTTGAATCGGCGCTTCCGTCACCCAATACCCCGTTAAGGTTCCATCCCCATGTCCAGACAGTACCATCATTTTTTAACACGACCACATGTGCCACGCCAACCGATATAGAAACGACTTTACAAAGAGTTACCTGTACCGGTGATGATTTATTCGTATAAGAACCATCACCGAGCACGCCCCATACATTGTTGCCCCAGGCCCATAGAGTGCCGTCTTTTTTTAGCGCGATCGAAAAATCATACCCTGCGCCGATTGCTACAATATCGCTGAGCGAAGAAAGCTTTACAGGTATATGCGAATCAGTATTTGTACCATTTCCTAATTGTCCCATTTCGTTGTTGCCCCATACCCAGACGTTTCCATCATTGCCAAGTGCTAATGAATGCGCCTCTCCGGTAGCCACAGAAATGATATTGGTCAGGCCAGCCACCAATACCGGAGTGCTTCGGTGGGTTGTTGTGCCATCACCAAGACATCCGTGAAAATTCGCACCCCATGATTTTATTGTACCATCAGGCAACACAGCCAGGCTATGATAGCTTTGGGCTGCAAAGCTGACATTAGTGACAAGATTGTTAATCGTCTCGCAATTGATAGTTACCGGAGGAGGATCAACCGGCGGAGGGGGTGGGGTCGGAGGCGCCGGAGTGGTTGGAAGACAGCCTTCACAACTATATTCCTTTCCGCAGGAAAAGGAAAAAATCAATAGAAATGAAAATATAAGTAGGCGGGGGTTCATGCAGTGCTAAGTTGTTGGGAAAATAGACCGACATATACTTTTCTTGACAAGCAAAAATTACAGGGCGTTGCATGTGTTTTTCTGAAGAAGACATCCTTAAAATAAGAATGCCCTCCCGATAAACCGGGAGGGCGTTTAGGGCTGCATCTCCTATCGGGGGTATGGTTTCTCTATTCTTTTGCAAACTGTAATACCTGTTTTTCGCTGCCACTTTGCAGGTATAAGAAGTAGGTGCCACTTGCCAAAGTGCTCACGGGTATTTGCAATAGTTGATTGACTGCTGACAAATTCGTGTATTGTTTTACTACCTGCCCGGCGCCGTTCATGATCTGCACATTTATTTTTTCGTACGTGTTATTTAATCGCAGTTGCAACAGGTTGGTAGCCGGATTGGGGAACACTACAATTTCTGTAGCCAGGTTACTTTGCAACAATTGTATGTTGCTGTATTCAATGTCCCCATTGATATGAATGGTCTTTAACCGGTAATATTGTTTTGTGCTGGTAGCTGCATGGTCTGTAAAAGTATAGGTATGCCGTATGGCAGTATTCAGCGCCTCTACCTTACCTATTTTGTTAAAGTGAATACCGTCATTACTTTTTTCAATCTCGTAGCAGCAGATGGCGCTTTCATTCTCCGTAATAAAACTAATTTGCGCCGTTTTGCCTTTTTGCAGCCAGGCGGCTTTAAAAGAGATCAAATCAACTGGCAAAGCTCCTAAAGATAAGCCGGCTACTTGTGCAGACACATACCGCCAGGGGCCGTATACCTGTCCGGTTAAAGCAGTTACAGGATCATATTTTACCCTTACTCTTACTTTGGTATACCTGCTCGGCACTCGTTTGTCTACAAGGTTTTTAAGTAGCGTACCTGTTACTCCCAGATCAGTATAGCTGCTTTGCTGTGATGTGTAAAAGACACTGTTGGTTATGGGTAACCCGTTAAAATAATAATAGTTTACTGTTGTTTCCCAAACCAGTTTCCCTTTGGTTCTGCCCAGGAAAGATTTTGCAAAAAGCCCTGCGCCAAAATTGGGAGCGCCCTTATTGCTCCGTCTTAGGGGAGTAGTTAAATCGGTATTGTATAAAGTAAGATTATTGCGTTTACCGATCCCGGTGTTATTGCCATGGTATATAAAAGCGGCGCCTTCGTCGACTTGACCATAGTCGTAATAGGGCGCGCCCACAATGATATCGCTGTATCCATCGCCGTTGACATCACCAGCGCAGGCTGCGGAAAAACCAAAATAGGAGGTCATCTGGTTACTTAGTATCATGGAGCCGATGACGTTAATGCCCGATGGTGAACCATAATGTACAGATATGGCGCCTTCGTCGAATTCGCCATCATCGTAATAGGGTGCCCCCACAACGATATCGTTATATCCATCGCCATTGACATCGCCAGCGCCCGCTACAGAACGACCCATTTGTGCACCTGACTGGTTGCTTTGCATACTGGGAGCGAAATTGAGGTTCGTGTTGATACCCGATGGCGAACCATAACATACAAAGACGACGCCTTCAGTAGTATAGGAACCGCCGTTGCTATTGGGGGCTCCCACCACCACATCACTGTACCCATCGCCATTGACATCGCCGGCACCGGCTACAGAAGCGCCCATATTGGCGCCTGCCACGTCACCCTCTACCTTTGCGGCGGCGGTGGTCTTGATGCCCGAGGCCGAACCATAGTACACATAGGCAGCCCCTTCAAGGCCCTGGTCATTACTGTAAAAGGGTGCCCCCACGATCACATCACTATACGTATCGCCATTGACATCGCCGGCACTGGCTACAGACCAGCCCATATTGGCGCCTGGCAGGTTACTTTCTAACCTGACAGCTGCGGTAGTGTTGATGCCAGCAGCCGAACCATGATATATAAACGCGGCCCCTTCACCGGCTTCAATATTGTCATAATAGTGCGCCCCCACAATCACATCGCTGTATCCATCGCCATTGACATCACCGGCGCCGGCTACAGAACGGCCCATTTGTGCATTTAACTGGTTGCTTTCTACCCTGGCAGCTGCGATAGTGCTGATGCCCGATGGCGAACCATGATATATAAAAGCAGCCCCTTCGTCCGTTTCGATATTGTCGTAATAGAGCGCCCCCACAATCACATCGCTGTATCCATCGCCATTGACATCCCCGGCGCCGGCTACAGACCAGCCCATATTGGCGTCTACCTGGTTACTTTCTATCATGGTGACTGAGGCGGTGTTGAGGCCCGATGCCGAACCATGATATACGAAGGCAGCACCTTCATTGTCCTGGCCACCGTCGTAATATCGCACTCCCACAATCACATCGCTGTACCCGTCGCCATTGACATCACCGGCACCGGCTACGGAAAGCCCCATAGTAGCGCCTGCCTGGTTTCTTTCTATCATGACAGCTGTGGTAAGGCTGATGCCTGATGGCGAACCATGATAGGTAAAGGCGGCTCCTTCCCCGCCCTGGCCATTGTTGTAATAGCCCGCTCCTACAATGATATCGCTGTATCCATCGCCATTGACATCGCCGGCCGCAGCTACAGAATAACCGAAAATTGAATTTGTCTGGTTACTTTCCAACATGATAGGCGCGGTGATACTGACACCCGATGCCGAACCATGATATACAAAGGCGACGCCCTCATCGTATTCGACATTGTCGTAATTGGGCGCTCCCACAATGATATCGCTATACCCATCGCCATTGATATCTCCGGCGCTGGCTACCGACCGGCCCATACTGGATTCTGCCTGGTTACCTTCTATCTTAAGGACAACGGCAGTATTGAGGCCCGATGACGAACCATGATATATGAACGCGGCGCCTTCACGGGTTTGGTCATTTTCGTAAGAAGGCACCCCGACCAGTACATCGCTGTATCCGTCACCATTTACATCGCCCGCACCGGCTACGGACCAGCCCATATTGGCGCCTGCCTGGTTACTTTCTATTCTTGCGCCAGTAGTGATGTAGTTCCCTGATCCTGAACCATAATATACAAAGATGGCCCCCTCCTCGGCTTGAACATTGGTGTAATTTCGCGCTCCCACAACCACATCGCTGTAACCATCGCCATCGAAATCGCCGGCACCGGCTACGGAAAAACCCAATTGGGCGCCTGCCTGGTCACATTTTAATGGAACGCTGGTGTTGCTAAGGCCAATTGGCGAACCAATGTATACAAAGGCGCCCCCTTCATCGACGTAAGCATTGTTGTCGTAATAGGGTGCTCCAACAACCACATCGCTATACCCATCGCCATTTACATCACCGGCACTGGCTACTGAAAAACCCAATTGGGCACCTGCCTGGTTTCTTTCCACCATGGTGGCTGCGGTGGTGTTGATGCCCGATGCCGAGCCATGGTATACAAAGACGGCTCCCTCATTGGACTGGCCACTGGTGTAAAAGGGCGCTCCCACGATCACATCGCTATACCCATCGCGATTTACATCGCCGGCACTGGCTACGGACCAGCCCAACCAGGCACCTGACAGGTTCCTTTCTACCATGGCGGCGGCAGTGGTGCTGATGCCTGAGGCCGAACCATGGTATATAAATGCGGCCCCTTCGTCGGTTTCACCATTGTCGTATCCAAAAGCTCCCGCAATCACATCGCTGAACCCATCGCCATTGACATCGCCGGCGCTGGCTACAGAATAACCCAAATAGGCGCCTACCTGGTTACTTTCTATCATAGCAGCTGGGGTGATACTGAGCGGGTCGATGGTGATGGGATAGCTGGCCTGTTGGGTATTTACATGAATGCAGTAATCATTATTGCCTTTTTCAAAAGCCGCTTCGAGGGGTTTGCCATTGGCATCCCACACTTTTAACTGCTCGTAGCTTAATACAATACCGCTTTTTTTATTGGCAAACTGCAGCCTATCCTTGCTGAATCGCTGCGCCAGTTTTGTTTGTACACTAAAGCGCAGTTTTATATTGCTATCATCCGATAAAGGCTTTTGAAGAATGAAATTCTGCCGCATGCCTTCCTCGTTATTGATATATTGTACCGTGATGTTATCGGTAATGTACTCGGCCTGGTTGCCGTTTACCTGCCAGCGACCATCGCCTATTTGTTTTTTATCGAGGGTAAAAGACACTTTCCAGCTGGCTATGGTCCTGGGTTCTACGCTAAACCCGTTTTCGTCATACTTAAAACGCAGGTTGTTTCTGCGGTTAGGACTACTATATATATTGGTGTTTTCTACCTGGTGAATATGGTATTCGCTTTGTGCCACATTTTTCATGGCAGCGCCGTACCAGTCGCTTTGCTTTAACTGGTTGGTATCCACCGTGGACGTTTTTAACGCCACAGGCTGAACAGCATTGATATGTTCAGTTGTGCTGTTCTTTCGTGGTACCGGCAATATGGAAATCAGGCAAAACAGTAAAAACACTTGCTTCATATACAGTCAGGGGATTAGGGTAATTGTAGCCTGCAAAGCAATTCATTACCCCCCTGAAATCGTAAAACCAGGCGTAGACAAAGTGTAGACAGCATTAATAAATCGCTGATTATAATGCTTATGCTGAGTCATCATCAGCTTTGTTGGCATTGTTGATGCCCATTTTTTTGTAGAGCCTTGTTTTGGCCCGTCGCACGCTGGCGGGATCAATGTTGAGCAGTGCGGCTATCTCTTTAGTAGAAAGTTTAATATGAAAATAGGCGTAGAGTCGTGCTTCATTTTTGGTGAGGTTGGGATGGCTGGCCTGCAGGTTGTCGAAAAAGTGCGGGTGCACCTGCTCAAAATGCAATTTGAATTTTTGCCAATCGGCATCGAGGTACAGGCTGCTTTGGAGCGTAGATTCGATATCCTGCAACCCCTGGTGCTTGTTTTCAGGATATAGTTTATGTAATTCTTTGATCTGTGTTTTCAGCCTGGCCAGCAACTCGTTTTTCTGCGCAATATACAAGGCAGAGGAAGCCAGCTCCCGCTGATTGGCTTCCAGCTTTTCCTGTAATTGTTCGTTCCGGCTTTTCTCCTGCAGCATCCCGGTATTGATCTCCTGGTTTTCCTGTACTATCGATTGATGTTTCAACCCAAGCTCCTGTAGATCGGCTTCCAGTTGCAAGGCCTCTCTTTCTTTGGCCGATAGCTCCTTTTGTATCGACCGGGTGCGGGCTACCAGGGCTACTGAAAACCCAAAGGTTTGCGTTATACTAACCAGGTCGGTCAACAGGGTCCGCACAAATGGATCACTCATACCATTATGATCTGTGAGCAGGTGATAGAGCGGGATAGACAGCAGGCTTACTACGCCTACTACACTGGCTATTAAAAAGGGGCGGGCGGCAGGTAATTGACGCCGGTAGCCTGCCACACTGATATATAAAATAGTAGCATAAATTATAAAGGTGAGTGCATCGTCCAATATCCAGATATACTGTTCTATGTAAAAAAAGCCAGTATTGATGAACATGAAAACAACACTCAATAGCAAATAGGCTTTCATTACCCATCTCAGTATGGCATCAGGCCGGGGAAACCACTGCTTCGTATTCAGGTACGCGCGGCTGTATTGCACAATGCCGTAGATAGCCACCAACACGCCTATGTGCAAAAGCACGTCATTAAGGCCATACCAGCCAGGCACTCCACCAGCATGCAGCCCGGTACTGAACACCAGGTTGGGAAAAAACACCGGGAAGACCTGTTTGTGAGCGGTGACATAGATCATGCCACCCAATTGTCCGATACAATAGTAGAGAACGGTTTTATCTTTAAAACTGAAGTAGACATAAAGATTATTCAGCAAAAAAAGCAATAGGATCGCCATGGAAGTGATCCAGGTGATCCAGATCAGCTGTTCCTGCAAACTGGCATGATCACCGGCCTCAATTATAATGTCCGGCTTAAACGAATAGTTGAACGGCCCGAGGTGCTGCAGGTCGATATGTATATAAATAGTATTGGCTGTTTTTGCCCGCAATACGCAGGCCATCCCGCGCAGATTGATACAGCCATAGTCGTATCCCGGCATCATGGCCGCCCGTTCTTCCACCCAGGTTTGTGCATTGGCGTCGAAATAATACAACCGGTTATGCATACCAGGAAATAGCCGTATCTGGTAGTTCTTTGCCTGCTGTGATGGATTATCAATAATTATTTTCAGCCAGTAACCCGCGGTCTTGCCCCGTCGCAGGGAATCATTGATGATAAAAGGCAGCGTTTTATCGGTGAGGATCGTGTTGAAACTATAACCATGATCAGGTAAAACTGCGTAATTGTTTATCTGCGCAACAGCGTTGTTGCCAAGTTGATGAACGGGTTGGGCAATAGCGACCACCCGCCATAAGGCGAGCAGCCATAAAACGACAATCTTCTTCAAGCAGGGGTTACTTGTTGGTCAAAAAACCAAAAATAGCGTATATACCTATTATGGATACAATAAATACTTCTTACGCATCACCTTATACTGGCTCAACCCGGGTTCCCAGGAGGCCCGGATCTCTGCTTCCGATTTACCATCGATGATCTGTTGGCGGAAAAGACCGGAGCCAATCTGTATTTCAATGGTGTTCATTTCGCGGCTCAACTTATTATCAAAGAATTTTTCTTTGTGGGGATGTGCCTTATACAGTTCCATGATCCATTGCAGGTTGATCTTTTTGCTTTTGCGCAGGAGGCTCACATCATAGTTGCGCAGGTCGATGCCATAGCAAACCTGGTCCATGAACAGCGGAGTCGCCGACATGCCTTTTATACTCGTAGGCGTATAAGAGAATTCATAGATACCTTTTAATTCCGGGCTACCAAAAACGGTGAAAGGAAACATCGTTCCCCTGCCGTGATTGAGGTAAGTGGCTTCAAACATGCAAACGGAAGGATACAGCAGAATGGATTGTTGCGTGTTCAGGTTGGGAGAGGGTTTAACAGGCAGCACATATTCCATATCGTGGTTATAATTCGCCACCTGTATCACCTTGATCTTGCATTTTACTTTATTGGTCAGCCAGCCTTCGCCGTTGGCCATACGCGCAAATTCACCCACCGTCAATCCATGCGACATAGGAATGGGAAACATGCCAATGCCAGATCTGTACTTCATGTCGAGTATGGGACCATCAATCAGGTAGGCGTTTGGATTGGGGCGGTCGAGAATCAATATTTCTATGCCGCTTTCATAACAGGCGTCCATCAACCGGACTAGGGCATTGATATTGGTATAAAACCGGACACCTACATCCTGGAGGTCATAGATGAGGATATCTACATCGGCAAGGTCCTGTTTGCTCGGTTTGTTCTTTGCGCCGTATAAAGAAATAATCGGAATGCCTGTACCAGCATCCACTTCATCTTTTATTTCTACGCCGGCGCCTACATTACCCCTGAACCCATGTTCGGGGCCGAATACCTTAACAATATTTACGCCGAGTGCGTGCAGACTGTCTACCAGGTGCTTTTTTCCAATAATAGAAGTCGGATTGGCCATCATCGCCACTCGTTTGCCTTTCAGGTAAGGGAGGTATTTATTTACCTGCTCCGCGCCGGTAAGAATGGGTTTCTTTTTGGCAGACTGTGCTTGCGAAGGAATTATGGACAGGAAAAGAAAGCTAATGATGAGTAACAGGCGCATACAATCAGAACGTTTAGCAAGAAAGATAGGTACTAAATTTCATTGTATTACCAGCAGAAAAACGCATTGTATGTTAAACAATTAGAATTTGCATTTCCGGTGCTTGTTTTGCCCCATTCATGCTCCATGTGAGGTTAATTTATGCTTCAAGTGCGCTTTAACCTGCAAGGAAGACACATGGATGAACTTTTCATGAAGTCTCTACATGTATAGTTTACTGTTAGCCGCAAAAGGGTCTTTTTCCTCCTTAATTCATCATATAAACATAATTTATCTATGTGGTAAATACTATACTTATCGAGTATTTCTCCATTTTTTAATGCTCACAGACGTATTTTTTAATACTTATTACTTATTGTTTAGTAAGTAGTTATTTGTTCTCCTTTAAATAATTGATCTGCCTCAACGATAAATTGTTCTTTTCTTGATAAATCTGTTTATATTCATTTCGGATTATTAAGTTATTCATTTACAAACCAAAACTCACATGAGAAAAAAACTCTCCAGTTTTTTACTGGCGATGCTCTGCTTTGCATTCGCCGGTAACTCACAAGTCCTGACCGTCTCCGGCAAGATTTTAGATGAAAAAGGAGCACCCATTCCTTTTGTTTCAGTAGTTCTCAAAGGCAAAAATTCCACAGGTACATCAACAGACGCAGATGGCAGTTACAGGATCTCCGCTTCGAGAGGAGATATTCTTGTCTTGTCTGGCGTAGGCTATGTTACTAAGGAAGTGCCCGTATCAGGCGCTTCCATGGACGTTACCCTTAATGCGGGTAAAGATGCCTTGTCTGAAGTAGTGGTAACAGCCATGGGTATCAGGAAAACAGAACGGGCGATCGGTTATGCGGTGTCGAAAGTAGACCCCGGAACCATGCTGCAGCGTTCTGAACCAAACGTGTTGAACACACTGGCTGGTAAAGTTCCCGGTGTGGATATCCGCGCTGGTCAGGGTGCACCTGGTGCAGCCTCCCGTATTCAGATCAGGGGTGTATCCTCATTCGGTGGTGCCGATCCCTTGATCGTGGTGGATGGTGTTCCTTACAGCAACAACGTAATAAATACCTCCAACCCATTCAGCGGTGGTGGTACTTACGGCTCCAGTATCAATAACATTGACCCTAACGACATCGAAAGTGTCAATATCCTGAAGGGCGCTGCTGCTGCTGCCCTATATGGTTCACGGGCCGCCGGTGGTGTTGTATTGATCACCACTAAATCAGGCAACCCAAGAAGAGGAGCCAAATCACTCAACGTAACTTACAGGGCCGGCTATAGCATCGAGAAAGTAGCCAACATTCCTGAATTCCAGAACCTGTACGGCGCTGGTGCCAACTTCAGAACACAAAGCTCAAACGGTTCCTGGGGAGCCAGGTTTGGAAAAGGCGTTATCTATAATGCTTCAGGTGCGGTAATCGGTACTTCTGCTTCAGGTGTTGACTCTATTCCTGCCAGCACCTGGGCTACCATGTTTGCTTCTTATCCGCAACTCTTTCCAAATGGAAGAGCTGCTTATAAAGCTTATCCCAATAACGTAAAAGATCTTTTCACTACCGGTAACCTGATGGAGCACTCCGTTAGCATGAATGGTGGCGAAGGCAAATCACTGTTCAGTGCCACGCTGTCGCATCTTGACCAGGATGGCTACATCACCAACTCCAGCTACCGTAAAAGCAATATGAGCGTAGGCGGCCAAACGGCTATCGGAAAACTGACCATCGGCGCCAATGCATCTTATGCACGGTCTAAACAAGTAGGTGGTTTCATCGGTGCTGCTCAAAGCTTCCTGTCACAGTGGGGTCGTACCTATACCATGGCCCGTAACTGGGATATCGCAGGTTACCCATCTGAAAACATAGCTGGACAACAAATCGGTTTCAACGACGGCCAATATACCAACCCAATCTGGGCAGCTTACCACAACGTTATCACTTCTGTTGATGATCGTCTGGTAGCAACCATGAGGGCTTCTTATAAGTTCAATAACTGGATCAGGCTTGATATGAACGCCGGTGTCAATAATTACACCTTGTTCAGGGATCAGATCATCGACAAGTCTTCTTATGGTGGTGCTGATAACCCTGGAGGTAATATGCTTGAGGTAGTAAACAGGCAACAGGAGGTCAACGGAAAGCTGGTGGCTGTTATGAATCCCAAGATCGGCAAAGACTTTACGCTCGATGTTAACGTGGGTTTGGATGTCAACGAAAGGAATACCCGCAATCAGCAGCTCTATGGTGCTGACTTTGTAATTCCCGGCTTATTTGCTATTACCAATACCCGTCGCCAACGATTTGACGCCGACAGGAGAAGTAAAAGAAGGCTGGTAGGTTATTACGCTGATGCGTCACTCGGTTATAAAAACATGGCTTTCCTTAACGTAGTGAGCAGAGCGGATCAGACCTCTACGCTTGCATATAAGAATGCAACTTATTTCTATCCTGGTATTTCCGGATCACTTATCTGGTCTGAAGCGCTTAATCTTAAATCCAACTGGTTCGACTACGGTAAGATCCGTGCAGGCTATGCCCGCGTAGGTAATGATGCGGACCCTCACAACATGGAAGCTGTTTTCGGCCTGAGCGCAGCAGGTTTCCTGGGTCAGCCAACTTCTACAAGAAGCAACACTACTTTCGATCCAAACCTCACACCTGAGTTCACTACCGAGTTGGAATTGGGTACAGATATGCGGTTCTTCAACAATCGTATCGGTGTGGAAGTAACCTGGTACGACAGAAAGTCTACTGACCTCATCTATGCCATTACACTTCCTCAAACAACAGGTTACAACAGGTTCTATACTAACCTTGGAGAGATCAGCAATACAGGTTGGGAAATGGCATTGGACCTGAATCCTATAAAAACTAAAAACATACAGTGGGATATCCGCGCTGTTTTCACCAAAAACAAAAACACCGTTGAGAAGCTGATAGAAGGACTCCAAAGAAGCCAGCTTGGTGGTTATAACTGGATAGAACCAGGAAAACCTTATGGCTTCTTAAGAGGTGGTTATTCTGCCCGCTCAGATGATGGTCAGTTGCTGATCCATCCGCTGTCTGGTATGCCATTGGTTGAGCCCAATGACGGTATGGTAGGCGATCCTAATGCCGACTTCAAAGTAGGCTTTACCAACACTGTTTCTTTTAAAGGGTTTACATTGAATGTGCTGGTAGATTGGACACAAGGTGGAGATTTCTACTCTGAAACCATCAACGGTATGCTGGGTAGAGGTGTAACCAGGGATACTGAAGACAGAGAAAGGATGGCCGTTATCTCTGGTATTTACGGCAACCCCAATCCCGTTGTAGGTGCAGATGGTCTCCAGCACTATGCGCCTATGCTGGTGGGTGGAAAAACCGTACCCAACCAAACGAGGGTTACTGTTAATGACCTGTTCTTCACTGCAGGTACCGGCGCCAGCTTCGCTACGAACGGTGCGTTTGAATATGCAGTATTCGATGGTACTATATACAGGTTAAGAGAGGTAAGCCTGAGCTATAGCCTGCCTACAAAATGGGTGAGCAAACTCAAAGTATCTAACATCAACCTCGCAATAAACGGTCGCAACCTGTGGTACCTGTCTCCCAATGTGCCCAAGCATACCCGTTTCGATACCGATATGAACTCTGTAGTAGGAAGTGGTACACAAGGTGTTGAAACCGGCGGTGCTCCCAGCTCCAAGAGATTCGGTGTTAACTTAAACGTAACCTTCTAATTAAAAGCAACAATTCAATCATGAGAAAGAATTCATTTATATACGCTTTTTCAGCTGCACTGGTCCTTGTGACAGGCGCAGGCTGTAAGAAATTTCTCGATGTAAACAAAAACGTCAACGATCCCACTCCAGCCTCTGTTAGCTTATCCTATGTACTGAGTGCTGCCGAGCGCAATATTGCCGGCAACCTGGCACTGGGTACTGGTCTGGGCAACACGATGTCGGTTTATACCCACCAGATGACTGGCCGTGTAGGCGCAGACAGGTATGGTGCTGGTTCTTCCGGCTGGGAGGGATTGTACAGTGCACTTTCCAACCTTAACGTGATCATCGCCCGTGGAACTACTGAAAAGAATTTTGTATACGCAGGTGTTTCCAAAATTCTGAAGGCTTATACAGTAAGCATGCTGGTAGATGTTTATGGCGACGTGCCCTTTTCTGAGTACGACAAGTTCGACTCAGGTATCACACAGCCTAAATTCGATAAAGGCATCGATATCTATCCACAGTTGTTTGCTTTGATAGATCAGGGTATTGCTGATATCAACAATACAACACCTAACCCTGTAAAGCCGGGCGCAGATGATTATATCTACAAAGGCAGCACAGCAATGTGGATCAAAGCCGCCAATACCCTCAAGCTGAAACTGTATACACAGGTAAGGCTGGTACAGGACGTTAAGACGCAGGTTGCGGCATTGCTCAGCAATCCGGCTACCCTGATCAACACGCAGGCCGAAAGCTTTATGATGCCTTACGGTCCGCTCGGCACAACTGATGACAGGCACCCTGCTTACGGCGACTATACCGCTACACAGCGTGGTGGCCAGCTATTCAGCCCCTGGTTGTATGAGATCATGAAAGGATGGAATCCAGACATCCTGACCGGCCTTGCCGATCCACGGATCCCTTATTATATCTACAATCAAAAATCAGCCCCAGGTGGCACTAACCCAACACCTGAAAACTGTACGGAATACCGCGACGGAGGTTTTGTTACCATCATCTTCGGTTCTGCAGGCTCCTGCCGCGATGGTTCCAACAGCCAGACTTATTCTCTCTTTGGTGTATACCCTGCAGGTGGCCGCTTCAATGATAGCGCCGCAAGAGCTGTTAACTCGATTGGTGTTGCAGCAGCAGGCACCGGCGCCCGTCCGCACGAGTTCATTACTTATGCCGACCGCCTGTACCTCGAAGCTGAGCTGATCCTTGCCGGAACAATCACCGGTGATGCCAAAGCCGCTTTCAGCAAAGCACTGGATGCGTCATTTGGCCAGGTAGACAATATAGTAGCCAACTACGTTAAACCAAGCACTGCCGGCTCTGCACAAACAGTTCCCGCAATCGCCGGACTGGCCGCTACTACGACTTACAAAAACGGTGTACTCACCGCTTTTGATGCAGCAAGCGCAGCCAAAAAGATGGAATTAGTTATGACAGAGAAATGGATCAACAGGATCGAAAATCCTATTGATAACTACACCGACTACAGAAGGACCAAATACCCTGTATTATTTGCACCGGCACCAGAAGGTACTGTAAGCGCCGTGGTTGCTCCTGACGGAACCAGAACTCCTGTGCAAAACGATAGAAAATATCCCTGGTCTTTACCATTTAGCAATTCGGAGATCGGCTTAAACAAAAATGCGCCGCCACAAAAGACTCCTGAAAACTATAAAGTATTCTGGCAGCCTTAATCCATTTCTTACTATTAAAAAGATTAAATCATGAAACTGAGAAAGATAAATATAGCTACAGCCGTTGCATTCGCTACAACGATTGCATTTGTATCCTGCTCAAAAGACGATGGAGCAATCCCTAAGAACATCAACATCGAAAGCGTTCCTGCTGTTTCCATCAATCTTGAAGCTGGTGGTTTCACAGCTAACGTCAACGTTGCCGACCTGCCAACTTTCCAGGGCAAGTTCAAAACGATTTTGTATTTCGACAATACAACGCCACCTACTAAGATCGACGTAGTAGTCAGGAAAAGAAACGGTGTTACCGGATCGGCAAAGTTGTTTAAAGGAGATATTGCCACTTTACCTGCCAGCTTTACGATCACTTCGGCAGAATTAGCAACCCTGGTTGGAGCACTTGTAGCAAAAGACACCATCGAAATTGCGCCCGACATTTATGTTGGCAGCAAGAAATATGAAGCCTTCCCTGCTTCCGGCGTTGCCGGTTCAGGTTCTGGTGTGATCGGTATGTCTGGTGTTAACTTCGGAGAGAGAATTACCTATTACATTAAGTAATGTCTTGTGTATAGAACAGCTGAATCTTTCAGCAATTAAAAAAAGCGGTCATCATTAAATGATGGCCGCTTTTTTATTGGAGCCAGGTATGCTTAATAAGCTGGTTACTTCAGCGCAGCTTGCAACACTTTCTTATTGCCGTCTATCTTTTCTGTGATGGGCAATCCAAGCAGGCCGGCTATTAAAGGATATACATGTATATTCTCAAATGTGGGAATGGTAATGCCTTTCTTAAAAGCAGGCCCCCAGGCATAGAAAATGGCATGCATGTCTTTTACTTTGGAAGGATCAAACCCGTGATAACCCGGTTTGGGCTTTTGACCGGCAAATACTTTGGGCCAGGTGGGCAGCAGTAAAATATCGCCTATTCTATTGTAGCGATCATCGGCAGCACCATAGTGCAAATTAGCAGGCACTTCTTTTTTCAGGTACACCTGGTAATCTTTTGCTTCTTGCTTCAGCTGTTTATATAAAGGCATTATTGCTTGTTTGTCTCTTGCATAAAGACTTACAGTAGTGCCAGAAGACTGAATAATAAATTGAGTGGTGTCAATAGCAGCCGGAAAAGACATCCAGCTTATAGTATCAACCGTTGTCATACCGTGATCGGCCACCAATACAAAGTTTACGGGCAGGCCAGTACTTTTTACTGCTTGCGTCAGGCGATAAATAGCCGTATCCACCATACGCACGGCCTCAGCGGTTTCAGGCGCATCGGGGCCATAGGTATGCCCGGTATGATCAGGCTCATTGATATAAAAAGTGATCAGGTGTGGACGCTTGTCTTCGGGCAGGGACAACCAATCTTTTACAATCGCTATTCGCCTGTCTACACTGATCTTTTCAGTATAGTTGAAGGAATAAGTTGCACGCGTATTTTTTACTGCTGCTTCCGAGCCAACCCAGAACATACTCGCACTTAGCAATTGATTTTCTTCTGCCAGCACCCACAAGGGTGTACCGCCATACCAGCTACTATCTCCCACTTCTTTTTTATTGCTCATGCTGTAGGAGCGATCTTTCGACCCGTCATAAAACCAATTGGCCACGAGGCCATGATGCGAAGGGTACAAACCCGTTGCAATGGTATAGTGATTGGGAAAAGTAACCGAGGGATAAGAAGGCTTCATGGATGCCGCACTAACGCCCTGTTTTGCCAGTGCCTGAATATGGGAGGCATTGTACTTGTTTGCATAATCGTAGCGAAAGCCATCCAGGGAAATCAGTATAACATAGGGCTTTTTCCTGCTGGCTTCGCTATTTACGCGACCCGGCACCAACTTTTGCGTGGTATCTACTGGCGCTTCCTGCCTGGAAACATAAACATTCCGTGAACGGATGCGATGGTCACGCACATATTGTTGCAATTGTTTACCAGCTTCTATCGTTCTGTCACTGGAAAGAATATCCGCGCCGCGATCGATCAGCTCATAATAAAGTTTATCACCACGGGTGGCCGCCTGCCTGTCGAGGTTGCCCATCGTGCCTACAATACACATGATCTTTCGCTCATGCAGAAAATTGTACAAAGTAGAGTCCGGCTCACGCACGCCTACAAAAGCAACCATCCTGTTGTCGGGAACTCCATTGGCCTGTAGCCTGTCATACGCTTCTTTGCTCGACACAGACACGGAGATCATAAGATCCGGCGCCAGTTCATGCACTTCCTTCGCCTGATCGGCATTGTAAGTAATGATCACAGAGTAGGCTTCGGCCTTGCAACGACGCACCGCTTCTATAACACGCGCAAAGGGCACGCCGCGCTTTACATCCAGGGTGTACAATACCTTATCTTTTCCCCACAACAACACCTCATCAAGTGTGGGGATATGAAAAGCAGTAACGTTCCCGTCACTGTCTTTAAGGTTGAGCTTTTTCAACTCGTCCAGGGTATAATCGCCAATAAGGCCAGTGCCGGTAGTAGTCCGGTCCAGCTTATCATCGTGCATCATTATCAGGGCCGAATCCTTGCTAAGAGCGATATCGCATTCAATGACAAGGGGCTGGTAACGAATACTATTCTCAAAAGTCTCGATGGCATTTTCGGGAAACCCTTTTTCCGGGCCGCCACGGTGGGCACTTACCAGCGGGTAACGGTTTTCGCTGCGCACCAGGAATTGGCGTAGTTCTTCAATGGTCTTGAACCTGATCGTGCTGCTGGCCTGCTGGGCCTCAGTAGTAAATGCAGCCAATAAAAGAAGGCAACAAGTAAATAGGCCAGATTTTCTCATGGCGCAAAATTAAAAGCAATTCAGGATATCCTGCCACGGGTAATATGGATTAATAAGGCGTTAATGTTGGTGCGATTGAAAATCCCAAAAACTCAATAAATTGCCGCATGCATTTTAATTTATTCGATACCTCCGTATACAAAAGCAGGCGGCAGGCGCTGCTGCAAAACATGGGCTCGGGCCTCATCGTATTGATGGGCAATGAAGAGACCGGCATGAACTATAAAGATAACTGGTACCCCTTTCGGCAGGATAGCACTTTCCTGTATTATTTCGGGCTGGATGTGGCCGGCCTGGTAGCCATTCTGGACGCAGAAAGCGGTGAGGTGGTCATCTTCGGCAACGAACTGAGCATCGATGATATCGTTTGGACTGGGCCCCTGCCCTCCCTGAAGGAAATGGCAGGTGCTGTAGGTGTTACGCAGACCGCTCCTTATAACGATATCGCCACCTGGGTGCGCAAAGCACGGGGTGCCGGACGCACGGTTCACATCCTGCCTCCCTATCGTGCAGAAAATAAGATCAGATTGGCTGATTGGTTCCAAATACCTGTTCAGGATGTCGATAGCCAGGTTTCCCTGCCATTGATCAAATCGGTGATCCGCCAGCGCGTGATCAAAGAAGACATAGAAGTAGCCGAAATAGAAAAAGCGGTTTCCATCAGCGCCGACATGCACCTCGCCGGCATCAAATATGCAAAGGCAGGCATGAAGGAATTTGAAGTGGCAGCCAAAGTACAGGAAGCTGCTTACATAGCAGGGGGAAGACTCGCCTACCCGATCATTTGTACCGTAAATGGCGAAACGCTGCACAACCATTATTATGGTAATACGATCCGCGAAGGTCAGATGTTGTTGCTGGATGCAGGTGCAGAAAGTGACCTGCACTATGCAGGCGATCTGACACGAACCTTCCCGGTTGGAAAAAAGTTTACTACCGAGCAAAAAGAAGTATACAATACAGTGGTGGCATCTTTGGATCACGCTGTCAGCTTACTCAAGCCGGGCGTACGCTTCCGCGATGTACATGCCGGCGCCTGTGAAAAGCTGGTAGAAGGACTCACCGCTATGGGCATTATGAAAGGCAATGCTGCTGAAGCAGTAGCAGCCGGCGCACACACCTTGTTTTTCCAATGCGGCCTGGGCCACATGATGGGCATGGACGTGCATGACATGGAAGACCTTGGCGAACAATATGTAGGATATTCAGACGATCTGCAAAAAAGCAAAGAGTTTGGCTGGAAATCACTAAGGCTGGGACGTGCCGTGGAGCCGGGTTATGTACTCACCGTTGAACCGGGTGTTTACGTTATCCCCACGCTGATCGATCAATGGGCTGCAGAAAAGAAGCACACCAATTTTATCAATTACAAAGCCCTGGAATCTTTCCGCAACTTCAGCGGCATCCGGATAGAAGACAACTTCCTGGTAACTGCTGATGGCAATCGTAAGCTCGGCAAATACCTTCCTAAAACAGCGGAAGAGATCGAAGCGCTCAGAGGATAATTTTCCGGAAACAACAATAAGCAAAGCGGCCCTTCTGATCTTTCAGAAGGGCCGCTTTGTTATAATAAGGTTTAATGATTATTGGTATTCGTATTTTACCAGTACATCGCCATCATTGGATGTAAGCGGGTAACCATTTGCATCGTACGTATACTGATGAGTGAGGGTATAATCGAACGCTGTGCCGGGGAAATCATATGCTGCAGTAAGTAACTCGCTCTTCGAGCTGAACATGAGTGAGAAACCAGCCTGGTCCAATACATATTTTGATAATTGGGGGAAAGGAGATTTCTTGCTACCGAAAGCAAAAGTTGCTTTATAGGTATAAACACTATTGGGCGCAGACTCTATCTTGGTAACGTTACCATTGGTATAAGTCAGGTTCATGTTTACTTCTATATCAGCCTGCTTCATATAAAGCTTGATCTTTGATACCTGACCATTCTCTACGGTATAAGTCAACTCATCATCTTCTATCAGGTCGCCGACTTGGCCATTCATCACCTCCCAGGTTTTAAGCGCGCCTGTTACAGGTACATTGTTGTTGTAGGTGTAGGTATATACATTCTTGAAGTCTTCTTCCACAGATTCTACTTTTGTCAGGTTGCCGGCTGCATCATAAGTAAAGTTCACATACTCACTTCCATCGGCGGCTGCAAAGCGGGTAAGCTTTTTAGCATCGTTGTACGTGAAATTATAAACCGTGTTAACGCCGTTCTCTGTTTCAGTCATTTTGTTAACAAGCTTGGCAGGAGGATTGTTACCGCCTCCACCATTGTTGTTATCATCATTACTGTCTTTGTCTTTTTTGCAGGAGGTGAATACCAATGCAGACAGCAAGCCTGCCAATACGAATACTTTTTTCATGACATTTTTTGTTTTAAATGGTTATACTTCGCCGCCGGCACCATGCCTTGAAGCGATTGGAGCGCAATATTAACAGCCTTCACAGGCGTAGAAATAAGCAACCGGTATGAACTGTCTGAAACAACGAATAAACTGTCTGTATTTATAGTCGGGTCATTTTTGTCCTAAAAATATTTGGCATTGAGGTGTTATATTACCGCTGATTCCCTATATTTGAATTGCTTTTCTTTTATCACTAATCGTGGTTAAGCTCTGATCTAAGTAGCACTAATGATTATATGGGAATGAAAAGGGCCCTCACGGGCCCTTTTTTTAATCTCTGTTTAATAAGCAGCATAAATTATACCCTCAAACACAATAAATTAAGCACCTCTCCTACTCTCCTTAACACCCCTTTTTGATAATGTTTTGCAAACGTTTGCGACTTTCATAAACCCTTAATAGCTTTCGTCGTCTAACAGATGTAACTTGATTACTGATAACAAAACCCACCGGGGATTATTCAAAGTAAATTGCTCCTTTATGAAATCATTCTATACTCTATTGTGCGTGCTGGGCAGTGCTTTGCTGTCTGGCTTTTCTGTTGCCGCACAGGACGCATGGCCCAAAACCGTCACCACCTCACAAGGCGCAGTGATTAAACTGTACCAGTGGCAGCCGGAATCTTATTCAGGCAATAACCTGAAAGCAAAGGCTGCTATTTCTGTACTGGAGAGTGGTAAAACAGATCCTGTTTTCGGGATGGCCTGGTTAAAAGCTACTACCAATAACAATGGTGGCCGCGTACAGATCCAGCAAGCTGAAATAGAGAATATCAAATTGCCTGGTGATGACAATAACCTGGATAGTTATGCCGATGCCCTCGAGCAATATATCAACCAGGGAGGTGTCACTTTCGCACAGAGCGATCTGCAAACATCGCTTGATCTGAATAATCAGCAAACACAACTTTCTCAGCAGATCAGCAATACACCACCTAAAGTATTATACAGCAATACTCCTTCTATATTGGTATTGATCGATGGCGCTCCACAATTGCAACGCAATAGCGAGTGGGGTGTAGATGCAGTAGTAAACACGCCTTTCACGATCATCAAGAATAGTGATGGCCGTTTTTACCTCTACGGTGGTAAACACTGGTATACGGCTTCTTCTGCCACTGGTCCTTACGCTATGACCACGCAGGTATCACAAAACCTGAATTCTATTGCACAACAGGTAAATGATGCCAGCAAGGATAATGGAACAGAAAAAGAGACTGACGAAAACGTCATGTATAAAATAGTTGTAAGTACTGAACCGGCCGAGCTGATCCAGTCTAAGGGAGAAGCCAATTTCGCCCCGGTATCAGGAACAGACCTCTTGTACGTGTCCAATTCAGAAGATGATATTTTCATGGACGTGCAGTCACAACAATATTATGTATTGATCTCTGGCCGTTGGTACAAGTCCAAAACACTGAGTGGTCAATGGCAGTTTGTGGCATCAGATAAATTACCACAGGATTTTGCCAGTATCGAAGAAGGTTCACCCAAGGATAATGTACTTGCCAGTGTAGCAGGCACAGCCGCTTCACAGGATGCTTTGGCCGATGCAGAAGTGCCACAAACCGCTAAGGTAGACAGGCAGCAAGCAAAAGCTGATGTAGTGTATGATGGCGACCCGCAATTTGAAGACATTGATGGAACTGAAATGGATTATGCGGTCAACACTTCCGCTTCTGTAATCCGCTGGAGAGGCCGTTACTACTCTGTAGACAATGGTATCTGGTTTGAATCGAATAGCGCGGTAGGTCCCTGGTCTGTAGCTGTGGTAAGACCTTCAGCTGTAGCCCTGATCCCTCCCCGCTACCCAGTATATAACATGAAGTATGTGTACATCTATGATGTAACGCCCGATTATGTGTGGATGGGTTACACACCTGGCTATCTTAATACATTCGCTTACGGTCCTACGATCGTATATGGTACAGGTTACTATTACAGGCCCTGGTTCAGGCACTATTATTTCCCACGTCCTTATACCTGGGGCTTTGGTATCCGCTACAATCCATGGATTGGCTGGGGCTTCGGCTTCAACTACAACGCCGGTTGGTTCCATAGCAGCATAGGTTTTGGCAGCCCCTGGGGTTATGGATATGGTGGCTGGTGGGGCCCCCGCGTGTATCGTCCTTCTTATTGCTATACGCCCTATCGCAGCCGTGGTGGCTATTACGGAGGTGGTTATTACAGCAATGGATACCGCAGCCGTACCAACATAAACATTGTGCAGATCAACCGCACCAACAACATTTACAATTACCGTGGTGGGCGTGGTGTAGTGACCAGGGATAATCAACGGGTGGCTATCAACAATAGGGGACGTGATTTCAACAGGCAGGGTTATGCCAACAGGAATTATAATAATAACAACGGCAACCGCAGTGGTCGTTTTGATAATAACAATCGTGGTGGCAATAACAATAATGGAAACAGGACTTACAATCGCCAGCCTAACGACCAACGGGATAACCGTTTTGGTAACAACAGGCCATCCAACCGCGACAACAATAACAACAATGGTTCACAACGTCCTAACCGCCAATGGAGGTCAGGAGACAACAGGGGCAATGGTGATGGCAACAGAACGCCAGGCGCCATCACAACCCCAGGTAGCCGGGAACGTACTATAAGAGATAATAATAATCGTCAGCGTGATGATAATAACCGCTGGAACAACAGGAATAACAATCCTGCTCCCGGCGGCAACCGTGAGCCAAGGGTCAACCAACCACGCGGCAACGACGACAATCGCCAATGGCAGAACAGGGGTTCAGACCGCAATCCCGGTAACTCCGGTGGCGGCAGGGTAATACAGCCCCAACAGCCACAGCAACCTCGTCAACAACGTGAGGCAGCTCCGGCAGCTCCTCAACAAAGGTCTTTTGAGCGCAGCAGGGATAATGGCGGAGGCGGCAATCGTGGTGGTGATCAGGGCGGTGGCAGACCTTCAAGAGGTGGTGGCAATGGCGGCGGCGGTTCAGAAAGACCAGGCCGCAGAGGATAATAACATCTCTTACTCTACATACACAGTAATCCCCGCCGGACAGGTGGGGATTATTGATTTATAGGTTTGGCACAGTGTTGGTATTTACAGCAGTGTAGATTTATTATTCACGTTTTAAACTTTACTATTATGAAAGCAAAACATATTCTTATTGGGATGGTTGCTGCAGCAGCTGTAGGTGCACTGGTAGGCACATTATTTGCACCTGACAAAGGAACAGAAACAAGAAGAAAGATCAGGGATACTGCCGATGATCTGGTGAATAAGATGAAGAAGGGTTTGCGCAGGAATACTACTACCGGTGAGATGGAAGTAGGCTAATAATCACAGCGTACAATTACTCAACATATATCGTTCTTTAATTATCGTAGAGACTGTCTTAAAAGTCGGCCAGGATTGTAGCCGGAATAGCATTTCGGGGAAAGAAGGGACTTATAAGACAGTCTCTTTTTTTATGTCCTTTTGGGGCGGCTGCTCCACAAATTAATCATAGCCCTTGATCAACAATTTCTGAGATTCTACAAACCTTCCGCCTGGTGATACGAATCCAATGATATAAGTGCCCGGTATCGGCAAATACATTTCGATAATGCTTCTGTCATTCACCGGCTCTTCTTTCAGTTTTTGACCCAGCACATTGAAGACCACAATGCTCTTGATGGTCATAGCAGGACCGATACCCACAAAGAACCTGCCGTTGCTTGGGTTAGGCCATACCAGCACCTGGTTGCCGCCCGCCAGGCGTCCTACAGGTACTACATTAGAGAAGGTCTCCCTTCCATTGAAGTCTACCAGCATCAGCCTGTAGTAGGTAATTGCTCCATAACTATTCGGGTCATTGAGCTCATAGTTCAGGAAGTTCTGGCTGTTGCCATTTTGAGCTTTTGAAGCTACGGTGTCGATATTAACAAAATCAGTTTGGTTACTATACCTACGCTGCACTACGAAGTAATTATTGTTAACCTCTGGTTTGGTAGTCCAGTATACTTTTACGTTTTGATAATTGATGCGATAACCGCTTAACCATACCTTGGTTTTATTAATGCCCGGATCACCCTTACCCACAAACTTGGTATAATAGGTTGAGGTCGGCATAATACCATCCAATGTCCGCTCATTCAATCCTGCATTCAATAACAACGGGCCAGTACTCAGGTAACCGATCTGTGGTGTAATAAGCGGCGGGCCGGTGTCCCATACACCATTGGTGTACCGGGAAATATAACTAAACCGTCTGCCTGCGTTGAAAACAGCCCCCTCGTCGGCCACCAGGTGCTGCAATATTACTTCTACCTCGTCCTGGTTGGGACGGAAGCGCTTGCCTATCTCCCAGGTCTTGTTTACAGACTCTTCTTTAAGATTGGCGCCAGTTGTTGCCAGTCTTTTTACACTATCGAAAACAGTAACGTAGAAGTCATCGCCTGAAAGTGATTTGGTTCTTATGCCGGCAGGTGTGTATTGATGAGCATGCGACCCTACAGGAAATACAACAATGTTATCAGTAGCCCGGACATTTTCCCTGACCAGCATGCCCGTGCCGGGTGCATTACCGGTGACAATATAACGGGCGGAATCGAAGCCTGTGATCTTCCCGGAGTTCTCTTCATTACCAACCACCAGTATATTATTGTCGAGGTAAACGAGACCGTTCGTCAACTTCAATTCATTTCGCACTTTGGCAGTACTGCCGATAAGTCTTACACCATTACTGTTCTGTATTTGCAGGTTCGGGAATCCAGGACCAAAGCGGCTGGCAGCATTATACCCGCCATTAAGAAATTGCCGGGTGGTGTCGGTAGAGAGAAATCTGATCAAGCCGCCTATACCGATGATTCCTTCTCCATTGTGGCTTTCATCAGTCAATGACGATTGCGGCTCATTTTCCCAAACACGGCCTTTGAAGTTCACTACAGCATTTTTGCCCACACCCAGCTTGCCACCATTTTGCACATTGGAAAAAATAGTAGCCGTATCTCCGTTAAAAAAGATCTTGCCCTGATTAGGAATGTAAAAGCCTGATTGGGCAAATCCAACAGGTGATATACCAAACAGCAGAAAAATAAAAGTAATAATATGTAATACTTGCCTGGACAGATTCGGTTTATTAGAATGAGAGATAAATCAGTTCCCTTCAACACGTATATAAATTCTGGTAGCAGTTTCTCCATGCGCCGCTAATGCTTCGCCACCAATTAGAATACCAGCACTTTCCACTACACGTAAATTAATAACGCTTGTAGTGTTACTTGCTACACTAACAATAGGCGCATTGGCAACGCCTGTTCCACCTTTGGCTGTTACCTGTATGCTTAAAATAGTATTAAAGGCTACATTGGCAGGAATAGTAACAGAGGGTGTTCCTGTTGCATTATTGGCAATCTCAGCCACCCATATTTTCGTTACCTCTTCTGTATTGGCGGTGGTACCGGTGCCACTGTAATATAAAGGGACTTTAGCCCGCACCACTTTTCCAGTGGCATCAACGCCTAATACTGCTGTTCCAGTTGTAACCGGTGCAGTATTGGTAAGGTTCTCAAGACGTAGCCCTCCATCGTTGGCTGTACCTGTTCGTACGTGCAATAAAGTAGAAGGTGCAGTTGTACCTATTCCAACACTACCAGTTCCTGTGATTCGCATCCGCTCATTGGCAGCAGCAAAGCCGCCTGTAAAAAATAAAAGGTTCCTACTGAGCGTACCATTACCGATCACAAAATCATTGCCGGTACTGTAGAGATAAGCATTGTTGGCGCCACCTATGATGGGATATGTGGTATTGGTAAAACCACTTGAGTTTATACCCAGGTCTACGTAGTTAGTAGTTTCCGTTCCATTGTTGGCAGTAGCCACCAGGTCAGAACTGGCCACATCGCCCGATGAGCGGTTCTGGATATTGAGCTGTAGATAGTTGTTTACATTCCCCTTTCCACTGATAACATTATAGGAAGTACTGACATTGCCAGCATCTACCAATAGTTTTTCACGCGCTCCATTGGTGAAATTATCTGTACCAATCCCTACAGCAAGATTGGGATTAGACTTGTCGCCAAGAAGGATCGCATCACTCACCGTCACCGAAGCATTGTATCCAATGGCCGTAGAGTTACTGGCCGATACTGATGTGTTAGCTCCTATTGCTGTCGCATTAGAGACATTGGAAATATTGGTGCTTGTGCCGATGCCTACAGAGTTGGCGCCATTCACATAAGCGCTTCTGCCGATAGCAATAGGAGGACCCGATACAAAGCCTGCAATAGCCGAGTCACCGATCGCAATACTATAGCTGGCATTGGCAGTGGCCGCTTTACCAATAGCAATACCACTTATACCAGCTGCTGTTGTTTTAAAAGAAGCATTGCCATTACCCCCAATCGCAATACTATTCAAGGCGTTCGCCGTTGCATTGGTACCCAGCGCCATGGCATCAGTGACACCAAACGCGACAGTAGCAGCATTGCCCAACGCAAAAGAAGTAGGGCTGTTGGCAACGGCGCTGGTACCGATAGCAAAGGAGTTGGAACCATTCACTGCAGCACTCCCACCCAACGCCAATGCGTTAGTAATACTAAAGGCAACTGCCGCATTATTCCCGAAGGCAAACGAGTGCGTTGCATTGTTTACCGTAGCTCCTATGCCGAGGGCCAGCGAGTTGGCATCGAATCGACCTACTTGTGTGTTGTTTGTTTTAATGATCAAAGGCTGTCCATCGGTAGTGCCCAGGAAATTAGTGCCGGGGTTCGTTCCTGCATTGCCAGTGAGCGACCACCCGCTGCTGGAAGATGTGAGCACAGAAGGATGTATCTTCTTTACCACACCATTTAGTACCGTCAAAATACTATCAGTGGCAAGGCCCGTTACCAGACCTGTCAACGTAAGCGGATTAGTGCCGGTAACATGCAGTGCCGATGCCGGAGCACTGGTGCCAATACCTAACCGGCTGTTGGTAGCATCCCAGAAAAAGCTGCTATTACTTTGCGACAACAACCCACCACTGCCCGCATAAAGCACCGAGCCCTGGGTAAAGGAAGAAAAGACCGGGGCGCTGGAGAATGTTTTACTGCCGGCAATGGTTTGTGCACCAGTAGTAACCAGCCCCCTCGCTGTGGCAGAGGCACTCGGCAAATTGAACGTATGCACTGTTCCTGCCGAAGCAATATTGAAGTCAGTACCGGCAGTGCCTGTAGCAAAAGTCTGCGTGGCGCCGGCAAGACCGTTCAAACTTGTGATAGCACCGTTACTCTGTACTATTCTCCAAAAGCCATTGGCGCGAACCAGCAACTGCCGGAGCGGCATGAAATAGATCACCATGCCATCCGGCGGATTGAGCGTATTGATCAACAGCGTGTCGGTGATCCGCGGAAACAATAAACCCTGGTTGTTGGACTGCAACTCCAGCACGGCCGATTTCTCTACCGTGAAAGGATTATTACCCAACCTGAGTTGTTGGGAAAACCCTGTGTGGAAACATAATAATAGTACAAGCCCTGCACCAAGTAATTTGGCAAGTGACATAACAACAGCTTTAGCAAGGTCCAACCTTATTTCTTGATCACATACCAGTTGCTGCCATCCGTTTGCAGCGTCACATAAGTCCAGTCGTTATAAATAGTGTAAGCTGAACCACCATCGATTGTGCCGCCATTAGGGCTGATGGTAAGCTGATTGTCTATACCGCCAGTACCTATCTTCTTGATGGTATAGATACGTCCTTTAATAGCACCAGGAGCAGGCAAAGTAACAGTGATGGCTGCAGAGCTGGTGTTGGCCAGGATCGTATTGTCAGTAACAGCCGCTGTGTAACTGGTGGAAATAGTTGTGATAGCCAGCGACAGAGAGCCTTCTACCTGAACAGTAGAGTTGGCACTACCGGTTGTACCCACGAGGATCGCTTTGGCAGCGGCTACACTGTCCTGGAACGTTTTTGTTCCGGCAAATGTTTGTGCAGTAGTAGAGACCACGCCCCTTGCTGCGGCAGCTGCATTAGGCACGTTGAGGAAAACACTATCTGTGCCATTGGTAGATATAGTAAGATCAGTGCCGGTATTTTTGAACGCAAAACCTTGCGCAGAGTCTCTGTTACCATTGATGCTTCGAATGGCATTGCCAAAAGCAGCAGCACTCACTTGCCTTTTTTGCACCACACCATTGGTCACAACCAGCACAGAGTCTGCTGATGCATTATTGGCCAGGGAGTTTAATTGTAATGTGCCGTTAACATTAACGTTGTTGTTGAATGTTTTATCTCCACCAAATGTTTGCGCACCTGCAGTTACAATACCGGGATTGGTGGCATCAGCAGGATGCAACGTTATCGTACGGGAAGTGGAATCGGCAGAAATAGAAGCGCCGTTGATATTAGGTGTTGTAGCTACAGCACCAATAGCCAGCATTTGAATACCGCTTTGGATCTTTTGCCAGTCGGCATACGTTAAGAAGCCATACGGCTTGGAAGCAGAGGAACCATTTTGTACAGGCAGATAAAGTGCGATGGTGCTATCGGCATCCCTGTTCTGGACCAACACATTATTAGAGGTATCGCTCGCCTGTGCAGTGACAGACAGTGTTTGACGCTGAATACCATTGATAGCACGGATAGCATTTTCAAAAGCTGCAGATGAAATGGTTTTCTTGTAAACAGAACCATCAGCGGCCAGCACCAGCACATCAGTTTCAGTAGTACCGGTAGCAAGGTTTTGCAATTTTACAGAACCATCCACATTCAATTTGGCTGTAGGGTTATTGGTACCTATACCAACATTGCCCGCAGCATCCACACGAAGACGTTCTGCATTGTTGGTACGAACTACCAACGGCTGCCCGTCGATCGTTCCAATAAAATTCACACTGGGGTTGGTACCCATGTTACCGGTAAGCGACCAGTTGGAATTTGCTTCAGACAGATCAGCTATCTTTTTCCACGCACCGTTGCTACGCAGACGTAAGCTTTTGTCTGAGTTGAGGTAAATGATCATACCATCAGGAGGCGTCAGCGCATTGATAGCCGCTGTATCCGCCAGCCTTGGCAACAGCAAACCCTGCCGTGAGCTTTCCAACTCAAGAATAGAAGATTTCTGAATGCTCGTAGGATTGTCGCCAATCTTCAACTGGGCATTGGCAGTGATGCCCGTTCCGATGATAACCAATAAAAATAATGCTGCCTTTTGGAGTAGAGTAAGCTTGCGTTTCATAAGAAACAGTTTTACAGGTATTGAATGTTGTTATAATGGTGAAGAAACGTAAACGCATGATAAATGTATGTGTATTATAACTAATCTTTAACCTTTTTAGGATGTTTTATTAAGGCGTTTTAATAGCTACTACTTACTAAACATAACTAATACCCGAAACCGATCAGCAGGCCGTTAACCAATGCCCGCATCAGACCAAGCCGAGCTTTTTTCTGACGTTATTATTAAATTATTTTCTCCGGCACACTGTCGACCGGATACGGGCATCATTTAATGTTCATGTTGCAATTAGGTCGTAATTTTGTCGGCTTATTACCTGAAAATGATGACGATCTTCTATTGTTACGACGCCTACTGTGGCTGGTGTTATGGTTTTAGTCCGGTTATCAAGCGGATTGCCGAAGAGTATAAAGACAAGTTCTTCTTTGAAGTGCTTTCAGGAGGGATGATCATTCCCGATCAGCCTCAGCCCATCAGCACGATGGCCGGCTATATCAGCCAGGCATATAAAGTAGTGGAAGAGCGGACAGGCATCAAATTCGGGTCCGACTTTCTCTGGCATATCAACAACCCCGAGGATAGCGATTGGTTCCTTAATTCCGAAAAGCCTGCCATCGCGATGTGTGTCTTTAAAGAATATTACCCCGATAAGCAGGTAGCCTTTGCAGCCGATCTGCAGTATGCCCTCAATTTCGAAGGCAGGGACCTTTGCGATGATGAGGCCTACCGCCACCTGCTGGAACAATACAATATTCCCGCAGCAGAGTTTTATGCATCCCTCCACAGTGAAGCTTATAAAGAGAAGGCCTATTATGAATTTGCGCTTTGCAAACAACTCCAGGTAACTGGCTTCCCGGCCGTTTTATTACAGGCATCGGAATCCAAATTTTACCTGCTGGCAAGAGGCTTTACGGAGTACGACGCGCTGAAAGAGCGGATAGAAGCTGTGTTGCAGGAGGTTGCAAAAACATCCTGATTAACCGGTCAGGCCGCTTTGGGCGGCCAGACCGTAAAGAAGAGGTGCTTACCAGCGGGAAGCACAAAATTTGTAAAAGTTTGATGACTGGTTTCCCGGTTTATAATTGTTCCCATAGCTTGCCCTACTCAAAACCTTGTACATGCAGAAATTATCCCTGATCCTTTCGTTACTGGTAATGACAGCTATTGTCCGCGCCCAATCGGGCCGGGGAATGGACTTCGAACAATACAGCCCCATTTCCACACTGGTAGTGCCGGAACATCCACTGAAAAAAGCCAAGTATCCATTTATAGATGTACACAACCACCAAAACAGCCTGCGGCCAAACGATATCAACCGCCTGCTGCAGGACATGGATAAGCTCAACATGAAAGTGATGGTGAACCTGAGTGGCGGCAACGGAGATCGCCTGCAGGATATGACCAGTTCCGTTCGTTCCACTTCGCCCAAGCGCTTTATCGTATTTGCCAACATCAACTTCTCCGGCATCGGAGAAACTGGCTGGACCGAGAAAGCAGTGAAGCAATTGGAAGACGATGTAAAGGCAGGAGCCAATGGCCTGAAGATATTCAAGAACCTCGGCTTTTCTGTAAAAGACAACAAAGGCAGTCGTGTAACAGTAGACGATCCACGGCTGGATGCCATCTGGGCTAAATGCGGCCAATTGAAAATACCGGTACTGATCCACACAGCTGATCCCAAACCTTTTTGGGATGCACAGGATGATAAGAATGAACGCTGGCTGGAGCTCGCCACCCATCCGGGCCGGAAGCGCAGCAACACAGACCCTGCTTCCTGGGAAACGCTCATTGAAGAACAGCACCGTATGTTTAAAAAGCATTCAAAAACAACTTTCATTGCTGCACACTTTGGCTGGTATCCCAACGACCTGGCAAAGCTGGGCTCACTGCTCAATGAAATGCCCAACGTAGTAGTTGAGTTTGGCGCCGTAATTGCCGAACTGGGCCGCCAACCCAAAGCTGCCCGCAAATTTTTTGAGCAATACCAGGACAGAATACTGTTTGGAAAAGATAGCTGGGTGCCCGAAGAATATGCCACTTATTTTCGTGTACTGGAAACTGAAGACGAATACTTCCCCTACCACAAAAAATACCATGCATTTTGGGCCATGTATGGAATGGGATTGCCGGATGCTATCCTGAAAAAAGTGTACTACAAAAATGCCTTGCGGATCATTCCGAACATCGACAAAACACAGTTTCCAGATTAGTGGTCAGCCATTAGCATGTCGCTTATGTAATGTCGCGTCTTAAACGCGACTTTTTTCATCCTGAAAATTTCCGGGATCGTCGTTTTAATAGGGGTAGAATGTGGGGCAGGCAGGTAATTTGATTACCTTTCTTAAAACACATTTATTATGAAACGGCTAACCGTTATTTTTTACTCAACGCTTGCGCTCGCCATCGTGGCCTGTAATGATGCAGCAACGACAGATAGCGCACCCAAAAGTGATTCCAGTACTACCAAATCCGATAGCTCAACTACTACTGCGGAAGCTGCCGCACCACCCATGGATTCTGCAGCCATGATGAAAGCCTGGGAAGCCTACATGACACCCGGCAAGCCGCATGAGATGTTGAAATCACAGGACGGAAAGTGGGATGCCAAAATAACTTCATGGATGGCGCCCGGCGCTCCGCCTACAGAAAGTAAAGGCACTGCTATCAACCGTATGATCATGGGTGGCCGCTACCAGGAAGCCAAGTTTACCGGATCATTCAGTGGTATGCCATTCGAGGGACAAAGCATTGTTGGTTATGACAACTCCAAAAAAGTATTCGTAAGCACCTGGGTTGACAATATGGGCACAGGGATTATGAATTTAGAAGGTCCCTGGGATGAAGCATCGAAGAGCATAACTTTTACCGGCAGCATGCTCGATCCAACAACCGGAAAAGAGTGCAAGATGCGCGAGATCATGACCTTCGTCGATGATAAAACCCAGAAAATGGAAATGTACAATACTCCAGCAGGCGGAAGTGAATACAAAGCCATGGAGATCGTGTATACGAAGAAATAGTTGATAGAACCTGAAACAATAAAACAGCCCGCTTATTGAGCGGGCTGTTTCTTTTACTGAATCGTTCTTTATGGCTATAAATACTATCTCCACGCACCAATGATCGCCCCCATGAGCACCAACGCCAAAATGCAATATCCCCCATTGATAAAAATGTAACGCGCTGTTTTGTGTTCAAACAATGCCACAATAGCGATGCTGCAAAACACCCAGATGCCAGCCAGGAAACCAGCAGTGGCGCCCCAGGAAATGTTGGCAACAGGAGCTCCGGGACAAGGCTCTTTAGGATCGGCAAGGAACATTCCAAGATTGGCGGCCATAACCAGCGAAAGCACAAAGGCCCAGCCGAATATCTTCGCCTTATTGCCCTTCTGCACATCTTCCATCGTCATGTTATTTTCCTTCATCCAGGCCTTGCCAAACAAGGCGGGAGAATACCATACCCCGCCCAATACAAAGGCGGAAATTCCGGCCACCAGAATGGCCAGCCAGTTGATAGAGTTCATATCCATTTGTTATGCTTTAAGGGTTTTTAAAATGATCGTTATTTATCGAATCTATTTCACTAATTTTTCCATCCCAACGAAAAGCGAACCGGCATGGAAAATGGGGTGACGAAACCAAACACTGCGGCGACGAAAGTTCCGGTTGCCAACCAGGTAAATGATATCGGCTTCCGGCTGATACTAATACCCTTTTTCGGTATTGCCATTCCTCTTATCACAGGTATGGTAGACCATAACACCTTTTCCAACTGGCAGATCAAACTCAGCTATGCCTACACCATTGGCCTGGCCTTCCTGATCTGGGAAGGCAATCGCTACCTGTTGTTTACCCTACGCAGCTACTTCAACTGGTTCAATAAACCGATACGTAAACTGGTCGTCCTGATCTTTTCAGTGTCCTTTTATACCATCCCGATCAGTATATTATTATTAATGGGGTGGTACCAGATATTCAAAGCCGGCATCATTAACTGGAATGTGATCACAGAATCTACCCTGATCATTATGATCTGCGTAGTATTCATTGTGCACGTATATGAGACATTCTTCCTGGTAAAAGAATCTGAAAATGAAATGCTCAAGAATGCACAGCTGGCGAGGGCAAAAGTGGAAGCAGAACTGGAAGCCCTCAAAAACCAGATCGATCCTCACTTTATCTTTAATTCGTTAAATACCCTGTCTCACCTGATCGAGGAGAAACCCCAAAGGGCCAAACAATTCAACGATAACCTGGCAGATGTATACCGGTACATCCTCCAGAACAAACGCCGCGAATTGGTATTGTTGCGGGAAGAGATCCAATTCCTCAACGACTATTTTTCACTATTGGTGATCCGCTTTGAAAAAGCTGTTCACTTGAACACGGCCATTGCAGATAGTGACATGGATCAATTCCTGATCCCGCCTATCTCTTTACAGGTATTGGTGGAAAATGCGATCAAGCACAATGAATTTTCAGATGCTTCTCCATTGGTGGTGAACATCAAGCTGCAGCAGGAGGTATTAATTGTTCATAACCGCGTACATAAAAAAGCGTTACGCAAGCCCTCTTCCCGGATCGGGTTGAACAACCTCGACGAACGTTATAAACTTACTACCGGTAAAGAGATTACAGTAGATGCCACAGAATATGAGTTTACTGTTTCTTTACCTGTTCTAAAAATAGATTGATATGGATGTACTGATCATTGAAGATGAAAAACCAGCCGCCGAAAAACTACGGAAAGCCCTGCAGGCCTGCGATCCCGCTATACAAGTGCTGAATGTATTGGGAAGCATTCAACAGGCAACAGACTGGCTGTCGGCACATCCTGCACCCGCCGTGATCTTTATGGATATTGAGCTGAGTGATGGGCTCTCATTTAAGATATTCGAAAAAACCACGATCAGCTGCCCGGTGATCTTTACCACAGCCTACGATGAATACTGGCAGGAAGCCTTTGAACACAACAGCATTGATTATTTACTAAAACCCATCAAACAGGTCAAGCTGGAAGCAGCACTCAAGAAGTATGAAAAACTGAAACAGCATTTTGCGGCCAGCTATCAAAACCTGGTCAACTGGCAACAGAAGTCCGCTGAGAACGGTTACAAAAAACGCTTCCTTGTAAAGCGCGGTGCAGATTATATCAGTATCAAAACAGAAGACATTGCCTATTTCTATGCCACCCACAAGCTGGTTTGTATGGTCGACAATAAGGGGCAAAAGTTTATCCTCGATCAATCGCTGAGCGATATAGAAACACAACTTGATGCATCTCTTTTTTACCGGGTGAACCGTAAATACCTGCTCAACATGAGCGCTATCAAACGCATCAAAACATATCCCAAAAGCAAGTTGCTGCTCGAGGTAGAACCTGCGCTGCAGGAAGAGATCGTGATCAGCCAGGAAAATGTAACAGCCTTCAAACAGTGGATGGGTCAATAAAACAAAAACCCCGGCCTATTGACCGGGGCATAATATCATCGGGGCATCGTAACAATTAGTTACGATTACCACCTCCGCCGCCACCACCACGTTGAGGGCGCAGAGAAGGCTCAATTTCGTCTTTCCATTTTTTGAATTGCGCTTCGTCGAAGATCTTCTTCAGCTCATCATCCCTGTCGGTAGTGAGCTTTTGATTCTTTTCACGCATTGCATCACGATCGATCTGACCGCCACCAGCACGCATTTCTTCAAATACCTTGTCACGGGTTCTGAAATACTTCATAAAAGCACTGTCAGACTTAGTTGTCTGATCGGGCGTAAGTTTAAGATCACCCAGCTTTTCTTTTACCGCTTTCAGTTGTTCTTCAGGAGTACGACGTTGAAAATTGCCGCCACCACCGCCTTGAGCATTGGCAGTATAGATACCGGCGAAGGCTACAGCTATCAACAAGAAGATTGCTTTTTTCATTGCAATAATTGTTTATGTGTTTTAAATATTGACTGTATTAATTGGAAGGCAAAGACGGCAAAAACCTGCGCTGCTGACCCATTAATTTAACCGGCGGTTAACAACCCGGCCTTCCTGCCGGAAATATGCAAATCCGGAGCCATAAATCCTAAAAAGGCCCCTAAATACGAGGATACCCAATTTTTGGAACAGGGTTTGCCGAAATCCGTTTATCTTGCATATCCTTTAAAATTTCAGCCCGATATGGAATATGGAAAAATCATAGCGGTAACAGGATTACCCGGATTGTATGAGTTAGTAAGCAGCAAAAGCGATGGCGCTATCGTTCGTTCACTGGACGATAAGACTACCCGGTTTGTATCCAGCCGGGTACATAACTTCTCCCATTTGGAAAGTATTGAGATATATACCGTGCGTGACAACGTGAACCTGGCAGAGATCTTCCAGGCCATGCAGAACAGCGGAGAAAAGCTCCCCGATGGCAAAGACAATGGCGCTTTGAAGAAATACTTCGAGAAAGCTTATCCCGATCTGGATTTCGAGCGCGTATATGCCAGCGATATGAAGAAAATGGTGAAATGGCTGGGTGTTCTTCAGGCTAACGACGTGGAAATCAAGCTCCGCGAAGCTGGTGAGGAACCTACCGAAGAAGTAGCAGCACCTGTGGAAGAGCCGGCAGCAGAAGAGCCCGTAAAGGCCCCTGCCAAGAAAGCCGCCACCAAGGCAGCCGCCAAAAAGGAAAAACCAGCTGAAGAAGCAGCAGAACCGGCAGAAAAGCCAAAAAAGAAAGCTGCGCCTAAGGCCAAAAAAGAAGAAGCGGGCGAAGAACCGGCCAAAAAGAAAGCCGCCCCTAAAAAATCTACCAAGAAATAGACTTTTTAACTATTTACCACAAAAGCTACAACTGCCGGTGCTTGTTTTGCACCCGGGGTTGTAGCTTTAGTATTTAAACAATGATCTATGAATTACAGCGCAGATATTAAGAAACTACCCAGGCAGTTTTTGCCCGCCGACTTTATAGTGACAGATTGGAATACCCTCGAACCCTATTTCAAAGACTTGCAGGAAAGGCCCATAGGAAATAACGAAGAGTTGGAAAAATGGCTGCTGGATATGAGCGAACTGGAGGCGGTCGTAAGTGAAGACGCATGCTGGCGCCAAATAAAAATGACCTGCGACACAGAGAATAAAGCACTGGAAGAAGCATTCGTATTCTTTGTTACAAACCTGCAACCACAAATACAATTGTATGCAGACAAGCTGAACCGCAAACTGGTCGAGTCTCCCTACACAGCACAGCTGGATAAACAAAAATATTTCACCTACCTGCGCGGCGTTCGTAAGAATATTGAACTCTTCCGCGAAGAGAACATTCCCCTTCAGTCTGAATTAAGCGTGTTGCAACAACAATATGGTGTGATCTCAGGCAAGATGACGGTGGAAGTGAATGGCCAGGAGTACACACTGCAACAGGCATCCAAACTACTGGAAAGCCCCGACCGGACCTTGCGTGAAACCGTTTACCGCAAAGTCAACGAAAGAAGAATACAGGATAAAGAAGCATTGAACGAACTCTATACAAAGCTGATCGAAAAACGCCACCATGTAGCAAAAAATGCCGGATTTGATAATTACCGGGATTATAAATTCAAAGAGCTGGGTCGTTTCGATTACACCAAAGAAGATTGTTACCAGTTTCACGAAGCAGTTAAACAACATGTGCTTCCGTTAGTGAATGAAATATATAAAAGGAAAAAAGATAAACTGGGCCTCGATACACTAAAGCCGTGGGACCTTGAAGCACAGCCAGCCGGTATCAAGCCATTGACTCCTTTCAAATCAGGAGATGAACTACTGGAAAAAAGCATCCGTTGCTTCCAGGAAGTGCGTCCATTCTTTGCCGATTGCCTGCGTAAGATGAATGAGATGAAGCGGTTCGATCTGGATAGCCGGAAGGGAAAAGCGCCCGGAGGATACAATTGCCCACTCGCCGAAACTGGCGCACCTTTCATTTTCATGAACGCTGCAGGACAAATGAGCGACGTAACGACGATGGTACACGAAGGCGGACATGCTGTACATTCATTCCTTGCTCACCCATTAGAACTGAGCTCCTTCAAAGAATACCCGATGGAGATAGCCGAAGTAGCCAGTATGGCTATGGAGCTGTTTAGCATGGATGCCTGGAACGTATTTTTTGACAACCCCGATGACCTGTTACGGGCAAAAGAACATCAGCTCGAACGTGTAATTACGATCTTCCCATGGATCGCTACCATCGATAAATTCCAACACTGGGTATACGAACACCCCAATCATACAGAAGCAGAACGCGCAACTCGTTGGATGGAAATACTAAATGAATTTTCTTCCAATGTAATCGATTTCAGTGGACTGGATAACTACCGCACCTATAGCTGGCAACGGCAACTACACTTGTTCGAGGTACCATTGTACTATATCGAATACGGCATTGCACAATTGGGAGCCATTGGTTTGTGGATGCAATTCAGAAAAAATAAGGATGCAGCGTTAGACAACTATATACAGTCTTTAAGTCTGGGCGGAACCAAAACCCTACCCGAACTTTATAAAGCCGCGGGTTTGGAATTCAACTTCTCACCCGAGCGTATAAAAGTGCTAATGAAGTTTGTGCAGGAGGAAATGGAAGCAATAAAACGTTGATGAATAGGCGGTAAAAAAATACCCAGTTAGTGGTATATGGTTTATTCGATGTAACAATTATCTTTGTAAGGAATACTTGTCTACGATAGTAAGATGAGCAATCATCTGAACATCATAAAATAGCTACTAATCAGAGCCTTAACCAAAAGTCCCGGTGTTTCTACATCGGGGCTTTCTTTTTATACCCGAATCCGACCAGAAACACAGGTCAACCAATCAATAAATTTCTTGCTAAAACAGCCCAGGACAGGGAATTGAGTAGGATCAATTAATCTTCGTTTATTGACAATTCTTACATACACCCGTTACTACCATCTGGAATTGCTCAGGTTGAAATCCTTCTGGTAACCTTACTTCAGGGATCATTACCGTTTCCAGGCAAGTTGTGTTTCCGCAGGCGCTGCAAATGAAATGTACGTGGTTATCATGGTGGTGGCCACCAGCACAATTCTCCTTGCACATAGCATACCGCACAGAATTATCAGCCGTAGGAATACTATGTATAATTCCTTTTTCAAGGAAGGTTTGTAACGTACGGTACACAGTCACGCGGTCAAACTTCTCACCAGTCTTTTTTTCAATATCACCATGCGCAAGTGCACCACCGTTAGTCGCTAAAAACAACTCCAGGATCTTTTTGCGGCTACCCGTAACGCTTAGTTGACTACGTTTTAATATATTATCGATCTGCGTTTCCATGTTTAAACTTTTTAAATCATTACGGTTATTATCAGTTGCCAAAAAGGTTATTACTAAATCGTTTTTGAGCGATGGGCTCTTCCAACAGATCTTTAATATCCTTATTCAGCTCTTCCAGTTCCTTTTTACTCAAGCCATCATAAATCTTTCTTACCTGACCAGCTTTATCAACCAACGCAAAGAACTGTGTATGCAAAAACTGATCATCGATATTCTGCAGATTGTTCTTTGGATCATCGAGCAAATAACTGGTGCGGGCAGTACTGTACAAGCTGTCTTTACGGCCTGTCAGGAACCACCAACGCTGCGTGTCCGCTTTGATAGAATCGGCATACACTTTAAGACGCGCGCTGCTATCCGTTTCCGGGTCGCAGGTGTGCGATACGATCAGGAACCGTGAATCACCCTTGAAAGCCTCATGAATAGGCTTCAGGTTCGTATTCATCATGGGGCAGATGCTCTTGCAGGTAGTAAAAAAATACTCCGCTACATACACCTTACCCTCCAGGTCCTTTTCGGTAATAATCTTGCCATCCTGGTTAACGAATTGAAAAGGAAGGACATAGCTTAAAACGGGAAGCTTTACTTTACCATAACCGGGTATCACCTTAGTGAGTACAAAATAAAAGCCAACGACGAGAACAAGGAAAAAACCTATATAAAATACGATCTTTTTACGCATGGCTGCAAATTTAGGAAAACACAGCTTAGGGCTGTTTGGAAAGGATAACCGTACAGAGCAATCAAAATTATTTTAATACTTCGTTTGCAACTTGGTTGCATAAGAAAGTTTTCCCTATCTTCGCGCCATGAATTTCAGGTTTAACTGGGACGCACTTGGTATCGCTACTTCTGTAGCCTGTGCTATCCATTGCGCAGTTTTACCCCTCCTGCTCACAAGCCTGCCTGTTTTTGGTATCAACATCATTGAGAACGTCGCCCTGGAATACGGGATGATATGTATTGCCTTCGTGATTGGCATGTATTCCCTCTGGCACGGCTACCGCAAACATCACCACAGCTTTACACCGGCCATTGTATTCTCGATTGGCATTATATTATTGATTGCCAAACAGATATGGCACGATTATCAATTCTGGCTACTCCCCTTTGCCGTTCTCTTCATCGTATCGGCCCATGTGATCAACTACCGCGCCTGCCGCATTCACGATCACGCCCATGCCGATGATTGCGATCATTAAAAACACAGCGGAATAAAAAGAACAAATGCTGGCCGGGGTTTGTTATTTTTGTACTATAAAATACTGGGAATTATGATTAAAACAGGCAGTCCGGTTATCAGTATCTATACAGAGATGACTCCCAATCCGGAAACCATGAAGTTTGTGGCCAATAAGCTATTATATCCGGGCAAAAGCATTGATTTCCCAGATGTAGAAAGCGCTAAGCCCTCCCCCCTCGCTACAGAATTGTTTGGCTTCCCTTTCATCAGGGCAGTATTCATCGCCAGCAACTTTGTAACACTCACCAAGACAACAGAAACAGAATGGACTGACGTAATACCAACTATCCGCCAGTTCCTCAAAGAATACCTCGAAGAAGGAAAAGCAGTGATCAATGAAGAAGAAGTAGCGGTTATCGTACCACAGAGCAGCAATGCGGTATCAGCTGATGACGATGATGTGGTAAAGCGCATCAAAGAACTGTTGGAAAACTACGTAAAACCAGCCGTGGAAATGGATGGCGGCGCTATCCAGTTCAAAAGCTATGATGATGGCGTAGTAAACCTGATGTTACAAGGCTCCTGCAGCGGATGCCCCTCTTCCATGATCACCTTGAAAGCAGGTATCGAAGGCATGATGAAACGAATGATCCCCGAGGTAAAAGAAGTAGTGGCCGAAGCAGAATAAGACCACAATAAATGAATGATAAACGAACCCTCTTGTCACAACAAGGGGGTTTTGTATTTCAGCAACTTGGCTTTATTGCCCGCTTGCAGTAAATTACAGCTAAACAGCCTGCCTATGCTGGTATTGTACATTATTTTTGGCGTGGTCGGTATCATCGTAGCATTATTGGTGCTGGCGCTCTTTATGCCTGCCAGGTACCATATAGAGAAATCATTGGTAATATTAAAGCCTGTGCAGGAAGTAATGAGCCGGGTAGCCGATCTCAATTATTACGCACGCTGGAATCCCTGGCAAATGAAAGAGCCCGGCAGCAAGATGGAGATCAAAGGCACACCCCAAAACCCTGGCCATGAATACTGGTGGAGCGGAAAAAAGATCGGAGAAGGAAGGTTGGTGTTGCGCGCCATCGATCAAAAACATGTTCACTTCAACCTCGAGTTCATAAAGCCCTGGAAAAGCATTGCCAGCGACAACTGGCTCTTTGAAGAATGGGGCAACGGAGAAACAAAAGTAACCTGGCAAAACAATGGCGATCTTCCTTATCCAATGGCCAGGCTGATGAGCCCCGTCCTGAATAAAACCCTGAATAAGCAGTTCGAGGAAGGGTTGCGTAATCTTAAAAAACTTTGTGAGGGCCTGTAATCGACCACATGAGCATATCTGAAATTTATCAGCGGTTTGTAGACGGTATTCTGCACACTTCCGCACTTGAATACATTGCCGTATTCACCGGCATTGCCAGCGTTTGGTTTTCCCGGATCGAACACATACTGGTATACCCCGTAGGATTGGTCAGCACCATTATTTATACTTACCTCAGCCTCATTGCACACCTGCCCGGCGAGGCGAGTGTAAATGTTTATTACACGGTTATGAGCATTTACGGCTGGACACTCTGGACCAAAAAAGACGCAGCCAAACAACATGTTGTAGTGATACGCCATTCTACCCCAAAAGAGTGGTTACAGCATTTCCTGTTCTTTGGCGTATGCTACCTTACCATCTTCATCGCCCTCATCTGGCTAAGAAAAGAATTCTCACAGGAAGTCATCCCCTGGGCAGATGCATTGGCTTCAGCAACAGCCTATACAGGCATGTGGCTCATGGCAAAGAAAAAAGTGGAAAGCTGGTATTGGTGGATAGCAACCAACATTGCATCCATTCCTTTGTACTTCGTAAAAGGATATGTTTCCACCAGTGTATTTTATTTTATCCTCTTGATGATGGCAGGCTTTGGATGGGCCGAGTGGAACAGGCGCGCCCGGGAAGCAAAGCAGGCATACGCAGCCTGATTACATAGTATATTTGAAGTTTAGTATCCCATGATAAAAAAAGTAGTAGTAATAGGACCCGAGTCGACTGGAAAAAGTACGTTGTGCGAACAACTGGCCGCGCATTATGCTACTGCCTGGGTGCCGGAATATGCCCGCGAATACCTGCTGAAACATGGCACCAGTTATCAGTACGATGACCTGCTGACCATTGCCAAAGGTCAGGTTGCATTGGAAGAAAAATACCTTTCATCATTAGAAACAGATAAGAAAGAACCTCCCCTGCTATTTGTCGACACAGATCTCTATGTGATGAAAGTGTGGTGTGAGTATGTATTTGGACAATGTCATGCGTGGATACTGGACCAGATCGTACAAAGAAACTACGACCTGTATTTACTATGCGACACAGACCTACCCTGGATCAAAGATGAATTACGTGAATACCCCGACCTGGAAAGTAGACGGGAACTGTATTATATCTATAAAGATATCATGTTAAACCAATCAGTACCCTGGATAAATATCTCAGGCGACTACGAACAACGATTTCAAAAAGCTGTTAAAGCTGTTAACGAAATGCTTAAACACTGAATGTATAGCATAGCTTTGCGCTTTTCGTTTGCCCGGTATGCTTAGTTTTATCAAGAGAAATCATCGACTGCTGTTCTACATCGCCTGGTTTCTGGTAAACCTTATCCAGGCAGGTTACACAGAGTTATTTGATGACGAAGCATATTACTGGATATACGCCCAGTTTCCCGATTGGGGTTATTTTGACCACCCACCCGTCATAGCATTATTGATCAAAGCCGGCTACGCTATTTTTCCCAATGAACTGGGCGTTCGTTTTTTCATAGTAATACTAAATACAGCCGCCATCTTTCTTACACAACAGCTACTGGCCAAAAAAGACGACTATCTTTTCTACGCCATCGTCTGCACAATAGCCGTAGTACAAATAGGTGGCATTCTTGCAGTGCCCGATATTCCGCTGCTGTTTTTCGTAGCCTTGTTCTTCTGGCTCTACCAGCGCTTCACGGAACACATGACGATTGTAAGAACGGTACTCCTGGGGCTAAGTGTGGCAGCCATGCTGTATAGCAAGTACCATGGTCTGTTGATCGTATTATGCACCCTCGCCTCCAATCCTAAATTATTTACCCGCTACCAAACCTATATCGTAACAGCAATAGCCCTGCTGGTATTTGCGCCACACCTTTACTGGCAGTACACCCACGGATTCCCTTCCATACAATTTCACCTGTTTGAGCGAAGCGCCAGCTCGTATGATACACGCTATACCATCGAATACCTCGTTGGTCAGCTGGCATTGGCTGGTCCATTGATGGGATGGCTATTGTTGAAAGCGGCGTTCGATTATAAACCCGGCGCAGCCATTGAACGCGCATTGAAGTATTCCCTGATAGGCTTTTACGCATTCTTCCTGCTGAGCAGCCTCAGAGGCCGCATAGAAGCCAACTGGACGGTGCCCGCTTTTGTTGCCCTGATCGTATTGAGCCATCAATACCTACGCCGGGAGCCATCCTGGCGCAGTTGGCTATATAAAAGCCTGCCCATTACATTGATCTTCGTATTACTGATACGCATCTACATGTTTCCCCTGATACCCCGCGCAAGCTGGTTTCCAAAAGACGAATTTCATGAGAACAAAGTCTGGGTGAAGGAGATAAAAGATCGCGCACAAGGCATGCCTGTAGTGTTTATTGGCTCCTATCAGCATGCATCCAAATACTGGTTCTATGCGCAAACACCTACTTTCTCCATGAATAATATTCAATACCGGAGAAACAACTACAATTTCTGGCCTATTGAAGATGAGATGATCGGTAAGAAAGTGCTGGCCGTAGGTGTGTATGACAGTGTAACACAGATCGATCCCCTTAAAAGCCTGAGCGATCAGGCCACCCATGTATACGCGCCTTTCTTCTCTTTTTCCAGGGTCAACATACGGTACAAAGAAAAACCTGTATTAATAAATAAACAACTGGTCGTACAAGGCATCATTGAGGCACCATTCAACTATTTTCCCTTTTTTCAGCAAAGTCCCTACGACACAGCCTCTATACAATTGGCCTTTGAAGATGAGCGTGAAAAAGTTCATTTTTTCCCTTCAGGGTTAACAGTGCGCAACATTGGCCTACCAAGACAATCTTTCAGCGTACAGGCACCTGTTGATTTGCCGCCCGGTAAATACATCTTCCGGTTTGCCATCAGTAGCTGCATACCTAAAAGCCCCTCCATGAACAGCATCGGGGTCAGAATGAAAGTGGAATAGTAAGATTTATTGAATCAGCTTTTGAATATCATCATCATCCTGCAGGTTGTTCATTTGACGCAACACCCACGGATATTTCCAGGCAACATACCTTGATAAGGGCTTTACTGTATATTCTTTAGGATTGGGCAGACTGGCAGCGATCATAGCAGCCTCCTGACGGGTGAGCTTTTGCGCCGGTTTTTTAAAATAAGCCTGCGCAGCAGCTTCAATACCAAAAACCCCCTTGCCCATTTCTGCCACGTTGAGATACATTTCCAGGATGCGCTTTTTGCCCCAGACCAATTCGATCATAAAAGTAAAATAAACCTCCAGCCCCTTCCGGAACCAGCTACGTCCCTGCCACAGGAATACATTTTTGGCTACCTGCTGACTAATAGTAGAAGCCCCTTTGATACGGTTAGGACGTTTTTCATTATTCTTCATGGCCTTATCGATCTGTTTCCAGTCGAAACCATTGTGGTCCGGAAACAGTTGGTCTTCAGAACAAATAACGGCAAGGCGCGCATAAGGCGACATGTTTTTGATAGATACATAATCACGTTTGAGACCTTTACCGCTGAGGAGACTGCCCAGTTGTGTAAGTGTAAATGGCGGGTCCACCCACTTGAGCAGAAGGATATAAAACAGTTGGAAAAAGAAGAGGAAAATAAAGACTCGTTTCAGGATTCTCCAAATCCGGAGACCCAATCCCTTCGTTTTGATGGCCATGCCGGGTTAAATTGCTTGGGGTGCAAGATAACCCGAAAGTACAGAAGTCGGAAAGCCAACACGAATTTTAGCGGCTACTGCTTGTTTTGTAGAAATTTTATGTCAGCCGCCTTCATATATACAACCTTATATTTACCACCAGCCTTGTTGCTCCTGTCCTGCCAGTGTTGCCACAAATAGCCAGCTACTGCAACACCTGCTGCTACTCCAAGCGATGCCAGTTTACCGTCATCATTGAAAGACTCCTTGCGGTATATGGTATTTACCGTTTCCAGGATGATAAACCCTACACCACCCAGCATCATGATCTTGGGAAGCGCCACCTGCACAAACCCCTTTTTGCCACCCCACTTATAATTCTTGGTATAATTAAACTTGCTGATCTCCCGGTAATCGATGCCGATGGTGAACTTCACAGTATCCAGCGTGGAGCCAAATTCTGTACCCATCAATTGCCGTTCTTCCTGCCTGATATAAATAGAATCATTCCTGATCTCGGTGATAAACCCATTGATGTTAAACCCCCGGTGAGTTTGGGCCGATATGAAAGAACCAACGTAGAAAGTCTTAATGGTGCGGTTATTCCACTTTTTAAGTACGATAAAATCCGATTGCTGGGAGAAAGTAAGCAGCGAGCTGAACAAAACCGTTATAAGAAGTAAAGTTTTTTTCATGCAAGGCCAAGTTACAGCGGTAAGCTAATTAAATGAACTAAGGTTTTGTTAAGACTATTACAACCCTGTTATTACAACACAAAACCCTGATGGTTCAGATTAAGATCATATCTCCTTTGATAAAAAAAGAGTGCCATACAACAATGCCATACCAAAGCCAACCAGTATTACACCCGACACTTTGTTAATAACATTGATATTATGCAGCGTAAGCCTCTTACGGAGTTTTCCCGCCAGCAGCACTTTAAAAACATCCGCTGCAATATTCAACGCTAGACAAACAGAAAAGATAATGACCCGCTGTTGAAAACTGAACTTGGCGGCAAGAGCTGTAGCCGTGCCCAGCCAGAAAATAAAAACACTCGGGTTAAGCGTATTGATAAAAAAACCACTGGAGAATATTTTGACCATATCCCGCTTGCGAAAGCGTGCGATCTTTCCTTCCGCATCAGTGCGCAGCGTTACCTTTTTAAAGAAGAGATAAAAAATACCCATGACTACAAGAAAGGCGCTGCCGATATAACCGATAATATCTTTGTACTCCAATAACTCACTTACCAGTGCAGAAAAAGCATTGCTGATAACAACCAGCACTATATCGCTCATCCATACCCCGGCAACAAAGCAAAACCCTCCCGTGTGACCATTATTAAGACTTTGTTTGATCACCGTAAAGATCACCGGCCCTACCGATAAGGCAAGGATACACCCCAGCATTATTCCATTGATGATGGCTTGCCACATGCGCTAAAAAGAAGTAATAACTAATTAAAACGTCAATTTACAAAGAATAAGACGAGTGAAAAAGAACAAGTTACATACCCGCCCTTTTACATATAAGTAGGATATGGCTGGTATAGATCCAGGATTTAAAGGGCGCCTGTTTCCAGGAATTTTACCCAGTCCTCATACATTTTACCCTTCATTACGCGGGGAAACTTATGCTGACCGCCAATTTTACCTTTGAGGCGCATAAATTCCATGAAGCTGGACTCCGGAAGTATTTTGAGATAAACATCTTTTAAAGCACTGCCTCTTTCCACTGCATAATCATCATTCAGATCCTTCAGCTTTTGATCGATCTTTTGCCGCACTATTTCTGCATCCACCTGATCATCACAAGCTATCCACCACTGGTGCGCAAAGAAAAGACCGTGCGGCACACCCGCTACTGTAAATTCAGGAATACAGACATTCATTTCATCGGCCACTACCTGAACCGCCTTATTCATATTGTCCACACTGAGGTGCTCCCCTACCAGGCTAAGGAAATGCTTGGTGCGGCCGGTGATAATGATCTCACAACGCTCTTTGTCCACAAAACGCACCGTGTCGCCAATCAGGTAACGCCAGGCGCCGGCAGTAGTGCTGATCAAAATAGCATAATCCTTCCCCTCTTCCACTTCATGGATCATCAACACTTCAGGATTTTCGGCAATATTGCCATCACTGTCGAAATTCTTATCGTTGAAAGGAATGAACTCAAAAAAGATATGATCGTTCAGCGAAAGGTGCATGCCTTTGGCAAACTGCCTGTTCTGATAAGCCAAAAAGCCTTCAGAAGCCAGGTATGTTTCGATATAAGTGAGCGGCTTGGCCACCAGCTTTTCGAACCCTTTTTTATAAGGCTCAAAAGATACACCCCCATGCACAAAGAAGGCAAGGTTAGGCCACATGTCATGGATGCTCTTCAGCTTGTAACGCTCGATGATCTTTTCCATGCACATCTGAATCCAGGCAGGCACACCCACCACAAAACCAATGTCCCAGTTGGGAGCCTCTTCTACGATCGCTTCGATCTTACTGTTCCAATCTTTGGTACGGGCTATTTTTTTACCCGGCTTATAAAACGGAGAGAACCAGAAGGGAACCTTTTTGGCGGTGATACCACTCAGGTCACCGGCATAATAACCAGGTCCTTTTTGAAGATCAGTACTGCCACCCAGCATCAGCCATCCCTTGCCAATACTCTTTACCGGGATATCATGGTAAGTACGGAGCGTGAGCAATTGCTTGATCATCACAATCCGGTTACCACGCATCAGGTCGTTGGTAATAGGCAGGTATTTACTGGCCGACTCGGAAGTACCGGAGCTGAGGGCAAAGAATTTGATCTTGCCGGGCCAGCAGATATCAGGCCTTCCTTCGAGCGTCTTATGCCACCAGGCATCGTATATTTTATTATAGTCGTATGTGGGAACAAGCTGCTGAAACTTCTTGCCGGCATGTTTACTCAGCAGGATCTCATCGAACCGGTACGTCTGCCCAAACTCCGTAAAACGGGCTTTTTTGAGCAATTTCCTCAATACCCTGAGCTGTTGCCGCCGGGGAGAACGGGCTGGCAATCGCAAGGCTTTCGCTATAGAGGGGGGTAAGGAAATATCGATTAATGCCATTAAGTAGTAAGCCGGTTTGGTCAGGCAAATTCAAAATTAAGGGATTAGGTGGAATTGTAATGCATAAATGCCCCCCGGCTGGGGATAAACCGCCAAAAAGGCGGCTATACTTTAACTTTTCCAAGTATAACAAAGGCAGTCACCCCGCCGTTTAAACGCCACTCTATTGCTTTTCCAAAACAATAAACACTCCCTGATTATCTTTCGAATCACTTCCCACTATACTACAGCTTCCGGAAGCGTGAATGCGGATTTTCTGGTCCCCTTTATTTTTTTGCACAGCATCTATGATGTCCTTAAACGTTAGCCTGAGGCTTTCTATATAGATCAGTTCATCTGCAGAAGTCATCTCCTGTGTTAATACCCGCTTACTATTTAATTGCTCCTTTAGCGAACCCACCATTTCATCTTTGGCTATGACAAATGACCGGATATCATTTATCGTAGGTTGCTTCGCTTTTTTTACTTCATCTGTATTGCCTTTGCTGGCAATGATCAATTGCAGCAATTTCGTATACCCCCATGCCCCAATCCCTTTGTAATGCTTCTGCACAAATTGGATCATGGCGGTATAAAACAATTTTATATAGCGCTTATCCTTACGCGTACTTTCCCCTTTAAAGTGAATGATCGCCGGAGCAGGCAGGTAGTAATTGACATACCCGGCCTGTTGAATGCGGAAACTGAGGTCTATGTCTTCGGCATACATGAAAAAACGTTCATCAAAACCGCCGGTCTTATCCAGCACCCCCTTTCTTATCCACATAAAAGCCCCCGACAATACGTCCACCTGGTGGATGCCAGTTGGCGACAAATGCCCAAGATAATAGCTGGCCAGCCACCTCGAGGTCGGAAAAAGCCGGGTAAGCCCACTCATTTTGCAAAACGACACCCAGGGCGTGGGAAACCCTCGTTTGGATTCGGGCAGGTACCGGCCACTGCCATCGATCATATGCACCCCGAGCGCACCGGCATCCGGATGAGCCTCCATAAAAGAGAGACATTGTTGAAAACAATCTTCGGGAAGAATGGTGTCCGGATTAAGAAAAAGCACGTATTTCCCCCGGCATTTGCCCAAAACCTGGTTATTAGCCCGTGAAAAACCCACATTTTCGGTATTGGCAATAAACTGCGCAAAAGGAAATTGAGGACGTAGCCAGTCCACACTGCCATCAGTAGAGCAATTATCCACCACCAATACCTCCACCTGGTCCGAAAGGCCCTGTCCCACGGCCCCCTGATCATACGCAATAGCCTTTCCCACAGAACAGAGACACTGTTCCAGGAAATACTTCACATTATAATTCACAATGACGACCGATAGCAGCATGGCGGGTCGAAAATACACTTTAGCGGTTCAAATTGATGGATTTGTGACTTCTCTGTTTAAAAATATACGCTGGGGCGTATTGTTCATAATTCTATATTTGCTCAAATCTTTAACCAGCTTATGAAGTTCATCGTTTCTTCTTCGGCTTTATTGAAACAGTTACAACAGATTAGCGGCGTTATCAACGCCAACACGGTTCTGCCTATTTTGGAGGATTTTCTGTTTGAAATCGACAAAAACAAGCTCACTGTAGTAGCCACCGACCTCGAAACGGTGATGAGAGTGCAGATGGAAGTGGAAGCAAAAGACACCGGAAGGGTATGTATTCCCGCCAAGATCCTGATCGATTCACTCAAAAATATCCCGGATCAGCCACTTACTTTCAACATCGATAAGAACTACAGCGTAGAAATTACCAGCGATAACGGTAAGTACAAGGTAATGGGCGAAAATCCAGATAACTTCCCCAAAGAACCAGCAGCAGACGACACCTCTTCCTTTACAGTTAGCTCTGCCGCCCTGGTAACAGCCATCAATAAAACCCTGTTTGCTGTAAGCAGCGACGACCTGCGTCCGGCCATGACAGGCGTATACTTTGAAATGGATAAAAAGGGACTGCAATTTGTCGCCACAGATGCACACCGCCTGGTACGCTACAAACGCAAAGACGTAGCCTGCCCCAAAAACGACTCCCTCATCGTTCCCAAAAAACCGCTCAACCTGCTGAAAGCAGCGTTACCGGTCAACGAAGATGAGCTTACAGTAAGTTACAACAGCAACCACCTCTTTGTAAAACACGGCACCACGCAGATGAGTTGCCGCCTGATAGATGCCCGTTTCCCCGATTATAAAGTGGTCATCCCGGCAGACAATCCATACAAACTGAGTGTTAATAAGTCCGACTTCCAGAGCGCCCTGCGCCGGGTGAGCGTGTTCTCCAACAAGAGCACCAACCAGGTAGTTCTGAACATCAGCGGCAGTGAGCTGCAGCTGGCTGCACAGGACGTTGACTTCTCATTCGAAGGAAATGAGCGCATGAAATGTTCCTACGACGGAGAAGACCTGGCCATCGCCTTCAACGCCAAATTCCTCATCGAAATGCTGAACGCGGCAGAAAGCGACGATGTAGTAGTAGAACTTTCTACTCCTACAAAAGCTGGTATCATCAAGCCAACAGAACAGGATGAGAACGAAGAAATGCTGATGCTGGTTATGCCACTGATGCTGAACAGCTAATTGAGCAAATAACATAGTGACCTGGAAACAGGTCTAAACAATACTAAGCCGGATATCGTATCCGGCTTTTCTTTTGTCTTAACTGCCCTTTCGGGAGGGTATTCAACCCCTCTTTTGGCCGGTCCTGCCCCTGTTTCTCGTTCGGGATATTTACCGTAAATTACTAATGAAACGATCTTTTTTGCCTATGGAGTCGTTCATGCATTTCTGGGAAAATATCGAGAGTTGGCAACGAATAGCGATCCTGTTGGGAGGTATGATCTTTTTCTGGGTCCTCGAAGGCTACTACCCATTATACAGATTCTCTTTCAAACGTTACAAACACGCCGGCGTTAACCTGCTTTTCCTGCTCACCACAGTTATCCTGAATTTATTGCTGGGCAGCATTACCATTGCCATATGCGCATGGGTCACTAAAAACAATATCGGATTGCTCAACTGGTTGGCGCTGCCACTCTGGGCCAATATCCTGCTCGGCCTTTTCTTCATGGATTTCTTTGGACAGTATGCCCCCCACTATGCCATGCATAAAATAAAATGGATGTGGAAGTTTCACATGATCCACCACAGCGATACCAAAGTAGACGTCACCACCGGCACCCGCCACCATCCCGGCGAATGGGTATTCCGGGAAATGTCTACGATTGTCGGCGTCCTGTTGATCGGCCTGCCCATCGGCATGTATTTCCTGTATCGCAGCGTGGCCGCCATTTTCACCCATTTCAACCACGCCAATATCCGGGTGCCTTTATGGCTCGACAAACCCATCAGCTGGGTACTGGTATCACCCAATATGCATAAAGTTCATCACCATTATAAGCGCCCCTACACAGATACAAATTATGCTAATATTTTTTCTCTGTGGGATCGTATCTTTGGCACCTTCGCCTATGAAGATCCCAGAAAGCTTCAGTACGGACTGGATGTCCTGGATGGGGCTACCGATGAAAACCTGACCTATCAACTCCGACTTCCTTTTGACAATACCATCAAAACCGACTATTAAGAATACTGTTATCAATTATTAACAGAACCCTGTTCCCATTGAAACCGTTAACATGAAAAAGTTGTGCAGTTTTGTTTTATTGATGGTTTGTTGTACCCCGGTTTTCTCACAGGCTTTTTCCCTCATGGCCGATAGCATCCGTAAATTCCGTGGTGTACCCGGGCTTGTATACGCCGTATTCGATGCCGATAAAATAATAGACATCGGATCTTCAGGCGTACGTGAATTCCGGAAAAAGGATAGCATCCGTATTACAGACCGGTTTTATACCGGTACCAACACGACCGCTTTTACTGCTTACCTGGCCGCTAAACTGGTTGAAGCCAATAAACTCCAGTGGAATACCCCTGTCGTAAAGGCATTGCCCGAAATAAACGGCAGAACGATGAAGGTATACCACGCAGTAACCCTGCGACAGTTACTGTCTCAACGGGCAGGCATTCGCACCTATACAGAGCCGGACGATTTTATTGGCCTCCCTGTATTCACAGGCAGTAAACCCGAACAACGCAGGGCCTTTGCCACACAAGTGATGAAGCCACCACCATTACTGATCGTCGACAGCACCCAGCCCATTTATTCTGCCGCAGGTACGGCCATCGCCGCTTCCATGATGGAAAAAACCATGAATAAATCCTGGGAAGACCTCGTGGCCCAATACATCAATAAACCACTGAACATTTCCATTCACTTTGGTTTGCCGCGGTTGAGCGATAGCCTGCAGCCATACGGCCACCGGGATATTGCCGGCACCCTGCAACCTGAACGCGGCATTCAGACCATGCCTGTTATTGCACCAGCCACAGATGTGAATATTTCGCTGAAAGACTATATTGTTTTCATGCAGGATATGCTCAAGGCCCTGCAACACAAAAAATCAAACATCAGCAACCTGTCAGCCCTATTACTATTGTCACCGATACCAGGGCAGGCCATGGGCTGGGAAAGCGAAGTATGGAACAAGCTGCAGGTAAATCACTTCCTCGGCAAAAGCCCCACCTTCAGCAACTACACCATGATCATCAAAGAAAAAAATATTGGCATTATCGTACTGTGCAACAGTGGTACCGGAAAGGGCAAATCAGCCGTATTGAACCTCGGCAGGATGTTGGGCGAATATTATTGCCAGCAATAAGTAGTGCTGCACAACTGTTATCTTTACGCTCCGAAAAGTTTATTATGGCAAAAGTGATAGCAATGATCCCTGCACGCTATGCAGCCACACGTTTCCCGGCCAAGCTGATGCAGACATTGAAGGATAAAACAGTTATCCGGCATACCTATGACAATACAGTAGCTACAGGATTATTTGATGAAGTATGGGTAGTCACCGACAGCGAGGTGATCTACCAGGAGATCGTGTCCCATGGAGGCAAGGCAAAAATGAGTGTGAAAGAACATGAGAGCGGCAGCGACCGTATAGCAGAAGCAGTAGCAGATATGGAGGTGGATATTGTACTCAATGTGCAGGGCGATACACCCTTCATCAAGTCGAAGCCTTTACAGCAATTGTTGCAATGCTTCAACGATCCCTCCGTGCAGGTAGCATCTATGATGCAGGTACTGCATGAACAGGAACAAATAGATGATCCCAACTTTGTGAAAGTGGCGGTAGACAGGAACATGAACTCCCTGATGTTTAGCCGGAGCGTGATCCCCTACCCCCGCAACAAAGAAGTACCCGTTACCTATTACGAACACATTGGTGTATACGCATTCCGCAAACAGGCATTGCTCAATTTCACCAACTGGCCTATGACGCCTCTCGAGGCAGCAGAAAAAGTAGAGTGCCTGCGATACCTGGAATACGGAGTTCCCCTGCGCATGATCGTGGTAGATTACATGGGCGTAGAGATCGATACACCCGAAGACCTTGAAAGAGCATCGAAGTTGCTTTAACTATAAACCGCTTTGCCATGAGTAATCCTTTATGGGGTGTCGACCTCGGCGGCACCAAGATCGAAGGAGTTATTTTACCCTCCGCACATGATGCACGGCCTATACTACGCACACGCATAGATACGGAAGCCGGCAAAGGTTATCCGCACATTGTACAGCAGATCAAACGACTCATCGATCTCATGCAGCAGGAATCGGGACTAACAGCCACCAGCATTGGTTTTGGTACCCCCGGAGAACTGGACCCCCGTCTGCAAACGATGAAGAACTGCAACAGCACAGCACTCAACGGAAAACCCCTGAAAAAAGACATCGAAGAAGCCTTGCAGGTACCGGCGGTGTTGGCCAATGATGCCAACTGCTTTGCACTGGCCGAAACCCGCTGGGGCGTAGTAAGACAGCAGGCACCGGATGCACGCGTTGTCTTTGGCATCATCATGGGCACTGGCGTAGGCGGCGGCATCGTGATCGATGGACAGGTGTGGAATGGGCGCCATGGGATCGCCGGCGAATGGGGGCACAACTTTTTAGATGAATCAGGCGGACCCTGCTATTGCGGTAAAATAGGATGTGTAGAGAAAGTATTGTCAGGCCCGGCTTTGCAGGGTTACTATACCAGCATCAGCGGCCAATCCCTATCCTTGAAAGACATCGTAGCCGCTGGCAAGACGGGTAACGATAAAGCAGCAGTACAAACCATGGAGCGCCTGGCGCATTTCTTTGGCAAGGCAGTTTCGGTGATCACCAACCTGCTCGATCCGGATGTGATCGTTGTGGGCGGTGGTGTAGGCAACATCGATGTAGTCTATACAGAAGGCGTCGAATCATTGAAAAAACACATATTTAATAACGGGGTGGAAGTACCCGTATTAAAGCCTTCCCTGGGAGATAGTGCTGGAGTTTTTGGAGCAGCGGCCCTGGTTGCAGAGTAACCCATTACGCATAAAAAATATAGATATTTAAGCCTATATAATTTTATTGCGGCTTTCTGCGGCAATAAATAATCCGTTAGGCGTGTAGACTGCAGTAAAGTTGCAATTAGCCGCTCTTTTTGAGGATAATTTGCAATTTTCTTGAAAATTTCATGTTCCGTTTTGATTACATGAAATAAAAATAACTAATTTTATTCCACTCCGCTATCCTGCGAAAAACAGCTAAAACGTTTATCCACAGGTCTCACGTGATAGGGAATCCGAACCTTATCCCACTTCTCTCAATCCAATAAAATATAGTAAATCCGAACTTAAGATATTTTCCGGTTTATGCGTATAAGCCGGAAGGAAACGCGGTTATTCTTTCACTCGAAACTCAGCATTTTGGTTTAGGCTCTCCAAAAACGCAGCAGTTGGCTGCGTTTTACTTTCTCAAGGCCATCCTCCTTTTCTGCTTCACCATTTCTCCCAACCCATTGCGCGGTTTTTGTTACTTTCTTTTCTACACTTACCTTCACGCTATCAATCCAATACAGTAAATAATTATACGGATGAAGTTCAGAAACTTTAAAATGGTGGACTACGTGGTGTATGGCCGCGGTAGTTTTGATCAGCTCGACGAAATATTAGCACCCCGCCGCAAAGGCGATGCACCCATGATCTTCTTTGTAGATCACTTCTTTGAAGGAAAACCCCTCGTAAACCGCATTCCCCTGCGAGGCAAAGACAAAGTAATATTTGTAGACGTTACTTACGAACCAAAAACAACTTACGTAGATAAACTGGCCGCTGAACTGAAAAGCGAGTTTGGAACGGTGAGCGGCATTATTGCCATCGGTGGCGGCTCAGCGATGGACCTCGGTAAAGCAGTTTCACTGATGATGACCAACCCGGGATCATCAGCCGATTACCAGGGTTGGGACCTGGTTAAGTTACCCGGCGTTTACAAAGCCGGCATTCCTACCCTGAGCGGCACGGGTGCAGAAGTTTCCCGTACCACAGTATTGACAGGCCCTACCCGGAAACTGGGCATGAACTCCGATTTCACACCATTCGATCAGATCGTACTGGACCCCGAATTAACGGCCAACGCTCCGGTAAACCAACGATTCTATACAGGCATGGATTGCTACATCCATTGCATTGAAAGCCTCGAAGGCACTTTCCTCAATGAGTTCAGCAAATCCTACGGCGAAAAAGCACTCGAACTTTGCCAATATGTTTTCCTCGAAAAAGACCAGTGGGACGCAGAGTGCGACGATAAGTTGATGATGGCCTCTTATGCAGGCGGTATGAGCATAGCTTATTCACAGGTAGGCGTAGCCCATGCCGTGAGTTATGGACTCAGCTACCTGCTGGGTACCAAACATGGCATCGGTAACTGTATCGTCATGAACCACCTCGAAGAATATTACCCCGCCGGTGTGGAAGAATTCAAACGCATGGTAGACAAGAACAAGATCGATATCCCCACTGGCATCTGCAAAGGCTTGACAGATGAACAGTTCGACACCATGATCAACGTATCACTGGGCATGAAACCCCTGTGGGAAAATGCATTAGGTGTAGACTGGGAAAAGATCATGACACGTGAGAAACTGAGAAAGCTCTACGAGCGCTTGTAAGAAACCAATGTCACCCTGAGCTTGTCGAAGGGTTGTCGGCTCATCTTATGAATTTGTTATTTAGGGTCAAAAAAGAGCTGTATCGTACGGTCATGCTTGGCAGGAGTTTTTGATTAAGGTACTTTCGTTGAAACAACAACCAAACGCACCATGAAAAAAATACTATTTGCACTATGCCTGCTGAGCGCTGTCGCAGGCTTTGCACAGGACAAAGTAAATCCTGCTGTTAAGAAAGGCTCCAAATTCACATATACCCTGTTCACCGGTGGACAAACCATTCCTTTTACAGCGGTAGTGGATTCTTTGGGTAGCGAGTACGTGAAAATCGGCTGGGCCATCGATGGCATGGGAACCGGCGGCTGGGTCATGAAAAAGAAATCACTGGAAAATGCTTCCCGTGGCTACTGGAGCCAGCCCACTGCAGGAACCGACGAAGAGCTGTCTGAAGAATCAACAGTACTTCTCATCTCCAAAGCACAATGGAACAGCTTGCAACAGGACAAAAAGTTTGTGTACAACGACCAGACTTTTACCGTTAAGCAAGGTGATCAATCAGGACTGAGAGTGGGTGGCAAAACATATGACGCCATCCTGGTAGAAGGTCCCGGTGGTACAACCAAGCTCTGGATACTGAACAATCCTTCATTCCCTGCATTGCTGAAAGTAGAAGGCAATTCACACGGAGTGGACCTCGAATTAAACAGCATCGATTAACCTGCTCAATTTTTTCATTCCATACAATGCCCCGTTATACGGGGCATTATTTTTTAGGTATGATTATTATGCTTAATTTTTCAGGGATTATATGTCTATGAGTCCGCAGAAATACCTACGCTATCTTGGCTTGCCCATTTTGTTCGGTACCCACCGCACAAAAGAGATATTCCACATCAATCCTACCGCAGCCCCCGAACGGGAAGAAGCGAAGGAGATCGTCGTTACCATTTACGATTACAATGCCGAAGCAATAGAAGAACAAAGATTCGATACGGTCACGGAAGCTTTCACCTGCAAACACAACAATAAGATCAGCTGGATCAATATTGATGGCATCAGAAAGCTGGATGTAGAATCCATTAGCACCCACTTCGAAATACACCCGTTGTTAGTCGAAGACATACTCAGCATGCACCAGCGCCCAAAGATGGATGAAGTGGAAGGCGTATTGTACTGCTTGCTGAATATGCTGTACTTCAACAGCACTTCCCGCACGGTAGAAACAGAACAGATCAGCATTGTATTAGGTAAGGATTTTGTGATCTCTTTCCAGGAAGATGCAAACCGCGATGTATTCGACCCCATCCGTACCAAGCTGAAAATGGCCAACAGTAAAATACGGCAGCGCTCAGCAGATTACTTGCTGTATGCCATGCTGGATATTATTGTAGACAATTACTTCCAGGTAATGGAAAAGCTGGGTGAACAGGTAGAGCTGGTAGAAGAAGAAGTCATTCGCCGCAGCAATACCAAATCGCTGGCCCGCATCAACCAGATCCGCAAGGAAATGATCGTACTGAAAAGAAACATCGCGCCCGTCCGCGACCTGATAAACGGTATCATCCGCAGCGAAAGCGACCTGCTCGACGATCGTACCACCAAATACTTCAAAGACGTTTACGACCACATCATCCAGGCCTACGACCTCAGTGAGAACTACCGCGATATCATGACGAGCATGCAGGACCTCTACATCAACAATGTAAACCTGAAGTTGAATGAGGTCATGAAAGTAATGGCCATCGTTACCTGCCTGCTGGCGCCCGCCACCGTTATAGGTGGCATATTCGGCATGAACTTCGAGCACATCCCCTCCATACATAATAAATGGGGCTTTTTCATTGCCGTGGGCCTCATGCTGTTGATCCCGATGTGGATGCTGTGGATGTTTAGAAAGAGAGGATGGTTTTAGGCCAATATTGTTGTACATTCATTTTACCGAGATCAATTCAATTGCTTCCTATAAAAAAATTTATGTCAACCAATCGTCGCCGTTTCTTACAACAACTGGGTGGCCTCGCTGCCGGTTTCGGAGCCGTGTCAACCGGATTAGCTGCCTGCAGTGATGGAACCACTACTGCCGAAAACAGTAAAACCGATTCATCTTCCACTACTCCACCCGCTGCTACCGCCAAATTATTCTTCGAGATTTCCCTGGCACAATGGTCGCTCCACAAAGCCTTTTTTGAAAAAAAGCTGGACAACCTCGATTTTCCATTAGTAGCCAAAAGAGATTACGACATCAGTGTAGTGGAATACGTGAACCAGTTTTTCAAAGACAAAGCAAAAGACGAGAAATACCTCACCGAGTTGTTGAAACGTTGCACCGACAATGGCGTAAAGAATCACCTGATCATGGTGGATGGCGAAGGATCACTGGGTTCGCCCAACGATAAAGAAAGACTCAAAGCAGTAGAAGACCATTATAAATGGGTAGATGCCGCCAAATTCCTGGGCTGCGCCACCATTCGCGTAAACGCCCATGGCGAAGGCAGCCGCGAAGATGTACAAAAAGCAGCCATCGACGGCCTGGGCCGCTTAGGTGAGTATGGCGCCAAAACAGGCATCAACGTCATTGTTGAAAACCACGGCGGCTACACTTCCGACGGAAGCTGGCTGGCTGGCGTAATGAAAGGAGTAGGCAAACCCAATGTAGGCACCCTGCCCGATTTCGGCAACTTCTGCATCAAGCATGAAATAGGGATGTACGGAGGCAAGTGCCTCGAAGAGTACGACCGCTACAAAGGCACGCAGGAACTGATGCCCTATGCCAAAGGTGTAAGCGCCAAAACATTTGAGTTCGATGCACAGGGCAACTGCATTGAAACAGATTACTACAAAATGCTCAAAATAGTAAAAGATGCCGGCTTCACCGGTTACATCGGCATCGAATTCGAGGGCGAAAAAGGCGATCCCGTAGAAGGCATCCGCAAAACAAAAGCCCTGCTCGAAAAAGTCGGCGCCACCCTGTCATAATTAATAACTCATTTCATCCAGCTTTACTTTTCCTTTAAAAGTCCAAAACACAAAGGAAGTATAAAGCCCTACCAGCGGCGTACCGATCGCGGCAATGGTAAGCAATATCTTCATGGTCTTATAAGAAGACGCCGCATTGTGCACAGTAATGCTGTTCTTGGGATTCACCGTCGAGTACAGCAGATACGGGTACACTTCCAGGGCCACCATGATAAGCAACAAAGCAATGGTGACAGAAGAACTGATAAAAGCATAACGGTATTTTCCCTTTTTGATCTGCCGCGGCACATTGGCAATACTCAATACCATGAGCACGGGAACAATAAAGCCGATCGGATGCTCGCGGAAGAAATCACTGAGGTGTGGCACATATAATAATGTATACAAAGTAGTGATCACAAAACTCATCACGAAAAAGATAATGAAGTTCCTCGCCAGGATACGCAATCGCGCATAAAGCCTTTTTTCCGTTTTCATCGTAAGATAAATAGCACCATGCATCATGAACAGCGCCAGCGTCGTGATGGCTACCATAATAGAAAACGGATTAAAGAACGTTAGCCAGTTACCGGCAAACTCCTTTTGCTCATTGAGCGGAATACCAAAAGCCACGTTGCCCAGCATAAGGCCCAGCGAAAGCGCAATCACAATACTGGCCCCGCAATACATAATGTCCCAGGTCTTTCTCCACCACAACATAGGCTCCTTACTCCTGAACTCGATAGCCACAGCCCGGAAAATGATGCCCATTAGAAAAACCATGAACGGCACATAAAACGCCGAGAAGATAGCAGCATAAGCTATAGGGAATCCGGCAAACAAAGCGCCACCACCTATCACGAGCCACACCTCGTTACCATCCCACACAGGCCCGATGGCATTGAGCGCTATCCGCCGGCTTTGCTCTTTTCTCAGCAGCAGGTGCAAAGCCCCCGCGCCAAGATCAAAACCGTCGAGAATCGCATACCCACTGATAACACCTCCAAAAACGAGAAACCACCATACATTATAATCAAGTCCGATAAAAGTTTCCATGTCTGCCGGTTTAATGAGTTAGTAATGGGTTATCACGTTTGCTTCCCTCTTCAATATCTTCCTTCGTGCCATAATCCACAGGCCCGTGCTGTATTTTACGATTAAGCAGGTAAAGGAAAAGTACCAGCAGCAACAGGTACACCACCATGAACATGATAAGAGAAAAAAGTACCTGGTTCGCGGTCACCGCTTTCGACAAAGCATCGGAAGTCCGGAGCAATCCATAAACCACCCAGGGCTGGCGGCCCATTTCTGCAGCAAACCATCCCGCCTGGTTCGCAATCTGTGGCAGCAACACCGCCCACACAAAGATCCACAACAGCCATCGCTTGTCGAACAACTTGTTGCGATAATAAAGCCAGGTCCCAAAAACAGAAAGCGCAATAAGCGACATGCCAATACCCACCATGATATGATAAAACTGGAAAATCGCATTCACCTGCCTGGGTCGGTCACTTTCAGGAAAAGCATTCAATCCTTTAATAGGCGTTTTGAAATCGCCATGCAGTAAAAACGAGAGGCCGCCCGGTATGCGGATGCCGGTTGTTTGCTGCGTTTTATTATTCACATAACCGAGCAAATACATGTCGCCGGTGGCGAGAGAATCATAATGACCTTCGAGCGCAGCCAGTTTCGCCGGTTGATTTTTAGCAACACCATCAGCACTCCTATGCCCCACAAACAATTGAAGCAGCGAACAGATGGTAGCAGTGATCAACGCTATTTTAAAAGAAGGCTTGGCAATATGCAGGTGTTTGTTTTTAAGAATATACCAGGCATTCACACTCAACACCAGAAAAGCGCCCGCCAGGAATGCCCCGATCCACACATGCGTAAGCCGTTCTACACTCGATGGGTTGAAAACCATCGCCCAGAAGTCGGTGATCTCCGCCCGTGCTTCCATCCCTTCCCCCACAATCCTGAAACCTGCAGGCGTTTGTTGCCAGGAGTTGGCCACCACGATCCACACCGCAGAAAACATAGATCCGAGAAATACCATAATAGCAGAGAAGAAATTCACTTTCGGCCCTACTCTGTTCCAGCCAAAGATGAGGATACCAAGAAAGCCCGACTCGAGCGCAAAAGCGAAAATACCTTCGGCGGCAAGCGCACTACCGAATATATCACCCACGTATTTGGAATAAGTAGCCCAGTTGGTGCCAAACTCAAATTCCATGATAATACCCGTAGCTACACCAATACCAAAAATGAGCGCAAAGATCTTTATCCAGAAACGGGTGATCTGCTCATAACGCTTATCACCGGTTTTAAGATACATACCTTCAAAGATGACAAGCAATAATCCAAGGCCAATACTTAACGGCGGATAGATGTAATGAAACGCAATAGTAAATGCAAACTGAATACGCGACAGTATTTCGACATCCATGGGAAATGATGTTTAATTGCTCAGTTGAAGGTGGGTCGCCCTGCCGTGTAGTCTTTACAGCAGAGCGGGGCGGCTCACCTTAGTGTTTGGGTGACAAGCAACACTATATAAAAAAACGTCCCGCCATAAGGCAGGACGTTAGCAAATCATTTCTTTTTAAAAATGGGGACAGTACTACAAGGTTCCCCATACATAATACTTTTCGCCACAGGCCGCAATTTCTTGGTGATCTCGAGATACGCATACTCTCCGATCGGTACATCACCGCATCCCTTCACCACCACCCGCTGATCAGCATAATCATTGGCCGGGATCGCTGCTATATTTTGCAGAAAAAGTTGTTGTCGCGCAGATTGTTCGTTGCCGAAAATGATGTCCTTCGCCACAGGCTGCAGATAAGTACCCACCAGCATATAAGCCCACATAGGAATAATAGCATCAGCTGTACAAGTTACAGCCACCACCTTATCCTGGTAAACACTCCAATCCAACTGCTGTAAAGCGGCGCGGAAATCCTTTTCTTTCAAAATGAGTTCCATGAACAAATGAGGCTTGAGATCAAACACAAGGATTTCCTCCTTGGGATAGTATTCCTCCAGGTCCAGCGTGATCAAACCACTCGTAGCTACCTTATTGATGATCTCCTCACTCATGGTGCATTTGTTTCTGGAATATTAACAAAGTTAAAGCTTATTGGTTGCCCCTGAAAGCAAAAGACATAGGAATTATTGCAAAAAAGGCGCCCCGTCGAAATCGACGGGGCGCCTGTATAATATTATATGTTATAACCGATTAATAGAACTTGTAGCGGTTGTCCGTAATGCTGGCCGCTTTCTTCAGGTTCTCGATGATCAGGTAGCTGGCGCGCTGAAGTTGCTGCGCAGCCATCTGCTGTTGCAATTTCACATCGAGAGAACCGGCATTGGGCAGCGCAGTGATATTATTCACCTTGATATAGTACACACCCAATTCACCATAAATGGCATCCGATACTTTAGCCTGGTTGTTCTTATTGAAAGAAGCACCGATAAGCTTAAGCTCATTACCGAGGTTGGGGATATAAGAAGCAGAGAAACGAACACTGTCCATTTGCTGAACAGGCTGGTTTACCACTTTAGTCACCGCATCGAGCGAAGCAGGCGTACCTACTTTCTGAGCGATCTGTTGAGCCTTCTTCTCGTTGCGGATCTTGTACTCTACCAGCGGACGAGCCCTTTCAATAGGCATAGTACCCTTTTCATAGCTGTTCACCAATACAGGTACGATATACTTATCACCTACAAAGAATGGTTGAGGAGCCACATCGCCCAGTTTGGCTTCGCGATACATCCACAACACCAGCTCGCGGCTATTCCCTACACCAGGGATGCTGTTGTCCATCGGACGGATATCGTAAGCATTGAACTTGTTAAGGTTCTTTTTCTTCACGTTATCCTCAAACGCCTGTCTGCTGCGGCTTTCAGAAGCAAAAGTAGAAGCATTCTGGTGAGCAGTATTAGTGGTAAGCTCACTTGGATAAACAGGTTGAGACAAATAAGCAATATTATACGCAGGAGAAGAACCCTTTTGTGCTAATATCTCCACGTAGTGATAACCGAATTCAGTTTTCACCACACCCTTTGAACCTACGGGTTTGCCGAAGATGAAATCATTGAAAGCAGGCACCATACGACCAGTTGTTACCTTGTCGTAAACACCACCTTCATTTTTATTACCGTCATCGGAATATTTAGCACAAAGTGAATCGAAGCCAGCGCCACCCTGGATAGCCAGTTCCACACTGTCGGAAATACGTTTGGCAGTACTGTCATAACGAACAGGCTGCAATTCACCTGTCCGCTGATTTTGTTGGTGAGTAGCAATTAATATGTGACGAACCTTTACAGTGTCGGGCCACATCTTCACACTTACCATGCGGGCCAGCGTATAAGAATTACCATCGAGGTAAGGCCCATACACACCACCTACAGGAGTTTTAACGATTGAATCGATATTGGGGATCTTGATCTCCTTCAGAGAAATGTTGCTTTCATAATAAGGAGCCGGGCTGTTCTCGCGGAGGAAGAATCCTTTAATATCATTAGTAGTAGCAAAAGAATCCCTGAGCTTTGCCACACGGTCTTTCACTTCTGCAGAGTCAGCAGCACTGGGAGCAGCATTGAAAAGAACATACTCAACACCACGCACTTCTTCCTGCTTGAAACCTTCTTTGTGTGCATCTACATATTTACGTACATCATCGTCACTCACCTTTACAGTAGAGTCGGCGATAGTTCCGTAAGGCACGTTAACATAAGAAATGCTGGCCAGCTGGCTGTTCTCGGCATTCCTTTTTTCTATAAGCCACTTTGGTACATAATAGCTCTTGCTGATCATACCGATGAACTTCTCACGGATACGTTGCTTTTCAAGCGCCGGTACGAATTCACCCCAGAAGTTGTTGTACTCAGGCGATTTCTTTTTCAGACCATTGATAGCCTGGAAAGCAGCCTGCGCATCATAACCACCATCAGGAGTACCAAACTGCTGACGCAGTTGCTGAGGAGGATTAGGTCCATATAATATATCACCCTTCTCTTTGTTGCTGATCACAAAACCAAGTTTGTCCAGCTCTTTGTTGAGAACGGCATTTTCTACATATTCATTCCAAAGACTCTCACGGATCTGCTGGCGGAAGTTTTCATCGATGTTCTGACCGTTCTGCTGATAGTTATTTTCAGCAGTAGACAATCTTCTTTCGAAATCCATATAGTCTACTTTGGTACCATTGATCTTACCAATAGTAGTAGACTGACCACTGAACAATCCTCCCGATCTTCCACTGAAGGCATCCTGTACGATAAAGGCGATCAACGCTAAAGCAATCGCTCCAATAATAATCCACGCAGCTTTGTCGCGGATGGTCTGAATGATAGACATATAATATTATATTACTCCCGTTGGTTTTATGGGGATGGCAAAAATAGGGTAAAAAATATTATGAACAAATTGTGGAAAACGGGGTCAAATATGCACCAACACAGCGTTTTATGAAGACTCCGCAATAATAAATTCTGAATAAGCAGCTTATTAATCCACCAACCACCCCGCCCCGCAAAAATTCCCGATATTAGCCTCGTAGGTTCCGGATTTTTAGATTTTGAACGTCCACCCCACATTTTACGCTGTCATTTTGAATACAGGCCTCCGTTTTGTTGATTTCAAACGAAACCCACCCTTCTTTGTCATTTTGAACGGAGCCATTCGCGACCGTAAAGTAGTACGCCGTAGCGGCGCAGTGAGAAATCCGCTTGCGAAGTAAAGGGCCGCGAAACAGAAAATTTCAGCGAAGAAGGATCGAAGCAAAAAGGAATTGCCCGGTCCCTTTAGAGCCACGACGCCAGATTTTGCTTCGTCCGCCGAAGCTTTAGCGAAGGGAGGGCGAAACAAAAGATTTCGAAGCGATTGTCTAAACAATAGCCTCAAAGCAAAGGGAATTGCCCGGTCCCTTTAGGGCCGGGACGCTAAAAGTCGATCTTTTACCGGGCTTTAGCCCAAACTCGAAATAAAGGCACTGCCGATTGCCGACTCACAGCTTGTCCCGCAATGGCGGGAATTGCCGTCCGCCAAAGCTCTTTGCAGAAATTTGTGAATTATTGTGTTGGAAACAGGATTTTTTTCCGTGAAACGCCCTTGTGAAGACAGTGTCCCCACGATTTCGTGCATAACTGCCAAAAGCAGTGGAAAACCCGGGATCGGGCCCCTCGGAAATCGTGGATAGTTGGATCAAAAGTTGTCCGCCGGCACCAGCGCTTTCGGCAGCTGTACACAAACCCCCGGTTATTCTACCTTCATTAACACCCATATTGTGATGTGGAAAGCATTTATTTATACCGGGCGTTTTTAATCCACAGCCGTGGAAAAGCAGCGCTAAAGTGCAACCAGCGCGAGATTATGATTGTTAATGATTTGTGGAAAACAGTGGATAAAGCGGTTGTTGTAACTTTACCAAAAATTGTGGCGTAGGTTTTATCCACGAATCCACAGCCGTAATAGTAATAGGTTATTTATAAAATAATATAGGTAATAATAAATACTATGGAAGATATACACATAGGAGAAGCAAAACAGAATGTTGCCCGCGCAGGATTTTTGGATGTGGACGTAGACCCCACCCTTGATCTTTTTGCGGAGATCGAAAGATTGAAAAAAGAAAAAAATGCCATCGTGCTGGCCCACTACTACCAGGAGCCCGATATCCAGGACGTGGCCGATTATATTGGGGATAGCCTGGGCCTGGCCCAAAAAGCAGAAAAGACGGATGCCGATATCATTGTGTTTGCTGGTGTACACTTCATGGCCGAAACAGCCAAGATCCTGAACCCGAATAAAAAGGTCCTGCTCCCCGATCTGAAAGCAGGTTGTTCACTGGCCGATAGTGCGCCACCTGAGTTGTTCAGGCAGTTCAAAGCAAAACATCCCGATCACATCGTCATATCCTACATCAACTGCACAGCTGACATCAAAGCACTGAGCGATATCATCTGTACCTCCAGTAATGCACAGAAAATTGTGGAAAGTGTGCCCGCAGACCAAAAGATCATCTTTGCACCCGATAAAAACCTGGGAGGATACCTGATCAAGAAAACAGGCCGCGATATGGTATTGTGGAATGGTGCCTGCATGGTGCATGAGATCTTCAGCCTCGAGAAGATCACCAAACTCAAAATAAGGCACCCTCAGGCGAAGATCATAGCCCATCCCGAATGTGAGGAGCCAATTCTCAGGATCGCCGATTATATCGGCTCTACGACCGGTTTGCTGAAGTACACCCAGGAAGACAGCGCCAAAGAATACATCGTAGCCACAGAAACAGGGATTTTGCACCAAATGCAGAAATCTTCACCCGATAAAACATTTATTCCGGCTCCTCCGGACAACAGCTGCGCTTGCAACGATTGTCCACACATGAAACTGAATACACTGGAAAAACTATACCTGTGTATGGAATACGAAACACCGGAGATTACAATGGACGAACATTTGCGCACAGCTGCCCGTAAACCCATCGAGCGTATGTTAGAGATCAGCGCGAAGTATGGATTGTAATTTTATTTAATTATAATTAAGTTTAATATAATGGCAGAGGATTTATTAGTGTCGAAAGGAACAAAACAAGAACAGTACGAATCATTGGTGCCACAGATCAAAGCATTGATTGATGGTGAACCAGATTTGGTTGCCAACCTGGCCAATGTGGTAGCTGCACTCAAAGAACAATTCGGCTGGTTCTGGGTTGGTTTTTATTTAGTGAAAGGAGAGGAGTTGGTACTGGCGCCATTTCAGGGACCAATTGCGTGTACACGGATCCGTTATGGTAAAGGAGTATGTGGAAGCAGCTGGGAGAAAAAACAAACACTCATAGTTCCTGATGTGGAACAATTTCCCGGACACATTGCCTGCAGCAGTTTATCTAAATCAGAGATTGTTGTTCCCATGATGCGCGATGGAAAAGTGATTGGAGTGTTGGATGTAGACAGTGCTGAGTTAGATGAGTTTGATACAACCGATCAACGTTATCTCGAAGAAATAGTAGCTGCGATTCAATTCTAAAAAGTAGGAGTTCAATAAAAGAAAACGGGTGGGTCACCTTCCAAAGGTGGCTCACCCGTTTTCTTTAGTAAGATCTTTTATCGACCCATATACACCATCAGGATCTGCACATCACTTGGATTCACACCACTGATCCGGCTGGCCTGGCCCAACGTCCGAGGACGTACACGTTTGAATTTTTGTAACGCTTCATTCGATAAAGCAGCTACCCTTTCATAATCGAAGTTCTCAGGAATAAGCAAGTCTTCCAGCTGGCTCATTCTTTTCACGATCTCCTTTTCCTTCTCGATATAGACATCATACTTGATCTGGATCTCTGCCTGTTCAATAGATTCCGGGGAGAAACCAGTAAGCGCATTTTGTATAGTAGGCAGATGAGCGATCATATCCGGTAAAGAGATATTAGGACGAAGCAATACCTGCAAGCTCTTTTGCTTATGAGGTAAAGGAGCAGAATTTCTTTCCTGCAGAAAAGCATCAGCTTCAGTAGGATCAAGAGAAAGATCTTTCAGAATAGCCCTGATCTTTTCAGCACCATTCCTCTTTTCTATAACCTTCTCCATTCTGTCCTGTCCGGCAAGACCCAATCTGTAACTCATCTCAGTCAACCGGAGATCTGCATTGTCTTGCCTCAACAACGTTCTGAATTCTGCCCGGGAAGTGAACATACGATAAGGCTCTTCAGTACCCTTGCTGATCAGGTCATCGATAAGAACACCAATGTAAGCATCACTCCTTTTGAGGATAACAGGTTCCAGTTCCCTCACCTTTTGGTGCGCATTGATACCTGCCATTAATCCCTGGCAAGCTGCCTCTTCATAACCGGTGGTTCCATTGATCTGGCCGGCAAAGAAAAGGTTAGCAATGAGTTTAGTTTCCAGGGCATGTGTCAGCTGAGTAGGTGGAAAGTAATCGTACTCGATAGCATAACCCGGGCGGAACATACGTACGTTCTCGAAACCGGGAACAGTTTGCATGGCCTTGTATTGAACATCTTCAGGAAGCGAAGTAGAGAAACCATTCACATAGATCTCTACTGTATTCCATCCTTCAGGTTCTATAAAAAGCTGGTGACGGTCCCTTTCTGCAAAGCGATTGATCTTGTCTTCGATACTGGGACAGTAACGGGGACCAACTCCTTCTATCCTTCCGGTGTACATAGGGCTTCTGTCGAAACCAGTTTTAAGTATATCATGAACAACCTGGTTGGTATAAGTTACCCAGCAACTTCTTTGTTCGAGGGGTTTATGTACATCCTTGAAAGAGAAACCAACGATCTCATCATCCCCCTTTTGTTCTTCCATCTTGGAGTAATCCAGGCTTCTGCCATCTACCCTGGGAGGAGTTCCGGTCTTAAGGCGGTCACTTTCGAAGCCAAGTTCAACCAGCTGTTCAGTGATTCCGGTGGCTGCTTTCTCTGCTACCCTGCCTCCGCCGAAGCGTTTCTCTCCTATATGGATCACCCCATTGAGGAAAGTACCGCTGGTTACCACTACAGCTTTAGCCTTTATTTCATGGCCAAGACCTGTTATTACACCACAGGCCCGGTTGTCTTTAATGATGATAGACCTTACCATGTCCTGGTAAAAGTCAACATTAGGAGTGTTCTCCAGCATCTCCCGCCAGGTAGCAGCAAAGAGCATACGGTCATTTTGAGACCGGGGGCTCCACATCGCAGGACCTTTTGACTTATTAAGCATCCTGAACTGGATCATACTCTTATCGGAAACGATACCTGAGTAACCACCCATAGCATCTACTTCCCGTACAATCTGACCCTTGGCAATACCACCCATGGCTGGGTTACAGCTCATCTGCGCAATAGTCTGCATGTTCATAGTCACCAGGAGAACCTTTGATCCAAGGTTAGCTGCTGATGCTGCCGCTTCACAACCTGCGTGGCCGGCGCCTACCACTATTACATCGTATTCTGGAAACATAAGGGTGCAAAGTTACATTAACCCCGGATGTTTCAAGGGTTAACCTGTTCCACGTGAAACCTTGTATTTAGGTGGTAGGTATATGCTCTTAGATAATTTCGAGATAATTAGTCAGGCCGCTCCAGCGGCCAGACCGCAAACGGTGGTAGGACACTATAATTCCATTTGACTAAACCTTGGTAAGTATGACTACCATAATCTTACTAATTAAATCCTCCCTGTTCCACGTGGAACGAAACGCTGTCCTACTTAGTATGTTAGGTATTTGAAACCCTTTCCGCAGCACCCTGATAGAATATACATTATACAGGGAGGCTTTAAACAGGTAGATATAGATTGCATTTTCCCTGTAATTTGATCTCACCATGTGGATGCGCTTAATCCATATTGCCTGAAAGAAGTTGTTTGATATGCTCAGGTATCCCTGTAAGCAAACCACCCTACCCTGTAAAGACAGCATTGTGTGGAATAGGAATACCCATGGATCATTAAATTAAACCAAGCCGGAGGAAATGGATCAAGCTTAATAGTAGGATTATGTCGTTGAATTAAGCTGCCCTGTCCAAGGGTGGGTCGCCCTCTAAGGACTTGTCCGCCCGGCGGGAGCGGCTCACCCTGGTCTTCCGGAGCCTTCCTTTCACCCTTTGGGGCAACTTGATCGTCTCTCATTCATAGCAATAGGCATTAAGCAAGGGAGGTATATAAACCAGAACTGGTAAATAATCCTTTACATATACAGCCTTCCTTACTTGCTCAACTGATTCCTTTTCATAGAGTAACTTCAAAATCATTTATTACAAAGTCGACCCAATGACCGGAATGTCCTGTTTTGACCGGTCATAACAGGTCTTTTACGGACACTTCGGTCAGGCTATTTGCCAGTGACCTTATCTCCGCCCTAAGTTTGTAGTAGATGAAGGAAGAAGTAAAGTGCTAAATAGGGTAAGTATAGCAAGCAGATAAGCCATAGTTAACCCATAGACAAGCCGTACTTAAGCCGTGGTAAAGCCGTAGTAATCCCGTATTAATAGCACAACAAGTCAAAAAGAGCCATTTTCACTAAAAACGGCTGGGAAGCTGGCGCCCCCACCTGGAGTAGGAAGTGGTAAAAAGGAACCCAAAGGTTATCCTTGGGTATTGGAAAGAGCAGACTCTTTTATAGCTAAAAAGTAGCATCGGTATAGCTGTCTAATGGCAGACTTATAGATACAGCATCGTAAAAGCAAGACAATAGTAAGGTGATAGTAAGCCAGTAGTAAGGCAATAGTAAGACAACAGGGCTCAAATGCAGGTGGGAAGCGCAAATATATTTTCGCCAACTGGCAAACCCTGTCCCGTAGCAGGTTTGATCAAATAAGAGTTCTGGAGAAGACCGATATTGGCCATAGAAGAAGTGTATACCTGTAATATACGAAAAGAGATAGCGGAGCAGATCCCCTTTCTGTAGAATGCCAAAGAAAAACAGGAAAGGGAGAAAAGAATAGAGGATTCTTCCCCGCAGTAAGTATGGTGGAGAAAGAACTTAACCGTTGACCTTCTTCTTCCAGCGCACGAGGTATTCGGCTTCCTTTTCACGCATAAGCTTCTCCTCCTTGGTCGTCTTGTCCTTATACCCACACAAGTGTAAAGCCCCGTGAAAGATCACCCGGTGAAGCTCCTCCCCCATGGTAGTATTGAATTGCCGGGCATTGTCCTTGACCCGGTCCACGCTGATATAGATTTCACCCGCTACACCTCCCTCACCTGCAGAAAGATCGAAAGTGATGATATCAGTGTAATAATCATGCTGCAGATACTGGCGGTTGATATCCAGCAGATAGTCATCAGAACAAAAGATATAAGTCAGCGACCTGAAAGAGACCTTCTCCCTTTTGAAGATGGTGGGAATGAAGGCTTTCAAAGCTTGTCTGTTCGAAAGCGAGATGGCCTTAAGGAAGTGGAAAGTAACGGGAGCTGCATTCATAAGTTTCGAAAATCGTAAGAGATGTATTGAAATACAAAGCTACATTTGTTACCCGATGAACGAATGCCCCCATGCTTCGGGATTGATCAATTTAGCTTCCCGCTTGTTATAAATGTCAGGCAGGTTGAATATAAACAAAGCAAAATGAAAAGATTATCAGAGTTAAGGTCAGGAGGAAGAGGACGGATAATGTCTTTCGAGGATAATGATCTTTTCCTTAAACTCATGGAAATGGGCTGCGTACCTGGTGAAACAGTTAGAGTAGAGCAAATTGCTCCCTTGGGCGATCCTATCTCCATCAGCGTAGCTGGCTACAACCTTAGCCTCCGGCTCAACGAAGCAGACAATATATTTATAGAGGAATTGGTATAATTGCAACTCACCATTATCTGCCGGTATGAAAGTTGGCCTCTACTTCGGTTCATTCAATCCCATACATCACGGTCACCTCATTATTGCACAACATGTTGTGCAACATACTGGTCTCGACCAGGTATGGTTTGTGGTGTCGCCGCAGAATCCACTAAAGCCCTCGGCCGGCTTATTGAATGAATTTCATCGCTTGTATTTTATACAACTCTCTATTGAGGACTCCCACGAATTGAAAGTCACAGATATCGAGTTCCGCCTGCCCCGCCCTTCCTACACCGTCGATACCCTCACCTACCTCAGCGAAAAATATCCGCAGCACCAATTCGCGGTCATCATGGGTAGCGATAGCTTTGAAAACCTCCCCCGTTGGAAAAACTATCAACATATTCTTACCCACTACCCGGTCTACGTATACAAACGGCCCGGCCATGAGGTCACCACTACGTACGAAGGCGCCCGCGTGGAAGTATTGAAAGCGCCCCTCCTCGAAATTTCAGCCACCCACATCAGGAATACGATCAAAGAAGGCAAGTCCATCCGCTACCTCGTGCCCGATAAAGTGGCCGAAGAGATAGAACGTAACGGCTATTATAGAACATAATCCAATACTACAGGTATTACTAACGGTTAGTTACAACGAAATAGTGAAAACCCAGTCCCAGCAAGGTTTTCCGGCGATAATTCGTGTATACCCCTTATATTTAGAAAAGGGCGCCAAAATACCCTGTTCAGCATGATTTCCTGCAAGAGTTTAACCACTTTCCTGTTACTCGCCATCATGAGTAGTAACCTGGCTGCACAAACACGCACCGACCGCAAACTGCAGGAAAAAATAAATGAACTGGTAAAAGCCCAACAGGTAAGAGGCGTGGTAGGCATCTATGTAAAAAATCTGCGTACAGGTAAGACTGCCCAATTCCAGGCTGACACCCTCTTCCCCACTGCCAGCATCGTAAAGGTGCCCATCCTCGTAGGCGTAATGGATAAAATTGAAAGAGGGGAACTCCAATACAACCAGGACCTTGAATATAAGGACTCCTTACTGTATGCCGGCGTGGATATCCTCGGCTCCTTCAAGAGCGGCGAAAAGATAGAACTGAGCAAAGTGATGATGTTGATGCTAACCATGAGCGACAACACGGCCAGCCTCTGGCTCCAGAGCCTTGCGGGCACAGGCGCCCGCATCAATGAAATACTGGATTCACTCGGCCTCCGGTTTACCCGCGTAAACTCCCGGACACCAGGTCGGGAAGAAAACCGTAAACAGTTTGGCTGGGGACAAACCACACCTCGCGAAATATCGACCCTCATGGAAAAGATTTACCGGGGCGAAGTCGTCAGCCCAAAAGCCAGTGAACGGATGCTGCGGGTATTGGGTAGAAATTATCATGATGTGAACGGCATTTCTCAAATACCACCCTACATATTTGTAGCTTCTAAAACCGGCGAGGTCAACCAGTCCCGCAATGAAACCCTGCTGGTAATGGCCCCCAGCGGACCATACGTATATACGATCAGCTCCAAAAACCTCGAAGACCAAAGCTGGGCTTCTACCAACGAAGCCTGGACACTATGCCGTAAACTATCGGCACTCCTCTGGCAGCATTTCGAACCCCGCTCGAAGTGGAAGCCGGAAAAATAGCGAAGTTTAGTACCTTTCGCCCGTTCATGGTACTGTTACGACATATCCCCTTTCTTCGAGCTGTTTTCATTCATAGCATCTCAGCATTTGGTGGCCCACAGGGTCACTTCGGTATGGTGATGAAAACATTCGTGCACCAACGGAAGGACGTAACCGAAAAAGAAGTACTGGACTATAACTCCTTTTGCCAGCTGTTGCCCGGCGCCTCTTCCACCCAGGTTCTTACCCTCATCGGGTACAAAAGAGGCGGAGTGCCACTGGCCGTATTGACCTTACTTATTTGGATATCGCCGGCCTGCATACTGATGGGCGCCTTCTCATTTTTGTTGCCCTATTTCGATGCCCGCGCCCAAAACGTCAGTGTGTTCAAGTTCATACAGCCGATGGCTGTTGGCTTCCTGGCATTTGCCGCTACCAAATCGTTCAAACTGGCCATCCACAACACCATCACCAAAGTGATCCTGATCGTGAGCGCCATCGTCACGTTCTTTCTGTTCAAAAGCCCGTGGGTATTTCCCATCCTGATAGTGGCCGGTGGATTTGTGACCAACCTCAGCGATAAGCGTATCCCGCAAAAAGGAGTGCCGCCCAAAAAGATCAAGTGGGGCAACATCTGGTTATTCGCCATCCTGTTCATCAGTGCGGGTGTAGTGAGTGAATTGGCGCGGACCCAGGACTGGCCCAACCGCAGGCCCCTCAACCTCCTTGAGAATACATACCGTTTTGGCAGCCTGGTATTTGGTGGTGGCCAGGTGCTGATACCGATGATGTACGAGCAATATGTGGAAAGGCCGAAATCGGAACAGGTAATCCGGAGCAACCAATACAAGAAAGAAAATGTGATCAGTATCGAGCGCGATGATTTTTATACCGGAGCAGGGATTGTTCGTGCCATCCCCGGACCGGTATTTTCAATATCCTCCTACATGGGCGGCATGGCCATGAACGACAATGGCCCGGCCTGGCAGATACTGGGATGTATAATAGCTTCGGTCGCTATCTTTTTACCAAGCGCCCTGCTTGTATTATTCTTTTTCCCCATATGGCACAACCTGCAACGCTATGCAGTAGTATTCCGGGCACTGGAAGGAATCAATGCCGTAGTAGTAGGAATAATGGTAGCTTCCACCTGCTACATGATGAAAGACATCACCATCACGGAATTTAAAACAGTAAGCCTGTTGAATATCGGCGTGATCATAGGCACCTGGCTGCTCCTCACTTTTTCACGCCTCCCCTCTCCCGTCATTGTTTTCGTTTGTTTACTGCTGGGCTGGCTCTCGGGAATATGGGCATAAAAAATCCCGTCCTGTTGAGACGGGATTGTAAACCACCCTTGAGAAAACTGCCTGATTAAAAAAACGATCTATATAATATCCGTCCAATAATTAAAGTACTGCGTGGAATAACTCCACAGGAAAAACAACATCCTGCTTTACTTCACGGGAACAAGTGGCCATGCAACCCGCTGTAATACCAGCTTCCGACTTCACGGTCTTCTTCTCATGCTTCATCCCCTTCTTCCACTCTTCACTACAATTTTCCTGTGACTTCGCTTTGCCACTACCAGCCGCTATGACCAGTACAGCAAAGCAGCCGAGAAATGCTACCATCGCAATTACCTGCATCGACTGTTTCATGATTATACTTTTTAATTTGCTTCACAAAGCTAACCCGCGCGGAGGCCTTGTACAATAACATAAAGATGTGAATAGACTCACCAAAAGTGGGGATAGCACCCCGCGGCATCACATGATTACTGATAGGTGTAAGTAATGTTTAAGATAGTGGGTATAGTTCCTCGCGGATCCAATGATTTCTGCACGTTGGCCGATGGATAACCATCCCCACGGTAAGTGTAATCATTCTCTGTATACTCCTTGAGAATATAGTCGGCATCATATATTCCTCCGGAAGTAACATTACGCTTGCTCACTTCCTGGAATAAAGCCAGACTGAGATCGCCCAGCTCAGCCAAAGGATTCTTTTTGTCATCATAAGAATCAGCCCGCACAATGAGCCATTTGTCCATTTGTTTAGTAACAGGATTGCGCTTGTAGGTAACAGCTTCATGAACCAGTGAATCATTCACATTGAAATAAGCATATTCTGTTTTCAACACAGGCTTATAAGAAGTGCCGGGCGCGCCATCATCCAGTGGGAAAGGGCCAAACACTGTATAGGTAGTCAATCGTTTCTTATAATCGTAGATAAAAGTGTAAACGTTGAGCAATACTCCCTTATCATCCGCAAGCTCTGTTTTGGTAAGCAGCCCATTCTCATAGAAGAATTTCAGTTTATTACCATTATTGTAAACAGCCTGATCGATTTTCTTATCGGCGCCATATTGCAGCGTAAGACTATAAACAATTAAGCCACTTTCAAACCGGTTGGAAACGGTCATCTTCTGCAGCGTTCCATCAGTGTTATAATCGAAGCTGGTGTAATCATCAGGAGACTCTTGAATTTTCACCAGCTTTTTCTGCTTAGCAGGTGGCACTGGCGTATGAGGATCTTTGTCTTTTTTGCAGGCTGTGGTAGAAAGTAGCACAAAACCGAGCAAGGCCACCAACAGGCGGCGAAATGAATGTAACATGGCTATACGATAAAATTGATTATAAATACATATACACATTGACACCGCAAAACTATAAAACGCAGCACCCCTATCAATCGCATGTAAATGTGATTAACAGACTTTAACAGTAAGTAGTGTAGATAGATTAAACGATCTTATCCTTGAAAGCCTTGGCTACAGCTTCACTCTTGGAATTTACATGCAGCTTTTCGTAGATCTTTTTGATGTGAGAACGGACCGTATCGATAGAGATGAACATTTCTGAGGCGATCATTTTATAACTATAACCATTGACCAGCCATTGCAGCACTTGCTTTTCCCTTTCAGAAAGATGATAATCACTACCCACATCATTGTGGGCTTGGGAAAACATTTTTAATACTTGCGTAGCGATAGAAGAAGTCATAGGCGCACCGCCGGTATGCGCTTCCTGTATATATTCCAGCAGCTTGGCAGGAGGAGTCTTTTTAAGTAAGTAGCCGTTGGCCCCGTTCTTAATAGCTTCAAACACATTCTTGTTGTCATCGAAAACAGTCAACATCAAGATCTTGACATTGATGTTCGCCTGGCGAATAAGCTTCAAACCGTCGATGCCATTGGTGCCCGGCATGTCGATGTCCATAAGGATCACATCAGGTCTTAATGCTTCCACTTCACTTACTACATTATTGCAGTTCTTGAAAGCACCAATTACCTCAAACCCATCCGAGCCGTTGAGCAGCATCGACAAACCCTCTCTCAGCTGGGGATTATCCTCATATAACATGACATTGATCATCAAATGGCAATTTATCTAACAAAAATATACATTTATTTCGCCAGCAGCAATCACATAATTATGTCACCGGAACATCCAGCAACACCTTCGTGCCCCCACCCGGCTTCGATTCTATGGCCAGTGTACCATTCAGCGACTGCGCCCTTTTCTTCATGTTGATCAGGCCGTTGCCAGAGTCGGCATGCTGCACGTCAAACCCGATCCCATCATCTACAATCTTCATGATCAACCGCTCCTTCAGGATCGAGATGTCGATAAGTGCATTTTTACATTGGGAATATTTCGCCAGGTTGTTAACAGCCTCCTTGAACAGCAGGAAAAAGTCGCGGCGTGCTTCCATATCCAGCTTCAGGTCTTGCACCTGCTCATCTACCCGGAAAGTGAAATCGATATTCCGCGCTTCCAGCACACCGGTCGCAAACTCGCGCATGCGCGCAGTGATACGCTGCATGCTGTCGTTCATAGGATTGATACTCCACACGATATCGTCCATCGCCTCCATCATCCGGCTGCTGTTGTCACTGATCTTACCCAGGTACTCGCTGGTTTTTTCCGCATCCTTCATCACCTTCATTTTGGCCATCTCACTCAGGATATTGATGGTGCTCAGCGTAGAGCCCATATCATCATGCAGGTCGCGGGCAATACGGGTGCGCACCTTTTCCATACCGAGCAGTTGATTCACCCGCAACCGGTGGATGAAATAGATCAACCCGGCCACGGCAATAGCTACCAGCGAAAGGAACCACCAGGTTTTCCAGAAAGGAGGCCGGATATAGATCTTAAGCGTGGTAATACTTTTCGATTCGATACCATCCGCATTCTCACATTTCACTTTGAACGTATAATGCCCCGATGGCAAAGAAGTATAATTGGCAAACAACCCTTTGTCAGCCCTGATCCATTCCTGATCGATCCCTTCGAATTGATAATAGTAAACAATCTTATCCCGTTGTAAAAAACTCAGCGCTGCAAATTCAATGGTCAGGGAATTTTGCGAGTGATTCAGTTCTACCCTGTTGAGCTTCATGATAGAATCCGGCGGCAGGTAAGTATTGAACAACTTAAAATCCGTAATAGTAACATCCAGTGGAGGAGCCGAACTGTAAGCCCGCTCAGGCTGGAAGTAAACAAAGTTGTGCGGGTTGCCAAAAACGAGCTTGCCATTGTGCAACCGGATACTGGCATTATATTTAAAATTTGAATATATGATACCATCCTTCTGCGTAAAAAGAGTAAACACCTTCCGCTTATAATTATACCGGCAAATACCATCAGCAAGACCCAGCCATAAATTACCCTCACCATCCTTTTCAATACTGTTCACACTCATCGAAGGCAATCCGTCATCAGAGGTGATCTGCTGAATTGCACCGGTATTCTTATTGAGCAGGTTCAGCGCGCCGGTAGCGACGAAGTACAAGCTATCGTTATATTGGAAGATGTCATTTACAATATCATAATAAAGCGAACGCTCAGGCCCGCCTTTTGAATCATAGTGAGCCACCATTTCACCAGAGCGCGGGTCCATCCGGTAAAGCCCTTTCATATGAGAACATAACCAAATAAATCCGTCATTATCTACTACCATCCTGTATACAATCGTATTGATAGATTGTACGAGCTTGAATCCTTGCAGAAAGTTTTTGCCATACCCCGCCGAAGCGTCCCACTTGATGAGATGACCATACTGCGTGGCCAGCCAGATATTACCATCCTTGTCTTCAGAGATCTGCCGGATAGTACGTTGCTCTGCCAGCGGTAGTTTATAAAAGGCAGAAGCGCCGGTAGCAGGATCGTGTACAATGATGCGCCCTTCCTGACACGCCACCCAGATACGGCCTGTTGCCTTTTCCTGGTGCAGGTCCCATTGCATGCCATAATTTTTATCATCAGCTGGTACACCCTTCAGCACATTATTTTTATGAGGAAGAAAATTACTGTCGCAGGAAAAAGTGCCCAATCCCCAGGAGGCGATCAACAAGCTATTATTAGTTGTTTCCAGGAAAGAATTTACCTGCAGACTTCTTTTATTGTTATCCGGTTGATCATCCTGCAACACCATACTGTAAAACAACTGCCGGGCAGGATTGAAAATATAAACCCCCTCATCAGTGCCGATCCATGTATTCTGCTCACGGTCCTCATACATGCAATAGACCATGTCATATTTAATATCGTAATCATCTACATAATCATTGCGGATATATTGAAAACGTTTGGTAAGCGTGTCGAGCTCCATCAGCAACCTGTCACCATAAGCCCAGATAGCGCCATTGGCCTGTTGTGTAAAAGCATTGACTTCCTTGTAAGCAGCAGTATGAATAAATAAACCGGCAGTATCCTTTGTCATGCGACCGGTAGTAATATCATAACAAAAGAACTTTTCGATACTTCGCGGATTCCAGATCGTGAGCCAGAAGCGCGACTGTCGGTCTATGAACATCACCGTTACTGGTTCAGTAAAAAGCGGATCGTCGAGCAGAGCCACCCGGTCAGCATTGTGACCATAATAACTCAACGACTTTGTTTGCACGTTGTACATCGCCAATCCCGAATCGGCGCCCATCCAATAGTTGCCGGTCTTGGGGTCTTCCATCAGTCGCCGCACACTCCAGCCTTTAGGAATACGTATGCGGCCTTCATCTTTGCTGAACGTATTCGACTTCCAGTCATAAGCCAGTACACCTACCTTGGTAATGATGAGGAAAATATTACCCTTGCTATCCATCCACAGGAAAGACTCCGATCGCGGCGGAACATCCATACCGGTTTTCACGATAGCCTTTTTATAACGGAAAGTCACCGGATCAAAGATCCCTACCTCTTGTTCAGTCCTCACCCAGAAATGATGATTGACATCTTCGGCAATTTGCTTGATAGGCACGGCAGGCAGATAATTCTTATCTCCTACCGGCGGCCGGAACATAACAACCTTACGTCCATCGAAACGCTGAAGCCCGTTGGCAGTGCCCAGCCAGGTAAAACCCTTCTGATCTTGCAGAATACTGTACACATGGTTGGAAGCAAGGCCCTCCCGCGAAGACAGCCTGTTGAAAACATATTTGCGATGCTGCGCCAACAACATGGAGGGCAAACAAAAGAGCAGGATGGTATAAACCGTTGATCGTAACAAGGGAGTGGGCGTAAGTATTATCAAAAATAACCATCCCTTTTTTCTTTTGAAGAACTTTTGCCCAAAACCACACAGATATGTGATACCACTAAGTAGTACCAGCGCAGCCAAAAAGGGGATAAATGGAAGAAAAGAGACATGAATCGCAACACATGCTAAGTTCAGCGCAAAAGCGAACAGCTGTAAGTATTAATTCTCACATCTTCATGCTATTGTTAGGGGGTCCGATAATTCGCACATTTGCTATGTCATGAATGATGACCATGAAAACTGATGAAAGCAATCATCAGCAGTAAGAGGGTGAAGGATTTTTGTTGGTGATTGCTTTTAAATATTCAGCCATTAAACTTTTCCAAAGGAGCTATAACACAGGCAAGCAAGGTGTGAGTTAGATTTTGTGCGTCTGTTAAGGTGTCGGTAGAGGGTGGCCGGCACCTTATTTTTTGAGATCATATGAACCATCCCGGTTCATTTTAAAGAATAAAGAAGTAGTATAAGCAGTAGTTTTGGTAGGGGCCGCTTCTCGAAGGAGCGGCCTTTTTGTTTTTTATCCCTGCGTAAAGCTGTAAATTCACTTAATAAAACCTATCCTTTTAGCGTTGTTTGCCTAATAAATAGCTTTTACGCTATTGCAAGAGAGATATTGTGGAACGAAAACAACACCATGACTACCGCAGAACATCAGCGATTAACCGTCAATTCAACTAAAAAGATACCACTGGAGCAATGGGGCCCTTACCTCAGCGAAAGGCAATGGGGCACTGTGCGGGAAGATTATAGCATGAACAGCGATGCCTGGAACTACTTCCCTTTCGATCATGCACACTGCCGCGCATACCGCTGGGGAGAGGATGGACTGGCCGGCATCTCCGACTTTTTCCAAAACCTTTGCTTCGGCATTTCCCTGTGGAACGGCAAAGACCACATACTCAAGGAACGCCTGTTTGGCCTGGGCAACTACGAAGGCAACCACGGCGAGGATGTAAAAGAGTTGTATTACCACCTCGACAACCTGCCCACACACTACTACATGCAGTACCTCTACAAGTACCCGCAGCGTGAGTTTCCCTACAACAAGCTAAAAGAAGAAAGCCGCGGCCGGTCAAGGCAGGAGCCCGAGTATGAAATACTCGATACCGGCATCTTCGACAAAGACCAGTATTTCGACGTCCTGGTTACCTATGCCAAGGAAAACTCCAAGGACATCTTCATTAAGATCGATATCACGAACCGGTACTCGGAAGCAGCCGACATTACCCTCGCCCCCGTTTTATGGTTCTACAACCGCTGGTCTTATGACCAATCCGAGAAAAAGCCCCATATCACGCGGCGCGACAAAACTTCGGTAAAGGCCACCCACCCCCGGTTGGGCGCCTATTACCTATATTATATGCCGGCGTCGGATAGCCTCATGACTGAAAACGAGACCAATCACGAAATTGTCTCCGGTCAGCCCCCTACCACGCCCTTTACCAAAGACGCCTTCCACAAAGCCATCATAAAAGGAGAAGACCTGAATGCCCTCCGCCAAAGGAAAACAGGCACCAAGTTTTCTCCGGTATATAAATACCGCATCGAACCCGGCGCTACCAAAACGACCTACCTGCGGTTGAGCAATAAAATATTCGATAACCCCTTCGCCACAGGGTTCACCAGTATTTTCAACGCCCGGAGAGAAGAAACAGATGCATTTTATGACGAAGTGCTGAAAACCACCACCAACCCTGAGTGGAAAAAGATACAACGCCTCGCTTTGTCGGGCGTTTTGTGGAGCAAACAATACTACCACTACGATGTGGAGCGCTGGCTTACCACCAGCGACGGCATCACCGATGTGAATCCCGGGAAGCTCCACGGTCGCAATTCCGACTGGAAACACCTGAAGAACCAGGATATTATCTCCATGCCCGACAAATGGGAGTACCCCTGGTATGCCGCCTGGGACCTTGCATTTCAGTGCATTCCCCTGGCGATGGTAGATCCCACGTTCGCCAAACACCAGCTGCTGCTCATCATGCGCGAATGGTACATGAAGCCCGATGGCCAGTTACCCGCCTACGAGTGGAACTTCGGCGACGTGAACCCGCCCGTGCAGGCCTGGGCCGCATTGCAGGTGTACCGCATAGAAAAGAACCGTACCGGTAAAGGCGACATCGCCTTCCTGAAACGCATATTCCAGAAGCTCATCATCAACTTCACCTGGTGGATCAACCGCAAGGACTCCAACGGAAACAACATGTTCGAAGGAGGCTTCCTCGGGCTGGATAACATTGGCGTATTCAACCGCAGCAGCGTGCTCCCCGGCACCATGCAGTTAGAGCAGGCCGATGGTACCAGTTGGATGGGCATGTATGCCCTGAATATGATGGACATGGCCATGGAGATTGCGATGAAAGATGAGGCATTTGAAGACACGGCCACCAAGTTCTTCGAACACTTTGTACTCATCGCCGAAGCGCTCAACGAGCAAGGCATGTGGAATGCAGACGATAAGTTTTTTTATGATACGTTGTCCATCGCAGGCTCGGCGCCCCTCCACCTGCGCGTTTATTCCATTGTGGGCCTGACTTCCCTCTTCGCCGTATCCATCATCGAAAAGAAGATACTGGACAAGCTGGGCGATTTCAAAAAACGCATTACCTGGTTCGAGAACTACCGCCTGAAGAACGGTCGCTTCTGGCCCAACGAAGAACGGACAGGTGGACAGGAGATCCTGCTCTCATTGGTGCCCCGCGAAAAACTGGTGCAACTGCTGGAGCGACTGCTGGATGAAACACAGTTCCTCTCGGACTATGGCATCAGGGCATTGTCGAAGTACCACGAGCAAAACCCCTATGAGGTCACGATCAATGGAGTTGATTACAAAGTACAATACGACCCCGGCGACTCTACTTCCGATTTCTTTGGCGGCAACTCCAACTGGCGCGGGCCCGTGTGGATGCCGATCAACTATATCATCATCGAATCCATCCGCCGCTTTGGCGAGTTCTATGGCGACGACCTGCTGGTGGAATGCCCTGTTGGGTCAGGCACGCAAATGAATCTGATACAGGTGGCCGATGAACTTACCCTGCGACTGATCAAGCTATTCGATAAAGATGAAAAAGGAAAACGCCCAACCAATGGAGAGGAAAGTCCTTTCTATGAGCGTCCCGGCAATGAACACCTCATCCTGTTTTATGAATACTTCCACGGTGATAACGGTAGTGGGCTGGGTGCCAGCCACCAAACAGGTTGGACAGCACTCGTAGCCAAACTGGTATACATCCTGGGAGATAAAGAACGGGGAAAAACAGTCTCCGAAAAACACGAAGAAGAAATCGCAGAAAACGACACGGCCGATACTGTCAAAGACAATGCGACAGTGTAATCATAAGTTTAAAGGTGGGTCGCCCTGCGGCATTGCTATTGCGGGCGGCAGGGCGGCTCACCTTAATTCAATGACATTGATAAAATAATCCTCCATCAATCCAGATGTTCCCGGTAAGAAGCCTTGTAACCGGCCAGTCGCGCAAAAGGACTCAATAAAGTAAATAATATCCGCTGCACGATATAAGGAGGCTTGGCTATTCTGAATACGTCGCTGTACCGTTTAGCGATCAAAGCAATCTGCAGCAGGCCAGGCTTTCCATCGGCGCCCGTTCTCCCATCATTCGCCAGGCCGGCAGTTGTTTCAAGCAAATATTCCGTATTCATAGCGGGCCTCACTTCCCAGTTCACGATCGTTTTGCTAACCGATGCATTCCACATACTGTGAACAGTTCCCTTCGGGATATAAAAATGTTCACCCGCTTTATAAACGGTCAGCTGACCATTGATCTTAACACTAAGCTCGCCTTCCAGCACGGTAAAATCCTCTTCCTGCTCAGGATGATAATGTGCAATAGGCTCGCGTGATTGCGTATTATACACCGACTGCATTTTCAACAACCGGCCTGCCGTGTCCTTTGATGTTTGAAGAAAAATAATATCCTGTCCCGTAAGCGGGTTTAATAGCACTTTACCCCTGAATGCCATAGAAAATAAATTGAAAAGCGAAAATAACAGCAGCAATCGGCCGATTAGCTTGCTAACGGTTGAAGTGGTACTTTTATACCCTGAATTGACAATTAGATATCCGATTCGATATGTCTACACTCACCATTACCACGATACAAACAAGTCTCCATTGGGAAGACAAAGCCGCCAACCTGCAAATGCTGGAACAAAAGATCCGGCAGCTGCAAAAAACGGAAGTAGTGATACTCCCCGAAATGTTCAGCACAGGCTTTAGCATGAAACCCGAATTGCTGGCAGAGACGATGGAAGGAGAAAGCGTTGCGTGGATGAAAAGAATTGCCGCTCAGCAAAGGATCATACTTACCGGCAGCCTCATTATTGAAGAAGAGGGCAAATATTATAACCGCCTGATATGGATGTTGCCCAACGGACAATACGGCTATTACGACAAACGCCATTTGTTTGCCTATGCCGGAGAAGATGAACACTATACCCCCGGGCATAAACGATTGATCGCCTCCGTGAAAGGCTGGCGCATCAACCTGCTGGTTTGTTACGACCTGCGCTTTCCCGTGTGGGCACGCCAGGCAACACCACTCACAGAAGCCGATGCAGAGAAGAACGAAACAGAATACGACCTGATGATATACGTTGCCAACTGGCCCGAACGCCGCAACCATGCCTGGAAAACATTACTGCAGGCAAGGGCCATTGAAAACCAGAGCTACGTAATAGGCGTAAACCGCGTGGGCAAAGACGGCAATGACATATACCACAGCGGCGACAGCATGATCATTGATCCCATGGGCGAAGTGATGTACACCAAGGCACACGACGAAGATATACACACGGTCACCCTGCAAAAAGAGAAGCTGGAAGAGATACGCCACAAACTACCCTTCCTCGAAGACGCTGATAACTTTATCATACAATCATAAGCCTAACATGTCCATCGCATATACCAACGCCACCATTTATACCGGAAACAGGGTAGAAACAGGCAAAGCGGTACTCACCGCCAACAACACGATCGTTGACATCATACAGCAAGATGCCATTCCTGCACAATACGAAAAGATAGACCTGAAGGGTCTTTCGGTAGCCCCTGCTTTAATCGACCTCCAGATCTACGGCGGCAACCGCAAACTGTTTTCCGAAGAACTAAGTATCGCTTCCCTTGAAGCGACCTATCAATATTGTCTTTCCGGCGGCTGCACGTACTTCATGATCACGATGGCCACCAACACCATAGAAAAATTCGGGAGAGGAATGGAAGTAGCGAAGGCCTACCAGGAGCAGGGCGGCAAAGGCTTGTTAGGATTACACCTCGAAGGGCCCTACATCAATCCGGTCAAGAAAGGAGCACACCTGGAGAACTGTATAAAAACACCTTCCGCGCAGGAAATAAATATGCTGCTTGAAAAAGGGAAAGGCATATTCAAAATGATGACCCTGGCGCCGGAACAATGCCATACCAAACTGATTGATTTATTGATACAGGAAGGCATCCTCGTTTCCGCCGGTCACACCAACGCGACCTACAAACAGGCAACACAAGCCTTTGATAAAGGCATACCCTTGGCCACACACCTCTACAATGCCATGTCCCCCTTCCAGCACCGGGAGCCGGGCATGGTAGGCGCCATCTTTAATCACCCCACTGCACAAAGCAGCATCGTGTGCGATGGCATACATGTTAATTACACGGCAGTAAAGATTGCAAAGCAACTGATGAAAGAACGCCTGTTCTTTATTACAGACGCAGTGGCCGAAGCAATAGTAGGAGAATATAAGCACATCTATAAAAACGATCATTATGATCTGCCCGATGGCACACTCTCAGGTTCTGCATTGACGATGATGCAATGCGTAAAGAACGGCGTAGAACAAGTGGGCATTCCGCTCGACGAAGCGCTGCGCATGGCGTCCACTTACCCTGCCAACTTCATCAAAGACAAAAAACTCGGTAAGATCGAAAAAGGCTACGAAGCCAGCATGGTCGTATTTGATGATACCTTCAAAGTGCAGCAGACAATAGTGTAGAAGAAGTCAATTAATGGTGCACTACACCACTTTTCTGCATGATGAGTTTGCGCACGGTGTCAACCTTGGGGTCAATCCCACGGCGTATGGTTTCTACAGTAGGAGCCGCTTCGATATCGGGCATGATACCACGGCCTTCTTTCACCAGGTCTTTATTCATCACGAGCCGGAAGCGCGGCAGCCTGAAGCGCACACCCGTATTGGGCAGCGTAACATCGGGGATCATCCAGGCAGAATTACCATAAGCACCACCGCCTGTTTCCTCTCCAATGATCTTTACATTTTCCTGACCCTTCAAAGCGCCGGCAAATAAAGTAGTGGCAGAAAAAGAATTACCACCGGTAATGATATAGATATTGCCATCGAAGTGATGACGCTTTTGAGGCTTGAAATAATGCCGCTCGAAATAACCAAAATGATACAGCCCGTCCTTATGCTTGCGCGTGATCGCCTGCATCATGAGCCAGTAGGCAGGCTGCCATTGAATATACTTGGTATAATGACTCGTGCGGCGGGGAGTATAAAGCGAGTCTGCCAGTTTGAACTTCCTGTTGATAAGATACCGCGTCAGCTTGGTAGAAATACCAGCGTCACCACCACCATTCGAACGCACATCGATCACGAGATGCTGAATATTACGACGCTTCAATTCCCGGAACGACCGGCGGAAAAAGCCCCTGAGCTTATTGCCCCGGGCAAAAGTGTTCACGGTCATATAAGCCGAAGAAAGCGTGGTATCGATCTGTACATTGCGAACGGCGTTCAGCATAGGAGGCTGAGGCGCCTGGCGCGGGGGCTTGCCCGCCGGCGGTTTCTCCGTACTCCGCGTGGTGGGCGTATCGGCGCGCGGGTCATAAATAGGGATCACTGTTTCCCGCTCTTGCCCCTCATTGTCACGATAACGAATGGTAAACTTGTCCGTAAGACCGAGAATATTGCGGTATAAGTTGCCAAAGCTGCCCCGGTTACTCAAAACCTGGTACTTGCCCGATTGCGTATAACCGTCGCCGGAAATATAATTGAAGAAAGTATCCGTGAGCTGAGCCGTAGTATAGCCATTAACCGCTGTAACGATGGTTCCTCTTCTTAAAATAGAATCCTTGCGGTTAAGGTTCGTGACAACAGTCATGGAGTCAGGCCACACCTTCAGGTGCAGCGGAAACACGGGAAGGCTTACCGTATCGAGATAGTCGCTATAAGTTTGGGAAAAACGTACGGTGGTATGACCACAACGGATCTTGGTAGTGATATAAGCCAGCAGGTTCCTGAACTGAGGTTCGGTCATCGAATCGTGGATACTTTGGTAGCCGGCATTGAAATAGTGGTCCATGCTATCCTTGGAAGTAAACCAATAGATACTGGGGTGCGACTCCTCCAATATGCTGCGGAAATAATGATAATCCTGCTGCAACTGCGCAGCAGCATACTTCTTATCGGGGTTAAAAGGCTTCCGGGAAGAAGCACAGCCAATGGAGAACATCGCCACAACAAGCACAGTAAAACCGGGTAACCACATCCTCATGCAAAAAACCGTTTAAGCTCAGGAATTCTTAAATGCATTCCAGCCCTGTGCCGTTATATTGTGCGTGCCACCACCTTTCGTTAAGATCTTGGTACCTTCCTCCGCATCCGTCATATAACCGATCACGCTGATCTGCTCATTAAGAACGAGTTTTTCGTAATCAGATTGTGGCAGGGTAAACAGCAATTCATAATCCTCGCCGCCGCTCAAGGCACAGGCCGTAGGGTCGATCTCAAATTTAAATGCTGCCCGCCGCATTTCCTCGGCAATAGGTATTTTTTCTTCGTACAAACGGCACCCCAGATTGCTATCTTGACAAATATGTAAAATATCCGAACTAAGCCCATCACTGATATCCATCATGGAAGTAGGGCGGATATCGTTTTCTGCCAGGAAATCGATAATATCCTTCCGGGCTTCCGGCTTCAGCAGCCGCCCGATCACATAAGATTCTCCCTCCAGGTCGGGCTGTATCTTGGGATTTTCAAGATAGATCTGCTTTTCACGCTCCAGGAACAACAAACCTACATACGCAGCACCAAGGTCACCACTGCAACACAGCAGGTCGCCCTTTTGAGCAGTACTCCTTTTAACAAACGTATCCGGCGTCACCTCTCCAATAGCTGTAACCGATATGATGAAACCCTTCTGCGACGAACAGGTATCCCCACCAATGAGGTCAACACCGTATTTCTCGCAGGCGGCATAAACACCCTCATAAAATTCATCCAGCGCGTCCAGGCCAAACCGGTTGCTGAAAGCAAGGCTCATCGTGATCTGCGTAGGCGTGGCATTCATGGCGTAGATATCGCTCAGGTTCACCACCACACTCTTGTACCCCAGGTGCTTCAGCGGCGTATACGCCAGGTCGAAGTGCACCCCCTCCACCAGCATATCCGTGGAGATCACCGTTTGCTTGCCAAAATGATCGATCACGGCGCCATCATCACCCACCCCCAACACAGTAGAAACATTTTGTATCTCGATGTTCTTCGTGAGGTGGTCAATCAGTCCAAACTCACCCAGGTCGTTTATTTCAGTCCTTTCGCTCATAACTTTCGCTTTTAAGTAGATGCTTTTAAAACAGAACTATACTTTATCATTGATCCAAAGCAGAATATCGTCGTGGATCTTGCCATTCGTAGCAACAATATGCGGCTGATAAGGAGAATAATGATCACCCTTGAAATCAGTCACCTTGCCACCAGCCTCTTCAACCATCAAAAAGCCGGCAGCACTGTCCCAGGCCTGCAGCTTATGCTCATAAAACCCATCGAAACGGCCGGCAGCCACCCAGCAAAGATCGATCGCAGCAGAACCCAGCCGGCGTACGGGGATGCCCTGGCGGATGAAGCGCGAAAACACTTCCAGCGGGCCGTTGGCATTATTGATATAAGTATACGGAAAACCTGTTACCAGGCATGATTTCATCAGATCAGATTGGCCGCTTACCTCGATGGGCTGGCCATTCAATGTAGCACCCTGACCACGTTCAGCAAAATAAAACTCCTTGAGGAAAGGATTATAAACAGCACCCAGGATCATTTTACCAGCTTGCTCCAGGCCAATGGAAATACAGCACAAAGGAATACCATGAGCATAATTCACGGTGCCATCGATGGGGTCGATGATCCATTTATATTCGCTGTCCATAATGATCTCACCCACCTCTTCACTCATAATAAAGTGGTTGGGGAAAGCCTGTTTGATGACATCGATGATAGCCTTTTCAGAAGCATGGTCCGCTTCCGTCACCAGGTTGTTAACTCCCTCTTTATTACTGATTTGCAGGTTTTTATTGTTGAAGTAGTGTTTGATCACATCCGCACCTGCCTCGGTGGCGTTGATAAGCGTTTCTTTTAGCATTCCGCAAAGATAAGGGGGATTGCCACCTTTCCCTGCAATCCATCAAATCCCAAAAATCATGGTTCAGACACAATAAACTAATTATCCTCAGGGGATTGTGAATATGGCACGAAATTGAATACCTTCAATCGCGCAATTTTTTATCCCGCTCCGCGGGAGCAGTACAAACTCATTTTATGGTGTTCGATAAACTATTTGGCTGGGGAAAGAAGAAAGCAGAAGATCCAACGATTCCACTTGGCCGGTATTCAGACAACAACAAGACGGTAGCCAAAGTAAACCGTTGGAACGATGCAGACAGCCTCTTCAAACAACAACAATACCCCGAAAGCGTAGAAGCATTCTTCGATTACCTGCGCGATGAAGCAGCCCAAAACGTAGTGCTGGAACGCAACGGCGCTGAAGGCCGCTTCCACCTCTACCAGGGCTCTAAGATTGTACGCGGAGAGTTCAACCAGGAACGCCTCGTGGCAGAAGTAACATTGGCCCGCATGGCGCAACCCAGCGTGCCCGTTATGCGCCGCCTGCTCGAAATGAATTTCAACCTCTACTACAGCCGCTATGCCCTCGATGGAGATCGCCTCTGCATGCGGTTCGATAGCAACATCAAATCAGCCAATCCCAATAAACTCTACTACGGGTTAAAAGAACTGGCCATCAAAGCCGATAAGCTCGACGACCTGCTGGTGCAGGAGTTCTCATCACTCCAAACCATCGACGTAGAGCACATTGCCGAAATGCCGGCAGCAGAAAAAGCAGTACGCTACAAATACCTCACAAAGTGGATACAGGATACGATCGATTATACAGCAAGCCTCGACGCCGATAAGTTTTCCGGCGCCGTATCTTACCTGTTGCTCACATTGGCCTTCCGCATCGACTACATGCTGAGCCCCGAAGGCAAGCTGCAACTGGAGCTGGAAAAGATCATCGACATCTATTTCCGGAAAGACGAAAAACAGGTCACAGAGCGCAACCAGGCAATGATAGAAGCCTACCGCAAACTGTTGACAAAACCCAAAGAAGAAGTAGATCCCTTCTTCTTCCGTTCGAAACATACATTCTCCATAGTGGCGCCGCAAAACCACAAAGCAATAATAGATGCCATCAATGCGGCCGCCACCAATATGATGTGGTACCGCGAAAACCAGTACCCGCTCATTGCCAACGTTATCCTGGAATACGGATTTTCATTTTGTCAGTACTCATACAGCCTCCCACGGCCATTGAGTGAGCTGTTCAAATTGTTCATGCAGGTAAACCATGCAGATTATTTCAGAGAGCTTGGATTTACAGCTGCCTGGTACGATGCACCCAACAACCAATTCGATGTAGACAGCATTCGCGAGCGGATAGAAGACATTGTAGCAGTTTGGAAAGACAAATACACCAAACTCGACTTTAAAGTAAACAACCTGCGTTTCGATTCACTGGTAAACTTCAATACCACATTCACCGCAGAAATCACAGCACTTAATTTTGATTAAATAGAACGCCAGGTGACACCTTTTCAAAAGGTGTTACTTGGCGTGTTCGAAAACTTATATCGATGCCCACACAGGAAGTAATAGAACGGTTTCACCCAGCCATCATACAAATAGCCACACAAACAGGCACCGGTACCGGATTTTACCTGCGCGAATACGACCTCATCATCACCAATGATCACGTAGTAGCAGACAATCCCGAAGTGACCATCGCCGGTAAGACGTTTGAAAAAGCCCTGTCTCGCGTATGGTACACGGACCGCAAGCACGACCTCGCTTTCCTGCAGCCACCTGCAGGAATAGAGCTGCCAGCGTTGCCATTAGGTCGTTATGAAACCTTGAAAGACGGAGATGAAGTAATAGCCATTGGGCATCCCTTTGGCCTGAACTATACGGCCACACAAGGTGTGATTTCAAAAGTAGACCGCATACGCGAAGGACTTAAGTTTATACAAATAGACGCAGCCATCAACCCCGGCAACAGCGGTGGCCCGCTGGTAAATGACCAGGGCGAGGTAATTGGCGTCAATTCATTTATCATCCGTGGTGGCGACAACCTGGGATTTGCACTGCCGGTATATTACCTGCAGACAGCATTACAATTGTACGCACCACACAAAGGCACACCTTCTACACGTTGCCCAAGCTGCGACTCGCTGGTGTTGCCCGACACGATTGACTCCGCAAAATACTGTCCGGCCTGCGGCACCGAAGTGAAGTTGCCCGAAATGCCGGAGAAAGAAGCAGAGCCCATCGGCGTAGCCAAAACCATCGAAGACATCCTGAAAGAACTCGGCAAAGATGTGAAGCTCGCAAGATCAGGAGCCAACCGTTGGGAAGTGAAAGAAGGCAGTGCAAAGATCAAGATCACTTATAATCCCGATAACTATTTTATAGCAGGAGACGCCTACCTGTGCCAGCTGCCACCAGACGGAACAAAGATCAAACCCCTGTACCAGTTTCTGCTGCAGGAAAACTACCGGATGAACGGCATGGTATTAAGCTGCTCCAGCCAGAACATTATACTATCCTGCATCATATACGACCTCGACATTTCCAAAGAGATTGGCGCCGGCATGTTCAATACACTCTTCAAAAATGCTGATCACTACGATGATCTGCTCAAGAACGAACATGGATGCGTAGACCGTTTGGAAGAAGTATAAACAGAGAGTCCTACATTTGGGGCGATGTTCAACCGTAAACAACTTACAAAGGAACAAGCCTTTCAAAAAGCAAAACATTACTGTGGCTACCAGGAGCGTAGCCACACCGAGGTGAAAGAGAAACTGTACTCCTTTGGCCTGTACAAACAACAGGTGGAAGAACTCCTGTCACAGCTCATCGAAGAAAACTACCTCAACGAAGAACGCTTCGCCGTCCAGTTTGCGGGCGGACGCTTCCGCATGAAACAATGGGGACGCGTGAAAATAAAATACGAGCTCAAGCAAAAGCGTGTGAGCGAATACTGCATCAAAAAAGCCCTCAAAGAAATAGACGAAGAAGACTACCTCAGTACACTCCAAAAACTGGCCACTAAAAAATGGGCTACCATCAAAGGCGAAGGCGTCAACCACTACGTAAAATTGAGCAAAACCACCGACTACCTCCTCCAAAAAGGCTACGAACCCGAGCTGATCAAACAGGCCATTTCTACCATCCAGAAAAAAGACGAATGATACGCCCCCCTGGCATCATTCTTTAGGCTCTACAAAAAAAAAGAGGCTATGAAACTACTTACCTCCCTGGCAGGCGGACTCGCCGGTGCTATAGCTGTTACCATTTTACACGAATTGATTCGGAAAAATGACCCATCTGCTCCACGGCTCGATAAGCTGGGGGAACAGGCTACCGCACACATAATGGAGAAAACGGGCCATGCGGCGCCAGCAAAAGATAAACTATACACCACAGCGATGGTGGGAGATATAATTGGCAACACATTGTTTTACAGCCTCGCCGGCACAAGGATGAAAAAAGCCATGTCTACCGGAGGCCTGTTAGGCCTGAGCGCCGGGATAGGAGCACTCAAACTGCCCGGAGTTCTCGGCTTAAATCCAAAATTTACCAATAGCACCGGAAAACGTCGTTGGGTCACTGTTGGCCTTTACCTCACAGGAGGGTTGATTGCAGCCGGAGTAGCCAAATGGCTCGACAACAAAGCCTCCAAAAAACCGGTCGTTGCGCGAACAAAAGCGCCTGATGAAGCCTACAAACCAGTCCTCGACATTACGGTATAATTTATGCTTACCATTTAGATAAGCCCCGCTCCTTAGTCGTTACGAATAAACTGTACTTAAATGATCACAACTAAAACGTACAACTATGGACCTCGGAGAACAAATCTTAAAGATCCTCAACAAAAAGTATGAGCCATCATCCCTCATCGAAACAAGGTTTCAGCGCTTTGACCTGGCCTTTAAAACCGATAGAGATGGCCTGCCGGTGGTAGCCTTCCTGGGCAAAAAAGATGACCGCGGTCATATTTGTGGAGAGCGATTCGCCCGTCGGCTGAAACAATTACTAAATGGCACGATCATCAAAGACCGCTGGGAATCCAAGGGAGAAGTAACCCGGACCCTTATAAGTCCTTGATGTAGACATGAACATTGTGTGGAGCCGTTTCATCACCACCAAAGTAAGGATACAATTGGTAGCCCGAAATATTGGAGGTGGCGCAACCCCTTTGCATATACACGGAGGGAAAGCCTTTTAATTCAAACACATATTGAGAAGCCTGTGGCCTGATGGCCAGCTCGCAGGGCGTGCCGATCGCTACGCTGCCCAGCAGTTTGCTGCTGCGTATGCTATCCTTATAACAATAAGCATACAGATCGATGGCGCGGCCATTCCACGTCCAGCCCACCCGTGCACTGTTTTCATGATGCAAAGCGCCACAATCACTAAAGCCATACAGCTTATTGATATCCCCTGAGTTCTTGGGGTCTTTCGAAGAGTAGATACAGGAACTATCAAAAACAGCTATGAAACGAACTTCATTTTTATTGACTGCCCGGTAATTGTTTTCCGTAGCATAATGAGCGCCTTTGGGGATGAGGTATGCTTTGAAGCCTTCGGGGATAGTTGATTTCTCACAGGCAATGAAACCACATAACAATAGCAGAATAGCGAATACAGGATATTTCATGAAGACCATTGGATTTGACCGCAAAACTACATACGGTAACAACCGCTGGCCGGTTTTATAAACAGCAAGAAAAACGATTATGTGTTTCCACCTACATCAACACATCATTACCCAATAAAAAGCCCGGCACATCGTGCCGGGCTGGTATAAATCTGTTTATTAAAAACTAAGCAAAAGTCTGCTTAACCTATTACTCCTCCCAATCCTCAAAATCCAACAAATCATGGTTCAGATTATCTCTTCGCCTTAAACTCCGACCCCTCTTTCCATCCAGGCACCTGGTCACCAAAAGCGATGCGCTTGCCCACCTGGAACAACAACTTCAGGTCATCCATGCCACCGGCCAAAGTCCAGGTAGCAGCATCATACTGATCAGAAGGGCGGTGATAATGTTTGTCACGATACTCCTCATGCACCTTTTCACCATACTCTTTTCCTTTGCCTACAATGTCGATACCCCGCTCTGTATACAGTGCCGGAATACCTACCTTGGCAAAGTTGAAATGGTCGGAGCGATAATAATAACCAGCTTCAGGATGATTTTCATAAGCTACGTAGCGACCAGCCTTCTCTGCAGCTTCCTTCAAATAATCTTCCAGATCAGATTGCCCCTGACCAACCACGATGATGTCTTTAGTCGCTTCAAACGGACTCAAACCATCCATATTGATATTGGCAATAGTCTTGGCAGCAGGATAAACAGGATTTTGAGCATACCAGGCAGAACCCCACAGCCCTTGCTCCTCTGCAGTTACAGACAGGAAGAGTATGGTACGCTCTGGCTTTTCAGATAAACTCTTGAAAGCACGCGCCAGCTCGATCAAACCAGCAGTAGCACTGGCATTATCGAAAGCCCCATTATAAATAGAGTCACCTTTTTCATCGGGTTTACCGATACCAAGGTGATCCCAATGCGCAGTATAGATGATATACTCGTCAGGCTTCTTGCTGCCGGTGATCTTACCGATCACGTTGTGCGATTTATTATAAACCGGCTTCACCTGCATGGTGGTAGACAACTTCACATTAAGCGGCATTCCTTTGAAGCCCCGCACATCAGCCTTTGCCAGCAGCGTGCTGTCCTGTCCGGCAGCAGCCAGTAATTTATTGGCTGTAGGACCAGAAACCCAGCCGATCACGTCGCACAGCTGTTCGCTCTTGCCCCTGTTGTCGAGGCGAAGCCTTGAACCGTTCCAGTTGTTCTGAACAACAGCAAAAGGATAGCTGGCCGCCTGCGTATTGTGAACGATCAGGCAACCCTTCGCACCCTGCCGCGCAGCCTCTTCAAACTTATACGTCCAGCGACCATAATAAGTCATGGTCTTACCTTTAAATAAGGAACTGTCACCACTGTTGAAGCCAGGATCATTCACCAGTACCAACACAACTTTGCCCTTTACATCCAACCCCTCATAATCATTCCACTTGTATTCAGGAGCCACCACTCCATAACCCGCGAAAACAAGATCACTCTTATCCAGCGTGATCAGCGAATCAGTCTTATCTGTCCAGATAACATAATCATCGAAACCCTTCAGCGTAAAATTGCCCTTACCACTTTGCACCTGCATAGAGGCAGCAGCAGCCGTAGTGATATTGACCATCGGAACCTCCTGGAAATAGCTATCGCCATTACCGGGCTCCAGGCCCACGTTGGTAAACAGTTCCTTCAGATAGTTGATGGTTTTAGTTTCCCCTTCAGTAAAAGGCTTGCGACCCTGGAATTCATCAGACGCCAGCACGCTAATATATTTGCCGAGACTATCGACACTCATGGCAGCCACGCCGTCATCGCCGGAAGCAGCTGACTTATTTTCACCACAGGCCACTGCCAATAAGGAAGCCGCCAATGAAAACTGTACAAGATAAGACCGCATATACAATTTGATTTTTATTAAGGGTAAAAGGTAAGACAAAACGGGAATTAAATGCACATCGGGAGTTAACAAACCTCTAACACTATTTACCCGAATAACGCCCAATACAGATAAACAGCTGCCCCATTGAAATACTATTATTAAATACACATTAAAAGCACCGCTTTATAACCCGGATTTGGCACATAGCGGCACGCTTATTGAAATACTATACATGAATTCATAATTATAAAAAACGGAGGAGTTATGAAAACGAGAACAGAAATCTTCGAATTGACGATAGACGGTAAACCACTTGTAGTAAAAGCTACCCCATACCAAACACTATCAACAGAAACACGTTTCAGGGTGAGCATCAATGATAGCCCTGTACATATATATGGTTGGGATAAAGACCTCAATCGTCTGACAGCTATTGACAGCAGTAATGCTGCTAATCATGTACCCGATAAACTTGACGAACAAATTGGCCGCGAGCTATACCATCGCGTAGCAGCCTAAAAAGATATCCAATTTCAGAAAAACTGAACGCGGGGCCATACATACGGCTCCGCGTTTTTTATTGCTATTTATCAACTTTACGAATAAAAGCCGCAGGAACTTCATCTGCCAGCCAAACACCATTGGCAGAAAGATAAAATACATAACCAGCCGCTTGCATCCCTTGCGCATCGATTTGTAGCAAAACAGGTTTACCATGCCGCCCACCCACTGAAATAGCTGTAGCAGGTTGAGCCGATAAATGCACATGATGCCTGCGCTGTCGCTTCAGACCTTCCGCCAGCACTGCATCTACAAGGTGAGCCGCTGTTCCATGATACAGGATAGCAGGCGCTTCTGCCACGGGCAGCTGAAGATCAACATCCACACTATGCCCCTGACTGGCTCTGATCATACTCTTGTCATCATTAAAAGCAAAACGCTTTTTATCATTGGTATCCACAACAACCTGCAACAACGCAAGGTCCAGCGATACGCCATGCTGGTTGATCTTACTGATCAACTCATCTACATGGGCCCAGCCTCCTTCATGAAGCTCCAGGCCAATCTCTTCCGGCTTATGCCGCAACACCAGGCTCATAAACTTGCTGATCCTGGTTAAATCTTTATTCATATACTTACATTGAAAAATCGTTGAATAATAATTTCCTTCGCACGTTCAAACCGCTCCTCCCAGCTGCCACCAATCTTTACATAGTCGATGCCGGCATTCTTCAATTCCTGCTCATGATAACCACTCAATGCATTACGTTCAGCTTCCGATAACCGGGTACCATCTTGAACGTACGGACAATCCGTTTCCAGAAACAAGTGCAGATCAAACCGGTTAGCATCTTCAATCCAGTCTGGCACAACCAACGGCTGGTTGAACAGATACCGCGAATAAGACTTGGTAATAAGCACATCCGTGTCACACACGAGCACTCTGTTCGCCAAAGGCAATCGCTCATTGATCGTCGCAGCATGCAGCATGGCAATCTTCAGCAGATCATCAAATACGACTTCGTCGGTAGTCTCGATCACATCCCGGGCCATCTCAGGCACAAAAGCCGAATTGAAATACGCACCGAGCCTTTCCGTTAAAGTTGATTTACCGGTGGACTCAGAGCCACTGATACACACCTTCTTCACAAACCACGGGCGCGCAGCCGCAGCAATAAGCTCCCAGTGCTCAAAAGGATTGCGAAGTATGGCACTGGCAGATACGGGTACAACCCTCCGCTCCTGATCAAAACAACGATGCACGATACCAAGGTACTCCGCCACATACTCACCATAAGGCTCCGAAGAAACAAACACTTCAACACCCGGAAAATGGTCCCGTATATAAGCAGCCCACAACGCAGAAATAGACCTTGATGATACCGAACTGTTGGGAAGCACTGCTTCATCATATTCAACCAAAGCGATCTGCACACGCGTGTTCTGTGCATAATGCTTATCAAGCCAGCCTTTGCGCACTGCGCCACCAATCGGTTCTTTGTCCGAAACACACAGCATCACCACCAGTTGCTCACAATGCAACAGGGCAAAGTCGATCAACGCCAGATGCCCCTTGTGCAACGGCATGAACTTGCCCAGAACCAATCCTTTTTTCATCATACAGAAATACAATTACCACTTCACCCTTACACCCGCATAAAAATTGATAGGCGCCTGAATAAAATAACCAGGTACACCCGATCCGGCGATCAACCCATTGGTAAAATACACCCGGTTCGTAATATTATTCAGCACACCATATAAAGTTACACGACCCAGCTGCCAGCTGGCATCCGCATTCACTATGAAATAATCGGGCAGCTTCACAGTATTGGCATAATCGATGTACGACTCCCCCTGATAGCGGAAACCAACCCCGGCCTGCCAGCGCTTTTTCACCAGCCTGCATTCCTGGTTACTGATAAAGCCAGGAGTAAGAACAGGATGAAGGTCTACCCCCGCCTCTTTGATCCGGTTCAGCGAAGCAGCAGATTGATTACGCCACTCGATACCATTCTCCCACTTCCAGGCAGCATCCAATTCTATCCCACTCCGGTAACTGTGGGCAGCACTGCTGTGCAGCGGCACGCCGGTAGGCCCGATCTGACCATTAAGCGTGATCTCATGACGAAACCGCATGTAATACAAATTAGCACAGACATACACCCTCCGCGAGAAATGCTTAACACCCAGCTCCTGGTCAATTACCTGCTCAGGCTTTACGGGGTTGAACAACAGATCGCCGTTGCCATCCCGAGTCAGGTCATCGTTCCCCATAAACAAGTCATTACGCGTGGGCTCACGGTGCGTATGACCAATCGAATAATAAAGCCGCGTTTCATCACCAACACGGTAATTGACACCGAGCGTGCTGTTCAAAAAGTTCCAGTATTGCCCTGGCATCACCTCGGCACCGGAGTAAGTAAAACTGCTGTAGCGATATTGAACATCACCCAGCAGGTCCCAGCGGCCGGTACTGAAAACAGCCTTGGTAAAAACACTCCCCTCATTCCGGTAACCGGTATTGGTATACAAAACACCGAGCGCCTTCTCACTGCCGCGGTGCCTGCGTTGATACCACTGCCCCTGCACACCACTATACCACCGGAAACCTTTGGCTGTATGAGAGAAATAAGAAAAAGCGCCATAGAAATTAGACCGGAAAGCATAATTGTACAACTCGTCAGTCGATGGCAGACCAGAGAAATGATTATAATCAAAATCATAATTACCATCGAGGTAATTATAAAAAACGCCACTGTGCAGCTGCTGGCGGCTGTTCAACTGCCATTCATGATGAACCTGCACATGCCCCTGCAAAAACCGGTCATACTCCTGGTTGCTGTTGGAGTTGAACTTTTTATTCTTGTTGATGCTGTCCATCGGTGCACCGATCCACGCCAGCTCATTCTTTTGCTCACCCAGGAAAGCGATCATATACACCTTATGCTTATCGCCCCAATAGCCAGGATTGATAAATACAGAACTTGAACTATTGGCCGAATGATCGCGGTAACCATCAGAATGCAAATGCGACGCACGCGCATAAACACCCATATTGTTCTTTAAACCTGTGTTGATACTCCCATTCAACCGGTAATAATTAAAAGAACCATAACCAGCAGAAACCTGGCCGCTCGCACTATCGGCAAAGCGAACCGATTCAAAATACAGGCTACCACCATATGCGGCCACACCGGGTTTCGAATAACCAGCACCCCGTTGAATATGAATACCAGAAACCGATTCAAGAAAGTCAGGATAGTTGGAAAAATAAACACCCTGATCTTCCGGCTCATTCAGCGGCACACCATTCAGGCTCATGTTGATCCTTGTCTGATCGATACCACGGATCCTGAAATAAGAATAACCCGAAGCACTGCCGGCATCCGTATAAAAAGTCACAGCAGGAGATTGCGCCAGCAACGTCGAAGGCTCCTGGCCATAATTCCGCCGCTCCAGCTCCTTCCGCGAAAAATAACCCATCGTCACCGGCGATTGAACAGAAGAAGTAAAAGGAGAAGAAACCACCACCTCTTCCAATAAAGAAACAGTGTCTTTTTTTGTCTGGCTATAAGAAACCTGGAGCACCAGAAAGGCTCCGGTAAAAAAGGATAATTTTTTCATGTCAATGTCAAGGTGGGTACATCAATACTTGGGCCCTGTCATAATTGAAATCTTTTTCTGAAAGGCTCGATAATACTTTCCTTATTCGTCTTAACCGCAAATACAATTTTTCTGAACTGACCAGCAAACTCTCCATGCAACGCTTCATGAAACAAAGCAGCAATGTCTTCTGGATTATTGCGGAATACACCACAACCCCAGGCGCCCAGCACCAGCGTGTCATGATTGAAGTGCTTGCACAAAGCCAGCAGCTTGGCGATCCTCACCCGCATCACCGGAATGATCCGATCGATATTCGACCGCTCATTCTCTGTAACCACACCTGCATTCACAGCAGGAGAGGTGACAATGGAGGTAAGAACAACATCATCCAGCATATTCCCTTCCTCGTCCTTCATCACCGGCACACGTGGAGAATAGATCATGTGATCGGAATACAAACAAGTTCCCTGCTTGCGATGAAACGAATAATAACCAGGAGCTTTAAGCAGACAAACATACAGACCCGAAGCCCGGGCAATACACTCCTCCTGCGCAATAGCACCACCTAAAAACCCGCCACCCGGATTCTTGGCAGACGCGAAATTCAGACACATCACATCAGAGGCGCCTTCTCCGGCAAGCCGCCGCACAGCATCCAGTGTGGTTTCATTCGTCACTTCATACACAGTATCATAACCATCATTGTCATTACGCTTATCCCGTATATCCTCCAGCTCTTCCGGAGTAAACAACCGGGTATTGTCAACCGCGTGTTGTAAAGCAGCGCTTATATCTACTCTGCCGCCCTTGGCATTAATATAAAAACCTTGATCGATGAGTTGCAGCGTGTCTTCCGCTATTGCAACCCTTGCACGTTGATTCATACAACATCATTTTAAATAATTTTAATTAAATCTGTAATCTGTCCCTCGCCTCCATCAGCGCAAAACCCAGCAGGTTCGTTCCTCTCCATTTAAAAGGGTTCATCGCCTCTTTCGAGTTTTGCGATAAGCCAATCCCCCAGATTGCGTCAAATGGACTCGCTTCAACAATGACTTTTTTTCCCGTTCTTATCAAAAACTCCCTCAAAAAAGCATGTTGAGAAAACTTGTGAAAAGAACCCTCTGCAACAAAACCATAACCAGCCCTTTTCCAAGCTTCGGCATCAAAATTTTTCACCTTCCTGCCAATTGATTTGGCAACAGCAGGCTTTGGCGTTGCAAGTATTTCCTGAAGAGCCTCTTGATCACCAAACAGTAAAGCCTTCTTTGCCATCATCCAGTGTTCTGCAGTGGCATAAGTAACACCATCAACAGTGAAAGGAGCGGGGAACCACTGACTCAGACAAGACTTATCAACCACGCCATCCTGCTTTTGCGTATGCCCCCAGAATAAGAAATACTCAACAGGTTGGCCCGCCTCGATACCCTGCTTCAATAAATCCAAAGAATATTTCATAAATCATATACAGTTGTAGAGATCCCCTGCCCAAGCCTCTTCGACGGCTCTAACACAGCTTAATTAGTAACCTGCTCTTTACTTTCAACCGCAACCCTTTCCCGCGCAGCCTCAAAACTTACTTGATTAACAAGCTCACCATTCTCAAACACCGTGATCAATTGATCCTCTTCACCAGGAGCCAGCTCCTTACGAATAGTCTGGTAACCCCCTTCAGTACGGATCAGTTTCAATTGACCAGCCTTAGACTTCTTGAAAGACTGCACCAGTTTACCATGCGAATCGATCTCGATAGGATTCTTTTGAACATCTACAGCTTCACCACCCACTTCGGCATAAGAACATTTGAAAGCAAACTTCTGCGTATCCCTGTCCACCTTTTGCAGCAAGGCGCCACCCATACCCAGCACAAGATTCTCCGCACTGATACCGTTAATCTTAAGCGCATTATAAATGTGACGGATAGAATCCACATTGATACCATCACCCTGGATCACGCGTACTTGAGGAGGCAATACCCTGAAACCTTTCTCATTGATCGTAAAACCAAACTTCTCAAACAGGATATCAAAAACCTTCAGCAAAGTGAACACAGGATCACCACTATCAGGACGGATCACCAGTACACCGTCACGGCTCAACACAAGCTCTTTCAATTCGTCACCCCAGTATTCACTGCAGGCCCGGAAAATATCGTACGAGTCAGACACACAGGCCACCACACCCGTGGGGAAGGTTTTCAGAATATGTTTGAATATTTCCACCTCACCCTCTTCTCCAAGCAAAGTACAGATAGAGTGTTCCGTTGCAGGGATGGAGGCGCCGTACACTTTAGTCGCATCGTAATAACGAGTAGCCATCACACTGCCCATGATATTGTCACTGCCACAGAAACTCAACAAGTGAGCCGCACCGCCAAGGCCCGCACTTTCCACAGAACTCACACCCCGGAAACCAAAATCATTCAGCACATAATCGATAGACGCCATCGCAGCAGTAGAAGCCGTTTCCTGGAAATACTCCGTCGTGATCTTCCGGATCTCCCTCGAAACAGTGGCAACCGTACAGGGATACCACACCTGCATCAACAACGTCTCCAGGAAGTTGGTCAGCCAGAAACATTCAGGATCGGTATTCTCGATCGTTACAAGCACATTATTCACAGGAACAACAGAACCTTCGGCAACAGCCTTGATACGCACGGGCAATTTGCCACCGTGTTTCTTGACAATATGATCAAACTTACTCCTGTCGAAAACATCGTCACGTCCAAACACTGCTTGCAGAAAGCCTGCAGCCGCATCGATCTTTTCAGTCGTGATCACTTCTCCCTGCAAATAGTATTTCAGGAAATATTGGAGACCAAAGAAAACCGTCTCGTCAAACTGGCCGCCACGGCTTTCGAGGTAAGAATAAATTTTAGTAGTACCGGGATAATACAACTTGTGGTGAGAATACTTATAAGCATCCGCAAGCAATAAAATGTTCTCCTGGGTTTTCATCACGTTGTTGTTTTAAAATAAAAGAATAAGAGTAAAATTGATTATTTATTCACTTGGTCAGTAGAACTTTTGAGTTTTACCAGCATATTTACGAGTATATGGTGTTCAGCAGTGATCTCATTGCTCGCAACCATGCCAGGCAGCAGATCAGTATTGAACCATGCCAGCGCTACGAGGTCATCATTAGCCACCGCATCACCGGAAACATATTCCGTTTTAAAAAACATAGTCATGATCTTATCAGCCTCTCTGCGATACCGCCAGTCATTGATCCGGGCAGAACCGACATACTGCATAGCGCCTGTTACAAGGTTACCACACTCCTCTTGCAATTCCCGCGCTGCTGCCTCCTCAAAGTTTACATCAGCAGGATCAGCAAAACCACCAGGAAACCGCCATTGAGCCGCGCCAGGTTTTTTACCCAGCAACACTTCCCGGCCACCATTGCGGAAAACAGCAATATCTACAGTAGGGTGAACAGCATCATACTTATTGTGATACGCATAATTGATACCCATGCGAAAATCCACAGAGTCCAACACCTTGTCGGCATTCTCATCACGGATGGTGGTGGCAGAATGCTCGCCAAATTCAGGAAGAGCTACCACATTCATATGCCCACTGTAATAAGGAATAAAACTGTCACGGCTGCCATACAACACAAAAGCCTCCTGCGGAAAAGTGTTAGACAATAAGCTATCCAGTCTTTCACTCCAAACCGCATCATCAGGGTGGTCACTCAGCGGCAGGATGATCAGCTCAGGAGCAAACTGCTTCAGCAAACGCTCCCGCGTATAAAAATCAAAAGGATTGCGGCGGCTGCCTTTCACCGGCGAAACCCCCAACACCACCACGATCTTGTTGTGGTTGGGCTTGATCTCTTGCAACAAATACTTATGGCCTTCGTGTAAATAAGGCGTCTGAAAGCGTGCTATGATTACTCCTGTGTTCTTCATTTTGCGTCATTTCTACACAAATATAAAAGCCCCAATCGAAACAAACAAATATTTTGCGTAAAATAGACGCAAAATATTTGCCTGACAGAAATACTATTGATAATGAATGAAATAGGAAATCAATTGAATGGGAAGGAGCGAATAAAACGAGTTAAAACCACAAAAGAGAGCGATTGAACGCCTCTGCCAGGATCATGGACGAGATATAATGCCTGTTTGTCATAGATAGAAACCAATTCCGGAGGGAGAACCGGAGGGAATGCTAAGCAGATGATGTATAGATGATGGCATCTTGAAGAAGAGATAAACTAAGCCAAAGCTAAACCAAAACTAAACTTAAGCTAAACCAAAGCTAAGCGGACCACTTTGTAAACCCGGTAATCGGGCAGGAGAGAGACGAAATAGAAGAGTATGGTAAGACGGTTATGGGCATAAAAATCAACTCCTATAACTATACGAAAAACATGCCATATTGGCAATTTGTTCTAAAGCCCCTTGCTTAAATCTCAAAGTTCATCCCTTCCTTTTCCAGCTGCTGATAACGCTGCTCATTAAACCGGAACAGTTTGCTGGGCCTACCCTTGCCCTCCGATTTGGCGTATTCCTTGGTCTCATCGAGGATGCCCAGCGCCAGCATCTTCCGCGAAAAATTACGGCGGTCGATTTCCCGGCCCAGTAGGCTAACATACAAATGCTCCAGGTCCGAGAAAGGAAAGATCTTATCCAGTAGCTCAAAACCGATCGGCTGGTACCGGATCTTGGCCCGGATACGCTCGATCGCTACCCCTAAAATATCCTGGTGATCAAAAGCCAGCGGAGGTAGTTCGTTGATACCAAACCATTGCGCATGCTCTGCATCAGTACTGGCCTTCAATTGCTGGAACTGCGAAGACTTCACCAGCGCAAAATAAGCGATCGAAACAATCCGCTGCCGCGGGTCGCGACCGGGATTACCAAAAGAATAAAGCTGCTCGAGATAGTTCACAGAAATACCAGTTTCTTCTTGCAACTCGCGCCTTACAGCCTCTTCCAGCGATTCGTGCTCCAGCACAAATCCACCCGGAATGGCCCAGCTGTTTTGAAAAGGAGGATACTTACGTTGGATCAATAAAACCGATACACCTTCCTGTTTGGAATAGCCGAAAACAACGGCATCCACTGCAACCTTGATATGCTGATCGAAACTGGTCATTCAACGTGCAATATACAACCTAACCCAAAACAGCAGGTAATCCAAGAAACTTTGCATACCGCTTGGCAGCAGTTGCCACAGCCTGCTGCACACCCTTACCGGCATCCTCAAAATAAGAAGTTTCGATCTCCACCTTTTTAGCACCAATAGTTCTTTTCCAGATACCATCCACCTGGCCATTCACAACAATAGTAGCATTGAATTGACCATTGGCTGTCATTGCGAGCTTCTTAGCATGTTGCGCATTAATGATGGTGCTCCTGTCAGTATAACCCAACAGATACTCGTCAAAACCCGGTAGCAATTGAATGATATTTTTCTTTTGTACCGTAGGCATATTAGCAGGTAATAAATACGTCTCTCCCTCCACCACAATACTTTCCAGTTTTTCCTGAACAGCTTCAGCACCTTTCCTCGCTTCTGTAAGCGTCAACCCACCCCACCACATGAAGTCTTTAACAGTAGCAGGCCCATGACTGGTAAAATAACGCAAAGCCAGCTCTGCCAGCGGGTCAGCCGGTTCATCCCTTTTTGCCGCAGGCACCCAATCATCGAGCAACACATGCGTAAACTGCTTACCACGTCGCGGCCCCATGCAGATCAGTTGCTCCATAGAAGCATGCAACAATAAATGCCCAACACCATAAGCAGAAGTTTTAATACCATGCTTCGACAACACAACAGTCAGCTCCTCCCGTGTCAACGCCTGCCCACCCTCCAACACTTTCACCAACGCTTTATTACTCTTCTTAACATGAGAAGCAGTTAGCGACTCCTGCTTGAGATGATAAGCTTGCTTCTGCAAGATCTTAGGCGCGATAAACCCCAACATCCAATGCACATCAGCCGGTGCCATCCAATGCCAGGTGCCCCGCAAACCCCACGTGCGGATGATCTCTCCGTCAGCAATGGCCTGTTCAATAGTGGCGTCAGTAGAGCCCGGCAGCCGCAGACCAACACTCCACTTGGCGCCAAGATAATCCTGCGCCTGCATAGCACCCATCCAGTGCACCAGTTCCCCCGCACGTTGGAAAGAAGGCTGCAAAAACTGTTGATTAAATAAACGAAGCTGTCCAATGGCAGATTTCTTCATATCGATGTAATTGACCAATAAGCTATTTACTGAAAAAGTTGACAGCAAGAAAGCTTTTTTGCGAATAAGAACCAACAGACTGCTCACGACGCACCGTAGCACTTTCTTTCACCTTCAATACATAATACAGATAGTCCGTCATGGGCGCATCCTTCAAACCCACCTGGTGACCAATAGTCACCACCTGTCCACGATGATAAGTACTATGATTCAAACAATGCTGGATGATCTCATACTTCGGGCGGCAAACCTCACCAAAGAGAACATTACAATAACAGTCCTCCTCCAACTCCTCATCCGACAACGATTGCACATAATCATTCCACTCACCCGCCTGCTTCTCCAATGCATCCAACACAGCCGCAAGACCCATGTCCGCCTCCTGCCATCGAGATACCGGCATTGGTTGCAACCGGTCGAGCCACTCCCTTTCCACATCCAGCATATGCAGCAACGTGGCCTTTACACCCGGAAAGCTCGACGCTGCAGTTGCCTCCAGCAAAACAGCCGGCTTGCTTCTAAGCCAATCCGTTAGCCGGGAAATCGCCCATAAGTTATAAGCCGCCATATCCTGCAATTGCGTGAGTAAACTGGTCTGATTAATGGTGGAGAAAAACATAAGCTGCCGATTTATGATACAAAGCAACAACCGGGTAGTGACAGCAGTATGTCAGTAGCAAAAACTACTTTTTAAAATATTTCGGCAGCCCGGCATTTTACAATTCATTCAACCAAAAACACAATTCATACAGAAAGTAACCGACACCCGCCAAAGGTCTTTTTTCTTTGTAACATGGCTAACTATGTCGCCCTCCGGATTAAAACCCTGCTGCATTGATAAAAGTCCGCGATAAATGGTTCCGGGTGCTTATCATCCTGCTTCCCTTCCTGTTGGTATTGTATACCAACGAAGTATGCATCTATGCCGATCGCCCGAAGATCCTGCGCACCCTGGTGTCCCTGGCCTGCATCATACTGGTTTGCGAGGGCAGCCGCTACCTCATATACAACAGCCGCAGGTGGAAACAACCATTATTCAGGCCCCCCTTCCGAATCTGGACAGTAATGGCCATCGGCCTGGCATACACTTCCATTTGCCTGGCCATCAGCACCGTACTCCGCATGGCCATCATATCAGGCAAAATAGATACGACATTCCAGGTCGCCTCGGCCGTAACAATTAATGGGGTCAAACTGGTAGTCGGCCTCTGGGGCTATTCCTTCTTCAATGCCCTATTTATCTTCTTTTTCCTGTTAGCAGGCTTCGAGACCCTGTACCACTACGCCAAACTGAGATACACGCAAAAAGAGAAAGAACAACTCGAAAAAGAGAAGCTCCGGGCAGAACTGAACCAGCTAAAAGGCATCGTAAACCCCCACTTCCTGTTCAATAACCTCAACTCCCTCTCCTCCCTCATCGGCGAAAACCCTGTCCGTGCAGAGGCCTTCCTCGACGAGCTCACCAAAGTATTCCGCTACCTGCTAAGGAACAACCAGTCGGAGCTTACGACCCTTGGACAGGAACTCCAGTTCATACAATCCTATTACCACCTGTTGCAAACCCGCTACGGCAGCGGCATCAACCTCACCATTCGGGTAGATAAAAAATTCGAAGACTGGCTGTTGCCACCCCTCACCCTGCAGCTCCTGATAGAAAACGCAGTAAAACACAACAGCCTGCAAAAAGAAAACCCACTCGAGATCGAATTGACACTCACCGCAGGCAACAGGCTCATGGTACAAAACACGATCGTAAAAAGAGAAAGCTCGGTAGAATCCATGGGCTTCGGATTGCAGACGATCAATACCCGCTATAAAATGCTCCAGCTGCCCGAAATAACGATACAGAAAGATGAGGAGTACTTTACAGTCATCATCCCGCTGATAGAGCCCCTGGCCGATGGTCAGCAGGTACTCGAGCCCATACCAGTGCCCTCCTAAACGGCCCATCCCATAACAACAAGTTATTATCTGGTCACTTTGCAGTTCCCTTATTTGTATTACTTTCGCCGCCCTAATTCTACCAACATGGCAACTACAAAAATTACGGTCAATAGTAATGGCTCCCTTAAAATAGAAGGCGACTTCGAAATCGTAGACAGAAATGGCGATAAATACGACTTGGGCGGACGCGAGATCATTTCCATCTGCCGTTGTGGCCACTCCAAAAACAAACCCTTCTGCGATGGCGCCCACAAAGGCAACTTTGAGCACGACGCCATAGCATTCAGCCTCCCTCCCAAAAAACAATAGTTATCAGGCGACAGGGCTGAAGCGATAAACTTTCAGAACTGATCTGAACCGTAACTTGCGATATGACCCGGGCGGAAAAGATACAATACAAACAAAACCTCAAGCAGGCGGGCTTGGCCATTATTGAACAACGCATAGCCGCTGCGAAAGCACAGATGGAAGAAGCCCAGCAGGCAGCCAACCAGGAAGAGAAAAGCTCGGCCGGCGACAAGTATGAAACATCCCGCGCCATGGGCCACCTGCAAAAAGATATGCACGCCCGTCAGTTGGCAGAACAGGCCAAAGAACTGGCTGCCCTTCATGCAGTCAATGTAGACAACCTCTATGAAACAGCTGCAACCGGCGCTTTGATACAGGGAGAAAAAATGGCATTCTTTATTGCTGCAGGACTGGGCAAACAAACGATAGACAATAAGATAATATTCTTCCTCTCGCCACAGGCGCCGCTCGCTCAGCAATTACAACACAAAAAGGCGGGCGATCATTTTGTTTTTAATACATTGAGTACTATTATTGTTGACCTGTACTAAAGCGCTTGCCTCCATTTCTATTAATCATTCATTATGCTACTTACACTCAGGATACTTACGATCATAACCTGTATCGCCTGTCTGGCTGCTGGAGTTTTCCTTATTGTAGCAGGAATGATGGAAGAGGATGAGGCTGCCATATGGCTCGGAGCAGGTATCGCTGCTTATTACCTCGCAGACCTCTACCTGCTTTACCGCAGCTATAAGAAAAAACATGCACCCACACATTGGGTAGCATTCATCCTGGGCATCTTGCCGGCACTGATCATTTTGATAATAGTATGGATTGCCGGTAGCATATCCATTGGAGAGTAGAGCTGTTAGCGCGCTTCCGTAGTTTGTCTTCTGAACACAACATTCCTCGCCCGCGAAATAGAAACCCTAAACTCAGTCACCTTTTTTTGCCCATCTCGCACGAAAGTGATCTGACCCAAAGGAAAATTGAAAACATCTTTAGGAGCAGACGTAAGAATGAAAGTAAACATGGGCTTTATTTCCAGTAATAACTTGCCGCCTTTATATACAAGATTGTACGTCGCTTCTGCCTCGCGCGAATAATACACACCCACATAACTTTCCATATTGGCGGCACTGGTGTCCCCCAGTATAGCCTTTACAGAATCCGAAGATGAGTTAGCCGGTCTGCTTCTCGCAATCCTTCGGTCAGGCAGAAATAATTTCCGCACCGCATTGCTCAGGTTGAAAGTATCATTATCGAAAGCCGAAGTATTACTGAGCCAGGCAATAGACAAACCAGCGTCCGGAAAATGCTCCAGGTAAGCGCGGTAACTGGCAGTGGCGCCGGTATGAGAGATGGCCTTCCAGCCATTGATGGAATCAGTGACAAGACCGGCTCCATAACCGTTTCTTCTTCCATTATTGAGCGGGCGGGTAGCTGTTTGGTTAGGTAGCAAAGAAGGACTTCCAAATTTCCCGCTCAGATAATATTGATTCCAGGTCAGCAGGTCTTCAGCAGTAGTAAGCAAGCCACCATTACCGTAAGCATTCTCATTAGGCATATTGGTAAAATACAACTGGCCGCTTTTTGAATAAGCGATCGCCCGGTCCTTCACCACCTTTCTGTAATTATCCCGCCATCCGGTGTGCTTCATCCCTGCAGGTTGAAAAATATTCCTTTCGGTAAAAGCAGCCAGCGTTAAACCGGTCACACGCTGCACAATAACGGCCAGCAGGTTATAATTGGAATTACTGTAGATATATTCATCACCCGGGTTATTGTTGAGACTCTCTTGTTTAGAGACAACATACAAAGCATACTCATTCGTGTAGGCCCGTGAACCTCTTCCCCAGCCAGCCAGTTCCATGATGCTTCCCCAGTCCTTCAACCCACTGGTATGCTGCATCATGTGTCGCAGTGTGATCACCTTACCATAATCCGGCAATTCAGGAATATGCTTACGAACATCATCATCCAGCGAAAGCTTACCCTGCTGCTCCAGCAGCAAGATGGCAGCAGCGGTAAACTGCTTCGAGACAGACCCTGCTTCCAAAACAGAATTAGTAGTGAGCGGAGTAGTATGCTCCAGGTCTGCCATGCCCCACGCCTTCGAAAAGATTACCTGACCGTTCCTGCTGATAGCAAGCTCGGCGCCTGGCACAGAATTACTATTGTACCGGCTGAATATTTTCTCTATGGCCGCCGCAGTATCTGACCAGCTTTGCGCCGATGCGATCAATGAACAGCTGGCCATGCATAAAAACAGGAACGATCTTTTCATATAAGAGGTTATTTATAGTCTTGGAAAAAGGACAACACCCAAAAACCAACCCATGAGAAAATTAAATTAAAAAAGTGTAATCAAATGTAAAAGAATGCCTTCAGGCACAAGACGCACAAACTTTTACACGTACATTCAATACAAAGAACGGATCAGTCGCCAGCCTCTGGCTGGTGACGGGTATTTCAAAGCCTCCGGCTTTGCAACACGATCTTGCCGACAGCGAACCAAAGTGTGGGTCGCCCTCGAAGAGCTTGTCCCGCTCCGCGGGAGCGGCTTACCCCGGTCTAAAGGAAAAAACCGACATTAAACAAACATGCACATCCTCTGGAAATATTTGCGTCCCCAGCGTTGGCTGGTACTCCTGTCACTGACCCTGGCTGCCGTAGCCCAGGTCCTGTCGTTGATCGACCCGATCATCTTCGGAAAGATCATCGACGACTACGCCGGACAGATCAACCTGCGCCCCCGGCAGGAACTGATAAAAGGTGTATTGTGGTGGCTGGGTGTAGCCATAGGAGTAGCCTTGCTGGCAAGAGTGGCCAAAGCCTTCCAGGACTACTTCACGCGCCTGGCCGTCCAGAAATTTGGTATGCAGATATTCAACGACGGCCTCCGCCAAACACTCCGCCTCTCCTTCAATGAGTTTGAAGAGCAACGAAGCGGAGAAACAATGGCTGTCCTCCAGAAAGTGCGGACCGACACAGAGAGGTTTATCAACTCCTTTATCAATATCCTGTTCTCATCCCTCGTAGGCATGGGCTTCCTCGTATGGTATGCCATCACCAAACATTGGGCGCTAATCCCGGTTTTCGTGATCGGTGTACTGGTATTGGGAACGCTTACCGGCATGTTGAGCCGTAAAATGAAAGCTACCCAGCGCTCCATCAACCGCGAAACCAACCGCATGGCGGGCATCATTACAGAATCACTCCGCAACATAGAGCTGGTACGCAGCCTCGGCCTCACCTTCCCGGAGATCAGGCGACTGAGAGAATACACCTTTCGCATATTCCAGCTGGAAATGGAAAAGACCCGGCAAACACGCACACTGAGCTTTCTCCAGGGCACGGTTTTGAATGTATTGAAACAGTCCATCTTATTCATACTCCTTTGGCTGATATTCGGAGGAGTGTTGAGTACAGGCGAGCTCATCACCATGCAGTTCATCTCCAATACGATCTTTGGTCCCCTGCAGGACGTAGGAAACATCATCATCTTCTACCGCGAAGCAGAAGCCTCCCTGCAAACCTTCGATACCCTCATGAGCAAACCCATCGAACAACGGCCGCCCGAACCGGTTGCATTGAATCTGCTCAACGACCTGCGTTTTGAGAATGTAGTGTTTCGACACAACACAGCCACCCAAAACTCGATGGACGGAATATCTTTCTCCGTACACACCGGCGATACGATCGCCTTTGTGGGACCATCTGGCTCCGGCAAATCAACCCTGGTAAAACTGTTGGTAGGGCTATACAAACCACAGGAAGGAACGATCTACTTCAATGACATCCCGGCCACCCTGATCCGCTACAATGAACTGCGGCGGCAAATTGGGTTCGTAACACAAGACACACAACTCTTCGCCGGCACGATCCGCGAAAACCTCTTATTCGTAAAGCCCGACGCCACCGACGAAGACATGCTCGAAGCAATGGAAAAAGCCTCGGCATCCAAATTGGTTACACGCACTGGTAAAGGATTGAACACCATACTGGGAGAAGGCGGACTAAAACTTTCCGGAGGAGAAAAACAGCGGCTTTCCATAGCCCGCGCATTATTACGCCACCCGCGGCTCCTGATCTTCGATGAAGCCACCTCAGCATTGGATTCCCTGACAGAAGAAGCGATTACCCAAACAATCCGCGACATATCCGCGCAGCGGCAGCAGATCACGATACTGATAGCCCACCGCCTCAGCACCATCATGCATGCCGACACGATCTATGTACTCGAAAAAGGAAAGATTACAGAGTCCGGCTCACACGATGAACTCCTTGCCCAAAAAGGACTCTACTACGCCATGTGGCGCCAGCAGATCGGCGAAAGACGCATGGAAATCTCAGAGTAATTTTGTCGAAGTAAACGACTGCCGATTGCCGCAACTACTTCGCTACCTCGATCTTCACCTTCTTATTCTTGATCTTCTCACCCTTAATAAGGTGCAGCGTATGACCCGCCTTCGTTTTACGCACCGCCACAAAAGAGAAAAAGTCTTTCACTTCGATCAGGCCAACATCTTCTTTCTTCAACTGCCCCTTATTAGTAAGAAAACCTACAATATCCACCTTGTTCACCTTGTCCTTCTTGCCGGCGGCAATGAACAACGTAGTCCATACAGGCTTGGAAGGTAATTCTGCAGTGGCAGGTAATTCAATAACAGTAGGCTCAGGACTGATATAAGGAGGTACATATTCTTTAGGACCTAACAATAAAATAGCAGTACCACTGGCTTCCATGCGGGCAGTTCGCCCGTTACGATGCGTATAAGACTCTTCAGAAGTAGGAATTTGATAATGGATGATGTAGCGGATATTGGGAATGTCCAGACCGCGCGCAGCCAGGTCAGTAGTGACCAGTATATTCGAAGTACCATTGCGAAACTTACACAGCGCACTATCGCGCTCCTGCTGCTCCATGGCGCCATGATACCAGACATTATAAATGCCTTTATCCCTGAGAAAAGTACTTAACTGCTCCACAAACTCACGCTGATTACAAAAAATAATGGTAGAGCGGTTGCCCAGCGCGCAGATGAGCCGGAACAACGTCTCGGATTTATCAACATCCTCACTCCGCACCTGCTGCACGGCAAGCGCAGGCGATTTCTCGCCAGTCAGAAAATTAATCGTTACAGGCGCTTGAAGACCCACAAAAGCAGGCACCTCTACCGCTGCCGTAGCAGACGTAAGAATTCTTTTCTTCAAAGCAGGAAGCGAACCTACCACAAACGACATTTCCTCTTCAAAACCCTGCTCCAGCGATTTATCGAACTCATCGAGTACCAGCGTCTCGATATGAGCCGTAGTGATATTGCCGCGGCGTATATGATCACCCAGCCGGCCCGGCGTCCCTACGATGAGCGCAGGAGCCTGCTTCAGGTTGTTCTCTTCCGTTTCACGCAAGTGGCCGCCATAACAACAAGTGATCTTTAGGCCGGTACCCATCTTTTTGAATACCTGCTCGATCTGCAGCGCCAGCTCCCGCGAAGGCACAACGATCAATGCCTGCGTATATTTTTTATCCTTGTCCAGCAGTTGGGCCACGGGCAGCAGGAAAGCCAGCGTTTTACCGGAACCGGTGTCCGATAATAACACCACCCCGTCAGATTGCTTATTAGCCTCCAGCGATGCCTGCTGCATCTCATTCAGCGCGTCGATCTTTAAATTGGTAAGTGATTGCTCGATAGAAAAAGAAGATTGCATCCCGCAAAAGTAAGGCAATTCCCGGGCATGGTATTTTTGACGCTGGCACGCACAAGAAACAGACCCCAAAAAAAATAAGTACGTCGTTATGCTTAAGTGTCTGGGAGCCTGCAATAAAGAAGGAATGTTACACCTTGGAGAGGCGTTAGCCCGTCAGGCCGCGCGGAGCGATCGGGCCTGACTTGATTTTTCTTTGGTTACTTTCTTTGCATCAAAGCCTGTCCCGCCCTGCGGGAGCAAAGAAAGTGACAAAAAGCCCAGCGTGCCACGCGAAAAAGTAAGACTAAAAAAGTGACAACGAGCACTTGTGCTTACTTATTCAACAACCGGTGAAACTTCTCCAGCTCAGTCACTTCCGGAGGAGAAAGCGTCTCATTATTATTATACTTTACCTGGAAGAAAAGCACCCGTTTGTGCTGCGGATATTTAGCCAGAATAGCCTCGATCATATTCCCGACATATTCATCCTTATTGTACAGTGGAGTAGGAGGAGGTGGAGCAGATTTATATTTAGTAGGCTTCTTCCGGATCACAGCCTCCAGCGTGGCCAGTTTATTCTCAGGAATAGATTCTACTTTCAAAGCCTTCTGATAAAGCCCTTCCAGCTGCTTTTTGCTCAGGCCTCCGCGCTCCTCATACTGGAAAGCAAGACTCTTCACAAAAGTAGAATCAGGCCGGGCAACTAACATGGCGTCCAGCACATCCTTGATCACATCGACATCAACCTTCTTTTTTTGTAACATACTTTGGCACCCGAAAGTAAGAAAAACCGGGCAGTTGATCACAACAACCAGCAGCAGACCAATAGCGCCACCCCCATACCGAATATGCCGCCAAGAACAGAAAACACGGCATCCATGAAGTCATAAACACCCATGCCGGTAATCAGGGAGAACAGTTCAAAACCATAACTGATAACGATCACCAGACCAATAACGATAAGAATAGATAAAGCAAGATTGTTAGGCAGCCACCACCAACCCAACCCCTGCAACACAGCACCCATGAGGATGCCGGCATAGAAATGTCTCTTTTTATCAGGAGCAATATTGTTGAACAAGGGGTGTTATTTTTTTAGGATTGAATAACGAATGCTCTCAGGAATGCATCGTTATTGCCTACCTGAAAAGTACATTAAAATTCAACGTCCTTTCCTCTCAATCCTAAAAATCCCTAAAATCATGGTTCAGACACTTCCTCAAAAATCCCCGTCTGCCTGTTCTTGCGAACATTGTCCCAGTTGAAAAAGCGCCCGTTCATGGCCACATATACACCGGGAGGCAAAGATTGTACAAAAGCCATGGCACAGCCCATATTGAACAGCCCGTCCGAGCTACCAAACTTAATAGGGATCATCGCACCGGTAAGCACGACCGTTTTATTCTTGATATGTTCAGCCAGTACTTTGGCGGTGGTAGCCATGGTATCAGTGCCATGTGTAATGATGATTTTATCCTCCTCACATTGAATACACTGGTGAACGATCAGTTCGCGGTCCTGGGCAGTCATGTCCAGACTGTCGATCATCATCAAAGTCCTGATCACTACCGGCACCTTATTACGGCCCATCTCCAGCAGGTCATGCATCTGCGTATCCTTAAAGAACAGTTGACCATTCAACTCATTATACTCCTTATCGAAAGTACCACCGGTAATAAAGACCCTGATAGGTTTAATAGGCATAAACACACATTTGAACCGGTGAAATTAAAGCAATAAAAAATGGACCATTTTACAATTAGAAAATATCAAGCGTCTTTCCCAATTACTTGGTAACTGTTTAAGAAGTAGGCAGAACTGTTAAACGCTAATAAAGGGCGGGATTCATTTTGGTATGCCGTATTCTGATTACCCTGATTTCTTGGGCAGAGATGTGATAGGAAATACGATACTTATAAAGCTCGTAAGCCCTGTAAGAGCCATCATTGTTTGAACGGTACTTGTCAGGAGGATGGCGAAGTGGATTTTTAAGCAAAGCCTTAAAGGAGTGATAGATCTTTTGCTTTACTTTCTCTGCATTTTGAGGAGAGTCTTCTTTAATGAATTCATAGGCTTTTCTTAATTGGACTTTTGCGTTATTGTCTATAACAACAACCAAACTATTTTTTACCATAGTTGCATTTCCTTCTCCAGCTCGTCCAGCGTTGTAAACTCACCTTTATTGATACGCTCCATAGCCTCATCCAGCTCTTTGTTATAAGCTGCTATTGTGCTGGCATCTTTGTGGCTGGTTTTTTTCTTTTGTATAAAGGTTTTAATAAGCTGTAGAACTGATTTTTTATCAGCTTCATCCAGCTGCATAAAATATTTGCTCATTTCCTGCTCTAATGCTTTTGCCATAACACTGCTGTTTTTACAAATTTAATTTAAAAAGCTAACTGCGAAAAGGGCCTTGCCTTGCAACCGTTTCTTTACAGAATAAACTCATAAAGCAGCATAAATAAGACAGGTAAATATAATAATTAAACATTATTCAACATCCGGGCTCTCAAACTTTTCTTTGATAAGTAACAAGTAGCATATAGTTTAGTACCAGCAAAAAATCAACACATGAAAAACCGCTGGCGCCACCAGGTGGCAGGTTATATCCTTTTTTTAGTATCCCTGACCGCTACCGCACAGGATTCTACTAATTTCCGGCAGGACAGCGCCGGCCGCCGCGGCGACTCCTCCCGCCGCGCATCCGATACTTCCCGCTTCAGGCGCGGAGGCATGTCTTCCCTCTTTGCCGACTCCGCAAAGCTCACCAGCAGCGACTACCAGCTACAAATAGAAAAGACCTATGTCGTTCTTGATAACATCGAGAACAAAAGCGAGCTCGGACTGGCTATCCAGAACATCCAGGAGAAAATGACGGACAACGATTCGGTCCTGGCTGTGCTGAAAGACAATGTGCTCAACAATAGCCGGGCACTCAACCTGCGCAACCTGCAGGTGTTCCGCACACTGCTCCTCAACATACAGCGCGACGGAAAAGAAAACCGTGAAATGCTCGACAGCACCGAGCGCAGACTGGATGGTCTGCGCAGCAGCATGAGAACCCTTATGGCCGATACAGTGTTGCGGCAACTGATGCGCGATTCAGTCCTGCGCCAGCAGTTCAGCACACCACTAAAAGACATGCGCGAAAACTGGCGCTCCAGCACCCGCCACCTCCGCGAAAGCCTGGCCACCATCAACCTCCTGCAAACAAAGAACTCTTCCAATGCTATTACCACAGCCCAGCTATTGGAAAAAGTAAACACCCTGCTCAATACCTCCGCCACCCGCATCTTTGGCAAAGAATACAACTACCTCTGGGAAAAAGACACAACTTCACTATCTCAATCCGCCCGCTCATCCTTTAGCAAGGCCTACGATGCCGAGCGCAAAGCCATACGCTATTACTTCAAGGATAGCGGCAACAAAAGATTATTCCTGCTGCTGATCGGGCTGCTGTTCTTTATCTGGATATACCGCAACATCCGCACCCTGAAGCGCCTTGATGGCATGCCCGCCGTCAAAGACCTTGGCTTCGATTACCTGCCCTCCGGGTACATCGTTTCAGCGTTTGTGATCATGTTCTGCATAGCCCCGCTGTTCGATCTGCATGCCCCGGCTGCTTACATCGAGTCCATGCAGTTCCTGTTGCTGATTATCCTCTCGATCATCTGCTGGAAGAAATGGCCGCGCAACCTGTTCTGGTACTGGATAGCCATGGCCATCCTCTACATCTGCTTCTCATTCACACACCACATCATAGATCCGAGCTTCTGGCAACGGGCTTGGCTGATCCTTCTCAATGTCCTTTCAATCATTTTTGGCGTACTCTTCCTGTCGAAAATGAAAGAACACCTGCACCTGAAAGGATTCTTGCGCTTTGTTATCATTCTGCACAATGTGATGAATGTGCTTTCCATCCTATTCAATATCTGGGGCCGCTTTTCATTGGCACAGATATTCGGTACCGCCGCCATCTTTGCCTTCACACAGGCGATCGGGTTGGCTGTATTCAGCAAAATAGCCATGGAGTCCATCCTCCTCCAGATTATTACCAGCCGCTTAAAGCGGGGGGTACACGCACGGCTCGATTTCCAGCCCGTACTCAACGGCTTCCGCCGCCCCATCCTTTTCCTGGTGGTGGTATTGTGGCTGATTGTATTTACGACCAACCTGAACATATATACAACAGTATTGAACGGACTCACAGCCTTCCTCGAAGCCCCCCGTCACATCGGAAGCGCCTTCTTTACGGTCGGTGGCGTACTACTCTTCTTCCTGATCATCTGGATAGCCCACCTGCTGCAGAAATACGTAGGCTACTTCTTTGGCGATACGGGCAACGACGATGATATGCATGATAAAGGACAACGCTCCCGGCTGCTTATCGCACGCCTTATCCTCCTTTGCCTTGGCTACCTGTTGGCGGTAGCAGCATCGGGTGTGCCGGTAGATAAGATCACCATCGTACTGGGCGCCCTTGGCGTAGGTATCGGTCTGGGCTTGCAAAACATCGTCAACAACTTCGTATCAGGCATCATCCTCATCTTCGACAGACCATTACAAATAGGCGACTCGGTAGAAGTAGGAGACAAAGCTGGCCGCGTCCGCGAAATAGGCTTGCGCTCCAGTACCCTCCTCACCCCCAACGGTGCAGAAGTGATTATCCCCAACGGAGACATCCTTTCTCACCAGATCGTGAACTGGACACACACCAACAACCAGATACGCCTTGAAATGGAGTTATCGGTGAGCGGTAGCCAGGACATGGAAGTCGTTTCCTCCGCGATCAAAGAAGCCATACAGTCTTCCCGGTTTGTCTTCGACAACCGCGAACCCCAAATACTATTTACCAAAGTAAACGACGATGGCTTCGACCTACGCGCCTTCTTTTGGTGCGCCGACGTTTTCAAATCGGAAGAAGCCAAAAGCGATGTGTTGCTATTACTCCACGAAAAACTAAAAGCGGCTAACCTGCACATTAATTAATAATCCACAAAACATTGCCCCGAATGAAAAAAATCGTAGCTTTTCCATAACGGTTATATTACCTCAACATCGGATTGCTGACCAATGGAACCATTAGTGCTTATTATACTGGTAGCGATAGCAGTGGGATACCTGGCTATTTACAGACCAATGTTCATAACAAAACCTGCCAGGGAAAGAAAAGAACTCATTGCTAAATTTGAACAGGTTAAAAACCTCAATGCCCAACTCATTTCCGACCTGCAGCAATTCGCCCAACAAAATAATGCATTGGATAAAGCCTTTATAGAAGGTGATACATTCCGCAAGAAGATAACAGAACTGGAAGCAGCCCGCGATCAGTTATTCAGTGATGACAATTACACTGGCCTGCGCGGCCTCAACTCCAAAAACCTGGACATCCGGCTCATGAGCGAAGCCCTCGACGACCAGGTCACCTATCACCAACGAATCCAAAAAGCACTCAGGCAACACAAAGTCGCCAACGGCGCCCACTAAGTATGCCCAAAGAAAAAGGCTGCCCCAACGGCCAGCCTTAAGAAACTATATCAGTTAAATGACGATTCTCTTTCCGCTCTGCGAGGCTTGTAGCCTCGCAGTCCTATTCTGTAGCCTTTGGCTACAATGAAAGTCATTAGTGCGCTTCCAGCCAATTCTCCCCCCCACCGATCTCAGCTTCTACAGGCACATCATTAGGCAACGGCAGCGCTTTCCGCATACAATCAAGAATGATCGGCTTGATGATTTCCGCCTCATCACGCGTAGCATCAAAGATCAACTCGTCATGCACCTGCAGGATCATCTTCGACTTGAATTGATGCTTCTTGAACGTCTCATGAATGCTGGTCATCGCCAGCTTGATCATATCAGCAGCTGTACCTTGAATAGGAGAGTTGATGGCGTTGCGCTCTGCAAAACCCCTTACAGTAAAGTTGGAGGAGTTGATATCACGCAGCCAGCGCTTACGGCCCATCAGCGTTTGCACATAGCCCGTTTCCCGCGCAAAATTGATGGTATCATCCATATACTTCTGAATATTGGCAAACTGCTTTTTATAAGTATCGATAATCTCCTTGGCTTCAGTCCTGCTGATGCCGAGGTTATCTGCCAGGCCAAAAGCCCCTTGCCCATAGATGATACCAAAGTTTACACTCTTCGCTTTATAACGCATCTCCTTCGTAACATCCTTTTCATCTACACCGTATACTTTGGCGGCAGTAGCAGTGTGAATGTCTTTAGCATTCTTGAAGGCATCACACATGGCCGGGTCGCCACTGATAGCAGCCACTATGCGCAATTCTATTTGCGAGTAATCTGCAGACAGCAGAATATGGTTACTATCCCGCGGAATAAAAGCCTTACGGATTTCTTTGCCCCTTTCTGTCCTTACAGGGATGTTTTGCAGATTAGGATTATTGCTGGACAAACGACCAGTAACAGCTACAGCCTGTGCATAAGATGTATGCACCCTGCCTGTCTTACGATTGATCATTTCGGGCAGCGCATCCACATAAGTCGACTTCAGCTTCGTCAACTCCCGGAACGCAAGAATATCGTCTACGATCTTATTTTGACTGGCCAGCTTCAGCAGCACATCTTCACCCGTAGCATATTGACCAGTCTTGGTCTTTTTAGCTTTAGGATCAAGTTGCAGCTTTTCAAATAACACCTCTCCCAACTGTTTGGGCGAAGCAAGATTGAACTTTAAACCCGCTTGCTGGTACACATTTTCTTCAGCCTGCTTAGCTTCTTTCTCGAGCTGAGTGGAATAATCCTTCAAAAAGTTCACATCTACCTTTACCCCTTCAAACTCCATATCGGTCAGCACCTTCACCAGTGGGTTTTCTACTTCATGGAAAACGCGCTCTACATCTTTACTCTTCAGCTGTGGTGCAAATACCTGTTTCAGTTGCAGCGTAATATCAGCATCTTCAGCGGCATACTCAGTGATCTTGTCCAGCGCCACGTCACGCATATTACCCTGGTTCTTTCCCTTCTTGCCGATAAGCTCGTCGATGTGAATTGGTTCATAACCTAAATACTGGGCACTCATGATATCCATGCTGCGCTTGCCATCCGGCTCGATCACATAGTGCGCAAGCATGGTATCGAAAGTGTTACCCTTCAACTCGTAACCATACCATTTAAGCACGAGCATATCGTACTTCAGGTTTTGACCTACCCAGGTTATATCCGTTGTTTTATTGAAGAGCTTTTCGAACTGCTTCAGAATAGCCTTCGTTCCATCAACATCACCCGTAGGTACAGGAACATAATAAGCCTCACCCGGCGTATAAGAAAAACTCATTCCCACCATATCCGCATCATTCGCATCGATACCGGTCGTTTCAGTATCAAAACATATTTCCGGCTGCTCCAACAATTCCTTCACCAGTATTTTTATAGCATCTTCGCCGGTAATGGCAATGTATTTATGAGGTGTATTATGAATAGTTTTGCCAGCTACAATAGCCTCACCACTCTCTACCCTTTCACCATCGCTCGAGCCTTCTGCACCTACTTCTGGATTCTGAATTCTGTATTCTGTATTCTTCTTCTTGCTCTCCACCACATTCCCAAACAGATCAGTCTGCACCCCTTCCGGAGCAGTCGGCTTAGCTCCTGTGATGGAAATTTCTTCTCCGAGTACTCTTTTAGCTACTGTTTTAAATTCCAGTTCCATAAACACCTCACGCAACAGCTCCCGGTTCATTTCCTTTACCCGGAAGTCTTCAGCATGAAAAGCTACAGGTACATCGGTAATGATAGTGGCGAGCTTCTTGGAAAGGATAGCAGCATTCTTGCCATTACGAACCTTCTCACCAAGCGCACCTTTGATCTTATCTGCGTTATTCAATACATTTTCAAGCGTACCATATTCATTAAGCAGCTTGGCGGCAGTTTTCTCACCCACGCCGGCAATACCAGGAATATTATCAACAGCGTCACCCATTAAACCCAATATGTCGATCACCTGGTGCACCTCCTTGATATTCCATTTCTCACACACCTCTTTGACACCGAGTATTTCTGCATCCCCTCCTTGATAACCGGGCTTATAGATTTTAACCTTATCGTCTACCAGTTGACCATAATCCTTGTCAGGCGTTACCATGTACACATCAAAGCCCTCTTTAGCGGCTTGCTTGCTTAAGGTACCAATAACGTCATCAGCTTCATAACCATCCAGCTCAACAATGGGGATGTTGAAGCCGCGGATAATACGTTTGATATCGGGAATAGAAGCAGTCAGGTCCTCGGGCGCTTCCTGCCGGTTAGCCTTGTAATCGGCAAATTCCGTATGCCTTTCTGTAGGAGCATGCGTATCGAAAGCCACTGCCATGTGCGAAGGCTTCTGATTATTGAGCAGATCAAGTAACGTATTGATGAAACCGAACTGCGCATTCGTGTTCTTTCCTTTGGAAGTAATACGGGGATTACGAATCAGCGCATAATAAGCGCGGAATACCAGCGCATAAGCGTCGAGAAGAAATACTTTTTGACTCATGCTGCTAAGTTAACAACAATGGTCACATCTGAAGCGGAAAAATGCCCTGTTTCTGCGGGTGTTTTGCGACAAAATAGAGGCATATCTACACTGCCGTCAGGCCACCCAAAGTAGCTAGACCAATCGAAGCCAATTCCCTCTTCTGTCATTTCGAACGGAGCCAGTAGCAACTTGAATTATTTATGCAGTAACGGCGAAGTGAGAAATCTGCTTGCGAAGTAAACGCCATCGAAGTAAACGCCACCAAAGCAAAAGACTCCCGACTCTGAACTAAAGACTCCCGACTTACTTAGCTCCCTTCAACTCCTCCAGCTTCTTCTGCATACCAAACATTTCATCCCGCAGCCTGGCAGCTTCCATGAAGTCGAGATCGCGGGCAGCTTTCTCCATTTCCTTCTTGGTTTTACCAATAGCCTTCTCAAGCTGAGGAATAGTTTGATAAACCGCCTGCTCTTCTGCCGCAGCATGAACTACCAGCTCTCCATCCGGCGCGATTGCATACGGATTGTTGGTGTCATAACCCTTAATATCCAGAACCGATGTTTGAGCAAACACCTGTTCCTTGGACTTGGTAACAGTACGGGGTGTAATATTATTAGCGATGTTGAAAGCCACTTGCTTTTCCCGGCGGCGGGTAGTTTCGTCGATAGTACGCTGCATACTTTCAGTCATGGTATCGGCATAAAAGATCACCAGACCATCAACGTTACGGGCGGCACGGCCAGCCGTTTGTGTCAGCGACTTTTCATTACGCAGAAACCCTTCCTTATCTGCATCGAGAATAGCTACGAGGGAAACCTCCGGAAGATCGAGACCTTCCCGTAGCAGGTTCACACCCACGAGCACGTCGATCTCTCCGAGCCGCAGCTGGCGCAGAATTTCAACCCGCTCCAGCGTATCCACCTCACTATGGATATACTTCGATTTGATATTGATGCGGTGCAGGTACTTGTCCATCTCTTCGGCCATCCGCTTGGTAAGCGTGGTCACCAGCACACGATCACCCTTGGTCACACGCTTATCTATTTCATCGAGTAGGTCGTCGATCTGGTTCACACTGGGCCTTATTTCAATAGGAGGGTCCAGCAGGCCGGTAGGTCTCACCACTTGCTCTACAACAATACCCTCACTCCTGTCCAGCTCATAATCTCCCGGCGTAGCCGACACATATATACTCTGATCTACGATCTGTTCAAACTCATGAAAGTTCAACGGACGGTTATCCAGTGCAGAAGGAAGACGGAAACCAAAGTCCACCAGGATAAGCTTGCGGCTCCGGTCACCACCATACATACCGCTGATCTGCGGAATCGTTTGGTGACTCTCATCGATCACACACAGAAAATCCTTAGGGAAGTAATCCAATAAACAGAAAGGCCTTGTACCAGGCACGCGCCTATCGAAGAAACGGGAATAGTTCTCCACCCCGTTACAATAACCGAGCTCCCGGATCATCTCAACATCATAATTCACCCGTTCGCTGAGGCGTTGAGCTTCTATATACTTACCATTTTGCTTGAAATAATCCACCTGCGCTCCACACTCGTCCTGTATCTCATGTAGAATCTCTTGGATCATGTCTTTTGGCGCCAGGTACAGGTTAGCCGGGAAGATGGCGGCATTATCCACCATCCCGATCCGCTTACCACTGGAGATCTCCAGCGTTTCAATACTCTCGATCTCATCACCAAAGAAAGTTACCCGGTATCCCCAGTCCATATAAGGAAGGTTGATATCCACGGTATCACCCTTAACCCGGAATGATCCGCGTGTAAAATCAGTCTGACTTCTTATATAAAGAGCATTGACGAGTCCGTGTAGGAATCCCTGGCGCGAAAGGACCTGCCCCTGGTGAATACGTATAATACCATTTTCAAACTCGGCAGGATTACCGATACCATAAATACAGCTCACACTGGCCACCACAATAATATCCCTGCGGCCACTCAGCAACTCGGTAGTGGCATGCAGGCGCAGCTTATCAAGCTCCTCATTGATGCTGAGATCTTTTTCAATATAAGTATCGCTGACAGGCAAATAAGCTTCAGGCTGGTAGTAATCATAGTAACTGACGAAGTAGCCAACAGCATTCTCGGGGAAAAACTGCTTGAACTCCCCATACAATTGAGCCACCAGCGTTTTGTTATGCGTAAGGACCAGTGTAGGACGTTGAACCTGCTGGATCACATTGGCGATGGTAAACGTTTTACCACTGCCCGTAACCCCAAGCAGGGTTTGGTGCTTTTCACCGTTCAGAACTCCTTCAGTCAGTTGCCGGATGGCTTCCGGCTGATCTCCGGCCGGAGGAAAAGGCGCGTGTAAATTAAAAGGCATATAGTTTAACTATAACAATTATCGTGCACATAAGTTGGCATTATTCCAATGCAGTAAGCAATTGACTATCAACTTATTTATTCTCAATCCTCCTCTTCAGATAATCAGTATAATCAGTGAGCGTAGCAGCATAGTCAGTTTGCATCAGCGGAGACGTCAATACAAAATCAGCCGTCGATCGGTCACAGGCTACAATACAATTCCAGGCAATAGCCACCCGCAGCAAAGCCTTTACATCACTATCATGAGGCTGCGCTTCCATGGGGTCCCAGAAAAAGATCATGACATCGATCTCGCCAACTGCTATAAGGGCGCCTATTTGTTGATCACCACCCAGCGGTCCACTCAACAACTTCTTGACTGGTCTGTCCAACTTCTCTTCCAGCAGCTTGCCGGTAGTGCCGGTTGCAATCAGTTCATGTTTGGCTAACACAACCTTGTTGAATTCTGCCCAGTCAATGAGGTCCTTCTTCTTATTATCATGCGCTACCAGCGCGATCCGCTTACGGGCATCAATTCGCCTTGTTGTCGACATAGCTTTATTGTATTAAAGGTTTTGGCCTGAAAAGGTAAAGTGATTTTGAAGAAACTTTAACGTAAGAGGAATAATTTTCAGTGCGATATCGCGTTTTCCACATTCGGGCACAGTAATTGTTAATAACTATTTCCCATTTAAGTTCCCATTAAATTCTATGTACAAAGGTTTGCTGATATGCTTGGTAAGCCTGTGCACACACTTTTGTGTCGTTGCGCAGGATAGCTCAGCCGGAGCCCCTCCGGAAGAAACGGCTACCACCGTTCCTGATTCAGCAATCTACCTCACCGACCTGGTAGCAGCTATCAAAGAAAGCTCAAAAGTCATCCTCAACTGGCGAATGGTAAACAGCAATACTGCTGAGTTCGTGGCGGTAGAACGTAGCTGCAACGGCCGTGACTTTGAAACGATCTCTGTACTTAAACAATCATCTTCCGGTCTTTGGTACGAATGGATCGATGATGCGCCAGCCAAAGGACGCAACGTATACCGTGTCCGTTTTGCCGGTAAACAGGGCGCCACTCAATACTCTAAAACGATTCCCGCCATTATCGCCGGAGATATAACTTTCAGGTTCTATCCTAATCCTGTAGATAATATCCTGATCATCCGCTCTGAGTTCCTCCTCGATGTGCAGGTAGTAGATCAAAACGGAAAAGTTCGCCTTACCCACAACAAGCTGCAGGGTCTGCAAACCCTCAATGTAGCATCCCTCGAAAAGGGTATGTACATTCTCAGAATTAGTAATCTTACGACAGGCATTACCACCCAGGAAAGGCTCCTTAAAAACTAACAACCGGTAGTATATCAGTTAGCCAGGTCAGTTTTCCCCCTGTATATTAAAAAGTTGGAAAGTGTTATCCCTTATTACGGGGAATTATGTCCCCTTTTATCCGAGTTATTACTTCTTTCACAGAGTATTTTTACTATAACCACAAAATGGTATTGCACATGTCAAAATTCACCCTTATTTTTACCTCGGTTTTTCATAGGATATTGGATTTTAAAGCGGGGTTGAATGTCTATTCAGACCCCTTTTTTATTTCTGCTACTTTTGGAAAGCAAAACCACTAAGCATGTCCGTCCCCGGATATCGATTAAAAGAACTACTCCACCAGGCAAAGCAACAAAGCCAATAAGCACTTCCCCAGAGATCGATTCAAAGAACCCCCACTGATAATAATGCAACCAGGTAAGACAAAGGAGTTATGGCCAATGCCGTTGAATTAAACTGTCTCCCTGTAGCTTAATTGAGGGGCGGGTCGCCCTGCAGCATTGCCAATGCCGCGCAAAGGCGGCTCACCCTGGTCTAAAGAGAAGGATCATCACAACTAAATAAAAAAGGTCCTGAAGAATCAGGACCTTTCATTTACTAACCCCTTAGTATTCACTTACTATAACAAAGTTTATGCAGTGGGTGCAGCACCGGTTTGCATTTCTTTTATTTTCGCGCGGATCTTTCCTTCAATCTCATTGGAGAGTTCAGGATTGTCCTGCAATAACTTCTTAACAGCATCACGTCCCTGGCCCAGTTTGTCGCCATTGTAGCTAAACCAGCTGCCACTCTTTTGTACCACGCCCAGCTCAACACCCATATCCAGTATCTCACCTGTTTTGGAAATACCTTCTCCAAATACGATATCGAACTCAGCTGCACGGAAAGGAGGAGCTACTTTATTCTTTACTACTTTCACCTTTACACGGTTACCGATTGCTTCATCACCATCCTTGATCTGAGCCATACGGCGGATATCGAGGCGGATAGATGCGTAGAACTTAAGTGCATTACCACCGGTAGTCGTTTCTGGATTACCAAACATCACACCGATCTTCTCACGAAGCTGGTTGATAAAGATGCAAATGGTATTTGTTTTATTGATAGTAGCCGTCAGCTTACGAAGCGCCTGTGACATCAACCTTGCCTGGAGACCCATTTTGCTGTCACCCATTTCACCTTCCAGCTCACCTTTAGGCACCAGGGCGGCAACAGAGTCGATTACCACTACATCGAGTGCGCCGGATAAGATCAGGCGGTCGGCAATTTCCAGCGCCTGCTCACCATAATCAGGCTGAGAGATCAGCAGATTATCTACATCCACACCCAGCTTTTGCGCGTAGCCACTGTCAAAAGCATGCTCCGCATCGATAATAGCGCACATGCCGCCTTTTTTCTGTGCTTCCGCGATAGCGTGGATAGCGATAGTGGTTTTACCGGAAGACTCAGGCCCATATATCTCTACAATACGGCCTTTGGGAAAGCCGCCTACTCCCAGCGCAGAATCCAATCCAATAGAACCCGAGGATACTATCTCCGTAGGCTCAGTAGACTTTTCATTCATCATCATCACACTTCCTTTGCCGAAGTCCTTTTCAATTTTGTCAATCGTCAGCTTCAGCGCTTTGAGTTTTTCGTTATTTGTAGACATAATGGGTTGATTTTAGTATTCAAATTAATCGAATGTCAAATGTAGGGGAAATTATCTTATCAACACTAATTTTATTAGCAAATCTTAGCTAATTATTTTGGTGCCTGCCAAAAAGGGGCAAAAAAAAACCCGCTACCAAGGTGTTCGTAGCGGGGAGACCACAGCAGAAAACTACCGTGGGTGGAAATTTTAGAACTAATTCAGGAAAAGGCGATGGTTGAAAACCATGGCACAAAGGGACTGCAAATTCAGAAACCCGGCAATACCACTTTGTGGTAATTCTAACCACCAGGCGTCTGAGGGTTTCCTACTACTCGTAAATAACACGCTTGAGATAGAACCCCTTTTCATCCACCACAGGCAAAGACTGGCTTACCAGCGTGTCACCCTTATTACTGATCATTTGCCTTTTAGTGCCCCCACTGGTAGTAATGTCCAGCGGTAACACTCCATCATAGTTTAATAATTTAATATTATAATTAATATCACCTGTTCTGGTTACCTGGATTTCCAGCTTCTTGGTAGTGCGTAAATAGAGATCAAACAGCGGCTTCAGATTGGTACCCGACTCCCGGCTGAAAAACTGTTCCACATCATCCGTCGTTACCAGGTTATCATAAGTATACCGGGCGTCAGTCACAAACTTTTTAATAGCCGGGAAAAAGAACTCGTCACCAGTCACGTAACGCAAAGTGTGCATAAAGAAAGCCCCCTTGCCATAAATATCGCCATGATACGCATCGTCCGAATTGATATTGGTGCCCAGCACCACCGGCTTTTGATTTTGAGTATGCCGGCCAAAATCCTGCATCCGCTTGAGATAAGAAGCCTCACCTTCCGCTTCCCGTAAGAACAATACATCGCCAAAACTGCAGATGCCTTCCTGCACCCACATATCACCCCAGTCTTTGCCAGTCACCTTATTACCCCACCATTCATGACCAAACTCATGATGTACCAGCCAGTCGAAATCCTCTCCACCTACTTTCGCATATTTAAATTTATTGCCATACGCATTCATAGATTGATGCTCCATACCCAGGTGAGGCGTTTCAGCAATAGCGATCTTCTCCTTTACCCAGGGATATTCACCAAAATATTTCTCCTGCATGCGGATACTCCGTTCAAAAACCTCAAGATGATGAGCAGCCTTGTCAACATGCTCTTCTAATACGTAAAACTCTATAGGAACCTTATTACCATTGACAGTAGTATAAGGACGGGTTACCACTTTGTACTTTCCTATATTGAAAAGAATACTGTAATTGTTGATCGTGTAATTCGTTTTCCAGTGATAGGTAGATTGACTTTTCTTATGAGTAACCTTTTGCAACAATCCAGGCCCGGCTACAACAAGACCTTTGGGAACTGTGATAATGAGGTCCGCCCCCTCATTAGGTTCGTCAGATGGATGATCCTTACAAGGGAAATAGATCTTGGCGCCCTCCATCTGACAGCTAATAGCGATCCAGTCATTACCCGTCGAATCCTTGGCCCATTGAAACCCGCCATCCCATGGAGGTCTTACGGCTACACGAGGCTTTCCCGCATATTGAACCTTTACAGTGGCTGTACCAGAGAGCGCAGCAGGCAATGTAACATTGATCAGGTCTTTCTCATGAGCAAACGCAGCCTCTTTATTATTCACCCACACCTTGCTCACTTTAAAAGAATTCAACAAGTCAAATAATAAAACAGAAGTTGGCTGCTTCAATACAACGTTAATGGTTGTATTGCCATCAATAGACTGTTCGCGTGGGTCAACAGTTAGCGCAACAGTATAATGCCTTACATCCATATTGGCTTGTTCAGGTTTCAATACTCCACCCGATAGTATACTTTGAGCAGCCACACTATAAATGGTAAAAATGAAGGCAAATGAGGTACAAATGATCGAACGCATAGAAAGGTTTTGCAGTAAGGTAATATTTTTATAGCCCCGTCTGATAAGGGTTTGCGTAGTTTGTGCCTTTTCCTTATTGGATATACATTAGTGATTAGTGCAGATTTATTAAAAAAATCTTAAAAAGACCTTAAAATGAAAGAGCACTTTAATCGTTCATAGGTATTTTATCATGATATTATACCTTTGAACCCCTTTATCAGGCACACTACTTGCATACACTACTGTTATGAGGTATGAATGTTATGTGTGAAAGATTGCTAATTAATCAATTAAAAACCCAATTTATATGAAGTTCAGACACGTTCTGTTAGTAGCATTAACCCCTGTCGTGCTGTTTTCCTGCGTCAGCACCAAAAAATTTAAAGCAGAACAAACAAGGTACACTCAACTGAAAGACTCTTTATCCGGCGCCGTTGCCAAATTACAGGCAGAGCTGAGATCTTGCGAAGACCAAAAAGCAGAAGAAGGCCGCAGAAAAGCTGCCCTCCAGGCTGAGATCGATGCCCTCAACAAACAACTCGCTTACCTGAAAGAAAACAATACCCAGGCATTAAAGCAATTACAAGACCTTTCTGTAATCTCCAGTTCACAAGCTGAAAGCATCAAGAAATCAATGGAAAACATTGGTGCCAAAGATTCTTACATCCAGACTTTGCAACAACAAATGGCGCGTAAAGATTCTTTAAACATGGCCCTGGTGATGAACCTGAAAGGCGCCATCGGCAACCTCGATGACAAAGACATCAACATCAAAGTTGATAAAGGTGTAGTATACATCGATATCTCCGATAAGCTGTTGTTCAAGAGCGGCAAATTTGATGTAACAGACCAGGCCAAAGTTGTACTCGGTAAAGTAGCTACCGTGTTGAAAAATCAGCCTGACATCGAATTCATGGTAGAAGGCCATACAGACAACGTGCCTTACAAAGGCGGTGGTCAACTGCTCGACAACTGGGATTTGAGCGTTAAGCGTGCAACCTCTGTAGTGAGAATCCTGCAAAACCAATACGGTCTGGATCCTGCGAAGATGTCTGCTGCCGGTCGTGGTGAGTACTCTCCGCTGACACCTAATGACTCTCCGGAAAGCAAAGCGACTAACCGTCGTACAAGAATCGTTGTTCTGCCACAACTGGATCAGTTCTTTAAACTGCTCGAAACCAAGAAATAGTTATTTCTTTCTAAATAAAAACGGGTGGGTCGCCTTCCAAAGGCGGCTCACCCGTTTTCATTGATAGACCCACCATTTTTGTTTCTATCTTATACTAAGCTTGCACAAACTTTTTTATCAGCGAGCTCAACAACTTTATATCAACTTGTTCAAGCGCATGACCCGCTGCCGGTAACACACCCAATTGAGCAGTCGGTAACTTTTTGTATACACCCACAGTTTCATCGAGCGTCACCATCTTATCGCGGTCGCCCAACAATAGCAGACAAGGCGTGGTGATCTGTTCATAATCCTCCGGCTTCAAAGGATTATTCTTTCCCATAGCCAGCAATAGGCTGGCGGTGTTTTCAAGAACAACCTTCCAGTCATGTGGCGTATGCCGCTTTTCCAGTTGCGCAGCGAAAGCCGGTATCTTTTTAAGTATCGTTTCAGGATTGAGCATCTGCACCTCTTTGGCTGCACCCTGTTCATCCCAATGGAACTTGGTGGCCAGCGTGATACACTTCACCAGCGTTCCCGGATGGTGCCGGTTGATATACATACCCACATAGCCGCCCATACTATAGCCAAACAAGTATACAGGCTCACCCGCAGGCACATAACTGTTGATATAAGCCAGTACTTGTTGCGCAAACAGTTGGATTGACCAGGGTTTATCCGGCATCGGCTCTCCACCATGCCCGCTGAAGTTGATGCGGTGGACATAAAAATCATCGGCGAGACTTTCTTCTAATGACAGCAATTGATCCTTGGCGCCAATAGCGCCATGCAGTAACAAAATATGTTGCATAAAATAAAGATAGCAAAGGAGGACGGGACAGGAACCGGAGAGCAAAAATGAAAAAGAGTACGGATTAAATTGCCACGCTGAGCTCGTCGAAGCGTTGTTGAAGGGTGGGTCGCCCTTCCCGTCCGTTGACGGGACGGCTCACCCTGATCTGAAGGAACTAATTATTTCAGGAGATTCAATGCGCTGAGCCAGCCGGGACGCTTGGATGCCCAACCGCTTACAAGCGCCTCAGGCTTCAGGCCGCCTTCAAGATTCTTCAGTAAACCGGCCGCACTGGAAAGAGTACTCACGGTGTTAGCTGTTTTTAGCAGGCCGTCCACACTGAAGCCGCTTTTGAACATATCAGGCTTGATGAAACCGGCAAGCGAAGAAACACTTTTAGCAGCGCCGGCAGCGTCGACAACTTTTGAAGCTGTACTCAGCCAGTCGGTTTTGCCGCCACTTGCCCAGCTTCCCAGGAAAGAAGTTGGCTTCAAAGCACCCGCAAATTGAGTAAGCAGGTTGCCGATATTAGGTTTAGACACCTTCGGAAGTTGAGCCTGTGTGGTAATAGTTCCCAGAGAGGCTACGAGTAACAAGACTAAAAAGCGCTGTTTCATAAAAATTGTTTTGCCCGGACCCTTGATTTCGCCGGATTGGTTGATGAAATGAATGGTAATCCATGTTACGCTGTAATCACAAAAACTCCTCATTCTGTTTAATTTTTAGCACTTTATAAGTGCGAAACATTCGAAAAGGGTGTTTGCCAAAGCCTATATCCCTTCCGCCTTCGTAGCTTCCCCGATGTAAAAAAACGACAACCCCTTTCCCTTTTCCGGCCATTTAAAGCCTCCCTTTCGCAGCCTGTATAGAAGTCCTACGAAGCCATTCGTTTTATCTGAATATTTGCTTCCCTTAATTGCTAAGCATGCGCAAATTGATCCTGGCGATGGTGAGTTTTTTGGCGGTGATAACTGCAATGGCCCAAAATGGCCAGCGTGGTAAGATCACGATTAAGGTATTCAATGAAGCGCAACAGGGATTGGAAAACGCTACAGTAGAGTTGCTAAAAAGCAAAGACTCAACATTGGTAAAAGCAGCCATCACGAGTAAAGATGGATTGGCAGAGTTGGATAATATCCCAACCGGCGCTTATCTACTGAGAATAACCATGATAAACTATGCGAAGCACTTCACACAGCCCCTAACCCTGACAGCCGAAAAGCCGGAGATCAATTTGCCGGCGGTTTCCCTCACGCCCGCTACTGCTGCACAAATGAAAGAAGTGACAGTAACGGCCCGCAAACCCTTTATACAAAAACTGAGCGACCGCATCGTGGTGAATGTTGACAATAGCATTGTCAACGTGGGCAGCTCCGCATTAGATGTGCTGGAGCGCTCACCCGGTGTGTTAATAGACCCCAACGATATCATCAGCCTGCGGGGGCGGCAGGGTGTCATCATTATGATTGATGGAAAGATCACACCCATGTCAGGCGCCGATCTCATCAACATGCTACGCAGCCTGCCATCCAACAGCATTGAACGCATCGACATAATCACCAATCCTTCTGCCCGCTATGATGCTGCTGGCAACTCGGGCATCATAGATATCAGGATGAAAAAAGACCAGCGTTTAGGAGTCAATGGTACCCTTACTGCAGGTTACGGACAGGGCGTTTTTCCCAAAGCCAATACGGGCGCCACTTTCAACTACCGCAATAAAAAAGTAAACCTGTTCGGCAGCTACAATTACGGGTACCGTAAAAACCTGAACCACCTGATGCTCAAAAGAGAGTTCTTTAAAGATGGTAATTACGATGGAGCCTACGACCAGGACAACTACATGAAGATTCCCATCAACACCAATACAGCAAGGTTCGGCGCAGATTTCTTCCCCAATAAAAAGTCGATCATTGGTTTTGTACTGAATGGGACACTCACCAACCTGAACCGTTCCAACAACAACCGCTCACTGGTACTGAACAATGTTAAAGACCCGGAATCAAGCTTCATCACCAACACCACAGAAAAGACCCGCTTTAAGAATGCATTGGGAAACATCAATTATAAATACACTTTCGACAGCACTGGCCGTGAGCTAACTGCCGATGTGGATTATGGCATATTCAACAACAACTCCGACTCCCGCTTTATTACAGGGTTCTATTCTTTAGGAGGACAATCGATCAAGCCGGAGTACAAACTAACCGGAGATCAGGAAGGGAAGATCACGATCGCTACGGTAAAAACAGATTATACCCATCCGCTCAACAAAACCACGCGCCTCGAAGCCGGTTTCAAAACCAGCTTTGTAGAAACAGATAATGATGTAGTATTCTATGACGTAAGCAATAACACACCACAATACGACTCTTCAAAGAGCAACCGCTTCAACTATAAAGAAAACAACAACGCACTGTATATAAACTTTAATAAGGAGTTTAAGAAGATATCTCTGATGGCTGGGCTGCGTGCAGAGCAAACAAATATGGAAGGCCTTCAGCAGGTAAATAACATCGGTTTCGACTCGTCATACCTGCAGATATTCCCCAGCGTTTTCATGACGTACAAATTGGCTGCAGAAAAAGCCCTGGGTATTTCAGTGAGCAGGCGCATCGACCGCCCTAATTATTCTGAGCTGAACCCCTTCCGCTTTTTCCTGGACCCAAGCACCTACAGTTCCGGCAACCCATACCTTAAACCCCAGCTCACCTGGTCCTACGAATTAAGTTATACAGTAAAACAACTCAGTTTCACACTTGCGTATAGTCATACAAAACAGAACACCACTGTGGTCATCAGACCCAGTGAAACGGAAGACAAAGTGACGGTGCAGATACCGGTAAACCTCAATAGCTACAGCTATTACGGGCTAACGGTAGCTGCACCTTTCCGTTTTACCAAATGGTGGAATGCAATCAACAACGCCAACCTCTATTACGGCCATTACAACGGCAACCTGGCCAATACAACCCTGGATAATGGCCGTCCGGCTGCCAACATCAGTACCAACAATACATTCACCCTGCCCAAAGGATGGACCTTGGAATTAAATGCGAGTGTAAACACTGGTGGACAATATGGCTTCATGAAACTTGATCCTCAATGGCAGGTATCACCCGGCGTGCAGAAAACAGTGATGAATAAGAAAGGCACTATCCGCTTGAATGTAACCGATATATTCTGGACCAACCTGCCACGCGCTGTAGTTGAGTTCAGCAATTACATTGAACACTGGCATGCGAAGCGTGAGTCCAGAGTGGCCAACCTGTCATTCACGTACCGCTTTGGCAAAAACACAGTAACAGCGGCAAGAAGAAGGTCTACCGCTTCAGAAGAAGAAAGAAGAAGAGCAGGGAGTTAATTCTTTTTAAAGTATTGAATTTCCCGTTCGTGTTTCTTGGCCGCATCGAGACTGTCAAACGTTCCCAGGTTGCGACGCCTGTTTGTCTTTGGGTCTTTTTTGCGGGAATAAATGCGGTATTCACCGGATTTTAGTTTGCGTATCATACCACTGGTTTAGGATATGCGCGCACAATTTACATGCCGTCCGTGCGGGGCTTTTTGTGTAAAGACTGCAACAATTGCAAGTGGGGCTGGAGGTTTTGCAAAGTGCCCTTTTGAAGGAACTGTTTCAGGTGCTTATAAAAATGACTATGGTCGTAGTAGCCATAAATGGAATAATGAAACGTATCGGGAGAGCTGGCTACATGCGCTGCCGCTTTACGGATGCGCATGATCTGTAAGGCATTTTTACTGCTGATACTGGTAGCCCTTTCAAAATAACGCTGTAGCGTGCGGGTGGAGACCTTGTATTGTTGCGCCAGCGTTTCAATGGTAGTCTTAAAATCATTATCCCTAAAACACCGGTCAAGGATCTCAGTAACGATATGTACTTCCTGCAGGGAACCTGCATGTTCCTGCACAATAGGCTGGTAATAGTTGCTGATGATCCTTACCCTTTCATCAAACGAGCCGGCAGCTTTAATAGCATCGATGAGCGATTGATCTACAAGATAGCTGAGCGGGAAAATATACTCGCGGTACTCTGCAAAATTGACCTTCTTCAGGAACAGCACCGGCGATATTTTAAACTTGATGCCAAACAATTGATTACCTGGCCGGTGATAACATTCAATACTTCGGTGCCGGGGCAGAAACCCGTCCGATTTCATATCGAAGGACTGATCAGCAACCTGCATCACGAAAGGAGTACCAAGATTAACGAGGTAGGTATAACCAATATTGGGGAACAGTGCATCCGAAAAACCGCCCGGATAAGTTTGCCATAAATGACCAAAGTCCGTTTCCCAGATGAAATCGATGAAATGACTCAAGGCAGCCGGGGCAGGCGTGCGGTGATAGTTGTTCTCAAAATGATCCTTATGGAAAAATTCTACATGCTGCACAGAAACATCGTATCACATAAAACTATAGCAATTACACTTTACCCCCATCCGGGAAAAAGATGATCAGCAATAGGATAGTATAACCGGTTAGACTGCACTTATTTTCTCAGGCGCGCTTCTTCCAGGTCCAGTTCTGCCTCCCTTTTACGCAGCATCTCATCCGGAAATTCTTTAGTACGGGCCATTTTGCTCAGTTCGGCCCTGCGCACCTGCACAGCCTCCAGCAGCATCTGCCGGTATTTGGGTACAAACGAGCCGCTGAGCTGCGTTTTCTCATCCTCTTTTAGTCTGCTGCTGGCAATATCAGCCATCCGCGCATAACGCTCTTTCAACCTTACAAAAGCTTCAATAGTGCCAGACTCCTCCGCATAAGATTTATTCAACAGCTCCAGAACGGCAGTAGCCAGCCTTAACCGGATAGCATGCTCATGATGCGCCTCCGACTCTGGTTCTTCAATCTTAAGGAGACGTATTAATAGCGGAAGACTCAATCCCTGCAATACGAGCGTAAAAAGAATCACCACAAAAGTGATGAACAAGATGAGGTTGCGGTTAGGGAATGCCTGACCATTGCTCATGGTAATGGGAACAGCCAGCGCAGAAGCCAAAGAAACCACACCCCGCATACCGCTCCAGGCCACAATAAAAACTGACTTCCAATCAGGCCGGGGCTCTTTCTCTCTTATTTTTCTACTGAGCGCGCGGGGAATATAAGCCCCAGGAAATACCCACACAACACGGATGATGATCGTTACAATACTGATCACCACAGCATACTTGATGGCATCCCAAATAGAATTTTCCCCCAGCTCCTTGATGATATAAGGCAGCTCCAGCCCGATCATGATGAATACGACACCATTCAGCAGGAACACAAGCGTTTCCCACACACTCACCGCCTGTATCCGGGTATTATAAGAAAACACTTCGTGCGAGCGGAAAGAAAGAAACAGACCGCCGGTTACTACTGCCAGTACTCCGGAGAAATGAAAATGCTCCGCAGCGATGTACATCAGGTAAGGAGAGATAAGCGTAATGGCCGTATCGATACTGGGCGTAGTGGGCAAGAACCGGTGAATGAGATAAACGATATGAGCAATAGCCAGTCCGATAATGGTACCCATCACCGCTACCAGTAAAAAGTCAACCCCCGCTTTCCACAAAACGAATTGACCTGTTGTAATAGCAACAAGGGCAAAACGGAATACGATCAAGCTCGAAGCATCATTGATAAGGCTTTCCCCTTCCAATATGGCAGTTATTCTTTTAGGCACCTTCAGTTGTTGCAATACACTGGTGGCTGCAATGGCATCCGGCGGAGAAATAATACCCCCTAATAAAAATCCCATACTAAGCGTAAAGCCGGGAATAAGCGCATTGGAAACAAACGCAACAGCCGTAGCAGTAAATATTACCAATCCAAAAGCCAATAAACCAATAGGCCGCCGGAACCGCCAGAAGTCATTCCAGGAAGTATTCCAGGCCGCGGCATATAACAACGGAGGCAGAAAAATAATAAACACAAGATCAGGCTCCAGCGTGATGGCAGGAACACCGGGAATAAACCCGATACCCAAACCGGCAATCACAAGCAATATGGGATAAGATATACGCAGTTTTTCACTGAGCATGGTCAACATGGAAACCACCAGCAGAAGCGAAATAATAAGCAGCAGGTTGTCTTGGAGCATAGAGAACAGTTAATGGAATTAACGATTACAGATCAATTTAGAATATTTTAATAAACCCATGTAGGGTCAATCAACCCCAACAATCCCTTCCTGTAGAACAAGAACTACAATTTCTTAAAAATCATACTTATAGGAAAATTAAAGTCGACGCACCTAATGTACTAATAGTAAGTAGGTTTAAAGTGAAAGACGTTAATAATGAAACCGCGTGGCAAAGTTATTGAGAAAGTATTGGAAACTATTTGAAAAACACTCAAAGCACATTTTATGAAAAAGATATTAATCACATTCGGCGTTGTTGGCCTGTTGGTAGCAGCGTCTTGCGGAACACCAGAGCCTGCTGGTGACCAGCCGACTACTGATAGTAGTTCCATAAACAACAATGCACAACCTGATAGTGTTACAACGGCAAAGCCGGATAGCGCGCAAAATCAATAGATCTCCAGGATTTATTAAGGAATAACTAACGTGTTGGTTAGATTGTGTAGAGTAGGATGGCACGATTTTATTGTGCCATCCTTTTTAGGTTTCACAATGTCGTAACTATAAAAAATTACCAGTATGCAAAACATCCTTTTAACAGGAATGGTGGCCTGTTCGCTGCTGGCAGGCGGAGTAGAATGGAACAGGCAGGCCACCAAAGAACATGATTTTACGGGTAAAGCTGTATATACCCCCGCCGATACAGCCCTTAATGGAGAATGGTTCCTGCTGCCGGTACTGGCTTCCGATACGGCCGCGGGAAAGTATCCAACCATAAAATTCAACGTAGCAAAAGGAACTTTCACTGGCCACACGGGATGCAACCGCATGAATGGTTCTTTCAAACGCACAGATAGCAGCCTGACGATTAGCGAACGCATCATGCTGACCAAAATGGCATGCCCGGGTTATAATGAACCAGCTTTTCTGAAAACACTACTTAGTACCAACAGATATAAGCGAGAAGATAGTGTATTGGTGTTGATGTTCAACCAAACCGAGTTGTCACGGTGGACAAGAAAACCATACCATGGGCCTATAAGCAAAGGCACTTAACAAAGACTTATACCTTTTCTCTTTGCAACCAGTTACGGTATTGGATCACAATCCTTATTTCTCCATAAGAGAAAGCATCTCCTAATTTTCCTTTTATAGGAGATAGGGCATTGCCACCAATTTCTTCCAGCGCCTTCAGGATAGCTACCATTTTATGTTCCGGAACAAGGTCCTTGATATCTATTTCGCCGGTAGGTATGAAATGCGCAAGGTGGCCTTCAATAGTCCCTTGAGACATTCCTCTTTGTGTGGCTATATCCCCAATACTTTTTCCCTCTTTATATAATTGCAGGCTAATGAACTTGGTCTCTCCTTTTTTAGGCTTGCTTATCGATGTTGTTGTTTCCTCATTTACCTCTCCGGCTTCTTTCCGTTGGCTTTCCACTATTTGCAGCAAGTCATCAGCCTTAACTCCTTTTACTTGGGCATCGGCTATTTGTATGGCCTGTTGCAGTAAAAGTCTTTTCCTTTGGAATAGTAGTTTCAACTCTTGTAACTCCTTCACATATTTCTTTACCTTCTGCTTCACCTTCACCTCCTCGATATGTTGCTGAAGCAATCCATCAGTTTCCTCGAGGTTTTTAAGAAAATAACCCGTGGCAGCCTGCAATCGTTGTTGCAGAGCTACGTAACCATCGGTTTCTGCAGTCGTAACAAGCTGCTCCAACTGAGGGGTAAACTTACCGGCTATTGCTTGTTGATCATTTACCTTACCCAGCATAGTCCTGGCCCAGGCCACGGCAGCATTCTTTTCAGGGATCTGCCTTTCTTCATACCCTTCAAAATGAGTATCCCAGGCAGCAGTCAGCTTTGTCCAATCGAAGCACTGAACGATAAAGCGACCTAAGAACGCTTTTCTTTCCTCCTGTAATTGCTGTTGCAATACATCTGCGGCCAGTTCCGATTGAGTAAAAGCAATTACGCGCTCATCGGTACTGATACAGTGAGGTTGAATACGTGAATAAAGGATCATCCCTTCCATAGAAGTGAGCCGGCTCAGCGCTACATATACCTGCCCCGGCGCAAATGACTCGCCTGCGTCGATGATAGCCTTTTGAAAAGTAAGCCCCTGGCTCTTATGAATAGTGATGGCCCATGCCAGCCTGATGGGATATTGCTTAAAAGTCCCCAGCTCCTCCTCCTCGATGCGGTCCTTTTCTCTATCGTAATTGTAACGGATATTTTTCCAGGTCTCCTTTTCAATCTCCAGTTCAACGTCTTCACCCGGAAACGAAACAGTTATCTTGTCTTTTGAGATAGCTTGAATAGTAGCCAGCTTACCATTGTAATAACGCCTGAACTCACCCTTATCATTCTTGATAAACATGACCTGAGCGCCAACCTTCAGTAAAAGAGACATTTCAGCGGGCAAAGCCTTTTCATTGAACTCCCCTTTAACCTCTCCCTTGAATTCATATATCTCCCCTTGCAGTCGGGCCAGCTGATACTGATTGATTTTGTCAGCCTTATAATTATGCGAAGTAAGTGTGATGTAATGATCATCCTCGTCGGGCATGAAGCCGGGATAATAATGCTTGTGCAGCTCATAAAGATCATCCTCGCCCGCAATATTATTACGCAGGTTATTCAGGATCTCGATAAACGCAGCCTCATTCTGCCGGTATATCTTTTTCAGTTCAAGGTATACAGGCGGCGCTTCCTTGACCACCTGCGCATCAAAGAAAAAAGGACTGTTGTAATGATGCCGTAAAATACCGTCCCATTCGTTGTTATTCACTACAGGCGGTAATTGAAAAAGGTCACCAATATACAATACCTGCACCCCGCCAAAAGGAACCAGCGGTTGCCGGCGGAAGTGGCGAAGGATGGTGTCGATAGCATCGAGCATATCGGCCCGCACCATACTTACCTCATCGATGATCAGCAACTCCAGCTCGCGCAGCAATTCACGCTTGGCATTATTGAAGCGGATATTCTTGAATAAGCTATGTTGATCGGTAACCTCTGTAGAAGAATTGTTCCAGCCGCTTTGTTTCACGGGAATGAAAGGACCAAAAGGCAATTGGAAAAAAGAGTGCATGGTCACACCTCCTGCATTGATGGCTGCCACACCGGTAGGAGCTACAATAGCCATCTTTTTCGCACTGTTCTGCTGGATATACCGCAGGAAAGTCGTTTTACCGGTTCCTGCCTTTCCTGTCAGAAAAAGATGACGGTTCGTTTGATTCACAAACTGCGCCGCAAGCTGAAAATATTCATTCGAAATATCTGTACCCGACATACCAGCGCAATTTAGTCAATATGACCCCATCACCTCCCTTTTATCCGTAAAACGGTTAATCTTTAAGAACGCTCGCTCTGCGAGGGCTTGCAGCCTCGCAGCCCTATTCCCGGGCCTTTGGCTCGAAAAAAGTGAAAGGAATTTCAAAGGTCACAATCTGTGACCAGTCACCCATCTTTTAATAAGTTTTCCCCGTCCCCTCCTAATCCCCCGGTATAACGTAAATTGCAGGCTTGACCAACCCGTTCCGGGTGGTTATTAATCAATTATGCAAGACTATTTAAAAGAGTTGAACGAGCGGCAGCGCGAAGCTGTCATGCACCTCAAAGGCCCGTTGATGATTGTGGCTGGCGCCGGCAGTGGAAAAACCAAAGTACTTACCACCCGCATCGCCCACCTCATGAACTCAGGCGTGGACGCATTTAATATCCTGGCCCTCACCTTTACCAACAAGGCCGCCAAGGAAATGAAAGAGCGGATTGAAAAGATCCTCGGCAACTCCGAGGCCCGGAACCTATATGTAGGAACCTTTCATAGCGTGTTTGCCCGTATCCTGCGCAGCGAAGCACACCTCATGGGCTATCCCAATAGCTTTACCATTTATGATACAGACGATGCGAAAAGCGTGGTCAAGACGGTCGTTAATGAAATGAACCTCGACGATAAGCTTTATAAACCCTCCACGGTTTATAACCGCATCTCCAGTGCCAAGAACGCCCTGGTAGGACCGGTGGAATACGCTAACGATTACGCCATCCAGCAGGAAGACCTGCGTAGTAACCGTCCCGCTATTGCCCAGATTTATGATGCATATGTAAAGCGTTGCTTCAAGAACGGCGCCATGGACTTCGACGACCTGCTGCTGAAGTTCTATGAGCTGCTGAAAGGATTTCCGGAATCACTGAGCAAGTATCAGCGTAAGTTTAAATACATCCTGATCGATGAGTACCAGGATACCAACCCAGCCCAGTATGAGATCATCAAACTGCTGGGCGCTATGAATGAAAACGTCTGCGTGGTGGGCGATGATGCACAAAGTATCTATAGCTTCCGTGGCGCTACCATTCAGAACATCCTCCAGTTTCAAAAAGACTATGACGACGCCCATGTGGTAATGCTGGAGCAAAACTACCGCAGCTCCAAAAGCATCCTCAACGTTGCCAACGAAGTAATTAAAAATAACAAGGGACAGATTCCTAAATCCCTGTGGACAGATAACAAAGAAGGAGAAAAGATCAGGCTGGTACGCACCATGACTGATAACGATGAAGGAAAATATGTGGCAGATACCATACAGGAACAAAAACTGCGGAACCATTACAATAACCGCGACTTTGCAATCCTGTACCGTACCAACGCACAAAGCCGTGCATTTGAAGAAGCGCTGCGCCGGATGAACATACCCTACACGATGTTTGGCGGGACGAGCTTCTACAGCCGTAAAGAGATCAAGGACTTTGTAGCTTACCTGCGCATCATTGTCAACCCAAGAGATGAAGAAGCCCTGAAGCGCATCATCAACTTCCCGGCGCGGGGCATTGGTAAAACCACTGTTGATAAAGCTGTGTTGTTTGCCAATCAGAACAATGTCTCCATGTGGGAAGTACTGGTGAGAGCAAACGAAGCAGGCTTTAAAGGCAATACACTGGAGTCCATTGAGAACTTCGTAGTCATGATCCAGAGCTTTGCCAGCATGCTTAAGGTTAAAAACGCGTACGAAGTAGCAGTGCATGTGGGCAAGCAGACCAACATTGTAAAAGAACTGTTCAACGATAAAAGCACCGAAGGTGTTGCGCGATACGAGAATATCCAGGAGTTATTGAACTCCATTAAAGAATGGGTAGATACGCAGCAACAGCTGGCCCAGATCGATGAAGAAGGCACCATGCTGGAGACTTCTGAAAACGAGGCAGCCGGTACGGGTGAAATTACGTTGGGTGCTTACCTGCAGCAGATCACCCTGCTCACAGATGCTGATGATAAAGACCCCAATGCAGATACCGTGAAGTTGATGACCATCCACGCCGCTAAGGGGCTGGAGTTTGGTTGCGTGTTTGCTGCGGGCCTGGAAGAAATGCTATTTCCAAACGGATTGGCAGTTAACACCCGGGAAGAGTTGGAAGAAGAACGTCGCCTCTTTTATGTGGTGATCACACGCGCCAAGCAAAGACTGTGGATCACTTATGCCAATACACGCTATCGTTTTGGATCGTTGGTACAAAATGAGCCCAGCCGGTTTCTCGATGAGCTGCCCGAAGATTATCTCGATCGCAGCTATGCCGGTGGAGGATTCAGGAACCAGGGATTGTCAAATCGTAACAACACCAGCGCTTTCGACCGCATGAACGGTGGAGGTTGGGGTGCTGGTGGCGGCAGACAATCAGCTGCCGATGCTGAAAAGAAATATGGCGCGCCGCCCTCAAAGAAGCCTGCAGTTCCTTCATATGTAACACCTAAGCCACAAAATAAATCAGTAGACCATGTACCCAGTCCTGATTTCGTGGCAAGCGATACTTCCAGCCTGCAGGAAGGCCAAAAAGTAGAACACCAGAAATTTGGTTTTGGTGTGGTCACCAAGATGGAAGGCTCTGCACACAATCCTGTAGCCACCGTGAAATTCGAGCTGAACGGAGAAAAGAAAATCATGCTGAACTACGCCAAGCTGCGCATCATTCAATAGGCTATACTAATAAGATAATATAAAGAAAGGGAGTCGTCAACGGCTCCCTTTTGTTTTGAGTCCAAAGGGTGGGTCGCCTTTCAAAGGCGGCTCACCCTTTGTCTTTTAATTCGTGTAATTCGCCCCAATTCGTGTTTCGAAAGAACTTGTTAAATCACGCCCGACCACATAAACATGCGATTGCCCGCCGTAACACGCCAGCCTAATTTCGTTGTCATAAAATAAAAACCCTCGTGTTATGACAAAAGCAATGTGGGCAGTGGCGATTGGAACAGCTATGCTGGCAAGTTGCACTCCTTTTAAGATGGCAGTGAGCGATTCCTTAAAACAGGAACATGATGAATACACCGTTGCGGGACGGCAGGGAATACTCATCAAACAAAAAATGAGCTTTGGTGAATACTATACAACCGACATCAAGCGCTCCTGGACGAAAGGCGGTTCTTCTGGTTTCGGTATTGGAAAAGTAGGCCCCACTGCAGCCCAGTTCGAAAACCTCATTTCCATAGAATACATAAAACGCAAGCAAACGATCCGCTTTGAACTCTCCGATGGAAAACAAAACAGCCAGACATATTGCGTCACCAGGTTCAACGCCAAAGACCTGAGCATCGGCAAATATGATAACAGCATTTTGAACATTGGAATGGACCTGTTGGGCCTTGCCGGCTGGTCCGAAAGCACCTACTACGTACAGATCTATACCAAAGACAACGATCGTCCCTGGGAAATGCTGATCGACAACCAGGCCGCACATGCCCGCAGTAAGACATATACTGGCATGCTTACGCTTAGCAAAGACAAATATTACACAATAGTGCCCGTTACCCAGATGGAGAAAAACGGAAAGACAGGCACCGCCTTGGCAAATCTCGGATTTGAATTTCGTGATGCCTCCGGCAGAGCAATAGCCGCTGTTTCCTTGATCGATAAAGGCATGGTGTTCCTGGGAAAAACAAGTGCAGAAGAAAGGCTGCTACTGGCCAATGCCTGTACTGCGTTATTACTGCAAGAAGAAATTGGTTAAGAACGATTATTTAGTCAGGCCGCTCAAGCGGCCAGACTAAGTAAAATGTTGTCCTGAAAAGTATCGAAATTCCTGAAAGGGATAAGTTGTCCCGATTTATCCTACTTGGCAGGCTTTCGCCCTCCCCACTGTTGCACCCATTGACTGTTAGCACTACATTTGATTAACGACACTATTGATGACAATCAGACAGCAGAAGTGACAAAAAAGAAATTTCACAGCGAATGGCGAAAGACCGGGTGTAGGGCTGTAGTATAGCAGAAGTATGTCAACGCTATGTCAGAAGTATAGATAGTGTATTCAAATAGTGGAGTTGACTAAAAAGTGCAGTTTTCACCAAAAACAGCAGGGAAGTTGGCACCCTCAACCCAACATCTTCATTACCCCATTCCTATACAACTTACCAATAGGAATTTCTGCTTTGTCAATCTCAATAAGCTCGTTAGTGTAGGAGCGTATCTTATCGATAGCAACAATGAAAGAACGATGCGTGCGTACAAATAGCTTTTCCGATAACATCGCCTCTACGGAAGTGATAGATTGCTTGGTAATGATCACACCGCCGGAAGTAACGATCTTCACATAATCCTTCATGCTTTCGATGTACAAAATTTCATGCAACATTACCTTCTGCATCTTGCGGTCGGCACGGAAATAAACAAAAGATTCATTCTTCTTTTCTTCCGGAATAGGCGATGCCACAAAAGCTGCAACTGTATCTGTCTGCTGACTTCCCAACGGAAACGCCTTGTTAACTGCTTTCAGGAACCGGTCGAAGCGGACCGGCTTCAGCAAATAATCCACTACGTCCAGCTCATAACCTTCAAGCGCGTATTCCGGATAAGCTGTAGTGAAAATAACTTTGGGAGGATTCTTGAGTGTTTTTAAGAAGGTAGTGCCATCCAGCTGAGGCATCCTGATATCGAGAAAAATAAGATCAACTGCTTGTTGTTGCAAAGCCGCCAGTGCCTGTACGGCATTGGAGCATTCCCCAACCAATTGAAGAGTGGGAACATCTTGTACATACCGCCTGATCACCTCGCGGGCCGGCGGCTCATCATCTACGATAAGGCATCGTATGGTCTTTAACTCAGTCATGCGTTGTCAATACAAAAGTAGGCTCTTCCTTCTTGCGCGTTGTGTTAAGTCTTTCCAATTGCAACGACAAGTTCACCACAAAAACCTCTTCCTCGTTCATGATCTTCAACACATGCTTGCCGGGGTATAGTAATTCCAGACGCTTACGAACATTATGAATACCAATCCCGAAAGAAGCTTGTTGATCATTGGGCTCTTTAGGCTTACCATTCATAAGCCGCACCTCCATCACATCTTCTTTCAGGCTTACCTGCATCGACAGCCAGGGTTGCTCCAGCATATTGCTGGTGCCATGCTTAAAACAGTTTTCTACCAGTGGCAACAACAACAAAGGCGCTATATGCAGGTTGTTGGTTTCGGTTGGAAAATCGAGATGAATATCGAACTGCTCATCATACCGTATTTTCTCCAGCGTAATATAGTCCCTGATGAGTGTAAGCTCTTTGGACAACGGCACCAGAGGCTGGTTACATTCATACAGCATGAAGCGCAGCATGTCCGAAAGACCCATCACCAATTGTGAAGCTACCGGTGCCACACCCTGCGTATGAGAGTAAATATTGTTCAGTGTATTAAATAAGAAATGCGGATGCACCTGCGCCTTCAACAATTGCAGCTGCGACTCTGCATTCTCCTTCTGCAATTGCAGGTTACGTTGCTCTTTGATATACCAATGCTTCATCAATTTGATCGCCGCCGCAAGGCCACCAATGGTGATGCCACCTCGTAAACCTGCCAGCAAACCCAGGAAAAAAGGATACCGGCTATCTGGAAGTTTAAAATCAGCCCAGAATGGAAATACAAAACGCAAGACAGGGCCGAGTACAAACATAGACAGAAGCGACGAGATGGCTGCAGTAACAAGGAAAGCAACCAATACCCAGAAGCCCGTGAGCAGGTACCTGTTTTTTAAAAGGTATCGTGGCAACACGAAATACATCAACGTATACGATAAGAAAATATGAGCCACTAAGAAGACGGCCGACTCGACCAGCGATACCGGAAGCCGTTGAATATAAGTAAGACCAAACCGCGCAGGCGTAAAAGCATATAGAAATCCCTGAAATATCCACCAGAACAGCCAGAACGCCACGTGACGCCTGATACGGTACCTGGGCTCATTGGAAAATATGAAGGGATATTTATTCATATACACACTTACACCCTAAAGATACGCCGGCTTTTACCGACGAGCCATCTCCGCGTCGCCATAAACGTCCTTTTAGTCGACAAACATTTTTAGTCCTCAGCTGTTATTTACCTACTATGTCATTGCAATTAAGTGTATTAGATCAAACCCCCATCCGCCGCGGCAGCAACGCGGTAGAATCCCTGCAGGAGTCCGTACAACTGGCCCGTCTGGCAGATCGCCTGGGATATACCCGCTACTGGCTGTCGGAACACCATAATTCCGCTACCTTGGCGATGGCCGCACCCGAAATATTGATCGCCCGCCTCGCGAGCGAAACCAATTATATCCGCTTTGGTTCCGGAGGCATTATGCTGCCCAACCACAGCGCCATGAAAGTGGCCGAGAACTTCCGCCTCCTCGAAGCACTTTATCCCAATCGCATTGATTTAGGATTAGGCCGGGCGCCCGGTGGCGACCGTGTTTCGGCACGCCTGCTCAACCCTTCCAACTCCTTTGATCCGCAGGAATATATCCGGCAGATCAGGGACCTCCAGGATTTCCTGACCGAAACACCCGGCGAAGGCAATGCAGAAGGCATGGTGAAAGCAATACCCACGATCGATACGGTACCGGAACTGTGGATGCTTACCTCCAGCGGAGAGAGCGGCTACCTCGCAGCCCATGCGGGCATGGCCCTGTCCTATGCGCAATTCATCAATCCGGTTGGCGGAGCTTCAGCCGTAGCGAATTACAGGAAACGTTTTCAACCCTCAGAGGCGTTGGCTACTCCCAAAGCCAATGTGGGCATCTTTGCCTTTTGCTCCGATAATGAGCGGAAGGTGGAAGAAGTACAGGCCGTGATGGATTACCGCCTGCTGAGTTTTGAAAAAGGTAAGTTCAATGATATACCCACATATGAAATTGCAAAAGCCTACAATTATACACCAGCTGAATGGCAACGTGTACTATTCAACCGGGCCCGCATGATCGTTGGTACGCCTGATGTGGTAAAAGAAAAAGTAACCGCGCTGGCTGCTGAGTTCGATGTGGAAGAAGTGGTGATCGCTACATTTGCAGAAGAGGCGGAAGATAGATTCCGTAGCTATGAACTGTTCTCGGAGATTTTTGAACTGGCTGAAAGACAAACCCGGCAATTCGCCTGAGTATAACTGAATACAAGAACAGGAAACAGGAATAGTACATTCCCGTTTCCTGTTTTTATTTTTATCCTGCCTTCCTCGGAGTGGTATTTGCGTTACCACCCTTTTTACCGGAAGTAAATGTCTTGCTGGGGATCATGGAAGATCCTTTTGATTGACCGGATGATGATGTACTTTTGACCACCATGCCGGAAAGAGGTTGCGCCTTATTAGGCGATTTACCCTTCTTGGATTTTGACTTACTCATACTATAAAAACTTGTTGTTATTGTAAACTAATAAATTATACAACAACAACGTGGATTTGGTTCAGATATTTTTTGACACCTGTAGTATGATTCTAAAATATTTAACACCTGCAAAACATGCATACAGAGGCACTGCAACCCAACGGAGAACTGTTGATACAACTGGTAACCATGAAAATGCCTTTCGGTAAATACAAAGACACAATACTGTGCGATCTGCCCGTTTCTTACCTCGAATGGTTCCAGCGCAAAGGCTTCCCCAAAGGCAAGCTGGGTATGCTGCTGCAAACGATGTACGAGATCAGGCTAAACGGCCTTGTATACCTGCTGGAACCCTTGAAGAAAAAACATTAAGATGCCACATCCTTGTTGTAAGAAATACTCTCAATAAACTGTTTCACCTCCTCCTTACTTCTCTTCATCTTCTTGGCCAACTTTTCCAGCAAAGCATCCTCCTGGCCGGGCTCATAAACAAGATCTTCATCGGTAAGACCAATGTTCCGCTCCTTGATTTTTTCCTTTACTTCCTCCCAGGAAGCGTGTAAGGTAAGTTTAGTTGTTTCCATACAATCTTGTATGCAATCCCCAGGCCACCCAATTGGCTGTTTTTCAATCGCTAATAGCAAATGCCTGAAAGCTGACACCGTTGCACCCAATGTGCATAACCCATCCTTGTCCCATCAGAAAGTTTTTATCAAATTGCGGCGGATATGGAGAATCAAAAGCCGGCACAGAAGACGATCATTATCACCGAACAATACAAGAAACCACTGGAAATTTCCGGGTTGCTCCTGAACTTGGACCCCCGCAAACACGTGGGTTTTTATGTGGAAGCCGTTGCGCTCAAAGATCCCAAACAACCCCAAAGCATCACTAAGCAACCCTTGCTGGATAAAGTAGCGGTCAAAGGCCTCCGGCCTACACCCTATGTGCTACAAGGCATCCTGAAACAACTTACCGGAATCTCGGCAAAACAGGAACAGGAGAAATGGCAACAGCGCTACCAGGAAGACGCCATCACCGGCGTTGATCAGGACACCTTCGTGCGGCACAAAATGTTCCGCTATTTCTACCAGGCGCTCCAGGATGTAAAGCCCTTTTCCTCCCTGCTGAAATGGTACTACGAAGCACCCGATGAAATGCTGAGCACGACCAAAGTGGTGAAGCCCGGAAGCGTCAGCAACTACAGCCCGGTTATCTCCCTGCAATTGATTCGCACGCCAGCCGAAGTAATGCGCATGTTGGTACAAGTAAAGATCAATGACTATTTATACTCTCTCACCGATTTCAAACGTCACGGTTTCCTGCTGCGCGATAAGAATGAATTCTTCCTGCTGCGCCCTGAAGATGCAGCACTGGTAGAACGATATCCCGAAGGTTATTTGGATATTCCCGCTACAGGCGAAGAAAGCTTTATACAAAAGCAGTTGCCGGTATTGGAACAACAATACCCGGTAGACCGCACCATGCTGCAAAAGCTGGAAACAATTGCCGTTTCCCCACAATGCCGCATACACCTCAGCGAACTGAACCGCAGCTTCCTCATGATCCGCGCACGCTGGCAGTACGGCGATTTTGAGTTGGACAACGCCACTGCAGCCACAGAAGAGATCAATACACCCGAAGGCCGCTACAGCATTGTAAAGGATTTCAACACAGAAAAAGAAACACTCGATTTTATACAGGCGCAGCACAAGAAGTTTAGCCAGCAGAACAACGGCTACTTCTACCTGCCCTTTGCCGATGCAGAAAAGAGCCAGTGGTTTGTAAAGTTCTACCGGAAACTCAATGATCGCAATATACCAGTTTATGGCATGGAGTCCATGGAGCACTTCCGCTACAATGCCAATCCACCTGTGATTGAGTTTATACAAAAAGGCAAGAGCATCGACTGGTTCGATCTTACAGTGCATATTTCCTACGGCGATCAGACGATCTCACTGCTGGAACTGCAGAAAGCAATACAGAACAAGCAACCCTTTGTACTGCTGAAAGATGGAACATTAGGCGAGATACCGGAAGAATGGCAGGCACAGTTTGGATTGCTGTTGCAGATGGGAGAGATCGAAAAAGATAGATTGCGTTTATCCAAACTACACTGGACACTCACAGAAGACCTCGCGAAGAATGGTCAGCTCACAGTGCAGGGCAATGTAGAAACGAGCCGTCAGAAATGGGAGCGTCTGCAGCAAACACCCAACGCCTTTGCTGTCCCTTCCGCCATCAGGGCCACGTTGCGCGATTACCAGCAGGCTGGCTTTAACTGGTTCTGCATGCTCGATGAAATGCAGTGGGGCGGCTGCCTCGCCGATGACATGGGTCTTGGTAAAACCCTGCAAACAATTTCTTTCCTGCAACATGTACATGAGAAATACCCGGACGAAACACACCTGGTGATTTGTCCCACCTCACTCATGTACAATTGGGAAAATGAGCTAAAGAAATTTGCGCCGGAGTTGAAATACTTTATCTACCACGGCAGCGAAAGAAAATCGGCAGACTGGAAAAATTATGACATCATCATAAGCAGCTACGGCAGTGTGCGGAACGATATAGAAACGATCAGGGAATTTACCTTTGGCTACATCGTCCTCGATGAAAGCCAGGTGATCAAGAACCCTTCTTCACAGGTTGCTGCCGCCATGATGCAACTGCAAAGCCGCAACCGGCTTATCCTCAGCGGTACGCCTATCCAAAACAATACATTCGATCTATACGCCCAAATGCAGTTCGCAAATCCCGGCCTCCTGGGCAGCCACAACTTCTTTAAAACAAACTTTGCAGTGCCGGTTGATAAATACGGCGATGCAGAGAAAACCCGGCAACTGCGCAAACTGATCTATCCCTTCCTCTTGCGCAGGACAAAAGAGCAGGTAGCCAAAGACCTACCGGCCAAAACAGAGATTACCCTCTGGTGCGAAATGGGCGAAGAGCAGCGCCGTGTATACGATGAGATCAAGAACTATTACCGGGAGAACCTGCTGGAACGCATTCAGCAGGAAGGTATGGGCAGCAATACGATATTGGTGTTGGAAGGCCTGACCCGTTTGCGCCAGGTATGCAACGCCCCTAAGTTGCTCAACGGTGGTAATAACAACTATACCGATGAATCAGTGAAGCTGGAAGAATTGCTGCGCGAGATAGAGAACAATACGGGCCGCCACAAAGCATTGGTGTTTTCTCAGTTCACCGGTATGCTCCAGCTGATTGCCAACGCCATGAAAGAGCGCGGCATTCCCTTCCTCTACCTCGATGGCAGCACCAAGGCTATTGATAGACAGGGGCTGGTAGAGCAATTCCAGACAGATGAAAACTTGCCGGTATTCCTCATCAGTCTCAAAGCAGGTGGCGTGGGCTTAACCCTTACCGCCGCCGACTATGTATACCTCGTCGATCCCTGGTGGAACCCTGCTGCCGAGCAACAGGCCATTGATCGTACACACCGCATCGGCCAGCAAAACAAAGTATTTGCTTACAAAATGATCTGTAAAGACTCAGTCGAAGAAAAGATACTGGCACTGCAGCAACGCAAAAAAGCCCTCGCAGAAGAACTGATCACGGAAGATACCGGCTTTGTGAAGAACATGACCGCCGAAGACGTGGACTTCCTGTTCAGCTAATACATCCTACTAATGATTAGAGGTGACACCTTTCCAAAAGGTGTCACCTCTAATCATGAATACAGTTCAGTCGTATGCCAAGCAAACGCTCCTCACTCCTCACTATTTCAACGTCACATCCGCCACGATCGGGAAGTGATCCGAAGGATATTTACCGAAATAGCTATCGGTAAGGATACCCCACCTCTTCACAGAAAATTGTTTGGTCACAAAAATGTGATCGATGATATCAGTACTGCTCGGCACCCTGAAGCTATTGAAAGAACCGTTGTTGGCGTAGGGTGATTTCACCAGTCTGTAGGTGTCGAACAGCACATTTGAATTAGCAATAAGTTTATACCATTCGCTGCCGTGATTGCCATTGAAGTCGCCTGTCAGGAGAGCGGGGTTAGCGCCGGCAATCGTCTTGATCTTTTCCAGAATGAGCTTGCTGCTTTCCTGGCGTGCCTTTACCCCCTGATGATCGTAATGCACGTTGAAAACATAGAACTTCTTTTTGCTCTTCACATCCTGCAGCTGAACCCAGGAGCAGATCCTGTTAAGACGAGCATCCCAACCAGGTCCGGGCTTTTCCGGAGTTTCTGACAGCCAGAAATCACCCTTGCCCAGCAGCTTGTATTTGTCTTTCTTGTAAAAGATGGCAGAGTGCTCACCCTTAGCCTGACCGTCATCACGTCCCAAACCATACCAGGCATACTCGGGCAGGTTGGCGCTGAGACTGTCAATTTGATGGCGTAACGCTTCCTGCGTACCAAAAATGTCGAAATCATGGAAGCTTACCAGCGCTTTGATAACGGGATAGCGGTTTACCCAAAGATTACTACTGTCCCCTTTGTTGTCATAACGAACATTGTAAGTAGCGATGCGAATATCCTGTGCATGCGATGCTGCGGTAAATAATACCACCAGGCAGATGATTGAATAGATGCGTTTCATGAGCGTCTAAGCTTGAGAAATTAGTTAATCAGTTGATAGTTAATAGAACAGTGCAAACATAACGCAACCTGTGAACTTAACAGCCTATACCCGGTCATCCGGTATTGGTCAGGGGATTAAATCATTGTTAACCACTTGGAATAAGCCCGCCACACGAAGATCGCTAAGAGGTGACACCTTTCGCCGGCGACGCAAACGAAGGTGTCACCTCTGAAAAAGGAGGGAAAAAAATACTTGCCAAATTAGACCAATCGGTCTAATTTTGTCCCCATGGCTACCAAAGCAGAGAAGACACGGGAGTATATTATTGAAAAAGCGGCGCCGCTTTTCAATAAGCGGGGCTATGCCGGCACCTCCATGAACGACATCATGGAAGCAACGGGCCTGGCCAAAGGTGGCCTGTACGGCAACTTTAAAAACAAAGATGAGATTGCGGCCGCAGCCTTCGAATATTCCTACCAGCGTCTGAAAGAAGACATCGGTGCGCGGGTCGGGCCAAAGAAAACAGCCATAGAAAAGTTGTACGCCATTTTACAGTATTACCGGAACTACACCGTAAACCCACCCATTGAAGGCGGCTGTCCGCTCATGAATACAGGCTTGGATGCTGACGACAGCTACCCTTTCCTGAAAAAGAAAGCCAGAGAAGCCTTGTTGGAAATGCTCCATTCTTTACAAAGAATCTTGAAAAAAGGGGTCGATAATGGCGAAATAAAGCCCGAAATCGACATAAAAAAGGAAGCAGAGATCATTTACGCGCAGATCGAAGGCGGGATTATGATGGCAAAAGTGTCGGACGATGTGTCGATGCTGAACCGCATGCTGGACAACCTGAAAGAGTATATGAAAGACCGCTATATCCTGGAATAAGAATTTTTTTTGCCCATAAAAAGACCAATCGGTCTAAAATAACAACTCAAATACAAGTATCAACCATGGAATTACAAAGCACTTACCGGGTACGTTTCAATGACTGCGACCCGCTTGGCCACCTTAACAATGCACGGTATATCGACTACATGCTCAATGCCCGGGAGGATCATTTGGGCCAGTTTTACCAGGTTAGCCTTCCCCAATTTCACCGGCAGGGACTTGCCTGGGTGGTAAAGACCCACGAGATCCAATACCTCCGGCCCGCTTATTACAATGAACAGGTAACGATCGTTTCACGGCTTATCGAGTTGACCGAAGCCTACCTGCTGGTAGAAATGCTGATGTACGACGAAAAAAAGCAATCCCTCAAGGCCGTAATGTGGACCAACTTCACCTGTATCGACCCACAAACTGGGAAACGGAAGAACCATACACCCGAGTTTATGGAGCTGGCCCGTATCATGGACCTGCACACGGTTGATCTCGCAGCCGGTCTGTCTGAAAGAGTAAAACAATTACAGGCCGAGTTGAAGACAGGCGCTGCGGCAGCCTGATCTATATAGTGAAGTTTACCTGGAGGCGGCATCCCTGGCTGGGTGCCGAATGGATATCGACCTGCCCACTGAATATTTCAGCCCGGTTGATAATATTGGTGATGCCGATGCCCATGCGTTTTTGGTGAACGTCGAAGCCCTTACCGTCATCTTCCACGCTAAGGCTTAACGTACTATCCTGCTGATGTATCGTAATAGTGATATTTGTTGCTTCTGCGTGTGTGAGGATATTGTTGAGCTGTTCTTGGATGATGCGGAACAAGGCCATCTTGAACTTATCGTCCAGCTTGTTTTCATCAGGTAGAGAGAAGTTGACCCAGACATTGAAGCGGCCACCGATGCGAACACTTTCCAGCAGGTTCTCGATAGAAAGCTGCAGCCCGATTTCCCGCTCATATGCCTGGATGAGCGACTTCGACAATTCCCTGAGTTCCGCAATAGCGGTGCAGATCATGTCTTCTGCACGCCGGATCATATGATGTTCTGCCGCCACATTCTCTCTCCCATATTCCAGGCACACCTTGGCAGTACTTAATAACTGCTTCACGTTGTCGTGCAGTTCCCGGCCAATATGGGCCCTTTCTCTTTCCTGCGCTTCGATAGCCGCCTGCATGATCTCCTTCTGCCTGTTGATCTTTTCCTCCATTAACTGGTGGCGCAATACTTCCGATTCCTCGATCAGCCGCTCCGTATTCTTCCGCTCACTTACATCCCGGAAATTACACACGATGCCATTCACCCCTTCCGTTGCGAGCATATTGGTGACGATCCCTTCCACCCAGATCATCCGGTTATCCTTGGCATAAGCCCGGGATTGAACAGGGATAGATACTCCGGGACTGTTTAATACTTCAAAAAACTTCTCTGTCAGCTCCGGTATGTCATCAGGATAAATATAATCGAAAGCGCTGGCGCCGGTAAGCTCGGTCAGTGCGGTGCCAAAGTGTTTTTCTATCGAGGGGCTGCCATATACGATATTGCCGGTATTGTCGATCACGATAATAATATCCGTGCTGTTCTCGATCAGCGAGCGAAACCACGTTTCACTCTCCTGCCATTTGAGATCCATTGTCACAGAGTTGGGAGCAATTTGCATAGAACAGGCATTTGTTGTGCTACTGCCAGAGTCGCACGTAGAAGCATATAAAATTAAAGAAATATAGAATAAACTGCTAATGCCCTTTTAGGGGTATACATGTAGTTGAAAACGAGGCATTACGCCCGCTTGCTCCTTTGCACGAGATAAAGACCGGCAATTACCAGCACCATCCCTACGATAGCATACAAGCCGATAGGCTCATTCACCATCACATTGGCAATAATATAACCGAATATGGGGCAGAGGAACAACCAGAAAGAAGCTTTCACGGCATTATCCCGCAACAGATACAGCCAAAGCTGTACGGCGCCAATAGATACCGGGATCGCTAGCCACAATACACCGCCAAGGAAATGAATGTCCCACACATTTTTTGCAGGCTCATAAGTAAAGATCGCTACAGGAAGAAGAAAGATGCCGCCCAGTAACGTTTGCCATCCATTGATAGTTAAGATATGAAGATCGCTCCACTGCTGGCGTGAAAAGTACAAGGTACCTGCCGAGTAAACGAGCATGCTGCTCATCAGCAGGCTGATGCCAAAAGGAGTAGCCATACTATTATGCATCAATGGCCAGGCGGCCAGCACTACACCAGCGCTGCACAATAGCAAACTGCCAATGATAACAGGCTTCAGACGCTGGCGGAACAGCAGGGTAGACATGAGGCTGATGATTACCGGGTTCGTTGCGATGGCCAGTGCACCCAAACCTGCAGAAACCTCCCGCATAGCTACGATATAAACACCGAGGTAGATAGAAACATTCAATAACCCATAAATAGCGATCTGCTTCCATTCCTTACCCTGCGGCAGGCGTTTACGCATGATACCGTGCGTAATCAATAACATAATTCCCCCTGCCAGGAAGAAACGCGCAATACAAATAACGAATGGCTGTGCAGAAAGTAGCCCTATTTTGGTCGCCGTAGAAGCAGAGGGCCACAATACCGCGAAACCCAGACCGGCAAAAAACAGCAGAATAGCTTTTGACTGATCAGCCTTCAATGACACTTCTTGTTCTGTCACACAAATATGTTTTGATCCCTGATATAACAGGAGGTTAAGAACGCTATAAGAGCGGCCGCAAAAATAACACTGTAATGGCCAAACATCAAATCATTAACTATATGATGAGAGGAGAGACTTATAATGTGGTTTGCATGTGATGCCCCTTTATTCTTATATAAGCTATGATATACTTTTGCGCCGCTTACTTCGTTCATTCGCTGCTATTTCAAAACATCTTTGTTAATATTTTCTAAATAGTATATGCAACGTAGGGGTAAGAGATTCTCTCGTTGTCAATACTCCAAACAAAAATCTCGTATGTTACGTTCCACCATTCGCTTTTTATCCTTATTCCTCACCCTGCTAACTTTTCATGTAGCCATGCAAGCACAGGGAGGAAAACCACTGACCATCAGCGGCTATGTGCGCGACGCAGGCAGTGGCGAAGTGTTGATCAATGCCACCATTACGGTGAGCCCTGTAGGCGCTACCGTTCAAAGCAATTCCTATGGTTATTTTTCCGTTACCCTTCCCGCAGGCAAATACACAGTCAATGTAAGCTATACCGGATATAGTATTTATAAAACAGAGATCGATCTCACTGCCAGCAAAACACTGGAAGTGACCATGCAAACAGCCGCTGCTGAAATGGATCAGGTGGTGGTAACTGGTGAGAAAAGATTGCGCAGAACCAATACCGTGGCACTGGGCATACAACAGCTGAGCATGGGGCAGATCAAAAAGATTCCTGCCTTTATGGGCGAGCCCGATGTAGTGAAAGCTCTGTTGACGTTGCCAGGCATCACCTCCGTAGGTGAAGGCGCATCCGGATTCAATGTACGTGGTGGTAATGTAGACGAAAACCTCATTATCATGGACGAGGCCCCCGTTTACAACTCCTCACACCTGCTGGGCTTCTTCTCTGTATTCAATCCAGATGCGGTAAAGAACGTGACCCTGTACAAAAGTGCCTTCCCGGCTGAGTATGGTGGCCGCACATCTTCTGTGCTGGATATTCGTATGAAAGAAGGCAATAACCAGAAGCTTTCCGTGAATGGCGGTATCAGTACTATCTTCAGCCGTATGTCTATAGAAGGCCCTATTCAAAAAGACAAATCATCATTTATTATAGCTGGTCGCCGCTCTTACATCGACGTTTTGTCAAAACCTTTCTTGAAAGCAGAAGACCGCGATAATAAATTATACTTCTATGATCTTACTGCCAAAGGAAACCTGGAGATCAATGACAAGAACACCATTTACCTCAGTGGCTACTTCGGACGTGATGTGTTTGGCTTTGGTAGCGAAGCTGGTTTCGAATGGGGCAATACCACCGGCACCTTCCGCTGGAACCACCTGTTTACGCCAAAGCTGTTCCTGAATACCAGCGTATTCTATTCAAAATATGATTACAAACTATTCTTCAGTTCCTCTACCAATGATGATGTGAGTGAAAAGTATGATTGGAATTCAAACATTCAAACCTACGGAGTAAAACCCACACTTACCTGGTTTATTAATAATAAACACCAGTTGAAAACGGGTGTAAATGTAACGTACTACAACTTTTATCCCGGTAAAGGAGAAGCAGAAAGCGAAGGCGTGAAGAATGAGATCCTGCTCAAGAGAAGATATGGCTCCGAAATGGCCGCCCATGTCGAAGATACCTGGAAGCTCACCCGCAAATTTCAGATACAGGGTGGCGTAAGGCTTAATCGTTACGCTTATCTGGGCAACACGACTGTTTATTACTTCCGCGACACTACCGCCAATGTGCGTAAACCACTCGATCGCGAAGAAGAAGTGACCAGCAAAAAAGCTGTCGAGTCCTGGAGCTTCATCGAACCCCGCCTTTCTGTACGATATGAGTTGAAGAAGAATACATTTATCAAGGCCGGCTATGCCCGCAGCTCACAATACCTGCACCTGCTGTCGAATACAGCATCGCCCACACCGGTTGACCTGTATTTCCCCAGCACCAACAACATCAAGCCATCTGTTACCGATCAGGTATCAGCAGGAGTTGTTACCATTCCTGATGGACTGCCGGTGGAGTTCTCCGCAGAAGTGTTCTATAAAAAGATGGACGATGTATTAGATTATATAGACAATGCCAACCTCGAGCTCAACCAGCTAGTAGAAGCCGATCTGATGACTGGTAAAGGTAGATCATGGGGACTGGAGCTGGAAGTGAAGAAAGAGACCGGCAAGTGGCAGGGATGGGTAAACTATACCCTGTCAAGGTCTGAAAGGAAAACACCCGGCATCAGCAAGGGCGAATGGTACCTCAGCCGCTACGATCGTACCCATGTGGTAAATGCAGCACTGACTTATTCACACAATAAGAAGTGGGACTTCTCTGCCACGTTCAACCTCGGTTCTGGTACTCCGGCAACATTCCCGGATGTGCGCCTCGATATTCAAGGCATTCCAATCCCTTACAACAGTACTGAAAAGCGAAACAATTACAGACTGCCCGCTTACCACCGCCTGGATATATCCGCGACAATGAAAGGCCGTCAGGACAGGAAGTTCAAACAGGAATGGGTGTTTGGTATCTATAACGTGTACGCCCGTCAAAACGCTTACACCATTTACTTCCAGCAAAACAAAGATGAGCCCCAAAAGAAAGAAGCAGTGAAACTATCGATCCTGGGTTCTATCATCCCTTCCATTACCTGGAACTTTAAATTCTAAAAAGTATTAGCAATGAAAAATTATCGATTATATATAGTTGCCCTCATAGCCCTGTACACCTTTTCGTCCTGCGAAAAAGTAGTAGACATCAAACTGCCCGATGGAGCAAAGCTGCCATATGTAGATGCATGGATTACCGACAAACCCGGCAAGCAAACGATCAAATTTCTGCGTGCTGTCAATTACCTGGAGAATAAAGAACCGGAAACCATTAGCGGCGCACAGATCGTTGTTACCGATGTCACAGATAACAAAACGTACAACTTTACGTATCAAAATGGCGCCTATCAATACGATGCAGGAGCCGCCGCCATTGGTATCATTGGCCATACTTATAAACTCACCATCAACTGGGATGGCCAGCAGTTTGAAGCCACTGATGTGTTGAAACGTGTTACAAAGATCGATTCCATATCAGTAGAATATCGTGGAGAAGACGATATAGAAGGAGATGAAAAAGTAGGTTACTATGCCGAAATGCATGCAAAAGACTTGCCCGGTGGTACCGATTATTCCTGGATACGCACCTATAAAAACGGCTCGCTCAACTACCATGTAACAGAAATGGTGGCGATCGATGCTTCTTTTTATGAAGACGCTTCTGATGGTTACATTTTTATTGAACCATTCCGCGAAGGCATCACTTCCGAAGAGCATCCCTACCAGAAAGGAGATGTGGTAAAAGTCATGATCCGCTCCATGAGCAAGCCTACGTACGACTTCCTCGACCAGCTTATTGACCAGTTGTACAGCGGAGGTTTATTCGCCGAAGTTTTACAGAACGTACCCTCCAACATCTTTAACAAACAAGCCAGCAGCCAAACGAAGATCTATGGCTGGTTTGGAACAGTAGCCGAAACCGAATTGTCGAAAACAATTCAATAACAATATCATTGAATTAAGCTGTCACCCTGAGCCTGTCGAAGGGTTTAAGGGGAGGTGACACCTTTTTGCTCGCGTAGAATGGGAAGGTGTTACCTCTACTGGCCAGGAAAGACAGACATAAAGATTCATTTAAGTATAGCCTAAAAAAACAAAAACATGAAAAAGAGAAGTTTCCTCGTGCTGAGCGCCTTGTCGCTGTTGTTGTTCGCCACTTCTTGCAGAAAGAAAATAAACGGAGAAGGGCCATCAGTTAATCAGTCAAGAACTGTTGCAAATTTTACAAAAGTATCGCTGAACATTCCAGCCATTCTGTACGTAACCCAGGAGCCGGGCTTTAAGCTGACCATCGACGCCCAGCAAAATATCCTTGACATGATACGCACGAATATATCGGGCGACGAGCTGCGCATCAAGTTCGACAACGACAAGCGGTTAGGAAATCATGACAGGATCATTATCAGAGTGAGTGCACCATTATTCAACAGCCTGGGCATAAGCGGCTCAGGAGACATCAGCAGCTCCAGCGCTTTGCAATCCCCCTTGTTGTGGTTGGGCTTGAGTGGTTCCGGATCTATCACACTGGCAGAAGTGAACGTAACAGGTAAGATAGATGCTTATATATCAGGATCAGGTAACATACAGGTAAATACGGGAACAGCCAATAATGGTGGCCTGAACATAAGTGGCAGCGGTGGCATTGAAATGCTGGGAGTCGCTTTCAAGGACATAGAAACCCATATCAGCGGTTCAGGCAATATCAAAGCTACCGTTGCCAATCATCTGGAGGCGCATATTTCCGGAAGCGGCTCAGTGTATTATAAAGGAACCCCTTCCATAAGCACACATATCTCTGGCTCCGGTTCAGTGAAGAAAGTGCAATAAAGGAAATGCTAAAGCCACACTAAGGTGCAACGGCTCCTTTCCGGGAACTGTCAATAATACAAACCTTAGTGTATGAGAGCAATGATGTATTTGATTCCTATTGTGTTACTGGCATTTACTTCCTGTAAGAAAGATAAAGAAGGAACACTGCGTTATTTTGAAGTGGGCATGAAACATACGCCATCCGATTGGAGAGACAGTTCTTTTATAGTAGCAACATCCAATCCGGCGTTGATAAATCAGATTGAACAACAATTGCTGTTGTCTGTTGATAAAAGAAGCCATTTGAACGGAGCGTTAATAGCAGGAGATGGTGGATACAATAAAAATGGCTCCCATTCCTTTTCCTGGCACTTCGATGAAAAAGATTGGTTCTTTGCCAGCCTGAGTGTGGAGATATATGATGGCAGGGCCTATACCGATCTCGACCTGAACAAAAGCTATTGGCAAAATACGATGAAGAGGTTTGCCCCCTGGGGCTCCTATGTGAAACGTGAGATTCGATGAAAAACTATTCTTAAGTGTTGGGCACCCCTGGTCAAAAGGTTATTCTGTGTTGGCCATGAGGGTGCCCAACACATAATAAAAATATTCCCACTGTAGTCGGCATAACCGGTACCGGTATCGTACTTTTGAACCGGAGATAGTACCCGCGCACACCTAAATACCTTGTTATGTCATCGTCCTTCAAAAGGATAACCGTTAAACTCTTGAAACTGAGTGGCCTTTCCTTTGGCATTGCCCTGCTGCTGATGTTCCTGTTACCCTATATTTTTCCGGGATTTGTTTCTACCAAGATCAAGGAGTGGGCGAGGAGCAGCATCAACGCCGAGCTTGATTTCTCCAGGGCACGCCTCTCTTTCTTTCGCCACTTTCCCGCCCTCACACTTACTTTATATGATCTGTCCGTAAAAGGTTCTGTCCCGTTTGAAAAAGCAACCCTGGTAGAATCGGAAGAAGTTTCATTAGGAGTAGACGTTTTGAGCCTGTTCACCAGCCAAACCAGCATCGACAAAATATTCCTCACCAACGCCAACATCAACATACAGGTCGATAAAGAAGGCCACGCCAACTACAACATATATCAATCCAAATCCAATAATACAGCCAAAACGGTTGACACATCCAGTGTAGCATTGAAGATTGAGAAGATACTGATCGAGAAAAGTCAGTTGGTCTATAACGACCAGTCCATTCCGATGGCGCTTAATATGAAAGGACTTTTCTATGAAGGCACCGGCGATCTGAGCAAAGCGATCTTTGACCTGCACACAAACATGCAGGTGGATTCACTGGATTTCTATTACGACAACCAGCCCTACGTAGTTTCCAAAAAGATTAATGCTAAACTGATCACCAAGATCAACACCAATTCGCTGGCCCTCTTCTTTGAGCAGAATGATCTTACCATTAATAAGCTGCCGCTCCGCTTCAATGGTAAGTTTGAGTTTCTGAGTAATGGCTACGACATGGACTTCACGCTCAAATCGAAAGAAAGCGATCTCCACGATATCCTCACCGGCCTGCCTCCCGAGATCAATCAATGGCTTGACAAAACAGATGTAAAAGGATTTGGTGATATAGATGCCACGCTGAAAGGAAAATACATTGCCGACAGCAGCGTAATGCCCGACCTGGCCCTGAATGTGAAGATTAGAAATGGCTATGTGGCACATGCTGCTTCGCCATCGCCGGTCACCAACCTGTTCCTGAACCTGCAATCGAAGCTGCCACAGCTGAACCCTGATAGCTTGCAGTTGACCGTCGATTCCATTTTCTTCAACATCGATAAAGATTACTTTAGTTCAGTCATTCGCCTGAAAGGATTGAGTGCACCAGACGTATATGCCAAAGTAAATAGTGAGATGGACCTGGAGAAATGGGATAAGGCTTTCGGTCTTCAGACATTTGACCTGAAAGGAAAATACACAGTTCATTTATTGGCTGAAGGAAAGTATGCTACATCAGTAGTGCCTAAAGGAGTAAGAGGCGCCGATACGGTAATTAGCAGCATTCCCAAATTCTCTATTCGATCCTCACTGGCCAATGGATATTTTAAATACAGTTCTCTGCCACAATCAGTAGACAACATAAGCTTCGACCTCAACGCATCCTGTCCCGATCACAATTATAAAAACACCAGCCTGTCATTGGAGCAAATCAATGCTTCCGTATTGAACAATTTCATCAAAGGCTTCTTGAAGATTGAGAATAGCAAAGACTTTCCCATCAACGCGCAGCTGCAAAGCGTTTTCAACCTGGGAGATATCAAGAACTTTTATCCACTGGACAGCATGAACCTGGCCGGTAACCTGAATATCGATGTACAAACCAGTGGCAAGTACAACCCTGCTAAGAAACTCTTCCCGGTAACGCAGGCCACTTTCAGTGTAAAAGACGGCAGCATTCAAACGAAATATTATCCCGCTCCGCTTGAACATATACAAGTGAGCGCAGTGGTCACCAGCCGCCAGGGCTCTATGAAAGACCTGGCCGTACAGATCACGCCGGTATCTTTCCAGTTTGAAGGACAGCCCTTCTTTGTAAAAGCCGACCTGCAAAACTTCGACAACCTTAAATACAACATTGCTTCCAAGGGAACACTGGACGTCGGTAAAATATACCGGGTGTTTGCCCGCCAGGGCTACGACCTGAAAGGATTTATCGAGACCAACCTGGCCTTGCGCGGTTTGCAAAGCGACGCCACTACAGGCCACTATGACCGGTTGTTCAATTCCGGCACCATGAAGTTGCGTGATGTAACACTGAATGCCGATCTCTTCCCTGCTCCCTTTTTGATCCGTTCGGGAGTGTTCAGGTTCAAGCAGGATAAGATGTGGTTCGACGCCTTTAAAGTAACCTACGGCAAAAGCGAGGCTACGCTCAATGGATACCTCTCCAATGTGATCAACTACATGATGGAGCGCGGCACACCACTGAAAGGACAGTTTGATATGAACACCAACTACCTGCTGGTAGATGAGTTTATGGCCTTTGCTGACAACAAAGATGCTGCCCCGGCTGGTAATAGTGTAGCTGCGCCTGCAACTACGGGTGTGGTAATGGTGCCCACCGACCTGGCCATCACTTTTAAAGCCGATGCCCGTAAAGTACACTACAACGGCATAGACCTCAAAGACTTCAAAGGACAGGTAACGATCGACAGCGGAGCCATCAAACTAAAAGAAACCGGCTTCCAGTTGGTCGATGCGCCAGTGGTCATGAATGGAAGTTACAAAAGTCTCACACCCCGCAAAGCAGTGTTCGACTATCATATCGAGGCGAAAGAATTTGATGTGAAGAAAGCCTACAACCAGGTACAATTGTTTCACGACCTGGTACCGGCTGCCGCTAAAGCTGAGGGTATTATCTCTCTCGACTACCAACTTGCCGGTCGGCTGGATGAGAACATGAGCCCTGTGTACCCCTCCTTAAAAGGCGGCGGCACACTCTCTGTAAAGAAAGTAAAAATGAAAGGATGGAAGCTGTTGAGTGTGGTAAGCAAAGAGACAAACAAAGAGATCGACAATCCCGACCTGGCTAAAGTAGATATCAAGTCTTCTATCAATAACAACCTGATCACGGTAGAGCGCACGCGGATGCGCGTACCCCCTTTCAGGCTGCGCTTTGAAGGACAAACCAGCTTCGATGGAAAGCTGAATCTGAAGCTGCGAATAGGTCTTCCTCCTTTAGGTATCCTTGGTATTCCTGTAAACGTAACCGGCACACAGGAAAAACCGGTAGTGCGCTTACGCCGCGGGAAGAACGGCGAACTCGAACAAACCGAAGACAAAGAAGAAGCGGAAAGCGACGCATTGTAAAACAAAACACATTTGTGTATCATTTCAAATGCACGACTATCTTTTCATTTCGAAAAGTGATCCTCCTTCTTGTCATTTCGAACGAAGCCATTAGAGATTTAAAAAAGCAGGAAGTAACGGCGTAGTGAGAAATCTGCTGTCGAAGCAAAAGAAAGTCGAAGCAAACGCACTGCCGACTGCCGATTCACGATTGCCGTCTCTATTCAAACCTGATACTAAACTCTGTCACACCAGCCTCAACAGTCCGGAGTGAAAAATCATAACCATGATTCAGTAATATCTCCCTTGTAAGCGTAAGCCCAATTCCCTGTCCATCTCTTTTAGTACTGAAGAAAGGAGAGAACAGCTGATCGGCAATATTAGGCGCAATGCCTTTACCATTATCGCGGATGATGAGTTCCCGGGGAAGTGCGCGGGTAATGAAAGTAATAGTCCCTTGCTCCAGAATTGCCTCCATGGCATTCTTGATGATATTGATCAGCGCCTGTTCAAGCTGTAAAGTGTCTGCAAAAATATCTATAGGAGTTGGCGACAGGTCAAACTGGAAGTCGATCTTCTTCTCTCCGGCCTTCAGCTCCATCAGCTTACTGGTATTGTGCAACAACTGATGAAGGTCAGTAGGTTTCTTCTGTGGTTCCGGCAGCCGTACGATGTCTGCAAAATTGCGCATGAACAAGTTCAGGTTCTGGTTGCGGTCGATGGCTACCTGCAAAGCATTGCTGATAGTGGGGCTATTCTCATGCGCGTGAAGCGTAGATTGTAAAATGGAGTTTACCGGCCCTACTGTATTATTTACTTCATGCGCCATCATACGGATCACTTTTCCATACGCCTTCTTTTCCGCAGCGAGTATTTCCACCGTCAGTTCTTCCAGCATGATGAAATACCGCGCAAAGCCACGATCTATAAAATGCGACTTCTGCAACTTATACGTCTCTATCCCATTTACAGTAAGCGTTCTGCTTTCTCCGGACGACAACCTGCTGATCTCTTGCAATACGGGGTGGAAGATGGCATGAACTGGCTTGCCCAGCAGATCCTTTTCTTCGAGACCAAGCTGTTGCAATGCCTTTGGGTTCAGCTGGTGGATACATTCATCATAATCCAGTATGATAATACCCGTAGGAGAAGTGTTGATCAGCTTTTCCAGGAAAAAATGCTGCTGCTCCTGCCTGGTGCGCTCGTTCCTCAATTCATCGATCATAGCATTATAAACATTTATGAGCTGGTCCATTTCGTATTTACCGGTAGCAAGGAATTTTACATTGAAGTCCCGGTCGCGGATAGCATCCACCCCCTGCATCAATGTTTTGAGCGGACTGAGTAGTTGCCGGTACAGGCGCCAGGCCACAACAATCGAAGCAAGCACCAGCACCTCCGATGCAATGAACAAAACCTTGTTATCCTCGAAAATAATGAACGTAAGAGCCAGCGTAACCAGGTGAATAATACCAACAAACAGGATGTATTTAGTCCGAAGTCTCATCGTAAGGAATATTGTATTTCTCCAGCCGCCTGTACAAGGCGCTGCGCGTAATGCCCAATGCTTTGGCCACACGGGTAATACGCCCTTTGTGGAACTCCATCGCTTTGCGGATCATCTTTATCTCCAGATCCTCCAGGGTAATACTGCCAACTTCCGGCAATTCGATATTACCCTTTTGCCGCGGTGAGGTTTCCAGTTGTGATTGAAAATCTTCTACATCAAGGTAATCCTTTTTACTTACCAGCACCGACCGTTCCACCAGGTTTTTCAACTGACGTATGTTGCCGGGCAAGGGAAGTTGCTGTAGCCAGCGCATCGCTTCCCGGCTCACCTGCAGGCTGGGGCGGTTATAGATCTCGCGGAGGTTGTTCACGAAAAAGTTTACCAGCAAAGGAATATCGCCCGGCCGCTCCCTTAGAGCGGGCAGATGGATGGTGATGAGATTAATACGGTACAAAAGGTCTTCCCGGAAACTCCCTTTGCTCACCATCTCAGCCAGCAGCCGGTTGGTAGCACATACCACCCGCACGTCCACTGTTTTGGTACGGCTGCTGCCCAACACCTCATAAGTTCTGTCCTGCAACACCCTTAGCAGCTTTACCTGGCTGCTCGGGTCAAGGTCGCCGATCTCGTCCAGAAAAATAGTCCCCTTATTAGCCAGCTCGAAGCGGCCGGTACGGTCAAAACGTGCATCTGTAAAAGCGCCACGCACATGGCCAAACATCTCACTGTCGAACAGGGAAGTAGAGATGCCGCCAAGGTTCACCTTCACAAACGGCTTATTGCTCCGCAGGCTGTTCTGGTGCACACTCTCTGCAATCAGCTCTTTGCCGGTGCCGCTTTCGCCGGTGATCAGCACAGAGGCATCAGTGCCGGCTACCCGCCCGATGGTTTCGAGTATATCCAGCATGGCCGCGTCTTCGCCAATGATATGTTGAAAGTTGTAGAGGCTGTCCAGTTTCTTCCGGCTCAAGTGTTCTGACTTCTTTTCCTGCAGGTTCAGCAAAGTATTGACCGATTGAAGCAGGTGATCATTACTCCACGGCTTGTTGATAAAGTCATTAGCCCCCAGCTTCATGCCTTTCACAGCCAGCTCGATGGTGGCCCAGCCGGTGATCAGGATAACGGGCACGGCCGGGTGCATCTTCCGGATCTGCTGCAGCATCAACATGCCCTCGTCTCCTGAAGTGTCGATAGAAAAGTTAAGGTCAAGGATGATTAGCGAAGGCGCCTGTTGCTTCAATATGGCTACTGCCGCGACGGGCGAATCCGCAGCAGCAGTAGCAAACCCTTGCTGTTCCAGTAGCAACAACAACGAGGTCCTTACCGCAATATCATCATCTATAATTAAGATCATACGCCCGTAAAAAGTTTCAAGTTAGGGGTATTTGAGCACTCTGTTTCCTAATCCTCATGCAATGCCACAGCCGGGTAAATAGTCGCAGCCTGCTTGCCCGGATAAAAAGAACAGATCATGACCAACACATAAATAAACAATATCGATAAACCTATAGCCGTGAGGTATACCCCTGTCTCCATATCAAACACATGCATTAATGGAAACTGTACAGCGAAAAAGCAACCGACGATCAACGCAATGGTAGAAAGGATCAGCGCTTCGCTCACCAGTTGACGGGAAATAGATTGTCCGGTAGCCCCAATAGCTCTACGCAATCCGATCTCACTCCTTCGCCGGTTGATATTATACCACAACACCCCAAACAGGCCAAGCGCCACATTCAGTACGAGGAAGCCGGCAACGATCATCAGGATGATCATAGGAATCAGCGTAAAATTATTCATGGACGTACGCTTCTCGCTGAGGTGCTCTATTTCTATGGTGGCATTCTTTAAATAGCTCGACAGCGATCTGTACAGACGACCTTCGAAAGCTGTATTGACCTTCGGGCTCACCTTTACCAGCATCACCCGCATCCAGTGATAGGCACTCGTATCCGCTTTCCGGTACATGCCATACCCTGATGACTTATAATCACCCTTGTCTTTGATGTCGTTGACAACGCCAATAACCTTAAATGGATTGGCCGACTCCTTATTAAGCAGCTTTCCTATCGCTTCTTTGTTGCCAAACAGTTTTTCTTTTAATGACTCATTGATCACTACCGGCTTGTATTTCTGGCCGGCATCTGCTTTCGAAAACCACCGGCCCGATTGCATGGTAAGACCCAATACCTTGTCGTAATCATCCTCTGCCGTATAATCATTGACCCCGGTAGCCCTTACCCCCTCATACTCGGCACTGTTTTGCGATGAGCTCATTGCAAAAGGGATATTATGACTGGTAAAACTTACCGCTTCTATCTCTGGCATCGCTTTTAACTGGTTGCGGAGCGCATCATGAAACATCATCAGGGAATCATCGCGTCCCGGCCTTTCCTCCGTTTGGTACTGTATAGCCCACACGTTCTCATATTCGAAGTTTATCGGCTTGCGGTAATTCTTATAGTAATAAACCACCATCGTGAATACCGCAAAGATCACGAGGAAGGAAACCAGTATTTCCAGCATCAGCACGAAATTCTGTTTCTTTTTATTCCAGATCAGCTTGAACAAATGCTTCAACATATCAGGACAATTGAAAAATGATAAATAAAATACTATTGCGCTTTGAGCGCTGCAACCACTTGCAGCCTCGACATGCGCCAGGCTGGGTACACGCCTGAGAACAACCCAAATACCAGGCAGATCAACAAAGCCCACGCCAATACAGTAATATTCACTGTTAAGATGACATTAGGTAACAGCTCACTGTTGTTGATCACCGCGAGAATAATAACAGAGAATACGATGCCCAGTATGCCGCCGATCAATGTGAGAATGATATTCTCGATGATAAACTGATACACCAGTGTTTTGGACGAAGCGCCAAATGCCTTGCGTACGCCAATCTCAGAAGATCGTTCCATAATGCGGCTGATGTTGATATTGATGAGGTTCAGCGTAGGCAGCAGCATGAAGAACAAAGCAAAAATGCCTACCCACATGATGAACTTGCTTTTGCCCGAGTCCTGCTCTTTGCCAAACATAGTACGCGTAAAGCTGGCTAGGTAGGTATCTGCATTACTGTAAAACTTATTGTACTCTTTACCTTCCAGGGGCACCTTGGCAACTACCTGTCGATATTCTTCCTGAATGCGTGGCAGGTCTGCCTTGGATTTGGCCAGGATCATACCGGTATACATGCCGCTATACTCTTTATTGTTACGGTCGGTTTTGGCGAGCGTATAAGGCAAAAACATATCGCCATAAGAAAACAGAATGGTGATAGGTACATTCTTCACCACACCAGCCACGCGGTATTTCACGTTGTCAGTTTCGATGTATTTGCCAACGGCACTTGCTTCCCCGAAATAAGCCAGCTTTGTTTTTTCGGTAATAACAGCCACGCGATCCCCATTGGTGATCTCCTGGTCTGTATAAGACCTTCCTTCCAGAAATGCGAAATCATGCACATCCCAAAACTCGACGTTGGTATACTTCACATTGATCACCAGTTTCTTGTTGTTCACATACGTATTCGTTGGTGTAAAGATGGAAGAGATGGCTACCTTTTCAGGCGTCTTCAGGCTGTGAACATACTTATCGAGGAAATAATAACTCAATGGCCCATTACTATAATAACCTTTCTTGTCATCCTCCATTTGCGCCACGGTAATATACAAAGAGCGGTTACGTTTGGTGTCAGGATATTGCGGACTGATCAGGTGATCCAGGAAGGCCGTCAGCACGATCAGGATCGTCAGCGTAAAGCTGATGCCAAACAAGCTGATGAACGTAAAGAATTTACGCCGCTTCAGCACTGCAATAGCTATTTTAAAATAATTCTTTAACATAAGGAGTTGTTGTACTTGTTAATCTTTATAGGCTTATACTTCAAGTAGAAATTGGCTTGTAGCTATTCTTAGCTTACTTGTGATCCATCAAACAACCTCACCAGCCGGTGCGTCTTCCGCGCCATGTTCTCATCGTGCGTTACCATCACAATCGTCGACTTATCCCGGCTGTTCAGCTCCAGCAGAATATCCATGATCTCATTACCCATAGCACTGTCAAGGTTACCGGTAGGCTCATCGGCGAGAATAATTTCAGGCTCACCTACAATGGCACGCGCAATGGCCACCCTTTGCTTCTGACCACCGGAAAGCTGCGTAGGGAAATGCTTCATGCGGTTGCTGAGCCCCACTTTCTCCAGGGCCGCCTTTGCCAGCTGCGTTCTTTCCTTGGCCGAACTGTTGCGGTATAATAAAGGCAGCTCTACATTGTCCAGCACTTTCAGGTCATTGATAAGGTGATAACTCTGGAAAATGAAGCCCAGCTTCTTATTCCTGAAATGCGCCATCTGTTTGTCGGATAAGTTGACAGTAGACTCATTGCCTATTTTTACTTCACCTTTAGTCGGTGCGTCGAGCAGTCCCATGATATTGAGCAGGGTGCTTTTACCGCAGCCCGAAGGACCCATGATGGACAGGAACTCTCCTTTCTGAATAGTGAGGTTCACATTATTCAGCGCCAGCGTTTCCACGGTGCTGGTGTGGTATACTTTTTCAATGTTTTGTAATTGTATCATACGGTTGTATTATCTGGTTTAAAATTATTTATAAATGATCTTTTCATTCTTCTCAAAGTCATACAGCGAAAGGTAACGCAGTTGGTAATAAGCCCCCCACAAGTCACGTAAAGCGAAAACATAATCACGCTTGGCCTGGTCTTTCTCCTGGAAAGCAATACTTAAGTCGGTAATACTTAAATGGCCCAACACATACCGCTCCCGCGCAATCTGGTATTTTTCCGAAGCGATGCTGTCTGCCTGTGCGGTGAGCGATAACTGATCCTGCATCATGTCGAACAAAGTTACCTGTGTGAATATCTCCTGTTTAAAAACCTGCTGCGCCTGCTCCACTTCATATTCCACAAACTTTTGGTTGGCTTGTGCAGTCTTTAACCGCGAGCGTGACCGGCCCCAGTCGAGAATAGGGATATCAAATACGAGTTGGAGCTGCTGTTGGTTTTTGGGTGATTTGTAGACATTGGGCAAATTAAGAGCGCTATTGGAAAAACCCAGCTGGGCAGTAAGCGTAGCATTCAAGCTATTATCACCCTTGGCCTTGGCAACATCCCGCTTCGCCTCTATCACTTTACGTTGAAAAGAGATGGCATCAGAGCGGTTGGCAAAAGCTTCGGTCAATACCTGGTCGGCTGTTACTTTCAGCTTGATGGCATGGCCGGGCAGGTCGAGCGCTATCTTTTCATTACCGGGCAGCCCTGAATAAGCGCGCAGGTTCAGCACGGCTATCTCCATCTCACGGCGTGCGCTGGCCACCGACTTCTGCGACTTCAACAACTCCAGCTGCAATTGCAGGATCTCATTGCGCGACACTTTGCCCAGCTCAAACTTCTCATTGGCAATGCGAAGAATATTGGTGGTATTATTGAGGTTCGTTTCAGCGATCTGCAGATTTACCTGCGCCAGCAGCAGGTCAAAGAAATAGCTTGTTGCCCTGATAGAGATCTGCTCCATGGATTCGATATACTCCTGCCGGCTCTCCTGGTATTTCAGCGGCTCGATGCGCTTATCCCATTTCAGGTTATTGAACCTGAACAAAGGTTGGGCATAACCCAATGCATACGGAACACTGTTGTACAAAGTATTCTTCCGGTCAAAATCATCGAAGCGTTGCAGTTGTGTAGTACCAAAGATGGTTCCACCAGTTTGCGCAATACTCTGTTCCAGCGATAGATTTAATGAGGAGTTATTATTCCTTACCGGTTGAAAATCGATCGTGCCATTCGGTTGCAATATCTCCTGATAGGTTCTGCTATAACCCGGCAGCCTGCCATCCAATACCAGTTGAGGTTTGTAATTGGATTGATACGTGCGCCAAAGCCAGTACCGATTCTCTTTCAGTGTGGCTGCCTGCTTGGCGGCAATAGACTGGTTTTTTGCCATCTCCACCACCTGCGGCAGATTGAGCCGCAAAGTGTCTGTAGTTGACTGAGCCATCGACCGGCAACACAATGATGTAAGTACAATGCCTGTATAAAATGTCCTGTTCATAAATGCCGCTTAGTCTTTGATGGTGATTTCCTTAACATGTTTGTATTGGCTCATATCCGAAATGATGACCGTTTCGCCCGGCGCTGCCTGGTCTTTCAGCTCCACATAGTCGAAATTGGATAACCCTACCTGCGCAGTACGACGGGTAGCCTTACCATTTTGCACCACAAAAATGTCTTGCGCGGCGCCGCCTTTGAATGCAGGGCCATTGGCAATACGCATGGTGGCCTTGCTCACAGCCGTTACAAGGAAGATATCGAGCTTCATATTCGGACGCAGCAACTTGCTATTGCGGTTATCAAGCTGCACATCGAAAGAGAGAATATTGTTTTGAACAGCTGGATGGATATTCATCACGACTCCCTTTAGCAGCGAATCATTGATGCGGGCTATTACAGGCATGCCGGTATGCACTTGTTCGGCAAAGGCATCGGAAATAGTGCCCACGATCTTGTAACTGCCGAGGTCGGCTACCTTTACCAGTGATTCTCCTTCATTGATCTTGGAGCCAATGTTTTTATTGACCCAGGTAATAACCCCGTTACGGTTAGCTACAATATCAGCCTGCACCAGTTTGCGCTCCAGTTCGTCCAGGTCTTTGCGTTGAATGTGTGCACCGATCTCCGACTCCCGCATGTCGGTGCGCATGGTCATCTGTTTGTTTTTGATCTCATGCTCCAGCTGGCGTTTTTCCAGTTGGGCCACCCTCAGGTTCAGTTCGGCTTGTTCTACTTCTTCTCGTGTACCACCGCCGGCTTTGTACAGCCGCTTGGCATCTTGCACGGCGGCTTCAAGACTGTTGATCCGTAATTGCTTGATGGAGTCGTTCGCTTGCAGGTCATAAAAGCTTTTGTCGAGTTGCAGCTTCAACCGGCTGATGTTGTTTTGCTTCAGCTCCAGTTGAAACTTCAGCTTTTCCAGTTCGATGCGCGTAAACTCTTTGTCGAGCTCCAATACCGATTGGCCGGTTTTCACGGGGGTACCGGCATCCAGCAGCACATTTTTGATCACAGCATTGATGGGACTGGTAATCACTTCTTCAAACTCGGGCAGAATTTCGCCGGTAGCCGGAATGGTGTTCTCCACATCGCCTTTTTCCACCACGGCAGTAGTGATAGCTGAGCGTTTAACAGTGGAAGACAGGGAGTGGCGCAATAGCCATATGCCGCCCGCGAGGGCGATCGTGATAACAATAACCCAGCCGATGATCTTTCTTTTACGTTGTCGAAGAATGGTAGGGGAAATGGCACTATCCATGGCTTTACTTTCAGTTTGGACAATAGTATTTCAAGCCATGTACCAATCGCATTAAGCTTATAATCACGGCGTTATCAAAAAACGCAAAATGAAAAATGCCCGATTCCGGACATTTTGATCGATTTTCTCTACTTTTGATTTTCTCAACTCCATTGTAATATGATAGTCTCCACGTTCGCCGAAAACCTCGCTTAAGTAAGCAGCGAACTTATTGCACTACCCCCTTTGTCCGCTCTTACGGCGGTCTTCACAGCTATATTTATTATATTCATTCAACTCAGAAAGGAGTATTACGCCATGAATCAAACAACCAGCAAAACGTCTGTATTTACATTTATTAAACAGGCGCTGAAAGGAGAACACCAGGATTTTACACAAGGCAGCATCCGGAAAGGAGTATTGATGCTCGCCATTCCCATGATCCTTGAAATGATGTTGGAAAGTGTCTTCGCAGTAGTAGACATTTTCTTTTTAGGCCGAACCGAACACCCCCGGCAGGCAGTATCGACAGTAGTATTGACAGAATCCGTACTCACCATCATATACTCGGTAGCCATTGCCCTCAGCATGGGCGCCACGGCTGTAGTAGCCCGCCGCGTGGGTGAAAAAGATATGAATCTGGCCGCTAAATCAGGAGCCCAGGCCATCAACCTCGCATTGATTATCACATTGGTGATCAGCGTGGCAGGTGCCTTTTGTGCCCCCTACATTCTCCAAATGATGGGCGGCTCGGCAGAAGTGATCGCATGGGGCACACCCTACACCCGCATTATGTTTGGCGGCTCGGTAGTGATCATGCTGCTCTTCCTGATCAACGGTATCTTCCGCGGCGCAGGCAATGCAGTCATTGCCATGTGGTCCCTGTGGATTGCCAACGGGTGCAACATTATTCTATGCCCCATCCTGATCCACTATTACGGATTGACGGGTGCAGCCATCGCCACCACCATTGGCCGGGGAATAGGCGTTTCCTATCAATTATATCATTTATTCAAGGGAAAAGGTATAATTCGCATCAAAAGAGAGCATTTTAAGCTCGATTTGGGCATTTTTAAGACGCTGTTCGATATCTCCTGGGTGGGATTCCTGCAGTTTTTCATTGCTTCAGCCAGCTGGATGTTCCTGGCCCGGTTGATCACTCGTTTTGGAGATGATGCGGTAGCCGGCTATGGGTTGGCCATCCGCATATTGATGTTCTTCCTGTTGCCGGCCTGGGGCATGAGCAATGCGGCCGCAACACTGGTAGGACAGAACCTGGGTGCCCAGCAACCCGAGCGGGCCGAGCAATCGGTTTGGAAAACGGCCAAGTACAACGCCATCTTTATGGGACTGGTCATAATCCTGTTCCTGTTCACGTCCGATTACATTACGGCTTTCATGAATAAAGATGCCGGCGTAGTAAAAATTGCCACAGAAGCGATACATATTGTTAGCCTTGGCTACATATTCTATGGAGTAGGAATGGTGGTTACGAGCGCCTTCAATGGTGCCGGGGATACAAAGACCCCCACCTTCATCAACTTCTTTGGCTTCTGGCTGTTCCAGATTCCGGTAGCTTACCTGCTGGCCATCACGCTCAACTGGGGACCTACCGGTGTTTTCATCGCCATACTCACTGCGGAGGCGGGCATAAGTATTGCCGGTGTGATCATCTTCCGGCGCGGAGCCTGGAAAAAAGTGAAAATATAAGCAGTTGATAGTTTCTGGTTTTTTGTTTTTAGTTCGCCAAAGTGCAGCCTGTTGAGTAAATTTAAGAACTTGCTAATGGGGGTAATGGCTGAAAACCAGCAAAAACAACAACCTTGCTACTTCAGTCAAAACACGAAACAACCAAAAACAGGAAACCAGAAACTATATTATGAATTCGATCTCTAATAACGCTATCCGCCAGATACTAATCCTGATCACCATTATTTTTATCGGCGTAGTCCTGTTCATACACCTCAAAACCTTTATCCCTGCTTTCCTTGGTTCCTACACCCTGTATGTGCTTATGCGCAAATACATGTTCATTCTCCAGGGCAAATACAAATGGAACAAGAACCTGGCAGCCGCGTTGCTCATGCTGACCTCCTTCCTCGTCATCATGGTGCCCATATTGATATTGGCCAATATGATGACTTCCCGGATAGCATTTGCCATCGAGCATTCCTCCGACATCCTGACCTCTATTCAGAACTTCATCAGTACATATGAGAAAAGATACAATATAGACATCCTGACCGATGAGAACATTCGGCGGATCTCTACCATAGGCGCCGAAACACTCCCGAAGATATTGGGCGCCACTTTCGATACCCTTACGACCATCCTGATCATGTATTTTATATTATTCTTCATGTTGGTGGACGGGCGCAAAATGGAATCCCATTTCTACGAATGGGTGCCACTTAAAGACGAGAATATCCTTTTATTACGCCGCGACCTTAACCTTCTGGTCAACTCCAATGCCATTGGCATTCCGCTGATTGCATTGATACAAGGCTTAATCGGCCTGGTAGGCTATGTGATTTTAGGCGTGCAGGAGCCAATATTTTGGTTTGTGATCACCTGCATTGCCGCCATGTTGCCCGTGGTAGGGGCTGCGGTAGCCTATATTCCTGTAAGCTTGCTATTTTTTGCTGCTGGCGACAACGGTAAAGGCGTCATTATGCTCATATATGGATTTGGAGTAATAGGAGTGTCGGATAATGTTGCTCGCTTCTGGCTACAGAAAAAGCTGGGCGATGTGCACCCCCTGATCACTGTCTTTGGGGTCATTATCGGTGTCAGCATGTTTGGGTTCATTGGCCTCATCTTCGGCCCCATTTTGATCTCCCTTTTCTTGCTTATGATCAAGATTTACGCCAGCGAGTTTGGCCAAAAGGTTGATCCCAACGACGTTCGGACAAAATGACCCTGGGGTGGGGAAAATCCTTCATACTATTTTCATCCTGCCCACCGTTTATAAAACGGTAAATGACTATGTATCCGTAACCCTGCAACCATGCATCGCCCATTACAATCTATACTCACAGGCTTATTATTATGCATTTTTGCCATGTGCCCGGTATTTATGTCGGGTAATAATAAAGAGAAGGCCGGCGTTCCAAGCCACACAGTTTTAATACTTTATACATCACCACAACATACAGTAGTTAAGTCCACGGACGAGATGTTCAGGGAAGAGGTGGATTTTTTATACGACAGTCTGCACCTTCAGCAGCTGGGACTTCAAAAAGAAGCACTTGAATACGCCTTGAAGGGATATAAAAAGCTCACGCAGGAAGAAGTGCTGCCGAATGATAGTGTACTCTCTATTTGCGATTTCAGCCAGTCATCCCGCAAGAAAAGGCTGTACGTGATCGACCTTGCCCACAAGCGCTTATTGGTCAACACCTACGTTGCCCACGGAAAACGGTCAGGCAAAGAGTTTGCCCGGTCTTTCTCCAACAAACCGGAATCTTTTAAAAGCAGCCTCGGATTTTATATTACACGCAATACCTACCAGGGAGCAAATGGGCTTTCCCTCAATATAGATGGTCTTGAACAGGGAATTAATGATAAGGCGTTTGAACGCAGGATTGTCATCCACAGTTCTAATTATGTGGGAAAACGATGGTTGAAGCAAAACCCGTTTTTAGGCAACAGCCTCGGGTGTCCTGCTGTTCCGGTAAATGAATTAGATCAGGTTATAGAAACAATCAAAGGAGGTTCATGTATGTTCATCTACCATCCTACAAAATACTATCTGACAAAGTCCAACATATTGAACGGCTAAGATTGGACAAGTAAACTTCAGATGGTTTGAAGGCGGGAAAGCTCAATATAGGTTCGTACCCTATGGTTGGGCTTTTCTTTTTATATCCACCAGGCCACTACCTGGGCTGCTACACCGGTAAAAAATCCCACATATATTTCTTGGCGGCTATGATCACTGACGATCAGGCGGGAGGTACAAACAATACCGGCGATCAACAGCGCCACTGCAAAGTATTGTCCGGTTACTTCCTTTCCGGTCAGTATCTGCAATAAAAAGAACATCACCATACCACCCACGGCAGTAGCGTGCATGCTTACCTTTTGACGGATATTCCACATCCAGGCGCCGCATACGCCGAGGAAGGTGCCCAATAAAAATTGTACGAAGAAGATAGGTGTTCTATGTTGATTGCGGAAAACATACCAGATCCAGAAGTAGAAGATAATAGCAGCCGCATAAGGAATGATCCGTTCACGCTGCGTACGCAGGAAAATAGAAGAAACAAAACCCAGCCTTTCCATCAGGAAAACAGAGAAAGCCGGTAAGAAAGTGCTGCTGAAAAATACTGCCGCCAGCACCAGGAACCTGTCCCGGAAATCATAACCGGCAAAAGCCAGGGGATGTAAAAATACCAGGAAGGCAGTTACATACGAAGCGATCAATACCGGGTGAAATACATATGAGAACAGGTGAGCGAGAAAGCGCACGATGGCTGGCTGCCGGAAATGTGCTCCCCCGTTCAGAGAAGGCTGTTGGGCAATAATATTTTCCATTATAATTCTTTACGCAACCTCGCAACGGGAATATTCAACTGCTCCCGGTACTTGGCTACCGTTCTACGTGCAATATTATAGCCTTTTTCCTGGAGCATATCAGTTAACTTTTCATCACTCAGCGGTTTCTTTTTGCTTTCCCCCTCGATCAGGTCGCTCAGGATCTTCTTCACCTCACGGGTACTTACCTCTTCACCACTATCGGTGCTGAGCGATTCGCTGAAGAAGAACTTCAGCCGGTACGTCCCAAACTCTGTTTGTACAAACTTGCTGTTGGCTACCCGGCTTACGGTGGAGATGTCCAGCCCGGTACGTTCAGCGATGTCCTTCAGGATCATGGGACGCAGAGTCGTTTCATCACCGGTCAGGAAGAAGTCGTGCTGATAGTCCATGATGGTTTCCATCACACTCGTCAGCGTATGCTGCCGTTGCTTGATGGCATCGATGAACCATTTGGCCGCGTCTATCTTTTGCTTGATGAAGATCACCGCTTCCTTCTGCCGCTTGTCCTTCTTGCTTCCTCTGTCATATTCTTTCAGCATATCCCGGTAGCCTTCGCTGATGCGGAGGTCGGGCGCATTCTTGGAGTTGAGGGTCAGTTCCAGCTTACCCCCATTATTGAAAATGAAGAAGTCGGGCACCACATAGCTCTCGGCCTTGTTGATATCGCCATGATTGCCGCCAGGCTTGGGCGTAAGACGGATGATATGACCGATTACCTCTTTCAGGCCTTCATCACTCAGGTTCAGTCCCCGTTGTATCTTATCGTAGTGCTTCTTGGTAAACTCGTCGAAGTAGTTGGAGAGCACGTCTATGGCGGTGTCCACCTTCTTGCCAAGGACCTTTTGCCGGTTCAATTGAAGCAACAAACACTCCTGCAGGTTGCGGGCGCCCACGCCGGCTGGATCGAATTGCTGTATCAGCCTGATCACACTTTCCACTTCATGCTCATTACTATCGATATTTTGCCGGAAAGCCAGGTCATCCACGATGGCAGAAGCCTCGCGGCGCAGGTATCCGTCATCATCGATACTACCAACGATCTGTTCGGCTATCCGCCGCTGCCGGTCATCCAGCTTCAACATGCCCAACTGCTCCAGGAGATGCTCGTGAAAAGACGTCTCGATCCGGTAAGGAACAACCTTATTATCGTCCACTTCGGGATAATTGTCGTCCTTCATCTTATACTCGGCGATCTCCCCGTCATCATCACCCACATATTCGCTGATATCGATATTGTCGTATTCCTCTTCACTTCCATCTGGCTCAAAATCGTCCTCTGAACTTTCGAACTCGTCCTTTGTTTCATTATCAAACTGATCATCATGATCTTCGTCCGAAACTTCAAGCGCAGGGTTTTCCTCCAGCTCCTCTTTGATCCGCTCCTCCAGGTTGGCAGTAGGCACCTGCAGCAGCTTCATCAACTGAATCTGCTGAGGGGACAACTTTTGTAATAACTTTTGCTGTAAGCTTTGACTCAATGCCATTGTTCGTCAGGGGTTTTTTACCGCTTCAGAGCCAGAAAATTTGGAAAATCGGCGGCAACCACAAAAATCAGGCCGTAAATTTAAGTACAAAAGTAATGAACGTGAACCAACGATTTTATAAAATTATTGTTGCACTGGCATTTTCTTTTCAAATGTTAAACTTGCAGGCGCAGCAAAAACTCGCACAGCCACCATCAATTGCAGTGCCAGGGCTGGTTTTGGCGGCCAACCCCCGGCCCTGGTATGCCACCAGAACATTACATTTTAACAAATTAACGCTCCCATCCGATACCATAGCCTGGCTTACATCAAAAAATGCGGTACAGCCCTTATGGCCACCGAAACTGCCCGGAGCAACGTCCACCATCAGCAACAACTTCTACACACAAAACTTTGGCTTCTTTTGCCGGCAGGAACTCCATTTCGAAAAAGCGGCCGGCCTGCCACTACGTTTCCGCCTCGGCTCTCTGAAAGATTGCAATACCCTCGAAGGCAAATAAAAATGGTGAACAGCCTTCCCAAAGACTATTCACCATCTCTTGATTATATAGCTAAGTAATTTGCTCTAAATCAAATGTCTCACGTTTCACTTCTCACAGCTCACATACCTTACACTGTCGCCTTTTGCGCAGCAAGCACCTTCCTCACCGCACTCACGATCTTGTCTCCCTTTTCCTTGATCTGCTCAGGCGTCCAAAGCAGGCTCATGGCAGTAGAGATGCAGCGGCTCATGATGGCGTCGCTGGCAGAAAAGTCTTTATTGGCGTGATGGATCACAGCAGCCTTCAGATCGGGATGCAGGGCATTCAAAGTAATAGACTGCTTCAGGTGATCCCATTTGCGGATATAATGCCAGTTGTTATTGAACCAGTAAAAGTTACCCGCCAGTATATTTTGAGCCTTCAGTTCATTCACTACAGCCTCTGTGATCTCATGCGTAGGCAGAAACCAGCTGAGGAATGTGCAGCTATCACCTGAAGGATCGGGAATGCGGCGGAAGCTGATCTCAGGCACCTGAGATAAAATAGCTTTCAGTGCAGCATGATTCTTACGTTGGATAGAAAGAAACTCTTGCAGCCTTTCCACCTGGGCCAGACCCACTGCAGCATGCAATTCAGAAATACGGTAGTTGTAGCCAATAAAAGGATGCAGGTCAGCACCACGGTCAACACCCTTGTGATCGTGGCCGTGATCACTATAACCGTCACTGTCAGTATATACACTTTCACGATTAGTCAGCACTACACCACCTTCGGCACAGGTGATTGTTTTTACGAAATCAAAAGAAAAAGTGCCGGCATCACCGATAGTACCGAGGTATTTCCCTTTATATTGAGCGCCGATGCTTTGACAGGCATCTTCTAACAGGATTAACTTGTGTTCCTTGCAGATAGCTTGCAGCGCATCGAGGTCGGCCATGCTGCCGCACATGTGCACTGGCATAATACATTTGGTATTAGGCGTAATAGCCTTGCGAACAGCCGCAGGGTCCAGCGTCAGCGTATCATCAACATCTACCATCACGGGCACTGCGCCTACACTCAACACAGCTTCAAAGCTCGCCACAAACGTAAACGAAGGCATGATCACCTCATCGCTATAGCCCACGCCCAACGCACTCAAGGCAGTGGTGAGAGCGGCGGTACCACTGGAAACCAGTTGCGCATATTTGGAGCCGAATACTGAGCAGATAGCCTGCTCCAGTTCCTTTGCTTTCCAGATACCCTTACGTGGACCATCGAAACCGTACCGCATCAGGATACCCGTTTCCATTACATCATTCACATGCTTGCGCTCGGATGCGCCAAATAATTCAAAACCAGGCATATAACTAATTTATAATTTCAGAAATAAGAATTGGATCTGCCCGCAAAGGTAAACAATACTACTCTACCGCACGATCCAGGCTTCGTTTTCCAGCTTTTCGAAATGCAGTGGCAAAGGCCAGTCGGCATACGGTAGACTTTCATTGCCTGCATCGTCTTGTGTAGTCAGGAAAATGCGTGCATATTTTTTATTGGCTGGCAGCTGTATGCGAAATACGCAGGATTCTGTGCCCGGCTTTACATCGATGGGCTTGGCATTGTAAAAATTGATGAAAGCTGACGTGGTCTCGGCACTTAAGTAAGCCTTGAAACCATTGATAGGCCTTTTTTCCAGTTCCGACTTCACCACGGTGATATCGAAAGTAGAACTGTCAACGACTGTGAAAGATTTTACCACAGGCGCCACGGGTCGCAGCGAATCGATCCAGCTCATTCCGGGAATTAAAGCAGGCTCTTTATAATAATTCAACCGGAGACTATCACTCCAGCCATTGGGATTGTTCACAAACGACGTGCTGCTGAAATAAATAGCACCCTGCACTTCGGGATACTGACGTATCTCTGCGATCTGCCGCGTCAGCATCGACTTGTCGCGCCAGGCAGCATTACTGTTAGCACGGTAAGGCGCCAGCCCGATATAGCAATGCCTGCCATACGTGTGCTTGCTCCACCAGTCCAGCAATATTTCAAACGGAGCCGCTCTGTGACCAAACTCCCAATACAATTGAGGCGCTACATAATCGATCCAGCCGTTTTCCAGCCACAACAAAATATCAGCATACAGATCATCATAATTCGTCACGCCGGCAGTAGTGGCGCTTCCTTCCGGATCATCACGTTGATTACGCCAAACCCCGAAAGGCGAAATACCAAACCGGCAATACTTCTTTTCTTCCTTGATGGCCCGGCTCAGCATCACGATAATGGAATCTACATTGCTCCGGCGCCATTCTTCCCTATCCATGCCGTTGCCATACTTCGTAAAGCTCTTATTATCGGGAAACTCCTTTCCGGCAATGCGGTAAGGATAAAAGTAATCATCGAAATGAATAGCATCGATATTATAGCGGCGCACTACATCGCGGATCACCTTCACCACAAACTGCTGCGCCTCTTTATTGCCGGGATCAAAATAACGTGTACGACCATAAGCCACGAACCATTCGGGATGCAGTTTGGTCACATGGTTGGCAGCAATAGACGATTTGCCGATGCTGAACTCTGCCCGGTAAGGATTACACCAGGCATGGAATTCCATGCCACGCTTGTGCGTTTCCTCGATCATGAACTGTAAAGGATCATAGTAAGGCGCAGGCGCTTTGCCCTGCTTGCCGGTAAGCCATTGGCTCCATGGCTCATATGGAGATGGATAAAAAGCATCAGTAGCAGGCCTTATCTGCACGATCATGGCATTGAGGCCATTCCGCTTGTGCATATCCAGCTGAGCGATGAATTCAGCCTTTTGCTTTTCAGTATTATAGTTGCCCCGGCTGGGCCAGTCGATATTGTCTACAGTAGCTATCCATGCACCCCTGAACTCATAAACGGGTTGTGAAAAAGCGGTAACGGATGCCCAAAGGCAGGCAGCAAAAGTCAAAAAGTAATGTTTCATAATTCGGATTAACTAACCTCTCATTTTATCCAGCAGCCGGTTCAATGCAATGGCCTCTTCATGCGTAAGGCTTCCAACCGAAGCGTCCATCTCTTCATTACAACCGTCCATTTTATCTAATAAACTCAATCCTTTCTCAGATATTGTCACATCTACCAGCCTGCGATCCGTTTTACAGATAACTTTAACAACTAATTCCTTTTTTACCAACCTGTCCACGATCCGGCTGGTATCACTCATCTTGTCCAGCATCCGTTGCCGTATCTGCAAAGTCGATAAAGGAGTGCCTGCACCACGTAAAATGCGCAGGATATTGAACTGCTGAGGAGTAATATCAGCCTTTTCAAAAAGATGCTTGTGTTTTTCCATCAGCCAGTTACACGTATAAATGAGATTCACCGATACCTTGTGGTGCTCATTGCGAAACTTCGCCTGTTGAATATCATTTTCTAAACTCATATTGCGTCAGTAGTTGGGTTCTAAAAGTACAAATCATTCGAAGCGTTAATAGGGTAGGAACTAAAAACAATTACTTGCTGCAATAGCAGCCAAAGGCTAACGCCTAACAGCTAAAACCTTGCCTTATTCACTCCACACTTTCGTGCCTTCACTACAATTGGCGCAGATATCTATATTCTTGCGGCTTTGTAAAATTTGCCGGCGGAAGTTTACATATTCATCACTATGCCATACTTCTTTAAAAGGCTTTCCTTTCAGGTCGCCCAAGGTATGCTGGGCATCCTTATCAAAACAACAGGGAACCACCAGCCCGTCCCAGCTGATCACCGTGGCATGCCACAATCGCCAGCAGTGATTCTGCAATGAGTTCTTGAACTCGAACTCCCCTTCCTCATTCCGGCGGTAGCGGCTGTATTTGTCCAGCGTAGGGATCAGCTGATTGGGGTCCTGCTCATAATCATACACCTGGGCAGTCTTGAAACGCACATCATCCACGCCGATCTCTGCCGCCAATCGCTTTACATCCTCGATCTGGTGCTCATTGGGCTTCACCACCAGGAACTGGAAAAATACAAAAGGCGTTTTGCTTTTTAGCTCCTTTTTCCACTTCATGATGTTCCGTGCGCCCGCCAACACCTTTTCCAGCTTGCCTCCTACACGATATTGCTGATACACCTCCTGCGTAGTGCCATCGATGGAAATGATCAGCCGGTCGAGACCGCTCTCCACTGTTCTGCGGGCATTGGCGTCATTCAGGTAATGCGCATTGGTAGAAGTGGCGGTATAGATGCCTTTTTGCGAAGCATACTTTACCATGTCCAGGAAATCAGGATTCAGATAAGGCTCACCCTGAAAATAAAAGATAAGGTATAACAGGTCACCCGAAAGCTGGTCAATCGTGTCCCGGAAAAAATTCTTTTGCAGCATGCCCGTTGGACGGGTAAAAGCCCGCAGGCCGCTGGGACATTCCGGGCAACGGAGATTACAGGATGTCGTAGGTTCAAAAGAAATAGATACGGGGTATCCCCATTGAACAGGCTTACGCGTCCACTTACTTAAGTAGTAGCTACTCAATACCTTACCCGCATTCCACATGCGGCGAAAAGTAAGCTTGGATATTAAATTAATACTATCGTGCCAGTTAAATGAGGGCATTTGCTAATATAAAATTAGGGGTACTTCCCTAATGTGCAATGTTTTATATGCCGTAACGTTTAAAATTAGGGTATTGTTGGACGCTCACCGGGTGAAAAACAGTAAATTGTACAAAATGACCCGGAACAACAGTTCGGCATTATCCACCATCACTATGAAAAAATTATACATACTTTTCCTGTTGGCTACCCCTTTCGCGCAAGCACAGACGCCTGCAGCCTCCAATCAATGGGGACCACAATCGACATACGATATAGCCCAATACGAAAAACAATCCCTGCAACGACGACTCGATGCGCAGGGAGCAGATGGTACTGCAGCCTTTTCCGTAGCCTCCAACAACTTCGACATCCACTACTATCAGTGCAACTGGAAGCTGAGTCCCGAAGTTAGGTACATCAACGGCAATATTACCCCTCACTTCACCACCCGGTCGGCTTCCGATAGTATAACACTCGACCTGGTTAATACCCTTACTGTCGACAGCGTTAAATACCACAATACTAAAATAAACTTCTACCAATCGGCCGATAACGGGCTCATCATTAAATGGCCCGCTACCATCAGTGCCAACCAGAAGGATTCTGTAACCATTTTTTACCAGGGAGTTCCCGTCTCCCATGGGTTTGGTAACTTTTTCCAGGGCTTCCACCGGGGAGCCTATGGTATATGGACACTCTCGGAGCCCTATGGAGCCGCTGGTTGGTGGCCCTGCAAGAATGGGCTCAACGATAAAGCCGACTCGATTGATATCAACGTTACCATTCCCGAAGGCTATACAAGCTCTTCAAACGGCTTACTGATTAAGGAAGAAACAGCAGCAGGCCAGACGACCAGCTACTTCAAACACCGGTATCCCATAGCCACCTACCTGGTGGCGCTCGCCATTACAAAATATGCCATTGCAAAAGACAGTGTTCAACTGGGCAACCGCCAGATGCCGCTATTGATGTACTCCTTTACATTCGATGTAGACTATTATAAACCAGCCACAGCACAGGTAAAAAGATGCCTTCCCAAATTTTCAGAGCTATTTGGTCTTTACCCCTTTCACCTGGAACAGTATTGCCAAACCCAATGGGGGCTGGGAGGAGGAATGGAACACCAAACCAACAGCTTTATTACAGCCCGCTGGGAAGGATTGGTAGCCCACGAATTGGGTCATCAGTGGTTTGGAGATAAAGTTACCTGTGGTAGCTGGCAGGATCTCTGGCTCAATGAGGGGTTTGCAACCTTCGTAGAACTGGTCCACAGTGAGCTTTATGCCCCTGAATATTACCCTACACAACTTGCCAACCTCATAACAAGTATCACCAATGTTCCGGATGGGTCGGTGTGGGTCTCCGACACAACGGATTTCACCCGGCTATTCAGTGGTCGCCTCACTTACAATAAAGGAGGCATGGTAGCACACATGCTGCGTTGGGTATTGGGCGATTCTACTTTCTTCAAAGGCATCCGCACCTATCTCGACGACCCTGCAGTTAAATACGGTTATGCCCGTACTGCCGATCTTAAAAGAGTAATGACGGCGGTAAGCGGTAAAAACCTCGACAACTTTTTCAACAAATGGGTCTATGGAGAAGGACATCCCAGCTACCAGCTCACCTGGAGCCAGAACCTGAACAATTGGGCTACCGTCAAACTAAAGCAAACCACTTCCCATCCCTCCGTTTCCTTTTACGATATGCCGGTGGCCATCAAATTTAAAAATGCTACACGCGACACAACCGTTGTTGTCAATCACCAATACAGTGGGCAGGAGTTTTCCGTCAATGTAGGCTTTGCCGCCGATACGGTCCTCATAGACCCTAACCTGCGGTTGGTGACAAAAGGAAATACTTCCCAAAAAGAAACCGGGAACATAACAGTCAACCAACTGAAAATATATCCCAATCCTGCCCCGGACAGACTTTTTATTTCACTGATCAACCCGACCGATAAAAAGCTATCCCTCCGCTTATTCAATAGCATCGGCCAGTTGGTGTACCGGAAAGAGATTGACATGCCGGGACGCAACGAACAGCTCGACATTCCCCTGCAGCAGCTTGCCCGGGGCATCTATTACCTCAGGCTGAAAAGCGAAAAAAGCATAGAGGTTACCCACAAAATCATGCGCTGAGATTGTTCACACACATTTATCATTTCTCCAACGGAATAATCCATCGAAAAAGAAATGCTGACAACTATATTTGCAACCGCGGGCATGGCAGAGAATAAAAAAAGAAATATCGGTTGGAAAATACTCATCACCCTTGTACTCACGGGTATATTGGTAATGCTCGGTTTTCAGCTATACGAATGGTGGATTGCCCGCAGAGCCCACTTTGTACGTTACCAGGCTTTCGGAATAGAAATACCCACCAACTATGGCATACACGGCATCGACGTTTCCAAATACCAGGAAGTAGTCGATTGGGAAAGCGTGAAAGGCATGCAGGTAGAAGACGTGCAGATTGGCTTTGCCTTTATCAAAGCCACCGAAGGCAATGGAAATGAAGACCGTCTCTTCAAGCGCAACTGGAAAAAGTCAAAAGAAGCAGGCGTCACACGCGGAGCCTACCACTTCTTTATAGCTACCAAAAGCGGTAAAACACAAGCCGAAAACTTTATCTCTACAGTTGAACTCTTGCCGGGCGACCTGCCGCCGGTGCTCGATGTGGAGCAGACCTATGGCGTAAAAGGCGATAAACTGCGCCAGCGGGTAAAAGAATGGTTGGAAACAGTAGAGAACTACTACGGCATAAAACCCATCATCTACACCAACGTCGATTTCTATAAGCAGGTACTGAAAGATGAATTTGACCACTACCCACTTTGGGTGGCCCATTACCTGCAAAAAGAAAAACCCCGCATCTATCGCGATTGGCATTTCTGGCAACACAGTGAGCAGGGCCATGTAAACGGCATCCTGTATAAAGTGGACTTCAATGTATTCAATGGCGACTCCACCGAATTCAAAAGCCTGCTCATCAACTAAAAAAAGTAATTTTATCCCATGCCTTATGCACAAGACGATCCACGGGATTTCCTGAGGCGGGTAGTATGGTCACTATCCCTGGGCCTGGTATGGCTGGTTAGTAATTTAGGTATCGGCACTTATACAGGCTTGATGGTGCCTGAGAAAAGCGTGACCATTGGAAATATGCTGTTCTACGTATGGATGGTTAGCAGCCTGTCGGCGCTCATCTGGATCAATGTCCGAATTTGGAAAAAGAAATTCCCCCACGGATAAGATTACTTAGCTACTGTGATCGGCCACAATCACCCATTTGCCCTTGATCTTGCGGAACAACAGGTTGTAATGACCACTGATATCACCGGCATTACGTTTGAGGTTCCACTTACCCACTACGAAAAAGTAATCCTTACTTATTTGGTCCACCTTGATCAGGTTAAAAGTCAACGTACCCATCTGGTCCGGGCCATTGTAATTCTTCTTATAGTTATTGAGCGTATTCTGGTAGCCATACGTAACCCCATTCTTGCCTACGAACATCAGCGAGTCATTTTCCCAATACCCCTTCATAAAAGTCACCAGGTCGCCCTTATTCCAGGCTTCCGTTTGTTCGTGCAGAATTTGACGCACAGCCTTTTCATCAGCAGATTGAGCCAACGTAACCATCGGCAGTAAAAAAGCAATAAAGGATAAAAGCAGGAGATTTCTCATAACGAAGATTGTAGCTGAAAGATACGTTGTTTACAAATGGAAAGACCTTCCCTCAATCCGGGAAGGCCTGTATTTATTTTCGAAGCAAACGCATTGCCGATTGCCGACTGTCGATTGCCGTCAAATGCTCAACTTCTTCATATAAGCCGCATCTACTTCCGCAGCTTTCAGCGGCGTAGTGCCCTCATAGCGCTCCTGCTCTACAACATAATATTGCATGCCCAGCTTTTGTGCTTCCTTCAGGATTTTGCTGAAATCAAGCGAACCCTTACCCAGGTCTACAGAAGCATCATGCTCTTTCGGATCGGCGCCCTTCATCCTGTCCTTCACGTGGCATAGGCGGAAGCGTTTAGGATACTTCTTCAACCACGCAATGGGATCTTCACCCGGCGTGGCCACCCAGTAAATATCCATTTCATAATCTACTGTATCAGCGTTTGTGTTTTGCATCAGCGTATCCTGAGGCATCACACCATCGAGCGCTGTGAAAGTATAACCGTGGTTATGATAAGCAAAACGGATTCCGTTCTTCTTGCACACATCACCACACTTATTGAACTGGTCTGCATAACGTTTATAATCATCAAGCGTCTTCTGAGGTCCGATATAAGGACAGATCAGGTACTTCATACCAATCTCGGCGGCCTCGGCAGCCTTCTGCTCAAAGTTTTTATTGATATCACAATGCGTGGAGATCATAGTAATGCCAAGTCCATCAGCAAACTTTTTGAACTCCTTATTCGACATGCCCCAGTAAATACCCTTCGGACCTTCATAGCCCTCAATCTGCTTATAGCCAAAAGCTGCTACCTGCTTTAAAACACCCTGAGGGTCTTTAGGCATATCCTCACGCAACGTGTACAATTGCAGGCCAAACTGCTTCAGTGGTTTATTGGCTGCAAAAAGGTCGGTTGCAGAACCCATGGCCATCGCAGATGCCAACACACCACCTGTCTTCAAAAACTGTCTCCGGTTATAACTCATAGAATAACGAAAGTTGTAAATTAAAAGAATAAGTATTTTATCACAAAGCCATTAGCGACAGCCAACAGCTAACTCCTAATAGCTAACGGCTAATTCCTCCTACGTCGCCCAGGCCTTGTCTCCCTTCTTATACGGCATACAGCCATCATAGCGGCCGGGGATCGCCTCGTAGCGCAATGCTTCCGTAGCACCGATCTTGGAAGTGAAATAACCCAGCAACGTCAATTGCTTCATTTGCGTGAAGTAATGTGCTGGATCATCCTTCTTTTTATTCTTGTTGTATTCCTTTTGCTCGTTGTCCAGAACGATCAGCACAGCCTTGCGCTGCTCAGCTGTAGCACCCATAAAAGACTTGTCATGCGTCTTGTGGCACAACTCATCCAGCTTCGACATACCTTCCAGGAATATCTTCTGGTTCTTCTCATCATAACAGTCCTTCACCATTACGGTCATGAACGTTCCCACGCCGGCAGCCTTCGCACCAGGAGTATTGGTGGTAGGAATAATAGTCTCAGCTATTTCATCCAGGTAGGCAATATCAGTTGGCTTGAAGTCCAGCGAAGTCGTGATCTTATCATCACTGGCCTTACAACCCGACAGAAAAAACTCAGCCCCGATCACGGTGCCGCCCAACAACAGGGCTACCCTCGATACAGCTTCTCTTCTGTTCATATTATTTTAATTTAATAATGTACAATTATAAATTCCCTTTCTTCAATTCACCCACCGCAAAGTCTGCTGCCCGCGCAGTCAGCGCCATATAAGTGAGCGAAGGATTCTGACAAGCCGAAGAAGCCATGGCCGATCCATCCGTGATGAACACATTCTTTACATCGTGCATCTGGTTCCACTTGTTCAGCACCGAAGTCTTAGGATCGCGACCCATCCGGGCAGTTCCCATTTCATGGATACAAAAACCCGGAGGCGGCATATTATCAAAAGGCTTTACATTCTTGGCCCCTACAGCTTCCAACATTTCCACGGCACTGGCCTTCATGTCTTCACGCATCTTCATCTCATTCTCCTTGAACTCACAATCGATATCCAGCGTGGGAAGTCCCCACTTATCCTTCTTGTCTTTATTCAGTGTCACCTTATTATCGTAGTAAGGCAGGTGCTCACCCCACGAACCCATGCTCATCGACCATTCGCCTGGTTCCAGCAAACTTTCCTTTAATTCAGTGCCGATGCCATCATGCGAATTTACACGTCCACGGCTGGCGCCACCCTGATACCCAAAGCCACGCACATAATCCGTACGCTTGCTGTCTTCATTGATATTGCGGAAGCGCGGGATATAAATACCATTCGGCCGGCGGCCAAAGAAATACTTGTCTTCAAAACCTTCAATATCGCCACGGGCGCCAATACCATAATGGTGGTCCATCAGGTTATGTCCTACCTGCTCACTGGTATTGCCCAAACCATTCGGGAATGCATCCGACACAGAGTTCAGCAATATAGAGGCTGTGCCGAGCGTCGAAGCATTCAGAAAAACGATCTTGGCATAATACTCTTCCGTCTTCATGGTTTCAGCATCCATGATACGCACACCCTTGGCGCGCTTAGTGTCCTTATCATAGATCACTTCCAATACGATCGAGAAAGGCCGTAAAGTCAGATTGCCGGTTTTTTTTGCTGCAGGCAGCGTAGCAGCGTTACTGCTGAAATAACCACTGAACGGACAACCCTCATGACAGCGGCTCCTGTATTGACAGGGACCACGGTCTCCTACCTTAGCGGTATGGTTCGCCGTGCGGCCAATGATCATGGCGCGGCCGTTGAACTTTTCTTTGATCCGGGCAGCCACATGCTTCTCTACACAGTTCATCTCCATTGCTGGCTGAAACTCGCCGTCTGGCAATTGCATCAGTCCATCCTTGTTACCACTAATGCCGGCAAACCGTTCTACATAACTGTACCACGGTTCAAGATCCTTATAGCGGATGGGCCAGTCGGTTCCGAAACCATCCTTGGCATTGGAAGAAAAATCAATATCACTCCACCGGTAACTCTGGCGGCCCCACATTAAAGAACGGCCACCAACGTGATAACCCCGGATCCAGTTAAAAGGCTTTACCTGGTTGTAAGGATTCTCAATATCATTTACAAAGAACTTCTTCGATACCTCGTTAAAAGCATAACACTTACTCTGAATAGGACTATTTTTTCGATCCTCCTGCGTAAGATTATTGTGGTGAGGCAATTCCCACGGAGCCTTATCAGTATCTGTATAATCCTTGATGTGCACCACGTCCCTGCCCCTTTCCAGGAGCAGCGTTTTAAGACCCTTCTCACAAAGCTCTTTCGCGGCCCAGCCGCCGCTGATACCACTACCCACTACTATTGCGTCATAGGTGTTTTGGGCAGTGGCCTTGTTGTTAATGTTAACGTTCGTTGAATCCCCGGGCATAGATTAAAAAAGTATAAAGAAGTTATAAGTTGCCTTTCTTCAGTTCACTTACTGCAAAGTCTACGGCCCTCGCCGTCAGCGCCATATAAGTAAGCGAAGGATTCACACAGGCGGCAGAGGTCATACAAGCCCCATCAGTAACAAACACGTTCTTGCAATCCCACACCTGGTTGTGCGCATTCAATACAGAAGTCTTTGGATCCTTGCCCATACGTGCAGTACCCATTTCATGGATACCCATGCCCAGCGCATAATCACTTTTGAAGCCCTTTACCTGCTTTACGCCGGCAGCTTCCAGCATCTCCACACCATCTTGTTCCATATCCTTCTGCATCTTCTTCTCATTCTCCTTGATCTCGGCGTCTACATCCAACACGGGCAGACCCCATTTATCCTTCACATTCTTATTCAGCGTTATCTTATTATCATGGTAAGGCAACGTTTCTCCAAAAGCTGTCATGCCAATCGTCCAGGGACCGGGCTCGGTCAACGCTTCTTTCAGGTCAACACCAATATTCAACTCAGCCACATTGCGGCTCCATCCTGAGCGGCTGGCCGCTCCCTGGTAACCAAAACCACGCAGGTAATCCCTTTTTTCACCAAAGAGATTGCGGAAACGCGGAACATAAAAGCCCGTAGGGCGCCGGCCAAAATAATACTTGTCATCATAACCCTCTACCGTGCCAGAAGCTCCAATACGGAAGTGGTGGTCCATCAGGTTATGACCAAGCTCGCCACTGCTGCTGCCCAAACCACCAGGCCAGATATCAGTAGCAGAATTGAACAATACCCAGGTGCTGTTCATGGCCGAAGCACAGAGGAAGATCACCTTGGCAGTATATTCGATGGTTTTATTGGTCGTAGCATCTATTACCTCTACTCCCGTTGCCTTCTTGGTATCCTTATTATACAAGACCCTGTTTACAATGGAGAACTCCTTTAACGTCAGGTTGCCGGTAGCCCTTGCTGCTGGCAGCGTAGAAGATTGTGTGCTGAAGTAGGCACCGAACGGACAGCCCAGCCAGCACTTATTACGGTACTGGCAATTGGTACGGCCAGGTAATTTCTCTGTAAGATTGGCTACACGGCCAATGGTCAGCAGTCGCTGACCTTTATAATGCTCTTTAAGACGTGCAGCTACATCCTTTTCCACGCAGTTCAGGTCCATAGGACGCTGAAACTGTCCATCTGGCAACTGTGGAATACCATCCTTATTACCGCTGATGCCTGCAAATTTTTCAACGTAGTCGTACCACGGCGCAATATCTTTATAACGAATAGGCCAGTCGATGGCGATACCCTCTTTACCATTCGCTTCAAAATCAAAGTCACTCCAGCGGTAACTCTGCCTTCCCCACATCAGCGAACGACCACCTACATGGTACCCACGAAACCAATCGAAACGTTTGGTTTCTGTATACGGACAATCCTTTTCATTGGTCCAGTAATCCAGGTTCGTTTCATTCAGTGGGTAGTCCCGGTTGAGCACAGGATAATCCTTGATCATCTCCTGAGTCTTACCGCCCCGGTGAGGAAACTCCCAGGGATCTTTATTGGCGTTTACATAACCTTTAATATGTTCGATATCATTACCCCGCTCCAGCAACAAAACTTTCAATCCCTTCTCGGTAAGCTCTTTCGCCGCCCAACCACCACTAATACCACTACCCACGACGATTGCGTCGTATGCATTCTCTGCCATAATATTCGAAGTTTAAATGTTTGTCGTTCGTTAGCTGCAGTACCCTAATCCCTCACAGTAATTCTTGTCTGCGAAGCAAAAGCACTGCCGATTGCCGATTCACGATTGCCGTCCTACACATCACAAATGCTGATTGCCTTCTCCAGCGAAGCCAACCTTTCTTCATTCGTTTTACGGTCGGGGATGAACTCTTGCGCCACATAGCCCTTGAAGCCGGTAGCAAGAATAGCCTTCATGATAGCAGGATAATAGAGCTCCTGTGTATCGTCGATCTCATGACGGCCGGGAACACCACCAGTGTGGTAATGAGAAATATATTGATGACTGCTGCGGATCGTGGCGATCACGTCACCCTCATCGATCTGCATATGATAAATGTCGTACAGCAATTTGAAGTTTTCAGAACCGATGCGCTTGCAAAGCTCTACACCCCAGGCAGTTTTATCACACTGATAATCTTTGTGATTCACTTTACTGTTCAATAGTTCCATTACGAGCGTTACCTTATGCTGTTCAGCGAGGCTCATCAATTGCTTTAAGCCTTCCGCGCAATTGTTCCAACCAGTCTCATCATCGATGCCACGGCGGTTGCCACTAAAACAGATCAGTTGCTTATAACCAGCCTTAGCTACCAGCGGGATCATTTCAGAATAATTCTTGATCAGCTGAGCGTGGAACTTCTTGTCGTTGAACCCGTCAACCAGGTTGATCTCAGCCCCATTACACATGGAGGAGTACAAGCCATACTTTTGCAATACAGGCCAGTCTTTAGGACCAACAAGGTCAATAGCTACAATACCCATCTTTTTAGACGCTGCAGCAAATTCTTCCAGGGGAATACTGCTGTAGCACCAACGGCATACAGAGTGATTAATATTTCCTTTCAAAGTGATAGATTTAGACTCGTCGTCACAAGCTGTAAAAGAAGATAACATACCGGTAGTGCCGAGGGCTGCAGTTCCCGCCACAATATTCTTTAAGGCAAGCCGGCGTGATTGGTTGTTAGACATGAGAAACGTTGATATTGAATGTACGAAAATGTTACCACATAAGTCCTTAAAAACACATCATTAACATATGCGTCATTAAGCGCCAGCCACAGTCAGTTGCTGAGGCTTCTTTCTGCCGCGCATATAAATAAGCAGACCCGCAAAAGCAACAGTCAGCACGATGGGAATGATGAGCGTTGCATCCAGCACCCCAGGACCCGCAGCCTTCTTTGCTTCGCCAAGAGCATTGGCCATTTCAGAACCAGCAGGAGCGGCATTGTAATCAGCTAGCACGGCACCCGCAGGTAATTTTTCGGCTACCAGTTTATCATAATAACCACCCATGAATATCATATAAATTGATACGGCAAACATGCCCGCACCACCCATCAGGTTCAAGCCCACAGCACCAGTCTTAGGCAGGTTTTCCGCCACAAAACCAAGCATCGTTGGCCAGAAATAACAAACCCCCATACCGAAAACAAGAGCACCTACAAATACCATATTACCTGTCGTGTGACCAAGTAAATAAATACCAGCAGCGGCCAGGATAGCTGAAATAAGCAATACACCCTGAGGCGACAATCGGTGCACAACGGGCTCAGCCAAACCGCGGCCCAATACCATTACACCAGTTGATACAGCCAGTATCAGAATCGGATTATCAGTAACATTTTTTAACAACAGATCGATCCACTGACCGGTAAATAACTCAGTGATCGCAGTGCCAAACATGCAGATAAACATAAAAATGAAAAGCGGATTCCCCAGCGAACGATACATTTCACCAGTGGAAACACCGGAAGCCACACGTTCAGTAACAGGAAACTTTAACCTTGAGAACAGATAGCCGTAAGCTATTGTCGGGAGCAACATCATACCTACTTGGATCTGCCAGTTTAAACCAGCCTTGCCAAAAAAGTAGGAAATCAAAGTGCCAATTACAATACCACCAGGGAACCACAAGTGGAAGTGATTCAGCTTCGTAGTCTTATTGTCGGGATACAAAGAGGTAACCAGTGGATTACAAGCCGCTTCCACAGTACCATTGGCAATGCCAATAAGAAGAGTTGAAATAAACAGGCTCCAGTAGCCTGAAGCAAAAATGGTAAGAAGGATACCAGCCAGGTGAAATACAAAGGCCAGTACCAGCAACCGCTTCATGCCGATAGCATCTACGACCATACCACCAATCACAACAGCTAAAGGGAAACCCCAGAAAGCAGTTGCAGCAATAGTAGCGATTTGTTCAGCATTTAATTGAAACTGCTCACCCCAGGTATTTAAAAGACCTGCACGAATACCGAAAGACAATGATGTTACCAAAAGGGCTAAACAACTGGCCCAGAATAATTGACCACGTTGGATGGTTGATTGCATGGCAAGGAGTGTTTTTTATTTATAATATCGTTAGGATATCCACCTTAACATTGAAATTGAGCAGAATCTGCTCAAACGACATAGCTCGCGACTTACAGCGCTTGGCTTATATTTATTAATCTTCTATTAATTTGCAAAACTGATTATAACCTGCTTACCTTTAGCACCCGTTATAAAAGCATTGAACGATTTTCAATATACGGTCGTAAATGTAAATTTTTTATTTTTAAATCACATTGTTCTTTCAATAATTTATAATACTTTCTAATCATTTTTACATGAACAGAAAACTTCGAATGGGAATGGTTGGCGGAGGAAAAGATGCCTTCATTGGTGCCATTCACCGCATTGCAGCCAATATGGACGGACTCATAGAACTCGCAGCAGGAGCGCTTAGCATCAATCCTGAAATAGCAGTCGATTCAGGCAAAATGCTCTTCCTGCCCGAAGATCGCATATACCTCAACTATGAGGACATGATCAAGAAAGAAAGTCAGATGCCGGCCGACAAGCGCATCGATTTCATCACCATCGTTACACCCAACTTTGCACACTTTGCACCAGCAATGATGGCCCTCGATCATGGTTTCCATGTAGTCATCGAAAAGCCCATCACATTCACACTCGATGAAGCCAAGCAACTTAAAAAGAAAGTCGACGAAACAGGACTCATACTCGCACTTACGCATACCTATTCAGGATACCCACTCGTAAAACAAGCCCGTGCCATGGTACAAGGCGGCGAGTTTGGAAAGATCAGGAAAGTGTGGGTTGAATACCCACAAGGCTGGCTCAGCAAACTCAGCGAAAGAGAAGGCAATGCCCAGGCCGCTTGGAGAACAGACCCCAAAAAATCAGGAAAGAGTGGTTGCATGGGCGACATTGGTACCCATGCTGCACATCTGGCAGAATATATTACAGGATTGAAGATCACCCACCTTTGCGCTGACCTCAACGTTATGGTACTTGGTCGTGCATTGGACGATGATGGCAACGTGCTCCTGAAATTCGACAACGGCGCTGCCGGTGTGTTGATGGCTTCACAAGTAGCAGCAGGAGAAGAAAATGCACTGAAGATTCGCATCTATGGAGAAAAAGGAGGCATCGAATGGGCACAGCACGAACCCAACACCCTGTTGGTAAAATGGCTCGATGCGCCTACACAGATACTGCGCGCAGGAGCGGGATACACCGATCGCCTGTCCAGCTATGCCACCCACAACTGCCGCACGCCCGGCGGTCACCCCGAAGGATACCTCGAAGCATTCGGTAACATCTACCGCAACTTCGCGCTCACCCTCACAGCCCGCATCGATGGCAAAGAGGCAACCAAAGAAATGCTCGACTTCCCTCGTGTGGAAGAAGGCATCCGCGGTATGGCCTTCATCGACAACGTGGTAGAAAGCAGCGCCTCTACCGTTAAATGGACAGAATTTAAAGTATAACTCCAGGCTAATTAATAAGCTATATGAAGACAATAAAAGGACCCGGCATATTCCTCGCCCAGTTCATGGGCGATAAAGCGCCATTCAACTCCCTTGATACCATTTGCAAATGGGCAAAAGGCCTTGGGTTTGTAGGCGTACAAATTCCCACCTGGGATAGCCGCTGCATCGACCTCCAAAAAGTGGCCGAAAGCAAAACCTTCGCCGACGAATACAAAGGAAAAATAGAAGCAGCCGGCATGCAGATCACCGAACTGTCCACCCACTTACAAGGACAGCTGGTGGCCGTGCACCCTGCTTACGATACCCTGTTTGACGGATTTGCGCCCGAATCAGTACGCAATAATCCTAAAGCAAGGACCGAATGGGCCGTACAACAACTTAAATGGGCAGCGAAAGCATCTCAAAATCTGGGGCTGAACGCACACGCTACTTTTAGCGGTGCCCTTTTATGGCCTACGGTATATCCCTGGCCACAGCGTCCTGCCGGATTGGTAGAAACAGGATTCAAAGAGTTGGCCAACCGCTGGCTGCCTATCCTCAACCATTTCGATGAGTGCGGAGTAGACCTCTGCTACGAAATACATCCCGGTGAAGACCTGCATGACGGTATTTCCTACGAAATGTTCCTGGAACATACCAACAACCATGCAAGAGCCTGCCTGCTCTACGATCCTTCCCACTTCGTATTGCAGTGCCTCGATTACCTGGAATACATCGACAACTACCACGAGCGCATCCGCATGTTCCACGTAAAAGATGCTGAATTTAATCCCACCGGCAAGCAGGGCGTTTACGGAGGATACCAGTCTTGGATCAACCGCGCTGGCCGCTTCCGTTCCCTGGGCGATGGACAAGTGGACTTCAAGTCCATATTCAGCAAGCTCACAGCCTACGACTATGCAGGCTGGGCTGTCATGGAATGGGAGTGCTGCATCAAACACCCCGAAGACGGAGCCAAAGAAGGCGCGCCATTCATTAAAGACCACATCATCCGGGTGACAGAAAAAGCATTCGATGATTTTGCAGGTACCGGCAGCGACGAAAAATTTAATCGTTCCGTATTAGGTTTGTAGTAAATTGCGGCCGTTCCGTCACCTGATTGTCATAAATAAAAAATATACAGATGAAAAAGTTGATAGTGGCTTTCCTGATCACCGGTTCTATCGCAGCCTGCGGTGGTGGAGAGCAGAAGCCTGCTACAGAAGAAAAAAAGGAAGAGAAGAAACCCGATGTTTTGGCTGTTGACAACACCAAAGGACTCGAACTCATTGCTACCAACGACTGCACCACTTGCCACAAGATGACTGAGAAGAACATCGGGCCAGCCTATTCCGACGTAGCTGCTAAATATGAAGCAACACAAGCCAACATCGATACATTGGTAAATAAGATTATCGCTGGCGGTTCAGGCGTATGGGGCGCAGTGCCTATGACACCCCACCCCACATTGAGCAAAGAAGATGCTACAGAGATGGTGAAAGCCATCCTGGCACTTAAAAAATAATCAGCTTCGACAGTTTCAATAGGCTCGAAAACACTTGCAGGTTTTGCTATACGCCGGTCCCGCACCAGCCTATAGCAAAACCTGTTTTATTTCGTCTATTTTGTTCTGCGAGGCTTGCAGCCTCGCAGCCCTATTCCAGGGCCTTTGGCCCTATCAACGTAAAAGTGCGAAGCAAGCAAAGCGCCGTAGGCGCCAACTCGCAAAGCGAAGAACGAGAAAAAAAGCACCATAGACGCTCATGCCGCTCAAAAGCAAAAAAGAACAAGTAATAATAAAAGAATATTCATTTTTTCCCTTACCTTGAACCCAAATTTTTTCCAATGCTCAAACGGTTTTGCTATCTGTTGATATTATCCAGCGCCATTGCTTGCAGCTCCTCTAAAAAAACTACCGGAACCGCAGCCCTCAATACCCTTTCTACAGCAGAAAAGAAAGAAGGTTGGCAACTCCTGTTCGACGGTACCACCAAAAATGGCTGGCATATTTTTAACAACCGTACCGACGGTTCTGCCTGGAAGGTAGATTCTGGTACACTTTATTATGAACCAGCAGCCCGTGGGCCAAGAGGAGAAGGTTCCGGTGAACTGATCACTACCGACTCATTTGAGAACTTTCACCTCAAGCTGGAATGGAAACTCACCGAAGGCGGAAACAGTGGCATCATCTTCCTCGCCCGTGAAGATTTGAAATACCGTTACGCATACATCACAGGTCCCGAAATGCAGATCATCGACAACGACAGGCACCCCGATGCTAAAAACATCAAGCACCGTGCTGCTGACCTGTATGACTTCATCACCGCACAACCAGAAAATGTACGCCCTATCGGACAGTGGAATGAAGTAGAGATTGTACTCAACAAAGGAAAGCTGGATCTTTATCAAAATGGCGTTAAAGTAGTTTCCACCACCATGTGGGATGCCAATTGGGAAGCGATGAAAGCACAAAGCAAATTCAAGAATACGCCCGACTTCGGAGCCTTCAAAAAAGGTCACATCGTATTGCAGGACCACGGCAACAAAGTATACTTCCGCAACATCAAGGTTAAAAACCTCTAAAAGAGGAAAGATAATACAACAATCGAGCGGCTGTTCCCCACAAGGAGCAGCCGTTTGCTTTTATAAATCCCTTCTGTCATTTCGAACGAGTCATCCCTTTTTTGTCATTTCGAACGGATCTTCCCTTGTTTGTCATTTCGAACGGAGCGATAGCGGAGTGAGAAATCTGCTTTCGAAGCAAACGGTAGGAGAGAAATTAGTAATCTCACCCATTAAAAATTAATACCAAACATGTATCTTGAATACACAAAAAAATCTACATTATGCGATTCCTGCTTGCTGTAAGCCTCTTGGCCTCAGTTTTTAGTGCCTGTAATTCAAACGAACAAACAGCTACTACTGATCCTTCAAAAAAAGACACCGTGGCCGCAACACCAATTACACCACCTCAAGACAATAGCCTCACCGTTACCGAGCAGGCCGAAGGCTGGCAGCTGCTCTTCGACGGCACGTCCAAAAAGAACTGGCATGTATTCAAAACCCTGTCCGATGGCTCTGCCTGGAAAGTGGTAGAAGGCACCCTCCACCTCGATCCCGCACAGAAGAAAGACGACAAAACTGTAGGCGGAGGCGATCTCGTTACCGATGAAGAATACGATAACTTCCACCTCAAGCTCGATTGGAAAGTAGATACAGCAGGAAACAGCGGCGTGATGTTCTATGTAAAAGAAGATCCTAAAATAGAAAAGACCTATCACTCAGGCCCCGAAATGCAGGTGCTGGACAATAACGGCCACAAAGATGGTAAGATCATTAAACACCGTGCCGGTGATCTCTATGATCTTATTACCAGTTCGCCGGAAACTGTTAAAGCAATTGGAGAATGGAACCAGGCAGAGATCATTGCCAAAGACAGCACCCTCGAATTCTTCCTTAATGGAGTTAAAGTACTATCTACTAAAATGTGGGACGATAACTGGCGCAAAATGATTGCCGGGAGCAAATTCAAAGAATGGAAAACATTCGGCTCCTTCACATCAGGCCGCATTGCCCTCCAGGACCACGGCGATCCCGTTTGGTACCGCAACATAAAGATCAAAAGACTGAAATAACATACTTAAAGAAAATGGGTGAGCCACCTTCCAAAGGTGGCTCACCCATTTTCTTTATAAGATAGTCCTGTCACTACACCTTCGGCAACTTATACCCATTATGATATTCCTTCATCAGGTATTCCTTATTGATCTTACTATCCGTAAACGCCTCTTTACTCTTATCCCAGGTTAGCTTCTGACCAGTACGGAAAGCAATATTACCCATCTGAGCTACCGTTGCCACGTGGGCGCCCGCTTGAATAGAACAATGCAGATCATCCAGCTTCCGCGATTTCACTACTTCAACGAAGTTTTCCCAGTGCTTATTCAATCCATTATCAGAAGGCTTTACCATTGGCTTGGAAACCTTGTTCTTGCTCTGCCTTTCTTCGAGCACTTCCCAGCCACCACGACTTAATACCAGTGTACCATTATTGCCGATGAAAGCAATACCGTGATCACGGCCATAAGAACCATTGTCAATACCCATGGCCGAATCCCATACGAGATTGAAGCCATCAAATTCATATAAAGTAGTCAGCGTATCAGGCGTTTCTTCATACAGGTCAGGGTAGGCAAACTTACCACCCAGCGCTGCAATAGTTTTAGGCGTAGGAGCCTTCATGCCGAGCAACGCATAATCCAGCAGGTGAACACCCCAGTCAGTCATTAGGCCACCGGCATAATCCCAGAACCAGCGGAAATGAAAATGAAAGCGGCTGGCATTAAAAGGACGGGTTGCTGCAGGCCCAAGCCAGGCAGCATAATCTACACCAGCAGGCGGCGCGCTATCAGCGCGCACAGGTTCAGGACGCATCCAGCCCTGGTAGCACCATACCTTCACCGTACGGATATTGCCAAGCTGACCACTATGCACAAAATCAACAGCATCGCGGAAATGCTGCTGACTCCGTTGCCATTGACCAGCTTGCACTACCTTATTATAACGCTGTTGAGCAGCTACCATGATCCTGCATTCAGCAATCGAGTTGCCCACGGGCTTTTCAACATAAACATCTTTACCAGCCTCACAGGCATGGATCATCTGCAACGCATGCCAGTGGTCCGGCGTACCGATAATTACAGCATCGATATCCTTTTGCTCCAGCAACTTGCGGTAATCAGAATAGACCGACACCTTTGAAACATCGATATTCATTTTCACAAGGTCAGCCTTGCGCTTATCTATCACATTCGAATCAACATCACAGATAGCTACAAGATTTACACCTGGCACCTTTAAGGCTGCATTCACATTAGACCAACCCATACCATTGATGCCAATAGCGCCAATATTAAGCTGGTCGGCCGGAGAAATGCGGTTGCGGAATATGGTGAAAGGACGAGAATCGAAAGACGACAATACAGTGGCGCCCGTAACCAGGGCTGCCGTTTGCTGCAGAAACTTTCTGCGATGGCTCATAATCGGTGGTTTTATTAAAAGGTAGGTTTATAAAGTCCATGTTGTCATTTCGAACGCAGCGAAGCGGAGTGAGAAATCTGCTATCGAAGCAAACGCACTGCCGATTGCTGGTCTCAAAGTATCTTCCCATTCAGGTAGGTAATACTCTTCGCAATACTATCGAAAGGTGAACCAGGACATTGATCCTGCTCCACAAAGAAATATTTCATACCACTCAACTTCGCGTTCTTGAAAATGCGCTTAAAGTCTATCACACCACTTCCCACTTCAGTAAAGAACTTCTTGTCCGTATTGTCCATGTCCTTCACATGCCACATGCAGAACCGGCCGGGGTGAGCTTCAAACAACTTTACCGGGTCATGGCCTGCCTTTACGGCCCAATACAAGTCCAGTTCAAACTGAACCAGCTTGGCGTCGGTATTTTTAGAGAGAATATCAAAACCAGATTGGCCATCAAGAGCGGTAAACTCGAAGTCGTGATTGTGATAAGCCAGTTTCAGGCCGCCATCTTTGGCCATAGTGCCTGCCTTGTTCAGGCCTTCGGCAATCTTTTTATAATTATCGGGGTCCTTACGGTAAGCCTCTTCCAGCCAGGGAATGGTAATAAACTCCTGGCCAAGTGTTTTGGAGTCTTCTACAGCCTTTTTCCACTCATCTTCCCAACCACCCTTCAGGAAAAAGCTGCCGGGATAAGTGTGTCCGCTTGGAGAGGTAAGACCATTCTGTTTTAAAACAGCAGATAATTCAGCAGGAGAGAGATTGAACCACTTCCGGTTGCCATAACCAAAAGTTTCAACCTGTTTATAACCCAATTGAGCCACCCTGGCGAGAGTGCCTTTGGGGTCTTTGCCAATTTCATTGCGGAGCGTATATAACTGAACACCTACGGGCTTCTTTTTGAAAAGATCTTCTGTAGGGAGGAAAAAACCAGCAGCAAGTAGAGAAGATTGTTTTATAAAATCGCGACGGGTAGCAGGCATCGTATTAATATTAAGATGCTCAAATTACTAAAAAATACTACCACAATCCGAAAGCAGGATTATTTTAACAGCCACTCCTCGAAATAGAGATAAAAAGACCTATCCTTCGTCCTCAATCTGATTCAATAAGTTCTTCAGCTTATTGATATGCCTGCCATACAACCTGTTCACATACCAGATATTCAGGAAATAACTGCCAATCGCCAGGGCAACACCAGATACAGTAAACAAAACGAAATAGTCGTGCCCTGTGATATGCGTAAACATAGGAGGCATTTTATCATCGGAGCGGGGAGGAGTCTTGAATAAAACGATCAGGCCGGCTACAAAATAAGCAGAAGGAGTGAGCACCATACCCGATACAGAGTAAAAGCGAGTGTATTTCTCCAAAGTATGCAGCCGCTTCTTCAGGTTCAGCTTAACCTCACTATCCACCGCCTGCATTTCGTTCAACAACTTATTCTTGCGGAAATAATATACAACGAAAGAAGCGCCGATAATGCCCAGCAAGACGGAGATTTCCCAATACTGCCCATGCCAGGCAATAAAGTAATAAGCCATAGACAACGTATACAACACAAGGATCAAAGCCAGCTCCCAGCCCAGGTTGCGCTTGATCTTCGCAATCGGATTTTGAGAACGTTTGCGCAGGATGGCAGCAATCTCCTCCTCATGATTAGCCACAACAGGCCGCATTCCCTCTCCCTTTCCAGGATGGAAATCCTTCTCGTCCAGGTCCTTCCAGATCTCTTTGAGGTTATCCAAATCCATGTTCAACAACTTTAGTGAGTTTACGTAATTTTTCCTTGATCCGGTTCATCTTTACCCGTAGGTTATTCTGATTGATACCCAGGATCTCTTCCATCTCTTCATAACTCTTGTCTTCCAGGTACAGCATCACAATACCCCTTTCAATTTCAGGGAGCTGGTGAATAGCTCGGTACATTTGCTGTAATTTTTCTTCCCTTTCCTTATTATACTGAATATCCTGAATCTCCGTTGGCAGCTGGTCTGGTTCTACACTCTGAATATGCTTCTTTTGTTTGCGCAGATCCGAGATAGCCGTGTTCAACGCAATACGGTAAAGCCAGGTGCCAAACTTGGAGTCGCCCCTGAATCGTGGATAAGCCTTCCACAATTGGATCACGATCTCCTGGAAAAGATCCTGCTTATCGTACTCCGATGAACAATACAGGTTACATACTTTGTACAACATGCCCCTGTGTTGATTTACTAACACAATAAATTCATTTTGGTCAGGCTTGGACTGCAACTATGGGTGGTTTTAGCGAAAAGATACTAATTGGTCGGCGAATGTCGGAAAATATTACAGTTCCAACATCTGTTTAACCAACCAATACATACCACTTTTGAAACCAATCAGTTAACTTGCGACCCATGGAAAAAATGTATCATCTCGCCAATTGCACCACTTGCCAGGCCATCATCAAAGAAACCGGGGTCGACAAGGCAGGAATTGCCATGCAGGATATTAAAACAGAGAAGATAACAACCGCCCAATTAGAGGAGATGAAGAAAATGGCCGGAAGCTACGAAGCCCTCTTTAGCCGCCGCGCCCTCAAATACAAGGAGATGGGATTGAAAGATAAAAAGTTGACAGAAAACGACTACCGTGACCTCATCCTGGAAGAATACACCTTCCTCAAACGCCCCGTTACCATCCTCAAAGACAAAATATTTGTCGGCAACGATAAAAAGACCGTCCAGGCCCTCAAAACCGCTATCAAAAAGTAAACGCTCGGTTTTGTCATTTCGAACGAAGCCATTCGCAACTGTAAAGTAGTATGCAGTAACGGCGCAGTGAGAAATCTGCTTGCGAAGCAGAGGGGGGCGAAGCAGAAGGAATTGCCCGGTCCCTTTAGGGCCGGGACACAAAGATCAAATGCCCACATTGGGCTTTAGCCCAATTCCTATCGACGCAAAAGTTCACTCACCACTCAACTCTTAATCAGTCCCCTGATCAATCCCTCCATGTCGATCAGCTTTACCTGCACAGGCCCCTTCCGCCCGGCATAATCCCCGGCAGAGCTGTACACATATTCCTCCGGCAGGAAAACGATCTTGTCACGAACAGGATTCTCATGAATATAACTCAGGTGCTCTCGCACCTTGAAAGGCTGCTTGAAATCTACAAACTCAGGATTGCTGCAACTTTGCCACACCTGGTATTTCTCGATCCTCTTTAAACTCTGTGTGCAATGCTCAAAACGCCACAACATCCATTCACGACGCAACTCAGGTTCCAACTCGATGGCCTCCAAAATACGCGTGGCAGTGATCTTCTTAAAATCCCGCTCGATCATAAATAAACCAGTACCATCCTTGGCTTGCAACAGTAAATGTAGATGGTTCGACATGAGGCACCAGGCATGAACAGTAAGCCCCTTGTGAGTAATAAACTCATTCAGCGTTTGAGTAATGATCTGCTTGTAGATAGGTTTGACAAACACGTCTATCCAATCCACCGTATTGAAAGTAATATAGTGGCAGGCTTGCTGGTTGGTTGCACTGTTGATATCTTCCTTCATAGTGGCTCGATTTTAACAATGATCCGGATAACCAGTTAGAATTGCGAATATAAAATTACAAATACCGTTCCGTTCTACGGCCCGGTTAACTACCGGAAAACGAGCCCTTAATCACATATAATCCATTTTTTGGCGCTAAGACAGCATTTTTCACATGTTTGTGCGATTGTAAAGTCCTGCCCGATCCGATACGTTTGCAGAGTAAAAAATAACCAACCCGGATTAAAAAATTAACCTGGTAACAACATTTTAGCCATGAAAACAATTAGCGTATTGGTGCTGGCCATAGCATTAATGGCCGCCACCGTAACAAACATTTTTGAAGACCTCAGCGTCTCAGAAGACGATGCCAAAGAAAACGTCGTTTCCTCATTTGGAGGAGGTGCCATTTCAACCTCTTACGAGGTACTGAAAAAAGCAAAATCACTGCCGGTAGAAATGAGAGTAGCAGGCACACGGCAGTTGATCAAGTTCGCAAAGGAGTATTCAAAGACCCCCGAATTTCAGAAGAAGTACACGAAGTGGAGAAATGAACGCCTTGGATACAGACAAAAAAGAAAATTGGGCATACCCAATCCGATGAAGATGATCGACAATGCTGTTGACAAACAACTCAACAAAGCCGACGATGAAAAAAAGTATCCTTCCGATAGCAAGGAGTTGATCAAACAACGACTCAAAGCATTTCTGGATATCTCAGCTACAGTAGATTTTGATGCACAGCTCAACGGTAGCATGTTTGCCAACCCCGAGTACGAATCAAAAAGCGGCGAATGGAAAATGTGCTTCCGTGCCGGCAAAGCAGTAATACAAGCCGCCCGCGAAGAAGCACAGGCCTGGCTCAAAGAACTTGAATAGTATAAACAAAAGACAACTTGCGTAAATACGGGTGAGTCGCTCCAAAGCGGCTCACCCGTTTTCTTTATAACAGCTCAACCCATCGACTAACGACATTCGTCGACGATTTTACACTTAGGAAACCATTTCCGTGCATCTGTCACACAACACACCCAGTTAATCCACTTTGTGTTTTCTCCGCATTTATAGCGAATAACTTTATGCCTGTTACAACATTCGTTACAAGAAAAAGTATAGACATGAAAAAAAGAGCCAGTCAATTAATCGCGATCATCTGCTTGATGATGATGCACGTTGCAGTATTTGCACAAGATGATCAACCCACAGGAGGCCCCATTGTACCACGCTATGTGTCGGGAAAAGGATATTGGGTAGTAGAATCCAATGTAAACGTTCCCAAACAATACACGATCCATTTCTACAATAACGACCACGTAGAAGTATACAAAGAGAAAGTGGAAGGAGTAGTATTAAAACTGCAAAGAAGAAAAGTAAAAATGAACCTCAAAAGCGTATTGGAGACCGCCGTGGTAGCCTGGGAAAAACAAAAGCAGACAAAAGAAAATGAGGGATGGGTGGTCAACGCAATAAAGAACTAAAAAGAAAATGATGACAAAATCTCATATATGCATGTTATCATTACCCCTTCCAGTTCCCTGGGAGGGGTTCCTCTTTATGGAGCCGCCACCTCGAAGAATTTCAACTTACGCTTCAGCTTAGGTCCGGGAGCCAGCCGGTAAGCAGCATTGAGGCGCACATTACCAGTGCGGATGGCATATGAACCCTTATCCCCTTTAGTTTGAACACTGCTGTTTACCCATATTACACTAAAATTCATGCGATCACTATTATAACCAACCCCGACACGGTAAAGCAAGTCAGGGCTTATAGAAACACGGTGATCAGATTCGTCATCATACCATTGCTTTTGAAAACTGAAAGGAAAACTTACAGTAAGACCTCCGGTACCGTAAAAATGCTCTTTCACAACAACAGTATAAGCATAACCCACGCCCGGGCCAATATCGAAATAACGCATCTTGGTCACACCGGCAGCTTCATACATATCAGCCAATGCCCCCGGCACCAACGCACTATCACCCCTGTTGGTACCGTAATAAAATTCTGCACCGATTAACAGACTTCCTGCAGACCTTTTCTGCCATTCATTCTGCAGCGTAGCAGCCCGTAGCGAAAACCTTTTCCAATTGTAAATATAATAAGCCGCCGCTCCAAAATGCCGCATCTTGACATCTGGCCTCGTATACCACCCATCTTCATTTTGCGGAACAAGCCTTTTGGGAAAAGCATAAAACCCCTTGTACAATTGACCAAACACGTCAATGCTCATCTTGCGGGTATAAATATGAGATTGCAGGTCCAGGTAGCGCGTCTTACCCTTCGACTCATCCCTACGGTTTAAAAAATCGAAGCCATAAGCAAGGTTCAACGTAAACCAGCCATAAGTGGCGCCCACACCAAAATTCAGCGTAGTATTAGGGCGATATTGAAGGTCCCTGATACGCTCCGAACCACGGATACGTAAGGATGTATATTTCTGAGAAAAATAAACCCGGGAAGTGATCAGGTCAGTGTACGACTCATAAAAAGCCCGGTCAAACTTTTTTGATGTATCAGCCTGCGCCCAGCCCTTGAAGGAAGAGGAAATACATAAAAATGCAGTAAGAATAGCTCCTTGAATACCCGGGAGCAGCTTTGCTACTAAATCGTCCGCCTGTCGTTGCATAAACCTGCAATATCCATTTTTAGATTGAAATATAACAAGTACATGCAATATTACTGCCCGGCTATTTTTACGTTGTCATTTCGAACCCTGCCGTACGTACCTGTCTCCACAACCAGTATACAGGGTGAGAAATCTGCTAACGAAGCGAAAGGACTCCAATTACACAGGCGATACCAGCGTAGGACAATACAACCTTACCTGTAATTCTGTGAGGTTGGCAGCCTGTATAGCAAGATAAGTGAGCTCCTCTTTGGATAAAGGAGTCAGGTTGGTACCCACATTACGGGCGATGGTAAGTTGAGGTGGTTTTAGATTACGTTGCAGGATGGTTTTATAATCCACTTCGTTTTCAAGATAGGTAGTAAGCTCCCTGCGATACCGGTTAGGGTCGGCCACCCACTCAGGCTTGAATTGATGCGCCTCGATAACCTCCTCTGTGATTTTCCCATCAGCCAGGTTATTGATAAACCCGGGAATACATTGCTCCAGGTTCCATCCCAACGATAAATACGCGATCTGCCGTTTCTCGGTGGCAGCGTTGCCATAAATATCTTCGATCATCTGGAATTTCTTGATCCTTTCCATAAACACATCCATGGTCCGGATCAGTAAGATCACCAGGTTATTATACGACCCTTCAAAAGGCAACTTATCGCCCGCATCACTGGTAATGATAATATCACAACCATACATGCTGCCCTTTTGTGTGATCTTCTGGATACCCTGGTTATCATAAACACCCCCATCCACCAATTGAGGATTTACACGCAGAATATCCTCGGGGTTCACATAAAACTGCTTGTCGATATGAACAGGCGTAAAAGCAAAAGGAACACAGGAAGAAGCCATCACAGCACGAGCAATGGGGAAATCATCGTTCTTGAACCGCACAGGAGATTCCATATAAGCATATGACGAGTCTTCCATTTTCAACCGGGAAAAAGTAAACGGACGTGAAGTCTGTAAATTGGTAGAGCCAATCGCCAGTAGCGGCTTGTTGGATAACTTTGATAAGGTAGCCTGCTGATAAAAGAATTTATCATAAGCCCGCTCCACTTCTTTGCTCACCGGAAATATAGCAAATTGAAAACGCACGAATAAATACAACATCAAGCCAATCAGAATGAGCGATAACCATGCATAAGAAGTAAACAAAACATAGATCGCTGGCACCAGGAAAAGCAATAGGAACAACAATGTCCTGATGAAAGTAAAAGAAAGAAACACTTGCTTGATCACATTCTTAGATCCTAATGCCTCAAACATATACTTCTCGAAAGCATCAAAATCTTTATTATTCAAACAATAATAAGCACCAGTAATAGATCCCCCTGAAATAGTGCTCATCACATCGACACGTTCCAAAATGCCCATCTCATGCAGCTTCCGCAAAGTGCCCAGGTGAAAAGCAGCAGCGCGATATCCTCCACCCGATAAGGATAGACCTAATTTTTTTTCAACAGCCATAAGCTTTATTCAATTATGTTACAATGACAGATATGCGGTGCAAGGAAACAAACGGCCCTGCTAAACTGACGCTTTTTTAAAACACCGGCAATAGTATAATTACTTAATCTTTAAATGCCTGCATACCACAAATGAGTGAGTTATAGTCAATTAGTTTATAATGTTAGCATGATCGCGCAGAAGTCTAACAAAGATTAAACAAACAGTTGGAGAACTATATAAAAGCGAAAAGTGCACTCCGTAGGGAATACACTTTTCATGAACGCTTATTCCCTTTCGTTAATCGACTCCTTTTTCAAGTAGTTGACTTTTTTCCTGGGAAATCACCGTTCGATTGTACTATATGCATTGTAAAATTCATGCCAAATAATTACAAAAGGAGCCTTTACTGAAAATCAGGTAATTAAAATTTATGACAGCACCTGCTGAATAATAACGGGCGATTATTCTACACAAACACGAAATACAAACTGTAGAACAAATACCTGCATTAGACAGCGCGCAACGCTATATCTGCTCACTACACAAACGAACATTTGTATTACAGTAATGAATACTACTTAGCACACATAAGCACAAGCTGTTAAAGTTTGTTTAACACGCCACCAGGGCGAACCAATCAGCGCTGCAGAACGTCTTATGCAGAAGACAAACGAAACAATTCATCATAAATCACACTTGAAATCCATGCAGCCGAAAGCAAAACCATTTATTTTTTTAGTAGCATTGATTGGATGCGTAACAGTAGTATGGGGAACCACAGCCTTTACAGGCGTTGCTAAACCCGTTGTAAAAGAGGCAACTCCGGTAGCAGACCCCAGGCCAGTGAGCAAAACAGTATTATACGATAGCCTTCGATTGGACACACTGAAGCTTTCACGCGAAGCATTCTTATACGCTATGCAAGGCTACAATAGTTTGCAGCAATCAGGCGAACTCAATAACACACGATACCTCACCATTGCAGATTTTAGTATCCCCTCCTCCCAAAAACGCCTGTTCATTATTGATATGAAAACGGGTAAATTGATCTACAATACATACGTGTCACACGGTAGGAATTCCGGAACCGACATGGCTACCCATTTCTCTAACAGGCCCGAAAGCAATCAAAGTAGCCTGGGCTTTTATGTTACAGGAGATACCTACCGTGGATCGAACGGATATTCATTGAAGCTCGATGGAATGGAAGAAGGTATTAACGACAACGCGTTCATGCGCAAAATTGTGATGCATGGATCAGCCTATGTAAGTGAAAAAGTAATTGCCATAAAAGGCTATGTTGGCCGCAGCCTCGGTTGTCCCGCTATACCTGCGCGGCTTACTAAAGCCATCATCAATACCATCAAGAACGGCAGCTGTATGTTTATCTATGGAAACGACCAGCACTACCTGGCCCAATCCAAAATATTGATGCAGATGCGCACACTAATGGCTACCGATTCCATCACCACCGACACCATCAGCTAATCATTGCTTAGCTAAAGTCTCATCAACAGTGCCAGGCATAAATAATTTACGCCCCAGCTTTTCATCGTGACCATAAATATCGTCCCTGAATTGAAGCTGCTTATTGCCATCAACCCAGGCCGTATAATAATAAATGAGCACGGGAACAGGGTCTTTCACCCGGACATACTTTTCCTTGCCACTGTTCATGGCGCTGTCGATCTTCTCAGGCGTCCACTGCGGCTGATTCACCAGCAGGTATTCAGCCAGCTTTACCGGCTCACGCAGCCGGATGCAGCCATGACTGAAAGCACGTTTATCCCGGTTAAATAACTCCTTGTAAGGCGTATCATGAAAGTAAATATTGAAACTATTGGGGAAAAGGAACTTGATCTTACCCAGTTGATTCTTATCACCAGGCCGCTGGCGAATAACAGGCACACCTTCTTCCTCACCCGTGATCTCCATATTGTTTTCAGCCAGGTAATTGGAATTCTTTTCAATAGAAGGAAGGATTTCTTTCTTCACAATATTCTCTGGAACATTCCAGTAGGGACTGAACACAACTTGGTTCAGACTGCCGGAAAACATAACAGTACTATGCCCCTCTTTACCAACCACCACATCCATATTGAATAATTGATTAGTACCATCCTGAACATACAACTTAAAAGCAGGAATATTTACCCAGATCAGATTCCCTGAAGGCTCTGCGGGCATCCAGCGCATGCGTTCCAGGTTTACCAGCAACTGCTCGATCCGCTTCGATACAGGAACATTCAGCTCTTTGATCAGCGTAGGAGATACAACCCCATCCGCAGTAAAACCATAATTGGATTGAACAACCTTAATAGCCTTCACCAATTCATCATTGAAGACCTTGCTGGTATCGGCTGTAGCAAACTGTCCGGAGGCTTGCAATCTCTTTTTAATAAACACAACAACTGTATCGATACTGCCTTGCTTTAGTTTTTTCTTGGAAGCAGGAATACTCGACCAGCCACCTTTTTCTGCTATCGCCACATAATTACCCAGCTGCTGCTGCAAAGCCTTGTAATTATCATTCGGAACATCCTTGATGTCGAGCTCAGCCTTGGCCAGTTCCATCACGGATTGCTTTTTAGTTGGCAGCAAAGCTTCCAGAGCTGAAGCGCGTGCCTTCTTACCATCATACCTGTCCCAAACATAATTCACATAACGCCAGGTAAGCAACAACTCCGTTTTACGGATGCTTGCATCACCAGATGTGACATGCAAGCTATCATCGGCCATCAGGCTTTCAAGGCGCCGGTCAAGCGCTTTCCTCGTAGTGCCACTATCCTTGGTATAATCATACAAGTTTCGGAAAGCAAGCGCTTGTTCCGTAATTCCGTCACTTGCAAACCAGGCATATTGATAATTACGCGCATTATAAAAGTTGCGCATGCCTGAGCTTAAAGTGTCATTGAGCTTTTGCTCGGCAATAAAAGCCTCCATAGACATGCTGTCAAGGAAAAGATCACTATAAGAATTCGCTTTGGAAATACTATAATTCCGTGGAGTGAGGTTGTTATCGACGCGGGCGGTACCACCTTGCTGCCCGGGCTCATCACTACAGGCAGCAAAAAAAAGTACGGTGGCGGTTAATACAAAAAGTTGTTTATGCATACCCACTCCCGCATTCAAAACACATGCCTCCAGCTATTCCACTATGATTTTCAATTATATAAGCTCAATATAGCTGTGGTGAACCCGCTACATAAAACAGAACTTCCCTAATTTGCACCTCAGTCGCCAGCCTCTGGCTGGTGACGCCTATTTCAAAGCCTCTGGCTTTGCTTTAAGGACGATTAAAATCGACACAAAACCAGCTATAATGCCTAAAACTTTCAGATACATATTTGTAGCACTCTCGATACTACTCGCCGCCTGCTCCTCCAACAAATACAAGAACCCCCACGTTGAGATCGAAACCAAAATAGGCGACATCGAAATAGAGCTCTATCCCGATCAGGCGCCAAAATCTGTAGCCGCTTTCCTGTCCTACATCGAAGCAGGATATTATAAAGACGGAAGCTTTTACCGCGTGCTCAATGCCGATAACCAGCCATCCAATGCACCCAAGGCCGAACTGATACAAGGTGGACTATATGGTAAAAAAAGGCCCGAACTGCCTGGAATACCCCATGAGACCACGGAACAAACAAAAATTCTTCATAAAGATGGCGTCATCTCCCTCGCCCGCCTGGAGCCCGGCACGGCCAACACGGAATTCTTCATCTGCATAGGCGACCAACCCGGTTTCGACTTCGGTGGCGAAAACAACCCCGACAAACAAGGCTATGCCGCCTTCGGCAAGGTCGTAAAAGGCATGGACATAGTACGCCGGATTTACAATATGCCCGAGGATGAACAGCGCTTTGACCCCCCTGTTCCTATTTATAGCATAAAAAAATTATAGGAAGGGAAATAAGCATTTTTAACAAATGCTAATAAATCATAATGCAATTGAGTTTAATCATGAAGATCATTTTTGGATTTACAATTCATTAATAAGCAATTATTTAATTAATAATTCATAAAGACATTCTCTTCGGTAAACTCCCTGAGAGAGCAAAATATGCTCTGGGCTCAATAAATAGCAAATTATTATTATTTATAGTCAAAAAACCGTTGGGCATGAGGGGCAAAAATGGCTGAAACCCTTACTGGCAGAGGGTTTTATATTTTCTTTAAGACCTTAGAGATCATTAAAATGCCAAAAACTTGATTTACACCGCAACAAAAGTCGCTGTACTTTTACATCAGAAACGGAGACGATAGGTAAGCAGAGAAGAAAAAGAAAAGAGGATAAGAAAAGCTTAAGAACGGTAGCAAGAGGCTACCACTCAAATTAGATCATTACGTTTTTTCATATGGCAAGCAATCGTTAGAGGTCGTCTGTTTCTACAGGTGACCATTTTTTTTTAACTAAGTCCTGCGGGATTCTACACAAACACATAAGCTGCCAAAACACACATAGCTGGTACGCTATACTCCGGTAATCGATTGCCCCTTACACATGGATTGTTTTGTCTTCCGCGATTGAGTGGCGCTAACCGCCAAATAACTTGACCTATTCAGTCATGTACGAGCTGTCATGGGGTAACCCTGGCCGAATACATCGCCGCTACAAAAGCTAAAGGCTAATACCTAAAAGCTAACCCCTCATGCGCTTCCTGCGCATATTGGAAATCGTGAATGAATGTCGTATATTGGAATAATCGTACACCCTTAAATAAACCACTATATGTCATTCTTCACACGCTTGTCCAATGGCTGGCAGATTTCCATGAACAGCTTTAAAGTACTGAAGGAAAATAAACAACTTATTCTCTTTCCCATCCTTTCAGGAATATCCATGATACTCATCATGGGATCATTCTTCCTGGTCATGTTTGGCCTCGCCGGTTGGGATACCTATGGCCTTGAACAATTCGACGATTGGGTTTACATCGTGTCCCTGCTTGGCTACTACCTCATCAACTACTTTGTAGTCGTGTTTTTCAACGTAGCGCTTACACATTGTACGCGACTCTATTTCCGTGGCGAAGAAGTTACCCTGCGCAAAGGCATCGACTTTAGCATTAGCCGCATTGGGGCCATCTTCTCCTGGGCCTTATTTGCCGCTACAGTAGGCACCCTTTTAAGATACATACAAGAAAACACAGGCTGGTTAGGAAGAATTATCATTGGTCTCCTCGGAATAGCCTGGAGCGTAACAACCTTCTTTGTAGTACCGGTGATCGCTTACGAAAACCTCGGCCCGCTCGGCGCATTCAAACGCTCCGCAGGCATTATGAAAGAACAATGGGGCGAAAGCGCTGCTGCTACTTTCAACTTTACCGTGATCCAGGTACTCGCCATTCTGTGTATATCGATCCCATTATTTGTACTGGGATTGGCCATTCATCCTGCAGTAGGCGTTGCATTAGGGCTGTTAAGCGCCTTTGTCGTGATGGCGATCCTGAGCGCTGCACAAACCATCTTTATCAGCGCCATTTACCACAAGATCAATGGCGATCCGGTACAGCATTTCAACGACCAGTTTGTTGAGAACCTGTTCGTATACAAATCATAATTACCACATACAAAAGAATATGCAAAAGCCGGTCACAAGACCGGCTTTTGTGTGTACAAAATAATCATAACCCAACCGGCCATTTCCTTAAATTTGCCCAAAATCACTTATGGATATCAGCGGAAAGATCTTACAGATGTTGCCACTGCAAACAGGACAGGGCAAAAACGGAACGTGGAAAAAACAAGACTTCATCCTGGAAACAGCCGATACATACCCTAAAAAGGTTTGTATAGCAGTATGGGGTGATAAAATCGACATGAGCGGAGTAGTACCTGGCGCACAGGTTACCGTATCATTCGATGTAGAAAGCCGTGAGTTCAATGGCCGCTGGTACACAGACGTAAAAGCCTGGAAAATCGTAGCAGGAAACAAAGCCGGCGGTGCACCAGCCTCCGAGCCAGCTCCCACCTTCCACAACGTTCCCAGTGGAGCAGATGATGACCTGCCATTCTAAGATCACACAAGCACACCATAAAAATACCGGCTATAACACACACACGTTATAGCCGGTATTTTATTTAGATTCGCTCAATCATGAAAGCAGCTACAGTACACGAACTGAAAGATGAACTACAACAACTGCCCGTCAAACAATTGGTAGAACTATGCTTACGCCTCTCCAAATTCAAGAAAGAGAACAAAGAGCTGCTCACCTACCTCTTATTTGAGGCCCATGACCTGCCCGCATACATTACCGTGGTAAAACAGCAGATGGATGAAGCCTTCGAAGCCCTCAATACATCCCAGATTTTCCTGGCCAAAAAAACGATCCGCAAAACCCTCCGCATTGCCAACAAACACATCCGCTTTACCGGTAGCAAATTGGCCGAAGTAGAATTGCTCATACACTTCTGCACCCTGCTGCAGGGAGCAGGCATCAACTTCCGCAAAAGCACCGCCATGGACAACCTGTACCACAGCCAGCTCAAAAAAGTGAACGCTGCCCTCAAAACCATGCACGAAGACGAACAATACGATTACAAGCGGGAAGTGGAGAAATTGATGAAATAAGAAGGGGCAACATAGCTTTCGCACGTCGCCCCCTATATCGCCGCTTTCCTATAGCCTTGGCTTTATTAATCCAAAGATAAGGGTTACAACGATATAGGAGTGTTTAATCGGTGCCCATTGAGTAAACGGGGAGCTTACGCCACATCTTTTTCGCAGCTCTGCGAGACTTGTAGTCTCGCAGCCCTATTCCAGGGCCTTTGGCCCTATCGAAGCAAATGCTTTTACACGTTATCTTTCACAAAAAAATGCCTTAATAATATCTTGGAAACAGTGAGCAAGGTCCATCCTCCTACCAGGCCACCGACTACCCCGATTGGAATGCCCCAGGACAACATCGTTTTCAAAGAATAACTGGCATTGCCAAACCCATTCGCTAATAGGCACACGAAAGCAGTACCCGCCATACCGGCAAAACAGAAAGAAAGGTATATAAACCATTTGACCCCGGAATAGATAGATCGCCGGTACCAGGCCATAAAAATCGAGAAAGACACAATGCCAGCGGCGGTCAACAAAAAAATAAAAAGCGCCAGGACAGCTGCCAATGCTAAACAGGCAATAACGGCAACCAGGAAACCTATTAAGAAAATCATCATAACCATAAATAAGCCGGGGTCTGAGTCAGCAACATCGGCAATGCCAGCCTTACCCCCGGAAGGATTATAAACAGAGCTATCTGCTTGCGCCAGTAGCAAAACTGCCGGAAGCAGGGCTGACAACAAAAGGATGAATCTTTTCATCGTGGAGGTATTCGGGGTATATTCTTTAAAGATACACAAAAAAAGAAGTGCCATGTTGGCAGGCAATAGCCTTTCGTTGACTTGGAGTACAAGGGAATGTTAAGCCAGATTAGTTATTCAACCCACAATTTCTGTAATGCTAACTCCGGGGATAAGCCGTAGATAAACCATGGATGGACCACAGATAAAGATGGCTACGAGTAAGGCGTAAGTAAACCGCAAGTAAACTGAAAGTAAACCGCAAGTAAGCGGACGCTATTTCAAGGCGCCCCAAAGGCTACCGGAAGCGTTCCGGAGAGAAAAGAGATGATATGTGCCGGCGTCAGTTCTCAATACTTGAAAGAGGTTTAAAATGACTACCTAAATATACTGATAAAATGGCAGGTTAGATTCAGTAAAACAAATAAATTCTTTGATATACAATCACCCCTACGGCTGAAATCGATTGGTGTATTACGTTATGGCGACTTCAAAAGCGACCTATAAATGTAACAGGCTGTAGCTTGCAGAAGTCCTCGTACTTTCCTTGCTTCACAAAGAATTGAGGGGTTGTAGCAAAGTTGTAGACCCTATACAAGAAAAAATTATTGAAATTTTCAGCAGCAAAGTCTAATTCACCCCGTGTCACATAGAAAGGACTTTCTTTTGAAAGCTTAGTAGTTTTTACTTCAATATACTTATCTGACCCATCTTCATTTTTTGAAAGAATATCATAACCCAGCCCATCACCCGATTCCTTAGATACCCATTTGACTTCCTCAGCTAAAATTGCCTTACCAACTGTTACAAGGCGCCAACGCTCATATTCAAACACAAACTTTTCACCCCCTTCGCCAAGCAAACGATTATTTTGCTCTTTTTCTAAATAATTAATTTTTATAGGGCGACGGCGATAGGTAGATGTAGGCTCCTTTAATTCTAATTGTGTCGGCTCTTCACCTACAGCCTTTTCAAAATTTATAGATTGATATGGCTTTGATATGGCAGATTCATCTGCAAACTGTTGGAACTGTTTTTCCAGAACGAATAGATGGCTTCTGATATAGCGAGCCACTTCTTCAGATAATATGCCTTGAAAATTGGGCATAGGTTTATAACCCTTAATAAAAGGCAATTCCATTTTTAGCAAAACTGCACTAATATTTTGGTGCTTAAATTCTATTGAGCCGTCCGATCTGTTTTCCAACAGAGGACGTAAAGCGTTGCGGTGCTCTGTTTTACTATACTTAACTTGCGAAAGCTCCTTTTGCAGCATGCTAAAATAATCCGCTACAATGAGCTGTACTTCTCTTTTAGTCCAATCCATATCGGTTCCTGTTAAAGGAAAAATTGGTTGCGATACGAAGCAAAGTAGCAAAAACCTCGCATTTTGGCCAGGAGTCCTCCGATCAGTACTCTTTCTTTAAAAGGTATTTATCATGCCTGTAAGCGCCAAAATCATCTCTTTTACTGAGCAATTCTCTGTATTGTGCCCACTTACAAATAAATATTTCTCCTGCTCCATTGATTTTCATCGTATTTATACGCAACTTTGCAGTAACTGCACTTTATCTTATTGGAAATTTCTAAGCACCGAACCGCACCAAAACGAGCCTGCCAGGCATACGAAACAAGTAAAAACAACGAATAGATGTACACACAAGTATGGGCTAAGTACCTGCCGATCATTAAGATACTGCTGAAAAAGTCCATCACGGACAATCAGGATCTAACCCTCAATCGCATCGATTTTGAGAAGCTGGGCATTGCCCGTAAGGCTGGTTATAAGTTCACCATCCTGTTCGAGGAAGGTAAAGCCGCCAACACCATCGGCAGTTCCCAGCTCGCGAGAGACCTCGTTACGGTATTGCTCGAAAACAACGATACCAAATACCTTTTCAAGCACAACACCTACGAGGTTACCCTCACCCCCAAGTTTGTGTTGCAAATAGTTAACAAGACCAAGAACCCGGTGCCGCTGCCTTCTGCTGAGCCCGAAACCGAGCAAACAGAAGAAGAATAATACAAACGGAACCGGAAGTACGAAAATGCTACTCTATACATTTTCGTACTTCTGCTTTCCCTATGCTCCCCTTTACGACCAGCCGCTAGACCGTTTTTCACTCGCTACGGCCAGTTTTCAGCTTCCATTTCCCAACTCATTCCTAATTTTTGCCACCCCATACATGGCGTGCAACGAACACCCACCCCACGGTTGTTAATTGCATAAAATATAGCCATGAAGCAAGTGTATGTTATGGCGCTGGCCCTCGCATCGTTGGCCGCGTGCAAGAAGGATAATGCCCTCAAATCACCTAAACAACCCGGAGACCAACAACCGGAAATGATCTATACCGATCTGCAAAACCAGGAACTCAAGTTCCAGCAAGGAAAAGTAATAGACCTCGACAAAGACGGCTCAGCCGACATTGGCTTTGCCACCTGGTACATTGGAGACCCTATCGAGAAAGAAGACGAAGTACTGTTCTTTGCAGGTTCCTATATTCACAGCAACATGTTGATTAATGATGCCAATACCTCTCACGCTTTTAACCTGGGCGAAACCATTCCGGTAGGCGCCTATCCCGGACATGAATGGTACCAGGTATCACAGGTAGAAATGGCGCTCAAGAACACGCCTGAAACCGGTAGCCCATATTGGGAAGGAGCTTGGAAACAAGTGCACCACCAATACCTCGCCATTCAGATCGTAAAAGACAACAAACGATACAATGGCTGGATAGAAGTCTCCTTCGACACAGCAGGAGAAAAACTGGTGCTACACAAAGCAGCCATCAGTAAAGAAGCAGAAAAAGCAGTAATAGCCGGGAAATAGATCCCAATAACGCAAATGCCCACCTCGAGCGAGTGGGCATTTGAATTCTATAGCTGGGAGAAAGCAGTAGCTAAAAACAAATACATCTCGCCTTCCAGCCTTCCCGGCAAATTATTTCTTTAGAACAAGGTCTTCCCGCGCAGCCCACATCCCCACATCTTGCTTGCTCAAAGCTGCAGCCATCAGGTCTGGAAACTTATCCGGCGTACAGGCAAAAACAGGAATACCTAAATTAGAAAGGAATTGAGCATTTTGATGATCATAAGCAGGAGCACCATCATCACTCAGCGCCAGCAACACCACAACCTGCACGCCAGCCGCTACCAGCTCTGTAGCCCGTTTGCGCATCTCTGCCTCATTACCACCTTCATACAAGTCGGTGATGAGCACCAAAACCGTATCCTGCGGCTTTGTAATGATCTGCTTACAATAAGTGAGCGCAGCATTGATATCAGTACCCCCACCCAGTTGCACACCAAACAACAGCTCTACCGGGTCGGTCAGTTCTTCCGTAAGATCAGCCACTGCAGTATCGAAGACTACCATCTTGGTTTTGATAGCAGGGATAGAGGCCATCACGGAGCCAAAGATGCCAGAGTAAACAACCGAAGACCCCATAGAACCACTCTGATCCAGGCATAGCACCACATCCTTTAGCGAAGACCGTTTACGGCCATAGCCAATCTTCCGCTCGGGAATGATCGTTTTATAATCAGGCTGATAATGCTTTAGGTTTTTCTGAATAGTAACAGGCCAATTGATCTCGTGATGACGCGGTCGGTTATTGCGGGCACTTCTGTTTAGGCTGCCCACAATAGCCTGCTGAGTAGGCTGCGCCAGTTTGCGCAACAATTCATCCACCACCTTACGCACCACCTGCCGGGCAGTGTCTTTGGTTTTATCAGGGATCACCCGGCTAAGTGTCATCAAAGTTGCAACCAGGTGAACGTCGGGTTCAACATTTTCCAGCATCTCCTTCTCAAACAACATTTGCGTCAGGTTCAGTCGCTTCATCGCATCCTGCTGCATCACCTGCACCACACTCGAAGGAAAGAAAGAACGGATATCACCCAGCCAGCGCGCCACGTTGGGCGAAGAAGGCCCCAGCGACCCCTTGCGGTCATTATCATACAACGCCTCCAGCGCCTTGTCGATAAACACATCCTGGTCTTGCAAAGAAAACCCGGTGCCGTCATTCTGTTGGCCACCCAATATCAGGCGCCACTTGCGAATATGCCCTTCATTCGTCATGCATGCGTAGTTTGAGAGAGATTTAATAATTGCAGAACAACAGGAATACCCTGCTTCGCCCTTTCAGCATCTATACCAGTTACAGCCACAGGAGATGCATTACCGGTAGAGCCAGACTTTACTTTCTCACCCAGCTTCCTTCGTTCAGGTTGAGAAAAGTTGGCAAACGTTCTGCGCAATAGCGGTAAAACCTGTGTAAATACATTAGCCTGCAAAGAAGCAACCCAGCTATCTATGAGGCTCCAGAGCCCTTGGTCGATCAGCAAGATGGTGCCACTACCCTTTAAAAAACCCTCCAGCCAGGCAGCTGCAACATCAGGCGCATTAGCTACTGACAGCGCATAGCTGAAGGCCTTACTCAGCTCTTCACCCTCCAGCAATTTATGATCAGCGAGCAGGCGTGTGGCATAGCCGCGGATCGCCGGAGAACTATTCAGCGAAGCAGCGATTATTTGCAACGATTGATGCCATTGAGCAGAAATACCAGGTTGCTGCAACAAATTCACGGCATCATTCAACTTAAAAAATAGCTCCAACAATTCCTGCGCAGCGTCTTCATTCACACTGGTAGTGGCCGCAGGCAGGCTCACACAAATACGCGTGATCATACCGTCCACAATACCAAGCACCAGCTCACTATCAGTTTTACGAACGTTGCCATATCGGGAAATACTTACCAGCGAAGGCACTACCACCATAAGCTGCAGCACATCACCACTCGCTGCTGCAAGGTTGTTGATCCGGTCGATCAGGCCGGCAACAGCTTTATCTACCTCTGCCGGAATAGCCTTCTCAAGCAATTCGCACACGGCGGTTAGCGAGTCGGCAGACCGGCCTTTTTCCAAAGCAAACTTTTCGGCTGCTTCCGCTACCGTATTACCCCAATTACCCTTTTCAATAATGCGGATCGATAATTCAGGCTCCCATTGCAGGCGCCACGCTTCTTTAAAAGTGCCTTTACCAGAAACACCCTGTTGCTCACCCCAATGGATCTCCAGCAATTGCAGCCGGTGCAGAAAAATACTGCGCTCCAGGTCCGTATCCTTACGCAGGTCCAGCACATAATCCTTCCAGTCGGCAGTAGCCGGTAAGCGCAAACGCTTCTGCAGCTTTTCAATATCCAACTGCAGCGGCGGCTTGGGAATTTCCTCCGGCACCACACCGATCCGGTTACTTACGATCAGTTCATTATGGATCAATTGCAGCAAAACACTTTCACCATTACACAGCACACTCCAGGTGGCCTCATTCAGCTCCTCCAACCCTGCCTTCGGCAGGTTCCGCAGCGAAGCCAGCGATTCTGCCAACCGCACCGCCTCGATCACATGCGCCACAGATGTATCCATATCTTTCGAACGGAACAGTTGCGCCACCTTGGCCATCCACCGCGTACCATCATCAGCTGGGTGCGTCCACACGTGGTCATACCAACCGGGCGAATGGATCCCTGCACCATAACCACTGAAAAAACTCAAACGACTATAAGTCCAGGGAACCCAGGTACATTCCACTTTTACCTTCGGCAACCCCTTCAGCAGATCATTATCCTCCTTTTGCTTAGGCATAGATTGCAAAGCCGGAGCATGCCAGGCGCCACAGATCACCGCGATGGTGTGAAACATTTCCTTCTCAGCTTGTCGGATGCATTTACGCATCCACGCTTCGCGAAACAATTCCCGTTGATCCTCCTGCACAGGCAATGACTCCCTCAACACCTGCATAGCTTCAGACACCGCTTCAAACACCTGTTCAGAATCCTGACGGTGCTCAAACATATGCTCCCACCATTTCTCACCATCACTATAGCCAGCAGCTTCAGCGAGATAACCAACAGGGTCCTTTACAACCGCCTCCCTTGGCTTTTCCTTTTCCAGGGCAAATTGATGCGCCGCAGGCAGATCTATAAAACGAACATGAATATGTTGAGCACGCGCATATTGAATCGCCTGCCACTCAGGAGAAAATTCAGCAAACGGATAAAAAGAAGCCTGCTGCGGATCATCAGGTTGATAAACCAGGATAGCCACAGGCGGCGTAAGCCCGGTATGATTGGCCCATGATAGTAACCCATCCGCCTCCGGCGGACCTTCCACCAACACGATGTCAGGCTTCACCTCCTCCAGGAAAGCCTTTACATTTTTAGCAGAACCAGGTCCATGATGCCTTATACCAAGAATATGAACACCCATAATAAGAAACTCCTAAGTTGAACATTTTACAATTCCCGACACGCACGATAGATATCTTTCCACTCCTCCCGCGGCTTCACCACAGTCTCCAGGTATTCCTGCCACACGAGCTTATCCTGCACAGGGTCTTTTATCACAGAGCCCACAATGCCCGCCGCAAGATCGGCAGCCTTCAACTGACCATCGCCAAAATAGGCAGCCATGGCCAGACCACTATTCACAACAGAAATAGCTTCAGCAGTACTAAGCGTACCACTCGGCGTCTTGATCTTGGTTTTACCATCCATCGTCACACCATTACGCAGCTCGCGGAAGATGGTCACGATCCGTCTGATCTCTTGCAGCGCAGGAGGCTCAGCCGGCAACTCCATGACCTTTTCAAAACTTTCTACCCGGCGTTTCACAATGTCGATCTCCTCCTCTATAGAATCAGGCACGGGCAGGATCACGGTATTGAAACGGCGCTTGAGCGCGCTCGACAATTCGTTCACACCCTTATCCCGGTTATTGGCAGTAGCGATCACATTAAAACCCTTAACCGCTTGTACCGATTTATTCAATTCAGGAATAGGAAGCATCTTTTCAGAAAGAATAGTGATGAGCGTATCCTGAACGTCGGCGCCTATCCGCGTCAACTCCTCAATTCGTACGATCTTTCCCTCTTTCATGCCACGCATCATAGGCGTTTCCACCACAGCCTTATCAGTAGGCCCTTCAGCCAGCAACTTGGCATAGTTCCAGCCGTAGCGGATCGCTTCCTCACTGGTGCCTGCAGTACCCTGTATGATCATGGCCGAGTCGCCACTGATAGCCGCAGCCAGGTGCTCACTTACCCAGCTTTTAGCAGTGCCAGGCAGCCCATACAACAACAAAGCCCTGTCAGTAGTAAGCGTCGCCACGGCAATCTCCATCAGGCGTTTATTACCGATATACTTGGGCGTTACCTCAAAACCATTCTTCAGCTTGCCTCCGGTAAGATAAGTAACCACAGACGCAGGCGTCAGCTTCCAGTTGGCTGGCCGCTTTCCGCTCTCCTGTTTTTGTAATTCTTCCAGTTCCTGGGCAAACAGCTCTTCGGCGTGCTGGCGTAAAATAGCAGACATGATATTATTTTAAATCGTTAAAAGATTGAAACAATTGAGACTTTAAGTGCAATAAGGAAACAACATAACTACTGATACCATCCCAGGCAGATTGATTATAACTTTCGTCGGCCTTATAGTTCTTCAATTCAGTAGCAATACCCACGGGCAGCAAATGAATATGTTGATTATAGAACCCCCGGTTGAATTGATAAGGATTCTTGGCAGTATGCTCGATCACCCGGCGGGTAAGCGCCATACTCCATTCAACATCTTCTTTAGTGAGAAGATTAACGGCCATATCACCCACGCGACCGAAGTGATGTAAAACATAAGCTTCGCGATCCCCCTTCGACAACAATGGCAGGATATCAGTATAAAACCGGTTGTTATCCCCCATGAACAAAGGTGCCCACGCAGCGTTCTTAAACCTTCCGGTAGCCATGCCGATAGCAGGCAAATACCTCGAAGCTTCATCACTTTCCAGGAACAGATCAATTATTTTATCAGGAGCAAGATTGAAATGCGACTCCCAAAAGTGCGGAGGAATAAAATCGATCAATTGATAAAGAATAAACGCTTCATCAGAAGTATCTTTTTGATTACTGAGCTTTTCAATACCAGATTTAAAGACCTCCTCAGGAACGTCAGACAATTGAATATGCAGATAAGACTTTGCCTTGCCCAGTAAAGATTTCTTTTCTTTCAAAACAACAGACTGCCGAACCACCTGCCAGTATTGTTGAATAATAGCAGAGCCAGGAATTAACTTCAGCAACCGCATCCCTTCTTCCTTCACCTTTTTACCCTTCTCCGTAGCTAAACCTTCAAGAAAAGGAATATCGTCATCACTAATATTATTAGATAGAAAAGGAAGAAGCGCAGCCTTGGTATTGGCATCCTCCTGGGGCCACGTCTGTTGCAGCCATTCCCTCGCTTGAGCGGGATGAGTAGCCCGTACCTTTTGCAAAACGGCTTTCCGCTGTTCGAGAGAGCCGGTTTGCCAGATTTCATCATCAGAAGCCGCAATAGAAAAATCCCAATCGGAATTAAAGCGACTTAACCAGGCCCCACGTTTACCACAACACATACCCAGCAGCGGCTGCAAATACTTGTGTTGCACGCCCAGCGATAACACAACAGGCAGCAGATCTGGTTGTATCACCAGTTGCTTATGCGCACATTGCTGCAGCCACAAGGCGAGCAGTGGAATACTCTCTTGGTCCAGGATATCCTTCAATACCTGCATAGAAAAAGAAGAGCAATAAGAAAGCTCTTCCGGTTCTGCTTCAGGTATGCTTACCGGCTCTTTTTGTAGCGGCAATACACCGCACTGACGATAGTTGAACGCCAGAGCAGCCAATTGCAAAAACTGTTCTTCCTTATCTGCACCCTTACCTTCCATCACCAGCGTAGCTGCATCCGACAGGTCGGCCGGTAGCCGTTCAGCAGAAGCTTGCTTCTTTTCAGTACCCAGCAAAGCAGAATTTAATAGATCATGCCACCATTCCATACAACCTATAAAAATTTATACACGTTATTATGCCATACCCCAATCGGTAAGAACGATTTCTCTTTGCCGATCACAGCCATGTTCAGGAAAGCCCCTCCACTTAAAGACAGCAACTTCCATATATTCCTGAAATCAGATTCGATCAACATTAATTCATTCGAAGAGTCTTGTAGCCACCATTGCTGGTTAAATTGAACAGGCCTTACCTGCTCGATAATATAAGGACGCTCACTTCTAAAAGGCAGCCGACTGCTGAAATGCGTCTCAGCGGCTACTACCTCCTGCCAGTTGGAAAAGCTTTTATAAGACGAAGTAGATGAAGAGTTGATCTGCTTTTTAATAATAGCCCGCAGAGGAACGACAGAAGGATAATACACAAGTTCAGCCTCGATAAACAAGCCCGGCGTTAAAGATAAAGAAGTAGCCGCCTGGCCACGTACGAGAAACTGTAACACGAGCGCGTAAGCATTGGAATTGATGCCATACAACCAGTTCCTTTCAACAGTAATATTATCCTCCTCGGTAGTTTGTTTGCCCATGACGAGCCAGGTATCCAGAACACCGGCTTGCTCTTTTAGCACCTCTTGGTTTTGCGTAAAACCAATAGACGTACGTAAGTCTTGCTGAAGGTCTTCAGGCAGTTGATCGACATGAGTATAGCCAGAAATGACGAGGTAGATCCGCACCAGCTGATCGAGGAAATCAGATTGCCAGCCTTCCCGGTAAAAATTGATTTCACCCAACCCCTTTACCATATTGGAGAGCCCGGGCGCCTGTGCATCCACCATGCGGCGCGATATTGTTTCGAAATAGGCAGCCCCCTTTTCAGGGATGTTCAACAACCCACTCCGGATAATATCCTTCATCCACAACAACAACTCCTGGATGCCATCACTCACCTTCTGTTGCCGTGCCTGCTGCCGTTTGGCCTGAGCAGCTTCATCAACAGGCTTGTCCTTCTTCTCCGCTTGCTTCTCCTGCTTTTCAGTCCGCTTGCCCAACCATTCAGTTACCCAGTTGGGAGGTTCTCCAACAGAAAAACTACCCGGTTGTCGGGCATACAATAACAATAAACCAATCCCATGCTTGCAAGGAAACTTTCTACTGGGACAAGAACATTTAAAAGCAATATTGGAGAGGTCTACCTGAGTCTGATACGGCTTACTGCCACTGCCCTGGCATTCGCCCCACAGCGCAATGTCACTGGCGCCTTTACTCACCCACTTGTTGGGATTCGATAAGTCCTTACCAGATTTCTTGGATGATTCGTCAGGAGCTAAAGCCAAAACCTGTTCTTCGGATAACTGCAAGAGATATAATTTAAAAAGGGAAGTTATGTAAAAGAGGGACTAAGATAAATACCCCTCAAAATTTAATAATTCTATATTTTGCACACCACGCTTACCAAAACCTTTAACTATGGCCGCATCGCCCAAAATAGATTTCAATAACCTCTATGACATAGACAATATATCACCAGACCTGCGCGTCAGCACATTCAAAACAAAACTGGACAGCGGTCGCTCCCTGCCCTTACTCGTTAAGATCAGCAACCAGTCACATGCCCTGCTTCCCAACGTATACAACCTGTCCTTTGGACCCCAAAACGCAAAAGGAAAGATTGACGATAAGGCCGAGCTCACACATACAGATTATTCAAAAGTGTTTTCTACCATCTTGTTCTCCGCCCTGGCTTACCTGAAAACCAACCCCGACCATTACCTGGGCATCGATGGCTCAGACAATGCCCGCGCATACTTCTACTACCGGGCCCTCCAAAGAAATTTTAGCTACCTCAATCAGCATTTCCGCATGTTTGGCGTTAAATACTTCGTACGGATCACCCGCTTTGGAAAGACCCAGTACGACAACCCGTTTGATTTTGAAGATATTATGCCCTATCCCTTCCGAATAGAAAAAGGAGCGCAGATATCACAGGATGAGATGTACAACTACTTCATTTTCAACCTGAAGCAGTAACGCCGGAAGGTATTCAAAAAACCAGAAAAAGAACGTAAATTTGATGATCATGGAAAAGACAATCGAACGTAAAGTGGCGGCGCTTACCAAAAAAGCGAAGACAAGCGGTAAAAAAGCCGAAGCCAGAGTAGCGGTAAGTTCCTCCCTGCACCAGGTAATAAAAACCAAAGAGCAGGCAGCCCTTTTCATGAAATTATTGAAAGAAGCATAGCCAACGATATATTCCACACAATAAACCCGCCAAAAGCGGGTTTTTTTATGGGGTAACTAACCCCAAGACCGATACGATATGAAAAAGACCATACCCACCCTGATTTGCCTTTTTATCATTGCAGCACAAGCAACCGCCCAGAATTACCAGAAGATGTTGGACAGTGCGTCCAGCTACATCGAAGCAAGAAACTACGGCAAGGCCATCAATATGTACACAACAGTATTGAAAGCCGATACTTCCAACGCCGAGGCATACCAGTTACGGGGATTAGCCTACCAGGAGATAAAAGATTATGAAAGTGCCATCCGTGATTATACAAGCTGCATAAAGGCTAACCCCAGGTACTGGTTAGGCTACTTGCGCCGCGCCGATCTTTTCTCACGACTGGATTATTACGATTACGCGCTGAAAGATTATAACCTGGCCCTTCGTTGCACGGATTCCGCCGACCACAAAGAAGCGATCCTGGTCAACAGGGGACAGACAAAACACCAAATGAAAAATGCTGCCGGAGCAGTAGAAGACTTTGAAGCCGTATTGAAATTAAACCCTTCCAGCATAGCCGCATTGGTAAACCTCGGCGCCCTATTGCCAGATGTTGGCAGACCCAAAGAAGCCATTGCACACCTGGAGAAAGTAATAAAGCTGGATTCCACCTTTGAAGGAGGATACGGTAACCTTGCTTTTCTATATTCCGAACTGGGTGATTACAAAAATGCACTGGCGATCAGCAATAAATTACTATCCTTCAAACCCAATGAAGCATACGCCTTGAATAACCGTGGGTACATAAAACTTAAGCTCAACGATTTTGATGGTGCACTGGAAGATATTAACAACTCCATTCAGCAATTACCAGGCAATTCCTATGCCTTTAAAAACAGGGGAGAAGTATACCTCGCCCTTAAAAAGAACAAAGAAGCCTGCTCAGATTTTCAAAAAGCATTGAAGCTGGGCTTCACTGAGCAATATGGCGACGCAGTCGAAGAATTGGTAAAGAAGCATTGTACCGCACCCGTTAACACATCAAGAGTACAATAATTCAAGTGGGGCGTGAGCGATTCGAACGCTCTGTGTTTCTAATGTAGCAGATTTACAGTCTGCCGTAACGCCTCCATCGTTACCGACACCCCATTATAAAACAAACACTACGTAAGCGGAGAACGAAGGAATCGAACCTTCACCACACCTTTCGGCATGGAACATCTTAGCAGGATGCCGCAGCAAACCAATATCTGCCTGCTCTCCATTAACAATTATTATTACCAGTTATGCTAACCTTCCAGGAGAGCAAGACGGGAATCAAACCCGTGTTAAATTGGTTTTGCAGACCAATCCCGCTGACAACATTGGGTACTTGCTCATAGTAGTAGCCCCTGTGGGATTCGAACCCACACTACACTGTTCCTAAGACAGTCGCCTCTTCCGTTGGGCTAAAGGGCTGAACATGACACATCCGCTTCCAATACTCGCTCGCCTCTGGCGAGTGAGCCTATTTGCAAGCCTCCGGCTTGCATTCTAAATGGTGTTTCATCTTGACATGACATATCTGCTTCGGCGCTTAAGCGTCAAAGTAATCCTAAAGCAAAAAGCCCTTCAGGTATTGATCCTGAAGGGCTTTAATGTGTTTATGTAATGTGCTTACTTACTTGGTTGAAGATGCGCATACATACAACTGCCCTTCAGGCTGCTACTATAGCAACTGAGCGAGAGGGACAGTGAATATGTGTTATTGCGAATCATGTCACAAAAGTAATAAAAGAAATCAACTAACAAAGAAGAAGCATAAATAATTACAGAAAAATTATCAAAGATCATATACACGACCCTGTTAGAATATCATTTCAGCAATTGATCGATCCGCTTCACATACTCCGCAGCATTTACTTTCATGCCTTCCAGATGACCACCACCACAATACCAAAACGACTTGACACCAGTAGCAGCATTATAAACAACCTCCGCCTGATCGATAGGCGCCTCCTTGTCATCTTTACTATGGACCATCAACAAAGGAGCTTTACCAATTTGTGCAACATCAGTTTTTGCACCGTAAGGGCTCACGATAACCTGTTTGAGCATGGCATGCTGTTCCTTGGGGGCATAGTGCATAGCAATATCAGTGAAAGAAGCCATCGCACCTTCTAATACCAGCCCATCCACTTTGCCCACGTTATCACGCGCAATCTTCGTCGCGATCTGCGTACCGATCGAAGCGCCGAACACGATCACGCGGGTACCAGTCACTTCTTTCCGGTTCAACAAATAATCGAAGAACAGCTGCCCGTCTTTGCCAATATTCACGTGAGTAGGAGTACCGGTACTTTTTCCATAACCCCGGAAGTCGGTCATCAAAACCTGGTAGCCAGCATCCACCAATGGCCGCATCATATATAAATAAGAAGAGATGTTGCCACCAGCACCATGAAAGAATAAAACAGTAGCCTTGGGCTTACCGGCCGGCGTAAGGAACACACCTGTTAGGGAAACAGTATCAGTGCGCAGTGTAAAAGATTCTGCGTGTAGCGTACTGTCAATAGGCCTTACGTTCTTGGACGGGAAATAGAACTTGTCATCAAACTGGGCAACAGATACCAGGCAGATCATCAAAAACAGCGGCAGGAAGAATAAAGACTTTTTCATATTTAATTTGATAGTTTGTAAAAGGGGAGGCATAATCGCCGGTGTAAAACTACACCCTGCAACTACCCTTTGCCAAATGCATGGGGCCACTTGCATGCCCTTTGGGGTGAATGGAACGATTCACTATCAAATGATTACGATTTAGTCGAGTGCTGGGGCGAATGGCTGCATGTTGTAAGCGATCAGGGAACAATAGACTGCAGTTTTTCCCGCAGCTCGGCATTCAGGCTCCTCGATACGGGGATGGTTTCATCCATCGATTCCAGGTGAAGCCGGTACCCCTGAGCTGTCCCACTTACGGCTGAGATAGCCGCCAGGTTCACGATGGCCGTCCGGTGGCAGCGCCAAAACTGCGCGCGGCCATCCAATAAACCCTCCAGCCTTTTTAGGCTGCTGCGCAGGATCACGGCCTTCAATTGACCCGAAGACATAATATATAACTTACAATAATTGTCGGCCGAAGTGATCGCCAGCAACTGATCCGGAGACACGGTCACGGGTTCCTTTCCATTCTCCGCCGTCAGCGTAATCAATGCCGGCTCGGCAACAACAGGGACAACAACAGAGGAGACGACAGGCGCCTCCTGGTGCAGCACCTGCGTAAGCGTATTGGCCGACTTCCGGTATCGCCGCAACAGCCGGGCCTGGTTGATCATAATACTTACCGCGGCCGGTGCCATGCCCACCACAGCCGTATCGAAAGTCACAAGCAATACATTCCGCCAGCTGAACGAGAAAGAACCCCATATAGCGATCACTCCCATATTAGCCAGGGCAATGGTGATGATAATAAACAAAGTCCACAATAGCTCCCGCCCAACAGTCCACCCCTCCTCCCGGAAAAAACGGGGAAACAGCGGAAACAAAACAAAGAAGTGGAAAAGGATGACGACGAAGACGGTCACGCCACCCACCAGGCCAGTGGTCAAAGCCTGGATCGTATTCTCATGTTGGTTAAAAGGTTTAAACAAGAATAAGAACAAAAACACCACCACACTGAGTAGGGTAGCCACCTTAAGCTGGCTGCCCCTGCTCTCGGGCAACGGATACGGCTTATTGAACAAAGAAAGTAGATAACTCATCACTGCAATTTTAACGACTCGCACCAATTACCACAAAAAAATTATCCCACTAAAACACGTAATATCGTACCGCTTAACAGATACCGCCATGACAATAACCTATATACTCCTCGCAGTAGCGATCCTGCTGCTGATCATTATAACCATGCTCCTGGTAAAAATATCGGGGGCAAAAGATAACAGCCAGCTAACAGATATCCGCTACAAAGTAGATGGCGTGGCCAACGAAGTCAGCCGCATAGAAGCTGCCGTGAAATCGGAGATCAGCATCAACAGAGCAGAAGCTAATACCGTTAACAGAGATACCCGCGCAGAACTCTCGAGAGCATTACAAGCCTTTGGCGAACAATTATCAGGCATCACCAAAGAAAGCGCCGCCCGCCAGAAAGAACAGCTCGAAGCCTTTTCGAAATCACTTACCGATTTCAACACCACGCAAAAAGAAAACTTCTTTGCACTCCTCAATAAACAGGCCGACCAAAATACAGCGACCTCGCAGCGATTGGACCAACTAAGAGAAACACTGGAAAAGAAAATAACAGACCTCCAATCCGGCAACGAAAAGAAGCTGGACGAAATGCGCGCCACAGTAGATGAGAAACTACAAAAGACTTTGGAAAGTCGCCTGGGTGAATCCTTTAAGCTGGTGAGCGAAAGACTGGAAGCAGTACACAAAGGATTGGGCGATATGCAGCAGTTGGCTACCGGCGTAGGCGATCTCAAACGTGTATTAAGCAATGTAAAAACCCGTGGTGTGCTGGGCGAATACCAGTTGGAAAGTATTCTCGATCACATCCTTACCCCTGATCAGTATGCCAAGAACGTAAAGACAAAAGAAGGCTCCAATGCCTTGGTGGAGTTTGCAGTTAAGCTGCCTGCCAAAGGCGATAACCAGAAAGCACTGTGGCTGCCGGTTGACTCAAAGTTTCCGAAGGAAGATTTTGAACTACTAACAGACGCTTACGAAAAAGCAATACCTGAAGCCATTGAAGAACACCGCAGCAACTTTATCAAGGGATTAAAGAAATGCGCCTTCGATATCTCCTCCAAATACATTGACCCACCCAATACGACAGACTTCGCGATACTGTTCCTGCCATTTGAAAGTCTGTATGCAGAAGTGTTGCGCACACCGGGATTGTTCGAGTCTTTGCAAAGAGAATACAAGATCATCATAACCGGCCCCACCACTTTATCGGCAATACTAAACAGTTTCCAGATGGGCTTCCGCACCCTCGCAATCGAGAAAAGGTCCAGTGAAGTATGGCAGCTATTAGGCGCAGTCAAAACGGAGTTTGGCAACTTTGGCGGTATATTGGAAAAGACACAGAAGAAACTACAGGAAGCCAGCAATGTCATCGATCAGGCCAGCACCCGCTCCCGCGCCATCGAAAGAAAGCTTCGCAACGTCCAGGAGCTCCCCGCTGACCAATCCACCACCCTCCTCGGCGGCGTGATCGATTCAACCCCCGAAGATCAGAGCGAAGAGTAATCTCCTTATTTAATAATGTGTCAGGTCAAATGCGTAACCTGTTTGTGAAGCAGAGGATTTCGAAGTAAAAGGAATTGCCCGGTCCCTTTAGGGCCGGGATACAAGGATCCAATATCTATTGGGCTTTAGCCCAACTATGCCTCGGCAACCTTTTTCTTGCTCATAAACTTCTCCCGGTCCTTCTGAAACTGCATAATACTCATGTCGTATACCACACTATCCCGGTGATTCCTGCGATACACAAAATGCACCTTGGAAATATACGGCTCTACAATCTTCACCTCATCAGCCTTGGCAGGAGAAACCACCATCAATTGCAAGTGCAGCTGCCGGCATAAGTCCATCAGGTAGCGCGCCTTCTCCTCATCCTGGCGACTGAACGCTTCATCCACACAAATGAACCGGAAAGAGCGCGTTTCATAACCTTCACTATGAATGCCAAACTGATAGGCAATAGCAGAACCAAGAATGGTATAAGTAAGCTGTGCCTGCTCACCACCACTTAGCTTTTCCGTACCAGTATAACTACGGTGGACCGTTTGCTTGTCTTCAGCCTTGATTTCCTTTGCCGTAAACTTCAGCCAGTTCCTTACATCCAACACTTCCCGGCGCCAGTTCTCTTGCTTGGTAAGGTCATCCAGCAGTTGCTGGATTTTGATGAAGCTATTTTCAAGGATACTGTCATCCTGCGTTCGTTGATACTCGGCGAGGTTGGGCTTCCAATTATTGAGTTGATACTTGAAGTCTTTGATCTGTTGGTTCAGGTCCTCTTTACAGTCGAGCTGAATAAACGTTTGAGGGTTCTGCCGGTAAGTGATACTCTTCAATGCCTGGTTTAGCTTGCCGATATTGTCTTTGATCTTGGCTGCTTCCGCATCGAGGTTCTCTTTGAAACTACTCATCCGGTTGATCATCTCCTCATTCAGGTACTTCTTGAAACGTTGCCGTTGATCTTTTAGCTCCTCTTGTTGCAACCTGTTGAGCAATACAACATATTCCATCACAAACTCGGCCCCTTCACTGAGAGAGAAAGTATCATTCTTCCAATCGGGAAACCGTTGATGCAGCGCCGCATCATCCGGGTTCTTGAACTTACGCATCGCTTGCTCCAGGTGACGAACCGTAGTATTTACATCGCCACCATAAACATCTACCTTTTTGCGGATAGAAGTGCGGATTTGGTTCTGCACCTTTTCCAACACGTCGAGGTCGATGGTATAATCGATTTCTTCCTTTACATAATGCTCTATCAGCGGAAGGTGCGCTTCCACATCGGCACCAGCATAGCGACGTTGAATATCAGTAGCACGCTGCACAGAAAGATTCCAGGCATCAACCTGTTGCTTCAATCCACCTGACTTCTCAGTCAGCCTTTCGTTTTCCTGACGCAGCTGCCGTAATTCTTCCCGGAGCACCTGCTGTTGCTTGCGTAGAGCATCGAGCGCTTTATTACCCTTCTGCAGGTCTTGCAGTTGCTTGGTCACTTGCTGAATAGTGGTAGTAGTAGCTTTCCAGTCGATCGCCTCAAAGTCCTTGACACCGAGAATTTGCCCGAGCGTCTTTTGCTTTTGCTCCACCTCTTTAATGGCTGCTTCCAGTTTCTTGACCTGCCGCTTACTCTCGTCGATTTGCTTTTCGATCTCCGCCAGGTCTTTCACCAGTGATTTGATCTTGGGCGTATTGTCCCAGCCCAATACATATTGCTGACGTCGCTTGGCCTCCGGACTATCATTCTTCTCATGCCGGTGTTTATTCTTCGTAAGACCCTGCACGGTTATGGCCCGGTCGTACTGCTGCAGCAACTTCACATTTTGAACAGCCGCATAGTTGTACGACTGCAGCAGTTGCTCATACACCCAGTTGCCATAAGGAGAATCCTCTTTGATCTCCAGCTTGTGCAGGATGCTTTCCTTATCCGCCTTCATCATGCGGCCAAGACCTTCATCCTTATGATAGTGATGATATACAACGCGGCCACGCAGGTCATTCTCATTGATGAAGCTGGTAGCCTGTTGATAATACTTGGTAGGGATAATGAGCCGCAACGCAAAGCCATGCAACAGGTTTTCCAGCGCAGGCTCCCATTTACTTTCCTCCGGCAACACCTGGATCAGTTCACCGATGAAAGGGATCTCGTCAGCCGAAGCGCCACAATGCTCCAGGATTTCCGCCCTGATCTGCGCTACTCTGCCCGTAATATTATTCTTTTGTTGACGCAAAACATCGATCTCCTTTTCGAGCAGATCATATTCCTGTTGCTGCGCCAGCAGCACGTTTTCCGATTTAAACTGATTACGTCGTGCAATAGCAATTTCATTGTCCAGGGAAGACAGCTGTTGCGTCGATTTTTCCTGGTAGCGCTCCAGTTCCAGCTTGGAAGGCTGAATGCCATAACCGGCACCGCGCAACCATTCATTCAGCTTATCACTTTGCTCCTGCTGTTGCCTCTTCTTTACCTCCAATTGACGAAGCTGGTTTTCAAGATCAGCTATCTGCCGTCCGATATCACTGTTGCGGATATCACTGTCGATCTTCCGTTCGCGTTCATCCGTATTAGCGATATCCTGCTCCAACTCTTGTTTCTTCTTCTTCGCAGCACCGAGTTGCAGGTTGGTCTCTTCAATTACTTCTGTCAGTAGCTTACTTTCCAGGGAAGAAAAGTAATACGGTTGTATCTGTTGCAGGTTCTCGTAATACTTGGATTGCTTGCTGAGCTCCTGTTCTTTCAGGAATAAGTCCTGAACAGGCAACAGCAGCTCTATCTGTTTCACGGTTTTTTCGATAGCCGTGTGCGTATCACTCAACGTTTTAAACTGCTCCTTCAGGTTGATGAACTCAAGCTCCATGTCATTCTCCTCCAGCATTTGGTTGCGGATAAAGTCATCCAGGCTACCGAGGATCTTCAAGCTGATCGTTTGGTTGAACAACATCTGCGCCTTCTCACTCCGCATCCCGAAGTAATGCCGCACCTTCTGGCTGTATTCCTTGGGACCGTCGAAGAACTCGATCAGTTCCTTGCTGCCGCGCTTGGGAAAGCGTTGTCGCAACACTTTCTTCCAGTTGCCCTGCGCATCGAAGTGCCGGAAGTCTTCCTCTATAGTCAGCTCGGCATGGGCGATCATGAAGCTCTTCTTCAGCTCACCACCGTTGAACCAGCGGCATTGAACAAGCGTCACAAACCGGTCCTCATTTTTGAAAGTGCCAAGAACAATAGAATACGTCTTCGATTTATCATTGCGCAGCCGCTGGGCTGTCTGAATACCCGTATCACTATCGGTCTCCTCACCATACTCACCCAGCACATAGCTTTCCTCACTACGTTCATTCTTGGTCTTTCCTTCCGCACTTTGGTTAAAAGACCGCATCCGGCGCTCCGCCGCCAGCAACGTCAGCATCGAGTGCACAAGCGTGGTCTTACCACTACCATTGGCGCCAGTCAACAAACTGTTCTCTCCCTCCGGGCTGATGGTATACACCACCCCGTCGAAAGTTCCCCAGTTGTACAACTGCATCTTGTGCAATCGAAAACCAGCCTTGCTGCTATCAGTACTAAACAGACTTAGCATCTTCTTTCAGTTGATTTAAAAAATCCAGGCACACATCATTACTAAAACGAGCTTTGATGATCGTGCGCACTTCAAACGTGTCCTCGTCCCGGTATTGGGCATCACTCTCTGTTATCTTGATATAGCCCAGGTCCAGCACCTGGTTGATATAACTGTCCAGGTCCTTGAGCAACTTCACCTTATTACTCTTTTCCTTGAAAAACGTTTCCAGCTCGGCACGCAGTTGCTTACGCTTCAGGTAAAAACGTTTATTCTCCGTATTGCTGATCTCGAAATCATCCAGCAGCTTGCGCAGCAGCACACACAACAAGCTCACTTCATACGTCAGCGGGCGGCGGCTGATGAGGCCAATCGTAGAACCCCTGTCATCCAGCTCAACCTGACGAATAAAAGCATAACCATCCTCTTTCTGGATCACGGTGTCGAGCCCCAGCCCATTGAAATGCTGCGTAATTTCTATCTGGTATTTTAGCAAATTATTCCAGTATTCCTGGTCATCACTGTACACCGGACCCCTCAGCAACTGCACGATCGCTTTCGCGTATGGTAGCAATGTCACACTCATTTATTAAAAATAATTTGAGGTAAGCGTAAATGTTTCCGCTGCGACTGGTCAAACAAAATATCTTCAGTAGCCCCCTCGTTCACAGCGTGTTTATCATATTGTTGGATCAACGTAATATAAGCCAGCAATTCAGCAAGCCCTTTCTTGAGCGGGTAGGCTTCCACCACTTCCTTCAGGCTCACCTGCGATTGCTTCTTCAGTAAGCTCTGAATGTTCTTCAACAACATGCCTTTATCGATCTGCTCGTCATTATACAAACCCGAAAGAGCGGTAGCTGCATCCAATTGCATAGAGGCAGCTTTTGGAACAGCGTCAAACTTACTTTCCACTGGTTTCTCTCCCGGTTTTCTTTCCAGCGGCATCTTGATATCTGCCCGGTCATCAACAGTGATATAAAACTCCCGTTCAGATCCCGGCTTCTCGATACGCTGAATAGCTGCCTGAAACACCTGCTGCAAAGTTTCTTTCAAAGCCCGCCGGTCAGCCTGTTCCTTTTCAGCAACAATGCGGCTTAGCTTATAACCAAGCAGTTCATTGGTGTCCAATACCTTCTTGGCAGCATAATGCAGGCGCGTCTTCAACTTGCGCAAGCTCTGATGTTCAGTAGTAACCTGGTGTGTTTCCAACACCCGGTACACGGCATCAGTCAGTAAGTTTAATTCCTCCTGCTTTTCATCATTCATCAGGAACATCCAGAAAGCATAAAAACTCTTGCCCTGATCATTATTACGCAGTTCATCGAGCGCATCGAAGGTGAGCTTCAACAATTGCCCCTTGGTCAGTTTGGCATCAGCATGCTCCAGGCTGATCTGTCGATATATATTCTTGAAATTGTCTTCTACTTCTTTGAAATCACCGGTCAGTTCATTGCTGAGTCGCACGATCTCTTCCCAACGGCTTTTTACCTGGTAGCCTTCAAAAGTGGAAGCAGTATTACTGCGTTTAATTTCATTGATCTGTTGCTGCAGCTCCTTCTTCTCCTTTTCCAGTTGCAGAATGCGCTCATCGGGATTACTGTTACTGTTTGTTACCAGCGCCTGCAGTTTTTGGAACAAGTCTTCAAACTTGCTTTCCGTACCCACGAATTCCCGTTCCTGCAAAAGATCATACATCTGGAAAGCCTTGGCCGTATGGCGGCTTAGCTGGTACATTACCTGCTTACTGCTATCGTCGATAAAATTGTGCAAATAGGCCTCATCCGTCCAGCGGTTGATATAATTCCGGGCCTTGTCTTCATACGAATAACCCAGCTCCCGGACGGCCGTTTCCTGGTCGGCGTCGGTATAATCGATCTCCTGTAGGTAATTGGCGAGGTGCTGGGTGAGGTCAGCACTGCTGATGTAGATCTTATCAGCGTCCCTGAAGGCAGTATGTAAGAAGCTGAGGATCAATGCCGCATTGCCCGTTCGCAACAATTTCAGCGCCACAGTATCCTTAATAAACTTCTGGTAAGTAAAAAACGGATGCGTCATTCCACAAAATGGTGTAACGACAAATCTAAGCATGTATTCGGCTCAGCGATCACTTCCGGCCAAATGTGGATTATATGCTTATACCAGTGGGGAAAAAGAAATATGACTGTGTAACCGTCCGGCGGCTCTAAGTCGCCAGCCTCCGGCTGGTGACGCCTATTTTCAAGCCTCTGGCTTGAATCCTATTTAAAGCATCCCATTCAACACTTGCCAAACATTCTCCGCCACAATCCGGGCGCCTTTGGCAGTGGGGTGAATACCATCAGCCTGGTTAAGTTCCGGGTTGCCACCTACACCTTCCAGCAGGAAAGGGATCAAGGCAACATTATTCTTATCAGCCAGCGACTTGAATACAGCCCTGAACTCACCGGCATACTTGCTGCCCATATTGGGAGGCACCTGCATGCCAGCCAATATGATCCTGGCTTGAGGATATTTTGCTTTCACGCGGTCAATGATCTCCTGTAAGTTCTTACCAGTCTCACTCACGGGTATGCCACGAAGCCCATCATTACCACCCAGCTCCAACACGAAAATGTCAAGCGGCTGTTGCAGCAACCAGTCGATACGACCTTTACCACCTGCAGTAGTTTCACCACTCAAGCCGGCATTCACCACCTTGTAAGGCAACTTCAGCGAGTCTATCTTTTCCTGGATCACAGCCGGGAAAGCCTCCGTAGGATCGATGCCATAACCGGCAGTAAGACTATTGCCAAAAAACACAATATGTTTAGCCGAGTCAGTAGCTACAGTAGAAGAATCAGCCGCCGCTTTCTTATCGGCAGTAGTAGCACCATTGTCTTTGGAGGAAGAATTGTCTTTGCAACCCGTTAATGCCAGCACGCTCACGATGCCGCTTATCAGCAATATTTTCAGCATATAAATATTTGATGCACGATTTATAGTTCCGTTAAACATGTAGCGCCTTTTTATGTTCGTTTAATGGTGTATTTTCAAGGAAGTGGTGAACCACGAGCCTTCAACAACAATGCCTGTAAATTCTGTGCCGGTAATGGTAATATAACAATGATCGGCACGACTAAACAAACTTATGGAGACTATTCTGAATATCCGGAATTTAAGCAAAACTTATCAGGGAGGTGGACACACCCTGCATGTCCTCAATGACATCAACTTTTCAGTAGAAGCAGGTTCCACCCTGTCGATCGTTGGACCTTCCGGCAGTGGAAAGACAACCCTGTTGGGCCTTTGCGCCGGGCTCGATCGTGCCAGCAGTGGCGCCGTAGAGCTCAATAACATCCGGCTCAACGAATTGAGCGAAGACGAACGGGCACAGGTCCGTAACCGCTATGTAGGGTTCATCTTCCAGAACTTTCAATTGCTGCCCACGCTTACAGCATTGGAAAACGTAATGGTACCATTGGAGCTGAGAGGCGAAAAGAATATACGTCCACGCGCCATGGAGCTGCTGGACAAAGTAGGTCTGGCCGACCGGGTACACCATTACCCAATGCAATTGTCGGGCGGCGAGCAACAGCGCGTATCACTGGCCCGCGCTTTTTCCAATGCACCCCGCATACTCTTTGCCGATGAGCCCACTGGCAACCTCGATGCAGAGACCAGCGATAAGGTTATCAAGCTCCTATTCGACTTGAACCAGGAAGCCGGCACCACCCTCATCATCGTTACCCACAACCTCGAATTGGCCGCCCAAACAAAGCGCATCATCAGGATCAAAGGCGGCCACCTGGTAGGAGACGAACGGAACAACTAATCAGCATTGACAGAATCTTGAAACACAGCTAATGGATAGGGACAGATTTATCTATAAGAAGAAACTTAATTTCCGGTGGCTCCTCCTTATGGCCTGGCGTGATAGCCGCCGCAACCGCTCCCGCCTCTTCCTGTTTGTATCATCCATCATATTGGGCATAGCCGCCTTGGTAGCTACCTTTTCATTGGGCGATAACGTGCGCAAGGATATCGACAAGCAGGCCCAAACCCTGGTAGGCGCCGACCTTGTTGTGGAAAGCAATAAGCCGGTCAATCCAAAGATGCGCCCCCTGTTAGATTCACTGGGAGACCAGCGATCAGAAGAGCGCACGTTCGCTTCTATGATCTACTTCTCCAAAAGTGGCGGCACCCGTCTGGTGCAAGTGCGCGCACTGCAGGGCGACTTCCCTTATTATGGAGCATTGGAAACAACGCCGGTAGCGGCAGGCAAAGGATTCCGCTTGGCGCAGCAGGCATTGGTCGATAAAACATTGATGCTGCAATTCAATGCACAGGTAGGCGATTCTATCCAGGTTGGTGATGTAACCTTTGCCATCGCTGGCGTGCTCAACAAAGCACCCGGCCGCACAGGGCTCTCCACCACAGTAGCCCCACCGGTATACATCCCACTCAAATACCTCGACCAAACCGGACTGGTACAAAAAGGCAGTCGCGTAGGCGTCAACTTCTATTATAAATTCAACGAGTCATCACAAGTGGCCGATGTTGTAAAAGACTTAGAGCCGAGATTAGAAAAAGCAGGACTCGACTTCGATACCGTAGAAGAAAGAAAAAGAAACACGGGCCGCTCATTCGAAGACGTGAATGAGTTCCTTACCCTCATCAGTTTTATAGCCCTGTTGCTGGGCTGCATTGGTGTAGCGAGCGCCATTCATATTTACATCAGAGAGAAGATCAGCTCCATTGCTATCCTGCGTTGCCTGGGCGTTAACTCCGTGCAGGCATTCCTGATCTACCTGATCCAGATTGTGGGCATTGGTACCATTGGTGCCATCTTCGGTGCTATACTGGGCACGTTGATACAACAAGTACTCCCATCCGTACTGAAAGATTTTCTGCCCATTGAAATAACAGCCGGCATATCCTGGCCATCCATTGGAAAAGGCATTGCCCTCGGAGCAATCATTGCCGCACTCTTTGGCTTGCTGCCGCTGCTTTCTGTGCGCAAAGTATCACCCCTCTACACATTGCGCTTATCCTTAGAACCTGCCCGCTCCTTCCGTGATCCGTTCAGGTGGTTGGTATACCTGCTGATCCTGGCATTCGTAATAGTGTTTACGTGGTGGCAGGTACATAGCTGGATACAGGCCATGATCTTTACAGTGAGCATACTCCTCGCGTTCCTCATACTGGCAGGCATCGCACGCCTGCTGATGTTCCTGGTTCGTCGCTTCTTTCCTGCTTCGTGGAGTTACCTGTGGCGACAAGGATTTGCTAACCTCTATCGCCCCAACAACCAAACCCTCACCCTCATTACGACGATTGGCCTGGGCGCCCTGTTCATCAGCACCTTGTACTTTATCCAAACGATACTCATCAACCGGGTTAGCTTAACCGGAAGCGGTAGCCAGCCCAACATGGTGCTGTTCGATATCCAAAACAGCCAGAAAGATTCCGTTACCCAGTTGGCAAAGAACTTCCAGCTACCCATCCTGCAGCAGGTGCCCATCGTAACCATGCGCATCGAAGCCATCAATGGAAAAACAGCAGCCGATGTAAAGAAAGATACCAACTCCAAAATATCCGAACGTGCATTCGAATGGGAATTCCGGGTCACTTACCGCGACTCACTCACCGATTCCGAAAAGCTCACTGCCGGAAAATTATCACCGCGTGTTAAATACCCCGGCGACATAGTTCCCATTTCAATGGAAGAACAATACGCCCAGCGCATCAATGTGAAAATGGGCGACAGCATACTCTTCAACGTGCAGGGCGCATTGGTGCCAACAGTAGTAGGAAGTATGCGAAAGGTTGACTGGCAGCGCGTACAAACCAACTTCCGGGTAGTATTCCCGCCGGGCGTATTGGAACCTGCACCAAAATTCCACGTGCTCATCACACGTGTGCCTTCTCCGGAAGTGTCTGCACGGTTCCAGCAAACAGTAGTGCGCAACTATCCCAACATCTCGATCATTGATCTCCACCTCATCCTGAAAGTGTTGGATGATGTACTCAGTCAAATAGGATTTGTAATACGCTTCATGGCTGGCTTTAGCATCATTACCGGATTAATTGTTCTCATCGCATCCGTACTCATCAGCAAATACCAGCGCATGCAGGAAAGCGTATTACTGCGCACACTGGGCGGTAGCCGCCGGCAGATACTCATCATTACAGCACTGGAATATTTTTTCCTCGGTGCGCTGGCAGCAGCCACCGGCATCCTGTTGTCTCTTGTAGGTAGCTGGGCACTGGCACGCTATAGTTTCAAAACAAGCTTTTCGCCCGACTGGTGGCCTGTAGCCATCCTGTTCGTCGCCATCTCCCTGCTTACCATTCTCATCGGCATTTTCAATAGCCGCAGCGTGGTCAACAGGCCACCGCTAGAGGTACTGAGAAGGGAAGTGTAAGTTTTTGCAGGGTGGGTCGCCCTCAAAGGGCGGCTCACCCTGCAAAAGGATAGCACGTTAACAATCAATGCCTTCATGCGGCGATTGGAACTCAGAACGAACAAAAACCATACTCATTCGTTAATAATAGAAAGGCCGCCAATATGATCAGCCGCAATGAAGAGATCTTTCAAAACTACCTTACCCTCATCGATGAGCATTTAAAAGACATCGTAGAGGGAAGGACAGATATTATGTTCGAATTGAGAGACTTTGCAAAGCAGCTGTTTATACATCCCGGCCACTTTAGCAACGTCATTAAAGAACATACCGGCAAGCATCCGTGTTATTTCTTTGAGAAGAAGATATTGGTCATCGCCAAAGACCTGCTGCAGGATACGCAGTATGCAGTGGCAGACGTAGCACAGATACTTACCTACGACCCTTCAAACTTTACCAAATGGTTCAAAGCATTTGAAGGAATGACCCCTTCGCAATACCGGGCACAGCTGATCAAACAACATCAGCAAATGGCCAGGCCCATGATGCAGGAATAACGAGTTTATCGTCGGCTTATAGTTAAAAACAAACAAGTGGAGTCTCTCGGGACTCCATTTGTTATTTACCCGATTACCGTCGAAGACGGCTCTTGCCGCCTTTTCGTCTTTCCGGCTAAACTTCCTCTCGGTTCCCCGTAGTATACCACCCACCGCCTCACTCAAATGAACTTGTTATTGTTATAACACTGAACTTTGCAGCAGTCAAAACAAACAATATGGAATTAGGTATTTGCACATTCGTAGACCACATGCCCGATCCGGTGACAGGAAAAGTGATCAGTGCCCACCAACGCATGCAGGACCTCATGGAAGAAATAGAGTTGACCGAGCAGGTGGGATTGGATGTATTTGCAGTAGGCGAGCACCATCGGGTGGAATACCTCGTTTCATCACCCGCCGTTGTGCTGGCGGCCGCAGCAGCAAGAACAAAAAGAATAAGACTCACCAGTGCTGTTACAGTATTAAGCTCCGACGATCCCGTGCGCGTGTTCCAGGACTTCGCCACTGTTGATCTGATATCGGGCGGTCGTGCCGAGATCATGGCAGGCCGCGGCTCCTTCATAGAATCATTCCCACTCTTTGGATACGACCTGAAAGATTACGATGAATTATATTCCGAAAAGCTCGAGCTGTTATTGAGGCTGAACGAAAACGAAAAGATTACCTGGAAAGGGAAACATCGTCCGGCTATCAATAACCTCGGCGTTTACCCACGCCCTCATCAGCAGAAGTTACCCATTTGGATAGCTGTAGGCGGCACACCCGAATCTATTGCAAGAGCCGGTAAGTTGGGAGTGCCCCTGGCGCTGGCCATCATTGGCGGCGAGCCCCACCGCTTTGCACCACTTATTCAGCTGTATCGTAACACGGCAAAACAAGCCGGCCATGACCTGGATTCACTGCAGGTAGGCATCAACTCCCATGTATTTATTGCAGACGATAGCCAGCAGGCCGCTGACCAATTCTATCCTTCCTATGCAGCAATTATGACCCGCATTGGACGTGAGCGTGGTTGGCCTCCTTTATCCCGCGAACAGTTTGAAGCCATGCGCAGCCCGCGCGGTCCCCTCCTGGTAGGAAGCCCCCAACAAATCATTGATAAGATACTATACCAGTATGAGCTGTTTCAAAATACCCGCTTCCTGGCGCAGATGAGCGTAGGCCCGGTGCCACACAAACAGGTCATGCGCGCCATAGAACTGTTCGGTACACAAGTAGCTCCGGTGGTAAGAAAGGAGTTAGCCCCAAAGCTGGTTAAATAGCGACGGCGCGATTGTACTTGTCCCGGTATTCACCCGGCGACATGCCCACTACCTTTTTGAATACATCGCGGAAAGCCTTGATATCGGTGTAGCCGGTTTCATACATTACCTCATTCACGGTTTTCCGGCCGCTTTCCAGTTGCTTCTTGGCAACCTCTACCTTCACCCGCTGCATGTATTCAAAAACAGAGTTGGAAGTAGCCGTCTTGAAGCGTCGCTCAAAGTTCCTTCTACCCAGAGCAACGTGAGTAGCGATCTCGTCTACAGAGATCTTCTCCTGGTAGTTGCTTTCAATAAACTCCTGCGCCTTCAGGATACTCTCATCATTGTGGTGCTTGTAGCCCTGGAAAATGATGAACTGCGATTGGCTCGTGCGGCCCATATCCAACGCAAAAATCTTGGCGATCAAAATGGCCATATCACGGGTGGTATGCTTCTCGATATAATACAGGATCAGGTTGAGGTAAGAATAAGCCGCGCCACTGGTATAAATACCACTCTCATCAGTCATGATCTTATCATCCACCATGTTCACATCCGGGAAACGTTCCCTGAAATCATTGGCGTGGATCCAGTGCGTAGCACAACTATGACCCGATAACAAGCCGGTAGAAGCCAGCAGGAAAGCCCCGGTGCACAAACTCATGATCTCAGCCCCCTTCGAATATTGACCTACAATCCAGGGCAAAAGCCCCTTGTTGACCTCCATGCTTTTGAAAATATCGCCATGCAATGCAGGAATGATCAGCAGATCGGTTTTGAAATCTTCCGTGATCAGGAATTTGGTATGAACACTGAAAAAGTCCTCCTTCATCAGATTACTCCGTTGCTTGCCCACCAGTTGAAAAGAGAAAGCAGGCGCCTTCCCGGCACGTGCATAAGCTTTGTTCACCTCTGCGAAAATGTGGTGTATGCCCTCCACATTACTCAGGCTGATATCCCCCTCAGGAATCAAAACAGAAATGTATTTCATACGCTAAAATTAAGAATTCACATTGCTGATTGTATGCTTCCTGCAACAAAGTCGCTTTCACCCCCTTCTCTCGTTCTTCCATGTGTCAGGCATGTGCCAACCATGTGTCAAACGGGGGTGTTTACCAATGACAGACACATCCCTGACACATGGTTCACATATGGGTTGAATAGATTTGGCAAAAGGTTCACATTTCCGGAAGATTTATTTTCGAAAAGAAACAATTGAGAATCTGTGCATTGCATAGACTTCAGGTATTTCGTACTGTTTGAAGCAATCGTTGAAAGATCAAGCCGTTTACCGAAAAACATGCGGCTAATGATTATATTTAGGAAGTCATTTTCCGAAGCCTATTCGCTCTAAAAAAGACCCCCATAAACAACCCCTTATATGATTAAAAAATGCCTTTCATTGCTGTTGCTGATAGTAGTTGCGCTGAATATCCATGCTCAGCAAGACCCGGTGCACGTGAAGTTTGAAGTAAAGAAACTGGCAGATAAAAGCTATGAACTGCATATAGTGACAGCCATCGATGCACCCTGGCATATCTATTCGCAGATACAACCCAAAGAAGCAATAGCAGCACCTACCGAGATCAGCTTTACAAAAAATCCGCTGATCATTATTAATGGCAAGGCTGCTGAAATAGGGAAGAAAGAAAAATACGAGGATAAAAACCTGGGCATTATACAGTATCAGTATAGCGACAAGTTGGAGTTTGTGCAGAAATTCTCCCTGAAAGCAGCCGTAAAAACAAACCTGCGTGGATCAATCACCTACATCGCCTGCAACGATACACGATGCCTGCCCGATAAAACAGTGGAGTTCGATATTCCCGTTCTTTAAACCATCTTAACTTTACTTTCATAATCAGCGTATGCCCCCACGAAAAAAGAAAGCAGCACCAAAGAAAAAAGCAACTGCTAAAAAGAAACCAGTTGCTAAAAAGAAGCCTGCTACAAGTAAAAAAGTATCTACTCCAAAGAAAGCCACGCCTGTTAAGAAAGCAACAGCCCCAAAGCAAGCGAAGCTGCCACCACTGGACAAAGCTTCAAATAAGGAGATAACGGTGGAGGTTATTCAAATAGTAACGGGTGGAGGGCGAGAGAAAAGCCTGAATATGATATTGATCCGTACAGAGAGGTTCCGGACCAACAACCATGTATTCGACATTCATACCCACCAGGACGAAAATAAGCCCCGGCTGATCATCGATGCTTATAAAGTAACTCCGGAAGGCATAGAACATCCCAACATATTACGTAAGATCCTCAAAGCCGACCCTTCGGCCAAAACACTGAAGAGCCATGCCAGATACGCTGAAGCCATAGCAGCGTTAAAGGAAGAGTTGAAAAATATCCTGTAAACACATCAGCGAATGCAGGACACGGCAGGATAGCCAGCTTGTACAGGCTCTGTATATTCGAAATCAATGCTTTGCTAAGATTTTGCTAACTTAAGAACATTACAAGCTATATGAAGAAATTCATTGCCGTTATTACTGCATTTGCAGCTGGTATCTCATTGTCTATGGCGCAAGTACAGGTACAAAACCTCGCCACCGAAAACCTAAGCAACCCCATTGGCCTCGACATCACAAAGCCTCACTTTAGCTGGCAGCTGGTTTCTCCCAAAAGGAATGTGTTGCAAACAGCCTATGAATTAAGAGTAGGCAGCGATCCCAAAGAACTTGCTCGCGGTAAGAGTTCCTGGACTACAGGTAAAGTCACTTCCGATCAATCTATCCTCGTTCCCTACAATGGCGAAGCGTTAAGTTCCGGCAAGCGCTACTATTGGCAGGTGCGGGTATGGGACAATGCCGGGCAGGCTTCAGCCTGGAGTACACCCGCCTTCTGGCAAATGGGCCTGTTAAAATCGGCCGACTGGTCTGCCCAATGGATTGTGCCGGGCTTCGAAGAAGACAACCTCCGGGCTTCCCCATTATTTCGCAAAGAGTTCAACAGTAAGAAAAAGATCAAATCGGCAATGGCCTACGTCACAGCACATGGCCTGTACGAAGCACAGATCAACGGAAAGAAAGTGGGAGATGCCTACCTCACACCGGGCTGGACGAGTTATAACAAACGCTTACAATACCAGGTGTACGACGTAACCGATCTGGTGAAAACCGGCAGCAATGCTATCGGCGTAACCCTTGCCAATGGCTGGTACCGGGGCAACCTGGTATGGGAAGGACGCAAAGACCTGTATGGAAAAGATATCGCCCTGCTGTTTCAACTGAACATTACTTACACCGATGGCTCTACTGAAAACATCATAACCGACGAAAGCTGGAAGTCTTCCACCGGAGCTATCCGCTATTCCGAAATTTATCATGGAGAAACCATCGACGCCCGGCAGGAAAAGAAAGGGTGGGCTATTGCCGGCTACGACGATAAAACATGGAGTGGTGTAAAGAAAGCCGATTTCTCTAAAGATGTGCTGGTGGCCACCTACAACGAACTGGTGAAGAAACATGAAACCTTTAAGCCGGTGCGTATTTTTAAAACGCCTGCCGGCGAGCAGGTCATCGACTTCGGTCAAAACCTGGTAGGCTGGGTGGTGCTCAAAGTAAATGGAAAAGCGGGCGACACGATCAGGCTGTCACATGCTGAAGTGTTGGACAAAGCCGGAAATTTTTACATCACCAACCTTCGCAAAGCAAAAGCCGAAGACAACTACATTTTGAAAGGCGGCGGAGAAGAAACCTTTGAACCAAACTTTACCTGGCATGGCTTCCGTTTCCTGAAAGTAGAAGGCTATCCCGGCGAACTGAAACCTGAAAACTTTACAGCCGTTGCCCTTTACTCCGATATAAAACCGATAGGCAGTTTTACCTCATCCAATAAAATGATCAACCAGCTGCAACACAATATCGAGTGGGGATTGAAAGGCAACTTCCTCGACGTGCCCACAGATTGTCCGCAAAGAGATGAACGCCTTGGCTGGACAGGAGACGCACAAGTGTTTTTCCGCACGGCATCCTTTCTGCGCGACGTAGATAATTTCTTCAGCAAGTGGATGAAAGATGTAGCAGCCGATCAGTTTGCCAATGGAGCTGTGCCCCATGTGGTGCCGAATGTACTCAATGGCAATGACGGCGGTAGCGCCGGCTGGGCAGATGTATCTACCATCATACCCTGGAACATGTACCTGGCCTACGGTGATAAAAGAATACTGGAAAACCAATACCCCTCCATGAAAGCCTGGGTGGGCTACATGACGAGCCAAAGCACCAACAACCTGTGGAATAAGGGATTTCATTTCGGCGATTGGTTGTTTTACAGCCTCGGCGATGACCCGGATGGCCGCTCAGCTATCACCAACAAATACCTGATCGCCCAATGCTTTTATGCTTATTCCACGCAACTGTTGCTCAAGGCTGCTACTGTGTTGGGTAAAACAGAAGACGTGGCCACTTACACAGCCCTGCTGGCAAAGATCAAAGATGCATTTGTAAAAGAATACACGACGCCGAATGGCACAACAGTAAGCAACACGCAAACCTCTTACGTACTGGCCCTGCAATTTGATATGCTGCCGGAAGCCTTGCGGCAACAGGCGGCAGACAGGCTGGTGAACAATATCAAACAATACGGCAATCACTTGACCACCGGCTTCCTGGGCACACCTTATCTCTGTCATGTGCTCAGCCGTTTCGGTCACTCAGATATGGCATACACCCTGTTGCTGCAGGAAACTTATCCTTCCTGGCTGTATCCGGTGAAGATGGGCGCTACCACCATCTGGGAGCGTTGGGATGGCCAGAAGACAGACGGTTCCTTTCAAACCCCTGGCATGAACTCTTTCAACCACTACGCATACGGTGCCATCGGCGACTGGATGTACCGCGTAATGGTGGGCCTCGACACCGAAGAAGGAGCCGTAGGTTATAAGAAGATTACCATCAAGCCCCATATCGGTAAAGCGTTTACACAGGCGGCAGCCAGCTACATTACGCGCTACGGAAAACTATCTTCAGGCTGGAAGGTCGAAAATGGCCAACTGACGTTGGAAGTAGAAGTGCCGGCCAATACAACAGCAACCGTCTATGTGCCTGCAGCCGCAGCCAGTGATGTAACGGAAAGCGGCAATGCACTAACAGCATCCAAAGATATTCAGGTGGCTGGCCAGGAGAAAGAATACGTTGTGCTGAAGGTAGGATCAGGCAGTTACCGTTTCAATGCGCCATGGAAAGCCCAATAGGGTGGATAAACTACATTTGCCTGAAAAGCGGCAAGGCGCATCAAAATGGAAAACAATACAAGCATCCTGCTTATCAATGGCTCTGTAAGAGGAGAATTGGGAAATGCTGGTGTAATCACGCAACAGGCGGCAGCATATTTAAAACAAAAACACAACGTTTCTGCTGACATACTTACGCTATCGCAAGTAAAGGGTAGCATTGCCGAAGTGCATGATTTACTGAACAGCTCCAGTGGATTTTTTGTAACCACAGGCACTTATTGGAACAACTGGGGCTCACCGCTCCAGCGTTTTTTAGAAGTGATGACGGCCTTTGAGAATGCACCTGCTTTTTTCGGAAAGCCTATAAGCTGTGCCGTGACCATGGATTCCGTAGGTGGTACAGATGTAGCGGCGCGTCTTCATTTCGCTTTTGCGGGCCTGGGTTGTTGGAGCCCGCCTTGTTCAACATTGGTATTATCCCGCACCGGTCAGGAGGCAATAGCTGCCTCTGCCGGAAAAGAAGACGATCCCAATGAAGACGTGTGGCGCCTGAGCGATATGGAGATAGTGTTGGACAACCTGGTTACAGCTACGCAGATAAAACCTGATTGGAAATGCTGGCCACATGGCAAGCTGAGTATTCCCGAGGGAAAGTGGCCGGATGCAGGCGATCTCGACATGGACTCACCTAAGTTTTTATAATACGAGACCCATTAGGAAGAGAGCACATGTTCCTTCGTTGGTTGATACCGGTGAACAGTATCGGAAGAAGCAGCGTCATAGTGATTGGTAAATCGTCTGGTAAGTTTTATCCACTTTATGTATTGTCGCAGGTTGTCCATATCACAAACCAGCTCCTGCCGGCTTAATGTCTTTAATTCCTCAATCGTTGAAACATCAGCTGTAACCCTTTTCAACTGCTCCAGCGACATCCACCCCATTGCATTGAGCGCATGAATAGTGATAGCATAATTTTGCCTGGCTTGTACCGGGTAAGGCAATTGAGATAACTGGCGATTGATGGAAGCGATCTCCGATAGGAACAGTTGCTGCAACTGTTCAAAATTCCGGAACAGATTGGGAAGCGTGTACAGGCCATTATGTACATCTTTCCATACGTCGAAAGCATCATTGGTAAGCTGCATCAGGCCAGCCGCTGGATAAAGCAGCTGGTGCATCTCCGGCGAAGGATAATGGTCCAGGATGGCATAAAACAGCAGCAGGCTGTAATAACTCTTGTTATAAGTGATCTGGTAAAGTTCCTCTTCTGTTATGTTTTCACTCAGTTGCTTCAACGACTCATTCTCCCATTTACAGCCCTCCTGCAAGTACTCGATGAACAATTGCCGCCTGGGCGTAAGGCGCAACAATTCCAGGTACAACGACTTCACCACATGATCTGCGGTGTTTACCGGAGTGTACACTTCCGGTGCTGTAACCAGCGAGATAATTTGTTCGTGGTGCAATAGTTGATCGTCATACAAGTCATCGACCAGCGGCATGAAAACACTTAACAGGATAATCCTTTTATGCTCTTCTTCTTTTAATTCATTCCCGGTGAGCTGGTACAGATTGTCGCATAGCACGTTCAGCGAAAGCTGATAATACTTGGCGATCCGTTGTATTTCTTTCGGGGAAAAACTATGCTGTGCATCACGCATCACCTCGGCCAGCAGTACAGGAATTTGCGCTTTACAATACTGCTCCTGTTGCTTTAACCGCCTGTGCAAAGCAAACAACCGGCGAATAACGCGGTACATACTGACAGCAGGGGGCTGGCCATTGGATAAACCAGTCTTGTCAGTTATGTTTGGCCCTTTTGGCGTCACGGAGGTAATTGATTTAAGGAGACTAAGGTAAGCATATTCTGACAGGGCTTTTAAAAATACAAGCCACTGGATAACACCTGAATACATGGTAATTCCAACGCGCTGGTGTACCTTGGTGTTACCAAACCAAACAGTCAAATTTCGAAGGGAAAGCTGTACACTTTCTCCGGGAGATTGACAACAATCATTAATATGATCAATCAGCCCTTGAATTATATCGATAAGTTTTCACCATTCTTTGAACCATCCCTACTCGCAGAATTGGAAGCAAAGTCAATGCTGATGGAGGTAAAAAGCGGAGATACCATGCTCAACATTGGGCAAACGATCAGGGCTGTCCCACTCCTGGTAAATGGAGTAGTGAAAGTGAGCCGGATCAACGATGAAGGCCAGGAACTATTACTATACTACGTAAAAGAAGGCGAGAGCTGCGCCATGACATTCAACTGCTGCATGCTTTCTCAAACCAGCGTGATCAAAGGAACAGCAGAAGAAGACAGCACATTACTTTGCGTGCCGGTAGCATTGATGGAAGAATGGATGGCGAAATATCCATCGTGGAAAAAATATGTAATGACGACCATATTGGGACGCTTTACAGAGATGATCAAATGTATCGACGAGGTAGCCTTTAAAAAGCTGGACGAAAGATTGATCGGCTATCTGAAAGAAAAATCACGCGTTACAGGCTCTGCAGTACTCAATCTTACCCACCAGCAGATCGGTGATGAGTTGGGCACCAACCGAGTGGTGATCTCCCGCTTATTGAAAAAACTGGAAAACGATAAGAAACTCCTCATCTACAATAAGCAGATCAAGCTGTTGAAGGATTTGTAACATTTGTTACAGCAGCTTGTAACAACTGTTACAGAAATAGCTTACCGACTGGCTCATATTTGTGTTGTCAACCAATCAATTAAAAAACAACAAATATGAGCTTACGATTAAACAGCACCGCACCGGATTTTACGGCAGAAACAACCAAAGGCACTATCCAATTCCATGACTGGATCGGAGAAGGTTGGGCTATGCTTTTTTCACACCCCAAAGACTTTACGCCTGTGTGCACTACAGAGCTGGGTTACATGGCGCGGATAGAACCGGAGTTCACCAAACGCAACTGCAAGATTATTGGTTTGAGTGTAGACCCGGTAGAAAGCCATGTGAGGTGGGAGAAAGACATTGAAGAAACACAGGGAGCGGCAGTCAACTACCCCATGATTGGCGATCCTACCCTGGCCATTGTCAAATTGTATGAAATGCTACCAGCCGAAGAGCCGGGCACTTCAGACGGAAGAACTGCCGCCACCAACCAGACAGTGCGTTCTGTGTTTGTTATTGGGCCCGACAAGAAGATAAAGCTCCAGCTCACCTATCCAATGACCACAGGCCGCAACTTCAATGAGATATTGCGTATACTGGATTCCATGCAGCTGACCGCCGCCCATAAAGTGGCTACACCTGCCAACTGGCAGAACGGCGATGATGTGATCATTGTTCCGGCTGTATCGGATGCAGAAGCAAAAGAAAAATACCCGGAAGGCTGGAAAACAGTCAAGCCTTATCTCCGTATCATTCCTCAACCCGCTAAACTGTCTTAATCATGAAAGCACCTGTATCAACGCGTATATGGTATGCCATCATGGCTGCCATCCTGTGGACTGGCATTTACTTTACCGGTTTCTCCACCGTAAGCTGGATGTTCTATTTGCCGGCTGTGGGGTTGACGGTGGCCAGTATAATTGGGGTTTGCCCCACCGTGATAGCCGCGCTGAAATTGTTTGGCGGCAGTTCGAAACGTTCGTAAATAGTAGAGAATAACACAAGAAGGAATAAATAAAAAGGTCGCTATCGGTGGCCTTTTTATTTTTGGTCAAATTCCACGATCCATTCAATACCGTATTTGTCTCTGAAACAACCAAAATAGGAACCCCAGGGACTATCGCCAATAGGTCCTTCTATTTCTCCTCCCACGGAAAGCCCATTAAATATTTTGTCTGCCTCTGCTTTACTTTCCGCACTTACTACAATTTTACTCCTGTTCTCATTTTCGTTCGTTCTTCCCATAATTTCCGGAACATCATTAGCCATCAACATGCTGTCTTTACCGATAGACAAAGCAATATGCATTATCTTATTTTCTTCTTTTTTTGCTACCGGGAATTCTGCGCTTGCAAGGTCTTTGAAACGGATGATCTTTGTAAACTCTCCGCCAAATACTGATTTGTAAAAGGTAAATGCTTCTTCGGCATTTCCATTGAAATTAACATGGGGATTGATCTGTGCCATAGTTGTTATTTTTCTATGTTATTAAATTCGTTACTACTTATTTGTTTTGATTGTCGTTTTGAAAGTGAGAGTCATTTTTGCGATAAAGTCTTCAACACGTTTTCCAGATTAACCATTGACATCTTAAATCCTTCTGTAAAGCCCATTTCAATCAGCTTCTCCATCCGGGCAAGCGATTCGTTATAAATAGTAATACGCACTATTGTCTTTCCGTTCTCTTCGCTAAAAGTGTAATCCCATTCAGAACCTGGCAATTCAGGGTTTTCATCTTTGTCCGCAAATGCGTTAAACATTTTAAAATGGGTCTTGGGGCTGATGGAAGTATATTTCTGAATTGCCCAACGCTCTTGTCCGTCGGGACTTACCATCGCATAAAACCTTCGTCCACCCACCCTGAAGTCCATAACTTTTGTTTTTGACATATAGGGTTTAGGAGCTACCCATTGGTCAAGGATTTCTGCTGTGGTAAATGCATCCCATACCAGCGACAGGTCAGCATCAAATTCCCTCGTTATGTGTACGGTTTGCGCTGCTTTGTCAACGGTGAAATCAAATAACAAGCTCATTTGTTCTTATTTTTTAGGTTATTCAATACTTGATCCAATTGATGGAACTGCTCTTCCATGATCTTCCGGAACTGGTCGAGCCATACATCGACCTCTTTCAGTTTATCGATCTTTAGTTCATAGAAGATCTCCCGGCCATCCTGCTTGGGGGCCACGAGATCACATTCCGACAAAATGCGCAAGTGCTTGGATATAGACTGGCGGGTGATGTCGAAATGCTCCGCAATAGCGTTCGGGGTCATGGCCTGCACGGCGATCAAAACGAGGATCGCTCGGCGGGTGGGGTCTGCAATAGCTTGAAAAATGTCTCGTCTCATAAGTAATAAATAAGAAGCCGTTCGGTTGCAAATATACATGCAGCCGATCGGTTGCGCAAATTTATTTTACAAAGGTAGATACCTGAGTAGGTGCTCCGCTGGCGGAAAGCTAAAAAGGGTCGACGGGCCACCTGCTAAATGATTGATTATCTGAAGTAATATACTAACGACCAGGGGCATAGTCTTTGATGGCATACCATTATGAGCAGACAAATTTTCAACAGAACGATTAAAGTTGACGGTATCGACATTTTCTACCGGGAGGCTGGCGATAAGAAAAATCCATCCGTGTTATTGTTACCTGGCTTCCCAACCTCGTCCGTCATGTTTAAAAACCTGATGACAGCTTTAGCAGACAGGTTCCACCTGGTGGCGCCGGATTTCCCCGGATTCGGATTCAGCGCTTTTCCGCCCAAAGATCAATTTGAATATACGTTCAGCAATATATCGGCTTACATCAACAAGTTTACGGATGAGATAAACCTTCGGTCATTCACCATCTATTTGCATGACTATGGCGCTCCTGTCGGTCTTCGATTATGCGTGAGTCATTCCGAAAAGATCGAAGGGCTAATTGTCCAAAACGGCAATGCATACGAAGAAGGAGTTGAAAAGATATGGGACGAAATGAGAGAATACTGGGAAAATCCTACCCTTGAAAAAAAGAAAAAACTGTATACATTCCTAAGCGAGGAAGGCGTGAAGTGGCAATATACAGCAGGAGTACCTGAAGAATTATTACCAACAATAAGCCCTGAATTACCGGTACTGGATTGGGACTCTATGAAAAGGCCCGGTAATATCGATATGCAATACGAGCTGAATTGTGACTATAAGAATCACATGAAAATGTTCCCCGTCTTTCAGGAGTATTTCCGTATTAATCAACCTCCTGCTATCGTTATATGGGGAAAACATGATCCGTTCTTCAATGTGGAAGAGGCTGTATGCTACAAGAGGGACTTACCCAACGCGCAGGTTCATATTGTCGATGGCAGCCACTGGGTACTGGAAACAAACTTTGACGAGGTGTTGAGGTTGATCGATGATTTTTTAAGTAGCATTTATAAGCAGGCCCTGGTTGATACGGATATTTCAGCGGGCATTCGAAAACCTGGAGTCCGCAATGATTCTTTTTAGTTGATCAGTATGCCGAATGCGATGGGCAACAAGCAATAAAGCCAGTTGATAATTGTCTTTGATAGTACGTACGCCTTTGCTATCTATTCTGAAAACAAAATACCTTCTAAGGTCCTTCGATGCATTAGCCGTGAAAAACTGTTTGGCCAACTCATTGGCTTCAGTAAAAATGCGCACACAAGTTTGCTTGTTGCAGTATCTGTTACTGGGCAAATTCGTTCCCCTGGCTCTGCCTTTCTCCGGTTGTGTAGCATAAGCCATTGCTTTTTCATCACCCCCCTTAGTAGAGTCCACATAACTCGCAGGAAAGCTCGGCTGAGCAAGTGAGAACCACAGCTCCCGTACATAGCCTTCATCGATAAGCCCCAGATGTTCTACAATGTCATTGGCAGACCAGGTATCAGCATCGATATGATAGAAGAATTGAGAATCTGTGAGCGTATTCACGACCCTTACCAACTCATTATGTGTGGAATCCAGGAGCTTTAACATCTTTTCATGCTCCAGGTTAGTATAAAGTCGCTGTTGAGTCTGTGCTGTAAGCGCAACAGAACAGGTAAGAGAAAGGATAAGTATAAGGTATTTCATGGTGTGTAGTTGTTGATCTTGTGCATGCCAGCTTTCCGGCATAACTCCGAAGCTACTTACCAACTCATTAATTTACGCAGCTTTTTGAGTGAACCGTGGGGATTTCATAGTACAACGTTGGAAAGTAAGTTTGAAATGCAGGAAGGAATGGTAGCGGAAGTGTTAGGGAAAGAAGATTAAAGTAACATGGCATAAACGACAAAGGGTTCAGATAATCTGAACCCTTCGTTTTCGCTCCCCCTTCAGGACTTGAACCTGAGACCCTCTGATTAACAGTCAGATGCTCTAACCAACTGAGCTAAGGAGGAATATGTTTGCCAAAATGACCTTTTCAGGCTCCTGGCGGCCCCTTTTTCGGGTCTGATTGTCAGGTCGTTAACCGGCCTTTCCACATCATATCCCCTAAGGGGTTGCAAAAATAGGGATTTTTAGTTTTCCTCCATGCGCTACGGCAAATTTTCTATAAGAAATATTTATGCCCCATAACCGCCCGGTTACCTGGATATTTTCAAGCCCTTGCAAGACAAATTATAGTAACTTACTATTTGAACCCCCGCCGGTAAAAACCTATATAACTCTGATACGCAATGTCCATGAAGACATACATGCCTATATTATTTGTGCTGTTCATCGTACTGGCCGGAGTCTCCTTCTTTATCTGGTCGTCCTGGAAAGATCGCTTCCGTGCTCAGGAATCCCAACTATGGCTCACACACTCCAATGATGTCATCAAAGCCCTCGACCAGGTGCAGGCTCTCGTCACCGAAGAAGAGTCAGCAGTTCGTGGATATGCCGCCACCGGCAATGCAACTTTTATTATCGGCTTCCCCGAACACAACAAAACCCTGCAGACAAACCTCGATCGTCTTACCCAACTTGTAGTTGATAACCCGGCACAATACACCCGGCTGCAGCACCTCAAAAAACAAGTTGCAGCAAAGATGGCTTTCCAGCAGGAAGTCGTCCAGGCAAGCAGGCAAACGCCTGCCGAAGGGGCACAACTTATTGGCAGCTTGCGGGGTAAAAGATTGATGGATAGCTTTTCCATTTCCCTCGCCAATATGAGATCGAGCGAAAACGACCTGCTCAGCGCCAGAACGTTGAGAAGCCAGGAAGTAAGTCGCAAGTCTTTACAAACAGCTATTATCGGCGCGCTCGCCGTCTTGGTCTTTATCGCTTTTCTGTTGTATCGCCTCAACAACGATATCGTGAAGCGCCACAATGTAGAAGACGAATTACAAAAGAGTGAGGTCAAATACCGCCAGTTTGTAGAAAATGCCGGTGTCATCACTTATACCGCTGATGTCAATGGCAACTTCACCTTCATCAGCAAACAGGTAGAAGCATTGACGGGATATACCCCTGAGGAAATGTTGGGCCAGCATTTTTCAGCCCTCATCCCCGAAGAATGGATACCCAGGGTCGCGGCCGTATACCAACAGCAATTCCTGGATCGTACCCGCGAAACCACCATGGTATTTCCCATCCGGTTTAAGAACAATGGTATCCGCTGGGTAGAACAAGATGTTATCCTGCTCGAAAAAGATGGCCGGGTACAGGGCTTTCAATGCGTAGTGAAAGATATAACCCAACAAGAGCTGGTGCGGCAAAAGCTGCAAAAGATCGAAGACGAACAAAAGGAATATCAATACCGCATCCAGGCCATTTTGGACAATGCGCCGCTGATCATTTACGTAAAAGACCTCGAAGGCCGCTACCTCCTTACCAACAAGCAATGCAGAGAAGTATTTGGTCTCTCCGACGATATGATCATCGGAAAAACAGTACACGATGTGCAGGCCAACAAACACGCTGCCGAGCGATACAACGTTGCCGATAAACAAGTAATAGAAACCCGCAAGCCGGTAGAGTTGGAAGATGTATTATACCTGCCCGGAGGCCCCCGTCACCTGCTCACCATCAAATTCCCGTTGTTTGATAAAGACAATCAGCTCCTCGGAGTGAGCGGTTTTATGAAAGACATTACCGACATGGTAAAGTCGCGGCAGGAGCTGATAGCTGCCCGCCAGAAAGCAGAGACTGCCGAAACCCTGCAGGAGCAATTCCTGGCCAATATGAGCCACGAGATACGCACGCCCATGAATGGCATCATTGGTATGACAGGTCTCCTTGCGCAAACGCCACTCCAGTCCCATCAGCAGGAATATGTGCAAATGATCAAGCAGTCGAGCGATAACCTGCTGGTGCTGATCAATGATATCCTTGATCTGTCGAAGATCAAAGCAGGAAAGATCAGCATCGAGAAAATACCTTTCAGCCTTGGAGATATTATAAAATCGCTTAGCGCTGTTTTCAGGTTGAAGGCCGAACAAAAAGACTTGAGCTTTTCTACCTTGCTGCATCCTTCAGTACCGCTGCATCTCGTGGGCGATCCGCACCGCCTGGGCCAGATATTGACGAACCTGTTGAGTAATGCCCTCAAGTTTACCGAGAAAGGATATGTGACCCTCGAAATAAATCTACAGGAGCAGGAAGACGAACAAGTGATCCTTTGCCTGCAGGTAAGCGATTCGGGCATTGGTATCGATGAAAAACAAGTGAACCTCATTTTCGAAAGCTTCTCCCAGGCGTCTTCCGATACAACACGCCGGTTTGGAGGCACAGGTCTTGGTCTGGCCATCACCAGGCGACTGGTGGAATTACAACGAGGCAGTATTCATGTTGCCAGTAAATCCGGCGCTGGCACCACCTTCACGGTGTTGCTGCCATACGGCCTTAGCACAGAAGAAGAAGTGGTGCGCGGCAATATAAAAACGATCGTACAGCCCGAAGACCTGGAAGATTATTCCGGCAAGCACGTGCTCATTGTAGAAGATAATGATGTGAACCAGCGTGTATTGCAATACAACCTGGAGCGATACAAGCTGGCCGTTACGGTAGCTGAAAATGGCAAAGAAGCCGTTCGCTGGCTCGAGAAAAACAAGACCGACCTTATTATGATGGACCTCCACATGCCGTTGATGGATGGCTTCCAGGCTACCGATTATATTCGCCGGCAGTTAAGGCTCACGGTCCCCATCGTTGTATTAACGGCCAGTGTGTTGCGCAACGAAAGACAACGCTGCCTGCAGATTGGAGCCAATGATTATGTGGCCAAACCCTTTGCGCCGGAAGAGTTGCGCCGCTGTCTCGAAAGATATCTCCTGGACCGGAAAGAGGAAGAACTGAGTTCGCAGCCGATGGCAACAATTGTCGACCATCCGGCCTTTGACATCTCTATATTGCTACAATTAAACGACAACAACGTTATCAGGGAAATTTATAAAGTATTCGAGACCACCGTTCCATCGGGGCTCGAAGAGTTGAAACAACTGGCCATCAAGGAAGATTGGGATGCGGTATTTGAATTGGCCCACAAGCTCAAAAGCAGTCTCGGCATTATACAGGTGAAAGACCTGCACGGTAAAATGACCACCATTGAAATGAATGCACGCACACAGAAACAATTGTCAGAGATACTTCCCATGATCAATGAATCCATTGCAGCTTATTATCATGTTGCCCCTATGATCAAGCTGGAAATAGAAAAAGAAGTGATCGCCGATCATTAATCGTTTTTTAATGCTGTATCATGTAGCAACAGCTGCTCAAATGATAATAAACTCATAATCTTGCCTGTCAATATCACGGTAAGTGGGTACACTAACTTCGCCGTTTTTATTAATGTGGGCAGCATCGACTGCCTGATTTATAGGCTGTTGCTATGAAGGTAGATACAATGCGCATGATCGACACGAAAGTAGGAGTACTCTTGTGTTTTTTGATCAGTCCTTTTGTTTATATAGTTGATGTACTGCGTGGAGGACGGAGAGCAAAGCCAGATACCCGCCGTGTGTTGTTTATCGAGCTATCGGAAATGGGTAGTGCCGTAATCGCCGACCCGGCGATGCGCAAATTGAAGCAGGAAGGCCCATCAGATATCTACTTTGTTATTTTTAAGAGCAACGTTAAGAGCCTTAAGATCCTCAACACCGTTCCTGCTGAGAATATCTTTGTGATGGATGCCACCAACCTGCTCACCCTTTTCAAAGATGTGCTCCGTTTCATGTCCTGGTGCTGGTCGAAAAAGATAACCACGGTAATCGACCTGGAACTGTTTTCCCGCTTTACAGCGATGTTGGGCTTTTTTAGTGGTGCCCGTCACCGGATTGGCTTTGCCAGCTTCCATGATGAGGGATTGCACAGGTTCAATGTTATTAACCAACCTGTTCGTTACAACTCCCATGTACACATAGCAGTTAATTTTGTTTCCCTCATCAATAAAGCCCTGGGGCATTTTGAAAATCCTTATGCTACACAAGTTGTAACGAAGGAGGATATAAAGCTCGCACAGGCTGAAGTGCCCACTCATACCCTTACGCCTGTACAGGAAAAAATAAAAGGCTTATACCCCGATTGGAAAGGAGAAGCGATCCTGTTGTTTAATGCCAACGCGTCCGACCTGTTGCCCCAGCGCAGGTGGCAGCAGGAAAACTTTGCAGCAGTGGCACGAGGGGTGCTGAATACTTTTGATAATGTGTTGATCGTAGCCACCGGCGCCCCTTCCGAAAAAGAATATGTGCAGAAGGTGGTGGGTATGGTTGATCACAAAAGATGTGTCAACTCGGCTGGAACTTTCCTGTTTGAAGAGCTGGTGCCGCTATATACCCTTAGCACCTTTATGCTTACCAATGATTCGGGACCTGCACACTTTGCATCGGTAACACCCCTGAAAGTATTTGTATTATTTGGACCTGAAACGCCGGCACTGTACGGCTCCCTGGGCAACTCAGAGCCATTCTACCTTGGACTGCCCTGTTCACCCTGCGTAAGCGCTGCCAATCACCGCAAAACAACTTGCGTCACGCGGCCTTGCATCACAGGCATCTCTCCTGTCTGGGTAGAAACGCGTCTGCGTCAATACCTCACAGAGCAAGGAATTCAATAAGGAATTACCCGGATGATATATCGTTTCTTCATCGCTTTAGCGCGTGTACTTTTATTGACGAAAGGCAAGGTAAGACGCGTTACAGGATAATAATCCCATTCCTTCACCACTTCATAATGGTAGTTGTGATTCTTCATCAGCTCCAGTTCTTCCTGCGACACATACCACAAGCCATATTGCAAACGGGGGTCTGAAGCCTTTACAATATTTGTATCCTTTTTGATATAAGGATTGTTTACATAAAACTCCAACGCATTGGTATGAGGATCAAGATTAGTGATACTGCTGTCGGGAATATTTTTATTCAGGTAAAAAGCAGCTTCACTACCTGTTTGATAATGTAACAGATCGGGATAGAATACCCAATTGAGATAGAGGTTGACAATAAAAATAGCCAGCCCACAACGATAAAGCAACAGACTAAACTTAGTGGTTTGTAACCAGCGAGGCAGGAAAAGCATTAAACCAAACAACGCCACGATAATAACGATCAGCACCCAGGAAGGAGTGGCTGGTTGATAAAGCACTTGCAGGAGGATCACCAGCAATACCGCTACCACCAAGATAATGTATTGCGTTACAGTAAAAAACTTTATTAGCTTGTTGGATAATAAAGGCAGATACTGGGCAGTGATGATGGCCAGCAAGGGAAAGATGATATTGGCATAGTGCGGCAACTGGAACTTGGAAACCGAAAACACCAATAAGATCAGCAGGCTGCCTCCCAATGTATAAAACTCCACTGGTGTGGCAGCATCTCTCTTCCAGGTGCTCCTGATTTTCCTGAATAAAGCATAATACATCAGCAAGGACCAGGGGAGGAAAGCCCACAACAACGTGTGCACAAAGAAAAACAGATCACCGTTACCCTTAATAGGACCGGTGTTCATAAAGCGACCAAACTGGCTGTCCCAGAAAAAGAAACGGATGCCTGAAACACCTGTCTGCCCAAATACAACTTTTTCCGGATGCGCATCAAACTGGTACCAAAGACTATACAGTTCAGGGAACAGGAATATCAGCGTAAGGATAATGGCCAAAGCCCATTTCAGGTTGAATAACTGCTTCCATTGCCGGCATAGCGCCAGATGCACTACCACCGCGCCGCCAATAGGGATGAGCGTGAAAATACCTTTTGTCATGGCTGCGCAGGCGGCAAACAAGCTACCCGCTACAAGGTGGCCAAACCACCGCGCCTCGGTCGCCTTATAAAAGTGATAAATACCGGCAATGATCAACCCTGAAAGAAAAGGTTCGGCGCGTACGTCATTGCTTGATAAGATGATATGCTCTGCAGTAAGAAAAATGAACACCGACCACAACGCCACCGTTTCATTAAACTTTTCCCGGGCAAAACGATACGTATACCAGGCACCCAGTAGCACAAACAAGATACCCGGCAGTTTGTACGACCAGGTATGAACACCAAATACCTTGAAGAAGAAAGCCGTTACCCAGAAAGGGAAGTGAGGCTTGTCGAGCCAGTCGCCCCCCTCGAGATAAAGCTCAAAATAATCATTGCGCAGCAGCATGTTCTTCGAGATAGCCGCATACACTGCCGCATCAGGAGCCATAAGCGTAACAAACAAACCGCTGAAATTCACGAAAACAGCCAGTCCAATAAAGAACTGCAGCCATTTTTTTTCAGGCGCGGGGAGCACCGGTAATACAGTCATAATACGTATTCGATTGGAAACGGAAGTTATAAAAGCTACACAACAATCGTGGCTTTAAAATGAGAACTATCCCTTGGCCAGTTTGGAGAAGCCGGATTCAGAGCCGGATTTTGAAGGAAAACACCACAGCTGGAATATCCGCGCCAATAAGTACCCTATGGTGATGCCCATAATGGCGCCTCCGATAATATCTAAGGGGAAATGCTTGCCAACATAGATCTGGGCATACCCGATCATAAAAGCCCACAACCACAGCCAATGCCACCGTTTGCCATTGATGAGCTGAATAGAGTAGAACCAGAACATGGCCAGCCCGAAGTGATTGGCTGCATGCGAAGAAGGAAAACCATATTGACCGCCACAGCCTACGAGGCTGCGTACAACACCTTGTAATTCGGGATCAAAACAAGGCCTTAAGCGTTCAAACCAGGGCTTCAGCATCTTGGCACTGATAAAATCATTGAGGGCAAAAGTAACGACGGTCAACAGGATAAACTGCCAGGCATATTTCCTGCCCGATTTTATGATCCAGTAAACCATGAAAGCATACAGAGGTATCCAAACGGTCGCATTGCGAAGAAGTTTCATGAATCCATCGAGCCATGGCGCTGACGCGTCAACGTTTATAAATGTGAAAACATCTTTATCGATCGCCTCAAGCAGCTGCCAGAAATTCATTGACCCGATTTTAGTAAAATACCATCAAAAATCGGGCGCCAGTGTTATCGGAACATCACCTGCGGATTAAGCCTTGATTAAAGACTACCAAACACGATAGTTTATCTACAACATGACTTGGTGACACGACGAAATTGGGAAATTATTTCAACGGAAAAACTACCAGAAGTTGAAGAGGCCGCTATCCGGCAGGCCAACAAAAAAGCCGTCAGGTCGCTGCTCTACAGGATAAGTTTTAAGATAATAACCTTCCCCACTGACATTACGTCCATTTTTAATGCTGAATTTATAGCGGTGCAGCGGGCATACTACATTGCCGATCGCATCGATATACCCGTCTGCCATAATGCCACTGGCATGAGGGCATTTATAAGCGAAGCCAAACCATTCCTGTTGGTGCTTGCCAATGCATAGCTTCTTGCCGGATACCTCTACCACGGCAATAAGGTTATCACCCATAGACAGTTCGGCTTCACTTTCAGCAATCTTGTGCCATTTGTATTTTTTGTCCGCTGTACCCTCCATTAGAAGTAAGTAGTCTTGTAAGGATAACGTATCTGGTACAGCTCCTTCACTTTATTGAGAATAGTGTTGCGCAGTTCTTCAACATTGCGCCTTTCCAGCGCAGAAATGAATACACAATTACCCTGTAAAGTATTTTCCCAGCGTTCCTTCAGCTCTTTCACGATCTCTACCTTCACCTCCTCTTCCAGCCAGGGGTCGAAAGTGTTCTTTTCGTACATATCCATCTTGTTGAAGATGGTAATGACGGGTTTGTCATATGCTTTCATCTCCGTCAGCGTCTGATTCACCACGCCGATCTGGTCCTCGTATTGCGGATGAGAAATATCTACTACATGCAATAAGATATCGGCTTCCCGGACCTCATCCAGCGTACTCTTAAAGCTCTCTACAAGATGGTGAGGTAGCTTGCGGATAAAACCAACCGTATCACTCAACAGGAAAGGCGTTTGTTCAAACACCACCTTGCGAGTGGTAGTTTCCAGCGTAGCGAACAGCTTATTCTCGGCAAACACATCACTCTTGCTCAACAGGTTCATGATGGTCGATTTGCCCACGTTGGTATAGCCCACCAGCGACACACGGATAAATTCACCCCGGTCCTTTCGTTGAATAAATGCCTGCTTGTCGATCTCGCCCAGCCGCCTGCGCAGCAGAGCGATCTTGTCCTTTACGATACGACGGTCAGTCTCGATTTCCGTTTCACCAGGTCCCCTGGTACCGATACCGCCACCTAACCTTTCCAGGTGTTTCCACATACCCTTCAGGCGGGGCAGCAGGTATTGATATTGCGCCAGTTCCACCTGCGTTTTCGCCTGGGCGGTTTTGGCCCGGCGGGCGAAGATGTCCAGAATAAGGTCCGAACGATCGATAACCTTTATTTCAAGCACCTTTTCAATATTCGTGATCTGAGAGCCCGTAAGCTCATCGTCAAAAATGATCAGGTTGATATCCTTACCCGTGATAAAATTCTTGATCTCTTCCAGCTTTCCTTTTCCCAGAAAAGTCTTGCTGTCGGGGTGCGGCAGCTTTTGGATGTAACGTTTTACGGCTGTTGCGCCGGCTGTTTCCGCCAGGAAGGCCAGCTCTTCGAGGTATTCCTTTACCTGTTCCTCCGTTTGGGTCTTATAGACAAGACCGGCAAGCACCGCTTTCTCTTCCTTTTGAATAATGTTCTTGTTCTCTAACAAATGACTAAAATTTTGTGTGCAAAAATAACCATAATAAATCCAATGGCGGTAATGAGCCTGTTGGCTACCCGGTCGCTCATGTCCTAAAACAAAAAAGGAGACAGCGTTCACTGTCTCCTTTCAATAATATATCTCAACGAAATCCAGTTAATCCTTCAAGTCTGCAGTTACAAGCCGCTCAGTGTCAAACCGATCTGGAAGGGGCGTACATCGGGGCCGAATCCTTCCTTGATAAAGGCGTTGATCTGGTAGCTGCCATACAGGCTCAGCGCGCCATAACCTACGCGGCCGGTAACACTGAGGCGGGTGCCATTGAAGTATCTTTTAGACTTTTCTTTCAGTGTATAAGCGTTGAGGGTATTGCCACTCCTGTTCTGGAAGGTCTTTCCTTTGATATGAGCGCTCATCAGGGTTCCGATCTTACCGCCTACAGCAAATTTCCAGCTCTTGTTGGTGTTCTCGGGGTTTGACACGAAACGCAACTCGATAGGAGCTTCCAGGAAAGTAGTACCCAGCTTGTATTTCTTGAAATGGTTGGTATCGGCTACGTTCTTGAAGCCAAGCGTGTTAGCCCGGCGACCAGTGATGTCGATATCCATTTTATCAAAGAACATATTGTCGGTACCAACCCCTGCACCGATCCCTACGCTGAAGCGCGGGTCGCTTTTAAAGGGAAGGTCAAACATGAAATAAAGATTGAAGCTGCGGGAAAGACCTTTGGTATTAATAGTATCTGGTATTTGAGACCAGCCATTGTAACCCAGTTGAAGCATAAGGTGGTCATTGGGCCGGTTGGTAAGCCTGATCTTGCTCCAGTCTTTCTTCTTCTTTTTGGGGGTAACGGTAGTTGAGGTCGAGTCCTGGGCCATAACAGCAGTCATACAGGCCAGGGAAATAAAAAGCGTCAGGATTTTTTTCATACCAGATTAATAAGTTGATCAAAAGTATCCTACGAACGGTTAATGAAAGGTTAAAGAAAAAAACTCACAGCAGAAAGCTGTGAGCACTTACTTAAGATGTAACCTTATGTGTACTCTTTTCGATGAGTTGTTCAATTCGTAGTCTGCTTTTCCAGCTTTTAAGCTGTTTCTCCCTTTTCAGGGCAGCTGTTTTATCCGGGTAGAATTCAGTCAAACGAATGCTCCAATCTGCAGCTTTTCCGGTAAATCCGCGATGATTACACAAGTGCTTGGCTAATCTTTCTTCCACATTTTCTGTAGCACCGATGTAATACTTATCCAGTTTTTCGGAATATAGGATGTACACGAAAAAGGCCATCCGGCAACTTTTAATGTGTGGGCCCTGTTGGTATCGAACCAACGACCCCCTGATTATGAGTCAGGTGCTCTAACCGACTGAGCTAAGGGCCCCTCTCCGTAAGGAGAAAATATTTTAAATAAAAGAACTATCGAACCTTCGACCCTCCCGACCTATGGTCGGGATGCTCTAACCGACTGAGCTAAGGGCCCTCTCCGTAAGGAGGAATATTTTGAAATAAAAGAACTATCGAACCAATGATCTTTCTAACTGTAAGTTAGAAGATTAAGCCGGAATTTCCGGCGAGGAGCAAAATTAGACAAATTCAGTAACTATGGGGAAGAAATCTGCTTTATTTTTTGATTTAACTTGTGCAGGCAGCACTGCTGCAAGAAGGATGGTCTTTAAATAGCCGGTTGCTATGTCAAAGCTTGCTTACATGAAGGAAATCCAGCGTCGTATTGCATTATACGACGATGAAGCTGCTTACAAAGAGCTCTTCTGCCTGTTCTATAAGCCCCTGCTCCGGTTTGCACACACCCTCTGCCATTCCCACGAGATGTCCGAAGAGATCGTTTCCGATGTTTTTATCAGTATCTGGCAACGCCGCGCCACCCTCGAAGAGATACATAACCTCAAAGTATACCTATATATAAGCACCAAAAATGCAGCCCTCAAATACCTGCTCAGGCAGCAAAAAAGAGTGGCCATCACACTCGACGACCTGCAGGTGGAGCTCGAAAGCCAGTATAACAACCCCGAGCAGCTGATGATGACGGCCGAAATGCTGGCCCGCGTAGACCAGGCCATCATGCACCTGCCACCCCGCTGCAAACTGGTATACAAACTCATCAAGGAAGATGGACTCCGCTACAAAGAAGCAGCCGAGATCCTCGGCATTTCCGTCAAAACCATTGACAACCAATTGGCCATAGCCCTCGGCAAAATTGGCAAAGCCATCAACGTCAACCTCAAAAAGGTCATCCGATTCTGACCACTTTTTAAGAGTTTCTGCATTCTTTACCAGGAATCTCCCGATTCGTCAACTTTCAAACCACGTCAGTTACTACGCTATATTCCCTTTTCAACCCTCCAACCGGTTTTCGCCTTATCAACTTCTCAACCTTTCAACTTTTCCCAAAAAATATTTCCTCCCCCTTTAGGGGATTGCCCTAAAACCCGGCTCCTTAATAAGATAACAACCAAACAATCGACAAGCAACCAACCGCCTTATGTCTACTGAACGCATTTGGGAACTGATGGCGCGGAAACTCGCAGACGAGGCTTCTGATGATGAATTAGGAGAACTGGAGCAACTATTACGTACCCATCCGGAGCTCCACTTCCCGGTCCAGGCCGTTACCGACCTGTGGCACCATGAGCCACAGCCCCCGGAGGACGACACCCTGCATACCAGTTATCAGCAACACATAACCCGTATGCAGGAAATGGGCATAACGATCGGTCAGGGCCAGGAAGACAACGCCCTGTTGCTGGAAGGATCACGCAGACCTTCCAGGCGTCGGCATATATGGTGGGTAGCAGCAGCGGCAATGATCACGGTGGCCTGTTTTTTTTATTGGGGGCAACAACCATCCCCCGAAACAGCTTCCCTGATCGACAAAAGCCCGGCTAGTGAGATCACCACCCGGCAAGGGTCCCGGACCAGGGTGCAATTGCCGGACGGAACAAAAGTGTGGCTCAACGCTGGTAGCAAGCTTACTTATGACAAAGAGTTCAACAACGCCCTGCGCGAAGTAACACTCACTGGTGAAGGATACTTTGATGTAGTAAGAAATGAGAAAAAACCTTTTATCATTCACACCGAAAAAATGGATGTAAAAGTATTAGGTACACAATTCAACGTAAAGTCATATCCAAATGACGAAGCCACCGAAGCTGCACTCATTCACGGCAGCATTGAAGTGTCGTTGAAAGACCGTCCGTCCCAGAAAATAATCCTCAAACCCAATGAAAAAATAGTGGTGGCCAATAGGGACACCTTTACAGCCGTAAGCAATACGCCGAAGGCACACAAAGAAAATGTGGAGCCACTGGTCGCAATCCGTCACCTCACCTATCAGAAAGAAGACAGTACCATCATCGAAACCTCCTGGGTAGAAAACAAACTGGTATTTGAAGACGAGTCCTTCAAAGATTTAGCGGTGAAGATGGAACGCTGGTATGGTGTGGTCATACATTTTTCAGATGAGCGTATTGGAGCCTTACGCTTTACCGGGGTATTCGAAGAAGAGACCATTGAAGATGCGATGCGGGCACTAAAAATAACCGGCTCCTTTAATTATAAATTCCAGGGCAAAACGATTACTATTTCCCGATAACAATTACTAACGAAAACTCATGTTGCCAATGCTCCAGATCAATAGTACATAAAAGAAAACTGCTAAAAAGCAAACAGGACCCCGTTGACGCAGGATCCCGTTTGTGATCGAAAAAAGTCTCGGTATGCTCACAACCCTCGGAAAGTTGCAGGTACCATTTTATAACCTTTTTCAATGCTTAAAGTATGAAAAAAATAAGGACTTTTCCCGATTTCTTCGGGAGGCCTAACCTTTTAAAGCTTGCATTTATCATGAAATTAACGGTTGTCATTCTTCTGGTCAGTTGCCTGCATGTGTCAGCCGGAGTCTACTCCCAATCCCGGATCTCCCTGAACATGCAATCAGCCGACTTCAAAAAAGTCCTCTCGGCTATAGAGAAAAAGACTAACTATCGTTTTTTGTACAATCAAAGCCTGATTCCTGCAGACCAGAAAGTAAATATCACTGCCAATAATGAAGAAGTATTGTCTGTGATAAACAGGATATTGGAAAACACCTCTTTAACCTATGAAGTGCTCAACAGCAACCTCGTAGTGTTGAAGCGGATGAATACCATCATACAGCCGGCGCAGGTTACCGGCCGGGTCACCGACTCTACCGGCGCACCCATATCAGGCGTTTCAGTTCGGGTGAAAGGCAGCAATGCCGGCACCTCTACAGATGCCAATGGTTCATTTACCATTACAGTCCCTGACAATGCCACGCTGATCTTCTCTTCTGTAGGCTACACTACCCAGGAGGTGGCAGTAGCAGGACAAACTTCCATCAATATTACACTGCAGGCTGCTGATACACCCTTGGAGCAGGTAGTAGTAGTAGGATATGGCTCACAGCGTAAAATAGATGTTACAGGAGCCGTGACAAATATCAAAGGAGAAGAAATATCCAAACAGGCGTCAGTCAATCCAATCAGCGCTTTACAAGGTAAAGTAGCTGGCGTACAGATCACCAACTCAGGAGCACCCGGTGCTTCACCGGAGATCAGGATCAGGGGCGTAGGTACAGTATTCGGAAGCACCAGCCCCCTGTATGTAGTAGATGGAGTTTGGTTTGATAACATCAGCTTCCTCAACCCGGCCGATATCGAAAGCTTGAGCATCCTGAAAGACGCTTCCAGCGAATCCATCTACGGTATCAGAGCAGCCAACGGCGTTGTGCTCATCACTACTAAAAAAGGAAAATCAGGCAAAGCACAGGTCAACTACAATGGCTATGTAGGATACCAAAAAGTGACCAACCAGATCGAAATGGCCAATGCCAACCAATATGCTACCCTTATCAATGAAAAAGAAGGCACGCAGGTACTTGATCCTTCCAAATTTGGAGCAGGCACCGACTGGTATCACCAGGCACTCCGGAATGCACTCATCACCAACCACCAGATCTCCGTATCCGGCGGCGCTGAAAAGTCGAACTATAATTTGTCTTTTGGTTACCTCAACCAGGATGGTATCGTGGAAACCAACAACTACCAGCGCTATACCCTGCGTCTCCAACAAGAGTTCATGGTAGCAAAACCACTTAAAGTTGGGTACACCCTTACCGGAGCCTATAGCAAGTCAGACGATATTGACGGAGGCATCTTCAGGCAGCTGTACTCAGCTTATCCTGTATTGCCTGTATTCTATCAGGATGGCAGCTATGGCGATCCAGGCGACTTCCCCCTCGGAGATGGCGCTAAGTACAATCCACAGGTTACTATCGATTACTTCGATCAGGATACAAGACAATACCGCGGTACCGGCAACGTGTTTGCTGAGTTGAAAGTAGCCAGGTATTTCACCCTTCGCTCCAGCATCGGAGGTGAGTACACCGATCAGCACGTACGCAACTATCGCCCCGTGTACAACCTCGGTCCCAGCCTGCGTAATGACATCAGCAGCCTCACGCTGACTGATGAACACACCCGCAACTGGATATTGGAAAACACGATCACGTACGACAGGAAGTTTGGAGATCACTCCATAAAAGTACTGGCCGGTCAGGGAGCACAATCATACAGGTTCACCAAACAAATAGGGTCAGCGCAAAACGTACCCAACGGACGCAACTTTGAATACCTGAGCCTCGGCAACAACCGCAACATACAAGATGCAGATTATCCCAACTATCCATTATTTAGTACGATCTCATCTTATTTCGGTCGGTTGAACTATTCATTCCAGAATAAATATTTGCTGACAGCGTCTTTCCGTGCTGATGGTTCTTCCAAATTCTCCGGCTCCGACAAGTGGGGATATTTCCCTGCAGTAGGTATCGGCTGGGTGATCAGCAACGAAAGCTTCATGGAGAATCAGGACCTCTTCAACAACCTGAAACTGCGGGCAAGCTGGGGTAAAGTAGGTAACGCCTCTGTGCCAGCTAACCTGTCAGTACAATCAGTAACACAAACCAATGCTCTTATCGCAGTGTTCGGCAACCAGATATTTACCGGTGCCAGCATCGATAAGATCGTTCCCCCCACTACATTCTGGGAAAAAAGCGTAGGTACAGATATCGCCATCGAAGCATCCTTGTTGAACAATAAGTTGAGTGCAGAGATTGGTTGGTACAACCGCAAGACTGAAGACGCCATCTTCGCTATCGATATCCTGGGCTCACTGGGTGTATCAGGAAGCAGCATCGTTGGTAACCAGGCTACCTATCAAAACAGAGGATGGGAATTTCTCGTGTCCTGGAAAGACAATGTTGCCAAAGACTGGACATACAGCATCAGCGCCAACCTTGGTATCAACGACAACAAAGTGCTGTCTACTGTTACCGGAGGCAACCCCATTTACGGCGGTGGTCAGGGACTTGCCAACGGATCATTGGCTACCCGCACGGTACTGGGACAGCCCATTGGCCACTTCTATGGATATAGAGTTGTAGGCGTATTTCAAACCGATGCAGAAGCAGCACCCTGGGGTGCAAAAGCAGGTGACTTCAAATTTGAAGACATCAGCGGACCCGAAGGAAAACCCGATGGCGTGATCGATGGTAAATACGATAGAGCAGTGCTGGGCAATCCTAACCCGCGCTACAGCTACGGTATCAATACCACCGTTACCTATAAACAATTCGACCTCGCGCTCGACTTCCAGGGCGTAGCAGATGTACAGGTTTACAATGCCAACATTGGCTGGCGCTATGGTAATGAAAACTTCTCCAAAGAATTCTTCGACAATCGCTGGCATGGACAGGGCACTTCCAACACCTATCCTTCAGCTAAGATTGGAAGCACCTACAACGCCAAGCCCAGTTCCTTCTTTGTAGAAGATGGCGATTATTTCCGGATCAGGAATATCCAGCTGGGATATACACTTCCCGGAACACTGATGAACAAGTGGTCCGTTTCAAGACTGCGCGTATTCGTCAATGCCCAGAATCCATTTACGTTCTTCAAGTACAACGGCTTCTCCCCCGAGATCATCGGAGGTGGACCCACAGGATCTGGTATAGATGCCAATGTATATCCATTGTCAGCCATCTACAACTTTGGCGTAAACCTTAGCTTCTAATTCAAAATCGAATTACAATGAAACGAATTAATATAAAAACATCTTTGCTGGCAGCTGTGCTCGTGATCGCTGCAAATGGATGCAGCAAAAGCTTTATAGATGTACCGCTGGAAGGTGCTCAGCCTTCTGAACAATTCTGGCGCAATGCAGACGATGCCGCCAAAGCCGTCAACGCCATGTATGCTTATTTACGCGCATGGCCGCAAGTTGCATTTGCTACGATAGCAGTAGAAAACCTTGGTTCCGATGATGCAGAAAAAGGAAGCTCTACCGGTGATGCTTCCTACCTCGACGACTTCGACAACTTTACAGTAGGACCATCTTCGGCCAACTCTTCCGGGCAGGTATATGACTTCTGGAAAGGACAATACCTGGAGATCAACTATTGCAACCAGGTGCTGGACAATGTGCCTAAAATAGAAATGGATGCTAACCTGAAGAACCGCTACCTCGCAGAAGCCAAGTTCTTGCGGGCATATAGTTACTTCAGGCTGGTAAGAGCATTTGGAGATGTGCCCTTAAGGCTCACTATTCCAAAAGATGCCTCTGAGTTCAACGTTCCAAGAACACCGAAGGCCGATGTATATGCAGCCATGGAAAAAGACCTTACAGAAGCTGCAGCCACACTGCCACAGAACTACGGACCTGCTGATGTTGGCCACGCTACCAAAGGAGCTGCATTAGCCCTGCATGCGAAAGTTTCCATGTACCAGAAGAAGTGGGATCAGGTGCTGGCACTTACCAACCAGGTGATGGCACTCGGCTATGACCTGTTCCCCGATTACGAAAAACAGTTCCGCATACAAAATGAGAACAACATCGAATCCATCTTCGAAGTACAGGCTGCATTGATACCAGATAACAAAGAAGCCTCCAACTCACAATACTCCCAGGTACAAGGTATCCGGGGCATGTCGCCCAGTATGGGCTGGGGTTTCAACGTTCCTACAGCCGATCTCGCCAACTCTTATGAAACAGATGATCCGCGCAGAGATGCCACGATCGTTTTCAGAGGAGAGATTACACCACAGGGCGATGCGATTCCCGTAGCTGGCGATAATCCCCGGTACAACCAAAAATCATACGTGCCCCAAAGCCTTATGGTAGCTGGATTTACCGAAGGAAGCCAACAGAACTTCCGGGTTATGCGCTTTGCCGAAGTACTATTAATGAATGCTGAAGCTGCCAACGAAATCGGCGGCGCCAATACCACCCTGGCCCTCACCTCGCTCAACAGAGTAAGAACAAGAGCAAGAGGAGCCCTGCCGCTCACCGTGTTACCGCCGGTTACTACTACCGACCAGGCTGCACTACGCACTGCCATCTGGAGAGAAAGAAGAGCAGAGCTGGCCATGGAAAATGACAGGTATTTCGATGTCATCCGTCAGGGACGTGCCGCTACCTTGTTTGCTGGCAAAGGATGGAAAGCCAACAAGAACGAAGTATGGCCCATACCACAGGCAGAGATCGACATCAGCGCCGGTGTATTGACACAAAACAACGGCTATTAATTCAGCATTTAAACACATTAATATGAACAGCAAAAATTTTAAACCCATGCTCGCCATTGCGGCAGCAGGTTTACTATTTACCTCCTGCTATAAAAAATTCGATACCGATAGCTATGCCCCGGCCCTTTCGATCGGTGGATATACCAGCTCCAAAGAAATAGCTCCTTCTAACCTCGTAGCCTACTGGTCCTTCGATGGCAACCTGGTAGACAGTGTTTCCGGACAGGCTGGCACCAACGTGGGCACCAGCTTTGCCCCCGGTTATAAGGGACAGGCCATGCAAGGCGCATTGAACAGCTATGTGCTGGCAACGCCCAGCACAGGCATCACAAGCATGCATAGCTTTACCCTTGCATTTTGGGTCAATAGCCCGCTACACCCTGCAGGTATAGCCGGCCTTGTGGCCCTCTCCAACAACAGCCAGTTTTGGGGCAACATTGAGTTGTTCCTCGAAAACGGTGGAACACTCGATGCCATGAAATTCAGGGCCAAGGTGATCAACAACGGCACCAGCGAAATTGGTATCGATAAAGATGGCATACCAAGCTTCTATACCAAATGGAGCCACCTGGTGCTGTCCTACGATCAGGCAACATCCACTTTCAAATTCTATGTGAACGGCTCCGTGTCCACTACAAAAACAGTGGCAGGATTAGGCGCTTTGAATTTCCTGAACAGTGGAAAAATGGTATTCGGCGCATCCCAGTTCATGACTACGCCCAGCCTCACAAGCGGCCATGGCGCAGAATCATGGGCCAGCTTCCTCACGGGAAGATTGGATGAGGTAAGAATCTATAATAAGGCGCTCACTGATGCCGACATCAGTGCCCTTGTTCTATTGGAAGGAAGAGGTAAATAATATAACAACAGGGCATGAAATATGCAGCAATATACACTGCATGCTTCATGCCCTTTTTATTGCTGTCGAATGATGAAATGGAACCACTTTATCTTGCTATGCCTAATACTGATAGGCGCTGGTTGTGGCAAAAGCGGAGGAGATAACCCTGCGCCACCACCTGCACCGCCAACTTCTTTCAGCTTTTCCGCATTGAGAGTAGATGGCCGGTTCAATGGATTTACTTACACCAACGTAAACTACCAGCCGGTGTTGAAATACACCTTCAACACAAAGGTCAACCAGGCTACTGTAAGCAACGCCCTGACCATCAGGGCCAAATCGGGTACTACCGTCGCCTATACAGTTGCCCTGGAAAACAACGATAGCACATTGGTAATACAGCCTTCCACAGCATTGACATCGATCACCCAATACACGGTAACGCTCACTACCTTGCTGAAGTCCAAAGAAAATACAAGCCTGCAATCGGGCATCGATATAAACCTTCTCACCAAAATAGATTCATCCCGTAAGTTCCCTGCCATCACCGATGCACAGCTACTCGATAAAGTACAGCAACAAACCTTTAAATACTTCTGGGACTTTGGACATCCTGTTTCGGGCCTTGCAAGAGAAAGAAATACATCCGGCGACGTGGTTACATCCGGAGGGTCTGGCTTTGGCATCATGGCTATTATCACAGCCATTCACCGCAACTTCATTACACGTGCCGAAGGATTGACCCGCTTGCAAAAAATAACGGGCTTCCTTAAAAACAATGCAACCACCTTTCACGGAGCCTTCCCCCACTGGCTTAATGGCGCAACAGGAGCAGCTGTTCCCTTCAGCACAAAAGACAATGGCGCCGATCTGGTAGAAACCTCTTATCTGATACAAGGTCTACTTTGCGCCCGCCAGTATTTCAATACAGCCGATGCTGCAGAAACCACCTTGCGCAGCGACATCAATACGATCTGCAACAAAGTAGAATGGAGCTGGTTCCGCAAAAACAATGAAAACGTATTATATTGGCATTGGAGCCCCAACTACAACTGGGACATGAACATGCCGATACGCGGCTGGAACGAATGCCTCATCACCTATGTACTGGCAGCATCATCCACCAGCTTTTCCATACCTAAGATTGTGTACGATAATGGTTGGACAAACAACGGCGCATTCAGAAACAACAATAGCTACTACAACCTGCAGCTGCCATTAGGCCCGGCCTATGGCGGCCCGTTGTTCTTTGCCCACTATTCATTCCTTGGCATCAACCCCAACAACCTCACCGATGCCTGGGCCAATTATACAACACAAAACAAGAACCATACACTCATCAACTATAACTATTGCGTCGCCAACCCGCAAGGATACTTTGGGTATAGCGACTCTTGTTGGGGACTTACCGCAAGCGATATTTCCGGCGGTTACACGGCCAGCTCGCCAACCAATGACGTAGGCGTCATTGCACCCACAGCAGCCTTGTCGTCCTTTCCCTATACACCCGTAGAATCAATGAAAGCGTTGAAATTCTATTATTATGTATTAGGCGATAAACTCTGGAAAGAATACGGCTTTGTCGATGCCTTCTCATTGAAAGACACCTGGTTTGCAGAAACATTCCTGGCCATCGATCAGGGACCCATCATCGTGATGATCGAGAATCATCGCAGCGGGTTACTGTGGGACCTGTTCACCAGTTGTCCCGAAGTAAAAACAGGCATGAAGAACCTTGGATTTACAGCACCCTATTTATAATACAATGATTCGTATGAAGCAATTGATTGCATTGATGATCGTGCCCGCTGCCATGTGGGTAGCCTGTGGCTCTGCAGAAAACGGAGCAGACAAAGGCACTTCCGGTACAGATACATCCACAACGGCAAAGAGTGACGCCAACCTAAGTGACACGGCCCTGTTCCGGCTTGTGCAGGAACGCACCTTCCAGTACTTCTGGGAGGGAGCCGAGCCCACCAGCGGTATGGGAAGAGAGCGATTCCACGCAGATAACGTATATCCTGATAATGATAAGCATATCGTAACGAGTGGCGGTAGTGGCTTTGGCGTGATGGCGATTCTTGTAGGTATTGAAAGAGGATTCATCACCCGCGATGAGGGAAGAGAAAGACTGGAAAAGATTGTACACTTTCTCGAAACAGCCGATCGCTTCCACGGCGTCTGGTCGCATTGGATTAATGGCGAGACGGGCAAAGTGAAACCCTTTGGTACGAAAGACAATGGTGGCGATCTGGTGGAAAGCTCCTTCATGTTGCAGGGACTGCTGTGTGTACGTCAATACTTCGCCAATGGCAACGAAGCAGAAAAACAACTGGCGGCAAAGATCGATAAGCTGTGGAAAGAAGTTGATTTCAACTGGTACCGTAATGGCAAGAACGTATTATACTGGCACTGGAGCCCCACCTATGCCTGGGAAATGAACTTTGCAGTACGTGGTTATAACGAGTGTCTCATCATGTATGTGTTGGCTGCTTCTTCGCCCACTCATGGCATACCTGCAGAAGTGTATCACCAGGGATGGGCAGAGAATGGAAAGATAAAAGCCAACCCACCCATCACAACAGGAACCGACAGCGTTAAATTCAAATACACACTGGGTCTGCGCCATCAGGGCAACCCTCCCAATGGAGGCCCGCTGTTCTGGGCACACTATTCCTACCTCGGCCTCGACCCGCGCGGACTGAAAGACCAGTATGCCGATTACTGGGAAGAAACAAAAAACCAGGCACTCACCAACTACGAGTGGTGCGTCGCGAATCCTAAAAAGTACAAAGGCTATGGCCCCGACAATTGGGGCCTCACTGCCAGCTATTCTGTAAAAGGATATGCAGCCCATGCCCCGGACGATAAAAATGACCTGGGAGTAATATCACCCACAGCAGCATTGTCATCATTCCCCTATACACCTGATCAGTCGATGGCAGCCATGAAACATTGGTACAACGATTTGAAAGATAAACTGTGGGGACCCTATGGCTTTTACGATGCGTTCAGCGAAACCGCCAACTGGTACCTGCCCCATTACCTGGCCATCGACCAGGGACCGATTGTAGTGATGATGGAAAACCACCGCACCGGTATGCTGTGGAACCTGTTCATGAGTTGCCCCGAAGTAAAAGCCGGCCTGAAAAAATTAGGCTTCCAGAGCCCGCACTTGCAGTAGCTCTGCGAGACCGTAAGCGCCACAACAGTCAGGCCGCTCAAAGCGGCCAGACTAAGTTGTTAAAACAAGATCATGACCAACCAATAAAAACGATTGCCATGACACACTTTGAACTAACACCGGCACAAATAGCCGCCTACAACAAAGACGGGTATGTCATCGTACAAAACTTTTTAACAACAGCAGAAGTAGATAAACTCTACGGAATTGCGACAGGAGACGAAGCCGTTAAAAAACACGCATTCGACCTCAACGATCAAACAGGTAAAAAAACAAAACTCACCCTGTGGTACACACCCGGTAATGATGCATATGGATTGCTGACCAAAAGCAGGCGAATGGTAGAATCGGTAGATAAACTGATGGAGGGCGATGCAGCCGTCTGCCATTTTCATTCCAAGCTCATGCAAAAAGAGCCGAAAGTAGGCGGCGCCTGGGAATGGCACCAGGACTACGGCTATTGGTACAAGAACGAATTTCTGTATCCCGGACAGATGATGTCGGTAATGATCGCCATCACAGAAGCCAACAAGCAGAACGGATGCTTGCAGGTTATAAAAGGCTCACACCATATGGGACGCATCGAACATGGTTTTGCGGGCGAACAGGTAGGTGCTTCACAACATTATGTAGACCTGGCACTGAAAACAATGGAGCTGGTATACGTAGAAATACAACCCGGCGATGCCCTGTTCTTCCACAGTAACCTGCTACACCGTTCCGAAGCCAACCTGTCCGATAAACCCCGTTGGTCATTGATCTCTTGTTACAACAGGAGCTCGAACATTCCCTACAACGAACCATCACAATCCAGCACTGTTCCATTGACGATGGTGCCCGATGAAGCATTACTCGAAGCAACAACAGAAGGCTTGCAGGAAACCTCCAACTTCCTCGAAAAAGAAAAAGATGAAGCATTAAAATAGACAGATGAAAAGATATTGGTTTCTATGCATAGCGATTGTGATCTGTAGTATAGCTCACGCACAAACTACACCACGCACCTACTGCAACCCGATCAACATCGACTACGGCTACACACCCATACCCAACTTCAGCGAGTGGGGCAGGCACCGCGCCACAGCCGACCCCGTGATCGTAACCTATAAAGGGGACTATTATCTTTTCTCTACCAACCAGTGGGGCTACTGGTGGAGCAGCGACCTCAGCAACTGGAACTTTGTATCCCGCAAATTCCTCAAGCCCTGGCATAAAGTATACGACGACCTGTGCGCCCCGGCAGTATGCGTCGTGGGCGATACGATGCTCGTATTCGGTTCCACCTATTCCAGCAACTTCCCTATCTGGATGAGCACCGACCCCAAAGCCAACCAATGGAAAGAAGCCGTAGACTCCTTTGCAATCGGCGGCTGGGATCCTGATATCTTCCTCGATGACGACGGAAAATTGTACATGTACAATGGCAGCAGCAACAAATATCCCTTATACGGCATAGAGCTCAACAGGAAAACCCTCCAGCCGATCGGCACACGCAAAGAAATGTACCTCCTCGAAGATTGGCGCTATGGTTGGCAGCGCTTCGGAGAATACCTCGACAACACCTTCCTTGACCCCTTCATAGAAGGAGCCTGGATGACGAAACACAACGGAAAATATTATCTACAGTACGGAGCGCCGGGCACGGAATTCAGCGGCTATGCCGATGGAGTAGTAGTCGGCGAACATCCATTGGGACCCTTCACCCCACAGCCCGATCCATTTAGCTACAAACCCGGAGGCTTTGCCCGGGGCGCAGGCCACGGCAGTACCTTCCAGGATGGATATATGAATTGGTGGCATGTATCGACCATCGCCATATCTGTCAAGAACAACTTTGAAAGAAGGCTCGGCATATGGCCGACAGGCTTCGACGAGGACGGCGTGATGTGGTGCAATACCGCCTTCGGCGATTACCCGCAATTCCTTCCCGAGGGGCGCGTTTTTGCATTACCTTACTACCAGAACCGGGTAGCTGGCATGTTTCCCAACTGGATGCTACTCAACTATAACAAGCCAGTCACGGTATCATCCACGTTGGGCAGCTATTACGCTAACTATGCGGTAGACGAAAACATCAAAACATACTGGAGCGCAGCTACACCCAACAAAGGCGAATGGATACAAACAGATTTGGGCAATGTAAGCACAGTAAAAGCAATACAAATTAATTACGCTGATCAAGACGTTACATTCCCCCCGGCAATAGACACAGTGTTCCTGGGTAAAACGATCGGCCTGTACCATCAATACAAGATCTACCATTCAGTAGATGGAAAAAAATGGCAGGTACTGGTCGATAAAAGCAACAATAAAAAAGATGTGCCCCACGATTATATTGAGCTGCCGCAAGCTGTGCAAACAAGATATATTAAGCTGGAGAATATACATGTGCCGGCGGGTAAGTTTGCAATCAGCGGGTTAAGAGTATTTGGCAACGGCAATGGCAATATGCCCGATACGGTGAAAAACTTCTTTGTGTTGCGCACCGAAAAAGACAAAAGAAGCGCCTGGATAAAATGGTCGCCGGTAGACAATGCCTATGCATACAACATTTACTTCGGCACCGAACCAGGTAAGTGGTACAACAGCATCATGGTACACAATGCCAATGAATATTATTTTAAAGGCATGGATAAAACCCGGCCCTATTATTTTTGCATAGAAACCGTCAACGAAAACGGCGTTTCAGAAAAAACACACATCACAAAAGTCGAATAACAAAAATGCAAACAGTAAAACGATTCTTTACCCTCTTAGCATGCCTGGTAGTTGCCTTTCAGCTGCAAGCCCAGGATGGCCTCGCAGGCGAAATAAAAGCATTTAAAAAGAAAGATAGCGTGCAGGCGCCGCCAAAGAACCCTATCCTGTTTGTCGGTAGTTCCTCCTTCAGGCTCTGGCCCAATGTACAGGCCGACTTCCCGGGATATACGATCCTCAACCGCGGATTCGGCGGCTCTACATTGCCCGACGTAACGAAATATGCCGAAGACATCATCTTTCCCTATAACCCAAAACAGATCGTGATCTATTGCGGCGAAAATGACATCGCTTCCGATGTTACTACCGCACAGGTTGTCTTCGAACGATTTGAAGAATTGTTTACCCTCATCCGTAAAAAGATGCCGAAAGTGCCGGTAGCATTTGTAGCCATGAAGCCCAGCCCGAGCCGCGAGAAATTCCGCGAAAAGTTGATACAAGCCAATCAGCTCATTAAGGACTACCTCGCCAAACAATCAAAAGCAGAGTATATAGATATATACCCGTTGATGATGCAGAACGGAATATCAGATGAAAGCCTGTACGGCAACGACCGGTTACATATGAATGCCAAAGGATACGCCATCTGGCAAAAAGCAATACAGCCATACCTAAAGAAATAAAAAACGCTATATGATCAGGAAAATGTTAACCATTGCAGCGCTGGTAGCAAGCTTGTACACCAACGCGCAGTTGGCCAAAGAGGTGAAGATGAACCAATACATCACCATCCTCATGCAAAAAATGACACTCGAAGAAAAGATAGGACAACTCAACCTGCCATCCGTTGGCTTCGATGTTACAGGCCCTATACTAAGCCAGGGAGTGGAAGAAAAAATTAAGAAAGGATTGGTAGGAGGAGTGTTCAATACTTATACACCGGTAGCTGTACGTAAGCTGCAGGACATAGCAGTCAATGAAACGCGCCTGAAAATACCCCTGCTCTTTGGATACGATGTAATACATGGCCACCGCACGATATTTCCCATCCCATTGGGCCTTGCAGCTACCTGGGATACGGCACTGGTACAACGCACCGCCCGCGCTGCTGCCGACGAAGCTTCAGCCGATGGGCTAAACTGGGTGTTCTCCCCAATGGTAGATATTGCCCGCGATCCACGCTGGGGCCGCGTAAGTGAAGGTGCTGGTGAAGATCCCTGGCTGGGTTCACAAATGGCGAAAGCAATGGTGAAAGGATACCAGCAAACCGATATGGGAACCGACAACACGGTGCTCGCCTGCTTAAAACACTTTGCCCTCTACGGAGCAGCAGAAGGGGGGAGAGACTACAACACAGTCGACATGAGCCGCATCAGGATGTTCAACGAATACCTGCCTCCTTACAAAGCAGCATTAGATGCGGGCGCAGCCACGGTGATGACTTCTTTCAATGAAATTGACGGCATACCGGCCACCGCCAATAAATGGCTGCTCACCGACCTGCTCCGCAAACAGTGGGGCTTTAAAGGCATGATCGTTACCGACTATACCGCCATCAACGAAATGATGGCACATGGTATGGGCGACGCAAAAAAAGTAGGCGAACTGTCTTTGAATGCAGGAGTAGATATGGACATGGTGGGAGAGATATTCCTGAAACACGGCGTTGAACTGGTAAAAACAGGAAAAGTAACAATAGCGCAAGTAGATGCTGCCTGCCGCCGGGTGCTGGAAGCAAAATACAAATTGGGATTGTTCGATGACCCCTACCGTTACGTAAATGAAGCACGTAATAAGACAGCGATCATGAACGATGAAAAAATATTACTCAGCAAGCAGGCCGCTATCAAAAGCATAGTGCTGCTGAAAAATGCCAACCAGGCACTTCCCCTCAATGCTGCTAAGAAGATTGCATTCATTGGCCCCCTCGTAAAAGATCAGCGCAACCTGATCGGCAACTGGAGCGGAGCGGGCGATTGGAAAAAAGCAGTAAGCATCTGGGCGGCAGTAGAACAAAAGTTCGGCGCTGGTAAATTCTTATACGCCAAAGGATGTAACCTCATAGATGATCCTACCCTGCGCAAAAGATTGAACGATCATGATGGACAGATCACACCCGATGAAAAAACACCTGAGCAGCTGATCGCAGAAGCAGTACAAACAGCACAGCAATCAGATGTAGTAGTAGCCGTATTGGGAGAAGCATTCGGCATGACCGGAGAAGCAGCCAGCCGCAGCATGATCGGCCTGCTCGATAACCAGGTAGAACTGCTGAAAGCATTGAAGAAAACCGGAAAGCCCATCGTACTGGTATTGATGAATGGCCGTCCCCTTACCCTTTCCTGGGAAGACCAGAACATGGACGCCATACTCGAAACCTGGTTTGGAGGCACACAAGCCGGCAACGCCATCACAGAAGTCTTGTTTGGAGAAGCCAACCCATCAGGGAAGATCACGATGACCTTCCCCCGCAACGTAGGACAAGTACCTATCTACTACAATGCTAAAAATACAGGCCGTCCTTTCGACGAAAACCAGAAGTACACCTCCAAATACCTCGACGTACCCAATACGCCGCTGTATCCATTCGGACATGGCTTAAGCTATACCACCTTTAGCTATGGCGATATCAAACTGAGCAAAACATCCATCGCTGCTACTGATAAACTGCAAGTGACAGTTAACATTTCGAATACAGGCAACTACGATGGAGAAGAAACCGTACAACTGTACATCCGCGACATGGTGGGCAGCATTACACGTCCGGTAAAACAACTGCGCCGCTTTGAGAAAGTAACACTCAAAAAAGGAGAAAGCCGCGAAGTGAGCTTTACCCTCACAGTAGAAGACCTGAAATTCTTTAATAAAGACCTTAAATGGGTGTCAGAGCCCGGCGACTTCCGCGTGTTTGTCGGCACCAGCTCACAGGAAGTAAAACAAGCAACATTTACCCTGAAATAAACGGGCAGGGTATTGTTCACTACAAAGGGTGGGTCGCCTTCCAAAGGCGGCTCACCCTTTTTTGCTAACTTGTCTTATACAATACTGTCATTTCAAATGCAGCACTGTGAGAAGTCAGTTATCGAAGCAATGGGAATTGCCCGGTCCTTTAGGGCCGGGGTTAAAGATCAAAATCTTATCTGGGCTTTAGCCCAATCACTCAAACCAGCGTACTATGAAATATAAATGGCTGTCTGCATTTCTTATTTTGCATTTGGGCTTACAAGCCACCCACGCCCAAACAACCCGCCCCAAACCCATGAACATCATCTTCATCCTCGCCGATGATCACCGCTATGATGCCATGGGCTTCATGAATAAAATAAAAGGACTCCAAACGCCCGGCATGGACCGCATGGCCAAAGAAGGAGCCCACCTCGCCAATGCATTTGTATCGACCGCCCTTTGCTCTCCAAGCCGCGCATCTATATTAACAGGCCAATACGCACATACACATACCGTCGTCGACAACGATGCGCCCCTGCCAGCTAACCTTACCTTCTTTCCGCAACACCTGCAAAAGAACGGTTACCAAACAGCCTTCCTCGGCAAGTGGCATATGGGCAACACCGACGACCGGCCGCAGCCGGGTTTCGATCATTGGGTCAGCTTTCAGGGACAAGGCGTTTACTATGACCCCACCTTCAACATCAATGGACAACGCATAAAACAACCCGCCGGCAGTTACACCACCGACCTGCTTACCGACAACGCCATCGACTGGCTGAACAAACGCAACAAACAAAAACCATTCTTTGTATACCTCTCCCACAAAGGTGTACATGCAGAGTTCAAACCGGCCAAACGACATGAAGGGAAATATGCCAACCTCCCGATCGTATGCCCGCCTTCCATGTACCTCACTGCTACTGACAGCAGCAAAATATACGGAGAAGTAACAGCACCGGCCACCACGGTCAACTACAAGGATATACCCCAGTGGGTACGCAGACAGCGATATAGCTGGCATGGCGTCGATTACATGTACCACGGCGATATAAAGTTCAACGACTTCTACCGCAACTACCTCGAAACATTACTGGGTGTTGATGAAAGCATACAACGTGTATTGAATTGGGTAAAAGAACAGGGACTGGAACAAAATACGATGGTCGTTTACATGGGTGATAATGGCTTTTCCTTCGGAGAACATGGCCTGATAGACAAGCGCCATGCATATGAAGAGTCCATGCGTGTACCCTTATTATGTTGGGCGCCGGGACTGGTAAAAGCAGGCACGACCCTGCAGCAGATCATCATGAACATCGATATAGCACCCACCTTCCTGGAGATGGCGGGCATTGCCAAGCCTGCCAATATGCAAGGCAATTCATTTGGCGACCTGCTACGCGGAAAGAACATACCCTGGCGTGATAGAGTATTCTACGAATACTATTACGAAGCATCCTTCCCGCAAACACCCACCATCTTTGCCATCCGTACCAATCAGTACAAATACATTTACAACCACGGCGTGTGGGATATCAACGAACTATACGACCTGCAAAAAGACCCTTATGAAATGAACAACCTGATCCGCGATACAAGCCTGCGCAAAACGGGACAACAACTCAAAAAAGAACTGTTCCAGTGGCTGGAGCAAACCGACGGATTACAAATACCCCTCAAACAACCACCCGGCAGGATCGACCACCAGTATCGTAACACCTATTAAAAGACCTGAAAGGTTTCGCCTGGCCAGCGCAAAGCAAAAAACTGTCAGGTCTCGTTTAAATTTCCTGTGAAAGTTGTCACGTTTTTGCCCGCTCCTTTATCTATATATAATAAAAGACATGAAAAACCAATCCACAAAGGCTGTCCTGTATGTACTGGGAGGAGCAGTGAGCTATGGCGTGCTGGCCACCTTTGTCAAGCTGGCATATGATGGAGGATATAAGTTAGTAGAAGTAACAATGGCCCAATACGCAATCGGGTTATTGTACTTCATAGTAGCCGCGCTGATCAGCAAAATGAAAAACAAAAGAAATCCCGTTTCCCTGGGCAGGCCGGCATTGTGGTTGATGGCAGGCGGCACGACCTTCGGCCTCACCGGTTACTTTTATTACCTTGCGCTACAGTATATTCCGGCATCCATTGCTGTGGTATTGTTGATGCAAACAGTTTGGATGGGCGTAATAGCAGAGTCCATCCGCCAGCGAAAGATGCCTTCCCTGCTTCATGGCGCAGCTGTGATAGTAGCCATTGCAGGCACAGTGTTGGCCACTAATGCCATCACTCAATTAGATCAACTGGATATACGAGGCGTCTTATGGGGTTTGGCCTCAGCCGTAGTGTACACGATTGCCTTGTACACATCCGAAGTAACAGCACCAGGCATCGACGACACGGGAAAAAGCCTTTGCATGCTCATCGGTGCAACAACTGCCCTGGCATTGGTCAACGTCCGGGCCTTTGATACATCATTCAACTTTTCCATCTTCTGGACCTGGGGATTATTGCTCGGCGTATTTGGTACGATCATACCACCCCTTTTCCTCAACAAAGGATTGCCGGTTACAGGATTGGGCATGGGCTCCGTCTTGATTTCCATTGAAATACCGGTATCCATACTGATGGCCGTAACATTCCTGCCCGAAAAAGTAAGCCCCCTGCAATGGTTGGGAGTAGGCTGCATCCTATGCGCCATCCTGCTGATCAACTACAAACGCCTAACTGCTAAACCTGAACCTGCTTAGAAATCAGTCGCCAGCCTCTGGCTGGTGACGGGTATTTCAAAGCCTCTGGCTTTGCTCGTCTACTTCCGCGAGGTACGTGATTTGCATAGCAAGAGAAAAACAATCACATGCGCATAATCGGTGTTATACTATTAATCGGAGGCATCCTCCTCGGTTACTTTGGCTACCAGAAATTAGATAAAAATAAAGCCGAGGTCAAGATCGGAGACCTGGAATTGAGCGCCAAAGACGAAGGCAATACTACATCAGCTTACATTATGATGGGCGCCGGAGTAATAGCGCTGGTCGGTGGAGCAGTAATGCTGGCTCGTAAAAGCAGTTGATTCACTCGCTCGCCTCTGGCGAGTGAGGCTATTGCAGAGCCTCTGGCTCTACCACCCTGCTACTAATAATCTCGAAGCAGCCTTCACACCACAATGTTGATAGCGGTCGTAAGCTACGGCCGCTCGCTGCCTTATTTGAGCAGGCGATTCATTGACCAGCCATCCGGCAATACTGGCTTCCAGTGTGTAAGCCTCCGGGCTCATCAACCCGGTGCTCCAGATCAGCGGAGAAGCGCCCGCCTTTTCGATACCCGAACGGAAAAAGCGTTTACTGATACAGGCCAGAATAATGGTTTCCCTTTTAGAGTCGTGCAGCTTGGCCGGATATTCCGGCAGCGAGAAATCCATCAGGCCATCATGACCGGTATAAGCGATCAGCTGAGCCGAACCTCCAATACCCAGCGTTACATTGTTTACCTGCAAAGGCCGGTTATTCCTGCCTGCGGCAGCATGAAAGAAATCGATCGTGCACGATTTGATGGCAGCCCCATCATAAGCATCGGCAACGATATAAGCATTGCTGGACTTGTGCTTGAACACACATCGCTCCAGTATGATGTTAGAAACATTTTTGGTAGTACTGATCAATTGCCAGCTGGCATGCTTCTTAAAATATCCCTTCACGCCACCCGCACAACCCCAATATAAATTATTGGCTGGGTCCTGACCATTCCCGATGGCAGCAGGCACAGGAACGATACCCTGATTCTTATTATCACAAAGCGCCACAAACACATGAATTACCCGCGCAGTATTGTGAATAAGCGTGTCGGCAGAAGAGGAAGAAGCCTGTACGGCTAAAGCCGAATGGCCTGCAGCAGCCGGATCATGCCGGTTTCCGCAGGCCACTAACAGCAAAAGAAGTAAAAAGAATCGCATCATCCCTTAGATGCAACCCCTCCCAAACTCCATATGCCTTAAATGTCTTTTCCCCTTTTTAACATTTCAACTCATCAACATCTCAACCAACCAGGCAAACACCCTTTCAACCTGTCAACATATTAACCTATCAACCTCACCACACATACGTCGCCACCGCACCCCCATTCAACCCATGCGTCACCCACTTCCCTTTAAACCTTATATTAAAAGTTTCCGCAGTATTACCATCATTTGACACGATCAGCACCTTCTTGCCGGCAGGCGTTAGGAAAGCCACATTCTGCAAATTGCCGGCGATACCGCTGGCTATGCGTACAGAACCAGCAGGAACAAATTTCGAAGCATGAGCAATAATATAATAAGCCACATTACGCGTCACAACAGAACCACTGATGGTCAGCGCACCCTTGCAGGTGGTGCAGCCCCCTTGCGTATGCGGACCAAAAGAAGCATCATTAGCCAGGTTCCATTCCAACGCATTCTTACTCCAGTTGCGCGTAGCGCCGACAATTACATTCTTTAGATGCCATTTCAGGTCACCATCAAAACTGCCATTCGAAGCAGTATACTGCTCGGTAAAATAAACATGCTTATCAGGATGCGCATTGTGCACCTGCGTTAAAGCAGTGATATTACCTGCATACAAATGAAAAGCAGAACCATTGACAAACGGTTTGGCGGCCGCATCATCAAGGATGGCCAGCGGATAGTCAGGCCGGTCGCAATTATGATCATAAACGATGATCTTGGTGGCGATGCTGGCAGCCTGAAAAGCGGGCCCCAGGTGGTTCTTGATGAAGTCAGCCTGCTGCGCGGCAGACATGGATAAGCTGGGATTATTACCCGGATGCAGCGGCTCATTTTGAGGAGTGATCGCATCGATGGTAATACCCTCCGCTTTCATTTGCTGTATGTACTTCACAAAATATTTGGCATACACACTATAATACTCAGGCTTCAGGCTGCCGCCGATAGAGCTGCCATTATCCTTCATCCACACGGGCGGACTCCAGGGAGTAGCAAGAAATTTAATAGCAGGATTGATAGCAACAATTTCCTTTAGCAAAGGAATGAGATCAGCCTTATCAGGATTGAGACTAAATTGATCGAGGTTCACATCAGTTTGCCCGGCAGGCATATCATCATAAGTAAAAACAGAAGCACTAAGATCAGAGGCTCCGATACTCAGGCGCAGATAATTGACGCCGATAGCATTCTCTTGATTGCTGAAAAACTCCTTCAGCAGGTTGGATTTGTCGGTAGCGCTCATGCGGTTGATCACATAAGCACTGCCGCCGGTAAGCGTATAGCCAAACCCATCCATACTTTGGAACTGTTGCGTACTATCAACGTCGATACTCTGGAAAGCATTGGCTGTAGTGTCAAAGGAAAGCACCACCGTTTGCTTTTGCAGCAAAGACGATTGATCCCCGGTAGTCATCCAGGCAGCAACATCCGGATTACCTACAGACGGAGGATTGGGAGGAGGATTACCACCACCGGAATCATCATCCTTACCCGAACAACCCGTCAGCCACAGAAAAACCAAAAAAGGAAACACACGCAATTGCATACTTCAAGGTTTAAAAAGAAAGGTGGGCCTTTCCACAACCCACCTTTCATGAATAAAATAACAATCAGGCATCCACTCCAGTCAGGCCGCTCAAAGCGGCCAGACTATTAACCCCAAAGCTCGACGCTCTACTTATTAATATTGGGATTCCTATCAACCTCATCCTGCGAGATCGGGAAATACAACTTGGCATCCGTTACATTATAATTCAGCGGAGTACCATTGCCATCAACCTGCGCATTCATCACCGCTACAGCGCGGCCGGTACGGATGAGGTCAAACATACGATGACCTTCGAAAGCCAGCTCCAGTTGGCGCTCCTTTTCAACAGCCAGTCTCAAAGCCGGCTGTGTAGTGGCAGGAGTATTGCCTAAACCTACACGCCCCCGTATCTTATTCACAAAAAACTGGGCACCGGTAGCATTATCAAGTTGATTCAATTCAGTCAGCGCTTCAGCCTTCAGCAACACGATATCGGCATAACGCAGACGGAAAGTATGACTCTTGGCATCTGGGTCACGATACTTGTAGATCACGGGAGTAGGCTTGGGCCAGTAATCATCATTCCAGGAAGGCGTTACATAAGTAATACTGGCATTCTTTCTCACCAGGTCACCCTCGGCATCCCAGGCCTTCACCACAGTGTGAGAAGGAATGTTGAACTTCTTCCAGTCACCCCACATGAAAGGCGTATTCATACCGGTAAGCCAGTTCTGACGAACACTGCCATCATACTGCGTTTCCCAGATAGATTCCACACTATTGATAGTGGCAGTGAGGAACAGGTCTGCATAATTCGGAAGCAGGTTATAACCCAGCCCGGTCACTGCATCACAATATTGATTCACCTTGGCCCAGTCGGGACTTGGTTTCTGAGCATACACCTTAGCCAGCAGTGCATTAACAGCGCCTTTACCGATCAAAGTTTTGTTGGGAACAGTTTGACGCACTTTAGGCAGCGCATACTCCAGGTCCTTAATGATCTGGTCATACACTTCCTGAGTCGACTTTTTAGAAGGGAACATTTCATCCACAGTACCCGGCACATCGAGAATGATAGGCAGTTCCTTCCAGCTCCGTATCGCATTGAAATAATACCAGGCCCTTAAAAAAGCAGCTTCACCCAAAATTTCTTGCCGCCTCGTCTCTGTTAAAGTGCGGTCCTGCATCTCAGGCACATAAGCCAATACGATATTACAATTCTTGATATTCGTGAACAGGTAATTCCAGTCACGCTTTACGTTACCATTATTAGAGTTCACCGTATACCGGTCGATACTGAAGTTGGCAGCATTATCACCACCGGCATAAGCATTATCCGCCATCACATCCCCGTTTACGAGGAAGTCGAGCGTGAAATACTCATCATAAATACCGGCATAAGCACCCGACAACAAAGGTTCAGCAGTGATCTCAGACGGCAAAGCATTCGAAATAGGTTCCTTCTCGAGGAAATCTTTAGTACAGGATTGCAAAGAAGCAACACCAAACAATCCCGCAGCTATATAAATTGAAAAGCGTTTCATAACACTTACATTAATAGGTTAATTAAAAATCTGCAGTTACACCAAAAATGAAAGAGCGCGATTGCGGATAAGTACCATAATCGATACCCATGGCAGGTCCGTTGGGACTATTCTGGCTCACCTCAGGGTCGAAGCCCTTGTAATTGGTGATGGTAAACAGGTTCTGCGCAGTAGCATAAACACTCATACGCGTGATGCCGAACTTCTGCAACAGGTTAGCGCCAAACTTGTAACTGAGCGTCACCGCTTTCAACCGCATGTAAGAACCATCCTCCACAAAGCGTGAAGAAACAAACGTGTTATAATCATTAGAGTAACCGGCAGGAGCGCCTGCAGTACCACCCGTAGCACGGGGAATATCAGTAACCTGGCCGGCAGTTTTCCAACGATTCAACACCCTGGTACTTTGATTTTTGGAATCATACATACCCTCAGTCTCTATGCGGGAAGCGTTGAAGATATCATTACCCTGAATCCCCTGAATGAATACATTCAGCTCAAAATTCTTATAGCTCACAGTATTCGTAAGACCATAAATGAAATCAGGCTGGGCATAACCAATAAAAGTTCGATCGCTATCAGAAAGACCACCACTCTTATCGAGATCAGCATATCTGATCATACCATTCGCAGGCTCTACACCTTCAGATACATAACCATAGAAAGAACCCAGCGGTTTGCCAGCTTCAACACGGATAGCATTGCCACGCTCATACACACCACCATAAGGAATACTCTGCGTAAAATCACCGAGGCTGGTTACCTTATTACGGTTGAAAGAAATATTACCATTGATATTCCATTTCACTGCACGGCTGTTTACAGCAACAGCATTCAAGGTAAACTCCAGACCCTTGTTCTCGATAGAGCCAACATTATAAGTTTGGCTGCCAAAACCAGAAGAAGGAGGAGGTTGAACAGCTACGAGCAGGTCATTGGTCTTCTTGAGGTAAGCATCGATCGTTACATTCAAACGATTATTCAGGAAGCTCGCATCAACACCTACGTTTGTTTGCGTGGTCTTTTCCCATGTCAGCTTATCCTTGGGCAGGTTGTCGAAAGTATAACCACCAGCGCCATCAGGAACAAACAACGCGCGGGAAGCGTAATCAGCAATTGCATCATTACCAGTCTTACCCCAGCCAACACGCAGCTTCAGGTCAGAGAAAAGATTATTGTTCTCCATGAACTCCTCATTGCTGATACGCCAGGCCACAGCCACAGATGGGAACACACCCCAGCGTTCAGAACTTGGGAAGCGTGAAGAACCATCATAACGTACGTTGGTAGTCAGCAAGTACTTATCCTTATACGAGTAGTTCACCCGGGCGAGATAAGAACGTTTGCTCCATTGTGATTCAGTAGTTGGCATGCTGATCCTCAGCTGAGCAGCATTCAAAGTACGAACCGATGCATCGGGGAAGTTACGACCCTCAGCATAGCTGTACTTGTAATCAGACTCCTGCATGGTATGACCCACCAGAGCACTGAAATTATGATCACCAAACTGCTTCGTATAGTTCAGCGTATTTTCAAACAACCACACAAAACGTTGCGTAGAAGAAGTATAAGCCACACCCTTTACACTACGGCCATAGTCCGTCATATAAGGGTCCTGGAATTTATCCCAGCGGCTGCCTTGCGATTCGATACCGAAGTTCGAACGGAAATTCAAACCTGGCATCAGCCTGATGTCAGCGGCGATATTACCCAGCACACGGTTGTCGATACTCTTCTGATCGGCGCCAAACGCCATGGCGATGGGGTTTTCCCAGCTACCCTGGTTCACGTTCGAAGTATAAGTGCCATCAGGTTTATAAATACCCAAAGTAGGAGGTGAGCTGAGCGTAGAGAGAATAGTACCACCACGCGCGCCACCGGCATTATCAGTGATGTCAACAAACGTAGAACGCAGGTAAGAAAGATTGGTAGTAACAGTCAGCCAGTCCTTCACCTTGTTTTCGAGATTGGCGCGAACAGAATAACGATCATAATCAGCTGGAGCAACAACACCCTGTTGCTTTTGATAACCAGCCGATACATAATAACGGTTACCGGCATTGCCACCGGAAACAGCCACCTGCACATTTTGTTCCTTACCAGTGCCAAAAGCTACATCCTGCCAATCAGTATTATTGTTATTAGGATCAGTATAACCCATGGATTTGATCAGGTCGAGGTATTGATCCCTGTCGAGTACATCCACTTTATTGGCAAAATTGGAGAAACCAGTATAAGCATTCACGGTGATCTTCGCTTTACCCGAAGTGCCCTTCTTCGTAGTGATCAGCACCACACCATTGGCGCCGCTGGCGCCATAGATAGCGGCAGAAGAAGCGTCCTTCAAAACCGAGAAAGTTTCAATATCCTGCGGGTTCAAAAAGTCGATACTGCCAACGATCACGCCATCTACTACATAGAGCGGGTCATTGGTGGCAGTGAGCGAAGTATTACCCCGCACACTTACCGTCAGTCCCCAGCCCGGTTTGCCCGAAGAAGCAAACACATTCACACCGGCAGCTTGCCCCTGTAAGCCGGCGGCGGCACTCACGATAGGCCTGCTTTCAAAATCACTGGCCTTTACAACAGATACAGCGCCGGTGATATCTTTTTTACGCTGACTACCATAACCCACCACAACCACCTGGTCCAGCTGCTTATCAGAAGGAGCCAGCTCCACGTTTACCACGTTCTGACCGTTTACTGGTACCTCCTTATCGAGGTAGCCGATATACGAGAACTTCAGCGTGGCGTTTTCTTCAGCCGTAATACTGAACTCTCCGGAATTGTCGGTAGAGGTACCGGTAGAAGCCCCTTTCACCGTGACCGACACGCCGAAAAGCGGTTCATTGTTAGGCCCGGTCACCTTACCGGTAACACGGATCGCCTGCTTCTCCTGCGTTTCAGAAATAATAGCTATCAGGTTGTTACCCAACATCCTGTAAGTAAGGTCCGTGTTGGAAAGGATCTTATCCAGCGTTTCCTTGATACCCGAATTCTTTACATCCACACTCACCTTCTGCTTCAGCGCTTTCAGGTCATAATTATACAGAAACCGGAATCCGCCTGTCTTCTCAATCTTATTCAAAACCTTGTCGATAGAAGTCTGTTGCAGATTCAGCGTGATGTTGCCTTGACCGTACACATTTGCGTGTACCTGGCAAACACTTAGCACAACCAGGAAGAAGGTTAACTTCATAATCAGTAGCAGTTTAAAGAGCGATGGGGCGAGTGCATACCTCCTCCTGGGAGGCGTACTTTTTTTCATATATTTACGCTTTAAGGTGATCAAATCAGAACCCCGGCCGATTTACCAGATCTATTCCGGAATTCTGTTACTGCCTTAACGGGATTCCGCTCCAACGGGATCCCATTTTTATATCTTATAAAGCCATCCCAAACAACCCCGCTCCAACAGGGCATTTGAGATTTAGCTATACAATCATTTCTTACTTTTTCATTTCAAACGTAGCTCACGTTTCTTTGTCATTTCGAACCCTGCCATACGCTGCTATGCAGTCAGTAAAATTCGCAGGGTGAGAAATCTGCTATCGAATCAAACGCATTGCCGATTGTCGACTGCCGATTGCCGAATCAAACGCCACTCTGAACGCTGGACTCACGACTCTGAACTTACCTAATCACAATCTCCCTCCCTTCCATCGTATACTCAAAAGGAGTAATGATGCGCAGCGCCTCCAACGCTTCACGAAGCGTTTCAGTTTCGAAACTCCCCTTGAGGCGATAACGCTTCAGCTTCTCATTGTTGATAGTGATCTTCACATCATACCAGCGCTCCATCTTGGCGGCGAGCTCTTCAAAACTGTCGCCATAAAAATTCAGCTTGTTATAAAGCCAGGAAGTCTCCTTGATAATACTGTCTGGCTTGTTTTTAGGGAGCATGGTCACAGAAATGGTCGGCTCCTGTAATCTTGTCGAACCAGTTGGCCGGCTGGGAGCAATATCACTGCTGGACAATTCCTTCTTAGTAAAGACCAGCTTCTCATGGGGGCGGAGAATAACCTTGGGCGCATTGGGGTCATTTTTGCGCACCACTTCAATAGAACCTCTTAATAAAGTAGCTTCAATAGTTTCATCAGAGGCATACGACTTCACATTAAAAGCCGTACCCAACACTTTTATATCGATACCCGAAGTATGTACGATAAAAGGCCGCTGCGCGTCGTGCCGCACATCAAAAAAAGCTTCCCCTTCAAGATTCACTTCCCGCTTATTAGTATTGAAGTTGTCGTGGTAAGAAATACGGCTGTCCGCATTCAGCCAAACAACAGAGCTGTCAGGCAACATCAGCTTCGACCGGCTGCCAGCCTTGGCAACTACCTCGCTCAGCGGCTTACTTTCTGCGATCATATCAGGATGATCGTTGGTCTTCCCCTTGGCAAACTGGTAAATGACCAAAGCACTGCCAGCCACGCCGATAGAGATAGCGGCAATGGAAAGCCAGCGGCGCAAAGACACTACTTTGCGGGGCGGTTCAATGTCAGTCGGTAAAGGAGAAATTGAGTCGGAAGGAGAAGTTGCATGAAGAATGCGCTGGAAACTTTCCTCTTCGTCATTGATGCCCTCCTGGAATTGATCAGGGTGCTGTTGCCAGTACGAAGAAAGAATTTCATACACGTATTGCTCGCCGCCGTTGTCCTGCAGGTAGGCCTGAAGCTCCTCCAATTCAGCCTCGGAGGCTTCGCCGGATAGTTTACGGGCAATCAATTCATAAATACGCTGGTGCGGCATTAAATGGCAAGCTTTGTATAAATAAGACAAGCATTTTGAAACCATCTACTAAGCCACCCTTAAACTTTTTTTAACAGTTGGTATAAAAAGAAGGAAGGCGCCAGAATGGCATAATTAAAGCCGTGCGAATAGATGGGGAAAAGCAAAAATGACCAAAAGATCAGAGGAGATCATGGCGGGATACAGTATAGATGCTGTCAGGATGCTGTGGATTTAAACTAAACCAAAACTAAACCAAAGCCAGACTTAAGCTAAACCAAAGCTAAGCGGACCACTTTTTCAGGCCGTATTTGGAGGTAGGTCCGGGAGCCCCGGAAAAAGAGAAAAGCGAAAAAGAAAGTGTGCAAAACGGGCCTTTATACATGTAATAAATATACTGCAACAATGGCAGCTTTCCTAGAAATGATTAGCCTTTTTTGGGGGCGGAAGACTTCTGTCGGGGGAGTTTTTCAAAATCCCGGCGCACGGCATCAGCTATTCGCTGCACCGCAATAGCCATTTGCGCATCGATCGTATTGATGGAGATATTCAGGATTTCAGATACCTCTTTATAACGAAGACCATCTTCCCGGATGAGCTTGAAGATCATCTTGCAGCGGGGAGGCAGCGCCTCGACAGCCTGCTTTATTTTTTGGTAAGTCTCGGCAGTGATCATGATCTGCTCTGGCGACACCCCCGTTTCCTGTAAAGCAATATCTATATTATCGAAAGGCTCTATGATACTCTCACGTGCCTTCTTAGATAAATAATTCAGCGCAGTATTCTTGGTGGCAATGTACAGGTAGATCCTTAGATTATTGATCTCTGTGATGGAAGAACGCTGGTTCCAGAGGCGGATAAAAACATCTTCTACAATTTCTTCAGCAGCCTCTTTCGTCTTTACCAGTGCAAAAGCAAAATAGTGGAGTCTTTTATGGAATAAGTGATACAACTCGCGGAACGCAAGCTGGTCACCCAATGCCACTTGTTGTAGCAGAGGCTCCCTATACGCAAAATCGTGATCCTGTAGATGCTCCATGGTCGGCAATCGTTAACAAACAGAACAGTTCAATCGTTGACTAATAGCTGGTCCTAACCATTTAATCAGTGCAATGTACCAATCCGTTCAATTCGGAAACACTCCTGATCTGTGCACTTCGGGCCATCGGGCAGTGCAACCCTTCATCAAATCAGAGTATTCCGCGATGCAATCTGCTGCTTCAGAGCTGCAAAATACAACAAAACTATAAGCTAACAACCGTTAGCGCAACTGCAAATAATAATTATCTTTGGGAATAAACTAAAAAGCGAGCCATGTCTGTGCAGGAACTCGAAAAGATATTTCAACACAAAGTAGACCAGGAAACCAAGATAGAGCCAAAGGATTGGATGCCCGATGCCTATCGTAAAACGCTGGTCCGCCAGATCAGCCAGCACGCACACAGCGAGATCGTAGGCATGCTGCCCGAGGGCAACTGGATCTCCCGTGCTCCCAGCCTCAAACGAAAAGCCATCCTGCTGGCCAAAGTACAAGATGAGGCCGGCCATGGACTTTACTTATATTCAGCAGTCGAAACGTTGGGCACTACCCGCAACCAGACCATCGAAGACCTGCACAGCGGAAAAGCCAAATACTCCTCCATCTTTAATTACCCCACCCTCACGTGGGCTGATATAGGCGCCGTTGGCTGGTTGGTAGATGGCGCCGCCATCCTCAACCAGGTAATGCTATGCCGCACGTCCTACGGGCCATACGCCCGGGCAATGGTGCGCATTTGCAAAGAAGAAAGCTTTCACCAGCGCCAGGGATTTGAAATACTACTCGTCCTTTCAAAAGGATCACCCGAACAACGCGCCATGTGCCAGGACGCCATCAACCGTTGGTGGTGGCCCTCCCTCATGATGTTTGGCCCCAAAGACGGCGAATCCACCCACAGCGACCAAAGCATGACCTGGAAGATCAAACGCAAAAGCAACGATGAACTGCGGCAGCAGTTTGTAGATATGATTGTGGAGCAGGCCAAAATACTCAACGTCACCCTCCCTGATCCCGAACTGAAATGGAATGCCGAAAGAGGGCATTATGATTTCGGGGAAATAGATTGGGTAGAATTTTGGAATGTGGTGAAAGGAAACGGCCCCTGCAACAAACAACGCCTCGAAGCCCGCCGCAAAGCCTGGAACGATGGCGCCTGGGTCCGCGATGCCGCCGCCGCCCACGCCGAAAAACGCAAAGCACGCCAGCAAGACAAAGCCGCCTAAACTTGAGGTTTCATCTGAAGCCTCAAAAATCATAAACCATGTCTAAGGACGCAATTTGCGACCTTAGAAAACAAGACCTCCCAACTTGAGGTCACAAATTGTGACCTCAAGATTAAGATCACTGATTCAATATCCTTAACTAAAACTATATGATTGTTGTATGAAAATCACCTTGATTCAGAATAGAATCTTTGAAATAAGAGGCCATAAAGTAATGATTGACTTTCACTTAGCTGAGCTGTACGAAGTAACAACAAAGCAACTCAAGCAGCAGGTGAAAAGAAATATAGGACGTTTCCCTGCTGATTTTATGTTTGAATTGACGTAGGACGAACTTAAGAACTTGAGGTCACAATTTGTGACCTCAAGTTGGGGAGGCTCAAGATATGCACCCTATGCTTTTACTGAACAAGGCGTTGCAATGCTCTCCAGTGTGCTTAACAGCGAAAGAGCTATTGACGTAAATATTGCGATCATAAGAACTTTTGTCTTATTGCGACAATACGCACTGGACTATAAAGACCTGGAAAGTAAGATCAAAGAATTGGAAAAGAAGTATGATAAGAATTTTCAACAAGTTTTTGCTGCTTTGGAGTTATTATTAAAAGGCAAACGGAATGAAGCAGAATTTAAAAACAGGAGAAGAGTTGGGTTTAAACAAAGCCAATAAATAAGTTAACCATGAACATACGACTAACAAAATACTACTACGGAGATATCCCCGAAGAAAAAGGAGGCGGAGCCGGCGCATCAGCAGATACTGCGGCCGATTGGCCACTCTGGGAAGTATTCATCCGTAGCAAACAAGGTCTCGACCACAAACACGTCGGCAGCCTGCAAGCCGCTGACGCAAAGATGGCCATTGAAAATGCAAGAGACGTATACACCCGCCGTTCAGAAGGCATCAGCATTTGGGTAGTGGAAAGCAAATACATCCATGCTTCCAACCCCGACGATGCCGGCGCCTTCTACGAACCCGCCAACGACAAAGTGTATCGCCACCCTACATTCTATGACCTGCCCGATGAACTGAAGCATATGTAATATAACGTCATCAGTTGAAGGGTGGGTCGCCTTAAGCCCCTTTAGGGGCTACAGCTTTGTAGAAATATGTATCCAAAAGGTTTTGTGCGCCGTAGAGCTTGTCCCACTCAGCGGGATGCACTACTCTTAAAAACGACATTGATTTGAACCAGACATTAATTAACTACATATTACATTTAGCCGACAACACGCTGATCCTCTCCCAACGCAACAGCGAATGGTGCGGCCACGGCCCTGTGTTGGAACAGGACATCGCCATCACCAATATCTCTTTGGACCTCATCGGCCAGGCGCGTAGCCTTTATCAATATGCTGCAACCTTACAAGGTGGCAACACCACCGAAGACTCCCTCGCCTACCTGCGCGACGAGCGAGCCTTTAAAAACTGCCTGCTCACAGAACTACCCAACGGCGACTGGGGACAAACGATCCTGCGACAATTCTTCTTCAGCACATATCAACACTTGCTGTATGAACAACTGTTACACTCTAAAGATGAAACCCTCGCAGCCATTGCAGAAAAGTCACTGAAAGAAGTAACCTACCATGTTCGTTGGAGCAGCGAGTGGGTCATCCGTTTAGGCGATGGTACAGAAGAAAGCCATCAACGCATAGCAAAAGCATTACAGGAATTATGGAGCTATACCGGTGAATTCTTTATACCGGCCGATTACGAAACAGCGACAGCGAGTGAAGGAATAGGAGTAGAGGTCGCAGCACTACAACAACCCTGGCTCAATAAAGTACAGGAAATATTACAGGAAGCCACCCTTCCCATGCCCGAAGCAAAAGTATACATGCAAACGGGCGGCAAGACAGGCGTTCATACCGAACACCTCGGATACATCCTGGCCGAAATGCAACACCTCCAACGCGCCTATCCTGGTGTGGAGTGGTGATTGATCTGAGTTGCGTTGTCATTCAAACAAAGGAACTCACGCCACCCACGCTGTCATTTCGAACGGAGCCATTAGAGGCTATAAAGAAGTGAGTTGTTACGGCGAAGTGAGAAATCTGCTATCGAAGCAAAGGCTGCCAAAGCAAAGGAGTGTCGAAGCAAAGGCCATCGAAGTAAAGAATGCGAAGTAAAGGCTATCGAAGCAAAAGATGCGAAGAACAGGGCTGTCGAAGCAAACGCAATTGCCCGGTCCTTTAGGGCCGGGGAAAAAGAAAAAAACTTAGAGGGGGCTTTAGCCCAATTAATATTGACCACTACAAAAGACATATCCCTCTGGACACTCCTCGAGCAAGTCGCCGACCCGGAAGTGCCCGTCCTGTCGATCATCGACCTGGGCATCGTACGCGACATAAAAGTCAATAATGAGGAAGTAGAAGTCGTGATCACACCCACCTATACCGGCTGTCCGGCAATGGATGTCATCAGCATGAATATCCGCATGCTGCTACTGGAAAATGGCTACAAGAAAATATCCATCCGGCAAACACTATCACCAGCCTGGACCACCGACTGGATGAGCGAAGCAGGCAAACAAAAGCTGGCAGCCTATGGCATTGCACCACCCAATCCGGTACAGCAGGTTTGTAACACCCAGCTGTTTGCAGAAGACGAAGCAGTAGCCTGTCCCCAATGCGGCTCCTTCCATACCCGCCGCATCAGCGAATTTGGTTCAACGGCCTGCAAAGCACTCTACCAGTGCAACGACTGCCACGAGCCATTCGATTATTTTAAATGCCATTAAAACATACCTACATTTATTCTACAAACTATATCCATGTCAACAGTACTCTTTCAAATTGACAGCAACGTCGCAATCATCACACTCAACCGTCCCGATAAGCTCAACGCCTTCAACCGGGAGATGGCATTGCTCTTACAACAGCAGTTAGATGAATGCGCCAGCTTGCAGGAAGTCCGTTGCGTGTACATCACGGGCGCTGGAAAAGGCTTCAGCGCTGGACAAGATCTTGCCGAGATTGTAGCTACCGATGGACCTACGATGACACAGATATTGAGCGAGCACTATAACCCGATCATAGAACGCATACGCAAATTGCCCAAGCCGGTGATCGCTGCCGTCAATGGAGTAGCGGCCGGTGCTGGCGCCAACATTGCCCTGAGTTGCGATATTGTGGTAGCTGCACAAACAGCATCCTTTATTCAGGCATTCTCCAAACTGGGATTGATACCCGATAGCGGCGGCACCTACTTCCTGCCCCGCCTCATTGGTTGGCAAAAAGCTTCAGCCCTTGCCATGCTGGGCGATAAGATCTCCGCCGAAGAAGCCGAGCGCATGGGCATGATCTATAAAGTAATGGCAGGCGATGACTTTGCTGCAGCCACATTACAACTGGCAAAGCAGGTAGCCCAAATGCCCACACAGGGATTGGCTTTTACCAAGCAGGCCCTCAACCAATCCTTCGCCAACAACTACCAGCAACAACTGGCCCTCGAAGACCAGCTGCAACAACAGGCAGCCCTTACAGACGATTACAAAGAAGGTGTAAATGCCTTCCTCGAAAAAAGAGCACCGCAATTCACAGGAAAATAAACCAAACACACAAGCACGACAAAATATGCAGGCAGATCAATTGGCACAACAGGTAGTTGACAAAATGATGCAACACGATGCCTTCAGCCAGTGGCTGGGCATACAGGTAATAGAAATACGCGAAGGCTACAGCAAACTCCAAATGACCTTGCGCGATGAGATGCTCAACGGCTTTGGCGTCATCCACGGTGGCGTCACCTTTTCATTGGCCGATAGCGCCCTCGCCTTTGCTTGCAACAACCGCAACAATCTTTCAGTAGCATTAGACGTGTCGATCACCTTCACCAAAACGGGTAAGCCCGGAGATGTCTTCACTGCCGAAGCGCGGGAGATACACAATGGCCGCAGCACAGGATTATACCTCATTGAGGTCACCAATCAACACAACCAACCCGTAGCCACCTTCAAAGGCACCTGCTTCCGTACAGGTAAAGAACTCATAACTCCGCCATCTAATAAATAAACATCCATGATCTACGCATTCAAAGGATTCATTCCTGTAGTCCACGAAACCTCCTTTGTACACCCACAGGCAGCAGTGACAGGCAACGTGATCATTGGAAAAAATGTATACGTCGGCCCCGGTGCCGCCATTCGTGGCGACTGGGGAGGCATCATCATAGAAGATGGCTGCAACATTCAGGAGAACTGCACCATTCACATGTTCCCCGGTGTTACGGTAATCCTGAAAGAAGGAGCGCACATCGGACACGGCGCTGTAGTACACGGCGCGGTGATCGGAAAGAATTGCCTCATCGGTATGAACAGCGTGATCATGGACAACGTAGAATTGGGCGATGAATGCGTGGTAGGAGCCCTCACCTTCATCAAAGCCAACGAAAAGATTGCCACCCGCAGCCTGCTGATGGGTAACCCGGCCCGGGTAGTAAAACAGGTAAGCGACGAAATGGTATCCTGGAAAACTGCCGGCACCCGCCTCTACCAGGCCCTCCCCGCCGAAATGCACGAACACTGGCAACCCTGCGAACCCCTCCGCGAGATCCCCGCCAACCGCCCCGCCCAGGAAGCCCTCTACAAAACCTGGAACCACATTAAAAGCGAAAACAAATAAGCATGAGCAAAGCGCACAGTTGAATTCCTTAGACTGTGTTGATCGCGGCAGCAGCGCGAAACACCAAACCCGGAACCCGGAACAAATTGCCATATCTTTGCAGCCTCAATGGAAAGATCAAATTTTGTCGACCAGATAAGGATATTTTGCCGCAGCGGACACGGAGGTGCTGGTAGTAAGCACTTTATGCGCACCAAGTACAACGCCCAGGCCGGCCCCGACGGCGGCAATGGCGGTCGCGGCGGCCACATTATCCTGCGTGGAAATAAGAACCTTTGGACATTATTACACCTTCGATACTATAAGAACGTACTCGCCGAGAACGGCGAAGGCGGCAGTGGAAACAACTGCACCGGCCGCTTTGGAAAAGACGTGATCATAGAAGTACCCCTCGGCACGGTAGCCCGCGATGAAGAGACAGAAGAAACAGAAGCTGAAATACTCGAAGACGGACAAGAGATTGTCTGGATCAAAGGAGGCCGGGGCGGATTAGGCAATGCCGAATTTGCGACCGCTACCAATCAGGCTCCCGAACACGCACAGCCCGGAGAGCCCGGCGAAGAAGGCTGGAAAGTGTTGGAACTGAAGGTGCTGGCCGATGTGGGACTCGTAGGCTTCCCCAATGCGGGCAAGTCCACCCTGCTGTCGGTCATGACGGCCGCCAAGCCCAAGATTGCCGACTATGCCTTCACCACGATCACGCCCCAGCTGGGCATGGTAGAATACCGGGAGGGAAGAAGCTTTTGTATAGCTGACCTGCCCGGGATCATTGAAGGCGCCGCAGAAGGCAAAGGCCTTGGCCATCGCTTCCTGAGACATATCGAACGCAATCCCGTACTCCTGTTCCTCATTCCGGCAGACAGTGCAGACCATAAAAAAGAATTTGAGATACTCGTCAACGAGCTGGAACAATACAACCCCGAACTGTTACACAAACAATTCATCATTGCTATTAGCAAAAGCGATATGCTGGATGATGAACTCAAAGATGCCATTAAGAAAGAGTTGCCACAAGGCATCCCTCACCTCTTCATTGCATCAGTAGCACAACAAGGCATACAGCAGTTGAAAGACCTCCTCTGGAAAGTCCTCAACGAAGAGAATAACAAGATATAAATACAGTAAGAGCAACACAACAACGTTGTGTTGCTCTTACATGATTATTACCCTTTAGCAACACAACCACTGACCCTCTTCGGCTATCTACTCAATAATCCCTTATATCCACGCACTACTCTGAACGCTCGACTCAGTACTCTCAACTCAACACTCCAGACTCTGAACTTTTCCTTAGCTTTGGTAACTTACTAACCAATGCCTGTCTTATGTTAATCTTTGACTCAAAGATCGTACGCACGATCTATTACCTGTGTTCGTTGATATTACTATTCGTTTCCCGTCTCCTGAAATCTATATGGTTGTTCTTTCCGGGCATCCTGTTCCTGGTACTCGCCATGTGGTGCTTCTGGACATTGAACCAGGGGAAAGACATCATTGTCGCCTTCACAGAAAACCACAAAGCCAAAGCCTTCTTCTTCATCGCCATCGCCTTCTGGATATACGTAACCTGGTATTCAGCCCGCATTGTAGCCTACATTAAGAAAAGCAGACAGCAGGATCGCATCAAAAAGATCATGGGCACCTGCACGCCCGACGAGGCCGCGCAAAAACTAAACAACACACAATACTTCGACCTGCCACTGGCCTGGTTGAGCATATTCCCACATATACTTGGATACGCCTGCTTATTGGTCATAGAGCTGGCAGTATTGCAATCGCCGGTGCTCGGTGCCGACGCCATCACTGCAGGAAAAGCTTTCACCTACTTCATCTTAGGCATGGTGATCTCCTGGGGGCTCGATGACATTGTACGCAACTTTGCAGGCAAGAATATGAAGCTCTCACGCATTATCTTCTATGTAGTGCTGGGCATATTCCTGATAACCGCCGCCCTGGTCATCAGCAACCCCAAAGGATCGATCATGTCATTACTGTGGGTATTGCTATTGCTCCATGCAGTATTCCTGCTATACATCAACCTGCGCAAGAAAGCAATGCCTGCCACCACAAACGCAAAACCATTTATCCTGCTCAGGTGGGTATATGCCCTCATGGATTTCCTGTGCATCCCACGAATAGAAACAGGATACTTCCGCTGGTTCAATATCGTATCCCTGGGAGGTTTAATAGTATACCTGCTCACCATCAACTCCATCAATATATCCTGGCAGTTGGGGCCATTCCCCTTTGTACTACTGGCGTTTGCAGTATTGCTGGGATTTGGCAATATCCTCACTGCACTCTCAGTAAAGATCAACATCAACCTCCACTTCATCATCTTTATCATAGCCTTCCTGCTCGGTTCAAAAGAAACACACTACGTGCGCACCAAACGATTCGATACAACCGCACAACATGGCATCTACAACCAGCGACAGGATATACAGACCTATAGCAGAAATTGGGTTACCGACAGAGGAGCAGAAATAGACAGTGCAAAAAGTGGATACCCGGTATACTATGTACTGGCCAATGGAGGCGCCTCCCGTTCAGGATACTGGACCGCTTCAGTATTGGGCCAGTTGGAAGATGCTACAGCCGCCAGCACCGATCCATTCTCCCGCCACATATTTTGCCTGTCCGGCACATCAGGTGGCGGAGTAGGAGTGGCCACCTTCTTTTCCCTGCTCCATGGACGCAATAAGATGTCGAAAGACGTTAATGTGTCTTACCTCAATTCAGCCCGTTCATTCCTCCGGAAAGATTTCCTCACCTATACACTTGCCCACATGCTCGGGCCCGATTACTTTAAATACATCTTCCACATCAACAACGACGACCTCTCCGATAGAGCAGGCGCATTGGAAGAGACGATAGAAGCCGGAGCCCGAAATGTTACAGATACCCTGAAAGTAGCGATGGATGAGCCCTTCTCAAACATGCTGGCCCTGAAAAACCAGCCTTACAACCTGCCTATCCTCTGCGTCAATACCACCCGCATGCAGGATGGCAACCCGGGCGTTGTCACCAACATCCGGTTGAGCAAAGAGATATTCAACAACCGCGTAGATGTAATGGATGTGCTCAACGATACGTTGGACATGCGCCTCAGCACCGTTTCCATACTGGGCGCCCGCTTCCCCTACATCAGTCCCGCAGGTCGTGTAGACCAGTGGCTGCCCGAGAGAATGCGCAACCAGAAAAACGACAGCATGCTCATACACTACTTCGTCGACGGCGGGTACTTCGACAACTCCGGCGCAGGCGTAGTACAGGAAATGATGCGCTCCCTGTTAATTCAGGCAGATACAACTAAAGACCTTGTATTTAAGAGAAGAGTAGCCAAGCTACATTTGATGGTATTGCACATCACCAATAGCCCGGTAGGCGTAGCGCCCCTCACCAGCGTCGGCCCATTGAAGAATGACCTTTCCTCACCGGTACTCACCATTCTTGGCGCTTACGACATGCAGACGACAGTAAATGATAAACGATTAATAAACTTCCTGAACGACACCGACAGAGATTCCATTTGCCGGGGCGCCGAGTATTACCCCATTCACCTGTATAAAGACGCAGATGAGAAAAGGAAAGATACACTCAAAGAAACACCCTACGCAATGAACTGGTTCATATCAGATACAACACTCAAGCGTATGGACAGCCGCTTATTAATACAACCCAAACTGCAATTATTAATCAAAAGAATGGCACAGAAGTAATAACCACATTAATTCATGTAGTAACACTGATCCAAACATAATAAAGCCTTAACCCGCTACAGCACTGATTTATTTGCACCGGCAGATAAAAGCCCGTATCTTTATCCTATACATTTCTCACACACCTCAATGATTGTTTTCCTCCCCTGATTGACATGCCTCTATGATTGCTTCCAGGCGATTACTTGCTCATACAACCATTGTAACATTCAATTAAATCCCTTTTGTATGAAAAAGCAATCCATGAAAGTCACAAAAGCAATCATCCGTAACAAGCTGACAGGCATCACGGTAGCCATGCTCATTTTTGCAAATGCTTCCACTGCACAAACAAGAGCAGTAGCTGTTAGAGAGCCAATTGTAGGAACAGCGACAGTAAAGCACATTGGCAATCCCAAAGGAAGCGTCGTATTCCAGGTACAATACGACAACGTCACCGGCGACAGGTTTTCCCTCACCATTAAAGATGAAGATGGCGCCGTTCTCTACCAGGATGTATACGCCGATAAGAAGTTTGATAAAAAATACCAGCTGCCACAAGGCGAGGCCAATAAGATCAAGTTCGTCATCAAAGGCCTCAAGACCAATCACATCCAAACCTTCGAAGTCAACACCAACGTACGCACCATCGAAGAAGTAGCGATAAGGAAAGTTAGTTAGCAACAAAGCATTGCCGATTGCCGGTGGCAATTAATACGCCCTGCCAAGCGTATCACAGGCGGCTTTCAGCAGTGAATTGCCGTCATGTGCGTCCTGCCCCTTTTCCCATAACATAATACCGTTGGCCTGTTGCTTGGCCAGCATGGCCTTCTTTTTAATAGTAGGCATGCCATTATAATAGATCGTATACGGCGTAGGCCAGCCCGATGTGGTAACGATGGCTGAGTCCGACAAAGGACTGCCGCCCTGGCTTATGATGCTGCTATACGACAGCGTGGTATTGGATTGCGTAATGCCGGAAGGTCTTCCATAACCAGGCAGGCCCAGCACAAACTTGGCCTTGGGCATGCTGCGCGTGGTAAGCCAGTAGTTCATACACGTTTGCACCAACGCCATGTCCGAATGATGCTTATAAGCAACAGAAGTATTGAAGTCATCGTAAACCATTACGTTGAACCAGTCCACATAATTGAACAACTCCGCCTTGATGGCATCGCGGTTGCCCCCTGCATATTTGCCGGCAGTAATCGCTGCCGTTAGGTAATATTTGCCATCCCGGTGGCAGCTATCACTCAGCTCCTTCATGAGCGCCGTGAAAGTAATGTCGGAGCCATCACCCGTATTGGGGAATTCCCAGTCCACATCAACCCCGTGCACCTGGTACACGCGAATACTGTTCATCACCTGCTTGATGAAATTATTACGGCCGGTAGCTGTAGCTGCCATCGTGCGGAAGTCGGCAGAGGCTCCATTGATACTGATCATCACCTTGGCATTATTCGCCTTTGCTTTGTTTACCACAGTCGTGAAAGTAGACGGACTATTGATCACGAGAGCGCCGGCAGCATTCAAAGTAAAGAAAGCATAATTCACCACGTTCGTCATACGGAACTTGACGTCTGGTACTGCATTCGGGTCACGGTAAGAAGGAAAATAACCAACTACCTTGAAGCCAAAGTCAGGAGGAGCCGTGATCACTACAGGCGGAGGATTAGGCGTAGGAGGAGCAGAGTCCTTTTTGCTACAGGCAGCTAACAATAATAAAGCAGCATACAAAAAAAGCAGTTGACGGTGCAGCATAGCGTTTTGATTAATGTTGCTGTGTGTTGACAATACACACAGCTATTGATTTGGTTGGATACTAAATATAAACGATTCCCTTTACACGAAACAACAACTTCAGCATCAATAATTTTTCCCTGCGGGTTAGTACGGATGGTGTGTTAATTCTTGCCAGCGCTGGCTTTCAGCCCATGCAGGAATCCGCAAAAATTCACCGCGTTACAAAATTTTCAAGTACGTTTGCCTCCTAAAAACTACTCTCATTATGAAGAAGCTTTTCATAGCGATTGCATTACTGATCTCAACGTACAGGACCCTGGCAGATGAAGGCATGTGGTTGCCACTGCTGTTGGGCCAGCAAGTGTATAACGACATGGTAAAACGTGGACTCAAACTCACCAAAGACCAGCTTTACCACATCAACAAAGCATCCATCAAAGATGCGATCATCATATTCAACGGAGGTTGCACAGGCGAGATCGTGAGCAACGAAGGCCTCATCTTCACCAACCACCACTGCGGATACGATGCCATTGCCAAAGCCAGCTCAGTTACCAACAACTACCTGAGAGATGGCTTCTATGCAAAAAGCAAAGGCGAAGAGATTCCTTCGCAGGGACTATATGTAGAGTTCCTGCTGAAGATAGAAGACATGACAAAAGAAGTGGAAGAAGCAGCTAAAGATGCTACCGGTGCCGATCGCACTACTAAGGTAAACGCAGCGATAGCAGCCATCAACCAACGCCTTTCCGATGAATCAAAAGGCATCATTGCCCGCGTGAGCCCCTTGTTCAAAAGCAACCAGTTCCTGGTATTCGTTTACCAGCGCTATACCGATATCCGCCTGGTAGGCGCTCCTTCCGAATCCATTGGAAAGTTTGGTGGCGATACCGACAACTGGGAATGGCCACGCCACACCGGCGACTTCTCTGTGTTCCGCGTATACGCAGCAAAAGACGGACAGCCTGCAGCCTATGGAACAGAGAATGTTCCATTGAAACCTAAATACTTCCTGCCCGTTTCTATCAAGGGCGTTAAAGACGGCGACTATGCCATGACCTATGGCTACCCTGGCAGCACCAACCGCTACGAAACATCCTTCGGCGTAAAACAAAAAATAGACATCAGCAACCCAACACTGGTAAAGCTGCGCGACATCAGGCTCAAATACATGTTCGACCAGATGAAGAACGACCCGGCAATCAAACTGCAGCTGGCATCCAGCTATGCATCCATTGCCAACTATTGGAAGTTCTACGATGGCGAAACAAAACAATTAGTGAAGTACGATATCTACGATCAGAAAAAAGCAGCAGAAGCAAAATTCCAGCAATGGGCAAATGGCAAACCGGAATTCCAGAACCTGTTCAACGACTGGTCAGCCGCCTACGATGCATGGAGACCTTACAGCAAACACTTCGTGTACCTGAATGAAGGCATCTTTGGATCACCACTCCTGGCCTTCGCATCCAGCTTGCAACAGGTAGAAAATGCCATCGCGAAAAAAGGAAGCTCTGCCGATATTAAAAAAGCAGTAGACGCAGCCAAAGAAACAAGAGCCAACTTCCTGAAAGGCGAGAACAAAATATCCGACCAGCAGATCGTGGCCACTGTACTCATGATGTTCTATAATGATGTAGATAAAAGCCAGCACCCCATAGGATTCTATGAAGGTCTGCGCGGCAGCTACGGCGATCTGAAGGACGAAGCCACCTATAAGAAGTTCGCCAATAACCTGTTTACCAATACCATGATCCTGGATGAAAATAAATGGAACACCTTCACCACGAATCCAGACGCTACGGTATTACAGGCCGATCCTGCTTATGCTACCGCCTCCGCATTTGTAAAGAACTGGGTAGGCAAATACCTTCCCCAGTCACAACAGTTCAATGCAAAGAACAATGAGTTTGGCCGCATCTACCTCAAAGGCATCCTGCAAATGGATACCGTAAAAGCCAAAAAGATGTACCCCGATGCCACCTTTACCATGCGCGTAAGCTATGGCAACGTAAAAAGCTATGCACCAAGAGATGCAGTAAAATATGATTACGTAACCACCATGAGCGGCGTATTGGAAAAATACAAACCCGGCGATTATGAATTTGACTTGCCGGCAAAAGAGATAGAACTGGCAAAAAAGAAAGACTATGGCCAGTATGCCGATGCCGGACGTAAAGACCTCGTAGTTGGATTTATCACTACCAACGACATTACAGGCGGCAACTCTGGTTCACCCGTTATTGATGCTAATGGCAACCTGATAGGCCTGGCCTTCGATGGCAACTACGAAGCCCTCAGCCACAAAATTGCTTTCGATCCTGTTTACAACCGCACCATTTGTGTAGACGTACGCTATGTACTTTGGTGCATTGATAAACTGGGTGGCGCATCCAACATTATTAAAGAACTGAAGTTGGTGAAGTAATTACCCAACTGTTCAGCTTTCATAGCAAACCCTGCAGCAAGTGCCGGCACCGATTGGCAACGACTGCAGGGTTTCTTTATTATTTCTGTAAACATTAATACTTAGATAATCGAAACTTCGTGATATCACTATAAAGTATATTAAAAACTTTATGTTATTTGGTGGCAAGATTAGTAAGCAAACATATGCCCCACCCCAGCAATGTCAACCTGTTACAGGACATTGAACACGAAATGATGTCACGCCAGGAAGCGCCACCACAATTGCGCTTCGCCAATTACATAATTGACCTGATCAGCTTCTACGCGATTATTATCACACTGATATTATTGATGGCACTCACCACCTGGGGACCCGTAATATTTCAGGCAATAGAAAAACTGGATGGCCTGACGGATTTTGTAATACTCCACGTTCTATACGGATTCTACATGCTCATAGTAGAAGGAGTGTTCAAAGGTAAGACGTTGGGTAAGCTCATTACAGGCACACGCGTAATACACGAGCGCACAGACTCCTTTAGCTGGCGCGATGCCCTCAGAAGAGGTTGCATGCGCATGATCCCCCTCGAATACGTTACAGGATGCGTAGGAAGCCCATTCCACGATCAATGGACAGAGACCCGCGTTATCAGAGAAAGAAAATAGAACTATTTAGCCGGACTGTTATCCTTCCAATGCCATAAATGGATACAGGCATATGTGCGGTAAGGACTCCATTTATCAGAAATACGCAGTAAGTCAGCTTTGAACTTCTTCTTGTCATCCCGCTTCAGCTTGTAGATACCGATCATGGCATTTTGAATACCGAGGTCATCGATCGAAAACACATCCTCCCGTCCCAGTGCAAACATGAGCAACATCTCCACTGTCCACCGGCCCACACCCTTGATCTGCGTAAAGTAGGCAATCACCTCCTCATTATTCATCTTATGCAGCTTCTTCACATCCATACCCTGCTCGATGGAAAAGCGCGCTACATTATGAACATAATTCGTCTTGGCATTCGATAACCCAATACTCCGCAGAGTAGGCAATGGCGTATCCAGTATTTGTTCGGCCGTTGGCTCCTTGCCTTCATACAAGTTCAGGAAACGCTGATAAATAACATCCGCCACCTTGGTCGACAACTGCTGACTCATGATCGAAGCACACAGGTAAATACAGATATTCTTCCGCTTCTTCAGCGTAAACCCTTCATGCTTCTCCAACAGTTTGGCAAAGCGTTTATCTTTACTTAAATGCTCTTTATATACCATTACTTAAGGTTCAACATAACGTAAAATGTAAGAATCATTCGGGCCTTCTTTTATAACCCATCCATGCTTGCTGTCAGTGAAATGGATTTCTGCAAGACTCGCATCAACAACGCTTACAACCTTAGAAAAATGCTTGCCGCCATCTGTGGTCTTAAGGATCGCGCCCAGTTGCAATAAAAATCCCTGGTCTTTATTGAAGAAGTGTACGTCTACCGCGGGACCTGCCATCGGAACGAGTTCCCAGTTGGCGCCAGCGTTAATCGTTTTATAAACCCCTCCGGTACAGGGAACCCAGCCGGTATTGGCATCGCTGAATTGCATCCCATACGGCATGCTACGTTGGGCAAGTGATTGTTGAGTGATAAAGGAGGCCCCGCCATTGGTTGTACCAAAAATAGTATTCTCGCCGGCAATGAAGCCCTTGGTAGAGTCCTGGAAAAATAAGGTGATAGCTGGCTCATTAAAAGTGGAAGCTGTAACCTTCCAGGTTTTGCCGCTATCAACACTCATAAACAGATTGTTGTTGAGAACGATATAGCCAAGACGCTTATTGAGAAACTGTACATCGGAGACCCGTTCGTCGCCTGGCAAAGCTGCTTTACTAAAACTGATGCCTCCGTCTGAAGTTCTTAAAACAAAATTTTTATGATCATTGTCGCTGCCTGTAAGCCAGCCATTATTGGCATCCAGCCAAAACATATTTTTGATCGTGCCTGTATTGGCAGGTAGCGATAAGCTTGACCAGGTAACACCCCCGTTGGTTGACTTATAAAAAGCAGTTCCGGCAGCATAACCAGTATTGTTATCTACAAAAAATAGGTCGATAACATTCGCGAGAGGTACTTTACTCCACCCGGTTCCAAGAGAATCCTCCTTGAGAACATTGGGAGCAGGATTGTCTTTACCACATCCACTGATAAGAAGTACAACGAACGCAAATAAGAAAAAGCAGGAACATAAAAAGCGCATAGCAGACAATTATAACCCTAAGATATAATCTTTTGGGTACACTATCACCGCAACATAGCTTTGCAACATGAAGGAAAGGGAAGTCATGATAACAGCCGATGGCTCAGTAACCATTGCCATCCCGGAGCTGAACGTTACCTACCACTCGAAACACGGCGCCATACAGGAATCTATGCACGTATTCATCGAAGCAGGATTAAGGCCGCTGTTGCACAAACAGGAGACTATCGCCATATTTGAGATGGGCTTTGGCACAGGACTCAACGCCCTGCTAACCCTTGTCGAAGCAACAAAACACCAGCAGAAAATAAACTACCACACAGTAGAAGCCTTCCCCCTCGAAAAAGAAATGGTAGCACAGTTGAACTATTGTGAACAATTACAACAACCGGAACTCAACCCCCTCTTCAACGAACTACACGCTTCTCCCTGGAACGAACCCATCCACCTTAGTCCCTGGTTCACCTTCCAAAAGAACCACACCACCCTTTTCAACCTGTCAACTTTTCAACCTGTTAACCTCATTTACTACGACGCCTTCGCTCCCAACGCCCAGCCGGAGTTATGGACAGCAGAAGCCTTTACCCAACTATTCAACATGTTGACAGCAGAAGGTATATTGGTAACCTATTGCTCCAAAGGAGATGTACGCCGGGCGATGCAGGCAGCCGGATTCCTCATAGAGAAAATTCCCGGCCCGCCCGGTAAACGCGAAATGGTAAGAGCCACAAAGAAGTAACTGTCACCCTGAGCCTGTCGAAGGGTCGCTTAAGGGTGTTTTCCTAATCAAACGAGTAGCTAACCCTGCCATCCTTCTCATCCTTCAGCAAAATACCCAGCTGCTGAAGCTGATTGCGGATCTTGTCGGAAGTAGCAAAATCCTTGCGGCCGCGTGCATCCCTGCGGATATCGATGAGCAGTTCCAGCACTCCATTCAGTTTGCCATCTTCATTAGCGGTCTCACCCTTCAGGCCAAGAATGTCTTCGATATAAGCTTTAAAATATTGTTGCAGGCGGGCAAAAGTAGCCGCTGAAATAGCAGAAATGTCAATCAGTTTATCCCGCATCGAATTGATAACAGGCAATACCTCATACAAATTGGCCAGTACTTTAGCAGTGTTGAGGTCATCATTCATGAAATCATCCATCTCAGACAGTAACCTGTTCACCTTTTCATCCAGCTCTTTGTCTGTTCCTGCTGCATCCTTTGCTCCATATTCCAGTTTCTTCAAATGCTCATACCCTTCCCATAACCTTTTCAATCCCTTTTCCGCAGCCTTCAGCGCCTCGTTGCTGAAATCGAGCGTACTCCGGTAATGCGTTTGCAGAATAGAGAAGCGGATCGTCATGGGGCTGTAAGCCTGCTCCAACAGCGGGTGCGTGCCGGCAAACATCTCCGTCAGCTTGATCTGATTATTATAACTCTTGCCCATCTTCTTCCCGTTCACAGTAATCATATTATTATGCATCCAGTAGCGGGCAGGCACATGCTTATTGCAGATCGTACTCTGAGCGATCTCACTTTCATGATGCGGGAATTGAAGGTCCATGCCACCTCCATGAATGTCGAACTCAGTTCCAAGATATTTGGTACTCATGGCCGAGCACTCGATATGCCAGCCGGGGAAACCTTCGCCCCAGGGACTTACCCAACGCATGATATGTTGAGGAGGAGCCGCCTTCCACAAAGCAAAATCCTGCTTGTTCCTTTTCTCATCCTGTCCTTCCAGCTCGCGGGTAGTTTCCAGTTGCTCGTCCATCACCCGGCCACTCAATTTACCATAGGGATAATGCTCGGCATACTTCTTTACATCAAAATAAACAGATCCATTCACTTCATAAGCATAACCATCCTCGATGATCTTCTTGATCATTTCGATCTGCTCCACGATATGGCCCGTAGCAGTAGGCTCGATGCTTGGCTCCACATTATTGAATTGCAACATCGCCCAGTGAAACAGGTTGGTATACTTCTGCACCAGTTCCATAGGCTCCAGCTTTTCCAGCACAGCCTTCTTGGCGATCTTATCCTCCGCTTCACGGCCTTCCTCTTCAAAGTGGCCGGCATCGGTTATATTCCGTACATACCTCACCTTATAACCAAGATGCGTCAGGTACCGGTACACCACATCGAAGGTGATATAAGGCCGCGCATGCCCAAGGTGACTTTCGCCACTTACAGTAGGACCACACACATACATCCCCACATGCCCCGGGATAATAGGCGTAAACACTTCTTTCTGTCTTGTATAAGAATTCAGGACTTTCAGCTCACTCATAAAAAATCGTTGATATCAGACTGCGAAATAAATAAAAATGGGAAAATACCGTATGGATAACACAAAAATAGATTTATCCTGCCACAACAGGACACGTACAACAACAGGAGGGAAAGAACAGGATCGCCATGAGACAAATATAGGGATTTTATTCAGTGACTTTAAGCTGTAAATCGGCCACCACAGGGTAGTGGTCCGAATAAGGTAGGGCAAACCGTTTGCATTGCGTCACTTCAAATCGCTCGTCCGCCATGATATAATCGATCCGCAGCGTGGGAGCAATTTCCCGGTAAGTACGCCCGATCCCATTACTGGCCGCAATAAAAGCATCCTGGCGTTTACCCCGGATATGGAAATAAGTATAAGAATTGGGCACATCATTGAAGTCGCCGCAAATAACAACCGGGTGAGGACTTTTGTCCAGCTCTTCCCGCACAATATCGACCTGGGCGCCCCGGGATGTATACCCCTGCTTCAACTTCTTGACGATCGACTTGGAGGCATCCAATATACTGTCATCCGCAGTTTTGATCATCCGCAATTTCTCATAATCCTGCTTTTGAAACAATACCGACTGCAGATGCGTATTGAAAACCCGGATAGTTTGCTCGCCCACCTTAATATCACAGGAGATCAGGCTTTCTGCTGCCCGCAACTGAACAGGGCCGGGATACCGTATCCGCATACTGTCAGTGATCGGGAATCGCGAAAAAATAGCCACCCCAACCTCCAGCGGGCCATCCTTACGGCCATAGTCGATTACCTTATAACAATAAGGATAATTCATCTTGCTGATATCCTTAAAATTGCTGTAGTTGACCTTGTTGGTTTCAAAGTATTCCTGAAAACATAAGATGTCCGGATCCTGCTCCTTGATAAAAGCAAGCATCTGCTTACGGCTTGGATAAGCACCCTTGGTGAGCCGCTTCTGCTCGTCAAACCAGCGCACATTCCACGTCAACACCCGAATGTTATGCTCCTTTTTAGTAGTAGAATATTCACCCGTATGAAAAGCGATCAGCGCCCGTATATTGGTGAAACCTAATACCAGAGCTGCCAGCGAAAGAAATGCCCACTTGGAACGAAACAAGGTCCAGAAGAGAAGAAATACGATTACGAGGATTAACAGATAGGGAAAAGCGAGGCCCAGTAAAGCAAAGAACCACCACTTTTCAGGATGCAGGAATGCATTGGCACAGGACAGCAGGAAAAGTGCTACTATACCAATGTGAAAAAAGATAAAAACACGTTTGGCGATGGTTCGTACGGCCATGATTAAAATTACAGTTCTTCACCCTCAGAAGCCCGTTTCAAAATATCTTTTTCCTCTTCGGTCAGGAAACGGTACCCCTGTTGATTGATCTTATCCAATATCTCATCAATACGTTTTTGTGTGATATTGGGAATTCTTTTAAAAGGTTGAGTGCCTGTTGATTTATAATGCAGTTCGTCTTTGGCAGTTTTCTTCCAGCTACGCTTATCAGGGTTGAACAGGTTATTGACCCAATCAAAGAACCTGTTCATCCAGGCTGTCCAGTCACGGCCCCTGCGCAATTGATGCACAAAAAGGAAACCGATACCCGCACCAGCCAGATGGGGGGTAATATTACTGACCGCCGGCACCATCGCAAGATCGAGTGCCACAAAGATCAAAGTAAGCACCCAAAGCGGAATACCACCATTGATCATCGGGAAAATGCGGTAACGGGGCGCCAAAGCTGTTGTAGCAATCGCAATCGCCATTACACCCATCGAAGCCCCCTCCAGGTTATAATCGATAGCAGTTTTGAAAAGAGCAGGAACGAAAGAATAACTTAAAATATAGAACACACCACCTGCCAGACTACCATAAATAAACAATGGGATCAGCTTCCGAGGACCGGCAAGGTCTTGCAAAATATAACCAAAAGCCCACAGCCACAGCACATTACCGATCAGACGCATCGGGTCGGTATGCATAAACATATAAGTCAGGATCGTCCAGGGGCGATTGAGCAGAACGCTCGGATTGGCGGGAAGCGTAAACCAGTTGAATATCTCGGCGTTAAAAACGGCTAAGGGAACATCCGACATGGTATATACAAGCCACAGAAACTTAAAAAGGCAGAACATAATAGCCAGAATAGCCAGCAATAAAACCAACGCATTACCATCCTGGCCCAGCAAAATGCGCTTCCTGTATCGATCTTCCCGCAACACGAATTTATTTTTGGTGAATTTACAAAACCCAACCCACAACGCCCTTATACGGCATTACGATATTGGTAATAATTAACAGTCGTACAGCACCTAAAGTTGTCGTCAGAATAATTTACGCCGGTTGCCCCTTCGGTAACTAATGTATACCATCAAAAAGCCTACCAGGCCACCACCAAGGTGAGCTACGTGAGCAACCTGGTCATTGGGGTCATTTTGGATAGCTGCCCAAACCTCTACCGCGCCATAAATAAGGGCCAGCCATTTCATTTTGAGTGGGAAAAGAAAGTAGATCATCACCATGTCATTCGGGAATAAATAAGCGATGCCCGCCAGCAAACCGTAAACCGCTCCTGAAGCACCCACTACACTACCCCCGGTAGCAGCTTCTTTTAATTCACCTGAAACCCTGAAAATACTTTTGATCACTTCTGGGTTATCTGGATTACTGTTCACGATGTCGGTAAAATTGGGGTAAGCCCTATTCATTCCGTTCCGTATCCAGTCATATTTATTCAAGAGCGCATTATAATTTTTTACAGAAGTATGATCCTGTAAAAAATTGATATCACTGATCACCGGGTAGGTCTCCACCAGTGTGGCCACACCACTGATCACCCCGGCGCCAATACCACAGATCAGGTAAAAAGTAAGGAATCGCTTGGCGCCCCACACCATTTCCAGCTTGGAGCCAAACATATACAAAGCAAGCATATTGAAAAGAATATGGCTAAAGCCCCTCGTGTCGTGCATGAACATATAAGTCAGCAACTGGTGCGGCTTAAAATCCTTGGACAGGAAGTGGTGCTGGGCAAACAATTCATCGATGGGAAATTTACCTTGAAAAGTAAGCTGCGCCAGGAAAACAAGGCCATTAACGATCATAAGATTCTTAACGATCGGCGTTAATGGCATAAACATTCTGTTCGAATACACTATGATGCTGTTTTAGGTTATACAATCTAAGGTCCTACTTTTTTAGCTTTAGTTGCACCACATTCTCAATATGATGCGTATGCGGGAACATGTCTACCGGCTGGATCCGCGTTACTGCATATTTCTCATCCAGCTTGTGCAGATCCCTGGCCTGCGTGGCAGGGTTGCAGCTTACATACACCACCAGCGGCGCTTCCATATCCAGTATCTTCTGAACCAGCTTTTCATGCATCCCGGCCCGTGGAGGGTCGGTAATAATTACATCGGGCTTACCATGGCGCGCAAAAAAAGCATCATCACAAATATCTATAACATCCCCGGCGAAAAACTCCGCATGATGAATATTATTCAGCGCGGCATTTTCTCCGGCATCCTCGATAGCCTCAGCGATCACCTCTACGCCGATGATCTTTTTGGCCAGCTTGCTCACAAACAACCCGATGCTGCCCGTACCACAATAAAGATCATATACTATTTCTTTGCCGGTCAGCTCTGCAAAATCACGGGTGATCTGGTATAAACGTTCACCCTGCCGTGTATTTGTCTGAAAAAACGACTTCGGTCCGATCTTAAAAGCAAGGTCTTCCAGTTTTTCAGTAATATATCCTTTTCCATAATATGCCCGTGGCTGCAGGTCATAAATAGAATCGTTCTTCTTAGGGTTAATAGTATACAACAACGTGGTAATTTCCGGCACCTGTCCCAGCAAATGATCAAACAGCTCCTTCAGCGCCTCCTGGTCATCATAACCCAAACACACATTCACCATTATTTCACCCGTAGTGCATACCCGGATGATCAGGGTACGCAGCCAGCCTCTGTGCTCGCGGATATCATAAAAAGGATAACCCCGCTCCATCGCAAACTGCCGGATGGTATTCTTGATCCTGTTCGTCGGCTCCGCCATGAGATGACAAGTATTGATATCGATGATCTTGTCAAACAGACGCGGAATATGGAAACCCAGCGCACTTTCTTGCTCGATGGTATCAGCCCCGGCTATTTCATGCGGCAGCAGGTAACGGCGGTTGCTGAAAGTAAACTCCAGCTTGTTCCGGTATCGCACCGTGCTCTCGCACCCCGCGATCGGGGCAATGTCCGGTAAAGCCACTTTGCCGATCCGCCGCAGGTGCTGCTCCACTTCGTGTTGCTTATACACCAGCTGCTTCTCGTAGGGCAGCATCTGCCATTTACAACCCCCGCAAACACCAAAATGTTCGCAAAAAGGCGATACCCGGTCCGGGGAAAAAGCATGAAAGTGAACAGCTTTACCCTCCGCCCATTCCTTTTTGTTCTTCGATAAGCGTACATCCACCACATCACCAGGTACAGCCCCCTCAATAAATACAACCTTCCCATCTACCTTGCCCAGCGCCTTGCCTTCCGCCGCATAATCCTGTACAGTCAACTTTTCCAGTACCACGTTCTTTTTTCTCATGCCGCAAAGATAACGGATAGCCCTCCAATGCCTAATTTTACACATAAACACATAACCAACCAATTATGTATTCTGCCGGCAAGACCAAATCATTACAACAACTGACCACAACCTTATTAGATAAGGTGAAGAAAGAAAAGATAGATGCTAAAAAAGATATAGATGAGCTGCGCGAAGTATTACGCTTTCATGAATACAGATATTATTTGATCAATGATCCTCTGGTAGCCGATTATGAATACGACCAGCTGTTCAAAACCCTCGAAACGATCGAGACCGCCCATCCCGAACTCATAACGACAGATTCCCCTACCCAGCGCGTAGCCAAAGGACTTACCAAAGACTTTCCACCAGCCCCCCACCTGGTGCCCATGCTTTCATTGGAAAACTCCTACAACGAAGAAGACCTTGTAGACTGGGACCGCAAAGCCAGAGAGCTGTCCAAACTAAACCAGATAGAATATTGCGTAGAGCCCAAATTTGATGGCGCCAGTATATCCCTCATCTACGAAAACGATCTGCTGGCCCGGGGCGCTACCCGGGGAGACGGCGTACAGGGCGATGATATAACCACCAATATCAAACAGATCCGTTCCGTACCATTATCAGCTAAAATTTCAGAATATGGACTGCAACAGGTAGAAATAAGAGGCGAAGTATTATTGACCAAAGACAACTTTAAAAAATACAACGATAAACTCATCGAGCAAAACCTGGCGCCGCTGGCCAATCCACGCAATGCGGCAGCAGGATCATTGCGCATCAAAGACCCAAAAGAAGTAAGCCGCCGCAACCTGGAAGCATTCCTCTACCATATCAGTGATTATGTAACATTGCCGGGAGCACCCGTTCATAAACTACTGCAAACACACAGCGGTTCACTCGAACTGTTATGGGAACTGGGATTCCGCAGCCCCCAAAAAGAAGTCAGGGTATTTAAAGGCATAGAAGAAGTAGTAAAGTATTGCCATGAGTACGAGCAAAAGCGCGACGACCTGCCCTATGAAATAGACGGCATGGTAGTTAAAGTCAATAGCCTCGAATTACAAGACCAACTCGGCATGACTACCCATCACCCGCGTTGGGCCATCGCGTATAAGTTCAAAGCACGCCAGGCAACCAGTAAACTCAGAGCTATAGAATTTCAGGTAGGCCGAACCGGTTCCATTACACCGGTGGCCAAGATTGAACCCGTACCGATCGGCGGAGTAACCGTTGGCTCTATTTCATTATTCAACGAAGAAGTGATCCGTGAAAAAGACCTCATGATCGGCGACACAGTACTGGTAGAACGCGCAGGCGATGTGATCCCATATATAGTAAAATCACTACCCGAAGTAAGAACAGGTAATGAACAACCCATTGTCTTCCCAACGAAATGTCCCGTTTGCCATGATAAACTGGTAAAGACACCCGATGAAGCAGTGTGGCGATGTGTCAACATTAATTGCGAAGCCCAGGTTCTCCAACGTATTTTTCACTTTACGAGTAAGGATGCCATGGATATCAGGGGCCTTGGCGAAGCCATCGTACAAAAGTTTTATGACCTTGGCTTCCTGAAAGATATTCCAGGAATCTACACCTTGCCATTCGATAAGATCAGGACCCTTGAAGGCTTTGGCGAAAAGAGCATCACTAACCTGCAGGCAGCTATCACTACCTCTAAAGAACAGCCACTACACAGGCTCATCTTTGCACTCGGTATAAGATATGTAGGCGAAACAACCGCTAAGACCCTTGCCCATGCTGTAAAGCATTTACTTGACTTTGCTCAACTTTCGCTTGAAGAGCTACAAAACTTGGAAGATGTAGGACCAAAAGTAGCAGGAAGTATACATCAGTTCTTCCGTAATCCCGATAACATAGAGATGCTTAAACACCTTGAAACATTGGGGTTGAAGTTAAAAAATGATAAAAAAGATATGGCCGTATCCGGCAACCTTTCCGGTCAAACGTTTTTATTTACCGGTACCCTGCCAACGCTGAAACGCAGTGAGGCAGAGGCTTTGGTCGAATCCAATGGAGGCAAGCTATTGGGTAGTGTGAGTAGTAAGCTCAACTACCTGGTCACTGGTGATGAGGCCGGGTCGAAGTTGGAGAAAGCCAAAAAGATAACATCGGTTAAGATCATTAGTGAGGCCGAATTCCTGACCTTGGTTAACCGCTAACATATCTTTCTTACAAATGATTTGATTTTCGCATATCTTTTTTTGTAACTTTAGCCAAAAGGAAAAGGCGATGATAAAAAAACTCCCCAACGAGGTGTGGAAACCTTTACAGTTTCCAGGCTGGAAGCACCTTAGAAAAAAGTATGCGCTGTCATCTCATGGCCGCATAGCCAGCTACACAGAAGATGTTGTTGAAGATGGTAAACTGTTGCAAGGTTCTTTGACTACCGGCTACCGGACGTTGAACCTGCACAGACCCGGAAACAATGGCACCCTCTACATTCACCGCGAGATTGCCAGGTTATTCCTCGGTAAGCCCGCAGCCAAAAACAAGTATGTGATTCACCTGAATCACAACAAACTCGACAACACAGTGAAAAACCTTAAGTGGGCTTCACTGGAAGAAATGATCAGTCACCAACAAAACAGCCCAGCAAAGATCGCTTACAAGAAAGTTCAGGCGAACCGGACTGAAGGTCTTAAGCTGAATGCAAATCAGGTGAAGAGCATCAAGAAAGTTCTTACAGACAAGAACCGGAAGATCACTATTAAAAAACTCGCGGAAAAATATGGCGTTAGCGAAATGACCATGTACCGCATTAAGAGTGGTGAGAACTGGGGTAGGATCTAAACCCAACAACCGGTAAAAACAGTATAAGTGGCGTATATGATGAGAGCGATCATCAATACGCCACTTATCTTTTTTGGGAGCATCAACAGCCATCCATACCTTTAAAATAAAAAGTATATGCTGTTGCCTGCTACGGTCAAGTTCCTCAAAGACCTCAAAAAGAATAACGATAAATCCTGGTTCGACGCACACCGCCCACAATACGAAGCTGCTAAAAAGAACTTCGAAGAATTTATACAGGCTGTTATTGATAAACACGGTAAGCAAGACCCCACCATCAAAGAACTGACAGCCAAAAGCTGCATGTTCCGCATCAACCGCGATGTCCGCTTCTCAAAAGATAAAGCACCCTACAAAAACAACTTTGGCGCCAGCATTAACCGGGGAGGTAAGAAATCCATCTATGCCGGCTATTACTTCCATTGCCAGCCCGGCGAGAGCTTTGTAGGCGGCGGGCTCTGGATACCCATGCCACCCGAAACGAAGAAAGTAAGACAGGAGATAGATTACTGCTTTGATGAGTTTAAAAAGATTGTTGGCAGCAAGAAATTCCAGGCCATATATGGAAGCTTATACCAGGGGGATGATGTTTCCCTCGCACGTGTGCCCCAGGGATTCGAAAAAGATAACCCCGCAGCCGACTACCTGAAGCTGAAGAGCTGGCTGGCCATGCAGGAACTCAAAGACAGCGATCTCACTTCAGATACCCTGGTAAAGAAAACAGTAGCCGCTTTTGAAGCCCTCCAACCTCTACTGATGTTCCTGAACCGCGCACTCGAAGAATAAACGTTGTCAGACTAAAGCAAAAGGGTGGGTCGCCTTCCAAAAGGCGGCTCACCCTTTTGCTTTAGCATAAAAAAAGTCCCGCTTATTAGGCGGGACCGGGAGTATGGCTATACTTTCCCATTAAGCACTTATAACAGCTTCTTAGATACTAAGTATTCTGCGATCTGTACTGCATTAGTAGCAGCACCCTTGCGCAGGTTATCACTCACCACCCAAAGATTGAGCGTATTGGGCTGCGTCTCATCACGACGTAAACGGCCCACAAACACCTCGTCCTTGTCATGCGCATCCATCGGCATAGGATATTTTTGAGTAGCTGGATCATCCACCAGCACTACGCCAGGAGCACTGCTCAATAAGCCGCGCACTTCATCCAGGCTGTAATCACTGTCAAACTCTACGTTCACACTCTCACTATGACCACCCATTACAGGGATACGTACTGTAGTAGCAGTAACGCGGATAGAATCATCACGCATGATCTTCTTCGTCTCATTCACCATCTTCATCTCCTCCTTGGTGTAACCATTGTCGAGGAACACATCGATCTGGGGGATCACATTCAGGTCGATAGTATATTTATAAGCCATCGGAAACTCACCATTGCTGCCTTTCTCAGCTTTGGCGCGTTCACCCATCAGTTGGTCTACTGCCTTCTTACCAGTACCGGTTACACTTTGGTAAGTAGATACAACCACACGCTTGATATTATATTTCTTGTGCAGCGGGTTCAACGCTACTACCATTTGGATAGTAGAGCAGTTGGGGTTGGCAATGATCTTATCCTCTTTAGTCAACGCATCTGCATTAACCTCGGGAACGATCAGCTTCTTGGAAGGGTCCATGCGCCAGGCCGAAGAGTTATCGATCACAGTGATACCAGCCTCTGCAAACTTGGGAGCCCACTCCAGCGAAGTGCTGCCACCAGCAGAAAAGATAGCTACAGCAGGCTTGGCGGCAATGGCGTCCGTCATGCTGATGATCTTGTATCCCTTACCCTTGAATACAACTTCCTTACCTACAGACTTTTCAGAGGCAACGGGAAGGAGTTCAGTTACGGGGAAATTACGTTCGGCTAATACTTGTAACATTTTAGTGCCTACAAGGCCAGTGGCGCCTACTACTGCAACTTTCATGATTTGTTGATGCTTGTTTATGGTTTAACAATAATGTTTTTGTTTCCGGTATGCTGCAAACAAAAAGGCCTTCCCGTGGGGGGAAGGCCTTTTTGAATATTCTGTTATACAAAGCAGTACTCAACCTTCCCCATTGCTGGGTTGCTTCTTCGTGCGCTTTGTATGTTTCATCATTTTTTGCATAACGAGCAGCAAAAGTAATTGGCAAACACAGAATCCACAAATTTTTATTCAAAAAAAGTAAAAAAGCCCCTTGCCGGTATTATTTCTTAAAAGATATCTCTGATTTCTTGAAGGACGTCAAACAAGCAGTCCTCTCCTTGGCATTAAGCTTGTTGCTCGAAGCTCGCTGCTCACAGCTTGCATCCAAATAAATTATTTTATTATTTAATGTTTGCTCCTTATTTTCATCCCTCCATACACGGTATCGAACAACCGTAATGGCCTTTGAAAAACCATTAACCAATGACTGCAAAACTGCTTGCATTACTCCTATGCATGTCTTTCATGAGGCTGTATGCCCAGCCACCACAACGATTCGATATAATAATAACAGAACTGCTGCCAGATCCTGCGCCGCCGATAGGCTTGCCCAACAATGAGTTCATAGAACTAAAGAATGTAACGACCCATGCCATCAACCTGCGAGGCTGGAAACTAAGCGACGGAACAGCCACAGCTACGATCAATACCAACATCACCCTTCAGCCCGACAGCTTCGTGATCATCTGTGCCAATACTACTGTTCCCTTGTATACGACCTGGGGCACTACAATAGGCGTAACCAATTTCCCTGCCCTGAACAACGATGCCGATATCATAACCCTGTATGCGCCCGAAGGCAATGCCATACACACAGTGGCCTACACAGATCAATGGTATGAGAACGCGGTTAAAGCAGGAGGTGGATGGACATTGGAAATGATAGACACCCGCAACCCCTGCACAGGAGCCGGCAACTGGAAAGCCGCAACACATAATAGTGGCGGAACACCTGGCAGGGAGAATTCCATCAAAGCTGATAACCGGGATGAAACACCACCGGCATTAGTGGGCACCTTTACAACCGACAGCCTTACGATCATAGCTGTTTTTGATGAATCACTGGATAGTGTAAGTGGGGCCGTAGCCAGTCGTTATTCCTTCAGCCACGCTGTTGGGAATCCTGTTTCGGCAACCCCGCAAGCACCTATGTTTAAGGAGGTGGTGCTTAAACTGTCCGCAGCTATCAACAAAAATCAGGTGTACCACCTTACTGTAAAAGGTGTAACCGATTGCTCTGGCAACACCATTGGTATGATGAACAGCACGAAGGTGGGCCTACCGGTGCCTGCAGACACGCATGATGTAATTATTAATGAATTGTTATTTAATCCGCCATCAGGTGGCACAGATTATGCAGAGTTGTACAATCGCAGCAACAAAACGATCGACCTAAAACAATTGTACATCGCCAATCGTTCTGCTGCGGGTGCATTAGCGGGTATCCAACAAGTCACCGCCACATCCCGGTTATTATTTCCCGGCGAATACATGGCCCTGACCGAAGATGCCCGCTGGTTACAACAGCAATACCTCATCAAAGAGCCGGCTGTTGTAACACAACTACCATCCCTGCCTTCGATGCCGGATGATAAAGGAACAGTGGTCATTATAAATGCACAGGGAACAGTAGTAGATGAGGTCCAATACGATCATAAGTGGCACTTTGCACTGATCAGCAATGAAGATGGCGTTGCCCTGGAGAGAATAGATTACAGCAAGCCAACACAGGATAGCCACAACTGGATGTCGGCAGCAGCTACGGTGAGCTATGGCACACCAGGCTATCGCAACTCACAGTTCAGGGCCGACCTGCAACCCAAAGGAACAGTTACTGTTACGCCCTCTTTGTTTTCGCCAGACAATGACGCGGTAGATGACTTCGTAAACATCCAATACCAAATGACAGAACCAGGGTATGTTGCCAACATTACCATCTTTGATGCCAACGGAATACCCGTGCGGCATCTTATTCGGAGCGCCACGATCGGTCAGCAGAGCACGTTCCGCTGGGATGGGTTGGACAATAACCGGCGCAAATTACCCATTGGCATTTATGTAATATTTACAGAACTCTTTAATTTGCAAGGCAAAACAAAAAAGTTCAGGAATAGTGTAACATTAGCGAGAAAATTCTAACTAACATAAAAACTAAAATCACCTTTTACATGAAAAAGACGTTCATTACCATTGCAACTGTATCCACCATCGCCTTATTCTCCTGCAAAGACAAAGCAAAACAAGCTGAAGGAGAAACAAAGCCCGCTGCAGAGCAAACCACGTCTAATGCAGAAACAACACCTGCCACCAACGAACCCAAGACCTATAAAGTAACCTTCGCCCCTGATACTGTTTACCTCGGCAAAAACAAAGAAGCCTTTGTAAAAATTAAGAACGCAAAAGCAGTAGCCTTACAGAATCCCGATGGTAAATCAGAAGGCACAGAGCTGACATTCGACCTCGATGTGACTAATAAAAACGCAGTAGGTGGCAATAGCCTGTTCTTCAGAACAGACAACTTCAGACTGCAACTGGACAATAACAACAGTATTACCGAATACAATGGCACATCAAGTGGTGTAGATGCAGAGTCAACAAAAGAACTGGCAGGCGTCACTTACAAAATACCTGCAGATGCCAAGCCTAAAACACTTAACCTGTTCCACGATGGTACCCGCGTTAGCGTAACAGTTACCCTCGAGTAATAACATAGAACATATACAAAAGCGAAAGGCAACCATTGAATGGTTGCCTTTCGCTTTTTATTTCAATTCGTGTAATTCGAATCAAATTCGTGTTCTTAGTGCGTCAGCTCGATATCGAAATTCACCAGATTCACAAACTGTTGAATACGCGCTTCGATATCAACCTGAGTGATCTCTTTCAACCTTTGCGGACCAAACTTCTCTACGCAGAAAGAAGCCATAGCTGAACCAACGATGATGGCAGTTTTCATATTCTCGAAAGAGATGTCTTTAGTGCGGGCGATATGACCAATAAAGCCTCCGGCGAAAGTATCACCAGCGCCTGTGGGGTCAAATACTTCTTCCAGTGGCAATGCAGGAGCAAAGAACACCTGGTCGCCATGGAACAACAATGCACCGTGCTCACCCTTCTTAATGATAAGGTATTTAGGACCCATACCCATGATGGTTTTAGCAGCCTTCACCAGGGAAAACTGACCACTCAACTGGCGGGCTTCACTGTCATTTACCATGAGAACATCTACGAGCTTCAGTGTTTCTTCCAGCTGAGGCATAGCGATCTCCATCCAGAAGTTCATTGTGTCCATTACGATCAGCTTGGGGCGCTTCTTCAACTGCGTGATCACTTTTTTCTGGATCACCGGGTCGAGGTTACCCAGCATCAGGAACTCTGATCCCTGGTACGACTCAGGAAGTTCAGGATTGAAGTCGAGCAACACGTTCAGGTCGGTCACCAGTGTATCGCGGGTGTTCATATCCATATGATAACGGCCACTCCAGAAGAAAGATTTTTTATCAGGCACCACTTCAACGCCGTCCAGATTTACACCCCTTTTCTTCAATGAGTCCATTTCTTCCTTCGGAAAATCGTAGCCTACGATAGACACCTGATTGATGGGCTGTACAAAATTGCTGGCCGCATAAGCTACATAAGTAGCTGAACCTCCAATAATCTGGTCGGTTTTACCAAAAGGTGTTTCAATAGCATCAAAGGCCATCGTACCTACAGAGATCAAAGACATAATGTAATTTGAAATTTTAGAATGTTTGTAAATTAACAGCGCGCAAACCTACACGAAAATCCGGAGCAAGAGAAGATAACACGTTATTTAATTATGAGATCAGGATCGTAGCAAGGCCCTTCCAGCCAATTGGCCACAAAAACTCCCCAATCCCCTTGCCATAAGCAGAACCAATAGCCCTATGCCTCGTTAGCCTGAAAACTAGGTTATTTATGAAACAACTCAAATATTTGCCCTAACACACGTTAGTTCTTTTTTATTATCTTTGGCTATTTACCGTATTATGGCAAAAATCAAAAGCAACAGGAACAGCACCCGCAAAGAAGTAATCATTGCCGAAGCTGCTAAATTGTTTCGCGAAAAAGGATTCAGCGCAACCTCCATGCGCGACCTGGCAGAACACGTAGGCGTAGAAGCCGCCAGCTTGTACAACCACATCAGCTCCAAAGCAGAAATATTACAGGAGATCTGCTTCAAGGTGGCCAACCAGTTCATGTCCCACATCGACGAAGTAGACAATAGCCCAACGACTGCCATCGCCAAGATCGAGGCCATCCTGCGTTTCCACATCCGGCAGATGGTAGAACACTACGAAGAAGTGTACGTGAGCGACCGCGAATGGAAACACCTTACCGAGCCCTACATGCAAAACATGCAAAGCCAGCGACGTGCTTATCGCCAACGGATTGCCCAGATCATTACAGAAGGTATCCGGAAAGGCGATATAAAAGAGATCGATGCCCCCACTGCCGTGCTCATCATGCTGCATGCGGTGAGCGGTATTGAATCCTGGCACCGTAGCACCAAAAAGATTGAAGGCCATGTGTTGGAAGACAACATGGTGATGATCCTCGTTGAAGGATTAAAGAAATAAGCCGAACTACCGCTTGCATTATAAAACAATACCTCTTGGCCACCCATTTTCACACACTAACGATAGCAGCCGTACAAAAAGAAACACCTGAATGTATATCCGTCCTGTTTCAGGTGCCGGAAGCATTACGGGAAACGTACAACTTCAAACAGGGGCAGAACATTACCCTCAAAACCATCCTCGATGGCGAAGAGGTGCGACGCTCCTATTCCATTTGCAGCAGCCCCTACGACAATGAATTGAAAGTAGCCATCAAGGCAGTAGAAGCAGGTAAATTCTCCTCCTGGGCCAACCTGCAATTAAAAAAAGGCGATGCAGTAGACGTGCTGCCACCCACAGGTAGGTTCTTCACAGAGCTGAACCCTGCACACACGAAACATTACCTGGCTTTCGCCGCCGGCAGCGGCATCACGCCCGTACTTTCCATCATCAAAGCCACCCTGGCCATAGAGCCCAATAGCCGGTTTACCCTGATCTACGGCAACCGCAACCGCGCATCCATCATCTTCAAGGAGCAACTGGAAGGATTGAAGAACCGGTATATCAACAGGTTTACACTGCACCATATACTTAGCAGGGAAAAAACAGATGCAGCAGTAAACCATGGCCGCATAGATGCAGAAAAGTGTCAGCAGCTCGAAATGCTGGTGCATTTTTCAAAAATGGATGAAATATTCATCTGTGGACCAGAGTCTATGATCTTTTCTGTAAAAGAATGGCTGGAAGCAAAAGGCATCGATAAAAAGAAGATCCATTTCGAACTGTTCACCACGCCAACAAGCGGCAGCAAGCAGGTTGCCACGAGCGATCAGCAGGAGAAAGCAGGAAAGACCAATAAGAAAAAGACGAGTCGTATCACCGTAAAGCTGGATGGTATTGCCTTCGATTTCGACCTGGCTTATGATGGTCAGCCCATCCTTGATGCAGCCCTCCAGCAAGGCGCCGATTTGCCCTTTGCCTGTAAAGGAGGCGTATGCGCCACCTGCAGAGCTAAGCTGACAGAAGGAGAAGTGGAGATGGACATCAACTATGCGCTGGAGCCTGAAGAAATAGAACAACGATTTATCCTTACTTGCCAATCCCATCCACGCACCGATAAGGTAGTGGTCGACTTCGACGCCAGATAGAATTGCCATTGAAGCAAACGTACTGCCGATTACCGATTGCGGACTGCCGATTGCAAGGCTCGCAGCTTTTCATACATTTGGTACATGAAGGAGATCAAAAACATCATATTCGACCTCGGTGGCGTATTACTTAACCTCGACTTCCAAAGAACAGAAGACGCCTTTGCAAAAATGGGCGTGCAAAACTTCAAACAACTCTTTGCATTGGGTCATGCAGCTTCCTTCTTTAAGGAATATGAAGTAGGTAGTATTGATGATGACCAGTTTATTGATGCCTTACAAAACCTGGCCGGGCAGCAATTCGAACGCCCAGCAGTAATCGCCGGCTGGAACGCCATGCTGTGCGATTTCCCAACAGAACGCATTGAACTGTTGATACAGCTAAAAAAGAAATACCGTCTCTTTTTATTCAGCAACACCAATGCGATCCACCTCACTTCCTTTCAGCATACCTATAGCAACGCTTTCAAAGGAGATTTGCTGGACAATCTCTTTGAAAAAGCCTGGTACTCCCACGATATTAAACTCCGCAAGCCCGATTTAAAGGCCTTTGAATACATCCTGAGCGACAAACAATTGTTGCCCCACGAAACCATGTTTATTGACGACGCCCTGGTCAATGTAGAAGGAGCCCGGGCGGCGGGCATCCAGGGATTCCACCTCGAACCCGGAAAAACGGTGCTGGATATCGACTGGCAGCTCTCTTAAAAATTACTTTACTTCCTCAAAATCAATGTAATCGCCAGATTTTTCTTTGGGGGAGGCAGCAGCGGATGGCGGGCGCTGAGTATGGGTGCCCTGTTGGAAAGACTGTTGCTGCTGGTATTGCTCCTGCTGAGCCTGCATATGGCTTTGGAAATCCCGCACCTGCCGCTTCATTTGCCGGGATACCTTGAAAATGGGTATCAGGAAATTAACGACAAACCTATACAGGAAATAACCAAGCAATATCCAGAGAATAATACGTAACATAATGTTGACAAATGTACTACCTAATGACAGAATAAACTGTTAAACCAATATAACAGCCCAGCCCTGGTTTTGTTGGCCCGCAGCGCACAACTTGTCCCGCCCATAGCGGGAACTCCGTAGCTCAAAAGCTGTTTTAAAGGATTTGGAATGAATACCACATTTACCTTACATTTGCATCGGAAAAAGATGAAAAGAGAAGGGAACGGGGTCCGTTCCCTTCTTTATTTCCCAAGCAGGTTATGATAATGGACACTCAAGTTGCGACGATTGAAAAAATGGTGGGGGATATACTGGTCGACGATCCGGTACATTTTCTGGTAGAAATAAGGATCAAACCCACCAACAACGTAAAAGTATTTCTGGACGGAGACCACGGCATTACCATCGAAAAATGCATCAGCATTAACCGCGCTTTATACAAGAAGCTTGAAGAAGCAGCTATTTTCCCGGGCGACGACTTTTCCCTCGAAGTCTCTTCCTCCGGACTGGATGAACCCCTCAAAATGTTCCGCCAGTATAAAAAAAATACAGGCAGATTGGTAGAAGTGTTGTTGAAAGATGGCAGAAAAGTAGAAGGCAAGATGATTGAAGTGCTGGAAAGTGAGATCGTAGTGGAAGAAACCAAAGGAAAGAACAAGAAAAAAGAAGTGATCGAACATCGCTTCCCTTTCGAAGAAATCAAGACAACAAAAATTCAAATAGTATTTTAACAAAGCTGCTCTTAAGCCCGAAGATCGCACCGGATGCGCCTTACACCTTGTCCGTGACACCCGTGTAATTCGTGTTCCATTCGCGTAATTCGTGTTTATGGCATTAAAAGGTTTAAAAATGTAGTATATGGCAAGTATTAACCTTATTGAGGCTTTCCAGGAGTTTAAGGACGCTGAAAATATTGACCGTCCTACGATGATGAAAGTGGTAGAAGACGTGTTTAAAACATTACTGCGGAAGAAATTTGGCAGCGATGAAAATTTTGACGTTATCGTAAACGCTGAAAAGGGTGACTTGGAAATCATGCGTCGCCGTACTATTGTGGAAGATGGCTCTGTACAGGATCCCCTGGCAGAAGTAGCTTACAGTGAAGCTGTGAAAGTAGCCCCCGACTTTGAGGTAGGTGAAGAACTCTATGAAGAAGTAAACATCCTCGATTTCGGTCGTCGCGCTATCCTGGCTGCCAAGCAAACATTGGCCAGCCGTATCAGCGACCTGAAGAAAAACGTACTCGTTAAAAAATACGGAGACCGTGTAGGAGATATTGTCAGTGCAGAAGTATACCAGGTGTGGAAGAAAGAGATCCTGATGCTCGACGAAGAAAGCAATGAATTGATATTACCGAAGTCAGAACAAATACCCCAGGACTACTTCAAAAAGGGCGAAAATACCCGTGCAGTAGTGAAAAAGGTAGAACTGAAAAATAACTCACCCGTCATCATCCTTTCCCGTACTTCCCCCTCATTCCTGGCTAAATTGCTGGAAATAGAAGTACCCGAGATCTTTGATGGCCTCATCGTAATTAAGAAAATAGTACGGGAGCCCGGCGAAAGAGCCAAAGTGGCCGTAGAATCTTACGATGACCGTATCGACCCCGTAGGCGCCTGCGTAGGTATGAAAGGTAGCCGTATCCACGGGATCGTGCGTGAGCTGAAGAACGAGAACATCGACGTCATCAACTGGACCAATAACATTCAGCTGCTGATACAGCGGGCATTGACCCCCGCCAAAATTACCAGCATGGACCTGGACAACGAAAAGAAGCAGGCGAATGTCTTCCTTAAACCAGATCAGGTATCGCTGGCAATCGGTAAAAAAGGCGTAAATATCAAGCTGGCCCAGGAATTAACCGGTTACAGCATCGACGTTTACAGAGATACAGAAGGAGAACCCCAGGAATTCGACATCGACCTCGAAGAATTCAGCGATGAAATTGAAACCTGGATCATTGACGAGTTCAAACGCATCGGTTGCGACACCGCTCGCAGCGTACTCGACCTGACCCCTGAAGAACTGGAACGTAGGACCGACCTGGAAAGAGAAACGATCGACGAAGTGCGGAAAGTGCTGAAAGCAGAGTTTGACAAGGGATAATAAGCCGTTAAACAGGTTAGAAAAAGTTTAGACCACGCATTTTGCCCTAACTTGTGGCACATTTGCAGAAAACTAATACCGGGTATGACTTTTATGACGCCCGAAGATTGGTGAACTTTTATGACCTTTAGGATCTGTTTGACTGGTTATTTTTCAATGCCAGACAGCAAACAAAACAAAAAATTGTCTTACAATAACGAATGGCAGAATTATTAACACCCAGATTAATGGCCGCGGCCAAAGAGTTCAACATCGGTAAAGAAACACTGGTGGACTTTTTGGTGGGCAAGGGATTTGACAAAGACGAACTGAAACCTACGTCAAAACTGACGGAGGACATGTACCGTGCTTTGCAGCAGGAGTTCCAGAGCGATAAGGTGGCCAAGTTGAAGAGCGACCAGATCGATCTGCCGAAAGGTAGCCTCGAGGCCAAGAAAAAGAAGGAAGAGGAAGCAGTTGTATTCAAAAAAGATGCAACACCCGCTCCCAAAAAAGAAGAGGAAAAGAAGGAAGAACAACCGCAGCCGCCCCAGCCTAAGCCGCCCGTGGAAGAGCCTAAAGCAATTGTGGTGGAAGAACCCGTTCAGCCTGAAGTGGTGAAAGTAGAGGCCCCCGAAATAGAAGGGCCCAAAGTATTTGACAAGATCGACCTCGACGCTATAGATTCCTCTACAAGACCAAAGAAGACCGTTAAGAAAAAAGAAGAGGAAGAAGTAAAGCCAGTAGTTCCACAGCCTGAAGCAAAGGTTGAGGCGCCGGTAGTCGAAGAGCCGAAGCCTGTTGAAAAGAAAGAAGAGAAAGAACCGGAACCGGTTAAGGAGAAAGAAAAAGAAGTGGTAGCTGAAGTGCCGGAAGTGGTGGAGCCTAAGGAAGAACCCAAACCCGCTGTGGCGACAGAAGAAAAAGAAGAAGCAGGTCCCGTTATTGAAAATATCAAAGCCGAAAAACTGGAAGGACCCAAGATCCTTGGAAAGATCCAGTTACCTATCGGCAACGACCGCCTCAAACAACAACAAGGCCAGCAACAACAGCCCCAGAATCAAAACCAGGGAGCTGGAGCTGCTGCAGGTGCCAATAGTGAGGAAAAACGTAAGCGCAAGCGTATCCCCATCGAAAAGAAAGACGCGCAAACCCCACAGCAAAGAGCACAGCACCTCTTCAAAAAGCCCGAAGGCAACCAACACCAGCAACGTCAGGGTGGTGGTCAGCATGGAGGACACGGTGGTGGCCATGGCCAGCAAGGTGGCGGTCAGTTCAGAGGAGGTCAAAACCGCGGAGGTCACCAGGGTGGCAATCGTCCCGGAAGACCAACGATCTCCCGTGAGCCCAAAGAGATCAACGAAAAAGAAATTCAAAATAAGATCCGGGAAACACAGGCCAAACTGGCCGGTACCGGAGGACGTGGTAAGAGCCTGAAAGCGAAATACCGTCGTGAAAAACGCCAGGAAAACGCAGACCAGGGCGCCGAGGATATGCAGGACAACAAGCTGCAGGTAACAGAATTTATCAGTGTAAGCGAGCTCGCCAACCTGATGGATGTGAACTTTGCAGAGGTGATCAGCAAGTGTATGAGCCTCGGATTGATGGTGTCTATCAACCAGCGTCTCGACGCGGAAGTGATCGAGCTGGTAGCCAATGAATTTGGATTCGATGTAGAATTCATTGACATGGAGAAGCAAATGGAAATGGAGGAGGAAGAAGAAGAAGACAATGCAGAAGACCTCCAGCCACGCGCCCCCATCGTTACCATCATGGGTCACGTTGACCACGGTAAAACATCATTACTCGACTATATCCGGAGCGCCAATGTGGTAGCCGGTGAGTCGGGAGGTATCACCCAGCACATCGGTGCCTATGAGGTGACCCTCGCCAATGGTAAAAAGATAGCCTTCCTCGATACACCAGGTCACGAAGCGTTCACCGCGATGCGTGCCCGTGGTGCCAAAGTAACCGACATCGCTGTGATCGTAGTTGCGGCAGACGATGCGGTGATGCCACAAACACGGGAGGCCATCAGCCACGCGCAGGCGGCAAATGTGCCAATGATCTTTGCGATCAATAAGATCGATAAAGATGGCGCCAATGCCAAGAAGATCTACGAACAACTGGCCGGCATGAACCTCCTCGTGGAAGAATGGGGTGGTAAATTCCAAAGCCAGGAGCTCAGCGCCAAAAAAGGACTGAACGTAGACCTGTTGCTGGAAAAAATATTGCTCGAAGCAGAACTGCTGGACCTGAAAGCTAATCCTGACAGAGAAGCTGGCGGAACCATCATTGAAGCTACCCTCGATAAAGGACGTGGATACGTAGCCACGGTACTCGTACAGAACGGAACCCTCAAACAGGGCGATCTGGTAGTATCCGGTCAACACTTTGGACGCGTAAAAGCCATGTTCAACGAACGTAACAAGCGCGTGGACATTGCACCACCTTCAACGCCGGTGCTTATACTCGGTTTGAACGGTGCGCCCCAGGCAGGTGAGAAATTCAAAGTATATACCGACGAAGCGGAAGCAAAAGAAGTGGCCAACCGCCGCGCTCAGATCCTCCGTGAACAAGGTATCCGTACCAAGAAACATATCACCCTCGATGAGATCGGTCGTCGTCTTGCATTGGGCAACTTCAAACAGTTGAACCTGATCATCAAAGGTGACGTGGACGGTTCAGTAGAAGCCCTCACAGACTCTCTGCAGAAACTTTCTACAGAAGAGATTGTGGTGAGCGTGGTACTGAAAGGCGTAGGTGCCATCACTGAAAGTGATGTACTCCTGGCCACTGCGTCCGATGCCATCATCGTTGGTTTCAACGTGCGCCCATCTTCGCAGGCAGCCCGACTGGCTGAAGGCGAAGGCGTCCAGATCAAAATGTACTCCATCATCTATAACGCCATCGATGAAGTCAAGAGCGCGATGGAAGGGATGTTGGAACCCAAAATACAGGAGAAGATCGTTGCCAACGTCGAAGTACGCAACGTATTCAAGTTCGATAAAGCTACCGTGGCCGGATGTTTTGTACTTGATGGAAAGATCCAGCGCAACTCCAAGATCAGGGTTATCCGCGATGGTATCGTGGTATACCCCAAAGGAGAAGGCCAAAGCGCCGAGCTGGCATCCCTCAAGCGCTATAAAGACGACGTTAAAGACGTTGCCTCTGGTATGGAATGCGGCCTGACCGTGAAAAACTTTAGTGATATGCAGGTAGGTGATATCATTGAAGCCTTTGAAGAAGAAGAAGTTAAGAGGACATTATAAAAACGCAGTTACAGGTTCCAGGTTACAAGTTTCAGGAAGCCCCAGCATAAGCCCTGCAACCTGTAACTTGAAACCTGTAACTTGTAATAGAGCCTCAAACTTTTGTTAATTAACGACCTTCTCCTACATAGTTCTACTTCTAAAAGTATTTTTGAGCTCATCGCGATTAATAATAATATGAAGCAACTTTTTACTGCATTTGCTGCCCTCTTGTTGGTAACAACTGCATTTGCACAGGCGCCCCGGAAAGTAGTGGCCGATAAAATTGTAGGCATAGTAGGAGATAAGATCATCCTGCGCTCCGACGTGTTCAATGAAATATTGGACAGGCAGCGCCGTAACGAGCCGGTGCCCGAAAATGCAGAATGCCTCATCCTCGACCAGATCCTGGGTATGAAAGCCCTCGTGTTGCAGGCAGAAAAAGATTCCCTGTTAGTTACAGATGATGAGCTGGAAGGCTTGCTCGATAACCGTATCCGTTACTTCATCCAGATGTATGGCGGTAAAGATCGCCTGGAAGAAATCGCCGGTCGTACCATTTACCAGATCAGAGAAGATTTCCGCCAATCGATCAAAGAAGGTAAGCTGGCTGAGAACATGCGCGATAAGATCGTAGGCAACATGAAGATTACGCCACAGGAAGTAAAAGAATATTGGGATAAGATTCCAAAGGATAGTTTGCTCTTTTACGAATCAGAAGTAGAAGTAGGAGAGATCATTATATATCCCAAACCGAGCCGCGACCTGGAAAAACTGGCCATGGATGAACTGGCAGATTTTAAACAACAGGTAGAATCAGGAAGACAACGTTTTGAAACCCTCGCCAGGCTGTATTCAGAAGACCCCGGTAGTAAAGAAATTGGTGGGCAATACAGCATCAACCGTACAGAGAAGTCCTGGGATCCTGCTTTCCTGAACAATGCCTTCCGGTTGAAAGAAAAACAAATATCACCCGTTTTCAAAGGCAAATTTGGTTACCACATCATATTGATGGAAAGCCGCGCAGGCGATGATGCCGTTATACGCCATATCCTGCGTACGCCAAAGATCACCGACGCAGAGATCAATGAGGCCATTCAAAGACTCGATACCGTACGCGCCAGGCTTATAGCCGGCACCATGACCTTCGGTGAAGCAGTTAGCAAATACAGCGACGACGACAACTCCAAATACACAGGTGGTATGCATCCCGCAGTTACCATCGATCAGCTGGACAAAGACATGGTGGAAATGATGAGCAAAACCAACATGAAAGTTGGTGAGTTCTCCAAGCCCACACCATTTACCGACGAGCGCAAAAAACAAGGCGTACGCATTGTTTACCTTAAATCAAGAACAGAGCCACACCGCGAAAATCTGAAAGACGATTATGACCGTGTATCTCAAAGAGCCCTTGAATTAAAGAAACAACAGGCACTCGATAAATGGTTCGCTGGTAAGATCCCATCCTACTACCTCATGGTAGATAGTGAATTTACCCATTGTCCCAACCTCAGCACCTGGTTCCAGTATGCTGCCAAGACGACCAAGTAGGGGTAAACACTTATAGCAAATAGAAAAGTATAAATACTGCTGCTTAAGCAACCGCTTTAAAGTAATTTGGAAGGTATTTGCCATTATTGTTACTGCTGGTCCCTCTTCCGGCAATAGATGGTAGTGGTGCTTATCAACCGTGATGTTACAGCAGACTAAACAACCCGGGCACCTTGCAGGCCATACGTTCAACCTGCAAACCGACGAACAAGGCCGTATTGTAAATGCCTCGCCGGACCTGTTTAATTTTACCGGAAAACAACCAAACGAATTACTGGGCCGCTCACTCAAAGTAATATTGGGCGCTGCTGATGAAGAAGAAAAAATGTTCCAGCAGGTACAGGCCCTCAACAATGTTTCCGACGTCATCATTTCTACTGACCTCGACTTCAAAGTCACCGTATTCAATAAAGCAGCCGAAAACACCTACGGCATTGATGCAGCCCATATACTCGGACATCCCATTCGCGACTTCATAGACCACAAATACCCTGATTGCACACGAGAAGAAGCAGTACAACAACTTTACCGGCAAGGTTCTTGGGAAGGTCAGGTCTACTATGATCGGATCGATGGCAAACGCATCTACATGCACTGCTCACTCGTATTCATCAAAGACCATGAAGGCCGACGTGTAGGTATTGCCGGTATTCACAGAGATGTCACCGATCTGCGGGAAACAGAAGCGGCCCGTCTCAGGCAGGAACAACTACTGCTGCTCGAAAAGCAGGTACTTGAAATGAATGCCCTGCCAGGTATATCCCTTAAAACTATTGCCGATTATTTCCTGGAAGGACTGGAAGAGTTCTTTCCCGGTATGTTATGCTCTATCATACAAGTTGACTCCGAAGACTTTGGTCTTGTTCATTTATCAGCCCCCAGCCTTCCGGCGGAATTTTCCGATGTGGTAAGGCACCTTAAACCAGGCCCCGCTGCAGGCTCCTGCGGCACTGCCATCTATCGTAAACAACGGGTAATCACACACGATGTATATGAGGAGCCATTGTGGGCAAATGCTTTGGAGGTAGCTGACCACTTTAACATAAGATCCTGCTGGTCATTCCCGATCCTGAATAGCCACCAGGAAGTGCTGGCCACCGTTGCGGCATACCACAGGTATCCTAAATCGCCCGGCGAGCACGAACTGGCTGTATTGGAGCGCGTAGGAAACCTGCTGCGCATCATTATAGAAAATAAAAACGCTGAAAGCCGCATCAGGGCAAGCCATGAAAGATACCTGCTCGTTACCCGTGTCACAAACGATGTGGTGTGGGATTGGGATATCACGAACGGCAACACAATGCATTGGGGCGATGGCTTTTATACACTCTTTGGATACAGGCCAGCCTATGTACGAAAGACCAGCGGCTTCTGGGAATCCTGCCTGCACCCCGACGATCGGGAACGGGTAGTGAAAAGACTGGAACAGTTTACCAGCAACAATCGGTCACGCGTATGGGAAGAAGAATACAGATTTAAAAAATCAAATGGCGAATATGCGCTCGTTCATGACCGTGGGTTTCTTATTTTTGATCAGGAAGGAAAAATTAATAGGATGATCGGTTCCATGCAGGACATAACCGAAAAAAGAGAATTGGAAAAAGAACTGCTGAAACAGGAACTGGATAAACAAAAACTGGTAGCCCAGGCCGTAGTAAGCGCACAGGAAAAAGAAAGAGCAGATATCGGTAAAGACCTGCACGACAACGTTAACCAGATACTTACAACAGCCAAGCTGTACCTGGAAATGGCAAAGCAAGGAGACCCTGAAGCAGCGGCACTGATTGAACGTTGCTCTGATAATATTGTAGAAGCCATCAATGAAATTCGTAGCATATCGAGATCATTAGTGCCGGCCAGCATTGGCGATCTGGGATTGGTAGTGTCCATTCAGGACCTGGTAGAAAACATCAACGCTACCAGACAAATAAAAATAGAATTTCATTATCAGGGAGATATAGATGCAACGCTCGACGAGAAAAAGAAGCTCATGCTCTTTCGCATCATTCAGGAACAAGTAAACAACGTACTAAAACATTCAGGAGCTGCCAACGCTTTTATTGAACTCATAGTAAATCCGCAAGCAGCCGAACTAACGATAAACGACAGTGGCAGAGGATTTGAACTGGAAAAGATAACAACGAAAAAAGGAGTGGGATTGTCAAACATTGCGAGCCGTGTACAATTGTTTAACGGAACCATAAACATCATCACTGCTCCCGGAAAAGGTTGTACGCTTAATATCAATGTACCGCTATAAAAATATTAATACCTTTACTTATGGAGAAGATCAGTGTCCTAATAGCCGATGATCACAAACTAATCAGAGAAACATGGAGTTATATATTAAATAACGACCCACGTTTCATGGTAGTAGCTGAATGTGGCGATTCAGAAGAAGCGGTAGAACATGCCAAGAACAAAAAGCCACAGATCGTTTTAATGGACATCAACATCGCACCCATCTCCGGTTTTGAAGCCACTGAAAAGATCAGGAAACTCTCCCCGGGTTCAAAAGTCATTGGCATCTCCATGCATTCACAGCCAGCCTATGCCAAAAAGATGCTGCAAATAGGAGCGCGGGGCTATGTTACCAAGAACTCTTCCAAAGATGAAATGATCGAAGCCATCCTCTCCGTACATAGCGGTAACAAATACATTTGCGATGAGATCAAGAACAATATTTCCGAACTGGTCCTTGACGAAAAACAGGAAATGCCTAATGTCAACTCCCTCACAGGACGCGAAATCGAGATCATCAACCTCATCAAAGAAGGACAGTCGTCCAAAGAGATCGCTACCATATTGAAGATATCCCTCAAGACAGTAGAAGTTCATCGCCATAATATCCTCAAAAAACTCAAACTGAAAAACGCAGCCTCCCTGGTCAACTACATCAATAACCTCGCTACGAGCCTCTAACCCCCGTATTTCCACGGAATTACATAAGCCAGATTGTCGGTAATCGACTGACACTTAGGGGTTAACCTGTAAATAAAACTGAAAAAATTCCATAGGTCATTGAAAAACAATGATGCGAATGGTTGCGCATTGATTAAAATCAAACAACTTACACCCGAATCCAATACCTATCATGACCCTTGACCCTAAACCCTGATTTTCACAACCCGTTTCTATGGAAATAATGATCCAATCCTTGAAAAGCCACCCCCAAGTTCCTATGAAAACTGGGGGCTTTTTCTTCCTTCTATTTTGTTAATGTTCCACCATTATATTACTCCCGTCATAATCGACCACCGAAAAACCATAAAGTATTCCTAACTTGCGCCCTTAATCAGGAGTAATCCATGAGTGATGAAATAAAACATGAATGCGGACTGGCATTCATACGTTTACGCAAGCCGTTCTCCTATTATCAGCAGCAATACGGTACAGTAATGTGGGGCCTTAATAAGCTGTACCTGCTCATGGAAAAGCAGCACAACCGTGGCCAGGATGGCGCGGGAGTAGCCGCAGTTAAACTCAACGTGGAGCCAGGATATCCTTTCCTGAATCGCATTCGCAGCAATGCAAGCCAACCCATAGCCGACATTTTCACCAAGATCAACAATGAGGTAAAAGAACTGGAGCAATACCAGCCCGACCTGATGAAACATCCTGGTCTTATGAAAGGACACATGTCCTTTATCGGTGAATTACTGTTGGGTCACCTCCGGTATGGTACACAGGGAAAGAACAATGTTGAATTCTGTCACCCCTTTATCAAACGCAATACGATCCCGGCCCGCAACCTGGCCCTGGCAGGAAACTTTAACCTGGTCAATACTGATGAGCTATTTTCCCTCATCAACGTAGAACCAGGCGAGTTTCAAAAACAAAGCGACCTGGCAGCTATGATGGAAGTCATCCATCATTTTATGGTAAAGGCCGATGAAGACTCTCCAGGCAGTCTCGATGTGTTGAAAGTATTACGCAAAGCAGTGCCCTTGTTCGATGGCGGCTTTACCGTAGGTGGCCTTATTGGCAATGGAGATTCCTTTATATTCAGAGATGCCCACGGCATTCGCCCGGCATACTATTATATGGATGATGATGTGATCGTTGCAGCCTCTGAGCGCTCTGCCATCCGTACGGTATTCAATGTAGGAGAAAATGAAGTACAGGAACTGATGCCCGGTATGGGATTGATCGCCAAATCCGATGGCAACGTAATAGTAGATAAGATACTGGAGCCAAAAGAACGCCGTGCCTGTAGCTTCGAACGCATTTATTTCTCACGTGGTAGCGATGAAAAGATCTACCGCGAACGAAATGCACTGGGCTACAACCTCACCGATCAGATCCTCACCTCCGTCAACCACGATCTTAAGAACACCATCTTCTCATTCATACCCAATACAGCCGAAGTTGCCTTCTACGGATTGCAAAAAGGACTCGATGATTACCTGAAAAAAGTAAAGATCGAGCGTATACTATCCTGGGGCAAAGACATTACCGAAGAGAAGTTATCGGAAATGATCAATCGCAAGGTTCGGGTAGAGAAAGTGGCCATCAAAGACGTAAAGATGCGCACCTTCATTACTGCCGATACCAGCCGTAACGAAATGGTGCAGCACGTATACGACATTACCTACGGAACAGTCGAGAAAGGAAAAGATACATTGGTAGTGATCGACGACTCAATCGTACGCGGCACCACCCTTAAAGAAAGCATCGTACGCATGCTGGCCAGGCTGGAACCTAAAAAGATTGTCGTTGTTTCATCTGCTCCCCAGATACGATACCCCGATTGCTATGGCATCGACATGAGCAAGCTGGGAGACTTCATCGCCTTCAGAGCAGCCATTGAATTAATGAAAGACAAAGGCAAAGAAGATTGCCTCCAGGATGTCTATGAAAAGTGTAAAGAACTCCAGCGCCTGGATCAGTTACACACCGAAAACCTGGTACGACTTGTCTACAAACCATTCACTACAGAAGAGATCTCCGATAAAATAGCCCAGCTTATTACACCTAAGGGACTTACTATCCCCGTGCAGGTAATATTCCAGACTATTGAGTCATTACATAGAGCTTGCCCTACCAATACAGGCGATTGGTACTTCACCGGCAACTATCCTACACCAGGAGGCAACAAAGTGGTGAATAAAGCATTCATCAACTACATGGAAGGCAAAAATGTCCGTGGCTACTAAAGCCGGGCCATTTCACTTTATAGGGTAATAGCGCCCCCGCAAAGCGGGGGCGTTGTTCTTTGTAAAACTCCTTTACTTATTCAGGGCGAAATACTTCAACATGTAAAAAAAATTCAATAGCTGTTTAGTACAGAGGGGCGGAATTGTTGTTATTATATAAAAGGATAAGGTTTAATGGTTAACGTATTTGATTAGTGTAGCCCTGCTTTTCTAAGTGGGGCTTTTTCATGCCCATATCAGACCAAATAACTGGCGGCCTTATACGCGAAAAATCGTTATTTTTATGTAGAAGACCACTTTTCGATCACCCCGCCATAAGTAGCACCCACCCGCAAGTCCGTCCCGATGAATGGCCGATCAGAGTAATCTTTTAATGAAGATTTCATCCCTGTGCAGTCAAAATGTAATGATAGAGTCGGAAAAAAATCATAATATCATATTTGGATCGTGGCATAAATTTTTATTCTGTAGATGAACAAAGGTACCGTGGTAAGGCAATAAGCATTAGTAGCACCCCGCAGTAAAGAACAAAAGAGGCAGTCTCTACTGCCTGTTTGGTATGGTGTGTTGTTGCTTACTCAAATTTACCATAGTAAAAAGAAATGTCTTATGAGCAGAATTACGATCATGATTGTTGACGATCATACGCTTATCCGTGAAACCTGGTCATTCCTCCTTGGCCGAAATGAAGGCTTTGAAGTGATCGCCGAAGTGGGCGACGGACAACAGGCAATCGAAATCGCAAGAGACAAACGACCCAACATAGTACTGTTGGACATCAACATGTCTCCCCTCAACGGTTTTGATATCCTGAAAATGATCCGCAAACTATCGCCGGGTTCCAAAGTCATCGCCGTATCCATGCATTCCCAGCCCTCCTACGCCAAAAAAATGCTGCGCCTGGGCGCCCGAGGGTACATTACTAAAAACTCCCCCCGCCAAGAAATGCTGGATGCCATCAGAGAAGTATACGATGGCCAGATATATATATGCCAGGAAGTAAAAAACATCATTTCTGTGCAAATGCTGGGCGAAGATGAAGCCACGCCAGGCCTCAACCAGCTATCCGAACGGGAAATAGAGGTCATTAACCTCATCAGAGATGGCCTCTCCTCCAAAGAAATAGCTACCAGGCTCAACATCGCCATCAAAACAGTGGAAGTACACCGGCACAACATCCTCAAAAAACTCAAAGTAAAAAATACCGCATCGCTCATTAACTACATCAACGCAAGCGGATTATGATCAGTGATCTGCATGACGCCCTTGCTGCGCCTTAGTACTGGCTTGATTTAGCCCCGGTTCGTGTCTTCTCGAACCAATAGATTGCGCCCTCGCGCTACGCATACGATTGCGTAACTGGCAAATCAGTGAAAAAAGCAAAAATATTTTTGCAAATCACCAGTTTTGACCAAAAATACCCACTTCTGGCAAAGATTTTGCTAATAATTACCTGCCGACCGTTTAGCTTCCTATGGGGAACCACCACTAAAAACAGGCCTGTTTATTATTGTCTGATTCCTTTGATTGAAACTTATTAAGTACTTTAAGGGGGAGTTCTCCCCCTTAAATTTTTTTATGAAGCACCTACTTGTAATCCGGCATGCCAAGAGCAGCTGGGGAGATGCCTCCCTACCAGATTTTGATCGTCCGTTAAATGACCGTGGCAAGCATGATAGCCCTCTGATGGCCCAACGCCTCCTGGCCAGGTCCATAACCATCGATGCCTTTATCTCCAGCCCAGCAAAGCGCGCCCGTAAAACGGCTGCCCTGTTTGCTGCCGAGTACAAGTACGACAAAGAACAGGTTATCCTTATTCCTGAGCTCTACCACGCTTCGCCAGCCAATTTTTTTGAAGCTATAGCACAGGCGCCGGCAAAAGCCAATACCATCGCCGTCTTTTCCCATAATCCGGGCATTACCGAATTTGTCAATATGTTGACCGAAGTGCGCGTGGATGACATGCCCACTTGCGCTATATTTGGAATACAGGTAGCCACCCAGGATTGGATAGATTTCAAAACGGCGCCTAAGACATTTTGGTTTTTTGATTACCCCAAATCCTTATCGGTCTAACATTCCGGAATTGTCAACCGGCATGGCATGATTTTTACTAATATAGACAGGCTGGTCCTCGTCTGGCCACCCTTTTCCATACCCATTGATATTCTTGTACACGCTTACCAGGCATTCAATATTCCTTTTAAAGCCCGCACATTTGCCAATACCTCTGGCGCCACGCATTTATTGTTGCTAAAATCAACCTTATGTTGCTACGGCTACCTGCTGTTGCACAAAAAGCAATTTGCTTTTTTGCAATCCTATGTATTGGCGGCACTGCGTGGTCACAGTGCACACCCACATACCTCGAAAAAATAACCCTGCCATCCAACCAATGGATTGCGGGCGGTTATTTTAAAGGATTGATGCGATTATTGCCCCCCGATTACAACACCAATCCCACCAAAGAATACCCTGTTATCATTTACTTCCATGGAAGAGAAGCCAGAGGTGAAGGCACACAAAACGATCTGTGCAAGATCATTACCGATGTAGCCACCTCCCTCCCCAACCAGATAGAAGCAAATGCATTTCCTACTACAGTTACATCAGGTGGACAAACCTATTCCTTCATTGTGCTCATGCCCCAGTATACCGAGTACAACGAGCCTCCTTATTATGCCGATGAAATAGAAGACTTTATCGATTATGCTGTAGCCAACTATCGCATCGATCCCTCCCGCATTTATTTGACCGGCATGAGCAGCGGCGCCAATCATGTCATTGATTATGTTTCCAGCAGCACGGCGCGTGCGCAACGCGTAGCAGCCGTTTCATTAAGCTCCATGTGTTGGCGGTTATCACTCAATCCTTCAGGACCAGCCAATATTGCTGCGGCCAACCTGCCCATCTGGATGGTACATTGCGAGCAGGACAATCCTTGTGTAGTTGCCTGGCCCGATGAGTGGGTCGATGCCATCGACAATATACCCGGAGCAGTGGCACCCAGGTATTCCCGGCTCGGCCCTGTTCCCAATCCACTGCCCAATCCATTCCCCTATGAAGACCAGCTGTTGTATTGCCGCCCGTTTCCACACGATACCTGGTCGGCGATGTACAATACGGCATTTGCCCCATCCGGAGGTCCCAACCTTACCCAGTGGTTCCTGCAATACAGTCTTAGCACACTCCCGGTCAGGCTTAAGAATTTCACAGCCCGGTTAACCGATGGAAAAGTATACTTGCAATGGACCACCACCTCCGAAAATGAGAACGCATCCTTTACCATCGAGCGCGCCGGCAGTGATAATCGCTTCACAACATTAACCACATTGCCTGGCAGCGGAAACTCAGGCACAGAAAAACGATACCAGTATACAGATGAAAGACCATTGACACAACTCAGTTATTATCGTCTGCTACAAACCGACCTCGATGGAGACAAACAATACCTGGGTACCAAAAGCATTATGAACAAACAGGGAAACCGCCAGCTCATTATTCTCGGCGGTAATCCATTTGTCAATAACCTGACAGCCTTTATCAATATCGATAAAACCCAAAAAGTAGAGATACAGCTCACAGACATGAGCGGCAGAAAAGTAGCTGGTGTTAATAGTGTATATGCACCCGGCACCACCGAAGTGAACATACCTGCTACTCATCTTCCGAAAGGCATCTACTTTTTAAGAGCAGCTGGTGAATTCATAACAGAAACATATAAGATCATAAAACAATAACCTATTACTTTTGCATTGCATCGATAAGAGCTTATTAATTAAAACCTGTAAAAAACTACCCTGCTTATGCTTCGGATTAGTAGCCGTGCTGTGCGCAGCACCCTGTTCCTTTTTGCCTTGTGTGTAATGACTGCCGACATGGCCCGTGCCCAGGATAATTGTACGAACCCTCCGGCTTATCCGGATTTTCCTGGCAACATGAAACAAAAAAAAGTAGCCAACGTCACCATTCCGGGTACCACCCAGATAAAAGGCTACATCGAAAACCTGCCCAACGATTACAGCGCGAATCCTACGAAAAAATATCCGGTGCTGATTTTCATACATGGTATCAACGAAACAGGCGATGGATCTTCTGCCTCGCTGTGTAAACTAGTGAGCAGCCCGTGGTGGTGGACACCTTCCGTTTTGCCCGAATTCACAGGCGGACCAGGATTCCCAACTTCAGTGACAGATCAGAACGGACAGACCTTTAAGTTTATCGTCATCAGTGCACAGTTGACAGATTTCGGAGGAAATGCCGGCAATACGATCAATAAACTGATCGATTACCTGATTGGCCGGTATCGTGTAGATGCCTCCAGAGTGTATTTGACAGGCTTGAGCGCTGGTGCCAACTTCATTCAATCGTATGTAACAGCCAGCGAAGCCAATGCAAGACGCATTGCAGCCATCACCCCTGTTGCCCCTTGCGACCTGCTTAGCAGTACAGGTGCCGCCAACGTAGCACGTGCCGGCCTGCCATATTGGACCTTCCAGTGTATCAATGATAATATGTGCAATGGGACCAATGCGCAGAATAATGCCAACCTCATCAATAGCCAGTCACCAACCGTTCCTGCAAAGCACACTACCTTCCCGGTGCCCGAACAGGCTTGTAATCCTTTTGCCCATGATGTTTGGGGCTATGCCTACAACCAGAACTTCAGACAAACGGTAAATGGCAGGAGTGTAAACAGCTATGAGTGGATGGTACAATACAGCCGTTCTTCCCTGCTGCCGGTAGCATTGGAAAATTATACAGTGACCCTGCGCGATGGAAAAGTGATCGTGCGCTGGACTACCTCTTCCGAAAGCAACAATGCCCGCTTCAATGTGGAGCGTTCAACCGATGGTCAGAAGTTTACAGAGGTGGCAACCATACCTGCTGCGGGCAACAACAATGGCAAAACATACGAGTGGGTTGATGAGCGCCCGCTGCCCAACCTCAGCTATTATCGTCTTACACAAACCGACTTGAATGGACGGCAGGAGTGGTTCCAGATCAAAAAAGTATTGAACCGTGCAACATTCGACCGTTCAATCATAATAGCACCCAATCCGTTCACGACCGAGCTCACAGCGTTTGTAAACGTGCCACAGACACAACACGTGACCATTACAATCACTGACCTCAGTGGCCGCGTGCTGAAAACTGTTAACGGCAAATACGCTCAGGGCGCTGCAGAGATCAATATCAAAACAACCGATCTGCCCAAAGGCTCCTATTTCCTCAAAGTACAGGGAGAGAACTTTGCGCAAACACAAAAGATCGTAAAGCAGTAATACACGCTAATCGACTACATAAAAGCATTGAGCCGCCTATCAGAGGCGGCTCAATGCTTTTATATATGTTACGCTTACTTGTTTGTAAAAACCAATTCCCTCACCGCCTTCTTATACCCTTCCATATCAATCACCGGCAACCTATACTCAAAACGTTCAGCTTCCGCCAAAGCCTTGTTCAGCACAAACCCTTTTTGATCCAGCGTATAAGCCCACTGTTGATCCTGTAAATGCCGCGCCAGGTATTCCTGCTCAGCCTGCCCAGGTGTAGGCACCATGATGGATTTCTTTTGTAGCGCTATTAAATCCATCACAGTAGTATAACCACAACGGCTGATCACAAGGTCTGCCGCACAGATCAACCCATGCAGCGAATTGGCCGGTGCATGATTGAGCACTGTACAATTGGTGGGCACAGCAGGCAAAGCAGTCGACGACGGAAGCCCGCGCACCAAAACTACTTTACCCTTATAGTCAGTAAGCTGTTCAAGCAGCAACCCTTCAAAAATACTGCGCTGCGGTTCGGGGCCAGAAAGAATAATGAGTAACCCGCCACCCCCACTTGTAGTGCATGCTTCAAGCCTCGACAAAGGACCGATATAACGCACAGGCAGGGTAGGCATTTCAGATGGGTGCGACAGCTCGCCCGATAAAGAAGGAGAACCCGCAATGTCAGGCACCCAGCACTGGCTGAACTGTTGAAGCCGGAGGTAGTTCCAGCGGCGCGTTAGCCCGTCAGCCCAGCGTCCTAAGCCCGTTTTGATCTGCAATTGATGCGTAATAAAAACGGTGGGGATGCCGGCAGCATACAGTCCAAAGCGGTTGTCGGAAATGATGAAATCGACCCGTTTTTCCTGCAAAAAAGCCTTCAACCAGCGCCTTTCCTCCTTGATCTTGGTCAAAATTTTGAAGGATTGGAGCATCAATCGGGCAAAAGTCGAACGGCGATTTTTACCATACCGGATACCATAGCCAGCTAAATGGGTATAGCCAACCCTGTCCGAAAATTCATAATTTAATAACTCCTTTTGTATTGAATTACAAGCAATAATGACTTCACATCCCAATAGAAGCAGCTCGCGGATCAGCGGAATACAGCGGGTGGTATGGCCCAGGCCCCAATCCAGGGGGCTCACCAGCACTAGGGGTTTATGTGTAGAACTGTTAAAATTTACAGATACCACCAGTCTTAAATAATAAATTTGTGTGTAAAATAGTTTAATTTAGTAAAGAACAGTATGAAGAAGATTAAATATCAATTGGTATTGCTGGCCATAGTGATGAGTGTGTTGATGACGGCCTGTAGCTCAGGTAAAGGTATGGGTTCATCAAAGAAGTGCGGATGTGGCCTCAACAAAGGTTTTGTAGGCTATTAATATCCTGATAGAAAATGAAAACGCCCAATCGCGATTTGCTTGTCCTGATGAAAGACGAAGGTCTTGACAAGGATGCTATGGAGAATGAACTGGAACAACTAAACCAGTTATTACTCTTTTTTGAGACCATGGATAATTTTTGCATGGCGCATGAGATATTTGATCTTAACAAGTATAAGATCATACACCAGCCCCATGTTATCCAGAAGGTGATCAATCAGCCTGAGCTGAAGCCGTTCGTTTTCATTTGCAATAAGAACTAATAGAAGTCCCACCACATAATTGAAAAAGGATGACTGAGTAAGTCATCCTTTTTTATTTCGATTAATCCCTTATCAACTTTTCAACCGGTTAACTTGTCAACTTCCCCAGCGCCACCCTCAACTGATCGATCATCGCCGGGATTTCCTCCACCTTGCACGTGCCAACACTCAAGCGATACCAGGGCGAAGAACGGTCAGCGCCAAAAGCATAGAAAGGAACAATAGCCAGCTTCGCCTCATTCAGCAGGTAGGCAGTCACAGCAGCCTGATCCTTCAACACACCGCCATCGGCAGTTTTCTTACCAGCCAGGTCGATCTTAATAGTCAGGTAGATCGCCGCCTGAGGAGTAATAGCATCAACCGCAAAGCCTTCCTTTTTCAACTGCTGAAGACCTTCATAAATACCACGCAGACGTGCTTCTACAGCAGCCTTGAAGGTCACCAGGTAAGCATCGATATCCTCGTTCATGTACAGGTACTTCGCTACGGCCTTTTGTTCAGCATTAGGTGCCCAGGCGCCCACATGACTTAAGATAGCCTTCATCTTGTCCATGATGATGCGCGGACCAAAAGCCCAGCCCACCCTTACGCCGGTAGCGGCAAACACCTTACTGATAGCATCGATATAAACAGTATAATCACGCATGGCTGGCCGCAGGTTCACCGGGTCGAAATGCCGGATAGAACCGAAAGTCAGTTGCCAGTACATTTGATCATACATTACGTACAACTTCTTCTCACCCTCACCGCGGCGTGCATTCTCTTCCAGCACCATGTCACAGATCGCTTCAAGGTCGGCCTTCGTGAAAGTAGTACCCGTTGGGTTTTGAGGAGAACACAGCGCCAGCAACGTAGCCCCATTAAGATGAGGACGGATATGTTCAACCGTAGGCATGAAGTTATTCTCGGCAGTGGCTTCCACCACCACGTGCTGAGCACCTATAAAATGCGTGTAATGATTATTATTCCAGGAAGGCACCGCGTAGATCACCTTATCACCGGCATCACAAATGGCCCTGAACAAAGAATAGATAAGCGGCCGGCCGCCGGAAGCAACCAATATTTCCGGCAAAGCATACTCCAGGTTTTCCCGCTTCTTCAGGAAAGCAGCAATCGCCTCCCGGAGATCGGTATTACCCTCACCAAGCGGATAATTGGTAAAATGTTTCCGGTAAGCATTGACGATCTCGTCTTCAAGCGCCTGTGGAATGGGGAAAATAGAAGGATCGAAGTCCCCTACCGTAAAATTGTAAATCTTTTCACCCTGGCTGATCTTTTCGCGGATTTCACCGCCTAATTTCACAATCTCCGAACCGATGAGCGTTTCGGACAAATGGCTAAGTTTCATACGCCAAAAATACAGAAACAACCCTAATCATACTTCTTCAAAATATTCAACACCTCCGCATCGATATGCGTAGCCGTATCACTCTGCGGTTTGCCAAAAAACTTCGTTTCATATTCATTCCTATACACCCCACTGGCCTGCTTTTGAGCAAAACGTTCCTTATTCAAACCTACATAGAGAGAGTAGGCAGCAGCAAATAAACCCAGCGCCAGGTAACCAGCCAGGTACAGCCGGCTCACACCCTTTATCAGCGGTTTGCTGTTGAAAGGCGTTTGCAACACCACCACTACCAGCAGAGGCAACACGGGCACCCAGAAGCGGGGGTCATAATAAGGCCAGTTCAGAATGATAACAGAATAAAACAACAAATACATCCGGATATAGAAAGGAATAGTACTCCGTTTGGAGAACGTATTATACATCACCCAGCCAAACAGGATTACACCCAGTGCCACAAACAAACCGGTACCGATAGAGCCCGGCAGATAACCCATCAGTTTGCTGGAGGGCGTATTGAAAAATACCTCGGTCAACTCGGTAAAGTGATTCTTCAGGTTCTCGCCTAAGAAATTACCCACGCCCTTTTCCAGTGGCCCTTTCAATAAGTTAGTATAATCAGTGATCTTCAGTTTGCTGGCCGAAAACACAACACCCCCGATACCCACTACCACAACACCGGCAATCAACAACTTATTCTTTTGCACCACACGCTTCAGCTGATCACGGTATTCCCACACGATGCCGAGCACCAGAGCAGGCAGCAGAGCAATACCCACTGTGCGCGTCAGGATGGTCAGAATGCAGAATACAAACGCCAGTCCCAGGTGCAGATAGCTTTTCTTTTGTGTGTACAGGTAGAAACAGTATAAGCTCGCACTGGAGAAGAAAATATATTGCATCTCCGACAGCGGATGCGTTACAAACTTGATCACAGTCCAGTTGAACAAAGCCAGCACGGCAAACAAGAACGGATGAACCTTACCCACAAAGATCTTGTACACAAAATACAACCCCGCAAAAACAAAGAGACAGTTCACGAAAGTGATACTGAAAGCATTCAGAACCCCCAGCTTCGACAACGTTATCAGCAATCCGGTATAGCCATATGGCAGATAGTCGGTAGCAGCAAAAGAATCGGGAGGACAACCATATTCGATACAATCCTTGATGTTATAGTAGCGGATAGAATCGAAATGGATATGCAGCGGCGTAAAACAACTCACCAGGTACACCACAGCCATACCAAACATCGCCAGCCTGAAAAGATTGCTCATCGTAACATTGATCGGAGAAAAAGAAGGTTGTACCATAGATACAATAATTTATAAGGGTTTGCGGCCAACAGCAATAGTAGATAAACCGATAGAATGAAAAGATAGAACGTCGGCAAGCTTAATGATCGGAAGCAGTTTGTCGAAAAGCAGCAATTGTTTGCGGGGAATAAGACGCTTGCGCAAAATACTACCATCGATAAACCAGCCGATAATACCTACGGCATTAAAGAACTGTTGATGCACAACAGTAAGCCCCGCAGCTTCCTCCAAAGCCCGTAAAGAACGCCTCGTATACCGCCTGTAATGACCCAGCTCCACGTCGAAAGAATTATACAACGATTGAAAAGCAGGCACCAGGATCACGAGATGCCCACCCGGTTTCAGAAGCTGTATACAGTTGTCAATAGCCTTCCTGTCATCCTCGATATGCTCCACAACATTCAGCGCTATCACCGTATCGAACTGATGCAGCAAATGGCCATGCTGCTGAGCAAGAACAGGGGTCGCCAGGTCAAGATGCTCTACACCGGCCAGGTTAGGATCATTGCCAAACTGCCGTTGCAACATTTCACAATATTCCGTACGTACATCACTGGCTGTAAGGCGGAACTTATTTTCAAGGAGCAGCCTGGAAATATTACCAATGCCACTCCCTACCTCCAGCACATGACCCTTACAATGCGGTCGTACCGTATCAAATAACCAGCGGTTAAAATGAGTAGCCGCTGCAAATCGTTCTAAAGTTTGTAAACCCGTCGGGTCAGTTTCATGGAAATGATCCGGTGCCGTCATCGGCTGAAGAGATTGTATTTAAGGATACAATAAATAGCCCGGAAACCATCCTTCCAGTTGATCTTCTTACCCTCGGCATAAGTACGGCCATAATAAGAAATACCAACTTCATAGATTCGCACATCCTTCACACGTGCGATCTTGGCAGTTACCTCAGGCTCAAAACCAAAACGCTTCTCTTTCAGTTGTATTTGTTGAATAACATGAGTGGGGAACAACTTATAACACGTTTCCATGTCTGTCAGGTTCAGATTGGTAAACATGTTTGAGGCCATCGTCAGCATCTTGTTACCGATAGAGTGCCAGAAGAACAAGATACGATGCGGGTTACCACCCAGGAACCGGGAGCCGAAAACCACATCGGCGTGGCCCTTCAATATAGGTTTGATAAGAACATTAAATTCTTCGGGATCATATTCCAGATCGGCATCCTGGATAACAGTATAATTACCGGTAGCTTTAGAAATGCCAGTGTGCAGAGCGGCGCCCTTGCCCTGGTTCACTTCATGCTTGAAATACTGAATATTCAAATGCGGATGTTCAGCCTTATACTTTAAAATAGCTTCCTCCGTATTATCCTTGGAACAATCATTAACAATAATGATCTCCTTCTGGATCTTATTCAATAATTCCACTTCATCGATCCGGTCCAGGATAAGGTGAATAGTGGCTCCCTCATTGTAGGCCGGAATTACGATGGAAAGCTTGTTAAAAGGCTGCATGTTGGTTGAAACGTTCATTTTAATTATGGTTATACAGATTAAAGCCAGCAATAGTCAAGGGGCACATCGAATATTGGGTACCTAAGTAGCGGAATTTCAAGGGTATCGGGAGAAAGAACAAGGAAGATGAAACATATTTGCAGCTGGTCGATCAAATACAGCCGCTGAATCGGGCTGCAAACTAATAATAACATGGCGCTTATGCAAGCGTTTGATTTTAAATATTCTCTATATAACAGACAAATCAATGCATTTGGGTAAAAAACAAGCCCTTGAGCTAAACCCCGGATTATTTTTTCCCGTATACCATTCCAATAGGTATAATAACTATCTTTAATGACGTTTAAACATTAAAACCCACTGCATTATGAAGAAATTTCTCCTTGCCGCCGTTGTGGTAGTAGCTACAGGCGCTGGATTGGTAGCATTTCGTCCTGCAAAGACAACCAACACCCCCGGCACCACTAAAAACCTGCCACTAAGAGCAGGCAAATGGAACCTCGACAAAGGCCACTCCAACGTGCGCTTCACCATCACCCACAATGTAGTGTCCCAAATGGATGGTTCATTCACCACCTTCGATGGCACCTTTGAAAATACAAAACCCGACTTTTCCGATTTCAAAGTGACATTCACTATCGAGACAGGTTCGATCAACACCTTTAACGAAAACAGAGACAAGCACCTCAAAAGCGCAGATTTCTTCGAAGCAGAAAAATATCCCCAGATAAAATTCGAAAGCACAGCATTCAAACCCGCTGGCGACAAGAAATTCAAACTGGAAGGCAACATGACCGTTAAGGACATCACCAAGCCCGTAGTATTTGATGTTACCTTCGGAGGCACCATCAATACACAACGTGGCGCCAGGGCCGGATTTAAAGCCACTACAGTGATCAACCGGTTCGATTATAACCTGAAATGGGACCGTGCTACAGAAGCCGGCGGACTCGTAGTAGGAAAAGACGTGGAAGTGACCATCAACGCAGAACTCACCGAAGCGAAATAATTAATATAAAACAGCTTCATCATAAAGGTGGGTCGGCCTCTAAGGCCGGCTCACCTTTGTTGTTTATAACATCTTTTTGCTTTCGAAGCAAGCGCATTGCCGGCTGCCGATTGCCCCATTGCCGGCTGCTGCGTAATAACCCCCTCAAAATCACGTTTTAGTAACTTAGGTGTCTATAACCACGAATTAACAAGATTTGCCTTTATTTTGAATAAATTTAGCGCCTCAGACCATGAAGAAAATAGTAACCCTGGCATGCTTGACAGTGATCGTACACCTGGCCAAAGCACAGACCGGCTATAACATCAATATCACCCTCAAGCCCTATAAGAACAGCTACGTATACCTCGGCTACCACTACGGAAAAATGAAAGCCCTGGCCGATTCCGTGTTGCTGGACGAGAACAGCAAAGGGACCTTCAAAGGCAAACAGCCGCTGCCCGGAGGAATCTACTTTGTAGTATCCCCCCGCAAAGAAATACTGTTCGAGCTGCTCATCGATAAACAACAACAATTCACCATTACGGCCGACAGCGCAGGACTGCCCAACAGTGTCGTCTTTACCGGTTCCCCCGATAATGCGGCCTTCCAGAACTATACCAGGTTTGCCAATACCACAGGCATGGCGCTGAACGAGGCCAACAAAGAATACAAAGCCGCCCACAATAATAAAGACTCTGCAGCCGTAACCGCCCGGATAAAAAGCCTGAGCGATAAAATGCAACGGCACCGCGATAGCCTTACCCAAAAACAGCCCAACGCTATCCTTTCAGCGCTCCTGCTGGCCATGAAAGAACCAGTAGTGCCACCGGCAGCCAAACACCCCAAAGGCAAATACGATTCCACCTATGCCTTCAACTATTTTAAATCTCATTTCTGGGACGACGTATCCTTTACCGACGAACGGCTCATCAGAACACCATTCTTCGAGTCCAAACTGGCAAAATATTACAAGGACCTCGTATCCCCCAATCCCGACTCCATTACCCGCGAAGTAGACCACATGCTCCTCTACTCCCGGTCCAATAAAGAAATGTACAAATACCTGCTGGTACACTTCGTGCAGAAATACGTTAACCCCGAATACATGGGGCAGGACGCCGTATTTGTACACCTCTTCGAAAAATACATCAACAACGGTCAGGCCGACTTCTTTACCGAACAGTACAAAGAGTTCATGACCAAAAGAGCCTATAGCCTCATGGCCAATCTCATCGGGCAGCCTGCCGCCAACCTGCAAATGGTAGACACCCTCGATAAGCCCATGCCACTCTACAACGTCAAAAGCGATATGGTGGTCATCTGCTTTTGGGACCCCACCTGCAGCCATTGCAAAGAAGTGGTACCGAAGGTCGACTCCATTTACAATGCCAAATGGAAAAAAGAAGGCGTTACCGTGTACGGCGTAATGGTAGATGGAGGCAAAGAACTCTGGCAGCAGTTCATCCGCGAAAAAGGATTGAAGAACTGGCTCCATGTATACCAACTACCTTCACAACACGATGCAGAAGCCAGCGCCGGCAAAGCAAGCTACCGGCAGCTGTACGATGTATACCAGACACCGATACTCTATTTGCTGGACAAAGACAAACGCATAGTCGCCAAGAAACTCAACTACCAGCAACTCGATGAAGTAATAAACCTTAAACTAAAAACCGCAAAATCCAACTGATCAGCATATGACATTCCTGCGAAAAGTAATAGTAGCCACACTATGCACAACCAGTGTGGCCGCAGCACATGCCCAAACCCTGTTCACCTATGGAACCCGCACGGTTTCCAAAGAAGAATTTCTGAAAGCCTATAATAAGAACAATACCGAAACCACACCAACAGCGCAATCCTACCGCGATTACCTCGACCTGTACACCAGGTTTAAAGTAAAAGTACAGGCCGCCATGGAGGCAAGGCTCGACACGCTGCCCAATCAGAAATCAGAACTGGCAGCCTTCCGCAACCAGGTGGTAGAAAGCTTCATGAACGATGAAGCCAGCATAAGCGTATTGGTCGAAGAAGCAATGGAGCGCAGCAAAAAAGACTTCCATGTTGCCCACATCTTCATAGCAGCCGGCCCATCAGCCACTGCCGAACAAGTGAAACAGGCACAAGCCAAAGCCAACGAAGCATACGCGCGCCTGCAAAGCGGCGATGATTTCACAAAAACGGCCTTGGCCTATTCAGAAGATCCTGCAGTAAACACGAACAAAGGCGACCTGGGATACATTACAGTATTCTCATTGCCCTATGCTATGGAAACCCTGGTATACAGCACGCCCGTTGGTAAGTACACAAGCCCGCTGCGTAGCAAAAATGGATACCACCTCTTTAAAGTGATCGCAGAGCGAAAAGCCATTGGCAAAATGAGAGCTGCACAGATACTCCTGGCCTTTACTCCCGACGCAACCGATGCCCAAAAACAGGCGGTTGCTAAAAGAGCCGATTCCATTTACAATGCTTTACAGAAAGGAGGCGACTTCAAACAGCTGGCAGCTACGTTTAGCGATGATAACCTCACCTTCCAGACAGGAGGCGAAATGATGACCTTTGGAGTAGGCAGGTATACACCGGCCTTTGAAAGTGCCGCCTTTGGTCTCAGTAAAGACGACGAAATAGCCCGCCCGGTATTGACGGAGTTTGGATACCACATTATAAAGCGGCTGCAACAAGTACCAATACCAGATGATAAGGCCAACAAACAATGGCAGGAAGAAACAAAACAACAGGTACTCCAAAGCGATCGCCTCGAAGTAGCCAAAAAGGTGTTGTACAAGAAGATACTACAGACTACCGGGTTCAAAAAACTACCGGTAAATGAGACGAGCCTGTCGACATTCACAAACAATACCATCCAAAGCAAGAAAGCCCCCTTACCGGCAGGCATTACCGCCAGCACACCGCTATTTACAATCGGTAAACAAACCTTCCGCGTAAAAGACTGGCAGGCTTATCTGGAAACGATACGTGGCATAGAAGACCTGCGCGCAGGTAAAACCAATGCACAACTCCTGGATCAGTTCATAGAACAGTCAGCCTTCGACTACTATCGCGAGCACCTCGAAACCTACAATAAAGATTTCGCTTACCAGCTCAATGAATTCAAAGAAGGCAACCTGCTATTCGAGATCATGCAGCGCAACATCTGGGACAAAGCGGCAGCCGATACCATAGGCCTGAAGAAACATTACGACGCCCACAAGAATAATTACTGGTGGGAAGCCAGTGCCGACGCCATCATAGTGACAGCAGCTACAGAAGCAGCAGCAGGAGATGCAAGAAAGAAACTGGAGGATGATTACCGCACCTGGAAAACGCTGATGGAATTGAGCGATGGCGCTATCCAGGCCGATTCAGGCCGGTTTGAGTTGGGGCAGATACCGGTGGTAGAACGTACTAACTTCCAACCTAAGCTCATTACGGCGCCAGTTAAAAATGAAACAGACAACAGCCGCACCTTTGCCTACATCATTAAGATATACAAAGACCGCGAGCCCCGCAGCTTTACCGATGCCCGCGGATTCGTGATCAACGATTACCAGGCAGCCCTCGAAGACCTGTGGATAGCACAACTAAAAAAGAAATACCCCGTCAAAGTCAACGACGCAGTTTTAAAGACATTGCCAATAAAATAAAAGATACTAAGCCATTAAAAGCAAGAGGGTCGACCTAAGTCGACCCTCTTGCTTTATGAATTGCCCGGTCCTTTAGGGCCGGGTTAAAAGATTCAACACCTCCACTGGGCTTTAGCCCAATTTATTAAACAATCTCCTTCACTGCATTCCAGATCACTTTCGGCTTACCCAATGTGTAATAGTGCAACACGGGCACATTAGCAGCCTTCAATTCCTTCGATTGCTTCAGCAGCCATTCCGTGCCGATCTGCTCAACATCAGCATCAGACTTAGCCTTCAGGATCTCATTACTGAGCTCAGTAGGAATATCTACGTGGAAAGTGCGGGGGATCACACTCAACTGCTTCTTATTAGTGATCGGCTTCAGACCTGGGATGATCGGAATATCGATACCCTCTTCCCGGCAGCGCTTCACAAAATCAAAATACTTCTGGTTGTCGAAGAACATCTGTGTAACGACATATTCAGCGCCGGCTTCAACCTTCGCCTTCAGGTACGACAGGTCGTTCTGTAAGTTGGGTGCCTCAAAATGCTTTTCAGGGTAACCAGCCACACCGATACAGAACTTAGTGCGAAAACCATCACGGATATCTTCTTCGAGGTAAATACCATTATTCAGGTTGGTCACCTGCTTCAGCAGGTCCAGCGCATAGCGGTTGCCGCCGGGCTCTGGTTCAAAAACAGTTTCATTCTTGGCGGCGTCACCACGAAGCACCAGCACATTGTCAACACCGATAAAGTTCAGGTCGATCAGGGCGTCTTCAGTCTCACGCTTGTTGAAACCACCGCAGATAAGGTGCGGTACGGCATCAACCCGGTAGTGGTTCATGATAGCAGCACAGATACCTACGGTACCCGGCCTTTTACGCACCTCTACCTTATCGAAAGTGCCATCAGCCTTTTTCTTGAACACATGCTCACTACGGTGATAAGTAACATTGATAAAAGAAGGCTTGAACTCCATGAGCGGATCCAGGTGATCGAAGATAGAATTGATGGTCTTGCCCTTCAGAGGAGGTAATATTTCAAACGAGATCAGCGGCTTGCTTGCCTGCCTGATGTGATCGATTACTTTCATGTAAAATTGTTATAACTGGGTCTATTTCAATAACTCTCAAATCATCAACCTGCTTAACAGAGCAGGTCATCATCCTAAACTGTCGATTGCTTCCGACTCCTGTCGGGATCGATTGCCGACCAAAACAGCGTGCAAACATAATCAACGAAACCCGGATGGCAAATACTTGTCAGCCAGACTGTTTAACATTATTTTGTCATCAAACCGGCTTTCCGCCCAAATCAAATGGATTAGTTCCGGTATTTTTGTCTTTAAACGTAATAACACGTGATCAGTGAAATTCATACCCGGGACCTCGTAAAGATATATCGCAACCGTACCGTTGTTAACCATGTCTCCGTCAGCGTAAAGCAAGGCGAGATTGTAGGGTTGCTGGGACCCAATGGGGCCGGAAAGACCACGAGTTTCTACATGGTAGTAGGCCTTATCAAGCCCGATGAAGGCAAGGTTTTCCTCGATACCGAAGAAATTACCCGCCTGCCCATGTACAAAAGAGCACAACTGGGCATTGGCTACCTGCCACAGGAAGCCTCCGTATTCCGTAAGCTCACGGTAGAACAGAACATCATGGCAGTATTGGAAATGACCAAACTGAAGAAAGCCCAGCAGAAAGAGAAACTCGAAGCCCTCCTCGATGAATTCCGCCTCCACCACGTCCGTAAAAACAATGGCGACAGCCTTAGTGGAGGAGAACGCCGCAGAACAGAAATAGCCCGTGCCCTCGCAGTTGACCCCAAGTTCATCCTCCTCGATGAGCCCTTTGCCGGCGTGGACCCTATCGCGGTAGAAGATATACAAACAGTAGTAGCGCGCCTTAAATACAGGAACATCGGTATCCTCATCACCGATCACAACGTAAACGAAACCCTTTCCATCTGCGACCGCGCCTACCTGCTCATAGATGGAAAAATATTCAAACATGGCACCGCCGAAGAGCTGGCCGAAGACGAACAGGTACGACGCCTGTACCTTGGCCGCAATTTTGAATTAAAGCGGAAAGATTATCTGCACGAAGAAGCCATGAAAGGTCAGCAAGCTTTGTCGGAGCTGAATCGTATAGAAGACATCGAATAACACATTAAAAAACAATGATAAACACGATAGTCACCACGTCGGGTATCCGACTGTCGTGATTATTCTTTATTTTGCCGATGGTGAAACTATTATCGCCTGCCATATCATCCCTGGCCCGCATGAGGTTGTGGCGCATCGAAGGTTGGAAAAACAATCCGGCCGACGCGCAGCGTGAGGTATTACAGGACCTGGTTACCTCCGCACAAAACACAGAGTTTGGCCGCAAATACAACTTTTCAGAACTATTTAATATTCGCTCCTTCAAACAAACGGTGCCCATCCATGAATATGAGGACATGAAGCCCTATATCCAGCGCACCATGGAAGGAGAGCAGAATGTGATATGGAATACCCCCGTCTATTGGTTTGCCAAAAGCAGCGGCACCACCAGCGATAAAAGTAAGTTCATCCCCGTAAGCGATGAGAGCCTCGAAGATTGCCATTACAAAGCAACCAAAGATGTGCTCACCTTCTACTACCAGTTCAATCCCGAGTCGGACCTCCTTACAGGAAAAGGATTGGTCCTGGGCGGCAGTCACACCATCAACCCCCTCAACCAGGAGGCGAAGTATGGCGACCTGAGCGCGGTACTGCTACAAAACTCACCCTTCTGGGGCCATTGGTTGCGTACACCCGACCTGAGCATAGCCCTCATGGACGAATGGGAAAGCAAAATAGAAATGCTGGCCCAGAACACCATTAAAGAAAACGTGACATCGATATCCGGCGTACCCACTTGGACGCTGGTCCTCTTCCGCCGCATATTGGAGATCACCGGCAAGAAGAACATAGCCGAAGTATGGCCCCACCTTGAACTCTACATGCACGGCGGTGTATCATTTACGCCCTATAAAGAACAGTTCCAGAAACTGATAGGAAAGCCTATCCACTACCTCGAAATGTACAATGCCAGCGAAGGCTTCTTTGCGGCACAGGACATACCAGGCGAAGATGGCATGCTTCTCTTTGTAGATCATGGCATCTTTATGGAGTTCATGCCCATAGAAGAATATGGCAAACCCCATCCGCAAACCATTGGCCTTGGCGAAGTAGAACTGGGTAAAAATTACGCATTGGTCATCAGCACCAATGGCGGATTGTGGCGCTACCTCGTAGGCGATACCATCCGGTTCACCTCCCTTAGCCCATTCAGGATCAAAGTAAGCGGCAGACTCAAACATTACATCAACGCCTTTGGCGAAGAAGTCATTGTCGACAATACCGATAAAGCAGTGGCCATTGCCTGTGAACAAACAGGAGCCATCGTGAACGATTATACCGCAGCACCCGTTTACTTTAGCGATGAAGGCAACGGTGCCCACGAATGGCTGGTAGAGTTTGAAAAAGAGCCGGACAACATCGACACATTTACAGACGCCCTCGATACTGCCCTCAAAAACATCAACAGCGATTACGAAGCAAAACGCCATAAAGACATCGCCCTCCGCAAACCCTTGCTGCGTTCCCTCCAAAAAGGTATCTTTAATACATGGCTGAAAAGTAAAGGTAAATTAGGCGGACAGCACAAAGTGCCTCGCCTGAGCAATGAAAGAAAACACCTCGAAGAAATACTGGCCATAGCCGAAAACTAACAGCACACATGACCGGAACACTCACTTGCCTGAATTGCGGGAACGCATTCACAGGTAACTACTGCAATAATTGTGGCGAAAAAGTACTCCACGACCACGATAAAACCGTCGCCCATTTCCTCGAAGACGGTGTCCATTTCATTACCCATTTTGAAGGAAAGTTCTTCACCACACTGAAAACCATCTTCAGGTGGCCCGGCAAACTATCAGTTGATTATTGCAGAGGCGTCAGGCAGCCCTACTTCAAGCCCGTGTCATTTTTCCTGATGATTGTCATACTTTACCTGTTGTTTCCATGGTTCCAGGGGCTCAACATGACCTTGGGTGGACACGTAGGACAAAAGGAGACTTATGGCAACTATGCTGAGGCTAAAGTTGAACATTACCTGCAAACACACCCGGGCATCACTAAAGCGCAATTGGGAGAAAAATTTGCTAAAAAATCAGAAAAGACCTCTAAGATCCTGCTTTTCCTCGTCATCCCTTTAACAGCACTACCCCTGTGGTTATTAACCTTCAGGCGCCGAAGATATTTTTATGAACACCTTGTATTAGCTACAGAGATCAATTCATTCTTTATCCTCTTTGGGTTTCTGTTATTCCCCTTGGTTTTAATGGGCTGGGAGGCATTGGCCGGTTGGCTGAAGCTTCATAATGCATACATGGCAGATGGATGGTTAGGCGTAATTGGATACATAGTATTTGCCATTTTTAGTGCCGTGGCAATAAGAAGATTTTATCGATATAAATGGTTCTATAACCTGATTGTATTATTGGTAATGCTGTTGGCACATACGATCATCATGTATGTAGGCTATAAATTTATACTCTTCATAACCGTCTTTGCACTGCTATAACCTTTAATAAACAAGCAGCCCCACACAGAAATTGTAGAAATTAGGCGTTTTTCAATACATTCGGGCCCTAATTTATTATCGTTATGAAACGCCCAGGTAAATTTTTTGACACAAGGAAGATTTGTTAGGGCGTTCCATTTGGCTAAAAACAATAAAAAATATCAAATGAAATTACTCGAAGGAAAAGTAGCCATAGTTACAGGGGCAGCCCGCGGTATCGGCGAAGCCATTGCCCTTAAGCTGGCTGAACATGGAGCCAATATAGCCTTCACTTATGTAAGTGACAGCAGCGCAGAAAAAGCCAACACATTACAACAAAAGATAGAAGCTCTCGGCGTAAAAGCCAAAGCATACAAGAGCAACGCTGCCGACTTTGCCGCCAGCGAAACCTTTGTAAACGATGTCACAAAAGAATTTGGTACCATAGACGTTTGCGTAAACAATGCCGGTATCTCTAAAGACAACCTGCTGCTGCGCCTGAGCCCCGATCAGTGGGACGACGTGATAAACGTAAACCTCAAGAGCGTGTACAACATGACCAAACAGGTAATACGCCCCATGATGAAAGCCAAAAAAGGATCCATCATCAACATGAGCTCCATCATTGGTATACGTGGCAATGCAGGTCAAAGCAGCTATGCAGCCTCTAAAGCAGGTATCATCGGCTTCACCAAGTCGATAGCCCATGAGTTGGGTAGCCGCAACATCCGTTGCAACGCCATCGCACCAGGATTCATCGAAACAGACATGACCCACTACCTGAAAGATGGCGATGCCTCCAAAGCATTCCTGGAAAAAATACCATTAGGCCGTTTCGGCAAAGCAGAAGAAGTGGCCGACACCACCTTATTCCTCGCCTCCGACCTCAGCTCATACATCACCGGCCAGGTCATCAGCGCCTGCGGCGGCTTGAATATATAAACGAATTAAACGAATATCACTGGTCACTCGCCAGCCTCTGGCTGGTGAGGCTATTGCAGGGCCTCTGGCCCTGAATGAGATTAAACTAAAAATGGTGGGTCGCCTTCAAAAGGCGGCTCACCATTTTTAGTTTAAAACTCAATCTATATATAACGTGTCATTTCGAACCCTGCCATATGCACCTGCCTTTACAACCATTACACAGGGTGAGAAATCTGCTATCGAAATAAAAGGATCGAATCAAATACATCGCCATTATCCTCAAAATCCCTCAAATCCAGGTTCAGACTTTCCTCTTCGCCTTAAACGCCGCAATCGCATTCTTACTAAAAGCACTCAACACCAGCTTGCCACTAATGGCAGCCCGCTCGGCAAGCAGATGATCCCAATGCTCAGTCCCCTTCCACAACATATGCTTCATCTCCACCATCGCCTCCGGACTCGAATGCGCCAGCGTATGCGAAAGCCGTTCGATACTCTCATCCATTTCAGTAACACTGCTGTGTACTTCGGCATATAGACCTTTGCGCTTGGCCCAGTCGGAGCTGCGCCACATAGAAGCATCGATCGACAAATGGCTGAAAGCAGCTGTACCGATCTTACGCTCCACAGCAGGACCCACAACGAAAGGACCAATACCTACAGAAAGCTCACTCAGTTTAACGTCCGCACCCTCGATAGCAATGGTATAATCAGCCGCAGCGGCAAGGCCTACGCCACCGCCCACACACTTACCCTGTATACGCGCGATGATGAACTTGGGACATTTACGCATGGCATTGATCACATGCGCAAAGCCGCTGAAAAACTGCAGCCCTTCCTCCTTGGTAGTGATGGCAGCCAGCTCATCGAAAGAAGCGCCGGCACAAAAAGCACCGTCACCGGCAGAGCGCAGCAAGATCACCCGTGTATCACGTTCGTTGCCGGCGCCATGAATAGCATGAACAAGCTCTTCCAGAATACGGTGGGGCAGAGAGTTACTTTGCGGATGAAAAAACTCAATGGTAGTAACACCATTATGCGTTTCAGTTTTTACATGACCGTTTTTAATTTCCTGTATCATAACTGTAAAAGTTAACGTTATTGATATTTTAACTTGACCATGGTTAAGATCGTGGCGATGGCTACGGGCTCTCCGGTTTGATCAGAAACCTCTACCAGCCACTTGACAATACCCTTTTTTACATCGTCCCCTTCCTTCTTTTCCTGCACCGTCTTCTCTTTACACGTAAGCTGAACACCGATGGTGGTTCCTGCATACACAGGCTTCAGGAAGCGGCATTCCTCTAAACCATAATTCAACAATACAGGCCCCTTCTTCGCATCGACAAACAAGCCGGCAGCAGCACTCAGAATAAAATAACCATGCGCCACAGGCTTCTCGAAAATCGTTCCCTCCAGTGAAGTATGATCAGTATGCGCATAAAAATGATCCCAGCTTACATTCGCGAAGTTCACAATGTCGGCTTCCGTTACGGTACGCTTGTGCGTGATCACGGTATCACCGATAGCCAGCTCTTCAAAATATTTACGGAAAGGATGCTTTTCGTCTTCCTTCACCGCACCACCACGTTGATAAACATTCGTGATAGAAGAGATCACAGAAGGCGAACCCTGGATCGCCACCCGCTGCATATAATGCTTCACACCACGAACACCACCCATCTCTTCACCACCACCCGCACGTCCCGGACCGCCATGCACCAGCAGCGGCAGCGGCGAACCATGACCGGTACTCTCCTTCGCACACTCCTGGTTCAATACAAGGATGCGGCCATGATGAGAAGCTGCCCCCAGCACAAAGTTCCGGGCAATCGAATGATCGGCCGTTACGATAGAACAAACGAGCGAGCCCTTACCCTTTTTGGCCAGCTCGGTAGCATCCGCCATTGATTTATAAGGCATGATAGTACTCACAGGACCAAAAGCCTCCACTTCATGCACAGCAGCACTTTCAAAAGGCTTATCATTCATTAATAATAATGGACTCATAAAAGCACCCTTCTCCGCGTCCGCATCTACAACCTGCACACTATCCAGCGAGCCAAACACGATCTGCGAAGACGCCAGTAGCTTTTGCACCTGGTTCCTTACCTCCTCACGTTGCGATTGACCAGCCAGCGCGCCCATGCGTACACCTTCATTCAATGGATTACCAATAGTTGTTTGCGCCAACGCTTTGCCCACTGCCTGCCACGCAGCCTCCATTTTATTTTCCGGAACAAAAATGCGGCGGATAGCCGTACACTTTTGACCGGCCTTCGCAGTCATTTCCCTGCGCACCTCCTTCACAAAAAGATCCCATTCAGGCATATCCGGTTCCACATCCCCGCCCAGCACAATACAATTGAGCGAATCAGCTTCCATATTGAAAGGAACACTTTCCGACAATATCCTTGGGTTCGACTTCAACTTCAAACCAGTAGAAGCAGAACCGGTAAAAGTGATGACATCCTGCGAAGACACATGATCCAGCATATCGCCGGCAGAGCCACACAACAATTGCAAAGCCCCGTTAGGCAGAATACCTGAAGCAACAATTTCCTTTACTACAGCTTCAGTAAGAAAAGAAGTTACAGTAGCAGGCTTTACCACAGCAGGTACACCGGCCAGTAAGTTCACCGCGATCTTTTCCAGCATACCCCATACAGGGAAATTGAAAGCATTGATATGAATAGCGATACCTTCCCGGGGCACCAGGATATGATGGCCCATAAAAGTCCCGGCCTTGCTCAAAACTATCCCTTCCCCATCCACGCAAAAAGGTTCATCGGGAAACTGGCGGCGAAGCGAAGCATAAGAAAACAGGTTACCAATACCCCCTTCGATATCGATCCAGCTATCCGCTTTCGTAGCGCCTGTTTGATAGCTGATCCTATAAAACTTGTCGAGGTGATTACGCAGGTGAAGCGCCAGCGCGCGCAGCATGCGTCCTCGTTCATGAAAAGTGAGTTTTCGCAAAGCAGGGCCACCGGTTTTCCTTCCATAATCGAGAATGGCCCCAAAGTCAAGACCTTCAGTAGAAGCATGACCGAGCAATGAACCATGCACAGCATCGTACAGAGGTTGCCCCGTACCATCGCCGGTGATCCATCGTCCGGTTACATAATTGGCAAGTTTACTCATATAGCAGATCAATTGATATTTATAGAAGTCGATAACGTAGCGTAACCCGCTTGCGTACCACCATACCTGAAAGAGGTCCAGCCCAGCTGAATATTGATGCGATTGGACGATTTGGGCACATTAAGGCCAGCTGCAATGCCATACGCTGGCCGCACAGCCGACTTGTTCATACTATTCAACGCAAACCAGGCGGCGCCCGCACGAAGTGAGGCATACACCTGAGAAGATAGATACCCTTTAATACCAGCAAGCACAGGCAGCACAAAAGCCCTGTTCTTGCCATCTTCATACCATACCTTGTCACCGATAAAATAGGTATAACTGCCTTCAACCTCTACGGCAAAGTTCCTGGAAAAACGGTTCTCTGCACCAGCAAGCCCGCCAATACCTGCCTCATTATTGCCAATGTTCGACAGACCAAAGGCCACCTGCGCACCAAACCGGTAACTATAAGAAGATTTATTTTGCGCAGCAGACAACAGAGATAGCAACAGAAATACAAGAAAACCCACACAGCGCTTTTTCATAAATACCGGTATTTAAGGCTAAAATAATATAAACGGCCAGGAATAACCATTGTAATTTTGTTATCCTATTCCTAACAGACACATAAAAAGCAAAGAATTATGCATAAGCGTATAAAATTATTTATAGTTATTACTATCCTTTCAGCCATTGCCTGCAACGACCAGGCTACCGATACACCACGCCAAAATGCATACAGCGATAAACCTGTTTCCAAAGCCGATTCCCTTCGCAAAGAAGTGATGGATGGCCACGATGTAGGAATGGCTAAAATAATCCATATCAGGAGGTACATTGCACAGATCCAGCTAAAACTCGACAGCCTCAACAAACTGCCCGCCAAACAGCAGGATAAACAATACCAGCAGACACTCACTACAATACACGAAGCATTACAAAGTGCGGATAAAGGAATGAGCACCTGGATGGATAAATACAAAGACGATACCCTCAAAGACAATGAAACCCTGCGCATCCAATACCTCGAATCCGAAAAAGTAAAAGTCGATAAAGTAAAGAACGAAATACTCGAAAGCCTCTCCCGCGCCGACTCACTGTTAAAGCCGCGTTAACACCCAATCCGTCAGGCCGCTCTGCTAACTGCCAAAAGCTAAAAGCTAACACCTTGCTTTCCCGCCACCCTGACAGGAAATACAATTGGCCATAAGTTTGACCTGCAACATGTATGGAAAACACAACACCAGTACAACTGGTGCAGCATACCGATGCAGCACTGCTTGACACCTATTCTAAAACGATTACAGGCGTAGTAAATACCGTTGCTGAAGCCGTAGTACATATACAAGTCACCAAAAAAATGATCGATCGCCAAACCCGGCAGGAGCGACTCACGCCCGGCAGTGGATCAGGATTCATCATTTCGTCCGATGGCTTCATCGTTACCAACCACCACGTCATAGAAAATGCCACCAGCATAAAAGCCTCCCTGGCCGACGGCCGGCTGGTAAATGCAGAACTCAAAGGAGCAGACCCTTCTACCGACATCGCCGTATTGAAGATTTATGAAACCAACCTGAAAGCATTGACCTTTGCCGATTCCGGCCAGTTGCAGCCCGGACAGATTGCCATCGCAATAGGCAACCCATTAGGATTACAACACACGGTCACCGCAGGAGTAGTAAGTGCTTTGGGACGAACATTGCGGGCCACCAATGGTAGGCTGATCGATGACATCATTCAAACCGACGCCTCCCTCAACCCGGGCAACTCAGGTGGGCCATTGGTGAACTCATTAGGGCAGGTGATTGGCGTTAACACCGCCATGATACCAACGGCACATGGAATATGCTTTGCCGTATCCTCCAACCTGGCAGCATATGTAGCAGGCAAGCTGATCATCCATGGCACGGTAAAACGAGCCTGGTTGGGTATAGCCGGACAGTCGGTTAATCTCACGGAGCGCATGCGGGCAGCGAATAGGCTCACAAATAAAACAGGCGTATATATATTTGAGATAGTGGCCGATGGTCCGGTATACAACAATGAGCTGCGTACCGGCGACATCATAGTAGGCTTTGGAGAAAAGGCAGTAACATCAGTCGATGACCTGCACCAGCAACTCAACGACAGTGTCATCGGGCAACGCACGCCGTTACACGTACTCCGCGGCGGCCACAAAATCATCCTCACCGTCATCCCCGGTCAAATGAAATAATAAAATATAGTACAAATAAAAAAATGGGCCGTCTTCCAAAGACGGCCCATTTTTTAGAAACTCTGTCTGCGAAGCTTATGAATTGCCCGGCCCTAAAGGGCCGGGGTAAAAATCTAATTCAATCTTTGGGCTTTAGCCCAATACACCTGGCCTACCGCACAATCAACTTCTTCAAATAACTCTTATTATCATGCTGTATCTGCAGCAGATAAACACCACTGGCCAGCTTACCAGCATTCACAGGTTGATTATACCTTCCGATAAAGCCTGGCGTACGATCGGTATAAACCTTCTGCCCAATAGCATTCACAATAGAAATATTCAGATCAGACTTCTTGCTCACAGTAAAGTCGAGCGTAAACTGACCATTATTGGGGTTAGGCATCACCTTCAGGCTGATCTCGGATGGATCGATATTGGGAATACCAGTTACACCATAAGTGATCTCATTAGACGATGATTGACAACCCAAAGGAGAATTAATAACCGTTTTGTAAGCACCATTTTGAGTAGCCTGGTAAGTTTGACCATTGGCGCCATTGATAGGAGCATTGTTCAGGTACCACTGATTGCCGGAAGCAACACTGCTGGTAAAAGTATTACCATTCAAAGTGATCGTGGGAGCTGTATTCGTGCTGGCTACCACAGAAGTTCTGGTGCTGGCACAACCGTTCAGCTTGATGCTCATATCATAGAACCAGTAATAAAACCGCTGGTAGTAATTAGCATCACTGGGGTCAGAGTTGCTGTTGCCGGTGATGGAGAAGATATTAGGAATGCTAAATGGATAAGGACTACCCGTTACACCATTATTCCTGTAGATCGAAGCACCATCGAGCGGACGGCAGATGATAATATGGTCACCGGGATCAGTCACCGCAAAGTTGAGCGCGAAAACAGCACCCGGGTCATCGGTACCATTCGTCGTTGGATATACATTCAGCGTCTTGCTGGCAATAGGGAAGTAAGTATAACTGGTTCCCGTAACAGTGCCCAGATTAGCTAAAATGAACTCGATCCTGCCGGCCGCACCAATATACAACCTGGCCGATTCGATAGTAACAGGCACCTGGTTATTGAACTTTATGTAGAAATTCTGGAGCGTTGAATAACCACCTGCGCCAAGCGTTGATTTATTAGCAGGGCCTACCTTGCCATTCGCCAGGTCATTACGACCCACATAATAAGTCTTATTAGCTGTAATGACTGTAGAGGTCGTAGTAGCTCCGCTTGCAATAGGAGTAGTAGCGGTAGCAGTTTCATACCACAAAATGATGTCCGAACCCGGATTTGTAGCCTGTAAAATCACGGAAGTACCACACACCTCTGCTTGCGCAGTAGGTCCTGCAGCCTGTGTATTCACCACAAAATTGGTCGTCTGCTCATCATTCGCAGCATTCTGATCGCCAACAAGAGCAGCCTTCACGTTAACAGTATATGTTTTACCAGCTACAGCTGCAAAAGGAGTCTGGAAAGTATATTCAACTTCACCCGATGCGGCAACCGAAGGAACATAAGTGCCACTCAATGTAGCCACTGTAGTAGCGCCATCCTTCACAGTACCCGATAGAACGATATTCGCCTTGGCAGTGGTGCTTAAGTTTTTGAACCGGATAGTCACATACTGACTGCCGGAGGCACAGCCCGAGCCCTGCGGAGAAACGATATCGACGATACCTACATCATTCGATGGGTTGGCAAAACGGATACGGTAATCCTGCGTTTCACCCTTATTGCCGGCATAGCAGGCCGTTACATCAGCAGCATTTGAAGTCTCCACTACCGCAACACGCAGAACAGCATAATTGCCTGGCGACACGCCGGCAGGAATGGTTACGTTCGTAGTATAAGGACCATCGCCATTGATAACAGCACTGGTGGTCAGCAATTCACCGGCATCATTGAAGTCGCCATCATTATTCAGATCCATCCAGGCCTTCACAACCTTATTGGTAGTACCGCCAACACAGCTGGCCAGTTTTACATACAAAGGCACAGTACTATTGGGCTCAACAGCACCGGTGATAGAAGTGAAGTTGGTATAAGTGATACAGCCAGCTACGTTTTGCTTTTGTATACCACCAAAAGAAACACTGTCCACGCGGGCGCCGGAATTAGCGCCGGAAGCAGGGGCACAATAAGCCGTGCCGCCTACGCCACTCACGATCAGTGAATAAGCCTGCGAACCATTAGTTAGCGTACCCTTATGAGAGATCGTTATCGTATAAGAAACACCAGGAACGACATCGGCAATCTCTACCTTCTCAACATTGTCCCGGGTATTATCGCCGGTAGTAGCTGCTGCGTCAGGAACAGAAGGATCGAGGATCCAGGGCATATAAGTAGTAGCACCCTTGGTGATCCTGATATCGAGATCATTGATCAGCTTACGTGTATCGAGATCCACCTGAGCAGCATGAACAGCCCCCTTGGGGTCGGTCCAAACAAGCGTGGCAGTGAGTGCGCCCTTGCCGGAAGCAACCACATTGATTGTTTTGGTGGCGCCACCATTCAGAACATCCTCTACAATCTGATATTCAGTGCCGCCATTGGCGCCGGTGATCACGTTGGCAGCCTTCGCCACATTCAACACACCCCAGCCAAAAATATAATCAGGTCCGGCGGATGTTCCTGCCTCGTCAGCAGTATGAATGGCCAGTGCCTTCAAGGTGGCAGAACGCATATAAGTACTCGGATGCAAGCGCGAATAATATTCCTGGAGCAGGATCAGTGAACCTGCCGCAGCGGGCGAAGCCATAGATGTACCACTGAATATGCCATAAGAATTATCACTGGAACCGGTAGAAGACAACAACTCAACACCATCAGCCACGATATCCGGCTTGATACGGCCATCATCCGTAGGCCCCCAACTGCTGAAGTCGGAGATCGTTACACCCTGCGCGCTACTATAGCCCGATGTCAGCGGATCGATAGCACCTACCGTCAGGATATTCTTGGCTGTGCCCGACATGGGGATGATATCATACCCATCATTATTACTGATACCAGCGGGGCGGGCACCTGCATCTGTCATCGTACCCGAAGAATTATACCGCCAGTAATTGGCCCCTACAGCAGGTCCGTTTTGATTACGGTTATTACCGGCCGATTTAACGATTAAGTGATAAGGAGCATTAAAAGCGATCTCGTCGAATGTCTGCGCCTCCGTATCATAAAAACCGAACTTATAATCTTCTGTAGCATTAAATTGACCCCTGAATTCCCAACGGTTACTCTGCGAGGTATTTTGGTACCAGCCGGAAATAGAACCATAAGAGTGATTCGAGATCAGCATGCCGCCGGTCGACTCCGTCAACATCTCAGAAAGATTGCTATTGAAGTCATACACCACCAGGTCCTGGAACCCGAAAGCCATACCCTTGGCCAGTGGATTTACACCCGCGGCGATCAGGGTACCCGATACGTGCGTGGTGTGATCACTGATGGCCACAGAACCATTCTCCTTATTATTGATACGGCCAGTCAACTCCACATGCGTAGGCCTGGCCCGGCCACCATCCCAAACACCCAGCTTGCCCCGCACACTGGCCGAAGAGCCCGAAAGATTAAGTCCGGTAGCGCCGCCCGGCCACAACTTGTTAGTCCCGGTAGTGGCAGCAGCCACGATATTGTTGTACGTAGTAGTATAAATAGGATAACCCTGATCATCGACATTGGTCAAGGCTGCCAGCCCACCATTTTTAGTGTGAAGCACCAAAGGCCAGTTCTTCTCCTTAGCCAGCTTTTGCAAAGTGGTAGCCAACACCTTTTCCTTGGCAGCCTGTTCAGTAGCGGCACGACGAAGCTCATCCGACTTCGTTACAGTTTGACCATACGTAGCGGCACAAAGACCTGACAATAAAACACAAAGGGGTACAATTTTCTGCTTAGGCATAAAGTTTTTTGCGGTTAATTAAAAAACGATATTTTAGAAATTACGGTTGCTAAAAGCACCTTAAATTTAGTCATAAACCTTCCGAAAATGCGAAAAAAGCTTGTAAAACCACTGTTATTCTTACCACTTATCATACTCCTCAGTTCATATACGGGAATTTTCTGCAAAAAGGAGGGAATAAAGGGCAAAATTTACCGGGTAATGGGTAACCAGATGCCCGCCCCCGGCGAACCGTCCACCCAGCCACAACCGTTCCAAACCACCCTCTATATCTACGAGTTGACTAACATCAGCCAGGTAAAACGAGCCGCCGAAGGATCATTTTATACCGCCATCAACACAAAACTGGTAAAAGAAGTAAAGGCCGACAGAAAGGGGAACTTTAAAGTAAAACTACCCCCGGGCCAATACTCCCTCTTTGTCAAAAAAGACGACCTGTACTACGCCAATATTTTTGATGACAAAAACAACATCGCCCCCGTTGCAGTAGAAAAAGGCAAATACACCACCATCGAAGTAAAAGCCGACTACGGCGCAGTATATTAAACAAAAAAGCCCCCCATTGCTGGAAGGCTTTCAATTTATCAAACACCTGAATCATTACCACTTGTTACCACGGCCACGGTCATCATCCCGGCGGCCATAATCATTATCATTGTTCCTGTCACGGCCCCATTTGTCATCCCGGTCATAAGGATCAAAACCAGTCTTTCTTACAGCCACACTACCATAACGATTCACATTCAGGTTCACCAGTTGATCAGGAGCAACCATCACAAAACTGTTATAGATCATGGTAGTCTTCATCGCTCCGAATAAACCCCTGCGCTCCATGCGGTAGATCTCAACGCGGTGATTACCCGGCTTGATACTGTTCAACACAAATTCATTGCGATCCACGTTATATCGTTGGCCATCGATTTTCACAAAGATGGTAGATGGGCTATTGCTCGTCACTGAGATCTTTCCCTTCTTCGGACGATCAGCAGCAAATGAAGCAACACTAAGACTAATCATGATCGCGGCGAGTGTAAAAATCTTTTTCATAACTTGTTTCCTCCGTTTTGTTTTATACAGTAATAGATCACAAACAAGCCCCCGCGTTTACAAAAGCATTGTTAAAGCCACATTCCCCTTTTTATCAGTATCTTTTAGTAGCCAAAACCAACAAACATGAGATACATCTTACTCTTTTTACTATTCATAACTCATCATGTCTTAGCACAACAACCAGTACTCATAACATACGCTGCTAAATACGGCAACCAGCCATTAGATGGTCGCTTGTTGTTACTCCTCTCCAACAACAACCGCGCAGAGCCACGCATGCAGATAGTAGATGGGCCACAAACACAATTGGCATTTGGCATCGATGTAGAGAATTGGAAAACCGGCGAATCGAAAACAATAACAGCTACAGCATTTGGATATCCCATACAAAGCCTGGCACAAGTACCTCCCGGCGAATACTACGTACAGGCATTACTCCACAAGTATGAAACCTTTCACCGCAAAGATGGGCATGTAGTAAAGCTGCCGATGGATCGCGGCGAAGGACAACAATGGAACCAGGCTCCCGGCAACCTGTATTCAAAACCAGTTAAAATAAGAGTAGACCCACGACTGAAAAATATCATACGCATAGAGCTCACCGAAGCAATACCACCAATCAAAGAACCGGAAGACACCAAATACATTAAGCACATCAAAATACAAAGCAAACTACTCACCGAGTTTTGGGGTCGGCCCATGTACCTGGGTGCACATATATTATTACCCGAAGGATGGGACACACATCCGGAAGTAAAATATCCGCTGGCGATCTTCCATGGACATTTCCCGGCCAACTTCAGCGGCTTCCGTACGATGCCGCCCGATACAGCCCTTAAACCCGATTACATAGAACGCTTTAAACTGACAGGCTACAATAAGATTGTACAACAAGAGGCCTACAACTTTTACAAACAGTGGACAGGCCCCAACTTCCCACGCGTTATAGCCATCGAAATACAACACGCCAATCCATATTACGACGACTCCTACGCAGTCAACAGCGCCAACATCGGCCCCTATGGCGATGCCATCACCTATGAACTGATACCCGAAATAGAAAAACGATTCAGAGGCATCGGGCAGGGATGGGCCCGCTTCATGTATGGCGGTAGCACAGGAGGATGGGAAGTACTGGCTGCACAAGTATTTTATCCCGACGAGTACAACGGCTGCTATGCCGCTTGCCCCGACCCCATCGACTTCAGGGCATACACGGTGGTCGACCTCTACAAAGACAAGAACGCCTACTACCTCGAAAGCGATTACAAAAAAACACCACGCCCCGGTATGCGCAATTACCTAGGCCACGTTAGCACCACCCTGCAGGAGATGAACTACAGAGAGCTCACCCTCGGCTCCAAAACCCGCAGCGGACAACAGTTCGATATCTGGGAAGCAGTCTATTCACCCGTAGGAGCAGATGGATATCCAAAACCAATTTGGAACAAACGCACAGGCGCCATCGACAGCTCGGTGGCAGCTTATTGGAAAGAACACTTCGATCTTTCATACATCATGAAAAGAGACTGGGCAAAAATTGGCAACAAACTAAAAGGGAAAGTACACATCTATTGCGGCGACATGGACAACTACTACCTCAACAACGCGGTGTACCTCACCGAAGATATGCTCAAAGCACTTGACAATCCAACCTATGATGGAGAAGTAGACTACGGCGATCGCGCCGAACACTGCTGGAACGGCGATCACACCCAACCCAACTACATATCACGTCTGCGCTACCACTCGATGTTCATCACAAAATGGGCAGAAGAAATGAAAAAACGTGCCCCTGCCAACGCAGACCTGAATAGCTGGAGATACTAAAAAGAGACATTGTCAGAGTTTATCCCGCTTAGCGGGACTGAGCTTGTCGAAGCCTTAAAAACAGAGACCTGACAGGTTTTGCCCCGTGAAGCGGGACGAACCTGTCAGGTCTTTAAAATGTAAACCCGGAATATATTACACCAACTGGCGGGCTTCAATTTGCCTGCACAGAGAATGGAAGATCTCGTCGATGCTGCCCACGCCCTTTACATACACAACCTTACCGGCTTGCGCATAATAACCAGCAACAGGAGCAGTCTTGTTTTCATATTCTACCAGCCTGGCGCGGATGACATTCTCATCAGTATCATCACTGCGGCCAGAGCTTTTGCCACGGTTCAGCAGGCGGGCTACCAGCTCTTCACGGTCCACTTCCAACGCCAGCACGATGGCAATTTCAGACGCCTTGCCTGTCAGCAGGGTGTCCAGCGCTTCCGCCTGAGCTACCGTACGGGGAAAACCATCAAACAGGAAACCCTTGGCGTGAGGGTTGGCATCCAGTGCAGAACCGATCATACCGATCACAACAGCATCAGGAACCAGCTGTCCCTTGTCCATAAAACTTTTGGCTTCCAGACCCAGTTTGGTCTGATTAGCAATCTCTTCCCGCAACAAGTTGCCGGTAGAAAGATGGATCAGGCCATATTTGTCAATAAGCTTCTCGGATTGAGTTCCCTTGCCGCTGCCGGGAGGGCCAAATAAAATCAGATTGAACATGGTACTTACTTCACTTGATGAAGGAGCAAAAATAAAGGAACACCCTTAAAAATCCTTTAACAATCCCCGGTTTCTAATTAAAAAATGGTGAGGAAACACAACGATCCTTTGTAGAAAAGAAAATGTTAAGTTACACCGGCTGGCGCCTGCAGGGCAACCACAACGAACCCTTACTACGTAAATTTGTTATAAATCATACAGATGAAGCAGAAAATTCAATATATAACCGTCCTGATACTGGCCAGCCTTTTGCAGCAATGCACCTATTCCCAGTCTACCAACAACCAGAAAAAAACAGTTATGAATAACGCAAAAAAAGATAGCACCAACCCCGTTTATTCCCGTACAGATACCTCCAAGGTCAACCTGAGCGAAGAAGAATGGAAAAAAGCCCTCGATCCCGAAGTCTATTACATTGCCCGGATGAAGGGTACAGAACGCCCCGGAACCAGTGCCTTCGAACATTCTAAGGAAGTGGGTACCTATTATTGCGCAGCTTGCGGAAACGCCCTCTTCAAGAGCGACACCAAGTTCGAAAGCGGCTGCGGTTGGCCCAGCTTCTATGCCCCCATCAGCAAAACCAGCATCATCTACCTGCCCGACAATTCCCACGGAATGAGCCGTACAGAAGTAGAATGCGGCCGCTGCAAGGCCCACCTTGGTCACGTATTTGAAGACGGCCCACCCCCAACAGGGCTCCGCTATTGCATCAACGGCGTAGTACTCGACTTCGAAAAAGCCAAAGAAGCCGAAACCAAATACAACCAGGACCACAAAGACAAAACAAAGAAAAGCGAGTAATAGGCTAATACAACAACAAATAAGCAGAAGAGAGCAGCTACGGTGGAACGGGCTGCTCTTTTTCTTTATAAATATATTGTTCTGCATTCAGTCGCCAGCCTCTGGCTGGTGACGCCTATTTCAAAGCCTCTGGCTTTGTAGCGGAGCGTTAAGCTTAATACTGTGAAGTTCTCGCAACGAGTAATCCAGTCAGGCCGCTCCAGGCGGCCAGACCCAAGCCTGAACCTCTGCCCCGGATGCTTACTGGTTCCTCTCCAGCTCCCCCCAGGATGAAGACGGCTGCAGCCAAGCCAGTTCCAAGCTGGTAGCAAGCTAATAGCAAGACAATAGCAAGAGAAGGAGATTCAAACGTAGGCAGGACGTGGAAAAAGACCCGAAACAGGTTGGTCGATCCCTGCCCAAAAAAGAAGTAAAGAGGAATATAAATGCGTGTAATTCATTATATTTGAATATACGAAAAATCCTAATAAAAACCAGAAGTATGCCCGATAATTTCTCGGCCACACGAAAATTTTGCCTGCCTGCTATCGCTGCCAACCAGCCCCCGCCGCCACTACCCAATCCCCATTTTCCTCCTCCCGCCAGATTAAAATCTTAGGGAAATCAAAAAAACATTTGTTAGTGTGTATGCTTTACACATTATATTTGTGTAGCAGATACACATTATTAATACACCTAAACGAAAGCTTGTTTTATGATGCCGAAACGATCGCTTGTGGGAATCCTCACGATCCTGCTGTGCTTACCCGCATTCACCTGGGCGCAAAGCAAAACCGTTACCGGTAAGATCACCGATGCCACCAACGGCATACCGGTACCCGGAGCCTCGGTCACTGCCAAAGGTTCCAAAACCGGAACCTCCTCCAAAGCAGATGGCAGTTTTACCCTAACCATTCCAGGAGCAACGACCACCCTCACCATTTCAGGAGTTGGCTACGAAACACAGGATGTGCCAGTAGCAGCAGATGTGATCCTGATATCACTCAAAGCGGCGCCATCCAACCTCAACGAAGTAGTGGTGATAGGCTACGGCACACAGCGCCGCCGCGATGTCACAGGCGCCATTGCCAAAGTTGCCGGCGAAAAACTCACCACCATAGCAGCACCCAGCTTTGAAGCTGCACTCCAGGGCAAGGCCCCCGGCGTACAGGTCATACAAGGCAGCGGCCTCGCTGGCTCTGGCTCCGTCATCCGCATCCGCGGTATTGCCTCTATCGGTGCAGGAGCTGATCCACTCTACGTGGTGGATGGCATTCCAATTATTGCCGACGCATTCCTGCGCACCAACAGCGGAGGCATGAACCAGAATCCACTCGCTTCCCTCAACCCCAATGACATTGAGTCCATCGAAATACTGAAAGATGCCGCTGCTGCCGGTATTTATGGTAGCCGCGGTTCCAACGGTGTTATCCTCATTACCACTAAAAGAGGTAAGAGCGGTAAACCCTCATTTAATTATAACAACAAGATTGGTATCTCCACATATGCCAACAGGCCCGATTTCGTAAGCGGCTCCGAATGGCTCCAGCTACGTCAGGAAGCATGGGAAAATGACGGCAACACGGGCAAAGCACCCCTCCCTGGTGGACTGACCTGGGAGCAGGCCCAAAAGAACAATACCGATTGGTGGGATTTGCTTACCCGTACAGGCTTTATCAACGAGCACAGCCTGAGCATGACACAAGGTAACAAACTGGTGAAAAGTTTTATAGGCGCTACCTATAGCGAGAACCAGAGCTACCTGAAGAACAACAGCTATACACGTTTGGGACTACGTACGAATTTTGATTTTACGATCACACCCAAATTCAAAGCAACCCTCAGCGCAGCTTACAACCGCGGTATCAACAAACGTGTACCCGCAGCCTGGGCTGGTGGCCTTGGCGATGCAATGAGCACAGCACTCCCAATCTATCCGGTATACAATGACGACAAGACCTGGTTTACCGGTGGCGCTAATCCGGTGCGCCGCATGAACGAAACAGTCTGGCGCAATACAGACCATCGCCTGATCGGTGGCCTCACACTCGATTATGAAGTCATCAAAGGCCTGAACGTACGTGTTAACGGATCTTACGATTACCTGAGCGGGATCGACGATCAGTGGGAGTCATCCAACTGGATCAATGATAATACAAAACCCGGCATAGCAAAACGTTCACCCTACCGTGGCAAAAACTGGGTTGCTTCAGCCACTGCTACCTACAATTGGAACCTGAACGACGACAACCGCTTCACCTTCCTCGCAGGTACAGAGTTCCAGGAAAAGAGTTTTATAAACAGGGTATATGTAGAAAAGAACAGCGACAGGCCCTTCTATAAAAATAAGGCCCTGTACGAACACGCACTCGATTCTATCAAACAAACAACCACGCCACTCAACTCACCAGCCTTTAATGCAGAAACCTTTGCCAGTGTGTTTGGCCGGATCAATTACGTATACAAAGAACGATATGCATTCCAGGCTTCAGTACGTCGCGATGGATCATCCAAATTTGGCCCCGATAAAAAGTATGGTGTATTCCCATCAGTATCTGCAGGCTGGACCATCAGCCAGGAAGACTTCATGAAAGACCTTACATTCATCAACTTCCTGAAACTGCGTGCCAGCTACGGTTTAACAGGTAACTCGAACATTCCTTCAGGCCAATACTACTTTACCTACTATGCCGGCGGTCAGTACAATACAGCACCGACCCTCTATCCCGGCAACGTTGGTACCCCCGATCTCCATTGGGAAGAAACACAAAATACCGATGTAGCAGTAGAGTTTGCCGGTTGGAACAACCGCATCACGGGTGAACTGGCTTACTACCACAAAAGAACAAGCGATCTGTTACTTAATACAGCAATCTCTCCATCAACAAGCTTCGGTACAAGCTTCCGCAACGTGGCAGGCAGTGAAATACTGAACCAGGGTATTGAACTGAGCCTGAACGTAAAAGTTGTCAATAAGAAAGACCTCACCTTTAGCATAGGTGGCAACATTGCCAAGAACTACAACGAGCTCATTAGCCTCGGTGGTTTGAGCGCTGATGCAGCAGGCGGTGGTAGCAACGACACCCGCGTGGTAACAGGATATCCCGTAGGCACCAACTACCTCGTACGCTACTATGGAGTAGACCCCAACGATGGCCTGCCCATCTGGTACGACAAAACAGGTAAGCTCACCAAAACATTCAGCCTCGATAACCGCATGCCCGTAGGGTCAGTGGTCCCCGACTTTATCGGCGGCGTGAACCACAACCTCTCCTGGAAAGGTTTTGAATTTACGAGCCTCTGGACATTCACCATCGGCGGTAATATATATGACGGCTCTGCCAAAAGACAAGATGGCATCGTTACCGATTGGGTTATTCGTCGCGATCTGTTAGACCATTGGAGGCAGCCCGGCGATGTAACCAAATTCCCACGCCTCACCATGAACACCGGCACTTACACTGGCCTCAGCAGTGAGTGGCAATACAACAGCACGATGTTCCTTTACGATGCATCCTACCTGCGTTTGCGTGAAGTATCACTGGGATACCGTTTCGATCCTAAACTCCTTACAAAGCTGCACGTAAAAGGAGCCCGCGTATTTGTGACAGGCATGAACCTGCTCACATTCACAAAATACCCGGGAGGTGATCCGGAGATTGCACGTGACTTTGAAAACGTCACCGACCGCAACCTCAGCCCCAACATTACATACCTCACACCACCCCAGCAGAAATCATGGGTGTTAGGATTGAACGTTACATTCTAAACAACAAAAGCACGTAACAAATGAAAAAGATTATATATAGCCTGCTGGTGGGGTGCATCATCGTTAATGCTTCCTCCTGCAATAAATTCCTTGAACGGAAACCATCAGGAGCCTTTACCGAAGAAGAAGCCATCAAAGGCGATGCCGACCTCCAGGGTCTCATCAATGGCGCCTATACCGATTACTCCAATAAAGTATACAACGGAAAATTTCAATGGATAGAAGACCTCCTCGGCGATCAGGCCAACGGTACATTATATACCGGCGATGACGGAGAGATCTTCAAACGCAAAACCTCCATCTTCGGAGATTACAAGAACGGCATGTACACCGATGTGTATCGTCCGGCCTACGTTGGCAACAAAGTGTTGGAGAACATTGGTAAAGCCACCACAGCCCGCAACGATATCGAAGGCCAGGCTTATTACCTGCGCGCGATCACCCATTTCGATGCAGTACGCATCTGGGCACAGCCATGGGGCTTTACAGCCGATAATTCACACGACGGCATAGTATTGCGCACCACCTCCAGCATCACACCGGGCCAACGTAGCTCAGTAAAAGCCGCATACGATACGATCATTGCCGATCTGAAAAAAGCAGAGAACCTGCTGGGCGATGCGATAACCCTTGGTTACGCCAATAAGTGGGCAGCCAAAGCCTTCCTCGCAAAAGTATACTTCCTGCAAAATGATTTTGCCAATGCATTCGCTTATGCTGATCAGGTGATCAAAAGCAACAAGTTCCAGTTGGACGCATCATATGCCAATCGCTTCTCTATCGGACTGTCGAAAGAGATCATCTTCGGTTTCAAGTTCATCGACAACAACCTGTATCCCGGCGGAGAATTGCGCAACCGCTACCGCAGCGATGTAGGCTTCAGCGCACAAGGCAGGTTCCATGTTACCGACCAGTTCTACGCAGCGGCTACCACAGCCGGAGATGTAAGAGCAGCAGCCTGGTACAGCAATACCCTGGCGCCCGGTTACCATGTGATCACCAAATACAATAAGAACAACTTCGACGCAGAAGTAATAGGATATACAGAAATAAAACTCATCCGCGCCGAAGCTGGTGCCGAAACAGGCGGAGCCAACCTGGCCACAGCCATTGCTGATATGAACGAACTGCTCACCCGCGCTTATGGAGGCCCTTCTAAAAACCTCGCTGCAAATGCACTGGCAGCTACGGTGATTACTGCGGCACGCCGCGAAAGAGAGCTCGAACTGGTAGGAGAGGGCAACCGCATACAGGAGATCAAACGCATTGGCGCACGCACAAACACCAACATTGACCGCCGCGGTGGCCGCTGGAACTGCCCCGGACTGGCATTACAATTCCCCATCAGCGAGCAGGCTGCCAACGCATCCTTCCGCATGAACCAGGAAGGAGGTTGCGATTAATCACCTACACAAACAAGCAAAATGAAAACAATACAATTTTTAACGATATGCCTGGCGGCAGTATTATTATTCACCGGCTGCCGCCCCGATGGTTACGAACCGATCGGTACAGCCAGTGACAACATTACCGCCATCTCTGGCGTGTGGAAGCTGGCCAAAGTAACCCAGACAGATGCAGAATCACAACGCAAAGGATTTCCTTACGCGGTAGAAGATATCACTACACTGTTTAGCTATACGACATTGCAGCTCACCTTTAGCCTCAGCAATGGCACGCCATCCACCTTTGCCATCAACAATGGCTCCGCACCACCCATTACCGGCATCACTTCCGGCAACTGGTCGGTAGACGATGTAAAGACACCGAAGACGATTACATTGAAAAACGGAACAGTGACAGAAACAATGACACTGGGAGGTTATCCCAATTCAGTCAACAGCCGGCTGAAAGTAAAGGTTACACGGACCGATGTAGCAACCAACAAGCTGCTCATAGTGTACGATTATGAATTCACCCGTTAACCCTCTAACTAAACAATCATGAAAAAGCTATTAATACTTTTACTGATAACATTGAGCAGCCACCTGCTGATGGCCCAATGTGAGTTTACTAACTTCACCATCAGCCCGGCTACCTATACGGCCGAAGATGAGATCACCATCACATTTGACTTTACAGGAACAACCGTCGCGGGAGAAACAGACCTCTACATCTGGACCTGGGCCAACAAAGACGCAGCTGGTTTTCCTGGGAAAGACGGCATTACCAACACGGAGTGGGGCAACTCACCTGCCTCTGCTAAACTGACACCGGTAGCTGGCTCACCCAACAAGTTTACATTTAAGATGACCGGCACAACCATCTACAACCTGGCGCCCGGCCAATTAAAACACTTCCAGTTCCTGGCCAAAACAAAGAGCGGTAGCAAACAAAGCTGCGATAGCAAGAAGAACGCATTCGACCCATTGATATTCGTGCCCAGCATGCTGCGCATCTTCCCGGCCAGAGTAGGACAAAGCGATGTAGTATCACTTTACTTCCACCAGGACCTCGGTACTACGTTAGATGAACAACGTATGGAGCCGGTTTCAGTAACGGTAGAAGTATTTGACAATACAGGAGCCTCTGCAGGTGCACCAGTTACCCTGCCGGTAAGAAATGCAGGCACTAAACTGTGGAAAGCATTCTTTGTTCCCACGCGTTCCTATACGCCCGGAGCAGGAAAGAAATTCACACGCTTTACTTACAAGTTCAACGGAACGATACGCGATGCCAACAACCAACCGGTAACAGTGAGCACGGCAGTCATAGACGTTCCATTAACCGACATGAAATAACATCCTTCAAACATTACTAAAGATGTTGCATATGAAAAAGATATTATTGCTTGCGGTATGGTCGGTGGCATTGTTTGCCGGCTGCCAGAAAGCAGATTTCGATACCAATGTAAATGGAGAAGCCCTGGGCGCCTTTACCTTGAACGTACCGGCCACCAATGCGGCCATTATGCTGAACGCCGCTACCCCCACGGCTAAAGTGGAAATAACCTGGGCACCTTCAAAACCTGGCGTGGATGCTGTACCAACTTACAAATGGATTGCAGCTTTGAAAACCACGGGCAATCTTGAAACCCCATTGTTAGAAATTACATCCGACAATGAAGGCAAAGATGCTAAGCTGACACTCACTCACAAACAGCTCGATGATGCCCTGAAAGGAAAAGGTATTGCCGATGGCGCCAAAGCCGATTTGATCTGGAGTGTAAGAGCTGAAAATGGAACAACAAAACAAATCGCAACCGAAACAAGGAATGTCAGCATTACCCGCATGAAAGATGGCGCAACAGCATTCATCCTGTTGGGGCCTGCTTCCAGCGGTACAGTAAACGCCATCGATCCCAACAGTACTACCCAGACGATGAAGTTCAACTGGAGGAAGTCGCAGCCCGCTGCCGGCGGTAGCGTAAAATACAAAGTCCTGTTTGCAGAAAGAAAGCTGGACGGACAAGGCAACGTAATAGCGGTAGACTGGACAAAACCATTGATCGCAATAGATGCCGACAACAATGGAGCAGACTCGCTGGCTTCAATTACCTATAAAGCAATCAGCGACTCACTCACCAAAAAAGGATTCACCAATACAGAACTGCCGGTCGATCTGCTATGGACAGCGGTGGCCATATCCGGTGCCTGGAATCAATACGCCGACTATGTGAACCAGACAGTGATATTGCGCGAGATCAAAGTATTCATCGTAGGTAGCGCCACACCGTCCGATTGGACGATTGAAAACGCATCCAGGATGATACCCGATCCACGTTTCCCCGGCACCTTCTTTACTTACGTTACCCTCAAAGCAGGAGAGTTTAAATTTGTGAATGGACAACAATGGCCCCCTGCACCCGGTATCATCGATTGGGGACAAGATCCGGCTGCACCCGCTGGTACCATTACCGACAACGGTGAAAACAATATTGCCGTAAGCACACCCGGCATCTACCGCATTACATTCGACTACTCCAATAAGAAATACTACTTGCAAGCAGCAGGTTCAGGTGGCATAGGTGGACTTGGGATAGTAGGAGCCTTCCAGCAACCATCATCCTGGAGCCCCGGCGCCAACGTACGCATGGGCAACCTTGCACCCAATAAAATGCTGGTACTGCAAGACATGACCACCAACGATGAATTCAAATTCCATGACGGCAATGAGTGGGACAACGGCGCTAATAATAAGAGCAAATGGTTTGGACCTGAAACAGAAGGAGGAACCAAAATCATCGTAGATGGAGGAGGCGCCAAAAACCTGAAGTGGACAGGTACAACAGGCCGCGTACGGGTGATCTTCGATGGCACCGACGTAAAAAATCTTACCTACAGCTTGACACCCGCTACAGAAATGCGTGTGGTAGGCAACGGCATGTCTGCATATCCCGAATGGAATCCGGGTGGCTCACCCCAGATGACCTACATCGGCAATGGCAAATGGCAGATTACGCTTGCCCTCATACAAGACAAAGAGATCAAATTCCTCGCAGGCAACGACTGGGGCGCATTTGATTACGAAGATGCAGGCAATGGAAAGATCAAATATGAAGGCGGTGACAACTTCAAATTGACAAAGCCGACCGGCACTTATACCATCACCCTCGACGAACAGAACGGAACCGTTACAATTTTATAAGAAAGGCGAGTCGCCCTGCCCATAGTCAAATACTATGTGGCAAGGGCGGCTCATCTTAACAACGATTGCTGATGAAGACAAAACTACTTGCCATATTGGTTACCCTGTGCAGCACTACAACCGGTAAAGCCCAGCTACTTACCACAGCACCGGAATTTCCAACCGACAATGCAGGCATCACCATCACGGTAGATTGTACCAAAGGCAACCAGGGACTGTTGAACTACGCCAACACCAATGATGTATACGTACACATTGGCGTCATCACCAACCTCAGCAGCAACAATGCCGATTGGAAATATTCAAAATTTACCTGGGGTAGCACAGACGCGTCAGCCAAAGCCACCTGGGTTGCAGCCAACAAATACCAGTACACCATCAGCAATGTCCGCAGCTTCTTCGGCGTGCCGGCAGGAGAAACCATCCGCCGCATAGCCATCCTCTTCCGTAATGGAACAGGCTCACAGGTACAGCGTATATCCGACGCTTCAGTCGATATGGGCAACATGTACATAATGGTATATGACAATACACTGGCTGGCAAGTTCACAGCACCACCCTTCGAAGCAAGATTTACGCCCATACCAGAGCCCATTAACAAAGCAACCGGCGAAACCATTGCGATCAGCTACACGGCCAACAAAACAGCCAACCTGCAATTGTTTTTCAATGGCGCCGAGATAAGCAACGTAGCCGGTAATACGGTAATACAATCAACACCCACCATCACGGTAGCTGGCAACCAACAAATAGTAGGTAGAGTTACAGAAGGTGCAACCACCCGTTCCGATACGATCAATTTCTTTGCAACGCCTGCTGTAAACATCCAGCCATTGCCTACAGGAGTACGCGATGGCATCAACTACGAACAAGGCGACACATCGGCGATCCTCGTGCTATATGCGCCCAACAAAAACAAAGTAGCCATCATAGGAGATTTTAATAACTGGACAGAGTCGGTCAACTCCCAATGCAATAAAACACCCGACGGCCTCCGCTTTTGGAAACGCATCACTGGCCTCACGCCCGGAACAGAATACGCATACCAATATGTAGTAGATAATACATTGAAGATTGCCGACCCCTACACACAAAAAGTATTGGACCCGGCCAATGATCAATTCATTACGGCTGCAACCTATCCCAACCTCAAAGCCTATCCCACCGGCAAAACAACAGGCATAGTAAGCACCTTGCAAACAGCAAAGCCAGCCTATACCTGGCAGGTAAACAACTTCACCCGTCCCGACAAGCGCAACCTGCTGATCTATGAACTGCTGCTGCGCGATTTTGTGGGCAACCACGATTGGAAGACCTTGAAAGATACATTGGGCTATTTGAAGCGACTGGGCATAAATGCGATTGAGCTCATGCCCCCCAATGAATTTGAAGGCAACCTTAGTTGGGGATACAATACCTCCTTCTACTTTGCACCCGATAAATACTATGGCCCGGAGAGCGGCCTCAAAGCCTTCATCGACGAATGCCACAAACAAGGCATCGCAGTGATCATGGACATGGTACTCAACCATTCCTTTGGCCAGTCACCCATGGTACAGTTGTACTGGGATGCAGCCAAAAGCCGGCCTTCGACAGAAAGCCCTTGGTTCAATACCGCGGCAAAACACCCTTTCAATGTAGGCTATGATTTCAACCATGAAAGCGCCGCCACCCAGTACTTCACAAGCAGAGTAGTAGAATACTGGCTAAAAGAATTCAAACTTGATGGCTTCCGCTTCGACCTTTCCAAAGGCTTCACCCAGAAAGCCTCCTGCGATGCTGATGGCAACAATTGCAACCAGGCCAATTGGGATGCTTACGATGCAAGCCGCATCGCCATCTGGAAAAAATATTACGACACGATACAACTCAAGTCAGCCGGCAGCTATGTGATATTGGAACACCTGGGCGTCAACGACGAAGAGAAAGAACTGGCCGCCTATGGAATGATGCTGTGGGGAAATATGAACCACGCATTCAACGAAGCCACAATGGGCTGGTTGAATGAATCCGATTTCAAAGGAGCCATCCATGTAGAACGAGGCTGGGCTCAACCCAACCTGGTAGCCTATATGGAAAGCCACGATGAAGAAAGACTGATGTATAAGAATATTCAGTTTGGCAATGCCGCTGGCGGTTATAGTACCAAAGACCTCGCCACAGGCCTGCGGCGCAATGAGATGGCCGCAGCCTTCTACTTCAGCATACCAGGCCCCAAAATGATCTGGCAGTTTGGAGAGTTGGGATACGATTACGCCATCAACTATTGCGAAGACGGCACTATCAATAACAACTGCCGCACCAATCCAAAACCCATCAAATGGGAATACCAGCAACAAGCCGAAAGAAAAAAATTATACGACATCTACAGCGTGATGCTGGCCTTGAGAAATCATCCTGCATATAAAAATGGATTCACTACTGATCGAATAACCTGGGGACTTTCAGGTGCATTCAAGTGGTTGAAATTGACCACTGATACGTCTAATATACTGGTAGTTGGAAACTTTGATGTAACAACTGTAACAGGCACCGTAACCTTCCAACATGGAGGCACTTGGTACGACTATTTAACCGGTCAAACCATTACTGCTACAGGCAATTCCCAAAGCATTTCCTTGCAACCCGGCGAGTATCACGTATATTTGAACCGGAACATAACGAATGTTCTTACACCCGTTACCGACTTGGATAACCAGGGTAAGAATACAAGGTTAAGCATCTATCCCAACCCGGTCACATCGAACTCTACTATCGAATATGAACTGCCGCTCAACACTGCAGTCACACTATCCTTGTTAAATGCCAACGGACAACAAATTGCCGTACTGAATACTGGTTTAAAGGCCAAAGGAGTACACCAATTACCTTTGTATGCATTGAAGCGCAACAAGCAATTGAGTGGGCTTTACTTTATACGAATGCAGGTAGGCTACAACAGTGTAGTCAGGAAAATAATTATTAACTAAGCCTCTTATAACGTCAACAATATGGGAACCGCTTTGCAGAAAACGATTCAACAACTACGGTCCGAGAACAGAGAATACTTCCAGATTGCCTGTTCAGTAGACTGCGTGATCTTTGGATTCGATGAAAATGAGTTGAAAGTGCTGCTCATTAAATCAGACCTGGAAGAATTTCAGGACCAATGGTCTTTGCTGGGCGATCTGGTAAAGCCCGATGAAAACCTGGACAGTGCATCCTACCGTGTATTGAAAGAGCGTACAGGACTGGACGATGTATACTTAGAGCAGGTACACACATTTGGCGATGTCAACCGCCACCCTGCGGGACGAGTAATAACTACCGCATGGTATTCACTCATCAACATAAAAGACCACCAGCTCGATCTCGAACACAATGAGCTCCACTGGCATCCGGTCAACGAGATCACGACCCTCGCATTCGATCATAAAAAAATATTGGACACTTGCCTGAAGCAATTACAGTCGAGGATTGATGAACATCCAATTGTATTCAACTTGTTACCGGAGAAGTTCTCCCTGCGCGAGTTGCAAAGCCTGTATGAATCCATACACGCCACCAAGCTCGATCGCCGCAACTTCCGCAAGAAATTCTTCCTCATGGATTGGCTCATCGATGTAAACGAACTCGAACAGGATGTACCACACCGTCCCGGCAAACTATACCGTTTCAATGCCGCTAAATTCTCCGATGGCAAAGTGAAAGAAGACAAAGAAAAAGTCGAAGAAGCAGTACACTAATTAAAATCATTGTCACCCTGCGCTTGTCGAAGGGTTGTCGAAGACTCTTTACTAAAGGTGGGTCGCCCTCAAAGAGCGGCTCACCTTTTTATATATAGTCAGGTCGCTCCCGGCAGTCAGAATAACCCCTTTTCAACCCATCAACTTTTCAACCTGTCAACTCCCTCTCAACCTGTCAAATTCCACCTGTTCGCATCCTCTTATAAACTTTCCAATCCGTCAACCTATTAACTATTTCCATAATTCATTGATAATTATATTCTTATCAAGAGTTGCCCCAATAGAACAAATTTTCCAAACTCCATCATGCCCCGTCCTGAAATGATTGTTAAATTTTTTTGAATATTAAAAGAATATATATTAAATTGTGTATAAGCTACACGTTCTATTCCGCCATTTTATAACTACCTAACTGATTGCTATGACATCAAGACGATTGTTTACAGCATCTGCTATGCTATTGCTGGCCCTATGCATAAGCACGGTCAGTCTCGCACAGGAAAAGATCATCACAGGAAAGATTACAGATTCAAAAGATGGAGCTCCGGTTGTAGGTGCTTCGATCGTTCCGAAAGGTTCAACAAAAGGAACCTCCTCCGGTGGCGATGGTACCTTTCGCCTCAACGTGGGTGAAAACGTAACCATCATCGTAGTATCATCCGTTGGATACACTACACAGGAGTTCAACATCGCAGGATCATTGCTTGCTAATGTCTCACTCGAAGCCAACAACGCCGCGTTGAATGAGATCGTGGTGATTGGTTATGGCACAGTACGCAAAAAAGATCTTACAGGCGCTGTGGCCTCAGTAAGAGCAAAAGACTTTAACCAGGGAATGCAAACCTCACCCGACCAGTTGATACAAGGTAAGGTGGCAGGTGTGCAGATCCTCAACAACAGTGGACAGCCCGGTGGTGGTACCACCATCAAGATTAGGGGTAACTCTACCATCCGCGCAGGTAGCAACCCTTTGTTCGTGGTTGATGGAATACCACTGGATGGCCGTTCAGCACGCCCGGGTGGTTCAGGAGCCGGCATTGGTACATCACCAGGTGCCAACCCGCTGAACTTTATGAACCCTAATGACATTGCCTCTATCGATGTATTGAAAGATGCCTCAGCTACCGCCATCTATGGATCGAGAGGTGCATATGGCGTGGTGATCATCAATACCAAGAGAGGTAATCTTGGCGCACCCAGGATCGACTTCAATACCTACGTAGGTATGAGTAAGATCATCAAACAACTGAAAGTGCTTGATGGGTCAGAATATCGCAAAGCACTGTCAGATTATGGCCTCACCTCCGGCGACTTTGGCGGAAACGTAGATGCCATGGATGCCATCCTACGCACTGCCTGGACACAGAACTATGATATCGGCATCAGCGGAGGTACTGAAAACTCCAGGTATCGTATCGCAGCCGGTTACCTCAATCAGGAAGGCATTGTTCGCAAGTCAGGCTTTAAAAAGTACAGCACCAATATTGCTGGCTTCTTCAAGTTCCTCGACAACAAAAGCCTTGGAGTAGATTATAACCTGATCGCTTCCCAGACCATCGAAGACATTGCACCGGTTTCCAACGACGCAGGTTTCACAGGAAGCATCATTGGTCAGGCATTGCAATGGAACCCAACAATGCCACTAACAGTAAAGAAAGCCAATGGAGAAGACTCGCTGAACATCCTCAGAGGATCAACAACTGTGAATCCGCTGGCGATGTCGGAAGCATATTCAGACAATTCCAAAGTAACTACGATCCTCGGAAGCATCACACCCTATTACAAGATCACCAAAGATTTGGAATTCCGCATGCTGTTCAGTATTAACTACAGCACTGGTATCCGCAAAGCACAGATCGCCTCCTTCATCAACCTGGAAAATATAGTCGATCGCGGCGTAGCCTATACCGGCAGCAATGAGTTGGTCACCAAACAATGGACGAATACCCTTACATACAACAAGAAACTTTCGTCTGCAGTCAACCTCAATGCACTCGTTGGATACGAATACCTGAAGTTCGACAACAAGGGCAATGGAATGAATGCAAGCGACTTTGGCAACTTTGGGCTACCATACTATAACTACTTCCAGTTTAGCTCACAAAATACCCGTGGAGTGTTTTCGTTCATCGATCCCACCACGGAGTTGCAATCTTACTTTGCACGAGCAACCGTTAACCTGAAAGAGAAGTACTTACTTACTGCTACGATCAGGGCTGATGGATCGACGAAGTTTGGTAAAGACAACAGATATGGATACTTCCCTTCATTCTCCGCAGCGTGGAATGTGGACCGCGAAGACTTCATGTCCAATGCTAAGTTCATCAGCTTCCTGAAAGTACGCGCAGGCTGGGGACAAACCGGTAGCCAGGATGTACCTGCCGGATCAGCCCAGTTCAGGTACGCCTTCACAGGTCCCGGAGCAATTAGCCCTGCCAACAATGCCAACGAAGGACTTAAATGGCAGGCCGATCAGCAAACAAACATAGGTATCGACTTCGGCCTCTTCGATGGTAAGATTTCGGGAACCATTGATTACTTCAATAAGAAAACAACCGACCTGCTGTATCCCCTGGTATCAGCACAGCCGGTAGCGCCCGGAGCGCCGCCCACCTGGGCCAACCTCCCTTCCAACATCATCAATAAAGGCATTGAAGTAACCCTTAATGCGAACCTTGTAAAGACAAAAGACCTGAGTTGGGACTTCGGCATCATCACCTCCTTCCTGAAGAATGAAGTACAGGATTTGAACTCACCCATCGTAACAGGCGCATTGCATGGACAAGGTATATCGGGAGCCACTGTGCAGCTGATCGCCAATAACCAGCCGATCAACGTATTCTACCTGAAGCGCTTCCAGGGTATCAATAAAACAACAGGAATTGCCGATTACGAACAAGAGGGATACGAAAGATACTTTGTGGGTAATCCCAACCCTAAAACGGTTATAGGTATCACAACATCTGTACAGTACAAAAAACTGTTTGCAGTAGTAAACCTCAATGGAGTTATGGGCGTAGATATTTATAACAACACCGCCAATACAGTACTTCCCATCGGCAACCTCAACGGAGGTCGCAACATTGCGAGGTCACTCGTCGGAGGCGATGTGAAAGAAGCCATAGCCAACCCCATTACGCCCTCTACCAGGTACATGGAAAACGGTGCTTACCTGAAGATGGCCAACACCAGTATATCATACCAATTTGGAAATGTTGGAAAATCACTGAAGGACCTGAGCGTATTCGTTTCCGGACAGAACCTGTTTGTGATAACAGACTTTACAGGATTTGACCCCGAAGTGAATACAGATAAACAGGTGAACGGCGTGCCTTCCGTAGGCATAGAATACACACCATATCCTTCCGCCCGTTCATTCCAGGTAGGTGTTAGATTTTCACTACAATAATAAAAAATTAGTTATGAGACATACACGATTGCTATATATCATCTCGCTGCCCCTCATCCTTGCCGGATGTACGAGGCTCGAAGAGAAACTAAATGGAGAAGTGGCAGGCTCCTCCGTTGGTGGAGGCTCAGCCAATACTGCCGCGTTGGTAAGAGGGCTATACGATGCCATGCGCAGCCCTTACCAGGATCAAAGCCGTTTCTGGGCCGCACAGGAACACACTTCCGATGAATGTATCGGGCCCACAAGAGGAGGCGACTGGGACGATAACGGCGTATGGAGAACACTTCACGTACACAGATGGGATGGTGATCACCTCTTCCTTCGTCAAACATTCGAAGACCTTGGAGGCGTGATCTATTCCTCTACCGACCTGCTGCGATTCAACCCATCACCACAACAACAGGCAGAAGCGAGATTTCTTCGTGCATTTGCCATGTTCTCTATGCTCGATGGTTGGAACCAGGTACCCTACCGTGAGCCAGGCGGCAGCGCCCTCGAAGCACCCAAAGTAAGAAAAGGGATGGAGGCGCTGGATTTTATCATCGCAGAAGTAAATGCGATCATGAACGATTTGCCAGCCACGCCAGCCAATAGAGCAAATAAAGACGCAGCCAGAGTATTGCTGATGAAATGCTACCTCAACAAAGGAGTGATCGCCAACCGCGCTACGCCCACCTTTGCTGCTGCAGACATGCAACAGGTAGTAACCTTGGCCGATCAGATCATCAACAGCGCTAAGTACAGCCTCGCCAATAATTACTTCGATAACTTCGCGCCCAACAACGATGCCATCTCTACCGAGAACATCTTCACGGCCGAAAATATTGGTGGCTCATCCAGCGGTAACGTACGCTCCCGTTGGTTCTGTACCCTGCACTACAACAACAACCCCAGCGGCTGGAACGGCTTCACCACCCTTTCCGATTTCTACAACAAGTTCGATGCAGCCGATCTGCGTCGTAGCCAAAGCTATCCCGGCGTCACCAACGTCAGTGGTATCAAACCTGGCTTCCTCGTAGGACAACAGTTCGACCAGAACGGCGTAGCGTTGAAAGACCGTGGCGGCCGTCCACTGGCATTCACTCCGGAAGTAAAAGCCATCGAGATCGGAACCAATCTCGAAGTAACCGGTATACGCGTTATTAAATACCCGATAGACTATAGCTCAGGCGACAACTCCAATAACGACTATGTGTATTATCGTTATGCCGACGTACTCCTTATGAAAGCAGAAGCATTGTTAAGGAACAACGGAGCAGCAGCAGCCCTGCCAATCGTAAATTCCGTGCGCACCAAGCGTGGCATCGGAGCATTGGCATCCGTCAACCTCGACCAGCTCCTCGATGAAAGAGGACGCGAATTCTATTGGGAAGGTATGAGAAGGAACGACCTCGTCCGCTTTGGTAAATTCCTCCAGCCTTGGCAGGAAAAACCAACAGATGATCCCAGGAACCTGCTCTTCCCCATACCAAACCAGCAGATCGCTGCCAACCCGAATCTTGAACAAAATCCCGGCTATTAATTAGATAATAATTATAAGTTGGTTAAATTACAGGAAGCTACACAGCTTCCTGTTTTTTTATGAGAAATCGCAACACCTTTGCCTGCCTGCTACTTGCAATAAGTCCGTTCCTTGCCTGCAAACAAAAGGACTCTCCACCCACTTTGTTTGAACAGATGGAACACACGGGCATTGACTTTGCCAATATCGTTGAGGATAACTCCGACTTCAACATCTTCTCCTATCGCAACTTCTACAATGGCGGCGGCGTAGCCATCGGCGATATCAACAACGATGGCCTGAGCGATGTATTCTTTACTGCCAACACAGGCGGCAACAAACTATACCTCAACAAAGGCAACTGGCAGTTTGAAGACATCTCCGAAAAAGCAGGCTTCACCAACAAAAAGAAATGGAGCACAGGCGTAGTCATGGCCGACGTGAACAACGATGGCTGGCTCGATATATACGTATGCAACGCGGGCTACCAGAAAGAAGTAGACCAGCACGATGAACTATTCATCAATAACCACAACCTTGGCTTTGCCGATTCAGCAGCAGCCTATGGATTAACCGAAAACGATTATACAACCCACGCCTCTTTTTTTGACTATGACCTCGATGGAGATCTCGATCTCTACGTACTCAACAATAGCTTCATACCAGTCAACACACTGAACTATGCCAATAACCGCGATATGCGTGCAAAAGATTGGCCGGTGGCCGACTTCCTCAAAGGCGGCGGTGACAGGCTGCTGAGGAACGACAACGGCAGGTTTACAGACGTAAGTGAGCAGGCAGGTATATTCGGTAGCCTCATTGGCTTTGGCCTCGGCGTCACGGTAGGAGACGTCAACAACGATCACTATCCCGACATCTACATTTCCAACGACTTCTTTGAACGCGATTACCTCTACATCAATCAACAGAATGGCACCTTCAAAGAAGAACTGGAGAAATGGACGCAGCACATCAGCCTGTCATCAATGGGGGCCGACATGGCTGATATCAATAACGACGGGTATCCCGATATCTTCACCACAGATATGCTGCCCGATGAAGAGTATCGCTTAAAAACAACGGCATCTTTTGAGTCGATTGATGTGAACCGCCTCACCATCAAAAAAGGCTTCTATCACCAGTACATGCAGAACGCACTACAGGTAAACAACAAAAACGGCCGCTTCCTCGAAACATCCCATTACAGTGGAGTAGCGGCTTCCGATTGGAGCTGGGGCGCACTGATATTCGATGCAGACAATGACGGCCTTTCAGATATCTATGTATGCAATGGCATCTACCGCGACGTCACCGATCAGGACTTCATAGATTTCTTTGCCAATGAGGTCGTACGCAAGATGGCCCTCACCGGAAAAAAAGAACAGATCGATGAGATCATTTCCAAAATGCCCTCACGCCCCATTGCCAATAAAGCCTTTAAGAACATGGGCAACCTGCAATTTGCAGACATGGGCCCTTCCTGGGGCATCACCAAGCCATCCTTCTCCAATGGCGCAGCCTATGGCGATCTCGACAACGACGGCGACCTGGATATGATCGTTAACAACGTCAACGAAAAAGCATTCATCTACCGCAATAACAGCCGCGAAACCACGGGCAACCATTACATAGGCATCAACCTCAAAGGAAAAGGAAGCAACACCTTCGCCATCGGTAGCACCATCAAGGTCTACCAGGGAGGCCAGGTGATGACACGCGAAGTAATTCCCGCCCGGGGCTTCCAGTCATCCATCGACTACAAAGCCATCATCGGGTTAGGTAACAAGCCGATAGATTCAATGACGATCATTTGGCCCGACCGTACTTATACCCACTACGACAAGCTGGCCAGTGATTCAATGTACGTCATTCAGCAGCCTAATGGTGGCAATATAGCGCCAGAGCTTATGCCCGCACCGGTACAACCACTATTGGAAGTAATCAGCAATAACTTCGACAAACACACCGAAGATGATTACGTAGACTTTTATTACGAGCGCAACGTGCCTATGATGCTTTCCCGCGAAGGTCCCAAAGCCGCTTGCGGCGATGTGAACGGTGATGGCCTGATCGATGTGTACATCTGCGGAGCTGCCGGAACATCCGGGCAACTATACCTGCAAACAAACAACGGCTTTGTAAAAAAGCCGGAAAAGACCTTCGATCAGTTTGTCAACTTCGAGGACGTAACAGCGCTATTCTTTGATGCCGATAAAGATGGAGACCTCGATCTATTTGTAGGATCAGGCGGCAACAGCCATCCCATAGGCAGCCGCGAAATGCAGAACAGGCTCTACTTCAATGATGGCAAAGGCAACTTCACCATCCACATCGATGCCCTGCCCGCCAATGATGGCAACACAGCAGTTGTATTGGCAAACGATTTTGATAGCGATGGCGATCTCGATCTTTTTGTAGGCAGCCGTAGCATCCCCGGCAACTATGGCACCTCACCACAGAGCTACTTGTTGCTCAACGATGGAAGCGGTAAGTTTACCGATATCACCAAAGCGAAGAATCCTGACCTTGCTACGATAGGGTTGATAACCGGAGCAACACTGGCCGACATTACAGGCGATCAAAAACCGGAACTGATCATTGCAGGCGAATGGATGACCCCGCGCATCTTCACCTGGCAGCAAGACCACTTTACAGAAGTAAAAACCAACCTCGGTCAGCAATACGGATGCTGGCAGTCAATAGCCGCTGCCGATATAGACAACGATGGCGATCAGGATTTCATCCTCGGCAATATGGGCGAGAACTTTTACCTGAAACCTACACAGGAAACCCCGCAGAAAATATGGATCAACGATTTTGATGGCAATGGAATAACAGATAAGATCATGACACGCACGGTAAATGGAAAAGATGTAACAGTGTTCATGAAGCGTGACCTCACCGATCAGCTACCCTCAGTGAAAAAGCTTACATTGAAACATGAAGACTTTGCCAAAAAGACAATACAGGACCTTTTCCCTGCCGAACTGTTGGAGAAAAGCATGGTAAAAACCATCAACAATGCAGCCTCCTGTATTGCAATCAATGAGGGCAACGGAAAATTCACCATCAGAAAACTGCCCACAACAACACAACTCTCCTGCATCAACAGCATACTTTGTACCGATATCAACAAAGACGGCCTTACCGACCTGGTAATGGGAGGAAATTGCTTTGCCTTCCTGCCCCAGTTTGCCCGCATGGACGCCTCCTTTGGGCACGTATTACTGAACAAGGGCAAAGGAGAGTTCACCGACCTGTCAAATAAACAATCCGGCCTTGAGCTGAGCGGAGTGATCAGGGACATCAAAGAAATACCCGTTAAAGACGGCCGTTGCCTGCTTGTCCTCCAAAATGATGAATTACCAGTACTCTTCCGTTTTCGCTATCTTTGGCCACTATGAAACAATTGTTTGTTGCTACTATCCTGAGCTTATCGATAGGAACCACAATAGCCCAGGATCAGGATTGGAAAGCCTCGCAGGAAAAAGCCCGGGCATTTACCCGTCAGGGCGATTATCCCAACGCGATCATGGTGCTCAACCGTGCATTGGAGAAAGAGAACACCAACCTTGAGTTGAAGAAAGACCTTGCCTTTACCTACTACCTCAATCGCGACTACGTGCGCGCACTGGAAGTGGCAAAACCATTCCCTGAATTGCAGGATGCTGACGTGCAAAGCTTTCAGATATTGGGCATGGTCTACAAAGCCATCGAAGAAGCAAAAGATGCCGAAAAGATGTACAAAGCAGGCCTGAAAAAATTCCCCAACAGCGGCGTGCTTTACAGCGAATACGGAGAAATGCTCTGGAGCAAAAAGAGCTATAGCGATGCGTTAAAACAATGGGAAAAAGGAATAGAAGTCGATCCTAACCACTCAGGCAACTACTACAACGCCTCCAAATATTACTTTTTTACAAAAGATAAAGTTTGGGCATTGATATACGGTGAGATCTTCCTGAACCTCGAAAGCTATTCAAAACGTACACCAGAGATCAAGCAAATAATGCTCGATTCCTACAAAAAGCTCTTCACCGAAGGAGATATCTCCAAAAACCAGGACAACAAGAACGAGTTTGTAAAAACATGGCTGGATATAATGAAGACCCAATCGGCCTACGCCGCAGCCAATGGCATTACACCGGAAACCCTGTCTGCCATCAGGACCAAATTCGTAGTAACCTGGTTTGAAAAATATGCTAAAAAACTCCCATTCCGTTTATACGAATACCAGCAACAACTGCTGAAATCCGGAATGTTCGAAGCATACAACCAGTGGGTATTTGGCACAGCAGGCAACCTGCCCGCCTATGAAACCTGGACCAAAACACACGCGGAAGAATACAACCAGTTCAACACCTTCCAACACAACCGGGTATACAAACAACCCACCGGCCAATACTACCAAACAGCTTCTAAATAACTGATTACACGCATTAACATATTGATAAAGCTCCCCTATGGCGGGAGCTTTTTTTATTACCACATATTTGGTAATTTGATGGCTGATAGCCAGGGAAAAACAACAACAGGGAGAGACCAGATGTTGTAATAACGAGAGCCCCTGAATTATACACGTAAACAACGATTGTTATGACAGAGCCCAGGCGACTTTTTGATTGCATACAATACCACCTCGACCGCACACCCTTGCCCGATATGTTTGCCGGCAAGGAAAACGGCCAATGGCGAACCTATAGCACACAACAGGTAAAAGAAATAGTCGATAAACTAAGTGCAGGCTTGCTCAACCTCGGCGTCGGTGCCGGCGATATGACAGCCGAAGGCCGCGATAAAATAGCCATCATCAGCAAGAACCGCCCCGAATGGTTGATGCTGGATATGGCAGTACAACAAGTGGGCGCTATTCTTACACCGGTATATCCTACCATCAGCATCAGTGAGCTTGAATTTATACTACAGGATGCTGAGGTAAAGATGATATTCGTGAACGACGAAGACCTGTTCCATAAAGTACAAAGCATAAAAGAGCAGGTACCCTCCTTAAAAGATATCTACACGTTCGAACAGGTAGCCGGTGCTAAACATTGGAAAGAAATAATGGCACTGGCCAACGAACAGGCGGCAGAAAAAGTGCGCACCATTGCAGCATCGGTCAAATACGAGGACCTGGCCACCATCATCTACACATCAGGAACCACAGGCAAGCCCAAAGGAGTCATGCTTTCACACAGAAACCTGTTGAGCAATGTAATGGACTCTATACCCTGTTTCCCTCCCGGTGAGGACAATAAGATGAGAGCACTTAGCTTCCTTCCCTTGAACCACGTGTTCGAACGAATGGTTAGCTATGTATACCTGTTCAAGGGCACAGCTATTTACTATGCAGAAAGCCTGGAGACCATCGGCGACAACCTCAAAGAAGTGAAGCCAACGATGTTCACAACAGTGCCACGCTTGCTGGAAAAAGTGTACGACCGCATCATGTCGAAAGGAGCGGAACTGACAGGCATCAAAAAGAAACTCTTCTTCTGGGCACATGACCTCGCCACTCGCTTCGAGATAGATAAAAACATGGGCTTCGGTTACAAAATGCAATTGGCCCTTGCCAATAAACTCATCTTTAGCAAATGGCGCGAAGCGCTTGGTAATAACCTGCTCTGCATAGTAACCGGTGGGGCCGCCTGTCAGGTGAGATTGATACGCATTTTTACAGCCGCTGGTATCCCCATCATGGAAGGATACGGGTTGACAGAAACTTCACCGGTCATCAGCGTAAACCGCTACCAGCAGGAAGGCAGGAAGTTTGGAACAGTAGGGCCACTCATAGACCACATCGAAGTGAAGATCGCAGAAGACGGAGAAATACTTTGCAAAGGACCCAATGTGATGATGGGTTACTACAAGCGCCCCGATCTCACACAGGAATCCATTACCGATGGTTGGTACCACACAGGCGATATCGGTATGTTGGTCGAGAACAAGTTCCTGAAGATCACCGATCGTAAAAAAGAGATGTTCAAAACGAGTGGCGGAAAATATGTAGCCCCGCTGCCGATTGAAAATAAACTCAAAGAATCGCCCTTCGTGGAACAGGTAATGGTAATAGGCGCCGAAAAGAAATTCGTAGGAGCCCTGATCGTACCATCCGTTAGCAACCTGAAAGACTGGGCACGCCAGCAGGGTATCAAAACTACGAATACCGCAGAATTGGTACACGATCCAGCAGTGATACGCATGTATAAAGACTTGGTAGAGAACTTCAACAAATACTTCAACCATGTAGAGCAGATCAAGAAGTTTGAACTGCTCCCCAACGAGTGGAGCATAGAAACCGGAGAAATGACCCCCAAACTAAGCCTCAAGCGCAAAGTGATCATGGAAAAATACCGCGATGCCATCGACCGTATTTACCATGATACCCGCACAGAAACCGTCAGCTAAGCACATTACATATTTCATTCCCTATAAAGCCAGCCCCGTCCAAAGCGGGGCTTTGCTTTATTTTTCAGCCACTTGTTCCTCTTAAAAGTCTGTTCCGCTTGTGCGTTTTTGTCCCGTAGGGACTAAAGCTTTGTAGAAAAACATCAAACAAGGCTATCGTGCCCCAGAGGGGCTACGCTCTATTTGACCCCAGGCACGCTTTTCCGCCATTTCATCCGTCCGAAACAACAGTTCGCGCATGCAGCCATTGCCCGGGCGGCTGAATCGGCGCACATTTGTGCCGTATCAAAGTTGCATTAACCAGCCAACACCTTTGCATGAAAAAGATAGCCATCCTGTTGTGCGTGATCGCCACCATGGGATTTACAGTAGCCAGGGAAGACAAAAACGCCGACGTAGCAGCAAAACCGGCGACCCCCAAAAACGATCGGACCTACGGGTATTTAGAAACAACATCACCGCAATCGTATACCATTACATTGCAGTAAGAAAAACATAACCCGTTGTGCCGTAACACAACAGGCTATATTAGCTTTGATCCCTACGCCTTTCGAAGTTTAAACGTTAAGGAGTCAGCCCCGTAAGGCTGGCTCCTTTTTTATTAGTCAGGCCGCTCCAGCGGCCAGACTAATCTCCCCTCGAAACAAACGTCCCTCTATCAACTTTTCAACCTGTTAACCTTTCAACCTATCCCCCAACTGATCTACTCCAAATTCACAAAACTGAATCTGTTTTTAATCACAATATCTAAGGAAATTTGTGTAACAAAAGCAAAGTGCAAGAATCAGGTTGCTACACACAACCCCCTTTCACAATTTGCACGTAACAATTAAACTAAAACATGTTTCGTATGAAAAGAGCACCGGAGATATTGGAAGAAGAAACATTAGACCCATCAGACTGGGAAGCCATGAAAGAGCTGGGACATCGGATGGTAGATGATATGTTTGATTATCTGCAAACATCACGGCAACGACTAGCCTGGAAGAAGCCAACGAAGTTTGCGCTCAGCAGCATGCAACACCCCCTGCCACAGTTTCCGCAGGATGCAACAGAAGTATACGAGCACTTCTTCACACAGATACTGCCCTACAATACAGAAAATGCACACCCGCGCTTCTGGTCATGGGTACAGGGAGGCGGCACGCCATTAGGCATGTTAGCCGATATGCTGGCGGCAGGCATGAACAGCAATGTGAGCATTGGCGATCACATGCCGATGTATGTAGAAAAGCAGGTAATAGAATGGTCAAAAGAAATGATGGGATTTCCACAGGAAGCCAGTGGTATATTGGTGAGCGGCGCTTCCCTGGCCAATATTACTGCCCTCGTAGTAGCCAGGAATCATTTCAATAAAACCATTCGCAAGAAGGGACTACAGGCGGTGCCTGCGCAGATGATGATGTACGGTTCGGCCGAAACACACAACTGCGTAATAAAAGGAGTGGAAGTAATAGGCATTGGAAGCGACAACTTTCGCAAAATACCGGTAGATGAACAATACCGTGTACGCGTCGACCTGCTCAGACAAATGATACAGGAAGACCGCGCAGCGGGCCACCTGCCCTTTTGCATCGTAGGCAATGCAGGTACGGTAAACACAGGCGCTATCGATCCACTGGAAGAGCTGGCGGCCATCGCAAAAGAAGAAGGCATGTGGTTTCACATCGATGGAGCCTTTGGCGCCATACCCAAAATATTACCTGAGTTTGAGGAACGCTTAAAAGGAGTAGAGCTCGCCGACAGCCTTTCCTTCGACTTCCACAAATGGTTATATGTAAACTATGAAGTAGCCTGTGTGCTCATCCGCGACACAGCCATCCACCGGGAAGCATTTGCTTCGGCAGTCAACTACCTGGTGCAGCATGAACGAGGATTATCAGGCGGCCCCGACCCATACAGCAATTACGGAATGGAGCTGTCGCGCGGCTTTAAAGCATTGAAAGTATGGATGTCGATAAAAGAACACGGCATACAGAAATACCAATACATGATCCGCAAGAACCTGCGACAGGCGCAATACCTCGCAGGACTAGTACAAACAGAACAGGAACTGGAGCTGCTGGCAGAGGTGACACTCAACATCGTATGCTTCCGGTTTAATACCGGCACACATACAGAAGAAGAGCTGAACAACATCAACAAAGAAATACTGATGCGTTTACAGGAACAAGGTATTGCAGCACCTTCCTACACCCTGCTCAACGGAAAATATGCCATCCGTGCAGCCATTACCAATTACCGCAGCAGGATGGAGGATTTTGATATATTGGTAGAAGCCACCCTCCGCATAGGAAAAGAGCTGACCGCATAAAACGCAAAAGGGAAAGTATAGCCATTAATAAAAAAGATCAACATGGAACTCACACAAACAGTTGCCATACGGCCAATCAAACATTCCAGGATACAGGAAGTAGACTTCAGCCACCTCGAATTTGGCAAATATGTCGCCGACCACATGCTGGTATGCGACTATGCCAACGGAACATGGAAAACACCGGAGATCGTTCCCTTTGGAGATCTCACACTGTCACCCACCATACTGGCCCTGCATTATGGACAAACAGTGTTCGAAGGCATGAAAGCCTTCCGCCTCGAAGATGGGCGCATCAACATCTTCCGCATCCATAAACACTACGAACGTTTAAACAGGTCACTCGATCGCATGTGCATGGCCACTGTGCCCGAAGAAATATTTATAGAAGGGTTGCGCCAGCTGATAACACTCGATAAAGAGTGGGTACCGTCAGCACCCGGAACAGCCCTCTACATCAGGCCTTTTGCCTACGCCAGCGAAGCGAAATTCGGTGTCAAGGTATCCGACGAATACAAATTCGTCATCTTCACGGGTCCTGTAGCAGGAGCCTTTCAGAAGCCATTACGTGTGAAGGTGGAAACGGAATACGTACGGGCTGCCAGAGGTGGTACCGGTGCTGCCAAGTGCGGTGGTAACTATGGAGGAGCATACTATCCCACTCAAAAAGCCAAAGAAGCGGGTTATGATCAGGTACTGTGGACAGACAGCAAGGAGAACAAATACATTGAAGAATCAGGAATGATGAACGCCATGTTTGTCATAGATGGCAAACTGGTAACACCACCACTGAGCGATTCTATCCTTGATGGTGTCACCCGCGATTCACTGCTCACCATTGCCGGCGATCTGGGAGTTCCGGTAGAGACCCGTCCTGTGAGCATCGAAGAATTGGAAAAGGCATTCCGTCACCATACAATTACCGAAGCCTTTGGAGCAGGCACGGCTGCCATCGTAGCACCTATCGGAACGATCCATATCAACGGCGTCGACTATCATTTACCCGATTATACGTCCCAGGCAGTTATGTTCCGGCTCAGAGACAAACTCGAAGCCATGCGCACAGGCAAAGAAACAGATATACATAATTGGAATTTTGTGTTATAAAGGATCAACCGAGTCCATGTTGGTTATAACCGGCGTATCCACGCCGGTTTTTTTATAAATTTGTCAATACAATTACTACCATGCCCAAAACGATACTAATCACCGGCGCCAATGGAGGCCTGGGAACAGCCGTTGTAAAGAAATTCCTCGATGAAAACTATAAAGTAGTAGCAGTAGACCATTCCGGCAGCCGCCTGGGCTTTGCCAATAACCACCCACAGTTTGAGCTCCATGCTGTAGAACTTGCTTCCGAATCAGAAAGCGACACCTTTGTCAAAGAAGCCATTAGCCTCTACAAAAAAATCGACGGAGCATTACTGCTGGCCGGAGGGTTTGCTATGGGCGACATTGCAGCCACCGACGGAGAAGCCCTCCGCAAGATGTTCTCTAAAAACTTTGAAACAGCCTACTACCTGACCCGCCCCCTCTTTCAACACATGATGGAAAATGGCTATGGGCGTATCGTGTTGGTAGGAGCAAGGCCGGCCCTGCAACCCGAAGCAGGAAAGAACATGATCGCCTATGCCCTTAGTAAATCACTCCTTATTAAGCTTGCTGACCTCCTTAATGAAGCCGCCAAGGGCACAAACGTGGTAGTGTCGGTCATAGCCCCCAGCACGATCGATACACCCGTAAATAGGAAGGATATGCCCAAGGCAGACTTCAGCAAATGGGTAAGCCCGGCACAGATTGCCGACCTCTTGGAATTCATCTGCTCCGATAAAGGCGATCCCCTGCGCGCACCGCTGTATAAAATATATGGTGAAGCTTAAGATCGACTGAAAATAAAAAAGGTGTAAAGAGAGCCTCTTTACACCTTTAATTCGATAAGCAAGTAACACAGAGCTACACAGTGAGCACACTGTTCCAGCCGCAAACGCCATCGGGCTCCCTCAGCTGGTTTTCAATGTCTTCCATCCACATACGCCCGTCAATAAAAAACTTGTAGTGATACTTCCCGCTGGGCAGCATAGGGATCTCGATCAGCCACATACCATTACCTTTCTTGGAAGGCTGCATTTTCAATTCATCCTGCGCCCAGTGATTAAACGTGCCGGCAAGCGCAATATTACCAGCACAACTGTTGTGAATGTGGAATTCGATCGTCTTCTTCCGCTTGTTAATGTAAGGTGATTGATGCGGTTTCATAGCTTCTCCTTTTTTGAGTGTGACAGGAATGATGTTGGATGCCACGGGTATCGGCACACGCTTTCATAAGGTAGGGACGTGGGGTTGATTAAAACGGGCTGATAAAACAAGGAAGGCGGGCAATCGGTGATACTACTAAATAACTAAGCCAGGCAAGGGAGAAATAGTTCCTTTTTTACGTCCTAAAAGGTACGAAGTGTTGGGGAAATTCAGAAAGACTTTTTTATTAAAAAATGGTTATCGCAAACGGGTAATTTATGGGGCAACATCAATCAGGAGAGAACCCAATAAATAGAGTACGGATTAACAATACGATTACCTATAAAAATCGGGCCGGAATCGTCAATTAGTTGCGTATACGTAAACTGCCGGCAGAGCTGTTTTTTAACCGGATACTATCCAGTAAAGATTGCAGCTTTGATACCTCCTTTGAAAGCCGGAGGTTCACCGCCAGAATAGAATCATTCTGTAATACCAAAGATTGGTTCCTGGTGACAAGCTTTGAATTCTTTTGCCCCAGACTGATCCCGGCAGCAACGACCAGGATGAGACACAGTAAGGGAAACCAGCGAAAGAATAATTGTCTGTTCATACCTTGATAATACAACGCCAAATATGCTTTATTGCCGTTAAACACCAATTAAACAAGCATTAAAAGGCAATTAATTAAGCGCATTGAGGTGAGCAGAGAAAGCCTTGATAGAAGGTAATTGGATAGTGAAAACAGTGCCGGCGCTTTCGTCCGATTGAACGTTGATGTTGCCCCGGTGAATACTGATGATCCGCTTGGCCAGGGCAAGACCAAGTCCAAAACCCTTGATCTGGGTCGTATTATCGGTACGGTAAAAAGGCTGGAATATATGGTCCATCTCCTCTGCAGCGATTACATTACCATGATTCCTCACCTCTACAATAACCTGGTCATCTGCAAAAGAAAGATCAACCCAGGTAGAATGATCAGGCGAATATTTACAACCATTCTCAACAAGGTTCTTGATAGAACTATACAGAAGATCATTATTACCAAAAACGAGGAACTTCTTTTCATCCTCAGGAAACTCGCCAAACTGCAGCTCCACCTGGTACGTAGGACTGATCTTCCGTACATCACTCATCACCTTGAACAACACCTCATCGATTCGCACCTCGTTCAGCTCGATAGTGCCCTGCGAGCCGGTCTTGGCAATCTCCAGCAGGCTCTTGGTAAGCTGCCGCATTTGTTGCACATCCTCGTAAATAGAAGATAACACCTGTTGATATTCAGCAGTATTCCGGTCCTTCTGCAGTGTTACCTCCAATTGACTGGAGATAGAAGTAAGCGGTGTAGAAAGCTCATGAGAAGCATTGGAGATAAACCGCCGCTGGATCATAAAAGACTCCTGCAGGCGATTCAGCAACTCATTGAACGTATTAGCCAATTGGTGTAGCTCATCCTGTCCGCTGCCAGCCTCGATGCGGTGCGACAGGTTCTGAGAAGAAATATCATTCACCTCGCGGATGATCTGGGAAATAGGCATGAGCAGTTGACGGGAAAACAAGTATCCTACGATGGCCGCCGCGGCAATGCCGATCAGCAAACTTGTCAGCAATAGCTTTTGCAATTGCCAGAGACGGTTCCAGCCATCAGTATCATACGACGCTACGACCACCACAATGCGGTTTACAGAATCAGTATGATGGAAAGCAAGCGCATCCCGCTTTTCGATGTGGAAATAAGTCTCGCCATTCAGGCGGGCCTTTTCCAGCATCGCCAAAGGCACTTCGGGAGTTTTCACTCCTTGGGCGTTGAACTCGTACACCGGCTGATTGAGATAATTGAAAATAATTACACTCTTATCGACAAGCGTATTGGTGGAGCCTGAATCGATACGACGCAACATCGCCGTACTGCTGTCGCCGAAATAAGTATATAACTGAGCGTTGTTGTTGGCACGGCCCTTTAACCGTTTCTTAAAACTTTCGAGCCTTTCCAGCGAAGTAAAATAATAAATGGAAAAACTAAGAAGCAACAAGATAGCCGTTACAAGCAACGTGAAAAGAGCAGTTATTTTAAATTTGATCTTCACCTATGCTTGCTCTTTTAAAATATAGCCCATCCCCACTTGTGTATGGATCAGTTTGGTATCGAAATCTTTATCCAGCTTCTTGCGCAGGAAATTAACGTACACGTCGATCACATTCGTTTTAGTATCGAAATCGATATCCCATACATTCAGCGCAATATCGGCACGCGAAACGACCCGGTTCTTATTACGCACTAAAAATTCAAGCAACTGAAACTCTTTGGCGGTAAGCGAAATAGTTTTGTCGGCACGCATCACCTCTTTGCTGTCCAGGTTCATTACAAGATCAGCCACCTTTAACATATTACCGGTAGGAACGTTTTGATAGATACGTTTCAGCAACGCCCGGATACGTACCAGCAATTCCTTAAAGTCGAAAGGCTTCACGATATAATCATCAGCGCCCGCATCAAACCCTTCGATTTTGTCTTCCGTGGCGCTTAATGCCGTGAGCATCACAACCGGAATGCGCTCATCACGTTTACGGATCTCCTTGCAAAGCTCATAGCCATTCATACCCGGTAGATTGATGTCGAGGATGACCAGATCGAACGTATAAGTCTCCACCATTTTCTTCCCGATCAACCCATCATAGGCTACTTCCACGTGATACTGTTGCTCCATTAATCCTTTCTTGAGGGCCTCAGCGATCTTCTTCTCATCCTCTACCAATAAGATTTTAACTTCTTCCATAGCGTAAGTAGATGATTATGCTGGCAAAAATCAGTAAATAATGGCCATCTAAGGGTTTCCTGCTATAAATATCGCATTAAAATGGAATTAAAAAGGTATATACGCACGTAAATCAGGAGGATAAAGAACAAAATCCGGATCACCGGTTTGCATGCCTTGCAGCAGTGGAGAGTCGCTGTTTGAGCATAAACCGGTAATCCGGATTGATTCCTTAAGAACATAAAACCACTCCTCCCTATTACTAAGCAGGAGTGGCCGGTAAGCGATCAACTGGAAAGAGATGCGCCATTTAACCAGGTAGGGCACGCAACATTCTTCATGCCTGGATGTGACACTTGACTCTTTCTTATTTGTGGTTTTTCAATTGATTTCACAATAAGAAATAGCAATCCCGTTACTACAACACGGGAATAAAATTATAAGGCTTTGAGTGATGGCATGTAATCCTTGCCTGGAGCAACTTTCAGAGAGTCTTTAACCAATTGTGAGAAGTCAGGAATAATAACCTATGCTACTGCTGATGAGGATACTAAGTTAGAATTTTTTTTCAAATATTAGTGGCTGCAGAAATTAAAATTCACTTAGCTGCCCTTGTTAGTATGTTAACAAATTACACTGTTAACCACTGTTTGCCCCAAAAATGGGAATTCGTACTGATTGTGAATCATTCTACACAATTGTGCTATTACTGATTCATAAAACCTTTCTTCTTCATACTGCCCGGCGAATAACCATGATGCTTCTTGAAGATGCCAATAAAATTACTCACCTTCTCATAACCCAACATAGATGCTGCCTGATATACAGTCAACGGCTTCTCAAGCAACATAACCTTCGCAAGATTCATTTTCTTCTCCAGGTAATATTCATACAAACTTTTACCAAAGATGATTTTAAAATGACGCTTCAACGTCGATTCACTGAGCGATACCTGCTGCGCTATAGCACAAACATTGGGCAGATTACGCTGCAGATGAGCTTGCAGGATAGCCTCGGCTTCCATCACCTTCAAAAAATGTGCATCCTGGCTTCCGGCAACCCGGGGTATTTGACTATTGAGCATTTTATGCAGAAAGTCAAGGATCAATGAGGTCGCTAACTGGTCAGCATCAGCGTAATCCTCCTCGACACCCATCAGGTGATCAAAAAGCATATTCACCCGGTTGATGACCGAAGGTGGGCACGTACAGTTCAGAATGAGCGGATTACCTTTCTCATTAACCCTGTCCAGAAAATTATCCAATGGTAGCCCAGCCCGTTGAAACTGCTGCGCCAGCCAAAACGAAGTCGCGCTGATCTCGATCACTTGAACAGCCCGGTGAGGCGCAATGTCGAACTTAAGCGCTACATCATTAGCCACCATCAGCGTATTACGCGTTTCGATCTGGCTGAACTGCTCATGACCTGCTATACTTTTCAACCGGCAACTGCCAGGGGTCAATACATATACAATAGTAAAGCGCTTGCTGTCCGGATCTTCGCTACATTTTTGCAACTCGACAGGATGATTGAACACAAGATTGCACGCCCGCAGACAACAACCCGGTTGAACCTGCCGCTTCTTCACCATCCCCTTCGCAAATCCGCCACTTAGTTGCACAATGTCTTTACCGATCACTTCCCCATTCAAGGCCCGGGCAAACTGCTCAAAGTCCTGCACACAGTCCATCGCTGGCAACGGAATACTATAGTTCTTGGTTGGTAACTTTAAATTCATAACTGGTTTTGAGTGATTATAAAATACGGCACACTCTCTCGGAGAGAGAGCAACTTGGGGGGACCTTAAATACATGTGGTGTAAATGATGCTGCAAAATTCTTGCCCCCATCAAAAGCATTACCCAGGAGTGTACCTTATAAATGCAACGTGTATACTAAAATGTGTAGGTAGATCTTATTCATCTTGCGTGAAGTCGGGAATTGGTTTTTCAGTTTGCATGGTTTATGGTTTTAATCGTGTTTTTTCTATCGGTACGTAGTGGCGATCTATAAGTATTTTCTCTTACCATCGCCTTCCTATATATGTAACAAGTAAACTGAATTAACGTACTAAATGAAAGTCAGATTTTTTGTCATTTTTATTTTCTTTTAATTGCTAACAGTGGCGAGCAGCGAAAATTATTGACGAGAGACAATTTTATAATTAAAAGTTGTCCCATAGCGGGAAATATTAGAACGCTTGAAACCTTGTTGTAGAAAGGCTTGCGTAGAACTACTTAATAGATTATTACAGTAAAAAACTCGACAAATAAAAACTAAAAAATATTTTTAGAAATACAAATCTGCACGCAACAGATATTCGTATACTGTTTATCGATACTTAGTAAAAGGAATAAGAAGAGGATGAGATGCATCGATTAAGTGGGTAGTATTATATTCAATATCCCTGAACAAGGCAACAAGCCCAACAAGGGTATAGCCATGAAAACAATTTTTAATTGTTTAAACCGTAGCACAAAAAATTATACAAACTGATTGGTATAAGCAGGGTCATCATTCAATAGGGTATCAATTCACACAGGCGAGCCACCCCAAAAGGGTGGCTTTTTTTTATGCTCCATCCTAAACCATCCTGTTCAACATTGGCCATTAAAAATTAAACATTGCACATTCCTCTTGTCAACTCCAAACTTTATTAAACCCTGAGCCCTTTGATCACCGTTTGACCTTATTAAAGTATCCCACTTGAGCACTGCTTACCGGAAATTAAGCATTCAGCCCTTCTGGTGCCTTCTCGTTGCCTTGCTGCCTCAATGCCTTGTGGCTACAAAAAAAGCAGCACCTTATTGTTTAAACACCTAATTTTGCAATCGGCAACAAATCTTGCCAAATACCTGTTATAATAGACATGTTTTCATTTCGAACCATAAAACTTTCTGCGTGAGTGCCTTGCAAAAGGCAGAACGATTAAAAGATATTTTATGGACGCAAAAAAAGTAGAAAAGATCTCCAAAGCCCTGGCCGACCCCAACAGGCTCCTGATCCTCAAAGAACTCCGGAAAAACAAGAATTGCTTGTATTGTACAGATGTATATGAGTTTGTGGACCTTACACAACCCTCCATTTCACATCACCTCAAGTTGTTGACCGATGCCGAATTGATCATCCCCACCAAGGAAGGGAGAAATATGAAGTACGAGCTCAACAACAAAATGATCGATCAGTATGTTAACTTCCTGCAGGCACTAAAGGCATAACAAATTTTTTTTGGCCGAACATATCGAAGTATTTCGATGTTTCTATAAGTTTGCAGTCCGTTTCCACCGAAAAGCTTGTCACCATTCGCCGAAGTAATTAGCGGGATGGAGTTCTATGCCCTAATACATCGAAATATTTGAATGTATCAATTAAACACCAGATATATGAGTCCACAATTATTCAAGAACCAGGCCTACAAGCTATTACTATTGTTGCTGCCTGTGCTGATCTTCATCCAGGCCTGTGAAACCCAGGCCAACGAACCAAAAGCTGCCATAGCAGCGGCAGCACCAGCCAATCCCGGCGTACCCGCCGATGGCTATATCGTACAGCCTACTACAGTAAGCGAAGAAATAGAGATCACCGGAACACTGGTTGCCAACCAGGAAGTAACGATCGCCAGCGAGTTGCTGCGCAAAGTGGTACAGGTACACGTAAAAGAAGGCAACTACGTAAATGCAGGCGCCCTCCTCTTCCAGCTTGACGATGCCGATCTGCAGGCGCAGCTTGAACGCCTTCGCCAGCAGGAAAAACTGGCAGCACTCAATGAAGCGCGCATGAAAGACCTGATAGCCCATGATGCCGCTATTCAGCAGGACTACGATCAGGCGATTACCAACCTGAATGTATTGAAAGCAGAAATTCGCCAGTTGGCAGTTACCATTGATAAGACACGCATACGCGCCCCCTTCAACGGTCGCATAGGTATTGTGCGCGTATATCCCGGCGCGTTGGTATCACCCAATACAGTGCTCACCAACATAGTAGATGATACCCGAATCAAGGTAGAATTTGCAGTACCGGAAAAATACGCCAACCTGGTAACAATAGGTAAAGCACAACGCTTTACTGTGCAGTCAGATACCGCCTCCTATTTTGCCACAGTAGTAGCCAAAGAATCGAAGATGAATGAGCAGACACGTACGCTGCTGGTAGAAGCCATCGGCAACAACCCACAGACAAAGCTGGTATCAGGACAGAGCGCACGGCTCAGCCTCGCACTGCACACGACCAACAATGCCTTTAAAGTGCCCAGTCAGGCACTGATGCCTTCACCACAGGGATACGCAGTATACGTAGCCAAAGGAAATAAAGTAGCGATAACACCGGTTGTTATCGGGCAGCGCGGAACACAGGAAGTGCAGATCATCAGCGGGCTCAACCAGGGCGACACAGTGATTACGAGCAACCTGCTGCGCCTTTCACCCGGAGCGGATGTAGCATTGGTAAAAGTTAAATAAGCAGGAACCCCTGCAGTCATCCGTCTCAGAATTTATTCTAATTAATACAACATTTGTATGAGTGCCATTTCACAAATGAGCATCTCCAGGCCCGTATTGGCCGGAGTGATGTCAGTACTACTAATACTTTTCGGTATCGTAGGATATACCTTCCTCGGTACCCGTGAATACCCGGTTACAGATTCACCCATTGTCACGGTTACAACAGTGTATCCCGGTGCCAGTGCGGATATTATAGCCTCGCAGGTCACGAAGCCGCTCGAAGAAGCGGTGGCCGAAGCGAACGGAATACGCGCCATGTCATCCGTTTCCCGCGAACAGGTGAGCATCATCACCGTTGAGTTTAACCTCAATGCAGATTTGGAAGCAGCAGCCAACGACGTGCGCGATAAAGTATCCAAGTCGCGTCAGCAGCTGCCAACAGATATTGAACCCACAATCGTGGAAAAATCAGGACCGGCCGACTTCCTGGTGTTCCTCACCGTACAAAGCGACACGAGGAGCCTCGAAGACATTACCGACTTTGTAAACATCAACATCAAAGAAAGACTGCAATCCATTCCCGGAGTGCGTCTGGTAGATACCTACGCAGGCCGCAAAAGAGCGATGCGCTTACGCATGGACCCGGTGAAGCTGGCAGCCTATGGTCTTACCCCCAACGATATCCAGGCAGCCCTGCAGCGAGAGAACGTTGACTTGCCCAGCGGGCGCATTGAAGGACAGAACACCGAAGTAACGCTGCGTACACAAGGACGCCTTGTAACAGAAGAAGATTTCAACAACATGATCATTAGCCAGAAAGATGGTGCCATCGTTCGCTTTAGGGACATCGGTACAGCCATCATGTCGTCTCAGAACGAGCGCACAGCGATGATCGTGGCAGAAGGAAAACAAGCACAATACGGGGTGGGAACAGGCGTGCAGCCCCAGCGCGGTGCCAACTCACTGGCGATAGTGGAAGAATTTAAAACACGCTTTGATGACATTGTAAAGTCAGCACCCAAAGATTACAACATCACATTGGGAAAAGACTTTACAGTGCCGGTGCGCAACTCACTCTCCGAAGTAGAAGAAACATTGTTGCTGGCATTTGGTCTGGTAACGTTGATCATCTTCATCTTCCTGCGCGACTGGCGCAGTACGCTCATCCCGCTGGTGGCAATACCAGTATCCATTATATCAGCCTTCTTCATCATGTACCTGGGTGATTTCTCCATCAATGTACTTACCCTGTTGGGTATGGTACTGGCCATTGGGCTGGTGGTAGATGATGCGATTGTGGTCCTGGAGAATATCTACAGTAAGGTGGAAGAAGGCATGAAACCATTGGAAGCAGCACGGAAAGGCTCCAATGAAATTTACTTTGCGGTGATCTCGACAACCGTTACGCTGGCGGCCGTGTTCCTGCCGATCCTGTTCCTGGGTGGTATCACAGGTAGATTGTTTAAAGAGTTCGCGATTGTAGTAGCCGGATCGGTATTGATCTCCGCATTCGTGGCCTTGACACTGTCACCAATGATGAGCGCCTACCTGCTTAAGCCCGGAGCTACACACGGTTGGCTCTACCGCAAAACAGAACCCTGGTTCGTGAAATTGAACAACGGCTACGAGCGTTCCTTAAAAGCATTCATGCGATTCCGTTGGTTAGGAATTGTATTACTGCTGCTGTCATTTGGTATCGCTTACTTCCTGGCGCCGAAACTGCCTTCAGAATTGGCCCCCTTGGAAGATAGATCGATGGTGGGTCTCGCTGTCATTGCGCCGGAAGGAACATCCTACGAGAGCATGGAAGAAACCATGAAAGAGATCACGGCCTATGTAGCAGATTCCATCCCCGACCTCAACAACAATACGACCTACGCCGGCATTGCAGCCTCAGTAGGAACATTGGTGCAGCCGGTGAATGGAGGCTTTCAATGGATATTCCTCGAAGATCCACAAAAGCGGAAAAGCAAAATGACACAACAGCAGATCTACGAAAAGCTGGTAGTGGCATCCGCAAAATTCCGCAACGTGATCCTGATCCCGATCCAAATACCTACGATCGGAGGATTCTCAACATCGCAACCGGTGGAATATGTGGTGCAGGCCCCTTCATTGGATAGCCTCATAGCAGTGATGCCGAAACTAATGGGAGCGGTGTTTACAAGCCCTAAGCTGGCATTCCAGAACCCGGACTTTAAAGTGAACAGGCCCGAGATCAGTATCTCTATTGATAGGCAAAGAGCTGCACAATTGGGCATCTCAACACAGGAGATAGGACGTACACTCCAGCTGGCATTGAGCGGACGCCGTTATGGATACTTTATCTACAATGACAGACAATATGAAGTGATCGGGCAGTTGGACCGTGTTGAAAGATCGACACCGGAAAACCTGCGCTCGCTATTCTTGAAATCAGCCAGCAATGAAATGGTGTCACTCGACAACCTGGTTACCCTTAAAGAAGGTATCAGTCCACCCGCCATCTATCGGTACAACCAATCATACAGCGTTACGATTGGCGCCACACCAGCGCCAGGCGTGAGCCTTGGAGAAGCGATCAAAGAGTTGGATAAGATCACAGCAGAAGTGTTGCCCAAAGGATTTAGAACACAGTTGGCAGGACAAAGCCGTGATTATGCAGAAAGTAGTTCCAGCCTGATCTTCGCATTCATCTTTGCCATCGTGCTCATCTACCTGGTATTGGCCGCACAGTTCGAGAGCTTGATAGACCCATTCATTATCCTCCTCACAGTACCGATGGCGGTAACCGGAGCATTGTTGAGCCTGTGGCTCACGAGCGAGTCGATCAACATCTTTAGCCAGATCGGTATCATCATGCTGATCGGGTTGATCACGAAGAACGGTATCCTCATCGTGGAGTTTGCCAACCAGCGCAAACACGAAGGATTGAAAGTAAGAGATGCGGTAGTCTCAGCAGCTACATCACGCTTCCGTCCGATCCTCATGACCACCCTGGCCATGATCTTTGGTACACTCCCCATCGCACTGTCACTCGGCACTTCATCCGGAAGCCGTACCTCATTGGGGATCGTGGTAGTGGGCGGACTGATTTTCGCGGGCATCCTTACGCTCTATGTAATACCATCTGTGTATTCATATTTCTCGAGGCCCGCTAAAAAGACAACAGGGGGAGAGGACGCTATACCACACGGTATAGCACCAGTCCCTGCACCAGTTATAGTGAATCCAAATGCATCAATATGAGCAATAAGAAAAAAATAATGTACGCCCTCATTATATCGGCAGGCTTTCTCCTGCCCGGCGTACGCAGCATCGCACAGTCATTATCATTGACCTTGCCCGATGCTGTATCGATGGCCATCAAAAACAACCGGGCATTGAAAATATCGAGCCTGGATATAGATAAAGCAGCAGAAGAAATACGCGTGGCCCGCAGTCTTTCCCTGCCCACAGCCAGCATTGGCGGTCAGTACCTCCACTACTTCGTAATGCCTGCCTTCTTCGGGTTTGGTAATAATGGTGGGGGCGATAAAGTCCCTTACTCCCGCATAGGAGGAAGAGATCAGTTTGCAGCTACATTATCAGTGGCGTACCCACTCTACAATCCATCGGCAAAGCCGGCACTGCGCGAAGCACAACTGAACCAGTATGCACGCCGCACCAACCAGAAGTACAATGAGATAGATGTGGCTGCTGCCGTAAAGCGCGTATACCTTGGTATGTTGGTATTGAATGAAAGACTACAACTCCAATATGAAAGCCTGCAGCGCAATGAAAAAGCCCTGCAGGATGCCCGCTCGCTGTTGGCGCAAGGTAGAGGATTGCGGGTAGATACATTACGGGCATATACGTCCGTGAAGAACCTGCAACCCGATATCCTGAAGTTGAACTATGCCCTGCAGGTAGGCAAGCAGCAGTTGGTTACCCTTATTGGAATAGATTCCTTGCAGGATCTCCAGCTCACTGATTCGCTCACCTTGACAAAAGAGGAGCAGATACCTACGAAGGAAGCATTATATGAAGAGGCAAAAGCCCAACGCCCGGACTTGCAATTGCTGGCTATCAACCAGCAGATCAGCGAACAGCAGATCTTATCGGCAAAAGCACAACGCTTACCGGTAGTATCGGCGATCGGTCAATACCAGGTGCAAAGCCAGGCCAAAGGCGCCAACTTCTTTGACGCATACTGGCCCAGCGCTTCATTTGCCGGCGCACAGGTAACACTGCCTTTATTTACTGGCTATAAGAACCAGGCCCGCATCAGCCAGGCAAAGATCAATAAAGACCAGGCGGCAGTACGGATAACTGACGCACACGAGCAACTCAAAACAGAAGTAGCACAAGTAATAGCCAACCTGAATGAAACATTCGAAAGAATGAAAACACAAGTACAGGTGCAGGAAACAGCAAAGCTGAGCTACGATATCATACAATACCGCTATTCCAAAGGAGTAGCTTCAAGACTGGAATTGACAGACGCGGAACTGGCACTCACAACAGCACAATTGAATTACCTGGAATCGGTATTCGAATACCTGTCAGCACGAATAGAACTGGATAGAACCCGCGGAAGGAATTAAGAAGAAGGTTGTTTTCAAAGTAGGGTTAAGAACAAAGCCTGCCGGCGATACATATCCGGCGGGCTTTTTCATGCAACATTTCATTTCAGACCGTGTCTTTCCCTCAGTCACCAACCAATTCAACCTGCAACATGCTCACGAACCTTAAAGCCGCCTTCCGCAGCCTGCGCAAAAACAAAACCTACAACACCCTCAATATCCTGGGACTGGCTATCGGCATAGCCTGCGCCGCACTCATCTTCCTGTGGGTAGAAGATGAAGTGAACTACAACACAGTACATATAAAAAAGAATAACCTCTATAGACTCAACATCAACAAAAAATTCGACGGCCGCATCTTTACAATGGGGTCAACGCCACGCCCCATGGCAGCCGCGTTGAAAAGTGAGATACCCGGAATAGCCAATACCGCCCGCGTGTCCGACGAACCACAAAAAGCACTCTTCAGCTTTGATGACAAGTCACTCTATGCCACAGGCCGATATGCCGACCCCGAAATATTCAAAATGTTCACCCTGCCCTTTGAACAGGGAAGTGCCAGCAACGCCTTTGCACAATTACATTCGGTGGTGATCACAGCAGCAACAGCAAAGAAGTTCTTTGGAGAAGAAAAAAATGTAATAGGAAGAACAGTACGCTTAGATAACCAACAGGACTTTGTAGTAACGGGCGTATTAAAAGACTTGCCGGAAAATGCCACCTTGAAATTCGAATGGCTGGCGCCCTATGAGTTCGATATACAACAAGATCAGGCTGCCCTCAGTTGGGACAGCTACGGCCCATACACCTATATAGAACTGGACCCCAACGCCAGCGAGACAATAGTCAATCAACAACTAAAAAGCTTTATACACGACAAAGAAGCCAGCCAGCAAAGCGAAGCATTCCTGTTCCCCATGTCCGACTGGCGCTTGTACAGTGAGTTTGAAGACGGCAAGCAAACAGGAGGTGGGCGTATCAAACAAGTGCGCATGCTGACCATCATCGCCTGGATCATTCTGCTCATCGCCTGCATCAACTTTATGAACCTTGCAATAGCCGGTAGCCAGAAGCGTGCAAAAGAAGTGGGCGTACGCAAGGTGCTGGGCGCTGAAAAGGGAAAGTTGATAGCGCAATTCATCGGCGAAGCATTACTCATGACGGTGCTGGCCGCTGCTGTAGCCATCATCATAGTCATGATCTCATTGCCCGGCTACAACGTGCTCATGCAGAAAAGCCTGTCCATGCAGCTCAGTGAGCCCATACATATAATAGCCCTGCTTGCCATTGTCCTTATTTGTGGGTTGGTGGCAGGAAGTTATCCGGCACTGTATTTATCGTCGTTCAGGCCGGTAGCTGTATTGAAAGGCTTAAAACTCAAAGCAGGCAGTGCAGTATGGATCAGAAAAGGATTGGTGGTGCTGCAGTTTGCCGTGTCGGTGGTATTTATCATCAGCACCATCATCGTATACCAGCAATTACAACACATCAAGAACAGAGACCTCGGTTTCAACAAAGACAACCTGGTGCAGGTTGATATGCAACACAATATCGCGGCCATATTCCCTTTGATAAAACAAGACCTCTTGCAATCAGGCCTCATAGAAAATGTAGCCATGATCGACCGGACGATTATGGGTGGAGGAAATACAGACAGCCGCTTCTGGTGGGAGGGCAAAACACCCGATCAGGAAATATCCATTGCACACAGAGGTATTAGCAACGATTATTTTGCTACAACAGGAATGAAGATTATAGAAGGTAGGGACTTAGATGCAAACACAGCAGCAGGTAATAATACCATTGTCATCAACCAGTCGATGGCGAAGATCATCAGCAAAGAAAGTGCGATAGGAAACATCATCGAATCACCACGCGGCAATGAAGATGGAAAATACACGAGCCTGACAGTGATAGGAGTGGTAAACGATTATGTGTATGGAGATATGTACGGAAAGCCAGGACCAGTAATATTTTTCAACGCACCTGAAAAAGCCAACCTGCTATACGTACGCCCAAAACCACAAAGCAATCCGGAACAGGCAATAGCTACAATAGCAGCAGTGATGAAAAAACACAACCCTGCCTATCCCTTCGAATACAGGTTTGTAGACGAGCAATTCAATGATAAATTCCAAAACGAAGCCCTGATTGGGAAAGCTTCAGGCGTATTCGCTGCATTAGCGATCATTATATCCTGCCTGGGACTTTTTGGATTGGCTGCCTATACGGCCGAGCGCAGAATCAAGGAAGTAGGGATTCGCAAAGTATTGGGCGCAAGCGTGAGCGGTCTGGTGGGGTTGCTATCAAAAGATTTCCTTCAATTAGTAGCGATAGCTTGCCTGGTGGCATTCCCGGTAGCATGGTGGATGATGCACGATTGGCTGCAGACATATCAATACAGGATCACAATAGGCTGGTGGATATTTGCAGCAGCAGGAGTGGGCGCTGTGCTGATCGCATTATTCACGGTAAGCACACAGGCCATCAAAGCCGCCCTCGCCAACCCCGTCAAAACCCTCCGTTCGGAATAATATTAAAGAAACCCGAGTTCGAGCTTTGCCTCTTCACTCATCATCTCCCTATTCCACGGTGGGTCGAAAGTGAGCATCACATTCACATCCGAAACATTAGCTACGGTGCGCACCTTCTCATCCACTTCACGGATGATGTCACCAGCTACTGGACAGCCGGGTGCGGTGAGTGTCATGGTGATCTGAACATAACCGGCATCATTGACGTCGATAGTATACACCAGGCCAAGCTCATAAATATTGACCGGGATTTCCGGGTCATGCACGGTTTTCAGAGTCTCGATAATATCCTGTTCAATCAACTGCTTATCTAACATAAGAACATTGTTAAGAAGCCTTGGATTGTAAAGCCAAAGCGTACACCTTCATTTGTTTGATCATGGAAAGCAACCCGTTGGAGCGCGTCACGGAAAGGTGCTCGCGCAAGCCAACCTTATCCACGAAATACAGATCAGCCTTTACGATCTCTTCAGGCGTATGGCCCGAAAGCACACGCACTACCATACTCACCAATCCTTTAGTAATGATGGCATCACTATCAGCGGTGAAAAGAACACGGCCGTCCTGAAAATCAGCGTGCAACCACACCTTGGCCTGACAGCCACGGATCAGGTTTTCATCCTTCTTAAACTCATCCTTGATCAAAGCCAATTCCTTTCCAAGCTGGATGATATATTCATACTTCTCCATCCAGTCCCCGAAAAGAGAAAACTCATCGATCAGCTCATCCTGTATTTCGTTAATCGTCATAATTCAATTTCGTGTAATTCTTTTCAGTCGCCAGCCTCTGGCTGGTGACGCCTATTTGTTAGCCTCCGGCTAACGCTCGCAGCTCGTAGCTCACGGCTCGCAGCTTGTATTAAGTCAGCATCGCCACAGCCCTTTCCACACCGGCAGCCAGTTGATCGATCTCCTCTTTGGTATTATAAAACGCCAGTGACACACGAACAGTTCCCGGAATGCCGAAAAATTCCATCAAAGGCTGCGTACAGTGGTGACCAGTACGCACCGCAATACCCAGCTTATCGAGCAATACGCCAACATCAAACGGGTGAACACCTTCAACAATAAAAGACAACACACCCGACTTTTGTTCAGCTGTACCGATAAAGCGCAGCTTGTCGATAGCCGATAACTTTTCAGTGGCATACTCCAGCAATTCATGTTCATATTGCTGAATAGCGGGTAAGCCGATCGCAGTAATATAATCGATGGCGGTACCCAAACAGATACATGCCTCAATATTCGGAGTGCCAGCTTCAAAACGGAAAGGCAGATCGTGGTAAGTGGTCTTTTCAAAAGTTACCTGCTTGATCATGCTGCCGCCGCCTTGATAAGGAGGCATCTGGTTGAGCCATTCTTCCTTGCCATACAAAATACCGATACCGGTAGGACCATACACCTTGTGACCGGAGAACACGAGGAAGTCTACATCCAGCTCCTGCACATCCACAGGTATATGTTGAACAGCCTGTGCTGCGTCCAGTAAAACAGGAATATTATGTTGGTGAGCCTGCGCAATGATCTCCTTCACAGGATTTATAGTGCCCAGCGTGTTGGAGATATAGGCTACAGAGATCAGTTTTACTTTGTCGTTGAGCAAAGCGCTGAATTCATCCATCAGCAATTCCCCCTTCTCATTGATAGGAATAACTTTCAGGTTGGCCTTACGGTCCTCGCACATGATCTGCCAGGGAACGATGTTGGAATGGTGCTCCATGGTAGAAACAAGGACAGTGTCACCTTCCTTCACAAACTGTTTACCAAAACTATAGGCAACCAGGTTGATGCTGTCGGTAGTGCCCTTGGTAAAGATCACCTCATGCTCATGACGGGCATTCAGGAAAGCCTGAACCTTTCTGCGCGAAGCTTCATAGGCGTCGGTCGCTTTTTGGCTCAGGTGGTGAACGCCACGGTGAACGTTACTATTCAGGTGCGTGTAATAATCTTCGATGGCCTTGAGCACGGCCCAGGGCTTTTGCGCAGTAGCGCCATTATCCAGGTAAACCAGCGGCTTACCATACACAGAAGTTTGCAGAATAGGAAAGTCCTTCCTGATCCTTTCAATATCCAGACCGGTGGAAGCTACCATAACGTCAGTACTCATGTTTTTAAAAATTAATGATTAACGATGAGTGTTCTAAGGGACCCTTACGGAGCGTATGTTGGTTAAACAAACTACCCTGCCACTCACGAGGACAGGGTAGTTTGAGTATAATAATGTATTTCCTTATCAACTATTCAACGTCTCAACTCCCCTTTAATCCCTCCTCGATCAACGCATTGATATGCGATTGAACCTCAGGAATAGGAATTTTCTCAGTTACGTCGAAAGCAAAAGCATGAATAAGCAAAGCGCGCGCCTTCTCTTCACCAATACCCCTCGACTTCAGATAAAACAACGCATCCTGGTTAAATTGACCCATGGTCGAACCGTGACTACACTTAACATCATCTGCAAAGATTTCCAGCTGAGGCTTGGAATCTATCACGGCCTTTTTGCCAAGAAGCATATTGTTATTCTGCTGGAAGGCATTCGTCTTTTGCGCATCCTTGCGCACAAAGATCTTACCGTTGAAAACGCCGGCAGCATCATCCTTCATCACACCCTTGTACAGCTCATTACTATTACAATGAGGTTTGCGGTGGTCAACGATAGTATGATTATCTACCAGTTGGTGGCCACCAGCAAGATATAAACCATATAAGTGACTCTCCACGTTCTCGCCATCCAGCGCTACGTTCAGGTTGTTGCGCCACAGGCTGGTGCCGGGGAAAGAAGCCTTATAGTTATTATAAATACTATTAGACTGTTGGTACACTTCAGTGTGGTGAACATAACGGGCGTTCACATCACCAGCCTGAATATAGAAATGCTGCATTTGAGAATTCTCTTGCAACACCACTTCCGCTACATTATTGATAAATACGGGAGAGCCGTTTGTATCAGTAGCATAACTTTCAATAACAGGGATCGAAGCACTGAGGCCGATCACAAACAACTGCCGCGGTTGAAAATAAGTAGGTTCGTTGGCAGTGGAAATATGGATCAAATGCAAAGGCTTCTCAACAATGGTATTCCTTTTCACTTCAATGAAAAGACCATTGCGGAACAACGCGGAGTTGGCCGCAGCGAAGTGAAACTTCTCCAGGTCGATGTATTTGCCAAAATGCTGTTTGAAAGCTGGCCTGCTGGCAGCGTCAGCGATAGAAGAGATATAAAGCCCCTCTACATTCACCGCATCCGAAAGGTCGGCGCGGTATTTACCATTAACGAGAACAATATGATAACAATCCAGTAATTGGATCTTGACTTTAGCGATCACAGCCTCCTTGATAGAGAGAACTTCTTCGTCCTGCTCCAGCGCATAACCCTCCTTCAGGATAGGCACAAGGTTGGTATATTTCCAGTCTTCCACTTTTGTAGAAGGGAATCCAAGATTCTTGAAATGCTGAAAAGCCTGAGCGCGCAGAGAATTGATCTCTGGAGCTTCGGCGGAGAAGAGAGACGTGCGAACTTCATAATCAGCAATACACTGATCGTATAAAGAACTGCTAATTTGAGTAATTCTGTTTTCCATTCCGGTTCTTTTTCTGCTGGTTCTTAAAAAACGGGTACTGTTGAGCCGGGATTAGCGGGGCAGTAAAATTTCAGCCGCTTCAGTTTCTTTGGAATCCTCCTTCAACCAGTCATAACCCTTCTCTTCAAGTTCCAGAGCCAGGTCCTTATTGCCAGACTTAACGATCTGACCCTTGTACAGCACGTGCACAAAATCCGGAACGATGTACTCCAGCAAACGCTGATAGTGAGTGATGATGATAAAAGCATTCTTGCCATTACGCAGCTTGTTTACACCGCGCGATACGATACGCAACGCATCGATATCCAGGCCAGAGTCAGTTTCATCCAGGATGGCCAGCTTGGGATCCAGCATAGCCAGTTGGAAGATTTCGTTCCGCTTCTTTTCACCACCGGAAAAACCTTCATTCAAAGAACGGTTAGCCAAAGCAGCATCGAATTCCAGCAACTTCTGCTTTTCCTTCAACAACTTCAGGAATTCTTTCGCTTCCAGGTTAGGCAGACCCTTATAAGCCCTGATCTCATTCAGAGCGGTCTTTAAAAAGTTTATATTCGAAACACCGGGAATTTCAACAGGGTATTGAAAAGCCAGGAACACACCTTCCCTTGCGCGGTCTTCGGGAGACAGCTCAAGCAGGTCTTTTCCTTCAAACAAAGCCTGTCCACCAGTAACCTCATAATTGTCTTTACCAGTCAGTACAGAAGCCAGGGTACTTTTTCCAGCACCATTAGGTCCCATGATTGCATGAATCTCGCCTGCCTTCACGTCCAGGTTCAACCCTTTCAGGATTTCCTTACCATCAACAGACGCCTTCAAATTCTGAATACTTAACATTTATTAACGCTTTGATAAATTTCTTAATTACAGCTTTACAGCTAAAAGCTAACACCTAACCACTAAAAGCTATTTTATCCCACAGAACCTTCCAGCGAAATCGCCAGCAACTTCTGCGCTTCAACGGCAAACTCCATAGGCAGTTGATTCAACACTTCCTTGGCATATCCGTTCACGATCAGTGCTACCGCCTTCTCCGTATCGATACCCCGTTGATTGAGGTAGAAGATTTGGTCCTCACCGATCTTCGAAGTAGTCGCTTCGTGCTCTACCATCGCTGAGTTGTTCTTCGACTCGATATACGGGAAAGTATGCGCACCACACTCGTCACCGATCAGCAGCGAATCACACTGCGTAAAGTTCCGGGCGTTGTCGGCGCCGCTGCCTACCTGTACCAAACCGCGGTAACTGTTCTGGCCGTTGCCGGCAGAAATACCCTTCGAAATGATACGGCTGCGTGTATTCTTTCCGATATGGTACATTTTGGTACCAGTGTCGGCAATTTGTTTGTTCTTGGTAAGCGCAACAGAATAGAACTCACCGGTAGAATTATCGCCCCGCAGGATCACACTGGGATATTTCCAGGTGATAGCAGAGCCGGTTTCCACCTGTGTCCAGGATATCTTGGAGTTTACACCCCTGCAGATACCCCTTTTAGTTACGAAGTTGTAGATACCGCCGTTGCCATCCTTATCACCAGGATACCAGTTTTGAACAGTAGAATACTTGATCTCACCGTTGTCCAGGGCGATCAGTTCTACCACCGCAGCATGCAGCTGATTCTCATCACGCATGGGGGCAGTACAACCTTCGAGGTAGCTCACATAGCTATCATCATCGGCAATGATCAGTGTACGTTCAAACTGGCCGGTATTCTCGGCATTGATGCGGAAGTAAGTAGAAAGCTCCATGGGGCAGCGTACACCTTTGGGAATGTACACGAAAGAACCATCGGAGAACACGGCCGCATTCAGCGCCGCGAAAATATTATCAGTATGCGGTACAACAGTACCGAGGTATTTCTTTACGAGGTCGGGATATTCCTGCACAGCTTCACCGAACGAGCAGAAAATAACGCCCATCTCCTTGAGCTTGCCTTTGAAAGTAGTGGCAACCGATACACTGTCGAATACGGCATCCACCGCAACGCCAGCCAGCATCTTCTGCTCAGTCAGCGGGATACCCAGCTTTTCAAAAGTAGCCAGCAATTCGGGGTCCACTTCCTCCAGGCTGTTCAGCTTTGCCTTCTTGCGGGGAGCGGCATAGTAAGAGATCCCTTGCAGGTCCATCTTAGGCATCTCGAAATTCTGCCAGGTAGGCCATTCCATCTTTTCAAAATGACGGTAAGCCTTCAGGCGCCATTCCAACAGCCACTCCGGCTCATTCTTCTTGGCCGAAATAAACCGGATCGTATCCTCATTCAACCCTTTCGGGGCAAACTCCATTTCGATGTTGGTAGTAAAGCCATACTTGTACTCCTCCGTCGAAACATCCTTTAAAATATCTAAATCAGTACTCATGTTCTTCTTCGCTTGGTTAAGTCAAATAACCGTTGATGATTTTCCGCCTTATATACTGGCGCAAGTATGCGGCTTAGCTATTTGCCTGGCGTACTTGTGCCTAAAGCGCAAAGCTCTCCCCACACGCACAAGTCCGGGAAGCATTCGGATTATTGAAAAACAAACCCTTGCCATTGAGGCCGCTGGAATAATCCAGTTCAGTACCATACAGGTACAACAAACTCTTCATTTCCACCACCAGCTTCACTCCCTTGTCCTCAAAAACCTGGTCGCTTTCGCGCATTTCCTTGTCAAACTTCATTTCGTAAGACAGGCCCGAGCAGCCGCCACCCTTCACACCTACACGCACAAAACTGCCTTCACCGTGACCCTCTTTTTCCATCTGTTGAAGGATGTATGCTTGAGCGTTATTGCTTATTGTTATCATTTTGAATGCTTTGATGAGATGATTACCAATATAACAATACAGGAGGCTATTAGTTGCCTGCGCAAGTTATAGCTATAAATCGTAATCACATTGATTTACAGACACAAACAATCGGCGTACCCCAAAATTTTCAAAACATGCAAAATTTGGGCGCCAAAAGCTGAAATCAGACTGCAAAAATAGTGTATAAACCCCGTGTTTTTTGTGGATTTCTGGTGTTTTTAGGGCGCCCCGGCACAATTAACAACCCGGTTTCAGGCCCTCAGGGTAGCCCGGGTTCCTTCTCTATTTCGCAATCCTCCCATTATGGGAAAAAGAAGACATGCCCGCTGATAAGATTCAGTTGTACTTCGACCATCCCGGTGGGAAAACAAACAAGATCGCTCACCCCTCAAAGAACGGCTCACCTTCTTAAGGGAGGAAATATATAGCTTTTGCTGACAATGTGTCGTATTTGCTCGCCCATTATTTAACCAACCGGTTCGGCTTGCTTTCCTGGAAGATTAAAGATAAGGTGCGTCGTGGCTGCTGTATAGATAAAGAAGGGATGCTGTTGGTCAAAGCTAAACCAAAACTAAACCAAAGCCAGACTTAAGCTAAACCAAAGCTAAGCGGACCACTTTTTTGGGCCATAAATGAGGTAGAGGATGCCAGCACAGGGAAAGCGGGTAAAACATGCCTGCAGGCCATTAAGAGGTGGGATAATTGGGCCGGGTGACACGAAAATTGATATGGTAAACTAAAACACATCCATAGGAAAATACGAAAAAAAGTGACAACCTGTCTGGATTCTCTATATTAAATAATAGACCCTGAACCTGCTATGGCAAAAAAACGTTATATTCGTTTGACCGTTAAACCAATGAGTGCCTTTCTTATGATCCAATCGGCAAAAATAGACCTGTCAATCAATATCCTTTCACTTCGGCAGGATGTCCTTCTCCTGCCCAACACCTGGGCTCCCCACTTTAATACATATCACTACGAAGGCGAATGGACCGTGTTGCCCCTCCGTGCACCCGGCGGCCACCACGAGCGCATCGTACCCGACCTCATGAGCGAGGATACCTACCTCGATACCCCCCTCATGCAAAGTTGCCCTTCGGTACAGCAGCTCCTTGCCAGCTTTCAATGCCCCATAGGCGCGGTTCGGCTGCTCAACCTTAAAAGCGGCGCCATCATCAAAGAACACCGTGATCATGAGCTGGCCTTTGAGCACGGCGAAGCCCGGCTCCACATCCCCATCTTTACCAACGAGCAGGTCGAATTCTGGATACAGAACCAACGCATACCCATGGAAGTCGGCGAATGCTGGTACATCAATGCCAACCTGCCCCACCGCGTGGCCAACCATGGTCCCAGCGACCGCATCCACCTGGTCATCGACTGCGTAGTCAACGATTGGTTGCGGGAGCTCTTTGAGCACGCACAAAAAAACTATGTAGCCGAAGAACGCAAAGCAGGAGAACTGCTGAAAATGATATTCGAGCTACGCCTCCAGAATACAGCCGTTACCAACCGGCTCGCCGATGAACTCGAACATAGTTTGCTCGAACAGACGTAACTTCCCATCATGTTACTGATTCAGTTAACCGGCCTCTCCGGAGCCGGTAAAACCTCTATAGCCTTTCGCGTACAACAACTATTGCTGCAGAAAGATATTGCCGCACAAATAATCGACGGCGATGCATACCGCAAGACAGTGTGCAAAGACCTCGGCTTTACCCCTGCCGATAGACGTGAGAACATACGCAGACTGGGCGCCATTGCCCATGACCTGGTACAGCAGAACACGATAGCGATCATTGCAGCCATCAATCCCTACGATGATGTACGACAGGAATTGAGAACAAAATACGATGCCCGCACGGTGTGGATACATTGCGCGCTCGATATACTGGTAGAAAGAGATACGAAAGGATTGTACAAAAAAGCCTTACTGCCCATCGGGCACCCCGACAGGGTTAATAACCTCACAGGCGTCAATGACTCTTATGACATCCCCATCAGAGCCGACCTGGTGATCTACACCCACACCGAAGACCTTGAAACCTCCTCATTGAGGCTCTTCGCATTTATTATAGACAATATGCTACGAACAGGATTATAAAGCCACACGCTTTGCTTCCAACAAGTGATATAACGCCATCACCGGCTCCAAAGCATCAGGCAGCTCATCGTCAGCTACAGGCTCCTGGAAAACCTGGTCCGGATATTTGGCATGATAACGGCTGCGCTCCTGCATCAGCTGCAACATAGCATCATCGATAGTGATACCGGTAGCGCCAGCTATCCTTCGCATGATCGACAACACAGGCTCATTATAATTCACAAGGAGAACATGCGGGTCACGGTCGGCTATTTCCAGCATGATGGTAAAATAACGCTCCAGTACCTTGCACATATAATCATCCAGCGGCCAACTTTTAATCACGTTCCTGTCAAACCCAAAGATTTCCGGCTCGATAACTCCCTGAACAGCTTGCATACCCCGGCGCCTGCGTTGAGAGCGCAATACTTCATCAGGAGAACGGTACAACAGAATAAAAGGAACAGCAGGATACAACAACCTCAGCTGTTGATAAAAACAAAGATGCCAGCTATCCGATTTGATAAATAAGTGCGACTCATCACCCTTTCGTTTGCGTCCATATAATTGAATAGCAGCAGGCAATGCTTTCGGCAAAACGATAGAACTATTATCTCTGTGAGCGTAAGGGAAGCGTAGTAATTGATCGATAAAAGGCGTCTCGGCCAACACGATATGTTTCTCACAAAGACCCAGCAGCTGCGCGATCAGCGTAGAACCACAACGCGAAACATGAAAAATAAAAGCAGACGGGGGCACTGCCAACGATTCATTGGCCCATAAAGGCAATACATCAACAGAGCTCACACTTTTATAACCCGTTGAATTCTCCGGCAGGCCCATGCACGCACTAATAGTATCATCAAAAAACGGAGCAGTGTACGATTGAGTATCAGTATACAACCAATGACAATGCGGAGAACCATCACTGGTCGATAACTTATAAGGCACCCAGTTAAGAAGCGCAGATGTAAGCAGTTTGTCCATAGGTTGGTTAATGGTAACCACTAAAATAAACAATTTCTCCCCACAACTGTTATCACCCTCTCCCTGGTTTTAGTGAACTGAAGTACAGACCAATGCAATAACTTGCACCCGCATTCCCTTCAACCGGATTTCACAACGTTAAACAATGACCAAAAAAAGATATTATTTCCTCGTAGTGTTGCTGGGAGCACTCACCACCATCTCACCATTCTCGATAGATATGTACCTGCCGGGGTTCACGGCCATTGCCGAAGACCTCGACACTACAGTAGCGGAAGTTTCGCTGACCCTGTCAGGCTTCTTTGTAGGTGTATCGATCGGCCAGTTACTATATGGCCCGCTGATGGATCGCTTTGGACGCAAGCGGCCATTGATCATCGCACTGATACTGTACATTATGGCAACATTAGGGTGTGCAGTATCCCCCATCCTTGATATATTGGTGGCGATGCGCCTTATACAAGCCCTGGGCGCCTGTGCAGCTACAGTGGCAGCCAATGCGATGGTGCGCGACCTGTTTCCGGTGGAAGAAAACGCCAAAGTATTTTCCATGCTCATGCTCATCCTGGGCGTGTCACCCATCGTGGCGCCTACAGTAGGAAGCTACATTACCTCCACACTGGGATGGCAGGCAGTATTCTTTATACTGGCTATAATAACTACGATCATTTTAATAACCATTGCTATTGCCCTGCCCGAGAGCAGCAAGCCCGATCCCGGCTACTCCCTGAAGCCGGCGGCCATTACCCGCAGCTACCTCGCAGTATTTAAAGAACCTGTATTCTATACCTACACATTCACCGGCGCTGTAGCCTTCTCCGGATTATTCGCTTTCTTGTCAGGCTCGCCCTATTTATACATGGAGCTATTTAAACTGTCAGATCGGGAATATGGATTGGTATTCGGTTTACTGGCAGGAGGGTTGATACTGGCCAGCCAGATCAATCGTTTCCTGCTGAAACGCTACCGTACAGAACAGATCATAACCACAGCACTCATCAGCATGAGCATCACCGGCATACTGTTGATAGTAACAGCTGGAAATGGATTGGTAACACTACCCATCATGCTGATCCTGCAATTTATTTACCTCAGCTGCCTCGGATACATATTGCCCAATGCATCTGCCATGGCGATGTCTCCCTTCACCAAAGGAGCTGGCAGTGCCTCTGCTTTAATGGGCGCATTACAAATGGGAATAGGAGCAGGCGTAAGCATTATACTCAGCTATGTCCAAAATGGAACAGCCATCCCCATGGTAGTGGTGATGGCTGCCAGCGCACTCCTGGCGCTATTGATATTGTTGATCGGTCACCGCGTCATCAAACACAAAGTCAGCGAAGCGTAACTCATTATCGAAGTAAACGCATTGCCGATTGTCGACTGCCGATTGCCGTTCTCTCACGACTCTGAACTCACAAGGAACTCCAACACCCCTGCCTGCAATTCAATAGAAACACTGGTAGGCTCTTCCAGACTGATCAGTTCATCATCAGTGTGTAGCAGCGTGTCCTCTGTATGCACTTCTACCTTAGTGCCCGGAATAGTAACAATATCAAAAACAGTCTCCTCACCATTCATCTTTTGCTTGATCCATGCAGCCAGCGCATCACGCTTATCTTCCGGTATCAGCACCACATCAAACTGACCATTGCCCGGATCTGCATTGGGCGATAACTCGAGATTGGGACCAATAGAACGGCTATTCATGACCTCCACCATCAGGAATCGACCCGAATGCTCATTACCATCAACCACTAAGTGATAATGACGTGCTTCTGCAGAAAGAATAAGATGATGCAATTCCTCCAGCGCTGTTTGTAAAGCCTTCTCCGGCGTATCCTTTCTTTCCTTCTCAACCTTCTTCATCACCTTCATCAGCCGCGGAAAAAGACCATAACCAAAGCCCTCCACCAGAAAATACGGCCTGTCCAACCCATCGATCCGCCCGATATCATACTTCTTGATAGATCCCGACTTCCAGGATTCGATGATAGCTGGAACATCTTTGCTGAGATTCAATGCCTTGGCGATATTATTAGCAGTGCCGAGCGGCAAAATGGCAATAGGTAATTTCTTATCCGAGAACTTGCGTTCCAATAACGTAAGCGCAGCCTTCCGGATGGTGCCATCCCCACCAGCTACTACCACGAAATCAGTATCGGGCTCGATCTTATCCCATCCCTTTTCTTTTGTAGATGAATATCTACATTCCCAGCCTGCTGCTTCGATGAGAGGGATCAGTTCCTTCTTCGTATGGTCCTCTTCGCCAGCCGTAGGATTGTGCAGGAGTTTGACGTATTTCATGAAGTTGATTGTTGTTATACCCATTCCCCTAACAAATACGTACCACCTATGCCTGGCACAATGTTGTTGGCAGTAACAGTATGAGAATATTAGTTACCAACGACGACGGCATCTACAGCCCGGGCATCATGGCCCTGGCCAAAGTAGCACAGCGATTTGGAGAAGTACAGGTAGTGGCCCCCGATGTGGAACAATCCTCGATGGGCCACGCCATTACGGCTACACGCCCACTATATTATAAGAAATCACCCATAACATTCGAAGGCATTGATGCTTACAGAGTCAATGGCACACCTGCCGATTGCGTAGCCCTCGGCACCCACCTGTGGGCAAAGACCGATGTGGTCCTGTCGGGCATTAACATGGGGCCCAACCTCGGCAATGCGATGTGGCATTCCGGTACACTGGCCGCCGCCAAACAGGCCGTACTCTTCGGCATGAAAGGCATAGCCCTGAGTACGCCAGCCGGTAAAACGGAACCCGATTTCGACCAACTGGAACCTTGGGTAGAAAAAGCATTGAATGCGGTAATTAACAATAAAGACCTGAGCCTCATCAATATCAACTTGCCCCCAAATCCACAGGGAATACAGTGGACAAGACAATCTGTGCGCCTCTACGACGGAAAGATCGTCCCTGGCATCGACCCAATGGGCCGCAAACACTATTGGTTCACGGTCTTCCCGCTCGAACCAGCAGAAGAAGGAACCGATCGTTACGCAGTAGAAAACGGCTACGTATCCATCACCCCCCTGCGCCTCGACCTCACCAACGAAGCCGAGCTCACCAAAGCCCTGCAAAAACAACCCATCGTTTCTTAATATTTATTATATATACACCGCCAAAGCCCTCTTTTTGCCTACGAAATAGAGGGCTTTGTCTTTGAATAACAGTTAAGAGCAACATAAATTTTCCAACCACCCCAACGCTCCCAATCTAATTTTACGTATTAATTAACAGTTTAAGGCAGGTTGAAAGGCAGGCGCAATGCTTATATCCGCAATATTTGCTGTTGGAAACCCGTTCCTGAAATACTCCACAGCAATTACATAAATTACTATAGCCGGATAAAGCATTACGTAACCAATAATAGGGGCATATTTGGCAAACAGCATTGCCGATACTGAGTTAATTAACGGTTGTATAAACAACGACCGCCGTGCGCAGGAACAGTTATACAAACAGTTCTATGGGCCGATGACAGCTATTTGCCTACGCTATACCCGAAGCCAGGAAGACGCGATAGAAGTATTACACAATGGATTTCTGAAAGTATATAAGAACATACATACGTACGACGCTACCAGGGCATCCTTATATACATGGATACGAAAGATCATCGTTAATACTGCCATCGACTTCATCAGGCAACGGGAAAAATTCTATACAAAGATCGAACTGGAAAAAGCCGAAGAGCCTGCCATAGAAGCGGACGCCATCACACGCATGAGTGCCCAGGAATTATTACAACTTGTACGAAAATTATCGCCCGCCACACAAGGAGTCTTTAACCTCTACGTAGTGGAAGGATACAACCACCGGGAAATAGCCACCCTGCTGGGGATCAGTGAGGGAACCAGCAAATGGCACCTGAGTGAAGCCCGAAAACAATTACAACATTTATTACAAACCATGCAAGTGTAACCGTAATGAACGAACGACACACATACGAACGACACTTGGCAGACAAACTGCAGAACCTGCCACCTCCGGGAGCGGTAGACGAATCCTGGGAACAGATGAGAATATTGCTGGAGAAGGAAATGCCCCGTGGAGGGGGATTGCCTGGCCGCCGCAATTGGTGGCTATTTGGAATTGCCATAGGCATCCTCTTCCTCGCCACCTGGCTATCAGGAGGGCCATTCATGGACAGCAACAAGACAAACGTAGCTTCCCAAACGTTGCCTCCCGCCAACCAAAGCAATGGAACCACTACCGAAAACAACCCGTCGGCTACTGCCGATAAAGGTGTGGCCCAAAGCCAAAGCCGCGGAGAGCCCAACACTGCCACCAATCCATCATCAGATAAAGATGAAGGAATGGTAATCGTAATACCCGCAGAAAATAACAAAGACAATAAAAACATAGACAACTCCGAACCCAACGCCGATGACGAAAGCTCTACTCTAAAGAATAACCGTACAGCAAATAAGAACAATAAGAACGACAAGAAGAACAACAACAGCCTTACGCCGCCAGCCAATGACAGAAATACAACTGCAGGCAGGCGTACACCAAACAACAAGAGTCGCGATGTAGGAACTAAACCATCACGCGACCGGCAGAAAGGCAAAGACGACAGCTATAATAGTAATACCAGTAGTAACACTACAGTTGGTGGACCAACTAACGATGGCAGCCAACAACAAACGGGAGGCAATATGGTAACGACACCATCGCCAACCCTACATACAGTAGAAGCCACAGCGGTGCAGGCGCCCTTTGGCTACGACGATCAACTCAGGCCTGTGCTTGCCCCCGGAACTACCATTCAGAAAGACTATGCGCAAAAGAGCGCACGATTACCACAACCACCAGCTAAGAATGCTGCAAGAAAGAAGCTGCTTAAAACCCGCGAGGCCGGCGTATTCGCATTGGGATTCTCCCTGCCACTGGCCTTCCCGCTGGGCGATCAGCGCGCAATGGGATACAACCAATGGGCCGGACACAATACCGTGTCGGATTACCTGCCCTCACCCCATTTACAGTACCACCTGAGCAGCAAAACGTTCCTGCAAACAGAGGCACAATTCACGTCGCCCCAGTTTGTACGATCCACCCTGTTGTATGAAACCAAAGGCCCGGTAGTAGCCGGAGGATACACCACCAATTCGGTGTACGCCAAAAAGCTCTACTACTTCAACATACCCGTGAGCATACACCATAGCCCATTCCCCGGATTCTATATGGGCACAGGTATCCAGTTCTCCTCCATGCTCAGTGGAGTAGCGTTGACAGAAGAGAAAAAGTGGACGTCAGGAGGCAATGGAACACTGATAAGAGAAACCTATTCACGCTTTAGGAACGATACCTTGTCGAGCCGCATCAATGGCAACGAGTTCAGGGTATTGCTGGATGCCAACTACTTTTTCAACCGCTTCACGGTGGGGTTGAGATACAACCAGGCATTGAGCAACTACATCAGCTTCCAGGTGTCGCCCAATGTACCATACACGTTTGATAAAAACAGGGCACTGCAATTTTACCTGCGGTACAACCTCTGGGAAGAAAAGAAAAAAGCTGCTGGTATAGGTAAAAAAGTGTTAGCGCTTAAATAACTGTTCGAGATAATCACGCTTGAACTCAATGTACGTGGGGTTGCCGCCGGCGGTAACATTCGGCTGCCTGCACTTGAACAGGTCATCCACGAGCGTACGCATCTCCTTTTCCGTCAAAGCAGTGCCGGGTTTGATGGCTTGTTGCCATGCCAGCGAACGGATCACCTTCTCACGTTTAGAGAACTTCAGATCACTGCTGAAGTGCTTGAACTGCTCCAGCAGGTTCTCGATGATCATCTTTTCATTACCCTGTTCGAGATCGGCGGGAGTGCCCTGGATCACGAACGCCTGGTTGCCAAAAGGCTCGATAAGATAACCGAGCAGATTAAGGTCACCCATTAATTCATTCATCAGCACAGCGTCCTGCACAGAAAGTTGCAGCGTTGTCGGGAATAAGCTGCGTTGCGTTGCCATGGCTTTATCGCTGGCGGCAGCTACAAACCGTTCATACAGGATGCGCTCATGCGCCAGCTGTTGATGCACGAGGATAAACCCCCTGTTGGTAGGAACTACAATATATAAATTGTGCATCTGCGATAACGGAGCGTTATCATGCACGATCAATTCCAGTCTTGATTGATTACTATGCGCAGAAAGAGGAGAGTGCTGCGCAAACAGCGCCTGATCCGCCGGCTCATCCTTCCTCAACTGATCCAGCAAAGAAGTAAACTTCTTCTCCCCCTGCATCGCCGATTGCTGATTGTCAGTAAGCGACTGGCCATCAGTTGCCGATTGCCGATTGCCGATTGCCGACTGCTGACCTCCTACCTCCGACGGCTGTCCTCCCTCATAAAAGTCCTTCCAATGCTTCAGCTCACTCTTATTCGTCGGCTGAATAAAATGCGCCTGGTGCTTCTCTGTGAAGTTCTTGAACAGTGGCGAAGCGGTAGCAGCCTCCTGTTGGTCACCGGTAAAAGGCTTATTGATAGCATCCAGTTGTTGAATATTGGGATCGAGGTCAAACTCGAGCGTGGGCGTCACACTGAACTGCGCGAGTGCATGCTTTACCGCCGCCTGCACAAACGCATACACGATCTTCTCATCCTCAAACTTGATCTCCTGCTTGGTAGGATGCACATTGATATCCACCTGCGCAGGGTCGAGGTCGATGAACAACACATACAGCGGGAAACTGTCGGGCGCAATCATCGCCTGGTAGGCACTCATCACCGCGTGGTTCAGGTAAGGACTGCGGATGAAGCGGTTATTGACGAAGAAATATTGGTCGCCCCGGGTTTTCTTGGCCGTCTCGGGCTTACCAACAAAACCATAAATATTGAGGTAGTCCGTCTTTTCCTGGACGGTTACGAGTCGCGCGTTATACTGGCTGCCGAGTATCTGAACGATACGCTGCTTGAGCGTACCCTTCTCCAGGTGAAACATTTCCTGGCCATTGGCCGACAGTGAAAAGAATACCTCCGGGAAGGCAAGCGCTACGCGGATAAACTCATCTACGATATGCCGCATCTCTGCCGCATTGCTTTTGAGGAAGTTACGGCGCGCCGGGATGTTGAAGAACAAGTTCTTCATAGCGATGCTGGTGCCCGTATTCATGGCGATGGGCTCCTGCTTGGTCACCACACTATTCTCGATCTCTATATAAGTACCGGCAACATCATCAGCCCTTTTGGATTTAAGTTCCACCTGCGCTACGGCAGCTATGGAAGCCAGCGCTTCACCACGGAAACCCATCGTACGTATGCGGAAAAGATCATCTATCTGGTGGATCTTGGAAGTAGCGTGCCGCTCAAAGCACATGCGGGCATCCGTCTCACTCATCCCCTTACCGTTGTCGATCACCTGGATCAGCGCTTTACCGGCATCCTGGATCAATAACTTAATAGAAGAGGCGCCGGCATCTACGGCATTCTCCAGTAACTCCTTCACCGCGCTGGCCGGCCGTTGGATCACCTCACCGGCAGCGATCTGATTAGCAATATTATCGGGCAATAATTGAATAATGTCTGGCAATCTACAGTCTCCTTATTTGGCAGCGAAAATACGGGAATAATTTGGGGCAGATGCAGACATGGTTTATAGGACGTATTTACGCCCAAATACCTTGAAAGTCAACGGTGATTTGGCAACCACCATCAAGGTGAAAAGTAAACTGTTGAGGATTTATAGAAACAGGTTGATATTTCCCTTCAATTAATTCGTAAACCTCGATCTTTTTAAACTTTGGGTCTGCAATTAAATAATAACGAACACCTTCCTGCTCATACAATTCATATTTCTCATTCCGATCCTTCAATGCTGTGGAGGGGGATAATATTTCAACAACGATCGTTGGTGAAAACTCGAGAAAGTCTGTCTCAAATTCCTTGCAAACGACCATTAGGTCAGGCTGCACAACAGTTTTCTCGCTAACCTTCCAGTCGAGAGGCATAAAAACACTGCATGGTTGGCACTCAGGAAGTATTGCATTATTAAACGCAATATAAAGATTGCCATTGACCACCTGATGCTGTCTAACAGGCGAAGGGCTCATGGCATATGGCATGCCATCGATTAATTCCCATTCACCTTTCCACTGTACATAGTCAGTGTAGGTATATTGAGGCCTGTATTTATCAGCAATAGACATAGCTCAAATTTACAATTAAAAAGCCCAGTTACAGCAGGAATTATTCGAGCCTAATTATCAGGCAGCTATAGGGGATATAGACAGTTTGCGAGAGTAGGAAAGCTATCAGGAAGGGTATAAAATAAAAAAAGGGTCAGAATAAAAATTCAACCCCGTTTTATAATCCAATTATCCTATGAAAAACCGATATAGGATATTCAACCCGCGTGCCAATAATTTTTAAACGGGAAACAGCCTGTTTTCCCTGTAAATCGTTCCCACCACAGGAGTCGTTTTCTCTAACTGGGAATCTGGCTTTAAAAAGGTAAACTACTCCCACCAGTCAGGCCGCTCAAAGCGGCCAGACTAATCCAACGAAACTGACGATGTAAACAGAGTTGTCGAAGCAAACGGAACAGTCGAAGCAAACGGAATTGCCCGGTCCTTTAGGGCCGGGAACACAAGTGACCAACACCTGTCTTGGGCTTTAGCCCAATATGCATGCGTTAATCTGCACGTTGCACAATCAGGAGCCGACCATTTAAAAACCCTTCATTCACAACATTGCACATTCGTTAAAATTGCGATTAACGAAGGGCCCGTTCCCCCGTTTTATGAGCGTTTCTTCTTAATTTCAGCGGCTAAAATCGCTTTTTAAGAACATCATCATCATGAAGAGAATCCTTTCATTTGCCATCGTACTACTAAGCATTACCGGCACACAGGCACAACGCACATCCTTCCTGCCTGCTACCCAGTGGGTCGACAGTGTGTTCAAAACTCTTACACCCGAGCAGAAGATCGCCCAGCTGATGGTATTGCGCCTGTCCTCCATCGGACCCAACCGCACCATCACCTTCTACGAGAAAGAAGTAGAAGAAGCCATCCGCAAATACAACATCGGCGCCATCTGCCTCTTCCAGGGTGGACCGGTGAAGCAAGCCAACCTGATCAACTACTTCCAGACCATCGCCAAAACACCGATCATGGTGGCCATCGACGGTGAGAACGGTGTGGGCATGAGAATGGACAGCGTACTGGGACTGCCCCGCCAAATGATGATGGGCGCTGTGCAAGACCCCGCCCTGATCTATCAATACGGACGCGTAGTAGGCGAACAGTGCAAACGCGTAGGCATCCAGGTAAACTACGCACCGGTAGTTGACATCAACAACAATCCCAACAACCCCGTTATTAACGATCGCTCCTTCGGAGAAGACAAATACAAAGTAGCCGAATACGGCATTCAATACATGAAGGGCATGCAGGATGCTGGCACGATGGCCTGCGCCAAACACTTTCCCGGTCACGGTGATGTGGATGTGGACTCACACTACGATCTGCCGATCATTAACAAATCGAAAGAACAACTGGATTCACTGGAACTCTATCCCTTCAACGAAATATTCAAAGCAGGTATCGGCAGTGTGATGATTGCCCACTTGTCAGTACCGGCGATAGACAATACAGCCAACAGGGCCACTTCGATTTCTAAGAACAATGTTACCGATCTCCTCCGCAAGGAGATGAACTACAACGGCCTCACCTTCACCGATGCACTCGAAATGAAAGGTGTAGCCAAGTACTATCCCGACGGAGAAATATCCCTGCAGGCGTTGATCGCAGGAAATGATATGCTTTGTCTGCCTGGTGATATCCCCGGCAGCCTGGAAAAGATCCTCAAGGCCATCAAAAAGCGCAAGCTCTCCTGGAAAGCGATCGATGCACACGTAAAGAAAGTATTACACGCCAAATATGAGTATGGCCTGGCCAACTGGACGCCGATCAATACAAAGAACTTAACAGAAGACCTCAACAGCAAAGTAAACGAGATGCGTAGGTTGATTGCGGAGAAGTCACTCACCCTCCTGCGTAATGAAGAATACAGCATCTTCCCGCTCACCAAAGGGAAAAAAGTGGCGTACGTAGGATTCGGACTCACCAAAGACAATGTGTTTGCCGAACAGGTACGTAAAGATTACGACGCACAGGTATACTACTTCGATTACAAACTCGACTCCGCCAAAGTAGAGCCCATGTTGCAGCTGTTCAAAGACCGCTATGATGTTGTGATCATTGGCATGCACAACTACGCGCGCTATCCCGCCAACAACTTTGGCATCAGCAACGCCGCAATGGCATTGGTCCAGGGATTACAAAAACAGCACAGGGCTATAACCCTTGCATTCGGTAACCCATACGTGATCAAAAACTTCTGTGATGCCAAAGTGCTGGTAGCCTGCTACGAAGATGACGACATTACACAAACCGTTGCTGCCGACCTGATACACGGTAGACTGCAAGCCAAAGGAAAATTGCCGGTAACAGTGTGCGAGTCCTTCAAATATGGCGACGGAATAATTGCCGCGAACCCTTTATTGCCCATTGTGCCGGCGGCTAAACTGGGCTTTAAACAGGCACAGATGAACAATGCGATTGACTCTATCGTAACCGACGCCATCAGGCAGCAGGCCATTCCCGGAGCAGTAGTGCTGGTAGCAAAAGACGGTAAGATAGTTTTTGAAAGATCATACGGCTACCTCACCTACGATAGCACAGAACCAGTATACCCCGAAACCATCTACGACCTGGCATCCGTTACCAAGATCATGGCCACCACAGTTTCTGTGATGAAACTATACGACGAAGGCAAGATCGATCTGCAAAAAACACTCGGCGATTACTTGCCCTGGGTAAAAGGCTCCAACAAAGAAAACCTGAAACTCTGGGATGTTATCCTGCATCAGGCCGGTCTGAAGTCTTTCATTCCTTTCTATAGAGAAACAGTAAATGTGGCCGATGGCCTCAGCCCCAACTGGAGCTTCTATGCACAGAAGCCCGACTCAGCACACCGCGTGCGCGTTGCCGACCACATGTTCATGCGCAACGATTGGGTAGATACCATTTACAGCCGCATCCTCACCAGCGCTCTGGAGCCCGGTAATAAATACATCTACAGCGATAACGACTTTATCTTCCTCGGCAAAATAGTAGAAGCCATTACAGGCATGCCGCTGGAAGTATATGTGAAAACCACTTTTTACGATAAACTGAAAATGGCCTCCACAGGCTTCAGGCCGAGAGAGCGGTTCCCACTCGATTACATTGCTCCTACAGAAAAAGAAGCAATGTTCCGCCAGCAGCTGATCCATGGCGATGTACATGATCCGGGCGCCGCGATGTTTGGTGGTGTGGCTGGTCATGCCGGACTCTTTAGCAATGCCTACGACCTGGCGGTGCTGTCACAGGTACTCCTCAATGGCGGTGTGTTGGGTGGACAAAACTTCTTCAGCAAGAAAACTGTTGATTATTTCACCGCCTACCACAGCGACATCAGCCGCCGCGGACTGGGCTTCGACAAGCCGGAAAAGGACAATGCTACCCGCAAAGAACCTTACCCCACTTTGTCGGCCTCACCCCTTACTTACGGACATACAGGATTTACCGGCACTTGTTTCTGGATCGATCCCCAGCACAACCTGACCTATATCTTCCTGTCGAACCGTGTCAATAGCCCCGATCCTAACAAATTTGGGCGAATGAACATACGCCCCAAAGTACACGAAGCCATTTATCAGGCATTGTTGCGCTAACACGTTTGCATAGGTTCGTGTCCACACGAATCAGAAAAAGAGATAATAAAACCAGGCCCCGGGCCTGGTTTTTATGTTAATTTCATAACCTAAAATCATTACTATGAAACTTGCTGAGCGCCTGTTACTGGAGAACAAAGCCTGGGCGGCCGAAAGAGTAGACGAAGACCCTGAGTTCTTTAGCCGGCTGGAGAAAATACAAACACCCGAATTCCTGTGGATCGGTTGCAGCGACAGTCGCGTACCTGCCAATCAGATTACAGGGACATTGCCGGGCGAACTATTCGTACACCGCAATGTGGCCAACCTGGTAGTCAATACAGATGTGAACCTGCTCAGCGTACTCGATTATGCCGTGAACCACCTGAAAGTAAAAGCAGTGATCGTATGCGGCCACTACGGATGCGGCGGCGTCAAAGCAGCCACCACCAACCACGACCTTAAATTAGTCCTGAACATGTGGTTGAGAAACATCAAAGACGTATACCGCCTGCATCGGCAGGAACTGGATAACATTAAAGAAGAAGAGCCGCGTGTAGACAGACTGGTAGAGCTCAACGTAATAGAACAACTAAAGAACCTCGCCAAAACCTCCATCATACAACGAGCCTGGAAAGAAGGCAATCGCCCCGATTTGCACGGGTGGGTATACCGGTTGAGCGACGGCATTATCAAGCCCCTGCTGGACATGTCGCCCGGCTCCGAACTCGACCCTGTGTATCAATATGACGATCTCTGATACTTTTTTCGGTCGGCCAGCGTTGTCGGAGCAGGGGCGCAACAACTAAAGGTTAAAAGCCAATTAGCCCCCTGAAATTTTAAAATCTTAAAATTGCTTTTTGTAGGTTTGCCGCATGTCAATTGAAGTAACCCAGCTTACCAGGTTATATGGTGAACAAAAAGCTGTAGATAATATCACCTTCAAAGTCGGAAAGGGCGAGATCGTAGGATTTCTCGGTCCTAATGGAGCCGGTAAGTCCACTACGATGAAGATCATTACCGGCTACCTGCAGCCCGATCAGGGCTCAACGGTCGTTTGCGGTATTGACGTACAAAAACAACCCCTCGAAAGCAAAAAGAAGATCGGCTACCTGCCCGAAGCCAACCCTCTCTACTATGATATGTACGTGCGGGAATACCTCGATTTTGTAGCCGATGTGCACGGCGTAAGCGACAAGAAGAAAAAAATAGAAGAAGCTATAGAAACAGTGGGCCTTACCCTCGAAAGCAAGAAGCGTGTAGGCCAACTGTCAAAAGGATACAAACAACGTGTTGGGTTAGCTGCAGCCTTGATACACGATCCTGAAGTACTCATCCTCGATGAGCCTACTACAGGCCTCGATCCCAACCAGATCGTAGAGATCCGGGAAGTGATCAAGAAGCTGGGCCAACACAAAACAGTACTCTTTTCATCACATATATTACAGGAAGTAGAAGCCATTTGCGACCGGGTGGTCATCATCAATCGTGGCAAACTGGTGGCCGATGATACACTGAGCAACCTGCGCACACAAACTGCAGGCAATGAAGTGCTGAAAGTTTCCTTCCGCGAACCACTCGAAGCCGCCTGGCTCGAAAGACTGAGCAGCGTACGCAGCGTCAATAAAATAAGCACCCATGAATGGGAACTGACCTGCACCGATGCACAGGATGCCAAACGGCAACTATTGGAACTGGCCTTGCAACAAAACCTAAATATCGTGTCACTTCAATCAGGCGGTCAAAGCCTCGAAGAAGTGTTCAGAGCATTAACAAACAATAACAATAATAATAACAACAATGGGGACCTGGGGACATAGAAACTTTGAAAATGACAATGCATTAGATTTTATAGAAGAAGTAGGAGAACGTGGAATTGAAAGAATTGAAGAAGCCATCAAGGTAGTAGCCAACTATCCTGAAGAAGAATTCCTGAATGCGGATGACAGCGTTGCAGCACTGGCTGCCATTGAATACGTCGCTGCTGCCAAAGGGAAACAATCTGAAGATTTTCCGGAAGATGCTGAAGACTGGTTGCAGAAAACCGGTACAGGATCATTATCCTCATACGATAAAGCTACCATTACAAAAGTAATTGAGCGGGTCAGGAACAATTCAGGACTCCGTGATATTTGGCAGGAGGAAGGCAATGAACCCGCTGAATGGCTCGCTGTACTGAGCGACCTCGAAAATCGGGTTAGCTAAAACCTGAGATCAATAAATTAATATAAACTTCGTTTCTTTGCCGGGCCGCAAACCCCGCAGAGAACCTGCGTTTTTGCTAACGAGCGTTTGCCAGGCGAATTAAAAACAACAGCAAATACACACAAACAAAGAATCATGAGTTACATTGCCGACATCCATGCAAGACAAATATTAGATAGTCGCGGTAATCCTACAGTTGAAGTAGATGTAGTTACCGAAAATGGTATTATAGGCCGTGCTGCAGTACCCAGTGGCGCTTCTACCGGAAAACACGAAGCCGTAGAACTGCGCGATGGCGATAAGAAAGTATATGTAGGAAAAGGCGTATTGCAAGCCGTAAAAAATGTAAACGATATCATCGCCGATAAACTGATCGGAGAAGAAGTAGTACAACAAGCTCATATCGATGCCGAGCTGATCAAGATCGACGGCACTGAAAATAAAGCCAAGCTGGGTGCTAACGCTACCCTCGCAGTATCTATGGCAGTAGCTCATGCAGCTGCACAGGAAAGCAACCTGCCCTTGTTCCGCTACCTCGGTGGCGTTAACGCTACTGTACTTCCCATGCCTTTGATGAACATCCTCAACGGAGGTATGCACGCTGATAACAAGATCGACTTCCAGGAATTTATGGTTGTTCCCATTGGCGCACCCTCTTTCAGCGAAGGCCTTCGCTGGGGTGTTGAGATCTTCCATAACCTGAAAACAGTATTGAAGAAAAAAGGATACAGCACCAACGTAGGAGACGAAGGTGGTTTTGCTCCTGATATCAAGAGCAACGAAGAAGCCATCGAAACCGTACTCGAAGCCATCACACTCGCAGGCTACAAAGCCGGTGAGCAAATTGGTATCGCTATGGACGCTGCTACTACAGAAATGTTCGACGAAAAAACAAACAGCTATAAATTCCACAAGAGCTCAGGCAAATCCATCAGCAGCGATGAAATGGTAGCCTTCTGGGCCGATTGGGCGAAGAAATACCCCATCGTTTCTATTGAAGATGGTATGGCAGAAGACGACTGGACTGGTTGGAAAAACCTTACTACTGCGATCGGCGGCAAATGCCAGCTCGTAGGCGATGACCTGTTTGTTACCAACGTAAAACGTTTACAGGAAGGCATCGACAAAGGAATTGCCAACAGCATCCTGATCAAGGTAAACCAGATTGGAACAGTAACAGAAACCATCAACGCAGTACAACTGGCACAGAACAGTGGTTACAATACCATCATGAGCCACCGCAGCGGTGAAACAGAAGATACTACCATCGCTGATTTGGCAGTTGCCCTCAATTGCGGACAGATCAAGACTGGTTCTGCAAGCCGTAGCGACCGGATGGCCAAGTACAACCAGTTGCTCCGTATCGAAGAATTACTGGCTGGAAACGCTGTTTATCCTAAAGGAAAGATTAAATTTGGTAGATAAAGAATAGTGTTACAAGTTACAGAGTACAGTTACAAGGGCAATACACCCGGTCTGCTGTACTCTGTAACCTGCAACTTGAAACCTGTAACAACTCAGTGAAGCTACTACAACACATACCCGCCTGGCTTAAGAATAAGTACCTGCTCACCGCCCTGGTATTTGGTGTATGGATTTGCTTCTTTGATGACCAGGATATCATTACCACCCACTTTAAGCATAAGAACGAACTCCACAAGCTGGAAAAAAGTCGCGACTACTTCCTGGGCCAGATCGAGAACACAAAACAAGAACTGGAACAGCTCAAGTCAGACCCCGCCACGCTCGAGAAATATGCCCGGGAAAAGTATTGGATGAAACGCGACAATGAAGACCTCTTCATCATGCCCGCACTCCCCGAAAAGCAGTAAAAGATCGTTCCCCTCTAATTTGATTGTTTTGCAATGAATTGAAAGACATGCTATTGCATGCCTTGGAAGTTTGTTTTGCCACTGATCAGGAGCACCAGACGCACTGCCTTGTGAACCGATCCGGGCATTAGGTTGTTGGTATATTTGAATTATTTTTTCTACCTTGAACCAGATTTACGCAACTCCTCCTCCAATTTCCATATCCTATACAATAAGACAAACCCAACCAGCGTTTATAACACGGACGGACTCCGAAATTGACTCTTTCGGAAATTTTATAAGGACATAAATGGTTTTGCCTATGACTATTCTCTTTACACCAGAGGAGCTCATACAGTATTTGTATCAAGAAACCTCTCCCGAAAAGACCGCAGCAATAGAAGCCGCATTACAGGACGATTGGACACTTCGCGAGAAATTGGAAGTATTAAAAGCCTCCAGGGAAAGCCTTGACCGGATTGTTGAATCACCCCGGCCACAGGTTATTCTTAATATTTTGAACTACGCCCGCGAATCAGCCACGGAATCTGTAGAGTAAAACACTCCCAGCTTTTATTGATTGCCTGATTCTCTTCCCGTAATTTCGCCGTCATTCCTTTTATAAGAATGACGAGAAAAGAACGATTCAGCTTCGTTATCAATTATTTCCAGCAACACGCCCCCAACGCGGAGACGGAGTTACTGTACGACAATCCCTACCAGCTACTGGTGGCGGTTATCCTTTCAGCACAGTGTACCGACAAAAGGGTCAACATGACCACGCCGGCTATCTTTCACAGATACCCGGATGCGGCCAGCTTGTCTAAAGCCACTTTTGACGAACTCTTTCCGCTGATCAGGAGCATATCTTATCCCAATAACAAAACGAAGCACCTCATCGGCATGGCCAACATGCTGATCGAGAAGTTCAATGGCGTGATACCCCTCACTGTAGAAGAGCTGGTGCAGCTGCCCGGCGTAGGCCGTAAAACAGCCAATGTGATCACCTCAGTGGTTGATCAGCAACCCAATATGGCTGTTGACACCCACGTATTCCGTGTGTCGGCACGCATTGGCCTCACCGTAGCAGCCAAAACCCCGCTGGCTACCGAAAAACAACTCCTGCAGTTTATCCCTAAAGACCTGGTTTACATTGCCCACCACTGGCTTATCCTCCATGGTAGGTACGTTTGTGTGGCCCGCAACCCCAAATGCGACCAATGCGGATTGACACCCGCCTGCAAGTATTACCAAAAGAACGTAGCTAAAGCCGCCAAATAGAAAAGCGATTGATTATCTTATTGTTGTGTGGGCTGGTAACACCTACCCGGTACTGATATACAACGTGATACCTGTAAAGAAGCAACAACTTGCAACTTTTACCTGTCTACCTATGTTATTAATTCACGATTAAAATACCCCACTACCGGGGATAAGCCAGCCATAGAAAAAGAAATACTTTTGCAAAATATCCTACCCTTTGAACCGTCTACCTGAATAGAAACAAGTATAAGCCAGAAAAACAAAAGCATTTAAATGGAAAGAAATTCTACATATAATTTCACTATCACCTCAGCCCTGTCGTTTGTTCCGCTGATCAGGGCCCTGGAGAAAACGGTCAAAGAGGGACGGAAGGGCATTGGACAGTGGTATAAGGAACTCCTCGACAGAGTGTACCAGCACCCCGAATTACTGCAACCTATCCACGATCTTGAACTACTTGATAAACACCGCGTACTGATCGATCAGTTGATGGCTACAGTGTTTCCTGTTACGTTTTCAGAAAAAGATGATCTGTATGGAGCGGCAGTGCCATTCCAGTACAGAATGTTCCATGCTTCTGCCAAGATGCAACAGGATTTTATGAGCGCCGACGGCACCCATATCGAAGCACCTGATTGCGCTACCGACGAAAAGATAATCCAGGAAAAACTGGAAGGAGCTTACCAGATGATCCTGAACCGGTTCTTCAACGCCAATATTAATAATGACGTTATAACCACGGTATATAACTATAAAGATGAAGCGACTGGTCTGGAGAGCTACATGGAACTGGAGTTGGATTCCCGCTTTATCGATGTAAAAACAAAAGGCGATCTGCCCAAGCTCAACATCGATTGCAATGCACATAACCACGAAGTAACAGACGTAATGCCACTGTCGTCACTGATGGACGTATTACCCCTGTCACTGTTTGAGTTTGAAGGCATGGTGTTGCTGCGGTTACGCGATGTAACAGAGCGTGAAGTATTGAACAGTATCCGTAATCACCTGCTTGATCTGCATACATTCTCCGATTCCAACGTGTTCCGTGAACTACAGGAGCAGGTACAGAACCTGATTGGCTTGCCAGGTATCAGTACCGCCATCAAGCCATTCTTCCGGGTAAACAATCACCTGGTGCTTTCAGAGATTTATACCAGCTCAAACCTGCCCAATAAGAAAGATCCCACGCCTGAACAGCTACAATATATATATCAGGCGGTGGTGAAAGCCTTCAAGAGTACAGAACAAGCGCTGCTTATACCCCACATCAATGATGAAATGGTGATCCGTTACCCCTTCATCACGATGCTGGCCGAGTTTGGGTACAAGAGCGCGATCATCGCACCCTTGTTTGCCGACAACCACGATATGCTGGGAGTGCTACTGGTGGTTAGCGAAACGCCAGGCACCTTTAGCGGCGCGCACATTGCTAAAATAGAACCAGCCATCCCGCTGTTTAAACTGGCCATGGAAAAGAGCCAGGAAAACCTGGACCACCAGGTAGACCGCGTGATCAAAGACCAGTTCACTGCCGTACAGGACGCTGTAGAGTGGAGATTTACAGAAGAAGCCCTGCGCTACCTGACCCGCAAGAGTAAGGGAGAGCAGGTGAAAATAGAACCGATCGTGTTCCAGAACGTGTACCCGATGTACGGGGCCATCGATATCAGGAACTCATCAGTGGAGCGTAACAATGCCATCCAGCTCGATCTGTTGGAACAGTTGAACCTGGCAAGAGATATTATTGCTTTGGCGCGTAAGGAACATCCTTTCCCGTTATTGGATGAAACCTCCTTCAAGCTGCAGAAATACACCCACTCGGTATCCAATATATTGTTTGCCGATGAAGAGATTGCCATCATGCAATTCCTGAAAGTGGAGTTGATCAACCTCTTCAAACACCTGCAAAGCATATTGCCCAACCTGAACAAGGAGATCAACAAGTATTTCAACGCGATCAACTCGCCCGTTGAAATGGTGTATCACCACCGGAAGGAATACGAAGACAGCATTACTACTATTAATACAGCAGTAGCGCGGTTCATCGACAAAGAGCAGGAAGCAGCACAGAAAATATTCCCCCATTACTTCGAACGGTTTGTGACCGATGGGGTGGATTTCAATATTTACATCGGACAGTCCATCAGCCCGGATAAGAAGTTCGACTTCTTTTACCTGAAGAACCTGAAGATTTGGCAACTGAGCACACTGGCCAAAGCAGCACGTCTTACCCATCAACTGGAAAAGGAACTGCCGTTGCGGCTGCAAACAAGTCAGTTGATACTGGCGCACAGCCACCCGATCTCCATCAGCTTCCGCACAGCAGAACGCAAGTTCGATGTGGATGGCGCTTACAACATTCGATATGAGATCATCAAAAAGCGGATCGACAAAGTACATGTGAAAGATTCGAACGAAAGGCTTACCCAGCCCGGCACGATTGCCATCGTATATTCACAGCCACAGGAAGCACAGGAATACATGGAATACATCGAGTTCCTGCAAAACCAGGGATTGCTGAAAGGAGAGATCCAGAAGTTTGACCTCGAAGAGCTGCAAGGCGTGAGTGGTCTGAAAGGATTGCGCGTAGCGATTAATCTGGAAGAAGAAACACTGGATGAGCCTAAGAAAGGCGATAAGAAGTCAGCCAGCCTCACCAATTAATGGATCAGCATAACATTCCATCCCGGCTATACCCATAGCCGGGATTTTTTATTTCCCTTTGTTTAGTTACTGGAGACCGCCAGCTTTAAAGTCGAAGTCAAAGTCGAACATTTTCTTGGGGTGCATGCCCATGGCGGTAGCGATGGTAACCACTGTAGCAATAGTGGGGCTGCTTTCCCCTACCTCGATCCTGTACACTTGCTTGGGTTCAATGCCTGCCTGAGCTGCCAGTGCCTCGCGGGAAAGTTTCTTGGCGGTTCTCAATCTTTTAAGGTTGGCGCCAAATGCTTTGTTGTATGCTTCGTTACGGATATTCACAGAGTGAAGGTCTTAATTATGTGAAAATAAGCTGCGTCAAGTTTGACCTGCCGTTGATTTTTTATTAGCTATTTAATCTTCAGTGATGGCGTCGCAACGTGTAAACCAGTAGCAGTGCTACTTTGCCGGTGCACCCGGCGTATAAGGAAATCGTAATATAGTAGCTTTCCCGTTTACCCCCTCATTGGAGATGAACATATCGCCATTAGGCGCAAAAGCGATCCCCTCCGGTTGAGGGAATTGATCAGGATTCAGCTGCCAGGTAGCCTCAATCTTTCCGTCCAGCGTGCATTGCAGCATTGCCTTGCCTACTGAAGCTACAATAAAAAGCTTCTTAAGGATTGGGTGAATAGCAGCCGCGGAAGGTTTGAACTCGGCATTGTTGTCCTTCATGTGCAAATGAATCTCCTTACGGCGTATCTCGTATAAAATATCGTCGGAAAACTGCAGGCTGTCCATCGAGAACGTGTACGTGATCACCCCTTTTTTGGTTTCCCGCTGCTCCTTGGAAACGAGTACCAGCTTTTGCAGGGAAGGATCATAATACAGGCTTTCAAACTCGATCTTCTTGTCCCGGGGAAACTCGAACTCCTCTTCCGTATTAGCCATGGCTACGGGCACACGATGGATATTGCCATTACTTTCCAATACATAATAATAATCACCCACTGCCACTACATCCTCATAGTCCCGCTTTTTGCCAAACTTGGTAACGGTGTAATCACCATTAGCACTGTTGATCAGGAATACCTTGCCGTCTTCATCGTTGATAGCTGCAAGCCTTGAATCAGGTAAATAGTACATGCCCGATATTTCCAGCAACTCCTTGTCGAGTATGATCAACTGGTGGTTGGTGGCAGAGTAGCCTGGAATGTCAGGCACAAAAGACTTACCCTGCCGGCTACAGCCGGTGAGACAGGAAAACATGAATATGTACAACAAACCGGTAACGTACCTGAACTTCATATCGTTGATGCAATTAATGCCGCAAAGTTGACAATTAATTCTTCTAAATATACAATCTTTTATTGCTTAATTTAGACCTGTTAAAGTAACCCATGTATGTCAATGGACAGTCAAGCACTATTGCAGGAAACAGAGCGTTTTGTGACCCACTTTTTTGCCACCCGTATCAGCCCGGCATTCCTGTTTCACAATATTGACCATACGAAGGATGTAGTCAAAGCGGCTACCTTCCTGGCCGACTATTACCAAATACCGGCCGACGACCGGCAGGTGGTACTCATCGCTGCCTGGTTCCATGACACAGGTTACTCCAGTGGCTCTGCTCGCTCCCATGAAAAAATAAGCAAAGAAGTAGCCACCGATTTCCTGCAACAGCACGAGGTGGATGCTGCCACCATTGAAAAGGTAGGCAACTGCATCATGGCCACCCAGTGGCCCCAGTGCCCGGTGAACCTCACCGAGCAGATACTCTGCGATGCCGACCTGTTTCACCTCGGTACAGATGCCTTCGAAGAAAAGAACAAACAGCTTCGCAAAGAGTTGAATGCCCTGTTCGATAAGAAGCTGAGCAAAAAAGAATGGCGTGAAAAGAATATCGTCTTCCTGCAGCAGCACCGGTATTTCACCGACTATGCCCGGAAGAACCTGCAGCCGGTAAAACAACAGCATTTACAGGAGTTGCTGGATAAGAACAAAGACGGCGACCAACAGGAGGAAACTCCGGCCCCGGCTCCTAAAGTATTGGCGCTTAAAAAGGAGGATCCTATTGGTCAGGTGGATACAAAAGCAGAGGCCAAGGAGAATGCCAAAGAGAATAAAGCGAAGATCAGCCGCACAGAGCGGGGCATTGCGACCATGTTCCGCATCATGTCCGAAAACCATGTGAACCTGAGCCAGATGGCTGACAGCAAGGCCAATATCATGATCTCGGTAAACACGATCGTCATGTCCATCATGGTATCGGTACTACTGGGCAAGCTGCAATTCTACCCCGAGTTCATTGCCCCCACTATCATCCTGCTGGTGGTGTGCCTGAGTGCTGTGGTATACGCCATCCTGGCTACCCGGCCCAATATTACCAAGGGCACTTTCACAGAAGAAGACATTAAGAATAAGAAAGTAAACCTGCTGTTCTTCGGTAACTTTTACAATATGTCGCTCCATGAATACGACTGGGCGATGAAGGAAATGATGAAAGACAGCGAATACCTGAACAGTAGCATGATCAAGGATATTTACTTCCTCGGCGTGGTACTGGCGCGCAAATACAAATTCCTGCGCATCAGCTACAATATCTTCATGTTTGGATTGATCATAGCCATCATCGCATTTGGCATTGCGTTCTTCCTGTCGGACAAGACTACAACAGCCAACTAATTAATGGTTCCCAGTATTTCACGCAGCTTCATCACCAGTTCCGTTTTGGTGATGGGCACACCCATGATCTTGTTGTAGCCTTTGGCATCTATAAAATATAAGTCGCGGATGATCTTGATGAGCTGGCCATTGTTGATCTCTGGGATCAATACCTGGTCGAAGCGCTTAAGCATATCACCGAGGTTTTTAGGGAAAGGACGAACATAGCGCAGGTGGGCATGGCTTACAGCATGGCCTTCAGCCTGTAACTCAGCTACGGCGCTTTTGATAGCACCATAAGTACTACCCCAGCCCAATACCAGCAGTTTGCCACTGTCGGGACCACTGTCCAGCTTTTGTTCGGGAATATGATCGGCGATCTTATCTACTTTCTCCTGCCTGATCTTCACCATCAGCTGGTGGTTCTCTGGTTCATAGTTTACATTACCAGTAATGTTTTGCTTTTCCAATCCGCCAACACGGTGCTCGAGTCCGGGTGTGCCGGGAATGGCCCAGGGGCGCACCAGCTTTTCGTCGCGGAGGTAAGGCTGGAAGGTGCTTTCATGATGCCCCAGGTCTGTTTTGAACTTCACTTCGATCGGGGGCAGGTCATTGCTTTGGGGAAAGCGCCAGGGCTCTGCACCGTTGGCTATATACCCATCGCTGAGGAAGATCACGGGGGTCATGTGTTGTATAGCTATCCGCACAGCCTCATACACGGCTGCAAAACAATCGCTGGGGGTGGATGCTGATACGATGGGCATAGGACATTCACCGTTACGCCCGTAATACGCTTGCAAGAGATCACTCTGTTCTGTTTTGGTGGGTAGGCCGGTAGAAGGACCACCGCGCTGAATATCGCAGATCAGCAACGGTATTTCCATCATGACCGCAAGGCCCATCGCTTCTGCTTTGAGCGCCATACCGGGGCCGGAGGTAGTAGTGACGCCCAGGCTGCCACCATACGAAGCGCCGATAGCGGAAGTAATAGCAGCGATCTCATCTTCTGCCTGAAAGGTCTTTACGCCAAAGACTTTATACTTGCTTAGCTCGTGCAGGATATCCGATGCGGGTGTAATGGGATAAGAGCCGAGGTAAAGCGGCAGGCCGCTTTTTTGGGAAGCGGCAATCAGTCCATAGGCCAAAGCCTGGTTGCCCATGATAGAACGGTATACGCCCGGCTCCATCTTCGCTTTCTCGACGCGGAAGCGGGTAGTGAACGTTTCAGTAGTGTCGCCGAAATTATAACCCGCTTGCAGCACGCGAATATTACTTTCCAGTATATCCGGCTTCTTACCGAATTTATCTTTGAAGAACTGGATGGTACTTTCCATATCACGGTTGTACATCCAGTACAGAAAACCCAATACAAACATGTTCTTGGCGCGGTCTTTCTCCTTGGTGCCCATGGCAATATCCTTCAGCGCTTCCCGCGTCATCTTGGTCACATCCATCTTAGTGACCTCATAATTGCCAAGGCTGCCATCTTCCAGTGGATTGATGCCATCGGGATAATTGGCAAGGCGCAGATTCTTGGTATCGAAACCATCCGTATTGGCGATGATCTTTCCGCCCTTCTTCAATGCCTTTAGGTTGGTCTTGAGTGCGGCGGCATTCATAGCCACCAGTACATCACACTCATCGCCAGGAGTAAATATGCGGTCGCTGGAAAAACGGAGCTGGTAACCGCTCACCCCGGGCAGGGTGCCTTGCGGAGCACGGATCTCGGCGGGGAAATCCGGGAAGGTAGCCAGGTCGATGCCCAACAATGCAGTGTTGTTGGTAAACTGGCTGCCAGTTAACTGCATACCGTCGCCGGAGTCGCCGGCAAACTTGATCACCACTTCCTGCAGTACCTCTTCTTTTCGGGTCATTGGAAAATGTTGTACCAGTAAATTTAGTATAATTAATTGATGACCCGGAAAAGTTGGTAGACCGCTTTTCTCTCACGCATTTAAACAATCTTTAACCAAAAGTATTTGCATTAGGGGTATCTGTTATTATAATTTCATAGTCATAAAATTTCCCCTAAACAAGTATGGAAACCAACAATGACGAAGGTGGTCCCACCACCTTTGCAAGCTACCGCCCGCTCTTTCTTTTGCTGGTGCTGATGGCCTGTGCCAAAACAACCCGCAAAAGCGACGCCAACAACATTGCATTACCTTCCAAAAACACGGTTCAGGTGGTTAAGCAGGAAGCGCCACCGCCACGTAAGAAGAAAAAGAAGAAGATCTATCTTACGTTCGACGACGGGCCCAATAAAGGCACGCGTAAAGTATTAGGCATTGTGCAACAGGAACAGGTTCCTGTTACTTTCTTTCTCATTGGCGAGCACGTATTCGCCAGCACTTCACAACGCGCTACCTGGGACAGCCTGCGCGTAGATAGTTCCATCGAACTGTGTAATCACAGTCACACCCATGCGTGGAACAACCGTTACAACAAATTCTATGAGCGACCGGATTCGGTAGTGAAAGATTTTCAGCGCTGCCACGACAGCTTGGAGCTGAACAATACCATCAGTCGAACACCCGGGCGCAACATCTGGCGGGTGGATACACTGAGCTTTACTGATTTAAAGAGGAGCGCAGCGGCGGCGGATTCCTTACAGCAGGCGGGCTTTGTGATCATTGGCTGGGACCTTGAATGGCATTACGATCATAAAAGCTTTTCGCTGAAGAATAAGTCGGATGAGTTGCTGGCGCAGATCGACAGCCTGTTTGCCACCAACAAAACGAAGATACCGGAACACCTGGTGATCCTGGCCCACGACCAGGTATATGATGATAGCAATGACTCGGCAGAACTACACCAATTGATCAAAAAACTGAAAGCACGGGATGAGTATGAATTGCTGGTGACGAGTAAGTATCCGGGAGCGGGGAAACCATAAAACAAAAGAGCCCGATTGGAAAAACCAACCGGGCTCTGCTCTTTACACTTTTACATGGGTACCAAACTATAAACTATAGTATAGCATACGCCGGCTCTTTGATCGGCGGTGCAATGTCGTATACTGTTTTCAGCAGGCCATCTTTCAAACCATATACCCAACCATGGATATGCGGGCGGGCGCCTTTTTCCCATGCCCGGCGAATAGTATCCGTCTTAGACAGGTTGATCACCTGTTGACGTACACTGAATTCTGTGAGCAGGTTGGCCCTCGCATCCTGGTCGCCAATGCTGTCGATCACTTCCCTGTTTTCCTGGTAAACAGCTTTGATGTTGATGAGCCATTTGTCCAGCAGTCCGTAGCTGTCGCTGCTCAGCGCTGCCTTCACGCCACCGCAGCCATAGTGACCACAAACGATCACGTGCTTTACTTTAAGGTGTATCACGGCGTACTCCAACACGCTTAGCATGTTGATGTCGTCTTCCACTACGAGGTTGGCAATGTTGCGGTGCACGAAAATGTCGCCGGGGTTGGTGCCGGTGATCTGGTTGGCTGGTACACGGCTATCGCTGCAGCCTATCCACAGGAATTCCGGTGACTGTCCTTTGGACAAACGGTCAAAATAACCGGGATCTTCTGACTGGGTTTCAAGCGCCCACGCTTTATTTTGAAGGAGTAATTTTTCAAACGAGTTCATGGTAATTAGTTTTTAGATAAAACAAGTTCTTTAGGGGTTGCATTGGCAAATCCCTGTTCCTTATACACACTTTTTTTTAGCTCCACAGTAATATTCTTCAACGGAGCATGCTTCTGGAAGTCTTCTATTACTTCAATTACATCCTTGTCGATAAAATCGGCCCTGGCAGCATCGATCAGTACATAAGAATTTTCCGGTACTTCTTCCAACTTTCTCTTAACGATTGGCTTATTCAGGAAGGAAACATCTTTCCGCAGACGGAAAAGGTATCTGTTCTCATCGTTGACTACAAATACGGCCGACTTGAAGTTGCTGCGCAATACGAAGATCAATCCGATACAGCTACCGATCAGGATACCTACCAGCAGGTCGGTAACGAGGATAGCAATAACAGTGATCACAAATGGCAGGAACTGGTCGAAGCCTTTTTTGTAAAACTTCTTGTACAGTGAGGGTTTGGTCAGTTTGTAACCGGTGAAGATCAATACGGCTGCCAATGCAGAGAATGGGATGAGGCTCAATAAACCTGGTATCAATGCCACGCAGGCCAACAGCAATACGCCGTGGGTGATAGCAGATACTTTGGTTTTGGCTCCCGAGTTGATGTTGGCAGAGGTGCGCACTACTACAGAAGTAAGCGGCAAACCACCGATCAACCCTGATACCAGGTTACCCATACCCTGTGCTTTCAACTCACGGTTGGTTGGTGTAACCCGTTTGTAGGGGTCCAGCTCATCCGATGCTTCGATGTTGAGCAGGGTTTCCAAACTGGCGATGATGGCTATGGTGAAGGCGCTGGTCCATACAGCGATATTGCCCAGGTGACTGAAATCGGGATGGGTGAAGAACGATAAGAATTCTTTAGGTGTGCTGGCCTTGGGAATGCTTACGAGGTGCGCTGCACCCAGTGCGAGATCGGGCTTGTTGGTTTTAAGCCACTCGTTGATCAGCACGCTCGTTACCACCACGATCATGGCAGAAGGAATGAGCTGCAGCACCTTTGACTTCTTGGATATCTTTTCCCAAACGATCATAATACCCAAGGAGAGCAGGCCAATGCCCAATGCTACCGGCATGATGTTCTTAAAGGCGTAGAACACCTGTGTAAAGGTATTCTTACCATCTGGCTGCTGGAATGCTTCATCGCCTTCAAAGTCGCCCTCATCACCTACGAGGTGAGGTATTTGTTTGAGGATGAGGATAACTCCGATAGCGGCCAACATACCTTTAATAGCGGCGCCGGGAATGTAATCACCCAGGATACCGGCTTTCAGGAATCCGAGAGCGATCTGGATAAGGCCAGCCAGTACTACTGCCAACAGAAAAGCCTCGTATACCTGCAGCTTGGTAATCGCTGCCAGTACGATGGTTGTAAGGCCGGCGGCCGGACCACTTACGCTCAACTGGGAGCCACTTAATGCGCCAATCACGATACCGCCCACAATACCGGCTATCAGACCGGAGAATGGAGGTGCACCTGATCCTATCGCGATGCCCAAACACAAAGGCAGCGCTACCAGGAATACCACAACTGAAGATGGCAGATCGGAACCGAGAGAACGTAAATAGCTTGTAGGCTTTTTCACCATAACCAATAAGTTTTTGAGAGAATGAGATACGAGTTGTAATGCCCAATTGGTAAATAAAAACCGCATAAGTGCGCGATTCTTATTGCCAATTGCATCGACAACTGATACCTTTTCCTGTTACCAGAAAGGGGTTAAGAGATTAATAAGAATGTTGGAAATGTCAAAAAAAACAAAGGGGGAAAGCTTATGCTTTGGGAGGCGGTGTTTGCAGTTCGAAATGAACGATCTGCAGCTTCTCTGCTGCATGCATTTTATGCGCCAGTATAGATTCTATTCCGGAAGGATGATCCATCTCAGGACCTTCGTGAATATATTCTTCGTTTACTGAAACCGGTTTGTTAGGAGCTTTTTCATCGGGACCCGTGGGTGAGCAGGGATTGTTCGTTTCCGGTGATTCTTCTTCGTTGGAGGCTGTCCAGTTTGTCTTTTCTTTTGAGTCGGGAGAAGCATAAACAAAGAAGTTCATGCTGGTGAGCAGCAGCAATAGCAGCATCATGGCGACAGCCGGGATGGTCTTCCGGAGCCAAAATGCCTGGTATTTCTTGCTTGCCTGCTTCATTATCAATTGACTGGACGTACGCAAATATAACTCCCGAACCCCGGAATTGTTAGGACGTTTGGTTTTTTTTAACAATTTGATGACGCCGGGAAGACAGTTCTTTTTATCCTGATCAAGTTCAGTGTGTTATCACCCGGTTTGACGGCCAATAAAGGGGTGGAATTGCGCACTAATTAAATAGTTATTTATGTATGGTTTACACTTCTTCCGAATTCTCCGGCAGGTGTCCATATTCTCCTTTCAGGGCGTAATAGCCAAAGATCATAAGGCCAATGGCAATGGGGGTGAATATGGTTATGATAATCACCCAAATAACCGGATTGTTGATATCCTTTTTCCCGGCCGGGTCAATATGGGTGATGGCACCCTGGAGCAGGAAATAAATGACTGCCGGACCGAGTAAAAACCATACAACTCCTAATATTTTCTTCAATTGGCTCATATAGAATGCGTTTTAATCTGTTACGTCTTTGTCGATCTTATTATTCAGGTAAATGCTGCCAATGATAAAGCAGAGGGCAGCAATGCCAATGGGATAACAAAGGCCCACCAACGGGTATTGAGGAAAGCTGGTTGTCAATAGCAATCCAATGAAGGGAACCAGTCCGCCAAATACGCCATTACCAATATGGTAAGGAAGGCTCATAGATGTGTACCTGATCTTGGTAGGGAACATTTCTACCAGGAAAGCGGCGATAGGTCCATATACCATGGTCACCAGGACGACCATTATCCACACCAGGAAAATGAACTTAATGTAAGTGGTGTTATTTACGTGTTTGTTCGTGTATACAGGTTTCGCTGAGGCTGAGCTGTAGCTCCGCGGGCCTCCAGTACCACTGCTTGCCTGGCTTAGCGTGTCAGTTTCTACCTGGGTAAATTTTGAGCCGTCCTGTGTTTGAAAGTGTGAGGATACCTGCACAATGGAACCTGTTCCATATACCGACACTTTGCGATCCTGCTTTATCATAGTAGGATTGTCCTGTTTCCATTCACTGATATCGGTGTCCTTCAGGAAGGCTGTGAAGATGAAGTAGTATAAGACAACGCCCAGCAGCATGCCGGTGAGCATGATCCATTTTCTGCCGATGCGATCACTGAGCCATCCAAAAAGCAGGAAGAAAGGAGTGGCAAAGGCAATAGCCCATAGCATGATGGTGCGGCTTTGTTCAAACTCCAGTCCACATTTCGTTTCGAGGAAGCTCTGTGCATAGAACTGGCCGGTGTACCAGATCACGCCCTGCCCCATTACGGCGCCAAACAAAGCCAGTAATACCATTTTGAAGTTGGCTTTGTTGCGGAAGCTTTCTTTGAGCGGGTTGGAAGATGTTTTGCCTTCTTTTTTCAGTTTGCTGAAGATGGGCGACTCTTCCATCTTCATCCGTATGTAGATGGAAACGATCACCAGCAGAATGGAAACCCAGAAGGGATAGCGCCAGCCGCCCCAGGGTGCGTTGAACTGATCATCGGTCATATTGAGTTTTACCAGCATGATAACGCCCAGTGCTACGAAGAGGCCGAGGGTGGCAGTGGTTTGTATCCAACTAGTGTAATAGCCGCGTTTATTGGCCGGTGAATATTCTGCTACGTAAGTGGCTGCTCCTCCGTATTCGCCTCCCAACGCCAACCCTTGTACCAGTCTTAGTGCCAGTACCAATAAGGGCGCTGCCATACCAATACTTTTATAATTAGGTACAAGACCAATAAGGAAGGTAGAACCTCCCATAAGGATGAGGGTGAGCAGGAACGTGTATTTGCGGCCGATCATATCGCCGAGACGACCAAAGACCAATGCGCCGAAAGGACGGATGATGAAACCGGCAGCAAAGATGGCCAGCGTGCTGAGCAGGGCGGCTGTAGCATTGCCCTCCGGAAAGAATTGTGTGCTGATCGTTTTGGCAAGCATCCCGAAGATGTAGAAATCGTACCATTCGATCATGGTGCCTACCGAGGATGCAACGATAACCTGACGGATTATCTTAGAAGGAGCAGCAGTCGTTTGATTCATGCACGGAAGATAATTGATAATTTGAAATTGTGGTAATCTGAAGAGACGGTAATGCAAATTTGATAATGCGAAACCAAATAGTCTACGCAATTGCAGGAGTTTGCTATGCTGTTATTCTTTTTCCCTGTGCGTGGTAACCCGAATGTGCATTAACCGGACTATTCGTATGAATAATTTTCAAATTTTCTTATAAGCTCATTTTCGTATTTAATCTGTTGTATTTTTAAGCCCCAAATCAAAGGAAAACGATCGTTTATGTCATATCCCTACCAGATAAAGTCAGCAGAACAATACCAGGCAGCCTATAAAAAGAGTGTGGAACAGCCCGAAGCGTTCTGGGGTGATATTGCTGCTCACTTTCAATGGCGCAAGCCCTGGGACAATGTGTTGGAGTGGGATTTCAAGAAGCCTACCATTAAATGGTTCAGCGGAGCCAAGCTGAATATTACAGAGAATTGTATCGACCGTCACCTGGAGACGCTGGGCAATAAGCCTGCCATCATCTGGGAGTCGAATGATCCCGAAGAGCATCATCGTGTGCTCAGCTACCGTGAGCTGTATAATAAAGTAGTGCAGTTTGCCAACGTGCTTAAGAATAACGGTATCCGCAAGGGCGACCGTGTTTGTATCTATATGGGCATGGTGCCCGAGCTGGCTATTGCTGTGCTGGCCTGCGCCCGCATTGGCGCTATTCATTCTGTGGTGTTTGGTGGTTTCAGTGCACAAAGTATTGCCGACCGTCTGCAGGATGCGAAGGCCGAGTTTGTAGTAACCTGTGATGGTGCTTTCCGTGGCAATAAAGAGATCCCTTTGAAGGGTGTGATCGATGATGCGCTGGTACAGTGTCCTTTTGTAAAGCGTGTGATCGTGTTGACCCGCACGCGTACAGCTGTATCCATGATCAAAGGTCGCGACGTGTGGTGGGAAGATGAAGTGAAGAAGGTGGAAACCATGGGCAATCCTGATTGCCCTGCTGAAGTGATGGATGCAGAGGACATGCTATTTATCCTGTATACCTCCGGTTCTACCGGTAAGCCCAAAGGTGTGGTGCATACCTGCGGTGGCTATATGGTGTATGCCAATTACTCTTTTGTGAATGTGTTCCAATACCAGCCAGGTGATGTGTATTTCTGCACAGCAGATATTGGTTGGATCACTGGTCATAGCTATATCGTGTATGGCCCGCTGAGTGCGGGTGCTACTACCCTGATGTTTGAAGGGGTGCCCACCTGGCCCGATGCCGGCCGCTTCTGGGATATCGTAGACAAGTTCAAAGTGAACATCCTGTATACGGCGCCTACTGCTATCCGCAGCCTGATGGGCTTTGGCCTGGACCCTGTGCAGAAGCACGATCTCAGTTCCTTGAAGGTATTGGGAACGGTAGGTGAGCCGATCAACGAAGAGGCCTGGCATTGGTATGATGAGCATATCGGTAAGAAGAAATGCCCGATCGTCGATACCTGGTGGCAAACAGAAACGGGTGGTATGTTGATCTCCAATATGGCGGGCGTGACGCCGGCCAAACCAACTTTCGCTACGCTGCCGCTGCCGGGTGTGCAACCCATCCTGGTAGATGAGAATGGTAAAGAGGTAGAGGGTAATGGCGTGAGTGGCAATCTCTGTATCAAATTCCCCTGGCCCGGCATGCTGCGCACCACGTATGGTGATCATGAACGTTGTCGCCAGAACTATTTTGCTACGTACGAAAACTTATACTTCACTGGTGATGGTTGTCTGCGCGATGAGCAAGGCAATTATCGTATAACCGGCCGGGTGGATGATGTGTTGAACGTGAGCGGCCACCGTATCGGTACAGCAGAAGTGGAAAATGCCATCAACATGCACACGGGTGTAGTAGAGAGTGCTGTAGTTGGGTATCCGCATGATATCAAAGGACAGGGCATTTACGCTTACGTGATCTTCCAGGGTGATATGAAGGATGAGAAATTGACACGGCAGGATATCACACAAACCGTTTCACGCATCATCGGACCTATTGCCAAGCCTGATAAAATTCAGTTTGTAAGCGGTCTTCCCAAGACCAGGAGTGGTAAGATCATGCGGAGAATACTACGTAAAATTGCAGAGGGTGAAACTGATAAATTAGGTGACACTTCAACGCTGTTGGATCCTGCAGTGGTAGACGAGATCAAGAAAGGCAAGTTATAAGGGGTTATATAAAAAGAAAACCCCATGGCTGGAGTAATATGGGGTTTTCATAGAGACGGAAAACATTGGCCGTTTTCTGATTACCAATGTTATATGTTTTGTTCTATCTCCCAATGTGTATTGGGTTCTTCAAGGATATGGGGTACCATAATTATGTACGATATTCATGCCAGATTCGTTGGCCATGGGCACCCCGCTATATGACAATTTTGAAGTGTTAAGGGTTGCTCCAGTAAAACTACGAAACCCCTCATGCGACTATTACGAAGAGCCTTGCGGGTACTGCTTATCCTGGTGGTACTGCTTAATATCCTGGCAGCATTTCATGCCTATAAGTTTACTTATTTCTATGATGAACCTTCGGCTGTTGTAAAGAAGCCGGAGCAAATGTCGGGCTGGGAAAAAGCAAAGATGCTCGTGTTTGGTTTGCAATATCCCAAGTCGGTCATTAAGGGCTTGCCTGCGATTCCTTATGATACACTTTCTTTAACCACTAATGACAGCATGCACCTGGCTGCCTGGTATATGCCGCGCGACAGTGCGAAGGGTACTGTTATTTTATGTCATGGTCACGCGTCTTCGCGATCAGGTGTATTGGAAGAGGCCTACTATATGCACGAGCTGGGCTTCAATACGCTGCTGGTTGATTTCAGGGCGCATGGCAGCAGTGAAGGAAATGTGTCTACTATTGGCTATCGTGAATCGGCTGATGTGAAAGCGGCTTATGATCATGTGCGCGCCAAAGGTGAAAAGAACATTGTTCTGTGGGGCGTATCGATGGGTGCTGCTACGATTGCGCATGTCATCGCTGAATATGATATCAAGCCAGAGAAGGTGATCATGGAATTATCTTACGGCACTTTAACGGCTGCTGTAAAGGGAAGGGTGCGCACGATGGGGCTACCTGAACAACCTATTTCGGGGTTGCTCACTTTCTGGGGCGGCACCATGCGAGGCTTCTGGGCTTTTGGTCTCAATCCGGCGGAGTATGTAAAAAAGATCAACTGCCCGGTGCTGGTGCAGCATGGTGCCAAGGATCCACGGGTAACGAAGGCGGAGACGGATGCTATCTACAACAATATTCCGCATCAGCATAAGAAGCTGGTGGTGTATGAAACTGCAAAGCATGAGTCCTTGTGCAAGCGGGAGCCTGCAAAATGGAAACTGGAAATAAAAGAATTTTTACTGCAGTGACCGGTTAGCGGCGCACGACTACTTTGGTACCAATGGGCAGAAAGGTTTCCAGCTCATCGAGGTCTTCGTTCTTTAATGCGATGCAGCCATTGGTCCAGTTGGTAAAATCGTCTACTACAATATTATCATTGGGCCAGGTGCCATGGATAGCGATACCGCCACCTATCTTGGCATTTTTAGGAATAGAGCCTTTGGCTTTGCGCTGGTTGAACTTCTGTTGGCTTTCCTGTGTGGGATAATCCAGCATGAGCATTTTATGCCACTTTTCGTGGGGTCTTTTGGAGATGATCTTAAAGGTTCCTTCGGGTGTTTTCCGGTCGCCTTCCATCATTTTATCGCTTTGGTCTTTGTTGCCAAACACAACGGGATAGGTTGCATACCAACCTTCATCATCATATACCTGCAATTCATAGTCGGACTTATCTACAATGACGTATACCGTTCCGGTAGGCTCATTGTGGAAGAATCTTTTCTTGATGACTCTCGTTTCGATGGTTTTAAAGGCAGCTAATCCTGCACAGGAAATGAGGAGCAGCGCGACGATGTGTTGGCGTTTCATATTAACCGTGGTTTTGCGTAGAGACCAGGCGATGGTAAGTGGTTTAAAATGAATAGAATGTTTTAATGGAGCGACCTCCTGTATTAACGTATATGGAAATAAAAATATTTTTTATGGGGATAATTTTAACATGGTAAAGAGGCAATAGCACATAGACAATGGATTATTGATTTATTATAAGCAATTTATTTGCCATTTCTGGTTAACGGACTGTTGTAACTTGCTACCCAAATTGGGAATGTTCATGAAACTGCTTTTTTATATTCTGCCGATAATGGCCGGTGTGGCTATGACAGTTCAGTCTGGTATCAATGCTCAGCTCAGGGCAGCTATTAATCATCCATTTCTGGCGGCTTTTATTTCTTTTGTGGGTGGAACTATTGCGCTGGCTGTGCTGCTTTTATTTTCGAAGCAGGCTTTTCCTTCTTTGTCGGCCTATAGTGATATCAGCTGGTACAAGTTTACGGGTGGCCTGTTGGGGGTATTTGTAGTAACGGTGGTGTTGTTATCGGTGCAGGAGATCGGCGCTTCCAATATGTTTGTGCTCATTATTGCGGGGCAGTTATTCACTGCGGTGTTGATGGATCACTTTGGTGTATTGGGTATGAAAGAAAGCCCGATCACCTTACAGAAGATGATCGGGCTTGTGTGTCTGATCGTAGGCGCGTGGCTGGTGAACAGGAAATAATGAGTTAATTCATGGCTATATTCTCCAATGATTTCTACCAGCTGCTGATCCTTACGCCTACGCTATAGGGTGTAAAGTCGAGGCCTTTTTCGAAGATGCTTTCGCGTGCATAGGTGCCGTATAATTTTACCGGACCTAATCCCATTTCTGCGATGTACAATATTTTCCAGGGACGGAGGTCGAAGTCGTCACGTTTCTTGCGTTTGCCATCTGCATCGGTAACGGTTTTCTGACGGCTGGAGTAAAGGTATCCTGCACTGGCGCCTGCGGCGAGGCTGAATCCTCTTTCGCGGTGGGGCGTGAAATTAAATTCCAGCATCATGGGCACAGTTACGTAATCGGCCGCCAACTTGTTTTTCTTGTAATTAGTGGTGAGGTCCTGTATTACGGTAGTCTTGGGTTCTGTCAGGAACTTAATGGGTTCCTCGAAGCGGTAGTTGTTCATATCGATGCCCAAGCCGTATTTCAGGTTCACGACGTGTTTGATCATGTTGAAGCGCTGCATAAAGAGCCAGATGTTGACATTGGTAGACTTGATAGCTCTGAGCTTAAACCAATCTTCATTTGCTCCAGGTGCAAAGAGTTGTGTTTCTGCGCTGAGGTAGTTGGTCTTGTCGTTGAAGTTGGTAAAGCCAATATCGAATATCAACCAGTTGGTGGTGAGATTAGATGGCTTGTACTTCCGGCGATAACTACGGGAGTATTCCCGGTCATTGTCTTCTTTGGCGCTACGGCTGTTGGGGTCGCGCACGATGATCATTTTGCCGATGCGGAGGGTATCTGTTTTTTGTTGTTGTGTTGAATCCTGTGCGAGGGCTGAACATGCTACACTTATCCCTGCAAGGAGGGCTAACATCCTTTTCATACTTCTGTATTTACTGTGTAATTGGAGATTATTTTAATGCTATTTCAAAGCTGGCGATGCGTATGCTCGACTTTTCGTGGTCGGGGTCTGCATTGGTGGCTTTATCGAAAACACGGGATACTTTCCGGAAGAAGCCGCGTGATTTGTTTTTCTTACCGTTGTTGTTGTCATTCGCTGCGAATATTACATCGGGGTCAATTTCCTCGGTAACGACAGTCTGTTTGATTAGCTCCGGATTAACCTTGGGAGTAGTTAATGCCAGGTCATTATTCTTTACGTCGGTATTTATAGTGCCACGGTCGGTTGGGTCTACAATTTTTACGTCATGTGTTTTAATTGCTACATCCTGCTTTTGCGGCGTATTTGGAACTATGGGCACTTTAGGCTCTGTATCACTGTTCTTTCTTTCGTTGCCGTTATTGACAGCCATCTTGTCTTCAGGTGTCGGATCAACAGGCACTGTTACCTTTGGTAAAGATTGATTGTCCTTCCTGTTGTCTTTATTATTGGTCTTGTCGTTATTGACCGCCAGGTTCTGCGTTTGATCAGGTGTTGTAACAGGTGTTTTGTCTTTGCTGGCAAGGTTGTCGGGTGTTTGTTCCTGTACAGTTGTTGCCGGTTGGTTTGTTTTACCTGAATCTTTATCGTTCACTGCTACTGCCTGATTACCGGGCTGATCGGTATTATTCTTTTTTCCTCCATTCGTAACCATATTCCATCCCATTGCTCCTGCAAAGATCAGCACCACTGCTGCGGCAGCTATGCGCCACCAGCGCATCCTGATCACCGGCGCCTTTTCGTCTTCTTCATGGCGGTACAAGGCATATTTATCCGGGTATACGATGGAAGTATCGGGCATCAGCTTTACCTGTTGCAGCAATTCGAATGCTGCCTGGTGCTGTGGGTTCCTGTATACGAATTGTTCCACCTGATCTTTCTGCTCATTATTCAGTTCATCATCGGCATACTGCACAAAGTATTCTTCGCAATTGGTTTCATTGACAGGATTGGGCGCTGTTGTATTCTTCAACAGGTTGTGTTTACCGGTGAATATGGTGTTATCTGCCGGTAGTACGGATTGCTGCAACATGATCAGTTCGGCCCGCAGATCAGGATTTTCTGCCACGAATGTTTCTACTGCTTTGCGTTGGGCAATGTTCAGCTCATTGTCCACATACAGCAGAAAGTATTCTTCGTAATTATGGCGGTTAATGTTCATGCTATATCACATTTTGAGGGCTGACCAAATAGTTTCTCAACTGCACGCGGGCGCGGTGTAAGTACACTTTTACCTGGCTTTCGTTCAAACCGGTAATCTGCCCGATCTCTACATAAGAATATCCTTCATAATCTTTCAGCAATACCAATGACCGTTGTGTTTCGTCCAGTTGTGCCAGTGCCGCTTCCAGCACTTTGCGGGTGTTGTTCATGGGGCGGTCGTACGACTGAGGTTCCTCCGGATAATCCTTTTTCATCTCACTTTCAATGCTCGTCTTCTTTTTTACTCTTCGTACGTGGTCGAGTATCAGGTGGTAGGCGATGGTAAACAGATAGCTTTTGCCTTTGCCATCTCCTACGTCTGCCTTGTAGACCCACATTTTTTCGAATGCCGATTGTACCACATCCCTGGCATCTTCGGTGTTGCGAAGATTTTTAAGGGCGAAGCGGTACACGTTATCCGCGTACTCTGTTACACACTGGTTATACTCTTTTTCGGTCATAAGCTATAGTCCGTTCTCTTAATGCTTGTATATAAGGTAAGAGCGTACAGGGATAGGAAATGTTACAGCTACCGGTGAAATTTTTTATCTAAAATAAGAAAGAGGCCGCAAGGGCCTCTTAGTAATATTGTAAATCGTTGATATTCAAAAGTTAACTACCTGGCTGTAACCATTACAGCACGGTTCAGCGCTTCGAGGATGATAAACTCTCCCTGTGCTTTGGGCTTTTCAGGCTGGTCTTTTGACTCGCTACACACTTCTTCTTCTGTTGTTTTGCCTGCCCGGGTGGCGGCAACTACCAATATGCCTCCCGTGAGGACTACCAGTATAATGAATGTGCGGAGGAAGAATTTCTTACGCATGGCATGGCTATTTGTTAATAAGACGAAGTTATAACCAAAATGTTACAGGAATGGTTAATTAATCTGAAATTTGGTTAATGAAGCTTGTTACCGGCAAAAAATACCCAATCCTCCTGACGTAATCGGCCCTTGCCGGGGCTTTTTCCCTTACTATAAATCCACTAAGGGTTTATGAGGGTTGCAGCTTTACTACATAGATATAGTGAAATGCTTTTACAGATGAGTAAGTCGCTGATTTTTAGATGCTTGAAGGTTTGGGTGAGGCATGCGAGGGTAATATAATTACACCATATTTTTTATGAAAGTGCGCCTTTAGTGCGGCTTATGTACGGCTTAACTCCGGCTTGTATACGGGATAAGTACGGCTTAAGCCCTGGTGAACACATTTTTATCTGTGCAGTCTCCTCTTAGGTGATGGTAGTATAGTGATATTAAGCATTTGAAAATTTCAAATAAGCAGCACCTCAAATCATTATTTTTGTGCCCTTATCTAAAAAATTCCTCTTTCCATGAATGAAAATTTAGTCAAAAGGCTGGCTACTGAACTGGAAGAAATCAAGGCTTCCGGATTGTACAAAACGGAGCGTATCATCGAATCTCCTCAGGGAGCTGAAATTGTAGTTAACGGTAAGACGGTGCTGAATTTTTGCGCCAACAATTACCTGGGCCTGTCTTCTCATCCCAAGGTGACCGAAGCAGCCAAGAAGGCTGTCGATCATCGTGGCTATGGTATGAGCAGTGTGCGTTTCATCTGCGGTACGCAGGATATTCATAAGGAACTGGAGGCGAAGATTTCTCAATTCCTGGGTACAGAGGATACGATCCTTTATGCTGCGGCTTTTGATGCGAACGGGGGTGTGTTTGAGCCTTTGTATAATGAGCAGGATGCGTTGATCTCCGATGAACTGAACCACGCTTCTATTATCGATGGCGTTCGTCTTTGTAAAGCGCAGCGCTATCGTTATAAGCACAATAATATGGAGGACCTGGAAGCCAAGCTGAAAGAGGCCCAGGCGCAACGCAGCCGTGTTATCATCACTGATGGTTCTTTCAGTATGGATGGTACTATTGCGCAACTCGACAAGATCGTGGAGCTGGCTGAAAAGTATGATGCGGCTATTATGATCGATGAATGTCACTCCAGTGGCTTCCTTGGCAAAACAGGCCGTGGTACGCATGAGTACAGGGGTGTGATGGGTAAGATAGATATCATTACCGGTACGCTGGGTAAAGCGTTGGGCGGAGCTTCCGGTGGTTTTACCAGTGGGCGCAAAGAAGTGATCGAGATACTGCGTCAACGTTCAAGGCCCTACCTGTTTTCCAATACGCTGGCGCCAAGTATTGTGGGCGCTTCTATTGCGGTGCTGGACCTGCTGACTGAAACGACCACGCTGCGCGATAAGCTGGAGCATAACACTAAATATTTCCGCAGTAAGATGACGGAGGCCGGCTTCGATATCAAGCCTGGTGATCACCCGATCGTTCCGATCATGTTGTATGATGCTGTGGTAGCGCAGAATTTTGCGTCGAAGCTGCTGGAGGAAGGTATTTATGTAATTGGGTTCTTCTTCCCGGTGGTGGCGAAAGGCCAGGCGCGTATTCGCGTGCAGCTAAGTGCCGGTCATGAGCAACAACATCTTGATAAAGCTATTGCTGCCTTTACGAAGGTTGGTAAGGAACTGGGCGTATTGAAATAGTTGAGAGTCGGGCGTTCAGCGTTGAACGTTTGAATCGGGAACCTTCCCATAAATTATATTGAGCCGGAAGTCTGTTGTTAGTCATTGTATAATAAGCATGGCTGACATCGGGCTTCCGGCTTCTTATTGTGTTCTTATTTGCCTGCGATCACACTGATCTCTACGTTCACATTCTTGGGCAACCCTTTTACTGCTACTGTTTCCCGAGCCGGGAAATCGCTTTGAAAGTATTTGCCGTACACTTCATTTACTGTAGCAAAGAGTGACATATCGCTGAGGAAGATGGTTGTTTTTACAATATTGCTGAAGTCCATGCCTGCTTCGCTCAGGATGGCTTTGAGGTTGTGCATTACCTGGTGGGTCTCTGCATGGATGTCGGTTGCTTCTATATTGCCGTTGGCCGGGTTGATGGCGATCTGTCCGGACACGAATAGTAAGCCGCCGAGTTGGATGGCCTGGTTGTAGGGACCAATGGGAGCGGGCGCATTGCTGGTATTGATGATCTTTTTTTCCATGGACCAAAAATAGGGCAATTCCGGATTTCCGTTAACTAAACTGGTAGCGGGCAATTGGTGACAATGCTCTTTCTTTGCGTAAATTTTTTGTCATGACCATTGCCATACTGGCGAATGATGTTTTGAAGAATGAGTGGCTGGAGAAGGAAGTTCCTGCGGGCGTGGAGTTTATGTGGGTTGACTCGGTGAGTTCTTTGTTGATGGTGGAAGCGGATGCTTATTTCGACTTGTTGTTTGATGCCGACCCTGAAAGGACTGCACGGCTGAAGCCTGTGAATGGTAAACCGTTGTTTGTGAACGCAGTACCTTGGACCGGACAGGTAATTGGCAAGCAGCTTATCCGGGTGAATGCATGGCCTGGTTTATTACGTCGACCCTTAATTGAAGTTGCCCTAACGGATAGGGATCAACTGGAAGGGGTGCAGCTCGTGTTTAATGCTTTGCAATGGCGCTACCAGGTGGTGCCGGATGTGTGTGGAATGATCACGCCGCGGGTGCTGGCTGCTATTGTTAATGAAGCTTATTATACGCTGGGGGCTGGTGTAAGCTCTAAAGAAGAGATTGATGTGGCCATGAAACTTGGCACAAACTATCCTTTTGGACCATTTGCATGGAGCGATGCTATTGGCTTGCGCAATATTGGCGAGTTGTTGCAGGAGCTTGCAAGGTCTGACGCTCGTTATACACCGGCGCCTGCACTGGTGCAGGAACTGGGCTGACTTGTAAAGGATGGTGGAAGTTGTTGGTGAGGACCACCAACCTTTTTGATTGATTGTTATGTAAATAGAACCACGACAGCATCTTATTGCACATGTATTTGTGCAGGTTGTCGTCAAAAGGAGGGATTAAGCTCATGGGACTGTTATTGAATATCGATACTGCTACTGAATATGCGAGTATATGTGTGGCGAAGGATGGTGTGGCTATCACGACTATGGTAAACCGTGAGCAGAAGGATCATGCGAGCTGGGTCCAGCCTGCTATTGCGGAGGCTGTGCGGGATGCGGGTTTCAGCATGCAGCAGTTGGAGGCGGTGGCTATTACGGCCGGGCCGGGCTCTTATACCGGGTTGCGCGTGGGAATGGCTACAGCAAAGGGTTTGTGTTATGCGCTTAGTATTCCGTTGATTACGGAGAGTACATTAAAAGTGATTGCTTATGCAACGCGCGAAGCGATGGGATTGTCATCGGGCGAATCTCCTCTGTTACCTGCCTTATTATGTCCTATGATTGATGCGCGCAGGATGGAAGTGTTTACTGCCGTCTATAGTATAGACTTGGAGGTAATAATTCCGGGTGGTGCGCGTATATTAGACAATAATTCTTTTAACAAAGAGTTAGAGAATAATCGCATAATTTTCTGTGGGAATGGAATGGATAAGTGGAAACCCCTAACTAATCATTCAAATGCAATGTTTTACGCGGGTGATTATTCTGCTTCCGACCTTGCTTACCTGGCTGAAAAGCAGTTCCAGCGGCAATTGTGGGCTGACCTTGCTTACACTGAGCCCGCTTATCTCAAGGAATTCTACTCTCATATAAAAATTTAAACTAAGTGAAACTTTTATAGACCTTTAATTCACATAGTATTTTTTTTCTTGTAAATTTGGCACGCTTATCCTATTAAATTTTTAAAAGCTCTGATGTGCACATGAACGTAACAAGCAACTACTCCATGGTGCTGAATGCAGACGGCGTACATGGGGATTCCGTCAAGGTTGACTTCCTAAACCTAAAAAAGGCCGCGATGATCTTACGCGCACTTAACCACAAGTTGCGCCAGCAGATCCTTAAGCTCATAGATGAGCAAAAGCGCCTCACCGTAACTGAAATCTATGTGCGGCTTAGACTTGAACAGTCGGTAGCTTCACAACACCTTGCGATTCTTCGCAGGGCTGGGATTGTAAAAACAGAGCGGGATGGCAAGTTCATCTATTATTCCGTGAATAGTGCCCGTGTGGCACACATCATGGAGTGTGTAGAGGATCTGAACACCTGATTATCCGGTTTAACCTTTTGATAATCTGCTTCAAAGCAGGACATGGCCTACCATGTTCTGCTTTTTACATTTAAGGACTACCTTTGCAATATGTTTATAAAGCAATTATACACAGGCTGTTTAAGTGAAGCAGCCTATTACATTGAGCGTAATGGCGAGGCTGCTATTATCGATCCTTTGCGGGATATTGCGGGTTACCTCGACCTGGCGAAAGAACGTAACGCTTCTATCAAGTATATTTTTGAGACACATTTTCATGCGGACTTTGTGAGTGGTCATCTCGATCTGCAAAAGGCTACTGATGCACCGATCGTGTATGGTCCATCCACGGAAACTAATTTCCCGATCCATCTTGCGAAGGACGGCGAGGTGTTTAAGTTAGGAGACCTGACGATTGAAGTGATTCATACGCCTGGTCATACGCTCGAATCTACTTGTTACCTGCTGCGTGATGAGCATAATGTTCCTTATGCTTTGTTTACCGGCGATACGTTGTTTGTGGGTGATGTGGGTCGTCCCGATCTCAGCAGTGGTAACCTTAGCAAGGAAGATCTTGCTTCTATGTTGTACGATTCGCTGCAGCAGAAGATCGCTACGTTGCCTGATTCTGTTATTGTGTATCCTGCACACGGTGCGGGTAGTAGCTGTGGTAAGAACCTGGGGCCTGAGACGCATAGTACAATCGGCGAGCAAAAGGAAACCAACTATGCCTTACAGCCACAGTCACGCGAAGATTTTATCAAGGCGGTGACCGATGGGTTGGGTTTGCCTCCGCAATATTTTCCGATCAATGCGCGTATCAATAAAGAGGGTTATGATAGCCTTGATGGTATTTTGAAGAAAGGACTCACTCCATTGTCTGTAGCTGAGTTTAAAGAGTGGATGAACAATGAGGAAGTGATCGTACTCGATACACGCAAGGCGAATGAGTTTTCACAACAGTTTGTGCCGGGTTCTATCAGCATTGGTCTGGAAGGACGTTTTGCCGAGTGGGCTGGCAGTCTGTTGCCTTTCGATAAACCCATTATCCTGGTAACTGAAGCTGGCATGGAGGAAGAGAGTGTTGTGCGGCTGGCGCGTGTAGGCTTCTCTCAAATGCAGGGTTTTCTTGCAGGTGGCATCGAAGCCTGGAGGGCTGCGGGTGAACAGATCGATCTGATCATCGACATAGAAGCTGATGAGCTGGCGATGGACCTGCCTTATGATAAAAACCTCATAGTGGTTGATGTGCGCCGCGAAACTGAATTTGCTGATGGCCACATTGCCGGTGCGGTGAATATTCCTTTGAATGAAATGACTGATCCCGGTAGCATGGCTAATATACAGGAGCACCAAAACCTGTATGTGCATTGTGCCGGTGGATACCGTAGTATCATCGCTGCTTCGCTGCTCAAGCGCCAGGGTATTCATAACCTGCACAATGTGCTGGGTGGCTGGGGTGCTATTAAAGAGCAGAAGGGGATCGAGGTAGTGAAGGAAAATAGTGTGTTGAATTAAGCCGTATCAATTATAGCTTATAAAAAAAGACCAGCTGGAAAGCTGGTCTTTTTGTTTATTGGACTAAACCTGGAATATTCCGTTGCGTATTGCATAGACGACCAGTCCTACTCTTGTTTTGGCGTTGAGTTTTTCGAACAGTGCATCCCGGTAGCCGTCTATGGTGCGCGGGCTCAGGTGCATTTTGTCGGCTATTTCGCGATAGGTAAGTTCTGTGCACGCCAGTTTCAGAAATTCTATTTCCCGGTCGTTTAATGAGATCAGGGGTTTAATGCTGTTGTTGTCGTCTTCGAGGTTGTTGAGTGCGTGGATCATTTTGCCGGTCACCATTTCGGAATAGTAATAGCCTTTATCTATTACCGAATCCAACGCACACTTGAATTCTTTGGGTTCTGTTTCTTTCAGTATATAGCCTCTTGCGCCATTTTTCAACATACGGATGATGGACTGTTCATTGTCGTACATGGAAAGGGCCAGCACCCGTACGTCGGGGTAGTTTTGTTTCAACCACAGGGTGGTTTCAAAGCCATCCATGTCGGGCATATTGATGTCCATCAGCACGAGGTCGGGAGCTGAGTTGGTTTTGAGTTGCTCGATGAAGTGCTTGCCGTTGTTGGCTTCCAGCAGCACTGTATACCCATCGAAGTTTTTTACCATGCTGGCCAACCCATTGCGCAATAGTACATGGTCGTCGATAAGTGCTACGCGGGTTGTTTTGACTTTTACCATAGTTAGTTTAGTGGTTTGTGTATGGAAAGGTAATGTTTATTGTTGTTTCGTTTTTTAACATATGGCTTACCTGCAGCCGGGCGCCAATCATGACCGACCGGCTTTGGATCATGGGTATGTATTTGTCGGATATATTACTTGCCTGTTGTTCATCGTGTTGTGTTTCTCTGTTGTGTATATTGATCTCTAATGTGTCTTCCTGACAGTTGATCCTCAGCGAAATTTGCGATGTACTGCTGCTTTCAAGAAAGTACTGAATGCCTTCCTGTACGATGCGGAACAGCATTAGTTCTTCTTCTTTGCTCAATGGCGCTATTTTGCCCGTTATAGTCAATTGCGGGTCTGCTGCCCTGTCTCTGGGCATAAGGCTAAGCTCATAGCCAATTGATTTGAGTAGCCCTCCCTGGCAGATGTAGTTGGCATCGAGGTGTTTTGCCAGTTTGCGCAAGTCTTTAATCGCTTTGCCTATCAGCTGGTTGCTGTTTAACGTTTTTTGAGCTACTTCTTCAGGCTTTGAAAAATCCAGGGTACCTAAATGTAATTTTGCCAGGCTTAGTATCTGGCCGATATTATCATGTATTTCCTGTACGGTATTTTTCAGTGCCTGCTCCTGTATTTCAAGTTTCGTTTTAATTATCTCATGTTCATGTATGATCCCCATTTCTTTTCATTTGATACGAAAGATGTGTAGTGTAATTTACGAATTGAGTCTGTGGTTTGACCTATATCATATAAATACCGTGTTTTTTTGCTGGAAATACGAGAAAAACACCTTGCTCATAATAGGCTGAAAGACGCACTGTTATGTTGTTTGTAGAAATCTCTGAACAGTATCGGGCGACCCTTTACGCACTGACAACGTGATTGGGGTCATGTGGTAGTATCAGTGTTACCGTAGTGCCGGCTCCAAGGGTGCTGGTGATGGAAAATTGGGCACCGATCAGCCGGGCGCGTTTGTACATATTACGGAGGCCGAGACCAAACTTGCTGTTGTCTCCGGCATTGAGGGGGGTAAGGTCGAAGCCGCTGCCGTTGTCGTTTACGATTATACTGAAGGCTTCCGGTCCATAGTTGAGTTGTATGATAATGGTAGTGGCTTTGGCGTGTTTGATAATGTTGTTGATGATCTCCTGGACGATGCGAAAGATAATGAGTTCTTTTTGTGCTTCCAGCTTTATGGGTGAGCCTTCTGTTTCGAGGGTGGTTGTATAGACGCCGCTTTTGCGGATCATCTCCAACTCATAATTTATTGCTTCTGTAAGGCCCATGGCTGATACATAGTCTGTACTAAGGCTTTTGGAAAGATCGCGCAGATCCTGAATGGCTTTACCTATCAGCTTTTTCGAGTCTTCTATCTTTTGTTGTAATTGATCGGGCTTATCGATGTCCATGGTGCCAAGGTTGAGTTTGGTAAGGCTTAATACCTGCCCGATATTGTCGTGTATTTCCTGAGAGATATTTTGGAGGGTTTGTTCCTGTATTTCGAGTTGTGATTGGAGGAGGGTTTGATCGAACTGGGATTGCAGGGTCTGTGTGTCGCGAAAGTATTTTTGTTGACGACTTCGAAAAAGCAATATGAAGCCTATTATTATTCCTCCAAGCAGAAGTAATAGGCAGGTTGTGGTAATGATGAGTATTAGGACTTCCGAGTATTTATCCGGCATAGGAAACTAACGGAAAAAAGCAAATACATGACAATGTTCAACACCTTAATGATTAATAACAAGGAGTAAGATAACGATAAAAAGTTTTTGTTCAAATAATTGAGCAGGCTAAAATAGGGTAATGCTCCGAGGTGGAAGATAAGGATGCCTATCGATATCCAGAATAAGGAATCGCGCGATAGTTTTATGACTTTGTTTTCGTTGAGGAGTTGCTTCAGGTAGAGTATTGACATTGTAAGCATTAGGATGCTTGCTGCTGCCATTGTGTAGCTATTGAAGAAATTAGGGCCTTGAATAAAAAACAGGTTAATTAAGGAAAAAGCGATTAACAGTATACATGACACTGTTATAACTTTTTTTAGAGCGGGCTGAAGGAAATGGCTAAAAAAATATGAGTAGAAAGTATAATAAATAATGAGAAAGGCATTATATAACCACAGATTTTGTCTAAATAGTGCTTTCCCAAAGTACATGGCTGTGCATTCTACTGCCAAGGTCAGGAAAAGAAAGGCAGCAAATAATTTAAAAGGACGTTGCATGTCCAGCCTGAAGCTGAGCAGGCTGGATATGCAACTTAAAAAAATGAAAAAGATGTAAATGTCTTTTATAGTCATGGTTGAGGGAATTTGGAAGGGTCTGGTTCTCCGCAATCTGGTGGGCAGGGCGAGCCAAAGTCAAATTCTTTTTTTATACCTAATTGTTCCACTGCTTTTTTGGCTTCTACTGCTGCTTTAGTCGCTGTTTGCCTTTCTGCAAAATCGGGTAACGTTTCTAAAATAATATCCTCATTCAGGTTATTAGCATTGAGCGCAGTGGCAACGAAGATAACAGTCAGTTGGCCTTGAGCATTCCCTGCGGTTAATTCATTTTCGTAAGTCCCGAAGTAAACCCTAAGGCCATTCGCATTTAAATATACTAACTCTTTGTATATTCCTTCAATGGATTCGAAAGAAAACCAGACTGATTTTGTATCCTCTTTCTGCAGGTCGTTGGATAGTAATTTTAGTTTTCCTTCCTGAAAGCGTTTAATTCTTTCATTGGCTAAGACCTGGCCGAGAAACGAATTTGGTAAAGTCTTTGGTGTGTTAGCTGGCATAAGTTTGCTTTTTATTGGTGAAATGATTTGCCAAAATTCATTGTAATGGCTTTTATAAAAAAGCGGCTTACACTTAAAGATGCCTGCTAAATCACCTGTTTATTTCCCGTTTATTTCCCGTAATTAAAGCTTGTATGGCATATAACCGTTAAAACACGGTAGAGATATACGGGGTTAATCTTCTATTTGTGGCAGTTGTTTTCTTTGACCTTTAACCGGCGGAAATATTATTTAACCTATAATTTTTTGAAATGAAAAAGGCACTTTCGCTTCACATTGGTCTTAATGAGTTTGACCGGAATCACTATGGTGAAGATGGGTTCTTAAAAAATCCAGAAAACGATGTAAGGGATATGATGAAATTAGCTAAATGCGCAGGGTATGAAGCTATGCCCTTATTTACAAAGGATGCAACCGCTGCAAGGGTTTTCAGGGAGATCGAGCATGCGGCTGATGTCTTAGAGGCGGGGGATACTTTTTTGATTACTTATTCTGGTCATGGTTCGAAGGTAAATGACATGAGGGAGAAGGATGAAGATGATAAGACCGATGAAATATGGTGCCTGTATGACAGGATGGTTTTGGATGATGAATTGTATAGGTGCTGGTCGGCGTTTAAGCGTGGTGTCAGGATTCTTGTTATTTCGGATAGTTGCCACAGTGGGACAGTAGCAAGAATGGCAACCACAAAATCAAGGCGGACTGAACTTGCTACCGGTAGCTCGCGGTTACTACCTGAATTCAGAGCCCGGGAAATTGTTTCGGATAACAAGGTGTTGTATGAGGGTATTAAGTTTTCGATATCCAGGGGCATTGATCAAAAGGTAGAGGCAAGTGTACTTCTTTTGGCTGCTTGCCAGGATCATCAACTGGCCGGAGATGGAAGGGGTGATAATGGAACTTTTACAGAACAATTGTTGCGTGTATGGAATAATGGTGCATTCAGTGGTAATCACCGGGAATTTTTCAATGCTATTGCATCGGGGATACCTGCAAGTGCGGGTCAAACGCCTAACTTTTTCTGGGCAACGGAGGTTGATAGTGTGTTCGAGAATGAAATACCTTTTAACGGAACCGTAAGGTCTATGTCTGCTTTTCAGCCGGGTGATGGGAAAGTGAAACTGGAGATCGAGGTCGATTCAGAAAGGCTCAGGGGGATATCATTGGATGAATTGCAGGAAATGCTTGAAAGTGATGCTGCTGAGGTATTGCTTGAAATATACAGAAAGGTACAGGAAGCCAAAGAGCAGATGTCCTTTAAAAGAGAGAATGGTGGCGGCAGAACAGTAGGGCATAACGCTTCTAACAATGGACGTAAGCATAGAGGGTCTGCCGCGATCTAATTTTTTAGATATTCTACAGGTCTTGCACGTTTTCTGTGCCAATCCACATTTTAGCATATTCGGGTTTCCAGTGATGCTTCCATCTTCTATGGCTCCACAGCCACATGTCGGGGTGTTGGCGGATGGCTTTTTCCAGGAAGGTAATATAACGGCGGGAGAGTTCGCCTTCTGGCAGTTCGTGTGGGTTTTCGGCGCCTATTTCGAGGTGGGCGCGGTAATAGCCGCGTTTCACTTTATAGATCTGTACAAAAACCACTGGTATGTTTCCCACGCGTGCGCCGCTTTCCGGGCCACGTACAAAGGCTGTAGGCCTGCCCAGGAAGTTGAGCCAATAAGCTCTGGCCGGATCGGATGGCGCCTGATCGGCAACCAGCGCCAGCATATATTGTGTATTACGGTAAGGAACAATTGCATTGCGCATGTCTGTTGCGGGTAGCATAGTAGACCCTGTACGGGTGCGAAGGTGCATGAATAGTCTATCCATTGCTTTGTTCTTAATGGGCATGTACACTACCATAAAAGAGTAGGATGTATAAAAGGGCATGACAACATTGGCGATCTCCCAGTTAAAATTATGCCCCAGGTGAAGCTGGCATTTACGGCCTGCTTCAAAGAAGGGCTTGAAGGGGTCGCTGTCTAATACGAAGTGTTTGGTAATAAACTTGCGGCCCGCAGAGAGCAGCTTGATGGTTTCGATGAAGTTGTCTACAAAGTTCCGGTAAAACTTTTTGCCGATGGTCTTGCGTTCCTGTTCTGTTTTTTCGGGAAAGGCTATCCGTAAATTATCCAGTACTACTTTCTTCCGGTACCCGATGACATGCCAGGTGAGGGCGGCCAGAAAATCCGACAGCAGGTACAGCACCCGCAAGGGCAGCAGGGACATCAGGTATAAAGGAATGTAGACGAGGTAGTACATGTTTTCATTACGTAATACCGGTTATAACAGATAAAGGGGTAAATGGTTGGCAGAAGCCGTTTACGTATTTATCCAGTTCTTTTCGTCTTGTACGTGGTGCCTGAGTTGGATCTTGACCTTGAACTTGTTGCGCAGGTGACGGGCCAGGGCATCTGCGGCGTATACGCTGCGGTGCTGGCCTCCCGTGCATCCAAAGTTGATCATGAGGTTCTGGAATCCACGACGGATATAATCTTCTACGGAGATATCGACAATATCAAATACACTGTTGAGGTATTCGGGCATGCGGGTTTGCTGTTCGAGGAAGTCTTTTACTCCTTTGTCGCGCCCGGTTTGCGTTTTGAACTCTTCAAGTCTGCCGGGGTTGAGGATGCCTCTGCAGTCGAATACAAATCCTCCACCATTGTCGCTGGTGTCGGCTGGTATGCCGCCTTTCTTGTAGGAGAAGCTGCTGATGTTTACTACGAGGGGTGTTTCATCGTTGGCAGTAAGCGGGGTGAACCGCTCTATGATGTCATCGCCCACACAAATCTCCAGTACTTTTTTGAACTCAGGCACGGCGATGCCAAGGCTTTGGTTTTCTATAAACCATTTGAGGTTGTACAATGCCTGTGGTATGCTGGTGAGGAACTGGGCTTTGCGTTCGAACAAGCCACGGAAGCCGTAGGCGCCTAACACTTGCAACAGACGGATGAGCACATAGCCGTTGTATTGGCTTTTGAAAATGCCTCTGTCCAATGGTTGTCCAATGATCGATTCGAATGAATCCATGTAATCTTCAAGCAGGCCTGCTTTCCAGTCATCTGGCAAATTAGCGCGTGCCTGCCAGATCATACTGGCGGCATCGTATTGTGGGGCACCTCGCATGCCGCCCTGGTAGTCGATAAAGTGAACGGTATTATCGGGTTTCACCAGGATGTTGCGGCTTTGGAAGTCGCGGAACATAAAGTATTTGTATTCCGTGAAGGTGAGGTAGGTACTCAGTGCTTCAAAATCGTCGATGAGCTTTTGCTTGTCGTAGGGCTTGCGCAAGGCATCGAGAAAATAATATTTAAAGTAAAGCAGGTCGGCCAGGATTGCCTGCTTGCCAAATTCCTGGTTGGTGAGGCAACGGGTGTAGTCGAGCCCCTCGTGTCCTTTCACCTGTAATGTGGCCAGTTGATGAAGGCTATCGCGGAAGAGGGCGTATACAGCGTCGCACAAGCCTTCTGCTTCAAGCCGGTTCAACAGAGATACATCGCCAAAGTCTTCCTGCAGGTATATCGTCTTGTCTTCGCTGAGTGCGAGGATAGCCGGCACCGGCAGGTCTCTTTCTTTAAAATGGTCGGAGAAGTAGATGAAGGTTTCGTTTTCCGGGATATTGTTGCCAAAGGTGGCGATGAAAGTTTGGCCGCCTTCATGGATACGGAAGTAACGCCTGTCGGAGCCCGACTGTGGCAATACTTCTACCTGGTCGCAGGGTTTGCCGCTCCAGGTGGTATAAAGTTCTTTTATCGATTCTATAATGGATTGCATGTGGGTGGTATAGTCAGTAAATATAATGGAAGCAGGGCGATATCAAAAATATGCTCACTGTGGGAACATACTTTCTGCTGTTGCTACTGCTTCGGGTTTTCCAACGTCGATGAATTTGGAATAGCTATGGTCGTATCCTTTGATGGTGTGTTGTTTTGCCAGTTGCAGGTAAACGTCTACCATAGAGAATTTTCCCTCTTGTGTGATCAGGGGAAACAAGGCAGGTTCTACAATGTGTACACCACTAAAGGCTTTGGGTATCATGGGCGTTACTGTGCGACTGATCTTTTGCTCGCCGGTTTTAGTATTCTGCCATCCGCAAAGGGTATTGTTCTCGTCGAATAAGAAATAGCGGGAAGTAACGCGGTTGGTGATGGCCAATGTGGCCAGCGGGGCTTCCAGTTGGTGGAAGCGCATCATGGCGCCCAGGTCCAGATCGGTAAGGATGTCTACGTTGATGATGACTATGGGTGAAGGCTGGAAGAGGGGGGCTGCTTTTTTGAGGCCGCCGCCGGTTTCGAGTACGACGTCTGTTTCATCGCTGATCGTGATGTCGCTGCCCCAGCCTTTGTTTTGGTGGAGGGCGTCGGTGATCTGTTCTGCAAAGTGGTGCACATTCACTACCACCTGGTAGATGCCATATTGTTGTAAGTATTCTATGTTTCGTTGTAGAAGGCTTTTGCCATGGATGACGGCCAGTGCTTTGGGATGCTTGTCGGTCCATGGTTTGAACCGCGTGCCCAGTCCTGCCGCGAAGATCATGGCCTGCGTTATCTTGTTCATGTTTGTATAACGTATTTACAGCACAATATTTTGTACCAGCTCGCTCTTTTGGGGGTAATCTGTGTTAAAGTGCAGCCCCCGGCTTTCCTCGCGGAAGTTGGCGCATTTTACAATGAGGTAGCTTGTGGTGATCATATTGCGCAGTTCACAAAGCTGTGGTGATAAGGTGGTGGTTTGGTACAGTGATTCTGTTTCTTCCCACAGGAGATCAAGCCTTTTGAGGGCGCGGGCCAAACGGGTGTTGGTGCGCACGATACCCACGTAGTCGCTCATGATCTGCTGTACTTCTTTGAGGCTTTGGGTGATGAGGATCATTTCTTTGGGCTGGGTGGTGCCGGTGGCATTCCAGTCGGGAATGATTGCTGTGACAAGGGACAGGCTCTTGGTTTGTATTTTCTGCGTGGCATCCATGAAGCTACGATGGGAGAATACCATTGCTTCGAGCAGGGAGTTGCTGGCCAGGCGGTTGGCGCCGTGCAGTCCTGTGCTGGCGCACTCGCCGGCTGCATACAGGTTGTTGATGGAGGTGCGGCCCCACTCATCGGTTTTGATACCGCCGCAGCTGTAGTGAGCAGCAGGTGCTACCGGTATCAGGTGTTTTGTCACATCTATGCCAATGGATTTACATTTTTCATAGATGTTGGGGAAGTGTTCTGTGAACTTTTCGAGTGGAATATGGCGTACGTCGAGGTACACATGTTCGGTACCTGTGATCTTCATCTCGCTGTCGATGGCGCGTGCTACGATGTCGCGGGGGGCCAGGTCTTTCCGGCTGTCGTACCGCTCCATGAAGGCTTCGCCGTTCTTGTTGCGAAGGATGCCTCCGTCGCCGCGCACGGCTTCGGTGATCAGGAACGACTGTCCGCGTACGCCGGGCTCATATAACGCTGTGGGGTGGAACTGGATAAATTCCATGTTCTCGATACGGCCTTTGGCGCGGTATACCATTGCCACTCCGTCGCCGGTAGCAATGTAAGGATTGGTGGTGGAGCGGTAAACCTGTCCATTGCCGCCAGTTGCCAGCAGGGTAATGTTGGCCAGTATCTTTTCGATCTGGTTGGTTTCGCGGTTCAGCACGTACACGCCATAGCATTCAATATCGGGGGTGGATTTGGTAATCAGGTATCCGAGGTGGTGCTGAGTGATGAGGTCTACAACAAAGCAATGTTTTATAATCTCGATGTTCTTGTAGGTGTTGAGTGCGTCTAACAGCGCGCGTTCCATTTCACGGCCGGTAACGTCTTTGTGGTGCAGGATGCGAAACTCGCTGTGACCGCCTTCTTTGCCGAGCTTGTAATCTCCATCGGCTTCTTTGTCGAAACGGGCGCCCCACTCTATGATCTCGCGGATGCGGTCGACACCTTCTTTGACCACAATTTCTACTACTGCTTTGTTGCACAATCCGTCGCCTGCAATGAGGGTGTCTTCAATATGCTTGTCGAAACTGTCTTTTTCAAAGTCTGTAACGCCGGCAATGCCTCCCTGTGCGTATTTGGTATTGGTTTCGTCGGCCTGTGTTTTGGTGACGATCAATACTTTTTTATCCGGAAACTGCTGGGCTGCTTTCAGCGCAAAGGTGAGTCCGGCAATACCAGAGCCTATTACTAAGAAGTCTGTTTGCATATTGTGCGATTAGAATCGCCAAAATTATGCAATTAATATTCCAACGTGTAAGCAAATTTCTCGGGGTTCTCCAGCAGCTCAAGGAGGTTGTACTGCATGGTAACGGTTTTCTTGTCTTCAGAAAGTTTGATAATGGTATTGTCGGCTTTCTTTACCGGGCGTGGCAATTTGATCGTAGTGGTATATTTTATTTCCATGCCTGAGCTGGCCAGTTTTTTTACCTGGTCCATTTCCGGCCGGGCCAGCAGGGCTTTGTATTTTTCAGTGTTGGTCTTTTTGCTGATCAGGCCATTTTTTACGGTAACGTCATAGATGCCGGCAATGTCCTGCATGTCGGGTTCTCTTGCTTCATCGATGATCTTAGTGGTATCGCGTTCGGGTGTTTTATTATCGCCGAAGATGCCTTTGAATGCATCGGTAAGTCCTGCTCCACTGTTGCCTTTCCCTTCCATCAGCTTCTGCAGGTTGCTGTACCCGGTATAGGGGATGTTCATGTCCATCTTGAACAGTCTGTCCTTAATGTTCATTTGCATCTTCAATGTTCCTTTTTCCAGTAAGGCTTTTTGTTCTTGTGAGTCTTTGCCCGGGTCGATCATATCAACCATCCGTATGGTAGTGTCGATGGCTCTGTCGAGTCCTTCTTTGCTCAGCTCTTCTTCTCCCGCAAACGATTGCATCATTTCGAGGAGTTGACCCATGTCCATTTTAGTAACAAAGGCGCCGGTGCCGTCTTCGTTGATCGTGATCTCTTCATTTACTTCGTAGCAACTGGCCAGAAATCCTAAAAACACAAGGACAAGGGCAAATCTCAGGGTCTTCATACTCGGTATTTGAGGGGGCAAAATAGTCGTTTTATTCCACACTCAACTGGTACCATACGTTAAAACTCGTCGTTTGTCGCGGCTCCAGCAGCGTGAGTCCCATACCGTTGTTGAAGCAGTCGGGTGCGCCGCTCAGGTTCTCGATGGCAATGCTTTTACGGTCATCGGGGGTGTAGACCTGGAGGTAAGGGTATTGTGCATTGGTGTAGATGGTGAGTGTGAGTCCATTTTGCGGATTGTGTAGCTGGCAGCAGGGTGAACCTTCCTGTATCTCGAGTGCAAAGCAGTTATCGAGTGTGTGTCCTTTCAGGCTGGCGGGCTCCATGAATGTGTCGTTGTGGAGGAGCTGGCCTGTGGGGATCAGCTGTTCGCTGAATTCCAGCATGGTGCGGGAAGTAAATTGTAGTTCGCAGTCATCGATGGTGTCGCCCAGTGTGAAGTAGGGATGCCAACCATCAGCAATGGGTATGGTGTGGTCGTCGAGGTTCAGCAGGATGGTCTCTACCTGCAATACGGCGTTGGGGTGCAGGGTATAGCGTACTTCGCAATTGTAGTCGAAGGGATAGCCCGGATCGTCGCGGTTGTAATGGTAGCGCAAGGTGACCGAGGCCAGTTTGTCGTCGGCAAAGCGACTTAACAGTCTGAAGGGTTTATCGGCCAGTAATCCATGTATAGCAGTGCCATCCATGAATTTGTGGTTGAAGGTATACTCCTGTTCTTCAAACTCGTACTTGCCTCCGGCGATACGGCATACGAAGGGTGACAGTCTGGCGCTTTTGTAGGATTTGGTAATGAACTGGTCTGCCTCTTCTTTGCTGGCGTAGTTGTCGATGATGTTGAAATTTTTTCCCGCCAGGGGAATTTCGAAGGCATGTAATAATGCTCCATAATCGGGTAAAATGGCTACCATTGCTCCTGTTGCATTATCTTGCAGCCGCAATAACGATAAGCCGTTAATCTGGTACCTGTCAATTGCAAAACTCATACTGTTGTTTATAGGGGATTAAAATTAATTTTTTTGAAGTTATGATCGCAGAACAATTACGCCGGCAGTTCCGGGAAATGTACAATAGTGACCCCGTGATCATTGCCGCTCCTGGTCGTGTGAACCTGATCGGTGAACATACGGATTATAATGAAGGTTTCGTGTTGCCTGGTGCTGTTGATAAGAAGATGTATGTGGCCATGGCTGAAAATAATACGGATACGATCAACGTATATGCCAACCAGTTCAAGGAAACTTATTCTTTTGGTCTCACCGGTATTCAGCCGGTGGATGGTTGGATGAACTACTTGTTGGGTGTAACGTATCATGTTCAGGACCGTGGTAAAACGATCCGTGGCGTGAATGTGATCATCGATGGTGATGTGCCGGTAGGTGCTGGTATGAGTTCTTCTGCTGCACTTACTTCTGCTTATGGTTTTGCGCTTAATGAAATTTTCAAGCTTGGCTTCAGCCGGATGGACCTGGCGTTCATTGGCCAGAAGACGGAGCATACTTTTGTTGGGGTGATGTGCGGTATCATGGACCAGTTTGCCAGCTTGCATGGTAAGGATGGTCATGTGATGAAGCTGGACTGCCGCAGCCTGGAGTATGAGTATATTCCTTTCGATTTTCCTGATTACAATATTGTGTTGGTGAATAGTATGGTGAGTCATTCGCTGGCAGGGTCTGAGTACAATGTGCGCAGGCAGCAATGTGAAGAAGGTGTAGCTATCCTTAAAAAGCATTATCCCGATATCAAGTCACTGCGTGATGTGGGCCTGGATGTATTAAACCTGCATCAACAGGAGTTACCTGCTATTGTATATGATCGTTGCTGGTATGTGGTGAGTGAGAAGGAGCGTCTTACCAAGGGTTGTGTTGCTCTGCAACAAGGTGACCTCGCTACTTTTGGTATGATGATGAATGCTACGCATCAGGGCCTGAGCAAGCAATATAGTGTGAGCTGTACGGAGCTGGATTTTCTGGCTGAGCGTGCCGGCTTTATCGAGGGTGTGGTTGGTTCGCGCATGATGGGTGGTGGCTTTGGTGGCTGTACCATCAATATCGTGAAGAAGGAGGCTGTAGAGAATTTCACGAATAAGATCCAGGCGTCTTTTAACCAGTTGTTCAAAGTAGTGCCGCATGTGTATGTGACGCAGATCGAGGATGGTGCGAAAGCGATTTAGGGGAAGAATACAGCATTCAGAATCCAGTATTCAGCATGAAGTCAACTTAGATTTTAATTCTTTTTTGAAGTATATAAGAGAAAGGGAGCGGTTACGCTCCCTTTTTTCATGGCTATAGTTTTACTGCTTTGTAGCAGTCTATGTTATTGTGGTGCTGAATATTTCACGATATCGATCCCGATTCCATTGGGATCGTAGAAGGCAAAGTGGCGATCGCCCCAGGGTTCATCGCGGATGGGCACGGCAATGGTTACGCCCAGGTCTTTGATGCGCTTGTACTCGGCATCAGCATCGTCTACTTCAATGGTGAGAAACATCCCTTTTCCATTAAAGGCTGTTTGGAATATTGGCTGTTGGGACGGATGGTCCGGCAACAGGAATGCAAAGGAGGTTTGTTGGTCGGGGGTGTGCATCAACAGGTAGAATTCGTTTTCGAAGGTGACGCCGAAGTTGAGTACGCGTTGATAGAATTCTTTGCTTTCGGCCAGTTTGGTAGTGATCACTCCTGCATTCAGTTTCATACGATGTTTTTTAATAGTGTCGGTTTTTGATGTGGTGGCGGGCGGTTGTGTTTTTGTTTCGTCTTGTTTGCATTGTGTGCCGAAGAGTACGATCACCAATGCTATGCCTGTCCACTTATAGAATTGTTTTTTCATGGCTATTTAATTTAGATCACGCCCATTTGTACCTGGGTCACATTGTATTCAGGTTCTTCAAAGTCGATATTGAGGTATACTTCCCGGCATTCCTCGTTCATGGGTATTTTGTTCTTGTCGATGTGTTGCATGATGTCCTGGTAAGTCCTCGACAGGGTGTTCCAGGCCCCTTCGTGGGTGGTGGTGAGGGCTTTGAAGGCTGGTAGCTCTTTCACGGCAAAGCGGGTGGATTCTACATGGCCCTGGATAGGTATGGCAATGTCGAGGGTGAAAACCGTATCCGGTTTGCCATCGGCGCCGTGGTAGATCCATATTGGAGCGCCACTGATGAGGGCATTGTTCTGCACCGCTTCCGCATACAGGTCTTTCACTACAACTCCCACAAACTGATTGAGTTGTGGTATGGTGGTCTGGTGCCTGCTGTACAGTACGGTGACCGGGGGATGTGTTTTAACGTGCATATCGGTATCGTTTTGTTTACACAAAGCAACTACCGGGTAGTGACAGCCCTATGTCAGCAGGGAGACAGAAAATTATTGGTAGTGGTCTTTTATTTCGGCAGCGAATTGCTGCATCTGGGTTTTGAGGGAGTCGGGGGATTCGACGTGAACGCCGTTGGTATAGGTCAGGAGCCAGCGGCCCAGGCCGCTCAGGGAGCCGGTCACGAAATACATGCGTACCTGCTCGCCAGCTTCTTCTTCCCGTACGAAGCCGTACCAGTATTTCTGGTTTTCGAGGTACCTGACCACGTCTTTATCGAAGCGGAGCACTGCTTCCTGCAGGTCGTGGCCTTTGGTCATGGTGTCGATATAATCTTTGAGGGAAGGGTGGACTGAAATGTCGAATTGTTCGTCTTTTACCTGCAGGCGTTTGATACGGTTGACCCTGAAGTCGCGGTAGCCATTGCGAAGGCGGCACCAGCCGATAAGGTGCCAGTTGCCGCTGTAGTGACAAAGGCCAATGGGCTCGATGATGCGTTCGCTTACCTGTTCATTGTAGCTGGAATAGTACAGCATGAAGATGGCGCGCTTGTCGGCAATGGCTTTTTGCAGGGCTGTCAGGTGTTGACTGGGGGCATCTTCTTCCGGCACACGGGAACGTAATATTTCGATATGATCGGCCAGTATGTCCATCTGCTCTTTGTCGGTGCTACGGAGTACTGCCTTGATCTTGAAGAGGGCTGTTTCAAAGTGTTTTTTAACGGAGTCGTCTGTCATGTGGGCGGCCAGCTTGCCACCGAGTAGCAGGGCGGCGGCTTCTTCCTGGGTAAACATGACCGGCGGAAGTCGATATCCTTCCATAATGGTATAGCCGTTGCCGGCTTCACCGATCACCGGTACGCCACTTTCGTCGAGGGCTTTTACATCGCGGTATACGGTACGCAGGCTGATGTTGAAACGGTCGGCAATTTCCTGTGCTGTCACCAGCTTTTTACTTTGCAGGTGCGTAAGGATTGCGTGCAATCGGTCTATGCGGTTCAAAGCGAATTCGTTTTAGTTTTGGTTTACTGCAAGCTATTAGCTTTTAGGCATTGGCTGTTAGCGAATACAGGGGCTAATAGCTAACTGCTAAAGGCTAACGGCTGATCGCTTCTACGGTTCTACCCAGGCTTCGTTGTCTTTCAGCAGGTTGATCAGTTCTTCTACAGCAATATTACTGTCTACATTCCGCTTCACCACTTCTTTTCCTTTGTACAGGGTGATCTTTCCGGGACCGCTGCCTACATAACCGAAGTCGGCATCGGCCATTTCGCCGGGACCGTTTACAATGCATCCCATGATGGCGATCTTGACACCTTTGAGGTGATTGGTAACGGAGCGAATCTTAGCAGTGGTTTCCTGCAGGTCGAACAAGGTACGACCGCAGGAGGGGCAGGAAATGTATTCTGTTTTTGAGATGCGGGTACGGGTGGCCTGTAGTATAGAGAAGGCCGTATTGTTGGTAAACTGGTAAATGTCTTTGAGTGGCAAATACGTGCGACCAGTAACCTGTATGTTTTCCATTTGGGCCTTGCTGCCGTAGCCGAGGCAGATGCCATCTCCGAATCCTTCGAGTAATAAAGCGCCGGTTTCGGTAGCAAAATGGATCAGGTGTTCATCGGGTGTTTGCCAGTTGCTATCGGTGATCAATACAACCGGGTTTTTGATCTTTCTGCTTTGGATCTCTACCATCATGCGGCGAACGGATTGCATCGCGTTTTGGTTGGTGCTGCTGAGGCAGAGTACTACTGTAGGATCGTTGGCCAGTGTATCGAGGTGGGTATAGTTGTTGATCGGGGTTTCGTCGTTGAAGCAATCTATCATTACAAAGTTCAGGTGATTGCTTTTGGCTGCAGCTTCTACATATCCGCTATCGCCAAAGATGGGGAAGTACTTGGTTTTATCTTCGGCTTCTTCCCAGGCAGCGGGATAGGTGATCACTTTGAGGGTGCCGGGCAAGGCGAAAGGAACGATCTTGTTGCCGGTGAAAATATAGTCAGCTGCTGCATCGCTAATGTTCCATTTGTCGGATGGCTCATCGTAGGCATAGCCGATGCTTTGCAGACTTTCGGGCGTAATGTTGTCCAGTTTGCTCAGATCGGCGATGACAACCGGTACCTGCTTTCCGCCCACATTGTCTACTGTAAAGGTTTCTCTTCTTTGGTATTCGAATGGGCTGTAAGTGATCTTCTCCATAGCAGGCACTTTAGATGTTGTGCTGCTTGTGTATCCAAGGCTGTATCTCTTCACGAGGTCCTGGCATACCGGTATTTCAAACTCAGGGTCTTCGGTGAGTGATACACGAATGGTATCTCCAATGCCGTCTTCCAGCAGGGTGCCGATGCCGATGGCTGATTTGATACGACCATCTTCTCCGTCGCCGGCTTCTGTGACGCCGAGGTGCAAGGGATAGCATTCACTAAATTCGGTGGTCATGCTTTGTACCAGCAGGCGATAGGCTTGTACCATTACCTGCGGGTTGCTGGATTTCATGCTGAGGATGATCTGGTGGTAGCTCTCATCGCGTGCGATGCGCAGGAATTCCATGGCGCTTTCTACCATGCCGATGGCTGTATCGCCATAGCGGCTCATGATGCGATCGCTCAGCGAGCCGTGGTTAGTGCCGATGCGCATGGCCGTGCCGTATTCCTTACAGATCTTTACGAGAGGTGTGAATCTTTCACGGATGCGTTCTATTTCTTCTGCATACTCTGCGTCGGTATAATCGATCTGTTCAAACTTCTTCTTGTCTACATAGTTGCCGGGATTGACACGTACTTTTTCCACGATGCGGGCTGCAATTTCAGCCGCATTGGGGGTAAAGTGAATGTCGGCAACCAGTGGTGTATCGTATCCTCTTTTGCGTAGTTCGTTCTTTATGACGAGGAGGTTCTCTGCTTCTTTTTTGCTGGGGGCTGTGATGCGTACCAGTTCTGCACCGGCCTCGATACAACGGATGGATTGTTCCACGGTAGCGAGTGTGTCCATAGTGTCGGTGGTCGTCATCGTCTGCGTCCGGATAGGGTGGAAATTGCCCAGGAGCAGGTTTCCAATCTTTACTTCACGGGTCGGGAGGCGCTTATATTCGGTCAGTGATTCGCAGTAAAGCTGCATGTTCTTGTTTGATTGAGGGGCAAAGGTAAGGAGGAAAAAGAGCTATTAGCTATTAGGGTTTAGCTTTTAGCGAAAGCCTACTATACGCTTGAAAGTCAACTAATAGCTAACGGCTAAAAGCTAATACCTGATTTACCAATCTTTTTCCTGCTGGCCGGCGGCGGGAGTGCGGCTTTGCTGCATCTTGCGCTGTACTTCCTGCTCTTTTTGTTCCAGTGATTTGAGGAATTGCTCTATTTTTTTCTTGTCGAGGTTATTCCTGGGCTGTGGTTTGGGCGGCTGTTTTTGCTGCTGCTTTTTCTGATCCTGCTTTTGCTGTTGTTCCTGTTTTTTCTTGTCTTCGGCCTCGTTTTGCTTTTTCAGCTCTGCCAGTGCCTTTTCCAGATTGTAGCGGGTATCCTGGTCCTGGGGATTCAGGCGCAGTGATCTTTTATAGGTGTCGATGCTTTCCTGGAGTTTCTTTTGTTTGGAAAGGGACACGCCTTTATTGTAGAGCGACTTTTGTTTGATCTCATTGGTTTTGGATGCAGTGGCTGCTTCGTCATAGTTTTTTTCGGATGCAGCAAAGTCTTCTTTCCGGAATTTTGCATTGCCCAGGTTGAAACGGCCAACGGGATTGTTGGGGTTCTGGGTGATGGCTTTTTCGTATTCAGGTTGGGCCTGGTCGTACTTGCCTTCTTTGTACAATTTATTGCCACTACGGATGGCTTTGTTTTCCGTTTGTGCCTGTGCTGCAATCACAAGGGTGCTTAAACATGCTGCTATGATAAATTGCCTGATCATTTGGTTTTCCAGTTGCGTTCAGGAAAAAAGAATTCCAAGACTAATAGGAAGATGGCCAGACCCAGGAACCAAGGGAAATAATTCTTAAAGTTCTTGAAGGCGCTGTCTTCCATAGACGTTTGTTCGATGGTGCCGAGTTGCTTTTTCATGGCAGTAACAGCAGCTTCCGTATCAGCCAGCCTCACGTATACGCCTTTGGTAGCTGCGGCCAGTTGTTGTAATTCCTGTTCGTTCAGCTTTGAAATTACTGTATTACCGGCCTGATCTTTTTTATAGTCATTGGTCACCGGGTCCATGATCGGTGCGCCATCTGGTGAACCAACTCCCACCGCGTTGATCATGACACCATCCTGGGCCAGTTGTTGTGCCAGTTGCACCGCATTGGGGTCATGGTCTTCGCCATCGGTAATGAGTATGATAGACTTGAACTTTCTTTCTTTGCTGTTAAAGGCGGTGTTGCTCATGCGCAGTGCGTCGGTGATCACTGTGCCTTGTGCTGGCACCACATCCGGACCGGCTTGTTGTACAAACATGCGGGCGGCACTGTGGTCGGTAGTCAGTGGCATTTGCATGTAGGCCCTGCCTGCAAATAATACGAGGGCAATGCGGTCGTCGGGCAACTGGTCCATCAATTTGTACACCATCTGGCGGGCTCTTTCGAGGCGGTTGGGCTTGATGTCATCTGCCAGCATGCTTTTGCTCACGTCCATGGCAATTACCACGTCCACTCCTTTGCGTTGTACCTGCTCCATTTCGCCAGGCTTTTGCAGGTTGGCGGCGGCCACGATGATGGCTGCCAGGCCTACAGCCAGGAGTAAGAATTTGAGCTGGAAATGGAAGGGTGAATAGTTGCTGATCAGCTGGCTTACCAGCTTTTCATCGCCGATCTTTTTGACGGTCTTCTTTTTCCAGCGGAGCGTCCACCAAAAGAGGAAAATGACCAGCGGAATGGCCGCCAGCCCAATGAGGTATTCTATGTATTGGAACCGTATCACTAAATGGTATGATTATCAAATGATTTCAGGGTAAAACTACCTGATAACAAGTAATTTACGGTATAACATAGCAAAATAAAAGCCAAACCTGCTTATCTCTTTCCTTCCATGAACCCATACTGCTTCAATATATCTTTCAATATTGCAATACGTGCGGGTTTCATGTCGAAATTGTGATCGGCTGATTCCAGTTGTAATACAAAGAAGTAGGGGTGGTTATTTTCTTCAATCCAGCCAACGATCCAACCTAATGCGTTGCCCTTATCTGTGAAGCCCCAGCCTGTTTTGTAGTACAGAGCATATTTGTCATTCTTTTCCCACTGCATCATATCGCGAACGATACGCTGAGAGCGTTTCTGAAATGGGAGCTGATCGAAATAGAGTTTCTTCACGATACCCAGCTCTTCATCGGCTGTTACTTTGGCTGAGTTGTCGAGCCAGAAGGTATCGATGTTGTTGCCGATGGTAAACTTGCCATAGCGTTGTGCATATCCCAGAGTGTCGAGCCATTTCTGCATGGCGGGCTTGCCAATGCGGCGGGCCATTTGCTGATACCATGGCGGGCAGCTGAGGCGGAAGGCTTCCTGCATGCTCATGCTCCTATTGCACTCGGTACGGCCGCGGTTTACGCTGTCCCAGGTGATGACTGTGCTGCTATCGAGTACTGCACCTGTTTCCAATCCGATGAGGGAGTTGACGATCTTGAAGGTAGAGGCAGGTGTGTAAGCGCTATCTGTAAAGCGGGACAGGTTGTAGACACTAAAGTGGCCCTGACCGTTATCGAACAGTCCGAATGTGCCATCTACTTTATGCTGGTCGAAATACTTCTTCAGGTCATTGTCTACAGTTACATTATTGGGCGAACAGGCAACAAAGAGGAGGGGCAACAGGGCTCCGGCTATCCAACGGGTCATGGTAAAAATTTGTGCGAAGGTATTTCAATTGTTCCTATTATTTTTTGCTGAGCACTCCCTTCTGGTACGAGCGGATATGATAGCTGTCTACTTTGGGCGAATCTTCCGTGCCCAGGCCCGTGGTGGCGAGGGGCCTGGCAGGATGGGAAAAGAACTCCAGGTGGAGTTGCCCTTTTTCGAGCCAGTAGCTGTTGATGATGGTGGTGCCGCCTACAGTGAAGGCACCTGCGAATTTTCCTCCTTTCCAATATTGGTCGAGTAGAATGCCATTTACTTCATCGATGATCCAATGTCCTTTGGCGCTATCAACTGCTTTGAGCAGGTAGGGCCGATTGTCTTCGGTGGCTTTGCCATAGATGATGTGCCAAGTGTATTGGCCTGCGCTGTCTTTGGAAGGCTGAATGTGCAGCTCCATGTTGATGAGCTTGGGCTCGGCGGCGCCTTCTGTGTACCAGTTGAGGGTGCCTTGCCAATGGCCGATAAAGCTGGCGGGAAATTTAGGGATGTCCTGTGCTATCGTTGCTGTGCCGGTGAGCAAAATGCCAATGATCACCAAGAGTTGCTTCATGTTGCCGTTTTAAATGGCAACATACTGTTTAAAAAGGGGCAAGGCAAGCTGTTTCGGTTGAACGGTGACAATTACTGTTTCGGCATACCATATTTGCCAATGAGTTTGAGTAGTACGCCATTGGTCCAGCCGAAGCCGTCCTGACCCGCGTATTCACCGCCACCGGCTTCCAGTTTGGTATCTGCCACATTGTATTTTTCCATCAGTTTGCCCGTGCGCTGAAACACTTCTATGTTGAGTTTCATCCAGCGATCGGCAATATCGCGCGCCAGTTCACGCTGTCCACAGCGGTCGAGGCCCCAGATCACCATCCAGTTCAGTGGCGCCCATCCATTGGGTGCATCCCATTGTTCGCCGGTAGCGTTGGCCGTGGTTTGTATGCCACCATCTTTCAGGAGCTTTTCACGGACCACTTCTCCTACCCTGCGTGCCAGCAGGCTCATATAATCTGGTTTGCCCAGGAAGAAACAGAAGGGGTACATGCCTGCCGGTGATACAATGTCTGACTGCTTGCGGGTGCGGTAGTTGTAATCTGTATAGAAGTTGAGGGTCTTGCTCCAGCAATATTTGTCGATGGCCAACACGCGCTTCTCTGCTTTCTTGCGAAACAGGGCGGCTATGCTGTCCTGGTGTTTTACCATATTGCCTTTCACGATGACCATTTCCAGTTTGTATAGCAGGGCATTCAGGTCAACAGGTATGTAGTGGGTGGTTTGAATGGAAGTCAGCTTTTTGCCATCGGCAAACCAGCGGCTGCTGAAATCGATACCGCTCTCTGCGCCTGCGCGCAGGTGCACGTACATCTCTGCTTTATTGCGTTTTGACTTTTCAGCTGTTTCTATGTCTTCGCGGTAGCTTTCCTGGCGGGGTGCTGCATTGTCGTCCCAGTAGCGGTTCATGATAGTGCCATCGCGCAGCTTTACCACGCGTTTAGCGAATTGGCCCGGCGCCAGTTTATCAGCACCATCCATCCAGTAGCGATGTTCTTTTTCCAATGCGGGCAGGAAGTTGGCATAAATAGAATCTCCTTTTATTTCGGCCAATAGTTCTACCATCAATGCAAAGAAGGGTGGTTGTGAGCGGCTGAGGTAATAGGTCCTGTTGCCATTGGGAATGTGGCCATAGGTGTCGATAAGGTAAGCGAAGTTTTTGACCATGTTTTCGATCATGGCTGTTTCGCCACTTTCTTTCAGTCCCAGCATGGTGAAATAAGAATCCCAATAGTATATTTCGCGGAAGCGACCGCCTGGTACTATGTAGGGATAAGGCAATGGCAATAAAGAGGTGCCTTCTTTAATGGTGCTGCCTGTTGCGGATGAGCCGGGCGTGATATCCGGTTCACGGCGTAATACGCCCCACAGGTTTTTGATGTGGGCTACTACATCTTTCTCGCGGGTTATATAGTTGATCTGTGGTGTATGGGGCAGGTCGAAGTTCTCTTCTACAAATTTCTTCAGGTCGAATTGTGGTCCTTTGCGCAGGCCATAATCGTACATGATGTCTTTAGGAGCGCGTTTGGGAATGCAATCCACGAAGGTTTTTCCATCCGGGAATATTTTGCTCATCTGTACCTGGTGAAACAACTCGCCATAGATCTTATCGGGAGTTGCGGGCAATTGGGCTGTTGCCGTAAGTACATACGCTATCAACGAAAAAAGCCATATCGTTTTTTTCATACGCCGACCGGTTTGGACACTTCTAAATTAAGCATTATATCTGCCACATAAAAATGCACCCCCGTGGAAACGGGGGTGGTGCCATTTATAACTAACTAATAGACTAAAAAGATAACTATCTTTTAAAGCGTGGCGCCGATGGAGAAGATCACCGACCTGCCATCGGAAGGGTATAATCCTCCGGGGCCGGGGAAGAATGGCGGACGCTCCGTGAAATATTGTTTGTTGAACAGGTTGTTCAGTGCCAGTTTTACATTGTAGTGTTTTGCAAAGCGATACGTAAAGTTCCAATCTACCAACTGGTAACCGGGCACCAACCCGATCGTGCCACTTGCATTGGGTGTCACCGTGTTCAGTGCATCGGCGTATGATTTGCCCGTAATGCTGTACTGAATCGTAGAGGACAATCCTTTATAAGCCATCTGCACGCCGTTGCGGCTGATCCACCGTGGGGTGGTTTCAATCCAGTTGCCTTTTACGTCGATATTGGTACCATTCACTCCTATGCGGCCTTTTGAATAAGTGGCATGGATATAGGCGGTAGACGTAAATACGGAGAGCAGGAAGGGCGACCGGTAATTCGTGAGCCATTGTAGTGGCTGGAACTCCAGGTATACTTCTGCGCCTTGTGTACGTGCATCACCAACATTTGTTCTGTACAGGTATGTCTGGTTGTTCTCCACCCGTGCAATGCTGCCGGTGCGGTTGCGGTAGACCATGTTGAAGACCGTAACATCGAAGTGCAGGTATTGATTGATCCTGCCACGGATGCCCAGTTCTGCATTGCTGCCTTTAGCATCTTCTATATTGTGGTCGATCTTATTGAGGTTGGTGGTAGGAATAATGTCTGCAAAGATCACCGGGCGGTATGCCTGTGCCCAGTTGGCAAACAGGGAAATGTTTTCCTGCAGGTTGTATTGCAGTCCCGCACCCAGTAAGGCAAAGCGGTGTGGTATGTTGAGTGGTATTTCTCCTGCTGTGTAGTTCTTGATGGTACCGCTCATTTTCGTTTCGCCATTCTCGTAGCGTATACCGGCGGTGAGCAATAGTTTAGAAGAAAGCTGCGACAGGTTTTCTGCAAATACAGATACGTTCTGCGTTTTGAGGTGCAGGTTGCGGCCCCATTCCGGATCGGTGAGCGTGAGGTCATAACCGGAACCTGTTGTGCCTTTGCCTAATTGCATGCGGTGGAGATCGTTGTTGATGTACCGCACGCCAGCTACGAGGGTGCTGGGCTTGCCCAGGAGGCTATAATGATGGCGCAGCCTGAGCTCATTGGAATAGCTGTGGTATTTGTCAATGTCTACCTGGCGTGGGTTGTAAGATCCCAGCGTGGTATTGAAAGTGTCTTTTACTGTGCTCAGTGCAATGAACTGTACGCTATTGCGGGAGCCGAGGATGGCGGAGCTGGCAAAATTGAGTGTCGTGTTTTTGCCAATCACATAATCCAATTGAATAGAGGGCACATGAATCGTAGGGCTGTAGAAATTACGTTTGCGGGTCGATTGCCGCGAGTTTTCATAAAACTGTGCATCTGTGAGGCCGCCATTCACGTGGTTGCGGTAGTCCATGTAATTGTATTCTGCACGCAGCTTTAATCGTTTGCTGAGTTGATAAGAAAGATGGGCGTGGGTAGCGAAATAACGATACTCGCTGTTCTCCCGGTATCCATCTGACTTGCGGTAGTTCATGTAGGCGTAATACTGCAACTTGCCGGTTTTGCCGCCTACTGCATTGTAGGTGCTGAGGAGTCCATAAGAGCCGGCAGCATTTTGTGTTTCAAAGGACATCTTTTTGCTGCTGTCTGCTTCTTTGGTGATGTAGTTGATCATGCCGCCAAACTGGGCGCCGTATTGCAGGGCGCCGCTGCCACGTACAATCTCGATGCGTTCGATAGATTCCGTGGGGGCATTGAAGTGGCTGGCAGGATAGCCATACAGATCAGAGTTGGTCATGATATCATTGTGCCGCACATTCATTTCCCAGGAGCGGTGTGCTGTGAGGCCACGGGTAGCGATATTGACCTGGTTGCCGGTGCCGTCGTTTTCATACACAAATACGCCGGGCACTTTGGCAAATATCTGCCGTGGATTGTTGTCAGTGCGATTGGCATCCAGCTTATCCAATTGCACTACTTCTGTTTTCTTGGCTGCATACATGTAGGTGCCCTTGATAGAAGACATGGATTGCATCACCACCTGCTTCAGGTTGGCGATGATGGTAATGCTGTCCAGCGTTTTTGCTTTCAGTGAATCTGGTTGTGTTTGCTGGGCGGATAAGGTAAGACCAAGTAAGCATCCTGCTGTTGCCAGCAGGTGCTTAATGGTGCTATGGTTAATGGAACGTTTCAACATGAGTTTTTAAAGGTTTAATTGCCTGCGCCGTCTGTTTTGGCGCGTTCTACTGCGTAGTTGCCTACATTCTTTCCTACCTGTAATCCTACTTCACAATCAGCGCGGAAGTGTATGCCGCCATACATGCGGGAGAGCGATGCTTCGCTCGCCATGGCATTATACGCTGTAGCTTTCTCCGGAATGATGTGGGACAAAACGGTTGCGGCAGCTCCGCTGAACGTGGAGTGGCCGGATATGTAGGCCGGGAAGTTGGGAATGCCAGTAAGTGTTTTAATACGTGGGTCCATTTGCGTGGGACGTGGATTGAAATAGAAGTACTTGGTATCCCAGCATACGATAGCGGCGTCCATCAGTGCCATATTCAGTAGGGCCATGTTACGCGCCCAGCGTATCTCGCTATAGTTTTTGGTGATGAAATCTTCTGCAGCGATGGCATCCCAGTGGCCCGGTGGTGTGTAAGTGCCTACACCATCGGCCCAGAAATGCACGATGCGCAAACGTTCACGCGTGGGGTTGTTTACATATTCGTAGATCTCATCGGTTTCCTGTTTCATCTTGGGGCTGCTGGTTAGCGGTGGAGGTCCCGGACGCAGTGCAATACAGGTGAGTGAATCAAACAGAAAGGCTCTTACTTTTCCAAAGATGGGGAGCATTGGCGGGCGTTTGGGCGATTCGAGGCTGTACCAGGGATCTTCGCCCCGGGCTTTGCAATCCGTTTCCAACTGCGCCCACTGTGCAGGAGTACCTACTGCAGCACCAGCCCTGTCACCTCTGGCGCGGGTCACAAACTTTTGTGCTACCGCTTTGCCCAGCGCTTCGCCGGCTTCTATATCACTGCGTACGTTGGCGCCTGCAATGATGCGGGCACGCTTGTGCTCTTCTACTTTTTGCTGTATAAAATCCTGGTCGCCGGGAAACAGCAGCTTCATCATTTCTGCCGCTGCGCCTGCTACTACCGCATCTTCTGATGGATAGGATGGCAGATCGGTTTGAGGAACCAATACCTGCAGCGTTGCATCAGCTTTATAAGGTGCTGCGCGGTTGTAGAGTTTTTTATAATGCCAGGCTGCTACAAGTGCATCATATTGTGCAGCGCTTACATAAGCATAGGCGCGCGATGCATATGGTGGATTGGCAAATGGGAATTGTGGATAGGCCAATGGATTATTGGCATTCGGTATTGGATAAGTGTTATCCGGATTCTGATAAGGTGGGAGGTTGTGCTTGGCCACCAGTTCGCGGAGTATCTCATTCCAGCGAAGGATAGCGCCGGCGCTCCAGTATTTCACGATGGCTTTTTCAGCAGCAGTAAGATCGGCCTGCCAGGTCTTGATCTCATTGATCTGTGCAATATAGTCGGGTGTGTTGGTAGCTGCTGGGGCTGGCACCGCAAATTCGGTAGGAGATGTCAGTAACACTGGTTTCCAGGTGCCGCCGTCGATATCAGTTTTGGCAGGTTGTAATGGTGCCAGGTCATCTGTTCGGCCTTTTACATCCTTGGAACAAGCGAGGGGCAGGGTGATGCCTGCAGCTACTACAACAGCGGAGATGATCAATAGCTTTTTCATGTCAGTTTGTTTTTGGGGATGATGGTTGAGCAGATGATTTTTTACCCTTGAAATTGACAATGTAGAAGATGCCACCATATACGGTAGTGGCTTGTCCCATGTTTCTGCCGGCGATGGCATAGTTGCCGCCGCCAATGAGTGACAGACCGGGTACCGCTTTATTCATTTCGTATTTGAAGTTGGCGCCCAGGCGTGTGACGTTCATTTCATTGCTCGGGAAAGGCATGTTGTTGCGTGTGATATCAAAGCCGCCCAGCGTGGTCCAGTTGTCCAGCACTGCTTCGGCGATGATGCCTCCATACCGGTAGCCGGCCCGCACATTGAATGATGCGGCATCGGGCATATCTACTTTATTGGTGATGTGCATTTCGGTGGTGTAGTAGGAAGTGCGGTCGATGGTGATGTTGCTGCGCTGTACCCAGGTGCCGGAGCCGGTTACAAATACGCGACCCAGTTGATAATCGGCCATGGCACGCAAGGAAATGTTGCGGCTGCGCAGGCCAATAGACAAGGGCAGGAAATCAGCGGCATAATTGGTTAAAGGAAATGAATAACCGCCAATAGCGTAGGCGGAGAAATCGCCCTTGCCTACTTTCGCTTCGATGGGCATCCACTTTACAAAGAGGCTCAGGTCCTGCACGCCTTTCATTCCATGCAGGGTGCCAGCGGATGCTTTCGTAGATACATAAGGGACGCTAAATAGGACGTTCAGTTTGTCGGAGATACCATAGTTGCCCATCACACCGATCATCTGGGTAGATACGCGGCCGAGGTTTTCATTGTCGCGTTTCAGTTTTCCTTCCCAGTAGTTGGTCCAGCTGCTGTTGCTGTACATTACACCGGAGCAGAAATTATTTTTAGTCATCATGATGCCGTCAATGTCTGTCTGTGCACTGGCCGGAGCATGTAGCAGTGCGAGGCAGCTTGCGGCGATAAGGAGACGTTGGCAGTAGTTCATATAATGGTTTAAGCAGTTAGTAAGGTTAATGTACCCTTCGACAGTTTTTTTGAACCGGACGAGCCGCCCTTTAAGGGCGACCCACCCTAAAGGAGGTTCCATTCTATAATCTGAAAGCAAGGCCAATGTTGATCGAGTAATCTGCAAAGGCTGCATCGCCCTGTGCATATATTCCGGTGATGCGGGTCCTTTCTTTATCGGCATAGCTTTGGGTGCGATCTCTTCTGAGAGCAACCGGAACGGTTGCAAAAGCGGTTATGTCTTTTAAGCGGTAAGTGATGCCGGGTTCGAGGGAGACTACATAGCCCGGTCTTCTGAAACCACTGCTGCCGCCAATGAGGTCTTCTGCGGGAACGCATTCCATGCGCGCGCCTGCGGAAATAGAAAGCCGGTCGAAGGAAATATTGACACCTGCGCGTATCATGTATTGATCGGGAACGCTCATTACGCTGCTGCCGTAGGTAATGGCGGTTGCAGCAACAGGGCTGCCGCGGCCAGTGGATACGCCGTTCTGTTCTCTTGGGTTGAAGAGATAGTAGAAGCTACCGTATACACCGATGTGCTTTGAGAAATTATAATAAGCATTTATCTCTGTGGTGAAGCCCGTGCCTCCATCGCCCAGTTGGATGGATTGATCTACAGGACCCAGTATTTTGGTTGAATCGTTTTTGATGAAGAAGTCTTCATATTCATAATCGCCGGTAGGCAGTTTAATGCCCAACCCTATCTGGATATTCCCTTTTGATGATTTCAAAGGATCGAAAAGCCAGTAATAACCTGTGAACCGGATATCGCCTATGCCGAAAGAGCTTGTTTTGTGGCGTGCGTTTTTGACATTATTGCCTCCGTGTTCGTAGAGCGAGGAGCGAACGTTGGAGATGATTGGCAGGTTCATGGCCAGCGACCATTGGCTGTTGAAATGGCGCACCAGTGAAAGATCAAGGTTGTGCGACCAGTTAATCACTTCGGTATTTTTCTCCAGTCGTTCTTTTTGTTCTTCTCTTCCTACAAAATGGCGGAATGATCTGAAATAGCGGTAAGAGGTGTTTAGCTGCCATCCATGTTGGGCTTCGGCGGTGGCATCTGGTTTAGCGCAGATGGCTCCGGTGCTACGGATGGCCACGCAGCCTTGCGCGTGCGTGCGAAGTATGGCTGCAAATAGCAGGATGATCGATATGGCAAGTGTTTTTCTCATATAGGCAGTGTTGGTTTAATTGTTTGGTTACTGAGCAGCCAATTTTGTTTTGGTTTTGGTCGTTTGCAGTTTGGTCATGACGTGATTGCCGAGGCGGATGCCCTGGTCCCTGGCAACGACTATAGATTGTCTGTAATGGATGCCTCCATAAAACCGGCTGATGCCGGCTTCGTCGGCAGCTTGTCGTACGGATTGAAAGTTGCGGTCGGGCCAGCCCCAAGCGCGTTCTGTAGAATCGCGGAAAGCAACTTCTGTTCCGTACATATGTTCCAGTACAGTGGCAACAGCACTGGATATTTCGGAGTGACCGCTGGTATATTCAGGAAAGGGTGGTGTTTGCAGGAATGGTTTCCAGTTGGGATCGATGTATTGGTTGATGACTGATTCGGGCCGTATCAGGTTCCAGGTGTATTTGGCATCCCAGCAGGAAATGAATGCATCCATCAATGCGAAGGATACATTGGCGTAGGTATGAATGGTTTTAGAGAAATCAACTTTTTTGTCTTTGCAGATGATGCCTACAATGCCCATCCAGTGGCCACCGGGCGTCATGGCCTTGGTGGCAAACATGGCATGGCCAACGACATTTACTTTGAACCCATTGCAATCCCAGAAGCTGGCAATGGCTTTTTGTTCATCGGTGAGGTTGTTTACGGTGTCGCATACCTGTTTTGCCCAACCGTAAAATGCGCTGGTGCTATCCTTACTGAATGATGCTGGCGGTGGTGGGGCAAACTGGCTGGCGCTGTCCATCGCAATCGTGCGGATGGTACGCCAATGTGGCTCCACGGCTTGTATATAAGCAGGTGGTGTAGGAATCCATTTCCCTTCTTCTTCTGGTACGGTGTATTTGGCGGCTGAACGGGTTTGTGCGTAATTGTCTTTCTTGCTCCAGGCCAATACGGCTTTGGCAACGCTGAGGCCATAGGCTTTGGAATGTGCTTCCATGGAATCGGGCATGCCATGATCGGCTGCCAGCAGTTGAAGGGAGTTGACAATGCTGTCCATCGTGGCATTGGAAAAGGTGAGTGTTTTACCTACTTCCATAAAAGCGATCATGGATGCATAAGGATAGTCGATCTGTGCACCGGCTGCGGGTACAGGGACTTCGTCAAAGCCTTTCAGCTGACCAGCCAGTGATATATAATTGCTATCACCTTTCGCCATTACTTCGTAAGCGGCCAGGTGTGAGTAAGCATATACCCGGCTGGCTACAGGCGGCGTAAAGATGTTGAAGGTCATTACTTCTGTCAGCTGCCCGGTGAGGTGGCTGTACAGACCCGGATCGTGAATAACCTTTTCATAATCATTGGCACGGTTGCAGGATGTGGCTATAGCCAACACTATAATAGCATGGACGATCTTGCGCATGAATAGAAACGGATGTTGGTGAATGGCCGGGGAGTACACGTGAGAAGTGAAATGTCAGACGTGAAACACCGGCGTGTTTAAACAATAACTTCAGTTGAATAATAATACATAGTAGCCGGGCAGATTGATGCCGGGCGTGTTGTGGGGGAAAAGGCAATAACTCAGGCTTCCGGAGGCTGTTCCGGTGTGGAGGTGAAGTTGTTTGTTTTCAGGATGGCATTGGCATTGCGGTAATGCAATGGTGCTGCCGAAAAGCTGGCAAGGTGCCAATCGTTCTTTTGCGACCAATACTCCGTAGAGAAACTATTAAAGGATAGCGAATGGTTGTCTGACTTTTTACTTTGTGAGGGATGCTGCAGGTCATTGACCAGCTTGAAGAAATCGTCGCGGGCTGTTTGCAGGCGCATCTTTTCTTCATTGGGCAGGCACATCAGCACCAATTGTCCGTCCTGCACTTTGCGTTTTACATATTTATAGTGAATACCGTTGATCTCTATTTCTCCGTCTACACGTTCGAAATCGGTCCAGTTGGTTTGATAGGGTAAGTCGAGTGTTACGCGTAATTCGATTAATTGGGATTCGTCGTAATCATTTTGATCGAGGCGTGCTTCGAGTTGTGTATCTGCTTGTTGCTGTAAAATATCTGCGAAGATGCGGTAGCCGAACCAGTTGAAGAATAGCATTCCCATTAGTAGTATGGCAGCGATTTTTTTCAAAGCAGTCGTTAGTGTGAACCATACACAATATAAGGGATTAATATTAGAAAGTATAAAATATTTTAGGCTGGGCCTGCATTCCAGCACCGTTTGGACAAGGAGACTGTATGGGCGTATTGAGTGATTCCTTGTCGTTTGTTAGGGCCCAAGGCTCTGAAATAGAACTGCGAGACTACAAGTCTCGCAGAGCTTCGCGCTTCGCCTGGGAAACGTTACCCTATATTTTATACTATCTACGGACCTATAAATTGTAGAACGCCTGTGCATTCAGCCCAAACACTTTCTCTCTTTCTTCCGCTTCGAAGTTTTCCATATACTTTTCCAGCAGGCTCTTCCATTGCACATAGATGCCGCTTAACAGCATTACCGGCCAGTCGCTGCCAAATACCAGGCGGTTGGTTCCGAATGCTTCAAATACTACATCGAGGTAGGGATAGAACTCAGCGGAGCTCCAGGTTTTCCAGGCTGCTTCTGTAAAGAGGCCCGATAGCTTACAATATACATTTGGCTGTTGTGCGATCTCTTTCATCAGCACTTTCCACTCGTCTATCTTCTTGTGCTTGATATCCGGCTTGGCGCAATGGTCGATGATCAGCTTTTGATCGGGGAACTGGGATACAAACTCAATGGCCGGTTTCAGCTGGTTATGATAGATCAGTACATCGTATGTATAGTTGTAAGGCTTCAATGCGCGTACCCCACGTTGAAAGTTGGGACGTAATAAGAAGTCGTCCGGCTCGGCCTGCACCACATGGCGGTAACCCCTGATGCTGCTATACTGGGTGAAATGCTCCAGTCGCTCGGCAATGTTATCTGCCTGCAAGTCGATCCAACCTACCACACCCTTGATGATCGGATGGGTAACGGCCAGTTCGGCCAGGAACCTCGTTTCTACTTCTTCCTGGCTGGCCTGCACTGCTACCACACCATCCACGCCATTTCTTTTGAGGGTAGGCGCCAGGTGTTCGGGCAGGTAATCCTGTTGCAGGATCTTCATATCATTGGTGATCCAGGCATCTCTTTTCTTGTCGAATTTCCAGAAGTGTACATGCGCATCAATGACCATATGTATCCAATATTTTAATTTGTTGTACTTATTACGTTACCGGGCTCCAAACTCCACCTTTGCATGCTCGCCCCGATACTCTAAGCTACTCCATTTTAACCGTTTAGGGAACCAAATTGCGAAATGGCTAACACTCATTAGTTTTTTGAACTAACTTCGCCCCTGGATCGTAATTACTACATCAATATGAGCTTCACGAATAATACTGTTCGCATTGTAACGGCGGCGTCTCTCTTTGATGGACACGATGCTGCTATCAACATCATGCGCCGCATCATGCAGGCTAAAGGGGCTGAGATCATTCACCTGGGTCATAACCGTTCTGTTGCTGAAATAGTGGAATGTGCTATTGAAGAGGATGCACAGGGTATCGCCATTACCAGTTACCAGGGTGGCCACGTAGAGTTTTTCAAATACATGAAGGACCTGCTCGACGAGAATGGCTGTGGGCATATTAAGATATTCGGCGGTGGCGGTGGCACCATCCTGCCACAGGAAATAGAAGAGTTGCACCGCTATGGCATTACCAAAATATACAGTCCGGATGATGGCCGCAAACTCGGCCTGGAAGGGATGATCGAAGAGGTGGTGAAGATGTGTGACTTTCCCGTGAATGGTGATCCCGCCAACTTCAAAACAGCCATGAAGCTGGGTGAGTGGAAAGATATCCGCCGTATAGCGCGCAGTATTTCCAATGCAGAGAATAACAGGAATGGTAATGAGGAAGCTGTAGCTACGACTACTACGCAACCTCCTGTATTAGGCATTACCGGAACCGGTGGCGCCGGTAAGTCATCTGTCACCGATGAGATCGTGCGTCGCTACCTCAATACATTTACCGATAAGACCATTGCTGTTGTTTCAGTAGACCCTTCCCGCAAAAAGACAGGCGGCGCGCTATTAGGCGACCGTATCCGCATGAATAGTATTCACTCACCCCGTGCCTACATGCGTTCTCTCGCTACCCGCGAAAGTGATGTGGCGCTGAGTAAGTACGTACTGGATGCTGTGAACATTTGCAAGGCTGCCGGGTTCGACTTCATTATTCTTGAAAGTGCCGGTGTGGGGCAAAGTGATGTGAGCATCCTCGATTATTGTGATGTGAGTCTTTATGTAATGACGCCGGAGTATGGCGCCGCTTCTCAACTGGAGAAGATCAATATGCTCGACTACGCAGATGTTATCTGCATCAACAAATTCGATAAAGCCGGGGCGCTCGACGCTTTGCACGATGTGCGCAAGCAATATAAGCGCAACCACAATCTTTTCATGGCAAAAGATGAGGAGATACCGGTAATAGGAACCATCGCTGCACAGTTCAACGATGCCGGTGTGAATGAGCTGTTTGAAAAGCTCATGATCGCGCTGAAGAAAAAGACCGGTGTAGAGTTTGGAACGATTGCCCTGCATCCTCATACTAAAGATACCAGCACCAAGAGCCAGATCATACCTCCCAAGCGGGTGCGCTACCTGGCTGAGATTGCTGAAGCCAGCCGCAGTTATGATGCCTGGGTACAGGAGCAATGTACTATTGCTTCGAAACTGTATCAGCTCAATGGTGTGATAGAGGCTGCCGGTACGAACGCTTCTTATATCACCGATCTTCAGCAGCTGCAAAAGAATTTTGAAGCAAAGCTCAACCCTGCCTGTAAACAACTGATCGATCAGTGGCCGGCCATCGTAAAGAAATACAAGGCTGATTTTTTTGAATACCAGGTACGGGATAAAGTGATCAAACAACCGCTAACTACAAAAACATTAAGCGGCATCCGTATCCCTAAAGTAGTGTTGCCCAAATTCAAAGACTGGGGTGATGTTCTTCGCTGGCAATTGCAGGAAAACCTGCCCGGCGAATTTCCTTATACAGCTGGTGTGTTTGAACTGAAACGCCAGGGCGAAGACCCTACCCGTATGTTTGCGGGAGAGGGTGGGCCTGAGCGTACCAACAAACGCTTTCACTATGTATCGGTGGATCAGCCGGCCAAGCGTCTCTCTACCGCTTTCGATAGCGTAACGCTGTATGGGGAGGACCCGGCACATCGTCCGGACATCTATGGTAAGGTCGGCAACAGCGGTGTGAGCATCGCCACTGTTGATGACGCCAAGAAATTATATAGTGGTTTCGATCTCTGCGATCCTAAAACATCGGTGAGCATGACCATCAATGGCCCTGCTCCTATCCTGCTGGCTTTCTTCATGAACGCTGCCATCGACCAGTTGTGTGAAAAGTGGATAGAAGCCAATGGACAGTGGGATGCGGTCAATAAAAAGATGACAGATAAGTTCAAGCACCTGCCCAAGCCTGCTTATTACAATCCTTCTGCCCCCGAGCGGTTGCCAGAAGGCAATAGTGGACTCGGATTGAAGCTGCTGGGCATGAGCGGTGATGAAGTGTTGCCCGCTGATGTGTATGCAAAGCTGAAAGCCGAAGCGCTATCGCAGGTGCGCGGTACTGTGCAAGCGGACATCCTGAAAGAAGACCAGGCGCAGAACACCTGTATCTTCAGTACCGAATTTGCACTTAAGCTGATGGGCGATGTACAGGAATATTTCATTGACCAAAAGGTGCGCAACTTCTATAGCGTGAGCATCAGCGGTTACCATATTGCTGAAGCCGGCGCCAACCCGATTACGCAGCTGGCCTTTACACTGGCTAATGGATTTACGTATGTAGAGTATTACCTGAGCCGGGGTATGAACATAGATGATTTTGCGCCCAACCTGTCATTCTTCTTCAGTAATGGTATGGATGCAGAGTACAGTGTGATCGGCCGCGTGGCGCGTCGTATCTGGGCCAAGGCCATGAAGGATAAATATAAAGGCAATGACCGCTCACAGAAGCTGAAGTACCATATTCAAACATCGGGACGAAGCTTGCACGCACAGGAAATCGACTTCAACGATATACGTACTACGCTGCAGGCGCTGTATGCTATTTACGACAACTGTAATAGTCTGCATACAAACGCCTATGACGAGGCCATTACCACACCTACTGAAGAAAGTGTGCGCCGCGCAATGGCCATTCAGCTCATCATCAACAGAGAGCTGGGTACTGCCAAAACGGAGAACTTCATACAGGGCTCTTTCCTCATTGAGGAGTTGACTGACCTGGTGGAAGAGGCCGTATTGACAGAGTTTGAACGCCTTACCGACCGTGGCGGTGTGTTGGGCGCTATGGAGCGTATGTACCAGCGCAACAAGATACAGGAAGAAAGCCTGTATTATGAAAGCCTGAAGCATAGTGGTGAGTTGCCCATCGTAGGTGTAAATACCTTCCTCAATAAGAAGGGAAGCCCTACCATTATTCCACAGGAAGTAATACGCAGTACTACTGAAGAAAAAGAACAACAGATACAAAACCTTCAGGCATTCCAGAAGAGGAATGAGCAAAAGTGTGCTGAGATGTTGAACAAGTTACAGCAAGTAGCTATCAAGAATGGCAACCTTTTTACTGAGCTCATGGAAACAGTGAAATACTGTTCACTGGGTCAGATCACCAATGCGCTCTACCAGGTTGGGGGACAGTACCGGAGGAATATGTAGCGTTTGAGACGGGCCCAAGGCCCGGGAATAGAATTGCGAGGCTGCAAGCCTCGCAGAGCTTAAGGGGGAATATATAAACAAGTAAGTAAAATATGTAAAGGAGGGCTATAACCCTCCTTTTTTATTGCGTAAATATTTTGCTTCACTTCTTACGTGTCAGACGCTTTTCTAAAAGCCCTTGTCGTCTGCTGAAGGTCCATAAATAGAAGGCACAGCAATATCGTTGAGGCGCATGTATACGGTAAGCTGCCCACGGTGATGGACCCAGTGGTTGATGGTATTGCCAAGGGCCTCCACCATAGGTGAAGTCCACAATAGTTGATCACCATTCTTCAATTCGAAAGGTTTGGATATTTGCTCATCAGTAATATTCGACAGGGATTTGATAGCTCCTTCGATATTTTCATCGTAATGGGCCAGCAGCTTCTCCGTAGTACTTAACTGGAAATGGCTATACGACTGGAAGTTGATAACACTTCCTTCGATCATATCCCTGACCCATTTGGGAATCTCTGCTACCAGCAAGGTGAGGTAGCCCATTTCCATAGACTTTTCGTGTGGCTTGAACTTGTATACACTTTCGGGTATGCGTTCAAGACATTTCCGGGTAGCTACAGATTCCGCTTTCATTTCAGCTGCATAGGCGGCGCATATTTCTTTCCCATCCATAAGTAAAAGGTTTTGGGAAAGAAGTCATAAAAGTCGTGCCAGTTTAGTTATTTGTACCACACCTGGCAGTTCCTGCAATAAAAGCTCCTGCGCTTTGTCTTACCGGTGTACTCTTTGACGAGCGGGATATCACAGCGTGGGCATATCTTCTTTGTATGTGCTTCCCAATGTTTTTGAAGTACCAATGCCTTTTTCCATTTCAGGAAATCGAAAGCATAAACAGGCATTTCGTTAATGATGGCGGTGAGCTTGCGTGGCGGTATCTTTCCTACTTTAGTTTTAGGGTGTACGCGTGTACGGAACAAGACCTCATTCTTAAAGATATTGCCGGCGCCGGCAAAGATATCCTGGTCCAGCAGGGCATCGCAGATCAGCATATCTGGTTTTGCTTTTAACTTCTTGCGGGCGGCCGCAGCATCCCAATATTTATTCATGACATCAGCCGACCAATCGTATACTGTATCAAGGTCTTCTTCAATCAGTTTTACCGCCACTGTATAGAAGTACAGCGTGCCGTTCCTGAACTTTAGGAATAAAGTAGGATTGACTTTCTTAGGCTCGTCGATCGTGTATTTGCCAAACAACAGCAGGTGAACGCGGACAGTAAGTTTGGGTAAACAAATCAGTAAATGCTTTCCCCAGGTTTTTAGGTCCACCACCAGTTGGTTGATCAGTTTCTCTGCGTCTATCTTTCCATAGCCGCCCGCGTCCAGGATCTTTTTGCCTTTAAAAGCCTGTAATTCCTCCTTTAAGATCACAATGCTGGGACCTTCAGGCATGTTTCGAATGTTTGTTTTTATTAATGCAAAACAGCCGCCACGCTTCTCAATTCCTAAAAATCTACTAAATCACATTGCAGGTGCTGCGGCACAAGAATTTTATGGCTATTATCAGGTAAAAGAACGTACATGGTATCCCATACAATAAAAAGCTGGCTTCCCGCTACCGTACTGGTATTCATGCTGGCATGCGTCTTTTTCATCGCTTGTTCGACGCCCAACCGTGGCTTATTTGCGGGGAAAACTGCCCACGAGCGTTATGCAGATAAGATCAGTAACGCGGGTCTCAAAGAAACTTCCCTGGGACAGAATTGGTTTACCGCTGCCGGCAAAGGGTTAACTCAACCGCTTGCCATCAAACTGCCTTACAAGGAAGTCGGTTATTTTGATGCGGCAGAACCAGCCGCCGCAGGATACCGGTTCACCGCCCGGCGGGGTGATAAAGTCCTCATACTACTCACCAAAAAACCGGCTGCCGGTTTTGCGCTTTTCCTTGACCTCTGGCAACCTGTAGCAAACGAACAACCTAAATTGATGGCAGCAGCAGACACTGCAGCAGCAGGGTTGAATTATGAGGTTACAAAAGATGGAGAATACCTGCTGCGTTTGCAACCCGAATTACTCGCAGGTGGTGAGTATACGTTGGAGATCCGAACCGGTCCCAGTCTTGATTTTCCTGTAGCGGCCGCTGGCCGGCCACGTATCAGCAGCTTTTGGGGCGCGGACCGTGATGGAGGCGCCCGCAGTCATGAAGGCATCGACATTTTCAGCGCTTTCCGTACTCCTTTACTGGCATCTGCAGAAGGAACGGTGACTTCGGTTACCAACAACAACCTGGGTGGTAAAGTAGTGTTCATGCGGCCAAAAGGAAAAGACTTTGTACTGTACTATGCGCATCTCGATTCGCAAATGGTTTCGGAAGGACAGCGCGTGTTGCCGGGCGATACCATTGGCTTGATGGGCAATACCGGTAATGCGCGTACCACACCGCCGCACCTGCACTTTGGCATTTATGCAGCAGGTGGCGCCATCGATCCATTGCCTTTTGTTGATATTAAGCGACCTGAGCCTGCTGCAGTGCAGGTGGCGGCCAATGACCTGAAAACATACAGGCGCAGTGAACGCAATGCCGTCGTACATACTTCACCTGATAAACAATCGGCCCGGTTAGTAAGTCCGCCAGTTGGTACATTGTTGCAGCTGCAATCAGCCACCGGCGATTGGTATAAGGTAAGACTGCCTGATGGACGTGAAGGATTTGTTGCAGGCAACGCGGTCAAGTCAATTGCTACACCATTACGAGCGCATAAAACTGATTCAACACAAAGGCTGTTGGATAAGCCTGATATCCTTGCTGCTTCCAAGGCCATCATCGCCAAAGAAAAAACAGTGCAGGTACTTGGTGTGTTTAATGACTATTACTATGTAAGCGCAGATGATACCAAGGGTTGGATATTGAAATGAGCGATCTATAAAACAGGAAAGCCATGGCTATTGCTAACCATGGCTTGTCCTTTCTGTTCATGCCCGAAGATCTTAATGTGCAGGGCCTGGTGTATAGGCTGCAGGTGAGTGAACTCCTTCTTTTATTTCTTCAATCATCTTTTTATTGAATGCCGGCAGGTCTTTGGGACTGCGGCTCGTCACAAGGCCATTGTCGGTTACCACTTCTTTATCGACCCAGATCACGCCCGCATTTTGGAGGTCGGATTTAATGGATGGGTACGATGTCATGTTGCGGCCATCGATCATGCCTGTTTCGATCAGCAATTGAGGTCCGTGGCAAATGGCTGCGACTGGTTTGCCTGCTTCCAGGAATTGTTGTGCGAATTCCACACAGTGTTTATTGATACGCATCTGGTCGGGATTGATCACCCCACCCGGAATCACCAACGCATCGTAGTCTTCCACCTTCGCTTTCTCCACCTGTATGTCCACCGGCAGGTCGATAGACCAATGGTCATGGTCCCAGGCTTTGACCTTTTCTGCCTGGGGTGATACGATATCTACCTTGGCGCCTGCCTCTTCCAGCGCCTTTTTAGGACTGGTGAGTTCTGTTTCTTCGAAGCCATTTTCGGTCAGGATGGCTACCCTTTTTCCGGTTAACGTTGCCATAAAACAATATTTTAAAAGTGATACAATCGTGTTTGTTGAGATAAATGTTTCAAAAACGGTACCACCCGTAAACGGTGTTTCGTGCCACCCACCCTTAATCGCTCAGCCTTCAAGGCTTCTTCATTAACTCTTTTTCAGATTAAGCCAGGGTTATCCTCCGTTTATCTTAGGGTTAAAAGCTTCCAATAACCCTAAGAAAACCCCAGGATGACCCTAAGATGACCCCAGGATGGAAGAAACACTTGCGGCTGACCTGAGGCTGACAAGGCTTGTAACAGTCTTGCTTCAAAGACCTCCGACCCGATCCGAACAAATGGGCTGCCGAGTCGCATTTAGCCCGCTTAACCTATTAATAGCCAATAAATTCAGTGAAAAGTAAATGATGGCCAAACACCCTTTGCCGCTGGTGGGCTTTATTTACCGCTGATGTATAGATTGTCATAAAACTGTAACGTCCTGATAGTTTTGCCGACCAAATTTTAAAATAAAAATAGCCATGAGAAAGTTGAGCCTATTGACTTTACTGTTATCCGTATGTGTTGCCATGACCCAGGCACAGAATATAACGGGTAACGTAAAGGATGATCAGGGTAAAAACCTATCCGGTGCTTCTGTAGCACTTAAAAAAGTAAAAGATTCCTCCACTGTTAAATTGGGCGTTACAAACACTGCTGGTCAATACAGTTTCACAGGTATTGCCGCAGGACAGTATTTTGTATATGCTTCCTTCGTGGGGCATGACGGTAAAAATTCCCCTTCCTTCGATTACAGCGGCAGCGGCGACCTGAAAGGTCCCGATTTTGGTTTGAGCAAAGCAACCGGTAACCTCAAAGAAGTAACTGTTGCCTATCGCAAGCCAGTGATCGAAGTGAAAGCCGATAAAACTATTCTCAATGTAGAGGGTAGCGTGAATGCAGTAGGCCAGGATGCCCTGGAGCTGTTGCGTAAATCGCCTGGTGTACTGGTGGACAAAGATGATAACCTGAGCCTGAGTGGTAAGAACGGTGTACAGGTATTCATCGATGGCCGTCCAACGCCTTTATCTGGTAAAGACCTGTCTGACTACCTCAAGACCATGCAGTCTTCTTCTATTGAAGCTATCGAGATCATCACCAACCCTTCTGCCAAATATGAAGCGGCAGGTAATGGTGGTATCATCAACATCAGGCTCAAAAAGAATAAGTCATACGGAACCAACGGATCTATCAACGGTGGTTATGCCATCGGTGTGTTCCCTAAATACAATGGTGGTATTTCTCTGAACAACCGTAACAAAGTTCTGAACGTGTATGGTAACTACAACTACAATCACAGCGACAACAGGAACAACATGTGGCTGTATCGTGAAGTGGATGTGGCACCGGCTGATGGCAACAAAGACACCCTTTTTGACGGTGCTACCAAAATGAATGGGTTCAATGAGAGCCATGTATTCAAAGTAGGCGCCGACATGACGCTTTCCAAAAGAAGTACCATCGGTGCGATGATCAATGGTAACTTCTCCAAGAATGGTTTCGATAACTTCAGCCGCACGCCGATCAGTTACATACCTACCAAGACTGTTGACAGGATATTGGTGGCCAACAATACCAGCGATTCAAAAAGAGATAATGCGAACTTCAACCTGAACTATCGCTATACCGATACTTCCGGCAGGTCATTATCGTTAGATGGCGACTACGGTTTGTACCGGATCAAGAATGATCAGATGCAGCCTAACACTTATTATAACCCAACTGAAACGGCTATCATCGCCAACAGGGTGTATAATATGGTGGCGCCTACAGACATCGATATTTATTCGTTCAAGGCAGATTATGAGCAGAATCTTAAAGGTGGTAAACTGGGTGTAGGAGGTAAATTCTCTTATGTACAAACAGCCAATGACTTCGCTACCTATAATGTGTTGAACAGTGGTAAAGAGTTGGATAAGGACCGCAGCAACGATTTCGATTATAAGGAAAACATCAATGCCCTGTATGTAAACTATAACAAGGGATTCAAAGGGTTTATGATCCAGGTAGGTGTACGTGCCGAGAATACAAATGCCAAAGGCCATTCTACCGGTCTGAAGCTGGATAACAACAACAACTATGTTACTTACGATTCTACCTTCAAGCGTAACTACACCGACTTCTTCCCAAGTGCAGCGGTGACCTTCAACAAGAACCCGATGAGCCAGTGGACAGTGACTTATAGCCGTCGTATTGACCGTCCGGCCTACCAGAACCTGAACCCCTTCGAGTTCAGGCTCGATGAGTACACTTACCAGAAGGGTAATACCATGCTGACGCCTCAATACACCAATAGCTTTGGGTTGACGCACGTGTGGAAGTATACTTTGACCACCACCCTGAACTATAGCCACGTGCAGGACATCTTTTCACAGATACTGGGTGTGACTGAAAAGTCAAAAGGCTACATCACTACTGAGAACCTGGCTAAGCAGGATATCATCAGCCTTAACGTAAGCTATCCCTTCCAGTACAAATGGTATGGGGTGTTTGCCAACATCAATACTTATTATTCCAAATACCAGTCGGATGAAGGCCCGCTGGGCGCCATTGACCTGGACGTGTTCTCTTTCAACGTGTATGCTCAGCAAACTTTCCGTTTCGGCAAGGGCTGGATCGGTGAGATCAGCGGATTCTATACTGCCCCCTCTATCTGGCAGGGTACTTTCAAGAGTATCGGCCTGGGTGGCATCGATGGTGGTCTTTCAAAAACAGTGTTGAAGAATAAAGGAACTGTGAAAGTGGCTGTGAGCGATATCTTCAAAACCATGAAATGGAAAGGTACCAGTGATTATGGCAGCCAATACACAAGGGCTAATGGAAACTGGGAAAGCCGCCAGTTCAAAATCAACTTTACCTACCGCTTCGGTAGCAATGAGGTGAAAGCAGCCCGCCAGCGCAATACTGGTCTCGAAGACGAGAACAAGCGCGTTAACGGCGGTGGCGGCGGCCTCGGCGGTAACTAACCGGATTATTATTCCTGTCGCATTTTACCTTAAATCCCCCTTTTTCACAAAGGGGGATTTTTTATGTTATCTTTACAGGAATTGGTTTTTTAGATAACATCGTAATTATTCAATGAATTTCACAGAATTTGGACTCGATCCTGCCTTGATGGAAAGCATAGAATCGACTGGGTATGAGGTTGCTACCCCCATTCAGGAACAGGTAATCCCTAAGATCTTACAGGGCCGGGATATCATCGCATGCGCCCAGACAGGAACCGGTAAAACGGCCGCTTTCCTGCTCCCCATCATCCACCGGCTTCTCCAACATAGTAATGACGGACAGGTAAACTGCATCGTGCTCGTTCCTACCCGGGAGCTGGCTATCCAGATCTCCCAGAACCTGGAAGGGCTGTCGTACTTTACTTCCATCAGCTCTATTGCCGTGTATGGAGGTAATGACGGGATGAACTTTGCTACCGAAAAGAATGCACTTTCTAAAGGTGTGGATTTTGTGATCGCCACCCCTGGCCGTCTCATTGCCCACCTCAATATGGGCTATGCCAAGCTATCGGGCCTGCAATTCCTGGTGCTCGACGAGGCTGATCGTATGCTGGACATGGGTTTTCATGACGATATCATGAAGATCATCTCTCACCTGCCGGTCAAACGTCAGAACCTGCTTTTCTCCGCCACCATGGCCGAGAAGATCCGTTCCCTGGCCCGGAAGATCCTGCACGAGCCTGAAGAAGTGAACATCGCTATTTCCCGGCCTCCGGAAAAGATCGTACAGGAGGCATTCATCGTATACGAGCCTCAGAAGTTGCCGCTGGTACAATACATATTGCGGAGTACCAACTTCAAAATGGTGCTCATTTTCTGCTCGCGCAAACAGAACGTAAAACAACTGAACCGTGAGCTGCAAAGGGCCCGCTTCAGAATAGCAGAGATACATTCTGACCTTGAACAGGCAGAACGTGAAGATGTGTTGTTGAATTTTAAAAGCGGTAAGGTGCCTATCCTGGTGGCTACCGACATTCTTTCACGGGGTATCGATATCGATAATATCGACCTGGTGATCAACTATGACGTGCCGCATGACGGGGCTGACTACATTCACCGTATTGGCCGTACTGCACGTGCCGAATCGGATGGAATGGCCATCACCTTCGTAAGTGAAAAAGAGCAACGCCGTTTTGCAGATATTGAAGCGCTGCTGGGTAAGCCGGTTAAAAAGGCCATGGTGCCCCAGGAACTGGGACCCGTGCCTGATTATCGCGCCCAACATCCAGGCAGATCGGCACAAAAGAAGAAAAGAAGATACGGTCCTCCCCAACGTAGGAAGTAGTTGTCAGCCTGAGCTCGTCGAAGGCTCCTCAATCAAATCGTTTATGCAAGCCTTTACCCGATTAATCCCGGTTATCGCCATCTGCTTATCTCTCGCAGCAGCCATTCATAGCTGCTCGCGTAATCCCTACATTGCAACTAATAAGACTTATAAGAAACAGTCTAAAAGCCTGTCCAAAAGCTTGCAGCCCCTGCCTCCGCCAATGGCATTGGACTCCGCTGTAACACCACCTTATGCAGTAGGTACTGTCAACTTCGATCTGCGGAAGCCTAACTTTGTCATCATACACCATACGGCACAGAAATCCTGCGAGCAAACGCTGAAGACATTTACTGTTGAGCGTTCCAAAGTGAGTGCGCATTATGTTATTTGCGAAGATGGCACTGTTCATCATATGCTCAACGATTACCTGCGTGCGTGGCAGGCCGGTGTAAGTAGATGGGGTAATAACACCGACATCAATTCTTCTTCTATTGGTATAGAGCTGGACAATGACGGGTATGAGTCTTTTTCTGAACCGCAGATCGTGAGCCTGCTCAAACTGTTGGACACGCTCAAAAGAAAGTATACCATCCCTGCGGCCAATTTTATCGGCCATAGTGATATTGCTCCCAAGCGCAAGGTTGATCCCAATGTATTCTTTCCCTGGCAGCGCCTGGCGCAGCGGGGCTTTGGCATGTGGTACGACGATACAACCAACGTGATGATGCCGCCGTCGTTCGATCACCTGACCGCCCTGCGCCTCGTAGGGTACGATATGGCTGATACAACAGCCGCCATCCGGGCTTTCAGAAGGCACTTCCTGCAGGATACCCTTGGCCGCACGCTCACTGCGCCCGACGACAAGGTCTTATATCAATTGATGAAAAAGTATCAATAAGGCGGTTATCAACGTGGTGCTAACACTGCACTTTTCACGTCTGTACCTCCCTTATCTTTACGCGCATGAACTGGCAACAACTTTACAGTGCCCGCCGCACAGGTTCCGAAAATTCATCAGCTACTTATACGGATGCCATCCGGACTTCCTTTCAACGGGATTATGACCGTATTATATTCTCCTCTGCTTTTCGCAGGTTGCAGAATAAGACACAGGTATTTCCCCTGCCCGGGCCGGTATTTGTACACAATCGGTTAACGCATAGCCTCGAAGTGGCTTCTGTTGGCCGCTCTTTGGGAAAAGCTGTGGGAGAGGCCATTGCAGCAAAATATCCCGGCGAAAAAGAGGAGTTCATAGAGTTTTATAAATATGAGTTGCCTGCTGTAATTGCTGCGGGCTGCCTGGCGCATGATATAGGTAACCCGCCTTTTGGGCATTCCGGTGAAGAGGCGATCCGGACTTTCTTCCGGGAGCTTACGGGTGACGCCAAAAAAATGTTTGAAGAGAAGCTTACGCCCAACCAGCAACGGGATTTCCTGTATTTCGAGGGTAATGCCAATGCTTTCCGCACACTCACGCACAGGTTTGGAGAAGATGCCCCTGGCGGCTTCCGGCTAACCTACGCCACGCTGGCTTCTATTGTCAAGTATCCCGCGGATTCGCTGAGCGGGTTTACCAAGGGGCAGCTTATCACTAAAAAGTCTGGCTTTTTTGATTCGGAAATAGATACTTACAAACATATTACACAGCAGTTGGGCATTCCGCAACAGGATGCTCAACGAAATGTGTTTGCCCGCCATCCTTTTGTGTACCTCGTGGAAGCAGCTGACGATATTTGCTACCGGGTCATCGACTTTGAAGATGCGCACCGCCTTAATATCATTTCTATCGATACCATTAAAGACCTTTTTCTGGCCTTCTTTGATGAAGGAAAGGATTATGACTCCCGGGAGCGGGTTGAAGAGTCTTTCAATAAGATCCATGATGCCAACCGTAAGGTAGAGTTTTTACGGGCAAGGCTGATCAACTTCCTGATCAATCGTGTACGTAGTGTATTCATGGAAAAAGAAGCGGAGTTGCTTAACGGAACAGTGGGTAAAGCACTCATCGATTACCTGCCGCCACGTGAGTTGGAACTTATTAAAAAGATCGATGCCTTTTCAGTGCAGCATATCTATAATCACCGTTCGGTAGTAGAGATCGAGATCGCAGGGTATAATGTGATCGGGGAATTGCTGAAAGAGTTCTTTACTGCTGTGATAACGCCCAAATCGCCCAAGTCGAGTAAGCTGTTACAACTCATCTCTAAACAGTTTGGTGTTACCGGCGAGCCGGACAGGCTTTATGAGGATACGCAATCTGTAGTGGATTTTATTTCCGGTATGACCGACCTCTATGCAGTAGATATTTTCCGAAAAGTAACGGGCATCACTTTTCCGCAGATCAGGTAAGGGGCTATTCCAGTTCTTTGCAGGAGTAGCCCGCGTGGCTCAGGGTATTTTCAACTACACGCGGGCTCAGGTCTTTTGATTCAATGCGCAGGATCTTGTCCTTGTCGTGCAGGTCTACATTCCATCGTATCATTCCTTGCAGGTTATCCAGGTGCGCACCAATGTGATTGATGTTCTTCCGGTAGCGCAAATTGGTTTTAAAAACGAGGATGTCCATATTTAGCAGTTGAATCAGGAATAGCATTTACTCGGCATTAGCCTGGTTGTTGGCGGACTCATCTTTGCGTTTCTCTTCCTTGTCAAAATCCGGAACACACCAGCGGCGGCCAAAGCGACCTTCAAAACGCTTTTCGAGTGTCTCCTTAAAGCGGCTCCTTTCTTCAGGGGTCATGTGTTGCCATTTGTCCTGCATCTTCTTTTTCCATTCATGCTTCTTGCCTCCCCAGGGGCCAAAGCCGCCAAACAATATTTTCGACAGCACCAGGATGCCCATCGCCTGCCAGAAGTTGATCGTACTTACATGTAAAACATCTGGTAAAACAGCATTCCACAACTTCATCACAATGAAGCTGAATAACGAAATGAAACCTACAATACACACAAGGATAATAAATCCTTTGGCCGGTTTGGATCTTCTACCTCTCATAACACTCATTTATAGGGTTAATAATTTAATAATTCATCTTTCAATACACTAAGACGTTCACGCAAATGCAGTACCGCGTATCGTTTCCGGCTGATCAAGGTATTCACCGTCTCGCCGGTTTTTTCTGCCATCTCTTTAAAGGAAACGCCTTCCAGCTCATGGCGAATGAACACTTCTCTTTGTTCTGCCGGCAACTCCGCCAGGGCTGCGTTCAACTCTTCCCAGAACAAAGCGCGCAGGTACTCCTTTTCGGGATTGTTGCTGGCATCGAACAAGAGTTCACTCCAGTTGATAGAATCCTCGCCTTCTTCATCCTTGAATACGTCTTCCAATGCTTCCGGTTTGTGCTTCCGCTGCCGGTCGGTGATCTTGTTGCGGGCCACTGTGAACAACCAGGCGCTCATTTGCTCGATGGGCTGCGTGTTACCCATAAACTGGTAAAACACATCCTGTAGCACGTCTTCTGCATCAGCTTCATTAGTTACCCGCTTACGAATAAAGCCCATCAGCCTTTTGCTGTAGTCATTGATGACCTGGGTGATATTGCGTTTCGTTTCTCCAGCCATGCCCGGTGTTATCGTCAGGGTCTTCTGCATTGTATAAATAGGTAGACGCGCAAAGCCCTTGTATATTTTAAAGATGCGAAAAAATGCTAACGAATTGATTGTTTGACCATTATCTTCTACCTGGAAACATTGGCTAAACAATTGTACGCTAAAACATTATGATTTAGATTTGAAGCCACAAAATATTGCCATGGATTTTGGGAAGTTGCCTCAGGAACAGTTGAACAGTGTTGATTTTACCCTCCCCGCCGAACCGGTAGACAACCGCCTTGTATTGCCCGGTAAAAGGACCGGTAAACCGCAAGTGTACCTGGGTGTACCCCGTTCGGGCGACAAATCCTGGATAGGAAGGGTGTACCCAAAAGGCACCAAAGAAGCTGGCTTCATGGAGCAATACGTGAAGCACTTCAATTGCATAGAGCTCAACGCTACCCACTATAAGATATACAGCCCTGCCGAGATCGGTAAATGGGCAGTGAGGGCCGAAGGCCGGGAATTTAAGTTTTGTCCCAAAGTACCGCAGCTCATTAGCCACTACAGCAACTTTGCCAATGTCTTCGATCAGACCTCTGCTTTTCTTGAAGGTGTGCTGGCGTTTGAAGAACACCTGGGCCCCATCTTTTTGCAGGTGAGTGAAAGCTATGCTCCCAGCCGTCGGGAGCCTCTCTTTAAATACCTGGCCTCCCTGCCAACTGACCTTACCTTCTTCCTCGAAGTGCGGCATCCCCAGTGGTTCTCCGATCCCGTTATTAAGAAAGAACTCTTCGATATCTTACGTACGTTGAAAATAGGGGCTGTCATCACCGATACGTCTGGCAGAAGGGATTGCGCTCATATGCACCTGACTGTTCCCAAAACATTTGTACGGTTTGTGTGCAATTTGTTACATCCTACTGATTATACCCGTAGTGACGCCTGGGTAGAACGTATCACACATTGGATCAACAATGGGCTGGAGGAGTTATATATGTTTGTGCACATGCCCGATGAAATGTATTGTCCTGAATTGATCGCTTATCTGATCGATAAGCTCAACCCGGCTTGCGATCTGCATCTTCAAAAGCCGCAGTTTATTCAACCGGGCAAGCCTGTCGGGGGGACTCAGATTAGTTTCTTTGATTAATGGCTATTCCAATACCGGTTCATTATCCTCGTATTGCTTTCTTAACTGCACCAGGTCTTTCTTCATCTTTGTGATCATGGTCTGGTGTGTAGCCGAACGGATGAGGTTACGTTGCTCCTGCGGGTCTTGTTGCAGGTCATAAAACTCCCACTCTTTTACTATATAAAAGTAGATCAGCTTGTAACGTTCGCCGCGTATGCCGAAATGCTGCAATACGGTGTGATCGGCCTTATATTCATAGAAGTGATAATACAGATGAGGCCGGTTCAAGGTCTTTTGTTTGCCGGTAAGAACAGGCAACAGGCTCAATCCCTGCATCCATTGAGGAGTGGTTGTATTGGTGGCTTGCAGCATGGTAGGCGCGAAGTCTATATTTTGTACGAGGGCATCAGACACCGATGCCGGCTTGATATGCCCTGGCCACCTTACCAGCAGCGGCGTTTGCATGGATACGTCGTACATCCATCGTTTGTCAAACCAGCCATTTTCGCCAAGATAAAAGCCCTGGTCGCTGGTATACATCACCATTGTTTGATTCGTCAGGCGTGAGCTGTCGAGATAGTCCAGTACGCGCCCAATGTTTTCATCGATACTCGCAACACAAGCCAGGTAATCCTGCAGGTACCACTGAAACTTATACTTCAATAACTGCTTGCCGGAGGGCTGTTCCCGTTGAATGATCTCGCCGCGTTTTGCGTAGATCGCTTTAATCCGGTTGCGGTCTGGCTCCGGTATGCGGTTCATGATGCTATTGTAGTAAGCGATCTCAGCAGAGTCGGGCTTAAGTGCGGGAATGTTCATCAAATACTTCGGGTCAACCTTCAGGTCGCTGGACAGCTTCATGTCGGGCAGGATGCTCATCGTTTGCAGTTGCCAGGCGGCGCCATGACCGGCAGTGTCAGTATACAAGGTGGGTGGTTCCGGGAATGCTTTGTCTTTAAACTGTTCAATGTATTTGAGTGGCGCCAGGAAATAACGGTGTGGCGCTTTGTGGTGCAGGAGTAGCAGGAAAGGTTTGTTGCTGTCGCGGTTGCGCAGCCAGTTCAACGCTTCATCGGTGATCACGTCTGTTGCATATCCTTTGTAAGTGGTGGTGTCGCCATTCATATCGATGATGCGCGGATTGACATACAATCCCTGGCCTGGGAGTATTTTCCAGAAGTCGAAGCCAGTGGGATAAGAGTGCAAGTGCCACTTGCCTATGACGGCGGTTTGGTAGCCGGCTTGTTGCAGTAATTTGGGCAGGCTGCTGCGTGAGGAATCAAAACGGTTGCGATTATTCAATACACCGTTCTTGTGTGAATGTTGACCAGTGAGCAGCGTAGCCCGGGAGGGGCCGCAAATGGCATTGCCTACAAAGGCTTTTCTGAACTGCATGCCTTCTTTGGCAAGGCGGTCGATATTGGGGGTGGAAATTAGGGTCTTGTTGTAAGCGCTGATGGCATCTGCATCATGGTCATCGCTCATGATGTAAAGGATATTGGGCCGTTGTTGAGCGGCAGCGTTGAGGCAGAACAATAACAGGAATAAGGAGGCAACCCGCATGAATAGTTTTTTGCCAAGTTACTACCTTACCTCAAATAATTCATCCCACCGGGTGGTATAACGTGAGCTGTGCAGCTCCTGCCGCATTTTCCAGTTGCGGTCGCTGCCTACGGCGCCAAACTTTAAAATATCGTTGCGCATGCTGAAGTTTACATTGTCCAGTACTTCCATGAGGAAGCGGTTATTGTTCTTTTCCGGTGCAACGAACAGGTTGCCTTGTATAGAGTTGTCAGGAACCAGTCCACTGAGCATCACGCCGGCTTTCTTGTATTCTTTGCCGCGTGTGTACAGTTGTTCTACGAGCCCTACGGCGGGTTTGATCAGCTCTTGTGTGATGGAGGTAGCGGAGGGCAGGGTGGTATGTGAGCTGATGGAGGGCCCGTAATTGAAATCGATCAGGTGATCCTGTTCCTTACTTACAATGAATACGCTGACTACTTTGGCAGCGCTGTGCTGGCGGCGTAGTTTCTCGGCTGCGCGGGTAGTATAAGTGGCTACTGCTTCTTTGATGGATTCGATATCTCCTACCGGTTCACCAAACATGCGAGTCGTGGCGATCATCTTTTTCACCTTCAAGGGTTCTTCGAGGTCGATGGCCGGAATACCTTTCAGCTCTCTTAGCAGGCGCACTCCGGTGATGCCGCCCATGTGCCGGTGGCCCCATTCTTCGGGCATATTGCTAAGCTCCCAGGCGCTGGTGATGCCCTGGTTGATCAGTTTATTGGCAAAGGCTCGCCCTACGCCCCACACATTGTTCACACGCGTACTCTGAAGGGCAGGTGCTATCTGCTCGGGCGTGGCGAGTACCTTGATACAATTGGTAGCTTGTTTGTTTTTCTTGGCAAGGTAATTGGCCAGCTTGGCCAACGTTTTTGTGGGGGCTACACCAATGGAGACGGAGATGCCTGTCCATTGCTCAACAGTTTGGCGAATGTGGAGGGCTGTTGCTTCCAGCTCATCGGCTGGTACCTGGCTAAGGTCCAGGAAAGCTTCATCTACTGAATATACTTCAACCATGGGTGAAAGGGTGCGCAAGGTTTCCATTACCCGCCAGCTCAGGTCGCCGTAAAGATTGTAGTTGGAAGAAAAGACAGCAATGTTGTGTTGTTGGATAATGGGACGGGCCTGGAAATAAGGCCCTGCCATTTGTACGCCCAGGTTCTTGGCTTCATCACTCCGGGATACGATGCAGCCATCGTTATTGCTAAGCACTACCACCGGTTTCCTGATGAGGTCGGGCCTGAAGAGCCTTTCGCAGGAACAATAGAAGCTGTTACAGTCAACGATTGCTTTCATGCCATACTTTGTTTGTATAAAAAAATGGGCCGGTCAGGTATCCGGATAAACAGTTTCTTTCCTCCGGGTAATTAAGAGTGATGCTTTTCTGCTACACTTATCTGTTATGATCCTTTACGTTTTCGACCGGCCCCTGCCCTTAGGATAGGTTTAATGGCATGGACAGTATGTTTATTTATGGTGCATGGATAACCCAGGTTACTACGCCCCATACTTCAAAAGAATCGCAGGAGGCATCTATTTCAATGGGGGCCAGTTTGGGTGTATCTGGCACCAGTCGCAATTTGTTGAATGTTTTTTCCATGCGGCGGATCAACATCTCGCCATTTAATACTGCAATGATCACTTTGCCGCTCGCCGCTTTGATGCTGCGGTCTACAATTACAATATCTCCATCATGTATGCCCGCATCCACCATCGCATTACCTCGCACGCGCATGAAAAAAGTAGCTGGTTTATTATGGATCAGTTGTTCGTTGAGGTCAATACCTCTTTCCATGTAATCATCTGCTGCGGCGCCAAACCCGGTAGCATCGGCCGTCTTCACCTCCCACTGGTTGTATTGTTTCGAACCCCTGTAGGCCGGGTTGTAATAAACATCCTCGTCCATAAAATTAATTTTGATCTACTAAATTATTTAGTAAATTTATGCTAAAATAATGATCAGGTAAAATTTTATTCATGGAAGCGGCAAAAAATAATACACACTCCGGATGGACTGAACATGGCCTCTACGAGTACCTGCTGGTGGTGGACCCGGATGTGGCGGTGCAGCATAAAGTGTTGGCGCAGCAGCAGGAGTTTTATGAGGAGTACCGGGAGAAGGCGGCTATCAAAACGGGGCACCATATTATAGTGGCCAGCTTCCTTGCCCGCGAAGCCATGGAGGGGACACTCATACGCTGGATACAGCGCATTTGCGACCTGCAACAGCCTTTCAAGGTGACGCTTAATAATTACAGTGGTTTTCCGCCGCATACTATTTATTTAAGGGTGCAGGACCCGCTGCCCTTTTTGCAACTCAATCATCAGCTGAAGGCTGTGGACGACCTGGTGCGTTCTTCTTCCTGCCCACCGGTAAGGCTTATTGCCAAACCACATCTTAGTATTGCCCGCCGCCTGCCAGAAACTGTTTATACCAGGGCCATGTTCAATTATTCGCAAAAAACCTTTCATGAAACCTTCATGGTCAATGAACTCAGGTTATTAAGAAGGGCCCATCAGTTCGACAACTGCAAAACAGTCAATGTGTTTCCATTTTCTCCCAGCAGGCAACCCTGGTCGGAAGTGGCCTGATCAACATCTTTAAAAAATAATTATGAAAAAGAATATGCAAGTACTACCCGGTAAAAAAGTTCATGGAACACCCAGGGCTTTTTATGACGACTATACCAGTCAGCTGAGGTTGAGCGAATACATGCTGGTGTTATTGCCGCATGAGGAGCTGCGCAACCGGGTGCTGCAGGTGAGGAAAGACTTTTACGAAACCTACCAGGCCACCTCTGCGTTGGGCGCCAAAGTAGACCTGACGCTGGCCTCCTTTACCCAGTTGGAAATGCTGGAAGAAAGGATCGTTAACCGCCTCAAAACAGTAGCCATGGGCTACCACCCTTTCAAGGTGGAGCTAAAGGATTATGGCAGCTTTCCCAGTCATACGTTATTCATCAATGTTACCACTAAAGAGCCCGTTCAAAACCTCGTACGGGAGATCAAAGTATCTCAGCGCCTCATGAAGCTGGACAATGAGCATAAACCTTATTTTATCGATGATCCGCATATCCATATTGCCCGCAAATTATTGCCGTGGCAATACGAAAAGGGATGGCTTGAGTACTCTCACCGGCATTTTACCGGCCGGTTCATTGCGGATAGCATGTTATTGCTGAAAAGACGGGCAGGGGATAAATCATGGCAGATCGCACAGCGATTTGAGTTTATGAATCTGCCTGTAAGTACCAAACAAGGGGAGTTGTTTGTCTGAGCTTTTTCAGCAGCATGCACACCCACCTGATTCCTGTCCCTTTATGGTACCTGTTTCCACAGGCGTCTGCGGGACAGGAGGGTGTGTTGTTTTTTTTGTGACCACTAAATGAGATTAGACTATGGAAACGCCACAAGAAGAGAGACCTGATGCCTATTTTAAAGGACGCGGCGCGCAGATCAATACTAAGAACAGGTTCCTGAAAAATGAAAGGGTAAGAGAGCATATAGAATCCATCGACGACTGGAGTGATCCCAACGTAGCTACCCAATTCCTCGAAGAACAGTCCAAAAGCTTTGTCAATAAAGTAGACAGTCCTGATGTAGGCATGTACTATAGCATGAATCCTTACCAGGGATGCGAACATGGCTGCATCTATTGTTATGCGCGCAACTCCTTCGAGTATTGGGGCTATAGTGCGGGGCTCGACTTCGAGCGGAAGATCATCGTGAAGAAAAACGCGCCTGAGCTGTTGCGCAAGTTCCTCATGAATCCCAAATGGCAATGTGTTCCGCTGAGCCTTAGCGGAAATACCGATTGCTACCAGCCTGCAGAAAAGAAGTTTGAGCTTACCCGTCAGTGCCTGCAGGTATGCCTCGAATTTAACCAGCCGGTAGGCATTATTACCAAAAATGCAGGAATACTGCGGGATAAAGACCTGCTGCAGGAAATGGCTAAAAAGAATCTCGTAACTGCATTGATATCCATTACCTCACTTGATGAAGACCTGCGCCGGGTGATGGAACCCCGTACTACCACTGCTTCCCAGCGATTCCGGGTAATTAAGGAGCTCAGCGATGCAGGGGTGCGCATGGGGGTAATGCTGGGGCCAATGATACCCGGGCTCAACGAGCATGACATGCACAACATCATCAAAAAGGCCAGTGAGAACGGCGCCACTTTCTCTGCCTATACCTTTATCAGGTTGAATGGCGCGATCAAGCTGCTCTTTCACGACTGGTTGTATAAGAATTTCCCCGACCGGGCCGACAAGGTTTGGCATATGATCGAGGCCAGTCACGACGGAAAGGTGAATGACAGCCGCTTTGGCGTGCGTATGCGCGGCGAGGGTAATATTGCAGAAATGGTGAGCATGCAATACCGGAAGTATACCAACAAGTATGGGTTGAACCACGAACGGCTGGAACTGGATTGTTCACAGTTCAGGCGGCCCGGTGAACAAGGGAGGCTATTTTAATTTTGTGTAAACAGTGCCGGTCAGGCCAGATAGCCGGTCTTTGTATTGAGCTTTTGTAATGCTTTTTTTGCCCGGATGATCTCATGGCAGACCCCTGAGATCTCCCGGGCATTTTCCATTATATTCAATTCCCGGAGCCTGTTGTTGAGCTCCTGAATTTTCTCCAGGTAATAGCCTTGCAAAACCTCCCAGGAGCTGCTCATTCTGATCACAACGGAGGGTGTGCTGTTTTCAATGAAAGTAAGCATGGGAGCGTCTTTCGTAATCGCCGGGTATTCGCGTTTCATGATACGAGGTTTTAAGTGGTTTACGAAATCACACAGTTAAGAAAAAGTACGGTTTAGGATGCAAGGTTGTATAAGGTTAGCGGGGGTAAAAAGTTAAGGTTACCAAAGTTGTTATAAATAACCAAGCGGGACAAGCGATGAAGTACCGGATGTGTATCGTATTGCGTGTAGGTAAAATAAGTAGTTCTACGTGAGGGGTTGCAGTGTGTTTACGAATATCTTTAGCCACTGTTTGACTGTTTAAACCTCAAAATTCAGTTTTTATGACAACTAACCTCAGAAGATCGATCCCTTTAGCCCTTTTTTTTACCGGGGCCGTTTGTTTAACCTTATTTTTCGTTTCCTGCGGCGGCCCTAAAGGGGATGGCGTATGGATCCCTGTTCCCAAAGACACGACTGAACTTGGGATGAGGGATCACTACATTCCCAAGGATTCCATTGCTGTTTATAGGAAGCGTTTCATCCAGGACAGGGATACCATTAAGAACAAGGTGCCCTATTTGTTTATTCCCCTTGCAGAGGCTTTCAACAAAAAAAGTATTATTGACCTGTTGAAAGATTCCAATTGCATCGGTATCCGGGTTTATTACGGTTCTACCGGAATGGAGAAAAATGGTCAACAGGATGTAAGATTGATCCTTGTAGGCGTGGACAAAAAAGGCGGAGACCTGTATGTTAGACGTGGCTCTACTCTTGCAGCGAAAGATGGAGACGACGGTGAAGGTGGCTTCGAATATGGCCAGTGTACGCCTCCCTGCTACAAAGATTCTTCTGCGCCTTAATCCGGCTCGTCATGTCAGTTACTTATTAATTAATACCCCGTGATATTTTACTAATGGATAATACTGTTCGCTTTATACTGAGTCTGAGCATTATTGTTGCAGTAATAATCGGGATAGTAAGGTTCCGGAAGATAGACCCGGCTTACTATCCCTTCCTCTATTATACTTGGCTTTCGTTTACCATGGAGGTGGTCGTGCGTATTCTTACTATCAACGAATTGCGTACGGCGCATTTTCTTTCTCTGCATATTTATTCTCTCATAGAGTCCTATCTCTTCATCTGGCTATTTCACAACTGGGGCCTTTTTGACAGGCGAAAAAACGTCTTCTATGCCATAGTAGGTACTTTTTTTGTTTTGTGGCTGATCAGCTCTGTATTCATCCATGGAATTAAAGAGACCAATTTCTACTTCCTCATCGTATACTCGTTCGCGCTGATATTTTTTAGTGTGAACACCTTCAATAAAGTAGTGGTGCATGAGCGGGGGAATATTTTCCGCAATCCCAAGTTCCTCATCTGCCTCGGAATAATTATATTCTATACTTTTTTTGTAATGGTGTGTGTCACAAGCTTGTCAGTAGTGAGGCAGAGTGTAACCAGATTATTTCGCGCTAACCTGCAGGAAATAAACGTATATTCGAACCTATTGGTTAATATTCTATACGCAGTCGCGATACTATGGATTCCTCGGAAGCAAAACTTTACGACTCCCTTCTGATCGTAGTAGCGGTGGTAGGTACCATTCTCCTGTACTATATCATTACCATTATCCGCTACCAACGAAGAAGCCTTCGCATGCACAAGGAAAAGATCCAGGCTGAGATCGATACCCTGGAAAAGGAGCGTAAACGTATCGCTTCCGACCTACATGATGAGTTGGGCCCCCTGTTATCAGCAGTTAAGCTTCAGATCAACAGTCTCGACACCAATGATCCCGGTGACCAGGCAGTGATTGGCAAATCCAGCACGCATATCGATACTATTATTGGTAAGCTCAGGGAGATATCCAATAACCTGATGCCGAATACACTTGTCAGAAAGGGGTTGCAGAAGGCCATTGAAGAATTGGTGAGCAACAACCAGCAGGTGTATGGGTTGCAGATCAAGTTCCTTTGTGAACAGGAGCTGCATCTCGACCAGCATAAAGAGATCAATATTTACAGGATTATCCAGGAGGTACTTCATAACACCGTAAAACACGCAGAAGCTACCTGGCTAATGATAAAAATAGTGATCGAAGTGGACCGTCTTTTACTAATGACCGCAGATAATGGAAAAGGATTCAATTATTTTACAAAGGTAAAAGACAATCCGGGCCTCGGACTTCGTAACTTGCAAAGCCGGGCAGAGGTGATGGGTGGAGAATTGACCTGTCAGTCGGAGCCAGGCAAGGGGACGATGTACACATTTGAAATTCCTGTTTGAAACTAACTTATTCGTATGAAAGTACACGGCAATATTAAAGTGATTATTGCTGATGATCATGAAATATACCGCGACGGCCTACGCATGGTGATTACAAAGCAGCCAGATATAGAGCTGATAGGTGAGGCCGCCGATGGTAAAGAACTGATAGATCAGGTAAAGGCCCTGCATCCAGATATTGTGATCAGCGACGTAAAGATGCCTAATATGGATGGAGCTACTGCTACCCGCCACCTGGCAGAACATCATCCCGATGTTGGCATTATTGCACTGACCATGTTTGATGAAGAGGATCTTATCATTGACATGCTGGAGGCCGGTGCTAAAGGCTACCTGCTGAAAAATGCAGATAAGTATGAAATAGTAGAAGCGATCAAATCGGTATATAACCAGCAGCCTTATTATTGTCGTCATACCTCCAACAAGTTAGCGCAGATGGTGGCGAAGAGTAAGTTCAATCCCCACAAGCTGCAGAATAAACCTGAATTCAGCGAGCGTGAATTAGATATTATTACCTACATCTGTAATGGACTCACCAGCAAAGAAATCGCTGAGAAAATATTCCTGAGCGTGCGTACAGTAGAAGGATTGCGCATGAAGATCATGGAAAAGATGGATGTGAAAAATACAGCTGGCATCATCATTTACGCCATCCGGCATCACTTGTACAAGCCCGGTAGAGTATAGGGTATTCCGCGGCTGAAATTTATGTTCCTAAAAATATTTTTTAGAAAAAGTTGGTGGGAATAAAAAAATAATTACACCTTTGCAGTGACAAAAAAATTAAAAACACAGATCATGCTACGCATACAGATGCATATTGAAACAGCGAAATGGTTTAATCCCGGCGAGGATTATACCAGCTATGCGGGGCATGTTATGTTACCAGGTAATTTGTAGAGAACTACGAAACCGAGATACAACGAAAGCCCCGCTCCACGCGGGGTTTTTTGTTTTTACACTATGCAGAAAAAAACAACGACCATACGATTTATGGTATTGGCAGATCATTGTGAACTGTCCAACAGGCCTTGCTATGCGATAAACATACAAGGCAGTATTGGCAAACGTAATGATCAACAGCAGATAAGAAAACGACCGGAATGTATCCCGATACAGGAGTGATCCTGTGTTGCGAAAAATACAAACCCGGTCAATACACTGACCGGGTTTTTTGTTGCCCCGTATAAGCAACAATGAAGGAGGTACGTATGAAATTGATATTGATCGTGCTGGCGATAAAGTTCATCATGGAACTGCTAACGAAAAAGAAGACCGGCAATAAAAAGACAATCGACAATACAGTCGTCGACAAAACGCAACACCCGGCAGAATATGCATTGCGGTAAATAAAAACAAGATAACTGCAGTAATGCTGCAGCAATGATAAAAGTGTAAAAGTATAGCCATGAGATTCAACATCAGTATACGTAAAACAAAACTGGTGATCAACTATGAAGGAGAAAAGGCCTTTGTATTGACCCCTGAAATGGAGTTGTACACAGCAGTAGTGACTACTGCATTGAGTGATCAGTTTTACGAAAAGAGCGATAAGCGTCTGGATCGTATCCGCTCATTGATCGGACAATGTGATGCTGTGTTTGTAGCCAGGCTGGCTGTGTATGCACGGGAAGTAATGAACCTGCGTAGTGTACCGCTGGTGTTGGTGGTGGAACTGGCAAAGTTGCACCAGGGAGATAACCTGATAAGCAGGCTGACAAGCCGGGTGGTACAACGTGCAGATGAGATCACAGAATTGCTGGCGCTGTATGGACAAGCCAACAGCCGCACTGGCTTCAAACAGTTGAACAAACTGAGCAAGCAAGTGCAGAAGGGGCTGGCTATATCCTTCAATATGTTTGATGAATACCAGTTTGCCAAATACAACCGGGCTGCACAGGTTACTTTGAAGGACGCATTGTTCCTGGTGCACCCTATGGCAAGGGATGAAGCACAGCAAGCTTTGTTTGATAAGATCGCACAGGGTGAGCTGGCTATTCCTTACACCTGGGAAACTGAACTGAGCGGTCTGGGACAACTTCGGTATGTGAGTGAAGAGGTGAAGCGTTCTGCATTTACAGAAAAATGGGAAGAGTTGATCTTCAGCAAGCGGCTGGGATACATGGCCACTTTGCGTAACCTGCGCAACATACTGGAAGCGGATGTTAGCCGGGAAGCTATCGATGCAGTGTGTGATTATCTGTCTGATGCAAAAGCTGTGGCAAAGAGCCGGCAACTGCCATTCCGTTTTCTGAGTGCTTATCGTGAACTGAAGAGCGTACAACATGGGTTGGTAAGTAAGGTGCTCGAAGCATTGGAGAAAGCGGTGTTGCACAGTGCAGCAAACATTGTCGGCTATGACGAAGATACCCGTGTAGTAATAGCTGCCGATGTAAGTGGAAGTATGCAAAGAGCGATCAGTGCAAAGAGCAAGGTGCAGAACTATGATATCGGCCTTATGCTGGCGATGTTGCTGCAACACCGTTGTGGTAATGTGATCACGGGTATGTTTGGCGATAAGTGGAAAGTGATCAACCTGCCACGTAACCAGGTACTGGCGAACGTAGAAGAGTTTCATCGTCGTGAAGGAGAAGTGGGGTATAGTACCAACGGTTACCTGGTAATCAAAGACCTGTTAGACCGAAGACAGCGCGTAGATAAAGTAATGGTCTTTACCGACTGTCAGTTGTGGAACAGTAACAGTGGTGCTGAAAACATCGGCAACTTGTGGAGCCAATACAAGCGTATAGCGCCGCAGGCAAAGCTGTACCTGTTTGACCTGATCGGTTATGGTATGGCGCCATTGAACGTTCAACGCGACGATATATGCCTGATAGCCGGTTGGAGTGATAAAGTGTTTGATGTATTGAATGCCGTGGATCAGGGAAGTGATGCCTTGAAGATGATCAACAGCATCAAGCTGTAAATATATTAGGTGCAGAAAGGAGGATATAGTAGTCCTTCCGCGATGCTGCGGGAGGCTGCTTTTCCAAAAATATAGCAGCATTCCAATTGGTTGGATACTTCGCCTGGAACGAAGAGGGTGCAGGTTCGAGTCCTGCCTGCTATACATAGCGTGTCGTAAAGCAGTGATACTTCGACAGAGGATCAAAGCCAAACACTGTTAACCTGTTACCGCTATACTTATTGCGACCTGGTGTAAGGGTAGCATATCACCCTCATAAGGTGAAGATCTCAGTTCGAATCTGAAGGTCGCAACAGCCTGACCTGTAACTCAACGGTAAGAGTAGCTGCCTTATACGCAGAAAGTTCCGGGTTCAAATCCCGGCAGGTCAACAGAACAAATATTGGCTCGTAGCTCAAGCAGGCAGAGTAAGGGACTTTTACTCCCTGGGTTGTGAGTTCGACTCTCACCGGGCCAACAATACCGGGTAGTGTAACCGGCTAACATATCACACTTTGACTGTGATGTTCTCAGTTCGAATCTGAGCCCGGTATCAGTATGTTGTCTTTAGTTTAACAGGTAAAATACCTCACTGTGAATGAGGAGAACAGGGTTCGAGGCCCAAAGACAACCATCGGCTTATAGTTCAAAGGAAGAATAGTACGCTACGAACGTACAGATAGAAGTTCGAGTCTTCTTAAGCCGTCAACAGGTGTCGTAGAGAAGTGTTACTTCGGTTAATCTATGGGACGCTGGTTCAAGTCCAGCCCGGAACATGAAATGGGCCGGTAGCTCAGTTGGTTAGAGCAATAGGCATATGTGCACTTTTCGATTCATTACCCTGTTATTGGGAATATAGTTCAATGGCAGAACGCTCCGCTGTTAACGGATGGACGGATGTTCGAATCATCCTGTTCCCGCTTTAAAATAAAATGTTATGCGCACTCGTGTAATGAAGTAGTAAAGAAGTGTTTTAATCTTCTGTGTGGCAACAGCCAAACAGTATAATGACTTTTTAACTATTTCAACTTAAAACAATGGACAACGCTTTAGAGCAGCGGATCATTAATGCCAATAGCATTTTTGACAATTATTATATAGACAGCAAAGCCTTATATATGTACTGTTTTGCTGCCGTTCCTTGTATCAGCTTTGTAGATGATATCGAAGGGGAAAAAGCATTTTTGGCTTTCCGGGAAAAATACAATAGGCTCATCGAGTCGGTGCACACGTATCGTAAATTCAAACGCGGCAATAAAAAAGTCGATTTTGATGATACGATCGTAATCCTGAAAGATCGTTGTGTGCTGGAGTTTTCGGAAGGCTATTGTGAGCTTCTTTATGATAGCGCCAACGAACTGCTGATCGGGGAATTGATTGTCTTCCTGCGTCAATTCAAAGAAAGGCAACGCAGAAAGCCGCTGGAGATCAACCTGATCGTTAAGAGCGGTAACTATCTCGAATTGAAAGCAATGGAGATCAAACGTACAAAACTGGACCTCGACCTCTATTATGAAGATGATTTCAAAGAGGTGGATGCACATATCAGGAAACGGTTGAACCAGAAGGATGATAAAGGGATCGTATTACTGCATGGAGTGCCGGGATCGGGTAAGACTACCTACCTGCGTCACTTAATTGGGCGGATCAAAAAGAAAGTAATGTTTTTGTCGCCCAATATTGCAGGAAGCCTCACCGATCCTGATTTCATTGATCTGCTCATCGATAATCCGAATAGTGTGGTGATCATCGAGGATGCAGAAAATGTGATCATGGACAGGAGAAACAATCCTCATTCGTCAGTCTCCAACCTGCTGAATATCTCCGATGGGCTACTGGCTGACTTTTTGAATGTACAATTGATCTGTACATTTAATAGTTCGTTGACGATGATAGATAGTGCGCTGATGCGGAAGGGCAGGTTGATTGCCCGATACGAATTTGGTAAATTGAGTATTCCCAAAGCGCAAAGATTGAGCAATCACCTGGGATTTGATACATTAATAAAACAGCCTATGACCATTGCTGAGATCACCAATCCTGGTGAACCGGTAAGCCAGCAACAACAAGTGCAGGTAATTGGATTCAGGAGGGCTGTTGTTGAAAATTAAGTAATATGTCTAAGTTAAAATTGAAAGGAAAAGAATTAAGGGCAATAGGTTATCCGGAAGGACCGGTGATCAGTATTGCCATGAATATAATGGAGCGTAATTACAAGCATCATACTACCGAACAGGCAATAGAAATATTAAAGAACGTATTGGCTACTCCAGCTGAGTATGCGGAGGATTCTATACTGGCGCCCGTGGCGCAACAATTATTGCCTAAACCGGTACCTGAGGGCGTGGAAATATCGCTGAATACAACTGGCATCCAGTTCAATGTATTTGGAGGTGAGCATATCGAACCCGGGGCTATGGATCAAATGTACCAGGCGGCTAAATTGCCTGTGTCAATAGCGGGTGCTTTGATGCCTGATGCTCATGCCGGATATGGTTTACCGATCGGTGGTGTATTGGCTACTGAAAATGCTGTGATACCTTATGGTGTGGGTGTTGATATCGGATGCCGGATGTGCTTATCCATTTTTGATATAGATCCGAAGGAGCTGACACAACGTGAGCAGTATTTTACCCGTGAACTGAATGAGGCTACTTTGTTTGGTGGAGGAAGACAGTTTGAACAATCAACAGCGCATGCGGTGATAGATCGTCCGGAGTTTGATCAGCTTCCTCTGTTGAAAGGATTGCAGGGAAAGGCTGCCAGGCAATTGGGATCTTCAGGATCAGGAAACCACTTTGTGGAGTTTGGGATTGTAGAGGTGAAAGAGAAGGATGAGCAGTTGGGTGTAGCACCGGGAAATTACTTGGGATTGTTGTCACATTCAGGGTCGCGTGCATTGGGTGCGAATATCGCCAATCATTATACCAGGGTGGCTAAACAGAAAAGGCGTTTGCCGGGAGAGGTCAACAACCTGGCGTGGCTGGCTATGGATGAACAGGAAGGGATAGAATACTGGATGGCCATGAACCTGGCAGGTGATTATGCAAGTGCCTGTCATCATGTGATCCATGCCAAGATCGCGAAGCAATTGGGTCGGCAGCCGTTGAAAATGGTAGAGAACCACCACAACTTTGCCTGGAGAGAAATGTATGAAGGGCGTGAAGTGATCGTGCATAGAAAGGGTGCTACGCCAGCTGGTAAAAATGTGCTGGGTATCATTCCTGGTTCCATGACGGCGCCTGGTTTTATTGTAAAGGGTAAAGGCGAGCTGGCTGCGATCAATTCTGCTTCGCATGGAGCTGGACGGAAAATGAGCAGGACAGCTGCCTTGAATGCTATCACCAAGAATGCTTTGCAAGAAATGCTAACCAAACATGGAGTAAAGTTGCTGGGTGGTGGGCTGGATGAGGCGCCTCATGCCTACAAGGACATCTATGCCGTGATGAATGCGCAGCAGCATCTGGTAGATACTGTGGGCTTGTTTTATCCTAAGATCGTGAAAATGGATGGTACAGCGCCTAAGCCATGGATGAAAAAGGGTGGTGAAGTACTGGGGGAATAATTATACAAGTGAATCGAAGATGTAGTAAAGCGGTGATTCTTCCAACACTTTACGTACCGGCCCTTCATCCAATGTTTCCCATTTGATAAGGCGGATAAAGCCTTCGGCTATTTCGATGCCGGTTATATCTCCATCACTGAAACAACAGCAACCGCTGTTAAAATAACTGGGATGCGCCATGGTTTTGACGAATTTCTTACCGGCGTATTCCAGTTTCCTTTTTTCTATTTCTTCTGAAGCTCGTTTTGCTTCTGCTTCATCTCCTATAGCAATGGCTTTTTCCAATTGTTTGGTAAGCCGGTCTATATGATCAAGAGAGGCAAAAACGGGTTTATGTGTATGTCCTGAGATAAAGATGAGGTTTTTTTGTGTGGCGCTCCACTCATACATCATGATGTTGTGGTGATTGATCAGTTCAAAACAATCGGAAGTGGTATCGATGCTGATCTCAAGAAAGCGTTGAATGGGTGTCCAGATGGCAGCTACAACCCATTTGCTGAATGGATTGCCGTCGCTTTTTTTATCGCCCTGATGTCCGTGTGTGAGGAAAACCGAATACTCCTGTTCATTGTGTATTGTTTTCAATAGAACGCCTTCATATACTTTAAGCTGGTCGCCAAAAATGGGTTTTAAATACTGGTTCTGTTGAATAAGGTAGTTCCATTCCAGGTCATGGTTTCCGAAAACGCGGTAGTAGCGGTTCTCCTGCAGGAATCTGGCTTCTTCCAGCATTGTGAGTCTGTTCGTTTCTATTACTGCTTTGGGTGTATTTTCCCATAGCTCCTCACAATCGCCAATATTGATAAAAGTGAACTCGTGGTCGTAGTAGTATTGAAGCGCCTTCCTGTAGTTCACTTCTGCCGGAGCAAAGTCGTCGGCGTGGTCCCTGCAGCCTTTGTGCTGATCGGAGAATATAATAAACCTGGCACTATCGATGTCGAAGGGGAGTACAACACCATTGGTCCCTTTTTTATTCACGATGTCCTGCTGCAACTTTGAAAGGGAATCGAATACAGCCTTTTTATCCGGCGATGAAGAAACTTTTTCTGCCAGCCAGGCAACCGGTTTTCTGAATAGCCATTGGAGGACCTTTTTCATGAAAATTGATTACTTTTAGCAAAGGTATGTCCTGCAGTAGTAACTGCTTGCCATTAATTCATCTTACCATGAAGATTACTTATGCAGCTCCCACTCCTGCCTTGCAGCGCTTATTCTGGTGGTTATTGCTGATTAATATCATGTTGATTATTGGTGCCCGTTTTTATTTTCATCCACTTACTTCCGGGGAAATCGTTCGCTTTGAAGTGGCGAAAGAAACCAGTGTAGCGGAAGGTATTATACAGGAATGGAAGCTGGCTGGTAAATTTGATAAAGCGATTCAAAGTATTTATATCGATTACGTTTTTATTATTTTATACGTTGCTGGTTTGTCTGTAGCTTGTGTATATCTGTCCCGATTGACAGGACACGAAATCCTTATCCGGGCAGGTAAAGGCGCTCCGTGGTTGCTAATCATTGCAACTGTTTGCGATGTTATTGAAAATGTGGCTATGACCAGAAGCCTTCTCGGTGTTGTTACTCATTGGAATGTAACGCTTGCTTATGATATGGCCGCTTCCAAGTTCTCTATTATTATACTATGTCTGCTGTTTATACTCGTATGTCTAATCTTTTGGCTGGGTAACAAGTTGTTCAGCCGGAAAGGGGCGTCTATGTATTTTTAAGGCCAGCGCTTTCTTTTCTATCAAGAACCATGATGCTGTTGCCAGTGCAATAATGATAAGGAGCGAGAGAAAGAAGTATTGCCAAAAACTGAGCACATCGCCCCAGGCATAATGTATGCTGCTCTGAACGGGATATGCATAGAGATAAAATCCATAAGAGATATCAGCATGTGGAAATGGAATCCGGATTTTGCTTGTCCCAATACCAATGATGGTATAGATAAAAAAGAAGGCTGCGGGGATTTGTACATACGGTGCGTAAAATTTCCAGGTGAGCAGCCATGCAGCCAGGAACAGTAGCCATATCGAAAACCTCATGGGGATTTTTTCTCTGTATAAATAGAATACTACTCCGCCGAAGAAAAATACACCCAGATAAGCCAGTGAATGAAAATGATTAAGCATGCCGTCCAGGCTTTTTACTTCCTTATTAAAGATTGTGTTTAACAACAATAGCGAGAGCCATAGGATAGCCAGAATGAGCCGTTTATTGAGTATGCCTGATATAGCGCCAACAATAAGCAATGCATAAAACTTTATCTCCAATGGTATTGTCCATAATGATGCATTAATGGCTTTGCCATTAAAGACGCCGGGTAGCGACATCACCATCCTTACCGGGAAGCTATTCTGCAATATAAAATACCAGGTTTCAGGATGAGAGAAATAAGCTTTGTCCGGCAGCGTTGTAAAAATCCAACCTGGTATAAATGCTGTCAATATCGAGCAAACTGCTATTGCCGGACAGAGTCGTAAAAAGCGGTTCCAGAGGAAATACCTGACAGGCATTTTCGTGATACTTCTGCATAAAAGAAAGCCACTTAGGGTAATGAATGTATACATTCCCCAGGTGCCGATATTATAAGCACGGTTGGTGATTCTATAAAGGAATTCATTATCTCCGAATGAGTGGGTATAAAATACCAGGAAAGCACCCAGCAGGCGCAGGAAGTCAAAATTATTACTGTCTCTTCGAAAACTTGACTCATCAATGTACATAGGATATCATTTACACCTTAATGTAGATCTTCTTCCTGTCGAGCCAGTACACAATGGACCAATAGAAAGCGATCATACACAAAGCGTATAACAGGGAGCCATTTTTTAAATTGTCGGAAACCGGCTTGCAAATATTTTCATAGAACCAGGGGAAAGCGCTGGTGTATACTTTCTTACCATTTTCTGAAACGTGGTCTACCCAACGGAAAAGGCCCAGGGCCCGGGGTAGGAAGCCGCTCAATACAAAGATGAAGAGAGGATTCTTGCCAAAAACATCGAAGAATTTAGCTACCGCTTTACCAATAGTGCTTTTAATGTGGGCCTGCTTAAACTCTATGAGGAAGATGAGCAGGGACAGTACAAAAATACCAAGACCGGTCGTGTACAGTACGAAAGAGCTTGTCCATATCTTTTTGTTGATGGGAAATGACATGTCCCAGGCAAAGCCGGCGAATACGAGTAAGCTACCTGCTACAAAAAGATGGGCAAGCATATCGTAGGTCTTTCCTTTTTGCTGAATGTAGTGTCCCACAAAATACCCAAATACTACCTGCACAATGGACGTCAGGGTGCTGGTAATTCCCTCGGGATCGAAGGGAACACCTTCTCCTTTGTACATATGTGCTTCTCCCAAAATGTTCTTGTCTACCTGCGTGCCGAAATATCCTTGCAGGCTAAAAGGATCAGCAGGATTGCCCAGCAGACAAAGTACCCAATATCCTAATAGTAATAAAATGCAAGAAAAGAACGCTCCCCGTATTTTAAAAAAGTAAATGATAAGCGAAGCAAAACAATAGCTAAGTGCAATACGCTGCAGCACCCCCAATATACGAACGCCGGATGGCGTACGTCCTTCAACAATGGGATCTGTCCATGGCCTGAATGCCAAGGCGCCGTCAACCCATCTTACAAAGGGAGACCAGTTGAGGAACAAGCCAATAGCAAAAATGAGCAGTGTACGGGTCAATACTTTTTTGAGGAAAACCGGCGTTCCCGCAGCTTCAAGCCTTGGCATTACAAAGGATAGCGCATTGCCTACAGCGAAAAGGAAAAAGGGAAATACCAGGTCGGTGGGCGTACAGCCATGCCAGGGAGCATGCCCGAGCGGGGCATAAATGTGGCTCCAGCTACCAGGGTTATTTACCAATATCATCAGGGCAACCGTTGCACCGCGGAATACATCAAGGGAGTAGAAGCGTTGGGTCAAAGCAATTAGTTTTATTGGGAAAGATAAGCAACAAGCCTGAACGAGCAAGAAGTTGGTACAGGCAGAAACCTGCACAGTTTAGAACAAATTAATACATGATGGTGACTTTGGTCTGTGGTTTGTAATTGGTGGACTGCATTAGATTGAACCGGTCATTTATTACCGCTTGTGCCTGACTGTTCGAAAAGCGAGCTCACTCCTGTTGGAGCATTTTGCTTTAATCGTGTTTTAATCTGTGAGATAGTTGTCATCAACTGTGTAATGTTCTGCATAGGTTGAATATATAGATAATAGATTATTTCCAATAACCATATCTGCCATATGGTCTTTTGGTTAAATTGGGACTGAGGAGTTGATATTTTTTATTGAAAAATAATGGTTTAAGTATTTTTAATGCATGATTTTGCGCATAAAAAATCTCCTATATTTGCAAACGTCAAACGAAAAGTTGTCAGTCGATTGATTTGGCGACCTGGGACAATATCTGTGAAAAACACCAACAAAGAACATTATTATCAAGATAGTGGAAGGGTATAAGGGGTACTTCGTATGAAGGCTCTCTTATACCCTTTTCGCTTGTCGGGGGAATGGTGTTTTAATTTTAATGCGTTACTAATCAGTCATTTGTGATGAAAATATGTGACTGAGGTGGCGAAGCTTTGCCAGAAAGTGTGCCCGTTTATTTGATAAGGACATGGATTACTTAGCACATGATACAGCTATTATTGACCCGGGATGTGTGATCGGAAGTGGAACTCGCATATGGCATTTTTGCCATATAATGCCTGATTGTGTTATTGGAATGCATTGTAGCCTGGGTCAGAATGTTGTGGTAATGCCTGAGGTGGTGCTGGGCAATAACGTAAAGGTCCAAAACAATGTGTCAATTTATACTGGGGTGATCTGTGAAGATGATGTGTTTTTGGGGCCGTCCATGGTATTTACCAATGTGATCAATCCAAGAAGCGCCATTGTTCGTAAACATGAATACCGGAAAACGCTGGTGAAAAAGGGTGCTTCTATTGGCGCTAACGCCACTATTATATGTGGCAATACTATTGGTGAGTACGCGTTAATAGGCGCCGGCACAGTGATAACAAAAGAAGTGAAACCGTATGCGTTGGTTGTAGGAAATCCTGGCCGGCAGGTGGGTTGGGTAAGTGAGTACGGTCACCAACTGGAATTTGATGAAAAAGGAATAGCAGTTTGCCCAGAAAGTCAACAGACATACAGGCTGGAAAATGAAGAGGTGAAAAAGTATGGCTACTAATGGTACAGTGAAGAAATGGTATGCAGTGTATACCAAACCCAGATGGGAAAAAAAAGTGCATGCCTTACTGAGTGAGAAAGGTATCGAGTGTTATTGTCCATTGAATAAAGTACACCGTAAATGGAGTGACCGCATCAAAATTGTAGAGGAAGCATTGTTCAAGTCTTATGTATTTGTGCGGGTAAGTGAAGAAGAGAAAACGCCTGTACGTATGGCAAGTGGTGTAGTGAACTTTGTATACTGGCAAGGGAAGCCAGCCGTGATCAAAGATAAAGAGATCGTAATGATCCGTAAGTTCCTGAATGAATATGATGATGTGCAGGTGAGGCAGCTGGATGTTGCTGCGGAAGATGTTGTGGTGGTAAAGCAAGGTGTGCTGATGGGGAAGAAAGGAACTGTAAAACGTGTATTACGTAAAAAGGTAGAAGTATTGATCGAGAGCATTGGGTTTGTCCTTACTGCTTACATCGATAAATCGAAAGTGGTAGTAATTGAAAAACAGTAGATTTGATAATACATAATAAAATAACCTTCATGCAACGCCTTTCCGGCATTTTACTGGTGATTATTGTCATAGTGTTTGGCAGTTCCTGTGGCAATGTAAAGAACCTGCAATATGTGCAAGGCTCTTTTGATACGGCCAGGCTAAGCCAGATACAATTTACAGAACCGCTGATCCAAAAGGGAGATCTGCTCAGCATAGCTGTATACAGTGATAACCCACAGGCAACATCTGCAGTAATAAAACAGCAGCCTGCTCCTGCGGGCGTCGGTGTAGATAATGGAGGTGCTTCTCCTGTATCGGCGGCCTCTTCGGCCCAGCCAACTTACCTGGTTAGCATGACCGGCGATATTCAATTATATAAATTGGGTGTGCTACATGTAGAAGGGTTGACGAAAGGTCAACTTGCAGATACGCTTGAGCAATTGTATGTACGCAACGATCTTCTTAAAAATCCTTATGTTGAAGTGAGGCTACAGAATTATAAAATTACTCTCATAGGAGAAGTATCGCGCCCGGGTACTTATAGCATTCCAACGGAAAAGGTAAGTGTATTTGAGGCGATTGGGCTGGCAGGTGATATCACCGTTTATGGAAGACGCAATAACGTAATGGTCGTACGGGAAGCAGATGGCAAGCGCCAGTTTGCCCAGTTGGACTTAAGCAAGCCTGAGGTATTTGCATCCCCTTACTATTATTTGCAGCCGAATGATATGGTTATTGTTGATGTAGCCAAGAATAAAGGGGCTGTCAATGATCAGATTACTGTTAGGAATATAACTGTTGCAGCGAGTATATTGTCTACCATTGCCATATTTATAAACGTTTTCAGAAGATAAGCCATATTCTAATTTATGACTGAAGAAATAATTGAAAATAAAGTGGGCAAGGCTTCTGTAAGCCCGCGTGAGCTAATATTCAAGTATATACATTATTTGCCGTGGATCATCGTGTCTGTGGTGTTTATGTTTGTTGGCGCTTATATAAAATTGAGGTATTCACCTCCTATTTATAATACGGCTGGTAAACTTTTAGTAACTACGCAATCACCTTACGGTGGTGGCGGCGAGAAGTTTGACGATATCTTCATGACGCAGCGTATGGATAAGATCAATGATGAAATTGAGATTATCAAATCACGTTCAATGGCGAGCCGGGTTGTTCGTAGTTTGGGGCTGCAAAAACAAGTATACAACGTCGGAAAGATTCGCTCCTCTATCGTTTATCCCGCCAATGTCCCTTTCAATTTCGAAATATTGTCCATTGCTGATTCAACGCAGGGATTCAGCGTGCTGCTCATTATCGAAAATGATCAGTTTAAGATCAATCAGGGTACGCAGAAATACTTTTTTAATGAGACCATAAACTTGCCTGGCGTTTCTTTCCGCGTAAGCTTGCCCAACAAAAACTGGCAGCTTTTCAAGAGTAATGAATTTGTTGTTTCCTGGCAGCCTTTGGAGCAGGTAGCTGCAGGGCTGAGTGGTAGCTTAAACGTTGTTAGGATCAATGATAACACAAGTGTATTGGGCCTGTCTTATCAATCGGAGAATACCAAAATGGGCCTCGATATTGTCAATCAATACATGCTCGAATACCAACAAGGTAGCCTGGAAGATAAAAAAGAAATAGCCGCCCGGACATTGGAGTTCATCGATGATCAACTGGATACTGTGTTTAGTGAATTGGGTGGCGTGGAAAGGAACTTGCAACGGTACCGGGAAAGTAACCGGGTTTTCAATGCAGAGGCGCAAACCAAGTTGTTCTTCGATGAGCTGGGTGAAAGCAATAAGGAGTTGGTGACGCTGAATGTAAGGTTACGTGTAGTTGATCATCTGATCAAATACTTATCCGATGCCGATAATCGCTATAAGATTGTGTCGTCTATGTTGGGTATTGAGGAGCCCGCGTTGTTGCAACAGGTTACCAGCTTTAACAGGCTGCAGGTGGAAAGGGAAACAGCTTTGAAAACCACTCCGGCCGGCAACCCACGTATACTGGAAATGGAATCTGGCATAGAGCAGTTGCGGGTGGACATGCTGGAAGGACTTAAAAATGTAAGGCAAACGAATCTGCTGGCATTAAATGAATTGAGTTATAAGGGTAAAGAGGCTGACCGGATGATCAGTTCTATCCCTGCAAAAGAAAAACAACTACTGGAAGTAACACGCCAGCAGGTGATCCTGCAGGAGTTGTATTCTTATCTTTTACAGAAAAGGTTGGAAACAGCTATCTCCTCAGCTTCTACCATCTCCAATATTAAAGTGATGGAACCCGCTATGACCTCGAGTGTTCCAATAAGTCCCAACAGAAAACTTTCCTACATTATCGCTATTCTGTTAGGGATAGGTTTGCCGACAGGTATTATATTTCTCATAGAGTACCTTAATGATAAAATAAAATCGAGGCGCGAGATTGAACAGCTTACCTCTACTCCTATCCTGGGTGAGGTTGGTCATGCCGATCAGGCTTCTGCACTGGTTGTAACTAATAACAGCAGGCAGTTCCTGGCCGAACAGTTTCGTATCATTCGATCCAACCTGCAGTACATTTTGCCCAAGGTGGATAAGCCGGTAATCCTGGTGACCTCATCATTTAGTGGAGAAGGAAAATCTTTTATCAGTACAAACCTGGGTTCTGTATTGGCATTGTCGGGTAAGAAAACAGTCATCCTTGAATTCGATATCCGTAAGCCTAAGATTATGAAGGGGCTGGGTTTACAGGAGCGGAAAGGTATCACCAACTATATTGTAAGTGATATCCGGATCGATGATATTATTCACCCTGTTCCGGAAGTACAAAATCTTTACGTAATTCCTTGCGGTCCTGTGCCGCCAAATCCATCCGAGATGTTATTGAATGACCGGATAGTGAGCTTGTTCCGTGAACTCCAGCAGCGTTTTGATGCGATTGTAGTTGATACTGCTCCTGTAGGTCTGGTGAGTGATGCGATAACTCTGGGTAGATTTTCGGATGCTGCTATTTACATAGTACGTCATAATTATACCCTGAAGAAACAGATTCAGCTTATAGACGATATTCATAGGGGTAGTAAACTGCCCCATCTTTCCATCATTATCAATGACATCAACAAGCGTGCAGGTTATGGTGGGTATTATGGCTATGGTGGTTATGGCTATGGTTATGGATACGGCTATGGAGGTTCGAATGGGAAGGGCGGATACTTTGAGGATGGCAAGAAGAAAAAGTGGGGTTTAGGTCGTTCAAAGAAATAAAGCAAAAATCAATTGACACAAATCCATCAAGAGCCTCAACTCATACAGGATGAGTTGATTATAGAGCCTGGAAAGGCTGAAAAGAATTACTGGAATGATCTCTGGAGATACCGGGAGTTATTTTATATCCTGAGCTGGCGTGATATCAAAGTACGGTATAAGCAAACTGTGATAGGGGCTGCCTGGGGAGTAATCCGGCCGTTGCTTACCATGCTGATATTTTCTTTTTTCTATGGCCGTATTGCCGGATTCGCGAAAGAGGGCGGCCCTCCTTATCCTATTGTTGTTTTTGCCGGGCTTCTACCTTGGCAGTTCTTTTCTTCCGCCCTTACAGAGGCCAGTTCGAGCCTGATCGGCAACACGAATCTTATCACGAAGATCTATTTCCCACGTCTCATCATACCAGCCAGTGCTATTATTGTAACGCTGGTAGATTTTGCGATTACGTTTGGGTTGTTATTAATCGTAATGGCTTATTTTCAGTATGCGCCCCCTTTACAAATATTATTATTGCCCTTATTTGTGTTACTGGCATTTATAGTTGCTTTTGGTTCTGGATTATATATTACAGCACTTAATGTGAAGTATCGTGACTTTCGCTACATAATCCCTTTTATTGTACAATTTGGTTTATATATATCACCAGTTGGATTCAGTAGTACAATAATCGCCAAAGAGTATTCGGAGCAGGCGCGGTTCTGGTATTCTTTAAACCCTGTAGTCGGTGTAATCGATGGCTTCCGATGGTGCATTACAGGTGAACCCATCTATTTCCCGGGATTATTTCTATCCATATTTGTTGGCCTCTTTTTCCTGTGGCTGGGTATATGGTATTTCCGTAAGACAGAAAAATCGTTTGCAGATAATATTTAATTTCCATGGCTGATCCCGTTATTTGTGTAGAACAGGTTACTAAGAAGTTTGTTATCTCTCATGAAGCGCCTGAGCGATATAAATCGTTGCGGGATGTGATTGCCAATAGTGCTAAAAAGATAGTGAGAGGCGGTAACCGGCAGGTTGCTACAAAAGAAGAGTTTTATGCTTTGCATGATATTAGCTTCGATATTCACCAGGGCGACCGGGTGGGGATCATTGGCAGGAATGGCGCTGGTAAAAGTACACTCCTGAAGATATTGAGCAGGATAACAGAGCCTACAGCAGGAAGGATAAAAATACGTGGACGGGTAGCGAGTTTATTGGAAGTGGGAACGGGGTTTCATCCTGAACTGACTGGTAGGGAGAATATTTTCCTGAACGGTGCTATTTTAGGTATGAGCCGCTCCGAGATCAGAAAAAAGTTTGATGAAATTGTGGCTTTTGCTGAAGTAGAGAAATTTCTGGATACGCCCGTTAAGAGATACAGTAGCGGTATGTATGTGCGACTGGCTTTTGCGGTAGCTGCTCACCTTGAACCTGAAATATTGGTAGTAGATGAAGTATTGGCTGTAGGTGATGCGCAGTTTCAGAAGAAGTGTCTGGGTAAAATGGAGGATGTAAGTAAAAATGAAGGGAGAACTATCCTGTTCGTGTCCCACCAAATGGGGACTATTGCTCAGCTATGTGATAAGGCCATCTTGTTGAATAAAGGTAAGTTAATATCACATGGGAATACTGCCAAGATTATTGAGGAATACGTGAGCAATAATAATGCAAAAGGGGGTAATGAATATGTGGCGGAAAAGGATAATGCCAATGTCTACTTCAAACAGATATACACGGCTAATGCAGGAGGTCAGGTGACTGAAGAGTTCAGGTTCGATGAATGTATTGTTGTAAGTGGAGAAGCTGTTGTAAAAAGCTTCCCATTTAATTTAAAGCTTGGTATAACATTACAGAACATTCACGGTTATTACGTTTCGACTTCTATTATTGATCTGGAGAGCAGTTCAGTAAAAGATAACCGTGTTTCATTTCAGGTTAAGTTTCCTGCAAACCTGATTGCTCCCAATACTTATTATTTTAGGTTGGCATTATTCAATGACAGTTCACATTTTGAAGTGATAGAAAATATCTGTGGTGTGCGGGTAATAGACACTGGCACAAGCCTTTCGAAATATGAAGGGGTCAATTACGGCAGTGTTATCTTAAATGTTGATTGGAAAATTTTATAAATATATTATGGCTGGTAGCTTAATTAAACAATTTGTTCCACCTATTATTCTTAGTGTATTAAGGAAAGTAAAAGGCTCTCAGGCGAAAACCAGGTATTTGGATGATTCATCTAACCAGGAATTGGATGTTTATTGGACAGAGGATATGGCCAATCAACTTGAAACCTGGGGAAAGGATCATACATGGATTGAAATCGAATGTTTGCTTGTCAATTGCAGAGGGAAAGTATTGGATATAGCTTGTGGTACGGGTGTCAATATTAAGGCAATGAGCAGGTTTAAAAATATTGATATACATGGTTTTGATATTTCCGATTTTCTTATAAAGAAAGCAATTGAAAGAGGCATATCTGCTGATAAGCTAAGTGTTCAGGATGGCACTAAAACAAATTATGCAGATAATTCATTCGATTATTCTTATTCGATCGGATCATTAGAGCATTTTACTGAAGAAGGTATAGACCTTTTTCTAAAGGAGTGTAGCAGGTATACATCCAATACTGCCTTTCACATGATACCTATTTCTGAGTCTGGAAAAGATGAGGGATGGATCAGAACTAATCAAAGCTATTTTAATAACTCTGTAGAATGGTGGCTTCCTAAGTATGAGAAGTATTTCTCTCAAGTATATGTAATAGGGTCAGGCTATAAACATGTTGGCGTTTCAATAGGCAAATGGTTTGTTTGTGTTAAGTAATTAGTAAGGATAACTAAATCTTCCTACAATGTTCTCGAATCTTAGAAGGAAATATCAGTTTAGGAAAGCTCAGGTAAATAAAATTGCTACTGTAATTGAACGGTTAGATAATGATATGAAAAGCCCTAAAATAAATCTGGGCCAGATTCAAGCTCATTTGAATAACCAAAGATCTTCGATCAACTCAATTCACGAAGTAGAGTTTCAGATTTTTTCTCAATGGGGAGATGATGGAATTATTCAATATCTTATTAATAAACTGGATATTCCTCATAAGATATTTGTAGAATTTGGTGTTGAGAATTATAAAGAATCTAATACCAGATTCCTGCTGATTAACAATAATTGGAGTGGACTGGTAATGGATGGGTCTCAGGAACACATTGACTTTATTAAAAAAGATATTCTTTCCTGGGGTTTCGACTTGCATGCCAAACATGCTTTTATAACTAAAGAAAATATTAATAGTCTATTGTCAGAGTTTATTGGCAAAGGATATAATAAAGAAATCGGCATTTTGAGCGTTGATATCGATGGTAACGATTACTGGATTTGGAAAGAAATTAATGTAGTTAATCCAGTTATAGTAATAACCGAATTCAATTCAGTTTTTGGTGATGAAAAAGCATGGTCAATTCCTTATAAGTCTGATTTTTACAGGTTGGATGCGCACAAAAGCTATCAGTACTGGGGCGCATCATTGAAAGCTTTTTGTACGCTGGCTGAAGAAAAGGGGTATTATTTTATTGGGTGTAATAGTAGTGGTAATAATGCCTACTTTGTTCGTAAGGATAAAATAAAGGATTTAAAGCCACTGACATGCAAGGAAGGATTTGTTGAATCAAAGTTTCGGGAGTATACAGATCAGAATGGAGAAAAAGTTGGTGGTAAGGCCCGGATTGAATTGATTAGAAATATGCCGGTTGTTAATATTGAAAACAATCAAATCGAGAAAATTTAATGGCTATTAAAGCACTTTTTCCCAAAGGCATAAAATCCATCTACCATAAAATCTATTGGTTCTTTCATAACTACCGTGATATTAAAAAGTTCTCCCGGATTGGGGGAACGCATTATCATGGACCAATCAGTTATGATACAGATGGTTTAACGACCAGTGCCAATAGTGATTTTATCAGGGATCCCCAATTTGCGCATGCATATGCTGCTGCGGCTGCTACCAACCCATGGCCCGGCTTCACCTTGCAGTGGAGGGTGTACATCGTTTGCTGGTTTGCCAATATGGTAAAAGACCTGGAAGGTGATTTTGTAGAGTGTGGTGTAAACACGGGTGCGTATGCTCGGGCTGTCATCGACTATGTTGACTTTAATAAACTCAATAAAACTTTCTACCTTTTTGATACTTATGAGGGAATGGTAGAAAACCTGGTAAGCGAAGAGGAAAAGAAGGTAGGCATTAGTTACTATTTCGGTAACTATAAAAATGTATACGACCAGGTGAAGCAGACTTTTGCTCCTTTTAACACTAACATTGTGAAGGGGCCTGTTCCTGATACTTTGCCGGCATTTACAGGAGACAAAGTAGCTTATTTATCAATCGATATGAACTGTGTGGCGCCCGAGATCGCTGCTGCGGATTTTTTTTGGGATAAAATGGTGAGTGGTGCTGTAATGATCCTGGACGATTATGGCTTTCCACAGCATATTCATCAAAAACTGGCTTTCGACGAATTCGCGAAAAGAAAAGGCGTTTCTATCCTTTCATTACCCACCTCACAAGGCATTATTTTTAAACCGTGACTGTTTTAATATTAGGTTCTGAAGGCTTTATAGGCAAGCATACTGTTCAGTTTTATCAAAGGCTTGGCTGGAGTGTTTATGGCGCTGACCTGTTTGAAGCTGCCTCTCTTAGCTATAGCTATGTAAAGCTCTCCAGACTTTCGCCCGAACTGGATGAACTCATGCAGCAACATCCATTCGACTATTGTATCAATGCAGCAGGAAGCGGCAACGTCTCTTATTCGGTGACGCATCCTGTTATTGATTTTGAAGCTAATACATTGGATGTGATCAGGATTTTGGATGCCCTGAGAAAATGGCAACCAGCCTGTCGTTATATACAGTTGTCCAGCGCTGCAGTGTATGGTAATCCTGTTGCATTACCAATCAATGAAAAAGATGCTTGTAACCCGGTTTCTCCTTATGGTCACCATAAGTGGATGGCAGAAATTGTTTGCCGGGAATATAGCACCATTTATAAGCTGGGGATTGCAATTGTGCGCCCTTTTTCTGTATATGGGCCAGGATTAAAAAAGCAGCTGTTTTGGGATCTTTTCCAGAAGTACAAAGCTAATCCCCGTCAAATTGAAGTTTGGGGAACCGGCAAAGAGAGTCGTGATTTTGTTTTTGTAGAAGATCTTGTTGGCGCTATTCACAATATCATTCTTCATGACGATTTTAATGGTGGTGTCTATAACATTGCCTCGGGTGTAGAAACTACTATTGCAACAGCCGTGAAAGGGCTTTTCATGCATATCGACAAAAACACAGTAATAAGCTTCAACAATATGACCAGAGCAGGCGATCCGCTCAACTGGCGGGCTGATGTGGAAAGGTTGTCGACTAAAGGGTTTACTCCTTCATTCGATTTTGAGACAGGAATACAAAAACTTGCTGAGTGGTACAAAAGCCTGAACTGATAGCATTTGCTCAATACCGGCTGGGTGGTGTGCAAAACTTTCATTACAACATCCTTCAAAATCTTACACCCGGGGCGTTCGATCTGCTTTGGATCTTTGACGATTCTGCCGATAAGAAAAATGCCCGATTAGCTCAACCGTATAATATTTGTAAAGAGGTCATCTTTGAAAGCGACCGCCCGGAATTTACTTCCCTGTTTGATAGGTTTAAGGCGTTGTCTGAATACGTTTCGGACAGGCCTGGATTGATAGTCACCAACTTTTACCTGGAGTTGGGTATGCTTCATTTGTATCGCAAAAAAAATAAGACTATTTATTTTGTATGTCATGATGAGTTATACCTGAGCCAGGCCCAGATGTATGAATTCCTGATTGACGTTTATATAGCTCATAATCCTCAGTTTTACAAAGAGCTTAAACGCTTGTTCCCTCACCGTGCCGATCAAATTTTTTACCTGCCTTATGGGGTAACGATCCCTTCGTATCAGCGAAAGGTAAGGTCGTCCTCCACGCTTCATGTGATATTTGCTGCACGGCATGTGCAGGAGAAGGGTATAAAAGACCTGCCTGAAATTATAGAGCTTGCTGATCGCGCATATGGGTCCATACAATGGACCATTTTAGGGGACGGGCCTTCTACTCCTGAGTTGAAAGAAAGGCTGAGTAGCAAGTCCAATATCAGGTTTGCCAATCCCAAAGGCAACGAGGAAGTGAGAAAGATCATGGCGGAGAATGATGTGTTTATCCTTCCTTCTTACCTGGACGGTCTGCCAGTTGCCATGCTGGAATCTATGAGTGTGGGATGTGTGCCTATACTTTATAAATTCAATGAGGGTATAACTGAGATTATCGATACTTCGACAGGGTTCATTATTCCTTCTGGCGATAAGCAATCTTTTGCCGAAGCTATCGGTACTTTGTACGAAAAAGGTGATCTACTGGAACAGATGAGTGGTGCTTGTAGAAATAAGGTGGAGACTGAATATGATATCAAATATTGTGTGCGTCAATACGAAGCTTTATTCAACAGGTACAGTGAGTTTAAGCGGCCTGCGCGCCGGAAGTTTATCAATTATGGCGGCTTGCTTGATCATCCTGTTGTTCCCTCGTTTATAAGAGCTGGTATACGTAAATTAAAACATCGTTTGGGGTAGTTGTGATGAGAATTCCTGGTTACGGAAGATTGGCAAAATGGTATTCAGAGAAACGTGGTAAGGCTGTTTTCGAAGATCTTAAAAAGCATATACCCTCCCTGATTGCAGGCATTCCCAGGAAGGAATGTTCCGGAGCGATCAATGTGGCTTCTTTTTCCGGCTCCAAAACGTTTGTTGAGCAACTATACTCAGTTCTGTCTTTCTATTATAATGTTGGAATACCTAACTCGTGGACAGTTTATTCGGATAAAACGCATACTGCTGAAGAAACTGCATTACTACAACAGATCCCCGGTCTGAAAGTTTTGCATTGGGACCACAATCTGGCAATAAGGTTTGATGGGCTTTTGCGGTTTGGCCAGTATAACATCTGGGGCAACCGATTGCATGCGTACTTGAATCATCCAATAACCACGACCACGATATTTACAGATTCCGACATCCTTTTCTATAAAAAGTTTGGTGACTTCATTCCTACGCTTAATAAGCAGAATTGGTTCATTGCCGATGGAGCACCACATTTCGACCGTTATTTAACTGATCGCTTCGGTGCTCCCCAGGCCCCTTTTTTGAATGCCGGGTTCCTGATCTTTAATGAACGGCCTGATTGGGAGTCTGCCGTTCAATATATTCTTAACAGGGACGATCGTAATACCTGGGAACATTTTACAGAGCAGGCATCCATACATTACATGTTTCAGGCAGATAGGAATAAAGGAATTTTAGATCCCCGGTATTTCGTTTTAAGTGGATCAGACAGTTTTAAATTTGGTATGGATTTTAACCCCGATAGAATAGCCATGCGTCATTTTGTCTCTGTAGTACGGCATAAAATGTGGCAAACAGACTGGCAGGATAATCTTCGTAGTGTATGAGAGTGGTTCAGGTATTGCCTTTTTTCTTGCCGCATTCTGTTGGAGGTACCGAAGTATATGTATGGTCGCTGTGCAAATACCTGCAGCAATATAATATAGAAGTAGAGGTTTTGATACCCAACTACTTTACGAATGAGTATAACACGTATACCCACGATGGTATCAAAGTGACGAAGTATCCGGAGCCTACCAAGGTTGGACGTTTGCATAAAATTGGTATCGCTAAACCGGATGGGTTGGTCCACTTTCGGGAGTATCTTCAAAAAGTGGAACCTGATGTGGTGCATTTTCATGATATAAATGGCGGAAGTGGTATTTCCGTATCACATATTGAAGTGAGTGAGGAGTTGGGGATCAACACTTATTATACCATGCACCTGGCTGGCCAGGTGTGCAGGGCTCAAACTCTTGTATATAAGGAAAGGGAACTGTGTGATGGTGTTATAAAGCCCCGGAAATGCGCCGCTTGTGTTATGGTACATCAACACAAGCCTATGTGGATGGCCGATCTGATGGCTGTGATGGGGAGTGGTCTTGCTACGGTAGGTATCGATGCTGGTTATTGGAACAATCCTTTAGGGACAGGGTTGTCTATCGTGAACAGAATACATGGGCTTGAGGATGAATTGGTCCGTATAGCCAAAGCCTGCAAAAAGGTAATCGTGCTCACGGATTGGTTTAAGAAGATGATGTTGTTGAATGGTTTTCCGGAAGACCAGTTAGCTTCTATCAAACAAGCATTACCTTATAGCGATGGGGATAGTCAGCCAGCAAAGGTTTCATTCAACGAACCGGCTTCGATCAAACTGGTTTTTGCAGGACGCATTAACCAGGTAAAGGGTATCGATCTGATATTGCAAGCGCTTCAATCTATACCCGCCGACAAGGTTGAGTTGAGCATATATGGCAAAGAAGAGAGCTCCGAGTATTACGTGCATTGTCGCACGCTGTCGAAGGGCATGAAAAATGTGCATTGGAGAGGATTGTTGCCGCGGCAACAAATATTATCGGCTTTTGGTCAGCATGATATGTTATGTCTTGCTTCTGCGTTCTCTGAAATGTCGCCGCTTGTAATACAGGAAGCTTTTGCCGCAGGAATACCGGTATTGGCCAGCGAAGTATATGGGAATGCGGAATTGATACAGCATGGAAAGAATGGATTGTTGTTTCCATTTAAGTCTGTGGATGGTTTCCGGAAACAGGTGCTTCGTCTGATAGCTGAAAAAGAGTTGTTGCCTTCTTTGAAAAGTAACGTGCTGCCCCCTGCTTCTTTTGATAGTGTAGGTAAACAATATTTGGAACTATATAATAATCATATTTAAAGAGTAATATGCGCATTTTGTTGTTAATGGACCCTTCTATTCCTGTGCCCCCTATTCATTATGGAGGAATAGAGCGTGTGATTGCAGATATTGCCAATAAGTACGCAGAGATGGGGCATGAGGTTACCCTGGTAGCCGGCCCCAATTCCAAATCGCCCGGACGATTGATCGAGTATGGTAAAAATGAGGATATACAGTCTATCAAGATCGATTATTCATTGCTCGGTAAAGTTGCACGTATATTGTATAAAGAGATCGGCAGTCATGATGTGATCCATAATTTCGGAAGGTTGGCATGGTTGTTTCCCATTGCCTGGTCACGCATACGAAAAGTACAAACCTACATGCGGTATATTACGCCTTCCAATATAAGTGGCTTGAACCGGATGCGGGTACGCAACCTTACTTACACGGCGGTTTCCGATGCGATTGTCAAAACCGGTAAACCTGGCGGTGGTGATTGGAAAACGGTATACAATTGTGCTCCGATAAGTCAGTTTACATTCAATCCTGTTGTAAATACTAATGATGCACCGTTGGTTTTTCTTGGCCGGCTGGAAAGGTGTAAGGGTGCGCACAGTGCTATCAAGGCGGCTAAGTTGACGGGCCGTAAGCTTATTATCGCCGGTAATATATCGCCTTTGAAGGAAGAGCAGGAGTATTTTGAAAAGGAATTGAAGCCGCAGTTTGATGGCGATCAAATCAAATACATTGGTGTAGTTAATAACGTGCAGAAGAATGAGTTGCTGGGACAGGCTGCTGCGATGTTGTTGCCTATCGAATGGTATGAGCCTTTCCCGGTAGTATTACCAGAGTCCTTTGCCTGTGGTACGCCTATTATCGCTTTTCGCAATGGTGGAGTGCCTGAAGGTATCCGGCATGGTGAAACTGGCTTCTTATGTGATACTCCTGAAGAAATGGCTTCCTTTATTAAGCAACTTGGTTCTATCAGCCGGACTGAATGCCGGACTGAAGCCGAAGAAAAATACAGTGATCATCGTATAGCTCTCGACTATCTAAATATTTACTCACAACAATTGTAATAAATGGCCAGATTATTATCTCTGATACCAGACTCAGTAAAACGTAAGATCAAATTACAACTGGGCGCGCCACATATATATTGGAGTATCGATAACCTAAAGCGTAATGGGTTTTCACCCAAGGTAATTGCTGATGTAGGTGCTTATGAAGGTGAGTTTACTACCGAAGTGCTTAAAACATTTCCTGATGCTACTTTCCACATGTTTGAGGCGAATCCTCAAAAAGAGGCAGGGCTGAAGAGTGTGCTGGCAAAATATCCGCAACACACCAAATTGCACATGAACTGTTTGGGTAGCAAGGCTGGCCAGGAAGTGTCTTTCCACCTGATGGAAACGGCCAGCTCTGTATTGGATGAGCATGTTGATCAGCACGCTCCTACGGTGGTGTTGAAAACAGAAACGCTTGATAATATTTTTACGGCGGCAGGTGTTGGCAAGGTAGATATGATCAAACTGGATGTGCAGGGATATGAAGTGGAAATATTAAAAGGTTTTGAAAAATACCTGCCTACCGTTGATGTGATCGTAACAGAGGTATCCTTACTGGACATCCATAAAGGGGTACCGCTCTTCAGAGATGTTATCAATTTTATGTACGACTACGGATTCGTTACTTATGATATTTGCTCGGTTTCTGCGAGGCGGCCATTGGATCAGGCGCTGTGGCAAACTGATCTGATCTTTGTAAAGGAAAACTCTGCATTGAGGGCTGACAAGCGGTATGCGTAAGCGAATTGTTATCGTGACTACCGGGCAGCCTTCGACCAACCCGCGGATGGTAAAAGAATATGAGACGTTGATCCGGGCTGGTTTTGATGTTCGTGTTGTATATGCATACTGGACTGATTGGGCTGTGAAAACAGACCAGGTGCTTTGGGAAAAGGGTGGCTTGAACCGGCATGATTTTACATTGGCTGGCGGCAGCCCGTACCAGGACAAAAGACAATATTGGCTGTCACGGGTTGTGCATAAACTGAGCAGGTCTATTGCCCACTACTGGCAGGGAGGGTTTGCTGCGTTTGCTATTGCACGACCTGCTTTTTTCTTATGGTGGTCTTTGCGAAAGATGGAGGCAGATCTTTACATCGCTCATAATCTTGGAGCATTGGCGCCTGCCGTATGGGCTGCTCGTAAATACAAGGGCGCCTGTGGATTTGATCTTGAAGATCTTTATAGTGGTCAGTTCGACCCAGCGGATCCCCTGCATGCTATGGCAGTATATCTCGAAAAGAAATACCTGCCTGCCTGCGACTACCTCATAGCTGCTTCTCCTCTTATCGCGGAAGCTTATCAATCTTTTGTTAACAAGCCTATTCCCGTTATCAATAATGTATTTGAGCGATCGTTTTTACAGCAGCCTGTAAAGAAAACGAATAAGGGTTTGCACCTGTTCTGGTTTTCTCAAACTGTAGGTGAGAACAGAGGGCTTGAAACTATTGTTGAGGCCATTAACCTGCTTCCTGATTGTGACATCTGCTTCCATCTTATAGGTGATTGTTCAGATGAGTACCGGCAAAAGCTCGGTAACTTGGCTGTCCGGAAAGAATCTGTTCAGTTTTTGCCACCTGTGCCAGCCGATGATCTGTTCGGTATCGCTGCCTCTTATGATATTGGCATGGCGGCTGAGGTGCCTCATAACGAAAACAGGGACAAATGCCTGACCAATAAGCTTTTTGTGTATCTCACGTCAGGCGTCTGCGTACTGGCATCCGATACACAAGCGCAACGTTTATTTATGGGCCAGCACCCGGGGATCGGATATTTATATGCTTATAACAATCCTCATGAACTTGCGGGATATCTGGACAGCTTGTATCGTGACCGGGATTATTTGTATCAATGCCGTCAGCAGGCTTACTCTATAGCGAAGGCAAAATACAACTGGGAGATGGAGGAAGAGTTGCTATTGAAGGAGGTGCGTGTTGTACTTAATTAGGGGTTCAGTCATTATATACCAAACCTAACATTAATAATTACTTTTTATGGCTTCGTCGTTTGTTAGTCAAATACCATGTATAGTGAATCTTATTTCTACGATCCGTCCTGGTACCGTCCTCGATATCGGAAAAGGTTTCGGGAAATATGGGTTTTTATTGCATGAATATATTGGTATTGACAGTAAGAAGAGACTGGACCCTTCTAAAAAGATGAAGGAGCAAAGCAACATCTCCATCGATGCTGTAGAGGTTGATCCTGATCTGATGTTGCCACATCTCGATCATTTTTATAATAAAATTCATTTCGGCAACGTGTTGGAGATATACAAACAGCTTCCCCGTTATGAGCTGATTATCATGATCGATATCATCGAGCATATTGAAAAGGCGGCTACAATCCCTATGCTGCAGCACTTTTTATCGCAGGGAAGTAGTGTGCTGATCTCGACTCCGCTTGATTTCTTTGAGCAAAAGTTGTATGAAAGTGAGTATGAGAACCACGTTTCTCACTGGACAAAGAAAGATTTTGAAGGGTTGGCAACTGTGCAGGTACAGTACTTTGGTGATGGAGCAGTTTATTTTGTTTCCAGGCAACAAAAGAACCTTGGAAGTTTTGGGAACGGGCTGTCCAAAAAGATAAAACGTGTACTCAGAGCGGTGAAGAATGAGCTTTAATTTGAAAAATGTATTGATCATATCTCCGCATTTCCCTCCTTCTAACCTGGCGGCGGTTCATCGTTCAAGATTGTTTGCTCAGCACCTTCCTGCATTTGGATGGAAGCCAGTTGTGTTAACTGTTCACGAGGATTATTATGAGGAGGCATTGGATCCCAATCTTGCCAGGCTGTTGCCTGATGACCTACTTATTGAAAAGGTAAAAGCATTTAAGGTCGGTCGCCCCCGTGTAGTAGGAGATATTGGTTTGCGTTCTTTTTTTCAGTTATATAAAAAGGCAAAAAGGATCATCAGATCTCATCAGATCGACTTTCTATATATCCCTATTCCCTCATTTTATGTGGCGCTGCTGGGAAGATGGCTTCATGCCTCAACAGGTGTTTCGTATGGGATAGACTATATCGATCCGTGGGTGCATCGTTTTCCAGGAAGCGACAAATTATTTTCCCGCCATTGGTTCAGTACTAAACTGGCTGGCTGGCTGGAACCCATTGCTGTAAAAAATGCTTCGCTGATAACCGGTGTCGCTGAGGGTTATTATACCGGTGTTAAAGAGCGTAATCCTCATTTGATCAAAACCTGTGTGTTTGGCGCCATGCCTTACGGTGGTGAGAAGAGGGACCATGAAAAGGTAAAAGAGCTCGGATTGCGGCCTTACTTATTTGACGCAAAGCCTGACAAGCTGCAGTTGGTGTATGCTGGCGCTATGCTGCCCAAGGCTTATGAGCCGCTCGAGAAAATGTTCGCGGCCATATCGTCGGTCCCTGATGTTTTTGAAAACCTGGAAATCCATTTCATTGGTACAGGTAAAACGCCTGATGATGCTGAAGGGTATAATATAAAACTACTGGCTGAGCGGTATGGATTGTGGGGTAAGGTCATATTCGAGTATCCTAAACGTATTCCTTATTTGGATGTGTTGGTGCACCTGAACATCGCCAGTGGTATTTTTATATTAGGAAGCACGGAAAGGCATTACACGCCTTCGAAGGTCTTTCAGGGCATATTGTCCGGCAAGCCATTGCTGGCGCTTTTGCATAAAGATTCAACTGCCTTACAGGTTATACAAAGTACGGGTGCCGGGATTTGCTATCCTATCGACCCTGAGCATTTGGACGAATTACCTCAAGGATTTATTGAAACTTATAAAGCATATACATCCTGGATAAAGGGTTTTCGTCCTGCATCTGTTAAAATGGATGCTTTAGAACAATACTCTGCAGCCTCTGTCACTCATACACTCGCAAACTTATTAGATCAAGCTTATGCCTGACCTGCGTCATAAGTTGGGGTTTGGGACTGCCGGCATAACAAGCATGAAGAGTTATGGGGCTGTGATACGGTTGCTGGAAACAGCATTCGATGGTGGCATCACCCATTTCGATACAGCACCCCTGTATGGACAGGGATATGCGGAAGATATTACAGGCCGGTTTATAAAGAACAAGCGGGATCGGGTAACGATCACTACCAAATTTGGATTGGGCGCTATTAAGCGGTTGACTGTTCCGGCCACTATAGCCTTAACATTAAATCACTACCGGAAAGCGCTTAAAAAGGCTCCTGCTGTTCAACAGTTGCCGGTGGATGATGCGCCTCCGGAATTGCTATCTTATCGAAGTATATCAGCCGCAGATGTCAGGAATAGCCTGACACAAAGCTTACAGCGGTTAAGAACAAATTATATCGATTATTATTTCCTGCATGAAGGACTTCCGGGTTTTCTGGAGCCTGCTGCCAGGGAATATTTATTTGACCGACGACAACAAGGGATCATCCGTTTTCTGGGAGTGGCAACCAATAGCCATAACCTGCTTACTCAAAAACCTGAGGAACTAAGCAAATGGGATGTTTTGCAATACGAAGCTGGTGATGGTGGGGCGCAGCTCCTGCAGCTATTTCCCGGTAAGCAACACTTTTTGCATAGTTGTATGAAAGGCTTGCATAAGCAAGCTGGAGCTAAGACTACTCAGTATGCAGGAGGGCACCGGCTTGCTACGTATGCAAAAGATCCTTTGAATAGTAAATTGATCTTTTCGACAAGAAGAATAGAAATATTGAAGCAGAACCTGGAAGGGTTCAACACTAACACGCAATAGTAATTTGATTTTTGGATGCCAGCTATCGACTTAAATAACGAGCCTATTCAGTTTTCGCAGGATGTTCTGTTCGATGTTGTCATTACAGGCGCCGGTGCTGCCGGTATATTATTGGCCATCGAATTGTCGAAGAAAGGGAAAAAGGTATTGTTATTAGAATCCGGACATTTTTCGGAAGATGAACAGCGGCAGGAATTGAATACGGTAGAACAAACGGGTAAGAATTTATCAAACGCTGTTTGGGGCCGTAAGCGGGCAATTGGTGGCACTACGATTGCCTGGGGCGGGCAGTCTCTTCCTTTTTCTCCATTGGATTTCACGATCAGGGATTGGGTGAATAACAGTGGGTGGCCGATCACATACAATGACCTGCACGATTATTATACGAAGGCCAATGAGTTCATGAAGATCGATACTAAAGATTATGAAGATGATATTTTGAACTTGTTTGGTATCAAGAAGCCTCCTTTTAAGGATGAGCTATTAAAGTATCACTTTTCCAAGTGGGCACCACAGCCCAATTTTAAACAATTGTATTGGGAGCAACTGAAAACATCCGTCACTGTTGTATACAATGCCGTATTGACCAGGATTAATTTTGATGCAGCCGCAGGGATTGAAAGCATTGAGGTCAGCAATTTCAAGCAGAAGGTGTATGTTATCAAGGCTCATAGGTTAATCATTGCGGCCGGTGGTATTGAAACAAATCGTATTCTTTTAAGTAACAGACACCAGACTCCCAGCGGTATCGGGAATCATTCCGGTTGGTTGGGTAAGTGTTTTATGGATCATCCTTGTATTAAGGTGGGTACGGTGGTAACAAAGCATCCTTACAGGCTACAGTCATTATTCAATACGCATGTAAAAGGCGGGAGAAAATATTCTATAAGGATAAGTGCTGCGGAAGGGTTGCAACAACAGAATCGGGTGTTGAACGGGTCGGCGAGTATTATGTTTGATTATCCTGGCGAAAGTTTCGATCCGTATGCAGAAATAAGACGGTTCATGCAAAGCCGTAAAATAGGCTCTGTTAAAACGTTAGCGGGGAGTGCGAACAGTTATTTGTTTAGCGCTTTCGCATATGTTTCCGGTCATTTTGTTTATAAACACCGGGCGAACGGAAGTTTGGTATTGATGCTGGAGCAAGAGCCTATACGAGATAGCTATATTGGGCTATCAGAAAAACGTGATCAGTTTGGTATTCCACAAGCGCTGATCAATTGGAAGTTAAATCATAAAGCCTGGGATACCGTCATGAGGATGTCTACTGTACTTGGCGAGGAAATAAGCCGGCTTTCTCTTGGGCAAGTAAAGCCCGAGGCTTATATCACAAAGGACAATCCTGATTGGGAAAGTTGTTTGACTGATGTCAATCATCACATGGGAGGAGCGCGGATGAGTGGCGCTGCAAGCAATGGTGTGGTTGATAAGGACCTGCAGGTATGGGGACATAAAAATCTATATGTGTGCAGTGCTGCTGTGTTTCCGACTGCTTCACATTCGAATCCTACGCTTACTGTATTGGCTTTAGCCTACAGGTTAGTAAATAAAATTGCATTAGAAAATTAAATAAAGGCTACAAAATATTATTTATGTCCATGATTAAGACTGCCGTAAAGCAATTGGTGTATTTGCTTGTGCCAAAAAAGAATGGGTTCAGTGATTTGAGGGTAATGTCAGGACCTGCCAAAGGAGCAATACTCCGATTGGATGTTCGGGTCAATGGATCTTATTGGTTAGGTAATTATGATCAATGGATCTTTGACCGGGTCAAGTTTGATCAATACATTAAGCCTGGAGATGTGGTTTGGGATTGTGGCGCCTATGTAGGCTATTATACAGCTACTTTCAGAAAGATAGCTGGTGAAAAGGGTAAGGTGCATACGTTTGAGGCATCGGCTGACAACTATGAAACGTTGAAGGCTTTACCCGGAAATAACAAATGGTCCAATGTCAACATCCATTATCTGGCGGTTGGGCCTGATCATACCGAGCTTCAGTTTGTGAATAATTTGCAGGGTTCTTCAGGGCCTTATGGACTGGGGAAAAACTACCGTGAGTCTGCGGCTGAGCTTAGTTTATCGAAGGTGGCTTGTAGTGGGGTAGATGAGTTGGTGTTTGAAAGGGGAATTGATATGCCTGATTTTATAAAGTTTGATCTGGAGTCCGCTGAAGAATTCGCACTACACAACGGGGATCGCGTATTTAAAGAAAAACGGCCTGTCATATTGCTTGAACTGCACGGGCCAAAGACAAAAGAAGCCGCCGGGTTGTTTTTTGAAAAGTATAATTATAAGGGATTGCTTTTGCATGAGATGCCTGATATAAAGAATGAGATACGGTCAAGGGAAGACTTCAATAAAGTTGAAGGTGTTCCTCACATGGTACTTTGTATTCCCTGTTGATATGCGGCTTGCTATTATTACCTCACACCCTATTCAATACAACGCACCCTGGTTCCGGTTGCTGGCTCAAACCGGGCGAGTAAGAGTCAAGGTTTTTTACACCTGGGAACAGTCTGCGAAAGGAGATAATCATGACCCTGGTTTCGGGAAAGTCATTAAATGGGATATCCCTTTGTTAGATGGCTATGAGTATACTTTTGTAAAAAATATATCAACAGATCCCGGCACCCATCATTTTAAAGGGATCATCAATCCTTCATTGATCTCTGAGGTTGTGGCCTGGAAAGCTGAGGCCATTCTGGTATTTGGCTGGAGCTTCAAGAGTCATTTGGGCGCCATGCGTTTTTTCCACGGGAAAGTCCCTGTTCTTTTCAGGGGTGATTCTACCCTGTTGGATGAACAGACGGGTATAAAAAAACTCCTTCGGCGCATTTTTCTGAAATGGGTATACAGGCATATCGATCATGCGTTGTATGTTGGGACTAATAATAAGGCGTACTTCAAAGCACTGGGGCTGAAGGACAATCAGCTTGTTTTTTCTCCTCATGCAATAGATAATAGTCGTTTTATAGATGAAGAAGGGGATTATGCTTTGCGTGCAAGGGATTGGAGAAAGGAGCTGGGATTCAAGGACGACGACATCGTTGTTTTATTTGCCGGTAAGCTGGAACCTAAAAAGAATCCTGGTATAATTTTAAAAGTAGCTGCCAGGGTAAGTGATATAAGGTTAAAGTTCTTACTGGTAGGGAATGGGGAATTGGAGGAGGAGCTTAAAAAAGAAGCTGCTGCGTTATCCAATGTCCGATTCCTGGATTTTCAAAATCAACAATTGATGCCTGTTGTGTATAGGCTGGGCGATATTTTTCTTCTTCCTTCTGTTGGACCAGGCGAAACCTGGGGGCTGGCACTTAATGAAGCCATGGCGGCAGGCCGTGCTGTGATTGCCAGCGATAAGGTGGGAGGCGCCATTGATCTCATCCAATCTGGCGAAAACGGATATATCTTTTCTAATAGAAGTGTTGATGCTTTATACGAGCAGTTGTTGAAAGCGTGTTCGAACTTTAAGCCGATGGGTAAGCGTTCTGAAGCCCTTATACTTTCATGGAACTTTACTGGGATCACGAACTCTATTTATTCCATTCTAAAAGTTGAGAAGTGAGTACACTCCATGAGGTTAAAACCGATCAATTGTACATTGTTGCAAAGGTTTACAGGATTTTATATGTCAGTAAAAAAAGGATTGTATAGATGCATCCAATAGTTGTGATATTGCCTGTGTATAATGGCGGGCAGTATTTGAAGCTTTCAGTAGAGTCTGTATTGAATCAGACATTTCGGGATTTTGCCTTCTATATATTAGATGATTGCTCCACCGATGAAAGCTGGGCCTACCTGAACTCACTGCAGGATACACGTGTCAAGCTATTCCGGAACGAAAAAAATAGAGGACTTTTTTATAATCTTAATTTTCTGATCAAAAACTCCACGTCTTCTCTTATCAAACTTTGGTCGCAGGATGATATTATGTATCCTGGGTGCCTGGCGAGGACGGTTAGTTTTCATCAACAATATCCTCAAATTGGTTTTAGCTATTCCGGCAGGCATTATATCGATGGTGATGGTGCATTTATGAATCAGGAAGTCGTAGACCGGACTCCTGAGATCGTTTCAACTACTTTACATAGCCGGATCGCTTTTTATACGGGTTCTATCGCCGGTAATATTGCTAATGTAACTTTAAGCAGGGCTGCTGTAGATAAAGTAGGATTATTTAATGAGGGCATGAAGATAAGTGGCGACTTCGACATGTGGGTAAGGCTTGCACGTGACCATGAGACGGGATTCATCAATGAGCCATTGATACAATTGCGGGATCATAAAAATCAGCTTAGCCGGCAAGAGAAGTATTACGTTTTTCATTTAAAAGAAGACCTGCAGGTATATGATTATCTGCTTGGTTATGTGAGTCCTGATGAACGGGTGGAGGGCCGCCAGCTATTGCGTAATTTTAAGCTGTTGTTTTATTATACGTTAATGGTAAAAGCTTTGCTGAAGGGCCGGTTTAAAACTTTTTCCCGGTTTTATGGGTCTTTGGCTGCTTTTGACAATATGGGAGCACTAACGTTTAGTTTTTTGAGGCAACGCGTCTTTCAACGCGCCAGATACAATTCTCCTTTCCGGGATAACGCTGAAATAATAGAAAAGAACGTATGAATGTAGCAATCAAGGAGAAAAGGAAGATATCATGGTCTGTTATTTCCCTGATATTGCTTCTATGTGGCAGCATGCTCATGCTGAAGAATGGGGTTTACCTGTTTACCTGCATGTCTACTCTTATCCTGATCTTCTTATTGTTGTGGCGTAATAACCGGCCTGGTGTCCTGCTGTTTGCTTTTGTGATGCAATGGACACAGATCATAGCGTATGTGGTGTGGATGAATGTGCGGGGGGTAGACATTAATTTTCTGTCGCCTCATGCTGATATTGCTGTTGTGGTGAGTTGCCTGGGGCTATTGGCGATGGCAGCAATCGTTTCAAGGGGTGTTAAGAATCTGCCGGTGCCTTCGCGTCAAAAGCTCGCAGAAGAGGCTTCGAGGATCAATGAAAGGAAGATATTGTTCCTTTATTTAGGTTCTACGCTTTTTCTCAGTTCAATCGGCTTTATTCTGGGAGCTTCCAGTGGGTTGACCCAGATACTCGTTACTTTATCTTCTCTCAAATGGATATTTTTCCTGGTATATGGGTATGTAGCATGGCTTAATAAGAAGAACCGGCTTGTGCTGGGCATTATGATCGTTTATGAGTTTGCCACTTCTCTGTATTCTTATTTTTCCAGCTTTAAGCAGGTAATTCTGATCGTCATTATCCTGGCGATCACTTTTATCGCAACTATTAAACTGCGGCAGATCTTTTACTCGTTGATCGTAATGTTGTTGCTTGGCTTCATGGGGGTAACTTGGTCGGCTATAAAAAGCGATTATCGTAAGTATGTGAGTGGGGGGCAAAAACAACAGGTGGTGGTGGTGAGCCGGGAGGATGCGCTTAGTAAGATTGGCGAGGAGGTGTCGGGCCTTACTGCGCAGCGGTATCAGTTTGCTATAATGATAACACTATACCGGGTGCAATATATTTTCCACCTGGCGCGTACCATGGACCGGGTACCTAAAATACTACCTCATGAGAATGGGAAGCTTTGGGCCAGCAACCTTGGCTTTATTCTGCTGCCGAGGATCCTCTTTCCTAATAAGCCTATTTTCGATGCTACCCAGAAAACCAATAAGTACACGGGATTAAATTATGGTGGTTATACCAAAGGAACTTCTTTTGGTATTGGATACTTTGCAGATTGTTACATTGATTTTGGATATATCGGTATGGTAATACCGCTGGCGTTGATCGCTCTTTTTGTAACAATGATATACAGGGTATTGTATAATTTTTCTTCGTTGAATATCCTGTTTCGTTACGCGTTAATCAATGTTTGTTTATTCAACTTTACTTCTTTTGAATCGGACGGGATCATTGTAATAGGGCGGTTGTTGATCACTTTCCTGGTGTTTTGGGCGATAAGCCGAACCATATTTCCCCGGATCCAGCGGTGGTTGTATAAGAAATAATATCTATTAGTGCGAGTCAGCAGCGAAAAAAGATCTCTGGGTGCAGCCATTAAATTATGGATTGTATTAGCGGATTACCGTGTAAGCAATTGGGTAGTCAATGTTTTTCGTAAGCTCTTATTTAATAAACCCAAAGCGCCGGGCAGGATCCTTGTTTTTAGAACTGGCTCTCTGGGAGACAATTTGTGTGCTATGCCTGCGATAATAGCTATCCGTAGGCAGTTCCCAACAGCGCAACTGGATATATTGGCTAATGCCGGTAAAGCAAACCTCGTTACACTGGAAAAGTTATTGAATCCGGCCAGTTACGACTCTATTATTGACTATTTCGGGTATAGTAAAAAGAGCCTCTTTTCTATATTGCGGCAAAAAAGGTATGATACTATCATTTATCTGCCGCAAACGGGTATTACCTTTTTCAGATTGATCCGGGATATGTTTTTTTTCCGATTCGTTGCCCGCAGTGGTTTTGGCTGGGAGAAGTCGCAGGTTAATTATTGGCGGCAAACGCAAGAGAAGTTTATTGCATTTGAAAATGAAATAACGCGTTTGAATACGTTGTTAACGAAAAATGGCATTAAGGTTAATGATAATGATTTCCCGCTGTATGTTCAACAAGCTGACCAGCAATACGTAGATGAGTATTTCGAAAAGCAGGGTATTAGCGACAAGCGAAAAAATATTGCGGTGGTGGTAGGGGCTAAGCGCCCGCAAAACCGGTGGCCGATCCATTATTTTAAAGCGGTAATTGATCACTTCAATAAAGATTATCATATTATTTTGGTTGGCGGGCCAGAGGACAAGGCATTAACAGTTGCATTCAAAGGGATGGAAAATATTTTTGACTGTTGCGGGTATTTTACACCGATACAAAGCACGTTGGCATTGAGTAAATGCTGTTTGACCATCAGCAATGATACCGGCCCTATGCACCTATCCTACGCAGTTGGTACGCCTACTATTGCTTTATTTAGCTCACGCGATTTTCCGGGAAAGTGGTTTCCGCCTGACAATCCCTCTAACCGGGTTTTTAGAAGCCCGGATGTTCACTGTTCGCTGTGCCTAAGCGAAACATGTAAAAATAACATATGCATGCAGGATATATCACCAATACGAGTCATAACCGAAGTTGAAAGTTTATTGCAGCAGTTGAAACCAAGTTTCACTTCAGTTATTTAAATATAGTCTGTTCTTTAATGTTATTTTAATTATAGATTGAATACGCCCGGTTATTTTTTAGTAATTATGCAGAACGCAATTTTACATCTCACATTGATGCTCAACCATTATTGTGCTATGCTTAGAGGTACGATTGTGCTACTCCTAAATCCGATACCGACAGTAAATCCAATATGTGCATTGTCGCTATCTCATGAAATTCATTCATCGCATAATCCGGCCGAATTCATTTCTTGTACGAAGAAAAAAGTATATACTTATTTTTCTGAATGGGTTTCTTATTGCATGTCTCTTACACTTCTATACCGAAAAACAATACGAACGAAGGCTTTTTTCCTCTTTAGCCGCTTATATCCAAAATTCAGTTGCCGCTCCAACGGAAGACAGTATTCTTACCAGGAGTGTACGCCTGGTACATGAGTTGAGTGTAGAAAGGGCGGCTATATTTGGTCAGCATCCGGTGAAAGGAATAAAAGCCAGTTATATTCAACCTGTGAGTTTTGATCTGATGACGGGGCAGGGCGCCTGTGGTAGCAACGCTTACGTGTTAGGGCGCTTGTTACAAGAAATGAATATTGAAGTGCGCTTTCCGCAAATGACAGTAAATGGTCAAAATGCAGGGCATATTCTGATCGAAGCCAAAACCTCTTACGGGTGGGCTATTTTAGATGCCTCGTTTAATACTTTTTTCAGAAAACTAAACGGAGAGTTGGCCAGTTTTGCTGATGTACAGTCGGATTGGGCTAATTATAGCAGTCAGTTGCCTGTCGATTATGATATGTCTTATCGGTACGAAGGGGTACGCTATACTAATTGGGACAAAATCCCGGTTTTGATGCCCCTGATCAAAAACATACTGTATTGGACGATGGGTAAGGAAAAAACGGATAGTTATTCTCTCCGTAGTCTTGGTTTAAAGAAATACAATCTCTTATTTAATATTACTCTTGGCGCCTATATATTGGTGTGCCTGTTTACCACCAATTCATTCATAAAGGCCAGAAGAAGGAAAGCGGCTTTGGCCAGTTGATGCCAATATCCTGCCGCCTATCTATTTCCATAACATCATTATTACCACATGTGCGGCATAGCCGGTATCCTTTATTTTAATAGGCCCGTGCCTGAGCAGTCTGTTATTAAAAAAATGACAGATGCCATGGCGCATCGCGGACCAGATGCTCATAATGATTATGTGCAGGGCCGGATTGCATTGGGTCATCGCAGGCTCTCCATTATCGATCTGTCTGATGCAGCTAATCAACCTTTTGCTGATCATACAGGACGTTACAGGGTTGTATTCAACGGTGAGATATACAATTTTCAGGAAATCAAAGCCAAGCTTACAGATTACCCATTTACCACCAATGGCGATACAGAGGTACTGTTGGCTGCTTATATAAAGTGGGGGGTAGACAGCCTTACTTATTTGAAAGGGATGTTTGCCTTTGTGATCTGGGATACTGTGACTGAAGAGTTGTTTATTGCGCGGGATCGCATGGGCGTAAAGCCGGTTTACTACTTTATAAATGATGAGTATTTTCTTTTTGCTTCTGAGATAAGGGGTATTCTGGCCAGCGGTCTTGTCCCTGCCAGACTTAATACGGCAGCAGTGAGGGAGTTTCTGAGTTATCAATCAGTGGGTTTTCCTTTATCGGTGATTGAAAATATTGTGCAGCTTGATGCTGGTTCCTGTATTACCATTCGCGGTAAAAAAGCAAGCACTCAAAAGTATTGGGATATCAAGGCTACTGATACCGGGGGGGACTATCACGACAGGAAGCAGGTATTGCAAAATATTCGTAATCTGTTAAGGAACTCGGTAGAACGGCGGCTGGTAAGTGATGTACCTATCGGTGCTTTCTTGTCGGGGGGGATCGATTCAAGTGCTGTAGTTGGCTTGATGGCAGAGGTAAGTGAATCCAGGCCAAACACTTTTACCATAGGATTTAGTGAGAAAGAATTTGATGAATCGGAGTATGCCGCACAAATAGCCAGGAAGTTTAATACCCGTCACAACCAGGTATTGCTGAAGCCTTCGGTTTTTCTCGATGAGCTTACCAATGCATTGGATGCTATGGATACTCCCAGCGGAGATGGTATCAATACTTATGTGGTATCGAAAGCCATCCGGCAAAGTGGACTCACTGTTGCATTATCGGGGGTAGGAGGTGATGAGTTATTTGCCGGTTATCCATTCTTTAGTCAATATTTGCAGTTAAGAAAGTTTAATAAGGTATGGGGCGTTGCTGGTTTGGCGCGCCAACTGGTTGCTGCTGCTTATTCATTCAAGGGGTCTAACAAAGCAGGCAGGCTGCAGCAATTGTTGCGGGCTCCCTCCTGTTCGATCGCCTCTTTTTATCCTGAATTCAGGAGGATATTTTCCCCATCATTACTATCAAAGTTGACTCATCTGAGTGGCACCACTGCGCTTGAACAGAACCTGCAGGGCCTGAATGGCAGTTTTGAAAAGTTTCCTGCATTGAGCCAGGTTTCTATTGCTGAATATCTTGGATATACCCAACATACCTTGCTGAAAGATACCGACCAGATGAGTATGGCGGTTTCTCTTGAGGTTCGTGAGCCATTTTTTGATCATGACCTTGTTACTTATGTACTGGGTATTCCTGATGATCTGAAGTTCCCTCATACTCCGAAAAGCTTGCTGGTGGATTCTTTGCAGGGGTTATTGCCTCCAGAGATCGTTCACCGCCGTAAGCAAGGGTTCCTGTTTCCCTGGGCTGTGTGGATGAAGCGCGAACTGCATGATTTTTGCGATCTGCGCCTGCAACGGATGGCTCAGCGTGATTTTATACAAGGGAAGCCGCTGTTGGATTATTGGGCACGTTTTAAGAAAGGTGACCCGGAAGTGAGATGGATGGAATTGTGGCTGTTTGTGGTGTTGGAATACTGGATGGAGAAGAATGGGTTCAATTGATTTTTATTTCCTCTTAAGTAAAGGTTGTGCGTAAGATCGTATTGGTATTTATAGATTGGTTCGACCCTGGTTATAAGGCCGGCGGACCAATCCGTTCTGCTGTGAACTTTGCAAAGCATATGCAGCATGATTGTGATGTATATGTTTTCACAGGCGACAGAGACCTGGGGGCTACCGCTCCTTATGAGGGCGTTCAGGTAAATAAATGGCTTCCGTATGATGAGCGGGTAAAGGTCTTTTATTGCACGCCCGATCTTCTTAATATGTCGACGGTTACCAGGGTGATTGACGAACTGAGGCCTACCGTTATTTACCTCAACAGCATGTTCTCGAAGTTTTTCACGATCTATCCTTTGCTGGTGAGCAGACGTAATCAGTGGAATGCAAAGGTGGTACTGGCGCCAAGAGGTATGTTGAGGAGAAGTGCTCTTCAGTTCAAATCAACAAAGAAGAAGATTTACCTGCGTGTGTTTAAAATACTTGGTTTTCACCGGCATATTGACTTTCAGGCAACGGATGCGACCGAGTATGCGGATATAAAAAAGGTATTTGGTGCCGGCGCTCAAGGGCTGCTGGCTCCCAACTGGCCGGGTTATGTGCCTCCCTACACAGGCAGCTTGCTTAAAAAGCCCGGAGAGTTAAAAGTCATTTTCATAGGCCGGCTGCATCCCATCAAGAATCTTGATTTCTTACTGGAGTGTCTGCAACAGGTGCAGGGAAATGTTTTATTGACGGTGGTAGGCAGTGAAGAGGATAAGGCTTATGCTGTCCGTTGCAGGGAAATGGCAGCATCGTTGCCGGAAGGCGTGCAGGTTGATTTCAAAGGCGAAATACCTAATAGTAATTTGCCAGCCATTATTGCTGAACATCATATTATGGGCCTCCCTACGCAGGGTGAAAACTTTGGGCATGCCATTTTTGAAGCACTGGCGGGTGGTAAACCGGTATTGATCAGTGATCAGACTCCGTGGAGAAACCTGCAGGCTGTGAAGGCTGGTTGGGACCTGCCTTTGCAAGAACCGCAGCAATTTGTAGCGGCATTGCAAATGGCTATTGGTTTTAAACAGGCTGAATATGATCAATGGTCATTGGCTGCCTGGCAACATGTTGAGAACACGATCAATAAAGAAGAGCTAAAAATAATTTATCAAAAGTTATTTAACTAAGAGATGTACATACTTGGAATTAATGCTTACCACGCTGACTCTTCAGCTGCTATTTTTAAGGACGGAATTATGATTGCTGCTACGGAAGAGGAACGTTTTCGCCGGGTTAAACATTGGGCGGGCTTTCCTTCAATGGCTGTGCAGTTTTGCCTCGATGAAGCAGGTATTACTTTGGCCGAGGTAGATCATATTGCTATTGGTCGCGATCCTTCTGCAAAATTCCGCAATAAGATCTTGTACCTGCTAAAGAACCCGGGTGGTGGTTGGAATGCAGTAATTGATCGCCTTAAGAATGCGCGTAAGGTGTCGTCGCTGGAAGATGAGTTCATGATGTTCAAGGGAGCACCTGATAAAGCGGTGATCAAAAGTAAGATACACCAGGTAGAGCACCACCGGAGCCACCTGGCGTCTGCCTTTTTTGCTTCTCCTTTTGAAGAGGCAGCCCTGGTGTCTATCGACGGATCTGGTGACTTTACCACTACTATGATCGGTGTAGGTAAAGGAAATAAGATCGAGGTGTTGGATTCTGTAGACTTCCCTCATTCGGTAGGTCTGTTTTATACGGCTTTTACGCAGTTACTGGGTTTCCCGCATTATGGTGATGAATACAAGGTGATGGGGCTGGCGCCTTATGGGGAGGCCAAATATGTCGATAAGCTGCGGGATGTGCTTTGCTTTGATAACAGTAATGGGTTGTTTACCTTGAACCTTAAATATTTCCGTTCGGGCAAGCAGGGGATCGTTTCGTATGGCGACGACCATATTCCTGTAGTGGCCCCTCTTTATTCTCCCTACATGGAAGAACAATTTGGTGCTGTCCGTAAAAAGGAAGAGCCGCTTTCTCAATACCATAAAGACATGGCGGCATCCATACAACGGATCACCGAAGAGTTGATCTTCCATATATTGAATCATCTGCAGAAGAAGACCGGTTTATCTACCGTATGTATTGCCGGTGGGGTGGCACAGAATTCAGTAGCTAATGGTAAGATCACCCGCAATACCGGCTTTAAGCAGGTGTACATTCCTTCGGCGGGTCATGATGCCGGCATCTCCATGGGGGCTGCTTTGTATGTTCATAATCAACTGCTGCACCAGCCGAGGGCGACGCCTATCTGGTCGGCATATACCGGCAGCCGGTTTACCAATGAAGCTATCGAAGCATACCTGAAGTCGAGGAATATTGCTTATACCCGTTATTCAGATGAAGAGTTATATGAAAAAGTTGCCAACCGTTTAATCGATGCTGGCGTGGTGGGATGGTTCAATGGGCGGGCTGAATTTGGCCCCCGGGCATTGGGTGCCCGCTCTATCCTGGCCGACCCGCGCAGGCAGGATGCCAAAGAGCTGTTGAACTCGAAGATCAAACGCCGGGAAAGCTTCCGTCCCTTTGCTCCTTCTATTTTAAAAGAATATGTTTCAGAGTATTTTGAAGTGAATGATGATGTGCCTTTCATGGAGAAAGTGTTTCCCATCAAACAGGAAAAGCATGCCTCCATCCCTGCTGTAACGCACGTGGACGGTACAGGCCGCCTGCAAACGGTAGACAAGGCAGTCACTCCCCGCTATTATGCGCTGATCGATGCTTTCCGCAAGAAAACGGGCGTTCCTATTCTGCTCAATACCTCCTTCAATGAAAATGAGCCCATTGTAAACTCTCCTGAAAACGCGCTTGAATGTTTCCTTCGAACCAATATGGATATGTTGGTATTGGAGAATTGTGTGATCACAAGGAATGGTTAATATGAAAGTAACCATCATTACTGCCACTTTTAATAGTGCTTCTACTGTACGAGACACCCTGACGAGTATTGCCGGGCAATCTTATCAGCCCGTCGAGCACATCATTGTTGATGGGCTATCGAAGGATAATACCCTGGATATCGTAAACGAGTTCCCGCATGTGGCACGGGTAGTATCTGAAAAGGACAAAGGCATTTACGATGCCATGAATAAAGGCATACAAATGGCCACCGGAGAGGTGGTTGGTATATTGAATTCGGATGATTTTTACGACAATGGGGAAGTGCTTTCGCAAGTGATGGCTGCTTTTAATGACCCTTCTGTAGATGTTGTATATGGTGACTTGCAATATGTTAAGAAAAATGACGTTTATGTTGTCACCCGTAACTGGAAAAGCGGCCGATACAAACGAAAATATTTTTATTATGGCTGGATGCCCCCGCATCCGACCTTCTTTGTTCGGCGGAAGATATATGAAGCGGTAGGACTTTTCAACACTGATTTACGATCTGCAGCCGACTATGAAATGATGCTTCGCATCCTGGTGCGCTATAATGCCCGCGCAAGTTATGTGCCTCATGTATTGGTGAAAATGCGGGCTGGGGGTATGAGTAATGCATCTTTGAAGAACAGGCTGCGGGCCAACAGGGAAGACAGGAAGGCCTGGACCCTCAATGAGCTGAAACCATATTTTTTTACGACATGGTTAAAACCTATGCGTAAGATCATTCAATTTATAACCAGATAAACACTATGCCAAAAGTAGCTTTGATCACCGGCGTTACCGGTCAGGATGGAGCCTATTTAACCGACCTGTTGTTAAAGAAAGGATACATTGTACATGGTATTAAGCGCAGAAGTTCGCTGTTTAATACTGAACGTATCGACCACCTTTACCAGGATCCTCATGAGAAAAACGTGCAGCTGAAACTGCATTATGGTGATCTTACCGATTCCACCAACCTGATACGGATCATCCAGGAAACTCAACCTGATGAAATATATAACCTGGCGGCTATGAGCCACGTGGCTGTGAGCTTTGAGACTCCTGAGTATACTGCTAATGCCGATGGTATTGGTACGTTGCGTATCCTGGAGGCCGTGCGTTTACTGGGTCTGACTAAAAAAACCAAGATTTACCAGGCTTCTACTTCAGAATTATATGGAAAGGTGCAGGAAATCCCTCAATCTGAGAGAACTCCTTTCTACCCTCGTTCTCCTTATGCGGTAGCAAAAATGTATGCTTACTGGATAACGGTGAATTATCGTGAGGCTTACGATATGTATGCCGTAAACGGTATTCTGTTCAACCACGAATCTCCGCTGCGTGGTGAAACATTCGTGACCCGTAAGATCACCCGTGGTGTGGCGAAGATCGCCCTGGGATTGCAGGATAAAATATACCTGGGTAACCTCGATGCCAAGCGTGACTGGGGACATGCCAAAGATTATGTAGAGGCTATGTACCTGATCCTGCAACAACCTAAACCTGAAGATTATGTAATTGCTACCGGCGTGACTACTCCTGTACGCGAGTTTGTACGCATGGCCTTCAACGAAGTAGGTATCACGGTAGAATTCAAAGGCAAGGATGAAAAAGAGGTGGGTGTTATTACTGCCTGCAAGAATCCTGACTTCCAGGTGGAAATCGGTAAAGAGGTAGTGGCTGTAGATGCCCGCTATTACCGTCCAACAGAAGTAGACCTGCTGATCGGTGATCCTACCAAATCTCAAACCCAACTGGGCTGGAAACCTAAATATGATCTGGCTGGCCTGGTTAAAGAGATGGTTGCCAATGATGTGGAGCTGTTCAGAAAAGAGGTGCTGCTGAAGGATTCAGGCTATTATGTGCGTAACCAGTTTGAATAATAATTGAGCTAATTTTGTAGGTATTACAAGCTTTTTCAACTTATGAATAAGTCAGATAAGATATATATAGCAGGTCACCGCGGCATGGTAGGTTCAGCGATTGTTCGTAAACTGAAAGCTGAAGGTTTTACCAACCTGGTTGTACGTACATCCAAAGAGCTCGATCTGCGTAGCCAGCAGGCTGTAGATGAATTCTTTGCGCAGGAAAAACCTAACTATGTTTTCCTGGCAGCTGCCAAGGTTGGCGGCATCCAGGCTAATAATATTTACAGAGCCGATTTCATTTACGAGAATATCATGATCCAGAGCAATGTGATCCACGCTGCTTATGTGCAGGGTGTTAAAAAGCTCATGTTCCTTGGATCATCCTGTATTTATCCCAAACTGGCGCCGCAGCCGCTGAAAGAAGATTACCTGTTGACTGGTTTGCTGGAACCAACCAACGAGCCTTATGCTATTGCAAAGATCGCTGGTATCAAAATGTGTGATGCTTACCGGGCTCAATATGGTTGCAATTTCATTTCTGTGATGCCTACTAACCTGTATGGCCCTAATGATAATTACGACCTTAACAACTCACATGTATTGCCTGCCCTGATCCGCAAATTCCACGAGGCTAAAGTGAAAAATGATCCGGCAGTGGTAATGTGGGGAACAGGAAGCCCTCGCCGCGAGTTTCTGCACGCAGATGACCTGGCTGATGCCTGTTTTTACCTGATGCAAAACTATAATGAAGAAGGATTGGTGAATGTGGGCGTAGGTGATGATGTCACGATCAAGGAATTGGCGCTGATGGTGAAGGATATTGTGGGTTATAAAGGTGAGATACAACATGATCTTAGCAAGCCAGACGGAACTCCCCGTAAGCTGATGGACGTAACGAAGTTGCATAGCATGGGCTGGAAAGCAAAGATCGGGTTGTATGAAGGTATTAAGAACGTATACAAGGAATTCGAAAAGGCTGAAGCTGTAGCCCAATAATGATATTGATTTTCCGCCAAACTAATTATCTGTAACAGTAGCATGTTCTCTATTTTCAAAAAAAAGAGCGCTGTTAATGTTGATCTAAGTGCCCTGGGTACAGATATGCATTCGCACCTGTTGCCGGGGATCGATGACGGTAGTCCTGATGATGCTACTTCTCTCATGCTGATGAAGGGGTTGCAACAGTTAGGCTACCGTCGTTTTATTACTACTCCCCATATTATGTGGGATGTGCATCAGAATGATGCTACCATTATTGGCAACGCTCATAAGCAGCTGGAACTGGCGTTGCAACAAGACGGACTAAATACTCCCATACGGGCGGCGGCCGAATATTTCCTGGATGATCATTTCGACAGGCTGCTTGAGCAGAATGTTCCTTTGCTCACGATAAAGGATAATTGGGTGCTTGTAGAGTTTTCATTTATAGCTCCTCCCAGAAACTTAAAGGAGACTTTATTCGAATTGCAGATAAAAGGGTATAAACCTATTCTTGCTCACCCGGAACGTTATAGTTACCTGGTATCCAATAAAGAGATGTATGATGAGCTGAAAGAGGCAGGTTGTCACTTTCAACTAAATCTCCTATCGCTTACCGGTTATTACGGTAAAGGGACTAATGACCTGGCTCATTATCTTATCAAAAAGAAATACATCAATCTGTTAGGAACAGACCTTCACCATGAACGCCACCTGGACGCATTGCGCTCCTCTTCCTCCCTGATGAGTGGTGTTAATTCCCTTCTTGATTCGGGCAGTATCTTAAATGCTTCCCTGTAATTCTCCGTTATAAGATCTCTGTGAGACTTTCTTTCGTTGCCTGTAAAGTGGCATCGAGGTCTTGCTGTGTCAATGCATTGTTGAGGAACCAGCTTTCAAAGGCTGAAGGAGGCAGGTAAACGCCTCTTTTCAGCATAGCATGGAAGAACTTGTTGAATAATTGATTGTTGGCAGATGCTGCCGATGCAAAGTCAGTTACCGGGTGATCACTGAAGTGAATGCTGATCATAGAGCCCAGCTGGTTGATCACATATGGTGTGCCGGAAGCTGCCAATATTTTATTGAGTCCATCTCTGAGGTAAATAGTCTTGTCTTCAATCTCTTGTAGTAACTGTGGCTGCTCATTTAAAATAGAGAGTAGCGTGTAGCCGGCGATCATGGCAATGGGGTTGCCGCTCAATGTTCCTGCCTGGTATACATTGCCCAAAGGAGAAACAACTTCCATAATATGTTTCTTTCCTCCAAAGGCGCCTACGGGCATGCCTGCTCCAATCACTTTACCATACGTTACCAGATCGGCATCAACGCCTAAACGTTCTTGCGCACCGCCTTTAGCCAGACGGAAGCCTGTCATCACTTCATCGAAGATGAACAGGATACCTTCTTCGTTACATATTTTTCGCAGCCCTTCGATAAAACCAGGGGCTGGTAAGATACAACCCATATTACCGGCTACCGGCTCAATGATAATGGCGGCTATTTGTTGTTTGTGTTCGCTGACCAGTTTCTCAACGGCAGCCAGATCGTTATAAGCACAGGTAAGTGTGTCTGTTGCCACGCCTGCTGTTACACCGGGCACGGTTTGAATATTGAAGGTGGCTACCCCACTGCCGGCTTTCACCAGGAATGAGTCGGCATGGCCATGATAACAGCCTTCAAACTTGATGATCTTATTTCTGCCTGTGTAGCCACGTGCTACGCGGATGGCGCTCATGCAGGCTTCGGTGCCGCTGCTCACCATGCGGATCAGGTCTACATTGGGCACCATGCTTTTGATAAGCTCTGCCATCCTGATCTCCAGTTCGGTGGGAGCACCATAAGAAGTTGAATACACAGCCTGCTCCTGGATGGCTTTGATCACCGGTGCATAGGCATGGCCCAGGATCATGGGGCCCCAGGAAGCGATATAATCGATATACCGGTTGTCATCTGCATCGTACAGATAAGGTCCCTCAGCTTTCTTTATGAATAAGGGTGTTCCTCCTACGCTTTTGAAGGCACGTACAGGAGAGTTAACGCCGCCGGGTATGGATTGCTGGGCACGTTGGAATAGTTCGATGCTTTTGTTGATGCTCATGGTATGGCTCTGTATTCGGTAATAATTGTTAGATCGGATTGTCGTTGTTGCTCTTAGCCAATCAGCCTCACTGCGTCTTTGGCAAAATAGGTGGCGATCAGGTCTGCGCCGGCACGCTTGATGGCAGTTAGGGTTTCAAGGATGGCTTTGTCTTCATTGAGCCAGCCCATTTTGGCAGCAGCCTTGATCATGGCGTATTCTCCGCTGATGTTGTAAGCGCTCACGGGAATATCTACATTGTTCTTTACTTCACGAATAATATCGAGGTAAGCCAATGCTGGCTTCACCATCACAATATCTGCTCCCTCCTGCACATCCATCAGTGTTTCTTTGATGGCTTCTGTGCGATTGCTGTAATCCATCTGGTAGGTTTTCTTATCGCCAAAGCCGGGTGCAGAATCCAGTGCATCGCGGAAGGGACCATAAAAACAGGAAGCATACTTGGCGCTGTAGCTCATGATGCCTGTTTTTGTAAAGCCGTTTTCTTCCAGCGCCTGACGGATAGCGCCAATGCGTCCGTCCATCATATCGCTGGGGGCTACAAAGTCGGCGCCTGCCTGTGCGTGGCTCACGCTCATATTGGCCAACACTTCAACTGTGGCGTCGTTCACGATCTCGCTTCCCTCTACAATACCGTCGTGTCCAAAAGAAGAGAAGGGGTCCAGTGCCACATCGGTCATTATCAACATATCCGGGCAGGCATCTTTGATAGCCCTGATGCTTCTTTGCATTAAACCTTGTGGGTTTACTGCTTCTGTTCCTTTATTGTCTTTCAGCTCGTCTTTGCATTTGATGAAAAGCAATACGCTTTTCAAACCCATGTTCCAGAGCTCTTTCACTTCCTTCACCGTATTGTCCAGGCTCAGGCGGTAATAGCCTGGCATAGAGGAAATCTCTTCCTTCACGTTTGTTCCTTCCACGATAAACAACGGCACGATAAAATCATTCGGTGTGAGGATGGTTTCTGCTACCAATGACCGGATGGCTGGTGATTGACGCAGTATCCTGTTTCTTCTTTGTAAGTACATACTTTATATTTTAAGGTTCCGGGGTGTTCCGGGACCGGCAATTATTAGACCCAATTAACCGGCTGCAAACATACTTGTTGCAGGTTATATTCTTCTGATCCCGCTTCAGGTTGGTAATTATAGTCAAATCGTACGGTTGGGGGCAGGCTCATCAATATGCTCTCGATGCGTCCGTTGGTCTTGAGGCCAAAGATAGTGCCCCTGTCATGTACGAGATTGAACTCGGTGTATCTCCCTCTGCGGATTTCCTGCCAGTATTTATTGGCTGGGGTGTAAGGTGTGTTCTTTCTTTTTTCAACAATGGGAAGGTATGCTGGTAAGAATGAATCTCCGCACGCTTTGCCAAAGTTCATCCAGTAATCAACATCCTGCTGTGCATTAGGACGCTGGTAATCGTAGAAGATACCCCCAATGCCTCTGCGCTCATTATTGCGGTGTTTGTTCACGAAATATTCGTCGCACTCTTTTTTGAACCTGGGGTAGAAGGCAGTGTCGAAACGGTCACATACTTCTTTGTAAGTACCGTGAAAGTGTTTTGCATCTTCTTCAATCAGGTAGTAAGGTGTAAGATCAGTGCCGCCACCAAACCACCGGTCAATGGCTTCTCCATTGGCGTTGTACAGTTCAAACATGCGATAGTTGCAATGTACAGTTGGCACAAATGGATTATTGGGATGCAGCACCAGTGAGAGACCACAGGCAAACCAGTTGTCGCCGTTGATCTTGAGTTGTGTGCGCATGAGGTCAGTAACCGGACCAAAGACAACGGAAGTATTCACGCCTCCTTTCTCAAATACTTTACCGTTTGCAATGACCCTTGTTTTGCCACCGCCGCCTTCGGGGCGTTGCCACTCGTCTTCTTTGAAAGTTGCTTCTCCATCGGCTTGTTCAAGGCCAAGACAGATACGGTTTTGCAAGTCGTGGACATAACTTATCCAGTTCTCTTTGATACTTGCGGTGGATGTTGTCTCTGTGCTCATGATTGAAGAAATTGCAAAAGGGGTTGTATAAACCGGTCGAAGGCTTCGATATGGGGCAGGTGTCCCACATTGTCCAGTTCCACCAGTTTAGCGTTCTTTATTTTATCACGGGTCTGCTTGCCCAATGCAGGATAATCGCCCAGTGTTTTCTTTACTGCTTCCGGCGCCTGTGCTTTGCCCAGTGCCGTACGGTCGCGCTGGCCAATGATCAATAAGGCAGGCGCTTTAATCTGTTCAAACTCGTATACCACCGGTTGGGTAAAGATCATATCATAGGTAAGGGCGGCATTCCAGGCGATGCGGTTGTATTCGGGGCTCAGGGTCCAGCCTGCCAACAGGTTTACCCACTCATCATAAGCGGGTTTCCATTGGCCACCGTAGTAATTGTCGAGCTGGTACTGCCTGATGCTATTATAGTTCTGTTTCAATTCTGACTGGTACCATGTTTCAACCGGTTGGTAAGGCACTTTCAGTTTCCAATCTTCCAGGCCAATAGGGTTTTCGAGGATGAACTTCTCTACTTTATCGGGATACATCAACGTAAAGCGTGTTGCCAACATGCCTCCCATGGAATGCCCCAGTATTGATACTTTGTTTATTTGTAAAGTGTCCAGTAATGCTTTGGTGTTTTGCGCCAGCAACTGAAAAGTATATTGGATGGCAGTGGGCTTGGATGATTTGCCAAAGCCAATCTGATCGGGGATGATTACCCGGTATCCTTTTTCTGTCAATGCCTGTGCTGTTTGCCGCCAGTAAGCGCCATTGAAGTTTTTGCCGTGTAACAGCAATATTACTTTGCCATTGGCACTGGCAGGCTGCACATCCATGTAGGCCATCTTTACCGGCTGGCCTTGTATGGTGAGGCTGATGTATTGTACCGGAAAGGGATACTCATAATTTTCCAGACAGAGGCCCAATGCTTTTCGTGATTGGGCAACTGTTGTGGTGAATGATAAACACAGGATTGCAAATCCGGTTATATACTTTACAAGTTGTGCTTTCATGTGCGCATGTTTTTAGTTCATGCTTTGTGCCGGTAGTTCTTTACCGTATTCACAAAGGCTTTTGCATGGTCTACCGGAACATTCGGTAAAATACCATGCCCCAGGTTGGCAATGTGTCCGTGGCCACCGAATGCCTGCAACATTTGTGTCACTTCCTGCTCAATGACGGGGATGGGCGACAACAGTTTGGCAGGATCGAAGTTTCCTTGCAATACTATTTTGGAGCCTGCCAACTGACGGGCGAGGGTCGGTGTGATGCACCAGTCGATACCCAGGCCATGTGCGCCGGTGGCAGCCATCCCTTCCAGTGAGTGCCAGGCGCCTTTCGCAAATACGATGGTGAGCACTTCTTCTTTCAATGCTGCCACAATTTGGCGGATATAACGGAGTGAAATGTTTTCAAAGTCGGCGGGGCTCAATAAGCCGCCCCAGCTATCGAATATCTGTATTACATCGGCACCTGCTTTTACCTGTTCTTTCAGGTAGGCGATCGTCGTATCAGTGATCATCTGCAGGAGGCGATGGGCTGTTTCGGGTTGGGTGTAGCAGAATGCTTTTGCGTCATCAAATGTTTTGGAGCCTTTGCCTTGTACCATGTAGCACAGCAAGGTCCAGGGAGCGCCGGCGAAACCGATGAGGGGCACGCGGCCGTTGAGTTCTTTTTTTGTTAAGCGCAGGGCATCGAATACGTAACCCAGCTTTTCCTGTACATCAGGAATGTGTATTCTGTTGAGGTCGCTGGCTTGTTTGATGGGATCAGGTAAGAAGGGGCCTTTTCCTTCCAGCAGTTGTACTTCCAGTCCCATGGCTTTGGGCACCACCAATATATCGGAGAAGATGATAGCGGCATCTACACCTATCTGGTCGATGGGCTGGAGCGTAATCTCTGTGGCCAGCTCAGGTGTTTCACAACGTTCGAAGAAAGAATACTTCTCGCGGAGCTTGATATAATCCGGCAGGTAGCGGCCTGCCTGACGCATCATCCATACAGGTGTACGTTCTGTTTGTTCTCCGCGCAGGGTGCGTAATATCAGGTCATTCTGCAATTTCGTGCCTGCTGTTGTTGCTGATGTGTTCTGGATGGATGATGTCATATTTATAGGTTCTTGCTATTTATGTAAATCGATATTTTGTAGGTAAAGCCAGGCACTGTCCAGCATCTTTTGCTGGGTGGGTGCTTCACTGGTGATTACTTTATTGCTTGTATACTCGCCTATCGCTGCTGCGGTGGTGTCACCGATAGCAATGCAGGCAGTGTCTTTCTTCAGGCTATTGATCGAAAAGAAGCTCTTTACAGCACTTGGGCTAAAGAATAATACCGCATCAATATTGTTAGGTGTCAACACTGGTGTGGCAATGGTTTCATACACGACTATCTCTATTACTTCCATACCGGCTTCTTTTAACAGGTGTGGTAGTTCATCGCGTCGCTGATTGCCGCAAAAGAATACCACTTGTTTGTGTTGACCGTTGGCAATGATCTTCGCGGCCAGTTCGGTGGCATTGGATGCTGTGTCGATGATCTGCTCTTCGGACAGCAATTGCACTACTGCTTCCTTCGTAGCGCCGTTTAAGCAGAATGCATTCCAATGACCAGGTACGTACAAGGCATCGCCTCCATGTAAATATTTGTCTACAGCAGCTACTGCGTGTTGACTCGTAAACACTATCGTAATGTCGCTCTTGGTATTTATCCATGGCCATATCTCCTGGTATTTGGCCATGGTCAGTATCGTTTTGGTAGTAATGAACTCCTCTTCCAATACTTCCACACCTTTTTGTTCCATGGCTGCTTTGAGCGCCGGATCCATTTTTTTGGTGCTGAGTATGGTGTGGTGAGCCATATTAATTGGTTACCTCTTTTTTCTGAATGCCATCTGCTATTGCCTGCCCGCCATTGGCCAACAGTTCTTTTGCTAAAAGAGCTCCTGCTCCGGTGGCTGCATCAAAAGCTATTGTTTTTTCAATAGCGGCTTTTTGTTTGCCATCTACTGAGAGAATATTGCCCTGGAAAGATACTTGTCCATTCTTCACTTCTGCCAATGCGCTGATGGGGGTAGAGCATCCACCCAACAGGGCTCTTAAAAAGTCGCGTTCTATTTGGGTACACAATGCAGTGTCTGCGTCATTGAATGCGGCACAAATGTCCGCGATCTCCTTGTCTTTGGCTCTGCACACCACCATGATGGCGCCTTGTGCGGGTGCGGGCAACATCCAATCGAGTTCGATGGATTGTTCGGGCCGCAGGTTAATTCTTTCGAGGCCGGCGGCGGCGAAGATGGCGCCGTTCCAGTTGCTTTCTGCTACTTTGGCGAGGCGGGTGTTTACGTTGCCACGCAGGTTATCTATGTTGTGTTGTGGGTAGCGGTTGAGCCATTGGGCTTTGCGGCGGATGCTGCTGGTGGCGATGGTGAGTTGTGAGTTGTGAGTTGTGAGTGGGTTCGTCCACTGGCCATCAGCGTACCCGAGTTGGCTGCTTAGTTCCTGCCAATCTCCTTTGTATACTAAAAGGTCTTTCCAGGAGGCGCGTTTGAGGGCGGCGGCGGGGATGATGCCGGCAGGTAATTGCGTGGGTACATCTTTCATAGAGTGTACGGCAATATCTATCCGGTTGTTGAGCAGGGCAATGTCGAGGCTACGGGTAAAGATGCCTTGTACGCCCATTTCATATAATGGGGTTTTGAGGTCGATATCTCCCTCACTTTTAATGTATACCAGTTCGGCTGCTACGTTTTGGCCTGCCAGCAGTTCTTTTACCTGCATAGCCTGCCACACGGCCAGTTGACTTTCCCTGGTGCCGATGCGAATCGCTTGTTTCATGCCGCAAAATTAGTTAGAACCCGTGGCAATAAACTCATTGATGGCTTCAATATAATAGCAGCCACGTTGGTTTACCTGGCGCATTTTGGAAGCCATGCCGTTGATCACGCGCTGAATTTTTGCATCAGCATCGATGGTGCAGGTTGTTGAAACGGGAGAAAGGCCCTGTAGGTAAAGGGGGAATGCCTGGATTTCCTGTAATTTGGTTTTTACCGCTTTCAATACCGGTACGTGCTTGCGCATTTCGAACCAGTCCATGAACTCGGCCATGTGCTCATCGATGATAAGCCTGGCTTTGGGAACTTCCGCTTCACGTTTCTGCAGTGTCTCGTCCTTCAGTTTTGATAGTTCATCTACGTTTACCAAATGTACATTGGGTAAATCCTGAGCAGCCATCTCTACATTGTAGGGGATAGACAGATCGATGATCAGTTTATCTGTCTTGCCTTCGAGGTGCGTTTTTAATATGGTTGGGTGTGCCGCGTTGGTGGCCACCAGTATGATGTCGGAATTGTCGATGTAATCGGCCAACTGGTCGATGGGGGCATGTTGGAGGCCCAGTTCGTTGGCCAGTTCTGCGGCTTTTTGCGGGGTGCGGTTGATAAGGGTGATGGCGGTAGTTTCGAGGTAGTCTACCAGGTTTTTACAGGTGCTACGCCCAATCTTACCAATTCCCAGCAACAGTATCTTTTTACCCGCGAGGGTATTGAACTTTTGTTTGATGTATTGTACAGCAGCAAAGGAAACGGATACCGTACCATCGCTGAGGGCTGTGTGGTTCTTAACTGCTTTGGATGTTTGCAGCACTGCGTTGACCATGCGGTCGAGGTAGGTGCCTACAAATGTTTTTTCGCGGGCAAACTTTACGGCTACTTTCAACTGGCCTACGATCTCATAATCTCCAAGGATCTGGGAATCGAGCCCGGCGCCTACTGCGAAGAGGTGTTCTACTGCTTCGGGGCCTTTTTTAACGTAAGCTAATTGGGAAAATGTTTGCGGGTCGCCTTCGGTTTGTGCGCAAAGCAACTGAATGAGTTGTCCTGCATGTTCGGCGAATCCATATATTTCGGTGCGGTTACAAGTAGAAAGAACAAATAGTTCGTGTAAACCATAAGACGGTGCGAGGGCAAGGAGGGAGGCGTATTGTTCATCGTTGATCGCAAACTGGCCCCTGATCGCTGCATCGGTTTTCTTATAGTTGATCCCGGCTATAAAAAACTTTGATATGTCTTTGCTACTATGTCCGTGCATGTGGAATATGGTTCAGAGAATTGACATCGCAAAGTTAGTTTCGCAAGCGTCAACCACCTAATCTATCTGTCATTCCTCTGTCATTTTACCTGCTGATTAGTGTCACATAAATGGGTGAGAAAAGTCAACCGTTTTTGGTGATATGTATACCGAAATTAGCCATGGGATAAGTTTTCGGGCGAATGAAATGATTGGATGCAAACGTTTCCGGGTGTGGGAATGTTAAGTGATACGAACAGTCGTTTGTACAGGATGATGTGGTTTTGATGTTATTGTGGTCAGGAAAAAATAATTGTTGGGGCAGCTTACTGAATTACTTTTGCAAACTATTTTATCGATATGAGTGCAACTAAAAGAGGCATTGTTCTGATGAATCTTGGTTCTCCGGATTCTACTGAAGTAAAGGATGTACGCCGGTACCTGGATGAGTTTCTGATGGATGGAAGGGTCATTGATACGCCGCTACTTTGGCGTGCATTGCTGGTAAAAGGGCTTATTGTTCCGTTTCGTGCTCCTAAATCGGCCGAAGCATACAAGAGTATCTGGACCAAAGATGGTTCTCCGCTTATTGTGATCAGCAAGCAACTGCAGCAGGCATTGCAGGCGCAGGTAGATGAGCCCGTGGCGCTGGCTATGCGTTATGGCAGCCCTGCTCCCTGGACGGCGTATGATGAATTGCTGCAAAAGCAACCTGACCTGGAGGAAGTGGTATTGGTGCCGCTGTATCCGCACTATGCTATGTCGAGTTATGAAACGGCGGTAGAGTATGCAAAGAAAATGCACCGCAAGGGGAAGTATTCTTTTAAGTTGACTGTTGTTCCTCCTTTTTATGATGACGCTGCTTACCTCGACTCATTGGTGGAGAGCATCAAGCCTTATCTGCAAAAGGAGTACGATCATGTTGTATTCAGTTATCATGGTATTCCTGAACGGCATGTTCATAAAAGTGATGTTACCGGAAAGCATTGCCTGAAGTCGGACAATTGTTGTGCAGTAGATTCTGAAGCGCACAAGACCTGTTATCGGCATCAGTGTATTGTGACTACTAATCGCGTGGCGCAGGCTTTACAAATTCCTACTTCGAAGTTTAGTTTCTCATTTCAGTCGCGACTGGGGCGTGATGAATGGTTGAAGCCTTATACAGCTGTTAGATTGGCCGAAATGCCTAAGGAGGGCATCAAGAAGTTAGCGATACTTTGTCCTGCTTTTGTAAGTGATTGTCTGGAAACTTTGGAAGAGATGGGTGAGGAAGGAAGAGAAATATTTTTACATGCAGGTGGTGAGGAGTTTACGTTGATCCCTTGTTTGAATGTACATCCTGCCTGGGTGAAAGCGTTGAAGGGCTTGTTGGACCAGGCTGTTTAATTGATCAATAGCATTATGTATTTATACATCAAGGCGCTCCACATTATTTTTATTGTAACCTGGTTTGCGGGTATGTTTTACATGCCACGGTTGTTCATCTATAATGCAGAAGTGGCTGCAAAGCCTGAGCCGGTCAGGGATGCATTGAGGGAACAGTTTGGCATTATGATGAAACGCCTGTGGTATGGCATCACGTGGCCATCTGCTGTATTAACATTAATACTGGGCACTACTACATGGTATCTGCTCGGTGTAACACCCTCGTGGCTCATTATTAAATTAGTATTTGTTGTTGGGTTATATGCTTATCATTTTTCATTACATGCTATTTTCAAGCAACAACAACGTGGTGTTTTTAAATTCACTTCGCAGCAGCTGCGCATCTGGAATGAAGTAGCTACTATCTTTTTGGTAGCGATCGTAATGCTGGTGGTGGTAAAGCAAAGTCTCAGCTTTGTGTGGGGCATTACAGGTTTGATCCTCTTTGTGATCGTACTGATGAGTGCGATCAAAATCTACAAGTATTTGCGGGAAAAGAAGTGAGTTCGGCGTCGAAGTCCTTTGAGGCATCGAGGCAACGAGAGAAGAAGCCGGAATCTTTGATTCTTATCTGATTGTCAATGATTTAGCAGATTGATATTGTCAAAGTAATTCGCTTCTTTAGATATAAATAGTTAAGGCCGCTTACGGGCGGCCTTAACTATTTAATTGCTTTTGTTGAATATCCTTTGCAACACCAAAGCACAAAATGCCTGGCAATTACAGGTAATCAACTGAAAGACAATAAGATAATGGGATTAAGAAAAACGGGAAGAATATAAAAGAGAAAAACCTTTCCGACGCCTGTAGAGTTTTGAAAGGAAAGGGGAGCAGGAATACTCCCCTTTTTAACCCCTAAACCCTAAACCGTAGAAAAGGTTTTTCATGTAATGCATTATAAAAATAAATCAAATATCTTAAATAACAACAGTAAATCTTCTTAGAATTTGCTGCAATTTCTTTTCGTAAAAACCACCTTCTCTACTCTTCACTAATTGCAGTTACTGTATCATCGTAACGTGAAATATATTTCCATAAATTATGCCAAATGTGATGTTTGACGAAAAACATTTTTTCAATCATAAGATTTGTTAAGGCTTTTAATGTCTTTTTAACGAATCAATGTAACAGAGCCTGCCTGGCGCAAAAATTTACCGTTTAGATCAATTCCTTCAATGACCCAGTAGTAAGTTGCTACAGGGACATTGTGTCCATTTTTTTTCCCATTCCACACAAAGTTGGGGTCTTTCGTCTCAAACACTAACTGTCCCCAACGGTTGAAGATCTTCAATCCATTTAGTTTGAAGTACCCTGTAATATGGATGCGGAACTCATCGTTGATGCCATCGTTGTTGGGTGTAAACGTATTAGGGATATCTAATTTGGTCATATCTATGACCTTGATGCTTACCCGTACACGGTCACTGTTGCAAGGGCCCGCTTTGTACGCTATATAATAATGCGTATCCTCCGGAACTTTTCTTACTGTAAAGATGCCAGTTTGATTTTCTTCAATTACTGTATTCGTTGCTGCATTATATAATATATAGGTGGCGCCTGCTTGTGGATTCTTCACCTTCAGGATGCCATCTGTATGCCGGGCTATGGTGATGTTGTCGTATTGGGGCGCCGGTAAGGTGCTGATAACCTGTGTAATAGCATAGTCGGCACTACGTAGCTCACAGCCATTTATGTCCGTTATAAGCAGGTGGTAGTTTCCTTCATGCAAATTGCTGATGATTGACTGCTGCCCTACTACCTGGTTATTACTGTTAAACCATTGATATTGCAGAGCTCCGGCAGCACTGGTAGCAGTGATGCCCGTAATGCTACCGGTGCCAAATCCACATCTGTCGGGTTGTATAAGTGCCCTGTCTTCATTCATGGCCGGAAGGGGCTGCATGCGAATTATTTTTTTGTAGATCGATTGCCCGCAACCGTTGGCATCGATAGCTATGAGATGATAGGTGGCCGGATTCAGGTTGGAAATTGAAAGTGTTGACCCGATTTGGGTAACGCTATCCAGTAACCAACGGAAAGTATACAGTGTAGCATTGTTGTTGAGCTGGTTGATCTGGATGCTGCCATTGGGTTGATTGCAAGTTGCATCTTTTTCTATTGCCTGTGTTACCAGCAATGCTGCAGGCGCATAGCCCAATACTTCAAAGACTGATGATATCAATGTGTCGCAAGTGCTTCTGTCTTTTATTTTCAACCGGTATTTTCCTGCTTTTATTGGTTGCAGGTCAAGGTTGTTGCCTACTACTGTTCCTTGTTCATCTACCCAAATTGTGGCAACCATTCCATCGGGATTCGTGAATGTAATGTTGCGGATACTACCATTGGTTTGTCCACAGGTAGCATTGCTGATCTGTGCTGTGGTGGTGTTTAGTGCAAGTGCCGGTGTAGCTGTTATGCTAATCCAATCGGTAGAGTCGCCGCAACCTGCTGTATTATCCAATGCAATGAGCTTATAACGGCCTGCAGGTATGTTTGCAAGATCGGCAGCAGTGCCTACGATATTTCTATTTTCATTTATCCATTGCAGGGACGAGAAGCTCATCCCCGATAAGGTAATGCCGCTGATGGAACCGTTGGGCTGACTACAAGTAGTCGCTGTTGTTTGCAGATTGGCAGCATCTACGTCGGGCGAAGTATTGGTAATCGTATAATAGCGGGTGTATTTGTCGCAGGCTCCATCGGTTACCCTGAAGCGATAGCGGCCTGGTAATACATTTCTGAGACAGGCAGCTGTGGTGATGAAATTACCGGCGGCGTCTTCCCATCCCCAGTTTGTTGCTCCCACGGGGTTGATGCCACAGATGGAACCATTGTTTTTATTGCATCGTGCATTGGTGATGACGATGCCGGCACTCGAGTCGATGTTGAGTGAATTATCCGGAACGATGAAAGTGTAGGTAGATTCGCAGGTGCCTGTGCCAACAGGCAGCCACAAAGTATAGGTGCCTGCAGGTACGTTGCTAAGACAGGTGTCGCGGCTCACTACTGTTCCTGCTTCATCTCTCCACTCCCACTCTGCTCCGCTGATGATCTTAACGCCACATATGGCTCCCAAGGCAGTACAACTGACGCCCGTGATACGTACGTTGGCGTCTTCTATTAGTGGTGCTGAATATTTTGAAGTAGCTCCCTGTACATCGGTCGCGGTAGCTACGATGCTTTTACCGGTGAGCGCAGGATCAGTAAAGGTCCATTGGCCGCTGGCATCGGCAGTAATTACCAGGCCAAGATGTGTTTTGCCTTCGCAGCCCGGACAATTATCATCTGCAAAAAGATCGATAATGGAACCGGGTAGTGCTGTACCGCGTATAGTGCCTGTGGCCTGGTTGAGGCCGTTGATCGTAATGAATGGTTGTGGCCTTGCTCCGTTGGCGGCAGCCCAGTTGTTGATGGTGATCGGCTGTTGGTTGTTGCAGTAAGTGCTATTGTAGCGGAAAGTGATGTTGGAGGTGCTGCTGAGCATCAGGGCGGTTCGGCTGCAATAGCGGATATAGTTTTCATTGCCGGGCGCCGTGCCACCGATGATGCCTGCGGGACAGTTGATGATCATGATGCCTGATTCCAGTGTGGTGTTCCGGAAGGGGACATTGCGCTTTTCACCACCTAGGAGGTTTTGTTCGATGGCGAAATAGCTTTGTATGTTGGCCAGTGAGATGGCATTGAAGCGTGAACGGCCGGCTATGTAATTCCTGCGGATAAGGAGGCCGGCGTTTGCCCTGTTGGTAGAGTTGAGTTTTTGATAATCCTGCACCGTAATGCCTGTCTGTGAGTTGGCGGCTATCATATCGTCATTGATATCGATGCCCAGCTTGTTGTTGATGATGAGTATGCTGTCGTTGATGGCGGGATCGGGGTGACCGGTGCAGAAGATGTCATTTTGTGCGTTGATCGAGTTGCCTTGTCCGGGTGCCTCACCTCCTATGAAGATGTCGGTAGCCCGGTCGAAGTAGACGCCATACTGGTTGGTGGCGGGCGTGCCGGGATCGCCAGGGCGGGTGCCGGCAACGAGGAGTGTCGAAATGCCGTCGGTATTCACGCCCATCGTATTGGACTGAACGGTAATGTGGTGGCTTGCCTGCCCCCGGAAGTATTCGGTAGATACGCCTCGCTTCCAGCCGCTGATCAGGTTGCCTTTGCCCGGGGCGCCGATGATCACCTCGCTACAGGCGCGCAGGTGGATAGCATACAGGTTTGTTGGCGGCATGCCCGTATTCCGGTCGCCGACCTGGGCCCAAAGGAAGAAACCGTAGATCTGGATATTGGTGGCATTGCTGGCCTGGAAGATGTAATGGTCATTGTTATCATTGGAAAAGAAACCCTGTATGGCTACTGCTACTTTAGCACTCGTGGCGCCTAAAGGATCGCCCGGTTGTGAACTGGCGTCGATGATGATGTTGGACGTGAGGCCCGGGAGTGGCATATTGGGATTCAATAAGATAGTAACGGGGCCGCGGCGGGTGGGGAGGTCGAAGAGGATATAATCGGTAACGGTGGTGCCGTTGGCGTTGGCTTTTTCAATAGCTTCCCGGAGGCTGCCAGCCCCGGACGCGAGGGCACTGGTTACCATAAAGGTATCGGCCCATGCGGATGAATAACAGGATAAGGTTATGACTACCACAAGGGTAGCCAGGCGTAGCTTTCTCATGCAGCGCTGGTTACCTTAAAATTACTGAAAAACTGGCTGAACCTGCATTAGAACCTGCTCATCCGCGCTTCAAAATATATTTTCTAAAAAGTGAACCTTTTGCAAAAATGGTTTCGTCCATGTGTGAGGCATGTGTCAAACATGTGTGCTTCATTGGTAAAAGGGGGTATTTGACACATGGTTGGCACATCCCTGATACAAGGATCGAACAGAGGCTCCTATATAGGTATATTTCTGTAACTTTGCACACTTTTTAACTACATTTTACCCGGTTTTACGCCAAGAATATTATGTCGTCCAAATACAGAGAGTTTTCGCATCTGAATCTGCCTGCCATGGAGCAGGAAATACTGGCTTTGTGGAATGAGCAACAGGCCTTTGAAAAGAGTATGTCCGTACGGGATGGTGCTACTCCCTTCGTGTTTTATGAGGGGCCGCCCAGTGCGAATGGAATGCCTGGTATTCACCACGTTATCAGCCGTACGCTGAAGGACCTGGTATGCCGGTACAAGACCATGCAGGGCTTCCAGGTAAAAAGGAAGGGTGGCTGGGATACCCACGGTTTGCCGATCGAGTTGGGAGTGGAAAAGGAATTGGGCATTACCAAAGAGGATATCGGTAAGAAGATCTCCGTTGAGGAATACAACCAGAAGTGTCGGGAAGCGGTATTGCGCTACAAGGACAAGTGGGATGACATTACCCGCAAGATGGGTTATTGGGTAGACTTGAATGATCCATATATCACGTTCGATAATAAGTATGTTGAAACGCTGTGGTGGATATTGAGCACGCTTTATAAAAAGGGCCTGCTGTATGAGAGCGTAAGCATCCAGCCTTATTCGCCCGCTGCCGGTACGGGTTTAAGCTCGCATGAGCTGAACCAGCCGGGTACGTATAAAATGGTAAAGGATACTTCGGCGGTGGCGATGTTTAAGGCGGTGAAGAATGAGAAGACGGAGTTTCTGTTTTCGGCAATCGGCAATCAGCAATCGGCAGTCGATGGCTCCGAGGTGTTCTTCATGGCGTGGACGACCACTCCCTGGACCCTGCCTTCCAACCTGGGCCTGACGGTGGGTGGCAACATCAATTATGTGCTGGTAAAAACTTTCAATCCTTATACGCACCTGCCGGTAAACATTGTACTGGCCAAAGACCTGCTGGGCAAATACTTCAAGCCTGAAGGGGAAACAGCTGATTTCAGTGCTTACCAGGAAGGTGATAAACTGTTGCCCTGGAAGATACTGACCGAGTTCAAGGGTAAAGCTATCGAGGGCGCCCGCTATGAGCAGTTGTTGCCTTATGAAGCCAATTCACCGGAGTCGATCAGTTATAGCATGCCTAATCCCCAGCCTTTCCAGGTGCTGGTGGGTGATTTTGTGACTACGGAAGATGGTACGGGTATCGTGCACACGGCTCCTGACTTTGGTGCCGATGACTATCGTGTGGGTACAAAGTATGGCATTGGTTACTTCACTTATATCGATGAATACGGCAAGCGTGAAAAACTGGTGCTGGTAGACAAGCAGGGCAAGTTTGTGAATGGTTTGGGTGAGTTCAGTAATCGTTATGTAAAGAATTATAAGGATGATCCGAACTACGTGGATGTGAATGTCGACATCTGCGTGAAGCTGAAGAAAGAGAACCGTGCTTTTAAGATCGAGAAATACGAACACAACTATCCTCACTGCTGGCGTACGGATAAGCCTGTATTGTATTATCCGCTGGATGCCTGGTTCATCAAAACCACGGCGCTGAAGGATAAGATGGTGGAATTGAATAAGACCATCAACTGGAAGCCTAAATCTACCGGCGAGGGCCGTTTCGGCAACTGGCTGGAGAATATGGTGGACTGGAACCTGAGCCGTAGCCGTTTCTGGGGTACACCGTTGCCCGTGTGGAGGACAGAAGATGAGCAGGAAGAGGTTTGTATCGGCTCAATCGGTGAGCTGAATGCCGAGATCAAGAAGGCCAACGAGGTGCTGGGAGGTGATGTGAACAAGCACTACCTGCACGAGGGCATCCTGGACCTGCACAAGCCTTATGTGGATGAAATCGTGCTGGTGAGCCCTTCGGGCAAGCCCATGAAGCGGGTACCCGATCTGATCGACGTTTGGTTCGACAGTGGCGCCATGCCTTATGCGCAGTGGGGCCTGGATTATGATAAGCTGGCGGCTGGCGACCCACGCCCGTTCAAGGCGCCTTTCGACCAGAACTACCCGGCTGACTTCATCGCGGAAGGGGTTGACCAAACGCGTGGCTGGTTCTATACGCTCCATACCATCTCTTCACTGCTGTATGGTGGAGTGGCTTATAAAACCTGCGTTTCCAACGGGTTGGTGCTCGATAAGAACGGCAACAAGATGAGTAAGCGCCTGGGTAATGTGGTTGATCCGTTCGAGACCATCAATAAGTTTGGCGCCGATGCTACCCGCTGGTACCTGATCACGAATGCTTCTCCCTGGGATAACCTGAAGTTTGACATGGAGGGTATCAAGGAGGTGCAGCGTAAGTTCTTCGGTACTTTATATAATACGTATCAGTTTTTTGCGCTATATGCCAATGTAGACGGTTTTGCCTTCAAGGAAGCTTATGTTCCGCTGGAGCAACGTCCTGAGATCGACCGCTGGATCCTTTCTTCACTGAACACGGTGATCAGGAAGGCGGGTGAGTATATGGACGATTATGAGCCTACACAGGCCGGCCGTGTGATAGAAGAGTTTGTGGATGAGCACCTTAGTAACTGGTATGTGCGTCTTTGTCGCCGCCGTTTCTGGAAAGGAGAGTATGAGCTCGACAAGGTTTGTGCCTATCAAACGCTGTATGAGTGCCTGGAAACCATCTCCAAACTGATGGCGCCGATCTCGCCTTTCTTCAGCGATATGCTGTTCAGGAACCTGAATGCGGTTACCGGCCGGAATGGGGAACAATCGATCCACCATGCCTTGTATCCCAAGGTGAATGAGGCGGCTATCGACAGCTCTTTGGAGGAGCGGATGCAGCTGGCGCAGGACATTTCGTCACTCGTTTTGTCGCTCCGGAAGACTTCGAAGTTCAAAGTGCGGCAACCGCTTCAAAAAGTGCTGATCCCGGTATTCAATCCGGCAATAAAAGAGCAGATAGCACGGGTGGAAGACCTGATCAAGAGCGAAGTAAATGTGAAAGAGATCCAGTATCTGACGGAGGACACCGGATTCATCAAAAAGAAGATCAAGCCTAATTATACAGCCCTGGGCAAGAAGCTGGGGGGGAAAATGAAGGCCGTAGCTGCCGCTTTGGCAAGTTTTACACAGGATCAGATCTCTTTGTTAGAAAAAGAAGGCTCTATCTCATTGTTTATTGATAACGAACCCTTAATATTACAGGTTAATGAAACGGAGATCGCCAGTGAGGAAATTCCCGGCTGGTTGGTCGCTAACAAGGACTCTCTGACCGTAGCACTCGACGTAACCGTAACCCCCGAGTTGATCAACGAAGGCAATGCCCGCGAACTGGTTAATCGTATCCAAAAAATCCGTAAAGACAATGGCTATGAGCTGACTGACAGGATTGCAGTACAGGTAACCGAAAACCAGGATCTACAGCAGTCTATAGCCCAATTTAATAACTATATTTGCGCCGAAATTTTGGCAGATACATTGGAGTTGGTACCTGAATTGCCCAATGGCACTGAAATTGAGGTCAACGATATTTCACTAAAAGTGTACGTTACAAAAAAAGCCTAAGAGTATGGCAACCAAGAAGAAAGCAGCTAAGCCAGCTAAAAAAACGATTGCACCTAAGAAGGCAGCGCCGGCTAAGAAGCCTGCTGCCAAACCTGCTGCTAAGGTTAGTAAGCCTGCGCCTAAAGCAGCTGTCAAGACTGCAAAGCCGGCGCCTAAGCCTGCTAAATCGAATGGCGGTAAAGCTGCTCCTGTAGCGAAGCCGGTTGCCAAACCTGTGGTTGTTGCCAAGTCTGCGCCTGTCCCCAAAGTGGCGGCGAAGCCTGAACCGAAGCCTTTAGTGAAGAAAATTGTTCCAGAACCCGTGAAAGTTGAAAAGAAACCCGAAGTACCGAAGGAAGAAGTAAAAAAGCCCGATCCGGTTCCGCCCCCACCGCCGCCCAAAAAGCCGGCCGTGCCCGCTAAACCAGTGAAGGTTGTAATACCTGAGATTAAAACTAAAACGGTTCGTAAATACGAGCCGGAGTTCACGAAATCCGTATTGGATCAACCAGAAAACACTCAAACAGGACCAACCATGCGTTACAGCGATGCCGAATTAGGAGAGTTCAGAGAACTGATCTTAAAGAAACTGGAGCAGGCTAAGAAAGAGCTTTCTTATCTGCAGGGTTTGATTACCCGCAAGGATGAAATGGGTGGAGATGAAACTGAGAACCGTTACATGACCATGGAAGATGGTAGCATGAGCATGGAGCGGGAACAGCTTGCCCAGATGGCCAGCCGCCAGATCAATTATATTGATCACCTGGAGAAGGCGATGATGCGTATCGAGAACAAGACTTACGGTATTTGCCGTGTAACCGGAAAGCTGATCGACAAGGCCCGGTTGAGAGCTGTACCGCACGCGACGCTGAGCATCGAAGCCAAGCAGATGATGAATAAATAATGTGTAATTAACATTATTAGCCTATAAAACAGGTTGCTGAAAAGCGACCTTTTTTCGTTTTATAGAAGGGGAGTGTGATGAGATCGGGAGGCGTGAGACGTGAAAAGTGAGACGTGATATGGTGATTTCGCTCTCTGGTTTACAGTCTCACGTTTCACCTCTGACGTTTCACGTCCTCCCTTCGAGCCAGCTCCTGAAATCGGCTACGCGTTCGCGACTGATGATCACGTCTGTGCCTGCATCGGGCTGCAATTGCAGGATCAACCTGCTGTTGTAATAAGTAAGTATCTTCTTTATAGAGTCTATTTGTATAATGAACTGGCGGTTGATGCGGAAAAAGAGGTGCTTGTCGAGCATCTTTTCTATCTGGTCCAGTGAATAATCCAATGGTAGCTTCTGGTTGTTGTTGGTCGTTGCATAGGTAACGCCTTTTATGAATTGCAGGTAAGCAATGTCTTTTGCCTTCACATATATGAGCTGGTTGTTGAGCCTGCCAATAAACCGCGTACTATCTCTCTTCATAAACTCTTCAGCAATGGAGGCTATATCGATCACAGGCCGCTCTACGGGTTTAAACTGCTGGTACTTGTCCAATGCTTTCTTTAGCTCCTTTCCATCTATCGGCTTCATCAGGTAGTCGATGCTGTTGACCTTGAACGCCTGTAAGGCAAAGTTGTCGTAGGCTGTCGTGAATATGATGGGTGTCTTGACGTCTGTTTGTTTGAATATTTCAAAGCAGTTGCCATCGGAGAGCTGGATGTCCATCATCATCAGGTCGGCAGTGTTGTGTTGCTCCATCCATTCAATGCCTGCTGCCACCGAATCGATCACGGCAATGATTTCTATAGCAGGGTCACACTTTTTGAGGAGCTGCACCAGCCGCTCTGAGTTGTGTACTTCGTCTTCAAATATGGCTACTCTCATGGTTGTTCTATTATAGGCACTTTTACGGTGAATGTGTCACTGTTCTGGGTAACGGTGATCCCTTGTCCGCTGGAAAGCTCATAGCGCTTCCTGATGTTTTCAAGTCCGATCCCGGAAGATGGTTCAGGGTTGAACTTTTTTCGTACAATATTACTGATCAGCAGAAATCCGCCTTCGCTTGTTACCGTAATCTCCAACGGTTCATTGATGGAGAAACGGTTGTGTTTAATAGCATTCTCGATGAGCATTTGCAGGGTGGCTGGTGGTATCATGCCTTTGGTACGGGCTCGTTCATCGACGGTTGCGCTGAACCGGATGCTGTTCTGGTGACGGATACCGATGAGGAAGAGGTATGATTCCAGGAAGTCGAGTTCGGTTTGTATAGTTACCAGGTTCTCAAATTTTTTATCGAGGATATACCGGTATATCTTGGCGAGCTGGGTAATATAGTCGGCCGACAGGTCGGCGCTTTTATATACGAGGTTGGTGAGTACGCTGAGGGAGTTGAAAAAGAAATGGGGGTCGATCTGGTTGCGCAGGGCATCGTACTTGGCCTGTATGTTTTCGCGCATGAGGCGCTCTGTCTGTACCTGGTATTCTTTCCAGCCTTTGTAATAGAATACGATCCCGTTGAAGGAAAGGATCATCATGTAGAAGAGGAAGGTGCCTGCCAGCATGTTGTAGCTAACGGCGGTAAAGCTTTGCCATGCTTCATAACGGTTGAAGAAGACAATGTCAATGATGCCATATACGAACCCGAATGCGAGGGAAGCTAACAGACCATACAGGATGAGGCTGCCGCATACGATCGCCAGCCGTCCGATGGGGTGGATGTTGTGTCTGCGCCTTTCCATGTATTTGGAGAGGAGGATTGCGCCTTCCCAAACCAGCAATCCCAACAGGATATAAAAGAGGCTGAATACCTGCGAACGCAGGTTGAAGGTGCCTATATCATGGATGAAGGTCAGGTCGAAAGATTTGAAAATGGTGCTGAACAGGTATAGTACCAGTGCCCGCGACAGGTAGCGGAAGGTTCGGCTGTTGAATATTTTTTCGCTTCGGCTGAAATCCATGTGTTAGTAATAATGGTTTTCCTTGAACCAGTTCAATGCTTTGCTGATGGCTGTTTCCATGGGGGTATAGCGTATCTCTAACTCTCGTTCTGCTTTTTGGCCTGAGTAGTAATTATCCAGGCTTAGCAGGTAGGCTGCCGACCAGGTAAGTTTGCCGGGCCTGCGGGTGATCGCTGCTTTCAGGGTGCCGATCATACCTGCCAGTTTCAGTACGGGTGCCGGTATTTTGATCATGATCTTCTTTTGCCGTGCTATGCTGTTCAGCAAGCTAAAGAATTCCCGGTAAGTAAGGTTATGCCCTGCCAGCAGGTAACAGTTGCCTGTTTGTCCTTTCGTCAATGCGCTCACTATTCCGTGGCATACATCGTGGATGTATACAAAGTTTTTTCCGCCGGGTGGATAGAACAAGAGCTTCTTGTTTAATCCGTATAACAGGAGCTTGCCTGAGCTGGGCTTACTGTCGTTGGGCCCGATGATAAAGGTAGGATTTACTACAATGGCGGGTAGCTGCCGGGCCTGCACTTGTTCCAGCACATATTGCTGTGCGAGGTATTTGGTGTTGATGTAGCCCGAGTTGGCTTTGAAGAGGGAGAAGCCGTTGAGCTCTGTGCCGGGGTTTTCTTTGCTGCCGGGCTCGATGGTATTGGCGGTGCTTACGTAGATGAACTTTTCTACGTTGTGTTGGAGGCAGGCTTCTACCATGTATTGGGTGGCGGTGAAGTTTATCCTTTCGTATTCAGCAAAGCCAATGCCCCATTGGTCCGTAATAGAGGCCGCATGGATCACGATGGAGCATCCTGCTACTGCCTCGCTCACCTGTGCTGCATTGTCGATGTGGCCGAAATAAACGGCGGCAGGGATATCATCCAGGCCTTTGAGGTTGGCGCCGGGACGTACCAATAGTTTTATCTCGTAGCCAAGCCTGAAGAGTTCGCGGGTTAGGTTGGAACCAAGGAAGCCGTTGGCGCCTGTGATCAGTATCTTTTTCATGGGGTTTATGCGGGGGAGTATTGTATTTCTTTTCTCACTTCTCTCGATACGATCTTTAGTTTTAATCCCAGCGGCAGTAACCTCATCAGCATAAGGTTGAACCTGTTCATAATGCCCGGTATGATGATGGGATGGTTGGCCATTGTTTTACGCAGGGCTATCCGGGCGATTACTGAGGTGGGTAATAGTCCCATCCTGCCTTTGATACCCTGACTGATAACGCGCCGGCTCGTGTTGGAGTTGGTCATGATGGGGCCAGGGTATACTACACTAACAGATAGTCCTGTGCCCGACAGTTCTTCACGCAAGCCGTGAAAGAAGGAGGATATAAATGCCTTGGTAGCCGGATACACTGTTTTGTAGGCAATGGGCGTAAAGGCTGCCATGCTGGAAATGTTCATGATATAGCTGCGTGGATGTTCCAGCAGGTTGGGTAGCAGCAGGTGGGTGATCTGGACAGTGCTGCGTACGTTCAGCTGGATGATCTGGTCAATCTTCTCTGCCGATGTTTCGCGGATGGAAGCCGTGCCACCGATGCCTGCATTGTTGATGAGGAAGTTGATGCTGAAGCGGCCTCTGATGTAGTCGAGTTGTTGCCGCAGTATGGTGCTGTCGGTAAGGTCGAATTCAAATGCATGTACATAGACGCCGTAGCTGATAGCAAGCGTTTCTGCTACTGATGAGGTGTGGCCTCCGGGCAGCGCGATGAGGATAAGGTTCATGCCTGCTTTGGCGCATTGGATAGCCAATGCTTTGCCAAGACCAGAGCTGGCTCCTGTGATAATGGTATAGGTTAGCTGTGACATGGCTGCAAATTGCAGCAGGAGGGTCGGCAGGCGAAGGTTTTTCCATCGAGTTGTCGGATTAAGGGGCGGAATAGTGAGTTGTGAACGGTGAGTTGTGAGCTTATCTTATAGGAAAAGGGTTCGTTTGGGGCTTAAAATGTACAAGTTCTGGATTTATGTGTGGGGCTTTTATGGAATTTGCGGTTATTGTAATCAAGGATGGAATTGACAAATAATAACCTTGACCGATGAGACTTTTTTATTATTCATTCTTCGTCGTTGCCTCCATTTGCCTGTATAGCTGCGGCAGCACCACTCCCAAAAGCGCCGATCGCTTCCTGTCTATAGAGTCTAAGCAGGAATATAAACTGCCTGGTACTGCCGATGAGCATTCTTTGTGTGTCAACAATGGGTTGGTGTATTACAAGGCCATGGAGACTAATGGAAGTTATGCGCTCAAGTGTTACTCCCTGGAAAAAGACACGCTTGTCTGGTCTATTAGAATAAAGGGAATGGGAGGCTATAAAGGTGTTATTACATCTGCCGGTGAATATGTGATGCCTACATCGTCCGACTCTGTATATGTTATCGATTCATTGGGCAATTACAGGATATTGAAATTGGAAAACAAGTGTACGACCAATCCGGTGCGATATGGAAATACTGTCATTTTACAGGAAAAGGGTACAGGGCTCAAATGTTTTGATACACGGTCTTTGCAGCCATTGTGGGCGAATCCTCAGCAGGGGGAGATGAATATGCGACAACTATTGCTGCATGATAGTAGTGTGTTTTGTATTCTGGATAACAAGCGTATTCAATCTGTTGCTGCTTCAAGTGGGCAATTAAACTGGGAGGTCCCGGTGAAGGATAGTTTGGGCAGCCTGGTATTTTGTGGGTCGCAGGGCAACATGATCTTTGTGTTGTCGACAGGTGTACGGATGCCACAGTTTTTGACGGCTTTCGATGTCGGTAATGGCAAACAGCTCTGGAGAACGATGGTAGATAAGGAGGTTGGTGTGTGGAATAATTCAATGGTTGTGCGGGATAGTGTATTGTATTGTAAAGAGAGCAGGCGTATATCGGCGTACGCTGTTTACAGTGGTAGGCGTTTGCGTCAGTATGATCTAAAGGCTCATACTGCCACGAACCTGATCATTGATAGCAGCAGTAATATACTTTTTGGATTGACTGATAACTCACTGCGGAAGATCGATCAGAACGGGAAGGATACGCCGGTAGCTGTTTTTAAAGGGAATTTGCATGCATTGTATAAAGACGGCGGAAATACTTTTTTGTATAGTTACCCTAAGTTGTATGTGCTGACTAATTCTAAATAAAGAAGCCCTATAGAATAGCACATTCTATAGGGCCTGTATTGTTATACTGTTTTTGTCTTAGAATCCTCTCTGGGGTGTAGTAGTGCCAGTGAAAGCTGCTGGTAACGGTTTATTCAGCAGGTACTGGTACCAGAAGGCATAAGCCTCGTTGCGGTTGTGCTGACCTTTCTTCATGTTGTTGCCACCAATGCCGTGTCTTTCTCCGGGATATACCATGAACTCAAAGTGCTTACCCAGGTTTTGTAATTTATCGATCAGGGTAAGGCTGTTTTGCATGTGCACGTTGTCGTCGGAAGTGCCGTGTACGATGCGCAACAATCCTTTATATTTTTCAGCATAGGTTGCTGCTGCTGTATTCTTGTAGCCTTCAGGATTTTCTTTGGGCGTATCCATGAAACGCTCGGTGTAATGGGTATCATAGAAATGCCAGTCGGTAACGGATGCGTTGGCAATACCATGTGTAAATACATCAGCTCCATAAGTGAGGGCCATGCAGGTCATGTAACCGCCAAAGCTGCCGCCGGTCATAGCTACTTTTGTTGTATCTACCCATGCTTGCTTGCGCAGCCATTTGCCGCAGGTCATGTAATCTTCTATTTCCCATTTGCCGAGCTGGCGGTGGATGTAATTCAACCCTACTTTTCCAAAGTGGCCGCTGCTGCGGTTGTCGAATGCTACCTGGATCACGCCTTCCTGTGCCCACCATTGTGCTGCGCCACCGGCAGGTCTCCAACGGTCGTACACGGTGCCTGCATTGGGGCCGCCGTAGATGCTGATGATTACAGGGTATTTCTTGTTGGGATCGAAGTTGATAGGATAGGTGATCGCTACCGGCAGGTCGAACACACCATCGCCTGATTTTACACGTACCAGTTCTGTTTTAGGTACTGTGTAGGCATCGAAATCGGATCCTTTAGTATCGCCCAGTGTACGGATCAGCTTTCCTTTGCCATCTACCAGCGCCATCGTGGTGGGGGTAGACAGATTGGAATAGGTTGTGATGAAGTATTTTCCGTTGGGTGAAAGGTTTATCTGGTCGTGGGAATATTCTCCAAAGCTCAGGCGGGTTAAGCCTTTACCATCGAGCCCTACTTTGTAGAAGTCGAAGCGGGCAGAATTTTCTTTGCGTGCCCTGAAGTAGATGACTTTTGCTTTCTCATCTACTTTGGTGATGGAAGTGCCCCACAGGTTGCCGGTGGTGATCTGGTTGATCAGTTTGCCGGTAGCATCGTGGTAATACAGGTTTTCCCAACCGTCTTTATCGCTTTTCAGGATAAAGCCTTTGCCGGCAGACAGAAACTCGATGCGGCTGCCTTCGTCGAGGTCGATCCATGTTTTTTGTTGTTCGTTGTATACTTCTTTTTTGCCGCCGCTGGCAAAGTCGATGTTGTAGATAACGAGGTTATCCTGTCCGCGGTTCATCCATTGTACCCACAGCTGACCTTCGGGTGTCCAGAAAGGGGCGCCGAAGTATTGGTCGTCTTTCGGATTGAAATCAGCCCATGTGGTAGCGCCAGTTTCAATGTTGGCGATACCCACTTTTACATCCGGATTTTTTTCTCCTGCCTTGGGGTAACGCTCGTTTTCGAGGTAGCCATCCTGACCATCGAGTACATAAATGGGGAACACTGGTACTTTAGCATCATCAAAGCGCATGTAGCAAATACGTTTACTGTCGGGGCTCCACCAGAATGCTTTATAGCGGCTGGCGCGGCCGAGAATCTCTTCATAATATACCCAGGATGCATATCCGTTGAGGATCGTTTCTGAGCCATCTTTGGTGAACTGCACCGCTTGTTTGGTGGCCAGCTCCATGGCATAGAGGTTATTGTCTTTTCTTGTATAGGCCACCCATTTTCCGTCGGGTGAAATGGTAATGTTGCGGGCGTCAGAAATGCCGATAGCGGGCATTGCCTGTTGGCGTGGTTCGGAAGGAACCTGTCCTTCGTACGTTTTTGATTTGCCTGTTTTCGCTTCTACGGCGAGGAAGATCGTTTTCCCTGCTGCGTCTTTTTGTAATTCGATGTAGTGGTCATCATCTACCCATCCCCGGATCGAGGGGAGTGGTTTGGTCATATTGGGAGACGCATTTTTGAATACCTGGTCGTACGTGAAATTCTTTTGAGCTGTTGATGAAAGTGCTGCCGTCAATAGCAGCAGGCAAGCGGTGCCTGATAGAATTTGCTTTCTCATGTAATGGAAATATTGAAGCGGTGAATGTACGGAAAATTTGCCCTAATTTTGTCGCTACCCAAACAAGACGAACCATTATGATATTCAAATATTTGAGAGAATCTTTTGCCCGTAAAAAGGCGCGCCGGGTGTTTAGCGAATACCCGATTAAGGTATCGAATTACCAGTTGGCAGATGAGGGCACGATACAGTTTGGCAATTGGATGAATCCATTGACTGGTGAAAAGGTGATCACGCAAACTGAGGTGGATTTCTTTAAGCGTTTTATTCCTAAGGGTAGCCTGGCTATCGATATTGGTGGCAACACGGGCGATACCACCGTGCCCATGGGGCTGGCTGCCGGTAAGGAAGGACTGGTATTGGGTTTCGATCCCAATCCGCACGTGTTTAAAGTACTTGAAAACAACGCTGGTTTAAATAAAGATAAAACCAATATTGTAGCGTTGCCTTATGCTATTTCTGATGAGGACGGGGAGTTTTATTATGGCTCTTCTGAAGCTTCTTACAGCAATGGCGGCATCAGCTCCGAGGCTGATAAAAAGCATGGCAACTTTACCTTGTCTCAAAAGGTGAAGGGTGTGAACCTGCAACAGTACCTCGAGAAGAATTACGGTAGCTGGCTCGACAAGCTTTCTTTCATCAAGATCGATACGGAGGGGTATGATAAGGAGATCGTTAAATCTATTGCCGGCCTTATTGTAAAATACAAACCCGTGATCATTTCAGAAGTGTTTACGCAGCTGACTAAAGAAGAGCGTAACGAACTGTATGATGTGATTGCTGATAAGGGGTATGATCTTTTCTACTTTGCCGATTTCGATAGCAAGGCTGAAACCAAGCCTATTCAGCGTACGGATATGACGAACTGGACGCATTTCAATTTGTACGCTCTTCCGAAGAAGTAAGTTGTGAGTTCAGAGTAGAGAGTTCAGAGCCCGTTTACTTCAACAACGATATCATTAAATAAAAAAGCAACACTTTCGGTGTTGCTTTTTTAGTATTGCTATGTCTTTGTTTCTATAAATAGACCCTGAACTCACGACTGGCGACTCTCTACTCTACTTGACTTCCTGCATATCTACGAGCCTTTTGTAAAAGCCGTCCTGGTCGATTAGTTGATCGTGGGTGCCGCGCTCTACGATCTTACCTTTTTGCAGTACGATAATTTCGTCGGCATGACGAATGGTGCTGAGGCGGTGGGCGATCACAATGCTGGTGCGGTTGGCCATCATCTTGTTGATGGCATCTTGTACCAGTCGCTCACTTTCTGTATCGAGCGAAGAGGTGGCTTCGTCCAATATTAAGATGGGCGGGTTCTTTAAAACAGCGCGGGCAATGGTTACGCGCTGACGTTCTCCACCACTCAATTTGCCGCCGCGGTCGCCAATATTGGTTTGGTAATTTTCGTCTTTGCTCATGATGAAATCATGGGCGTTGGCAATGCGGGCCGCCTCTTCAATTTCATCAATCGAAGCTACCGGATTGCCCAGAGAAATATTATTGGCAATGGTATCATTGAACAGGATGGGTTCCTGCGTTACGATGCCCATATGGTCGCGCAGCGAAAGCAGAGAATATTCTTTGATGTTCACCCCATCGATCAACAGCTCTCCACTGGTCACATCGTGAAAACGGGGCACCAGGTCGGCCAGGGTTGACTTACCCGCACCAGATGAGCCTACCAAGGCGATGGTCTTACCTTTTTCGATGGTGAGGTTGATGTTGTCCAGGATGGTAACGTCCTCGTATTTGAAGGTTACGTTACGGAATTCAATGTTATGCTTAAAGCTGGTAAGTTGTTTGGGGTTGAGGGATTCGCTAACAGTGTTGGTAGCTTTGAGTATCTCTTCTATTCGTTGTATGGCTGAAGATCCGCGTTGTGCATTGTAGAAGGCTGTTGATAATGATTTGGCGGGGTTAATGATTTGGGTGAAGAATACCACGTAGGTAATGAATGCTGCTGATTCGATGGTATGATCAAATACCAGCTTGCCGCCAAACCATAGTATACAGCTCAGGGTCAATACACCCAGGAATTCTGACAGTGGTGAAGCAAGATCACGTCGGAACGCCATTTTCACCCGCACCTGGTTAAGAAAATTGTTGGTATCAAAGAAGCGGTTGCTCAATAGCTTTTCTGCGTTGAACGCTTTGATAACGCGTAAGCCGGTCAGGGTTTCATCGAGTACGGATAACAACAATCCTTGTTGTTCCTGGGCTACGGTAGATTGTTTTTTAAGGCTGCGGCTTACCCGGCCGATAATGAATCCCATCAATGGCAGTAATACTACCAGGAACAGGGAAAGTACAGGGCTTAAAAATATGAGGCTGGTTAAAATGATCAGGATGGTGAGTGGTTCACGGATCAGACCTTCCATGGTGCCAATGATACTCCATTCGATCTCGTTCATATCATTGCTCATGCGCGAAATGATATCGCCTTTACGCTGTTCGGTGAAGAAGCCAATGGGCAAGTGCAAGATCTGTGTAAACATATCGGCGCGGAACCTCGTCATTACCCGGTTGCGAAGCGGGATGATCACCCGGTAAGAAAGATAGATGAACAAATTTTTGAAGAGAATCGAAACAATCAATACAATACATATAATAGCCAATGCACGTTCCTGTCCATGCTCTGTGATCAGTTTCCCCAGCGTGTACTTCAGGTAATTCATAATGCCGGTGGAATTGAATTCAAATACCGGCTCCTGGGTTACGATCTGATCGGGTGCGAACAGCATCTGGAGGAAGGGGGCCAGCATACCCAGGGAAACGAGCGAAAAAACTATAGATAGGAAGTTATAGAAAAAGTATAAGGCCATTTGTCCTTTCTGGTCCCGGAGGTAGTAGAGAATCGTCGAAAATCGCTTCATGAAATGTTAAAATAGATCAGATAATATCGTCATTGGCCTGTCTTTCACCTCTTTTTCATCGGTTATTGGTGCTATTCTGTACCCGGAATGGCCATAAACAGCGCAAAGTAACTAATTTTACAACGATTAAATCGTTAATGATATGCAAGAAGGGAAGCGACAAAAGCAGATTGCCGGCCTTTTAAACGAAGAATTGAATGCTATATTTCAGCGGCTGGGGCTTACCATGATCAATGGGGGTATGGTGTCGATCGTTTCCGTGAAGATTACGCCCGACCTGCTGGAGACCCGTATCTACCTGAGTTTGTTCCAGGTAGGTGATCCGCAGGCTGCCCTGAAGAAAATAGAGGAAAGGGCCTGGGAGATCAAAAAAGAGCTATCCCTCAGGGTAGGCAAACAGCTGCGCCGTATGCCTGAATTAAAGTTTTACCTGGACGATACGCTGGACCATGTGTTCAAGATGGAAGACCTGTTTAAGAAGATCAACGACGAGAAGAAGGAAGAAGGGCGCGAATAGTGAGTGGTCAGCAGAGCACGGCAATATCCGAAATTCTAAATCCTGCATCCGAAAATGAATTTTCTTTTCGCCTGGCGTTATTTTAAAGCAAAGAAGTCGACCAATGCGATCAATGTCATAGCATGGATCAGCATGGTGGCCATTATGAGCATCACGTTTGCTTTTATCGTTGTGCTCAGTGTGTTCAATGGTTTTGAAGGGCTGGTCAAATCCTTGTATTCTTCTTTCTATCCGCACGTGCTGATTTCTCCCAAAGCTGGTAATAAAACTATTCTTGTCTCGCCTGAACAGTTGAAGCAATTGTCGGGTGTAAAGGATGTGACACACTATTCCCGTGTTATAGAGGAAAAGACCTTACTGCAGAATGGCGATATCCAGGTGCCTGTCTTGCTCAAGGGGGTAGATGATGGCTACGAGCAGGTAACGGGCGTGGCGCAGAAGATCATCCGTGGTAAATACACTACCGGCACAGCCGACAGGCCCGTGATCGTATTGGGCAATGGTGTGGAAGGGGCTTTGGAGATCGAGTCGGATAAGAATCTTTATCCCATCACTGCTTATATATTTAAAGGCGGTGAATCGGTTAATGTGGCCGACTTGTATGGTTCTGTTGCTGCGGCCAATATCATTACCGGCGGCACTTTCTTTATCCAGGCTGATATCGATAATAAGTATGCTGTTACCAATATCGATTTCATGCGCCAGATGCTGGCGTTGAAAGATAATGAAGTGAGCCGTATCGAGATTGCGCTGAGTGATGAAAATAAAGGGGATGCTGTCGCAAAAAGTATCCGGCAGATCTTCGGTAATAATAATTATGTGGTGGAAACGCGGTATGAGCAGAATAAAAGCCTGTATAGTGTGATGACGCTGGAGAAGTGGGCCATTTATGGTCTTATGACCTTGATGTTGATCGTTGCTGCTTTTACCATGATTGGTGGTTTGACCATGCTGGTGCTGGAAAAGCAAAAAGATATCCAGGTGTTGAAGGCAATGGGTGCTAATAACGGGATGATCCAAAAGATATTCCTGAGTGAAGGGTTGTTGCTGGCAGGGATCGGCGCCGTTACCGGCATTATCCTGGCCGTGATCTTTTGCTGGCTGCAGGTGAAGTTTGAGTTGATCAAACTTGAAGGGGGGACGTTCCTGATCAATTATTATCCCGTTCAGCTGGTGCCGCGCGACTTCTTGCTGATTGTTGCCACCGTATTTATCATCGCTTTGACAGCATCCTGGTTCCCTTCGCGTAAGGCGGCGCTGCAGCCGATAGAGTTGAAGAGTTAGAGGCAACGAGGCAGGAAGGCAACGAGGAAAAACCGTATACCTCTCTAAAAGAGAAAACCGGAACACGAATTACACTTCGCATTCCGGTTTTTTATTTGATAAGCAATCCTTACTTAGTGATTGCGGCTATTATTAATAGTCTCCCAGTGTTTCAGGAAGCTGAGCCAGTGCTTTGGCCAGTTGTTCGTCGTTGGGAGCGATACCGTGCCATTCGTGAGAGCCTTGCATGAAATCTACGCCGGCACCCATTGCAGTGGTCATGAGGATAACGATCGGCTTGCCTTTGCCTACGAATGTTTTGGCCTTTTCCAGTGTAGCTGCTACTTCTTCCGGATCGTTGCCTTTTTCGAGCCTGATCACTTCCCATCCAAATGCGTCGAACTTAGCGCCCAGGTCGAGCAGGTTCATTACTTTTTTGGTAGGTCCGTCGATCTGCTGGCCGTTCCAGTCAACTGTAGAAATCAGGTTGTCTACTTTATGGTGGGCTGCAAACATGATGGCTTCCCAGTTCTGACCTTCGTCCAACTCACCATCACCATGTAAAGAGTACACAAGGTTTTTCTCTCCGTTCAGTTTTTTGGTGAGGGCAGCGCCAAGGGCTACGCTCATACCTTGACCCAGGGAACCGCTGGCCATACGAATGCCGGGCAGGTGCTCGTGGGTAGCAGGGTGACCTTGTAACCTGGAGTCCAGTTTACGGAAGGTGGCCAGTTCTTTGATATCAAAGTAGCCAGCACGGGCTAATGTAGAGTAATATACGGGGGAGATGTGGCCATTGGACAATACGAAAACGTCTTCGTTGGTGGCGTCCATATTGAATTGCGGGTTGTGCTGCATTACTTTAAAGAAGAGAGCTGTAAAGTAATCTGTACAACCGAGGGAACCTCCGGGGTGGCCACTGGCAGCACCATGAACCATTCGAACTATATCGCGCCTGATCTGTGAAGCAATGTCTTTTAATGCGGGCATAAGCTGGTCTTTAAATGTGGAAGCAAAACTACATGAATTTACTTTTGACCCATTGATGGGACTGATTTTTTTATTGTTTTTTATATCTCAAACTTTCTTATTTACAATAAAGTAGCTATAACATAAGTTGTTATTTCGGAAATAGGCCGTAGTTTTGCTGCCGGCACCAAATTTGCCCCCAACGGCCCGGATTAGCAGCACGTAGATAAATTTGGTCACCAAAACCAGGCTAAATGTTCGATGTATTACTATCAATAGCTATTTCTTTCACGATCACATTTTTAGCCATTCCGGTAATTATTACCGTAGCGGAAAGAAAGAAGCTTTTTGATCTTCCCAATGAGCGGAAGATCCATCAGAATCCAATTCCTTCACTGGGAGGCCTCGGCATCTTTGCCGGCTTTGTGATGGCGTGCCTCATTGCCATTCAGTTTCACGGTTCTCCGGAATTTCAATATTTCCTCGCTGCCAGTTTCGTGATCTTTTTCCTCGGTTTAAAAGATGATATACTCGTCATCTCTCCTATAAAGAAATTCATTGGCCAGGTATTGGCCGCTTTCCTGATCATTTATAAGGGCAATGTACAGATCAGAAGCATGCACGGTTTCATGGGCATCCATGAGTTGCCGGAGTCTTTTAGCCTGCTGCTGACTTATTTTACAGTTATTGTGATCATCAATTCTTTCAACCTGATTGATGGTATCGACGGGTTGGCTGGTAGCCTTGGCTTGATGGCTACAGTGGTTTTTGGCTTTTACTTCCTGCAGGTGAATATGCCGGCTTATTCCATCCTGGCTTTTGGGCTGGCTGGTAGTCTGGCTGCTTTCCTCATCTTTAATTTCCACCCTGCCAAGATCTTTATGGGCGACACGGGGTCGCTATTGATAGGGTTGATCAATTCTATATTGGTGGTGAAGTTCATCGAGGTGGCCAATGCAGTGAATGTGCCCTATCCTATCGTGCCTTCACCGGCCATCGGATTCGCCATCCTGATGATCCCACTACTGGATACATTACGGGTATTTGCTATCCGTATCGTAAACCGCCGCTCTCCTTTCAGCCCCGACCGCAACCACGTTCACCACTTGTTACTGGATAAAGGCCTTTCGCACCGCGCTATTACTTTAACACTGGTGTCGATCAACCTGCTGGCTGTTGTGTTGGCTTATGCCTTCCGCGATTCGGGCTGTACCTGGATCATCCTGGCTATTGTACTCACCTTTTTTACCGGCATTGCCGCTTTATATTATACCCGTCCGAAGCCCCGCCTGTTTGTGGCACGCACCACAGACCCCGAAAACAAGAAATCCCGGATCGTACCGCTTACCAAGGACACGATCTTAGAGCAAAAAAATTAGAGAAGGGTATTAGCGATTGGCTTTTAGCCTTTAGCTAAGGGCTAATACCCAATAGCTAACGCCTGAATTCTTTATTCTTCCTACATTTGCAGCGCAATCAATTATTCATACATTATGTCAGACGAGTTAAATATTATTGAAGAACAGGCCCAGGAAGCCATGGACAAGGCCATTAATCACCTGGAAACTGAACTGATCAAGGTGCGGGCAGGTAAAGCCAACCCTAACCTGGTAGACGGTCTCGTAGTAGATTATTATGGAACGCCCACGCCCATCAACCAGGTAGGAAACATTACCGTGGCTGATGCGCGTACGCTGAACATTCAGCCCTGGGAAAAGAATATGCTGCAACCTATCGAGCGCGCCATCATCAATGCCAATATTGGTATCACTCCACAAAATGATGGTAATATCATCCGCCTGTTCATGCCGCCTTTAACAGAAGAGCGTCGCAGAGAACTTGTAAAACGGGCGCAGGGTGAGGGTGAGCATTCCAAGGTCGCTATCCGTAACATCCGCCGTGATGCTATGGAGCAGATCAAGAAGCTTCAAAAGAATGGACTGAGTGAGGATATTGCCAAGGATGCTGAAAAGGGCATACAGGACAGCACCGACAAGTATATCACCCTCGTGGATAAGCACCTTGCTGCTAAAGAAAAAGAGATCATGACTGTATAGATATTATTCTATAAGTTGAGATTATAATATTGGCCACTCCATTATGGAGTGGCTTTTTTGTGTATACAAGTCTTTTTTTATAAGAGTAAAATATAATACCTTAATTGTACCAAACAGTAACCTATGGGCAGGATCAGGCTGGACGATATTTCCACGAGGGCACCTAAAGACTTAGACAAGGAGAGCACCAAAGAGAAAACGAAGCAAATACTGGCTAAGCTGGATGATTTGCAGAACCTGTTGTATGCCGAATCCAAACATGCCATCCTGGTGATCATCCAGGGGCTCGATGCCAGTGGCAAAGATGGTGTTATCCGCAATGTATTCACCTCCATGAACCCGCAGGGCATTACTGTCAAATCCTTCAAAACCCCTACTGCCCAGGAATTGAGCCACGATTTTTTGTGGCGCATACATGAAGCTGCACCTGCCAAAGGCATGATACAGGTCTTTAACCGCTCACAGTATGAAGACATATTGATCACGCGTGTACATAAATGGATCGATGACGGGATGGCGAAAAAACGGATGAAGGCCATCAACGATTTCGAGAAGCTGTTGCAAGAACATAACAATACACAGATATTGAAATTCTACCTGCATGTATCTCCAGAAGAACAGCAGGAGCGGTTGCAGGAACGTATTCATGACCGTACCAAACAATGGAAGTACAACGAAAATGATTTCGCAGAAGCAAAGTTGTGGGATGATTACCGGAAGGCGTATGAAGATTGCTTTGAATACTGTAGTGACATCCCCTGGACTATTGTACCCGCCGATCAGAACTGGTACAAGGAATATGTGATTGCTTCGACACTGCTGGATACGATGCAGAAACTAAATATGCAGTTTCCTGGTTTGAAGAAAGAGGGGTAAATGGGTATCATTGAACCCTCTTATATATAATAGTTAATTTGCAATAGTTTTTATTCTCCTCACCGTTTAAAACAACTGATTATGGGCATGATGAAAGAATTCAAAGAGTTTGCAATGAAAGGCAATGTAGTTGACCTTGCCGTAGGTGTTATCATAGGCGCTGCTTTTGGAAAAATAGTCAGCTCCCTCGTTGATGATGTGATAACGCCATTGATTCTGAAACCTGCATTAGAGGCCGCTAACCTAACCAGGCTGGAAGATTTTACAGTGCTTGGTACGGTAAAGATCGGCTTGTTTATATCTGCTGTATTGAACTTTATTATCATAGCCTTTGTGTTGTTCTTGCTGATCAAAGGTATCAACAGGATGAAGAAGAAAGAAGAAGCTGCACCAGCTGCACCTCCAGCACCAAGCACAAGCGAAAAGCTGTTGATGGAGATACGCGACGAGTTGAAGAAAAAAGGCTAAGGGTTATCGTTTCTCCTGCATTTTGAGTATCTTCAGAATAGCCTTATTCTAATTAACCAAACTACTTAACTATGAGAAAATCGTTCTTACTAACGGTATTCAGTGTGTCCTTTCTGGCCACCTGGGCCCAGGATGCAGGTGTCAAGGATATGAAAGCCCAATCCGAGAAAAAACTGGCTTCCGATACAGCCCACAAATCGGGTTGGAAGAAGGGCGGCGTTTTCTCTCTCAACGTAGGTCAGGGTGGTAGCAGGAACTGGGCTGCCGGTGCAGAAAAGTTCTCCTTCTCCACAGCGGCTTACCTGAGTGTCTTTGCCAACCTGAAGTCGGGGAAGTTCTTTTGGGACAACACGCTTGACCTGGGATATGCCATGGTGAATACCACCTCTTTAGGTAACCGTAAGACCGATGATAAGATAGACTTGTATAGCAAAGCCGGTTATGAACTGACTGATAAAATAAGTGTGGCAGGTGTCGTCAACTTCAGGACACAGTTCTATGACGGTTTCGATTATAACTACCGTGGCAAAGGATACAAACGCAGGATATCAGGTTTCTTCGCTCCTGCTTACCTGGTGGTAGCGCCGGGTATCGACTGGCATCCTGTAGACTATTTCAGCATCTTCGTTTCTCCTATCTCTACGCGTTTGGTGATCGTAACCAATGAGCCCAAGAGTTATTACTATCCGGCCGGTGATCCGGGCGCCGATGGTGGTGGTTTCGAAGCGCCGCTGTCCACCTTTTATGGTGTGGATCCCGCCCGTGAAGTAAAAGCTGAAGCGGGCGCTTATGCTTCCGTGAACTTCAATAAGGAGATATTGAAGAATGTGTCGTACAAAAGCCGTCTTGACCTGTATTCCAACTACCTGGCAACGTATCGTTTTACCCCCACGGGGCCCGATCAGTTGCAGGTGGATAAGGTCAGCGCCAAGCCGCAGAACGTGGATGTGTTCTGGACCAATGCCATCGTAATGAAAGTGAATAAGTTTCTGAATGTTACTTATAGTCTTGATCTTATATATGACGATGATGTGCGGCAATTTGGCCCCAATAAAACGTCTGCCGGCACCCAGATAAGGTCGCTGCTGGCTGTGGGTTTTTCTGCCAAATTCTAATCAGGGATTTCCTTACATTTGTCGGCCGCGGAAGCGGGGTTGAAAGACCGAAAGTCAGAAAAGTCCGGAAGTCGGTAAGTAATTACTGTATTTCTTTCGGTCTTCCGGACTTCCGGTCTTTCCGACTATTAAAACTATACTCAGTGAATCAATCCAGCTACCAGATCAAGTTGCCGCAGTTTGAAGGCCCTTTCGACCTCCTGTTATTCTTTATTGAAAGGGATGAGCTGGATATTTATAATATACCTATTACCAAGATCATCAAGGATTTCCTGGATTATATCCATGGATCGGGTGAATTGAATATTGAATTATCGAGCGAGTTCATCTTGTTCGTATCCACCCTGATGCGTATCAAAGCCAAGATGCTGTTGCCACGCAAGGAACTGGATGCGCAGGGTAATGAGATCGACCCCCGCCAGGAACTGATCGACAAGATCCTTGAATACAAGCGCTTTAAAGAAGCTTCCGTAAAGATGGCCGAAATGGAGGCCATCCGCATGTTGATGGTAAGGCGTGGTAACCTCCAGAAAGAGTTGTCGCACATTGGTGAAGAAACCGGTGAGGGCACTGAGATCCAAACGATCACATTGTTCAAGCTGATGAAGACCTTTGAGCGGGTGATGAAGAAGATGGAGCAGCGCAATGCCGTGAAGCCTGTACACACCGTGGTAAGGTATAACTATACCATGGAGGGCAGCCGTGAGTTTATGCTGAGTAGTGTGAAGAAGGAAAAGGTAGTGTCTTTTGAAAAGGTATTTGAGGTTTGTGAGGACCGCATTCATGCTATTTTCCTTTTCCTTTCCATCCTGGAGTTGGTACAAATGAAGTACATGACCCTGATGGTAGGTGAAGGCCGCAATAATTTTATTCTTGAATTCAACGAGAACCGCGAAGAAGATCCCGTTTGGGATGCAAAAACGCTGGGGCTTGAACCTCCTTCTGCCGTTGAGGACACTTCTGCCGAAGAAACGCCTATTGGCGGTTTGTTTGGCGATACCTATCCCTCTGCTGACGAACCGTCTGACGAAGAGCCGTCTACTGACGAAACGGCCTAAAATACTCCCTTAATACTGCCATAACCGAATGGGTACAATAGTTGGTGTTTAAACGCCAATTGTATTGTTATTGCTTTATTTAACCAAAAAAAGGAGTTTTTATGACTACCAGAACGGTGTCGCAAATCATTGATGCGACCAATGAGATGGTAGGTCCGTTCAAGATCAAGAACGTTTTACCTACCCGTACTTTGAGACAGGTAGATCCCTTCCTGTTGATTCACCACATGAAACCTAGTGTATTGAAAGCTGGTTCCGAAGTGAGGTTGGCGCCTCACCCACATGCCGGCTTTGAAGTAGTGACCTATTTGCTGGATGGTGAGTTCTTTCACCGTGACAGCAAGGGGCACGACCAGGTAGCGACTGGTGGCGATATCAACTGGATGACTTCCGGTAATGGTGTTGTTCACTCAGAAGGTCCTACCCCCGCTTTTTTGAAGCAAGGCGGTACTGTACAGTTGTTACAGATCTGGGTCAACTTACCGGCTGATAAGAAAACACTGGATGCTTCTTTCCGGCACTATGCTGCTGCAACGTTGCCCGGGCAATCCGGCGATGGTGTATGGGTAAAGACATTGATTGGCAGTTATAATGGGCAATCTTCTCCCATTGCAACGCATACGCCTATGTTCCTGCACCATGTGAAACTGAAAGCCGGCGCCTTGTTTACCTTGCCCGTTGATAATTCGTACTCTTCGGCTTTATATGTATTGGATGGAAAAATTAAATTGTTAGGACAGGATGTGACTGCCGGCCAGTTGGTCGACTTTCATATCGATGGTGATCAGCTCGTTCTTTCCGCCACCAGTGATGTTGACTTTATTGTTTTTGGCGGAGAGCCTTTGAAAGAGAAGGTTGTTAGTTATGGACCTTTTGTGATGAATAGTTTTGAAGAGATCCAGGAAGCGATCAGGAAGTATGAGATTGGAAAAATGGGAATACTTGATTATTGATGTCAGGCTGAGCCCGTCGAAGCCCTTCGACAAGCTCAGGGTGACAATGTGGTCATTCAAATATCCATAACAGTATTGGCCGTGGCGATGCATCTATCGTTGCGGCCATTTTCTTTAAGAAAGCCGGTGCCACAGTAGGGCAGCCATCACTCTGGCAAATAGGATATGGGTCCACTTCTCCGTAGGGTACGCATCCGTGTGAGTGCAGTACCACGAATCTTTTAAATGCATTGTTGTTGGTAGAATCCTGTCCGTGTAGTTTATAGGCCAGGCCAAACTTGCCTTTGTAGGCAGCTCCTATCTTATACTTACCCAGTGAGGTGCAACCGCAACCCACTTCGTTGCCATAGCGGCGGCCGTTGAGCCAGTCTTCATTGCAGCGGCCATGAGTTACCAGCCCGGCATCGGTGATAGAGTCCTTCTTCAGGTTGTATACAAACAACCGGTTCTTGCCGGACTCGATACTCATATCGATCAAAAAGCAAATGTCTGTATTGTATTTATTGCGGATAGCGTATTCCCTGGCTTTGGCTGCGCGCGATTCCAGTTTGAGCAGCAGTTTTTTACGGAGCGTGGCACTGATGTCGCGGTTAACTGTCCTGTAAACAGGCTTCATTTTGGTATAATACCAGGTGGCGCTGCCCAATAGGAACAGTACTATTATAGCGAGCGAAAGGAGCAATAAACGTTTCATGCAGGAAGGGGGTTATGACACCTCATCAGATGCCATTATAACGTCCCTCCATAAATGAACGGGTGTAAAGTGCTGTTAAAGATTTCTGAATGTTATTGCAGCAGCGACCCTACTGTTACCTTGTCTTTCATCATTTCACGAACCGTTTTCGCGATGCCTGCAGCATCGTAGCCACATTCGCGGTGCAGTTCTTTGGGCGTGCCGTGTTCTACCAGGCGGTCGGGGATGCCCAGCATCTTCACGGTGGCGCGGTAGTTATGTTGTGCCATGAACTCCAATATAGCGCTGCCAAATCCTCCAACGATAGTGCCGTCTTCAACGGTAACTACCTTCTCGAATTTGCTGAATACTTCGTGCAGCATGGCTTCGTCCAGTGGCTTGGCAAAGCGCATATCGTAATGCGCGGGATTCAAGCCTTCTGTCTTCAGCTCGCGGATGGCTGTGGTTACAAAGTTGCCGGGATGTCCCAGTGAAAGGATGGCAATATCGTCTCCGTCTTTCAGCTTTCGGCCCTTACCAATTGTTATTTCTTCAAAAGGCGTCCTCCATTCGGGCATCACGCCTTCTCCGCGTGGATAGCGGATCACGAAAGGATGGGTTTCGTTGCTCTCCAGTTGGGCTGTATACATCAGGTTACGCAGTTCGCTTTCATTCATCGGCGCACTGATCACCATGTGGGGTATACAACGGAAGAAAGGAATGTCATATGCACCGTGGTGCGTAGGTCCGTCTTCTCCTACCAGTCCTGCACGGTCGAGGCAGAAGATAACGGGCAGCTTTTGTATGGCTACATCATGCACCACCTGGTCGTAGGCACGCTGCATGAAGGAAGAATAGATGTTACAGAATACTTTCAAGCCTTGCGTGGCCATACCAGCGCTGAGGGTTACGGCGTGTTGCTCGCAGATACCTACGTCGATAGCGCGGTCAGGCATTTTCTCCATCATGAATTTGAGGGAGGAGCCGGAAGGCATGGCCGGTGTGATACCAAACACGTTTTTATTCATCTCGGCCAGCTCGATGATCGTATGACCAAAAACATCCTGGTACTTGGGTGGCTGCTTGGTTTCGAAAGTCTTCTTATAGATCTCGCCAGTGATCTTATCGAACAGACCGGGCGCATGCCACTTGGTCTGGTCTTTCTCAGCGAGTGAATATCCTTTGCCCTTTACGGTTACGATGTGCAACAGTTTGGGGCCGGGTATTTTTTTCAGGTCCTGTAAAGTATCAACCAGCTTGGTGATATTGTGTCCGTCGATAGGACCAAAGTAGCGGAGCTTCAGTGCTTCAAACAGGTTGCTGCTCTTGTTCACAAATCCCTTAATGCTGTGCTCCAGCTTGCTGGCCATGTCGCGGGAGAAGTTCTTTCCTACCGGCAGTTTGCCCAAGGCCTTCCAGATGTCATCTTTCAGGCGGTTATAGGTATGTGAGGTAGAGATGTCAGTCAAGTATTCTTTCAATGCACCTACGTTGGGGTCGATGCTCATGTTGTTATCATTCAGGATGATCAACATGTCAGCATCGGTTACACCTGCATGGTTCATTCCTTCGAACGCCAGGCCAGCCGTCATGGCGCCATCGCCGATCACAGCTACCGACTTGCGGTTCTCGCCTTTGTACTTGGCGGCCATGGCCATGCCCAGTGCGGCAGAGATAGAAGTGGAGGAGTGACCTACACCAAACGTGTCGTATTCGCTTTCGCTGCGTTTAGGAAAACCACTGATGCCGTTATACTTCCTGTTGGTGCTGAAGTTGTCCTTGCGGCCGGTAAGGATCTTATGGCCATAAGCCTGGTGGCCTACGTCCCATACCAGCTGATCGTAAGGAGTGTTGTAAATATAGTGGAGCGCTACAGACAGTTCTACTACGCCAAGGCTGGCGCCAAAGTGACCCCCATGAACACTCACCACATCAATGATGTATTGACGCAGTTCGTCACACAACTGGTGCAGTTGTTCTCTGCTGAGTTGTTTTACATCTGCCGGTGATTGGATCATTTTGAGCAAGGGGCCGGGAGCAATTTCCATCGGGAGAAAATTTATGTATCAAAAGTACTACTTTATGGCTTGAAATTCAGGGTTTCCGGCTTTTGTGGCGGGTAACTTGCCGCCGGGGGCTGGCACCATCACAGGCAAAGGCTACTTTATAACCCGGATATTTATGTATTGTGTTGATTATTAGCCTGATGGGATGCATAATACAGGAAAGTGGGTATAATGAGTCTGCCGATAGCCCGGCTTTTAAGCCATATATCCAAAATACCATAGGAGGGCTAACCAAATGTATAGATTTGCTAAGACCCAAATTCTGAGATGGCGAAAAGAAATTCATATTACTGGCTTTGCCAGATAGGTGGCTGGGGCCTGGTAGGTCTTTCCATGTTGTTTTATGCTTTTACGTTCAAAGAAGAAATATCCAATGCGTACCTGTACCGGATACTCATTTATGTAGTGTCGGGTATTGCAAGCACCCATATACTGCGGGAGTTTCTTAAACGCACCAACTGGTTGTTGCTGCCCATCGAAAAGATGGCTACCCGGCTGGGTGCCGCTGTGATCATTACCAGTATTCTGTATGGCTTGCTGGTGTTGGGGGCGTACGAGATCTTCCAATTTGAGAACAAGAATAAGCTCGACTTCTCCACCCGGCTCTTCGCCAATGTATTGAACATCGGTATCTTCATGATCCCCTGGACGCTGCTTTATTATTTCTACCACTACATCGAGAAAAGCCGTCGCCAACAGGTGGATACTTTGAAGCTGGAAGCACTGGTGAAAACACTGGAGCTGAAGACCATCAAGTCCCACATCAATCCGCATTTCATTTTCAATGCCCTCAATAGCATACGCGCCCTGATCGACGAGAATCCCAACCGGGCAAGGAATGCCATCACCGAGTTGAGCAATATCCTGCGCAGCAGCATGCAGGCCGAAAAGCTGGAAACAGTTCCTTTCGAGAAAGAGCTGAACATAGTAAGAGATTACCTCGCGCTTGAATACATCCGTTTTGAAGATCGCCTGCGTATAGAGTACCAGATCGATGAAGATACGCTCGACCAGCCTGTGCCGCCCATGATGCTGCAAACGCTGGTGGAGAACGCCATCAAGCATGGCATTGGCAAGCAGATTAGCGGTGGTATTGTAAAAGTGGTTTCCGATTTCAAGAACGACTTCCATGAACTCATTGTACTGAACTCCGGTTCCCTCAACGGGCACATGAATGGCGATGGTTTTGGCCTGTCCAGCACCAAAAACAGGCTGCAACTATTATTTGGTGAAAAAGCTAACTTTGAGATCAAGCAGGTAGATGGACTGGTAGAGGCGAGGGTGCTAATTCCTGTTGAAATAAAATAAATGGACGTATGATCAAAGCGATTATTATCGACGACGAACGACTGGCAAGGAATGAACTGAAAAAGCTGTTGATGGAGTTTCCGGAGATCGAAGTGGTAGCAGAGGCAGCTAATGCAGGAGAGGGTATCGAGAAGATCGAACACATTAATCCGGACCTCGTATTCCTGGATATTCAAATGCCTGGTAAAACAGGTTTCGATATGCTGTCCGAACTGGACAGAACGCCCAACGTGATTTTTACCACCGCTTACGATGAATATGCACTGAAAGCTTTCGAGGTGAACGCACTGGATTATCTGCTGAAGCCTGTGGAGCCCAAGCGCCTGGCGGATGCTATTCAGAAGCTGCACATGCAGGACGAGCGCGGAGATGCCAGTCCCATACCCCTGAATATGAACCGCTCCATATTGAGTGAAAGCGACCAGGTGTTTGTGAAAGATGGAGAGCGCTGCTGGTTTGTGAAGCTGTCGGATATCCGCCTGTTTGAAAGTGTGGGCAACTATGCCAAAGTATATTTTGGTCCCAACAAGCCACTCATTCTGAAATCGCTCAATGCGCTGGAAGAAAGGCTGGATGAGAAAACCTTCTTCCGGGCCAACCGAAAACATATTGTCAACCTTCGCCTCATCGATAAAATTGAACCTTATTTCAATGGCGGCCTGCTGTTGGAATTGAAGGGCGGTGAAAAGATCGAGGTAAGTCGCAGGCAGACCGTGAAGTTCAAAGAAATGATGAGCCTGTAATCCCTGGTGCATACACCTTAACGCCTATATTTACTGCATGATTAAGAAACTACTATTACCTGCGGCCCTTATTGCTATGGGTCGCCTTGGTTATTCACAATCCATCGACCAAATCATCAATGAAACTGAGGTAGCACGCGTGGAGCGCATATTGTCTGCCGACGATATGGGAGGCCGTAAGCCATTTACGCCCGGCATCGACAAGGCTGCTGACTTCATCGCTTCGGAGTTTAAGAAGGCCGGCCTGAAGCCTGTAAAGCGTGGGTCGTACCTGCAGGAATTTGCTATGCTGCGCACAAAGTTCCTGTCGGCGTCCGGCACGCTCAATGGCAAGCCGGTAGAAGAGAAAGATATCATCGGCGTAACTGCAAAGTCAAAGCTGAAGATCACCCAGAAATCAAAGTATAAGATAGTCAAAGCAAGCAAAGACAGCTTGTATGCTGTATATACCCGACTGACAAAAACTTCCGGCAATTATCTGTTGGTGGTGGATACTGCTGCCAGAAGTATGTTCAATAACCTGAAGCGCCGCTCTTCTTCTTTTCCGCCCACAGCCAATATCATTGGTGTGCTTACTGTTGAAGAACCTGCTACTTATGCTATCGAGTTCAACCAGGAAGTGACCAATATGCCATTGAAGAATGTGGTAGGTATTCTGCCTGGTAAAAGTAAGAAGAAAGAATACGTGATCTTCTCTGGTCACTATGATCACCTCGGTATTGGCAAACCCAATGCGGCCCAGGATTCTATTTATAACGGGGCTAATGATGATGCTGCCGGCACCACAGCGGTGATCATGCTGGCGCATTACTTTGCACAGCAAAAGAATAATGAGCGCACCATCATATTTGCCGCCTTTACTGCGGAAGAGTCCGGCGGTTTTGGTTCAAAATATTTTTCAGAGCAATACGATCCCGCTAAAGTAATGGCGATGTTCAATATCGAAATGATCGGTACCGATAGCAAATGGGGTAACAATTCTGCATTCATCACCGGGTATGAAAAGACAGACATGGGAAAGATCCTGGAGAAGAACCTGGAAGGTTCCAACTTTAAGTTCTATCCCGATCCTTATCCCCAGCAGCAGTTGTTCTACCGGTCAGACAATGCAACACTGGCGCGTCTCGGTGTTCCGGCACACACGATCTCTACTTCTAAAATGGATAGCGAAAAATTCTATCATACGCTCGATGATGAATTTGAGACGCTGGATATGAAGAACATGACAGAGATTATCAAGGCCATCGCCATCAGTTCTACTTCTATTGTGGCTGGTAAGGATACGCCATCACGCGTGGATGCCAGCAGCTTAAGATAATGGTAACGAAGAAATCAGCTGGATTTCAAACAAACGAGGCGGCACATTCAAAAGTGCCGCCTCGTTTGTTTAGGGAAAAACTATCAGGTATTTATTTCAACAAGCCATTGATTTTTCTCAGCAGCTTGGTTTTATCACTGGGCCTCATTGCACGGTCATCGGCTACTTTACCGGTTCTATCTACCAGCACATAATGTGGAATACCTGAGATGTTGAACTTCTCAGATAGCAGTTTGCCATCTCTGTCATTGGCAAAGTAATGCTCGCCTTCGATGCCCTTGTCTTTGATCGTATTCTCCCACGATTGTTTGGTGCAACTGATGCCAATGTAGAGAAATACTACATCCTTGCCTGCGAGCTCTTTTTGCAATTCCTTCGAATCAGGCATTTCGCCCATGCAAGGGCCACACCAGGGTGCCCAGAAATCGATATAGATAACTTTCCCTTTGTAGGGTTTCATTAGTTCATCAAAGAACTTATCGCTGTTTACCTGCAGGGCAGTGCGCACATGAGTGGCATTGCTCATTTTGCCTGCCAGCACATCGCGTAAGCGTTGATTGTCTCGTTTGATCTGGGTTTTCACATCCGCATTGGTCATCTCGCCGGATAGTTGATTCATTTCATTTTCATCGAGAGGTGCACGCCAATCGTTTAAAAAGCCTGTAATGATCCGTGCATACAACAGGTCTCTGCTTACGCCGGGGCGCAGGGCTGCTTCCAGCGAGTCGAGTGAACGGCTAAAGTTCATCGTGGAGATCAATTCGTTTCTGGCTGCGACATGCTTTTTAATGAAGGAATCGGCAAGTTGTTGTTGCGTTGCATTTCTGCTGGCAGCCGGTGTTTCTACAGCTTGCTGCTCTTCTGCAGAGACTGCTGTTCCATGCTGTTTCAGGTAAGCAATGAAATATTGGTCGTCTACGGAGGTTCTTGGGGTAAGTACTTGTGTTTTATAGAAGCTGGCATATTCTCTTAAAAAGTTGCTGTAGGTCTCCGTGATCACTGCTTCTTCATTGTCTACCGGCATAGTTTCTAAAAAGCTCATGTATTCAGGTGTCAGCTTAGTCTCTGGCCGCCTTGTTTTTACCATACCGTGCATCCAGTGGTAACGAAGCAGGTCTTCGGCAGCATAGTAGCGGATATACTGGGTCATCAGTTGCCGGAACTCTGAACTGGTATTGTTCTTCTCGTTGAAGCTGGCAAGCGCCTGCAACATGCGATCCATAACATCGAGGCGGTATCTTTTATAGGCCATTTGATCCAGCGAGTCTATAAGATCATAATGGACTTTATAGCTCAGGATTGTATTAAGGGTTGGCCGGAAAGCATTATACTCCTTATTGAATTGGGCATACTGGCCGGCAAAGGTCATAGGCTCGCGCTGCTTGAGTTGTTCAACGTAAGGCAGTTTGGCAAGTGTTTTAACCGCGGGCAGATCGAGTTTTATATCCAGGGAACTGCCGGGTACCGCGTAAAACATAACCAGCTCTTCGCCAAATAGGAACATGATCTCCTGTGGACGATTGAGCGGAAAAGTAATGCTGAAGTTGCCCTTCTTATCAACTTCACCCACATGGTTTTGCTGGTCATTTTTATATAGGTGGTTATAGACGACTTTGCAGAACTGGAAGGAATCAACTGCGGGGTCATACCCCACAAAAGTACCCATGACGGTAAATGGTTTTTCGGCCAGGCTTACCTTGCTGAAAGCATTCAGGGACTTTTGAGGCTGGGCAAAAAGGAAGAAGGGGGCTGCCACAGCCAACAGTTGCAGGATAACGTTTTTCATGTTGGTGGGTTGTTTTTGACTTATGATGCATCAAAATAAACCTTTCACCCGAAAAACGGCAGAAAGTAAATGATTATTTCAAATGGTTGAAAATCAATACGTATAAGGCTGTATTATAAAAAGCTGTATATTTATTGATCTTTTAAGCCCAAACCGGTCACATTTTTGAAGAGATAAGTTTATTTTACTAACCGATAAATGTTTTATTATGGCAGATGTACAATTGACCGCATACAATGTTAAGACCAAAGAGAAAGGAGTTCCTATTCAGGATGCAGTGATCACCAAAACCGCGAAAGGGGCTTATATGGCACAAGGTCACGATGGTAAAGGTAACAAGCTGACTACCCTGCTGGGTCAGGAAAAAGCACTGGCTGCCATTCAAGCTGGTGTTGCAAAACAAGGTTGGGAATAACTAACCGGTTACTCCGTCATGGGGCGGGTAGCTGTATGTAGTATATAAGTTTTTGGCTTACTAAGATCATGATACCGTGTAAAAGCGGCGAATGATCAAAAAAAGAAACACGGTCTGATCGTTACTGGACAGGCCGTGTTTTCTTTATGTCAGGGCACATGAATGTAATTTAACACTAATCTGTTCGGGGGATATCTGCTATATGAGGTCTCGACTGCTATATGCGTTGCTATTGCTATGTTTCAGTAATGTGCTGATGGCACAACCTGTCAATCCCTACCACACTAATGGATCAGCTTTTAGCGAGAATTGTAACTGCTACACGCTGACCAACGAACAAACTACCCAATCCGGCTCTGTCTGGAACAAGAATAAAATAGACCTCAATCAATCATTCGATTATAAGTTCAACATCAACCTCGGCTCCCGCGATGCGGATGGGGCCGATGGGATGGTATTCGTATTACAGAACATCGATATCAGCGTAGGTACCACTGGCGAAGGGATGGGCTTTGGCGGCGTTACGCCTTCCATTGGTATTCCCATCGATACCTGGCAAAATGGTAACCACAATGATCCTGCTTATGATCATATTTCTATCAACCGCGATGGAGATATGAACCATACCTCGGCCAATAACCTGGCCGGTCCTGTATCTGCCATCTCCGGCAGGGACAATATAGAAGACGGGCAATGGCACACTTTCCGTGTAATATGGAACGCTACCACCAAAACATTGTCGGCCCAGATAGATGGGGTAGACAGGGTACAGGCCATCATCGACCTGGTGCCAAACGTATTCGGCAATAATCCGCTTGTGTTTTGGGGATTTACAGCCGGTACAGGTGGTTCTTTCAACCGCCAGCGTTTTTGTACATCGCTCAACCCGGGATTCGCGCTCGGCGCCAATCAACTCACCTGCTTCCCTACACCTATACAGTTCAGCGATAATTCCGCTTCCTTTGGCACCATTGTAAAATGGTTTTGGGATTTTGGTGATGGCACTACGGCTGATGTGCAAACGCCTCCTCCTCACGTATATCCTGCGCCCGGCAACTATGAGGTGAAGCTGAATATCCTGGGCAATAATGGCTGTGTGTCCGATACGTTTAAACAGAAGATCATAGTAGGCTCTAAGCCCGTGGCGGGGTTTGAATTACCGCCGCCCCCTTACTGTAATGAGCAAATAGTAGCATTGAAGGATGCCTCCAAAGTAGATTATGGCAGTATCAATAACTGGAACTGGAACATCGATAATGGGCAAACAGTTGTGACCAATACCACTCCGGGGTATCAACAACCTTTTACGTTGGGACAGCATACGATTCAGTTGCAGGTGAGAACGAAAGAGGGATGTGTATCCGATCCGGTAAGCCAGCCACTGCAAATGTCGTCTTCGCCGCAGGTAGACATGACTTTTTCCGATACCTGCTTCCGCGTGCCGGTACTGTTTACCGGCATCAATCTTTCTCCTGCTATCCCTATACGGCAATGGTATTGGGCGCCGGGCGATGGCACGAGGGACAGTACCTCCAGCATTTACCATTCCTATACTAAAGGCGGCCCCTTTAATGTGAAGCTATATGCAGTGGCCGATAACGGCTGTCACTCCGATACAATAGACGAAACGATCAATATTTATGAGACCCGCGCCTTTGCAGGTAATGATACCCTGGTTACCGATAACCAGCCATTGCCGTTGAATGGTTCAGGTGGTATATTCTATAGCTGGTCGCCAGCGGATGGGCTGAGTGATCCCAACATCGCTAACCCCGTGGCGCTGATCAAAAAAAGCACTTCCTATGTGCTCACCGCTTATACACCGATGGGCTGTGCTACTATGGATACCATCAACATCAAAGTGTTTAAAGGGCCGGCTATCTATGTGCCCAATGCGTTTTCACCCAATGGCGACAGGCGCAATGACCGCTTCCGCGTAACGGCCCCGGGTATTACTGAAATCTATTTCTTCCGCATCTTCAACCGCTACGGCCAATTGGTATATAACAGCACCAGCTCAAAAGATGGATGGGACGGAACCATCAATGGCCAGCCCCAACCTACAGGTACCTATGTGTGGATGGTTAAAGGAAAAGACTTTGCCGGTCAGGTGCATGAGAAAAAAGGCACCTTTATGCTGATACGGTAGAATATAATTACAGAGGTAAGCACATAAGTAGAAAGGCGCTTCGACAGTCGGACTATAGAACTTGCAAGAAGTTTAAAATGTGTCTGCCAAAGCGCCTGGTATATTTTACAATACGAAGTCAACACCAAATGTGAAATTGTTGAGGAGGTCAAAACGTACACTCGATGATTTGCCTACCGGATTCCCTGCACTTTTGTTCCTGTCATGCCTATAGCCCAATCCACCAAAATCGGCATTGATAAATAACTTAGGCAGTGCTTGATAGTACAGGCCTGGTACTACATCAACAGTATAGGTGGCTACTGTACTTTTCGTTTCACCATTGGGATTCTTGTTTACACTTCTGCCAGTACCTACGCCTGCGCTGGGTTCCAGGTACCAGCCAATCTTGTTTTTTATCGACATATACTTTCTCCAGTATATGGACCCGACTACATTGAAGTTAGTTAGTTTGTCATTAAGGTTGTCGTTTTTGGAGGTATAATATCCCAAACTGGTCTTGAGCCCCAATACTGAATTGTTGCCTACCCCAATAGCAATGCGTGGAGAGATATTGCTGTTAGAGCTCGCATAATTACTGCTGCCGTTGCGATTAAAACCAACAGAAGCGCCCAATAATAAATCACCTTTTTTGATTTGTGCTGTAAGAGAAGTGGTGGAAATAATAGCAAGAGTAAGAAAGGGTAGAACTTTTCTTTTCATACGTGTGCGTTTTAGTTTGATGCAAATATGTAAAGCAAAAAGGAAGTAAAGTATAGACCTTACTTCCTTTCACACAGATTTATGTTAACTAAAACTGAATGTTAAAGCACTTAACTGATAGATGTATATCCAACATAACTGTGCAGCACAGCTGGTAATTGTATGCCTGTTTCTGCCTGGTTGTTCTCCAGCAGGCAGGCCAGGATACGGGGAAGGGCCAGTGAGCTACCGTTCAGCGAATGCAGCAGCTGATTCTTGCCGTTGCTGTCTTTGAAACGTGCTTTCAGACGGTTGGTTTGATACGCTTCGAAGTTGGATACAGAGCTTACTTCCAGCCATTTTTCCTGGGCAGCGCTGAACACTTCGAAGTCGTATGTTTGCGCTGAAGCAAAACCCATATCGCCACCACAGAGGTTGAGGATGCGGTAAGGCAGGTTCAGCGATTGCAGTAGCTTTTCTACGTGGTTCACCATTTCTTCCAATACCTCATAGCTTTTATCGGGGTGTACCAATTGTACGATCTCTACTTTATCAAACTGGTGCAGGCGATTCAGGCCACGCACGTCCTTGCCATAACTGCCAGCTTCACGGCGGAAGCAAGGTGTATAAGCAGTCATCTTCACAGGAAGATCAGCTTCTTTGATCAACTCATCGCGGTAAATATTCGTCACCGGTACTTCCGCAGTGGGAATCAGGTAAAACTTATCCTCTGTTACAAAATACATCTGGCCTTCCTTGTCGGGCAGCTGACCGGTGCCGAAAGCAGAAGCTTCGTTCACCATATGCGGAGGCATCACTTCAAGATAGCCGGCGGCCGTATTATAATCCAGGAAGTACTGGATCAATGCCCGCTGCAGTTTGGCGCCTTTGCCAATATACACGGGAAAGCCACTGCCGGTAATTTTGTTGCCCAGCTCAAAGTCGATGAGGTTGTATTTTTTAGCCAGGTCCCAGTGAGGAACGGCGCCATTGTGCAATGAAGGCTTTTGACCGCCTTCACGCACCGTCACATTTTCTTCCGGTGTTTTGCCTTTGGGCACTTTAGCCGAAGGCAGGTTGGGCAATCTTACAATGGTATCGTTCAATTGCTGATCCACAACGGCCAGTCTGTCGGCAATAGGTTGCAGGGACGACTTTAAGGTGGCCACCTCTTGCTTTTTAGCTTCCGCTTCGGCTTTCTGGCCTTTGGCCATCAGGGCGCCAATCTCTTTGGCGGAGGCGTTTAATTTCGATTGCGTGTTTTCCGATTCCAGCAGTAGCTTTTTACGTTCATCATCCAGCGAAATGATCTCATCCACCAGTTGCAACTCTTTAAAATTCTTAACGGCCAATCTTTCTTTTACCAGCTCGGTTTGCTGGCGAATAAATGTTACCTGTAACATCGCAATACAAAATTTGTGGGCAAAGATAACTCTAAGACTGTTTATATATGTTGGGAAAGGCGATAGACATATAGTTATCCGGATTGTCGATGGGTTTGAACCCATACTGGGCATACAGCCCATGTGCATCACGGGTACGTAGCTCGAACCGGCGGAGGCCCTGCAGTTCCGGATGTTTCATGATCACTTCTACCAGCCATTTGGACAGCCCCTTGCCCCGTTCTGCTTCATCGATAAATACGTCGGCCAGGTAAGCATACGTGGCGCTATCTGTGATCACGCGGGCAAAACCAACCTGCTGTCCGCCTTTATAAACCCCAAAACACAGCGAACCTGCTATGCATCGTTCTACGATGGCCACTGGAATGTTTTCGGCCCAATAAGTAGTACTGAGAAATGAATGAATGTAGGGAATGTTTAATGTGTCTTTGTCCGTGGAAATAGAATACCCGTCTTTTGTAATAATCATGGCTTTGTGAAATTTCTACAAAAATAAGCTACCGCCCCACTCACTACTCTCTACTCACCACGCACGACTCGCATTTCTTATCTTTGCGCCATGCAAATACAGGATGATCTGCAGTCGCGCTGGTGGACACTGGAAGCCAGCCTGGTAGAGCGGTTCGGGAAAAAGCCCGATATGGAAACGATCTTATTCCTGATCGGGATACAGGAATTTGGAGATATACGGCCCAAGTTTACCAAAGAACAAAAACAAGACCTCATGCACGTGGCAGTATGCTCCCTGCTATCGCAAAGCGGCTATTATGAGCTGGAGGCGGTGGATGAAGATGGCTGGCCACACTTCAAACAATTGAAGAACCTGCCGGAATTCAACATGATAGAACAGGAAAATTTTCTGAAAGACCATATTTTATTATACTTTCAGGAGAATGGGTTCCAGTAATCCTTCCGTGCACCGCTAACATGTTCAGGCGTTAGGCTTTAGCCATTAGCTGTTAGCGAAGCAAAGGCACTAAAAGCTAACACCTAAAAGCCAACAGCTAATTCTCGATGTACAAATTACTCATACTCGCAGGACTGACTGCAATGGTGGCTTCCTGCAATCCCTGGTTGGGAAACGGTTTACGTAAGAAAGATGTCCGTAAAGACGTAGAGATGGTCACCGATAAAGGAACCATGATCCTCCGGTTGTCGGACAGTACGCCGCTCCACCGCGATAATTTCCTCAAACTGGTAAGGCAAGGGTTTTACGACAGCATTTTGTTTCACCGGGTTATCAAAAACTTCATGGTACAGGCTGGCGATCCCAACAGCAAAAAGCCGGTAAAGGGAGAGACCTATGGCGACGGCGGCCCGGAATATACCATCCCGGCTGAGTTCAGGACGAGTATGTTCCACAAAAAAGGTATGCTGGCCGCTGCCCGTACGGGCGACGATGTGAACCCCCAGCGGGCCAGCAGTGGTGCCCAGTTCTATATTGTACAGGGAAAGGTCTTTACGGATGTGGGGCTCGATTCGGTAGAAAAGTTCAGGCTGAAAGGCCGGAAACTGCCGCTCGCCCACCGCGAAGTATATAAAACGCTCGGTGGCGCCCCCCACCTCGATCAGAACTATACCATTTTTGGAGAGGTCATAAAAGGACTGCCGGTGGTCGACAGCATTGCTACCGTACCCACAAGCGGCCGCCAGGGTGGCGACCGGCCTTTGCAGGACGTTCGGATCATTAAAGCAAGGCTGGTGAAAAGACATTGATACCCCCGATTGCGCCAACAGATTTCTGACTTGGTGCTTCGGACTTTTTCCTAATATTGCAGCACAAAAATCAACAGCATGAACATCCCAGCTAATCTCCGCTATACAAAAGACCACGAATGGGTTTTGTTGGAAGGCAATACAGCAACGATAGGCATTACAGATTTTGCACAGGGCGAATTGGGCGATATTGTATATGTGGACATTAATACCGTGGGCAAGCCGTTGGGTGCCGAAGAAGTGTTTGGGACAGTAGAAGCGGTTAAGACCGTTTCCGACCTCTTCCTGCCTGTAGCTGGTACAATTACTACCGTAAATCCCGCATTGGAGGGGTCTCCCGAGCTGGTAAACAGCGACCCTTATGGCGAAGGATGGATGGTAAAACTGACCGTTAGCAACCCCGCAGATGTAGACGGATTGCTGGATGCAGCCGCTTACGGAAAAATAGTTGGCGCTTAGAAATCCAAGGAGAATCTAATTTCGTTTATAAAAGAGTGGTTAATTCCACTCTTTTTTCGTTATTATAGAGCTACTCTTCGGGTAAAACACACATTTGAGCGCCATTCCTACATACACGGAACAGGAACTGGTCTCCCTGCTTAAGAACAGGGATAATAAGGCTTTTGGTTATCTCTACGATCATTATTCAGGCGCTTTATACAGTATTATATTACAGATATTGAACGATTCAGAACTTGCCAACGATGTGTTGCAGGACGTATTTATCAATATCTGGCGAAAGATTGAAAGCTACGACTCCACAAAAGGACGATTGTTTACGTGGATGCTGAACATTGCCCGTAATGCTTCTATCGACACGCTGCGTTCCAAGACCTATCAGAACGACCGGAAAAATCAGCCTATGGACAACCAGGGAGAAGACGTCCTGGTAGCACTTGTTACCCAAGTGAATGTCGACAATATCGGCTTCAGGAAAGTATTGAAGGAACTGAAAGAGGACCAGCGGCAGTTGATCGACCTGGCATATTTTAAAGGATACACACATGAGGAAATTGCCGACATGGAAAACCTTCCATTAGGCACTGTTAAAACACGGATCAGGGCCGCACTGACGCAACTAAGGGGATTTTTAAAGTGAATATAAAAGATTACATATCAAGTGGCATAGTACTAAGCTATGTATTGGACCAGGCAGACCCGGCCGAGCGTGCCGAGTTTGAACGGCTCTGCACCCAATACCCCGAGCTTATTGCCGAACGCAAAGCTTTCGAAGATGCACTCGAAAAATTTGCTTTGCAAAATGCGGTTGTACCACCGCGACAGGTTAAGGACGGATTTTTAGAAGCAATTCAGAACCCTTCTATAAATCAATCTAAAGTCATCACAATGGAACAACACTCAAACACACCTGTTCGAAAAAACAGTGGTCTGCGTTTTATGGCCGCGGCCTCTGTGGTATTGCTAATTGCTTGTGGTTGGTTTGCCTACCGCTTCTACAGCCAGTCCAATGAACTGCGGGCAGCCAACAAAGATCTGCAAACAAGACTCGACTCATCAGAAGGTACCCTCAACAAGATCATTGATGAACAAAACCTCATCAAAGACAAAAATGTAACAGTGGTCAACATGGTGGGCTCCAAAGCAACCCCCGAATCTTCAGCCAATGTATTCTGGGATTCAGCCTCCTCAGCTGTTTACATCATGGTTAAGAACATGCCCCGGCTGCCCTCCAATGAGCAATACCAACTGTGGGCCCTCATCGACGGTCAGCCCAAAAGCCTGGGTGTATTCGACTCGCTCCAGAACAACGTGATCCTGAAAATGGAGAACACGAAGAAAGCCGACGCCTTTGCCATCACCATCGAACAGAAAGGTGGCACCCAATCACCCACCCTGGAAAAAATGCAGTCTTCAGGGCGAACAAAGGCGCCTTTATAAAAGGCTCCCTTACAAAAACATAATAAAAGCCGGGCTGCCCCTCAAAAGGCAGCCGGTTTAGTTTTCAAATCCTAAAAATCATGGTTATCTTTCGGGCAGTATGCTATCACTAATCCAAAGACTCTCTTCCCGGAAACTATTCCCTATCAGTTGGACCATTTTGACTATTGGCCTGTTGTGTATACCCGGCTCTGCCCTGCCCGGCAACGGTAGCTTCTTCAATATTCCCCACTTCGATAAAGTAGTGCATGTGGGCCTTTTTGGCGGCATCGTACTGTTTTGGGGAGGCTATTATGCCTTTGGATCAGCACAGCCGGCCAACTGGCGCAAGCTGACTATACTATGGACCGTTTTGAGCATTGCATTGGGAATTGTCCTTGAATATGTACAGTTTTACTTCATTCCACTACGCAGTTTTGACAGAGGTGATATAGTGGCAGACACTGCAGGTGCCATAATTGCCCTGGTTTTCCTGTTCCTATGGGTTCCCCGGAGATTAGCTAAGAATTGATATACAGTTTATTGCAAAAAAATGGCCCTTGTAGAAACAAGGGCCGTAACCAAAACTAACTGCTTATGAGAAAATTGACTGCTTTATAAAAGTCTTTATAAAAGAACTTCAAATATAGTAACGCAAAACCGGTGCCACTGGTATGATCCCCACCGTTAAGAAAGGTTTAAAACCTGGGACCAGTTATTTGCGAGAAGATCGAAAGAAAAGAGCTTGTTTACTTGACATCACAAAGGAACGACCCCCGCGCATATATTCCACTCCCTCGCATCGATTTTTTCAAAATGTTAACATTCAGCAGTAGCAAAAACGGCCAGTAATAGGCTATTTTGCCTGGTTTTTATAGTCCATTCTATTAAAAGAATATTAAACCTCCTGGTTATATTAACCCATCGTTAACGAGAGAACAAACCTTTCACCGAATCTAACAGGTTGCCACCCTGTCCACCACCCGAGAACATAGCCATCACATCCTGCAGATCAGTATCGCCGTCACCATCTTTATCCAGTCCGCCTTGCGTTACCTTGCCCAATAAGCCCTGAATGTTAATGCTTTGAGATTTGCCGCCCGAAAGCTGATTGAAAATACCCTGAATGTCGAAGCTGCTGTCGTTGGGATCATTCGTTTTGCTCACCAGCTTTTGCAAAACATCCGGTACCAGGTTGCCTGCAATGCCATTAGCTGATTGCTGGTCGAAGCCAAACTTGTTCATCAACTGTTGAATGACACCTCCTGAAAGGTTCTGTACCACTGGATTACCGGCTGTAGCCTGATCCTGGCCGCCAAACAATTTCAGTACATCCTTTAAACCGCCTGAAGCAAGGATATTTTGCAGGCCGCCTGCCATTGACTCGCCAGTGGCAGCAATTACTTCCTCATTACGGTCATTGGGAACCGTAGGATTGTTGATAACGGCATCCCCTGCCTGCTCACGTACCAGGTTGATAAGATTGTCCAACATAAGCGTTAATATTTAAAATGATGAAATGAAATACATCTTAGCCTGTATACATGGGGGAATATACAGAACATGTTTGCAGCATCAGCCCAAACACAAAATGCTATATGAATCGAGGCGGTAATGACTTAATGTTGATACGCTGACCGTTAGTTCTGCTTGGAGATCTTCTCTGCATTCTCTGCAAACTGCAGCGCTTCGAGAAACTCCTGGATATTGCCATTCATAACATCGTCGAGGTTATAAACGGTCAGACCAATACGGTGATCAGTTACCCGGCCCTGCGGATAGTTGTAGGTGCGGATCTTGGCACTCCGGTCGCCTGTACTTACAAGGCTCTTCCGGTGCCGGGCTATTTCATCTTCCTGTTTGCGTACCTGCTCTTCGTACAATTTGGTACGGAGCATCTGCATCGCCTTCTCACGGTTCCCCAGCTGGGAGCGTTCCGTTTGACAAACTACTACAGTACCAGTCGGAATATGCGTCAGCAATACTTTAGTTTCTACTTTGTTTACGTTCTGTCCACCGGCGCCACCACTTCGGGCGGTTTCCATTTTTACATCGTTGGGGTTCAATTCGAAATCCACCTCTTCAGCTTCCGGCATCACAGCCACTGTAGCAGCTGAAGTATGCACGCGGCCCGAAGCTTCTGTATCAGGAACCCGCTGTACGCGGTGAACACCACTTTCGAATTTCAGGGTGCCATACACATCATCGCCCACCACTTCCAGCTGCACCTCTTTGTAGCCACCTACAGTTCCTTCCGTTTCACTCAGGATAGCTGTTTTCCAGCCCCTCCGTTCGCAATAACGAAGGTACATACGCAGCAGATTACCGGCAAATAAACTGGCCTCATCACCTCCCGTTCCTCCACGGATCTCGAGGATCACATTCTTCTGGTCCTGCGGGTCTTTCGGTATCAGCAGTTGACGAATATCAGCCTCCATCTTCTCTTTCTTTTCTTCCAGCAAAGGCAGTTCTTCCTTGGCCAGCTCGCGCAGCTCCTCGTCATCACCCTTCATGGCGCCCCGGTAACTTTCCAGGTCATTCAACACCTCTTTATATTGAGTATGGGCTGTAACGATCTTTTCCAGGCTGCGGTACTCCTTGCTCAGCTCTGTAAACTTCTTGTTATCGCTTACAATAGCAGGGTTGGTCAACGCTACACCCAGGTCTTCAAAACGAGCCTTGATCGCTTCCAGTTTGTCTAACATGTTTGCTGTATTTTTATGCCCTGTAGAGCCAGGAAGTTGAAAGTTAAGTTTCTATGAGACTTTAAGAAGCGGTGGTTGTTAACTCCCAACGCTAAACTTTCGACACTCGACTCTTTAAAAAAGGGTTTGCAAAGTTAATCGTTTCAACGCTTACATGAGGTATAGAAAATTCATTGCCGACCATTTATTTACGGGTAGCCAGCTATTGGCCGGCCAGGTATTGATAACTGATGAGAAAGGTAGGATAGAGGCCATTGTTCCGGCTGCTGAGGCGGGAGATGAGGTGCAAACCTTGCCGGGTATCATAACCCCCGGGTTCATCAATGCCCACTGTCACCTGGAACTCAGCCACCTGAAAGACGTGATAGCGCCCGGTACCGGCATGATCGATTTCCTGCTGGGTGTGATGGGGCGCCGGTTTGTGGCGGAAGAGCAGGTATTGTCGGCCATTGACGCCGCCGAAACAGCCATGCTCCAAAATGGCATTGTGGCGGTAGGGGATATTTGCAACACGCCCAATACCATCCCTCAAAAACAACGGCAACGGCTGCATTACCAAAACTTTATAGAGGCCACCGGCTTTGTCGCGGCCACCGCCCACGGTCGGTTCAATACGGCCATCAACACCTGGGAGCAATTCGAGACAGCGGGAGAAGCAATAGTTGGCCGCGCTACTATAGTGCCCCATGCCCCCTATTCAGTTTCACCTGCTCTATTTGAACTTATAACAGATTTTGGGGATAATGATGATCTGCTCACGATGCATAACCAGGAAAGTAGGGATGAAGAAGCATTTATCAGAACAGGAACCGGTGGTTTCAGACGCCTATATGAGGCGCTTGGATTGGATATTTCCTTCTACCGGCCCGCTGGCAATAGCAGCCTGCAAACCAGCCTTTCCTGGTTTGGCGGGAGGCGCTCGCTGATATTGGTCCATAATGTAATGACCGATAAAGAGGACCTGCAGTTTATTCAAAAGCGGCAGGCAATACTTCCGCATTGCTATTTTTGCCTGTGTCCCAATGCCAACCTGTATATCGGTAATGGGCTGCCCGATGTTGAATTGTTGCGCCGGTACGAAGTCGATATCGTGCTGGGCACCGACAGTCTTGCTTCCAACCACCAGCTGAGCATCCTGGCAGAGATCAATACTTTGCGGCAGCATTATCCGGAGATACCTGTTGAGGAATTACTCCAATGGGCTACCCTCAATGGCGCAAAAGCCCTGAACATCCAGGAACAGTTTGGCAGCTTTGAAAAAGGAAAAACACCCGGCGTTTTACTGTTGTCAAATGACCTTTCCGAAGTACAACGGTTATTATAATTATCCCAGTACCTCCTGCAACACCGGCAACGTTTTCATGGCCCCGAAATCAGGCACATGCAAAGCATAAAAAGTTTGATAAGCTTGTAATAAGATCCTTCTTGTTTCCTGGTTTAGCCGTACCTCTTTCAATTCATGCGGCTGCATTACTTTCAGCAGTTGCGAAGTGATAAAACTATACTGTCCTTGCAGAAAATAAGGATGGATAGGATGCTCCCGCACAAACTCTCCTTCCTGCAGGTCGAGGAAAGCATGCTCTTCAGAATATTCATCACTAAACCGGAAACCATAAAAGCTGGTAAGATGTAAAGCGAAGAAAAGGGAGAAGTTGGCCGTCACCTGTTCATCAGCTTCGTCGAGGTGAATGAAAGCATCTTCAATAAAATGAAATAGATCGGTATTGGCTTCAGGTTGCTTCAATGTTTTCTGTAGCAACTCTACCATGAACAGCGCTACCGAATTTTTTACCACATTAAAGAACAGGTGCTGATAGATATGGCCCCACTTGAATTCCTTGATGCGTTGTAGGTTCTTGAGTTCATTGTGATACACCACAAGGTCGAGGATGGCGGAGGGTTGAAACAAATTCGCTTTGCCTGGTCCCTTTTTAGAAGAAGCGCGCACCCCATTCACCATGTACGATTGAATACCGAACAACTCAGTATAGATGGTCACGATCATGCTCGTGTCGCCATACTTCACGGTTCTCAATACAATACCTTTGGTGGAGTGGATCATTTTTTTATAAATACAATTTTACCAACCGTTTTCTCCTGTTTATTATCGTCGCTCACCAAAACGAGGTATACACTTGTAGAGATGGTGCGCCCTTTGTAATCCTTTCCGTTCCATACAGCCTGCCCGCCCAGCGCCCTGGTTTGATAAACAAGCCGGCCATCCATCTCAGCGATCTTCACGATCGAATTGTTAGCGACACCACGTATGGCAATAGTGCCGGTGTAACCGGGTGGCACAGGATTGGGAAACACCAATACACTACTATTCGATGAGGCGCCTTCCGTGGCGGTGCTGCGGAAGGAGCACATGCCTTTATTGGTCGCGAAAAAAACTTCACCGCTATTGCCATCGATAGCGATCTGTTGCACATCATCACTCAACAGCGGACTGTTGGCAGCCGTAAAACGATAGAGGGTTTTGGCGCCATCGGGACTGATCAGCCACACGCCGTTTTTAGTGCCGATCCATTTACGATCTGCGCCATCTACTGCAATACATTGCACCTGCTCATCACTAAACAAATAGCCGGCAAAATTATCCTGCTGCACCACGGGTAAAATAGCTTCACACCAGTTGGGAGAAAAAGCTTCCTGCGGACATTGAATAATACCGATGCCTTGGCGGGTGCCCACCCAGATGAAACCACTCTTATCTTTTGCAACACTCAATACATTATTATCAGGCAGGTTGCCATTGCCTTTTCCGGCGCGGTACCACTTCCACAAGTCATCACCCGGGTTATCGATCGATTGACCGTGGTTGAAACAAAACAGGCCATTGCCATTGGGGCCAATGATCCATTTTTGATTCACATCATCGATCATGATGGGGCCAACACCACTTTCAGGAACAGAATAAGGTACAAAGAAAGAACGCCAGTTGCCATCTCTCTTGCGCACAGCTATATTTTGCAGACCACCATAATTAGCGATCCATAAATTATTCTCCGTATCAAAAGCCAAACCACTCACGCGATAGCTGCCGGGTGAAAAATAAGCAGGCCGCAGTGGCGAGTTTTGTTTGAAAAGCTCCAGCGTACGATCAGGCTTGATGTGCAACAGGCCCCCACCAAAAGAACCCGCCCACACACTTTCATCCAATGGGTCTACTGCCAGCGATACCACATCCGGGAAACTATCCAGTGCTGCAATAGAGTTGCCGTTGAAGTTGGTCCAGCTATCGTTGCTGAATGAATACAAACCATCTTTGTTATTGGTAGGCTGCCAGTTGGCAGTAACGCCGCCGGCGCCAACCCAAAGTGTATGATTGACTACTTGTAATGGTCCTGTCGCGATAGAGTAGGGGGAATTAGGCACAAAAGATTCGAATCGGCCGGAAGCATATTGCGATAAACCCGACAGCGTGTCGGCAATCCAGTAATGATCGGCGGCGAAAATAGCCTGCCGGGGGCGGCGCGTAAAAGAAATATGTTGAATACGCTCGTCAACAGTGCCCTGCGGAGCAAGTACCGTTACCCTTCCGGCTGTATTGAGTTCTTCGCTCAGCAATAACTTATTACCCGAAACATCGAGGTGCTGAATGCGCCATTCATTGGCGTATAGAAATTGCCAGTTACCATTGGTGGATACAAACACAGAATCGTTCTTCAGTGCTACCAGCTTGTTGTCCCAAACTGCGATGGAGCTCACTTCGCCGGTAGTCAATCCATTGCTGCCCGATAAGTTTTGCCAGTTGCGGAAATCGGCCAGGTTGCTGCCGCTAACAGGAGCTCTCTTTAACCCTTCGGCGGTAGCAGCATAAAAAAACTGCGCATCTGCGGCTACAGCCTGCACCGGAACCTTATTACCTGTGCCGCCGATAATATACGTGTCTTTGACTTCGTACTTGTCGAGGTTGATAACGATAATACCGATGCCGGTGCTCAGGAAAGCTTCCTGCCCGCGCATTAAAATATGATGAATAGATTTATCGCCAGTCACCGGCGAGGTCCGGATGGCATCGATCGTGTAAATGTCATTACCCTGCAACACATCTACCCGGCTGTTGTAATAAGCCACGGCCAGTTTATTACCCGTTGGCTGAAGGCCAATGGCGGTGATGCCCGTTTCGCTGAGACCGTTTGTTTTGCTGAACCGCTCGATGGAATTGTCGGAAACGTCGATGGAGAACAGGCTCCAGGGCGTGGCGCACCATATTTTATCGGCACTGGCTGCTACCTGAATCGATTGATGATAAGGTAAGTGATCCCTCCACTGCCCCACCGGCGGCGCCTGGCACCATACATGAGCGGGAAGCAGCGATACCAGGCAATAGAAAACGAAAATGCGGATCGGCATAATATTCAAAGTTAATTGAATGCCAGCACGAATTAAAACCGGGAAAACTTCATTAATCCCTTCAAATTAAGTTTCTTTGCCTCGCTCGCCGAAGCCGAGCCTCGCCCACCACCGGGCTTGCCTCCCAAAACATACGCTTAAGTGAGTTTTGACCGTTATTATTCTTCATTAAATTGTTGATCACTCATGTGGGGAACCCTTGCAAGATTCATTCTGCGATTTCGCTGGTTGTTACTGGGTATATTATTAGCAGTTACCGCCTACCTCGGCTACTACGCCTCCAAAGTGCAATTGAGTTATGAATTCACGCGGGCCATACCTACCGACAATCCCAAGTACCTAACCTATCAGGCATTCCGCCAGCAATTTGGCGAAGACGGCAACCTGCTGGTAATAGGTGTGCAAACCGATCAACTCTTCACAGAAAAAATATTCAACGACTATACAGCCCTCGCGGCCGATATGAAAAAGGTGGAAGCCGTGGAAGATGTGCTGAGTGTGCCGGCAGCCAGCAACCTGCTCAGGGATTCAGCTGCCGAAAAACTCAACGCCTCCCTGGTATTTCCGCCCGGACGTCTCTCTCAGGCCACCATCGACAGCAGCGCCGCCATATTTCGCAGCCTGAAGTTTTACCAGGGCCTTCTCTATAATCCGGAGACGAATACCTACATGATGGCTATTCGTATCAATAAGGATGTGCTCAACTCGAAAAAGAGAAATGATGTAGTGGCAAAAGTGGTAGAAGTAGGCGATGCTTTTGGAAAAAAGCATTCCGTGGAAATGCATTACAGTGGACTTCCACTCATTCGTACTAACATTGCGACCAAGGTAGCCCGCGAAATGCAGTGGTTTCTCCTCGGGTCTATTATACTTTCCGCCATATTGCTGCTCATCTCCTTCCGCAGCTTTAGTGCGATGGGGATGTCGCTGGCAGTGGTGATCATCGGTGTGCTGTGGAGCCTCGGCACTATGGTGCTGATGGGCTACAAGATCACGATCCTGAATGCACTTATTCCACCATTAGTAGTGGTGATCGGTATACCCAATTGTATTTACTTCTTAAATAAATTCCATACGGCCTGGAATGATACAGCAGGCATAGCCGATCCGGCTGAAAGAAAATATACGGCCCTCACAGAAATGATCAGCCGTATGGGCATAGTTACGTTGTTCTGTAACATTGCAGCTGCTATTGGCTTTGGTGTTTTCGCACTTACCAAAAGCGCGGTGTTGAAAGAGTTTGGCTTTGTAGCCGGCATCAACATTATGGCCCTTTTCTTTATTTCCATCATCTTCATCCCGGTAATGCTGAGCTTCCTGCCGCCGCCTAAACCCCGGCACACCCGTTACCTCGATAACAAGTGGATGCTTTCTGTATTAGACCGATTGGAAATATGGTCGGTGAGCCACCGCAAAACCATCTATGCGTTTACCAGCGTGCTGCTGGTGGTGGCGGTGATGGGCATTCTGCGCCTGCGCTCCGAAGGATTTATGGTGGATGATCTGCCCAAGACCGATAAGATATATACAGACCTCAAATTCTTCGAAAAGCACTTCAAAGGAGTGATGCCGCTGGAAATAGTGGTAGATACTAAAAGAAAGAATGGTCTTCGCGCCAACATGCTGCAAACATTCGGTAAAATGGATTCCCTGTCGGCCTATATAGCCGCACAACCCGAAATGGCCCGCCCGCTTTCGATAGTAGAAGGGTTGAAGTTTGCCCGTCAGGCCTATTATGAAGGCGATAGCCTGCAGTATGGACTGCCCACCAGCTTCGACATTGGCTTCCTGGCCCAGTACCTCGCTACTAAATCAGGCGACAGCACGGGTAAAGCGAATAACCTTACCCGGATAGTAAGCAGCTTCATGGATACCACACGCCAGCGTACCCGCATCAGCGTTAACATGGCCGATGTAGGCAGCAAGCGTTTACCGGAGCTCATCAGCAATATAGAAGCAAAAAGCGGTCAGCTGTTCGATACCACTAAATACAAAGTTGAATTCACCGGTACTACGGTTACCTTCCTGGAGGGCAGTGCATTTATCATCAACGGACTTAAAGAAAGTATCGGATGGGCTTTCCTCCTGATCGCTCTCTGCATGCTGTACCTGTTCAGGTCTTTTAAAATATTGCTGTGCTCGTTGGTGCCCAACGTTATTCCGCTGGTGATCACGGCGGGCGTAATGGGATGGACAGGTGTTGCCATCAAGCCTTCTACCGTATTGGTATTTTCTGTGGCGCTTGGTATCGCCATCGATATTACCATCCGGTTCCTGGTCAACTATAAACAGGAATTACAAAACAGTGACAAATCAGCGCAGGAGATTGTGATCAGTACCATCCATAAGACAGGTATCAGTATTATTTATACATCACTGGTGTTGATAGCGGGGTTTGTGATCTTCTGCTTTAGCGGTTTTGGCGGCACGCAGGCATTGGGTTGGCTTACTTCACTGACCTTGGTGCTGGCTACCCTCACCAACCTTATTTTCCTGCCCACATTGCTCATGAGTTTTGTCAAAAAAGAGCGCAGGAAATAAGGCTTCTTAGCCTGTTCTTATCTTGAAGCGCCATCATAGCGAAATCAATGCTAATGTGTTTTAGCAAGCACATACCCAAAAGTGGGTATTATCCTAATGTTATCTATTTTAATTTCGGAAAATACTATTTTTTAGAGGTGTTGATAATATCTTTACAACTTTAACAACTGTTTATGACCAATTACCCCAGTGCTTAAACCCATTATTTATATGAGAAAAGCTTTGCCTCCACTTATGTCCGTAAAACCACCCCTCACGGACTTATTTTCCTTATCAGCTATTAATAATACAAATTGTATAGGCAGGTAAAAGCTGCAGGTACCAGGGTCTCTGTGTAGTAGCAACACGGGCAATCTATTGAATTACAGGATTTACCGATATGTTCAGGCATTCATGATAAGATCAGCAAAAACAGAGAATAATTAGGTTCAAAAGCAGCAAACAACGATCAGTAGGTGTCCCTGTTTTAAGACAATTTTAATAATCTCTTTTTATCATAAAATCAAAATCAACGTTCATGAGGAAAATTCTATGTACGTTGCTATGCGCCCTACTGATGTTAGGTCAGATGGTGGCACAGGCACAGGAAAGAACGATTTCAGGAAAGGTAACAGATGCAGCCGGTGCACCGGTAGTAGGAGCGTCTGTTACAGTTAAAGGATCTTCATTAGGTACTACTACAAGTGCCGATGGATCATTCTCATTCAAAGTTCCCGCATCTGCTAAAAGCATCGCTATTTCTGCAATTGGTTATGCCGATCAGGACCTCTCCCTCGGTAGCAAGACCGTTTTCACTGTTTCAATGACAGTAGAAGGAAAAGGCCTCGATGAGGTGGTTGTAACTGGTTATGGAAACCAAAAACGCTCCCAGTACGCTGGTGCGGCTTCCAAAGTTGAAGCAAAGGCCATCAACCAGGTGCCCCAGGCCAGCCTTGACCAGATTCTGCAAGGTCGTGCTGCTGGTTTATACTCTACTGCCGGTTCCGGTCAGCCCGGTGCTGCAGCCAACGTGATCATCCGCGGCGTTACTTCTATCAGCGGTGGCACTCAGCCTTTATATATCCTGGATGGAGTTCCTATCCAGGCAGCCGCATTCTCTGCATTGAGCGCCGGTGACATCGCTTCTGTAGACGTATTGAAAGATGCGGTAGCTACAGCATTGTATGGTTCCCGCGGTTCTAATGGCGTAATTGTGATCACTACCAAAAGAGGTAAAACCGGTGGTAAGCTTACTTTAGGTGTGAAATCACAATTGGGTTTCTCCGATCGCACAAGACCTAAGTTCGATATGTTGAATTCCAAACAGCGTATCCAGTATGAAGAAGAAGTAGGCGCTGAAAATGGTCTGAACATCGGACCAGGTTGGAGATTCTCCAGAAAAAATCCAGCCAACGCAGGATTGCCTGAAGCAACCCTCGTAGCTTATGACAGAGTAAGAGACAGCCTTGGCAATACAAATGCCGATTGGGAAGATATCTTCTTCCGTCGCGGTAAAACACAAGAACATGAGGTTAGTGCAACTGGCGGTAACGAACGCACCAGCTTTTATTCTTCTTTGAACTACTTCAAGCAGGAGGGTGTTGCCCTTCGTTCAAGCCTTGAAAGGATTTCATTAAGAACGAATGTTGACTTTAAGACAGACAGGTTGACCGTAGGCATCAGCAGCACCTTGAACTATGCTAGCAGCAGCTTCATTGAAAGTGAAAATACAACAGCCGTAACCAACCCGTTTGCGTCTGTTTATTATGCACTGCCCTATGAGGTGCCTTATATAAATGGCGTATTGGTACACCCAGGTCTTTCAACAGGTCCAAGTGCAGCCAATCCGTTATTGCCTAGCAACCCTGCCCGTACGCTGGTATATGACCAACGCGAAGGTACTACTGCCCTCGAAAGGTTATTATCCACTACCAGTAAGAGAAATGAGCTCAAAGCTGTATTAGGCGCTAACTTCCGCTATAAGATCATAGACGGCTTGTCAATTATCTCCACTTTGGGTCTCGATTTCCGTGAATTGATGACAGATCGTTTTATCGATCCTACCACTTACACAGGTGGTCAGGTAGCTGGTAACCAGGGATCTTTTGCTGAAAGCGTAGCGAGGACTATTCGTTTATTCGGTAACGCTGGTCTGAACTATAATAAGACAATTGCTGAAAAGCACCAGCTTGATCTTACAGCTTTAGTGGAAGCTAATAAGTATACAGCCAGGAACTTTAACTACGCAGGCTTCGGATTGAACCCATTATTACCTAATACGCCCGCTGCTATTACTGCCGGCTCTGCTTCAGGATTTATTCCTACAGTTGGTGGTTCAAGAGATAGGCAGTTCCTCCAGTCTGTGATCGGTATTGCACGTTATACTTATGACGGTAAATACTCTTTCAACGGAAGCTACCGGATAGACGGTTCTTCTACAGTTCCTGAAAAGAACAGGTCCATTGGATATTATGCCTTCGGTGCTTCCTGGAACATCGCGAAGGAGAACTTTATGGAACCGCTGGATTTTGTAAATGATCTGCAACTGAGAGCCAGCTATGGTAGATCTGCCAGCCCTTTCGGCATATCATTTGGTTATCCTGCCCTGTATACAAATTCAACTCCTTATAATGGCGTAGCTGGTTTTGCAGTAAACCAATTGGCAAACCCTGATTACGATTGGGAATACACAACTACTACCAACATTGGCCTCGATTTCGGTCTGCTGAACTCAAGGATCAGAGGTACTGTTGAGTTTTATAATAAGCTCACTGACAATATCTTCATTGGTCAGCAATTGTCTGCATTTTCTGGTGCTGGTTCATTACAACTCAATGCTGGTAAAATGCGCAATCGTGGTGTAGAAGTAAACCTGAGCGGAGATGTGGTGGCCAATAATTTCTTTAGGTGGACAGTAGGTGGTAATGCTGGTTTCAACTCCAACGAGATCACCAGCCTGGGTCAGGTAAATGAGTTTGTTCAGGGTACTTCAATGGTGCGCGTAGGTTTGCCTTTCGGTACACACTATATCCCGAAATGGGGTGGTGTTGATGCTGCAACAGGTAACCCACTGTACTATAACAGAGATGGTTCTCTTACCACTTCTTACAACAGCGCCAACCAGAGCGTTGCAGAGTTTGGCAGCTACCTGCCCAAATACAATGGTGGTTTTAATACCAGCCTTAATTACAGAGGTGTATATGTAGAAGCTTTCTTCTCTTTTGCCGGCGGTAACAAACGTTACAATAACGAAGACTTCTTCAACGAAACACCTTCTTTTGCTACCAGCAACCAATCTACCAGGATGCTGAATCGTTGGAGAAAACCAGGTGACATCACTGATATCCAGAAGTTCGGAACTGCCCGTCAGTTCTCTTCAAAAGATATCCAGGATGCATCTTATATCAGGTTCAGAAACTTGAATGTTGGCTATAATATACCAAGGAAATACCTGCAGCAGATCAATGTATTTACAGATGCTACCATCTATGTACAGGCGCAAAACTTGTATACCTGGACCAGCTGGAGAGGCTTTGATCCGGAGGATAGCAACAACATCGCACAGTTTGAATATCCTGCACAACGGTCATTCACTTTCGGTATTAATTTAACCTTCTAAGAAAAAATTCAGTATATGAAGATGAATAGATTATTATGGATTGCAGGTTTGGCCTTAGTAGGTGTTTCCTGCAAAAAACAACTGGAAATATTTCCTACGGACTCGGTTGAAGAGAGCCTTGCACTCACAACCGTTCCAAACCTCGATAAAGGCATGGTGGGTGCATATGCAAACATCAACGGATCATACGATGCAGAGATCTATGCTACTTCTCTATATTCAGACGAAGCTACATTGCCGCTGGAAAACAATACCGGTCGTGGTGTGATCGCTTATCGCTGGCAAACAGATCCGGGTAACGGGGATGTAACCGCAACTTGGGGACGTTATGCATTCGGCATTGACCGTGCCAACCGTGTTATTACCGCTGCAGATAAAATAACCGGTAAAGATGCTACAGAAGAAGCCACAAAAGGCAGGATCAAAGGCGAAGCGCTGGCATTGAGGGCTTTCTGTGAATTTCAACTGCTGATCAACTTTGCAGAAAACCTGCAATCAGGTTCACTGGGCGTGCCTTATAGCACAGTAGCTACCATTCAAAAGCCCAGCCGTCTTACAGTGGGTGAAGTGTTTACGAAAGTAAACCAGGATCTTACAGCCGCTGCTGGTCTTATTCCGGCAAGCTTTGGCGATCGCACTCGTATTACCCTGATAGCTGTAAACGCTATGCAGGCCCGGGTAGCTTTGTATGAGAAGAACTGGGACGCTGCCATCGCTGCCGCTACCAAGGTGATCAATGCTTTGCCGCTTGCAACCAGGACACAGTATCCGCAAATTTGGACAGACCAATCTGATGCGGAAGTAGTATGGAAGCATAAGAGAACAGCCAACCAGGCTCGTCTTGGTGATTCCTATTATGACCGCTCTCAGGCCAAGATCATGTACGGAGTATCTAATGAACTGCGCACCATGTTCGCTGCTACAGATGTACGCCTTGCCAGCACGGTGTTAGATCGTGGCGGTAACAGGTATTCTGTAGGCAAATACATCGGTGGAACTGCGGCTGAGGAAGGTCGTGCAGACATCAAGGTGTTTAGAACGGCTGAAATGTACCTGATCAGAGCTGAAGCTTACGCTGAAAAAACACAGCTTGGCCTGGGTGGGGATGACCTGAATGCACTGCGTGCTGCAAGGATCACCGGCTATGCCAACCAAACTTTCGGCAGCAAAGATGCCCTCGTAAATGCGGTACTGGATGAAAGGTTTAAAGAGCTGGCTTTTGAAGCTCAACGGATGCATGACCTGCGTCGCAAATTATTACCGGTAACAAGGCTGGCAATAGATGCTGAAAACGCATTGGGCGCCGTATTGTTAAATCCTACCGACAAGGTTTATTATTATCCTATTCCGAATTCTGAGATCCTGGCCAATGAGAACATGATCCAGAATCCGACTTACAGGCAATAACCTGATACTTATTTAATAATATCAATATCGTTTATTATGATAAAAAGAATAAGTTGTTTTTTACTGCTGCTGGCAGGTTTGGGCTACCTGGTAGCTGGCTGTAAAAAAGAAAAAACAACCATACCCCCGGCACAAGCTCACTTTAACTTTGCTACTGGTGGCACTTATCAGCTCCTGACTGCTACTCCTCCTGATTTCACGATCAAGTTGGGTACTACTACTGTTTCAGATGCTGACAGAACGATCAACTTTACCGTTACTTCTCCTACAGGTGCAACGGCTGGCACGCAGTACACTTTAACAAGCAATACCGTTACCATCCCTGCTGGTAAAACAGAAGGAACGATCACCGTTAAAGGTGTATATGGTCAATACACGGGCGGTCGCAAAGATACCCTGGTATTTACCATCCAGTCTGGTATCGATCCCCTGCTCGCCAACAACGTATACAAACTGTTGATGCGCGGTCCTTGCTTCGATGGTGATATCTCAGCCATCACAGTAATGAACGGCACCTATCCTGGTACTATGGAAGGCGGTGGTTCTTATGGACCTTACAGCGTAACCGTTGCTGGCCTGGTTCATCCGGCAGGCGTTACTAAAAAAGCTACCGGTACAATCGCTAACCTGTGGGATTACTTCGGAGCTGTAAACATCGAGTTCGATTGGTCTGATCCTAACAACACGATCGTGAACATTCCGTTGCAACAAACCAATAAGGAATATGCTGCAGGTCAGCCATTCATGATCCGCACTTCACCAGGCAAAGTGAGCAAATTCTCTGCCTGCAACAGCAAGATCACCCTGTACGTAGATATCATTGTAAACAACTATCCAGCTCCGGGAAGCGCAGCCTTCTACGAACAAGAGTTTGATATGATTGTAGGAAAATAGATTATCAGCGAATAGTTAAATCGCTAAAAAAACATTGCGGGGTTTATCCCCGCAATGTTTTTTTATGCCCATACCAGTCATGCTTTGTGCAACAAAGATTGAGACAAATGAGCTATGACTTGCCACAAAAAAAGTTGAATAGAAAATAAACGATCAAAAAAATAACAAGATAAGAATGTGATAAGAATGCTCTTTTGCCAGGAGCATTTTCATTTGATCCAGAATGTTTTAGCACAAATACGAAAAGGCGGGTAGCCATGGCTGTTTGTCGACTAAAAAACCACTTCTGTCTTTTATGACATTAAAACTAAAAATTGTAAGCAGCGGACACTATATATTTGTTGTCCAATAAAAATGTAAGCCAGCTAATGGCCGGTTTCGTTTGAACGATTAGTCACAAGTATGAGAAAAAAACTATTGCCCAAGGTTTCCTCCGGTAAACAGGCATGGCTTGACCACAAGCGAAACGTATGCCCATTGCTGCTTTTATACGAAAGGCAGAAATCTCAACCAATCTTATTGACCCCTCCCCTTGTTGCTGACTGAGCAGGAATGCAAGCGCATAACCATAAATGTGCTTGTTATTAGCTGATCCGTTAGTGGCAAAAAGAGGCTGTCAATAATCATTATAAACGTACTGCACAGGTGGCTTACTGCTACCTGAGGTAGCGTCTTTTCCATTAACACTAAACAAACAAAAATTAATTGTACATGAGAAAAATGCTATTGCTCGCCATGAGCATACTCATGCTGACTGTACAGGTATTAGCCCAAAGCCGTACCATCACCGGTAAGGTGACGGACGACAAAGGCGTACCGGTCCAAAATGCATCAGTAACCATCAAGGGTACCTCAACAGGCACCACCACCAATGCCGACGGTGACTTCTCCCTCAACGTACCGGCTTCTGCAAGAACCTTAGTGATCTCCGCTATCGGACAAGCTACCCAGGAAGTGTCGATAGGTTCAGAATCAACCATAGCTGTACAACTGAAATCTGCAGAAAGCAATCTGCAGGAAGTGGTAGTAGTAGGTTATGGCTCCGTAAAAAAATCAAGCCTGGTAGGGTCTGTTGCCACCGTTGGTGGAAAAGAAGTAACCGGTATTCCCATCGCCAGCATCGACCAGATACTGCAGGGTAAAGCGCCCGGTGTTCAGATCACTTCCGTAAACGGACGTCCAGGCGCCAATGCCTATGTTCGTATCCGTGGTACCGGTTCCATCAACGCCAGCTCCGACCCGTTATATGTAATTGATGGTGTGCCTACAACGGCCGATATTCTCAATGCCATCAACCCGAACGATATTGAAAACATCTCCATACTGAAAGATGCCTCTGCTTCGGCCATCTATGGTTCCCGCGCCAGCAACGGCGTTATCCTGATCTCTACTAAAAGAGGTAAGGCGGGTAAACCTCAGCTTACCTATCGCTTCAACTATGCCGTAAAGTCCAAAACACCAGACAATTACGACATGATGAACTCCCGTCAAAAGTTTCAGTGGGAATACAACATCGGTAAAGATGCTGGCGCTACCAACGGCGCCAACGGTAACTCATATGCCAGAGCCGCTATGGCAAGACTCGTAACAGCGGGGCAACTGCCTGTGGGAACCACTAATTTTTATAACCTCACCCAACAACAGCTCGACCTGGTGATCGATGATGCGATCAAAGTGAATGGCGACAACAACTGGCAGGACATCCTGCTGCGTGATGCACCAGTAACGACTCATGAGATCAGCCTCAGTGGCGGTGCGGAAAAATTGCGCTATTACATGTCCCTGCAACGATATAATGAAGAAGGTATTGGTCTGCGCTCCAAGTTCAACAGAACACAAGGCCGTATCAATATCGAATACCAGGCTACGCCTTGGATAAAAGTGGGTAACAACTTAACGGTAGCCTATACGCAAAACTCACTCCTGCGTGATCGCTACAACGCACAAAGCCCCTTCTATGCCATGTACGCCTACAACCCGTACGAACCTCCTTACCTGGCAGGTACTTCCAACTACAACCTGACTGGTTTCTTCGCGGGTTTCCCGATCCTCGAAGCCATCGAGAACAATCCGGAAGATACCTGGACAGTAATGGGCGTTTCCAATATGTTTGCTGAACTGTCACTCATTAAAAATGTTACCCTGAAAACCAACCTCGGTTTGACCTACAACGTTTTTGAAAGGGAATCATTCATAAGGCCCGGTTCTTACCTCGATCAGGTAGTGGGTGATCCATTAGCCCCCGGTTCCAAGATTGACAATGGCAGCAGGACTTTTAACTACGTATGGTCCAACACAGCCACTTATCAGAATACCTTTGCCGATGATCACAATGTGCGTGTATTGATCGGTACTGAATATACCAGCGATAAGTTCAAGAGCTATACCATGGGTTCGAAGGGATTCGCTTCTCCAAGCACAACTACACAGAATTCCGGTGCCTCCAATACATCCTACGGTACAGCCCGTACCGACTGGACATTGGCTTCGCTGTTTGCAACGGCCGATTATGATTTCAATAATAAATACTTTGCAAACGCATCGATCAGGCGTGATGGTTCCTCCAGGTTCAGTGATGACAATAAATATGGTACTTTCTGGAGTGCAGGTCTCGGCTGGAACATTGCATCGGAAAACTTCTTCTCTAAAGTTGATTTTATCAATGTCCTGAAGCTGAGAGGTTCTATCGGTACCACCGGTAACTTCGGCATTGGTAACTACCGTTTCTACGAATTGTATTCAGTGAACTCCTATTCAGATCTGCTGGCAACATTCCCAGAGCAGGTACGCAATGATAGCCTCACTTGGGAAAAAGCCGAGGCCTATAACATTGGCCTGGAATTCGAAGCATTCAAAGGACGCCTGAGAGGTTCGGTTGATTACTACAACAAAAAAACCAAGAGCCTGCTGCTGAACGTGCCTTACTCACAAACCAATGGTTTCGGTACAAGGCTGGAGAATATTGGTGAAATGGAAAATAAGGGTATTGAAGCCATTGCAGCTTTCGATGTGATCAGCAATAAAAACCTGACACTTACAGTAAGGGCAAGTGGTACTTTCAATCGTAATAGAATAACTGAGCTGTACAATAATCAGGACATTACAGTAACTACTGCCCGCTTATCGGTAGGAAAACCATTCTATAACTATTACCTCGTTCGTTGGGGAGGTGTTGATCCTCAAACAGGCGCACCACAATACCTCGACAAAGACGGTAAGATCACTACCACTTATAGTGGTGACAATACTGTGTTCCTGGACAACAAAGCGCCCGATCCCCGCTACTATGGTAGCTTCGGCGTCGATGTATCTTACAAGAACTTTTCACTGACTACCGACTTCTACTACTCCGGTGGCAACTATATCTACAACTACCAGGAAAGAGACCGCCTGAACGTATATCAAAACCGTGGCTACAATATGGATGTACGCGCTTTTGACTATTGGAAAACAGCCGGACAGACAGCTTCCCTGCCAAGGCCGCTGGCTTCCTGGAACCCTGGCTCACAGGTTACCGATCAGTGGTTACAGAAAGGTGACTACATCCGCTTCCGCAATATCCAGTTAGGCTATTCACTCCCGGCTGACATCGCGAAGAAGATAAAAACACAGAATGTTAGATTGTATGTGTCTGGACAGAACCTGTTCACCATTACCAACTACAAAGGAGATCCTGAAGTAGGTCTTGGTAACGGTGAATCTTTAAACACGGTGCCGGGGCTTGGACAACTCTATTCTTATCCCCAGGTAAGAACAATGTCAGTAGGTATTGAAGTCACTTTCTAAACTAACAAAACATGAAGAATAAGATATTAACATATACATCGGCCTTAGCCTTGGCTACAGGGTTATTCACCTCCTGCAAAAAAGAAAGGTTGGAGCTGGATCCTTATAACCAGTTGCCGGTAGACCAGGCATTTGTTACACAAAACGATTTCACCAACGCAATACGGGGTATGTACAAAGGGTTTGTTACTTCTGGTTCCTACACCGGCGGTGAATGGATTGTACTCGGCGATCTGGTGGCAGACAACCTTATTAGAAACTCAACGGGACGTGGTACAGGGGCCAACTATTATTTGTGGCAGTACACGGCAGAAGCTACTTCTGGATTATTTGGAAATGGATATAATATCATCAGACGCGCTAATGGTATTATAACCAATATTAATAACCTGCCGGATGGAGCCTTTAAAAACAATGCAGAAGCAGAAGCCCGTGCTGTTCGCGCACTTGTGCATTTCGATATGGCAAGGGTTTATTCGAAGATCTATGCGAATTCAGATCCAAACACCGACCTGGGTATGCCTTACCTGACAGGCATTGATTTCTCGCTGAAGCCTGCCCGCCCTGTGTTGAAAGTTACGTATGACTCAATTGTCAATGACCTTACCTTGGCCTATGCCAAAATAAACCTTCTGAATAAAGAGCAAACTTTTGAAACAATGCGCCTCAACAGGGCAGCGGTAGCAGGTTTGTTGAGCAGGGTTTACTTACATATGGCCGACTGGGCCAACACTACCAAATGGGCCGATAGCTCGTTAAAGTACAACAGTAATTTGGGGACGCTTACTACGTTCAAAGACATATGGGTTGACGATAAAGAAGAGGGTGTGTTATTTAAGATCCGCATGACGGAGAAGGATAATATTACGATCGGAGTTCAATATGAGCAGCTTACTAACAATGAATACCGCTCCGAATTTGCACCGGTATATGAATTGTTCACACAATATGCAGCAAATGATGTGAGGAAAGCAGCGTATTTCCTGACAGGTAACTACATCAATACACCTTACAACCATGTGATCAAATATGCCCGCCGGTTGTCTGGGCGTTTGAACATTGTTGATTGTAAAGTGCTTAGAACAGCTGAAGTATTGTTGAGCAGGGCAGAGGCGAAATACAAGAATGCCAACCCGGTGGGCGCCCTTGCCGACCTCAATACTCTGATGGCAAGTCGCTATACAGGCTTTGTTAACCTGAACCTCACAGGCCAGGCACTGCTGGACGAGATTTACAAACAAAGGAGGCTGGAACTGTTTGGTGAAGGCGACAGATTGTTCTTCCTGAAAAGGCTAAATCTGCCTGTTGCGCGTCCCAACTCAGGTGATCAGGCCAGTGGCGGAGGATCACTGCCCCCGGCTTCTGCTCTCAACCTGCCGGTAGGAAGCCCTAAATTCCAGCTGCCCATCCCGCGTGCTGAATTGAATGCTAACCCCAACATGCAGCCAAACCCATAGCAGGAAGGGTTTCATAAGAAATAAAAGAAAATGCCTCCGCGATAGCGGGGGCATTTTTGTTACTGCCCCTGCACGAATTTGGCCCAAACCTGCACACTTAATACCTGATTCTGCGCGAATATCGGTTTGTTCTTTTTTTGATCGGGCGATTTACATAAATTCATGGTCTAACCATTTACCTTAAACTAAGATCGCTATGAGGAAAACCAGACTTATTCTCCTTTTGCTGTGTTGTATTAGCCACTCCTTCGTCTTGCATGCGCAACCTGGAATTAACAACGATGCTTTCAGCTATAGCTTTGATTACAGGAATGTACTTAAAGGAATCCCCGAAAATGCTTCGCTGGGGGCTTATGGTAACATACCCATTAACACTGGATCGGGTTTGCCGGATATCCAGTTTAATTTATATACAGTCGCACTTGATGGTGTCTCAGTACCTATAAGTATTAGCTACCAGGCCTCAGGCGTTAAATTCGATGATGTGCATTCTTCTGTGGGACTGAAATGGTCCCTGAATGTTGGCGGAAGTATAAACAGGAAGGTAAATGGATTGATAGATGAAGATGATCTCATAAATAATTTATACCGCCTGGATCCATCTTACATAAACAACATCAATGCGCACTCAACTTCACACAATAATCAAACCTTGTTCGAAGAGATTGCAGGCGGGATAAGGGATTTTTCGGCAGACAATTACTACTATACCTTACCAGGTATAAGCGATGGAATGATCCTTACTAAAACCGGTAACTTTTATCCTGATAAGCAACACAGTAAGGTAAAGATCAAAAAACTCAATAATCACCTGGATAGCTTTATGATCGTAGATGATAAAGGGGTCAAATATTTTTTTGGGGCTAAATACGATTATAATAGTGTGCAGCATAATGGTAAATACTATGCACAGGCATTTAATGCTATGGCGGCACGTGTAGCATGGAAGCTCATAAAAATAATAACACCACATAAAGACTCCATTGTATTCGAATATGAAGAATACGAATATTCCTATCAGGTAATCGAATCTCAGAAATTTGTAAAACGGAATATGGGAGGAGGTACTGGAGGGCCAGGATTTAATAATTGTGGTTGCGGTACGAATGAATATATCACTAACCAACCCATTTATAGCAATACTGTACAGTTGATTTCCAAGATCAAAACTAAGGACGTTACCGTATTTTTCGATTATACTACTGATACCAACTTGGCTGCCTGGAAGAAAAAGCTATCAGCAATCAGGGTACAATCCAATCATAGCGGACAGCAAATAAAAAAGATTGCATTTGAGCACGCGTTATTTGGTAATAACAAACTTAAACTATCTAAATATCGAGAATATGGAAGTGATAATAATGTTGTAAAAGAATATGGCTTTTCTTATGAAGCAGAGATTTACAGTAGCTTCATGGATATTGGTGGCAGAGATATTTTTGGTTATAATAATGGACAAGGTGGTTTATCGCTTATAGGGTGCCCTAATGCCGCTTTGTATGGATATACCGGCCAGATAGCCAATCGGCAGGTATATGATCATGTTATTGCAAACGGGACACTGAATGAAATACAATATCCTACGGGAGGTAAAACAAAATTCTATTACGAATCCAATAAGGAAACAAAAGGTGGCTATGATTATTTTGTGCCTGGTATAAGGATAAAACAAATCGAGGACATTGATGTCGACGGAAAGGTCTATAATAAGAAAATTTTTTATTATGCTGGCCTTCAAAATGGCGTTAGGATGGACTGGGTTTTGTGCGCAGGCGAAAACGAATACAGTCCCGATGCTCCTGATTGTCCTATCAATTCATTGAATTCGGAAAGTGAAATACCAGGTGTGTTTTCCACGCTTTATGCATATGTTGTTACGGAAAGCATAGGTAGCGGTCAAAAGCTTTATCAAAAAGACTATTACATTGGTGCAAGCAATTTGGATGCTACTGCTTATGGCTTATTAACTAAAACAGATTACTGTGTTAATGACTCTGTTACCGTAATACGGTCTACGAGAACAAATTACGAAAGAATAGCCATTGATACGTTAAAAGAGTATATATATGGGTTGCCAAGGCCAATCATATTTACCGGCTTCTATTACTATGAAAATGATCCTGCTCCTTACTCTTTTTGTGCCCAAAATAAATATACAATGATAGCACAGAATATGTTGCTTGTACCGGCAATATATCGGAAAGTGCAGGAAGTGTCCAAAGAGTTTTCTACTTACAACTATACTGATTCATTAGTAGTTAAGGTGGATATAGCATATGATGCAGTAAGGAATTATGTTTCGAAAGTAGTGAATACTAATTCCAGAACACAGGTTGAAGAGCAACGCTTTACGTACAATTTCAATTTTCCGTTAAATGCTATCTTGAAGGATATGACAGATAGTAATATTGTTACGCCTGTCAGAGAAGAATATTATACAGCAGGCAATCTTAACCGGATAAGGGAGATGTCTTTTTTAAAATGGTACAATTCCTTTTTTGAGATTGATCAGATAAAGGAAGCTATTGGCATAGGAGCAACCCTGGAGCAAAAATTCACTTATCACCAATACGATGCTGATGGTAATATTTTGGATATGTCGAAGTCACAGAATATTAGGCAATCATACATATATGACTATAAAAAAGGCCTGCCAATAGCTGAAGTTATAAATGCACAGCCAGTAAACATTGCTTACACATCCTTCGAAGCTGATGGGTGGGGCGGTTGGACCATGAACCCTGGATCTACTATTCTTGACAATGGTAATCCGCTTACAGGAAAGAAGGTTTTTAGTGGAGTAATCCTTAAAACAGTTCCTTCCGGAAACTATGTTGTAGGAGTCTGGGGTACTGCCGATACCTGGATCAATGGACAACTCATGACTCAACCAATAAAAATCAGAGGCCTGTGGAAATATTATGAACGTGTGCTTAACAATGTTACAAATATCGAAGTAGCCGCCAATATCATGGATGAAGTACGTCTTATGCCACAAGGTGCCCAGATGACGACCTATACTTATGATCCCTTGATTGGTATGACGAGTCAATGCGATGTTAACAACCGCATTACCTATTATGAATACGATGCTTTTGGGCGGTTAAAGACTGTCAGGGATGAAAACAAAAATGTACTCAAAACCATCGACTACCAATTCCAGAAAAATTATAACCAATAACTCCTTATCCGCTCAACCATGAGTAAAATTATTATAATACTGAGTTTGCTATTGCTACAAACAGTTGCACAAGCGCAAACTCCCGTCACACCGCCGGCGGCTCATAATAGCAACATAAAAGTTAACTACGTTCGAACCTGGGAAGCATTGGCGCCGGAGCAGAACCCGGCGACACTCCCAGGTCGTAACCTCGAGGATGTACGACAAACTACTGCATATTTTGATGGTTTAGGCCGGCCATGGCAAACCATTATCAAAAAAGGTTCTTTGGCTACCAACCCCAATGCCCCTACATCTTCAGCAAGTGCGGTAGACCTGGTAACGGCAGTCGTCTATGATGAATTTAGCCGTGAAAAATACAAATATATTCCCTTCGGCGCCAATAGTTCAGACGGCCTATTTAAGCTGGATCCTTTTCAGCAACAGATCCAGTTCTATAATACACAGTTGAGCGGCCAACCAGGAGAGACCAATGTTGGGGGCAATCTAAACTGGGCTTATGGCCAAACCAATTTTGAGTCCTCGCCGCTTAACCGGGTGCAAGAGGTCTTTGCAGCTGGAGCCAATTGGGTAGGTACTGCGTCGCAAGGTAGTGAGGCCAACCGCCATTCAATAAAAAGCAAGTATTATCTCAACACCAGCATAGATGATGTGAAAAGCTGGACTGTCACCGATGCACCTGGTGGTGTTGGAACAGGTTGGGGATCTTATACCTTGGCGGGAATCTACAATCCGGGAGAGCTTTACAAAAACATCTCCGTCGATGAGCATAATAAGCAGGTAGTTGAGTTTAAAGATAAAAAAGGACAGGTGATCCTTAAGAAAGTACAACTGTCCGCTACTGCAGATAATGGTAGCGGTACTGATTATTCTGGTTGGCTCTGTACTTATTATATCTACGATGATCTGGGTAATCTGAGGTTGGTAATCCAGCCCAGGGGAGTGGAATTATTGCTTGCCAATAGTTGGACGCTCACATGGAATAGTAGCCTCATTCTTAATGAGCAGTGTTTACGTTACGAGTATGATCATCGTCGACGCATGATCATGAAAAAAGTACCTGGTGCAGCGGGAGATATATATATGGTGTACGACCGATGGGACAGGCTCATCCTGACGCAGAATGCTAATTTACGGATAAACCACAACTGGCTTTATATTAAGTATGATGCTTTGAATCGCCCTGTTGTTACTGGTAGTCAGCATGACCCCTTCAACACAAGCCTTGTCCAAATGATGGCCCATGTGAAAGAAGCTGAAATCTGGCAGATACGTTACGAAACCAGAAATAACTCTAATATCGGCTATACCCTTACACAAACATACCCCTATCAGGTTTGGCAAAGTGTTTATACCGTTACTTTTTATGATGATTATGATTGGATGGCAACCAGTGGCTCTCCTCAGATCAGCAGTAACAGGGTCACCACTTACGACAGCTATCTGCTACCTGTTAATGGAGCATATCCCTGGGCCGAACCGATGACCCAGTCCACACAAGTTAACGGTCTCGTTACCGGTACATTTGCGCGTATACTTGGTACAGAATACTTCCTTAGTGCTGTTAATATCTATGATGACAAGGGAAGAATTATTCAAACCCAAAGCAATAACCTCAGTGGCGCAGGAACGGATGTGGCTACCACGCAATACAACTTTTCTGGCAAGCCATTGGTGGTGATCAATAAAGGTGCATTTACCAACCATACCAATATAGTGGTTACAAAGCTTGAGTATGATGATTTGGGTCGCCTGATTACAACGAGAAAAGCAGTCAATAGTACTATTAATGGTCAGACAGTAAGCAAGCCAGAACAGATAATTGCCCGCAACGAATACGATGCATTGGGGCAGCTGAAAATAAAAAAGCTGGCTCCCGCAGGTGGAGCTGGTGGCAATCCCTTGGCAAGCCTAACCTATGATTATAATGTAAGAGGGTGGACACTGGGCGCCAACCGTAAATACCTGCTTAATGAGGGGGCTGATGGATATACCGATAATTACTTCGGATTTGAACTGGCCTATGACAAAACGGCTACTACTCCAGGCTCTGTTAGTTTTTACAATACACAATACAATGGCAATGTTGCGGGTACTATCTGGAAAAGTAAGGGCGATGCAGTAAGGCGTAAGTATGATTTTGAGTATGATGCGGTCAGTCGTTTTGAAAAAGCAACATTTACGCAAAACACGGCGGCTGCCAGCGGCGGTACCTGGAATACCAGTGATGCCAATTTTACTGTTGAGGGATTTTCTGATAACAATTATAAGATTAAGTATGATGCAAATGGCAACTTGCGCAGTATGAAGCAACATGGTATTACGCCTTTCAACGCCGATGTGATTATAGATGCATTGCATTACGAATACAAGCAGGATAATAATAGCAATCAGCTAAAACAAGTGGCAGATGACAATAATGTGCCTGATACAAAGTTGGGAGACTTTCATTATACAGGTACGAAAAATACGAATACTATCGATTATCAATACGATGATAATGGCAACCTGATCTCGGACGCCAATAAAGGTATTACCAGTATTACCTATAATCATCTGAATTTGCCTCAACTGATACAAGTCAATGGTAAAGGAAGTATTGAATATACATACGATGCAGCGGGTATTAAACTAAGCAAAAAAGTAAGTGAAACTGGTAAGCCTGTCAAATATACCTATTACCATGTTGGTGCTGTTTATGAAGACGATATATTACAATTCATTAGTCATGAAGAAGGCAGGTTGCGTTACGCAAAAAGGTACTTCACCAACGGAGATAATGCATACCAGTTCCAGTATGATTACTTTCTGAAAGATCATCTTGGGAATGTGCGCATGGTGCTTACTGAACAAACGGATACTACGCAGTACCTCGCTTCGATGGAAACTGCCTACCGAACGGACGAGGAACAACTCTTTTACAACATACCCCAAACAGCTATAGCCAAAGCAGCGGTTCCTGGCGGCTATCCCAACGACCCCGTGCCTGTTACCAACCCCAATGACATAGTAGACCTGGTAAATGGTAATGGTAATAAGATAGGGCCGGCTATTGTACTCAAAGTAATGAGTGGAGATAAAATTGATATCAGTGCATCTCATTTTTATCGCAACGGGGGAAGCTATAATGATGGTACTAACCTGGTTCCTAACATACTTTCTTCCCTGGCTGGAGGAATCGTCGGAGCTGCGGGAGAAAGTAAAGGAACACTGTTACAATTAAGTAGTAATCCGGGGCCTGTGGCGCTTGCTGTCGGTGATTTTATAGTCGATAAGCAAACATCCCAGGCAGGCAACGGCAAACCCAAGGCTTACCTCAACTGGATACTTTTGGATGAGCAATTGAAATACGTGGCTGCTAGTAGCGGTGCCCAGGTTGTAGGGGTGGCCAACAGTGTACAGCCCATAGGGTATTCGGACATCTCAATGACTAAAAACGGATTTTTGTACATTTATGTCAGCAATGAAACTCAGAACTGGGATGTGTTCTTTGATAACCTGAGTATAAAGCATACGACCGGCCCTGTCATCGAAGAAACGCATTATTATCCGTTTGGGCTGACGATGGCAGGTATTAGTTCCAAAGCTGTTGGCAAGTTGGATAACAAGTATGAGTACAACGGTAAGGAGAAACAGGAGAAAGAATTCAGTGATGGTAGTGGATTGGAGTGGTATGATTACGGAGCCAGAATGTATGACCCACAAATTGGTAGATGGCACAATGTTGACCCTTTGGCTGAAAAATATGCGTCACTTTCACCATATAATTATGCACTTAATAATCCCTTAATGTTTGTTGATCCCGATGGGAGAGGTGTAAAAGTTACTCTTAAAAAAGACGAAAATGGTAAAGAATATATAGAAGTATCAGCAACGATATACATATACGGATATGGTGCAACAAGCGACCTGGCAAGTGAAATACAAGAAGCTTTAAATGCTCAATGGAACACTGTAACCTATGTTGATGAAAAAGGGAATACGATAGAAGTAAAACCTACGGTCGGGGCTAATAAAAAAACGTATGACGTTAAGTTTAATTTTACTGTTGAGGCTAAAAGTATGGATAATGTTGTCGAAATAGCTCGGAAAAATAGAGATGAAAGTGTGAATTTTATGAAAATAACTGATGATGCCAACGGTTTGAGATCTTTTTTTGGTGGAAATTCAGGAATGCTAAATTTAGCAGATTGGAGAGCGACTGATAAGAAAGTTGCTGGACATGAAATAGGGCATATGATGGGCTTCATGCAAACCGTTGGTGAACCAGATTTTTCCGACGATAAAACTCATTTGCATCATAAGCAGAATGGTATATTACCAATCATGTGGATTCCAGGGAATGAAATTTTTGAAATGAAGGATATGAAAGTGACTCCCCAGGATATCGATGGTTTAGGGTTAACAAGGAATATTTTATGGAGGCCAGGTAAGCCTAACTTTAACTATTATTTCCCGGGTACAGACACAATTTTTAACACGGAAGAAGAGATGGAAAACTTTAAGAAAGAGTCCGCAATAAAAATAAAAAACAAAAAATGAACCGTTACAATGCAGTTTTTGCGGTGCTTTTTTTTTATAGTTGCCTTAGTTGTTCAACGCAGAAAGTGCATAAAGATCGTCCAATATCCTGCTCGTCTTTTTTGGCGAGATATGCTGAGTATTGGCAGAAGGATAGTATAGGCGATACTGGTTTTAGATTATTAGCTGTACAAAGCATTAAAGCTTCTTGCAAGCTGGAAGGTGAGAGGTGGGATGTGTACCAAAATTTCTTTGGAAAAGCAAACTTTGCCAATGTGAGTGGCAATGAAAGATATTTTCGATACAGATTAACAAACTATGCTGGTGGTAATGCTCTTGGTAATAAGGAGCTGGGAATTATTGTGGATCAATTTGGAGTAATAAAATCTTTTTGGGTTTGGGTGCCAGGTTAAAATAGCTGTTCACCAATTGTGAGGAGTATAATACAATTAGAGAGGTGAATGGTGTAGCAGCACTCATACCGTGGGAAGCGAGCACTCGAATGGATCATAGAGGTGTAACTAAGACAACTGTTATCGGAGTAACTTCTACACTTATTTTAGAACAGCAACAAGCAGCAGTAGATAAAACGAAAACAAAGTTTTCCAAACGATAGTCAATCTGAATTATGAATAGAAAAGGTAGGGTTATAATAGCTTTTACTTTTATTCAGCTTTATGCAAATACAGCTTGTAATCAGGGTAATTTGAGAGAAAAGGATAGTGCGTTGACGAAAAGAACAATGCCTGATATTGAAAACAATTTGAAGATTTTAATAACAAGAATAGAAGCAAGCGATTGTGTATATGGTGCAGGTATTGGTATTGAAAGTAGGGCTAATGCTACATACGAATCCTACGATAGACTTAATAAGTTAATATCGGATTCGGAATGGTTGAATTTATCATATAGTAGAAGTACTGTGATGAGAATATATGCTTTCAAAGCTTTGCTGGAGCGGAATCAATTAATGGCAGCCGAAGTAAGGCATCGATTAAAGACTGATTCATCAACATTCTGTTATATAGCAAATGATATTGAGTATACCTCATCAGTTAGCAAATTTGTTGTAACAAATGAATGATTTTGATTACTTATGAGGACTATTACAGAGCAACAGTCCCGCCAATCACTCTGGCGGGGCCCCTTAACTGGCGCAAGTATGCAGGTTGGATATGTGCAGAAGCGTACTTGTGCCTGGATAATACATCTTATATTACCTGTATGAAAATATCAAAGCTGTTATTATGAGAATTTCGGGTTTACTGATACTATTCCTTAATCTCGCCTGCATACAAATCGCAGTCGCGCAGGATCAACCATCCTTCACGGATAAATTGATCAACCTGCCCACTCGCTTCAACGAACACATACAGAAAAAGACCGAAAAACTCGAAGCGCAGCTCACCCGGAAAACCGAAAAGTTCCTGCAACGACTCGCTCGCAAAGAAGAAAAGCTCAGGAAGAAATTAATGAAGACAGACTCCACAGCTGCCAAACAGCTTTTCGACGGGGCAGCCGAACAATATGCCAAACTGAGCGAACAACTCAAAAATCCCACAACCCTTACCGGCCGCGCAAGTGGTGCCTACATGCCATATGTGGATTCATTGAAAACCTCGCTTTCCTTCTTGCAAAACAATAGTAACCTACTTAATTCCAACGAAGCCAAAAAAATTACCGGTTCCCTGCAGCAGGTACAACAGCTACAAGGGAAACTCCAACAATCCGAACAGATTAAAGCCTTCATTCGCCAACGCAAGGAGCAGATCAAAGCCACCTTTAGCAGATACACCAACCTGCCGCCTGGACTTGCCCAAAGCTACCAGGATTTCAATAAAGAACTTTTTTATTATTCCCGGCAGATACAGGAATACCGTGATATGTTCAACGATCCTGACAAATTGTTTACAAAAGCATTATCCCTCCTCAATAAACTGCCCGCCTTTCAAAGCTTCCTGCAGCAACATTCAGAGCTGGCAGGGCTGTTTTCCGTACCGGCAGGGTATGCCAGCAATGCCAGTCTCGCAGGCTTGCAAACCCGCAGCCAGATACAGCAACTCCTGCAAACACAGTTAGCATCTGCAGGTCCTAATGCCCAGCAAATGTTGCAACAAAACCTGCAAGCTGCACAGGCCCAGCTAAACCAGCTAAAAGACAAGATCAACAAATTGGGCGCTGGTGGAGCCGATATGGATATGCCAGACTTTAAACCCAACAACGAAAAAACAAAATCCTTCTGGAAAAGACTGGAATACGGAACCAATCTGCAAACACAAAAGTCCAACAACTTTTTCCCCACCACTTCTGATATTGGACTATCGGTCGGGTATAAACTTAGCGATAAAAGCGTCGTCGGTATTGGTGGCAGCTACAAAGTTGGATGGGGAAAAGATATACGCAACATCGCTATCTCCAGCGAGGGCGCAGGCGTGCGCTCCTTCCTCGATGTAAAGTTGAAAGGTAGCTTCTTTGCTTCGGGCGGCTATGAGTACAACTACCAGCCGCTCACAATTAGTGGAACAATTACGCCCGATATAGCTGCACAAAGCGACAAATGGCAGCAAAGTGGTCTGGTAGGCATCAGCAAAATAATTTCTCTCAAGAGCAAAACATTCAAAAAAACAAAAGTGCAGTTACTCTGGGATTTCCTCAGCTACCAGCAGCAACCCCGCACACAGGCCGTTAAATTTAGAATAGGTTATGCATTCCGTTAACTACTTTGAATTAACCGGCCAATGCAAGATAACCGTGGTAAATACAATCTGTACAATGAAATCATCTTCGGATTTAATATTGTTCTGTTTATCGTAATGGTAATTGTTAATACAATAATTGCATATAGCTATGGTTTTGGGGCAAACAATGATTATGACAGATTAGCCTGGATATTTTTAGGAGCTACTATAGCCATTCATTTATTAGCGAACGGATTGCTGTTGAAGAGGTTTAAAATGTATGATAAATGGAGGGTTATTCTAAGTAATCTATTCATCCTTTTGTTATATGGATTTCTGATTTGGCGTATAGGCTATGTGTGATATGCACTTATATCCGCCTTCTCTTACCCCACCTCCAACACTTTCGAGCTGCCTGCATGTCTCACCTGGCCAATATGCTCGAGTGCTTTTAATTCTCCATACAAAATGCCTGCTGTCAGTATCAGCGTAAAGTTGGTATCGGGCGGAGTAAAGACGGTGCCGACCTCCATTTCCAATGCCTTGGAACCTTCCTGCAGCGAAAACCAGTCGGAGTCTACAGACTTGGCACAACTGATCGGATAACCGGGATGTGTTGCTGTAAAGAGACCTTTGTTGAAAATAATATCGGGCACCACAGCCAGTGAAATACGGAAAGCGTAGTAAGGTTGCTTCGCCGATGGCGCAAAGTTGATACCCGGTACCAATTCAGGGAACTGTACCTTGGCCGACAACGTTTCACGGTTAATGGATCCGGTAACCGGGAAGCGGATCACCGTATCGAGCGGATGGCTGTTGTTGAGCGAAAAACCTTTGAGCACATGCGGGTAGGCTGTCAACTTAACGTTGCGGGCTCCATAATCGCCCTCACTATCCAGTTCCTGGACAGGCTTCATCAGCGCAATGAGCGGGCCGGCAATATTGTAGTCGGCCATCGGCTTCTGATGGGCCAGCGCTCCCATCAGGAATTTACTCATCCGGGCACGGCCGGCGAAGTCTTCCCCGGCCAGTTTGAAGTTCCTAAGCTTAGGGTCCGAGTTCTTCTTTTCTTTGGTATGCCCGGAGCTTCTGCGAACGATCGTTCCTTCTACGCCCTTCATTGTGTAAAAGGAAAGACCATCAATCTTTCCCCTGAGGCCATCGCCAAGGCCTCCTTGTGCTTTTGCCATAATAGTTAAAGTTTAATGTGTTAAAAAGCATCCTTCGGGGTTTCCGTCAGGTGCCGGTTCTTCAATTTAAGAAATTAAATTATTAATATAAAATAATATGTAATTATTAAATATAGATGCAGCATACCTTTTAAATAATGCTGTATCTAAGCTGTATAAGTGCTGGGTATATGCTGCATATATGCTGCATCCTGTTTTAATTCGTTGTAAATCTTGTCCGTAGCTATAATGCAAAACGACCCACCGTAGTGAGTCGTCTCTATTGAAAATCAGTTATTTACTAATTTGCCTATTCCTTACTGAGCAGGCTTGGCAACCAATACCTCCGTCAGCTTCTGCTCCAGCGCCTCGCCGCGCAAGCCCTGGGCAATCACGGTGCCCTGCGGGTCTACCAGCAAGTTAAAAGGAATACCATTAAAACCAAAGAGCGGTACCGCCTTGCTGTCCCAATACTGCAGATCGCTGATCTGGGTCCAGGTAAGGCCATCTCTTTTAATAGCTTCCACCCATTTGCCCCGGTCCTGGTCGAGGGATACGCCCAGGATGGTGAAGTTCTTATCCTTGAATTTTTGGTACGCAAGCACGATGTTGGGGTTCTCTGCCCGGCAGGGACCACACCAGCTGGCCCAGAAATCGACCAGCACATACTTTCCTTTGAAAGAAGACAAAGCAACATCTTTCCCCTCCGGTGTAGGCATCACCATTTCCGGCACCTGCTTGCCCACCCAGCTGCCACCGGCGCCCGCACCCTGCTGCTGCGCCTTGAAAGACTCGTACTTTTTCTTTAGCTCAGTCAGGTTACTGTCTTGCGGAAACTTTTGGGTCAGTTGGTTTAAAGAAGCTTCAAAATCAGTAATAGGCAACGTTTGAGCGGCACGGCCCAACGCAAAAGAAGCCAGCGTAGGTTGGTTGGCACTACCCAGGAATTGCTTCAGGTAAGCATTCAAACCATTCAGCGCTTCATTCTTTTTACTGGTAGCGGCCAGCACAAGGCTATCACTCGCCTGGAATTGCTTCAGGCTGTCCAATGCCTGCATCTGGCGCTCAACAGAAGTGCGCCGATCGGCATACGTGAAAATAAAATCTTTCAACTGCTCACTGGCAGCAGAACCTTTCACGGAGTAGAAGCGGTTCATATTGGAGAAGTCGATATCGACAGTGATCGATTTGCTGTCGTAGATCAGCGGCAGCATAGGCCCATCGCCAATAGATAAATTATATAGACCACCATTACTTTGCGCAGCACCTTTCAGGCGGTAAGATTTTTGCGTCACAGGGATGGTAAGGGTATCCAGTAATATGGGAGGCGCGCCCGCACCATCGGCGCTCATAGGTATCTCATACAAGGCCAGTTTGATCTTGCCATCTTTTACCAGGCCAGGGTTGTTTGCTGTCAGTTGATCCAGGTGCTCCAGTGCTCCTTTTACTTCCAGCGTATTGCCTTTATCGCCGGAACAAGCGCCTAACGTTATTAATACTGCCAATACAAGCCAACGCAAAGGGTATTTCATATAAGACTATGATTGTAATTTTTTTAATAGAATATCGTTCGTCAGTTTTGGATCTGCTTTTCCTTTAGATATCTTCTTCACTTCCCCTACAAAAAGTCCCATCAAGCCTTTCTTGCCTTTCTGGTACTCAGCTACCTTATCAGGCATCTTGTTCAGCACTTCCTCTATCCACGCAGCTACGTTGCCTTCATCAGAGTCCTGCAGCAGGTTCAGTTCCTTGGCAATGTCCAATGGTGCTTTCTCCGGTGTTTTCAGCAAAGCTGGCAACACGCGGGTAGAAGCAATAGAGAAGTTCACCTGGTTGCTATCCACCAGCGCGATCAGCGCTGCCAGCGAAGCAGCAGTAACCGGGAATGAAGGGATGGTAGCATTGTTATCATTCAACCATGATTTCACAGGACCCAGCATCCAGTTGGCGGCTCCTTTATAGTTGGAAGTATGTTCAATGACAGCTTCAAAATAGTCGGCCGTTTCCTTCTCATCACAGATCACGCGCGCATCATAATCCGGCAGCTGCAATTGTGTGGTATAGCGGGCGATCCTTTCTTCCGGCAATGCAGGAATATCCCGGAGGATAGATGCCAGCATTTCTTCGGTTACACGGAATGGTGTAAGGTCTGGATCGGCGAAATAACGATAATCGTTGGCGTCCTCTTTGGTACGCAGGGCAAACGTAGTATTGTTGCCGGCATCGAAACTCCTCGTTTGCTGAATGATGGGTTCGCCACTCTCCAGCAGACCGATCAGGCGTTGCGCTTCAATTTCGATGGCCTTCTTTACGTTGCGGATAGAGTTGAGGTTCTTCACCTCCACCTTGGTGCCCAGCTTCGTGTCGCCTTTTTTGCGCACAGATACGTTGGCATCGCAACGCATGCTGCCTTCTTCCATGTTACCATCGCAAATGGCCAGGTAGCGCACCAGTTTGCGCAGCTCGGTGAGATAAGCATAAGCCTCGTCACCACTTCGGATATCGGGCTCGGTCACGATCTCTACCAGCGGCACGCCGGCGCGGTTATAATCTACACAAGTACTGTTGGGGTCGGCATCATGAATGCTTTTGCCGGCATCCTCTTCCATATGAATGCGGTTGAGGCGGATGGCCTTTTCACCCTCCGCAGTACGGATAGTGACATGGCCACCGATACACACCGGCGTAGTATGTTGCGAAAGCTGGTAACCTTTCGGCAGATCGGGATAGAAATAATTCTTACGGGCGAAATAGTTGTTACGGCTGATCTCGCAGTGGCAGGCCAGCCCCATGCGGATGGCATATTCCACCGCCTTCTTATTCAGCTTGGGCAAAGTGCCCGGATGAGCAAGCGTAATGGGACTGATATGCGTATTGGGATCACCGCCAAAAGCCGCACTGTCGCCGCAGAACAATTTACTTTCTGTGAGCAATTGGGCATGAACCTCCAGCCCTACCACAACTTCATATGAATCCTTAATATCAGCCATAACTGTGTACTTCTTGCTAAGCCCGCAAAAATACCTCATAAAAGGCGGATTTCCCACCCCGCTCATCGAAGCTTTGGCAAAGCCGTGCCGGAAGTAACACTTTGGTAACCAACCCCTGTACCCTGCAACGTGTATCCTGTAACAAAAAAAGCCCCCCGTTACCGGGAGGCCTCTATAGTGCTGTCATGCAGAATGATTACAGGTTGGCAGTTTTCAGCCTCTTAGGCGTTTTCAACTCCAGCGACTGGGCTTTGCCATCGCGGAGCACTTTCACGGTTACGGAAGGCTTTTCACGCGCTTCGCGGGCGGCGGCTGCCAGCTCGTCGGCGGTGTTCACTGCCTTGCCATTAAATTCTGTAATAATATCATTTTCTTTCACACCGGCTTTCTCGGCAATAGACTCATCATCTACGTCCAATACCTTCACACCCTTACCATCTTCCGTGTCCTGGGCTTTGATACCGAGGCGGCCACGGCTGGAGTTATAAAACACGCGGGGGCCGTCGCCACCACCACTGCGCTCATCCCACTTGAAGTCGAAGTTGGGCAGCGCCTGGAGGCCCTGGAGGTTGGGGGCAGAGAAACCCTGGAAGTTGTCACCAAAGGCAATCGCGTTGCCTGGTCTTTTACCCAAAGTAGCAGTAGCCTTTTGCTCCTTGCCATCACGTTTGAAAGTAACGGTCAGCTTATCTTCGGGTTTGTGCTTCTTCACTTCAGCCGCTATTTCATCCTGGCTGTAAACAGCCTTGTCGTCAAGCTTGGTGATCACATCACCCTTCTTCAGGCCGGCTTTTTCAGCGGCGCTTCCTTTGGTCACTGTCTCTACCTTGGCGCCGTCTTTACCGTCATCGGTAGCTACGCCGAGGAAAGCAGATTTGGAATCACCCAAACCGAATGCCTCAAAATGATCATCACCAAAGTTCAGGGCAGTGCCGCCATGGCTGCGGAAAGGAGAACCGTTTACAGCACCAAGACCGGCAATAGCTGTTTTGCGCTTACGCACGGAGATGTTTTCATCTTCAAAATCTTCAATTGGCTTGCCATTTACTAATACCTCACCATCCTTGATCTCTACAGTTACCTTGCCACCATCCTTATCGGTTTTCTTACGGATGATGATCTCGTCATACTGTTTCACTTTGTCTTTGTCCTTGTCTTTTTTGTCGGCTTTGTTATCGTCCTGGGCCGCAACCGGCTGGGCCAGCACCAGCAGCAACGCTGCTAATCCGGATAGAGAGAAGAAGTATTTTTTCATGATACATGTGTTTTTAAAAATGCGGAACTACGGTAGTCTTCGTACATCAAATATAGGGAAATAATTGAAATACGAAAAATTTCGGAAATGGGCCGTTTGGTTTAACACAATCTTAGGATTACGAGAGGGTTGACAGGCCGGCGTCCGTTCAATAGCGGGCAATAATTGTATCATAACCGAACGGGATTGGCGGTAAGGTCACAAGGATGCGTTTGATAATTAAACAATTAAAGGATTGGCATATTTTCAGTGCTTATACAGGGACGTTCCATCAGCTCTTTAAAACCAAAACAGTATGCTTAAAAATCACTTCAAAGCTGCCTGGAGAAGCTTTTTACGGAACAGAACATTCTCTATTATTATGGTCGCAGGATTAAGCATTGGCCTCACCGTATGTATGCTGATCTTCCTGTATACCAAAGATGAACTTAGCTACGACCGGTTTCATGAAAACTATACCCGGTTATACAGGGTTGTGCAGGGTATACAAATAGGAGAGGATGCCCCGCATAAAATGGGTATCACTTCGCCTCACCTGGGTCCCTCCCTCGAAAAAGAAATACCTGAAATAACAGGGTACACAAGGACCACGCAGTCGCCGGTAACGGTGAAACATAAAGGCGAGGCATTTATTGAAAACCCGTTGTTTGTCGACAGTAACTTCTTTGCACTTTTTTCATTCCCGCTGCTGCAGGGCGATCCCCGTATTGCTCTCAATAACACGCATGCCATTGTTCTCTCCGAAGATGTTGCAAAGAAGTATTTCGGAACTGCAGACGCGATTGGCAAAACGCTGGAGCTGAAATTCAATAACGACTTTGAGGCTTTTGCGGTAACTGCTGTTGCAAAGAATAGTCCACAGAATTCGTCCATCCGTTTCGATCTGCTATTGCCTTACAACTACTACCTGCAAAATAACAAGCCTGATGACGATTGGATTGGCGGCAACGTGAATACATTCCTGTTGCTTGAGCCCCGGGCAGCTGTAAAAGCAGTAGATCAAAAAATACAGGCACTGTTCGACAGGCATACCGGAAAACAGATCGCGGAGGTAAAAGCAAAAAAGAACATTGCCATAAACGTGGCATTGAACCTTGAACCCATAACCGCCATCCACCTGGGCGAGTTTGGGCAGGATAATGGCTTAGGCAGCGGCGGCGATATCAGCTGGTCGTATATCCTGGGGCTCATTGCACTGTTTATACTCGTAGTGGCCTGCATCAATTTTATCAACCTGGCCATCGCGCGGTCCTTGAAAAGGAGCAAAGAGATTGGCGTCCGGAAAGTGATTGGCAGCACGCGTGGGCAATTGATCATACAATTTCTGGCAGAATCATTATTCATTGCTGCAATTTCGTTTACTCTGGCCCTTGTGCTCACGTTCATAACACTTCCCTTCTTCAATGAAATGGCCAATAAGCAACTAAGTCTTAGCTACCTCGCCGATTATAAACTGTGCGTTGCATATATCCTCCTTTTATTCGCCACGGCATTCATCGCAGGCTTCTACCCTTCTCTGGTACTTTCCTCGTTTCAGCCGGTCAAAGCGCTGAACAATCGGCAAAAGTTGATGGGAAAAAACTATTTCAGCCGCGGGCTGGTAGTGCTGCAGTTTACCCTGGCCATCTTTCTCATTATTGCTACTATTGCCATTTACACACAAATGAATTACCTGTACCATAAGGATCTCGGATACGATCCCGGCAACCTTGTGAAAGTGGATATGCCCTATGGTAAAAGTGACCACAACACGTTTGAAACTTTCAGCAATGAATTGGCCGGTAGCTCATCCGTTATCAGCATCGCTGGCAGGAACAGGGGCAATACGACTGCCGGAATACGGGCAGCAGGAAAAGACATTACCATCGATTACAGCAAAGTAAATGAACAGTTCTTTCCTGTACTGGATATACCCATCATCGAAGGACGTAATTTTTCGCCCGCCTTCTCTTCCGATCATACACAGGCTGCCATCGTCAACGAAACCTTTGTAAAAGAAGCAGGATGGACCGATCCGGTAGGACAAACCATCAGCTTTAGAAAAGGCGAACAGACATTAACGATCATAGGGGTGATCAAAGATTACCATTTCAGGTCGTTGAAAGAAAAGATAACGCCGCAGGTATTTGCCATGGATTCGGCCAGGAATTATGGGCAGGCTTGGATAAAGATAAACGCGGCAGAAGTGCCTGCAACCCTCGCCTCCTTGCAGCATACCTACAAAAAGGTGGCGCCGTTTTTTCCATTCAATTACCAGTTTGCCAGTGATATCGTAGCCAAACGATATGCGGAAGAGACAAAATGGAAACAGATCATTGGAGTAGCTGCTGTACTGTTCATCCTTATTGCGTGCATGGGGTTACTGGGGCTGGTGATGTTGTCGATAGAACAGCGTACCCGTGAGATCGGTATCCGTAAAATATTGGGAGCGGCTGTTACAGGTATTGCGGTATTGATAGCGAAAGAATTTTTTATACTGATTGGCGTGGCCTTCCTGGTAGCCCTGCCGGCCGGCTACTATGCCGCGCACGAATGGCTGCAGAATTTTGCTTACCGCATTGACCTGAGCTGGTGGATATTTGCCCTCGCCGGGGCGATCGTTATACTGATCGCATTGCTCACACTCGGCTTTCATACGATAAAAACAGCCATTGCCAATCCGGTAAAAAGCCTGAGAACAGAATAACTGCTCAACAATAACGCTCATGAAATAATAAAGCGGGTTGCCTTTTACAGGACAACCCGCTTTAATGTATTTAGCTCACAGCTTGAATATTACCCCAGCAACGACTTCACCTTCTCGATCACAGCCTTCAACCCGCCCGCTTCCTGGCCACCGGCAGTTGCCAGGTTCTTCTGGCCGCCACCGCCACCTTTGATCAGGGGCGCTACATGCTCCTTGATGATCTTGCCTGCATCGAGGTTTTTGGCAGCCACTACCGTGTCGGCAATACCGATTGCCACGAAAGGCTTGCCGCCGATGTTGGCACACAATACCACTACGTAGTCATTCAGGTTATTCTTGAGATCATAACAAAGTTTCTTCAGCGCATCCGCATTACCTACTTCTATGATCTGTCCGATATAAGTAACACCATTGATGATCTCATCTTTTTGCAACAGTTCATTGCGAACGCCTACAAGCATTCTGTTTTCGAGGTGCTCCAGCTTCTTCTTCAGGTCATTGTTCTCTGCTGAAAGACTCTCTACTGCTTTGATCACATCCTTGGGATTCTTCAGCGATTCGCGGATGTTGCGCACCAAAGTAAACTGCTCATTGATGAACGCTTCGGCAGCACCACCACATACCGCTTCCAGCCTGCGTACGCCGGCTGCAACAGCGCCTTCCTGCGTGATCTTGAAAACACCCAACTCGCCAGTGGCGCCTACGTGCGTGCCGCCACACAACTCGATGGAGTAGGCAGGATCGATGATCACTACGCGTACCACATCACCATATTTTTCACCAAACAAGGCCATAGCGCCCAGCTTGATCGCTTCGTCTTTGGGTAGTTCTTTAATGACAACCGGCACGTTCTCACGTATCTTTTCATTCACCAGCTTCTCTACAGCGGCAATCTCCTCGTCGGTGATCTTGGCAAAATGCGATACGTCGAAACGCAGGTACTCATCATTAACCAGCGAGCCTTTCTGCGCTACGTGTGTGCCCAGCACTTTGCGCAGGGCAGCATGCAGCAGGTGCGTGGCCGAGTGGTGCACCATAATCTTACGGCGGCGCTCAACATCCACAGTGGCATCTACCGGTGCCGTGATGTTTACCGGCAGCTTATCGGTAAAATGAACGATCAGGTCGTTTTCTCTTTTAGTATCGGTTACTGCTACGATCTCACCATCGAAGTATAGCTGGCCGGTATCGCCTACCTGCCCGCCACTCTCAGAATAGAAAGGGGTAGAGGCCAATACCAGTTGGAAAGATTCTTTGCCCTTGGCTTTGATCTTGCGGTACTTCACCACTTTGGTCTTGCACTCCAGTTGCTCATAACCTACAAACTGTTGTCCCTTGTTTTCATACAGGTTTACCCAGTCTTCAGTGTCCAGTGTGGTAGCGGCGCGGCTGCGTTCCTTCTGCTGCTGCATTTCTTTTTCAAAACCAGCCTCATCCACTGATAGTTGCTGCTCACTGGCAATCAGGCGCGTCAGGTCAACCGGGAAGCCATAGGTATCATACAATTCGAAAGCGGCAGCGCCATCGATCGTTTTGTTTTTAGCATTGGCTACCAGCTCGTCTATCTTCTTTAAGCCTTTATCGAGGGTGCGCAGGAAAGCATCTTCTTCCTCCTTCACCACTTTGCTCACGAAGTCTACCTGGTGGTGCAGTTCAGGGAAAACAGCTTTGAACTGCTCGGCCAGTACCGGCACCAGTTGGTGCAGCAGCGGCTGTTTATAATCGAGGTAACTATAATAATAACGTACGGCACGACGCAGGATGCGGCGGATCACATAACCGGCGCCTGTGTTGGAAGGCAGCTGTCCATCAGCAATAGTAAAGCTGATGGCCCGGATATGATCAGCGATTACGCGGAAAGCAATCGCTTCCTTGCTGTCGGTAGCATCATATTTTCTATTCACGATCTTTCCGGTAGCGGCAATGGTGCCGGAGAAGATGTCAGTATCGTAGTTCGATTGCTTGCCATGCAACACGCGCACCAGGCGCTCGAAGCCCATACCGGTATCCACGTGCTTGGCGGGCAGCGGTTCGAGGCTGCTATCCTTCAGGCGGTTGAACTGAATAAATACGTTGTTCCAGATCTCGATCACCTGTGGGTGGTCGGCATTCACGAGCGCTTTACCGTCCTCCTTTTTGCGCTCCTCATCGGTGCGGCAGTCCACATGGATCTCCGTGCAGGGGCCACAGGGACCGGTATCGCCCATTTCCCAGAAGTTGTCTTTCTTGTTGCCCAGCAGGATCCTGTCTTCAGCAATCCATTGCTTCCATTCATTGATGGCCTCTTCGTCTTTGGGCAGTTGCTCTTTGGCGTCGCCTTCGAATACAGTAACATACAACCTGTCTTTCGGCAGCTTGAACACTTCTGTCAGCAGCTCCCAGCTCCAGGCGATCGCTTCCTTTTTAAAATAGCCGGCAGTGGGGTTGGCGGGGTCGCCAAAACTCCAGTTGCCCAGCATCTCAAACATGGTATGGTGGTAAGTGTCAACGCCCACTTCTTCCAGGTCGTTGTGCTTGCCGCTCACGCGCAAACACTTTTGCGTGTCGGCCACCCGGGCGTTGGGCGCCTTTCTGTTGCCTAAAAAATAATCCTTGAACTGGTTCATGCCCGCGTTGGTGAACAACAACGTAGGGTCATTCTTCACCACAATAGGGGCGGAAGGAACAATAGTATGGCCTTTCGAACGGAAAAAATCCAGGAAATGCTGCCTGATTTCTGCACTGGTCATCGTTGTCATAATATATTCGGAACAATCTTTGTTAATGTCGAAGCCTCGTGTTTCAACGTTTCATTCACAAACCATAAACACTAAATCCCGAACAGGAAACGTTAATGCATCATTGACGTAAACAGCAAAAGATCAACATTTTCGTGTACGTTTGTAACCTTGGGCTGATTAACGTGGTGCAAAGGTAATTGAATTAAGACTGTTTTAAGATGGGAACAAACCCTTTCACCCTGGGCATTGCTCCATGAAAAAGATTAAATACTACTATAATACCAATACCCTCCGCTACGAAAAGCTGGAGACCCCGTTACGGGTAAAACTGTTGCGGGTATTGGGTTTTATATCAGCCGCCATCGTTACTGCTATTATAATAGTGTCCATCGCTTACCGCTATTTCCCCTCCGCCACCGAAAAAAGACTGATCACCGACAACCAGGAGCTCCAACAGCAGTATGAAGTGCTGGAAGAACGCACCAAAAGAATACAGCAGCAGGTGACAGAACTGGAAAAGCGCGACAACGAAGTATACCGCACCATCTTTGAAGCCGACCCTATCCCCGATAGCATCCGGTCGAAGGAGATGGCGCAACAGAAAGAAACACAACTGGTTATGAAGATGGCCAACTTCCAGCTGGAGAACTCCATCGTGGAAACCATCAACAACCTGTCCAACCGCATCAATGCCCAGGAAAGGTCCTACAATGAAATAGCCGAGTTCATCAAGAATAAGGAAGAACTGCTGGCCTCCACGCCAGCCATCCAGCCGGTGAGCAACAGCGACCTCAAACGCATCGCCTCCGGTTTTGGTTACCGCATCGACCCGGTATACAAAACGGTCAAGTACCACAACGGTCTCGACTTCTCTGCTCCGCAGGGAACACCTATATATGCTACCGCCAACGGAACGATCCGCACGGCTGCCAATGTTGGCTCAGGCTATGGTAATCACGTGATTATAAACCATGGTTATGGCTACGAAACCCTCTATGGCCACATGTTCCGCATCAAGGTAAAAGCCGGCCAGCGCGTAAAAAGAGGGGAGATCATTGGCTGGGTAGGCAGCACGGGCAAGTCCACGGGTCCTCACTGCCACTACGAAGTACATAAGAATGGCCGCCACCTCGACCCCGTTTACTTCTTCTACAACGACCTCACCCCCGAGCAATATGACCGTCTGTTGAAGATGGCCGCCGCCAGCAACCAAAGCTTTGATTAGAAGCCACCTTCGGGCTTGAAAATGTTGCAAGTTTCAGGTCTCAAGTTACAGAGGTACGCTGGTGAGTAAGTCCTTGCAACCTGTATCATGTAACTTGCAACGTGTTTTGGCACCCAACCCTGACTCTTTGTCTTCCAGCGTTCTATGACACAATTATGACCCTGCATTGACAAACCATTTAGGAATTTTAGTGTTGTAGCAGTAATTTTGCACGTCACCATGTTACAAGCGCCAGATATATTATCTTTTGCATATAAGCAACCCATGATGCAGGATCAGCTCGATGTTCTTTATGAAAAAGAGCAACAGATCCCTGGATCAGTGCAGTATGTGATCAGCCGTTTCCGCAAACATTCCCAGTGGGCGGTTGATGATGCGGGTATGATGGTGTACAATTACAAGAAGAACGATCCTGCAAAGAATTATGTGGAACTGCGGTTCTGTGTGTCCGGAAATGTGTATTGCCAGCATAAAGAATCTGAGTGCGATCAGTGCAAGTTGGGTACTTCCCGTAATTGCAGTGACCGGGAGGATAGTGTTGATGTATTGAGCTTCCGGTTTACGCCGGTACACCTGTCACAGTTTGCTAAGCCTAAAAAGCTGGGTGAAGATTCGGCGGTGACTGACAACATCCTTCATTTCACGCATCCTTCTTCCTTCTCCAAAATATTGCCTTTGTGCGGCCGCACCCGCATGGTATTGGAAGCCTTGCTGAACCATACCTATACCGGCAGCCTGGAAAATATCTACATCAACGCCCAGGTACAAATGCTGCTCCTGTACAGTTTGGAGTGCATGCTGGGTGATGAGAAAGGCGACAAAGCCATCGAAACCTTCCAGTGCAAGTTCCTGGCCAATGATGCCGACCGGGAGAAGATCGTTCGCGCAAGAGAAATACTCCTCCAACATATCGGTGAGCCCATCACCATCAAAGAGTTGAGCCGCAAAGTAGCCATCAACGAATGCTACCTGAAGAAAGGCTTCAAGGAACTCTTCGGTACAACGGTATTTGACTTCTATCAAAGCCAGCGCATGGAGCATGCCCGCTACCTCCTGTATGAAAAAGGATTGAGCGTAACAGAAGTGTCCATGATGCTGGGTTATTCATCTATTTCCCACTTCTCCACCGCCTTCAAAAAACACACAGGCTTGAAACCTTGTGAGTTGCTGTTGCATTGATAGCCGGCAATCGGCAATCGTGAGTCGGCAATGACAAGTCGTAAGTTAGAGTCGCGGTAGCATTGCCGATTGCGGACTGCCGACTGCCGATGATTTCCCCATCGCGCAAATCCTTTTCCCTTTAAGGTAAATCAGCTTCCCGCGTCCCTGCTACATTTGTGTACTTTCCTTAAGCACAGCCATGCTTCATTGCGTTGCGCAATGAATTAAATGCTATTTATTATGACTGTAAGAAATTACGGCAACGCCCTTATTGCGGTGTGTGCGATGCTATTGCTATGCCTGCACACCTCGGCCCAACAAACCAAGCCCGATACCAGCAAAGTTCACGCCTTGCAGGAAGTAGTGGTCACCGGTCAATATGCGCCGCAATCCGTAAAGAACTCCGTTTACCGTGTACGCACTATCAATCGTGAACGCATTGCCATGCGCGGCGCCACTGATATTGCCGGTGTATTGAACAATGAGCTGGGCATCCGCATTGAAACCGATTATACCCTTGGCGAAAGCGATATGAAGATCATGGGCCTTGGTGGCCAGCGTGTAAAAGTATTGCTCGATGGAATTCCCCTCATCGACCGGGATGCTACCAAACAGAGCCTTGCCCAGATAGACATCAACAGCATCGAGCGCATTGAAATTGTAGACGGCCCCATGAGCGTAGTGTATGGTACCGATGCCCTGGCCGGCGTGATCAACATCATCACCAAAAAAGGTAAGAGCGCTGATCAGTTCTCCATCAATGCACGTGTGCAGGAAGAAACCACCGGCAAGCGTTACAGCCCTTTTGCAAAAGACGGCATACACAATGAGAACCTTACCCTCGGTTGGCAACACAAAGGCTTACAGCTATCAGCCTGGGGTACCCGCAACAACTTTGGCGGCTGGAATGATACGGCTCCTGTGCCGGCAAAAACCTGGAAGCCTAAAAAGCAATGGATGGCCGGCGGCTCTATCGGTTACCACTTTAAAAATGTACATGCCTGGTACCGGCTCGATTACCTCGACGAAGAACTCTTTGCAGCCGGCCCCATGTTCACCACCAGCTACTCCGGACTGGATAAATATTATATCACCAACCGCTTTACGCACCAGGCGCAGGCCAACTGGACTGCCAGCGAAAAGTTCAGCCTCAATACCGCTGTCTCTTACCAGGATTATAAACGCAGCACCGAAAGCTATACCATCGACTATCGTGCCGGCACCAAAACGGTGGCCCAGGGCGAAGGCTTTTGGGATGTGTCGAAGTTCCAGACCTTCTTTGTGCGCAGCACCGCCCAGTGGCGCGTAGCGCCGTGGGTATCCGTGCAACCCGGTGTTGAATTGAAAACGGATAAGACGAGTGGCGAACGCATCAGCGGCACCCCTTCCATTACCGACTTCTCGGTATTTGCTTCTGCGGAGATCAAACCAACTGAACGCCTGTTGATCCGCCCCGGCGTCCGGTTCAGCAACAACTCGGTGTATGATGCACCACCTGTTATTCCTTCTATCAACACCAAGTTCATCCTGAATAAAGAACTCGACCTGCGTTTATCATATGCGCGCGGTTTCCGCGCTCCTATCCTGCGTGAGTTGTATTTCTTCTTTCATGACGCCAGCCACAGCATCGAGGGCAATCCCAATCTGAAGGCAGAGTATTCCAATAGTTTTATTGGGTCACTTACCTGGCAAAAGACACTGACAACAGGCGAACACATCACCTCCTCATTGGCTGGCTTCTACAATGATTATCGTGATTTCATCGACATGGCATTCGATCCCGCCCGCCAGGTGAATACCTATTTCAATAATGCGAAGTATAAGACAGTGGGAACTACGCTGGAGAATACACTGCAATGGAGATTTCTGGCAGTCACACTGGGTGCTTCCTATATAGGTTATTACAACGCTTATGCCGGCGACCCAACGCTCGAAGGGGATCACTCCGAGTTCTCCTGGGCGCCGGAGGTCAACAGCAATATCACCGTCCGCATCGCCGAACTGGGTACACAGATAGGATTATTCTATAAATACAATGGCAAGCTGCCTTCTTACCTGCTCAACTCCAATGGCGACATACAGCTGTCGAAGATGGATGCTTACCACTGGGCAGATTTTACCGTTACCCAAAAAGCAGGCAAATACCTGAGTGTACAATATGGAGCAAAGAACCTGTTTAATGTGAAGCGTGTGCAAAATTCTGCAAGTGTTGGCGGCGGCGCCCACAGTACCGGCGGCCCTGTGCTTACTGGTTATGGTATCTCCTTCTTTGCGGGGATCAACTTTCAATGGTCAAAATAACAACGACATATAAAAACTACTACTAAAACCTACAACGAATGTTAACTACAATGAAGTCATCCCTCCTGGTGCGCTGTGCGGCTTTGTCCCTGATCCTTGCTTCCTGTGATAAGGATGATAAAATAGTGATACCTCCTCCATCCGATGGAAAAACCGAAACCCTCAGCGGCGGTGCTGGCGGCGCCAATGCAGCCAACGCTGTATACATCGATTTCAGTACCGATAAGCAGGACTCTGTGGCACGTACTGCCTGGGATCTTGGTTTTTATAGCGGCACCGACTTCCGTGTTGTTATCAACAACACGACGGCAGCTACTGCCAAGGCTATCAACAAAACTGATCTGGCAGCCGTAACCGTGGCTGATACTGTTGGTTTTGCCGCTTCACTGGCGCTGGGGCAGGGTGCTGGTACGTTCAGCATCATCGACGATGTAGACGGTGACCTTACAAAGACTGTTATAGCTGCTGTTTCTGCTACAGAAGCCGAGAATAAAGTATACATCCTGAAACCATCCAACGGTATGGTGGCTGCAGCGCGCGACTGGTACAAGATCCGCATCATCCGCAACGGCAGCAACTACAAACTGCAATATGCAAAGCTGTCTGAAACTGCTGTTAAGACCATCGACGTTACCAAAGATGCCAGCTACAACTTTAAATATGTTTCCCTTGAAACCAATGGCGCTGTTAATGTAGAGCCAGCGAAGGCCAACTGGGACATCCAGTGGACACTCACTACCTACAAAGCCAATCCTACTTTGCCTTATACCTATTCCGATTACGTATACATCAACTATCTCGCTGGTGTACAGGCAGCAGAAGTGTTGACCACCACTGCTACGTTTGATGCGTATGCAGAAGCAAACATTGCCGCTACTACTTTCAGCAGCAGCAAAACAGTGATCGGTGGTAACTGGAGAAATACACAAGCTCCGATTGGTGTAAAGACCGACCGCTTCTATGTAGTGAAAGACGGCGCTGGTAATGTATACAAACTTCGTTTCATCAGCTTCCACGCTTCTGATGGCGGTGTAAGAGGTTATCCGAAGATCGAATACAAACTGGTTAAGAAAGCGTAATTAATATAGTTACAGGTTGCAGGTTACAAGTTTCAAGGTATTTGTAACCTGTGACCTGCAACTTGAAACCTGTTTCCAAGTGAATAATATGCATAAGAAACTAATCATACTTTTTTCTCTACTCTGTGTTGCGTTCATTGCCCCCGCCCAGCAACGAATAGTTTCGCTCAGTGGCGCCATCAGTGAAATGCTGTGTGCGTTGTCGCTGGAGTCGAAGATCGTGGGCGTGGATGTTACCAGTAACTATCCGGCCTCCCTGCAACAGAAAGCTAAAGTGGGCCACAACAGGACCATTTCTGCGGAAGGTGTTCTTTCCCTGCGGCCCGATCTCGTATTGGGTGTAGAAGGAGAAATGAAAAGCGAAGTGATCGAGCAGCTCAATGCGGCGAAAGTAAAAGTGAAACTGGTGAAACCTGCTTACAGCCCGGACGGCACCCGTCAACTGCTCCAGGAGATCGGAGAAGTGACTGGCGCTACTGCCAAAGCAAAAGAACTCCGCGCCACCTTCGACAAGCAAATGGCTGCGTTGAAACTCGCCCCTGCCAATAAAAAAGTGTTGTTCATCTATGCCCGTGGCACTGGTTCCATGACAGTATCCGGAACAGGCACAGCCCTCGACAACATGATCAAGCTGGCTGGCGCAAAAAATGCGATTACCGGCTTTGAACAGTTCAAGCCTTTGTCTGCCGAATCATTGGTAGCAGCCAATCCCGATGTGATCCTGCTATTTGACAGCGGCCTGCAAAGCGTAGGCGGTGCAGAAGGATTGCTGGGTGTGCAAGGTGTTTCCGCCACCAATGCCGGCAAGAACAAAAAGATCGTTTCCATGGATGGACAGTTTCTCAGCGGCTTTGGCCTTCGCCTGCCCGCTGCGATTGCTGAACTGAATAAGAAATTGCAATGAAGCCAAAGTGGCTCACCATATCATTGATCATTTTATTGCTGGCATCCGTTATCACGGCATCCGGCATAGGAGCTATGTCGATAGCGCCACAACAGGTGCTGGCCATCCTGCTGGATAAGCTGGGCATTCATTTGCCCGTTACTTATGACGAAGGCATGGCCAATGTATTATTGCAAATACGTTTACCGCGTGTAGTACTGGCTGTGCTCATCGGAGCAGGGCTGGCGATATCCGGTGCATCCTTACAAGGCTTGTTCCGCAATCCCATGGCCGATCCCAGTCTGATCGGTATCTCCTGGGGAGCCACGCTATCGGCAGTAGCCGTTATCGTATTGGTATCATCCATTCCGTCCCTGCGTATCGATGCTGTTATACCACGCTATTATTTAATTAACGTTATGACTTTTGCAGGCGCCTGCCTTACGTCCATGATGATATTCCGCCTGTCAAAAATAGGAGGCCGCTCATCGATCATCACGTTATTGTTGGCGGGCCTGGCGATCGGCGCCCTTTGCCGTGCATTGATCGACCTCGTTACCTACGTGGCCAACGACGAAGAGCTGCGCACAGCCACCTTCTGGACCATGGGCAGCCTCGGCGGAGCCAGCTGGATGAGTGTACTCGCCCTGTTACCATTTATCATCATACCCTTGCTGGCATTGCCGGTACTGGGCAAGTCATTGAATGCTTTTGCCCTTGGCGAAAACGAAGCCGCTTACCTCGGCATCAATGTAAAAAGATTGAAGACGGCCGTGATCGTGTTGGCGACCCTGTCGGTAGGTGCTTCCGTAGCGGTGGCTGGTGTCATTGGGTTTGTGGGATTGATCGTGCCGCACATGCTCCGCAGCATTGCCGGAAACGATCACCGCAGCCTGTTGCCCAATTGCGCTTTGCTCGGTGCTTCACTGCTTACGATTGCCGACCTGGTGAGCAGAACGTTGATAGCGCCGGCAGAATTACCCATCGGCATTGTTACAGCAATATTGGGTACGCCTGTATTCATTGCCTTACTCTTAAAACAAAAAAAACAACTGCGTCATACTACGTCATGATCACTGTACAAAACATATCATACAAAGTGGCACAGAAACATATACTGCACAAGCTGTCCTTTTCATTACGGCCCGGTGAGTTGAGTGTAGTGTTGGGACAAAACGGAGCGGGCAAATCCACCTTGCTGAAGATACTGTCGGGTGAACAAAAACCTTCGGAAGGAACAGTATTGCTCGGCCAGGATGACCTGCACAAGCAGACGTTCCAGCAACTGGCTCACAGGCGTGCGGTGCTGTCGCAGCAATATGCTGCAGCATTGCCCTTCAACTGCGAAGAGATCGTGATGATGGGTCGTTACCCGCACTTTGGCCACAAGCCCGCTGCCATCGACAAAGAAATTGTAGTGCAGTGCATGGACGAAATGCAGGTAGGCGCCTTCGCTGCACGACCTTATCACACACTTTCGGGTGGAGAACAACAGCGCGTGCAGATGGCCCGCGTGTTGGCCCAGCTGAAAGACAATAGCCAGCACCCTTACCGCAAAGTATTGTTGCTGGATGAACCCACGGCCAGCATGGATTGGTTGTACCAGCAACGTTGTCTTGGCAAAGCAAAAGAACTGGCGGGTGAAGGATATACCGTGTTAGTGATCCTGCACGACCTCAACCTGGCGGCCCAGTTTGCCGATACCATCCTGTTGATGAAGCAGGGAAGGCTGGTGACCACTGGTACTGCCCGCGAAGTGTTGCAACCCGCTTTCATTGCCGAAGCCTATGATATGGAAGTAAACGTGCTGGAGTATGATGAATACGACTTTCCGATCCTGGTGCCGGCTGTACAAAAAAGTAAACCCGTTTTAATTAGATCTGTTAAATAATAAACCATGAGCGTTACCATGAATGTATCACTAAAAGATAAATGGATTGCCTTTCACAAAGACAACCCGCGCGTGCGCATCCGGGATGCGGCCCGTCAACTACAAACTACTGAAGCAGAGTTATTGGCTGCTTTTGCAGGCAGCAGTGTGATTAGGCTGAATACGGAGTTTGCAGAGTTGTGGAAGCGCATGCCGGAACTGGGATATGTCATGGTGCTCACCCGCAACGAGAGCTGCGTGCATGAACGCAAAGGTGTGTTTGAAGAAGTGAGCGTGAACAGCAAACATGTGGGCGTGGTAGTAGGTAAAGATATCGACCTGCGCATGTTGTTTCATTGCTGGGCTTTCGCCTTTGCGGTGTTCGATAATGAAGAAGCGAGTTTTAAAAAGTCTATCCAGGTGTTCGACCACCAGGGAACCGCTATTGTAAAAATATATTTGCAGCCCACCAGTGATGAGACAGCTTTCAATCACCTCGTGCGCGATTTCCAGGAATCACAGCAATCATCTGAGCTGGCGATACAGCCGCCACCCGCGCCGCCTGTATACGAAAATGAAAATGCCGATGTAGCTGCTTTTGTAAAAGATTGGAGTGAATTGAAGGATACACATGACTTCTTTCCCCTGCTGCGCAAATACAAGATATCCCGTCATTATGCAGTGCAGATAGCCGGCGATTTTGCTCGTAAAGTAAATAACGACAGCGTTAAGCAATTGCTGGAACATGCTGCCAATACGGAGATGGAGATCATGGTGTTTGTTTCCAACCACGGCAATATCCAGATACATACAGGTCCGGTGAAGAAGATCGTAGAGATACCAGGCTGGATCAATGTGATGGACCCAACCTTCAACCTGCACCTGCGCCTCGACCACATTGCAGAAAGCTGGGCAGTGAAGAAGCCTACTGCCGACGGACCGGTTCATTCTGTGGAAATATTCGACGCAGCAGGAGAGCTCATTGTACAGTTCTTCGGCAAGCGCAAACCCGGTTCTCCGGAGCTGCCCGAGTGGACAAACTTTGTGAATGGCCTGCAATAATTGTAAATCATTAAATCCAACTATATGTGCCAATACCAAACCTTGTTTTATGACGATAAGATCGGCTATGTGATCCGTTGCCTCCATTGTGAAAACTTCCAGGTGGGCTATGGTAATGTGCTTATCAACCTGTACACGCCCGACTTCTGTGAGTTTGTACAATGGATAAAAGATTGTCCGATCGACGCGTATGGCGCCACCGATCCCAGCATTAAATCGATTATCATCCCTACTCCCTGCGAAGGATTGAAGTTGTTCCTCAGCCAGCGTGAACTGAAAGAATTGCACGACATGCTCGATGTGGCCGACACAGAATGGCGCGCCCGCGAAATGATGCAGCTCTTCTCGGACAAACCAGCTTAAAACTCCCCCTGTTTCTATAGTCCCAACCCGTCTCAAGTATGCCGCGCAGTGAACTGTGCCGGTATACTTGTGCCCCGGCCCGAAGCTATTTTATAGCATTTTTGTACTAATTCTACCCAATTCCACAAATTCCGGCATGCCCCAAAACCATTGGGGTAATCTTAACGTACATACCTGTAAGAACACAGTGCGTTGATTACCAATTGTTCATTATTGCCGCTACCTGTTCTATCCCCCACCAGGTAGAAAAATTTCTATACATCTATAATCAACTGGTTAGTAGTTTGTTTTGGCTTAATTTTTATTATATTTGATTAAGGTTTAAGATTAGGGCACCAATACTTAAACACTTTACCTGAATTACTATGAATGCGTTTACTATTAAAGACCTGGAAAATCTCTCAGGCATCAAGGCCCATACGATCCGGATTTGGGAGCAGCGATACTCCTTCCTCAAACCCCGGCGCACAGAAACCAATATCAGGTATTATAATAATGATGAGCTAAAGGCGATCCTCGACATAGCGCTGCTGAATAAGTATGGCTATAAGATTTCGCATATCGATAAGATGAATGCCGATGAAGTGAGGCAGAAGATCGTCTCCCTTTCGCACAACGAAGCGCAACAGGAGCGTCTTGTCAACGATATGCTGCAATGTATGGTAGACCTCGACATCGAGCAGTTTGAAGACATTCTCAATGACTACATCAAGACGCGCGGTATCGACAGAGCTATTACTTACCTTATCTTTCCATTCCTCGATAAGATCGGCATACTTTGGATTACCAACCACATCAACCCCGCACAGGAGCACCTGGTGTCCAATGTGATCAGGCAAAAGCTGATCGTAGGTATTGAAAGCACGCATTCGCACATGGTGCTCGACAAAACAGTGATCTTATTTCTGCCGGAAGGAGAACATCATGAACTGGGATTGCTGTACATGTACTACTTATTGAAGAACCGGGGTGTACAGGTTATTTACCTCGGTGCGAATGTGCCTGTACGTGACCTCGAATTTATTACCAACCTCAAGAAACCCCATTACCTGTATACACATCTTACGTGTAATGCCGGTAGCAACAGCGTAGAGAAATTCTTTAACCAGGTACACCATAAAATGCCGCAAACACCGGTGGTTATTTCCGGCCAGTTAACCCAGGCCCGGTTCAAAAAAATACCGCCCGGAATGCACCTGAAAAGGTCGCTTACAGAGGTCCTGGAGTACGTATCGGCCTCCTGATGGCCTTTCGCGACATGGCATGGATTTTATAACTGATTGTTTTACTATAAGTTAAGTTTTTTAACATATCGGTATCAACAAGTATACCGCCCTGAATTAAACAATTGTTTAAATTTGTAGTGGATTTAATTAACTGAATAAACTAAAAGCCATGTCGACGATCGAATTTAATCAAATGCTCGTGAACAATGCAGAGTTCTTAAAACCCTTCGCTGTTACACTTACACGTGACACAGAAGCTGCAAAAGACTTGTTTCAGGAAACTTTATTTAGGGCGTTAGCCAATAAGGATAAGTATAATGTTGGCACCAACATTAAAGCATGGTTGTATACCATCATGCGCAATATCTTTATCAACAACTACAGGAGGAAGGCTAAGCAAAACACTATATTCGACAGTACGCCCAACGATTTCCTGCTGAATCACAATCAGGCAGTAACAGCCAATGAGGCGGAAAGTAATTTAAGGCTGAAAGACATTCAGCATGCTATTCACAACCTGCCCGAAATATTCAGGAATCCTTTCCTGTTGTACTTCGACGGGTTCAAGTATCATGAAATTGCTGAAATGCTCGATGAGCCGCTCGGTACTATCAAAAGCAGAATACACTTCGCGCGTAAACTGCTGAAAACACAAATGCATCGGTTCTAAATAGCATCGCAAAAAAGTTCAACAAAGTGGGTCACCTGAGGTGGCCCACTTTTTTTATGCCTGTTCGAACATTGCTAATAGCTAAAGGCTAAAAGCTAACACCTTATTTCACTGTGTTCCATTTTACTTAACTTAAGGGCGTGGGAAAAAAAGTGATTGTTATTGGAAGTGGTTTTGCCGGCATGTCGGCTGCCTCTTTTATGGCCAAAGCCGGCTGGCAGGTTACTGTATTGGAGAAGCAGGCTGGTCCCGGCGGCCGTGCGCGGCAGTTGCAGCACGGTGGTTTCACTTTCGATATGGGACCCAGCTGGTATTGGATGCCCGATGTATTTGAACGTTACTTCGCCAGCTTTGGAAAACAGGTGAGCGAATACTATAAACTCCACCGCCTCGATCCATCGTACCGCATCTATCGTGAAGATGGCTACACCGATATCCCTGCTGATCTGTATGCTTTCAAAAAAATGCTCGATGATTGGGAGCCCGGCGCTGGCGGCAGGCTCGACAGGTTTCTGGAGGAAGCTGCTTTTAAGTACAAGACCGGCATGCAAAAACTGGTATTCAAACCCGGACAATCACTCACCGAGTTCCTGGATGCAGATGTCATAAAAGGCGTTTTCAAGCTCGATATATTTACCTCCATCAAAAAACACATTCACAAATATTTCAAGCATCCCTATATCCGGCAGATGCTGGAGTTTCCCGTGCTCTTCCTCGGTGCTTTACCCGGCAATACGCCTGCTCTCTACAGCCTCATGAACTATGCAGACATTGTGGGCGGCACCTGGTATCCCGAAGGCGGTATGTACAGTATTGTAAAAGCCATGCACCAGCTGGCCGTCAGTCTGGGCGTGCAGTTCCACTTCAACGAAGATGTGCAACGCATCGAGCTGGAAGCCTCCACGGCCAAAAAGGTGATCACTAACAACAATACCTGGGAGGCCGATGTGGTGATTGGTGGGGCAGACTATCATTTCATAGAAAGCAGCCTGCTGCCTGCTGCCTATCGCTCCTATAGTGAGGCATACTGGGAGCAGCGGGTATTGGCGCCTTCTTCCTTATTATATTATGTAGGGCTCAATAAACGGCTCGACAATATCCGCCACCACATGTTGTTCTTCGATGCGCCTTTTGAGCAACACGCAGAGGAGATCTATACTACGCAAGAGTGGCCAACACATCCCTTGTTCTATGTATGCGCCTCATCGGTGACCGATGATACGGCAGCGCCTGCCGGTGGAGAGAACCTTTTCTTCCTGATACCGGTAGCAGCCGGCCTCACTGGCGATGACGAGGCGCTGCGCAACCGCTATTTTGAGCAAATATTACAACGCTTTGAACAGCGCATCGGGCAAAACGTGTCGGACAGCATTGTGTTCCGGCAGTCATTTGCCAACAGTAATTTTATACAGGAATACAACTCATTTAAAGGTAATGCGTATGGATTGGCCAACACATTACGGCAAACCGCTATCCTGAAACCTTCCTGCAGAAGCAAGAAAGTACGCAACCTGTTCTATACCGGGCAACTCACCGTCCCAGGTCCCGGCGTCCCCCCCAGCCTGATCAGTGGAGAAGTAGTGGCCAATGAAGTGTTGAAGCATTTCTCCCAAGGGTAGAGAAATACTATAACAGATGAATGGAATTAATCCGTGTTGAATATATTACCGTATATTCTTAAACAAACCGTGAAATCGACGATCCAAATCCGCGAAATCCAAATCTACGAAATCCACCCAATCCATTAATCAGCGATTTATGATGCGTTTATTTCATGAGGTCAGTCAGCAGTGCAGTCAGATAACCGCAAAGGAGTACAGTACGTCCTTTTATTCGGCTATTAGGCTACTGCATGCCGACCTTCGATCTCCTATTTGCAATATTTATGGGTTTGTACGGTTTGCCGATGAGATCGTGGATACCTTTCACGAGCATGATAAGGAATCGCTGCTGGCAGAGTTCAGGGAAGATACCTATAAAGCCATCGAGCAGCGCATTAGCCTGAACCCGATCCTCCACAGCTTTCAGCTGACCGTTCACAAGTATAATATTCAGCTGGAACTGGTAGAGGCATTTTTTCAAAGCATGGCCACCGACCTTTCGCAGCAATACCACAACAGGAGCAGTTACGAGCAATACATTTATGGGAGCGCCGAAGTAGTGGGGCTCATGTGTTTGTCTGTTTTTTGTGAAGGCGATCTGCAACAATACGATCAATTGAAGCTACATGCCCGCTCGTTGGGCGCTGCCTTTCAGAAAGTGAACTTCCTGCGTGATATTAAAGCTGATCAGCTCCAGCTCAACCGGAACTATTTTCCTGGTGCGGATTTTGGTAACTTTACAGGCCGCATGAAACAGGAGATCGAGGAGGACATCGCAAAGGATTTTCAACATGCCTATGCAGGCATAGTGAAGTTGCCCTTGAAAGCGCGGTTTGGCGTGTATGTGGCATATAAATATTATATGTCGCTGTTTAAAAAGATAAAGAAAACGTGTCCTTCTCAAATACTGGAACAACGGATCCGTATACCCAATTACCTAAAGGCATTGATCCTGGTTCGTGCAGGTGTAAAAAATAGATTAAATTTAATAGGTTAGGCGAGGCTCAGATAAAAAGAATTATTGCATGAGTACATTGAACCAGGTAATATTGGTCAACGAGCAGGACGAAGAGGTGGGTGTGATGGAAAAGATAGAAGCCCATCGAAAAGCGGTACTGCACCGCGCATTCAGCGTATTTATTTTTAATAGGAATGGTGAGATGCTGTTGCAGCAACGCGCTTTCAGTAAATACCACAGTGGCGGCTTATGGACAAATGCCTGTTGCGGGCATCCGTCTCCTGGTGAACAGACGGGCGACGCTGCTGCCAGAAGGCTCAACGAAGAGATGGGATTTACGACTGAGCTGCATGAGCTTTTTGATTTCACTTACCGGCATGCTTTTGATAATGGCCTGACCGAATATGAGCTTGACCATGTTTTTGCCGGCACCTGGGATGAACAAATATATCCCAATCCGGAAGAAGTGCATGATCATTGCTTTATGAGTCTTGACGAGATAAGGCACTCCATGAGTGAGCATCCGCAGCAATACACTGTATGGTTTCGTATCGTGTATCCGCGTATTGCGGCCTGGGCCCGGAAAACGGCGTAAATGATATAAACAATGCATTGGTTATTATATATAGGCATACTGGCTGGTACTTTTGTAGCGATGGAGGGGATCACCTGGCTCACGCACAAGTTTGTGATGCATGGGTTTTTGTGGTACCTGCATGAAGACCATCATCAGCCACAACCCGGTTTCTTTGAAAAGAATGACGCCTTCTTCGTCATCTTCGCAATACCCAGTTTCCTTTGTATCCTCTTTGGCACGCTTGATAAAATGTATTGGCTGCAAGCGATCGGCTTCGGCATCATGGCCTATGGCTTCGCCTACTTCCTGGTGCATGATGTGATCATTCACCAGCGTTTCAAATGGTTTACCCGCTCCAACAATACCTACATCCGCGCTATTCGCTGGGCCCACAAAATGCATCACAGGCATCTTGGCCCTCAGCATGGTGAATCATTTGGCATGCTATACGTGCATAAAAAATACTGGGACAAAGTGCGTCGCGATAAAAAGTTCATGGCAAATAAGAAGTGAACCGTTTCCATTATATCGTTGCTGGCGCCGGTTGTGCAGGATTGAGTTTCCTGGTACGTCTGCTGCAAACAGGTCGGTTCTCCGATAAGAAGATCTTACTCATTGACCACTCCCTCAAAAATGTAAACGACCGCACGTGGTGCTTCTGGGAAAAAACACCCGGCCTTTTTGACGCTGTTGTATATAAACGGTGGCAGCAATTGTGGCTCTGCGACCCCGCCGATGTCAGGTTGTATGACATTGCGCCCTATACTTATAAGATGATCAGGGGGATTGATTTTTATCAATACTGTTTGGAGTTTATTCGTAAATACCCAAATGTGATCATTGAGCAAGCGACTATACAAAGCATAGAGAACACGCACAATGGTGCAGTGTTGAAGACAAACGATCAGTTGTATGAGGCAGATCATATCTTCAGCAGCATTATACCGGTGAAGCCTGTATTGAAAAAAGGACAGTATCATTTGTTGCAACACTTCAAAGGCTGGGTGATTGAAACGCAGGAAGCTGTTTTCAATCCGGCTGAAGCTACGTTGATGGATTTCCGGATAAGCCAGGAGCAAGGAACTGCGTTTGTATATGTGATGCCCTTCACACCACATCGTGCATTGGTGGAATATACTTTATTCACGAATGAAACGTTGAGCAGCGAAGAATATGATACAGGTCTTAAAAATTACATTCATACCTTTCTCAATATATCAAACTATACTGTACAGGAAGAAGAGTTTGGTATCATTCCTATGACGAATTATCGTTTTCCTTCAAGCGATGGAGCTATCACTTATATGGGTACTGCAGGAGGACAAACAAAAGCTTCCAGCGGGTACACATTTCAATTTATTCAAAAGCAAACAGCGCAATTGGTGGATGCTATGTTGCGAAATGTCAAGCCTGCTATCGATACATCTTTTTTACAGAGGAGATTTCATTGGTATGATAGCGTATTGCTCAACGTGCTTGCAAAAAATAAATTGCCTGGTGCTGTTATTTTTACAACACTCTTTAATAAGAATCAGATAAGAGACGTCTTACAGTTTCTCGATAATGAGACTTCATTGATGCAGGAGATTAAAATTATCACTGTGTTACCTAAGAGAATCTTCTTACGCGCGGCATTGGAACAACTAACATAAGTAACAGCTAAAGTTGTCTGATTAACAATTAATAGCCACCTTTTTTACATGCCCATATCAGCTCATGCATTTAATGAAATGCAGGCCCCACGTGTGTTTGATCTACTAAGTATTTTCACTCAATTTTAACTGCTGATGATTTTCATTGGCATTTTGGCAGAGTAATTGTAGCCTATTCTCCTCATAATCCCTGCGATCATTCATTAATCAAGATATTGTGTTCTTATGAGAAACCTGATTGTGTGCGTAGCTGCATGGTTATGTAGCAGTACAACCCTGTTAGCCCAGGTAACCTTTACTGCAGATGATATTGTTCCACCCTACAATGGACTCTTCTATTATGGTACCAATGGCGGTTGGTATCCTACCTGGGATGATATGAGCATTGCGGATATTGCCGCAGGTAATCCTTCGAAAAATGTAAAAGGCGTAGGAAGTAAAACTTTCAGGCCTCCGTTACCCGGTTCTTTTGTAGACTTTTACGGCTACAATGTCCGTACTGTTGAATTTGCCCACTACCGTTCATTAGGTGTGCGGGATTATACAGTGATCCTTAACTCACCAGTAGACCGGGAGATGGATCCTGCATTTTATAGAAATGATGGCACAGCGTCTACAAACAACGAGTGTGGTGAACACTCCATCCTGTTTAAAAATATGTACACGCCTATTTGGGATGGAGGGCTTAACGGCACGCCGTATAACGATACCAACTATTGCGCGAAGTATGTATATGAGATCGTATCGAGGTATAAGGACTTTACTAAATTCTGGGAAATAGTCAACGAACCTGATTTCGATTGGACGAATACGGCGTGGCTCACGCGTGGTCAGCCAGGTAACTGGTGGGAAAATGCTCCTGCTCCCTGTGCGCTTCATAACTTAAAAGCCCCGGTGTTCCATTATATACGCTGGTTGCGTATTGCCTATGATATTATCAAAACGCTGGACCCCACTGCTTATGTGGCGCCCGGTGGATTAGGATATATTAGTTTTGCCGATGTATTATGTCGCTATACTGATAATCCGGTGGATGGCAGTGTGACGCCGCAATATCCAAAACCTGGTTCTGCTTATTTCGATGTGCTCAGTTTTCATAGCTATCCCCAATATGCATTGGCCTACTGGAGTAATGCGGCCGGTGGATTTGTGCATGAGCGTCATTCCGATAGAGCGGCGGAGAAGTTTGTTGGGCTGAAAAATGATTTCGACAGTATCCTGCACCTGTATGGATATGATGGTGTGCAAAAACCAAAGAAGCTTTTCATCTGTACAGAGACCAATATCGCTTCCAAATCTTTCAGCAATATGATCGGCTCCGACGAGGCGCAGACCAACTACGTCATGAAATCACTGGTGATGAGTCAAAAGCATGATATTCTGCAGACTTATTACTTTGTGCTGGGTGATAGTAAAACCCCGGCAACGGCCACCAGTGAGTTTGACCTGATGGGGCTTTATGAAGAACTGCCCGGCAAGGGACCAATAGATGGAGGTACGGGATACAACCAACGATACAAAAATGCAGGCACTGCATTCAAAACCATGTCGGACCTGTTGTTGGGTTCACGTTATGATGCTGCACAAACAGCCAGGCTCAACCTGCCTGCTACCATCGAGGGGGGCGCTTTCTTAGATGGCCGTGGGCAGCATATCTATGTGCTGTGGGCCAAAACCACGACAGACCTGGTCGAAACGGCAACAGCTACCTATGGTTTTCCTGCTGCCATGAACATGCCACCGCAGCTCAACCTGAGAAGCTGGCATTGGGGATCGACCAATGTAACATCGGTTATTAATTCTAATAGTTTTCAGATCAGCAGTACACCGGTGTTGATAGCCGAAGAGTTTAGTGTATTGCCCGTTACAGATAAACCAACAGTGCCGAAGCCTGATGAACATTTCTCGGTAAACATCTATCCGAATCCGGCATCGGCGAATGCGTCTATAACATTTACCTTGAAAAACAGCGCCAAAGTAAAAGTGGCCATCTTTAATGCAGAGGGCAGGCAAGTAGCTACGGCCATTGCCGATCGTTCCTTTACGGGTGGCACACACGTGGTATCGTTGCCGGTGCAGCAACTGGTGAGTGGTATATACTATTGCCGCTTCACTACCGAAAAGTCGGAAGAGATGAAGAAGTTCATCATTGCACGGTAAGCTTACTCACTACTGACTATTTATAATTCCCAGCAGAGCCTCCCTAACCGGAGGTTCTGCGCGTTTTTGGGTAATTCGTATTAATTCGTGTACTCTCTGTAGCTTTGCCCCCACAAAGCATGTTATGCCCGGCACCATACTTCTTATAGACGACGAAGAAAAACTACGCGGTCTCCTCAAGCGCATCATTACCCTGGAAGGATTTACGATCCATGAAGCATCGGACCTGAAAGCCGGCACGAAGCTGCTGGAAAGAGAGCCCATCGACGTAGTGCTGTGCGACGTAAAGTTGCCGGATGGAAGTGGTGTCGACTTTGTAAAAGAAGTGAAGACGAAGCGTCCTGCTGTCGAGATCATCCTGCTGACGGCTTATGGCAATATTCCTGATGGCATACAGGCTATGAAGAATGGTGCTTTCGATTACATTACCAAGGGCGATGATAACGACAAGATCATTCCGCTGCTCATGAGGGCTATGGAAAAAGTGCAGCTGCAAAAACGGATCGAGCAACTGGAGCAGCAGGTAGGAAAGAAATACAGCTTTGAAAATATTCTCGGCAGTGCTCCCCTGATCAGGGAAGCGATCGACCTGGCGCGGAAAGTGGCGCCATCGGATGCCACGGTATTATTGCTGGGCGAAACGGGTACAGGCAAAGAAGTGTTTGCACAGGCCATTCATGCGGGGAGCAAGCGTACCGGTAAACCATTCATTGCATTAAACTGCAGCGCCTTCAGTAAAGAGCTGTTGGAAAGCGAACTGTTTGGCTACCGTGCCGGAGCTTTTACCAGTGCGGTGAAAGATAAAAAAGGATTGATCGAAGAAGCGAATAACGGTACGCTCTTTCTCGATGAGATCGGGGAGATGCATATAGACCTGCAAAGTAAATTATTGCGGGTGCTGGAAACCAGTGAGTTTATCAAAGTGGGTGACACCAAACCCACCCGGGTAAATGTACGGATCATCGCTGCTACCAACCGTCACCTGCAACAGGAAGTAGCGGCGGGCAGGTTCCGGGAAGACCTTTTTTACCGCCTCAATGTATTTGTGATTCCCTTGCCGGCGCTGCGCGACCGTAAGAAAGATATTCCTGTGATGGCTGAGTATTACCTGCAACTGTTTGCAAAGAAAGCCAACCAACGCATTGAAGGCATGGATGCCGGTTTCCTGGAGCATCTGCAACGTCATGACTGGAAAGGCAATATCCGGGAATTAAAGAATATCATGGAGCGGGCGGTGATACTGGCCGATGGTCCATTGCTGACCGTGAATAACCTGCCGGTGGAGTTGCAACAGCAAGCTGATAGTGCGGTTGGTGGCAATGGCCATCACACGCTTTCTGCATTTTCCCTGGCCAGTATGGAAAAGCTGCACATTCAACGGGTGCTCAATCATACCAAAGGAAACAAAACAGAGACTGCCCGCCTGCTCGATATCGGGCTCACTACTTTATACAGGAAGATCGAGGAGTATGGTCTCGGTCGTGAATCTTAACCAAGCACCTCTTTCGCTTTCTCCATATCCAGTTCCTTCTCCCATTTGGACACAAATAAGGTGGCTACTGCATTGCCAATGATGTTGGTAAGGGCCCTGGCTTCACTCATAAACCGGTCGATGCCCAGAATCAAGGCGAGGCCTGCTACGGGGATATTGCCAGCTGCCGGCAGGGTTGCTGCCAGTGTAATGAAGCCGCTGCCGGTTACGCCGGCTGCTCCTTTGGAGGTAACCATCAACACTACCAGCAGGGTAAGTTGCTGCGAGAAGTTCATCGGTGTATTGGTGGCCTGCGCAATAAAGATAGCTGCCATGGTGAGGTAAATAGAAGTGCCATCGAGGTTGAAGGAATAACCAGTTGGCACGACCAGACCTACTACCGGTTTGGAGCAGCCTGCTTTCTCCAGTTTCTCGATCAGGCTGGGCAGGGCCGATTCGCTGGAAGAGGTGCCCAGTACGATCAGCAATTCTTCTTTTAAATAAGCCAGCAGTTTAAAAATGTTCAGGCGTATGGAATACAACACCGCGCCCAGTACGATGACGATAAATATGATGCAGGTAAGGTAAAAGGTGCCCATTAGCTTGGCCAGCGATTGCAGGCTGCCTGCGCCGTATTTGCCGATCGTGAAGGCCATGGCGCCTAATGCACCCAGTGGAGCTACCCGCATGATGATGTGAATTATACCAAACAGGATATCAGAAAACCCTTTTACAAAAACCATTACCGGTTGTGCACGGCTGCCGATCTTTAAGGCGGCGGTTCCAAACAATACAGAGAACAGTAATATCTGCAACAGGTCGCCTTTGGCAAAGGCATCGATAATGGTGTGTGGTATGATGTTCAGCAGGAACTCGACGGTGGTTTGTGCTTTGGGGGCAGCTGCTACGTCTTTCAGTGCGTTGGGGTCAAGTTTGGAAACGTCTACGTTCATGCCTTCTCCGGGACGAAGGATGTTGATGGCTGCCAGCCCGATCAGCAGGGCAATGGTGGTTAATACTTCGAAATATACAAGTGCCTTAACGCCTACGGTACCTGCTTTCTTCATATCGTCCATGCCGGCCATGCCGCTCACAATGGTACAGAAGATCACTGGTCCTATAAGCATTTTAACCAGCCGGATGAACCCATCGCCCAAGGGCTTTAGCTGCACCGCAAAGGAAGGATAGAAATGACCCAGTAAAATACCGGCTACGATCGCTACAATTACCTGGAAATAAAGAGTCTGGTAGAACTTCTTACGCTTTGGGATCATGCGGTCAAGATATGGAAATAATCCCTATTTCCGCTAATCCTTCAAATCCAACCAATCCCGGTTCAGACATTTTCATTTTGAAAGCCTGCCTTTCCAAAATGGAAGGGTTTTAGACTGCCTTCCCGCGCCGGCTTAAACCCGTAAAATCTTTTAAAACCCTTTACAACAGTGTATTACAACCTCCCTGCAGTGGTGGTGGCCGCCAACGGTATACCCTTTGCCAATCCTATAGGCAAAAAGGTAAAATGAAAACATATAAAAAGCCCTTCGATCAACGGTTCAAACTACACATCGTAGTTCCAACCATTTATGTAGCGGTGCTGGTAGCACTGCTCATCTCATCACTCATTCAATAAAAAGATAAGATATGCTGACAGTTATTTTATTAATAGCCGGGATCATCAGTTTCGCACTTTTCTTCAAGTGCGTAGACTTCTTTGAAAAAGTGTAAACACAAATTATATGATGAATCTACTCTTCGCCGTATCCATCCTGGTATTTATCTACCTGATATACGTGCTGCTGAAACCCGAAAAATTTTAATTCCTAAACACGTTGGACAAATGAATACAGAATTAACCGGTGTGGTCGTAACGTTCCTGATTACCGTGCTGCTGGCGTTCCCGCTGGGCCGGTACATCGCCCGGGTGTTCCGGGGCGACAGGACGATCACCGATTTTATGAACCCCGTAGAGCGGTTTATTTTCCGCATCAGTGGTATCGATCCCACTAAAAAGATGAACTGGAAAGAGTTCCTGAAAGCCATGCTTACCATCAACATGCTGTGGTTTGTATATGCTTTCTTCCTGCTCCTGTTCCAGGATAAACTGCCACTCAACCCGGATGGCAACCCCGGACAAACGCCTGACCTCGCTTTCAACACGGCCATCAGTTTCCTGGTGAACTGTGACCTGCAACACTATTCCGGTGAATCGGGACTTACGTACCTGACGCAGTTGTTTGTGGTCAACTTCCTGATGTTTGTAAGTGCTGCCACCGGTATCGCAGCGCTTGTAGGTGTGTTGAATGGCCTGAAAGAAAAGACAACCAATAATCTTGGTAACTTCTGGAGCATCTTTACGAAGACAGTTACCCGCGTTTTATTACCGCTGAGTATTGTAGTGGCCCTGTTGCTGGTGTTCAATGGAACGCCTTCCAGCTTCGATGGTAAAGATACCATTACTACCCTGCAGGGTGATACAGTACAAGTGTCTCGCGGACCTGCTGCCGGTATGATCGCTATCAAGCACATCGGTACCAATGGTGGCGGCTGGTTTGGCGCCAACTCGGCCCACCCGCTCGAGAATCCCAACTACTTCACCAACATGGTAGAACTGGTTGCGCAGATGATCATTCCTATTGCCATGATCTTTGCGCTCGGCTTCTACATCAACCGAAAGAAGTTTGCTTATGTAATATTTGGTGTGATGACGATCGGTATGCTTTGTTTGCTGATCCCAACGATCAACTGGGAAATAAATGGCAGCCCGGCCATCGCTAAGTTAGGTGTGGCGCAGCCCACCGGTGCTATGGAAGGCAAGGAAGTAAGGTTTGGACCTGCGTCCTCCGGTTTCTGGAGTATTGTTACCACCATCATATCTACCGGTTCTGTGAACTCCATGCACGATAGCTCAATGCCTTTATCGGGCATGATGCAAATGCTGGGCATGATGATTAACGCTTTTTATGGCGGCTGTGGTGTAGGTATCCTGAACTACCTCATCTATGTGATCATCGCAGTATTTATCGCCGGCCTTATGGTGGGCCGTACGCCAGAGTTCATGGGGCATAAAGTAGAAGCGCGTGAAGTGAAGATCGCGGCCATCGTGACGCTTTTCTCAGCGTTCCTGCTGAAAGCGGGCGTTGCACTCGCAGCTTACTTCGTGGCGCATCATCCGGAAGCTGCGTGGGCAGTGAAGCCGGCCAACTGGCTGAACAATTCTGGTTATCATGGCTTCTCGGAAATGTTGTACGAGTTCACTTCTGCCAACGCCAACAATGGTAGTGGCTTTGAGGGGCTAGGCGATAACAATATTTTCTGGAACGTGTCTACCGGTATCGTACTTATTCTGGCAAGGTTTATACCGATCATAGGTCCGATAGCGATCGTTGGATTACTGGCTAATAAAAAGTTTATTCCTGAATCGCCCGGAACACTCCGTACTGATTCCGTTACGTTCGGGATGATGACATTCGCAGTTATTATAATCATTAACGCCTTATCCTTCTTCCCTGCTTTAACACTGGGACCTATTGCAGAGTATTTCAGTATGTAAGAGAGTGAGTTGACACTCACCATTAAAATTGAACACAATGAAAAGTAATAATAGCAATACACTGTTTCCCCGGGCCATGGTGCTGAGCGCCCTGAAACAGTCTTTTGTAAAACTGAATCCCAAAAGCATGTTCCGCAACCCGGTCATGTTTACCGTGGAGCTCGGCACCTTCATCATGTTGGGTGTTTGTATCTGGATCGCCGCGGGTGAAGCATCACAGGGCAGCCTGGCCTACAACGCCATCATCACTGCCATACTCTTCATCACGGTACTGTTCGGCAACTTTGCTGAAGCCATTGCCGAAGCACGGGGTAAAGCGCAAGCCGATAGTTTGCGCAAGACAAGAGAAGATACGCCTGCCAAAAAGATATTTCCGGTAGGAGAGATCTATACCAATGAAGTGAAAGTGGTGCCTTCTTCGCAACTGCGCAAAGGCGACCGGTTTGTGTGCGAGGCGGGTGATGTGATCCCCATGGATGGAGAGATCATTGAAGGGTTGGCTACTATCGATGAATCAGCCATTACCGGTGAATCTGCTCCGGTGATCAGGGAAGCGGGCGGTGATAAATCATCTGTTACCGGTGGTACCAAGGTATTGTCCGACAGGATTGTGGTACAAGTGACTACCGAGCCAGGCGAAAGCTTTCTCGATAAAATGATTGCGTTGGTGGAAGGCGCTTCGCGTCAGAAGACTCCGAATGAGATAGCATTGACTATCTTACTGGCCAGCTTCACGCTCATCTTTATTATCGTGTGTGTAACGCTGAAGCCTTTTGCCGATTACGCCAATACGTCTATTACCATCGCTGCATTCATCTCTTTGTTTGTGTGTCTTATTCCTACTACGATCGGTGGGTTACTTTCTGCCATCGGTATCGCAGGTATGGACAGGGCGCTGCGCGCCAATGTGATCACCAAGAGTGGTAAGGCAGTAGAAACTGCCGGTGACCTCGATACTTTGTTGCTCGACAAAACGGGTACCATTACCATTGGTAATCGTAAGGCTACCCGGTTCTGGCCTTCCGGCAACGTAAAAGAAAACGACTTCATTGAAGCTTGTATCCTTGCTTCGCTGGCTGATGAAACACCTGAAGGTAAATCCATCATCGAGCTGGCTACCAACAAAGGAGTGAAGCATACGCCATCTGCCAACGGAATTAAGTTTATTCCCTTTAGCGCCGAAACGCGCAGCAGTGGTGTAGACCTGAGTGATGGCACCAAAATCCGTAAAGGCGCCTCCGATGCAATCAAGACGCTTGTCAAGAAGGCCGGCAATGGTTATCCCATCGAGACCGAAGAAAAAGTACAACAGATCGCAAAGCTTGGTGGCACACCGCTCGTGGTAAGTCGCAATGAGTCGGTGCTGGGTGTGATCGAATTGCAGGATATCATCAAGCCTGCTATCCAGGAACGTTTTGAGCGCCTGCGTAAAATGGGTGTTAAGACCGTGATGGTGACCGGTGATAATCCGCTCACTGCAAAATACATCGCTGAAAAAGCGGGTGTAGATGATTTTATTGCCGAGGCTAAACCCGAGGATAAGATGAACTACATCAAGAAAGAACAGCAAAGTGGTAAACTGGTAGCCATGATGGGCGATGGTACGAACGATGCGCCCGCACTGGCACAGGCTGATGTAGGCGTGGCTATGAACAGTGGTACGCAGGCAGCCAAAGAAGCCGGTAACATGGTGGATCTCGACAATGATCCTACCAAGCTCATCGAGATCGTGGAGATCGGCAAGCAATTGCTGATGACGCGTGGTACGCTCACCACGTTCTCTATTGCTAATGACGTGGCCAAATACTTCGCTATTGTGCCGGCGCTGTTTATCACTTCTATTCCTGCTTTGCAGGCGCTGAACATCATGCACCTGAAAAGCCCTGAGAGCGCCATCCTCTCCGCCATCATATTCAATGCACTCATTATCCCGATCCTGATACCGCTGGCATTGCGGGGTGTGGCGTACAAACCTATTGGTGCGAGCGCCTTGCTGAGAAGGAATCTGTTCATCTATGGCCTCGGTGGTATCATCGTTCCGTTCATAGGTATCAAACTGATCGATATGTTGTTGGGGCTGTTTATGTAACCTGACAGCAAAACGAGTAATCAATCATAAATAATAAGCAATGAAAAAGTATATATTACCTGCCTTGAAGCTCACTGTTGTAATGATCGTGTTGCTGGCATTGGTATACCCTTCCCTCATAGCCGCTGTTGGTAAAGCAGCGCCCGGTGCAGGAAAAGGTGAAACGGTTGTAGTGAATGGCAAAGTAGTGGGCTATGCGCTCATTGGTCAGAAGTTCACAGACGATAAATATTTCCAGGGCCGTCCTTCTGCGGTAGATTATAACGCTGCAGGTTCTGCCGGTTCCAATAAAGGTCCTTCCAATCCTGATTACCTGGTGGTAGTGCAGGAAAGGATCGACAGTTTCCTGGTGCATAATCCCGGAGTGAAGAAAGAAGAAATTCCTGCCGAGCTGGTCACTGCTTCGGGTAGTGGCCTCGATCCGGACCTTTCGCCCGCTGCTGCCAGGATCCAGGTAAAAAGGATTGCAGCTATCCGCAAGCTGGATGAGTTGAAACTCACAGCCCTGGTAGAGCAACATATCCAAAAGCCGCTCCTGGGACCTGCTAAGGTGAATGTGCTTAAGCTCAATGTGGCATTGGACAAACTCCAATAAGTAATTTTTGCGTGTGCTTACTTACTCCTTTCAAAATGAAAAAGCCCTTTCCTTTTTGGAAAGGCTTTTTCCCAAATCCATCAGTCATGATTACTCAATACGAAGTACCCTCTCTCTTGAAAGAAGAGCTTCCAAGATTAACAGGCGATAACTACCCTTCAAGATTTGCCATGGATGTATATAAATCCGTACAGTGTTTTTCCGATTATACAAAGCAGGCGGTGGAAGACCACAACTTCAACCTTGCTCAAAAATGTTTTCATGTGGCAGAGGGGCTGTACCGTGATGGTGACGCCATCGTAAAGAATGTGATTGAGAACGTTTTCGTTTTCTCTATTACTTCCTTTATGCCTAAAGATCGTATCCAGAAACTCATACTACAATCCATTATCCCTGCTTCCCTGTATACCGTATATGTAAAGCAGGTAATGGGAAGCGGTTGCTAACGTATAAAAACAAAATCATGGAACCTGATAGTATCATCGTCCGCTATGCGGACAGTAACGACGAACAATATGCTCAACAGATAATCAATGAAATGGAAAGCTCTGCAAAAGCCCGGGGAACCGGCATTTCCAAACGTTCACCGGAATCTATAGCCCTTAAAATGCGGGAAAGGAAAGCCGTGATAGCCCTGACAGCAGTTGGCGAATGGGTAGGTTTTTCCTACATAGCCGTGTGGGCCAACGGAGAATTTGTTTCCAACTCCGGGTTGATCGTAAATCCTTTGTACCGGAGGCAGGGTGTGGCTAAAGCCATCAAGGAAAAGATATTTCAGCTCTCCCGGGAAAAATACCCCCAGGCAAAAGTATTCAGTATCACGACCAGTATGGCGATCATGAAAATGAATACCCATCTTGGATTTGAACCTGTGACGTTTGATCAGTTAGCCGTCGGTGAAAGTTTCTGGCAGGGTTGTAAGAGCTGTGTCAATTATGATATTCTGCAAGGGAAGCAATGTAAGAACTGTCTTTGTACAGCCATGCTGTTTACCCCTGCAAGGAAAAAAATTAACTTAGAGAATACTATCCAACATCATCATGCCTGATCGGGATAAAAATGTAGAACACTTCATTGAGCTTATCCGTCAGTCACGACGCGGGAAGTTCAAGATATACATTGGCATGAGTGCCGGTGTGGGGAAGACTTATCGCATGTTGCAGGAAGCGCATACGTTGCTGCGCAACGGCGTGGATGTGAAGATAGGTTACATCGAAACGCATAACCGGAAAGAAACGCATGCATTGCTGGATGGATTGCCCGTGATTCCCCGCCGCAAGCTTTTTTATAAAGGGAAGGAGCTGGAAGAGCTCGATGTGCAGGCCGTTCTGAACCTGCACCCGGAAGTAGTGGTGGTGGATGAGCTGGCGCATACCAATATAGAAGGCAGCAAGAATGAAAAGCGCTGGCAGGATGTGATGGATATACTTGATGCCGGTATCAACGTGATCAGCGCTGTCAATATACAGCACATTGAAAGCCTGAATGAGGAGGTAAAAGAAATAACCGGTATCGAAGTGGCAGAGCGTGTGCCGGATAGTATTTTGAAGCAAGCTGATGAAGTGGTGAACATCGACCTGACAGCCGACGAACTCGTGACCCGGCTGAAGGAAGGGAAAATATATACGCCCGAGAAGATCGAGACTGCGCTACGCAACTTCTTTCAATCGGAAAAGATCCTGCAGCTGCGTGAGCTGGCACTCAAGGAAGTGGCCAGCCAGGTGGAGCGCAAGATAGAGAATGAGCTGCCAAGGAATGCTGCACGGCAGGAGCGTTTCCTGGCCTGCATCAGCAGCAACCATGAAGTGGCGCGGAAGGTAATACGCAAAACGGCCCGGCTGTCGAGCTATTACAATTCCAAATGGTACCTGCTGTATGTGCAAACGCCCCGGGAAGATGGTGACAAGATCGGGCTTGCTGCGCAACGCCACCTGATCAACAACTTCAAGCTGGCGACGGAGCTGGGCGGGGAGGTGATTAAAATTAAACATAGTAATATTGCCAAGGGGATCATCGAGGCTGCTGAACAGAAAAAGGTAACGACCATTTGTATTGGGAAACCACACCTCAGCCTGTTCAATGTGATCATGAATACAGCTGTGTTCAACCAGTTGTTGAACAAGCTGTCTGCCGCAGATATCGATATTGTTATCCTGTCATAACTTATACCATGGGTATTCGTTTAAAAACAAAGTTGTCGCTGGGCCTGGGATTTCTCTTCCTGGTGATCCTCACTTTTGGGATCCTCAGCCTCTATTATATTAACCGCCTCAGCGGTGATGCCAATCGCATTCTCAAGAATAATTACGAGTCGCTGGTGTATTCCAACAACATGTTGAAGGCACTGGAGGATATTCCGGAAGATCCTGCGGCTGTTGCCGCATTCGATTCCAGTCTGCATAAACAGGAAATCAACGTAACAGAGTCGGGAGAAAAAGAGCTGACGGAATCTCTGCGCAAGAACTTTAAAGAATTGCTGGCTGCTCCAACAGACTCTTCCAACTACCAGCAATTGCGGGAGTCGATCCGCATGATCAATGACCTGAACCAGGATGCTATCCTGAAGAAGAACGCCATTGCCACTGCGACTGCCGAGAGCGCACAGCTTTGGCTTACTATCATATTCTCCACGTTGATCCTCATCGTACTCACGTTCATTTATAATTTCCCTGGTGTGATTGCCGAGCCCATTGCCAAGCTGGCCGAAGGTATCAGGGAGATTGCCAATAAGAACTATGGCAAACGCATTTACCTTAAACAGGACGATGAGTTTGGAGAGTTGGCGCAGGCATTCAACAGCATGGCGGGCAAGCTCGATGAATATGAGAACAGCAATCTTGCCAAACTCACTTTTGAAAAGAAACGTATCGAGACGATCATCAACCAGATGCGTGATGGTATTATAGGGCTGGATGAAAAGAATCATATTCTATTTCTCAATGCTGTTGCCGAGAAGCTGCTTGGACTTAAAGAGGCTGATATTATAGGTAAGTATGCGCCCGATCTTGCACTCAGGAACGACCTGATGCGTACACTCCTGCGGGAAGAAGCGCCTAAAAAGGAGCTGAAGATATTTGCCGACAACAAAGAGAGTTATTTCAACAAGGATGTGCTGGACGTAATGAACAATGGACAGCTGGCGGGACAGGTGATCGTGTTGCGCAACATTACCATCTTCCACGAGTTGAATGAGGCCAAGACCAATTTTATTGCCACCGTTTCGCATGAACTGAAAACGCCTATATCTTCTATCAAGATGAGCGCTCAGCTGTTGACCGACAACCGGGTGGGCGAATTGAATGCCGAGCAGCAGGAGCTGACAAAGAGTATCCGCGAAGATGCCAACCGGCTGCTGAATATTACGAGCGAGCTGCTCAATATGTCGCAGGTAGAAACGGGAAATATACAATTGAAGCTTCAGCCGTCACGGCCGGAAGCTATTGTAGAGCAGGCTATACAGGCTGTTCAGTTTCAGGCACAGCAGAAAAGTATTACGCTTCATCCTCAGCTGTCGCCACAACTGCCCGCAGTGCAGGCCGATATGGAAAAGACTTCCTGGGTATTGATCAACCTGCTTACCAACGCCATTAAGTATTCTCCCGATGCTTCCGATATCGATATCGCCGTGCGGCAGGATGGTCAGCAGATCATTTTTACTGTAACGGATCATGGCAGAGGTATCGATGAAAAATACCTGCCGCGTTTGTTCGATCGCTACTTCAAAGTGCCGGGCACACATGAACGCAATGGTACGGGTCTTGGCCTTGCGATCTCCAAAGAATTTATAGAAGCCCAGGGTGGGACGATCTGGGTGAAAAGCCGTATCGGCGAAGGCAGTCTTTTTGGTTTCAATCTGCTACAGGCCAGGTAATAGAAGAAGGCCACTCAGGCAGCAGGAACAGAAATAGTGATGGTGGTGCCTTCGGCCGGAATGCTATTGACCATAAACTGTCCTTTAATAAGTAATACCCTATTGCGCATATTGGACAGTCCTAATCCGGAAGACAGCTTTTTTGATTGATTAACTGTTTCCATATCAAATCCTTTACCATTGTCTGATACCTGTATCTTAAGCTCTTCTGCTTCATAGGTGATCTGTAAGTTAATGACAGTTGCTTCTGCGTGCTTGACAATATTATTCAGTAGTTCCTGCACTACCCGGAACAGGATCAGTTCATCCTGTGGCTTAAGACTTATTATCGAACCGTATTCCTGAAATTGTGTCTCAAATGATCCGGATTTCTGGAGAATGTTCAATTGGTGTCCGATGGCTTTGCTTAAGCCAATTTGAGAAACATAATCGGAGTTGATGCTCTTGGCTACATCTCTTAGATCCCTTATTGATTTGGAGATCATGGTAATAGATGTGTTCAATTTTTCTTTATCGTGTTCCTCCTGTACTGAGGAAATACCATTCAGGTTCAGTTTTACGAAGGTTAATGCCTGTCCAATATTGTCATGTATTTCCTGGCTGATATTTTTAAATGTTTCCTCTTGTATTTCAATCCTGGACTGCATCAGGGCTTCCGCGTGTTGCTTGTCGATCTCCAGCAATTGCTGGGTGAGACGGAACTTCTTTTTTTGATAGAATAGTACAATTCGGATGAGTATGACAGCCAGCAATAGCATAATCATACTTCCCCCAATAAGCATTACGATAACCTCGCGATTGGAAATCATTGTATTAAATATAGATAAGTGTACAATGAAAAAAGCTATGTAAAGGAAGGTGTTTCCTTTATTGAATATAAGGTGTTTTTCACGTTTTTCAACATACGTACTTCCTCGAATATTACAGCGCCAATATTTCTTAACTCAAACTATTATATATGCCAAACCCATGTTTTGATGTACCCGTTCCTGCGATATTTGTAGGGAAAGCTATTACCCGTTCCCGGATCGGGCATTTTATGATAAATAAATATATCCCGTTATGTAATGCAATCAGCAAAGAACTGGATACTCGCTTTTTATTTTTTTCGGCTACTGATTTCGATAAGATGATGTCTTGTTTTTTTGATGCTGATGAAGCAGATAAAGTAGATGGTCTCAGAATATATATAGCGGATTATAGTAGCGAGGGCAAGCCTTTTGTTCCTAAAGGTCACGGCGGTAAATTGACGCTTATATTTTCGCCTACAAAGAACGACGAGGACGATGAACCTCGTGACGTTGGCAAGTATTATTCTGTTCCTCCTGGTAAGAGTTTTGACCCTGATGAATGTGAATTAGAAACGGTGGTTGCCAGTGATTGGGTTTTCAATTATGAACACAAAAAGCTGGTGATATTGAAGACGACAACAATCGATAACGTCGACGATACAAAGGCGATACATTTTACAAAGCTGCAAATCGATGACTTGATAAAGGAAATCGATTGTCAGAAAGCTACGGGTATCAAAATTTACTTCGGTTCTGTTGATCCGGATGATGAAAATGACGACTCTCCTCATAAAACAAAGTTGTTGCTTCAATTTGTACTGACGGAGAGGGTGGGATCTGTTGAAAAAGATTTTCATATTGAAGATAGAGATGGTTTTGATGAACGTCCCGTGTCAGGTGATTTTGATACCGGCAATCCCTGCCCACCTGCCTTTTGTAATTCTAAGGACCTTCCATTACCTTAACTATGCTGACTATACTTGTAGATCTCTACGTTTCTTTAATTATACCGGCCTTCCTGATCAGCCTAATCGTGCTGGATAAAAAGTATCCGAAGTACTTGAGGGTCTTCATTGTCATCCTGGGTTGCGATCTTGTATTGGAAGCATGGGCTAATTATTGGCCGATACCCTTTTCGTTAGAGCGTAATGGTTTATATAACGTGGTAATGCTAGTAGAATTCTGGGGTTATGGGTTTTATTTCTGGCATGTACTGCACAACAAAACTATCAGAAGAATTATTCGGGTCTACCTGATCTTATTTCCAGTTATTTGGGGCGTACTAGTATTTTTTGTTGCAGGGTTTAATACCTGGAATAGTCATGTTGCTGTAGCAGGCAGCATTGTCATGATCGTATTGTCGGCCTGGATGTATTACCAGCTATTTACCCAGGAGCCAATGGTAAAGCTGATCAATAGTTTTGCGTTCTGGATAGCTACAGCATTGATCGTCTTTTTTTCCTGCAACTTTACCTATCTCGGGACGCTGAATTTCCTGAGTAATTTGGATAGAGCAACTGCCCATCGCCTACTCATTATGTTACAACTGTCCAATGTTCTTTTTTATAGCCTCATCACCTGCGCATTTATCCAGCTTTATCGCACGATACGAGAAGATGGAAAAGCAATTTCTAATAATATAAATGGTGTATCATGAACGATCCCAATAATTATGGTAAGAGCTTTCATTTCACAAAGGTAAAAGGTGGGCTGACTGTTGATACTACAAAAGACAACATAGGCCCGAAAAAAGGTTATCTGATGACGGTGATTGACTTATACAGTGACGAAGAACACCATTCTCGAGTAGACACCGCAGGGCAGAATCTTTCAGAAATTGTGAAAAAGACCAAATTTCTTGTGCTTGTAGGGCATGGTATTAGTGGTGTCTTAGGTATAGGCACAGGCCGTTTTTTTAATGGGAAGTGTAGTGATAAATGCATAAGTCTGGATAATCAAGGAATTTGGGAAACAATTTTTGGCCAGTTAAGTACAAATAGGATTGAGAATCTTTATTTGTTGAGTTGTTTTACCGGAGCTGGAGAAAAAGGAGCTAAACTATTGCATACACTGGCCAATAGTATTAATGCGACGGTAGTAGCTCCAACTGGACGGATTCTTTTATTTCCAGGTAGCGGTTTATTTCAACTGGAAGCAAAGGCCGAGTGGCAGGTAGCGCAGCCATCTGGACCACAACCAGATACTATAAATGCACCTCCGGTTAAGATCGCAGAATTTACCAATAAGATCAGGGTGTTTAATGCTCCCCGGCATTTCGAGGTGCCTGTGAAACAAATTACCTCCATAGGAATAGCCAGTTCAACGAATCTAAACAAGTGGAACGAGATACCCGCTGAGGGATTTGTACCCCTGCTTAGTATGATTGAGTTTATTACCTGGGAAAACCTCGATGATGGTGTGATGGCCAGTTTGGTTACCGGTATTTTGAAAATAGAATTTGATACTAACGATGGTTACCCCATAGAAAAAGTAGAGCGGAAGTATTTTATTCTCAGTAACCGGTATCTGCAGGATAGTGTATATCCAAATATTGTGTATCCATGTAAGGAAGAAATTGAAAATTATCTGAGCGAACGGTGATGTTATTCACTTTCTAGTTCAATCATCTACTTTTCCAACGGCAGTAAATCATTGATTTACTGCCGTTGTTCATTTCGGTACATTGCCTTCATAGTCTTATAATCGATGGTATCTTTTTCATTTTAATAGGCACCTTTTCATTTTGAAAGGGTGTCTATCATATTTCTATTGCTCCACTTTTCCTGTATCATCTTCTAAAACATTGTCCTGTAAAGGTTTCAAGCCCGTTGGTACAACTGACGCTTTTTAGGGCACCCCTTTTGACTCCTCACTGGCCAAATCACAAACAAAAATGAAAAGGACAGTTATCACTATCGCTATCTCCGCCCTATTAGGTAGCGGTTCCTTTGCAAACGGCAATGGACAGGGGGAGTAGCCAACGGGGAAATATGCCCCCTCACGATCCAACATCTGAAGAAAAACTGGTCATCCGTACCTGCTTTTCATTATGCTCTCGATGCTCAGTTTCGCTCCGACAGCGAACTGAGCGCCTGGGACCCTTATCAGAACATGTACAAAGTAAAATACCTGCTCAGGCAGGCATTGTCGAACTAAACTCCAGATCAGACTTCAAACATTCTTAAAAAACACACAATGAAGAAAAGTTTATTATTAGCCGCGTGTTTAGGTGCAACCGCCGTGCTGAACGCTCAAAGTGATACCACCGCCCCAGCTCCTAAAATACCATTTGATGGCATGGACCTCGGATGGATCAATGGACAAAACAGGCAATCGGATTTTCCGTTGGTACTGAAAGATAAAAAGGGTGAGACCATCCTTACCGGCGTGGCTTATGTAGATGCTTATTTCAACTACGACTTCCACAAGCCTAAGGACAATACACATACCATCTCTTCCAGTATAGGCCGTAGCAATGAGTTTACCATCAACATGGCCAGTGTTGGTATTGAAAGTTATTACAAGAACATCATCGGCCGTCTTTGGCTGCAATATGGCCAAATGGGCTCTATCGTTCAGGACCTGGATGGTACTGCCAACCATGGTAAGAACTCCAGCATCGGTAACCTTAAATACATTCGTGAGGCGGCCGCTGGTTATCACTTCAACAAGTGGTATGGCATCAATGTAGAGATGGGTATCTTCATGAGTTATATTGGCCTGGAAAGCTATGTACTTGGTGAGAACTGGTCTTATCAGCGTAGCATGGTGTGCGAATTCACGCCTTTCTATTTCCAGGGATTACGCGCGCAGGTGTTTCCTTCTAAAAAGTTTAAAACGGAGTTGTGGCTGCTCAATGGCTGGCAAACTTACAATGGCTGGAACTCAGGTATCGGTATCGGCTCTTCCAGTTATTACCGTCCTACGGAGAATCTGCAATTGGTAGCTAATTTCTACCTCAATGGTCAGGATACGCGAAACAATTCCAGCGTGAGGCGCTTTCACCATGACAACAGTGTTGTTGCGCGATACTATAAGAACAAAGAAAGCAAGGGTATTTCCCAGGCTGCTTTCAGTATCAACAGCCACTATGGTTTTCAAACTGGCGGTGGTATAAAGGCAAAAGACAACTACATGATGGGCACGTCGGTTTCTAACCGCGTATGGTTCAACAGGAATAAACTGGCGCTTACCCTGAGAGGGGATGTGCTTACCAATCCTGGTGTGTACCTGGCTTATGCGCCTTCTCCTGTTGCACCTAATGACTTTACCGATGCCATCGGTGCTGATCCCAAACAAAAGCTGAACCTGCAACAGTTTACGACCACATTCGATATCATGCCCAATGACCATTTCACATTGCGCTTCGAATATGGATACCGTCATAGTAATGTACCTTATTTCGCCGGTCCCGGTGGTACCACTTCCCCTGATGGCTGGGCCGATACGCCTGCTGGCGCCTGGCGTCCCGACCTCAGGAAAAGCGAGAACCGCGTTTTGGTGGCCGCCAGCTTCAGGTTGTAAGAATGAGTATTATATGTGCCTGTAGCAAAGGGGATGCTTCTGCATCCCCTTTTTTATTAGTTTTAGTGAAAACCTGCGTGCGTGATCTTTAAAAGAATTACACCCCCGTCCGATCTGGAAAGGATCATCGACTGTTATTGGATCATAGAGAATGATGATCCGACTCCTTACCAGCAAAAGATCATTCCCGATGGTTATTGCGAGATCATCTTTCATTATAAAGACCCTTACCGTATTTGTCTTACAGATACCTGGGAGCAACAATCTATGCATCTTGTGGCTGGTCAGATCAGCCGGCATTTCTTCCTGGAGAATACAGGGCAGTCTGGTATTATTGGCATCAAGTTAAAGCCGACTGTTCTTACGCATTTGTTTGGCCTGGAAATGCATGCGCTCACCGATAAGGTGGTGGATGTGCCGGTAGTGCTGGGAACACGGCTGGAAAGCCTTGAGCAAAGCCTGCGCCTTACACAGGATCATGACGAATATGTGAACTTGCTTAATGATTACTTCCGGAAGTTATTGTTGGCTGTTGATTATAAAGTATCTCCTGCCGATCAGGCCGTTGACCTCATTTTTGCACACAAGGGCATGATTGCCGTGACGGATATGGTGGAGCGTACTGGTGTGGGCGAACGACAGCTGGAGCGGTTGTTTAAAAAGTATGTTGGTTTATCGCCCAAGTTCTTTGCCCGTGTTGTTCGGTTCAGCACCATCTTTCAGCTTATTCAGCAGGAAGACCCGGGTTGGGCCGGGCTCGCTTATGAATCCGGTTATTACGATCAATCGCATTTTATCCGGAATTTCAAGGCGTTCACGGGCGAAGATCCCTCCCGTTATGGCTTTGATGAAAAGAACATGGCCAACTTTTTCCTGAAAAAGAAATCCTAATGCCCATGTCGGCTTTGTACAATACCAGGTGTAGGAGAGGATTTACTTTCGTAGTAAAATATTATATGAGCATGAAGCATACCCTTATCGCCCTTTTGCTGGCGCTGTTGGCCGAAGGCCTGCAAGCGCAGGATATTACAAAGGCAACTACCGACAATTTTAATAAGCTCACCTGGCTTGCAGGGACCTGGAACCGGACGAATGTGAAGGCAGGTCGCAAGGCGCATGAACGGTGGGAAATGATGGGCAGCCAGGCCATGAAAGGATTTGGCGTAACGATGAAGGAGCAGGATACCGCCTTTGTAGAGAAGCTGGAACTGGTGATCAAAGACAATAAGATATGGTATGTGGCTGATGTGGCGCAAAATAAAGCGCCTGTCTTCTTTGAACTTACCGCCATTGCCAATGATGGTTTTACCTGCGAAAACGCTGCTCATGATTTTCCGAAGAAGATTGTATATAAGTTGAATGGCAATAAACTGGTAGCTACCATCTCTGGTGATGGCAAATCATTCGACTATTTATTTGAACGCTTATAGGCGGCCATGAAAATGATCAACAAAAAGACCAGCCTCATGAGGCTGGTCTTTTTGTTTGCGTTTATTCTTGCGTATTTATACTCATAAAAACTGTTGCTGATGACGCATTATCCATTATACGGATATCTTATCCGTATAATGGATAGGAATCCCCATTGTAGTAAAGGTGATAGTTCTATCTTTGGCCCGACCTGTGTTGAATACCTTTTTTGATTCTACAGCCCTGTAGACGCTTTGTTTTGTAGCTGGATACTTTACTTCACTTGAGATCTTACTAAATGTTCGGATAGGATATCCTGTCAGATGGTTATTTTATTTGTTTCACTTGAGGAGATACGATGTACTCAATTGCTTACCTCTAAATATGTGCTTATGGCAAACAGAAATTTTACACTCGGAAGAAATGTTCTTACATGCGTGCTTTTATTGCATGGTCTGATCGTTATCACGGCTTTTACAGGCAATAACCGCACCAAAAATACTGGTAATGTTCGCGTATATCAGCCGCCGGCAGCATTGTTTCCCGGCCTTCTCGATGACACTGATCTTGACGGGGTGCTGGACGGTGTGGATGTAGATGATGACAATGATGGCCTTATCGATCTGTTTGAAAGCCCTACCGGACTTAATCCGTTGGGTGATAATAACGGTAATACCGTTCCCAATTACCGCGACAATACAGAGGCCGGATGGGTGGATGTGAATGGAGATGGCATCGATGACCGCTACGATATGGATCGTGACGGGATCATCAATACTCATGATTTTGATACTGACGGAGACGGTATTCCTGATGTGCTGGAAGCCGGGTTTCATGATATCGATGCAAATGGAAAGATAGATGGTCTTTCTATCAGTAGTATTGGATTGAACCTGAATGTGCCCATAGGGTTCATTGCTCCGAATCATGACACTGATCCCTTACCCGATTTTCGCGATATTGATTCGGATGGCGATGGTATTACCGATAATGTAGAGGCTCAGTTTACCAATAGTTATGTGCTGCCTTTGGGGACGGATGGCGACAACGACGGGATAGACGATGCTTATGATAAGGATAATAATTTTTTCTATACTCACCAGGGGCTGATTCCTGTCAACTTCCAGGGCGCTGTGGATATACTCCCTGATTATATTGATGCAGATGCCGATGATGACGGAAGGCCAGATATTGTAGAAGGACATGATGCGAATTTGAATGGGGTGGCTGATTACACACCCACTGGTACGGATGTCGATGGCGATGGCCTCGATGATGCCTTCGATCTCGATAATACAGGACCTAATACCCGCAGTCAGGGGATGGCTCAGGCTCCCGGTGCGCCTTTCTTTTCTACTAACCCTCCCGCAGATCCTACCGGAACACTTGGGGCACGGGGACCCCTGCAAAGAACACTTCCTTCTGATCTCGACCGGACCTGGAGAAGTTTCAATTCTACGTTGCCGCTTACGCTGGTAAGGTTTACAGCCGCGAGACAAGACGGCAGCATAGTGCTCAATTGGGAATCGGAAAATGAGGTCAACTTCCGGGAATATGTACTGGAAAGAAGCAAGGATGGTTTAAACTTTACTGTTGTGGCTACTATACCTGGTAAGGGCGGATTGCAGGCTTTGTATGCTTACACAGATAACCTGGGTACGCAGGCTGCCAGCAAACTGTATTACAGGTTGAAACAGGTTGATAACAACGAGCGCTTTGTTTACAGCAGGATACTGACAATAACTACGCAAAAGATTGTAGGTATGTCGATGAGTGTGTCACCTAACCCATCCAGCGGTAATGCAAACATTAGTATTGTATCAGATAAGAAGCGGAATATCACTATTAATGTGTTTGACAATATCGGCAGGTTGCTGATCACTCAGCGTACGGGTGTTGGTGCAGGTGATAATGTTGTGCCGCTTTCAAAAGCCAATACGCTTCAGGGTGGTGCGTACACGGTGATCATCAATGACGGTGAACAAAGGCTGTCACAAAAATTACTGATACAGAAATAACTCAGTGTAAGGTCGGCGCATAGTAAGCAAGATAGGGCCCTTCCTGCATGAGGGGCCCTTTTCCTTTTAAGCCGAAGAACTAATCAGGTATAAAAACAAACCCTGGCAGTTGTGCTGCCAGGGTTTTCTATGTTAAAGCAAGTATGCTTACTTAAATAAGAATTATTTCACTTCAAATGTAAATGAGTAACTGCCTGCATGTCCGTTGTTGTCCATGCCTTGCAGTACTGCTACGTATTTGCCTTTCAGATCGGAGGTAAAGAATTGAACGGCCGCTTTGCCATTGGCATCGGTTTGTATATTGGGCGACCAGTGTAATACATTCCTGAAGTCGGGCAGGCGGCTGGCTGTTTGCTCAGGTGTTTCATAAACAGGCGCGTAGAATTCCCGCTGAAGCTGCAGGCCGTCATAATCCAGGATCACGGCTTTGTTGTCGAGCTTCAGGTCAGTGAGGTCACCATGATAGGTATTGAAACTAATAATGCCATCAAAAGTAAACTCGCCATTCACGTACCGGTCGGTAACTACCTGCAGCACCCGCATCTTCAGCGGATCATAGGTCATGATCTTTTGAACGCTCACGGGAACTCCATCCAGCAAAACGAGTGGCTGGCTCTTATAGTGCCTTTCAGTTTCCCAGTTAAAAATATACAACAGGAACTGCCCGTCGCTTTTTCTAACGGCAACGTCTGGAACATATTCCCGTAATATCTCTTCCGTGGTGGTAAACCGTACGTAATCGTCCAGCAGGTATTTTTTGTAACCGGTGCCAAAGAATGGTGTCGTATCTATTTTCGGTATGTCGAATTGAGTTAAGCGATCACTAAAGAAAGCATTTTGTACCTGCATATTAATGTTGCCTTCTGTAAGAGTTTGTTGCAGTTGGGGTGAGAGAGAGAAAGGGGAAGGGCCATGTGCCGCATACTGATCGGAGAATGGATTTCGGATATCTACATGGAAGTTGCTGTCCAGCTGTCCTTCTGTTTGGATAATGATCTCCCCCGGTCCATAATAGTTGCGTACATCAAATTGTATATCGCCTTTGTTGCTGCTCAACACCGGGTAAAACTGCAGCTTGGTGCTTGCTATCGACAGGTAAGTTCTGGCATTGGATACAGGAGCGCCGGTAGCCGCATGGGTGATCTTGCCGGAAATGAAATGTCCATCGAATTCAGGGATGTATTCAAAGGATGCCGTGCTGTTCTTCAACAGGTCTTGCCAATTGAATCGGCGCCATCCATGTACCAGCATCAGGTTGTCCAGTGCTCCTGCTACTTCTATATTGGGTAATGAGAAATAATATTCAGGAGATTCAATGGTTCCTTTTAGGTCAGAACTGAGCCACAGGTAGCTTAGGATATTGCTCTTGTCCTGTAAAGGGAGTGAATCCATTCTGTAAACGGACAACGACAGGTTAGCCGGCACGGCTTTGCCCGCAGTGGTAGCAGTATTCAGGGTGAAGTCTACTTTCTTCCGGTTGTCGTATTGTGTTGCCTGGCCGGTAGTGCCAATGGATAATACCTGTTGCAGTTGTTTAAAGTAGAGCCGTTCACATACCGGTTGTCTTGATTCGTTGAATATGGTGAGTTGTGAAATGCCTTCTCCCAGCTGGGTCTTATCGATCGTAAAGCGGGCTACACCATTTGTGACTGCTTTTTTAGTGGCCACTTTTACTGACTGATGGCTATGTACAAACAGGAATACTTCTTCTGATTGTTGTGACCGTGCAGGCATATTGGAGCTTACGCTTACCAGCAATTGTCCATTGGCATCTTCCTGTAATTGCATCACGTATCCATTGTCATAGATGGCTGGAAATTGACCGGTAATTGTTTTGCCATCTTCGGTGTTGATCACGGCGGTATAGCTGTCGCCGGCAGCAGGGGTGAAGGAGAAGTTGCCAATGCCAAACCTGGTGGGTTTGAATTGGGTTACTACTTCATTGCGTTGGTTGATCAGCGAGCCGTTGAAGTTGATGCCTTTGCCATATTGGTCGGTGACCTGAAAGGCTACCTTGCTGTTGATGCCTCTCACCAGGTTGCCACCTTCGGGAAAGAATCTTGCCGTGTGCCTGATGGTATCGGCTACTACTGCAGGAAGTGGTTTTAAGGAATTTACAATGCTGATCTGCTGTTCGAAGAAATAATCGGGCCCAAAGTTCTTCATCCAATTGGTATAGGCCCTTAATGTATAATTGCCGGCGGTGATGGAGGAGGGGAGGTAAAATGATCCGTTTCCTTTTCCGTCCTGCAAAGACACTTTCCCTTGCATCACCGGTTTATTGTCTTTGTCAAGGATCTCTACGTAGGCTACTTTGCTCAGGTCATAGGGCTTGTTGCTGGCGCCATCGACGTAATATATTTTGAACCAAAGTATTTCTCCGGCCAGGTAAAATCCTTTATCGGTATGTACGTATACTTTTTCGGCTACAGCTTTTTCCCGGTACGCATTGAAGCGGGTTTGTATTGCGTTGTCGAAATCCTGTGCTGTTGTGGAGACACTATTCAGCAGGAGACAGCCAGCCAGTAATGGTACTACTTGTTTTACTATCGTGCGTGATGTGCGGTACATCCAATTCGTTTTAGGTTATACTGATGTATTCTCGGGTTTATCGGGGCCAGAAGGTTGGCTTCAGGTGAACGCCGGTGAGGGTGCAAATCACACAGGCGATATCGGAACCATAATAAGTAACGATTGCTCCCGTTGGGCTTGTTTCGGCTGCCATGGTCGGCGTGAGATAACTGTAGGCACGTACAGAATCCGGAATATTCGGCACCAACGTTTGTGCACAGCCTGAGCGGTATCCCCAATCGTCCAGATCGGAAGGTTGGATAAATACCCGTTTCTCATACACGTCGGCCACGTCGATGAATCCAATCACTACTTCTAATGGATTGTTTACAGCGTGTATGTTTCCTACCAGTTCCGATGGCTGAGCATCGAATAGAGTACCTGTTGCTTCTGTATTCTTCTTCATCCTTGACAAAAACTCATATCCATTTTTGCTCAGGGCATTTTGTCTTACGTTGATGCTATACAGTACGCTTATCTTTTGTGAACCACGTGGAATGAAATGGATCGGAAGGTCAACGCTATCTTTGATGAGCTTGGCTGTTGAGCCGAGCAGGATGTTGGTAGATGTTTCAGTTCTCCAGCACACATAAACATTCGTATCGGTAGACTGGTCGGGGTACTTGTATTTGACACCATTGATGTCTCCCGTAGCGTTCCTGGTATATTCCAGCTGGGTAGTAAATGCAGAATGGAATTCCCAGGTCTCTGACCACTCCCAACGGTAGTAGCGGGTGTTGCCTTGCGCATCATGTGCATTTACATAGATCTCCAATCCATTGGCGGGTTGCTCCCAGCGGATGCCGTCGATGGGAGGTGTTTTGATGACCTTGGTAAAATCTGATCTGTATTCTTTGCTGTCGGAGGTTTTGATATAAAGCCGGTACTTCACATTGGCGTTGAGTGTCAATTGTGGTACAGTATATACTCCCGGGGAAGTTTCGCTTAATGGAAATTGAGTGTTGTTTTCTCCTTCTACCCGCACGATAGCACTCCGCTCATTCTTCGGCCGGGTACTGTCGGCCAGCAGGATGGCGCGTGAAAGCCGGATGGTGGTGGGACCTGTACCGCTGTTGATCGTGCCGTCAACCACGAGGTAGCCATTTACCGGTTGGGTGATCTGTGGCTCAAAGCGCTGCTTGCAACCCAGCGCCAACAACAGTATACAACTATATAAAAGCTTTTTCATACAAGCGGTATTTAGAAACGAATGTTATAATTGATGAAAGGAATGATGCTGCCGAATATGGATAGTTTGTATCCATTAACACGGCCGTTCTCAGACGTGAAGTATACTGAGTATGGATTCTTCCTTCCGGTAAGGTTGTATAAGCCGATTGTCCAGGAGTTGTGAAACTTCTGCTTCAGCTTGTGGTTGCCTTCCACGATCATGGCAAAGTCGGTACGGAAATAGTCGGGTATGCGATAAGAGTTCCTGTCGGCATACAAGGCACGCCATGAACCGCCATAATAATAACGACCAATGGGCAGGGTTACCGGCCGGCCGGTGCTATAGGTGCCATTGATGGAGATGCTGAAACGGTGGGTGAACCGGTAGTTGCCTACCATCGTTACATCATGGGGCTTATCGTAGTTGGCCGGGTAATACTCGCCGCGGTTGATGATCTCACCCGTGTTGGGGTCGTCCATTTTCAACTCGATGCGGGAATAAGTATAGCTCAGCCAGCCGTTCAGTTTTCCGTTTTGTTTTTTTATCATCACTTCCACGCCGTAGCCTCTGCCTTTGGTGCCGATCACATCTGTCTCGATGGTGTGGTTCATCACCAGTGAGGCGCCACTCTTGTAGTCGAGGTAATTCTTGATGTTCTTGTAGTAAACTTCCACTGAGGTCTCGATGGAGTTGGACCTGAAGTTCTTGTACAGGCCAAAAGAAACCTGGTCGCCAATTTGCGGTTTGATGTTCGGGTCGCTCAGCTTCCAGATATCAGTAGGCGAAATGGCCGTGGTATTGGAGAGCATGTGGATGTACTGACGTAATGAGTTATAACCCGCCTTGATAGAGAAACTGGGCGAGAGGGCATAGCGTGCTGAAAGCCGCCATTCGGGACCGCCATAGGTTTGGATCACATCGCCTTTGCCATAGGTTTTTGTTTCCAACACGTTGTCTGAGTTCTTGGGAAGGTTAGGTGCATAGCTATTGATCTTGCCTGGGCCGAGATAATGGTAGAATGAATAGCGGGCGCCTGCCTGGATGGTAAAGTCTGGCGTGACGTTCCATTTTTCTGACAGGTAGATGGCGCTTTCCTGGGCCTGCTCGGCCTGTACTTCATCCAATGAGATCAGTGACTCTTTGCCCAGCGGCTGGTATTTGCCGGGGTGGAGTTTGTAACGGATCGTGCTGGCGCCAAAGTCGATGGTATGTTCTGGATTCAGGTACCAGGTGAAGTCGGCCTTGAAGTTGAACTGGTTGATGTCGAAGCCCAGTTTGTAGGCATTGATCTCGTTCTTTTCGCTTTGTATATAATAGGCGTAGCGATCGTATCCTGTTGTAAGGAAGCCTGTTAATTTGTTATTGAAGAGGTGTTTCCACTTGATAGAGATGTTGTTGTTGTTATATCCGTAAGTGGTATCACTGTTGAGGTTGAAACGGTCCCTGCTGGTGTAGCCGGTAAAATACAGGTTGTTCTTTTTGTCGAACTGGTGGCTGATGTGCAGGTTTACATCATAAAAAGAGGCCTTGCTGTTCTCATATTCATCGGGCAGCAGGTTCAGCATCCATTTGGCGTAGGTGGTGCGGGCGCCGAGAATGAAGGAGGTCTTTTCTTTTTGGATAGGGCCTTCGACATTGATGCGGCTGGTCAGCAGGCCAATGCCTGCAGTGCCTGTGAATTCTTTTTTATTTCCTTCGCGGCTGGAGATGTCCAATACGGAAGATAAGCGACCTCCGAATTTAGCCGGTATGCTGCTCTTGTACAGTTCAACATCTTTTACCACGTCGGGGTTGAAGGCGGAGAAGAAACCAAAGAAGTGGGAGGGGTTGTAGATGGTAGCATCATTGAAGAGGATCAGGTTCTGATCGGCAGAGCCACCGCGTACGTTGAAGCCTGTGCTTGCCTCCCCTACTGATTTTACACCAGGCAGGGTGAGTACTGCTTTTAGGATATCCGCCTCACCGAATGCGGTAGGTATTTGTTTGATAGCCCTGATCGTTAATCGCTCGGTGCCCATTTGCACATTGCGGATATTGGCCACCTTTTGAGCCGACACGATCACTTCTTTCAGGGAGATGACGCGCTCTTCCATGTTGATGTTCAACTCGCCTCCTGTATACAGCTGGATCTGGCGTTTGGTGTCTTTCATACCGATGCCCTGTATGTTCAGCACATATCTTCCTTTGGGAATCGTAAGTGAAAAGTAGCCGTATTGGTCGGTAGCTGTTCCAATAGAAGTGCCGGGAATGGTGATGGAAGCGCCTACAATAGGCTCATCGCTTTTGATATTACGCACGTGGCCTGCAACGGTCACGTTGCCCGGTCCGCCGCTATTGGCCTTGCTGCCTATTTCAAATAACTTGTTCTCGATGGAGGCGTCTGCCCGTACTTTCTTTTTATCACCATAATCCGGAACGCCTGTAAGGTCTCTGCGAACGGTATCCTTTGCTTTGGCAAAGAAGCCGGCCGGCAGCTCTGGTCTGATGATCGCTCCTTTGGTGATGAATACGTATTGCTTATCGGGCAGGATGGTAAAATGAAAGTCGGTGTTCTCAAAAAGCTGTTCAAGGGCTTTTTGCAGGGGCTGGTTGTTAATAGCGATGCTAATGCGGAGGCTGTCGAAGTGAACAGGATCGTAGTAAAAGTGGTAGCCGGTTTGTCGCTCCAGTTCTTGCACGATCACATTGACCGAAGTATCGCTTAAGATAATACTTACTGGCTTTGGGTTGGTTTGCCGGGCTTGTGCCGTGCCTGCAAAATACAACAGGGCTACGCCAAGGACCACAAGGAAAGGCAGTCGTCTCATATCAGTTGTTTAAGGAATCGTAATGGATAGCTGCTTGCAGAATTGCGTTCTCTTTATCTTTTCTGAATTTTATCTTTTGTTTTCTCAGGTGTTGCTTTATCTCGCGGGCGTGGTCTTTCAGCAGGGAGAGGAGGCCGCTTCTGGTGCGGATAATATGGTACTTGCCACCTTTGAGGAGGTAGTAGCTGTATTGTTCCATGAACTTTCTTTCGAGCACATCTTTGACAGTCTCTTCTATGAACTTGTGGCGCCTCACCAGCATAGTGGTGCGGCCTGCATACATTTGATCATAAAGACCCGTTTCCAGGATAGCATGGCGCAGGCTGTCGCGCTCAATGTGAACGAAGTGGTGACCATTCAGGGTGAACTCACTTACTTTCTCCGTGAAGAGCGACATGCGGAAAAAGCCATTGTAGTGGAGGATGACAACCCTGTCTTTTACGGCATCGTACATCATTTGTACGGTATCATAGAAAATGCCATCGTATACGATGCTGCCTTTTCTCCAGGTGCTTTCGAGAAAAAAAGGGATGTTCTCGATCTTGGGGGAATAACCAACGAATTCTATACCGTTGTACAGACGTGATTGTTTGTCGACGTAATGGTGATAGCTGCTCACGGCGTTGTGCGTAGCCACTGCTGTAAAGTTGTTGTTGGTAGCAGTGTCCTGCGCCAAAACAGCAGTGCCTACAAAGGCAGTACAGATAAGTAGCAGTCGTTTTAGCATTAGTTGTAATATGAATGTTAAGGGCTGGTGCCAATTTACATTATTTCCGTTGAGCCTTAACCGTTTTTTCGACAGGCGAACGATTTTAGGGATTAATCTTTTTTTAATGTCGCCCATTTACATAACCACTGTCAAATAATATTCCTGCGGTAAAGTCTTTTCTTCATTGTATTTTTAGGCAACCCAATTATTATCCCCTGCAAATGAAGTATAATACGTTAACTACAGAGCGTATTCTTTCCATCGATGTTTTTAGAGGTATCACTATCCTTGTCATGATATTTGTCAATGATGTGGCTGGTGTATCTGGTATTCCGGTATGGATGAAGCATATGCCGGCTGATGCCGATGCCATGACTTTCGTGGATATTGTATTCCCGGCTTTCCTGTTTATTGTAGGTATGTCGCTTCCTTTTGCTTTGAATAACCGCCTTGCCAAAGGTGATTCTTTTTGGCAATTGCAGGGGCATATCCTCTGGCGAACGATCGGTTTGCTGATATTGGGTGTGTTCATGGTAAATGGGGAGGGTGATTATAATGAAGCTGCGATGGGTATGTCTATTCACCTGTGGTCATTGTTGTTTTATGGATGCGCTATCCTGGTTTGGAACGTATACCGGTTTCAGCAAAAAGCCTGGGCCTGGGTGTTGCGGGCTATTGGGGCTATCGGCTTATTGTGTTTGGGATTGATCTACAAGGGTGGTGAGGATGGAACGCAGGGACTTACACCGCAATGGTGGGGCATACTGGGATTGATCGGCTGGGCTTATTTACTGAGTTGCATTATTTATCAGCTGGTGCGTGGCAGTATTGGCGGCTTGTTGTTCATGATCGCGCTGTGTGTAGCATGGTATGTAGTAGGGAAGTTGCCTGCAGTGGCCGGTAATCCTGCGTTGCATTGGATCGGATGGCAGTCGGGGCATGCCGCTCATACCAGCATTGTGTTGAGTGGTATCGTATTGTCGTTGATATTCTTTGAGCGGAAAAAGATAGAAACCAATACCCAGCGTTTTATCCAGGCTATTGTGTTTATGATCCTGATGGCTATTGCCGGTTGGCTGCTGAGGCCGCTGCATGGTATTTCAAAAATCTATGCTACACCTACCTGGTGTTTATATTGTGTGGCCATCTGTTCCGTCTTGTTCAGCATGCTGTATTGGCTCACTGATGTGAAAAAAGTAAGGGGCTGGACGGGCTTCTTCCAGCCGGCGGCTTCCAATCCTTTACTCATCTATATTCTGCCGGGTATTGTGTATGCTTTCCAGGCATGGCTGGGATTGTACTTCATGCCCGGGGCATTTCATTATGGCTGGCTGGGCGTGGCGTGGTCGGCCTGCTACGCAGTACTATTAATGGGTGTGGCTATTCTGCTCAATAAATTAAAGATCAGGTTACAGTTATAAATGCATTAGCCGGTAAGACGGGAAGGCGTTTAAAAGAACAGGTGACACCTTGTATTTGCATTGTAAGCAAAAAGGTGTCACCTGCTCTTTTTAGTATAGTCCTTATTTATTCTGTACTCATGACTCTTAACTCTCTACTTAGTTCACGCCTCCCTTCCTCGTAGCCTTGGTAGGTGCAGGCCATGTGCCGGGTTGTCCTGTGCGGGGATTAACCGGCAGCACACTTTTCTCGCGGGATGTTTTAACAGGGTCTTCGCTTGCCATGTAAGCGAGGATGGCTGTGAGGATGGCATTGCTGCGCACGTCGTCGAACACGATCTTGTCGTATGTGTCGCGGTTGGTGTGCCAGGTGTAGCTGCCATAAGACCAGCTGGTGGAGCTCAATGAGAATGCTGGCGCGCCTGCTGCTACGAAAGAAGCAAAGTCGGAGCCACCGGCACCCGGAGCGCCTGGCCATCTTGTTTCGATCTGGCTGCGGATATCGTTGGGCACGCGGGCCAGCCACCTGCCAAGGTATTCATAGGCATGTAAATAGCCCTGGCCAGAGAGGTTCACCACTCTACCGGTTCCATTATCCTGGTTGAACAATACCTGGATGTTCTTTACAATTTCAGGATGGTCTTCCACAAAGGCTCTTGAACCGTTGAGGCCTTGTTCTTCACTGCCCCAGTGGCCTACGAGGATGGTCCTTTTGGGATTGGGGTATACTTTTTTGAGGATACGCATGGCTTCCATCATGGTGAGGGTGCCAGTTCCGTTGTCGGTAGCGCCTGTACCTCCGTCCCATGAGTCGAAGTGTGCAGAAAGGATCACGTATTCATCGGGCTTTTCACTGCCTTTGATTTCGGCAATCGTATTGAAGGTAGGTACCATGCCCAGCTCTTTGGAATCGGCGCGTACGCTGATCTTAGGTTTGGTGCCATCTTCGATAAGCCTGTACAGCAGGCCATAGTCTTCCAGGGCTATGTCGATAGTAGGTACTTTAGTAGTATTGGCGCCAAATATCTTGTTTACGCCAAAGCCATTAGACCAGTAGCTCATCACGATGCCTGCTGCGCCTGCTTTTTCAAGTGCTACGGGTAAGGTGCGGGCGGACTGACCAGTCTTAGCGATCCGGTTGCGCCAGGCCTCTGTTTGTGCGGCACGGTCTTTCTTCATTTTCTCTATTGATTCTTTGGTGCCAAATTCTTCCCAGTTGTAATCGGGGCGACCGGTGGGCTGTGCCATAGAGATCATTACGAACTTACCTTTTACGGAGGGCAGCCATTGCTGGAAGGCTACTGAGTCGGCAAGGTCGGGTACGATCACCACCTCGCCTGTCACGGTTTTGCCCGCTGTGGACGGACTCCAGGCGAGTTGTGTTCCTTCCAATGATTTTACGCGGGGGGATACCATATCGATGTGGGTAACGCCTCTTTCCCATCCGCGCCATTCGCCCCATTGTTCATTTTTTGCGGAGATACCCCAGCTTTGGTATTTGGCCACTGCCCAGTCATTGGCTTGTTTCATCTGGGGAGTGCCAACAAGGCGGGGACCAATGCCATCCATTAATTCATGGGCCAGTTTTGTGAGTTGTGAATTGCCGGTGGCTTCTTCGATGATGCTTTTTACCATCAGCGAATCTTTGGTTTGGGAGTACGCTATGTTGCCGGCCAACAAGAAGGCAAGGGCAACAGCGGTAGTGTTTTTTCTCATATATGAATGATTGGGTTGTGTTTATTCGCCGAAAGTATTAAGGAATGAATAAAGTACAGCCCCATTCATAATTAAAATTTATGCGTCACCACGAAGCCTGGCAGAGAAGCCTTTTATTTATGGTTGATTGCCCGTGCAGCTGCGTCGATGATGAGATTGGTTACTTCTTTGGGATGGGTGATGAATACGCTGTGGCTGGCGCCGTCAATTTCTATTGTATGGCTGTTGGCGCGTTTGGCATACAGGCGTTCAAGATCGGGGTTGATGATCCTGTCGGCTTTAGCTACCATGTACCAACTGGGTTTGGTGCGCCATGCCGGGTTGTTGATAATGGCATGAAAGGCGCTGTCGGCGGTGGGCATCTGGCTGTAGGCCATAAAGCTGGCCAGTGCTGCGTGAACGCCTCCTGCAAAATCTGCGGCGAATTTGGTAGGGTCTATGTAGTCGTAGCCGTCTGCTGGTTTTACCAGTGACTTGTACGCTGGTGGAAATTTTACGCCGTTGGCGGCTTCGCTCTCGCCTGCATCCGGTGCGTGGGCGGCGATGTATACCAGGCCTGCCACGTGAGGGTCATTGCCGGCTTCTGTAATGACGGCGCCGCCGTAGCTGTGGCCAACAAGAATAACTGGTCCGTTCATACGGGATAATACTCTTTTTACTGCTGCCACATCTGCTGCATAAGATGTAAGCGGCTCCTGTACAATGCTGACATGGTATCCTTTTTGGGAAAGCCTGTCGTAAACGCTTTTCCATCCTGACCCATCTACAAAGGCGCCGTGTACCAATACAATGTTTTTTACAACTGGCGGCTGTTGTACGATGGCTGCTGTGGGCACCAATAGTGCCAGTAGTAATGCGCCGGTGAGTACCAGTCCGTTTATGGTATTTTTAATTGCTTTCATGGTTTTGTTTTTAATGGTGAATAATTTCAAAACAAAACTATCCTGCCTATCACGCGGCACAAACCGGTAATCGACGAACAGGCAAAAACAGCATACTACGGGGAGTTATGCTGTCTTTTGCTACCATGAAGGTTATGAAAGGAAGGCGTGATGAATTATGGAAGGGATTTCCTGATCACTGGCATTGTGGTGATGGTAGGTATGCTTCTGCTTTGCAGCAGCCGCCAGCGTAGGCCCAGTCTTACCCATACCGGAAGTGGACCACCTTTAACTGTAGGCTTGAAAGGTGTCTCTATTTGTAGGGTGCCTGTCCAGGCTTTTGTTGACTCGTAGTTGAGGTGAATAACTGCGCCCAACTGTGTTGCGTTGAGGTAGGGAGCATCGTTTTTATGTACTCCATAAAATAAGGGCTTGTTTGAAAATGAATCTACTTGTATCAATGCCTTGCGCCATTTGGATAGATCGAGACCAACGCCCACCCACCATTGTTTGCGTACCTGGTAAGTGTATTGTAGTGCAAGCTGCGCACCAAACACTTTTACTACAGTATGTTGCCCCCAATAGGTAGTACTGTCGGGTAACCGGATAGCACCATCCTTGAAAGGCTTGTATGGTAATAGTGCGCTGGCGAATGGTTTGAATTCTGCAGTAAGCCGGTGCCGCTTTTTAGTCAGGCTGGCCCAGATGCCCGGTGAAAAGGGTTGATAGAAGCGGTCTTTCCCTTCGGGATTTTTAAAGTATACGTCGGGTGTGTAAATGGGAACTGGTATTTCTGCCTGTAGTCCTGTTGCAAATACATACTTAGGGGCAGGCTTGTTACCGGAAGAGTCTGTAACCCATGTTGACTCGTCCGGTAACCATAGTGGCTTCGGGGGCCGTGCAGGCTGTACATGGATCGAAGCCGCGTAATGAATGCCTGCCACTGGTGAAGGGCGCAAAGAGCTCCTGGAAGAAGTTGCGTTCACGTTGTGTTGCTCTTTTTGCAACAACTCCGGTGTACCATTCCGGTTGGTTGTTGTGCCTGCCAGTGCTTTGCTGGTTTGTGGTTTCCGCTTAGTGGTGCTGGTAGTTTTAGCGGTAAGCGATGTTGTTGCTGTTTGCAATGATGGAGTGGGTGTAGGGTTATCTGTTTGTGTTTCTTTTGCTGCTGTATTGCTGGTTGGTGTTTTGGTGACGGTGGATTTCTGTGTGAGTGCCTGGGTTTTCTCTTTGCTCGTTGTTTGCTTAGCCTGATCGGGGGCCTCTGTTATCTGTTTGGGCATAGTGTATTGCCAAAGTGCATAGCCGCCACCCAATAGTAAGAGCAGCAGGGCGCAGCCAACAGGAGGTAACCAGGTAATCATTCTTCTTCTTTTCTTTTCCGGGAACTGGCTGTTGAGTTTTGCCTGCATGGCCTCCCAGGCCTGGTCGGTAGGGATCAGTGGTAAGGGACTGTTTTCCTCAGTAAAGAATTTATTATGGAGTGGCTGGTTGTTCACCGTTTAAAATCTTTAATGTGAAAAATGTTTTTTAAGTATCGGTTGCATAATCTTACGTCCTTCGCTCAGCTGCCATTTCACTGTCCCCGGGCTGATCTGCAGCTGTTCTGCAATGAGCGGTATCGTATAGTGTTCCAGGTAAAACAAACTGAATACGGCACGTGTGGCCGGAGGCAGATGATCGAGGAAATAGTACACGTCCTTCCATTCCAGGTGCTCGAGAATATTGCCTACTACCATCTCGCTCATTTCCTCTTCGTCGCCGGCAACAGGAATTTTGATGGACACTTTTAGTTTATCCAATGCTGTATTCCGCACGATCGTGTATACCCAATTGAATATGGCTCCTTTCTCGGGTTTGTAATTGGGCAAATGGGTGAACACTTTCATCATGCCATCGTTGACTGCTTCGAGTGCGGCATGGTCATCCCGGAAGAACTTTTTACACAGGCAAAACATCGAGGGATAGAAGTGCCGGTAAAATTGTTCCTGCGCCAGCCGGTCGTGGCCGTTGCATTTTTGTATGAGTTCGTTCAGGCCCTGCAAAAGTGTTCTTTTTGGATCTGGCTAACTATAAGCATCAGTGCTTTATTAAATGAACGGTGCGGAAAAGGGGAAAGGTTGGGTGGGGAGAGGGATTTCTTTTTAGCACGGCGGTTACCGGAGATGGTAAAATGAAAAAGGCGTTCAAACTGAACGCCCTACAATATGAGGAAATCTTCTTGTTAAGCTCCGGTATTAAATTCTATCCAAACGGATGTTCCTTTTCCTGGCTCTGACCGCACATCCAGCTTTCCCTTGAGGTAATCTACGCGGCTTTGGATATTGCGCCAGCCGATCCCTTCTTTATACTCCAGAACTTTTGTGTCGAAGCCTTTGCCATCGTCTTCAACGGTAACGGAAGTGATATTCCCGTTTTTTGAAACCTGTACGATGGCGTTTGGGGTTTCCGCATGTTTGATAATGTTGTTGAGTAGCTCCTGCACAATGCGATAAATGGCGATGGAAGTAGTGCGGTCCAATTCTGTGTTGTCCATGCCGATCGAATGGTAGGTTACCTTCAAAGCGCCGCTTTGGTTAATGTCATTGCAAAAGTCTTTCAGCGCGGTATCCAATCCAAATTTTACAAGGGCCTCGGGCATCATGTTGTGTGCCACGCGTCGCATCTCTTTGATGGAACTGTCGAGCATGTCAATATTGCGTTCAAAAACCTGTGCATTGTCTGGCGCCAGGGTTCCTTTCACCGCGTTTAAGGAGTGTTTAATGCCGCTGAGCATGCCACCCAGGCCATCGTGGAGGTCTTTGGCTAAGCGGGCGCGTTCCTGCTCTTCGCCTTTGAGCACTGCTTCGGTAGCGGCGAGTTGTTTGTCGGCTTCGAGTTCTTCTATTTTGACCTGCTGGAGCTTTTGTTTATGGTGGTAATTACGGTATAGCAGTAAAGAAGTGATCGTCAGCGTTACCAATCCCAACAGGAGAAACCAGATCATGAATTTCTTTTCCTGAATATCTTTTTGCTGCACTGCCAGGGAAGCTTCTTTTTTCTGCATCTGGTATTTGGCTTCCAGTTCCATAACCGTTTTCTGGTTGTTGCGCTGTTGTAATGTATCGTTTACGGCCAGGAGCTCACGCAGGTATTGATTGCTTTCTGCCAGATTCCCGGTTTTTTCAAAGGCAAGGGATAAGTCTTTCAGCGTATAAAACAGCACCTGATTAAGGTCCAGCTGCCTGGCAAGTGTAGTAGCTTTTTTTAAGTAGCCGATGGCTTCGCTGTAATCTCCTTTTTTCAGACACACGTTGCCAAGGTGCTGCAATGCCAATGCCTGTTCAAACTGCAGGTTGTAGGCAGTAAATATGTCGAGCGCGTACCGGTAATGGCTGAGGGCTGAGTCGTAGCGGGTGGCACTATCTGAATAGTAATAACCCAATTGAGCATGAAACATGCCTGTAGCAAAAGGCATGTTCATCTTTGCTGCCATCGGCATACCCGTCTGCGTGATCGACCATACACTATCTCTTTTTCCTGCAAGCACAAAGGCGTCGCCCAATACGATGAGGCTGCGCAGCAGGAAAACTGAATCTTTTGCTTCAAGTGCAATGGAATGGGTTTGCCGGGCATAAGCAAGTGTCTTGCTGGTATCATTCAAAGAACGATAGATGCCTGATATGTTATAGTAGGCTACAATCCTTTTATCTGCGTAGTTGGTAGCCGCCTGCAAATAATAATAGATAGCTGAATCTGTGTTTTGGTGTTGCTGAAATAGGTTTGCCTTTCGCATCAGGAGTGAGCCATACAAATCTTTTGATGCTTTATCGGTTTTACCGGCCAGTAAACTAAATGCTTCATCCAGCAGCAGGCTGCTACTGTCCAGCTTCATGATATAGAAGTACATGCCCGACCGGAGAAACTTTGAGGTGGCGAGGCCATAGTCATAATTCAGTTTGCGGGAGAGGTCCGCAGTCTGGTTCAGGATGGGTATCGCTTTTTGCGGAAAGGTCGATTGGATGCTGAGCGCATAGTGGTTGAGCTGGTTAACTTTGGCGGTATCATCAGGCAACTGTTGCAGCCGGTCCAAAGGGTCCTGGGCTCTGGAGTTCGTTGCCAGCAAGAGGAACCATAATATGATAAGTGTGTACCTCATATAACAAAGTCCGGGGAAAAATGACAGCGTCAATCTTTTTGAAGGAGTTCGGATCTTTAGGATCCGAAAATGAGGTCTGGTGTGGCTTCGCCAGGAATCGAACCTGGATCTGGAGCTTCGGAAACTCTTATACTATCCATTGTACTACGAAGCCAATTTTTCTATTTTATCAATCCGCTTACATTACTCGCAAAGATCTTTACGGCAATGGCCAGCAAAATTACGCCAAAAAACTTTCTCACCGCTAATAAACCTGCTGGTCCCAAAAGTTTCGCAATATAGTTCAGGGATTTCAAAACCAGGAAAACTATCAGGAGGTTAATCAAAATAGCGAAGAATACGACCCATTTACTATAGTTGGCAGGCAGGGAAATGATGGTGGTCAGCGTACCCGAGCCGGCAATCAACGGGAAGGCGATCGGTACGATGGTGCCTGACTTGGCGTCGGCCTCGCTTTTGAAGAATTCGATACCCAGTACCATTTCGAGCCCCAGGATGAAGATCACGATGGAGCCGCCCACGGCAAAGGAGCCTACATCGAGTCCCAATACCTGCAAAAACTTTTCGCCGGTTAGCAGGAACAGGATCATCAGCCCACCGGATACCAATGTGGCTTTTACTTCATCGATGCCGCCCATTTTCTTTTTGAGTGTAATGAGCAAAGGGATTGATCCCAATATATCGATGATGGCAAATAAGGTGAAGGTAACTGTTATCAGATCGTCCATTCGCATGTCCATAGCAATAGATTTGGCTGACGGGGATAGTACAAGTTACAGCTTATTTCGCTGCTGCATAGCTCGGTTTGTGTTGTTCCTTGCCGACATTGATATTGGACAGCATCGTGTAGTTAAAGCCGCCTTCCTGCTGATCGAGCTTTACCACGCATCCATAGTGCAGGGAAAAAGCAGCAAAGGAATCTTTCAGGGTTGTTTGAGTGATGTGGGCCAGGATGCTCCTGATAACGCCGCCGTGGGTAATAATGGCGGCATGTTGTCCGCTGGCTGCTACGGCATCAAAGCAACGGGTAACGCGTGCGAAGAGGTGTACATAGCTCTCTCCTCCCGGAATGCAGACGTTTACATAGTCATTCATCCAGGGATCGATGGCATCGCGGGGAATATCGTCCCACCGTTGCAGCTCCCATTCGCCGCAGTTGATCTCTTTGAGGTCGTGCTCGAAGTTGATGTTGTGCGCAGGAAACAGGTGTTCCGCCAGTTTCTTACACCGGATGAGCGGACTGCTGTAGATAGCCTGCAGATCGCCGGGAAGGTGTTGCCGGATGATGCCGGCTTCTTCTTCAAAGGCGTCGGTCACATCGATATCGGCCTGCCCATAGCAGGTGCCTTTTTCAATGTGTGGTGTGGTATGACGGATCACATAAATGCTCATGACGCAAAATACTATCAAATAATGTACCGCCAAATGATCAATGTGCTAAGATAGAAGGTGAGTTCGCTGACTTGTTGAATAGCACCCAGGCAATCGCCTGTGTATCCACCGATCCACTTTTTGAAATAGCTGGCCAACCGGTATGCTACCAACGGTACCGGGATGATGGCCAATGCAAAATGCCAGCTGAGGAAGACGAATGGCAGTAAACCAAACAGGCAGGCTACTAATAAAGTGATGGCTGATGGTTTGTTGCTGGTAACTGGTTTTGATTTGCTGCCATCGGGATCGGTGACGTAATCGAAGAAGTAAATGGTCCATACGCCCATCAACCGGCTGATGGCGTGTGCTGCTATCAGTATCAGTAGAAAGTTCTTGTAGTTGAGGAAGATGTTGATGGATGGGGCCTGGAGATCGGGGGTAAACTTAGGCAGCTCTTTCAGCAGCAGGAATTTGGCTGCCAGTATGCCTATCAGCCCGGTGACACCGTAGGTGCCCAGCCGGCTGTCTTTCATGATCATCAGTATCTTCTCTTTAGTCCAGCCGCCGCCGAAGGCGTCGCACACGTCGGCAAAGCCATCTTCATGAAAGGCGCCGGTGGTAAAGATGCCAGCGATGATAGAGGCAAGGATGGCAATGTCTTCGCTGATGTATTTATTGAATACCAGGAAGGTGAGGCCGCTGATGAGGGCCACGATCCAGCCGATGAGGGGGAAGTATCTTGCGGATTTTTCCAGGTACTCCTGCGAGTGGTCGGTGAACTTCGGCACCGGCAGGCGCGTCAGGAACATCAGTGCGGTGAAGAAAATGCGTATCTCTTTTTTCATGTTATTCTTTGTTGGAAACACCGGCGGATTCGAAGGAGGCCATTTCCTGTAAGAAATTGACGGCTGATTGTATCAGTGGGATGGCCAGTGCTGCGCCTGTGCCTTCGCCCAGCCGCATGCCCAGGTGCAACAATGCTTTTGCGTTCAGGTGTTGCAGCATTTTTTCATGTCCATGTTCTCCGCTCGTATGGGCAAAGATGCAATAGTCAAGTACAGCAGGGTTGATCTGTTGTGCTATCAGCAGGGCAGCAGATGCAATGAAGCCATCTACTACAATGATCATCTTCTGTTCGGCTGCCTGTATGTAAGCGCCGGCCATCATAGCGATCTCGAATCCTCCTACTTTAGAAAGTAGTGTTACCGGTTGATCTTTCAGCTGGTGTAGCTGATGTAGCGCGTATACTTTTTCCAGTGTGCTGATCTTCGTTTGTAATTGCTCGTCATTAACGCCCGTACCGCGTCCCACACAGGCTGCCACGGGAATGCCGGTAATAGCGCTCATGATGAGGGATGCTGCTGAGGTGTTGCTGATGCCCATTTCGCCAAAGCCAATGCAGTTGCCTCCTCTGTCGGCAATTGTCTTTACGATGGCTTTGCCTTTTTCGATAGACGCTACAGCATTTGCTTCGCTCATGGCTGGTGCTTCGAGGTAGTTGGCTGTGCCATATCCCATCTTGGCGTTGATGAATATCTCGCCGCCTTTTACTTTCAGCTGAGTGGAGGCTGGTATCAGTTCATGGTTAACACCTGCGTCCACTACCTGCAGGGTGATGTTGTGCTGGCGACAGAATACGTTGATGGCGGCGCCACCGTTCAGGAAGTTCAATACCATCTGTGCGGTTACTTCCTGTGGATAGGGATTTACCAATCCTGTTTTGGCAATGCCGTGGTCGCCGGCAAATACTACGATGTGCGGCTGGCTGATCACTGGTGAGGTGGTTTCCTGTATGAGGCCCACCTGCAGGGCGATTTCTTCCAACAGGCCCAGTGCGCCCAGTGGCTTGGTCTTGTTGTTGATCTTGTGCAGTAGCTGTGCCTGCAGTTCTGTTTTGTTGATGGTGTTTGTTATCATGGCTTTAATAGATCACAAAAGTAAAATCCGTAAGTGGAAGGCTGATCCATAGGGTTGCAGGTATTGTCGGTCGTTTGCGGGGCCTCATACTTCCTGTATACAATCTCTCCTTTTGTATAGGGGATGGGTTCCCGGAAGATGGGGCCATCGAATACGAAGGAATGGTACTCTCCGTTCTCACCGCACACGTCTACGTTGGCGGGCAGATCGCGCACAAAGGATTCATCGATGAGGCGACCACAGAAGCTCTTGTCGAGGAACTTTTCATTGATGCATACGATGATGGCTTTGAATCCCAGTGCGAGGAATTCCTGCATCAGTTGATGTGTAGGTATTTTCCACAAAGGGAATACACATTCCATGTCAACAGTGGCCAGCTTCTGTTCGCGGTAGATCTTCAGGTCTTCGAGGAAGATGTCACCAAACACCGCTTTTGTATAGCCGTCCTGCTTCAGGGTTGTTACCTGTTGCAGCATGGCTTGTTCATATTCGTGCATGCCGGGTTGTTCCGGCAGTTCGATCGTGTTTAGTGGTAATCCGATCGATTGGGCTTGTTGGTTTAATAGTTCTCTGCGTACGCCATGCATGGAGATGCGGTTGTGTGCTGCGTTTACGCTCGTGAGCAGGCTGTCGACGCTGTACCGTTGGTCCTGTAATATTTTGTGCAGGCATAAAGAGGAATCTTTTCCTCCGCTCCAGTTCATGTATGCTTTCATCTTATGCATGCGTGTTCTTTATTTCCATGGGTATGCCGCTTACCATAAATACTACTTTGTAAGCTACGGAGCCGATGTATTGATTCACCCAGCCTTGGAGGTCGGTGAACTTGCGGCCTATTTCTGTTTCGGCATGTACGCCCATGCCGATCTCGTTGCTGATGATGATAAATGTGCCTGTTTGCTGCAGCAGTTGTTGTATCTCCTGTTTGCAGGCGGCAAGGCACTGGTCGATATCGTATTTGGTGTCTACAAAGAAGTTGGTGAGCCACAGTGTCACGCAATCTATTACGGCCACTTTACCGGTAAGGTCAAGTGTGCTGATGTGTTTTTCTTCTTCGATGGAGGTCCAGCGTTCATCGCGGTCGTTCTGGTGTCTTTTGATGCGTTGCTGGAAATCGCTGTCCCATTGGCGGGCGGTGGCTACGTATACTGGTGAGGAGCTCAGTTGCAGGGCAAGGTCTTGTGCGTACCGGCTTTTGCCGCTGCGGGCGCCTCCGGTAATGAATATAATACCGGGAGAAGCGCCTTCTTTATTTATTGGCATCCAGGGAATATTTCTCTGTAAATAGAACGGATCGTTGTTGTAGTTCCAGCAGGCACTTTCTGCACAGGCAGTCCTGGTAGCGGCCTGCTATGAAGGCTTTTTCTTCTTCGCTGAAGTTGATGCCGAAGCACTGGCAATGGTGCACATCGCCCACCTTACATTCGAAGGCTTGCTGGCATCGCGGACAGCTTTTTTGTTCATGCTTGCACATGGGCGGCTGTTTTAAAGAGGGATGAGCATTTGTGTTGCAAGTGTGCTGGCACCCTAAAGAGGGTAGGATGGAACATGGCTGCCAGTACTTCTATGCCATCGGTGAGGGTGCTGGCACTCGGTTGGGTAAACAGGTCGTAGTCGGCCACGTATACGGCTTCCTGTTGTACGGCGGTGAGCTGTTGCCATTCTGGTTTGTTGGTGAGCAGGTGCAGCTCTTCTGCTGTGCGCTCAGTGGTAAAGCCGCAAGGGGCTATCACCAATACTTCGGGATTGTAGCGTACGATCTTTTCCCAGGGGGTTACGATGCTGTCGCCGGCCGGGTTGGAAAGCATATCGATGCCGCCTGCATAGGCCACCTGGTAAGGTATCCAGTGGCCACAGTTATAAATAGGTTCTACCCATTCCATGATCATCACTCTTTTGGGCGGCGCTTTGTGCGCGCGCAAGGTGTCGATGATCGTATCGATCCTTTTCTGTAAAGAGGAAAGGTAAGGGTAGGCCGCTTCTTCCTGTCCTAAAGCGGCGGCAATGGTAATGGCCGTATTGAAAACGTCTTGCAGGTTATTGGGGGTGAGGGGAACCAGGTTGGGCTGTTTATCTAATTTGGAAACAGCTGCAGCGGTACAGGCGGTGTCTATCTGACAAACTTCGCATACATCCTGGGTGAAGATCACATCGGGGCTGATCGTTTGCAGCAGGGCTTCGTCTACATAGTACAGGCTTTTGCCTTGTGCTTTGGAGGCGGAGAATATCCGGTCGATCTCGATGCTGCTATAGTGTTTTCCTTCCAGTACGCAACGTACTACTTTGTCTTTTTCGGCCAGTGCTGCCGGTGGGCATTCAAAGGTGATGCCGTGCAGCAGGTGTTGCAGCTGCATATCGTAGATCATCTGTGTAGCAGCGGGAAGAAAGGAGCAGGCGACCATATATTGTAATTGAAGGATGAATGTTTAATGTTATGTAAAAAGAAATGGCGGGTAGCCAGTGGGATCTTTTAGCCCTACTCTCCACCCGCCATTTATTATTTAGCTGTTGATGTTTGCTTAGCTGTTTGCTTTCGCAGGCTTCAACACTGTATATTTTCTTTGTACCAGTTCAAATATGCCAAACATGATGGTGCTGAAGAATGCAGTGCCTCCCAGGAATCTCAGTTCATAGGGTAACGCCGTGATCAGGCGTCCAACGTAGTAGGGGAACGTGAACTTGTTTTCTACCACGCAAGCGCCGATATCGCTGATCAGCCAGTGTATGAGTGTGGCTGTTACGATCGATATCACGAGTCGGGGAATGGTCACTGTTTTCAGGATCAGTTTGCCGGCTATTGTCATCAGGGCAAATGCCAGGTAGGTCCAATACCAGCCTGCGTACAGGAGGCTTCCGTTGCGGTACTCTGCAAACAGGGTATAGGATAATACCAGGTCGCTGATGAAGAGGGTGAGCAGCGGAAACAGGTAGGGCTTAACATTGCCGCGGAAATAGGCTGCCCCGAATAAGGCCATGGCTCCTACCGGTGTAAAGTAGGTTAATGGTCCCAGGTCCATAAACGAAAGCAGGCGCAGTGCTGCTACTACAACAATAATGAGGAGTAATACTGCATTTCTCGGGCTAAATGTTGCTACTGACATATGTACTATTTTATAAGAGGCTTAAAATTATAAATTAATCCTGAAACCACCTTGTATGTTGATACCTGGTGTATTATATCCATATACCTCTGTGTAATCTGTATCTGTGAGGTTTTTGGCATCTACAAACAGGCGCACCTTGTTCTTGAATAGCTTGTATTCTACATAGGCGTTGATCAGCGTGTAGGCTTTCAGGTCTACAGGAATGGTGGCATAGGCCGGGGGTGGTCCGAACGACAGGTCTGTTCTTTCGCCCAGGCTTTGTGCAGACAGGCTGATGAACAACTGTGGTGTAGCCTGGTATCCTACGCTGGCCACTATCGTGTTTTTGGGCCTGCGGAGCAGGTTGAAATAGCTCGTGTCTTTACCGCTGCGTGATTGGTAGATATCACCTGTTACATAGGTGTAAGAGGCTTTGATCGTCCACTGGTCGGTGGGGCGCAGGGTTGCTTCGAGTTCGACGCCTTTGTCTTTTTGCTGGTCGATATTGATGGACTTGCCGGCTACATAAGCGATCACGTTCTTGATGTCTCTGTAAAATCCTGTAGCGGTAACCTGTAATTTATTTTGCAGGGTTTGCCATTGTACGCCTGCTTCAAGGTTGGAAGATTCTTCCGGTTTCAGGTTGGGATTGCTGCCAAACCAGGAGGGGCCAAACAGGTCCATCACTGTAGGTGCTTTGAAACCTGTAGAAACGTTGGCAAATGCTTTAATCTGGTTATTGATCAGATAGGCGGCATTGAAGCTATAGGTGAATTGGGTGCCAAATTCGGAGTGGTGGTTGTACCGGCCGCCCACTTCCACGCTCAATCCTTCTGCGCTTTGCATGAGGAATGACAGGTAAGGGCTCACGATGTTGGTGGAAGGGTTCTTAGGTGTCAGCGTGGAATCGGTGAGTTTGTAGCTCTGGTAGTTTACGCCGACCAGCATCTTTACCCTATCGCTCAGGTTTTGGGTGAGGTATACTTCGCCGCTGTGGAAACCGCCTCTGAAAAAGGAGTTGCCGAAGTCGGTGGCGTAGTTACGCCTTGAATAGGAGTATCCGTAGTTGGCTGTGATGGTGCCTTTGGGCAAACCAATAGTAGCAGTGGCGCCGGTATTGTTGAGCAGGTATACAAATTGGTCTTTGGTGTCGTAGAAAGAACCACCGTCGGTGTTGGCGTTGAAATAGCTATAGCGATAGTAGGGGGCGATCCTGATCTTGTCGGTTACCTGGATGCCGAGATTTGCTTGTACGCTGTGCCTGTTAAATCCGTCCTTATCGAAGTTGCCTTTGCCGGTGGTGTCGGCTGCTTCGGAAATTCCGTCTGTACTGGTGTAAGAGTAATTTACATTATAATCCAGGATGCCTTTGTGGCCACTCAGGCCAGCATCGCCGGTGAAGGTGTTGAAGCTGCCATAGGTAGCGCCGCCGTTGAAGCCGATTGCTTTGCTGCCTTTTTTCTTCGTGATGATATTGATAACGCCGGCTACTGCATCTGACCCGTAGAGGGTAGACTGGCTGCCTTTCAAGATTTCAATGTGGTCGATCTGTTCTACGGGAAACAAGCGCAGGTCGAATGCGCCGCCTGCCCCGGAGGGATCGTTTACAGGAATGCCATCGAGTAATATCAAGGTGTAGTCGTTGGAGGCGCCGCGTAAAAAGATCGATTTGTCTTTACCGGGGTTGCTGTTGGCGCCGTTTACGATGATGCCTGTTTGCTCGGTCAATACCTGGGCGAGGCTTTTGCCGCTGCTGCGTTCTATTTGCTCGCGGCCGATAACGGTCACTACTTTTCCTGTTTCACTAAGTTTAACAGGGTATTTGGTAGCGGTAACCACTACTTCATCCAAATCTCTTTTTGCAGTTGAGTCTTGCGCCTGCGCGTTCATGGCTGCCAGCAGGGCTGATAGTGCGAGTAACTTTCTTGTCATGCTCATAGTTTGTTTGTAATGATGAACTATGAACCTTCGGAATAAAATGATTCAAACAGAAATGAAATGTCTACTGCCTGTAGACGGTTTCAATCCCGGCTTTTCACCCGAAAGCTCGTCGATGTTGTTGCTGATAACTGGCAGGTCTTCTGGCTTGTTTCCCTGGTTCAAGACCTTCCCATTCTGCCGGATAAGCGGGTAGAACAGTGGTACGAAGATTGAACCTGGTGAGTGGTACTCACGAAACTTACAGCTACGGGGATAGCACCGGACTTACACCGGTTTCCCTTTTAATCCGTTCTGCCTGGCGGCGGAGCGGAAACCAATTAACGCGGCAAATGTAAGGGTTTACCCCGGGATTTGGGGTTGGGTGTTTGTGGGCATGGTTGCCGGCATCCGTTCCGAAAGGGGCAGGCGGGATAGGACCAGACCCTGGCCAGCCCCGGGCAAGGTAGGGGCCAGGTATAGGGCAGATCCGGGCTAAAGTCTCTATAAGGTCTCTATAAACTCTCTGTAATGTCTCTGAAAGGTCTCTGTAAGTATGAAGTTTTTATTTTTTTTGATAGCACAAAAAAAGCCCGCTTTTGGCGGGCTTTTTTAGACGTGGTCGTAGTATTTTTTTATTGTCCGAAGGCGTATTTCAGTGTGATGCCGCCAAAGTAGTTGGCGCCAGCGGCCGGGTTGAAGTATCTGCCTGCGGCGGCATTGATATCATTGCCGAGGCTGTATTGTACATTGAATAGATTGTCGGCTCCAGCAAAAAAATCGGCGCCTATCTTTTTGGTGAAGCGGGCGCGCCATCCGATGCGGCCGCCGAATAACTGATAAGATGAGGCTATCACCGTGTTGGCATCGTCGAGTGGAATGGGATCGCTGTAATACCAGGTGAGGTTGGTGTACAGCCCAGGCCGGGTGGCCAGGTCCAGTCCGCCAGTTACGATATGGGGCGCCACGCTGGGCAGTTGCTTGCCGGAGAGGTCGGCAGTGCCTTGTTTAAATTCATCGTATCTAAAGCGGCTCCAGGTGTGGCTGATCCAAAGACGGGCGGCTGTTATAAATCCTTTACGATTGGGCAACAGCTGGTAGGAGGCTTGCGATTCCAGTCCTCTTTGTTTGGTAGAACCGGCATTGACGAAGTAATCGGCATTGCTGGCATCACGGCGGAGTACAATGGCATTTTGCAGGCGGTAGTAAAAGGCGTTGACCTCAACATATAGTCTTTGTTGCAGCCAGCTGCTTTTGATACCTGTCTCATAATTTACGCCTTCTTCTGCATTCAGGCTGGTGCTAATGACCGAGGTGGAGGGTAATATCTCCTGTGTGGTGGGTGGCGAAAAGCCTTTGGCAACGCTGGCATATAACAACAACTGAGGAATGATCTTTTTAGAAACGGCTATACGCGGTGCAAGCCCATTGTGGTAGATCTTTTTTATGTGTGCGCGTGCCGGGAAAAGGCGGGTAATATTTACTGCCAGCCTGTTGAGACTTGTACCGGCATCGATATTCCAGTCTCCCGGAAAACGAATGGCTGCCTGTGCAAACACGGTGCTGGTGATAGAGCCCAGGTCATCGTCTGTTTGCAACGAGTCCGGATAGCCTTGTTTATTCTGGAAGGTTTTGGTATTGAAGAATCCGCGTTGGATCTCTCCGCCCCAGGTGATGTTTAATTGTGTGGCATTTATAGCCGTGTTCCAATTGAAAACGGTACGGCCGCCAAGGTGTGGCTCAGTCCTTTTTTCGTAGTTACGGAAGGTTGGGTTGTTGATGATGGAGAAGGCTCCGTAGAGAGCGGTGGTATTGGTGATGTGATCATTGAACCGATACGTATGGGTAATTCCTGTAAGAAAGTTTTTTGTATAGATCGTGGCATTCAGTGCTTCTGCATTGGGGCGGGAGGCGCGCGGGTTGTTGGCAAGCTCTGCTTTGGTAAGCCCGCCCGGTGTCTGGTACCAGAAGTCGCTGTAGAGTACGCTAGCTTGTATTTGTTGTTTGTCGTTTACTTTCATTTGTGTCTCCCAGGTGGCTACTTTGCGGTCCATATTGGTATGTACGCGATAGCCGTTGGAGGACTGGTGTGAAAACGCAAACACATTGCGACGATCTTCGCTGCCTAATCGTACTTGTGCGTTGAGGTTATGCAGGTTGTAGCTTCCGTATAAATAGCCGACGTCAACGCCTTGTGTCCAGGTTTCGGGCTGGCTGTTGATGAGTAATGCGCCGCCGGTCCCTGCGCCATAAAGGCTGCCTGCCGGTCCTTTGATCACTTCCAGGGAATTGACGTTGTAATAGCTCAGCATATTGAGGTAGGTGTTGCCGCCGGGATCGGTGAATGGTATGCCATTCCAATATACTTTGATATTGCGTACACCAAAGGGGGAGCGGAGGGTGCTGCCGCGTACATTGAGGCGGAAGCTGCCGGGTGAGCGTTCTTCCATGTGTACGCCGGGTGTGGTATTGAGTGCCGGTAGCAGGCTGTAGTTATTGAAGCGTTCCAGCTGTGCTTTGCCAACGTAGTTGATGGCGCCGGAAACTTCTTTCAATTGCCGGTTCTGTTCGTAGGCTTTAATGGTGACGGATTGTAGGGTGGCTGCTGAATCTTTGGATGGTGTGTTCTGGGCCTTCAGGGTGTTGACCATCATGATGGTAAGCAGAAAGAGAAGGGTGTGTTTCATTGGCTAAAAATAGCTCAAAGCTCGCAGCTTTTCTTTATCTTCCACGAATGAAGTCCAAACTCAGCTTATTCGATCTCACCATGATCGTTATCGGCCTGGTGATCGGAATGGGCATTTTCAGAACTGCTTCGAATTCAGCCAAGGATGCTTTAACCCCGACTGTTTTTTTCACTGCATGGATTGTGGGTGGATTGGTGGCGTTGTGTGGTGCGCTCACTTATGCAGAGATCGGTTCGCGGCATCCCGCTACCGGCGGGTATTATCGCATTTTTTCTTATGCATACCATCCTTCTCTCGCCTTTTCTATCAATTGTATCATACTGGTATCCAATGCGGGCTCTTTATCGGGGGTGGCGCTCATCGGTGCAGGCTATATCAGTAAAGTATTGTTTGCGGGGCCTGTATCGGACCTCACCAAGGTGTTCATTGCTACGGTGGGGGTTGTTATTTTCTATGGCGTGAATTTGTTGGGGCTCAGGATGAGTGCCAAGACGCAAAATGTGTTAATGATCATCAAGATCGGTATGGTGGTTATGCTGATCGCGGCGCTTTTCTTTCCGTCTCTGTATCATGACAACAGTGCTGCCATAGCGGCCCAGCCCGTAGCTTCCTGGGATCAGTATATAAAATCTTTTGGTCTGAGCCTGATAGCCGTGTCTTTCACTTATGGGGGATATCAACAAACCATCAATTTCGGGCATGAGGTGAAGGATGCTTCGCGCAACATTCCGCGGGGCATTTTTATTGGCATCACCGCCATTATCATATTGTACCTGGCTGTTAATTACAGTTATTATAAAATTGTAGGATTTGATAACCTGAAGCAGACGAATGAGATTGCTTCGGTCATTGCGTTTAAGTTGTTTGGACAGGGGGGAGCGGATGTGTTTTCAGGTCTGCTGTTCCTGTCGGTGCTGGCTTATGTGAACGTGCAGCTGATGAGTAATCCCCGGGTAATGTTTGCGATGAGTGAGGATGGTGTGCTGCCGGGTGTTTTCAAAAAGAAGTCAGCCAAAAAGGAAGTAGTGGTCACCTCCCTTACCGTATTTACCATCGTTTGTATTATCGAATTGTTCTTTGCCAAGACTTTTGATGAGTTGTTGAGCTTTACTATTTTCCTCGATTGTTTTGGTATGGCGCTTTCGGCAGGTTCTATCTTTATGTTGCGTAAGCGTACCCGTCATCTCAATGGTACGGGCATCTATTCCATGAAGCTTTATCCGCTACAACCCATCATTTTCATTGCTGCCTATATCTTTGTATGTATTAGTATCATTATCAGTAAGCCCATGACGGCGTTGATCGGTGTATCGGTGTTGGGTGGGTTTATGTTACTATATTTCTTAATGCCGAAAAACACCCCGGTGAAAACTGAATAATTAGCATGATGTCTGAGCATGATTTGTCATATATCCTCAATGAGTTGGGGGAAGAAAGGGAGCAGTACTTCCGTGCGATATCGCCTCCGATAATGCAAACCAGTAATTTTGCTTTCAAGAGAGTAGAGGACCTTCGCAAGGTATTTGAAGACGAGTATAGTAATTATCTCTATAGCCGGGGGCTGAACCCTACCATCGATATCCTGCGCAAGAAGCTGGCTGCGTTGGACGGGGCGGAGGACTGCCTGGTGTTCAACAGTGGTTCTTCGGCCATTTTTGCTTCTGTATTTGCGAATATCCAATCGGGTGATCATATCGTATCTGTCAACAAGCCGTATACCTGGGCGCAAAAGATGTTCGATAATGTGCTGCCGCGCTTTGGGGTGACCACGACGTATGTCGATGGTACGAAAATCGAAAACTTTGAGCGTGCCATCCTGCCCAATACCAGGGTGATCTACCTGGAATCGCCCAATAGCTGGGATTTTGCCTTGCAGGATCTGCGGGCAGTGGCCGAACTGGCGAAGTCGGAGGGTATCGTTACCATCTGTGATAACAGTTTTTGTACGCCGCTGTACCAGAAGCCGATCGAAATGGGTATCGACATGGTGTTGCAGTCGGCCACCAAGTATATTGGCGGGCATAGTGATGTGGTGGCCGGGGTGCTTACGGGTACGCATGAAATGATGAAGAAGATCTTCGACAATGAGTTGTTGAATATGGGCAATGGGGTATCGCCTTTTAATGCCTGGTTACTGATCAGGGGTTTGCGCACACTCCCCATCCGGCTGGAACGCATTACCGCTACCACTCAAAAAGTAGTTGAATACCTTAAGCAACACCCTTCTGTAGAGGAGGTGATCTTCCCTTTCGACCGTGATTTTCCGCAGCTGGAGCTGGCCAAATCCCAGATGTCCGGAGCCTGCGGCCTGTTTACGATCGTGATGAAAGCAGAAAAAATGGAAGAAATTGTAACCTTCTGCGAATCATTGCGACATATTCTGATGGCTGTAAGCTGGGGTGGTCATGAAAGCCTGGCCATACCCCGTTGTGCGTCCCTGCAGCCGGAGGCTTTTAACGCGGCTGAACGGGAACACCGGATGATCCGTTTTTATGTTGGGCTGGAAGAGGCGGACTACCTGGTGAAAGACATTGGGCAGGCTTTTGCCGCGGTATCGGCTACGGTTGTTTAACGCTATTTTATTTTATCCTTTGCCGTGCATACTGTATTTTGTGGGGTTACGGTTGTATGTATATTTGTTTATATCTAATTGGCATCCCCCTTACTTTATAATCACAGTTATCGTTCTATGAAAAGGAAAATTCTATTACCTGTTTTATTGCAGATAGGGTTTATTGGCGCCGCATTTAGCCAGGATAAGTGGGACCTGAGGCGTTGTGTGGAATATGCGGTGTCGAATAATATTTCTATTAAACAGGCGGATGTACAAGCTAAGCTGTCTGAAGTAACGCTTTTACAAAATCAGCGTTCCCGATATCCTAATCTCGACTTCAATGGCAATGTGGGTTACAGCTCTGGTCGTAACCAGGACCCTACCAGTTTCAGCCTTATTACGCAAGGCTTCCTGACCAGTGGTTACTCTCTCCAGGCTGGTGTTTCTTTATTCAACTGGTTCAGCAGGCAAAATACTATTGCTGCCAATAAGCTGGATGTACAGTCTGCAAGAGCTAATGTAGAAAAAATCAAGAGTGATATTTCGCTGAACGTGGCGGCTGCTTATTTGCAGGCGCTGCTCAATATAGAGCAGGTGCATATCAGTGAGGTGCAGGTTAAGCAAACTTCTGCTCAACTGGATAATACCCGGAAGCTGGTAGCGGCCGGCTCGGTGCCCGAGCTGAATGCGCTGGAACTGGAGGCGCAACTGGCGCGGGATAGTTCTACGCTGGTAACTACCAGGGCTACTACGGCTATATCGATCCTGCAATTGAAAGCTATATTGAACATGGATGCCGGCAGCCCTTTTGAACTGGATGCGCCTCCGGTGGAGCAGATACCGGTAGAGAGTCTTGCCGACCTGCAGCCGGAAACGGTGTATGGCATGGCCATTCAAAATATGCCTATCTCGAAGGTGAATGATTTCCGGGTAAAGGCGTCTCAAAAAGCAGTTGAGGCAGCCCGGGGTAATTTATATCCTACTTTTTCATTGTTTGGTAGCCTGGGCTCAAGTACCAACAGCAGGGCAATGGAAGCCTATAATCTCAGGCAGTTGCCTAATCCCATTGTTGGTAACGTAACAGTTGGCACTACTAATTATAATGTTATATCTGTAGACCCGGCATTTGCGTATGATACGCGTAAGTTGGGTTACTTCAAACAGATAGACCAAAACTTCCGGCAATCTGTTGGTATCAGTGTCAGTGTGCCTATATTAAATGGTGGTAGCCTGCGGGCAGCGGTCGACAGGTCGAAGCTGAACTTGCAGGGTGTACAATTGCAACAGCAGCAGGATAATCTTACGCTCAAGCAGGATATTTACAAGGCTTATACAGATGCCACTGCTTCTTTGCAAAAGTTCAGTGCCGGCAAGAAGTCTGTAGAAACAGCTCAAAAGGCTTATGATTTCGCGTCTAAGCGGTATGAGATCGGTTTGTTGAACACGATAGATCTCATTACCAATCAGAATAATTTATTCCGGGTCAAGATCGATCTGGTATTGGCTCAATATGATTACGTTTTCAAGTTAAAAGTCCTGGAGTTTTATAAAGGACAAGGGATCAAACTAACCAAGTAGAAACAACCAATTTTCGCATTATGAAGAAGAGAAAAATCTGGTGGATCATCATAGCGCTCATCTTACTGATAGTGGTATTAGTGGGGCTTAAATCGGGCGGTGTGATCGGCAAAGAGGAAGGCCTCAAAGTGTCGACAGAAAAAGTGACCAAACGCACCATTATTGAAACTGTTAACGCCAGCGGTAAAGTATATCCAGAGGTAGAGGTAAAGATCAGTCCTGATATTTCCGGTGAGATCGTGGAGTTGAAATATGATGAGGGTGATAGTGTAAAGAAAGGTGCTGTACTGGCGCGCATCTATGCTGATATTTATTCTACGCAGCGCAACCAGGCGGCTGCCGTGGTAGATCAACAGCAGGCTACGGTGGAGAACAGCAAGGCGCAACTGGAAAGTCTGAAATCTGCCCAGGAGCTGGCGCAGCGTGCATACGATCGTCAAAAGCAACTGGTGGCCGATAAGGTAATCTCAGCTTCAGAATTTGAGCAGGCTGAAAATACGTTGCGTAGCGCCAAGGCCAATTATAATGCAGCGCTGCAGAACATCCGCAGTGGGCAGGCTTCTATTGCCGGCGCACAGGCCAGCCTGGAAAGAGCTAATAAAGATCTTAGCCGTACAGCTGTATTGGCTACCATGGATGGCGTAGTATCGCTGATGAATGTAAAGAAGGGCGAGCGTGTGGTTGGTAACTCCATGATGGCGGGTACGGAAATGATGCGTATTGCCGACCTGAGTGTAATGGAAGTGCAGGTGGATGTAGGTGAGAACGATATTCCTAAAGTTAATATGGGCGATTCTGCATTGATCGAGATCGATGCGTATAGCAACCGCAAGTTCAAAGGCATCGTTACCAAGATTGCCAGCAGCAATACTACTGCCGGTAGTGTGGCCGCTACTGCTACCACCAACGATGTAACGAATTATAAAGTACACATCCGTATTCTGCCTTCTTCTTATAAAGACCTGCTGGACCCTTCCAAACCCAAGAAGTTCCCTTTCAGGCCGGGTATGAATGCCAGTGCGGATATTCAAACTACTACCAAGCCTAATGTTATTGCTGCTTCTATCAATGCCGTGACTACCCGCGAAAAGGGAACGGACAATGTGGCTAATAAAGATCAAAAGGATAAGAAGCCTGAAGAAGGCATCCAGGAAGAAACGAAAACTGGTATCGGCAGCGATCTCGATGAGGTGGTGTTTGTGCTGCAACCTGGCGGAACCGTAAAGCGTGTGAAAGTAAGGACCGGTATCCAGGATATCAATTATATCGAGGTGCTGGGTGGATTGAAGGAAGGAGATGAGATCATTACTGCTCCTTACAATGTAATCAGCAAAACGCTTAAGGATGGCATGAAAGTAAAAGTGGTGCCGGCTGATAAGTTGTTTGAGGTAAAGAAATAGCCGTAAGAAGTAGGCGGTAAAAGGTAAGACAAAATATATTGAAAGCTCAGGTGGTAACGCCTGGGCTTTTTTCTTTCTGCTGTTTCATTACTTTTGGGTCAAATAATGAGCATGAGAGTAGGCATTATCGGCAGCGGCAGCTGGGCAACGGCATTGGCAAAGATCCTTACCGACAATAAAAAACCGGTTCATTGGTTTGTGCGCAAAGAGGCGATCGTAAAGCACCTGCAGCAGCGTCACCACAATCCTCAGTACCTGCATTCTGTTTATTTCGATACTGCTTTATTGACGCTTTCTACGGATGTGGCCGCCGTCGTAGCCGCCAGCGACCTGATCCTGATCGCAATTCCTTCGGCGTATATTCTGGACACGTTGCAGTTGTTGGATAAGGGGGCTTTTAAAGGCAAAAAGATCATTTCGGCTGTAAAGGGTATCCTGCCCCAGAACAATTTGTTGCTCAATGACTACCTGGCCAAGGAGTACGATTTCCCTATATCGGATTATTTTACCGTGATGGGGCCTTGCCATGCCGAGGAAGTGGCGGCGGAAAAGTTGTCTTATCTCACTTTTTCGGGCGTAGATGTAACATTGACTGAAGAAATAGCGACTTATTATAGGACAGAGTATATCAATACGGTTGTCAACAATGATGTGTATGGCGTACAATACGCTGCTATCCTGAAGAATATCTATGCTTTAGGAGCGGGTATTGCTCATGGCCTGGAATATGGTGACAACTTTCTGAGTGTGCTGATTGCCAATTGTGCCGATGAAATGGCCGGTTTTCTCAAGAAGGTCGGTATTCAGCATATAGAGGTGGGTATTCACGAGGAAGACCCCATTACGCATCGAAAAGCGGCCAATTACTCAGCGTCGGTATACCTGGGTGACCTGCTGGTGACCTGTTATTCGCTCTTTAGCCGTAACCGTACGTTTGGGAATATGATTGGCAAAGGGTATTCGGTGCGGGCTACACAATTGGAAATGAACATGGTAGCGGAAGGGTACAATGCCTGCAAGTGCATCTTTGATATGAATCAAACGGTGCAGGCTGAAATGCCTATCGCTACGGCTGTATACCGCATTTTATGGCAAAATGTTAAACCTGCCGATGGCTTTAAACAGATAGAACAAGTGCTGGTCTAAATAGTGTAACTTACATATTGAATTATGCCTTTCTCTTATCAATCATATGGCCCCATTGTAATTCTCCTGATCATAGGAGTCCTCTCTGTTGTGGAGCTTGTTAAATACCTCAAGGGCCACAAACGGCAGCATTAAACTACTTTAAAGGCTACAAAGTAATAGTTATTGGAAGCCCCGATCAATTCAAGGTTGAGGTAAGAAGACTCGATGAAGTCCGTATATGCCCTGAACTCATGGGTAGGAACTGCAAATTGATCGAAGAAAATGATATCCCCTTTTTTAAGGAAAATCGCCAGTGACGTCAGCGTATACAAGGTGGCTGAGTAAAGGTCGGCATCCATAAAGAGAATGGAGCGCTTATTTTCCGGAAACTGTTTTACAAACCCGGGCAGGGTTTGTTGGAAAAGTCCCTGATGGAACTGTATGCGTGTATCATCGATCACCGGTACCTGGTTGCCGGTACCAAATGTTCCTTTCTTATAGGGACCCCAATCTTCCGGTAAACCGGTGAAGGTGTCGAATCCGTGGAACTCACTATCCGCATGGCAATTTTTTTCAGAAAACCAACGCATCGAATGGCCATGTGCTACTCCGAATTCCAGGTAATTGACCGGGCTATCTGTCAACTTTTCCTGCAGTAATACCCATTCATAGAAATCGAATCGCTTGTTATAGTCCCATTTTGAAGGAAAATCATTGTAGAGGGGTTTGTTCTTGCTTATCCATTCGGAAAGCTTTGACATGTGCATCAGGTTCAGGAAAAAACCGTTGAGTGCATTAAAGATGTAATGCAGCTGTAAGTAGGTAAACCAAATTTTGGTATACCTGATCAGAAAAAGTTTCATGTAGCCGATTTAGGGGGTAGTGTATGTAAGGGAGGTCTAATGTGTAATGGTAGGTAATGCAGTATCGTAAAAATTATTATAAATATTATTAGTGTCGTAGTAATAATGCGGTGGAGTAGTGATTTTTTGATTTATGTGGACTAAATGGTGCCGTTGACTTGCTTTAAGTCAAACAATTTCAGCTAAATAGTTACGTTAGTGGTTTTCGCTATCTTCGCGCTGTTATTGAACTGTGCTACCCTTAAACAAGTTTTTATGTCATTATTACGAAACGCTCTCTCCGTTCTTTGTGTGTCGGCGCTTTTTATTACAAGCTGCCAGAAAGACCCGCTTCCTCCTGAAAATTATGTTCCGAAAGTTGATGCCGGTCCGGCACAGGTAATCACTGTAGACGCTACCACGCTTACAGGATCTGCTTCGGATACCGATGGAAAGGTAGTCGCTTATTTGTGGAGCCAGGTTTCCGGGCCTTCCAAAGCGCATATTGTTAATGAAGGTTCGCCCACAACTTCCATCAAAGACCTGAAAAATGGTATCTATTTGTTTCAATTGATGGCTACCGATAATAAAGGCGCCACAGGTGTTGACACCGTTTCTGTTCAGGCTAAGCTGCCTGTTTCCCAAACGTTGACACTACAGCCTGCCAGCAACCCTAATGAGTTTCAACTTATCTATTACCTGGGTTCTCACTTCGCAAATGGACCGCTTGAGTGTGCGGTAGAGTCATGGACTAAAGGCGGAGACCAGTTCGATGTGCGTATGGTACTTAAGTTTGATCTGAGCAGTATTCCGGCGAGTGCGACGGTTACCAGCGCACGTTTATACTTATATTCTTATCCTGCTCCGACTCAAAGTGGTAATGTAACAGAAGCAAATTCAGGTTCTGCCAATGCTTTCTATGTGCGTCAGATCACCAGCAACTGGACTTCTTCAAGTGTCAGCTGGTCGAATCCCCCTACAGTTACAAATGCCAACCAGGTTTATGTGCCGCATACCGGTCTAAAGTTCCTTGATCTCGACCTTGATGTAAAAGGCCAGGTGGCTTCGATGGTTACCAATAATGCCAATTATGGTTTTTACTTCAAGCTTGAAAATGAAGTGATCTATACTTCACGCATATTCGTAGGTAGCTTTGAAACCCGGTTCCCGGACAAACGCCCCAAACTGGTGGTTACTTACCAATAAAGATATTTGTGCTGAATAGCAGAAGCCGTCCCTACCCAGGGGCGGCTTTTATTTTGCCTGCGGCTTATACAAACAAGTCTCCTGCTATTCCATCCGCAAAGAGCTTTCCTTGTTTGGTCAATATGAGCTTTCCATCTTGTTCGCGCAGCAATTCCTGTTGTATGTATTTGTGGCTGTTCCTGCGCAGGGCCTGGCTCATTTTATCGCCGCTTAGTTGCTGCACATGATCGAGGCTAAGCCCCTCCATGGTGCGTAGGGAGGTCATGATGTACTCATTGAGCCGCTGATCGGGTGTGAGGGTCTCTACTTCAAAAGGTACTGTTCCCTGTTTCAGTGATTGTATGTAAAGGGCATTGTTGGCAATATTCCACTGCCTGCCCAGTCCATTGAAGGAATGAGCGGATGGACCCAGGCCCAGGTATTTTTTGCCTTGCCAATAAGAGCTATTGTGCCGGCTGCGGTGGCCTGGCAAAGCGAAGTTGGATATTTCATAATGTTCGTAGCCTGCCGCTGCGGCCCAGTCCATCAGCAACAGGAACTGCCGGGCCTGATCGTCGGGCTGCACGTTGCTCACCTGGTGCTTGCGTATCATCGTGTCCAGCGCCGTTTTAGGTTCTACCGTCAATGCATAACAGGAAAGGTGGTGTATGCCCAACTCCACTGCCTGTTGTACGTTCTGTTGCCACCGCTCATCGGAAAGCGTGGGTGTGCCATAGATCAGGTCGATGGTAAGGTTGCTGAAGTGCTGCAAGGCCAGTTGGAGGTTGCCAATTGCCTGTTGCGCCGTATGGGCGCGGTTCATCCATTGCAGGTCTTCTTCAAAGAATGACTGTACGCCGATGCTTAAGCGGTTGATGCCTGCCTGCTTCCATTGCAGCAGGGTAGTTTCGTTGATGTCGTCGGGGTTGGCTTCGAGGGTTATTTCGGCAGTGGGGTCGATAGTAAAGTGATGGGACAGGGCGCCCAGTATTTTTTGCAGCTCCTCATTGTTCAATAAAGAAGGGGTTCCTCCGCCAAAGTAGATGGTTTCGACTATTTCTCCTGCAAGGTATTGTTGCTGCAGTTCGATCTCTTTCAATAAAGCGGTTAAAAAATCGTTCTTTAGGCCAAGTGACGTGGAAAAATGAAAGTTGCAGTAATGGCAAGCTCGTTTGCAAAAGGGTATATGTAGGTAGATGCCTGCCATTGGGTTCCGTATTTTTATCGGATATTACAGTTCAATTGTTGAAATGGATGACAAAGGTAGCAGTATATCGGAATATGGGTAGAAGGGGCGTTTTTGTCATCCTGTTCCTGCTGCCGTTGTTGCTCCACGCGCAGTATCGCCTGCAGATCGTTCCGGTGGATAAGGATTCGGTGTTTATCCGGCAAATGCGCCTGCAAACCGATTTCAGGAATCAGCTGCTTTGCGAAGAATATGTCAATAGTATTCCTTCTCTGCTTCAATCCAAGGGGTATCCCGCTGCTTCAGTAGACAGCGCTTCGTATGATTCTCTCTCAGCCAGCATTCATGTTTTTATAGGGGAGCCTATGAATTGGGCCCGGTTGTATACAGATTCTGCAGACAGGAAAATACTGGAGCAGGTGAACTGGAGCGGTAAGAAGTCGTCGAAGCCGGTTAGCTTCCAGGAGTTGCAGACCCTGCAACAGAAGATCCTCGATTACCTGGAAAACAACGGTTATCCCTTTGCCAAGATAAAGCTGGACAGCATCTCTGTACAGGATAATGCATTTGAAGCTGCTTTAAAGATCGAGAAAGGGCCTCTGTATAAGATCGACAGTATTTACAATAAGGGTAATGCGAAATTATCGTCTTCTTTTCTGCAGCATTACCTGAGTATTCCCAATGGCAGCCTGTTCAGGAAAGACAGACTGCAAACGGTCAGTAAAAAGTTGAGTGAGCTGCCTTTTGTGCAGGAGCAACAACCCTGGGACATGACTTTGCTGGGCACGGGCTCTATCCTGAATGTGTATCTGGCGCCTAAAAAGAGTAGTCAGATAAATGTGCTGGTAGGTTTCCTGCCGGCCAATGATCAACTCGTGAACAACAAGCTGTTGGTAACAGGTGAAGCTACCATCAACCTGAAGAACTCGTTGGGCGGTGGGGAGACCATCGGATTGAACTGGCAACAGGTGCAGGTGAAATCGCCCAGGCTCAATATTGTTTTTGCATATCCTTATCTGTTCAACTCTCCATTCGGTATCAATTTCGGTTTCGATCTTTTCAAGAAGGACTCTTCTTTCGTTAATATCAGCTTGTTGCTGGGTATGCAGTATGCGCTTGCTTCGAACCAAACGGGGAGTATCTATATTCAAAACCTGTCCTCCAACTTGTTGACGGTGGACACGTTTCAGATCAAGAACACGCGTCGTTTACCAGTAGAGGCTGATGTGCGATCGGTAAACTTCGGGATTAACTATGAATGGTTCAATACCGATTACCGGTTCAACCCGCGCAGGGGGAATGAAATTACGATCAACGCATCTGCCGGTACCAAAAAGATCAATAAGAACAGTTCTATTGTGAAGCTGCGTGACGACAGTGATCCTTCATTTGATTTTAACAGGTTGTACGATACGGTGACGCTGAATGCTTATCAATTCAGGGTGAAATTGACGGCGGCTCATTATTTTAAGCTTACCCGGGCTTCCACGCTAAAGACGAGTGTCAGCGGAGGCTGGTTTGAAAGCCCCAGTATATTCAGGAATGAGCTGTTCCAGATTGGCGGCTACCGCCTGTTGCGGGGCTTTGACGAAGAAAGCATTTTTGCTTCCCGTTATGCGGTGGGCACCGTGGAATACCGGTACCTGCTGGGGCAGAACTCTTACATGTTTGCTTTTACAGACCTGGGCTGGGCCAGCAACAAGGTGCCGACGGTGAACGTGAGCAACTCTTTTTTGGGGGTAGGGCTGGGTATGGCTTTCGAGACCAAGGCGGGCATTTTCAACATTTCCTATGCGGCAGGCAAGCGGGATGACAGTAAGTTCAACCTGCGGCAATCCAAGATTCACCTGGGCTATGTGAATTATTTTTAGGCGGGCATTATAATGAATCAATATACTTCGTCGTTCTCCGTTCATTATTAAGTATTCTTAATACTTTTGCACACCCAATTATTGCAGGTGAAAAAAATTGTACTACTTGTTTTTTATTGTATCCTGTTGTCCCAATTTTCCTTTGCTCAAACCCAGGATTCCACTACGCGGCAAGCCGATACTGCCTCTCCTGTGGCTCCCGTAGCACCGGTACAAGCTGATACACCTGTTCGCAAGCCTGTTGTTGCCAGGAAAAAGGTCGATAGTGCGGCACAGGTTAATAAACCTGTAGTAGCAGACTCCGTGCAGCCGGCCACAAAAGATACTGCCTTTATGCCTCCGCCGCTTAAATTGGATAGTATCCCGGCTGAAAACACACTGGCAAGGTTCCAGGCAGCTTTGCGCGACCATCCATATTATAACCTCAGGTTCAAAGGCACGCCCCGGCAGCTGTTCCTTAAAGAGGCCGAGGGCACCAGTACCGATGGCATTTTTTACTTTCTTTTCGGCCTGTTGTTCTATTATGCGATTATCAAGATCTTCTTCCCCAAATACCTGGATAATATCACCACGCTGTTTTTCCGCGTCACCATGCGGCAGCAGCAATTGCGGGAGCAGCTGTCTCAAACGCCGCTGCCTTCCTTGTTCCTGAATATCCTTTTTGTGAGCACCGGGGGTATGTTCCTGGCTTTTGCGGCCCGGTATTATCATTACATGCCTGGGCAAAACCTGTGGTTGTTGTGGAGTTATGGCTGTTTGCTGGTGATGGGTATATACCTGGGCAAGTTCATTATCCTGAAGATCATTGGCTGGATCTTTAACGTGAGCAATGCAACCGATACTTACATATTCATCATCTTTATGGTCAATAAAATGGTCGGGATTTTCCTGGTGCCGGTACTGATCCTGATGGCGTTCCCGTACGGGTCCTGGCTACCGGTGGTGATGACCCTGGCGTTCATTTTATTGGCGTTGGCGCTGGTTTATCGGTTCATAATCTCTTATAAACCAATTCGTAGTGAAATAAAGGTGAGTAGGTTCCATTTTTTCCTTTACCTTTGCGCCTTCGAAATAGCACCGCTATTGTTGATTTACAGGGTGTTGTTGAAGTTTGTGGAAAGAAGTTATTAATTTTGCGAATCCATACGGCACAAAATATGGTTAAAAACGGGGCTAAAAGCGTAGCAACTGATCTTAATTCGATTAGTGTGATTAAAAAAATATTGATCACCCAACCCAGACCAGAGACCGACAAGTCACCGTACTTCGAGCTTGCGAAGAAGTATAACGTGGAACTGCAGTTTCATCCCTTTATCCGGTTGGATGGAATTCCTGCGAAGGATTTCCGCCGGCAAAAGATTGAGATTGCGCAGTACACTGCTGTCATCTTCACCAGCCGCAACGCGATCGATCATTTCTTCCGTATCTGCGAGGAAATGAAAGTAAGCATCTCACAGGATACCAAGTATTTCTGCATCACGGAAGCCGTGGCTTTATATCTCCAGAAATTCATCCTCTACCGCAAACGCAAGGTGTTTTATGGTGCTGACGGCACCAATAAGAGCATGTTCGACGTGGTCAACAAGCATAAAGAGAACGAAAAGTTCCTTTATCCCTGCTCCGAAAACCAGCAGGACAATGAGATCGTGAACTGGCTCAAGAACAACAATTGCGGTTTTGCAACCCCCTATATGTACCGCACCATCAGCAATGATGTGAAGGAAGTACTGGACAACACCGAATTCGACATCATCTGCTTCTTTACGCCCAGCGGTGTAAAAAGCCTGTTCGACAATTGTCCTAAGTTCAAGCAGAATGGTACCCGTATCGGGGCATTCGGCAGCAACACTTCCCGCGCTATTGAAGATGCGGGCCTTACATTAGACATAAAAGCTCCTCAGCCTCAGGCGCCTTCCATGGTAGCTGCCCTTGAGCAATACCTGGCCGGTATTTTGAAGAAGAAGTAGGTCATTTTATTTTATTGCGAATTGTCCCGATATTCATCGGACATATGTTGAACATTGAGCATTTTTGCCTGTAATGTTCAATGCTCTACCATTAGGACAATTTTCAATTTTAACTGATCTATTCAATGGCTACAAACAGGCTTATTAAAGAAAGCAGCCCTTATTTATTGCAGCATGCTCATAATCCCGTGGATTGGTATCCCTGGGGAGAAGAGGCCTTGAACAAGGCCAGGACAGAGAATAAGCCAATCCTGGTTAGTATTGGCTACGCAGCCTGTCACTGGTGCCATGTGATGGAAAAAGAGAGCTTCGAAGATGAGACGACGGCTGCTTTCATGAACGAATATTTCATCAACATCAAGATCGACCGGGAAGAGCGGCCCGATCTGGACCATATCTATATGGATGCTGTGCAAACGATGACCGGCAGCGGTGGTTGGCCATTGAATGTATTCTTAACGCCTGCCGGTAAGCCTTTCTATGGCGGCACTTATTTCCCTCCCAAAGCAGTTTTCAACAGGCCCTCCTGGCAGGATGTGCTGGCAGGGGTGAGCAATGCTTTCCGGGAAAAGCGGGAGGCGATCGATCAGCAGGCTGAAGACCTGACGCAGCACCTGGTGCGCTCCAATGAGTTTGGTGTGCAAAGCGTAGCTGGCCTGGAGCTTGATTTTGATGCACTCTTCAACCGGGAAAAGGCCCACCTCATGTTTGAGAACATCATGAAAACGGCCGACCAGGACGAGGGCGGCTTTGGCCGGGCGCCCAAGTTCCCACAGACGTTTACGATTCAATTCCTGCTTCATCATTTTCACTATACCAAAGAACCCAGGGCTTTGCAACAGGCTTGCCTTAGCCTCGATAAAATGGTGCTGGGTGGCATTTATGATCAACTGGGTGGCGGCTTTGCCCGCTATGCCACCGATGCGGCGTGGCTGGTGCCGCACTTTGAAAAGATGCTGTACGATAATGCGCTGCTGGTGATCGTGCTGTGTGAAGGCTACCAGCTTACGCATGATCCGCTGTATGAAAGGGCTATCCGCCAAACGCTGGCTTTCGTGGAGCGCGAAATGCTGTCGGAGGAATACGGATTTTATTCGGCGCTCGATGCCGACAGTGAAGGGGAGGAGGGCAGGTTTTATGTGTGGGACAAACAGGCTATCGATGCGGTCCTGGGCGAAGAGTCGCCGCTATTCTGTGCGTTTTATGACGTGACGGAGGAAGGCAATTGGGAACATAAGAACATCCTGAATATTAAAACGCCTCCGCAACAGTTTGCAGATCAACATGGCCTGAAGGTGGAAGACTTGTGGCAGCGGATGGACAAGTGCCGCGGTCTGCTGATGCAGGTCAGGAACCGGCGTATACGTCCGCTGCTGGACGACAAGCAGCTGCTTGGCTGGAATGCGCTGATGAATCATGCCTATTGCAAAGCTGCCGGGGCGCTGGGTAGTGACCATTACCGCGAGGTGGCTGTGCGGAATATGGAGTTCATACTTCAACGTTTTCAGCTGCCGGACGGCTCGTTTGGGCATACCTACAAAGGAGGGGATGCCAGGTTTCCGGCCTTCCTGGACGATTATTCTTACCTGATCCAGGCATTGTTGCAGCTACAGGAGATCACGGGGGATGCCGCTTACCTGCATACTGCCAGGGCGCTTACGAACCGGGTTCTCGATAACTTTAGCGAAACTGATACAGGTTTTTTCTTCTTCACACCAACCGGACAGCCCGATATTATCGTACGTAAGAAGGAAGTGTATGATGGAGCGGTACCCTCGGGTAACGCAGTGATGGCCATCAACCTCTATTGCCTAGGTATTATTTTTGATGTACCCGGATGGCGTGAGCGAAGTGTGCAGATCTGTGCTTTGTTACAACAGACAGTTACCCGGTATCCCGGTTCTTTCGGTGTGTGGGCTACGATGATCCAGGCCCTCACTTATACCGTTCCGGAGATAGCGATTATTGGCGGGGATTTTGCAATGCTTCGCGAGGATGTTTTACGACGATTTATCCCTATTCACGTACTTCAGTCCGCTCCCTCTGAACCCACAAGCCAGGAATTTCCCATGCTGGTACAAAAGCCTTACTCGTCGGACGCAGCCATTTTTCTGTGTCGGGGATATGCTTGTCAACAGCCTGTAAATGAGGCAGATGCATTGGTGAAATTATTGGAAAATGTGTAAAACTTAATATTTTTCGGTATACAATAATCTGGTTTCACGCATCGTTTATTCCTATGCTGGAGTTCTGTATTGCAGTTTTAAAAAATAAATTCTAAACTTGTGATGAAGTCGGTAAAACATTATTTTTGCCCAATACCCTTTAATATGATGAAAATGAAAAACCTATCCGCCTTTACAGCTATTGTGGCTATGGTTTCCATTGCTACAGGATGTGGGCTGGGGAAGTCTTCCAAAGGTTTGCCGAATGATGGCCAGCTCTATGGGGTCGCTCCGGCAAGCAAGTACAATTTGACCAAGCCCCCCGGCATGGTGTACATTCCGCCTGGAACCTTCCACATGGGACCCAGCGATGAAGACGTAAACTACGCTTACACTGCACGGAACAAACAGATCTCCATTAATGGCTTCTGGATGGATGCCACAGAAATCACCAACAACGAATATCGTCAGTTCGTACAATGGGTACGTGACTCTATTGCCGCTGTACGTTTACAGTACGGTAAGGAGATCGACGGTGTGTTCGTGATCGACTGGAAGAAAGCTAAGACCATTAAATGGAATGACAAGGCTACCATTGAAAAGATCGACAACATGATCCTGACTCCTGAGAACAGGATCTTTGGTAAAAAAGATATCGATCCTACCAAGATTGAATTCCACTCTGAGATATTCGATCTTAAGGAAGCTTCAAAAAGAGAGAACGCAACTGTTTCCCGTTCTAAGTTCATCAAAAAGAAAGATGTAAAGATCTATCCTGATACGCTTATCTGGATACGTGATTTCAGCTATTCTTATAATGAACCAATGACCAAGCGCTATTTCTCTCACCCTGCTTTCGGTAACTATCCCGTAGTTGGTGTGAGCTGGAAACAAGCGACTGCGTTCTGCGAATGGAGAACTCACTACCTCAATTCATTCCTCGAAAGCAAGAAAAGGCCTACTGAATCGGATTTCCGTCTGCCTACCGAGGCTGAGTGGGAATACGCTGCCCGTGGCGGTCGTTCACAATCCATGTTCCCTTGGGGTAACTATTACCTCCGGAACAAGAAGGGTTGTTTGCTGGCCAACTTTAAGCCCGGGCGTGGTAACTATCCCGAAGACGGCGGTTTCTACACAGTACGTGCTGATGCTTACTGGCCTAACGACTTCGGACTGTATTGCATGGCAGGTAACGTGGCCGAGTGGACCTCTTCTCTGTATTACGAAGGTGCTTACAACTTCCAACACGATATGAATCCTGACATCCGTTTCAATGCGGATGACGCTGATCCTCCCCGTATGAAACGTAAAGTAATTCGTGGTGGCAGCTGGAAAGACGTAGGTTATTACCTGCAAACCAGCACCCGTAACTACGAGTACATGGACACTGCCAAGTCTTACATCGGTTTCCGTTGTGTAATCGACTTGCCTCCGATGCAGAGAAAATAAGTTGCTGCTAAGAGTACTATTTCTAACTGTTTATGCGTTTTGATGGCGGTGTAATACACTGTGGTCAAGATAATAGTATTGTTTTCTCTATTTTAACCCTATAAAATCCGTTTTCTAACCATTTAAACAATTAAAATTATGGCTGGAGTTTCTAAATCTACCGAAAGAGTGGTGAATGTGTTTGTTTGTATGGGCGCTGCTATCGTAATCTTTGGTGCCTGGCAAAAAATCACTCACCAGGCGCTTGCTGACTTCTTCTTAACAGCCGGCCTCATTACCGAAGCTGTTATCTTCGTGGTGTACGCTATCTTACCACCTCCGGGTTCTGAGATGCATGCAATTGCAGAAGCATTACCCAAACTGGCTGGTGGCGCATCATCAGCAGGAAACCCAGCTCTCGATAAGATGGATAAAATGCTCCAGGAAGCTGATATCACTCCAGCTAACCTGAGCAAATTGAGCGATGGCTTTAAAAAGTTAGGTACTTCAGTTGACAAGATTGCTGATGTATCTGATGCTGTAAAAGCTACCAGCGATTATACTAAGAAAACCGCTGAGGCTGCAACTGCACTGGAATCTATGAAGAATGCTTACCAGGGCGCTACAGCAACCATCACGCATTTCAATTCTGCTGCCGACAGCACTAAACAATTCCATGAGCAGGTTCAGGTATTGACCAAAAACCTGGGTTCATTGAATGCTATCTATGAACTGGAATTACAGGATACGAATAATCACCTGAAGGCTATGAACACATTCTATAGCAACCTGGCTGAGGCTTCTCAGACTATGAAGGGTAGCGTAGATGATGCCAAGAAAGCACACGAGCAGATCGCCAAGCTGAGCAGCAACCTGGGCAGCCTGAACACGATCTATGGTAACATGCTCAATGCTATGCAAGGCCGTTAATCCGGTGATCCATATCCTGTATCCATGAAACAGAGAAGCTCCGTTGTTAAAAAGAATTGTTTAAACTGAAAAACCTACATCTATGGGTTTACCCAAAGAGCCCCGGCAGAAGATGATCAACATGATGTACCTGGTGCTTACAGCGCTCCTGGCACTCAACGTATCATCTGAAATCCTTAACGCGTTCAAAGTTGTTAATGTCAGCATTGCTAACTCCAATGCTGTAATTACTGAAAAGAATAATGCTACTTACTCGTCTTTTGCTGACAAAGCAAAAGATCCCCAGACAGCTGCTAAAGCTGCTATCTGGGCACCTAAAGCAGAAGAGGTAAAGAAAATATCTGCAGACTTGTACAACTACATCGAGAACATCAAGACGGAAATGAAAAAGAAGTCCAAGCTTGAGATCAAGGATGGTGTTGAACATTATTCTGAAGATAACCTCGATGCTCCTACTGCCCTGATGGACAAAGAAGGAAAAGGTAAAGAACTCTATGACAAGCTGGTCGCTTATCGTAAGAATGTGATCGGTGTGTTGAAGCCCGAGGAATTTGCCGATAATCCTAAGTTTCAGGAAGACCTGAAAAAAGACATTGAAGCATTCAATAAGAATCTTCCCATCAATATGAATGTGCCCAAGAGCCAAAGCGGTAAAGAGTACAGCAATGATGCGAAAGGTTGGACTACCAACTATTTCCACATGACGCCTACTGTTGCTGCTATGACCATCCTGAGCAAATTCCAGAATGATGTAAAGAGCTCTGAAGCGCAAATGGTAGATTACCTGCACTCACAGATCGGTACCGTTAAACTGGTATATGATAAGTTCCAGGCTATCGCCACTTCGAATACTACTTACGCTATGCCTGGTGACAATATCGAGATCACTGCTGGTGTAGGAGCTTTCAGTGATGCGGCCAAGCCAAGGATCACGATCAATGGCGCCCCTCAAGCACTGGGTAGCGATGGTACTGCGATCTTCAAGACCACTGCAAGCGGTACTGGTGAGCACTCTGTGAATGTTCATATCGAGTTCAACAAGCCCGACGGCTCTGTTGATAAGGTAGACAAGAAGGTAACTTATACAGTAGGTGTTCCTTCAGGCGCCTCTGTGTTCCTTCAAAAAATGAATGTACTGTACATTGGCGTTGATAACCCGCTCACCATCTCTGGTGGTAGTGTAGGTAGCGAAAAAGTACAGGTAAGTTTCTCTGGCGGTGTGCCTGTTTCCAAAGTAAGTGGCGACAGCTACACGATCAAGCCAAAGAATCCCGGTATGGCTGAAATTACTGTAACTGCCAATGGCAAACCTTATAAGTTCCCAATGCGGGTTAAATTCTTACCTCCTCCTACAGCCTTCATTGGTGCTAAGAAAGGTGGTAACATTTCCTCTGCGGAGCTGAAAGCTATCGGTGCTGTAATTGCCAAGCTGGACTCTGACTTTGAAGCGCCCTATAAAGTAGTTAGCTACCAGGTAGGTGCAGTAGGCGGTCCGATCCAGATCTATGCTGAAGCCATCAACAACGGTAACCGTTGGAGTGGTTCTGCTGAGTCACTGATTGGCCGTGCAGGTCCCGGAACACGCGTATTCTTTGATAAGATCCAGGTGGTTGGTCCCGACGGACGCCAACAGGAAATTCCAGGTATGCAGTTCCAGCTTAAATAATAACTTATTAAACAACAAGGGATAATGAAGAACCGTATTATCAAATTGTGTTTGCTGCTCACAGTGATGGCATTTGCTACTGTGGATGCCGACGCGCAGGCTAAAAAGCCAAACAGGCCCGCTAAAAAGCGTACTACAACTCCTGCAAAGAAGGGTAGTACGACCAGCAGGAACAATAATGCTGAGAACAACGCAGCTATTACACCTCCTGTTGATACTGTTAAGCCGGCTGCTCCCCCTCCTGTAGCAGAGATCAAGATCTCCGCGATCAAAAGGTCACTGCGCAATGATAATGCCATCGAACGTAACCTGGTGAAAGACCGGATACCGTTGTCTTATGAGCACATTCGCGAAGATGATGCGGCCTACCTGCAGCGTGTATGGAGAGAGATCGACGTACACGAAAAAATGAACCTGCCATTCGTTTATAAAGCTGATGGCGATCAGGGTAACCAACGGTTCATTAATATTCTGCTGAGTGCTATCAAGAACGACAGCATCACAGCATTCTCTGCAGAAGATGACCGGTTCACTACTCCCATGACCTTCAATCAGATCTCCGAGCAGCTTGTTGCCAAGCCACGTGTCATTCAGGTGCCTGACCTGGTGCAAGACCCGGATGGTTCTAAAGGTATCATGAGAGATACAACCATCATCGAGGAATTCAATCCCGATAAAGTTGAAAGATATTGGGTTAAAGAAGACTGGGTATTCGACAAGGAGTCTTCCAGAATGCACGTACGGATCTTAGGTATTGCCCCGCTGAAAACAGTAACCAACGAAGACGGTTCTTTCCGTGACGTTACGCCTGTTTTCTGGGTATATTATCCTGACCTGCGCTCCACTTTTGCCAAACACGAAGTGTACAATGGTAAAAACTTCGGCGCCCGTATGAGCTGGGAAGAACTGTTCGAAAGCCGTATGTTCGCCAGCCGGATCATCAAATCGACGATCAGCAACCCGAACGACGAGTTCATTAAGTCATACATTAAAGATCCTATTCTGGCATTGCTGGAAGGCGAGAACATTCGCGAGCGGATCTTTAACTATGAACAGGACCTCTGGTCTTATTAAACTTAAAATTAATACCAGCAAAAGGCACCGTAGTTTTACGGTGCCTTTTGTTTTTTATTTCAGTAACTACGTAACCCCTTAAAAATGAGTACTATTTTGGGCAAATGGGAGGAAGAAAAATTTTTAAAATACCCACTATCAGGTATTGTTTTGTGGGTTTGATTCACTATTTTTACAATGGTTTTTCATAGGATATTGGATTTTAAAAACGGGGCTGGATTTCTATCCGGGCCCCTTTTTTATTATATACATTTGTTATATATGGTGCGTGTTTTTACGAACACAGATTGCGGAATCCACTATGTATATTTTACACTTTTCGGCAAATCAGAAACTCCACACAGGATTTTTTACATCATGGTAAAACAGGAACGTCCATTTTTCTTCTTCGCCTTGCTTCCACCACTGTTGCCGTAGCTCCATACACTTTTTTCCGTCATAATCGTACTTTGCTACAAAGCGACTACGCATTTGTTGTAGCTGTGGCGCATCATCACCTCCAAAGAATACCCGCTCGCCACCATCTACGATCCAATACACCTGGTGCCACGGACTATGGGCTGCCGTTACTTCGTATTTAATGTAACCATCGATCACACCATTGCCATCCAGCCAGGTAACCTGTGGTGAGTTGCGTAGTGCTTCCAGTTCTTCGGGTATATAAGAGGGAAAGCCTTTCTCGAAGGCAAATTCAAATTCCTTACGTTGTATGAAGTAAGTGGCTTTCGGAAAACTCAGCTGACCTGAGGTGAGATCGGGGTTACTGATGCCGCCTGCATGGTCTTTGTGCAGGTGTGTCATTAGTACTTTGGTAACTTCCGAGGGATTGATGCCGTTGTTGATGAGGTTTTCATGGAGTTGCAACCTGCCTTCCGGCGTTTTGAAGCCAAGACCTGTATCCAGCAGCAGCACATCTTCGGAAGTAATGACCACAAAGGGCTGCACTTCTACCAGCAAGCTGCCTGTGGGCCTTTCCTGGAGTTCATCGGTGGAGGTATCAAAGGGAACGAACAGCTTTGTTTTGTCGATCGTGAAAGTGCCTTCGCTTAACGGAATGATTTTCATGCTGCAAAATTGCGGGTATTTTCTTTACCGCAATAGCATTAAAACAGGTCTTCCGCCTGTATTGTTTTAGCGGAGCACCATCTGCCGGTCGGCGTCCAGCCGTATCAATATGAACAGCATGGTAGAGAAGGTGAGGAGTGAGGTTCCTCCATAACTGATAAAAGGTAAAGGGATACCGATCACAGGCGCCAGACCAATGGTCATACAAACATTGATGGCAATATGGAAGAAGAAGACGGATGCAACACCATAGGCATAGCAGCGGCTGAAAACACTTCGCTGCCTTTCTGCAATGTTTACGATCCGCAACAGGAGAAACAGGTAAATGCCCAACACCAGGGAACTGCCAAGGAAGCCGAAGCCTTCTCCAATGGTACAGAAGATGAAGTCGGTGCGTTGCTCGGGCACGAAGTCGAAACGTGTTTGAGTGCCTTGCAATAATCCCTTTCCACTGAAACCGCCAGAACCGATGGCGATCTTACTTTGCCGCACGTTGTAGTCGACGTCCTTCTTGGTGGCGGCAACAGGCTCTTCGCCTTCTACCGTATTAAGCCTGGCATAAGGGTTCTCTTTACCGATGAGGGAGAATATACGTTCCACCTGGTGCTTTTGCAGCACTTTGGTGAAGAGAAAGGGCACAACAAACACAATGGTGATAATACTCAAACCCCAGATAAGTCCCACGGAAAGCAACAATCTTCTTCTGCGCTTGATCTGCTTGCGCATGAGGTAGATCATCGTTACTGCGATGGCCGAAAGCACCAGCGCCAGGATGAATTTATCTACCAGCAGGGTAGCTACTACCAACACACCAACCGAAAATCCGATGATGAGGTAGCCAGCAGGAAAGCCTTCCCGGAACATAACGAGGAAGAAGGCAAAGAATACAAGGGCCAATCCCGTTTCCTTTTGTGCGATGGTAATGGCTGCCGGCGCTAAGATGATAGCTGCAGCGATCAGGTGTGAACGGGGTGTAGTGAAATCTGTTTCTACCCGGGAGAGGTATTTGGCCAATGCCAGGTTTACAAATATTTTACACATCTCTGCCGGCTGAAGGTTGAACCCTCCAAGACGGATGATGGACTCTGTTCCTTTTACCTCCGTGTGAAATGGGAATACCAGCAGGAGCATGAAGATGCCTACCGCATACCATATATTGGCAGTAGCGGTAAAGAATTTACTATCGGTAAGCAAAATGAACAGGCCCAATACAATGGAGCCTATAAAAAAATAGAACTGTTTGCTATAGTCTGTCTTAAATCCAATGAAGCTTTGAACCACACTTTCCCCTTCCCGATAGGTAACGGAAAAAATGCTCAGTAGACCAATGGCTACTAAGGCGAGGTAGAGCCAGATCAGTACCCAGTCAACACCTTTTGATATAGCAGGATTTCGTTGGCTCATACCGGTTTAAGCAAGGATATTTTTGTTCGTGAATAATTTAGGATCTGGTACTACAAAGGCATGCCTTGTTTTCCCTTCTTTAGACCGGGGAAAAGGTGGTCTGCTACGTTCCCGGTTGAATTTCTTGATGGCAGAGCTGTCTCTATATCTGTTCAACCAGTTTTGTGCCCTGGCCGAATCTTCGATGTATTGCAGATAAGGGATGTAAGACGGCAGCAGGCTGGAGCCGGCAATTCTGTCTACTTCTTTTAAGCGCTCGGCGGGAAGGCTGTCTTTCAGGTACCTTTCCATCATGAGGCCTGCGATAGGAGCTGCCCAGGTATTACCAAAGCCGCTGTTCTCAACGATGACGGCCAATGCAATTTTAGGATCTTCCCGTGGTGCGAAGCATACGAATACGGAGTTATCGTCGAGCTTGATCCTTTTTCCTTGTATGATACGGAACTTTTCGGCGGTACCTGTTTTACCGCAAACGTTGATACCGGGTATCTTGGCGCGCGAGGAAGTTCCATCGATCACCTGTTGCATGCCCCTGTGAACAGCTTCATAGGCGTCGTCCGATATCCGGGTCAGCACTTCATGTTTTTGCTTGAATTTGTTCAGCAAGGTGTCGGAAGCTAATTGTCCGTCTATCTGTTGCACGAAGTGAGGTGTATAATAGAAACCTTTGTTGGCAACGATGCACATAGCATTAGCCAACTGCAGGGGGGTGGCATTCATCATATCCTGTCCAATGCCCAGCGTAAGGTTGGTACAGGAGTTCCAGGAGCCGCGGTATATAGTATTATAGCGGCTTGTATCCGGAATGAGGCCGGGTGCTTCGCTCGTAAGGTCTACGCCGGTACGTTGGCCAAGGCCGAATGCATTGAGGTATTCCCTCCATTTCTCATAACCTTTCTTCACGCCCCTGAATTCAGGGTTGTCCACTGCATTGCGGTATACCTGCACAAAGTAGGAGTTACAGGAGTTGGCAATCGCCAGTGTGAGGTTGGCAGCGTGGCCCGGGTTGTTGTGGGTACAGGCAGGCTTGCCGTGTCCGCAACCGAAATACCTGCCACCACAGGGATAGCCATAAGAAGGCGTGATCACGCCTTCATCCAGCGCAACCAATGCACCCAATGGTTTAAAGGTAGAACCAGGTTCATAGTTACCCTGTATAGCCCTGTTGAGAAGCGGGCCTGCTACATCCAGCGTAAGCTGGCCATAGTTCTTTTGCTTATTAGGACCGGTAAGGCTGTTGGGATCGTAGTTGGGACCGGAGGCCATGGCGAGGATGCCTCCAGTTTTAGGATCGAGCGCTACGATAGCGCCTACTTTGTTGTTGATGAGTTTCTCGGCCAGCTGCTGCAGGTCCATGTCGATATAGGTACGCAGGTTGCGTCCTGCAATAGCGGCAGTATCGCGCCGGCCATTCTCATAGCTGCCCACGAGACGGTTACGGTTGTCCTTGATCATGTATTGCACCCCACGCTGACCCATGAGCACCGACTCGTAATAGGATTCCAATCCACTGCGGCCTACGTAGTCACCCATCCTGTAAAAGCCACGTGAGCGTTTAATGATGGAGGAGTCGGCTTCTCCGATATATCCTAAGATGTGAGCTGCTGCATTGAAGGGATAAACGCGTACGGGACGTTCTACCAACGCAAAGCCGGGAAACTTCCAGATGTTCTCGTCCAGGCGCGCGTGCAATTCGGGTGTCAACAGATCCTCAAAGATAGAAGGTCGGTAAGGACCGTTCTTGAAGCGTGCTTCCAGCATACGTTTCCGGTATTCTGCCGTATCGATGCCCAGTACATCGCAAAGGCTGAAGGTATCAGTATGCTTTGATTCGTTGGGAGTCACCACCAGGTCATACATGATGGTGTTATTGAGGATGGCCCTGTTCTTCCGGTCGAAGATGATGCCGCGGTCGGGATAACGTACTTTGGGAAACACGGCATTGTCCATGGCAAGTTGTTCGTATTTGCCGGAGATCACCTGCAGGTTTAACAGCTGTACCAATATAATGAAGAATATTCCCAGGAAGATGAGCCGGATAATATTACTGCGCGATTGGTTAAATAGAGCCATAGGACTGTGTACAAGATTCTTAGATCAATGTACAAATTAAGTGTGAGTATTTGTATTAATTGTTGTTTCCCTAAGCAGTATTGGTCCTGAATTTTTCTTTACGGTAAAAGAGCAATTCGGTGATCAATATTAACAATAAACTAATGCCGGTTGTTGCGAGCACTTTACCCAGGAAAAACCAGAACGAGCCAAAGTTGAGCCATTCGAGAAATACCAGGTAAGTATTGTGCAGCAACGTTAAGATAAGGATGTAAGTAGCATAAGGCGCCAATCCCATACTGGTGATGGAAGGCGATTTATAGTTTTGTTCAGCGCCTTCCTGCGGGATAAGAATGTTGATGAGGAAGGGGCGCAGGTAAGCTATCAAAACGCAGGGGGCAGCATGCAAACCAGGGTGGTTGGTAAAGAAATCCAGGGTAAGGCCAAACAGAAACCCTACCAGGGTGAGGGTACCACGGGAAATACGGAATGGCAGCCACAGGATGTACAGGAAGTAAATGTAGGGAACTATAAAACGGTGTAATGGTGGTATCTCGAATAACACGTACACCTGTATGAAGATGAATATGGCGAACCGGATAATATTTTTAACGAGATCACTCATTGGTTTTAATAGCCTCCTCCAGCTTTTTTTGCTCTTCCTTCTGCAGGTTTTCTATTACGGTTACATGCTCGAGGTTATAAAAGTCGGTAGCTGTCTTTAATTTAAGCGTATAGAAGTTACTGCTCTTGTCGTCCATGATCTCGGCCACGGTTCCAATCATGATACCTTGTGGAAACCGACTGGAATACTGGCTGGTGACAATGGTATCTCCTTTGTTGACCACTATGCTTTTGGGCAGGTTGATCATGGTAACGAATCGGGGATCTTTTCCATCCCACAGTACCTGGCCAGTCTCAACACTCTTTTTCAGCCTGCCGCTTTGACGGCTTTGGTTATTCAGCATGCTCATCACAATGGAGAAATCCTTGCTGGTGTAAATAACGGCGCCGGCAATACCAGTGGGGCTGATGACACCCATATCTTTTTTGATACCCTGGGCTTCTCCGCGGTGGATAGTGAAATAGTTGTTCTGGAAGTTGGTGGAGTTGTTGACCACCTTGGCTGTACGATACAGGTATTTGCGATACTTCGCCAGGCTATCGTAGTTGGCAGAATCCGTGATCATACGCTGGGTGCTATCGGGTGCGTCGTAGTTCTGGCGTAGCTGGTTGCGCAGTTGTTCATTTTCCATCACCAGTGCTTCGTTCGCCTTCTTGAGCTTGAAATAATACTCTACATTATTGTATTTCTCATTGATACGGCCTGTTACCTGATTGGCCACGCCCATGAAGGCAGCTTCATGGAAACGGTTATAATGGAACAGGATGTACAATGCCACCAGTTGCATCACTATGAAGAACAGGAAGTTAAAGTACCTTCTGATGAAAAGGAAGATATTGCGCACCGACGGTATAGTTTATAAGTTGAACAGTTGAAATGTTGAAAAGGCAAAGAACAGGCCATTCCTTTTTAACCCGTCAACTTTTCAACCTTTCAACTCTTTATCGCATCACAAAGGGATAGTGTTCGTAGTTCTTTAACGCCAGCCCCGTACCGCGTACCACGCTCTTCAGCGGATCATCGGCCACGTGCACCGGCAGTTTGATCTTTTGGCTGAGCCTTTTATCCAGACCACGCAGGAGGGCGCCACCACCAGTGAGGTACAAGCCGCGGCGATAGATATCCGCTGCAAGTTCGGGCGGTGTCATTTCCAGTGCTTTCAGGATAGCTTCTTCGATCTTGAAGATGCTTTTATCCAGTGCTTCTGCAATTTCCTGGTAGCTTACCATGATCTGCTTGGGAATACCCGTTACAAGGTCACGGCCGTTAACGGGGATATCATCGGGTGGGTTGTCGAGGTCTTTCATCGCAGCGCCAATGTTGATCTTGATCTGCTCGGCAGTACGCTCACCGATCAGCAAGCTATGGTAGCGGCGGAGCGCTTCCATGATGTCGGCAGTGAATTCATCACCGGCAATACGGATACTCTGGTCGCACACGATACCTGCCAGGGCTATCACAGTAATACCAGTGGTACCACCACCAATATCGATGATCATGTTTCCAACAGGTTCTTCAACATCGATACCAATACCCAGGGCCGCTGCCATCGGCTCATGCAGGAGGTATACTTCTTTGGCGCCTGCCTGTTCGGCACTGTCGCGAACGGCACGCTTTTCCACCTCAGTAATGCTGGAGGGGATGCAGATCATCATACGCCAGCTTGGGGGGAACAATGGTTTTTTGGGGTAGATCATTTTGATCATCTCCCGGATCATCAGTTCGGCAGCGTTGAAATCGGCGATTACGCCATCCTTCAACGGACGAACGGTGCGTATACTTTCATGGGTTTTCTCGTGCATCATCAGCGCACGCTTTCCTACGGCCAGTACGGTTTTGGGGTTATTGCGATCCAGTGCAACGATGCTTGGTTCATTCACTACTACTTCATCGTTATGGATAATGAGGGTATTGGCTGTACCCAGGTCTATGGCAATCTCCTGGGTAAAAAAGTTGAATAAGCCCATTTTAAAAGGTCAGATTTTTGGATATGAATATAATGCCTGCAAAATTGATGCAAATAATCCGAATTAACAAAGTGTAATCCCGCTGTAGGTGCGGCCAGGACAGTATTTTTTCAACATCTGTGAATTCTGTTGTTGCCTTTTCCCCTTCTTTGGCCGAGATTGTTCTTTTGACAATGCGGTTGCCTGCTGTTGCACTAACGTGCGATATCACTGTTAATTGTTTGTTGTTGTTGATTTCTTTGATAAAGCACTAAGCGAAAAACAACGAGGTATTGCAACGCAAAGTAACGAAGAAAAAGATGAAACTCGTGTCACGGTTATGTCGTGGAATTTACCAGTGCTTATACTTGCTAATACTTTCTTAAAGCAGCTCCACGTTTTAAACCAAATGGGTTAATTTTATTCCAATTCATATTGCTGACCAACCATAAATGCTAACCTATGGCAGTTACTACGCAAGACAGTGAGTTGCTGGTCCAATTCCGCAATCCTGCCACCAAAGAGAGTGCTTATACATCCATCATCCGGAAGTACCAGGAAAAACTATACTGGCATGTTCGTCGTATGGTGATCGAACACGAAGATGCCAACGATGTGTTGCAAAACGTGTTCATCCGGGTATGGAATGCACTGGAGAATTTCAGGGAAGATTCACAGTTGTACACCTGGCTATACCGTATTGCTACGAACGAAAGTCTCACTTTTCTGGAGCAGCAAAAAAAACGGTCATCTGTGCCGTTGGGAGATGTGGAAAGCGGACTGGAAAATAAGATCAAGGCCGATAAGGATTTCGATGCCTCCAAGCTGGAATGGAAGCTACAATTGGCCATTCAGCAATTGCCTGAAAAACAGCGAATTGTGTTCAGTTTAAGGTACTACGATGAAATGCCGTACGAGGAGATGTCGAAGGTATTGGAAACCTCCGAAGGAGCGCTCAAAGCTTCCTACCACCATGCGGTAAAAAAAATCGAAGATTATATCCTGAACCATTAAACTTTACTTAACAAAAAAGGTCTCATATAGCGGTCATGGAACACAGTGTCAACATATTAAGCGAATTACAAGCCATCAGCCCCGAAGTGGCCCGGATTGGCAGGCAACTTCCCTACGAAGTGCCGGCCGGTTACTTCGAAGGGCTGGCTGCGCAGGTAATGCAGCGGATCCGGGAGGAGGAAGCTGCGCTGCCGCCTGTTTTGCAACAGGCAGGCACCAATCCCTACTCGGTACCAGCTGGCTATTTTGATCAGCTGGCCGGTAATATCCTGGCGCGGGTAAAGGCGTCGGATAATGGACTTACAGCCCAGGAGGAGCTTTCCATGCTTTCTCCGCTGTTGAGTAAGCTCGATAAAAAAATGCCCTTTCAGGCGCCTGCCGGTTATTTTTCCGACCTTTCTGATAATGTTGTTTCCGGTGTGCAGGCCATCGATTTCGTGAATGAAGAACTGGAAAACCTGTCGCCACTGATGACAGGATTAAAGAATAAGCAAGTGTATGAAGCACCTGCTGGTTATTTTGAAGCGCTGCCCGGCCAGGTAATGGACAGAGTAAAAAAAATGAATGAGCCAGCCAAGGTGATATCCATTGGCTTTGGACGTAAGCTCATGCGTTATGCCGTGGCTGCAGCATTGATCGGTATTGTGGCAATAGGCGCCTGGTGGTTTGTGGGTGGAAAACCTGGCAGTGGTTCTATCGATGAAATAGGGTTAGCTTCAAAAGAAGTAGACAAGCTATCTACAGAAGAACTGCAAAGCTACCTCGACGAGGTGCCTGTGGCAGTGCCTGCCGACCTGCTGGCAGCCAATACCAAACCGGAGATCGAAGAAAGTGATATGAGTGATATGTTGCAGGATGTATCAGACGAAGAAATTCAAAAATACCTGGACCAGAATCTGCTTTCAAAAAACACAGGTACAAACTAACTTTACGACCATGAAGAAGCTTTTATTGATATTAACCCTTTTCCTCACTACCGGCATGGCTGTGCTTGCACAGGATGACGATGGTGATAAAAAGACCCCGGGGGGCAGAGTAGAAGCGCTGAAGATCGCTTACCTGACCCAGAAGCTGAACCTTTCACCGGAAGAAGCCCAGAAGTTCTGGCCTGTTTATAACAAATATGCCGCTGAGATCCGTAAAGTACGCGTTGATGGCAAGTTGAATAATGAGAAGGAGATCGATATCGAGGAGAAACTGCTGGCTATCCGCAAAAAGTATAACAGCGAGTTCAGTAAAGCCCTGTCGGCCGAGAAAGTAAATGCCTTCTTCAAGGCAGAAAAGGAATTCGGTACAGTACTTCAAAAAGAATTGTTGGAGCGCCGGCAGCAGCGGCTGGAAAACCGGAAGCGGCTAAACAACAGATAATAGTTTATCTCACTTAGGTGTTTTTTCATAGGTTAGCACGGCCGGCTCTGTTGAGGGCGGGCCTTTTTAGCGGTTAGCTTTTAGCTGTTAGGAGTTAGCCCCTTTCTTCGCTAAAAGCTAATACCTAAAAGCTAATACCTAAAAGCTAATGGCTTAAGCATTATCAGTGGGCTCGCCAGGTTGTGTAAAATGTGCACGAATAAGCTTCGCTTTGGAAGCCCCTACAGCCTTGGTCAGGTCCTCTTCTGATAATTCCCTGATACGTTTTACAGACTTGAATTCCTTCAACAACTGATCGGCCGTATTCTTGCCGATGCCTTTGATTTGTTCCAGCTCATTCTTAAAAGTGCCTTTACTGCGTTTATGCCGGTGGAAGGTGATGCCGAAACGGTGCACTTCGTCACGGATGCGTCGAATGAGCTTAAGGCTTTCGCTGTTATAAGGCAGCTTGACAGATTCCTGGTCGCCGGGAAAGAAGATCTCTTCTTCGTTTTTTGCCAACCCCACAACGGTCATAGTGCCTTGTAATCCCAACTCCTCGATACTTTCCAGCGCGGCGCCCAACTGCCCCTTGCCACCATCGATGATCACCAGTTGAGGAAAAGGCTGCTGCTCGTCCTGTAGCCTTTTATAGCGGCGGTATACCACTTCCTTCATGGTGGCAAAGTCATTGATACCTTGCACCGTTTTTACGTTATAATGCCGGTAGTCCTTTTTACTGGGTATGCCGTCTTTAAAGCACACCATGGCCGAAACAGGATAGCTACCCTGGAAGTTGGAGTTATCAAAGCATTCTATATGAACAGGTGCTAAAGGCAGCTGAAGGTCTTCCTGCAACTGGTACAACACTTCTTTGCGCTCCCAATCGTCCTTACCTTCCAGCTTCAATATCTTCTTCCTCTTCAGCTCTTCCTGGAAGTAGTTCACGTTCTTTTCAGACAGCTCCAGCAGCTTCTTTTTATCGCCCCCTTTAGGTATGGTGAGTATTACGTTGGATTCCGTGTAGTCTACCTCGAAAGGAACGATGATCTCCGACGAGAGGCTGTTGAAGGTAGTGCGCAATTGACCTATGGCAAAAGACAGCACCTCCTCATCCGGCTCGTCGAGGTGGGTTTCCAGTTGTGATGTATGCGTTTGTACGATGGTGCCGTTTTGCACCATCAGGTAGTTCACGTATGCCTGATCGCCGTCGCGCAGCAGAGAGAACACGTCCACGTTGGTAAGGCGGTTAGTAGTAATAATAGATTTAGCCTGGTATTGCTCGAGGTGGTCGAGCTTTTTGCGGATGATCTCGGCCTTTTCAAAAGCCAGTTCCGCTGCCGCCGCTTTCATTTCCTCCTTGAAGTGCTGAATGACCGGGCTCAGGTTTCCTTTCAGGACATTGCGTATCTGCTGCAGGCCATCACGATAATCTTCTGCACTTTGTAACCCTTCACAGGGGCCTTTGCAGTTGCCCAGGTGGTATTCGAGGCAGACCTTGAACTTCTTCTTTTGAATGTTATTATCGGTAAGGTTGAGCTTGCAGGTACGCAGCGGTATGTTGTTGCGAATAAAAGCGATCAACTCCCGCACCCGGCCTACCGAGGTAAAAGGCCCCAGGTATTCCGAACCGTCGGCAATCACGGTACGGGTAAGGAAAATACGCGGGAAAGGTTCTTTTTTAATAACGATGTAAGGATAGGTCTTATCATCCTTCAGGTTGATGTTAAAACGGGGCTGGAACTGCTTGATAAGGGAGTTTTCCAGCAAAAAAGCATCCTGCTCCGAGTCTACAATGGTAAACTCGATGTGGTGGATACGCTGAACCAGCTCATGCGTTTTGTAGGAGGTAAAAGTCTTTACAAAATAGGAACTTACCCTTTTACGCAGGCTTTTGGCTTTGCCTACGTATAAGAGGGTGTTCTGTGCATCGTAATACTTATAAATGCCTGGATTGACCGGGATGGTATGCGCTATGTTTTGAAACTCCTGTGCCGTCATATCTTATCTGCCACGCAGTAGGGCAGGGTGCAAATTAGCGAATGGACGCGAATTCCCAAGAGTGTGGCCGGCCGCTGCTACTCGCCATAATATTCCGGGGCCCAGATCAGCTTTTCGATGCTGGTAGTAGGCGTTCCCTGCTTTGGCTGGCGCATAGTAATGATATAAAAATACTGCCGGGCTTTCCAGGTTAGCTTTTGCTGCACAACAGTGTCGCCTGCTGCCCACTCTTTTTCGAAGTAAAACCTGTTCACCTGGGAGTTGACAGGATTGATGTACACTACTACATTGCGAAGAGTATTGGAAGGGTCTTTGGGTGCATACATAAACTGGACCATCTCGGTGGTGGCGTCCAGGAGAGAGGTTTCGGTAAACGACTGGCGGAAGGCGCTGGTTTCCAGTTCGGGCATGAAGAATACGTTGGCAGCCTGTTTAAACGCCGGAAGTTTGATAAAGAGGGAATCTTTTTTGCCGTTAACGGTGGTTTTCTTCAGGATACCCCCACCAAAAGAGTCTACGCGGAGCAGGTCCTCGCGCAGGAGGCTGGTTATCGGCAGGAAAGAAGCAGTGTCCGGGGCATGTTGAGCGGTGTCTACACCTGTGCTGGTAGTGGCGGCAGGCGGTTGGCTGCCTTGGTTCTTACAGGATGCGAGGATAATGATAGCCAGTAATACCGGGAAAAACTTCATGGATCGAAAATAGGTGAAAAATAAAAAAAGCTGCTGTTGGTAATAACGGCAGCTTTTGTTGCTAATTGTGTATATGCCTTAGCGGATAGTTTTGGTTACGCCTATCTTGATACCATATTCCATCAGGTATTCACGGATAGGATACTCTTTCACGTAACTGGACAGCAGTTGGTATCGGAATTGCGGACCAACCTGCCATTTCAGGTCGCCCGATTTATAAGCAAGGAATATTTCCCCGCCGGTATTGAGGTTCCACCTTCTTACGAGAGATGGTTCTTTGGTGTAATTCTTATAGTCGGTAGTGATCAGGTACGTTTGCCTGTTGATCATGTAAGTAGGCTGTATCGTAGCCGCGGCGCCTATCTGTAGTTTGCCATTGCCGATCAGGCGCAGCTGAAGGCCCACTGGTACAGACAACTGGAAATATTGATTTTGCAGGCTTTCCGACATATCGCCGCCGAAATTCCGGATGCGGGTGTAGTTGATAAGTGAATCGGTGTGGCCGGGGGTGCTGCTGTTGAGCGCAATAGTCGCTACGTCGGTTGAATAAGAGCCATAAGCCTCGATAGCATAACGCGAATAGTTGAACTGGGCGCCGGCCTTGATCTGCAGGTCCTTGTTCACAGCATACAGGAAATGGGAACCCAACTCAAAACCCAGGGCTGGTTTATGATTTACCAGTTTATTGGGATCGCCCGCTACATTCTGGGCAATCGGTACATTCTTGATATCAGATGGGATCGAAGCATCACTTCCCTGCAGTTTGCGATAGTTCATAGTGGGGGCAAATGACAACTGCCAGCTGAGGCGTTTCATTTTAGGTACCGCAAGGTTGTAAACAGCATATTGCTGCAGCCAGTTGATCCTTTCCTCGTCTTCCTTTTCCGGGCTGAGAACAGTTTCTTTTGCAGGCGTTGCCGGTTTTTGTTCCTCTTCAGGTGGCGCTGCCGGATACTGTTCGGTAACGATGATCAGCGGCTTGTATTCTATAGATGATGTGCTGTTCTTATTATTACGGGCAGTGGCAGCAGTTAGCTTATCGGCCAGCAAAGTGTTGTTGGATGTGGCCTTGCTCTGGCGGCTGGCTGGCTCTTCTGTGCCGGCAGTTTCATGAGCCGTTTCGGCAGTGGCGGCGATGCTGTTAACAGTCACAACAGTGGGGGCAATGCTGTTGGTTGCTTCATCGGCATATCTATCGGGATTCGTAACGAACGAGCGTGGTGTGGTAGCCGGGCCGTTGCGCGCACCTTTTTGCGTGATCTGTGTAGAGAAAGGAATTACTACAGCAGGCTTATTATTGGCGTTGTCGTCGGTGGAGGCAATACGGGGGGCAGGGTTCAGCTGAGCAACGATCTTCCTGTTGCCGGTAGAAGGCGACAGGAGTTGAACGATGGCATAATAAGTGAGGCCGGCAATAAAGAGAACGAAACTAAGCCAATACCATTTTCTGCGGGTGTGCAATGAGCGGTTTATCCCCTTCCATACCTGGTCGGATGGATACATTTTGTATTGATCAGCTTTCTCTCTAAGCAGGTCTTCAAGTTCATCATTGTAAAAACCGCGCTCCATAATCGTTGGTGTTTGTACGGGTGTGCTTTTTCAAAGGATTAGTATTCATAGCAACAATCTGGGGTTCTCGTATATGCATAATTACTGTCCCGCGGTCATGCCCAGCCAGCTGATCTTCTCTTTTGGCTTCTGGATAATTTTCTTCTTGACCAGTATATCTTCCAACATTTGCCGTGCCCGGGTGTACTGGGAGCGGCTGGTGCTTTCTTCTATATCTAACATGTCTGCGATCTCTTTATGCGAATACCCTTCCACAGCGTACAGGTTCAACACAGTCCGGTATCCGATAGGCAACAGGCGTATGCATTCAACCACCTGCTTCGCCTGTACTATAGAGGGAACGGATTCTTCCCGTACCTGTATAGTAGTTGCGTGAATGATATCCACGCTTTCATTAAACTTCTTATTTTTCTTCAGGTGATTGATGCAGGTGTGAACGATGATGCGGCGTATCCAGCCTTCAAAAGCGCCTTTGTTTTGGAAGGTGTGTATTTGTGAAAATACCTTGATAAAACCTTCCTGCAGCATGTCCTCTGCATCTTCCCTGTTGTGGGCAAACCTGTAACAAACAGACAACATCTTCGGGCTATACCGTTGGTATAATTCCCGCTGGGCAGTTGTATTGTTTTGTAAACAGCCTTGTAAAATGGCGTCTTCGGTCATATAAACCGTTTGGTTGCCCTGTAATTTAGACAATTTCCTGCAGTAAAAGCTGCGTACCGTGGAAAAATAATGCTGATCAAGTGGGGCGAAAGGTTGATGGGGCGGGCGATTGGTGAGGAGGGCGAAGTTGACAGGTTGAAAAGACGAGGTTGGAATGTTGATAGGTTGACAAGTTGAAAGGGTGGAGAAATTGAGTTCGCAAGGAGAGCTCTTACCCGGCTTTATAACCCTATATAGTAAAAAAGGAAGGCTGCCGGACATGTATCCGACAGCCTCGATATTATTGTAATAGATTGATTATTACGTTTTCAGATTATCCTTTTCAACCTATCAACCCTTTCAACTTATCAACCAATAAGAACTTCCCCCGTCATCTCAGCCGGAATAGCCAGGCCCATCTTGGTGAGAATAGTAGGCGCTATATCGCCCAGCTTGCCGGGTTTCAGGGTGCCTTTCCAGTCCTTGTCGATCACAAACAGGGGCACCAAGTTCAGCGTGTGGGCCGTATTGGGCGTACCGTCCTCATTGATCATGAAATCGGCATTGCCGTGGTCTGCAGTCAGGAAAACAGTGTAGCCATGCGCCAGCGCAGCAGTCACTACCCGCTCCACGCATTTGTCTACCGTTTGCACGGCTTTCACGGCAGCTTCAAACACGCCGGTATGACCCACCATGTCGGCATTGGCGTAGTTGAGACAAATGAAATCAACACTTTCGTTTTCTATTTCCGGCACAATGGCGTCAGTCAGCTCGATAGCACTCATTTCAGGCTGCAGGTCGTAAGTAGCCACCTTGGGCGAAGGGATCATGATGCGGCGCTCACCATCGAAAGGCACTTCACGGCCACCGCTGAAGAAGAAAGATACGTGTGGGTACTTCTCTGTTTCAGCAATGCGGATTTGCGTCTTGCCATCCTTGGCGAGTATTTCACCAAGTGTATTGTTGAGATTGTCATTCTCGAATACAACACTTACGTTCTTGAATGTTTTGTCATAGTCGGTCATGGTCGTGTAGTGCAGCGACAGCTTCTTCATATCATGATCGGGCATATCGGTTTGTGTAAGCACCTGCGAGATCTCGCGGCAACGGTCAGTGCGGAAGTTGAAACAGATAGCTGCATCACCCTCTTTGATAGTTGCCAGCGGTTGCTGATCGGCGCCCACAACAACAGTAGGCTTTATAAACTCATCAGTGATGTTGTGCGCATACGATTGTTCGATGGCAGCAATACCGTCTGTTGCTTTTTCTCCTACGCCATTCACCAGCGCATCATACGCCAGCTTCACGCGCTCCCAGCGCTTGTCGCGGTCCATAGCATAGTAGCGGCCGCTTACAGTAGCAATCTTGCCGGTAGTTTTGTTGAGGTGCTCCTGCAGGTCTTTCAGGTAGCCAAGACCGCTCTTAGGGTCAGTATCGCGACCGTCGGTAAAAGCGTGGATATATACATCCTTTAAGCCCTTTTTGGCACACAAAGAAACAATAGCTTTGAGATGAAGCGTATGCGAGTGTACACCACCATCACTCACCAGGCCCAGCAGGTGGAGTGGCTTCTTATTATCGAGTGCATATTGTATGGAATCGAGCAGAACAGGATTCTTATCAAAAGAGCCATCGCGAACTGCAACATTGATGCGCTGGAGCTCCTGGTACACGATACGTCCGGCGCCAAGGTTAAGGTGTCCAACCTCACTATTACCCATCTGGCCATCGGGTAAGCCTACCGCTTCACCGCAGGTCACCAGCGTGGTGTTTGGGTATTTTGAATAGAGGGAACTTACAAAAGGAACATGGGCGTTCTGGATAGCATCGGAGGTTTTCACCTTGCCGAGCCCCCAACCATCCATGATGACGAGGATTGCTTTGCTTGCTGACATATAACGATATGATTATGTTAGATTTGTGAATATATCCGGCCGCAAAGGTAAGTAATACACAGGGATTAGTATTTTTTCAACGTACTCTTACTTTGGCATGTTTTTGGCAATTTTTGAAGCAGTAAAAATGCACTTATGATAAAACAGCTGAGGCTGGCGACAATAGCCATTTCGCTATTCCTGGTCTCATTCACTTCGTACTTCTATTCGATTGATGACGTTGTAACCGCAATGCGTAGCGGAAACGCAAACCAACTATCAAGGTACTTCGACAGTCGCGTAGACATCTCCATGCCCGGAAAAAGTGACAATTACAGCAAAAGCCAGGCTGAAATGATCCTCAAAGACTTCTTCACCAGCAACAAAGTGAAGAACTTCCAGATCAAGCACCGGGGAGAAAACAAAGATGGTTCCCTGTTCTGTGTAGGAACCTTGCAAACCTCTAATGGCAATTACCGCACAAAATTCTTTATGAAGCAGAAAGGAGAGCAACAAGTGGTACAGGAAATGGGCTTCGAATTAATGGAATAAATTCATTTATCCCTGAAAACACGAAAGACCCATGGCAGCAATGCTATGGGTCTTTTTCGTTTATCTTTGTTGCATGTTAACCTTTGATGAACAATTAGATGTATTGATCAAGTCGGCATTGACAGAAGATATTGGAGATGGAGATCATTCCACATTGAGTTGTATCCCCGCCGACGCACGAGGCAAAGCTGTTTTAAAGATCAAACAGGATGGTATCCTGGCAGGCATGGAAGTGGCGGCTGCCGTCTTCCGCTTCAAAGAACCTTCAGCTGTTTTTACGCCCCTTAAGAAAGATGGCGACGCTATGAAATTCGGCGAGATCGCTTTTGAAGTAGAAGCCTCTGTACATACCATTTTGCAATGCGAACGGCTGGTGTTGAATTGCATGCAACGCATGAGCGGTATTGCTACGTTAACGCATGCCTACAGTTCGATCATCAAAGGCTATCGTACCAAAGTACTCGATACCCGTAAGACTACGCCTAACTTCCGCCTGCTGGAGAAAGAAGCCGTGCGCATTGGCGGCGGCCATAACCACCGCATGGGATTGTATGATATGATCATGCTCAAGGACAATCATATCGATTACTGCGGAGGTCTCGAAAAAGCGATCGACCGCGCCTGGCAATATGTGCAACAAACCAACACGGGTTTGAAGATTGAAGTAGAGACCCGCAACCTCGATGAGGTACAGCGGGTAGTGGCATTCGGAAAAGTAGACCGTATCATGCTGGATAACTTCACACCTGAGCAGTTGGCAGAAGCATTAATTATCATCAAAGGCAAGATGGAAACGGAAGCCAGTGGTGGCATCAACTTCGACAATATTGAAGCCTACGCAAAGACAGGCGTAGATTATGTAAGCGTGGGCGCCCTGATACACCAGGCAAAGAGCTTGGATTTGAGTTTGAAGGCAGCGACGTTGTAAATGAGGAGAAAGCGCTTTATATTAGTAACGATTTGAAAACTGATATACGATGAGTAAGAAGAATAAGCCCGATAACAAAGGGTTTGTTTATAGCACGGACCCTAATTTCCGGTTTGAAGAAGAAGAGCGGGAGCAGGCCGCTACGCTGCCTCCTGCACAGCAGTTGCTGAAAGTGCGGCTGGACACAAAGAACCGTGGCGGCAAAGCCGTAACACTGGTGCAAGGTTTTGTAGGTACGGATGAAGACCTCGAAGACTTCGGTAAGAAGCTAAAGAACTTCTGCGGTACCGGCGGCGCTGTGAAAGATGGAGAAGCCATCATTCAGGGCGATCAGCGCGATAAGATCATGCAGTGGATGCAGAAGAATGGATATACCAAGGCTAAGAAGATATAACTATCCCTCGAAGTTGACTTCCCTATGCCTTCCGTCACAATAAGGCTTGTTGTTGGAAGCGCCGCAACGGCATAGCGCAACAGTGCCGCTTTTTGTTTCTTCCCTTCCGTCAGGATATTTAATGACACACTCGGTGTTGATAATATAGGGTCCTTTGGAGCTTACTTCTACAGTTGTTATGTGCGCAGCCTCTGCTACAGGCTTTGGGAAGGTGGATGGTTCAGTCGTTTCCGCATTATTCATAAAATAACTCAGTGCACCGCTGGGACAATGACGCACCTGGTCAATGATCCGCTGCGTATCTGCTCCCTGAATGTTTATCCAGGGGCGCTTGGTGGGGTCAAAAACTTCCTTCAGGTTCTTCCAGCAAACCTTTGAATGGATGCACATATCAGGCTTCCACACTACTGTCACTTCGTTATTGGTGTATTTCTTTTCCACTATTCCTGTTTGTTTACAACTTGTAAGTTACAACAATTCAAAAAACAAAGTCCGCAACGGCACCGTTGCGGACTTGTCTATTTTACAGCTTCTGTTGTAAAAAGCTATGATTATTTATTGCCCTGCAGCCTGACTGTAGGCTTTTTTATCGCCCCACATGTTCAGCAGCTCAGACGAAGCGATCTTGAAGTTGCCGCTAAGGCTCACATAAAGACCGAGAATATCCTGCTGGCTAAGCGGTTCGCCATCCAGTGATTCGAAACGCACGTTGTACACGTTCACCAGGTTGGTATACACAGAACCAGTAGGCCACACCTGCGTACCACGGTTGCTGATGTTGACGAGTTTGAACTTCACGCCGGCATGACGCTGGCATTTGGTAGCAATTGCCTGTGGCTGCATGTTGCTTTCAATGAACATATCTACACCAACAATGTTCTCCTGAACACTTTCTTTGGACTCCATCATCGCGTTCTCGCGCAGCTTGAACGGTGTAGGAGTGCCAGGTTGGTTCGGTATCACCTCCTTCGGATTGTGCGCCGGCTGCTTGCCAAAGTTGCTGATGATGGCATCGGCAAACTGCGTGGTATTGGAAGATGTTATTGACTTGTCACCGAAGTCACCTGTGTGTACACCACTTTCGAGCGTATACAACAACGCATTCTCGATGATGGCCGCATTCTCGGTAAGACCAAGGTGGCGCAGCATAGAGATACCACTCAACAACAGCGCTGTTGGGTTGGCGATGTTCTTGCCGGCAATATCGGGCGCTGTACCATGTACCGCTTCGAAGATGGAGATGTGATCACCTACGTTGGCCGATGGTGCAAACCCCAATCCACCTACCAGACCGGCGCAAAGATCAGAAACGATATCACCCTGCAGGTTGGTAAGCACCACTACATCGAAGGTGTCAGGACGGCTCACCAGTTTCATACAGAGGTCATCCACAATGATGTCATCAGCTTTCAGCTCAGGATACTCTTTTGCCACCTCGTAGAAGCACTCCAGGAAGAGACCGTCGGTGAGCTTCATGATATTGGCCTTGTGGCCGCAGGTAATACGTTTTGCTTTTTTCTGTTTGGCCATTTCAAACGCATAACGGATCACCTGTAAGGACCCGGGGCGTGTGATGAAACGGCGGCTGAGTGCTACGTCGTGGGTGAGCATGTGCTCGATGCCACCATAAGTATCTTCGATGTTCTCGCGAACAACAGTAATGTCGATGGGAATACCTGCTTTGGAAAATACAGTGTCTACACCGTGCAGGCTTTGGAATACCCGCTTGTTGGCGTAGGTGTTCCAGGTTTTACGGGCGGTAACGTTGATACTCTTTACACCTTTGCCTTTGGGAGTTTCCATAGGCCCTTTGAAAAGCATACCCAGACTTTCAATAGTCTGCTGAGCCTCAGGTGTCATACCATTGGAAAAACCTTTATCAAATACCCACTTACCCATTTCAACCACTTCGTACTCCAGGGGAACCTTGTTGGCTTCAAAGATCTTGAGAACTGCTTCCATGATTTCGGGGCCTATACCATCTCCTTTCGCAACTGATATTTTCATAATTGAATTATTGTAATGTAACTGGGTAGTTTATGAAGAAAACCGCGTAAAAGCGGGGCAAAATTAGCATCTGCAGGCAATAATTGCCATTAAATCTTGTCTAATAACTACAGCCAGCTTTTATTTTTGTTTACCTTTAAACGGGCAAACAGCTATTATGGTATCTAAGATCTCCGAAGGCATTGAGATTAGTGTAGAGACGTTCTACCAGCCGGATTACTCCAATCCGGTGTCGGGAGAATACATGTTTGCCTATCGCATTACCATTGAAAATCATAACAATTTCCCCGTCAAACTTCACCGCCGCCACTGGTTTATTGTCGATAGCAATGGCAGTAACCGCGAAGTCGAAGGAGAAGGGGTAGTAGGCGTTCAGCCTTCCCTCCAGCCGGGCGAACGCTACCAGTACGTCAGCGGCTGCAACCTCCGCAGCGAAATGGGTAAAATGTATGGCATTTACCTGATGGAAAACCTGCACAACAAGGCCACCTTCAATGTGAACATCCCCGTGTTTGAGATGATCGTTCCCTTCAAAATGAATTAGTACGTGACTAATAAAAAGCCACGAACCTTTGATGATTCGTGGCTGAAAAGTTATTCTTATCGGAATCTTATTACTCCAGTTTGTTCTTCTGTAAACCCACCCTGTATAGAATGAATCCCATAAGGGCGAAGAATACAACGCCCAGGAAGAAGTAACCATATTCTCCGAAGCTTTCCTTCAATCCATGCTCCACACTCATCTTTTGTAAACCAGCATTCACGCTCTCGCTGGCCGACAGGAACGCTACGATCACACCTGCCAACGCACCACCTGCCACGAGGCCGGTAGCAAACAAGTTACCCTTGCGCAGGTCTTCCTCTTCGTTAGCTACATTATCACCCTTCTTCTTGTGCTTCCAATCTACGATACCACGGATAGCGCCACCGATGAAGATGGGCAATGTAGTTGCCAGTGGCAGGTAGATACCGATCGCAAAAGACAAAGCTTTGATACCACACAGCTCCATCATAATAGCAATCGCCACACCTACAAGCACAAACTGCCAGTCGAGGTTGAACGACAGGATACCCTTGATCAGCGTTGCCATCAAGGTGCCTTGCGGTGCAGGATATTTATCAGTACCAATAGCATGCGTAATGCCCTGTTTAACCATTTCCTGCGTGGGAGTATCCAGCACTTTTACGGTAAGGCCAATAGCTATAGAAGAAACAATAGCCCCAATGAATAAGGCAATCTGTTGGTTCCTTGGCGTAGCACCTACGATGTAGCCGGTCTTAAGGTCTTGAGAAGTGGCGCCCGCGTTGGCGGCGGCAATACAGATAAGACCACCTACTACCAGTGCCATGGGCTCGTACACTTTACCGGTCCAGCCCACTGCTATAAACACAAGACAAGTGCCCATCAGTGTAGCGATGGTCATACCACTGATGGGGTTATTGGAAGAACCAATGAGACCCACAATGCGGGATGATACCGTAACGAAGAAGGCGCCGAATATTACAACCAGTATGCCGATGAGCAGTTTACTGCCGATGCCGGTACCAGGCAATTGTGGTAAAACGGAAATAAGGATCACCATGCCGAGACTGCCGATGCCAACTACCTTCATAGAGAGGTCACGGTCGGTGCGTTGTACATTTTCTGTACCGGCACCACCTTTAAGCGAACCCAGACTTCCTTTGAAAGAAGAGATGATGGTAGGGATGGTTTTGATAAGCGTGATGAAGCCGCCGGCTGCTACAGCGCCTGCACCTACCTGGCGCACATACGCGCGGTATAAGGCGGTGGGCAGGTCGTTGAAGAGATGCGTCTCAGGATTCCAGCCGCCCGGACCACCTGCCTTAGTGATGTCGGCGAGATAACCCAGTTTCACCAACTGGGCAGCTACTACATCCCCGGGCACCAGCGTGGCAAGGAACGGAATGAATACATACCAGCACAATACGCTACCAGCTACCAGTACACCGCCGATCTTGGGGCCAACGATATATCCCACACCCAAATACTCAGGCGTGATCTCTGCGCTGGTTCGGGCAGACGGAAAGAATTTATGTGTTTGTTTAGTGATATAGGTAGGCGTCTCTGCGATCAGGTGTAAGATCTTTTGCAGAAAGGCATAAGCAAACGCAACCCCCAATCCATAGAAAGCCGTTTTGGCAAAGTCACCGCCTTTTTCCCCGGCTTTAAGCACGGAGGCGCAGGCCGTTCCTTCCGGATAAGGAAGCGTGTCATGCTCCTTTACGATCAACGGTTTTCTCAACGGTATCATCATGAGCGTACCGAGAATACCTCCGAAGATGGCAAGAATAAGGATCGTGAAATAGTTGAAGAAGTCGGCACTGCCCGGTTCACTCAGGAATAAAAAGCCAGGCAAAGTGAATACCACACCTGCCGCAATACTTTCGCCGGCACTACCGGTTGTCTGGATAATGTTGTTCTCCAGGATGGTGGTGCGCAGGAATAAACGGCTCAGTGTGATAGCTATTACTGCGATAGGAATGGAAGCAGATACGGTAAGACCTGCTTTTAATGCCAGGTAAACCGTGGAGGCACCAAAGATGATCCCGAAGATCGACCCGGTGAGTATCGACTTCAGGGTGAACTCGGCCATTTTTACGTCGGGTAAAATGAACGGCTGAAACTTCTTTTCCGCCATAAGCAATCAGTTTAAGTTTTAGGCGGAAAGATAAAGGAAAAAAGGGCAGACAGAACAGCCCTTATTTTATCCCATGCATTTTTTTGTTCATGTATTTGTTGAGGACCATGATGATGATAGCTACTACCAATGGTATGACAACGAAAATGGTGAAGAACCCTGACATCGAAGTAGATGCGGATATCTTATCCATGAAGCTGGCGGTAAAACCTGCCAGGAAGTTACCCAGGAAGGTACAGAAGAACCAAAGGCCAAACATAAGACCGGCCAGTCTTTTGGGCGCCAGTTTACTTACATAAGAAAGACCCACAGGCGAAATACTTAGTTCACCAAGCGTATGAAACAGGAAGGCAAGTACCAGCCAGATCATGTTTACATTGGCAGACATGGCTCCCTGGGGTATCTGGGAAGAGCCGATAACAAGAGCCAGAAAACCTATACCTACGAATATGAAAGAAGCCGCAAATTTCATGGCTGGCGATGGATTGTACCTGGCAGAAGTAGAGAGTTTTTTCCATAACCAGGAGAACAGCGGTGCAAACATTACTATGAACAGCGCGTTCAGCGTCTGGAACCACGATGCCGTTACTTCGGTTTTTTCGGCGGTGAATTCCTTGAACAGCATCCATATGACGAGCGCCCATATGGCAAGAATACCAATAGTAATAATAGCTATGCTGATAGGGTATTGCTTACCTATTTTCTTGATCAAATTGTACAAGAGCCAGGCAATGATGCAGGCCGGCAACAACGATATAATGGCATTGATAAATTTAAAGGCATTGGCAGCAACCGGGCTGGAAAGATTGCGCTCTGTATAATCCCGCGCAAAGAGATTCATGGAAGAACCTGCCTGCTCAAAGGCAAACCAAAAGAACACGGTAAAGAAAGACAGGATGCCTATTACAATGAGCCGGTCTTTTTCTATTTTGGTGAGTGGAGCCTTTGCCTCTGCTGGTGTCTGGGTGGTTGTAACTGCTGCCGTTGCAGGTGGTTCGCCTATATGACCAAAGAACTTGCGAATGTAATGAAACTGTAAAGTGCCAATGAGCATAAAGATACCTGCAAGCCCAAATCCATAATGCCAGCCCACTTTTTCACCAATGTAGCCACAAAGTAAAGTACCTATGAATGAACCAGTGTTGATACCCATGTAGAAGATGGTATATCCTGCATCTTTTAAGCCAGCTGAAGCTGCTCCTTCAGGATACAACTCTCCTACCATAGAGGAAATATTGGGCTTGAATAAGCCATTGCCGATTACGATGAGAATACAGCCGGCGTAAAAAGCTACGATAGGATCAAATGCCAGTACGCCGTGGCCAAGCGTCATGATGAGTCCACCTATGACCACAGATTTTTTAAAGCCCCAATATTTATCTGCTATAAATCCACCAAGAATAGGTGTTAAATAAACTAAGCCTGTATAGAAAGCATATAATAAACTGGCCGAAGATCTGTCCCATCCCGGGCCTCCCTCTGCTATCTGGCTGGTGAGGTATAATACAAACAAGGCCCGCATGCCATAGTAGGAAAACCGTTCCCACATTTCAGTAAAAAACAATACGAAAAGTCCCAAAGGGTGTCCGGCGAGTTGATGCTGTTTGTATTCCATCCAGGGTTGGTTTTCAGTTTAAAAGCTTGCTTTAAGCGCGGAAAATACTACGTATTTGCCAAATATATACAGGAGTGTTCTATTTTAGCGGTTATTTTGGCATTCTTAATTACGTTTGTACTCATGAATATTCTACTCCTTGGCTCTGGAGGCCGTGAACACGCACTGGCCTGGAAACTATCACAAAGTCCAAAGTGTCAACAATTATATATAGCCCCAGGCAATGCAGGCACTGCATTGTGCGGTACGAATATTAACATGTCCGTTACGGATTTTGATGCCATTAAGCAATTCGTGTTGGATAAACACATTAATATGGTGATCGTTGGTCCCGAAGAGCCGTTAGTAAAAGGAATTGTTGACCTGTTCAGGAAAGACAAAGCCCTGCAGCAGGTGGCCATTATCGGCCCTTCACAATATGGCGCGCAGTTGGAAGGCAGCAAGGCCTTTGCCAAGAAGTTCATGATGCGCCACAATATCCCCACTGCCCGCTATCGTGAGTTCGATGCTACCAATTATGCAGATGGTATCCCCTATTTACAACAACATAGTTTACCCATCGTGCTGAAAGCTGATGGCCTGGCTGCCGGTAAAGGCGTATTGATCTGTCAATCGCACGTAGAAGCCATGGCCGAGTTTGAGCTAATGCTGCAACAAAGCAAGTTTGGTGAAGCAGGTAAAAAAGTAGTAGTAGAAGAGTTCCTCGATGGCATCGAGCTGAGTGTGTTTGTATTGACCGATGGTAAGAACTACGTACTGCTGCCCGAAGCGAAAGATTACAAACGCATTGGAGAAGGAGATACTGGCCTGAACACCGGTGGCATGGGTGCCGTAAGTCCGGTTCCTTTTGCCAACGATGCCTTCATGAAGAAAGTAGTAGAAAAGATAGTGGAGCCCACGGTGAAAGGTATTGCCAGCGAAGGCATCGATTATAAAGGATTTGTATTCGTAGGACTTATCAAGGTAGGCGAAGAGCCGATGGTGATCGAATACAATTGCCGCATGGGCGATCCTGAAACAGAAGTGGTGATGCCGCGCCTGAAGACGGACCTGGTAGATTTGTTGACAGCCGCAGCCGATGGCACGCTCGATAAAGTGAAAGTAGAACAGGATAATAGAGCCGCTTGCACAGTGATGGCGGTGAGTGGTGGCTATCCCGGCAATTATGAAAAAGGCTATGCCATTAAAGGATTAGATCAGTCATTTTCCGCTGATAGTATAGTATTCCACGCAGGAACCACTCCCCTGGAAGAAGAAGTAGTTACCAGCGGTGGACGTGTACTGTGCGTTACTTCTTATGGCGATACCATCAGCGGCGCCGTAAGCAAATCAAAAGAAGTATTACGCCAGATCAGCTTCGAGGATATGTATTACAGGAAAGACATCGGATACGAGTTTGCATAACAAGCATTAGAAACTACACATGACTCAACAGGGAGTACACTATAGCGATTACTTGCAGTTGGACAATATTCTGAACGCACAGTTGCCCGAAAGCGATAAGCTCGGACAACCGGCACACGATGAAATGTTGTTCATCATCATCCACCAGGCATATGAACTATGGTTCAAACAACTACTCTATGAAGTAGATTCTGTGAGCGGGATCATGAAGAAGCCCTCCGTGAATGATAATTCGCCGGAATTGCAAACAGTAGTACATCGCCTGTCGCGCATGGTGTCTATCCTGAAAGTGTTGGTACAGCAGATCGATATCATGGAAACCATGACACCCATGGATTTCCTCGACTTCCGCGATATGCTGCGCCCTGCCTCCGGGTTTCAAAGCTGGCAATTCAAAATACTGGAAGCAAAGCTGGGCCTCAAATACCAGCACCGTTTCGGACAGGAGTACTATGTCTCTCAACTGCGTCCGCAGCAAGTAGAACTTATCCGCTCAGTAGAGCAGGAGCGTTCATTCATCGAACTGCTGAACGATTGGTTGGAGAGAATGCCCTTTGTGGATGAAGTGAAAGAATTTTGGAACGACTATCGTAACACCTATATCAATAGCCTGGCCTCTGCCGAACAGGAGAACCGTGCTTTCTTCGACAACGTTTTTGCCGACACTGCTGCTGAAGGCGAGCGCAGATTAAGCCCCAAAGCTTGCCGCTCTGCCTTATTCATCATGCTCTATCGCGGCTATCCTATCCTCCAACTCCCTTTCCAGTTGCTGAATAACCTGCTGGAGATCGATGAACAACTGAGCACCTGGCGCTATCGCCACATGAACATGGTCCACCGCATGATCGGCACCCGCATCGGTACAGGCGGTAGCACTGGCCGCGACTACCTCAAAGGAGCGTTGGACAAACACTACATCTTTGCCGACATCGCAAAGCTTACCAGCTTCCTGATCGAGCGCAGAAAGCTGCCTACGTTGCCTGCAGAAATGGAGCGCCGGTTGGGCTTTGTGCAGGCTTAGTTGAACCTTCCCTGCGCGTTGAAACGTTTGAAAGGCTTGGATAAGAAATCATCCACCACTTTATTGAATTCGTCTTTGTACACCAGTGGCGTACTGTGGCCTGAGTTGGGTAATATCCACAGATAAGCGTTGGGAATGTTCTTATAGATGAGCATGGTGTGCTCTTCCTTGATCACATCATGGTCGCCCCCGATAACGAGTGTAGGACACTTGATCTTGTTGACGTCAGTAAGCGGAATGTGTGGGTTATCGAGCAATAGCTGAACGAGCTTCCAGCCGGTCTTTTCCATCTCATTCCTGTCCTTTTTGTTCTTGAGCATATCATACTGCGGCCTCACGAGGCCGATGACCTCGGGGTAAACGGCAGTTGTATCGGGTGATAGATTCGCGCCTGTTATAGCGAGCTTCTTTACCTTCTTCGGATGGCGGATAGAAAGCAATAAACCGTTGATGCCCCCGTCACTCCAGCCAATTACGTAGGCCGAATCTATCTTCATCACATCCAACAGCGCAGCATAGTCATCAGCCATCATTTCATAAGAAAGCGAATCACCCTTGTCTGCACTTTTTCCCTGCGCACGGCTATCTGCAATAATGATCTTGTATTTTTTTTCGAAGTAGGGCAGCTGGTTGGTCCAATCTGCTATAGAGCCGCCACAGCCATGAATGATCAGCAACGGCTGGCCTTCGCCATACGTCTCACAATACATTTTAAAACCACGTATATCATAGAATTTACCGGCTGCCGGGTTGTTGCCATAAGGCGTTTTCTCCTGGCCTATGCCAGTCAGGGCAATAATGAAGCAAAGCAGGAAGGATAAAGTTTGTCTCATGTGTGATACGTTTATCGATTAGAGTAAAATATACCAGTAAAAGTTACAAATAATTGGAAATAAAAAGGCCCAACACGGGGTTGGGCCTTTCAGTATCTATCGAAGACGTTTATTTTCTCTTCATTACTTTTTCTACTGCTGTCAGGATGTTGGGAGTATCCAAACCATACTTTTTCAGCAGTTGCGTAGGCGTACCGCTTTCGCCAAAGGTATCGTTGGTGCCAACGTACTCGATGGGGATAGGCAGGTGGCGCGCAGCTACCTGTGCAATAGAATCACCCAGGCCACCAATGATATTGTGCTCTTCTACAGTTACGGCACATTTGGTCTTGGTGATGGATTTAAGCACCGCTTCAGTATCCAGTGGCTTGATGGTGTGGATGTTGATCACTTCCACGCTCACGCCTTTTTCCTGGAGGATAACACCAGCTTCGATGGCTTTCCATACCATGTGGCCACAGGCAAAGATCGATACATCAGTACCTTCAGAGAATACCTGAGCCTTACCAATTACAAAATCTTCTACTTTGGTGAAGATGGGCCAAACGGGACGACCGAAACGCAGGTAAACAGGACCAACGTAGTCGGCGATAGCCAGCGTAGCGGCCTTGGTTTGGTTGTAGTCGCAAGGCACGATCACGGTCATGCCAGGCAACATTTTCATCATACCGATATCTTCCAGTATCTGGTGAGTAGCACCGTCTTCGCCCAGCGTTAAACCGGCGTGAGAGGCGCATATCTTTACGTTCTTGCCTGAGTAAGCTACCGACTGGCGGATCTGATCATATACGCGGCCAGTAGAGAAGTTGGCGAATGTAGTAGTGTAAGGTATTTTTCCGCCAATGGTCATACCAGCTGCAATGCCGATCATGTTGGCTTCTGCAATACCACACTGTACGTAACGCTCAGGAAATTCTTTGATGAACTGGTTGAGCTTTAAAGAACCAGCCAGGTCGGCTGTTAAAGCAACAACGTTAGAGTTTTTACGGGCAGCTTCTGCTATTCCATCGCCAAAGCCGCTCCTTGTATCTTTTTGCCCGGTGGGCTGTATCTCTTTCAGCATGGTCCTTGATTTGATGCTGCAAATATATGGCCTTCCGGACTAATTCAGGTCTGCCGGTTTGCTCTGGTAGAATTTTTCATCTGTTTTGAGACGCTGCTCCCACTTCCAGGCAGTAAGCAACATGTCTTCCAGTGAATATTTCAGTTTCCAGCCCAGCGTTTTTACAGCAAAGTCATTATTGGCATAAATGGCTATCACATCGCCGGGGCGGCGGGGGCCTATTACATAGTTGAGGTGCACACCTGTTACTTTCTCAAAAGTCTTGATGGCTTCGAGCACGGTGAAACCATTGCCGCTGCCGAGATTGAACACCTCACAACGTTTGGTACTCTTGCCTTGTTCGAGAAATTGTATAGCGAGCGTATGCGCGTGGGCAATATCACTTACATGGATGAAGTCGCGTACACAGGAGCCGTCCCTTGTATCATAATCATCACCATACACCTGCATCAGCGGCAATTTGCCAATAGCAGTTTGCGTAATGGCAGGTACCAGGTTGGCGGGCTTGCCGATGGGCAATTCACCGATCAGGATGGAAGGGTGGGCGCCTACCGGGTTGAAGTAACGCAGCAATACACATTGAGCACTGCTGGCCTTCGAAAACTCGTTGATGATCTGCTCACCCATTTGCTTGGTGTATCCATAAGGAGACTCCGCAGGTTTGGGAGGCGTGGTTTCCGTTACCGGTATCTTATCAGGATTGCCATATACAGTACAGGAAGAAGAGAACACGAAATGCGGTATGTTGAACTCCTGCACACATTTCAGCAGGTTGATTAGCGATACCAGGTTGTTCTCGAAATACATCAGCGGCTGCTCCACAGATTCACCTACCGCTTTGAAAGCAGCAAAGTGGATGATGCCGGTGATATCTTCATTCTCCTGGAAAATCGCGAAAGTGTCGTCGAAGTTGCAAAGATCTACCTTATAATTCTTGATCTTTTTGCCGGTGATCTTTTCAATGCCTTCAAATATACGGGGGGTAGAACGTGAGTTATTGTCAACAGAAATAACTTCAAATCCGTTCTCTACAAGGTCTACGATGGTATGCGAACCGATATAGCCACAACCGCCTGTTACAAGGATTTTGCTCATCTTATGGATAATGGTGAGTTGGGTCTTTGAAAATTTTGCTAAAGTTATATTAAACTCCTGTACGGGGTACGGTATTGTTCAGTTTTCTATTTTATTAAGTTCATCAGGTATTGGCCATAGCCACTTTTGAGCAATGGCTGAGCCATAACCTCCAGTTGTTCCCGGGAAATAAACCCTTTGCGCCAGGCTATTTCTTCGATACAGGCTATTTTAATACCCTGCCTTTGTTCGATAACCTGCACAAATTGAGAAGCCTGCATGAGCGAATCGAAGGTGCCGGTATCGAGCCAGGCTGTACCACGGTCGAGGATGGAAACCTTTAATTTCTTGCGGCGCAGGTATTCTTTATTTACATCGGTGATCTCATATTCGCCCCGGGGGCTTGGCTGCAGATCCCTGGCTATTTTCACCACTTCATTATCATAGAAATATAAGCCAGGTACCGCATAGTTGCTCTTTGGCTTGGCAGGTTTCTCTTCAATAGAAAGCGCCTGTTTGTTGTCATCGAATTCCACCACGCCATAGCGCTCAGGATCACTTACATGATAAGCATATACAATGCCGCCATCGGGATTATTATTCTTTTCAAGCTGCTCACCCAGGCCGGCGCCATAAAATATATTGTCGCCTAATACAAGAGCTACAGAGTCATTTCCAATGAAATCGGCGCCGATCACGAAAGCCTGCGCCAGTCCATTAGGCACCGCTTGCTCGGCATAAGAGAATTTGAGCCCCAGTTTGGAGCCATCGCCCAGCAGCCTGCTGAATTGAGGCAGGTCGTGCGGAGTAGAGATGATCAGGATTTCACGGATGCCGGCCAGCATCAGCGTAGATAAAGGATAATAGATCATAGGCTTATCGTAGATAGGCATGATCTGCTTGCTGATACCGTAAGTAATCGGATGTAAACGGGTTCCGGAACCGCCAGCCAGTATAATTCCTTTCATTTATATATTGTTATTGGTGCGTAAAACTCATTGATTATTCGCCAAAATAGTAAAATTTCCAATGATTTGGAACTTGCCCCACAAACAAAACCCCGCAAGATGCGGGGCCCGTGTTGTTGGAAAAGAAGTTAGTAGCTGACAAATTTTATATAAATAGCTTCACGATATAATATACGATCGCTGCCAGGATAGCGCTGATGGGGATGGTAAGTATCCATGCCCAGAGCAGGTTGATCGTTACACCCCAGCGTACTGCCGATAAACGTTTGGTAGCACCTACACCCATGATAGCACCGGCAATGGTATGCGTGGTACTTACCGGGATAGCGAGGTGTTCAGTCAAAAAGAGTGTAGCAGCACCGGCAGTTTCCGCAGCAACACCTTCCAGCGGCGTTACCTTGGTGATCCTGGAGCCCATGGTCTTTACGATCTTCCAGCCGCCACTCATCGTACCCAGCGCGATGGCACTGAAGCAGGCGAGCGGTACCCAGTCGGGCACATTCTTCACACTATCCAACTCTCCCTGCGCTACCATCGCAGCAGCGATAAGACCCAGTACTTTTTGGGCGTCATTACTACCATGTCCGAGGCTAAACAAGGCCGAGGATACAAGCTGCAGCCGGCGAAACCAGCTTTCTGCCTTGTAAGGATTGGCCCTGCGGCATAGGTTCACGATAATAAGCGTTATAATGAGCGCCACCACCATACCAATAAGCGGTGCGCCGAATATGAACAGGAAGATAGGTAGTACCACACTGTAGTTGATTACAGTGAATCCCCCTTCAGACAGGCCCCCTACGTGTGCCAGCGCAGCACCCATAAAGCCTCCCAGCAAAGTGTGGGAAGAGGAAGAAGGGATGCCAAACCACCAGGTAAGCAGGTTCCAGGCAATGGCAGCTACCAGTGCCGAAAAGATCACCGGCAGCGTAATGAAATGTGAGTTGATGGACTTGGCAAAAGACATACCGATCTTAAACTCACCAATCCAGTATTTAGCAATGAAGAACGCGGCAAAGTTGAACACTGCTGCCCAGATCACAGCCTGAAACGGAGTGAGAACCTTGGTCGAAACGATGGTGGCGATTGAGTTGGCTGCGTCGTGAAATCCGTTGATATAGTCGAAAGCCAATGCCAGTATAATAATGATAACCAGGAATGTCATAAACGGTTATTACGCGTATTTAATGATGATGGACTCGATCACGTTTCCGGCATCTTCACATTTGTCGGTTACAATCTCCATCACCTGGTAGATTTCCCGTTTCTTGATCACCTCTTTGGCATCCGGCTCTGTTTCAAACAGACGGTCGATGCTCATATCGAAAATATCATCAGCCTGGTTTTCGATGCTGTTCACCTTTACCAGCGCATCTGTTATGTTACGCATGTTGCGCATATTGCGCAGTTCAAATACCGCAACTTTGATCTGCTCGGAACCCTGCTCGATCAGGTCGGCCATTTTCTGGATACCCTGATCATTGGGATTTACTTTATAAAAGTTGATCTTTTTAGCGGAAGCAAAGATGTAGTCACAAATGTCATCCAGGGCGGTGGCCAGGTAGTGAATATCCTCCCGGTCGAAAGGAGTGATGAAGTTGCGGCCGAGCTCGGTAAATATTTTATGGGTGAAATCGTCATTCACATGCTCCATGTCTTCGATCTGGGCAATGATAGCGGCACGTTTGTCGAAATCGGGCTCTGTTACCACGTCCTTCATCAACTTGCCCATCTCAGCCACTGTTACCGCAACCTGTTCGAAAAGAGAGTAGAAGATCTTGTCCTTCGGCATGAAAATCTTCATGATAGAGTTCAAACCCATACACCTATATTATTTGGGGGCAAAAATAGAACTAATAGACCGATGTTATAGATAGGGTGAATTGGTAATAATTTCTTAACAATAGCTCTTTTCTACCAAACTACCTTTGCTCCAATATTATGAAAGTATGAAGTTATTGTTAAGCCCTAAGCGGGCAGGGTTGCTGGCGGGTCTGCTGATTGTTACGCAAGTGGTTCATAGTCAATTCTTAATGGATATGATTGACACCACTACAGAGGTAGGGAAGGGGCTACTGTACATATACAAGAAATTCGACCGGGTAAACATCAGCGGCTATATGCAGCCCCAGTTCCAGGTGGCCGACCGGAAAGGGGTAGAAACCTTTAACGGGGGGAATTTTGCCCCACAATCCAACAATCGCTTTATGCTGCGTCGTGGCCGGATACGCTTCGATTATACCCGGTTTACCGATAAAGACCAGCCCGGTGTACAATTCGTCTTCCAGTTTGAGGGCACAGAACGAGGCGTTGTGATCAGGGATTTCTGGGGCCGCGTATTTGAAAATAAATGGGAACTCTTTGCTTTCACCGTTGGGATGTTTCCACGCCCCTTTGGATTTGAAGTAAACGTTTCATCAGTCGACCGGGAATCACCTGAGCGCGGCCGCATGTCGCAGATACTGATGAAAACGGAGCGTGATTTGGGTGCAATGATAAGTTTTGCTCCACGAAAGCCCGATCATCCCTTGCGTTATTTTAAATTCGATATAGGCTTGTTCAATGGACAGGGACTCACAGGACCTAATGAATACGATAGCTATAAAGACCTGATCGGTCGGTTATCATTGAAGCCTTATCCCGTTGCGGATAAGCTGACGGCATCAGCCGGCTTGTCGTTACTGCAGGGCGGGTTCATTCAGAATACGAAATATGTGTATGCTACCCGTAACACGAATGGGCGCAAATTATTTGTAGTAGATTCTTCCGATGATAATTTATATGATGAAGCACCGCGCGATTACAGAGGCGTAGACATGCAATGGAAGTTGAAACATGCCTGGGGCGCCACAGAATTGCGTGGCGAATATTGGTGGGGCACGCAAACCGCTACTGCCAATGATACAGAGACACCCGGGTTGTTGCTCAGTTCTCCTTATTATGTAAGAAAATTTAACGGCGCCTTCTTTTATTTCCTGCAAAACATTATTAATAAGAAACATCAGTTGGGAGTAAAATATGATTGGTACGACCCCAACACGGAAGTAAAAGGAAAAGAGATTGGCGCAAGCAGCACTAATATTACAGCCGCCAACATACGATATGATACCTGGAGCTTTGGTTATAACTACTATATGAACGATCACTTCAAACTCATGCTCTGGTATGATGTTGTAAACAATGAAGCCACCGCTTTGCCGGATTATGCAACCAACTTAAAGTCAAACGTGCTGACCTGCCGGCTACAATACAGATTTTAACGCGCAGCACCGGGACATTTAAGGGTTTTTATGTTACAATCGATAAAAAACGGCCATTTCAGGCAATTGATAACATTAAATAAATGTTCCCGTAACATTAGCGTAATATTCCCATAACATTAGAACTGTTCATAGGTGCTGTTAATGATTCCTTAACATTGCAGTAATATGACGGTAACATCCTGCTGATACTTTTGCCCGCACATTAAATAGACTGTTGTGAGCAAAAAGTACTCCCTGTTATTTGTCTTTGTATTAGTGACACTTGTTTCTTTTGCCCAAACCGGAAAAATATCCGGTAAAGTCCTGAACAGTAAGAATGAACCCCTGCAAGGTGTATCCATCAAGATCACCGGCGCACCCGGAGGTACTACTACTGATGTCGAAGGACGCTTCACGCTTACACTCGCTTCTGGCCAGAAATACGAATTGACTTTTACTACAGTAGGTTATGCCGCCAAGGTGGTAAGTGATGTAGAGATCACTGCCGGCCAGGTAAACGACCTTTCTGTTGTTATGGAAAAAGGCGGAGCCGAACTGAGCACAGTAACAGTAACCAGCCGCCGCACACCCGCCCGCCTGGAATCAGTTAACTCAGTGATCGCTTTCCAGAAGAACACGAATACGGTAGCATCTGTTGTTTCTGCTGAAACCATTCGCCGCTCTCCCGACCGTAACACGGGTGAGGTATTGAAGAGAACCCCCGGCGCGAGCTTGCAGGATGGTAAGTTCCTGGTGGTACGCGGTTTGGCCGATCGTTACAACCAGGCCATGCTGAACGGTATCCTGCTGACCAGCACAGAGCCCGACCGTAAGACTTTCTCTTTCGACCTGATCCCTGCCAACATGATCGATAACATCGTTATCAATAAAGCATTCGTTCCGGAATATCCCGGCGAGTGGGCAGGTGGTCTCATCCAGGTAAATACAAAAGATATCCCTACACAGCCCTTTTTGAATGTACAGGTAGGTACCGGTTTCAATACTCAAACCATCGGTAAAGACTTTTACAAAGCAAAAGGCGGTAGCTGGGATTGGCTCGGTATCGATGATGGTACAAGAGGATTGCCCAAAGGCTATACCACTAAGTCGAACTTCGATATCATGACCCCTGCAGAAAAGACTGCATTAGGAAAGACAATGCCTAATAATTGGACTGCCACTGCAGGCTCTGCTCCTTTGAATACTTCTTTCCAGGCCAATGGCGGATTTGTTACCAAAATATTCGACAAAACAGTAGGTGGAACTTTCGGTGTTACATATAATAAGAGCAACCGTTTCATCGACATGTTGAACCAGCGGAACAACATCACTGGCAACACAGTCAGCAGGAACTACGCTTATAATGATGACCGCTATGCACAGGATATCCTGGCTGGCGCCCTGGCAGGACTTAGCGTTCAACTGAGCCCTAAACACAAGATCTCGGTTAAGTCGATCCTGAACGTTAACACCACCAACTATTTCACCAACCGTAGTGGCCTCGACTTCGATCGCAGCAACGATGTAAGAGCTTCTGAAATTACTTTCAAGCAAAATACTTTCTTCACTACCCAGGTAATCGGTGAACATACGCTGGCAACTCCCCTGCGCCTGAAGTGGTATGGCTCCTTCAACATCCTAGATGGTTATAGCCCCGATCAACGTCGTATAGTATATACACGCTCTACCGGCACACAGGATCCTTACAACCTCCTGATCGCAAACTCCCTTTCTCAGGAAAGCGGTAGCCGCATCTTCCAGAACCTGAGCGATTATATATATACAGCTGGTGGCGACCTGACTTACAATTTCAACATGTTTGGCGATCGCCAAACCGTGAAAGGTGGTTATATGTTGCAGATCAAAGACCGCCTGTATGATGCAAAATTGTTTGCCAACTACCTGCCCCTCGATAATCCATCTTTAAGGCAGCTGCCTGCTGACAAGGTTTTTGCACCAGAAAACTTTGGCAATGGCGCTGCTTCCAGCACGCAGTTTGGTTTCGACGCGATCAAAGGAAATGCTTTCCGTTACCTGGCCAATACGATCATGAATGCTGGTTATATCCAGTTCGACAACTCATTCTTCGATGACCTGCGTGTTGTGTGGGGTGTGCGTGTTGAGAATTATGATCAACTGGTAGGTAGTGTTAAGAAATATGATCCCCGCCATACACATAGCGAAGTGCTCGACTGGTTACCTGGGTTGAATGCTACCTATAAGCTGAATGCCAAGACAAATATCCGCTTGTCTGGTTCACAAACCGTGATCAGGCCCGAACTGCGCGAGCTTTCTTTCCTGAACCTGTACGACTTTGAATTGAATGCCTCTGTACAAGGTAACCCCAACCTGAAAAGGACTAAGGCTACCAATGCTGACCTGCGTTACGAACTGTACCCCAAAGCTGGTGAAGTATTCTCGCTGGGTGTGTTCTATAAGTATTTCGACAATGCCATCGAGCAGATATATAATGAAGGCAGCGGTGGTGCAAGTACTTTCAACTACCAGAATACTGATAAGGCTACTTCTTACGGTGTTGAATTGGAGATCCGCAAAAAGCTTGATTTCGCACCTGCGCTGAAGAACTTCACTTTGTCAGCCAATGCCGCTTATATCAAGAGCCGCGTACAAGCTAATATCCTCGGAGTTGAGATCGATCGCCCAATGCAAGGACAGTCTCCCTACCTGCTCAACCTGGGTCTGAACTATGATGTACCCAAGCAAGGATTCAATGCCACTTTATTGTTCAACCAGATCGGTGAAAGGATCTACCTGGTGGGTGATATCAGCGCCGGCGCCAGCACACCGGATGTTTACGAAGCTCCACGCCCTGTGCTCGACTTTCAAATGGCTAAAAAAGTATTCAAAAGCAAAGGTGAGATCCGTGTAAACGTATCGGATATCCTGAATCGCACTCAATATTTCTACCAGAACCCTGATGGCAGCAAGGACTCTTTCCAGAAGAGCAAAGACCCTTATCGCTTCACCAGAAGGTTTGGTACAACCATCGGTGTAACATTTAACTACTCTATACTCTAATCTCTTTAAATACAAATCAAAGAATATGAAAAAGAAGATTTTTTTCCTCGCCGCATTTTCGGCACTTCTTATTGCAGGCTGCCGTAAAATAGAAACGGACGGAGAAAAAGAAGTGATTATCGTGCCCGGTGGTGGCAACGGTGGCGGTGGCGGTGTAACGATTACTTTGCAAGGTCGTATCAATGCTGACACTATGCTTCGTAAAGAGAATACTTATATTCTGAAAGATAAAGTATACCTGGTGGGTAATCATACGATGACCATCGAGGCTGGTACAACTATCAAGGGTGCTTATTCAGGTTCTGACGTTGCCGTACTGGTAATCAGCCGTGGTTCAAAGATCGTGGCCAACGGAACCGTTGATGCTCCCATTGTATTTACTTCCAACTCTCCTACTCCTAAATCAGGCGACTGGGGCGGTATTGTAATTTGCGGTAAAGCAAACATCAACACTACTTTCACTGGCACTGGCGGTGGTCCTGGCACACTGGAAGTAGAAGGCGGTATCAACAACGGCAACGGCGATGCCATTGCTGGTGGTGGCACTACGCCCGATGACAACGATAGCTCTGGCGTACTGAAATATGTACGTATCGAATATGCTGGTTACGCTTTCCAACCCGACAAAGAAGTAAACAGCCTTACCATGGCTGCTGTAGGTAGAAAGACGGTAATCGACCACGTACAGGTTTCTTATGCAAAAGATGACGCATTCGAGTGGTTTGGTGGTACTGTAAACGCTAAATACCTGATCGCTTACAAAACACAGGACGATGACTTCGATACCGACAACGGCTTCAGCGGTACTATCCAGTTTGGTCTGATCATCCGCGATTCACTCATTGCCGATGTATCTAAATCAGAAGCATTCGAAAGCGATAACAATAGCGGTGGTACAGTTGTACTCCCACAAACAAAAGCAGTTTTCTGTAACGTTTCTGCTTTCGGACCTTTAGCTACTTTGAACAACATTGGTAGCACCAACTACCTCGGCTCTGCCGCTCAGATCAGAAGGTATTCTTCTATCTCTATCTTCAATACTGCATTGGTAGGTTGGGGTTCAGGTCTCGAGATCAACGATAAAGATGGTCCTGCAGGTTCTTCTGAAAATTTCCTGACAGCAAAAACTTTGCAACTGAGCGGTATATTCATTGCCGGTTGCAGAAAGCCAATCAACTTCGTATCAGGTTCAGGTTCTGCCGGTACTACAACAGAAGCTTCTCTGACTGCTGAGTTTAACCTCGCAGCTAAAAAGAACAGGATACTTACCGTTGACGAGATCCGTTACACACGTCCTTTCGACTACGTTAACCCCGACTTCGTACCTTTCGGTAACTCACCACTGGTTATCCCTACTGCCTCTAACACTTACTTTGATGATCCGATCCTGACTGCCCGTCAGCCATTCATCGAGAAAGTTGATTTCATCGGTGCGATCGCTCCCTCTGGCGCTTATGCCAACTGGCACAAAGGATGGACAAGGTATTAATAGATTAACCTGACTATAATACGAGGGGCGTCTCATTGAGGCGCCCTTTTTCATTTTGGGCAGACATCTTGATTCGCTAACCATAAGTGAGTTGTTTATGTAATATTGATATTCAATTTGTTATTATGTGTGTTCATTTTTATTTCATGTTCACTAATAATGAACAGCCTAAAAATGTGAACATTTGAAGGAGGTGGTGGGATGGTTGAATTATATGGTTATTACTTTGGCTGAGTGATACCTGGAGGAGCGTAATGATAAACTACTTCGTACGATGAGCTGCGTAAACTGGCCTGTAACTGGCCGATAGGCAAGTCTTCTTGTTGAGGAGTGGGCTCACAAACAGTGTATTTGTTGCCATTATAAATAATTGGATGGCCCAACGGCTTATCGAACTGCACAGCAATAGTAACATGCTGCGGATAAGAAAGCACGATCATCGGCAGGTTATAGATCTCTTTTACAAGATAAAAGAACAACGCCACCCTGTCTTCACAATCACTCTGTTCATAAAGTAGCGTTTGTTCGGGCGATAACCTTTTCTCGCTGCCAAACGTCCTTGAATCAGTCTCGAACAGAAATGCATAACGGGTAAAACGCATGAGGTAATCCACACCGTTTTTGATATTCATCCGCTTCACATTCTTTTTTAGCAGGGGAATGAGCGATTGATAAGTTTCCCGGCTAAGCGGAATATTTAACTGCGCTTCGTAATCTACCGTAGGGTAGTTGGTGAATAACGCTTTGATCTGGGGATTCAGCTTTACCTTGAAATGATAATCATTATCGTAATAATTAAAGCGTAACTCCTTTTCCTGGTAGTCGCCTGGACTGAATGCAGGCAGCTTATTGATCCGGTAAGAAAAGGTATTTCCCTCCGCGGTGCCCGGTATATTAACCGGCGTGAACCGGTTTTTCAAAAAATCTATAGTGCCATAATCATGATAGTTGAGACATACATATTGTTTGCCATCATACACCCGTGTAGGTATGTTGTAAATGTTTTCGGCGCAATAGATATAAAACAGAACCCGGTCGCCTGCTACCGCCAGCATGGCATCATAACCGGTTTTATTGAGCAAATACCATTTGTAAAAAGTATAACGCAGGTAGTCGTCAGCCTTGGGACTTATATACTGAGCAGTTTTGCGAACAAGCTGGTAGAATAACCAGTCATCAGGCTGGTATTGCTTCTTATAAGCTGTCAGCGCTTTAATGATGGATTGGTAATGCTCATTATTGACGTTGTTGTAAAATGACTCAACGGACGCCTGCGTTAGTGGAGTGGACTGTATAGGCTCAAGGTTAACCTTATCAAAATTGAATAGAATAGGGGTGCCGCAAAAATCAAACTGGATAGTTGATGCTTGTTGTGGTTGGGCAGCAGCGGGGACAACGGACGCTGCCAGGAACAGGGATAATATGATAACCCATCTTTTCACCGGCAAACCTTGTGTACTATAATTTACAAATAATTATTGGATATACTATTGAATATTTATAACTCGTTGTTTTGTAATTATTTAGCGGACGTGTTTTTTAACCAGCTTTTCATCAATTCTTAACGGTAGCATAAACCTGCGGTAAGGTATACGTAACAACCGCAGCCTACCTTGCAGTGCCAATAGAATTTATGTGAATTGATATAAGAACCTCTTTTTAAAGCGTAGAATTTTCTCATGTGACTGCAGCCGTTCGATTTCCATCGTGACGGCTTTTTTATTCCCCTGCTCATATTTAAATAACAGTTTACCCGCACCCCTAAACGGGATAAGCCGTACTTGAGCCGGGGTTGAGCCGTACATGATCCGCACTAAAGGCGCATTTTCATAAACATTGAACTACTCCGTGAAGCTGAATGCTTAATAATTGCATGTCAGTCAATCGATTAGACCTATCCGGGGCTCAAGAAATCAATGAGGTACCATCGCGAACCCTTAGTCAATCCCAAAATAATTTCGGTCATCCCCTTCCAAAGCACAAATAACATTATTAATTTCATGCATATAATTAACGCTTACCGATGGCCCAACAATGTGGACCCATATTTCTTGAATGCACCTGGGACAACCTCACCTTTTACAAATGGGAGGGCCAGCACCTCGTACGCATGAAAAGCAGGCTCACCCGGGAGAAAGTCCTCACACACCCGGCCTTCCACAAAACCCGCCTTGCTGCCGGCAGACTGGTAACCGCTTCAAAGATCGCCTCCTCCATCTATAGCGATTTGCCTATGGATTGGCGCCAGTTCTGGATGTACCGCGACTTCACCGGCGAAGCGATGATCATGATCGACAATGGCGCCACTGCACAGGAAGCCTACGACTACCTTTGGAAGACCTATGTAGAATATTGGGTACTCTACCAGCAAGCCACTGGCATCAAACTCAAAACAGGCCGCAGGCAACAACCCGTCAGACCAAAGAAAACTTACAAGACACGCCTGAAACACCGCACCGAAAACCCGAAGTGCCGTCGCTATCTCAAGCTCATTGGCCGCAACCACTGGAAAAGCAATTACGATAATACTGCCGAATTGATAGAACGTGAGCGCAAGCGCATAGCCCGCGAAAAGAAGCTTCAATGGTTAGAAGAGCAACGCCTGAAAGAAAGATGGATGCAGGAGATCATAGCATCCGGCGTCTTGCGAAAGAAGAAAAGAAGGCGCGAACAACAACGACAAGCCATCCAACTAAAACCACCCAACCAACGCGTCGCATAAAACGCTATAGGTCGTTCGTCATTCAATTCGTGTAATTCGATAGGAATTCGTGTTTACTCCTTACCAACTTTCAACTTGTTAACCTGTCAACTAACTCTTATTCCTTTCTTAACTCTCCACTACCCAATTACCCCAGCATACAAGTAGAATATTAAAGTTGAAGTATATATTGTTTCGTAATTCTACTAATGCTCGTTGAGGTATTATGAAAAAAGACCACCGGTCAAAGCCAAATACTACCGGTCATATATTTTGTCGACAACATATTTATCATGAGAATGAAATTAATTTGTTGATTCTGCATTCTTAACACAGCGTCTACTTAACTTTGGTCTCCAATTGATTTCTACAACTCTTTATAAGTGAGAGGAATTCTCTCATGTGACTGACGCCGTTCGATTTCTATCGTGACGGCTTTTTTTATGTCATTACCTCCTGGCATCATTTTTAATAGCGCTGGCATTTGGGTAAATGTTCCTCAATTTGGGTATGGGTATCAGTTATGTACAACCGATTATTAAAGCACTTTAATATATTTTGGTACGGTGCTTGTTATTCTTAGTCAACACTTAATTTTCTAACACTTTTAATTGTTGATCTATGAAAACACTATTAGTAGCAGTAGCAGCGCTGTTTGTAACAGCCACCATCACCGCCTCGACAACACAATTGAAGGCGCCAGCACCAGGAGACAATGTAAACTATCAGGACACCGGTGGTAAAAAGAAAAAAGACACAACAAAGAAGGATACTTCATACGTACAGTACCATCATTAAAAACGGTGTCATGAGATCAAAAGGAAAAAAAGTCGTACAATGAAAACGTTGTACGACTTTTTTTATATATCAGGTGAGAATGGGAAAGGGTTAATTGAACACCAGCTCAGGGTAAGGTATCTCTAATTTGTCTTTGAGATCTGAGCAACGGAACATAAGGATATTGATGATGGCCTCCGTTGAATATTTATAAGAGATAGTAGGCGTAACAGGATCATTTACCCAGTTGTCGAAGATGTCCGGAAAATCGTCATCCAGCTTATCCAACGTTTTAACACCTATTTTCTTCAAGGCGGCAGCGTTGCACATTTGCTCATACTGACCCTTGATAGGAATGGCAATCATTTTCTTTTTCAGGTGTAAAGCTTCAGCGGGTGTTTCAAAACCTGCTCCGCAAACAATACCATGGCAGCTGATAAGACTTTCATTAAAGTCATGTTTGCTTACAGGTATCAGCGTGATGTTGCCAATAGTCTTTCTTTCCTTAGTCTGGCGGGAGAACACTTCAAAGCGATGGTCCTTGAAAGGAGCCAGCAAAGCCATCAGCTCATTGTCGCAATAAGAAGGCAGGTACACAGTCACATGTCCGTCGTTCCTGGCCTCTGCCTGCAGTATTTCAGTTTTGATAACGGGCGAAAAGATAAAGTCATCATAAGATTCAAAATGCAATCCTATATATTGAGAAGCCTTCGCATAATTCTGGAGAATCCACTCACCCACCTTATTTACTTTTTCAGGGCGGGGCGTTTTATCAGACATGAAGCTGGCCTGGTGACCAAAGTTTACAGAAGGTACTTTTTTACGCGCGCAGGCAATGGAAGTGATTACCTCAAAGTCATTCAACACAAGGTCATATTTCTCTACGGGCAGGTCCCTTGCCTCCTTCATGATGCGGAGCGGAGAAATGCTGCGCGTAAGTTTCCAGTAATCCAGCGAGCCCTTGCAGGTATAAAACAGGCTAAGCCCGTTGCTGCGGTACTTGACAGGCGCGTCGAGCGGCAACGTACTGTTGGCGCCACTGAGAAAAAGGTCTACAGTACCAAACTTTTGCAGGAAGGGCAACAATTCCATAGCCCTGCTGATATGTCCGTTACCAGTAGCCTGTAAAGCATAAAGAATTTTCATGTGCGTTCTTAATGTTCTTGGGTTAGTTAAATGGCCAGTGAGTTTATATAAAAGTTGATCTCGTCTGTGACTACATTGATCTTTCTGCTCATGTCGGTAGCAGGAATATGTTGGAAATCCTTTTCGTTGTATTCAAATATTTTCCATTCGTTCTGGCTATACTCCAGGGCGGTGAGATGCTCTACCCAGTCGCCGGAGTTGAGGTAAGTCACCTTTCCGTTTTCATTCTCTACTATTCTCTTCTGTGGCTGGTGAATGTGGCCACAGATCACATAATCATATTTCTTCTCTATAGCCAGTTCGGCTGCGATCATTTCAAACTTATCGATGTTCGCCATCTTGTTTACCCCTGCCATTACTTTCTTGGAGATGGAGAGCTTCTCCCGTCCAAAAAGTTTCAGGGTAGAGTTGATAAACCGGTTGAAGAGGATCAGCATGCCATAACCACTGCTGCCCAGCTTGGCCAGGAACTTAGCTCCACCTTTGGTAGTGTTGTCAAATACGTCCCCATGGAATATCCAGGTCATCTTGTTATCGATCTCCAGTACCAGTTTGTCCGTGAGGGTAAAATTGCTGAGCTGGAAGTCGGTATACTTGCGGAGTAGCTCGTCGTGGTTGCCGGTGATATAAAATACCCTGGTGCCTTTGGTCATGAGGTTAAGCACCTCCTTGATCACCGCCATGTGTGAAGCTGGAAAGTACCGCTTGGAGAATTGCCAACCGTCGATGATGTCACCATTGAGGATAAGAATGTTGGGCGCTATACTTTTTAAGTAAGCAACCAGTTCCCGCGCATGACAACCGTACGTGCCCAGGTGAACATCGGAGAGAACCACTACGTCTACAGGACGTTTTTCCATGGAGTTTGGGTTTTGCAAATTTCCCCAGATCGTATTACCCCAGTTTTAAGCAGACGTTAAGTAATTGTTTTGTAAATATGAACAGACTATTAACAGATTACATTATTTTAACTATAGTTTAATTGGAATCTACATCATTCGGCCACCCGCCTTTTTTTTATTTAATATTGTATTCCCTTAACGTATCCCTTATTATCATGCAGGAAGATCTGATCTTATTAATAGGTGAAAAGCTTAAATCGAAGCGCACACAGAAGAATATTACCCTCGAAGAACTGGCCAACAGGGCCGGCGTCACGAAGGGACTTATCTCGCAGGTAGAGAACAACCGCACAGTACCCTCCCTCCCCGTATTATTCAACCTGATCCATTCGCTGGGCGAAGACCTGAAGAGCTTCTTCGAAGACATGCACGAGCATTTTACCAATGGCCACGTATTAATTGTTCGCAAAGGCGAAGAAAAGCCTTTCGAAAAAGAGCCGGTTAAAGGATTCTCTTACAAGCGTATCCTCACCAAAAGCATTGTAGCGCAGGCCATCGATATTGCGGTGCTGGACCTGAAAAAAGGAGCCTCCCGCAAGCAGATGATACAAACAGATGCTTTCGAGTGTAAACATATCCTGAAAGGAAGCATCGAGTACCAGATCGAAAAGGAAAAGTTTGAACTCCATGCAGGAGATACATTATTCTTCGACGGGCGGGCTAAACACCGTTTGCGCAACATCGGCAACACCGAAGCCTCTATCCTGATAGCCTATTTGTTTTAATGCAATGATTTTCATCGGCTCTATTGTTGATAAAGCATATTTATATATACTAAACTTGGGTTTAGTGTTTATAAACAATTAATGCTTTGTTAAAACCCCCGTAACCTTCTCTTTACACAGCCCGTCTATTTTCGGGCTGCAATTTTATTATCACTCCCTCTATTTAAAAAAATCTGTTTATGAGTAAATGCTACCTTATTACAAGGGTGGTAACGGCATGTCTATTGTTGATGTTACCATTGCTCTCTCTCGCACAAGAAACGGTTTCCGGAAAAGTTATTTCCACCAAAGATCAATCACCTGTAGCAGGTGTAACTGTTATGGTAAAAGGCAGTTCAGCAGGAACTTCCACCAAAACAGATGGTGCTTTCTCCATTGAAGCCAAAAAAGGAGATGTGCTGGTGTTTAGTGGAGTGGGTATGTTATCTAAAGAAGTAGTGGTGAGTGGAAGCAATATCGAAGTGGCGCTTGAGCAGGATAGCAAGTCTTTGAATGAAGTAGTAGTAACGGCGTTGGGTATCAAGAAAGAGAAGAAAAGATTGGGATACGCCCTTCAGGAAGTAAAAGGCGAAGACCTCACAGTGGCACGCGAAAGCAACCTGGTAAACCAGTTGGCCGGGAAGGTAGCTGGTGTAACGGTTATTGGAAGCCCTTCCGGTATTGGTGGTTCTGCCCGCGTAAGTATCCGTGGCGAGCGCTCTGTAGACCTCAATAAGAACCAGCCTTTATATGTAGTGGACGGTGTGCCCATCAGCAACTCACTGACAGGTGGCTCTGGTCGTAATAACCTCGAAGTAGACTTCGGTAATGGCGCCAGCTTTATCAATCCGGATGATGTGGAGTCGATGACGGTATTGAAAGGGCCTGCAGCTTCAGCCCTTTATGGCTCAAGAGCTGCCAACGGCGTTATACTTATTAAAACAAAATCAGGCAGAGGTAATAAAGGTATCGGTGTAGAAGTGAACAGCAACCTGACCATGGAGTCGGCGTTGAAATTGCCTGAGTACCAAAATGTATATGGACAAGGTAATGGTAACGGAGGAGCCTTTGCGTTTGTGAATGGAGGTGGTGCTGGTCTTACAGATGGAACCGACGAAGGCTGGGGGCCAGCTTTCAATGGACAATTATATCCCCAGTTCAATTCACCCCGCACACTGAATGGACAGGCAATCCCTTACACAGGTGGTGACCTGAATGCCCCGGCAGGTAGCGTGATCACGCCTACTCCCTGGCTGGCAGATGTAGATGGTGTAAAAGACTTCTTCAAAACAGGCCGCACATTAACCAATAATGTCGCCCTGACAGGTAAGAACGATTTTGGTGATTTCCGTTTATCTTATACAAACCTTGATCAAACAGGTATCGTGCCCAACACCGACCTGAAACGCAATACGGTTTCTTTGAGCGGTGGGTACAATTTCAATTCTAAATTCTCAGCCCGCGCCTTTGTATCTTATATAAAGAGCGAAAGCGGTAACAGGCCTTCCATCAGCTACGGTACAGAAAGCATCATGTACTTGTTCAACTGCTGGCTGCCCCGCTCTGTAAAAGTGAGCGACATGCAAAGGCTTTGGCAAAATGGCCTTACAGGACTGAAGCAATACAGCTGGAACTACAACTACCATGACAATCCTTACCTGACCGTGATGGAAAATACAAACGGGCAGGATGTGAACCGTGTTATTGGTAACGTCGTGTTGAAATATGACTTCACCAACTGGTTGAGCCTGCAATTGAGAACAGCAACCGATTATGGTAATGAAAAAAGGCAGTATCAGCGTGGATTCAGCACACAACGTTTCCCCTTTGGTCAGTACCGCGAAACGAACATCATAACAGAAGAACGTAACTCCGACTTCCTGTTTACTGCCAATAAAAAGATCAACAACGATTTCTCTATCTCAGGTTCATTCGGAGGCAACCAGATGAGGCAGAAATCAGATTTCGACGAAACGAATGCCGGTCAGTTGAATATCCCTGGTATTTACAACCTGACGAACTCACGCATTCCATTGGAAGTTTCTCAATCAGTAGTAGAAAAGAGAGTGAATAGCTTATACGGTTCCGCACAGATCGCTTTCCGTAACTACCTGTTCCTCGATATCACTGCCCGTAACGACTGGTCAAGCTCATTGACATTGCCCGAGAGCCTGAAGACATTCGGTAATGAGCAAAATGCTTATTTCTATCCTTCAGTAGCATTGAGCGCGATGATCAGCGATATGTTCACCCTGCCGGAGTTTGTTACCTATGCAAAACTGCGTGGTAGCTTTGCTCAGGTAGGTAACGATACCGATCCATTTACTTTTACACAAGCCTATAACCCCAGCACACCTTATGGTGGCGCGCAGGTATATGGCGAAACAGACAGGTTGGCCAACCTGAGCCTGAAACCCGAGATCAGCACAGCCTATGAAGTAGGTCTGGATGCCCGTTTCCTGAACAGCCGGATTGGTATTGACCTCACTTTCTACCAAAGCAATACCCGCAACCAGATCCTCAATATTCCTTTATCACTCACCAGCGGTTATTCTTCCCGCTCTATCAATGCAGGAAAGATCAAGAACTGGGGTTTTGAAGCAGTATTGAACCTGGTGCCTGTAAAAACAAAAGACCTGACCTGGAATATAGACCTCAATTTCTCTACAAACCGCAGCAAAGTGGTTGAGCTGTCCGACAATCTTAAAAACTTTGTAATGGCCAGCAGGCGCGTAAGCATCGAAGCTCGCGTGGGTGAGCGCATGGGTGATATGTATGGTATCGGTTTTGCCCGTGTACAAAACACGGATGCCAGCAAACCTTACTACGATGCTTCCGGCAAGAATGTAGGACAAATGGTGTTCTCAAATGGTCGCCCGGTACCAACTACAACATTGATGAAGTTGGGTAACTACAATCCTGATTGGCTGGCTGGTATTTACAATACACTTAACTACAAAGGCGTGAAACTCGGCTTCCTGTTCGATATCCGTCAGGGCGGTGAGTTGTATTCCGAAACACAAACCGTAGGCCGCGAAGGTGGTATCATTATAGAGACCCTCGAAGGACGCGCCGATGGTTACGACCTGAGCAAGCCCGGTAATGGTGTTATCGGAGCAGGGGTGATCCAGAATCCCGACGGAACCTTCAAACCCAACGATGTTAAAAGAACAGCACGCGAATGGCATAGCGCCTGGACTGGCGGCAGAAGCATCGCTGAAGGCGTAATGTATGACGCTTCATTTGTAAAACTCCGCGAAGTGCAGATCGGTTACATGATCCCCGACAAATGGTTTGGTAAGCTGCCTTTCAGAAGCTGCACAGTAAGCCTGGTAGGAAGAAACCTTGCCCTGTGGTCAGATGTGCCCCATATCGATCCGGAGACAATGTCTTACAGCGGAGGCACAGCATTGCCAGGTATCGAGTACATGTCTATCCCTTCTACAAGAAGCTATGGCGTGAACCTGAGCTTCAAGTTCTAATACCGGCAGCAGAAAAGTGCAATTGTTAAAAACGAACCAAATTAAAGCAATGAAACAAACAAAATATTTAGCAGCGGTCCTTTGCCTCTCGTTAGGCGTATCGTCCTGCACGAAGAACTTCGAAGATATCAATACCAATAAAAACGTACCTATTGCCGTAAACCCTGACCTCCTTTTGTCGGGAGTGATCCGCAATACCCTGAATGATCAGGTAGGCGAAGCCTGGGGTATCGGCAACATTGTGGTACAACATACAGCTAAGATCCAGTTCGTAAACGAAGACCGCTATCTGTGGGGAGAAAAGAACAGCGTTTGGAATAGTGTATATAGCAATATGCGGAACGTGCAGAACATCATCGACATCGCTACCAATGCGAAGCCTGTTCAGAATAACTACCTCGGTGTAGCGCTGGTAATGAAATCATGGATGTTCTCACTGGCAACAGATGCCTACGGAGATATTCCTTACAGCAAGGCTACACAAGGAAAAGCAGCTGGTGTTTATACCCCTGAGTATGATGCCCAGGAAGCAGTTTACACCGGTATCCTTGCCGATCTCAAGAAAGCCAATGAACTGCTGGGTACCAGCAATGAAACGATCAGCGGCGATATCCTGTTTGGTGGTGGAGCCGGCTCCATTATCAAGTGGCGCAAGCTGGCCAACTCACTTCGCCTGCGCTACATGATGCGTATTTCTGCCAAAAAGAATGTAGGAGCCGATATGCAGGCAATCATAAGCAACCCTGCACAAACCCCCATTTTCGAAAGCAACGATGACAACGCGGCCCTGAAATATTTCGAAGCGGCCCCCAACCAGTGGCCCATGTACGGATCACGCGTAGGTTCTTTCGACGAGTTCAGAGTTAGTAAATCCATGAGTGACCGTCTGACCGCGTTGAGCGATCCACGTCTCCCGGTTTTTGGCCGTCCTTCTGAAAAATCGGTAGCTGCCGGTACGCCAAAGATTGAGGGTATTCCCAACGGTCTTGGTGATGTGGCTGCCCTGAACTACAATGGCGGTCCACAAGGTGTATCACGGGTAGGGTTGAGCTATGCCTGCCTGGTTTGTAACGATGCAGGGCCTGCACCAGTAGCCAATGTTGCACAAAGCATGTTGATGTCTTATGCCGAGTTGCAGTTTATCCTGGCCGAAGCAAGAGAAAAAGGTTTGATCACTACAGGTACAGCTGAGGGTTATTATCTCGCAGGTATTGCAGCCAACTTCAACTACTACAAGCGTATTGTACCCGTTCAATATAATATTAATGTGACGCCTCCCGCCAGCTATTACACCCAAACCGGTGTAGCTTATACGGGTACACAGGCAGAGAAGCTGGGCAAGATTGCCTTGCAAAAATGGGTGGCCCTGTTCTTTAACGGACTGGAAGCCTGGTTCGATTGGAGACGTACCGGCATGCCCGCTGTAGTGCCAGGTCCCGATAACCTCAATAACAATAAAGTACCGGTACGCTATATTTATCCACTGTCAGAACAATCGCTGAATGGGGTAAATCGTAAGACGGCAGTAGACAGACAAGGTGCGGATGATCTGAATACCAGGATGTGGTCGATTAAATAATAATTCCTTAATCCTGATATTCCATTGCGATTAAAGTTCTTTGTTAGCTTCGAGCCCGGTTTGAGATTTGTGTGTATGAATAAAATAATCGCCACCCCCGGGCGTAAATGAGAATAACAACCTTGCTAAAAGAAGTATTCTACAAATTATAAGCAATCGTAGCAGTTTCTTAATGTTGACGGCGAAGCTTTTCTAAGTTTCGCCCTTTTTTTATTCACCTACTTACACCATTCTCCATGAAACAATATCTCCTTTCAATCATAGCAACCGTGATTGTTGCAACAGCAATGGCGCAACAACGTAAAACCGAAAACCTCATTATCGTAACGCTCGATGGCATGCGCTGGCAAGAGGTGTTCAAAGGCGTTGACCCTGTGTTGATGAACGACAGCACGTTCAACCACGATAAAGAAGGTATTAAACAACGTTTCTGGGCAGAAGATGAAGCGGCGAGAAGACAAAAACTGTTTCCCTTCTTCTGGTCAACCATAGCACAGCAGGGACAACTGTACGGCAACCGGGCATTCGATAATAAAATTGACAATGCCAATCCCCATTGGTTCTCTTACCCCGGTTATAATGAAATATTCACAGGTTACCCCGATACAGCCGTCAACTCCAACGATAAAATATGGAACAAGCACGAGAATGTATTGGAGTATATCAATAAGCAGGCAAAGTACAAAGGCAAAGTAGCGGCCTTTTCTACCTGGGATGTTTTCCCGTACATCCTGCATGAACCCCGCAGCGGTGTGTATGTAAATGCAGATATAGATACCCTTGCCTTTAAAGCACCCGGCCTGCAGCTCCTGAACGATATGCAGTTCCTGACGACAAAACCCATTGGTGTGCGTCCCGACATCATTACCTACATGGCGGCGCGTGAATATCTCAAAGTATACAAGCCAAAAGTGCTGTATATTGCTTTTGACGAAACAGACGACTTTGCCCACGCGGGGATGTATGACCAATACCTGGGCAGCGCCTATGCTGAAGACGCTATGATCCGTGATATCTGGAATACAGTACAGTCGATGCCGGAATACAAAGGCAAGACCACTTTGCTGGTTACGGTAGATCACGGACGCGGTGACAAGGTAAAGTCGAACTGGAAGCACCACGGCGCTAAGATTGAAGATGCGCATGAAATATGGCTGGCAGTAATGGGACCGGATACAAAACCTGTAGGAGAAGTAAAGACACCTGTGCAGTTGTACCAAAAGCAGATCGCTGCTACCATTGCCCGGTTGCTGGGAATGAATTTCACGGCCAATCATCCTGTGGCAGATCCTATTACTACAGCCTATTAAATTAGCTTTTATGAATAATGTACAGGCCCAGGCCATTGCTACAGAGATCATCAGCCTATATCAGCACCACGGCGGTGAAGAATACGCCGGTGAAAAAGTAACCCAACTGGAGCACATGGTACAGGCGGCTCAATTGGCAGAGCAGCAGGGACATGATGAAGAAGTGATCCTGGCAGCCTTCCTGCATGATATAGGTCACATCTGCGTATCTGCCGAAGGCGATAATGAGATGGATGGCTTTGGCATAAAAGACCATGAAGAAGTAGGCGGCGCCTTCCTGTTAGAAAAAGGATTCTCAAAGCGGTTGATCCGGTTGGTAGAGGCTCACGTAGAAGCCAAGCGCTACCTCACCTGGAAATCCCCTGCTTATTATGAGCAGTTATCCGAAGCAAGCAAGCGCACACTGGAGTTCCAGGGTGGCCGCATGGAGGATGACGAAGCACTTGCTTTTGAACAATACCCCCTGTTCGACCTCATCATCAAAATGCGGCTATGGGATGAAGAAGCAAAGATCGAAGGAATGCCGGTGCCCAACCTGGAGAAATACCATGGAATGATCGTACGTCATTTGCAACGATAACAAGTAAAATATTTACATATGTCAGTACAGTTGGTTGTGTTTGATATGGCGGGTACTACCGTGCGCGATAAAGGAAGTGTGGCAGATGCTTTCATGGAAGCAGCCGGAGCGTATGGAGTACAAGTGCCGAGAGAGGAAGTAAACAAAGTAATGGGATTCCGGAAAAAAGAAGCCATCCGCATATTGCTCGATAAGTTTTATCTTGAACCAGTAGAAGATCTGGATGGGCTCATTGAAAATATCCACGACACGTTCACGCGCAACATGGTGAGTTTTTATGAGCAGGACGAAGAGCTGGCGCCGCTGCCCCATGCAGAAGAAACGTTTGCCTGGCTGAAGGAGCGGGGTATCAAAATCGCACTCAACACGGGCTTTACAAGACCCATCACCGATGCCATCCTGCATCGTCTGCGTTGGGACAACAATGGAATCATTGATATGGTGATCGCCAGCGATGAAGTGCCGGAAGGAAGACCCCATCCCTACATGATCGAAGCCATCATGAAGCAATTGCAGGTGAGCGATCCGGAGCAGGTAGTGAAAGTAGGAGATACGGAAGTAGATGTGGCCGAAGGCAGGAATGCCGGTTGTGGACTGGTAGTGAGTGTGACCACCGGAGCTTACACCCGCAACGAACTGGAACAATATAGCCCTGATAACATCATCGATAGTCTTGCTGAACTTCCACCTTTAATTCAATAAAAGTTTGTCAACTGTTACTGCCAATCCTGCTACGCTTTCGAGAAAACAAGTACTTACAGCCATTTATGCTGCTGTTGTTGCTTTTCTTACCTATGCTTCAGTATACGCTTACCGCAAACCTTTTACGGTAGCCACTTTTGAAGGTATCAGCTTTTGGGGCATTAAATACCAGGTACTGCTGATCATTTGTCAGGGCCTGGGCTATATGTCCAGTAAGTTCTATGGTATCAAGTTTATTGCGGAACTGAAGCGGGCAGGCCGTTGGAAAACGAGTGGCATCCTGGTGGGCGTGTCCTGGTTGAGCCTGTTGATCTTTGCCCTGTTGCCGGCCCCCTGGGGCATGCTATGCATGTTCGTAAATGGGTTTATGCTGGGCTTCATGTGGGGCATCGTATTCAGTTATGTGGAAGGACGAAGAGCGACTGATTTCATAGGCGCTGCTATGGCAGTAAGCTTCATATTTGCCGGAGGCTTCACGCGCTCCGTGGCCTTATGGCTGCGGGATAGCTGGCAGGTGCCGGAACAATGGCTGGCCTTTACCACAGGACTGGTATTCGCAGCACCCCTTATCTTCTTTATATACTTACTGGAACGTGTTCCCGCTCCTGACGCAGATGATGTGGCAGAAAGAACGGTGCGCCTGCCCATGACGAAGGAGCAGCGTCTGCGCTTCCTGCGCATGTTTGGCGCAGGCACCATCATGATCATTATTACCTACGTGTTCCTGACGATCATGCGCGACATACGCGATAATTTTATGGCCAACCTGTGGAATGAATTAGGCTATGGACAGAAACCATCCATTTTCACCAAAACAGAAACCATCACTTCTATTATAATACTGGCAATGATCAGCCTGCTGGTAGGCATTCGAAAAAATATCCGGGCTTTCCGGCTGGCGCACATCATGGTGCTGGTGGGTTTTGTGTTGGCGGGCATTTCTTCTGCATTGTTTCTGGCAGGCATCATGGGAGGGGCGATGTGGATGCAATTGGTAGGGCTTGGCCTCTATATGGGCTATATTCCTTTCAACTGTATTTTCTTCGAGCGCCTGATCGCAGCATTCAAGATCGCTGGCAATGTAGGTTTTCTGATCTATCTCGTAGATGCATACGGGTATATGGGCAGTATGCTGGTGATGCTTTCCAAAGAAATATTTCAAATAAACTTAACGTGGACGCAGTTCTATCCTGCCGGTGTAGTAATATTTTCGGTTATAGGTATTGCAGGATGCATTTATTCCCTGCTCTATTTCAACCGGAAATATGAATCATTAAAACCTGTTCAATGAAACAGCCTTCTGCCATCGTGATAGGAGCCGGCATCGTGGGATTGGCCACGGCCCGTGCACTCGCTGTTAAAGGATATGCAGTGAAAGTATTTGAGCGCACGCACAAAGCCGTAGGCGCTTCCGTACGCAATTTCGGTATGGTGTGGCCCATCGGTCAGCCTGGTATGCTCTATGATCGTGCCCTGCGCAGCCGCGAAATATGGAAAGAGATGGGCGACGCTGGCGCATTCTGGTATGATACCCCCGGCAGTTTGCACCTCGCCTATCACCAGGACGAATGGCAGGTATTGCAGGAGCTATATGAATTGTTCCGGCAGGAAAGACCGGTAGAGCTATTATCGGCACAGGAAGTGGCCGACCGTTCCGGAGCGGCTGTTCAGCAACATTTACTGGGTGGTCTGTACAGCGCAGATGAATTGATCGTCGATCCCCGTGAAGCGATTGCAGCTGTTCCTGCTTATCTGGAAGAGAAACATGGCGTACAGTTTTTCTGGGGCAAATGCGTAAGCTATATTTCAGACAATACTATCTACATCGGCAACGAAGAAGAGTACGAATTCGATGTAGTCTTCATTTGCAGCGGCGCCGATTTTGAAACATTATATCCCGAAGCATTCGCTACCCACCCCCTCACCAAATGCAAGCTGCAGATGATGCGCTTTACAGCGCAGCCCGATGACTGGCGCATTGGCCCGGCCTTGTGCGGTGGCTTGTCCCTGATCCATTACAAAAGCTTTGCTGCCGCTACTTCCCTGGCAGCTTTGAAACAGCGGTATGAACAGGAGATGAGCAATTACCTCGACTGGGGTATCCATGTGATGGTATCACAAAATGGTCGCGGTGAATTGACGGTAGGCGACTCACACGAATATGGACCTACACACGATCCATTTGATAAAGAGTTTATCAATACCATGATCGTAAATTATCTTAATACGTTTGCACGCTTCAAAGATGCCAGGATCGTAGAGACCTGGAATGGTATTTATCCCAAGCTCACCAATGGCGAAACCGATCTGTTCTTCTCACCCGAACCTGCGGTGTATGTGCTGAATGCGCTTAGCGGTGCAGGCATGACACTTTCTTTCGGCCTTGCAGAAGAAATGACAGCATTTTTATAGTAAAGCGGGTATTGGCTCACAACTGACTACTCACCACTCACTGCTTCACAGTTCATTAATGTTGCCATAATAATGCGGTGATATCTGTTGTATAGGTTTGTATAACCTTTAAAACAACATGAACCCATTTATTCGCACCCTCCAGGGGAGACGGCAATATATTATTGCCTTCACCCTCTATTTGCTTTTTGCCTTTATTTATTGCAGCCTGAATTCGAAAACAACCTGTTTTCTTGAACTGAACGGGACGCACACCCCGTCGCTGAACACTTTTTTCACCTGGTACACCATGCTCGGCGATGGAGTTGTAGCGCTGATACTGTTTGCGGTATTCCTGTTACGCCGTCAGTACCTGCAGGGCGTTCACATGCTGGCTGCTTTTTTAGCTTCAGGTATCGTAGCGCAGCTTATCAAACAGTTTACACACATGCCCCGCCCCAAAGTGTTCCTGCATCCCGATCAGTACAACCAGTTCATTGAAGGAGTAACGCGTGATGGTTGGTCCAGCTTTCCTTCGGGGCACACAGCTACTGCCTTTGCTGTAGCAACCATCCTGGCGCTTTACTGTTCCAACAAGTGGGCATCGCTGGTTTATCTGTTGTTGGCCATTGGGGTAGGGTACTCCCGTATCTATCTTGGTTCACATTTCCCGGAAGATGTGTTGGCAGGGTCTATCATCGGAGTTGTTTTTGCTGCCTGGGTATATGTAGCTATTCCGGAGTTGCGGTTCTTTGGCCGCAGGCTGGAGAAAAAGCGTCCGACGCCTTCGCTGGCAGCCATCTTTAATAATTAATTTGCTGTTACTTGGACTATCGCAAGTCGGTCATACTGCTTATCCTTATCGCTTCCATGGTACGTATGTTCGTAGCGGGCAGTACCGAACTGTCTAATGATGAAGTGTATTATTGGACATATGCCCAATACCTTCAATGGAATTATTTTGATCATCCTCCTGCCATTGCACTCCTCATTCGTTTTTTTACCGGCAATCTGTGGTTGCAGCAAGAACTTTTTGTAAGGCTGGGCGCTGTTGCGTGTGGCGCAGTCAATACATGGTTGATATACTTGCTGGGGTGTCGTGTAAAAGATGAATATACGGGTTGGCTGGCAGCCTGTTTATTCACGGCCTCTGTATATGCAGGCCTACTGGCGGGGATGATGATATTGCCTGATGCGCCACAAATGGTATGTTGGTTATGGGCATTGCTGCTGATCATGAATATTTTTAAGCATGGCGGCAGTAGCCGCAACCGCAACAGGCGGCTGTTGTTGTTGGGCATAGTGGCGGGTCTTTGCATCATGAGCAAAGTGCATGGCGTATTCATATGGGCAGGTGTTTTTTTATACATCGTTTTGTACAACCGCCCCTTGCTCAAAAATCCTTTTCTCTACCTCGCCGGGTTGCTTACTGCGATCATTATATCACCCATCTTTTTGTGGAACCTGAACAATGAGTTTATCACCTTGAATTATCATGGCAACCGGGTAGGCTTTTTTAGTAAGATCCAATGGGATACTTTTTTCAGGCAGATCATTGGAGAAGTATTATACAATAACCCGGTCAATGTAGTGCTCATTATAGTGGGCTTATTATCCATACGTAGAAACAAATTGCTCAATGATGCTGCTCAGCAGCGGATACTGTTGTGCATAAGCGTGCCTTTGATCGTAGTGGTGTGGTTCATGTCCTTATTTAAAGATACCCTGCCCCACTGGACGGGGCCTGCTTATACCAGCTTGTTGCCAATAGCAGCAGCATATGTCGCACGGCGTTTGCAAAGTAAGCAGTTGGCAATGTCCTTTCCCAGGGTTGTTAAAGGAGCACTGGCTTTGCCTGCTCTGTTGCTGCTTTTGCTGATCGTAGGCATCCGTTGGATGCCGGCAGGGCTGGGGAGTAAAGAAGATCAGCGTTTAGGGTCAGGAGATATTTTGCTGGACATGAGTGGCTGGAAACAATTTGGGCAGGACTTTAACCGCCTTTACAAAGAAGACGCAGCCAGTAGTAAAATGACATCCGGTGCTTTTATAATCGCAGATTATTGGTTTCCCGCTGCTCACCTCGATTATTATGTAGCACATCCTTCGAATATCAACTTTACAGCTGTTGGTTCCTATAGTGGTATCCACCATTATGCCTGGCTCAATACTTACCGCCCTGCTTTAGAGCCCGGGCAGGATGCTTACTATATTGCTGTCTCCAATTACTTCGATCCATTACCCCCTTCATTGGCCCATGCTTTCCGGCAAGCCGATCCGCCGGTAGTGATCAATCAAACAAGGCAGGGAAAAGTAGTGCGCCACTTCTTCATTTACAGGCTCAAAGGCTACCAGGGTGGCATTCCCCGCAACGGCATCGTGGAATGAGGTGGCATATTTTTTTAGGTGGCTACAGGCATGAACCTCGACAAGTTTTATGACAAGGCCATGGATTGGATCCTTACAGTAGGCCCACGCATTATTGTGGCTATCATTGTGCTATTTATAGGCATCTGGTTTATCCGGTTTGTGAAGCGACAGGCACGCCACCGCATGGAAAAACGGGCGGTATCTTCCACACTGGCGCCTTTTCTCCAAAGCCTGCTCATTACCATTTTATATATCTTGCTGGTGTTGCTGCTGATGCAGATACTGGGCATTCAGATGACGCTGTTTGCGGCTATTGTTGGTGGCCTTGGTGTGGCGGCCGGCCTGGCATTATCAGGCACGCTGCAAAACTTTGCCAGCGGCATTTTGATCCTCCTGATAAAGCCTTTTCGTATAGGTGACATCATCATCACACAAGGGCAGGAGGGAACGGTTACTTCCATCCAGGTGTTCTATACCACGATCATCACTTTCGATAATAAGACGGTGATCGTGCCCAATAGTAAATTATCCAACGAGATCATTATCAACACCAGCCGCGAAGGCAAACGAAGAATGGATATTGAGTTTAAGTTGAATTACGGTATAGAGATCGGGCAGGTGAAAAAGATCATTGAAGAAGTAGTACACCAGGATAAAGATATACTGGATAATCCGGCGCCCCGCGTAGGTATTTCAGTGCTTGACCCGGATGGCTATAAAGTGATGGTAAATGCGTGGGTGGAGCCACAGGGCTTTCAGGATGAAAAGCTGGACCTGCAGGAAAAGATCATTCAAAAGATCAAAGGTGCGGGAATCAAACTGCCGGGCATGGCTTAAGCATTGTCTCTTTTGGCTTCGAGAGAGAAACCAATGGTTGTTCCTACGTCGGGCGTACTACGTACGTGGATGCTCTGCCCGTGCGCTTCGATGATGTGTTTGCAGATAGCCAATCCCAGACCAGTGCCACCCTTATCGCGGCTGCGGGCTGTATCGGTACGGTAGAAGCGTTCAAAGATGCGGTGCAGGTGTTCCTCTTCTATACCAATGCCATCGTCACCTATTTCAATCAATACGTGCTGATCATCTGTCTTATAGACACTGGCCACGATAGTACCATTGGGCTTGCCATACTTGGTAGCATTCTCCACCAGGTTGATCAACACCTGTTTGATCTTTTCTTTATCGGCAAAGACTGTAACAGGAGCTTCGCATCCTTTCTTAATGGTGGTTTTCACACCCTTCTCCTGGATCTTGATGGAGAGAGAATCGTATATCTCGCGGATCAGGTCCTGGATAATGAAGTTCTGTTTGTACAACAGTTGTTCCCCGCTTTCCAGCCTTGAGATGGCGTCGAGGTCATTGACAAGATTCACGAGCCTGTCTACGTTCTTGGAAGTATTCTCCAGAAACTTCTTGCGTATCTTCTCCTCTTCCATGGCGCCTCCCAGCAGTGTATCTACATAGCCCTGAATAGCAAAGATGGGCGTCTTGATCTCGTGGGCGAGGTTTTGCAGGAACTCTTTGCGGTAGGCCTCATTCTTCTGCAGCAGCTCGATCTCTTTCATCCGTCTTTCACCCCAGGCCTCCACGTCTTCACGCACCTCATCGATACTCTTTTGAGGAAGAATGTATTTGAAATAAACCTCTTCTTTTTTAGTAGCCTTGGTTTGGTAGATGAGTTTGTAGATGAGCTTGATCTTCCGGTAGATGAACTTTTCCAGCGTAAAGATGATCAGGCCATAACTGCCGGCAAATACAATGGCAAGGGAGCCTATGCCTACGCGCCAGTCGAAGGTGAACAAAAAGATGCCGATAGCAATAGGTACCGATATGATACCAGCTGTAAAAGCGGCCAATTGCCGCGGGGAAAGATTTTTAGTGGAGAACATGCCCCTTTACTTGACTACGTTTTGATGTGGTACGAAATTAACGCAAGCTGATTAGACATCAAACTTATAGCCTACACCTTTAACAGTAGTAATGCAATCGATGCCCAGCTTTTGACGCACTTTACGGATATGCACGTCGATAGTACGGTCGCCTACGATCACATCATTACCCCAAACCTGGTTCAATATCTCGTTGCGGAGGAATACACGGCCCGGCTTGGAAGCCAGCAGATAGAGGAGTTCAAACTCCTTCTTTGCCAACACCACCGCTTTGCCATCCACTTTTGCTTCAAACTTTACGGGGTCGATCTCCAGGTTATCGATGCGGATCACTTTTTCTCCTTCCGGTTCTTTGGCTGCTGTGCGGCGAAAAAGAGCGTTTACCCGGCTAACCAGTATTTTAGGACTTACCGGTTTGCTGATGTAGTCATCGGCTCCGGTTTCCAATCCCTTTACATGTGAGCCTTCGTCACTTAGGGCAGTCAGGAAAAGGATCAGGGTATCTTTGAAAGAGGGTTGTCCACGCAGGATCTCACAAACTTCCACCCCGTTTTTCTTCGGCATCATAATATCCAGCACAATCAGGTCGGGTTGATTAGAACGGGCTTTGGTCAAGGCTTCATCTCCGTCTTTAGCCGTCACTACATCATAGCCTTCTTTCTGCAGGTTATATTGTATGATCTCCAGGATATCGGGTTCGTCATCAGCGATCAGGATCTTCTTACCTTTAGAATCCATGTTAACAATAAATTTACGCAAAGTTAATTTTCAACTGCATGCGACAAGGGGTGCACCAATTATGAAATTGTTAACAGATATATACGGCAAGCATTGATTTTCCGTTCTATACAACCAATTGGTAGTATTTTTGCTCTTGTAACTGATGCAGATAGCTTAATTATCGTATGAAACCATCTATACTTGTTAGTGCTGTTTTATTGCTGATAGGAAGTGTTGGTCACGGCCAAACAAGTTCTTCTCCTTACAAGATCGCCATGCAACGCGTGCTTTGGCATGAAAACATTGATAAACAACAAGTAAGGTTAATTTCCAGCATCTCCAGGGTAGCCCCCGACGAGTCGGTAGCCCTGCAGATCACCGATGCCCTTGGCCGGGAGGTGGACCAGCTCCAGGAACAGCTGGAAACCGATTCAACGCTCAGCAGCCAGGGCAAGATCAAGTACTTAAGAACTGTAGAATCCACGCTACAACAATTCGACAACAATAAAGGCAAAAAAGACTTTCCGGCTGCCGCCGCTCCTGCACTTATAAAAGGCCTTACCGAATCCATTATGCTGGACAGAAAAGGCGAAAGCGTGGAGCCGGTGGTAGAAGCCAGTGATTATGGGGTCGCCAAAATGCTGGTAGATGGCCTGGCGCCTTTTTCCAATCCTGAGAATCCGGGTTTACGCCCAGCTAAAAATATCCTGATCCGCAAGTATTGTGGCCTGCATCCCGACGAAATATTGCAGGAACTGCGCAAGAACCCATACGTTCCTTTTGCGGACAGTCTGCTTAAAATATCTGCGCACCGTAATATTGGCAAGTTTTACGATTATGCCCAGGCTAAGGGGCCGCTTACCAGCCGCATCAACAGCCACCCGGATACCCTCGTGCGTATGATTGGCCGTATGGCAGGCAGCCGTAATGGACAGATCTATTTCCCCTTTCTCGATAACCTGCTCCGGGGTAAGATCACCCTCCAGCAAATAGACAGTGTAAAGGATAATGATTTCAATTATTTCAGGCTGCTGGTAAAGACCCGCATTGAATATGCAGGTCGCTTGCTACCCCCTGTGCGTGACACGCCAACCGAACTTAAAGCACTGACTACGATGTTGCGCAGCAAGGCCCATCAGTTGTTCGTGCGTGAGATCAATGGCCTGCATGATGTGAATGACCCAAATGTGCGATTCAGGAGCCTGCAAAATCTCACACCGCAGGAACTGTACTATGTAGCCGTACTGAGTGAAGACGAAATATATACTTCCAGCTATGTAAGCGGTGTATACCCACGTATTTTCCAGCGTATGCCCAACCCTCGTGGCGATAGCCTGCTGATGAGCGTGAACGGTGATTATTTCCGCAAATTCATCAAGATGGCAGCGGGCTACAATACCCTCAATGACTTTCTGGGCACCATGGGTAAGGAAGAAGCCGAAACCTTGATGAAAGCATTCGTGATCGGCCTGGAAAGAAATAAGAATGATCGTGCTGATGACCTCGAAGATGCGGTGGATGTGGCCGACTCCTACAGTAGTATCATGGATAAAAATAAAGAGCTGGCCAGTTTTATCCTCAACGAAGTGAAATGGAATTACGACAAGAACGTGCAGGATAATAACAAGCGCGGTATCGTGATCTATAAGTTGCTGAAGATATTATTTGAATCGGCTGATACATCCCGCAAGATGGACCTGTCGGCCATGTTGGGTATTCCTTCCATTTACGGCCAGGATTATGGCCCCCTTGCTGACGACAGTGGCAGGGTGATCCAGCAAGTGTTCTTCTACGGTGATGAAGATAAAGACGGCCAAAACTCCTACATCAACTTCATGGGTATGTTCCGTAACAAGCCCGATTGGAAAGTAGATGAGCGCAATCCTGACTGGACCTCCATCCGGTCGGCCAAAGGAAAGCCCGTATATATTTACGCCAATAAGCCATTGTACAAGCCCAATGTGGAAGAAGACCTCGATGAGAAGGCGCAAATGAAGTTGATCGAGCACCTCGAGAAAAATAACCTGAAGCCTACAGTAGTAGTGCATAGAGGCCATAGCTATCACCTGCCCTATACACTTAAGAAATTGTCGCCATACGCCCGTATCGTGGTGTTGGGTTCCTGCGGAGGATACAACAACCTGAATGAGGTGTTGACCATTTGCCGCGATGCGCACATTATCTCTTCCAAACAGGTAGGTACCAAAACGGTAAATGAGCCTATCCTGGAGGCGATTAACGCCAACCTGGTAGCCGGCAAGAATATCGACTGGATCAACATGTGGAAAGAACTGGGTGGTCGCTTTAAGACCGGTCCTGCCAAAGAGAAGTTCGACGACTATATTCCGCCATATAAAAACCTGGGCGCTATCTTCATCAAAGCCTACTTCAAAGCCATGGGCGAGTAAGGCCACGCAACGTTTTCTGTTAAGAAACTGTTACATCATGTAGTTATCGGGGCATTGATCAGCGGTTTGGGCCGCAGAACAAGAAACGGTAAACCGTAAACCCGAATCTGTTGTTATCTTTGCCCGCTTCCATTATGTCAGAAAAAGGTTCAGCCAAGAGGATATTTGATTTTAGTTTGCTTCGCCGGGTATTCCGGTTTGCAGCGCCCTATAAAAAGAAGTTCTACATTTCTTTGGGATTGGCTATCCTGCTGGCTATACTTTCTCCCATACGTCCCTGGCTGATACAAATTACCATCAACGACTGGGTGCCAAAAGGCGCCAACGCACTGGATAAGATCACTAAAGCATCTATAGTAGATGTCGTGATCTGGATTACCCTTATTCAGGTTGGCTTATTGGTGGTGGAAGTGTTATTCCGCTTTTATTTCTCGTTCATTACAGCCTGGCTGGGGCAAACAGTAGTAAAAGACCTGCGGGTAAAAGTGTACAGGAAAGTGTTGGGCCTGAATCTTTCGCAGTTCGATACCACACCCATCGGCACCCTCACTACCCGTACCATCAATGATATTGAGGCTATCAACGATGTTTTTGCAGAGGGACTGATCCCCATCATTGCTGACCTGCTTTCTATCATCGCTATCCTGGTGTTTATGTTCTGGGTAGATTGGCGGCTCACGTTGATCAGCCTGGCGCCTTTCCCCTTCCTGATCATTGCCACATACTATTTCAAAGAAAGCGTCAACAAATCATTTATCCGTGTGCGGAATGCCGTGTCGGCTTTGAATGCTTTTGTACAGGAGCACATTACTGGTATGGGTATCGTTCAGGCTTTTGCTTCCGAAGAAAGACAGCTCAACAAGTTTAAAAAGATCAACCGCGAGCACCGCAATGCCAACACCAACGCCATCTTCGCGTACTCTGTGTTTTTCCCACTGGTAGAGATCGTGTTGGCAGTTAGTATCGGTTTGATGGTATGGTGGGCAGCCAACCAATCACTGGCTTTAAAAGAGATGCTGAGGGCTGAAGATGCGCAGAGCCTGATTGGTAAGATGATCTCTTTTTACCTCTGCTTAAACCTGCTGTTCCGCCCGCTGCGGGTGATAGCTGATAAGTTCAACGTATTACAGATGGGCATGGTGGCCAGCGAGCGCGTGTTCAAAGTGTTGGATAATGACGATTACATTAAAACAGAAGGCACCTATGCGCCGGATCATGTAAAAGGCAAGATCGTATTCGATCATGTGTCTTTTGCCTATGTGGAAGATCGCTACGTGCTGAAAGATATTTCCTTTACTGCTTTACCCGGTGAGACGATCGCCATCGTGGGACATACGGGCAGTGGTAAAACATCTATCATCAGTTTGCTGAACCGGCTTTATCATATTCAGCAAGGCACCCTCAGCATCGATGATGTAAAGATCGAAGATTACAAGCTGGACGCGTTGCGTAAGAACATCGGCGTCGTGCTGCAGGATGTGTTCCTGTTCTCCGGTTCTGTGCTGGACAACATTACCCTGCGTAACCCAGCCATCAGCCGTGAGCAGGTTATTGCTGCTGCCAAAATGATCGACATGCATGATTTCATTATGCAGTTGCCCGGCGGCTACGATTACAATGTGATGGAGCGGGGGAGTAGCCTTTCCCTGGGGCAGCGGCAGCTGTTGTCCTTCATCCGGGCGCTTTTGTACAATCCTTCCATCCTCATCCTCGATGAGGCCACCTCTTCTGTGGACACCGAAAGCGAAATACTTATTCAAAAAGCCATCGATAAGCTCATTGCCGGCCGTACCTCCATTGTCATTGCCCACCGCCTGTCCACCATCCGCAAGGCCAGCAAGATCATCGTGCTCGACAAAGGCGAGATCAAAGAGATTGGCAACCACGAAGAGCTCATGCGTAACCAGGGCTTCTACTTCAAACTCCACCAGATGCAGTTTGAAAAACAAGGGATTATGTAGGCTCGATTACCCCGCTGAAATTTGAAAGAAACGATAATTTATTTAGTAATTTAGGGCTATGAAACAGTATCAGTCGGATAATGAAGAACAGAAGAATGTCCTCCGGGAGGATCCTGTTCCGTACGGCAATGCTGACGAGCAGGAAGAGGCCCGTTTATTACGGATAATGAACATGTCTGATATAGAAAAGCTCAAAAGTTTCACCCAGATGCTGCGTAGAAACGCTATGTACAAGAAAGCCAAGGTCACCCACAAAGATTAATATTCTCTTTCACTATGGATGTTTTGGATGAAGAATTGCTTCAGTTCTGGAAAGTGCTGAATACCAATCATGTAAGATACATAATGGTAGGTGGCTTTGCTACAAGATTTCATGGCTTTGACCGTACAACTGACGACCTTGATATGTGGTTGGATGATACCGTTGAAAACAGGAGAAACCTGCGTAAATCCTTTAAGGATTTAGGTTATGGCGACTTTTCATCGCTGGAAATGATGCAGTTTGTCCCTGGGTGGACCAACTTCTATATTGGGGGTGGCATTGAGTTGGATATCATGACCGAAATGAAAGGATTAGAGGGTTTTTCTTTTAAAGAATGCCTTTCAAAAGCTTCTTTTGCAGACTTGAATGGTATAGAGGTGCCTTTTCTCCATATTAACCACCTGATAGACAATAAAAAAGCTGTAAATCGCCCTAAAGACCAGCTTGATGTAATACAATTAGAGAAAATCCAACAACTCAGGAAGAAATCAGGTCAATAGCGGACCCATTTACCATTTCCGGCAATTGTTCATAAATACTTCATTCCAACGCTCATTTTTGGTACCCCGTCCTTATCTTTGCGCCAAATTTCAGGAACAGTATGGCTTTCAAACGTTTCAAATCCTTATCAGTAGCGGTTTTCAGCCTGTTTTTAGTGCTTTTATCCGGTTCGGCCATGGCCAACGATGGAGGAGGTACTGAGGGCAAGTTTGACCCAGGTAAGGAAATGCTGGATCACATTGCAGACGCACACGAATTTCACTTTTTTACCATAAAACACGAAGGTGGTCATGATTTCCATGCTACCCTCCCTCTCCCTGTCATCTTGTATTCTCCCCAAAGAGGCTTAAGCGTATTCATGTCTTCTAAATTCCACCACGGAACAGAGGCACACGAAGGCTACAAGCTGGTAGAGCATGACATAATACCCGTTAAAGAAGATGGTTCTGTAGACGAGAGCGTAAAAGTGTACGATTTCTCCCTCACTAAGAACGTGGTACAAATGCTCCTGGCATTGCTTATACTGGTACTGATAATGACCCGGATGGCTAAGAAATACAAGTCTGGCCAGGGTCTTACTTCTGCCCCTAAAGGCTTGCAAAACGCTGTAGAGCCGGTGATCCTGTTTGTGCGTGATGATGTGGCCAAGCCCAACCTGCACCACAAAGCAGATAGATACATGCCCTACCTGCTCACGTTGTTCTTCTTCATCCTGATCAATAACTTGTTTGGTTTGCTGCCCGGTAGCGCCAACGTAACTGGTAATATTGCTTTTACAGCTGTTTTGGGTATCATCTCCCTGATCGTTATCCTGTTCAGCACCAACTCACATTTCTGGGGTCATATCTTCTGGTTTCCAGGTGTGCCTGTTCCGGTAAAGATCCTGATGCTGCCTGTAGAGTTGATGGGTGTATTCACCAAGCCTTTCGCCCTCATCGTGCGTTTGTTCGCCAACATGACAGCGGGTCACATCATCATCCTGAGCTTCGTGAGCCTGATCTTCATCTTTACTGAAATGACAAAGACCGCGGGTATCGCGTTTACGCCGGTATCTATCGCTTTTGCCGTTTTCATTTATATGATCGAGATCTTGGTAGCATTCATCCAGGCATACATCTTTACCAACCTGACTGCGGTATTCATCAGCCAGGCCATCGGGGATCATCATTTTGAAGAAGATCCTCATCACTAAACCGAATTAAGTTTCTTTTTAATTATAAAAATCAGAATCATGGATTTAATGAACATCATGTTGGAAGTTTCCGGTAGCTGGTCACACTTTGGTGGTGCTGTAGGTGCTGGTCTTGCTGCTATTGGCGCAGGTATCGGTATCGGTCAGATCGGTAAAGGTGCTACTGAAGCTATTGCACGTCAGCCGGAAGCTGCAAACGACATCCGTGGTGGTATGATCCTGACAGCTGCCTTCGTAGAAGGTGTTGCGCTGTTCGCAGTAATCGCTGGTCTGCTGGCGGTACTGAAATAATCATACTTCCCAACTTAGTACTGCACCTGAAGCACAGGGCGGAGGGTGCAGTTACTTCTAAAACAAAGAATTTAAGCTTTATAATACTATTTATATGAGTTTGTTAACTCCCCATCTTGGTTTTTTCGTCTGGACTTTGATCGCTTTTATTATTGTTTTCTTATTACTGAAGAAGTTTGCCTGGAAGCCTATCCTGAAGTCTCTGAAGGACAGGGAAACCGGTATTGCTGAATCACTTGCTTCTGCAGAGAAAGTAAAGGCTGAAATGGCCCAGTTGAAGAGCGAGAACGAAGCCCTGCTGGCTAAGGCGCGTGAAGAAAGAGCACAACTGCTGAAAGAAGCCCGTGACACTAAAGACAAGATCATCAACGAAGCTAAAGAACAAGCTAAAGTGGAAGCCAACAAGATCATTGCTGAAGCACAGGCTGCTATCCAAAACCAGAAGATGGCTGCTATCACTGAGGTGAAGAACCAGGTGGGTACGCTTGTGATCGAAGTAGCTGAGAAGGTATTGCGCCGTGAGCTGTCTGGCAAAGCTGATCAGGAGACTTTCATTAAACAACTGACGAACGAAGTAAAATTAAATTAATAGCTATTAGCCCTTAGCTATAAGCTGTTAGTCAAACAGCCTTAGCTAAAAGCTAATTCCTAAAAGCTAAACGCTATATAAATGCTTAATCCCCGGTTAGCAGGCAGGTACGCGAAGAGTTTGGTTGATCTGGCTATCGAGCGCAATCAACTGGAAACGGTTTATAATGACATGCTTTTTTTACAATCTGTATGTAAGAAGAGCCGTGAATTCGTAACGCTGTTAAAGAGCCCTGTAATTTCTGCCGACAAGAAAGATGCTATTTTACAAGCTGTTACAGGTGGTAAAGTAAGCGAGATCACCGCAGCCTTTAATAAATTACTGGTGAAGAAAGGCCGTGAGGCTGGCTTGCCAGAGATCATCACTGCTTTTATCGAGCAATACAAGAAGAAGAAAGGTATCTACACCGTGAAGCTGACCACTGCCGTACCGGTAAGCGATGAGCTGAAACAACAGATCATTGCCAAGATCCAACAGCAAACTGCTATGCAGAATGTAGACCTGGAAACTGCCGTGAAAGATGAACTGATTGGTGGTTTTGTACTGGAGCTGGGCGACACACTGGTTGATGGTAGCATTGCTTACGATCTGAACAAGATCAAGGCCCAGTTCATGAATAATGACTTTATCTATAAGATTAGATAAGATAATAACAAATAACAAACTATAAACAGTTAGATATGGTAGACATTAAGCCTGATGAAATATCAGCGATATTACGCCAGCAGCTGAGCAACTTCAACGCGGCTGCCGACCTGGAAGAGGTTGGTACCGTACTGCAGGTGGGCGACGGTATTGCCCGTGTTTACGGGTTGAACAATGTAAGTTCCGGGGAACTGGTTGAATTTGAGAACGGAGTACGTGCGATAGCCCTGAACCTGGAAGAAGACAACGTGGGTGTGGTATTGATGGGTGAAAGCGGTGATATCAAGGAAGGCGCTAAAGTGCGTCGTACCGGTAAGATCGCTTCTATCAATGTTGGTGAAGGTATGCTGGGTCGCGTGGTAAATACATTAGGTCAACCGATCGATGGTAAAGGTCCCATCGCTGGTGAGCGTTACGAAATGCCCCTGGAGCGTAAAGCCCCCGGTGTTATCTTCCGTGAGCCTGTAAAAGAACCTCTCCAGACTGGTTTGAAAGCCATCGACGCCATGATTCCTGTTGGTCGTGGACAGCGTGAGCTGATCATCGGTGACCGTCAGACTGGTAAAACAGCTATCGCGATCGATACCATTATCAATCAAAAAGAGTTTTTTGAAGCCGGCAAACCGGTTTATTGTATATATGTAGCTATCGGGCAGAAAGCCTCTACCATCGCTGGTGTGATGAAAACACTGGAAGATGCTGGCGCTATGCCTTTCACTACGATCGTAGCAGCTTCTGCTTCTGATCCTGCTCCTTTGCAGTTCTACGCTCCTTTCGCGGGTGCTGCCATCGGTGAGTTCTTCCGTGATACCGGACGTCCTGCCCTGATCATTTACGATGATCTCTCCAAGCAGGCGGTAGCTTACCGTGAGGTTTCTCTGCTGCTGCGTCGTCCCCCAGGCCGTGAGGCTTATCCTGGTGACGTATTCTACCTGCACAGCCGTTTGCTCGAGCGCGCTGCCAAGGTTATCAATGACGACAGTGTTGCCAAGAACATGAACGACCTCCCGGAGTCTATCAGACACCTGGTAAAAGGTGGTGGTTCTTTGACGGCTCTGCCAATCATCGAAACACAAGCTGGTGACGTATCTGCTTATATCCCCACTAACGTAATCTCTATCACCGACGGACAGATCTTCCTCGAAGGTAACCTGTTCAACAGTGGTATCCGTCCTGCGATCAACGTAGGTATCTCCGTTAGCCGTGTAGGTGGTAACGCTCAGATCAAGTCGATGAAGAAAGTAGCTGGTACCCTGAAGCTTGACCAGGCGCTGTATCGTGAGATGGAAGCGTTCTCTAAGTTCGGTGGTGACCTCGATGCTGCTACCAAGCTGGTACTCGATAAAGGTGCCCGTAACGTAGAGATCCTGAAGCAACCTCAATACACACCGTTTGCTGTAGAAAAGCAAGTAGCTATTATCTACCTCGGTACACAAGGCTTGCTGCGTGAAGTAGCAGTTAAACGTGTAAGAGAATTTGAAGAACACTTCCTGATGGAAATGGACAACAAATTGCCTGATGTATTGGCGCAGTTCAAGAAAGGAAATCTGCCTGAAGATGGCATCAAGAAGATGGTTACATTGGCCAAAACTTTAATGCCTCAGTACAAGTAATTAGCAATTAAACGCTTTTACGTATAGCAAAATCCCCTTCGTTAATTTACGAAGGGGATTTTTGTTTATTGTAAATCAATGTATAACCGAAACAGTCACGACATAAGTCAAAAAAAAGTTGGCTGGGGCTATTGCATTAGTCAAATATTGTTTCAATCTTTGACCCACGATCAACGATAACGCATCACGATCGCCTCTCTCCAAACAGTACCAATCTCCCTGTTAAAACCGTACCCAGTTCCTCCCATCCAATTCCGTTTTCACAGTTATTAGTTTATCTATTATTCTATCCTACATTCTACGAAATAAACCGGTCGTTTCCAACTCCTGTGGGGCCTAAGCATCGCTTTTCCGTCCCTAAAATATAAGTTATGAAAACGTACCTGTACCAAAATTTACATGCTACACCCATTATTCTACAACATATTTTCAGGTGGTTATTATTGCCCCTGTTGTTACTAACCTGGTCATTGACCAGTTTCTCTCAGAAAACTAAAACGAGCACTGGCAAGAATGTAGTATTGAATTGGAGCACGCCTGTATCTGCCAGCTATAGTCACTTTGTAATTGAACGTAGTTTGAACAATGCCGACTTTTCGGAAGTAGGTTTATTGTTTACCAGCGACGACGCAAAGGTAGGAGAAAATGTAAGCTATGTTTTTTCAGATGATGTTAAGAACGTACGCAAGGGATTTATTTACTACCGTATCAATATGGTAGATATGAAAGGAAAGGTTCAGAAATCGGTTAATCATACAGTATACACGTTAGATCATCAGCCTACGCCGGTAGTAAAAGTTTCTCCTAACCCGGTAACGAGTGATCTTCGCATCAACCTGCCTTTGTCATGGAAAGATAAATATGTGTCCATTGAGTTGTTGAACAACAATGGCCAGGTGGTGAAGCATTCCCTGAACCAACAGACTGCTTTAACTGAAACGATCTCTGTAGCAGACCTGACCGATGGCATCTATGTGCTTCGTGTGTCGAATGGCAGTGAAACAGTAATTCAACGGATCATTAAGTCTAAATAAGATATTCAACGATTTATTTAAAGGGTACGATCAACAAACGCCGACCCGATTCCTCGGGATGGCTTTTCTTAAACTTTAACAAGTTTTTCCCGTACCTCCGATAGGGTTTATTAAAGTGTCGCTTGTCATAGTAGTAAAGAGGATTTAGTGAAAGAAAGGTTTGTGTGTTACCAACTTGATTTTAAGTTATCTATATAAGAGTTTATTTTAAAGGGTACGATCAACAAACGCCGTCCCGATTCTTCGGGATGGCTCTTTTAAAACTGCAACGGATACCCTGCAGTCATCTACCCGAGCCAACTGCTTATAAAAAATATTTAGCTTTTTTAAAGGGTACGATCAACAAATGCCGTCCCGATTCCTCGGGATGGCTCTTTTAAAAACTGCAACAGATACCCTGCAGTCATCTACCCGAGCCAACTGCTTATAAAAATATTTAACCTTTTTTAAAGGGTACGATCAACAAACGGCCAGGCTTTTCTAAGTCAGGCCTTATTTTTTTAATGCAGGATAACGGCTATGTTTGCAGTACTATGAGCCGTATCAAACTCCTCCTTATAATAGCCCTCTTATTGCCGGGCGCTTTGCTTGCCTGTTTAAATGAATATTATCGTGCTGAGCTTCCTTTGGCTGGTGGCAAGTTGGACCTGTCTCTCTTGTTATATAGTAAAAAAGATGTACGCCCCTACTGGATGCATGGATTTAAGAGCGATATGATCGTAGATAATCCATTCGAAAAGAGAAAGGATTCTTTACAGAAAATAGGATTGAGTAAGCTGGATTATAAAGGCCTGTCAGACTATGCAGCGATTGAGCTAAGGATTGGCGACAAAAACAAGGCAGTTGAAATGCTGGAGAAACTGTATACGCAATATCCGAATGAATATAATATTGTGGCCAACCTGGGTACTGGATATGAGTTAATTGATAATGATAGCAAAGCATTGGAGTTGTTGAAAAAGGCAGTAGCTATCAACCCTCAATCTCATTATAGCTCTGAGTGGATCCATGTCAATATATTGGAACAGAAAACAGGCGCCAAACAATATGATAAGATCATCAATCTGGGCATTAAAGACTTTTCAGACTGGATCATCGATAAAAGTTATGAGTTTCCTCAAAAGCCAAACTCTCTTCAAATACAGATTGCTTATCAGTTGCACGAACGTATAGGTTTTATAGCTCCTCCTGATGATATTGTAGGGCAATTGGTATTGGACTTCGCTGATATTGTTGCTAAAAGTGAATCGTATGATGCTGCTATTCCTTTTTATGAATATGCAGGGCATTATAGTGCCTCCCTGCAGAAGGTAGTCGAGGATCGTAAGGCAGTGCTGAAGTCTGAAAAGAAGGAGATCGTGAAGAACTTCCGTTGGGCCAGTGTAGTATGGGCGCTCCCTTTAATCGCTTTTTTCATGATCTTCTTTGCCTGGATAAAGACCATGCGCAGAAATAAGAAGGCTCAGCAATAATTAACTCACCGCTACTGTTTCCGATTTCACGAAGTTCCTCATGCGGCTCAGGAATTGTGTAAGCTGCTGCATGTCTTTGATATTGTCTGCTATCAACAGGAATAATTTGCCTGTTTGCTTCAGCTTCGCGTTGTTGGTGTACTTCTGAATATAGGTAAGTATCTCGCGGAATGTATCAGATTCAAAGTAAGGAGAATCTGCTTTATTGATGAAGAAGCACTTCAGTGTTTCATCCCTCAACAACATCTTCTCAAAGCCCAGCTCTACAGCCAACTTTCGGCTGCGCACGGTGTCAAACAAGTCTTCTACCTGCTTGGGAATAGGGCCAAAGCGATCCTGCAGTTCCTGTGCAAACTCCTGCAAGGCTGCTTCGTCTTCACAGTTGTCGAGACGGGTATATAATGACAGTCTTTCTGTAATACTTTCTACATAACTGTCCGGTATCAGTATTTCCAGGTCGGTATCGATGGTACAATCCTGTACGTAATCTTCCTGCTTGGATATTTCTTCTTTGAAGAGTGCGCGGAACTCTGTGCGCTTAAGTTCCTTGATGGCTTCGTCGAGGATCTTCTGGTACATCTCAAAACCAATCTCGGCCATGAAGCCACTCTGTTCACCTCCCAGCATGTTTCCGGCGCCGCGTATATCGAGGTCGCGCATGGCAATCTGGAAGCCGCTGCCCAGTTCACTGTGTTGTTCCAGGGTTTGTAAACGTTTCCTGGAATCATCGGGCAGGGTGCTCATCGGGGGGGCCATCAGGTAACAGAAGGCTTTCTTATTACTCCTGCCTACACGTCCACGCAACTGGTGCAGGTCACTAAGGCCAAACTGATGAGCATTATTGATAATAATGGTATTTACATTGGCAATGTCCACGCCGCTCTCCACGATATTGGTACACACGAGCACATCGTATTTCTTATCAATGAAATCCATGATGCGCTCTTCCAGGTCGTGTCCTTCCATTTGTCCATGGGCTGTGCCAATACTGAGGTCGGGACATAAACCCTGTATAAGGCCTGCCATCTCGCTGAGGCCGAGTACCCGGTTATGGATAAAGAATACCTGTCCGCCACGCTCTGTTTCAAAGTAGATGGCATCGCGGATAGCATCTTCATTGAATACTATTACTTCCGTTTGTATGGGTTGACGGTTAGGAGGTGGTGTATTGATGATGCTCAGGTCACGGGCACCCATGAGACTAAACTGTAAAGTACGCGGTATCGGTGTAGCAGTAAGTGTAAGACAATCTACGTTGGTGCGCAGGGTCTTGATCTTTTCCTTGTGTGCTACGCCAAACTTCTGTTCTTCGTCAATGACCAGTAAGCCAAGGTCTTTAAACTTGACCTCCTTGCCCAATATACCATGAGTACCTATGATAATGTCGATCTTACCTTCTTCCAGTCGCTTCAGGGTCTCTTTCTTTTCCTTTGCTGATTTGAAGCGATTGATATAATCAACAGTTACCGGGAAGTCTTTTAAACGCTCTTTAAATGTTTTGTAATGCTGGAAGGCGAGGATGGTAGTAGGTACCAATACTGCAGCCTGCTTGCCATCGCAACATGTTTTGAATGCAGCGCGCACAGCAACTTCTGTTTTACCAAATCCTACGTCACCGCAAACCAGCCTGTCCATAGGGGAAGGCAGCTCCATGTCCTTCTTCACATCGGCTGAAGCCTTGCTTTGATCAGGCGTATCCTCATAAATGAAAGAGGCTTCCAGCTCGGTTTGCATATAGTTGTCGGGCGAGTGCTGGAATCCCTGCTGCGCCTTGCGCTGCGCGTATAGCTTGATAAGGTCGAAGGCAATTTCCTTGACCTTGACCTTTGTCTTCTCTTTCAGTTTGGCCCAGGCATCGCTACCCAGTTTATTGACCTTGGGTACGGTGCCTTCCTTGCCGGTGTATTTGGATATTTTGTGCAATGAATTGATGTTCACGTACAAAATATCACTGTCCTTATACAGGATGCGCACGGCTTCCTGCATTTTACCATTCACCTCTATCTTCTGTAAGCCACTATAAGTACCTACACCGTGGTCGATGTGGGTTACATAATCGCCCGGCTGCAGCTCCCGCAGGGTGCGCAGGGTAAGGGCTTTATTTTTATTATAAGCCTGCTTTACCTTGTACTTGTGGTACCGCTGGAATATCTGGTGATCGGTATAGCAAACTACTTTGAGGTCTTCTTCAATGAAGCCCTGGTGTATGGAGGTTGGGACAGGTGTAAACTGTATCTCCGCTTTCAGGTCTTCAAAGATACTATTGAGCCTTTCCAGCTGCCGTGGGTTCTCTGCAAAGAGGTAGAGTGCAAATCCTTTGGCAGACCACTGCTTCAGGTCCTTGATCAGCATATCGAACTGGCGGTTGAAGGCTGGCTGATCTTTGGTGTTGAACAGAATGGTAAACGGTGAGTAGTCATTGCCTTTTGCTTCGTTGAAGCTGGAGGTATAACCATACTCTATGATGTGGCGATTTTGTAGTTGTTGTTCCAGCATATCGGCTGGTACAAAGTCGTCGGTTTTGATGTTGGCTTTTATGAGTCTTACTTCTTCATCCTCTTCCTGCGCTTTATTTCTGGCCTCTTTCCCTTTTGGGGCTGGCGCTGCGCTGGCTGCGGCAGCAGCTTCCCGCTGCATGTTCATGAACAGGTCCAGGTCTTCTTCCTGCGTAAGCAGCTTCTCTTTGGTGAGCGCCCAATCCTGTATCCATACCACGGTATTTTCCGGCAGGAAGTCGAACAGGGAGGTTTTCTCTTCGCTGTCGAACTGTGTCTCCACGTTGGGAATGATGGTCACTTGCAGCAGCTTGCGTTCGCTCAGCTGCGATTCCGGATCGAAGATGCGGATGGAGTCTACATCATTGCCAAACAGCTCAACGCGGTAAGGCTTTTCGTTGCCAAAGGAATAGATATCGAGGATACCGCCGCGTAGTGCAAACTGCCCGGGCTCATAAACAAAGTCGGTACGTTGAAAGCCGTAGCCTACCAGTTGCTCCATCAATCCATCTACATTGATCGTGTCGCCTGATTTGAGGTAGATGATATTGCCGGATAATGAATCGGGCAATACTACTTTCTCAAACAATGCTTCGGGGTAAGTGATCAGCATGCCGGCACGATTGCCTTTTCCGGCAGCATGTGCTGCAAAGCGGGTAAGGGCTTCTGTGCGCAGCATTACGTGCGACGAGTTCAACAGACGGAAGTTCTTCCTGTTCTTGAATGAAGAGGGGAAGAAGTATATGTTCAGTGCATTGGTAAGGTTCTCGAGCGAGTTGTGCAGATAGGCTGCTGCTTCTGAATCTTCACAAATGACGATGTGGTTCTGCTGACTGTTGGATGCGTTTTGAAAGATGGTGCCGATAACAAAGGCTGGCGAGCTTCCGTGGAGGTGGCTGCAGTAGATGTGTTGTGGCTGGGCAAATGAAATCCTGTCCGCCAGTTGAAAAAGGCGGGGGTTATTTTTATAACTATCCAGCAACGACTGCAAATTCATAACAACGGGCGCAAAGATACGAAAAAGCGGGGAGAGGTTGAGGTCGTTGATAAGTTAACAGGTTGATAAGGTGAAAAGGTGAGTCGTGAGTTGTCAGTTGTGAGGGCGTTTGCATCGATGTCAGCAGATAACTTTGGCGTGGGTTGGCGATGCTAAATTGTTATAGCAATTGATTGAAATCAAGGTAGTTAGTGTTTACTACAAAGCACTGAAAAAACGAAAAATATTAATGCACGTAAAGTGGAAATAAAGTAATCTTTCCGCCGTAGTAGAATAAAAAAATGCTCTACATTAGCACCCGACTCGATTGCTTGCCATTAAGGCACTTGCTGGAGCAGCTATTAGTTGCTCCTTTTTTTGTGCCCTGTCCGCGCCGGGTCTTCGCCCGGGATCATTCCTGCTAATGCGTGCGCTTTTTCGTATATTTAAGTAAACTCATCTTATGGTACAACCCTGGCGCACAGGTAAGGTTATACGCATTACAGATGAAACTTCCACTACTAAACGTTTCTGGATACAGGTGCCTGAACTGGAGTCCTTCGATTTTACACCTGGCCAGTTTGTAACGCTTGACCTGCCTATTCATGAGAAGCCCAACAAGCGTTGGCGCAGTTACTCTATTGCTTCCTGGCCTGATGGTTCCAATGTTTTTGAGCTGGTGATCGTGTTGCTGGAAGGTGGTGCGGGAACGCATTATCTCTTCAATGAAGTGCGGGAAGGTTCTGAGCTCATCTTGCGTGGCCCACAGGGAGTATTTGTATTACCAGAGCCGGTAGACCGCGATCTGTTCTTTATTTGTACTGGTACCGGCGTGGCGCCTTTCCGGTCTATGAGTTATCATATCCTCAACAACCAGGTTCCTCACCAAACCATTTACCTCGTATTTGGCTGCCGCAGGTTTGGCGATGCCTTGTATGCTAATGAGCTGAAGGATCTGGAAACTAAAGTGTCGAGCTTTCGCTATATACCTACTTTTTCGCGGGAAACGCCGGGCGATTACTGTACCGGTTATGTTCATGGGGTGTATGAAAACATCTGTAAAGAGAATAAGTTCCCTTCTCCAGACAATCCTGAACTGCTGGTACCCAAGCCGGCTTATTTCTTTTTATGTGGCTGGAAAGATATGATCGATGAGGCCAAGCAACGCATACAGGGTCTGGGCTATGATAAAAAGTCCATTCACCAGGAACTGTACGGATAGCTTATTAGTTCTTGCCGCTGCTACCGGTTTGCTGCGACATTTTCCTTTTGGAAATATCCGACAGCTTCGCATTAGCGCTATCATCCTTGGCTGTAATAGGAATAACCGGAATATGGAGTTCCTTTAACCTTTGTTCAAGACCGGCTTTTTCTTTCTGGAGCTCCAAAATGTCGGCATGGTTGCTCAACATTTCATTTTCTAACTCCAATACTTTCTTATTGAGCGATTTGATCTGACCTTTCCTAAGCAAGAAGCCCGTCAGAAAAGAAAATAGGATAATGCCCCCTAACAGGTAAGCGTTCACAGGAATAATGATTGCAAGCATAGACAGCTTTTTAGGGTAAAGAACCTCTGGTTTTTTAAATGCCAGCTATCCTGTTACAAGGACTTGGTTACCAATTTGTATAGGGTAGTCATCCCATGACAAAAGGGCGGTCTCCTTATAACGGATGGCCAGTTAAATTATTTCATTTACTACTAAACACACGAGCCTAACGTGGGTGGTTGTTTTTCACAGGACACATGTTCATTTAAAAAAGAGGAGTAGGTCTTTCAGATATTACGCTTTTTACTAATCGATGCTTAATTCAAATATAGAATTAATTAATTTGTTTCTGTACAATCTCCAGGATTTTATTTAACGGAATGCGCTCCTGTTGCATATTATCCCGGTAACGGATAGTCACTGTATTGTCTTCCTTAGTTTGATGGTCAACCGTTATGCAGAAAGGAGTGCCCAAGGCATCCATCCGGCGATAACGCTTACCAATGGTGTCCTTTTCCTCATAAAAGCAGTAGAAATGTGATTTGCACTCATCCATGATTTGCCTTGCTATTTCGGGCAAGCCATCTTTTTTGGTGAGCGGCAACACGGCCAGTTTAATGGGCGCCAGCTTGGGAGGGAATTTCAATACCACCCGGCTGTCCTGCTTTTCCGGCGTGCTCAGGTCTTCTTCGGTATAGGCTTCACTGAGGATCAGCAGTATCGTTCTATCGAGACCGATGGAGGTTTCGATTACATACGGTACGTAGTTCTGATTAATCTCATTATCAAAGTATTGTATCTTCTTTTTGCTGTACAGCTGGTGCTGGCTTAGGTCAAAATCGCCACGTGAATGGATGCCTTCTACTTCTTTAAAGCCGATCGGGAACTCATATTCGATATCACAGGCAGCTTTGGCGTAGTGGGCCAGCTTTACGTGGTCATGGTAGCGGTACTTTTCGGGCGATATGCCCAGGCTTAGGTGCCATTTCAGGCGCTCAGCTTTCCAGTACTCATACCATTCGCCTTCTGTGCCAGGACGGATGAAAAACTGCATTTCCATCTGCTCAAATTCACGCATACGGAATACGAACTGACGGGCTACGATCTCATTTCGGAAGGCTTTTCCCACCTGGGCAATGCCAAAGGGGATCTTCATCCGGCCGGTTTTCTGTACGTTCAGGAAGTTAACGAAAATGCCCTGGGCGGTTTCGGGTCGGAGGTAGATCTCATTGGCGTCTTCGGCCACACTACCCAGCTGGGTAGAGAACATGAGGTTAAACTGGCGCACATCGGTCCAGTTGGAGGTACCGCTGACGCTGCACTTTATCTTGTTGTCTTCGATCAGTTGTTTTAAGCCAGCCATATCGTCTTTGCCCAACAGGCTTTCCATGGAAGCTATCAGGGCGTCTGCTTCGGCTTTTTTGCCTGCTTTTTCCAGTTCTTCGGCGTGGGCTTCTATGAGGTGATCGACACGGTAGCGCTTTTTGCTGTCCTTATTGTCGATCATGGGGTCACTAAAATTATCGACGTGGCCGCTGGCTTTCCAGGTTGTAGGGTGCATGAAGATGGCTGCGTCGATCCCTACAATGTTTTCATGCATCTGGGTCATGCTCTTCCACCAGTAGTCGCGAATGTTCTTCTTCAGTTCGCTGCCCCACTGGCCATAATCATATACGGCACTCAACCCATCATAGATCTCACTGGACGGAAAAATAAATCCGTACTCCTTACAATGCGAAATGATCGCCTGGAACTTATTGGAATCTGAAGCCATAGCGGGCAAAGATAAGGATGCGTAATATTATCTGTCCCAGTGATTCAAAAAATAGTACGCATATAATTTTTTACCTTTTGAGATAGCCGTATGCGGTCAAAAGGGTGGTTTTAAAAGACAGATTGTTAATTATCGCCCCCTGCCTTGCGCAAACTACGGCTGGCTATTATATTTATACACGATTAAAAATCCACTCCCATGACAAACGTTGAAGCTATCCGCCTTGAGATCGACAAGCAAATTGCAGCCGGTTTTACGATCGATGAGATCAGAAAAAACCTCCTTTCGCAACAGCACACTCCTGATGATGTAAATGCAGCTTTGCGACAGACGAATGCTGCCGGCAGGGCCAAATCCTCTTCCGGTGTAGGCATTGTCTCTGTGCTGATCTCTATCTATTTTATTTTTAGCGGCATCATGAAGATGAGCAAGTACCCTTCCGGAAGCACAGGATACATCTTTGGTATCGTTATGCTTATTGCCGGCATAGGCGGACTTATCTTTAAATTAGTAGATATATCGCGGCGCTAAATACTATTCCGGGTTCCCGAAGCGGCAGTAGACCTGTTTTGCTGCCGCTTTTTATACAATACCGCGCCGGCGAAGATGATCAGTGCGGCAGCAAGCACGCATAGCCCTATCCACCTGCCGGTTTCATTATTCTTGATTACCTGCTTATTGCGGTATACGTGATTGGTATAGGGAGTGTCATGCTTGATGATGTTGACAATTTTGATGGTATATGGCTCATAGCGCTCCTGCGACCGGTCTGCCTGATCTTGCTCCAATTGAATCGCGATCGTATCTCCTGCATGGAGGTCTTTTATAAAATATTCGCCTCCTCGGTAGTCATAATACTTATCATTGAACTGGTAAACGTGCGGTGTTTCAAAAAAGCGGAAATGAAAGGCATGCTTATGGGGTTTCCGCGATAATCTGATCAACTCAGGTTCTTTATACAATACCAGTGAAGGTATGGTGATCAGTTCTTTTTCTACTATCACATTCTCCTGGGAGCCAAAGAAGTACATAAGAGATGTTACCAGCATTATGCCCAATACAGCTCGCAATTCACGGGAAAGTTGCATGGTTTTATTATTTTCTGTCTGTGCTGGCTTTCTATATTTTTCACCGATGTTACCAATAAGCATCAATATGGCAGCTACTGCACTAAGCACAAAGAGCACAGCAAATGCAATGGCCCCATATCCCATTCCGCTGTCACCTATTGTTTCTCCGAGAATAAAATAGCCCGCTGCCGCGAGTAAACCAAATACCGCTATGGTCAGGAGTTTGTTATTGTTTCGTTTGACAGTTGTATGGTAGGTGCTTTTATGATCGGTACGCATCTTTTCATAGGCCTGCATCGACTGCTCCTCAGTGAGGTAAAACATCTCCTTTAGCTCCTTAACGATGGTGTCTACGTCTTTATCATCTGCTACGAGCAATAAAGCGTATTCAGCCGCACGGTCTATTCTTTCTTCTACGGACAGGTTTTCATAACTCATGCAAGGGGCAGCTTACTTTAATTTCTCATTGTTGATATGCCGGTTGGCATCGCGGATATTTTTCTTCTCGAAGTTCTTTTGCAGCGCTTCGGTCAGGTTGACGCCGGTTTGATTGGCCAGGCAAATGAGCACCCATAATACATCAGCCATTTCATCGGCCAGGTTTTTATTCTTGTCGCTTTCTTTAAATGATTGCTCACCATAGATGCGTACCATCAGGCGGGACAGCTCTCCTACTTCTTCCACCAGGATGCCAAGGTTGGTGAGTTCATTGAAGTAACGAACGCCTACGGTCTTGATCCATTGGTCTACCTGCTGCTGGGCATCATTGAGTGTAAGTTCCATATTGTGGTTTTTTATTCTTTATTCTTGGTGTCTATAATGATGGTCACTGGACCATCGTTGAGGAGGCTCACTTTCATGTCGGCGCCAAACTCTCCGGTGCCGATGGGTTTGCCGAGGTCTGCTTCTAACTGGGCAATCATCTTTTCGTAGAGTGGAACGGCAATATCCGGTTTACTGGCGCGGATATAGGAGGGACGGTTACCTTTTTTGGTAGCGGCATGCAGGGTAAACTGGCTTACCAGGATAATGTCGCCGCCGTTCTCTTTTGCGGACACATTCATTACCCCGTTCTCATCATTGAAGATGCGGAGGTTGACGATCTTGTTGCTCAGCCACGTAATGTCTTCGGGGGTATCGGCATCCTCAATTCCTACGAGTACCAACAAACCATTTCCGATGCTGGAGCGTATTGTATTATTGATGGTCACACTGGCCTGGCTTACGCGCTGTATTACTGCCCGCATATTTAATTGGTTAGTGTGTAAATTTATAGGAAGATTGTGCAACCGGCAAAATGACTGTATATGGCGAATTTGATTGATGTATCGAAAGAAATTGTTTTTAAAACCGCCCGGAGCGGCGGTAAAGGGGGGCAGAACGTAAATAAGGTGGAGACGATGGTAGAGGGTTATTTTGATATTGATAATTCATTGATATTGAGTGATCAGCAGAAGGAAGTATTGCGTAAAAAGTTGGTGTCGAAGATAAATTCGGAAGGGTTTTTGCAAGTAAAGAGCCAGGTCCATCGCTCGCAGTTGGAAAACAAGCAGGAGGTAGTAAAAAAGATGCATGTTTTGATCGAACAGGCACTAAAAAAGGAAAAAAAGCGTATAGCTACCAAACCTTCAAAAGGTTCCAAAGAAAAGCGATTGGATTCCAAAAAGAAACAGTCCGGACAAAAACAAAACCGGCAGAAGATCCGTCCTATTGATCATTAACCTTTAACCCGTGCTCATGCAAGTTCGACACCTTCAATACCCAACCATGCTTACCAGAACTTTTATTGTCTTTATCCTTGCTGTATCTGTTATTTCCTGTCAGAAGGAACTTCACGGTGTTGTAGTGACAGAGCCCGATCACAATATTGTGCTCCGTTTTAAACCGGTGGTGCAATATGATTCGGTAGAGATGAAGTTTGACACGGTTACTTACCAGAATTTCTTCAAAGAGTCTTTTACGGTAAAAGCCTTTAAGTTTTATATCCACGCCATCGAGCTCATCAATACCGATTCCGGCATGATATACCATGTTGGTGATCAGAGATATTTCCTGATCGATTTTGCCGACACCAACTCATCCACATTGAAGCTGTCTGTAAAGCCGTATAAGTACAACCGCATTGCTTTTACGATAGGTGTCGATAGTGCGCTGAATGTAAGTGGTGCGCAAACAGGCGCCCTCGATCCCGCCAAGGGCATGTTCTGGGCCTGGAATACCGGCTACATCATGGCCAAGCTGGAGGGTACTTCTCCTTCTTCCACCGCTCCCGGAAAGATGTTTGAATACCATATTGGTGGGTTTAAGAAGGCTGAAAGCGTGATAAAAAAGGTAACTTTATTGTATCCGTTTGGCGAGAATGTGGATATGCAGCCAAAGAAGACCACGGAGATGAATATTGTTGCCGATGCATATGACTGGTTCAATAGCCCGCATGATATCCGCATCAGCGCCAACCCGGCTGTGATGACTGCAGGCCCGCTGGCTCAGCAGATCGCAGACAACTACTCAAAAATGTTTACGGTAGTGAGTATCACTAATGACTAACTGTGACCATACGATGGACTATACGCATTTCTCTTTTTCTGATACTGGGTGCAGTATGGATACAGGCATGTAAGAAGTCTAATGTTGGTAGCAGCGGACCTACGCCGCTCAACTTTACGATCCCACCAGGATTCCCTGCTCCTCAATATACTTTTGCTACCAATCCTTTAACGGAAGAAGGATTTGAGCTGGGCCGCAAGTTGTTTTATGATGGTCGTCTTTCCAAAGATGGAAATTTCCCCTGTGCTTCCTGCCACCAGCAGTTTGCTGCTTTTGCTACGTTCGATCATAACCTGAGCCACGGGTTCAATAATCAATTCACCCTGCGTAATGCGCCGGGCATGTTCAACCTGGTATGGCAAAAGGAAACGCATTGGGATGGTGGTATCAATAATCTCGAAGTGCAACCGCTGGCGCCGATCACTGCGCCCAATGAAATGGCGGAGGATATCAATAACGTGATCAATAAGTTGAATCAGGACGCTACTTATAAAGCCATGTTCAAAGCGGCTTTTGGTGATGAAACGATCAATAGTCAACGGATGCTGTTTTCGCTGACGCAGTTTATGGGATCGCTGGTATCGGCTGATTCCAAATATGACCGGATGAAGAAGGGCGCTGCTACTTTCGATCAGGTGGAACAAACAGGCTATACGATATTCAAAGCCAAATGCGCCAGCTGTCATGCCGAACCATTGTTTACTGACAATAGTTTCCGCAATACGGGTATACCGGTTGATCCAACGATCAATGATTTTGGCCGGATGCGTATTACCAACAATAAGGCCGACTCACTCAAGTTCAAAGTGCCCAGTCTGCGCAACCTGTACCTCACTTTCCCCTACGCACATGATGGACGTTTCCTTTCGGTAAATCAGGCGCTGGAGCATTACAACAGCGGTGTGCAGGTGAGCACTACTGTTGACCCACTGGTGAGGAATGGTATCGCCCTGACCGCAAATGACAAGATCTATCTGCAGGCTTTTCTGCGCACCCTTACCGACTCCACGTTTATTAAGGATAAAAGGTTTGGACCACCGGAATAGCTTACTTTTTTTCCATGCACAGTTCTACTAATACTCCATTGGTTCCTTTAGGATGTAGAAAGCAAACGAGCTTATTGTCGGCGCCGGGCTTGGGCGTTTCATTGAGTAGGGTAAAGCCTTCGGCCTGCAGCCTTTTCATTTCGGCTTCTATATCGTCTACCGCAAAGGCAATGTGGTGGATGCCCTCTCCTTTCTTTTCTATGTAGCGGGCAATGACGCCCTGCGGGTCCACGCTTTCCAGTAGTTCGATCTTGGTTTCTCCCTGCCGGAAGAAGGCAGTAGTTACCTGTTCGCTGGCCACTACTTCGGTTTTGTAGCAGGTAGTGTTGAGCAGCTTTTCAAAGAGGGGGATAGATTGGGCGAGGTCTTTCACGGCAATTCCAATATGTTCTACTTTCTGCATAGGTAGTTATTGTAGTTGTTCAAAGATAGCAATCCAACCAATTGCGGTAATTTTGTGTTAGGTTTATTGTATGCTGAATCTGCCTGTATATCTTGATTATAATGCTACCACGCCCTGCGACCCGGCGGTGGTGGAGGCCATGTTGCCTTTTTTCACCACACAGTTTGGCAATGCGGCCAGCCGGCAGCATGCGCTGGGCTGGCAGGCTGAAGAGGCAGTAGACTATGCGCGCAAACAGGTAGCGGCTTTAATAGGGGCCGATGCCACGGAGGTCGTTTTTACCTCCGGCGCCACGGAAAGTAATAACCTGGCGTTGAAGGGTGTGGTGGAAATGTATGCCGGCAAAGGCAATCACCTCATTACCTGCGTTACTGAACACAAAGCTGTGCTGGATGCCTGCAAGCACCTGGAAAAGCAAGGTGTGCAGGTCACTTACCTGCCGGTGGATAATAAAGGATTGATCAGCCTGGAACAATTGGAAGCGGCTATTACGCCTGCTACCATCCTTATTGCCATCATGTATGCCAATAATGAAACAGGGGTCATTCAGCCCGTGCAGGCCATTAGCCGTATTGCAAAGCAACATGGGGTATTGTTTTTCAGTGATGCTACGCAGGCTGTTGGTAAAGTGCCGGTGCATGTGATCAATGATGGTATCGACATCATGAGTTTTTCAGCACATAAAATGTATGGCCCCAAAGGCGTGGGTGGCTTGTATGTGCGTCGTAAGAATCCGCGTGTGCGGCTTACTGCCCAGATAGATGGCGGCGGCCATGAGCGTGGTTTGCGCAGCGGTACGCTGAATGTTCCGGGCATTGTTGGCTTGGGTAAAGCTGCCGAGTTGTGCCGTGAGCAACTGGCCACAGAAGGCCAACAGCTACGCAAGCTGCGCGACAAACTGGAAAGTGCTTTACTGCAACTGGAAGGGGTGTCTGTAAATGGTGATGCAGCGCATCGCCTGCCGCATGTTTCCAACCTCGCTTTCAAATATGTAGATGGTAATGCCCTGATGTTGGGCTTCAATAAAAATATTGCGGTGGCCACCGGCTCTGCCTGTACTTCTGCTTCTATGGAGCCCAGTTTCGTGTTAAAAGCGCTGGGGCTGGAGGACGAACTGGCCCGCAGCTCCCTGCGCTTTAGTGTTGGTCGTTTTACGACAGAGGACGAGATTGATTATGTTATTGAACAGGTTTCTCAAACTGTCAAAACCTTACGTTCACTAAGTATTCAGTGATCTTCAACTTTTTATTATTCTGCTGCACGGATATAGGCCAGCATGGCATCGATATCCTGGTTTTTCAGATGCGGGAAAACGGTCATAGGCGTTTTGTCCCAGTCGCTGTACAGTTGCAGCGCTGTAGAGTCTCCTATGCGTAGCAGGTCATTACTGTTGCGAATGTATTGATAGAGCCACTCTTTTGTTCTGCGGTTTTCGATACCGGAGAGGGCCGGGCCTGTCATGTCTTTATCTACTTTGTGGCAGGCTGCGCAATTGGCTGCAAATAATTGCTGCCCATTCTCAATGACAGCTTTGTATTTATCGCTGTCACGCTCTGCGGGCGCCTGTTGTGTTACAGAATGGACTTGTGCTTCACCGGTACTTTTATTCACCGATAACTCGATCGACAGATTTTGCTTGAGCAGTTCTTCCATTTTAAATCCGGCCATGATCTCTCTCTTGCCATATAGTATCATTCCACATTCTTCTGTTGGTCCTGTAGTTTTTGAATAGGTAAAAGCACGCACGTTTACATTGTATTGACCAAAACGCTGGCCTATCTTTTTCAGTTCTTCACCATACAGAAAAGCATGGTAATCTTCCATCCTTTTGATCTTTTGTGGGTTCAGGATGTACCGCAATTCTTGTGGGCTCTCTTCGAAGATGCCATATTCTCCATGGGTCACTTCTATCACGCTTGCCTGCAGATCGGTGGTTTTTTTGCTGCAATACATGGTTATGATGGCGAGGCAGGGCAATACCAGCAGGTAGGCCATTTTCCGGGAGCCTTTGGTCCTTTCTGCAAAGAGCATTTTTATTCTTTGGGTGATGCCCGTTGAGTTGTAGCTGTTGACGAGGGAAGGAGTGTGGCCGCTCTGCAGTTTTAAAAGCAGGTGGGCATAGTCCTTTTTATTGGTGACGAGCGCTGTTTCCCGGTCTACTTCAAACTCATGCGCTTCCTGCAATAATTTTTTATAGTGATACAGGGCAGGGTGAAACCACAGGAATATTTTGAACATTTCCAGCAGCAGTATATCAAGGGTATGGCGGCGGCGGGCATGTGCATCTTCATGCATGATGACGGTAAAAGCTTCTTCGGTGTTGAGGGATGGCTGCAGGAAGATGTAGCCAAAGAAGGAGGCATTTACCCGCACATGTTCACTTTTGATGATGCGGTACCCATGAGTACGTTCGCCGGCGTTATCGCGGATCATCTTTGCGATGCGGGCGAGGCTGGCCAACAGGCTGGTGGCGGTGACAAGTACACCTCCTATATAGATAATCAATATTAGTTGCGACCAGTCGAGTGGAGCGACTGTTGTTGCCGGCAATTGCGGGGCTACGGGCGCAGCAGCAGCAGGCTGGTGCAGGAAGGGCAGGTTTTGTACCGGCAGGTATTGATTTTCGCCTGCAGGGAAACTGATCAAAGGGATAAGCGCGCTGATGATCAATGAGGCCAGGATGTACCAGCGGTTCCAGTTGAAAAAGGTGAGCCGGCGAAAGCATAGCAGGTAGAGCAGGTAAAACGGCAGGATGCTGAAGGATATGTTCAGCAGGTATTGCAACAGGCTGTTCATATTGATAGGGTTTATTGTTGGTCGATGAATTTTTTCAGTTGTTCTATTTCGTCGGGGCTCAGCTTTTCGTCTTCCATCATAAAGGAGAGCACCTTTTCGGGTTTGCCTTCAAAGTACTCTTTGAACATGCGGCGGAAGCTGCTTTTGCCAAATTCCTCCCGGGTAATGAGGGGGAAGTATTCATGGGTCTTGCCGTAGGCTTTATGTCCCACGAATCCCTTGGTCTCCAGGATGCGCACTACCGAGGAGATGGTGGTGTAGGGGGGCTTTGGCTCGTCATCCAGCTTATCTATTATGTCCTTCACAAAGCATTTCTCCAATTGCCAGATGATCTGCATGATGCGCTCTTCTGTTTTGGTGAGTTCTTCCATGATGAGGTGTTTAACGTATTTATTAGTTGTGTAACGTAAAAATAAGTTAATCTACTGAAAAACCAGTAGATGGTGGCTAATTTATTTTCTCAAGGGGTTTGCAATAGCGCCAGGAAGGGGTAGTAAAGCTTATCCGGAGGAGAGCATTACAGCTTGATTCAAAGGCAATGAATGGCTTGTTTTAGAGGTTTTTTTGCGGCTATGGTAGGGTTATCTTAGGGTTATGCTAAGATAAAAAGCCTACAAAAACCCTAAGAAAACCCTAGGATGACCCTAAGATGACCCCAGGATGGAAGGTTTATGAGACTTTGAAACCAGGCTTCAAGGTAATCGCAGTGGCAGCTTAATTCAACGACATGGCGTACATAGTGAACCTTGAGGGAAAAGCTTGCGGAAAGGGCTAAAACGCAAAAACTCTCCCGGCGGAGAGTTTTTGTTGCAGTAGGTTATGGTTATCTGTGTAAAATATATGTATGGCTAAAGCGTTAATAATCACAATCAGTTAACAGTAGGGAATGGATTTTTTGTGTAGGGAGAAAGCGAATTTAGGGAAATCCTTCTTTCGTAGATCACTCCGTTAAGCATTTCTTTTTTTATAGGTATAATCTCTTATTTTCGTACGCATGTGGCCTGTTTGTAAAAAAGAGTTTCGTCAGTTCTTCAGTAGCCTTACCGGGTATATCGCCATCGTGGTGTTCCTTCTTTTGAATGGGTTGTTCCTTTTCGTATTTCCTGATACCAATATCCTTGATTTTGGATACGCTACACTTGATAAATTTTTTGAATTAGCTCCCTGGATACTATTACTGCTCATCCCTGCCATTACCATGCGCAGCTTTGCCGATGAGTTTAAAGGAGGCACGTTCGAGATCTTACAAACCAAACCGCTCAGCCGTTGGCAGGTGGTAGGGGGCAAGTATTTTGGCTCCCTGCTGGTGGTGCTGATCGCCCTGCTGCCCACGCTCGTTTATATTTTCACCATCCTGCGCCTGTCCGAAACAGGCAGCATCGATACCGGCGCCATCCTTGGTTCCTATATCGGGCTTGTTTTCCTGGTAGGGGCTTTCGTAGCCATTGGCATCTGCTGCAGCAGCTTTACCAATAATGCGGTGGTGGCTTTTATTGTCAGTGCTTTTGTGTGTTTTATACTATATAGTGGTTTCAATGCTATCAGCCGCATTCCGGCGCTGGAAGCGGGTGCAGACTACTATGTGGAGATGGCCGGCATCGATTTTCATTACCGCAGCGTGAGCCGCGGAGTGGTGGATAGCCGCGATATTATCTATTTCCTGAGCGTGATCGGCTTTTTCCTGGTGTTTACGGGAAGGAATCTGTTGAAACGATAAACGAATCCATAATCAATATCAATAAAGCCTTTGGGGCTTTTCTTGAATATGAAAAAACTTCTTGCCTCGAAATATTGGTGGCTATCCTTGTTGATCGTGCTGGTGGGTATTAATTATCTCGCTACGTTGGTTCATTTCCGGCTGGACCTTACCCAGGAAAAGCGGTATACACTTTCTGCTCCTACTAAAAAATTATTGCGCGAACTGAAAGAGCCGGTAACGGTGACGGTGTTGCTGGAAGGCGACAACATGCCGGCGGGCTTCAGGAGGCTGTCGAACAGTGCCCGGGAGTTGTTGCAGGAATTCAAAGAAACCGGTAAGGCCAATATTCAATACAAGTTTCAAAAGCCCAGCATGGACCAGGGCGATACTACCGGCGCTTTTTCCATGGACTCGCTGATGCGCATGGGCCTTAAGCCTACCAACGTGCGGGTAAAAGTGAAAGAAGGAGAGGGCGAAGAGCAGCGTTATCTTTTTCCCGGTGCGCTGGTAACGATCGGGAACAAGATCATCCCGGTTGATTTTTTACAAAGCTCTAAAGTGTCGGATGGCGATCCTTTCAGCACGCTTAACAATGCAGAAGCGTTGTTGGAATATAAACTGGCACATGCCATTCAAAAGATATCAGCCGATAAGGTGCCTGCCGTGGGCTATCTGCTGAATAATGGCGAACCGAGGACTTACAATGTATATGATCTCATTCAGGGAACCCTGATGGATAATTATGGTTTTGGCTTCGTGCCCATCGACAGTGTGCCGGTGATCCCCGCCTACTTCAATGCCATCGTGATCATGAAGCCTACTGTGAAGTTTACCGATGAGCAGAAGCTGAAGATCGATCAATACATTATGCATGGGGGCAAGGTGATCTGGCTGCTCGATAAGCTGGACGCCAGTCTCGACAGCCTGATGCGCAAGCAAAGTGATTTTGTGGCTTTTGATTTTGGGCTGAACCTGGACGATCAGTTGTTCCGCTATGGCGTTCGTATAAACCCCGACCTGGTGCAGGATCTGCAGTGCGACCGCCTCCCGCTGGTGGTAGGTAATATGGGTGATAAGCCACAGATGGAATTGCAGGATTGGCCTTACTTTCCGCTGTTATCTTCTTATACAGGACATCCTATTTCCAAGAATATGGACCTGGTGCTGTCTATGTTCCCCAATTCGATCGATACGGTAAAAGCTACAGGGGTGCGTAAAACGGTGTTGCTGGCTACTTCGTCCAACGCCCGTACGCTCAGTACGCCGGCCATAGTATCGCTCAACAGCGTGAAAACGGAAGAAGACCTGAAGACTTTCAATAAAGCGAATATTCCGGTGGCCATGCTGCTGGAAGGCCGCTTTTCTTCCCTGTTTACCAACCGGTTGTCGCAGGCTAAAATGGATACGCTGGCAGGTATTTACAAGCAGCCTTTCCGGGCAACTTCGGATGACGAGAATAAGATGATCGTGATCTCGGATGCGGATATAGCTACGAATGTGTTTTCGCAGCAGCAGGGACCACTTCCCATGGGTTTCAACCAATTTACCAATTATCAATACGCAAACAGGGATTTCATCCTCAATTGTATCGAATATCTCGTGAATCCCTCCGGCATCCTTGAAACAAGGTCCAAGGATTATACACTCCGTCTGCTTGACCCTGAAAAGGTGGAAAATGAGAAATCCCAATGGCAGTTGATCAATATCGGGGTACCTGTTTTGCTGGTAGTACTTTTTGGTTTTATTTATCAAACAGTAAGGAAGCGGAAATACCAGTAGAGAGTTGGAGTCCCCTATCTTTGCTGCCATCAAGTAAATCAGCATGACACGGGATCAAATTACCTACCTGGTTTTTGGGATTGTTCTGGTATTGGCTATCATTATCGACCTCGGCCTTTTCAGTAAACGTTCTACGCATGTATCGCTCAAGAAAGCTTTTTGGGTAAGTGTATTCTGGGTGGCCCTTGGCCTCAGTTTTGGCATTTTTATCTGGTTTGAGCTGGGCAAGGATATGGCGCTCGAATATGTGAGTGCCTACCTGATGGAAAAAAGCCTGAGTATCGACAACATCTTCGTGTTCATCCTGCTGTTCAACTTTTTCTATGTCAAGGAGGATTTCTATGCCCGGGTGCTGCTGATCGGCATCCTGATGGCTATCGTGTTCAGGGTACTGTTCATCACAGTAGGTGTTGAGCTGGTAAACCAGTTCCATTGGGTGTTGTATATTTTCGGGGCTTTCCTGATCTGGACGGGCTATAAAATGTTTACGCATGATAATAAGGCGGATTACAATCCGGCAGACAGCCCAGTGTATAAATGGCTGAGAAAGTTCCTGCCTATCACCATGGAAGATTTTGGTGGCCGCTACATTGTGAAGGTAGATGGTAAGCGGGTATATACATCGTTGTTTGTAGTGGTAGTCATGCTGGCTACTACCGATATTGTTTTTGCGGTGGACTCTATTCCTGCCGTGATGGGTATCTCCAGGCACATCCTGGTGATCTATACCAGTAATATTTTTGCCATTCTCGGTTTACGTTCGCTTTTCTTTTTATTGAAGGGGGCGGTTGATAAATTCAGTCACCTGCAACAGGGTATTTCTTTTGTGCTCATTTTTATCGGTGTTAAGATGCTGATAGAATACTTCCATATAAAGGTGCCGGTATGGGCCTCGTTGTTGGTGATCGCGGTAAGCATCGCTGCCTCCATGGTATACTCGGTGGCCGTGGCCAACAGGGAAAAGAATGCCCATGATGCAGGGCATGATAGGGACCTTCACTAATTAATATTCATGAAGTATCATATTGAAGATATTGTTTCTATTGTAAAGGGGAAGTTTCAGCAGCAGTTTGCCAATGCTTCGATCGAGCAGTTGCTGATCGATAGCCGGAAGCTGATCTTTCCTGCTTCTTCTTTGTTTTTTGCTATTAAGGGACCTCGCCGGGATGGACACAGTTTTATCGTGCCTTTGTATGAAAAGGGTGTACGGAATTTTATAGTGAGCGATCCGGTAGATGTTGCGCATATCCCGGAAGCCAATGTGATCGAAGTAAAAGATGTGTTGCAGGCTTTGCAATTGCTGGCAACGCATCACCGCAAGTTGTTTTCCATTCCGGTGATCGGCATTACCGGCAGTAATGGTAAAACGATCGTAAAGGAATGGTTGAATCAATTGCTCGACGACCGGTATTCGATCATCCGCAGCCCACGCAGTTATAACTCTCAGATCGGTGTGCCGCTAAGCGTGTGGCCCATGAATGAATCGCATGAGCTGGGCATTTTCGAAGCGGGTATTTCCCAATCGGGTGAAATGGATAAGCTGCAAAAGATCATCCTGCCTACTATTGGCATCTTTACCAATATCGGTGAGGCACATAGTGAAGGCTTTCTGAACTCACGGCAAAAGGTGAATGAAAAGCTGCGGCTTTTTACCCATGTAAAAGCGCTTGTGTATTGCAAGGATGCGCCTGAGATCAATGAAGGCGTAGCGGCTTTGTGGCAGCAATTCAATAAAGGCGGCAAAGGTAGTTTTGAGATATTCAACTGGAGCACGGTAACGGAAGCAACGTTGCAGGTACTCACCATCTTCAAGGATAATGGCACTACGCTGATCACTGCTTTGTACAAGGAACAAACGATCGCCATTACGATCCCTTTTACGGATGATGCTTCGGTAGAGAATGCTATCCACTGCTGGTGCGTGTTACTGCACCTGGGCTTGCAACCTGCAGTGATTGCTGAAAGAATGTTGCAGCTGGGGCCGGTAGCCATGCGGTTGGAAATGAAGAAGGGAGTAAACAATTGTTCCATTATCAATGATAGTTATAGCGCTGACCTCAGTTCGTTTAATATAGCATTGGATTTTCTGTCGCAACAAAGGCAGCATGCAAGGAGGACGGTGATCCTGTCGGACATCCTGCAGAGCGGAAGGAATGAAAAGGAGTTGTATAAGGAGGTGGCGCAGGCTTTATCGCAACGCGGTGTAAGCCGGTTGATCGGCATTGGGGATAAGATGGTGCTGCACCAGGGCATTTTCAGGCTGGCCTCTATTCCTGAATTGCTTTTTTATCCTTCGGTAGAGGCGTTCAAGTTAGAGTTTCATCAGCTCAATTTCCGGGATGAGGCGATATTGCTGAAAGGCGCGCGTGTGTTTGAATTTGAACAGATAGACCGTCTGCTCGAGCAGAAGGTACATCAAACGGTGCTGGAGATCGACCTGAATGCGCTGGCACATAACCTGAAACAATATCAACAGCTGTTGCAGCCTTCTACCAGGCTGATGGCGATGGTGAAAGCGTTCTCTTATGGCAGCGGTAGTTATGAGATCGCCAATGCATTGCAGTTTCACAAGGTAGATTACCTGGCAGTGGCTTATGCCGATGAAGGGGTGGAGCTACGCAGGGGAGGCATCAATTTACCGATCATGGTGATGAATGCCGATGAATCGACCTTTGATATACTGGTACAATATAACCTGGAACCTGACCTGTATTCTCCGGGACTGTTATTGTCGTTCGAGGCTTTTCTGAAAAAAGAAGGCATCCGGCAATTCCCGGTACACATCGAGCTGGAGACAGGCATGAACCGTTTAGGTTTTGCTCCTGCTGAACTGCCTGGGTTGTTGGATGTATTGAAGGGTGATACGTTTACGGTGAAAAGTGTATTCAGTCATCTTGCTGCCAGTGAGGATGCTCAACATGATGCGTTTACGAAGGAGCAGGCAGCTATCTTTCATTCGATGGTAGGCGAATTACAGCAAATTGTAACGTATCCTTTCCTGCGTCATATTGCTAATACGGCCGGCATTGCACGGCACCCGGATCTGCAACTCGACATGGTGCGCCTGGGTATTGGCTTGTATGGCATCGACAGCGCCAATTCGCATAAGCTGGAACTGAAAGAGGTATCTACGTTGGTAGCCACCATCGCACAGATCAAGCATTTAAAAGAGGGTGAAACGGTGAGTTACGGGCGCAGGGGGGTAGTAGGCCGGAATAGTACAATTGCCACCGTGCGCATTGGTTATGCTGATGGCTATCCGCGCAACCTGAGCAATGGGGTGGGCAAGATGTGGGTGAAAGGAATGCTGGCGCCGGTGATGGGGACGGTATGTATGGATATGGTGATGATCGATATTACGGATATTCCGCATGTGCAGGAGGGTGATGAGGTCGTATTGTTTGGTCGCGAGCTGCCTGTGAGCCAGGTTGCTCATTGGGCTCAAACTATTCCTTATGAGATGCTTACAGGTATTTCTCAACGGGTGAAAAGGGTATATTTTGAGGAGTAAAAACAACAGGTTTTACCTACGGAACTCCCCAACGAAAGCCTTATCTTTGAAAACTAAAATTTTTTGTCCGGTGAAGATCAGAACCGTCGCTTTAATTATAATAGGTATTATAGCCATAGACCAGATATTGAAGTTCTGGGTTAAGACCTCGATGAATTATGGTGAGCAGATCCCATTGCTCGGTAGATGGTTCCGTCTTTTCTTCATCGAGAATGAAGGGATGGCCTGGGGTTGGAAGTTTGGTGGCGAATGGGGCAAGATAGCGCTGACCCTGTTCAGACTGGTGGCTGTGATCTTTGGGGTATTCTATATCCGCAGTATTGTAAAGAAGAAATATCACCGTGGTTTTATTGTTTGTGTGGCTATGATCTTTGCCGGTGCTTTGGGCAACCTGATCGACAGTATGTTCTACGGTATGATCTTTTCTCCCAGCGACGATAACCTGCCCAAGGCGGTACTGTTTCCTCCGGGCGGTGGCTATGCCAGCTTTTTACATGGTAAGGTGGTAGACATGATCTACGTGCCGCTTATTGAAAATAAGACGCTGCCTTCCTGGATCCCTTTCTGGGGCGGTGAAAGGTTCACCTTCTTCTCTCCCATATTTAATATTGCCGATGCATCCATTTCGGTGGGTGTGATTGTCATACTTTTGTTTCAACGTCGCTTTTTTAAAAAACATCCCCACGAAGAACCACGTACCTCGGTGGAAACCAACTCTCCGGTGAATGATACCGTACAAGTATTATAGAATATAGCTGCGAGCTTTGAGCTGCGGGCTTTATTTTATTTATTAAACCCGTGGATATGAAACGAATACAAAACTATTTACTGCTGCTGGCTGTGATGGCCGGGGTAATTGTCTCCTCGTGCCAGAAAGAAAAAAGCCTGGAAACCGGCGGTGTACCCTTAGGAGCTGCTGCCTGGGAATTTAAAGAGGGCAGTACCGAATTCAAGGGGCCGATGGATACGGCCTACTACAGCACCATTGGTGGTGTTTCGGCCCTTGTGCTGGAAGGAACCTCTACCAACTTCCAGGATGACTTTTACCTTGAGGTCTACGGCACCACGATCACTGCAGGCACTTACGCTACGCCCGCGGTTTATTTCGAGTACATCTCCGGCGGCAGCGCTATCTACAGCAATGACCCGCTGGCCATCAATAAGTTTTCTGTAACCATCAGCAAGATCGATGGTGAAGGGGTAACCGGCACTTTCAGTGGTGAAGTGGTGGACGCTGCGGGTAATGTGAAGACCATTTCCGGTAAGTTCACCGGAAAGTTTGTTACCACACCTCCTCCTCCGCCCGGCACCGGCCAGCTGATGCTATGGGCAAAACAGGGATGTGGGAATAACCTGCTGACTTTTGTAAATGGCCAAAAGGATACCATTACCAGCTTCCAGACAGCTGCTCCTTCCTGCGGCACTGCCGGTACCGCGCTGTTTACGCTGGCGCCCGGTAACTATACCTGGAAGGCGGTTTGTGAAGGCGCTACCGATACTGTTTCCGGTAGTGTCACAATAACTGATGGCAGTTGCACTGCACGGGAAGTGGTGCTGAATGGAACTCCTCCGCCTTCTACCTGCATACTCAGCAACCTGGCCAGCTATGAGCTGGGTGGTGCAAAGATCAGCGCCATCACCAGTACGTTCAATGCACAGAACCAGGTAATCAAGACGCAATTGATCGACAGCTCGTCCCAAACCGGCGGCACGATCGATAATGAGTTTAACATCAATCGTGTTACTTCAAGGGTGAATGTAGGCACCAACCAGTATTTCGTGCTGGATGCCAATGGCAGGATACAGGAGTTTCACGGTTATGTGGACCCATCAGACAATACAAGCTTTGAAGTCATCATTTCCTATACCTATTATCCAACCGGCTACATGAAAGAGGCCTTCCTGTCGTTGGCCATCGCTCCGAACAATCCTGTGTTGGTGTATACGTATACATGGACTGCCAACAACCTTACCAAGGTGACCATGGCTTTTGCCTCCGGCGAAAAAACAGTGATCGATTACCAGTATGATGCTACCAAATCAGCCAAAGGATTTCTTGCCTTCCATAGCAATACCGAGTTGACGATATTCCAAAACGCCGTCAATTTTGGGTTGAACTCGACCAATGTTCCTACCAAGTCGACCTGGCAGGATTTCCTTGCCAATGGTAGCCCGGATGGTGCGCCCTACGTATCAGATTTCAAGAATTATGTGTACGATACCAACGGATATGTGAAGAGTTTTGAGATCACCGGCGATGGTTCAGTGTATGGTGCAGATATCAAACATGTACTTTCTTATAGATGCTTTTAAAATAACGTCCGAAAGTCTGTAAGACGAAAAAGTCCGGAAGAATGTGCTTAGTAAGCGTTTTCTTCCGGACTTTCTAATGTATGGTCTTTACGATTATTACTGTCTCTTCATTTTTATTACCTGCTTATTGATGATCTTATCTTTCATTTGTACGCGCAGGGTATAAGCTCCCTGACTTAATATCTCCATTCCGCTCAGCTTCACGTTATTCAGTCCGGTAGTCATATTCTCCCTGCTTTGTTTTACGATCCTGCCATAAGAATCGGTGATGGTAATGTAAGCAATTCCTTTCTCTGGGCTCACTACGTTGAACTCTATTTGACTGGTGAATGGATTGGCCAGTGAATGGATGTTGAACTCCAGTTTGTTGCTCACCATCACTATCCGGCTGTAGCTGTAATTGCCATTCTCGTACGTTTTAAGCCGGTAGTAGGCAGTTCCTGTCACAGCAGTGGGGTCGTTGAAGCTATAGGCTGCGCCCGAGCCCGCTGCTCTGCTATTGAGGGTACCTATTTTAGTAAAATGTGTACCATCGTTACTGCGCTCGATCTCGAAGGTGGTACTGGCATCCTCATTTTCAGTGGTCCATCGTAAGGTCGTATAGTTATTCTGCAACTGCCCTGTAAAGGTAAGCAGCTTGGTGCTTAATATCCATTGACAGTTGTTGATCAACACGACCACCGTGGTATTGGCATTGAACGAGCAATTGACGTCGGTAAGGTTGGTGGTAGAGGACGCTACTTTTATGCGGTATCGTCTTCCATGGCTGGCGCTATCACCGAGGAAAGATGGAAAAGGCGCTTCATATTGGTACAATCCATTGGTGAGTACTGGAGTTCCTGTGCCTGTTACGCCTGTAGTATTCCAGGTGTTGCCGCCATCGTTACTGCGTTCCCATTCGTAGTTGACATAGTTGTTGAAGTAGGAACGAACGATAGCCGATACGTTTACCTGTTGTCCTATACAGGCTGATGATGTAGGGCCCGGATTCATGGTAAGGTTAGGGTTACAGGTAACCAGTGCGATATCATCGATGGCCCAGTCATTACCACCGCCGCCTGATGCGTTGTTACGGATGGAGATGAGGATACTTGTTTGATTGGAGGCCGTTTTAAATGTAAATCCTTTTTTGATCCATCCTACGGTGTCTATCTCTCCGGATGAATACCTGTCGAGTCCATTGACCGCAAAGGTAAGGTTGGGCCTTACGCCGGGTGCCCAGGTTTGTGTGCGGTTTGAATCGACGCCGCAATTGGTACACACGTTGCGTACCCACAAGGAGAACTCATACGAGGTGTTAGGACATAGACCTGATATAAACTGACGGTAGGCCTCACTGGTATAGTAGGCCGCATTCACCACCAGCATGTATCCGCCACGTGTGCCGGGTGCTGCCGGTGGGTTACCAGCTGGTGTGGTACTTCCGGTGTGGTCACCTATGATATCCCAGTGACCACGGAACATCCTGTTTTCGCAGGCGCCGATCGGAAGGGGTGGTGAAACTGCTGTGCCGCAATTGGGTTGCTTCAGCGCATTCTGATACGTACTGCCGGAAGGGCTCAGGTTGTTCACAATAGTATAAGTACCGTCGCCGGTTTGATCGGCGCCGGGATAAGCCAGTGGTTTATATTGGTAGCCAGAGATGAAGTAAGCAGGGCCATAGCTGCGGTTTTGTACGGTGCCGCTATCGAAAGTACCACCTGCTTCGGCTACGAAGTTCCGGCCTACGGCATCGGCGCAGATCGGGTCGTTGTTCGAGATCAGGATCTTGTACTGCGTAGTGGCGACCGTTACATCTGAACCACCGCTTGAATTTCTATACATCAGCCGTCCGGCACCGAGTGTGATGGTATCACCTACATTGCCGGTCACACGAACCAGGAAGGAGGTGGTAAGCAGTGAGCCTCCACCAATACGTGGTTTAGTGGTCGAGTTGGCCGGACCGGTGATCCAGGTGCTCGCTCCCGTAATGTTGGTGGTACCATTGTTGGCAGGCGCAGTTGCGTTGTTGCCTACATTGATACGGATGTTGTATTGACCTGTCGGAGGCGAAGCCAGGTAAGTACCGGGGTCATCGCCTGATGCGTCGGTCCATCTTTTATACAACAAACCTTCATTGGTGATCAGCTTCATGGAATCGGCCACGTAAACTGTATTCGTCGGTACATTATCGAGATACCGCAGGGCATAAATATTATTACTATTAAGTCCCGTAGGGAAATAATAGTTGGTGCGGATCTCCAGGGTGTCGCCTGGCTGCACGGTGCCGCCGGCTTTTTTCTTCGAAACGTTGACATAGCTGTTACCAAACTGTAGCTGTGCTTCAAGCACAGTTGTTTGGCTCAGCAGGATCAACAGGATAAGGATTACCCTGGGCTGTAAAGAGCTTTGGTTTAGGTTCATACGATATACGGGTTATAGGGGTTTTTATAGGGTTGGCTTTATTAGCCTTGTCGTAATTATTTTATCTGGTTTCTTTATTTGTATAATATAAGTGCCGGGCAATAGATTCTCCAGGTTGTCCATCGTCAATGTATTATAGCCTTTATATACTGTTGTCGTTGCTTTTTTGATCTGTCTGCCATACGTATCCATCAGGGTTATGGTGATGGAGGTATTGGCTGGAGACATCAGTTCGATATTGATCTTGTCGCGGAAAGGATTGACTACCGACTTGATCGCAAAGTCCTGCACTTCACCCACCAGTTGTATGATCCTGCTGTATTTACCTGTTTTTCCATCGGTAAGCCGGATACGGTAAAAACGTCCGGTGCTCAATGGTCGTGGATCAGTAAACTGATAAGTGTTGGCGCCTGTAGCCGTGCTATTGACAGTGCCGATCTTCGTAAAGTATATCCTGTCTGTACTGCTTTCTATTTCATAGCTGGTGCCTGCCTCTTCGTTGATCGTTGCCCACTGCAGCTGTGCGAGATCGTCTACAATACGGCCCGTGAATGATTGTATTTCTGTTTGCAGCAGTATGGTACAGTTCAGTGTATTGACAGTAATCAATGTGGTGGCTGAAAATGCACAACTGTTGTTGTTGAGGTTGGCAGCCGTAGAGGCAATCCGTATGCGATACCTGGTATTGTTAAGCCCAGCTGTAGCAGGGAAAGTAGGATAGTTTGCGCGGTATTCATATTCTCCTCCGTCCAGTACGGGACTGCCTGTTCCGCTTACGCCGGTATTGGTCCAGGTAGTGCCGCCATCAGTGCTTCTTTCCCAGCGCCAGTGGATGTAGTTGGGGAAGTAGCAACGAATATCGGCATACATATCGATCGACTGTCCTACACACGCCTGTAAAGATGGTGAAGGTCGCAGGTCGAGATTGGGCGCACAGGTGGCAAGTGTTACGTCATCGATGGCCCAGTCGTTGCCGCCACCACCGGCAGCATTGTTGCGGATGGTGATGGTGAAAGATGTTTGTGAAGGACCAGTGAGGTACACAAATCCTTTCTTCACCCATTGACCGGTATATTTAAGGTTGCCACTGGTATAGTAGTCAACTCCATCGATCGTAAAGGTGAGGTTGGGGTTCACACCAGAGGAATCCGGACCATTAAAGTTAGGATTCGGGAAGAAAGTAGACCCTGACTGGCCATACGGGTTATCGCCGGTAGAATCACAAGCGCAATAGCGGCAAATGTTCTTAAACCAGGCAGAAAACTCGTAATAAGTATTGGGACACAAACCTCCAATGGTTTGTTGAATGGCATTACTATTGGCATAGGCCGCATTCACCGCTACAAAATATCCTCCATTAGCACCTGGTGCTGTTGGTGCATTACCCGCCAGCGGATTGGCAGCGCCGGTATGATCGCCCATGATATCCCAACGGGCGTGTACCCGGTTGTTTGTATTGGGTATCGCTGAATTGGGATTGGTATTACCGGAAGGGCTCATGTTGTTGACGATGGAGTAGTTACCATCCTGGGGCTCTCCACCGGCAACGTTCACAAAGGTGAAGCCCGGCACAATGGCCGAGTTGGAACGGTTTTGTGTATTGCTGGCACCAAACGTACCGCCATTATCGATCACGGCATTGGCGCCTACTGAATTGGCGCAAAGCCCTGTATTTTCTTTCAGTGCGATGCGATAGGCGTTACAAGGATTGGTGATGTTGGTGCCGTTGTTGCGAAAATAGAATGCTCCACCATACATATTGATGAAGCTGCCATAGGCCATCGCCGGATTTACACGAATGCGGTAGGATGCCGATATAATGACAACGCCTCCATAAAATGAAGGGCGGCCAGCTGCATGGAGCAATCCTCCGGTTGGCGTAGACCAGGGTGTTGTATTGTTGCAGGCGCCACCGAGGTAGGCACCGGCATTGTTGGTACTGCCGAGGTTGATGCGCAGGTAACCTGCAGGGTTGTAATAAGCTGGATCATCACCCGCATTGTCACTGTATGACTTAAAGGGCAAGCCCTCGTTGGTCAGCATTTTCAGGCTGCCCGGGATATAGGTGGTATTGGCGGGTATGGTATCCACGTAATGTGCATTGGTCACGCTCCTGTTGTCCCAGTTTCCGACAGCGATGGTAGCGCGGATTTCTAAAGTATCTCCTGGTTCAATAGTGCCTCCGTTCAGCCCTTTGGTAATGTTGACATAACTCTTACCGGTTTGAACACGGGCTGTTTGGGCATGCGCCTTACAAAGTATCACTAATGAACATACGCAGAGCAGTAATGGTTTTACTGGTAAATATGTTTTCATGAGGTTTGGATTGAGTACCAAAAAGGTACCATGGTTAAACGTAAATATATAATAGATATGCCAGTGCTACAATCGTATATATACTAAGCCCAGAGCGGGTTTCAGCTATTGTTTTATGGCTAAAAATTTTACATTTTCGTAATGCCAAGATCAATAGACCGTTATATCCTAATCCTATTGAATATGAAAAACGTTATCCTACTACTGCTGTTCTTTCTTATATTATTTTCTTTTCACTCCTATGCTCAAAATGAGCCGTTTACAAAGACTGTTTTGAATGAAAAACCAACTGCCGGAGGCTATCGCCTGGCGCATCCTTTCGACATTGTATACGGCCCCGACAACTTCTTATATATTACAGAAAAGATAGGCCGCATCGTGCGGGTAGATACAGGCACAGGTGCGAGACAGATCATTCTCGACATTCGGGGTCAGGTGACGCTTAATATCACCAGGAACGGTTCGGCACCTTTTGCCGCTACCGGGATTGGCCAAAATGGCATGTTGGGCCTTGCCCTGCACCCTGGATTTGGGAGCGGACAAGACACGATTTTCGTTGCTTATAGCTACAATGGCAGTAATATAAGAATTGTGAAATATAAGTTCAATGGAGGCGCTACACCTTCACTGACCAACCCCATTACCCTGATCCAGGGGATTCCGGCCGGGGGCGATCATAGTACCGGCCGCCTTATCGTTGGTGCAGATAACAAGTTATATTATTCCTGTGGCGACCTCGGGCGCAATCAGTTTGGCAACCGTTGCCAGGAGATCCGCTCACAAATGCTGCCTTCGCTGGGGGAAGTTAATGGCGCGAACTATGTCAATTATTCCGGTAAAATATTGCGCCTCAATTTTGATGGCTCAATTCCTACAGATAATCCTTTGTGGAATGGGGTGCGCAGCCATGTTTATACTGTTGGCCACCGGAATCCGCAAGGGTTGGTGTGGGAAAAGAATCCTTCGAATGGAGCTTCTTTCCCTACACTTATGGCAGGTGGCAAGTTGTTTAGTTCAGAGCATGGCCCCAATACCGATGACGAGGTAAATGTCATTGAAAGCGGCCGTAATTATGGATGGCCCTATATAGCAGGTGATACGGATGAAGTGAACTTTCAATACATAAACTGGTCAACCGCGAATGACTGCAACCAGAATTTCGTAGAAAGTCCTTTTTTTATTCCTGCAGGCGCTGATGTAATGCAGGAAAAAAGTGCGCCAGCCAGTGTAAAAAGTAATTTCAGGAAGCCATTGGTAAGAGCCTACACGGACTGTGGGTCGCTGACTACCACCGTGTGTGAGATTGCCAATGGCGGGTGGCTTAAGTTCCCCACCATCGCTCCTTCCAGTATTGAATTTTATCACCTCAACAGTGGCCGGGGTATTCCCAATTGGTACCCTTCATTGCTGGTGCCTACATTGCGTACGGGCACCCTTTTCCGATACCGGCTCAACGCTACAAAGGATATGATCATTGGAGATTCTATCCAATATTTCAAGTCTGTAAACCGGTACCGTGATATTGCCATAAGCCCAGACGGGAAAATATATATCATCACTGATAGTATTGGCTCTACTTCAGGTCCCAGCGGGGGCAGCCAAACGAATATGACCAACAAAGGCGCTATCCTTGTGTTTCAGTACCAGGGACTCATTCTGCCAATCCATGAACAACCCGGTGGAGGTAATGTACCGAGATATGTAACCAGTGTATTCCCTAACCCTGCCACCAGTTATATCCAGGTAGAAACAGAACCTGCCGTGCAACGTCCTATCCGCTACAGATTGGTAGATATTACCGGCAAGCTGGTGCTGGATGAGCAAACAGGCCGTAACAATTTCAATATCCCGGTCGATCGATTTAAAAGAGGTGTTTATATCCTGAAATTGTATAATGGAATGGGTGCAGAGATCAGGATGGATAAGATTATTTTACAATAAAACGAATAGCACGAATTATAACGAATTACACAAATTGTGAATAATGCAGAAAGCACGGATTTTGTATCCGTGCTTTTTTAATTGTTACCTATATCGTAAGCTGTTTTTCCCAATTGCGTAAGTGGCCCCTCTTTATACTGCCGTCCTTTGCAGCCGAAAAAATTCCTTCTCCTTATCGAAGTGTATAGCACTTCCTGTTTACTTCAGTCACCTCGATCTTAAGTTATTTATAAATGACCAACATGAAATTCAAGTTTCTCTTTACTGTTTTATTCTTTGTGTGCATATTTTCTGGTTTCTCATCGTTTGCTCAAAGTGGCGGCACGCTGCAGGGGAAAGTTTTTTCTTCTGATGGCCAGCCTGCAGAGGGTGTGTCGGTGGTATTGGTGGGTAAAAAACACGCTACTACTACCAATAGCCTCGGTGAATACAAGCTTACCGGCATCCAACCGGGCAGCTATGTACTCAGGGCTTCTTCCGTTGAACTGAAACCGGTAGAAAAAAATATTACTATACAGCCTGGTGAGTCAGCCTCCTATGATTTCAGGCTTACGGAAAACCACGCCTTCCTCGAAGAGATCGTTGTTGCGGGCAGGAAGAATAAGTTTTACTCCAAAGAAAGTCAATCAGTGGCCAAAATGCCGCTTGCACGCCTGGAGAATGCACAGGTGTATACTTCCATCCCTAAGAACTTGCTGCGTGAGCAGATGGTGATTGATTTTGGCAATGCGCTCAGGAATACGCCGGGCTTATATAAGATACAGGGTAGCCGGGGCATCAACTCCGATGGTGCTTCTTTTTATTCACTCCGTGGCTTCCGTACCGAAGCTACGATGGTAGACGGTGTTCCTTCGCAAACCAATGGCGATTACGATCCTGCGTCTGTTGAGCGCATCGAAGTGGTTAAAGGGCCTTCAGCTACATTGTTTGGTGGTGCACTTACTTCTTTTGGCGGTCTCGTAAATATTATTACCAAGAAGCCATTGGATACGTTGGGTGGTGAAGTTTCTTATACTACCGGCAGTTTTAACCTCAACCGCGTGAATGCAGATGTGTATGGCTCTCTGAACGAAGAAAAAACAGTGTTGTTCCGCTTGAATGCCGCTTACCATCACCAGCTTAGCTGGCAGGATGCCGGTTTCAGGAAAACATTCTTCCTGGCGCCTTCACTGGAGCTGCGTGCCTCTGAAAAATTGCGCATCAACCTGAATGCAGATTTCTATAGCGCAGAAGCTACCAGCCCTTCGGTAGTATTCCTCAACCGCACGCGTCAATTCATTGCGCATACACCTGAAGAATTGCATTTCGATTGGAAGCGTTCTTATACCAGCAACGACCTCACGATCAAAACGCCTACGGTGAATGTGCGTGCGGTAGGCTCCTATAAATTGTCTGACGAATGGACTTCTCAAACGATCATCTCCAGCAATACCCGCCGCACGGATGGTTATTATCAGTACCAGTTCATCCGCAAGGCTACTGATGACTCACTGGAGCGTAATATCTCCCTGCAAAATACCATCAACACCACGCTGAATATTCAGCAGAACTTCGTGGGCGATTTCAAGATCGCCGGTTTCCGCAACAGGCTGTTGGTGGGTATCGATTACGTTCGCCTGAAGGTGAACAATGATAACTCTCCTTACATCGTTTATGATTTCGTGAATGGCACGCTGAACAATGATAACAACTATGTAAAGATCTCTAAGTATGGTGTAGATCAAAAGATCGCTGCCAGCACGGCTGCACCGACGAGGAATCATGGGTCTACCTATATATACAGCGCCTATGCGTCGGATGTGATCAATATTACGGATCAGTTGATAGCGATGCTCAGTTTGCGTGTAGACCGGTTCGATAGCAAGGGTACCATCAACCATGCTACCAATGCGCTGGTGGCGAACAGCAAGTATGCACAAACAGCCTTCTCTCCCAAGTTTGGGTTGGTGTATCAGGTGGTGAAGAACCAGGTATCGTTGTTTGCCAACTATATGAATGGCTTTGCCAACGTAGCGCCTGTTACGCAGCCACTGCCTGAGATTTCCGGCACGTTCAAACCGCAACAGGCCAACCAGTTTGAAGGTGGCGTGAAACTGGAGCTGTTTAACAACGCGTTGAACTTTACAGCCAGCTATTATGATATTAAAGTGGATAACGTTACACGTCCTGAAGTATACAAGTCGAACGGCGTGGATTACAATATTACCGTGCAGAATGGTACGCAAACCAGCAAGGGTATCGAGTTTGAACTGAATGCCAATCCGGTGAGTGGCTTGAACATCAACGCTGGTTATGCACATAATGATAGTAAGCTCACTAAATCAACAACGGCTTTAGAAGGCAGAAGGCCCGCTGCTGCTGGTCCTGCTGACCTGGCCAACCTGTGGATGAGCTATTCACTCCTAAGTGGCAAATTGAAAGGGTTTGGTGTTGGCGTGGGTGGTAATTATATTGGAGAGCATTTGACTGCTAACTCTGTTGCTACCGGCGTGTTCACTTTCCCTTCTTACACGCTGTTGAATGCAACGGTGTTTTACGAAACAAGAAGGTTCCGTCTCAGTATCAAGTTCGACAACATTACTGATGAACAATATTTCGTGGGTCAGGGTGTGATCAGCCCGCAAACGCCTGCTGCTGTGCTGGCTGGTGTGGCTGTGAAGCTGTAATCTTTCTCTGGTTATCTGTGTAAAAAAGAAGGGTGTGCCGGTTTCGGCACACCCTGTTTATTTCGTGTAATTCGCTACAATTCGTGTATTAGATTTTCCCTACCATGTCGGCTGGTATCACCCATTCATCAAACTGCTCGGGTGTCACATAACCCAACTTCACGGCCATTTCCTTGAGGGTAGTTCCTTCTTTGTGCGCTTTCTGGGCAATCTCTGCTGCTTTGTAATAACCAATCTTTGTGTTGAGGGAGGTTACCAGCATCAGTGAATTGTCTACGTGCTTCTTGATATTCTCTTCAATGGGCTTGATGCCTTCGGCACACTTGTCGTTGAAGCTAACACAGCCATCACCGATGAGGCGGGCGCTGTGCAGGAAGTTGTAGATCATTACCGGCTTGAATACGTTCAGTTCAAAGTGGCCGGTAGCACCGCCAATGTTGATGGTCACATCGTTGCCCAGTACCTGTGCGGCGATCATGGTGAGCGCTTCACATTGTGTGGGGTTCACTTTACCAGGCATGATAGAAGAGCCGGGCTCGTTATCGGGAATGAACAGCTCGCCGATGCCGCTGCGGGGGCCGGAGCTGAGCATACGGATATCGTTGGCGATCTTCATCAGGCTAACAGCTACTGTTTTCAGGGCGCCATGTGCTTCCACGATAGCGTCATGTGCTGCCAGCGCTTCGAATTTGTTCTCAGCCGTTACGAAAGGCAGGCCTGTGAGGGCCGCAATATGCTTAGCTACATTCGCTGCATAGTCGGGAGGTGTGTTGATACCAGTTCCTACTGCAGTGCCACCCAATGCCAGTTCGCTCAGGTGGGCGAGTGTATTCTTGATAGCTTTTAATCCGTGGTTCAGTTGAGATACATAGCCGCTGAACTCCTGTCCTACTGTTAATGGAGTAGCGTCCATAAAGTGCGTACGACCAATCTTCACCACTTTCATGTATTCCTTGCTCTTGGCAACCAGGGTATCGCGCAGCTTTTCAATGCCGGGGATGGTTACCTCGATCAGCATCTTATAAGCCGCGATGTGCATAGCGGTGGGGAAGGTATCGTTGGATGACTGTGATTTGTTTACGTCATCGTTGGGATGGAGGAACTTTTCTTTATCGGTGAGCTGGCCGCCTTTTACCACGTGTCCGCGATAGGCAACCACTTCATTTACGTTCATGTTGGATTGAGTACCGGAACCGGTTTGCCATACTACGAGGGGGAAGTAAGCATCCAGTTTGCCGGCCAGTATTTCGTCGCATACCTGGCCAATGAGGTCGGATTTCTCTTTGGGGAGCACGCCTGCTTCGAAGTTGGTGATGGCAGCCGCTTTTTTAAGGTAAGCAAAGGCACGGATGATCTCTTTGGGCATTCTGTTGATGTCCTGAGCAATCTTGAAGTTCTCGATGCTGCGCTGGGTCTGAGCGCCATATAAGGCATCGGCAGGCACCTGCACTTCGCCCATGGTATCTTTTTCAATACGGTAATCCATAACAAAAAAATTTGTGGGCAAAGGTAGGCGGATTACGCTTTAGTGCACGATTAATTCGCTTTTTAATACCACGTTTTCCCAGGGTATATCCTGCCGGTTGGTTTTGCTGTCCAATAGCTTGAAAAGCAATTCCGTAGCCCGGGCGCCCTGGTCGTACGGAAACTGTTCTACGGAGGCGATAGGTGGGTTGTCGAGATAGCGCGTAACAGATACATTGGCATAGCTTACAAAGCTGATGTCTTTGTCGATGCGCAGCTTCTTTTGCCGGGCATAATGTATGGCATCCAGCGCCACGTAGTCGTGAAACACCAGTACGGCCGTAGGCCTTTTCTTCCTGCTGAGCAGTTCTTCCAGTGCTTTCTCTGTGCTTTCAGTAGATAGGTCGGTGCTTACGATGAGCGATTCGTCTATAGGTATTTTATGCTTTTTAAGCGCCTCATAGTAACCGGCCAGCCGTTCATTTTTAATACCAAGAGTAGGAGGTCCTTGCATATAACCAATCGTCTTATGGCCTTTGGCAATGAGAAATTCGACAGCTTCCACCGAACTGTGATACAGGTTGCAGCTAACGGAGTGAACATCGGGTACATCGGGCACGCGATCGAAGAAGACAACCGGAATATCGTAACTCTTCATCTGTTCAAAATGGTCTATCTGTGTAGTGTTCTTCGAAATGGAAGCAAGTATGCCATCCACCCGGTGTTTTTTCATCGTTTCCAGTATCCGCTTTTCATTTTCTATATCGTCGTGCGATTGTCCGATGAGCACAATGTAATTGTTGGGCAGGGCAACCGATTCGATACCGTTGATGGCAGAGGAGAAAAACTCTTCGCGCAGGTTGGGCAATATCACCCCAATGGTGAAGGTTTTGCGCTGTTTAAAGAAGATAGCGGTTTGGTTGGGCTCATAGTTCAACTCTGCAGCCATTTTTTTCACCGCCATCCTGGTACGGAGACCAATGCTGGGATGGTCATGGAGTGCCCGGGATACGGTAGAAATGGAAATATTGAGCCGCTGCGCTATTTCTTTGATGGTAGGAAGTTTTTTCTCCATATGAACGAATATAAACAGGTAATATATTAAAAAAAAGACAAACGATTGCGCAGGTTGCCGCAGGATGCAATGAACAGGATTATCGTTAACTTTAAACGTCAGCCAAACGGTTAAGTACATTATGATTGCTCCTGCTGTAAAAAAGACGCTGCTGGTCGTTGCTGTATTGCTCGTTGCAGTACTGGTATTTACATTCAGCACCCGAAGCCACACGGTTGATTTCAACACCGAAGTTAAGCCCATCATTAATAAGAAATGTATCTCCTGCCATGGCGGCGTTAAACGTCAGGGTGGGTTTAGTCTCCTGTTCCGTTCAGAGGCGTTGGCGAATACAGAATCAGGTAAGCCGGCCATCATTCCCGGCCAACCCGGTAAAAGTGAAATGATCCGTCGCCTCACGCTTAAGGATCATGAAGAACGCATGCCTTATCATGAAGAGCCGCTCACAGACGAAGAGATCAAAACATTGAGCAACTGGATCAAACAAGGCGCCAACTGGGGTGATCACTGGGCTTATGTACCGGTAAAGGAAACGCCTGTTCCTGCTACAGATCTTGCTGGCGCCAACAACAACATCGATCATTTTATTTATGAGAAGCTGAAAGCTGCTGAGCTGAAGCCCTCGCCCGAAGCAGATAAAGCTACTTTATTGCGGCGCGTAAGTCTTGACCTCATTGGTATGCAGGCGCCTGATGCGTTGGCAAAAACTTATTTGCAGCGCAATGATCCCCGTGCATATGAACTGCTGGTAGATTCGCTGCTGGCATCACCCCACTTCGGAGAGAAGTGGGCAGCGCTCTGGCTCGACCTTGCTCGCTATTCCGATACCAAAGGGTATGAGCGTGATGGAGGGCGTAATATCTGGCGCTACCGCGATTGGCTGATCGATGCCTTCAATGCCGATAAGCCTTACAATGTTTTTCTTACCGAACAAATAGCCGGCGACCTCCTGACTGATCCCACCGATGAGCAATACATCGCTACTGCATTCCACCGCAATACCATGACGAATGATGAAGGTGGTACGGACAATGAAGAGTTTCGCACGGCGGCTGTGCTGGACCGTGTAAGCACCACGTGGGAAGGGGTGATGGGCACTACGTTTGCCTGCGTGCAATGTCATAGCCACCCTTATGACCCTTTTACGCATGACGAGTTCTACAAGTTCATGGCGTTCTTTAATGATACGCGTGATGACGATTCATTTGAAGACTACCCATTGCTGCGGCACTTTACCGATTCCATGAAACGGGAACTCGTAACATTGACAGATTGGGTAACAAAATATGCTTCAAAGGATAAAGCCCGGGAATGGGAGCGGTTTGTAAAAACCTGGGAACCTTCTATTCACTCTCTTACAGCTGATGAACTGGTGAATGCTGCACTGGCTGATACCAAGTGGCTGACCTTTCGCATGAATGGCAGCGCCCGCCTGCAACAGGTGAACTTCGATAATAAGACGCAATTGTTGATCCGTTATTCTTCAGGCCTGAAGGATGGAGTCATGAACATCAGGCTCGACAGTCTGAATGGTCAACTGGTGAAAGTAATCAAGCTGCCCGCTACCAAGGGAAGGGAAACTGTACGATTTGAACTGCCTGCTGTTTCAGGCATGCACAATATTTATTTAACGTACAACAGCAAGAGCCTTACCAATCCTGATATGGTGGGCATCACTTTCGACTGGTTTCATTTTTCCGAATCATTCCCCGGCCAGGGACAGCCTGGTTATGCAGCAATGGAAGCAAGGTACTGGGGCTTGTTGAACAAAGGCGTTCCTACTACGCCGATCATGCTGGATAATCCTGCCGACATGCATCGCCCTACACAGGTGTTTGAACGTGGCAACTGGTTGGTAAAAGGCAAAACAGTGGCGCCCGATGTACCGCATGCGTTGAATCCTTTTCCGGTGAAGGCGCCACGCAACCGGCTGGGACTGGCTATGTGGATCACACAACCCGATAACCCACTTACCGCACGCACGATGGTGAACAGGGTATGGGAACAGTTCTTTGGCAGTGGCCTTGCAGAGACGCTGGAAGACCTCGGCACACAAGGTATTCCTCCTACTCACCGTGAATTATTGGATCACCTCTCTTATAATTTCATGCATGATTATAAATGGAGTCTTAAAAGATTGATGCGGGAAATCGTGTTGTCGGCCACCTACCGGCAGGATTCAAAAGTGAGCCCTGAACTACTGGAAAAAGATCCTTTCAATAAATTATATGCAAGAGGAGCACGGGTAAGATTGTCAGCCGAACAGGTCAGGGATCAGGGATTGTGTATCAGCGGACTGATGAGTTCGGGCATGTATGGCCCATCTGTGTTTCCTTATCAGCCGGATGGCATTTGGTTATCGCCCTGGAATGGTGCACAATGGAAAAATGCCGAAGGCGAAAATGCGCACCGGCGGGCTATCTATACTTACTGGAAACGCACAGCTCCTTATCCTTCTATGATCACTTTTGATGGCGCCCTGCGGGAAGTGTGCACCTCCCGGCGTATTCGCACCAATACTCCTTTACAGGCGTTGGTAACGCTTAATGATGAAGCGTACCTCGATATGGCACGCAACCTTGCGTACCGCATGAAACGCCTGGCTGGTAAAGATGTGCAGCAACAGATCCGAAAAGGATACGAGCTGGCGATGTACAAACCCATCTCTTCAGAAAAACTGGCTGTACTGAATAAGTTATATAGTGAAGCATTGCAAACCTACCAGCGCGATAAAGATAAAACCTGTGCTGTGATCGGAGTAATGAATGAACACAATAATCCTGAAACGGCAGCACTGGTGGTTACTGCCAATGCAATGCTGAACCTGGATGAGTTGATCACTAAAAATTAACGATGACACAAAAGGAATTACATAATCAACGCCTCCTGAATGAAGCCAATGCAAGGGCGCTGCAATACATCACCCGCAGAAACTTTCTGAAGGAAAGTGCGATGGGCCTTGGTGGGTTGGCGTTGGGCGCTTTGCTGGGTGGTTGCGGTTCCGGTAGTGGTGAAATAGTTACGCCTACTGCGTTTGATGCGGCCAATCCATTGGCGCCTAAGCTGCCTTTATTTCCTGGCAAAGCCAAATCGGTTATCTATCTGCACATGGCAGGCGCCCCCTCTCAACTGGAGTTATTCGATTATAAACCTGCACTGATGAAACTGGATGGGCAAGACTGTCCCCCTTCTTTATTGGAAGGAAAACGTTTTGCTTTCATTCGTGGTGTACCCAAGATGATGGGGCCACAAGCAGCATTCAAACAACGGGGACAAAGCGGCGCATGGGTATCTGAACACATGCCGCACCTGGCGAGTGTAGCCGATGAGGTGAGTTTTTTAAAAGCGGTAACTACCGATCAGTTCAATCATGGTCCTGCACAATTGATGGTGCATACGGGCAGCCCACGCCTGGGCAGGCCCAGCATGGGCTCCTGGGCTACTTATGGCCTGGGTACGGAGAACCAGAACCTGCCTGGCTTTGTAGTGCTGACCTCTGGTGGCAAGTTTCCCGACGCTGGTAAAAGCGTGTGGGGTAGCGGTTTTCTGCCAAGCGTTTACCAGGGTGTTCAATGCCGTAGTGAAGGCGATCCTGTATTGTTCATCAAAGATCCCGATGGCATAGACCGTGACCTGCGCAAAGCTTCGATCGACGCTATCAATGAAGTGAACAGGCAACAGCATGCAGAGTTCAACGACCCAGAAACGCTTTCACGCATTGCTCAATATGAGATGGCTTACCGGATGCAGATATCTGTGCCGGAAGTGATGAACATCAATGACGAGCCTGCTTATATCCACGAGATGTATGGTACACAACCAGGCAAATCCTGTTATGCAAACAACGTGCTGCTGGCGCGCAAGCTGGTAGAAAAAGGCGTGCGCTTTGTGCAGCTGTTTGATTGGGGATGGGATAGTCATGGTACCGATAGCAACCTTGCTATCGATGTAGGCTTTATCAATAAATGCCGGCAGGTAGATAAAGCTACTACTGCGCTGCTGCTCGATCTCAAGCAACGTGGCTTGCTGGAAGATACACTCGTAGTATGGGGTGGTGAGTTTGGCAGAACGCCCATGATGGAAAACCGCGATGGTAAACAAAATCCTTTCAAAGGAAGGGATCACCACGTAGAAGCATTTACCATCTGGATGGCGGGTGGTGGCATTAAGAGAGGCACCAGCTTTGGCGAAACAGATGAGATAGGTTATGCCGCCATCAGTGGCAAGACCACTGTATTCGATATTCAGGCTACGATCCTGAATCAACTGGGCTTTGATCATGAGAAATTCACCTACCAGTTCCAGGGCCGTCCCTTCCGATTAACGGATGTGCATGGCCGGGTGATAGAAGAGATCATTGCTTAGAGAATAGGGGTTAGCTTTTGGGTATTAGCTTTTAGCTAACCCTTAAAGGCTAAAAGCTAACAGCTCTTACATTAACCTTTAACTAATAAACATAACCAAATGACTTTGAGCCGCCGAAAGTTTTTTGAATTGGGTACTTCTGTCTCTGCCGGTGCTATGCTATTGTCGGCCTTCGATGCGATGGCTGATGATAAGCCTGCCTTTACTGTCAATCCTGCTTTTTCTTTAAAAGTGTTGGCTACCAATTGGGGATTCAGGGGCACTGTAGATGAGTTTTGTGCTAAAGCAAAAAAGGAAGGCTATGATGGCATCGAGATGTGGTGGCCCGGCGATGAGCAGGGACGCAAAGAGCTGTTCGATGCTTTAAAGAAACATAGCCTGGATATTGGTTTCTTGTGTGGAGGTTCCTCCAGTAACGCGCAGGAGCATTTAGCCGAGTTCAAAAAAGCAATAGATGCGGCGGCCAATAATAAAGTACAACGGCCTTTGTACATCAACTGCCATGCTGGCCGTGATTACTTCTCCTTCGAGCAAAACCAGACATTCATTGATCATACTACGCAGTTAGCGAAACAAACCGGTATCAAAATATGCCATGAAACACACCGGTCGCGGATACTGTTTGCGGCGTCTGTAGCACGTCATTTTATAGAGAAACTGCCCGATCTGCGCCTCACGTTCGATGTATCGCACTGGTGCAATGTGCATGAAAGCCTGCTGGGCGATCAACCCGAAAATGTAGCCATGGCGCTGGAGCGCGTAGAGCATATTCATGCGCGCATTGGCCATCCGGAAGGTCCGCAGGTAAGCGATCCGCGTGCACCTGAGTGGGACCCGGCTGTGAAAGCACATGTTGGCTGGTGGGATAAAGTGATAGAGCGCAAGAAGAAAGCCGGTGAAGTGATGACGATCCTTACAGAGTTTGGTCCACCCGATTATATGCCAACATTGCCCTATACACGTCAGCCACTGTCTGATCAGTGGGCCATCAATGTGCATATGATGCAGATGCTTAGAAAACGATATTCTTAAATTCATCCGTAGACTATAGTGTTTCCTTTAATCGGTCACTTCCATCCAGTATTTGTTCACCTGCCCATCGGCATTCTTGTACTGGCCTGTATTTTCCAGCTGGTTGAAAGACGGAAGCCGTCGCCGGGGTTGCATCACGCAATCACGATCGCGTTGCTCATCGGCATGATCAGCGCTATTATTTCCTGCATTACTGGTTACTTCCTATCCCGCAGTGATGATTATGATCAAGAATTGGTCAGCCAGCACCAGTGGATGGGTATCGGTGTGGCAGTGGTGGCCATCGTGTTGTACTTCCTGCGCAAGAAGGATACTGCCAAACGCTGGCACTGGCCATTGATGATTGTGTTGATCGTGTTGGTAAGTATCACAGGGCATATTGGTGGCTCGCTTACGCATGGCTCCGATTACCTTACCCGCCCGTTTACCAATCTGGGCAATGGTGCTGATACGGTGCAGCGGGTCGTTATCACGGATGTACAGGAAGCGGCTGTGTACCAGCAGGTCATCCAGCCTTTATTGGAAACCAAATGTTACAGCTGTCACAATAAGAATAAGCAAAAGGGTGGCTTGCGCATGGACGAGCAGGCATTGTTGTTGAAAGGAGGAAAGAATGGAGTTGTGTTGATGCCCGGCAAACCCGATGAAAGCGATATGCTGAAAAGGATATTGCTGCCGCGGGAAGATGAAGACCACATGCCGCCCAAAGAAAAACCTCAGTTAACAGAAAGCGAAGCCCTGCTGGTACGTTGGTGGATAGAGAAGGGTGCTTCTTTCGATAAAAAAGTAAAAGAGCTGGAACAGCCAGCTGCTGTTAAACCTGTCTTACTGGCCTTGCAAAACAGCTCTGGCGCAGCAACAAAACCGAGCCCGGCTGCTATTCCTACAGAGCCGGTTGATCGCGCTGATGAAAACGCCCTCAAAAAGATCAGGGAGCTGGGTGTGGTCATTTTACCGGTGTCGCAAAATAGCCATTACCTTTCGGCCAACTTTATTACAGCAACAAAAGCCGGGAATAAAGATTTGTCCCTGTTGCTGCCGGTGAAACAACAACTCGTATGGCTAAAGCTGGGCTTGCCTGCTATGAATGATTCTGCACTGAACATTATTGCGCAATGCGATCACCTTACACGTCTTCAATTGAATCATACCAGCATTACCGATGCAGGACTATCACAACTCAATACACTTAAAGAGTTGCGATACCTGAACCTGGTAGGTACAAAGGTGAGTGCTGAAGGATTATTGCAATTGAAAGGATTGGATAAACTGCAATCTATTTATTGTTACCAGACTGCGGTACGTGCGGCAGATTATACAAAATTACAAAAAGCCTTTCCCGGCGTACAGATCGATACCGGTGGTTACAAAGTGCCGCTGTTGGAAACAGATACTACAGAAGTAAAACCCTCAGTGAAAAAGTAAAAGCGATAGGTGACACCTTTTCAAAAGGTGTCACCTATCGCTTCTTATTACGCTAATTACTTTCCTTGAAATACTGGTTTCCGCTTCTCCAAAAACGCGGAGGCGCCTTCCTGCATATCTTCAGTAGCAAAGCATTCTCCAAACTTTTGTATTTCGAGATCGTAACCTTTCTGGGTGTGGTCAAAATTGTTGACGCAATTAATGATGCTGGCCAGGGCAATGGGGGCCTTGGATTGTATGTTTTGCAATATCTCTTTTGTTCTGTCCAGCAGCTCCCGTGGAGGTGTTACCTTATTCACGATACCATACGATTGTGCTTCGCTTGCAGAGATCATGTCGCCGCTCATTAACAATTGCATGGCGCGACCTTTGCCTACCAACTGTACCAGCCGCTGGGTTCCGCCATAGCCGGGTATAAGGCCGAGGTTCACTTCAGGCTGCCCAAACCTGGCGGTGTCGGCAGCAATAATGAAGTGGCAGGAGAGGGCCAGCTCACAGCCGCCACCTAAAGCAAAGCCATTGACGGCTGCTACGATGGGCTTGGGCGACCGCTCTATTTTAAAGAAGATATCGTGGCCTTTTTTGGCGATGGCCATACCCTGCTCTTTACTGAGCCCCTGGAACTCGCTGATGTCGGCACCGGCTACAAAAGCTTTGATGCCTGCACCGGTGATGATGGCCGATTTGATGTCGGGATTGCTGTACACCTCATCGATTGCCTTACCGAGCTCGTCCATTACCGTCTTGTTGATAGCGTTCAGTTTGTCGGGCCGGTTAATAGTGATGGTACAGATATGTTGTTCGATTTCAACCAGTAATGTCTCGTACATGGCAAGTTTTTTCCAAATCTAAGGAATGTCTTGTATATGGGTTGTTAACCTGTTCTCTAATTTACCCTTGCCATATTTGTCCCAAAAGGTTACTACAATCTTGTATTCCTGCTCCCAATCCATAGGCTTCCCGGTGTTGATCGTACACTTCAATTCCCTGGCTTTTTCCTCGTCCCACACATCATTTCCTTTGAACAGGTCCGGTTCAGACAGCATCGTTTTGCCGCTGCTGTCGGTGATCACCAGCGAACAACCTACAGACACTTTTCCGTCTTTGGTTACCAGCCCTTCCACGCCCCGGTTGATGACGGCAAAGCTTTCACCAAGCACTACCTGGTTGTGTGATACCACTTCATTATTCATTACCCGCAGCACTTCCTGCGGCTCTATATTCGTCCAGGTAGTGGTAATGCCATTGCCCAGGTCTTTTTTAATGCCTGTGCGGAATCCTCCTTTGCAGGAAATGAGGCCAATCAATACGAGCACAGCGATCATCAACTTTTTTGTAATCATCGTTTTAAGGTTTAAATAGAAGCCAAAGTTGAGGCTTGCAGCTGGGCGACGAAAGCAAAAACAGGCGGCTGGTACTTAAAACTTAGTAAAGCGGGCATACCGCTGTATGAAATGCCGGCCAATCAGAAATTATACCTGTTATGGTATTAAAATCGCTAACCACCCATTAGTGCTTATCCGGCGCGTCAGGTGCCTGTACATTTGCATCCTGATTACGTGCTGTATTGAGTTTAGTGCATTTCAGTAAAGGAAAACCTCACTTCAAAGGACATCATTTTACAGGAGCGCTTTATTACATCAACTTTGCGCGGTCAATAACAGATCAGGTATCCATTAATCATTAAACTATTAATCATGAAATGGCTTTCAATAGCCGGCGTGGCCGTGCTGTGTCTTGTTGGGTATGTGGCGTTTGTATACATGAAAGTGCCGCCGCAGAAAGTTGTAATAACAAAAAGCCTCGTGCAATGGCAAAGCACCGGCGATAGTGCTTCCTCCACCCGGTTGATGAAAGATAGTATCGGACGCATTACCAGCGTGGAGAATAATGTGGAGGTAAATAGCTTTCGCTTTTGGGCAGACAGCGTGTTGATTAGTGAATATTCCAAAACAGAAGACAGGATTGTATATACTTTCAAAGGCCGGCTCGATACGGCTGGTAAGTTGATCAGTGGTAAAGCCATAGCTACGTATGATGTTTACGCACCTGATACCGTACAACACCTTTTTGAATACAATGCCGGCAGTTACCTGGTGAAAGAATATCGGGATTATGGTAAAACAGGTACTTACACCATTGCTTATGAGTATGAGGGCAGCGATGTAATAAAGATATCTACCTGGCTCAATAATGAACTGAATAATACCAAAGAGCTGGCGTATTACAAGGAGAAAAATAACCTTACAGGACTGGAGGATTTTAAGTTCAGAAGAAATATCAATAGCCTGACGGGCAACAGCAGCAGGCACCTGGTAAAACAAATCACTTCGACAGCCGGCAATGGCAAACGGAATTACTCTTTCACGTACGAGTATGAGACAGACGAGGATGGCATGCCAGTTAAATTGATCGCTAAACGCGGAAAGAAAGTCAGTGCGGTTACTACTTACTATTATGCAGCTAAACTGTAATACCGACCCTTTGTAAACTATAAAATGAAAGCGTGTGATTGCATGGTGGAACATAAGAAAGCGAAAAAAGAGCCGTAAGCTGGTATACGGACAGCTGCAGCAACAACGGATCATATTGCAGGAAGGCGTAGCTGCCCACGCCCGTATCATCGAAATCGAAGCTGTACAGGAATTGTTGAAAGGCTATGTAGAGTTGAAGGCCTGGGTGGTGATCAGGCTGCAGGAGAAGCTGCTGTATCAGCTCATACATACCATGATACTGGCAGAAAAAGTACCGGCGCCCGGCGCAGTAGTTCCTGTTCTGGTAATGCCAGATGATACTTCTTCAATAATGATAATGTCGTAATAGGGTGTCACCCTGAGCCTGTCGAAGGGCTGTACTTTAAAAGCTCCGGTGTTCCTTCACCCAGTCGGTAATATAGCCGGCAATATCATGCGTAGAGGTGCCGGGCGCAAACAGCCGGCCTACACCCAGTGCGTTCAGCTGTTGCATATCATCTTCGGGAATGATGCCGCCGCCGGTGAGCAATACATCGTCCATACCTTTTTCCTTCATCAGTTGGATCACTTTGGGGAACACGGTCATGTGTGCGCCGGAGAGAATGCTGATGCCGATAGCATCCACATCCTCCTGCAAGGCAGCATTCACTACCATTTCAGGAGTTTGGCGTAGTCCGGTATAAATCACTTCCATGCCGGCATCGCGCAAAGCAGTGGCAATCACTTTCGCGCCACGATCGTGGCCGTCCAATCCCACCTTTGCCACCAATACCCGAACAGGTCTGTTTAATTTCTCATTCATATAGCTTGTTTATATAGCAGTGTGCTGCGGGCCGAAGCAGTATGTTGGGCAATCGTTAGCAGTATCGGCCCGCAGCTTGTATTTTACAATTGTGCTAATGTGTTACTGATGCGTTTCAGTGTTTCATCTCTGCCAATCAGTTCTGCAATATCAAATACACCCGGGCCGAATTTACCACCTACCAGCATGATGCGCAAAGGAAGCAGCACATCACCAGGCTTGATATTCTTTTGAGCAGCCAGCGCTTTAAACGATGCTTCGAGGTCTGCAGCCTTCCAACTGCCCGCAGCCCGCAGTTCTTCGCTCGCAGCTTCAAAGAACGCTTTCTTTTCTTCATTCCATTTGGGCTTCACCGCAGCGAGATCGAGTTCTGTAGGTGTTTCGAAAAGGAATTTCGATTGGTCATAAAAATCAGCCAGCAAAGTGCAGCGGTCTTTTACCAGGTCAACAACCTTTTGTAAATATTCGTCACTCGATGCAGTGATACCTTTCTCTGCAAGGAAAGGTTTAACGGCCTGCAGCAAACGATCAGCCGGTAATTTCTTGATCCACTCATGATTGAACCACTTGGCCTTTTCAAAGTCGAACTTGGCGCCGCCTTTATGTACACGATCCAGAGAGAATTTTTGTATCAGTTCATCCAATGTAAACAGCTCTTGCTCGGTGCCATCATTCCAGCCCAGCATTGCCAGCAGGTTGATGAAAGCTTCGGGTAAAAAGCCCAGTTCACGAAAGCCTTTGGTGAACTCATTGGTTTTGGGATCGGCCCAGTTCATAGCAAATACCGGGAAGCCGAGACGGTCGCCATCACGCTTACTTAATTTACCATTACCGTCTGGTTTCAGTATCAATGGCAGGTGGGCCCACTGAGGCATGTCTTGTTCCCAACCCAGGTATTTCCACAGCAGGACGTGTACCGGTGCGCTGGGCAGCCATTCCTCGCCACGGAAAGCATGCGTTATCTTCATCAGGTAGTCATCTACCACCACAGCAAGGTGATAAGTAGGCATACCATCAGCTTTGAGCAATACTTTATCATCCACCAGCCCTGTATGGAAGCTCACTTCACCACGGATCATATCGGTAAAAGTCACCGTTTCATTTTCAGGCATGCGGATGCGGATCACATACGGTACGCCATCTTCGAGTAACGTTTCTGTTTCTTCCAGCGTCAGGGAACAGGAATTGCGCATCTCCAGACGGGTGGTATGATCATATTGCGGAGAGGGATTCTCTGGAGTCTTGAGGCGTTGGCGCATAGACTCCAGTTCTTCCGGTCTGTCGAAAGCATAATAAGCATGCCCGGTTTGCACCAGGTGTTCGGCATACTGGCGGTAGATGGATTTGCGCTCACTTTGGCGGTAAGGGGCATAAGGGCCACCCACGTGTGGGCCTTCCACGGGCTCCAGCCCACACCATTTAAGACAGTTGATAATATATTCTTCAGCACCCGGCACATAGCGGGTTTGGTCGGTATCTTCAATCCGCAACACAAAATCGCCCCCGTGCTGGCGGGCAAACAGGTAATTGTATAAAACCGTGCGCACGCCCCCCAGGTGTAAGCCGCCTGTCGGGCTGGGTGCAAATCGAACGCGTACTTTTTTTGCCATAGGCGGCAAAGATAAGGAGTAGGAGGTACAAGGCAGAAAGCGGGGTCCAGCGGGAAAGTACTATTTTAGAGCGTCCAACGTTAATATTCTATGTCGAAAGGCCTATTCATACTGGTGCTGATGTTGGTGGTAAAGTGTACACAGGCGCAGCTTACGTACCAAAACCTCGAAGTGGATTACGACAGCACCTGGGAATACAAGAACCTCAAGATAATTCCCCTCCGCCCCAAGGGAGGCGGTAATGGCAACCCCCTCGGCATTCCCCAACACAATGGCAAACCCATCATCTCACTCAGCCAGGCATTGAAACTGGGCTATGTGAAAGTGAGCGAACGCGGCAGCGCTTCTACAGAAAATGTACATTACCTGCGCATCAACAACCGGTCCGATACGGCTATATTTATCGCCTCGGGTGAGATCATCGCGGGTGGCCGGCAAGACCGCATGGTGACGAGAGATACCATATTAAAGCCCAACGGCAAAGATCAGTACATAGATGTAATGTGTGTGGAAGAAGGACGCTGGAGCGACAAAGAAAAAAAGTTTAGCTATTTCGGTTATGCCAACCCGGGCTTGCGCAAGGTGGTAGACCAATCTAAGAACCAGGTGTTGGTGTGGAAGGAAATCTTCGGTCAGTTGGATGGCAGCGGCGTTAAAGCGCCTACACTGGCCTATACGGCGCGGAAACAGGACAAGAAATATGTATTGCAGGAAGATGAATATTTCCGTTTCTTTTATGATAAAATATTCAAGGATAGCGGTGTAGTGGGATTTGTATGTGTAAGTGGCGATAAAGTGATCGGCATGGATGCATTTGCCGGTGGCAACTTATTCCGGGAAGAGCTGGAGCCTTTATTGCGTGGTTACATCGAGGATGCAATTGTGCGCGGCAGCCCCGTTACAGCAAAAGACGACACCGTAAAGAAATACCTCGATAAGGTCCTCTCCAGCGAACGCGGACAACAGGAATACCTGAAGAAAAATGGTAAGATATTCCGCTATGAAGAGAAGGTATATCATATAACAGGCTACAAAGAGTAATTTCGGCTACTTTTGTAGTACCATGTTTTACTTCTTCAAAACACCATGGCTCCTTAAGAAAATGTATCCCGGTTGTACCTGGGATATGCCCGCTACAGAAAAGATCATTTACCTCACTTTCGATGATGGCCCCCACCCAACAGCCACCCCTTACGCATTAGATGTGTTACAGCAATACCAGGCAAAAGCTACCTTCTTTTGTATAGGAAAAAATGTAGTAGAACACCCCGCTATCTACCGGCGAATACTGGACGAAGGCCACCGTACGGGCAACCACACCCACAATCACCTCAATGGGTGGAAAGTAAAAAACGATCAGTATATCAACAACATCGTGGAGGCGTCACAGCATATAGACTCCAACCTATTCCGTCCACCATACGGACGGATCACCAAATTCCAGGTGAAAATCCTCTCTGATATAGCTGCGTATAAAGGTTCCGACCGAAACTTTAGAATTATCATGTGGGATGTGCTAAGTGGTGATTTTGACCGCGATCTTTCTCCGGAAAGCTGCACATTAAATGTTATTAATAAGTCAAAGCAGGGAAGTATTGTTGTTTTTCATGATAGTGAAAAAGCATTTCCAAGAATGAAGGAAGCGTTACCGGCAATGCTCAAATATTTTAGTGGTAAGGGGTACCGTTTTGAGGCAATTCAATTGTAAAAAAATACTACTGTAAGACTGAAAATTTGTCGTGAATCGGATTCCCAAAATTGGAGAAACGTCCTAAAATAATTTGGGCCTGGGTAGACACCCTGGCCCGTTTTTAATCCGTACCCTATGAAAACTGATTTAAAGGTATAATTTTTTTTGATTCGACCAAAGATATTTCGAATACCACTTTCTGGTAATGGCGATTGGGTAGTCAGTCACATTGTCGGTTCGGTGTCCAAATCAGGTAGCTCAATACCTTATTTAGGTACGATCGGTGCCGCCTTCAATTGACGGTTGGCAGGAGCTGTCATCAGGAAAAAACGATGGTCCGTTACGATTTATAGCGATTTAGCCTTATAAATTGGCTTTATGATGGCAAAATGTAAATAATTTTGCCCTCTTTTGAATAGTGTTATATTATGCAAATCATTGATACCCATACTCATTTATACAGCAACTCCTTCCTGAGCGATATTGAGGCGGTGATCAGTCGCGCTGAAGCAGAGGGGGTAAACCGGTTTTACCTGCCAGCCATCGACAGCGAAAGCCATCCCACTATGCTCGACCTGGAAGCCCGTTTTCCCGGCAAGTGCATTGCCATGATGGGGCTGCACCCGGTATCGGTGAAAGAAGATTACCAGGAAGAACTGAACCTGGTGGCCGAATGGCTGAGCAAAAGAAAGTTTGCAGCGGTGGGAGAGATAGGCCTCGATTACTACTGGGACCGCAGTTTCGATCAACAGCAGATAGCTGCCTTTCACCAGCAAATAGAATGGGCTTTGCAGTACAAACTACCCATCGTGATCCATTCCCGGGAGTCGATGAACGATTGTATTCGCATCGTACAGGAACACCAAAAAGGAGCGCTGGGCGGAATCTTCCATTGCTTTACCGGCACAGAGGAGCAGGCCCGGCAGATCATCGACGCCGGTTTCTACCTGGGCATTGGCGGGGTGCTTACCTATAAAAAGACGACCCTGCCCGAAGTACTGAAGAATATCCCGTTGGAACACGTGGTATTGGAAACGGATGCGCCCTACCTGCCGCCGGTACCCTTCCGGGGCAAACGCAATGAAAGCAGTTATTTAAAGTACGTGTTGGAAAAGCTTGCCGAAGTAAAAGAAATGCCCCAAGAGGAGGTTGCAAAAATTACTACGGCCAATGCCCAAAAAATATTCGGTTGATAGGACGCGAAACTGTATTTTTGCCACCCATTTTTAGGGAGCGATCCATAAAATGGTTTTAGACTTCAACTGGAGACGTGTCCGAGTGGTTGAAGGAGTCCCGATGAAAATCGGGAGAAAGTGTGAAACTCGAAAGGGTATCGTGAGTTCGGACAAGTTCAAAGTTCTAAGAAGTAAGTGTTATTTTAAATATTGAAGACGTGTCCGAGTGGTTGAAGGAGTCCCGATGAAAATCGGGAGAAAGTGTGAAACTCGAAAGGGTGTCGCGAGTTCGGACAAGTTCAAAGTTCTAAGAAGTAAGTGTTATCAAAATATTGGAGACGTGTCCGAGTGGTTGAAGGAGCACGCCTGGAAAGTGTGTATACTCGAAAGGGTATCGCGAGTTCGAATCTCGCCGTCTCCGCAATATTTCAGTTGTGTATGGAACACAATGAAAAGTTCTACGTTTATGTCCTTCAGTCCTTGAAGGACTTTTCTTTTTATATAGGTCAATGTGATGACCTTGATCGTCGCATGAGCAAGCATTTTGATGGTCTGAGCCAATATACCTCCGGAAAAGGCCCTTGGCGGTTACGTTATTTTGAGTGCTACGATAGTCGGTCAAAAGCGATCAAAAGAGAAAATGCTATCAAGAAAAAGAAATCCCGGAAATATATTGAATGGCTGATCAGCGGCAGGTTTGAGGAAATCGCAAGCTAAAGCCCTGACAACCTGATATGTCCGAGTGTTTGAAGGAGTCCCGACGGCTGTCGGGAGAAAGTGTGTATACTCGAAAGGGTATCGCGAGTTCGAATCTCGCCGTCTCCGCCAAACAAAAATGCCCGGCCTCTCAGGTCGGGCATTTCTATTGTTGAGTATTACAAAGTTTGCTCCGGCACATTATTCGTTTTTCAGGAACCTGCCACTATAATCAATAGACTTGCCTGATACATTCCCGTCGGAAAAGCGGTTACACCTGCCAGAATATAGCCGCCATCACCATTTTGAGTGATTGGCTTGTACCTGCCGTTTTCAACCACTATAATTCCGTATCTTCAGTTATCTCCGCCTTATTAATCCCTCTCGTTGACTCCCATTTTGAAGACTACTTATTGTTAATCTCTTAAAACAAACCTAATGAGCGAATCAACAGGTGTACAGCCAGCTGTCACCAACCCCAACAAAGCGTTATGGGAAAAAGGCGATTTTACTAAAATGGCGGAGTGCATGCGTGAGAGCGGAACGGCACTTGTAAGTAAACTGGGCGTCATGCCCGGCATGAATGTATTGGATCTCGGTTGTGGTGACGGTACCACAGCGCTTCCCGCTGCCCGGCTTGGTGCTAATGTATTAGGCGTGGATATTGCGAGGAACCTTGTGGAGGCTGGCAACAAGCGCATCCGCGAAGAAGGGCTAACCAATATCGCTATCCGGGAAGGCGATGCCACCAACCTCGAAGGATTGGAAGATGGCTCTTTCGATCTGGTGGTAAGCATCTTCGGTGCTATGTTCGCCCCTAAGCCATTCGACGTAGCAAAGGAAATGGTGCGGGTCACTCGCCCCGGAGGAAGAATTATAATGGGCAATTGGATACCGAATGACCCTACCCTGGTGGCGCAGATACTTAAGATCAGTTCAGCCTACACCCCACCACCGCCAGAAGGTTTTGTAAGCCCGATGCTATGGGGTGTTGAAAGCCATGTGACCGAGCGGTTTGGCAAGGCCGGCATTCCTGCAGAAAACATTTCTTTTGAAAGAGATACTTATCCCTTCATAGCTCCATTCCCGCCTTCCGCATTTGTCGAAAGATTTAAGAACTATTATGGCCCAACCATGAATGCATTTGAAGCGGCACAGAAAAATGGGAAGACTGCGGAGTTACAACATGAGCTGGAAACCTTGTTCAACAGCCTGAATAAAAGTGATGATCCTAATAAAACAGCCATTCCTGCTACATTTATGCGTGTGACGGTGAGTCGTTAACTATAAGCTATACCGCTACCCCCTGCTTCATCGCCAGCGGTGACTGTCCAAAACGTTGTCGGAAAGCGCGGCTGAAATGAGCCGCGCTTTCAAAACCACTTTCAAAAGCGGCATCTGCTACCGGCTTGTCCAGGTTGGTAAGCAGGTGAAGCGCATGGTTGAGTCTCTTTTCAATCAGCCACTTGCCGGGCGTTGTTTGATAGAATCGTAAAAAGTCACGTTTGAAAGCAGATAAACTACGGGCACTCAACCGGGCAAATTCTTCCAGTCCAAGATTAAAACGAAAATTATCTTCCATCACCCGTTGCAGCGATACACTTTGTGATCCCTTTAGTAGAGAGCAGAAATAAGATAATAGTTCCGTGTTGGATGGGTTGTCGGCAATGGTGAGAATCAGCTCCCGAAACTTAAGCTCCAGTAAGGCGGGGTCTGGTTCCCGGGCCGAATCGAAGTGAGAAAGCATCGACTGGAAAAAAGATTGTACCGGCTCACTACTTTCAATAGGGATCACCGGATCGTGGCAATCTGTAGCTTTATGAAGAGGTACCGACTTTGACTTCAATACTTCTTGAATAAATTCGTCAGGAATAAAGAATACTTCCACGCAAAAAGTAGAATCTACAAAATGCTCCACAATACAGGCGCCTTTCTTCACCAGCACACAACTGCCTTTCTTCAACTCATATGAACCTTGGCCTGTGTGCCAGATACGTCGGCCTTCCATGACGTAAACAATATAGTTATAATGACTCCAGAAATCTTCGTACTTGACCTTGTACGAGCAACTGATAGAAGTGATAAGCGATTCCCGGCAGGTAAACTGGCGATAGTAGCTGGCATTAGCCGCTATTTTCTCGTATATATTGTACATCCCCTTTGAATTAATAGTACAAAAGTACTATTGGAGGCATCGGAGGCTACTCCCCAGAAATGGGGGTAGCGGGTACCTAAAAAAAGAACCTGACACCTCATAGGAGGGCAGGTTCTTGAGTAGGAATGGACCGTCAGATCATTTCAGAGAAAAATTGGACGACAGACTTTGACCCAGCACATTAGCGCCAGCCTTGGTGCCCTGTTGTAAACCTGCATCGATAGAAGGTTGGTAATGAATGCCGCCATATAATCTTGATTGTCCTGCTTCCTTGGCTATGGCCATAAAAGAAGTGTAAGAGCGTGGAGGAAAGCCCATATAATCATACGTGTGATCAGTGAAATTTTTAACGTTGCCGAAGAGTTCTTCGAAGATAACCGCAGCGCCTGCTGAAAGCGCTGAGTGCGCAGAAGGATACTCGGGATGCGCAGGAGTAGCTATGAAAGAATTCCAGCTGGTATAACCCATTTTTTCACGGATGTACGTGATGGGGCGCACGAGGTTGTAGGTGTACTTAACCTGGAAGCAACCGATCAGCGCATCATTGCCTGCCGCGCCGGTAAGCGCATAAGCCATAGCGGCTTTGGCCAGCGAAGCATCCGTTTGCTGCACGGTTTGCAACAATATACTCAGCCAGTGACCGGGAGAAGACACACCGGGAATATCACGCCAGAAAAGCGACATATTGTTTTGATCGGTAGTCAGCGTCAGCGAAACATCATATACCTGCTTAACCATTTTATAAAAATGAGAATTCGGATCAGTTGAATAAGCAGGCGGAGGACCGGGATTCGTATTCACGAGACTTCCTGCCACGATAGGCCTGTTTTTGCCCCAATAAGGCGTAGCTGGTGCAGCATTGGCCGGAGGAGTAGGCTTCCATAAACCTTCACCAACAGGAGGTGTATAAGGATCGTTGGCATTTTTATAACCATCCGTTTCTGCCCAATTGAATACAGCGGCAGCAACAGCTTTGCCATATTGCGCAGAAGCAGTTAAACGCTCCTGGTTAGCCTTTGAAAGAAAACTTTCATTTAGCGCAGTCTCCAGCGAATCGATAGCGGCTTTATCAGCAGCACCGGCATTGGGAAAGAAAGACCGGTTAATTGCTGCCAGTGAAGCATTGACATTGGCAGGCCAGTAAAATTTCTTGGCATGCGTAGTTTGAGGAAGACCGGTAAGCCCATTCCAAGGGCGCTTCCAGGAGTTGCTGGGAATACCCGGTGTGATGGACTCCCAGGCAGCAATACCTGAGTAAGCATAATGACGCGTAAAACCATGGTTGGGAACACCAGTCGTATTCTTCATCAACCTGAGCTGCAAAGCCATCCATTTTTCGACCACATCAGCTGGGTAATCAGCCGGGTCATCCTTGCCTGGGCGAGGGTCCCAGGGATCATTTTTACGGCAAGAAGTAAAAAGTAATAAGAAGAAAGCAATAGATAATGCAGAGACAAGGCGCTGCCTGTTCATCGTGTAAAAAGATGAGCACATAAAAAAACGTGTTTGATTGTTAAAAAAAGGGTCTATTGATTGGATGGCAGACCTTCAAGGAATAATTCAGGACTGCAATTTGGGAAGATTTGCGAAACCAGCGTTGCCCCTGGAGTTCAGAAAATTGACTGTAAAGTTCCAAAATCAGTTATATTAGATAACACTATGACAGATAGAGAGAAAGCAGAACAGATATTCCGGTCGGCGGTGGTAGCCGTGCAGCCAGCCCAACTAATGCAAGCTAACCTGGCTGTTAACAACGATGTGCTTATGATCGCTGGTCATGCCATCTCACGTTCATCATTCAACAAACTGTATATAATAGGCGCAGGTAAAGCCGCTGCAGCCATGGCGGTAGAAGCAGAAAAGATAGTAGGTCACCATATTAGTGAGGGCATTGTTACTACAAAGAATGGACATGCCCTGCCAACTAAAAAGATAAAAGTGATGGAGGCAGCACATCCTGTTCCGGATGAGCAGGGTGTAGAAGCTGTGAAACAAACATTACACTTGTTGGAAAAAGCAACAGCCAACGATGTAGTCATCTGCCTCATCAGCGGTGGCGCTTCAGCGCTGTGGTGCGATGTGCCGCCAGATATTACCTTGTCTGAAGTACAGGCCACATTTGATCAGTTGATAAGATCAGGCGCAGATATTCATGAAGTCAATACGGTGCGCAAACATTTGTCAGGGATCAAAGGTGGGCAGTTGGTGCGGCATGCCAATGGAGCCAGGATATTTTCATTGGTCATTAGTGATGTACCTGGCGATGACCTCGAAGCAATAGCCAGCGGTCCCACAGTCGCAGACCCATCCACCTTTCAGGATGCCTATGCAATTCTCTCTCGCTATGATCTGTTGCCAGTGTTGCCAAAAAGCGTGCGGGAGCATATAGAAAAAGGTAAGCAAGGAGCAATTGCAGAAACGCCCAAGCCCGGTGATCCACTTTTTAATAATACCGTCAATAAGATCATTGGTAATAACCGCATAGCGGTGGAGGCTGCTGCTCAACAAGCGACAAACATGGGCTATCATGTCTACATCATCCGCCAATTGATTACAAGCAATGCAGCAGACGAAGCAAAAAAGTTAGTGGCATTGGCTTTGAATTATGAGGAGTCTAAACCTGTCTGCATCATACAAGGCGGAGAAACAACAGTAAAAGTAACCGGCAAAGGGAAGGGAGGACGAAACCAGCATTTTGTACTGGCGGCCCTTGTCGAATTGTATAAAAAAGATAAGTTGGATAAAATTTGTATCCTGAGTGGCGGCACAGACGGCACAGACGGTCCTACAGATGCTACAGGCGCAGTGATCGATCGTAATACCTGGGTGGAAGCCGAAAATCAGGGACTGGATATGGAAACATATTTTAATGATCAGGATGCTTATTATTTTTTTCAACGTACAAACAGTCTGATAATAACCGGTCCCACACAAACCAATGTAATGGACCTGATGATGGCTATTGTACCATAAAATTGCATAGATGACAACAACCTGGTATCTGCTGCTATTACTTGTTGCCAGTATAATATTCATTATCTGGATCACGGCGCACAAGAAGGTCAACGCATTCTTTGCCTTGTTGTTGGCTGCATTGGGAGTAGGACTCTTAAGCGGCATGCCTTTGGGAAATATAGCCACTATACTCAAAGCAGGATTCGGTCACACAATGGAGAAGATCGGACTGCTCATTTTGTTTGGGACCACGCTTGGCGTCATACTGGAAAAGACAGGAGCTACCATCAGCATGGCCAATGCCATATTGAGGATCGTAAAAGAAAGCAATGCACCGGCAGCGATAGCTATAACAGGATTTATTATCGGGCTGCCCATATTCTGTGACAGCGGCTTCATCATCTTGAGTGGATTGAACCACTCACTGGTGAAGAAAACACATTACCGTATGCCGGTAATGGCGGCGGTATTGGCTACCTCATTATATGCCGTTCATTGCCTGGTGCCGCCCCATCCCGGCATCACGGCAGCAGTGGGCACGGCAGGAGGCGATCTGGGAATGGTAATGCTGTGGGGAATAGCCTTGTCTATCCCCGCCACGCTGGTAGGATATATATGGAGCGTGTGGCGTGGCAAAAAGGTGGACCACGATTACATAGAGTCGGCAACAAATGAAACGATCGCAAAGAAGATACCACCGGCAGGTCGTTCCTTTTTGCCGGTTATACTGCCTATTGCTTTGATTGCAGCCAAATCAATATTGCTACTTTTTATATCAACACAGGAAGCAACACGTAACATCGCTTTGCAGATACTGGCGTTTGCCGGAGACCCGGTAATAGCCCTGGCGATCGGTATTGTGGTGTCGCTTACCCTTATACAAAAAGAAGACAGGAAAGAATGGTCCCACTGGCTCACCGCAGGTGTGGAGAAAGCAGGCATGATACTCGCCATCATTGCAGCAGGAGGCATGTTTGGCGAAATGCTGCAGGCTACAGGCATGGGAAAAAATTTAGGCGACCTACTTGGAGGATTATCACTCGGCATCTTCTTTCCCTTCCTGATGGCTGCTATCCTCAAAACGGCCCAGGGCTCCTCTACCGTAGCAGTGATCACGGCGGCATCGTTGATCACGCCACTATTGGCCAACCTGGGATTGCAGTCGCCCACGGCATTGACATTAACCATATTAAGTATGGGCGCCGGCAGCATGGTAGTAAGCCATGCCAACGATGCCTACTTCTGGGTCATCAGCCGCTTCTCCAACCTCGAAACAGCCGCTACGCTCAAAGTATACAGCGTCGCCACCTTGTTGATGGGACTGACAGTACAACTGTTCATTTGGGTGCTCTTTATGTTATTAGGATAATCAGACTACGTTGTTACGGGATATGATTTTTATGTACATGAAAAATCGCGGAAACGTGCTAAATTGTAATAATGAAAATCTGCGTAGCACAAACAAAACCAGTAAAAGGCGATATTCTCCAAAATGTTGAAGTACACAAAAGGTTGATCGCGTTGGCCATTGACAATAGTGCAGACATGATCGTCTTTCCTGAATTATCTGTTACGGGCTACGAGCCAGAACTGGCAAAAAACCTCGCAACAAACCAGGACGACAACCGACTGCAAGATTTTCAACAACTAAGTGATAACAACAATATTATCATTGGAGTAGGGATGCCTTTGAAACAGACTGCAGGAATAACGATCAGTATGATCATCTTCCAGCCTCACCAGCCCCGGCAAACCTATTCCAAGCAACACTTGCACGAAGATGAGTTCCCCTATTTTGTAAATGGACAGGGGCAGGTATTCCTTAATGCGCATAGCAATACCATTGCACCCGCTATTTGTTATGAACTGTCAGTACCCGAACATCCGGAATATGCCTATAAGCACGGCGCCAACATATACATTGCCAGTGTAGCCAAAACAGACAGTGGAATGGAAAAGGCCAATAAGATATTGGCAGATACTGCCCGTAAATACGCAATGACAGTGTTAATAGCCAATAGCCTGGGGCCAAGCGATAACTTTATAGGCGCCGGTAAATCTGCTATCTGGAATAGCAACGGAGAATTATTAGCACAACTGGACGATACCCACGAAGGCATATTGATCATTGATACAGAGACACAGGAAGTAATTGCTATTCAAAATCCACCTCAAACAAAGACTTCATCTGCCGTTCATTGACACTGCGCGGTATTCGCCTGAACATAAAGTCGCGTATCCCTATCAGCCATTTGTTTTCCCATTGAGCAACCCTGCCAACGATCCGGGAAGTATTTACAATAGCATGCGTTCGCTTAAGCCGCCTTTGTTCAAAACGCCTGAAAGCAGCGGGTATATCAGTGGCGCCACGCAACTCATCGGCCAGTACTACGGCATCTTCAATAGCCTGACAGCCCCCCTGTCCCATATTTGGTGTAGTGGCGTGAGCAGCATCCCCTGTCAGCACAATATTACCATAGGCAAAATGCCGCAACGGTTTCAGGTCAATGATATCATTCCAAATGAGGTCTTCGTCTTTCGTTTGTTGAAGAATGACAGGAATAGGCGCATGAAACCCGCCAAAGTGCTTTAACAGATCTGCTACCTTGTATTGCCTGAAGCGCGGATCATTTTGCGGGCCATTGATGCAGGCATACCAGTAAATTTTATTGTCGGCCAGCGGAGTGATACCGAAGCGGCCCTGTTGGCCCCAGGTTTCAGAAGTTTCACTAAGCTGAAGACCAGAGTTATCGATCACGGCCCGCCAACAGGTATAACCGGCATACCGTGGTTGAGCGTCCGGTAGCAAAGAACTGCGTACAGCAGAATGCACACCATCAGCGGCTATAAGGAAATTAGTCGCATGGGTGGAGCCATCATCGAAAGAAAGCACAACCTGGTCAGTTTGTTGATCGAGAGAAGTTAAACGCTTATTGAGATGAATAAAAGACGGGTCAATCTCCGACTGCAAAAGCGCATGCAAAGCAGCCCGATGGATCGTTAAATTACCAATGCCATACTTTTCACCAAGCACTTTACTGTCCACCCGGGTAATGGGTTTTCCATGCTGATCATAAACAGTAAAGAGATCCAGTAGACGACCCTGCTCAGTCACCGCCTCCATCATATCCAGGCGTTTGAAAGCCTTCAGTGCATTGGCGCTAAGCGCCAGGCCGGCGCCGATAGCATGGATAGCAGGAGCAGCTTCAAAAATGGTCGATTCAATACCGGCGCGTTGTAAAGCAATAGCGGTAGAAAGACCGGCAATACCACCGCCGATGATCGTAAAAGATGCAGGCATGTAAAATTCCCTCCTCCGGGTAGCAGGGTAAGCCGGCAAACGCCAGGCTACACCCTTACATGCAAAAATAAATTGACGCCCGCAGATTCCTGCTCCACGCTGATATTTCTTTTAGGAATACCCGCTTCCAGTGCCAGTTCCGTTAGCTGGTCGGCAGAACGATGATGCAGATACCAATCGCCGAAAAGCTCCATGAAAGAACGGCTGGGATTTTCGGAATTGAAATTACCGATAATGATCTCGCCACCAGGCAAGGTCCAGTTGATGAACCGGCGCAGTATTTTCACAAAAACAGGGTCGGTAAAATAGTCAAACAGCCCCGCACTCCACACCATATCATATTGAGCAGCGGCTTCATACCGGAATATATTCTTTTGAATGAACCGGATACTGTCGAGGTTTGCTTTATTCAACTCTTTGGCATAACAGATGGCCCGGTCATCAGCTTCAATACAGGTAGTGTCGAGAATGCCGGGTTCGATCAACGGATACAACTCAGCCAGGTCACGGGCTGGGCCGCTGGCAACATTTAGTAAGCTAAAGGTGGGTTTACCGGCAAGGCGATCGAGCATTAACTCCTTAAAATAAAATTTACGGTTACGTACAGCCTGGCAGGCAGCCTGGCTATGCCACAAAAGGTCCCATTTGGCAAAACGCTCATCTGGAGTAACATACTCCCGATAAATCTTATCGATGATCATAAAGTCACCGGCATAACCATAAGGTCTGCTGATCGAATGACCATGCAAGGTTGTATCGAGGCATTCCTGGCTAAAACTTTGCAGTAAGATCTGTAGGTCGATATCACTGAAATGACCTGCCTTATGTGCGGTATGTAATTCGTCGGCAATTTGCGCAAGTTGATCATATTCATTCGTTTCAGGTCCACCTTGACGAATGATCCTTTGCAGAAAAGTAATAGGCTGAGATAATTGAACATTAGCGGTAAGCATACGGCAAACATTTTAATGAGCCGTAAAGATCGCCTGCCGCTACTGCCATTTATACCGCCACTTAACGGATGGAGGGATCTACTTAATGGATTTCTCCGGATACACCATGATCAAATGCGTACGTATAGAATCAGGCGTAGGGCTACTCTGACCATTGGTCAGTAAGGCGATCTTATTGGAAGGAAGAGCTGGCATATGGCAGTCGATACAATTTTGAGAGAGCGTGGCAACAGGTAAGGAAGTCAGCTTACAAAAATTATGACCAGCTTCAGTATGACAGTTCATACAGCGTTGAGACAGCACCTGTAAATTATCCCTTTCCGTAATATGCGGATTGTGACAGGAAGAACAGTTCATGCCCTTGCTTTTCCGGAAACAGGCACTGGCAGTGAACAATTGATATTGATTGCCATGCACGTCTATCTCACTCGCTTTGGTGCTCCTGGTAAAATCGGGATAATAGTAATCAGTAAGCTTGTCACCCGGTTTAAAACCAAAAGCCGGTTGCTGAGGAGCCTTTAATCCCGAGTGACAAATAGCACACATGTCCAGCTTTGCCTCGTTGCCCAGCGAATCGATCTTGGTAATATACATGGCCTTCTTTTCCTGAGGATGCTCCGTATGAAAAGTTACATGTTGAGCTGCAGGACCATGACAGCGTTCACAGTCGATGCCATACACGACCTTGTTTTGTTCAAATACCTCGGTAGCAGTTACACCTTGTGTTTGTAGCGCTTTCACTCCTACCATAGAACTATGACAACCAAAACAAGTACTGGGAATTACGCGGTCGAACTTGGGATGCGTAGCAGGAAAGCCAGGACTATTGGCCCAGCCATGGGCGGGCACAAAATAAGAAACAGGCAATTGAAAATACTGCCCTTGCTTCCAGTACAAATAAGTTTGAGCCTTACGCCCCGATCCAATGACAATATCGAAAGGATGACTCTCACGCAGTTCACCATTTGCATAGCTCGATTGAAAAAGCCCGTCGGAACGGTCTTCCATAACAACCTTATGAGCTGAACTATAAGTGAATACATTACCAGGTGCGGCAAAACCTCCTTTCACCGATTGAGCGTTGCCCGGATGAGAAGTGTTGAAATGAGCGGTAGAAATGTATGAGTCGTAAACAGCCTTGTGGCAACTGGCGCAAGAGGTAGGCCCTGCAAACTGGTTACCCCTGATATCCGATGCTGGCTGCTGATTATTAACGCACTGCGAAAAGAAAATAATACACACTACAATAAAGCAGAATACATACAGCAGCCGTTTGTTCATAATGAGGAGATGAAATTTAAATATACTGATTCCATGTCCTTTTCGACAACTCAGCGGACTTAATCTACAGGTCGGCAGAAAAAGGTCGCTCAGGCGAAATACAAAATACACATTTGCATCGTGAAACAGCAAGCAACAACAGCCATACAGAAAAAGTATACCATGAAAAAGATACAGATCATTGGATGCCTGCTGGTGATGCTGATGCAGACAACAATAGCAGGGATAAGCGGAGAGGGAGACTTTAAACAGGTAAAACAGGAAAATGGAGTAACCCTGTACGAACGATGGATCACAGGGTCGGAAGGCGAAAAGATAAGAGAAGTGAAAGCCGTGTTCACAGCCCGTACAGATGTGGAATCAGTAGTTAACCTGTTGACAGATCAGACAAAAGGAAAACAATGGAATACCAATGCCCGCGACTACAACGTGATAACGACAGGCGTCCGTACTAATTGGATCACTTATATCCGGTATAATATACCATGGCCCATGGGCGATCAGGATTGCTGCCTGTCATACCGGGTAAGTAAGGACGCCTGTAATCCGCGGGCTGGTACCATAAGTTTTGAAAGCACCATCAGCAACCAGTTCCCGGTTACGTCGTCAGTTACCCGCATCGCCGGCACTAAAGGAAGATGGCAGTTGGAAGACGCGCAGAATGGTACTATTAGAATTACGTACATCGTATCGACCAGCCGCAACAAAAAAGTGCCCCGCTGGATAGCAGACCCAATAGTAAGAAACAACCTTGTTTCCACAATGACGACCTTCAGAGATATCCTGGAAAAACAATGAGCGTTAATAGAGTAACAGTGCCAGCAAAGCAGCACAAAGCGTATTGAGAAAGTTAACGAAGTCATTACCAATAAAACGTCTGCGCTCCAGCGCAGCACCCAAAACAGAATCTGCGAGATTACCGACAGTGCTGGCAAGAATGATCAACCAAAAGTAATAACCAAAACCGGCGAACAAAGAGTAGATCACGGCGATGAAGGCGGCGCCTGCTATGCCAAGCAGCGTGCCTTCGATACTCACCACACCATCCATTCCCTGTTGATCCTTCTTGAACGAGAGCACATTGTAAAACTTACGACCGTACACCATTCCCAGTTCCGAAGAAAGCGTATCGGCAGTGGCAGAAGCAAGACTGGCAGCAAGCATCAAAACATATAGTTGCTCATTCGCTTCATCTGTTACGGCCAGGATGCCACACAAGGCAGCAACGCCACCATTGGCGAGCACCTGACCGGTATTCCTTTTTTCCGAATGTGGACCGGCAGCACGAATGCTGGCCTTGATAGATTTCTTGTGCGAAGTAGCGAGAACACCCAAAACAAAAAAAGCAACCAGCGACAGGAATCCTATAAGGTCACCACCGGCATAAACGGCAAAGCCGGTCAAGCCACCCGTCAGCGCAGCCGGAACGGTTAGCTTGCCGGCCTTTACGCTCAGGATCATACCGGTTAACACAATACCGGTAACAACAAAATCGATCGGGGTTAGCAATAAAATATCCACCGGACGAAACTAAATAAAAAGAGGACGTAACCTATGTCACGTCCCCAAAAAGAAAAGATAGATATATGAAATCAACGAAGAGCTTTGAAAGCTGCGTGTATTTCCGAGGTAAAAGCCTGAGATTACTCCCATGCAGCAAAGTGACCACCCCTATCGGATTTGTTGAAATAGATGAGCTTGGGATACGCCTGAACAGTTCAGCCTTTAGGAGCCGCGTAAATCTCGTCAGGAAACACACTCACCGCCATCCCTTTTCAACCTATCAACTTGTCAACTTCTCATTTTAACATTTCCTATGGGCAATAAATTCCGGCCACCCCTCGTTTTTGCGACCGCAAAAAGTAATGCACCATTTTTTGTAACCTTCTCTTAATGAATTCATAAAAGCTGCACCAGATAGCTGCTTTAGGTTTTCTTTATCATTCAGCAGCAACAAAATCTTCTACATTTATTAAGAACAACCCTTCCTGTATTTTTTGAATGCACAACCGGCTTAATATGAATAAGAGACCAGGCAATTTTTTCGGTGCCGTGAAAAATTGGTTGATCCCCGAAAGCACGAAGGATGAACCAGTGCCCGTCACCAACAATGACATCCTGAAGGAACTACTCGACTGCTTCGACGATTCGTGCAGGACCGAATCAGTAGGCGCAAGCCTGGTGTTCAACATGCACTACCTGGTGATACTACACCCCGATGTGTACGAACAAAGACTGCCCTCCTTTCCGGTAGTAGTAAAAGAAGCAGTGAAGATGTTTTACAAAAAACTCCAGCAATACAAGAAGAACTACGAAGACCTCTCTCCGGTATCCTCACATTGGCAGTTCAGGTTTGGACCTGCATCCGATTTCAACAATGAGCGCCTTGGTCCCTACGATATGAAAGTGATTGGCATGCTCACCGGCATCAAGACCGGCAGCATGGGAGGCGAACGGCGTCATACGGCCAAAGTGACTATGAAATCGAAAGCCACCAACGTATTCGATAAAATGGACATCAACCTGGAAGTATTGCGACATATCCACTTTGCGGAGAGCGGCAGCTTTACGGTCAAGTTCACCAACGATCTCACGTTGGGAGGAGGCGTAACGTTGAAGCAGGCGCGTAACATGGACAATGGCTACGCCAGAATAGAATATTTCATGGGCGATAAGAACAAAGGCGATCACTACATTATGAGAGATACGGAAATAGTGATAGCCCGTAAAGAACCCGAGAACCAGGGCTACAGCAACTACCTGCTGATAGAGTCCAGCTACGTATCCAACCCCCACGCCCGCATCCGGTTGAATGAGACCACCGGGAAATTTCAGATAGCGGCATTCAGTTCCAATGAAACCAGGGTCAACGAAGCAGTCATCGCGAGGAGCGATGCCTCCAGCCCACGCTGGTTCGACCTTGAGCCCCAGAGCCAGATCATGTTGAACGGAATAGTTACCCTTGAATTTAAACAGCAACAATAAATATGACAACCGTAATCACTACCACGGTACTACTGTTGTTTGTAATTATTTTATTAACGCGGCACTTTAAAAACCTGCCCCGATAAATGAAGAATCTGATAATCAGCGGCAATACCGATCCAGGCAGGCGTCGAAAAGAAAACGAAGACGCTTGGATAGCCCGGCAGCTATGGACTGCCGATAAAGCCTTGCTGGCCGTGATAGATGGAGTAGGAGGATACATGGGAGGCGATAGGGCTGCGGCCATTGCCCGCGACAGTATAGAACAATACATGCAGGAGCCTAAGGGCGATACTCTTACGATGCTGCGCGAGGCGGTAATTTTTGCCAACAACCGTATAGTAGAAGAAAGAAAAAAAGACCAGCACATCAGCGAAATGTGTTGCGTGCTCACAGCAGTGGTGGCCGATGCAGCGGCACAAACCATTTACTTTGCCCACGTTGGCGATACGCGTTTGTATCGTTTCAGGGAAGGCAGGTTGCAGAAATTGACGAGAGACCATTCCTTCGTTGGCATTCGCGAAGATGCCGGAGAAATGACAGAGCTGGAAGCCATGCACCATCCCCACCGCAACCAGATATTGCGGGAGGTAGGATCAGCTACACATCGGCTCGATGATGAGGACTTTATGGACTATGGCAGCGATGACCTGCTGCCGGACGACCAGTTGCTATTATGCAGTGATGGCCTAACCGACATGATCACCATGCAACAAATGACCACCCTGTTGTCGACGGGGCAACCATTGACCAGCAAAGTCAATAGCCTTATCGCCCTCGCCAACGAAATGGGCGGCAACGACAACATCACCGTGGTCTTGCTGAAAAACAAACAGACGACTACAAAGAAGAAGTCAAACCCTGCCACACCAGTTATTCCGCAAAACGGTACACCATTACCCGTAGCAAAAGTAGAATCAGATGCTCAGCTCACGATGCAGAACACAGAACATTCAACTGCTAACCCTGAGTCATCCACTGCCGATTCACGACTGCCGACTGCCGATTCTTCTCGCACTTCCTATGCTCCACCAAAGATCCTATGGATTATACTCGTTATACTCCTGGTGGCTGCCGCAGGCTGGTATTTTTCACCACCCGGCAAGATCGCGATACTGCCATCAGCCGTAATTAAGGTCGACAGCGTTCGGGCTACACCTGCTTCGTCAAGAGTAAGCCATCCCGCTGTGCCCGGGCCTGTTGTAGTGGAAAAGACAGACACCTTACGCATTACCACTACCCAAAGCTGGGAGCGACTAAAACAATACGCTGACAGTGTAGGCAAAACAGTAGTTATCATGCCGGCGAAAAAGAATAACACAAAATTTGCCGCCATCAGCATCGACAAACATTCAGCCGAGCCTGGAGACACCCTGCTCATAAAAGACCTCCGCATAAAAGATTTTGAGACCGGCATCAAAGTACAAGTACCCGTACTACTCAAAACAGAGAACCTTGTGTTCGACAACATCAAATATCCATTCAACAATCTTGTGAAAACCGACAGCAGCCATACCTCCCTATTGATTATGAACAACGTCAAGCGATAACCATGGCCACTTCGATTTTTAGAGAGTATTTCAAAGGATACGAGATCCTGGGAGAGCTGGGCCGGGGCAATGCACGGGTATTGAAAGGAAGAAGCATCCACACAGGAGAGCTGGTCGCCATCAAACACTTTGCATTCAATACCGACCCCGACACCCTGCGCCGCTTCCAGCGTGAGTCGGAGATCATGAAGTCTATCCAGCATGATTACATAGTAAAGATACAGGAGGTACACCTCGATGCAGAGTTGCCATACATTGTAATGCAACTGGTAGAAGGCGGCGACCTGCGCAGCCTGTTGAGGATACATCAAACACTCGATATCCCAACCGTCATCAGGTTGGCGCACCACATGACCGAAGCGCTCGATGCCATCCATGCAAAAGCAGTGGTGCACCGCGATGTGAAGCCGGAAAATATTATGTACCGCAAGTTGCCTTCGGGAGAGATACAATTCTTGCTCACAGATTTTGGCATCGCTAAACTGAGAGAGCAGTCCGAAACAATTACGGTAACGGGAGCATCCATGCTCACCTATGATTATGCTTCCCCCGAACAATTTAACCAGTCTAAAAACGTATCGACACCTACAGATTTTTACTCATTGGGCGTAGTTTTATACGAATGCCTCACAGGCTTTGTGCCATTTGAATATGAGCAGAATGACCTCCTGATGCACATCAATCGGGTCATTGCATCACCGGTACCTGCCCCGCGCCTGCCTGCCCACCGCACGTTGCCACCCAGCCTCATGATGCTGCTGGAAGAATTACTGACAAAGCAGGGCACACATCGCTTGTCCGATCCGGTACGTGTACGTCACCTGCTGAAGATGGCAGCCATCGAAGATTTGCGAGGAACAAGCATCGCGCCACCTGCTACACAGGGCAGAACAATGAAGTATGAGGCGACAGTAACAACACCCCAACAAGCACCCCGTAAAAAAAGTGGTATCACATTCTTTGCGTTTGTATTCCTCCTGATCGGAGTAGCAATATTCTTCTCCTGGACCACGCTCATGAAGTCTAAAGCAGAAGCGGCAGAAATAAAGTCGCCGGATCTGAATCCTTCCCATGTACGGGAAGTAAAATACCAGTTGCCATCAAAAACCAGGAAGTACCCCATTACCCCTATACAATCATCAGAGCTCACAATAACATCCACTGAAACAGAAGTACCGGAAAGAATACAGCCCAAAGCAACAACAGTAGACCTGAACAATGGATACTACTACAATGATTTTAGCGATGAACGCGATACGGTATGGGATATAGGCCGCGATGAAACAAGCGAGTTTAATTACAAAGACGGTAAGTATGTGATGAAAGGATTAGCAGATAGCCTTAGCTATTCCAGCGCTATAAAGTTCAACCTGGATATAGAAAAAGACTTCGCCATATCCGCCAATGCTACACACTGGGGCAAGGGCGGCGGCGATCCGTTTGGTATCAACTTTTGTGGCGATCAGGAACAGGATTCCTACTTCGTTTTTTACATCACCTCCAACGGGTACTTTTCAATAGGAACACTGATACAGGATGAATGGAAAGTATTAGTCGATTGGACACCATCAGCCAATATCCACCCGGATGCAGGAATGAACATGCTGACCGTTGAAAAGCAAGGCGGATTACTACGCTTCTACATCAACGATCAGTTGGAAAAGATAATGGGCTTCCCCGGAGGATACGGCAACTATTTCGGATTGCGCGTCGATGGCGCCCAAACCGTATCCTTCGACCAGTTCATTGTAAAAGGCAACCAATAAAAGAACCAGGAACACATGCCCCAACGCGAAAAAAATACAGGTAATTCAGCAAAAGAAGGTTGGCTCCTCCTCACAGGCTCGGCATTGATCCTGCTGTTTCTCTTTTTCAACCTGTACAGAGCACTTACGCCCCAACTGGAAAAAACAGCGGCAGCCCTGCGCGAAGGCCGCGCCCTGAAACTGGAACAGCTGATCAATAAAGACGTACTGAAAAAAGTAATAGCCGATGGAAACTATTATACCGACCAGCGCGATGTAAACCTGCTGGCCGATTCACTGGCAGCTAAATTGATGACCATTGGTGAGCCCGATAACCTCGGCGCACTCAACAAAAGCGCTTACGCCATTACCGCTCCGCTGGCATGGGAGCCGCATATGGGAGGAGTGGAATTTCGCGACAGACTAAGAGCGTCACGACAAAGACTTGGGTTCGATTCTGCTTTATACGTACAGGAACTCACCAGCCCCGTCAGCAGTGGGTTGTTTGGAGGTTCGTCGTCTACAGGTGAGCAGGTGTACGGTGCACCGCACGTCGAAGGACAACGAGCCGCCACGGGAGATCAGGAAATGACGGGGCGGGTCCTGTACAAAGATCAGCCCATGGAAGGAGTGCTGGTACAATTGAGACAACACATCCCTTCCCTCGAAGAAGATTCACTTGCACCGGTAATGGGATACACACGTACCAATGCAAAAGGCGAATTTACCTTCAAGGGATTGATACGAGATTCTGGCTACAGCGTACTGCCCATGAAACCGGGATACGAATTCGGCAGCCGTAAAGGCATTAGCAGATTAACCCAAAAAACAACATACACCTTCGCAGCAAAGCCCCATAAAATAAGGCTCATCGGTTCTCTTGTGTATGGGCAGCTGAAAGAAGATGGCGTGTTGATCGTGCGGACACCGGAAGATTTTAAAACGAGCTTCCAGATTATAGCAGGCGGCCTCATATTAGCCTTCTTCATAGCCCACCTCATCACATCAGTTCGAAAAAAACGCCCCGACGTTTTTCTGCTGCCGGTGCTCCTGCTATTAAGCGGCATATCGGTGATCACACTCTTCAGCATTCAAAACCCGCTTACAGATTCCCTGCATGCCTTCCAAACACTCCAGGGCATAGTAGCTGGATTAGCAGCATATACGATACTAAGCAGCATTAACATAGGAAAACTCTATACACGCTGGTGGTTCGATGGCCTGTTCAACTTTAAGAATAGGAACACATACCAGCAAAAAGGATGGACCTGGCTGACGATGGCTTTGTTGCTGGCAGTGGCCACTGTATTGATAGGAACAGGGCCTGAAGGCAGCGGCGTAAAAGTGAACCTACAGCTGGGAGGATTGACCTTCCAGCCAAGCGAGATCACTAAATACCTGCTGCTGTTTTTTCTTGCAGCATTTTTCGCTGCCAACGAAGAACACATTCGAAACTTCACCGACATACGTTCGCGTTTTTACATCAACTGGGGCGTGTTCCTCGGCATAGGCGCCATCTTGGCTCTTTATCTGTTCATGGGTGATATGGGGCCGGCATTAGTAGTATGCTTCACCTTCCTGTTCTTTTACAGCATTGCCCGCGGCAACCTGCTGTTCACGGTGCTGTCGGCATTGACCTACGCCATACTGCTATGGCAGTTGCCGGGTTGGATGGCTACTGTAGCAGCATTACTATTGGTATTGATTGCATCATTGGTACAGGGACACCTGCGCAGCAGCAAATGGTATGGCGCTTTCGCAGCCATTGCCGATGCACCGGTCATCGTGATTATGGTTATCGCTGCCTTTGCATTTGGCGATCAGGTACCCGGCATTGGAGAGCGCTTAGCCGATCGCAAAGCTATGTGGCTAAGCCAGTGGAATAACGATGTGTTTGGAGGCGATCACCTGGCCCACAGCTATTGGACACTATCTTCAGGCGGATTGTCCGGACAAGGCATTGGCCGCGGATTCCCCAATACGATGCCGGCAGCACACACGGATATGATTCTACCGAGCATTGGTGAAGAAATGGGATGGTTGGGCCTTGTGGCCGTGCTGTTGTTATTCGGCATACTCATTCATCGCACCTTCCTGCATGCCCGTCGTTCAGGACAACCCTTTACCTTTTACCTCTGTGCAGGTATTGCCATCACTATCGGCATACAATTACTGATCATAGCGGGTGGTTCTATCGGCTTGCTGCCACTTACTGGTGTGGCAGTACCATTCCTCAGTTACGGAAAAATATCACTCATCATCAACCTGGCTGCCCTGGGTATCGTAGCGGGCATCTCAGCCCGCGAAGGACAGGAAGTGCAGCGAGAAAAAGTACAAAAGAGTTACGATCCGGTATTGACAACCGGCATAGCCTTCTTCCTGGTAGGTATTATAGTATTGGCAACGAAACTATTCTTTGTGCAGGTCGTCGATCGGGATGAGTACATCGTAAAACAGGCACGGGTGGTGATGCGCAACGGCGTGCCAATATACAGCTACAACCCACGCATCGATAAACTGATGCGCCTGTTAGCAGCCGGAAACGTGTACGACCGCAATGGACTTGTAGTGGCAACCAGTGATGCCATCGACATACAGCAGAATATTGATTCACTCCAAAAGGCGGGGCTCACCGGTGCAGAGCTGCGGGAACTGATGCACAAACGCGTAAGAAGATACTACCCCTTCGAAGAACAACTTTTTTTCTGGACGGGCGATTACAACACCCGTCTGTTCTGGGGACAAGCCAACGGATATTTTGCAGAATCGAAACACCTCACAGCCCTGCGTGGATTTGGTGTCACCCGTGAGCTGCAGGATTCAGTATATACACTTTACCAACCCGATCGCTTCACCAAGCCATTCTACAAAACAGTGGCGATGTCGCGCTATGACTATACTGCGCTTGTAGATGGCCTCAAAGAGGGCATCGATAGTAATTCTACTGCCATTCGGAAGATAACAGACAAAGACCGAAATATACACCTGACCCTTGATGCAGCCCTGCAGGTAGAAATACAAGATTCACTGAGCCATAGCCTCTTTAACAATAAACGCATCTCTGTAGTGGTGCTCGATGCTTCTTCCGGCGATGTGTTGGCTTCGGCACTATATCCCTTAGCCAATTTGCAGTCACCCGAACTCATGGAACTCCCCGATAGAGAACGCAACCGGCTCGAAATGCCCGTTACTGAAAGAGACCTGGGCATGACCTATGCCACAGCCCCCGGCTCTACAGCCAAGATATTGACGGCTATGGCCGCGTTAAACAAAATGGGCATGGCGGCAACAGAAGTAAAATATACCGACATATACCGCCCGGAAATATTCCGCGACAATAAAAAAGAACAAGAACCATTCATACCCAAAGTGCCATTTGTAGATATGCACGAAGCCATCGTAAACTCCAGCAACATCTACTTCATCCGCATGGCCAACGAAAATTACCTCGAAGAAGAAATGGCGAACCTATACCTCGCTACAGGTATGAACCTTGAACAACGGGGCGGCTACAACTATATATATGGCAACGATCAGCTGAAGCGGTCCGGCAACCTCGCAGCCTGGAGAAATACAGTGCTCAACAACGACCACAAGCAATACAACAATCCTAAATACACAGGCACCACCAAACGGTACCGCAGCGATTTCTCAGGCATAGCCTGGGGACAAAGCGTATTGACGGCCACGCCTGCATCCATGGCGAGGATGGCTGGCGGCATTGCCAACAACGGCATCATGCAGCCATCACGCTATGTATTACAGGAGGCCGGACAAAAAGAACCATCGAAGGAAGGAGTTAAAATAGCCAAAGACACAGCGTACGCTGGATTGCTCAAACGATACATGATCGACCAGTCCAGCACACCAGGAAAACTGAAGATCAAAGACACACGCGTAGCAGGTAAAACAGGTACACCCGAACGCATCGTGAAAGGAGAACTGGCACAGGATGGCTGGTACGTATTCTTTGCGCCCAGAGCCGACGGCACATCCACCACCGTCACATGCATACGTATCGAAAGCGGGCAAAGCTCTGCCAACGCGGTACTATTAGGAAACACGATAGCCAAAATATTACAACGAAGAGCTTACATAAGCTCCTATTAACAAAGCCGTGATAAACAAAATACAGTTGGACCAAAAAATTGAACAATGAAAAACTTGATCAACAAACTGAAGAAAAGCTTTGGGCTCGTAGACGAAGAAGAAACAACAACAGTCGAGCAATCCACAACTGTACGTGAGGAGAAGCCCATTTCATTCGTGCCGGCTACACCCATGAAGCGAGATGCCATCATTAAGTTCATTATACAGGCGTTGAATCCTTATGTGGATGAAAAAAGCATGTCGGTAGCTGGCCTGCGCTTCTACATGGTTTGTGCCGATCAGGAACAGGAAGAAGCCGCACGCATTGCACTGTATACCGATAAGCCTGGCATGTTCAAAACAGAACAGTTGGAAAGAAAACTCCTCAACCATTTTATACAATTGGAACCCGATTGGTTCTTTGAATACCAGTTGCTGAAAGACGAATTGCCCGAAGGATGCATACAGCAGGGAAACTTTGGTTTGAAAGTGATCAGGGCAGGAGACCGGGTAGTAGAGAAATTTTCAACAGCCTGCCTGCAGGTATTGGTAGGACAGGCAGAGCAATTCGAATACATCCTCGATCCACATACACAACTGAGGTTCAATATCGGCAGAAGCAAAACACCACAATTGTCAACCGGTAAGGTGCAATTGAATGATATAGTATTCCTCGCAGTAGGGGAGCCAGGATTTGATGAAGTGGCCGGCCGTGCCAACCTCCACGTGAGCCGCAACCATGCCTACATCGTCTACGATCCCAAAACCGATAAATTCTTACTCTATCCCGACAAAGGAGGCCTGCCCGACAGTGGCAACAAGATCAAAGTACATACGGTCGATGATAAAATAAAAACCCTCAACATGTACGGCATTGCCCACCAACTCCAGGAAGGCGACCAGATAGAGCTGGGCGGAGAAGCAATCCTGCGATTCAAGAAAAATTAAAAGGACAAAACGGACAATTCGGCCAGTTTGGCCAAAACGTCCAAAACCGGACACCCGCATTTTATTACACCACTTTTATTAATTACGTTTGTCCTGATCTGACAGAAGGGCGTGAAACAGATATCTATCAAGCATAGATTGTACCGGACTTGACAGAATGGCAACTAAAGCAGACCAGGTAATAGCGAGATAGAGGCAGGATAGAGCATGGATGCTCCGTAGATACTCCATAGATACTCCTGGGATAGTGCATATAAATAGCGTACTTGAAAAAAACGAGCAGTTTTCACCAAAAACAGCCTCCATTATATTGCCTCAAACTGTTTGTGAAATCAATACGCTGCTGTATTCGTATTGCCCGGCCCTTTAGGGCCGGGATCAGAAATCGCTCTCTCTTGGGCTTTAGCCCAATTCCTACAACACCAATCTTTCGTGTAGCTTCTCCAGCGTTGCCACCGGATCAGTACAAAATCCCGGATGCACTTTCGAACATTGCACAATAGTACTGCGCGTAGCAGTTAGCCAGCGAAAGCGCGAGGGCACATCCAGTTTGGCAATAGGGCCGCCTTCAGCAAGCCCTTGGCAGATATGATCGAAAGCGCATAGATAAGCTTTGACCTCTTCCACATCCAGCTTGGGACAAAAAGCCTGTAAACGACCGATGTCCAAAGCATAACGCATTTGCAGAAAAGGAGGACGCTTGCAAAAGAGCACAACCCCCACATTGAGGAACTCCTCCCGTTCAACCCGGGGCACCACGCGGATCACCGCATACTCAAATAAGAGATGATCTTGCATGTTGAGCTTCTTTTACAAAAGTTTGAGAGGACGCAATACGGGTTAATAAAAAGTTCACATACACTTCCCGGCGGTCAGCGGCAGACTCATCAGTAACGTTATAGATAAGCCATTCATCAGGCACCAGACCAACGATGTGCCGGATACGTTCTTCCGTCAGCAGTGGCGCATAAGCTGCATCAACAGCTTCCAGCTCACTGGCCTGTGGCAACAACACATGATCCTTGATAGGTGTAAAAGGACGTTTAGCCTGCTCTTCCCAGTTGGACCAGGAATGATGAAAATACAGCGAAGCACCATGATCGATCAGCCACAACTCTTTATTCCACACCAGCATATTGGTATTGCGGGCAGTGCGGTCAACATTCGTTAGCAGACAATCGAGCCAAACGATCTGCGAGGCCAGCCTCGAAGGCAATTTCATAACAGCGGGGTCATAAGTAATAGAGCCCGACAAATAATGAAGCCCGAGGTTGAGGCCTACACTGGCTTTCAGCAAGTCTTGAATTTCTTCATCGGGCTCTGTACGGCCAAAGGCAGAGTCGAGCTGGGCAAAAACAATCTCAGGGATCTTTAAGCCCAGCAGCCGCGCAATTTCACCGCCGATCAGTTCTGCGATCAATGCCTTGACCCCTTGACCTGCCCCACGGAATTTGAGCACATACAAAAACTCATCATCAGCCTCCGCGATAGCCGGCAAAGAACCACCTTCCCGCAAGGGAGTGACATACCGTATCACCTGAACCGTTCTGAGAACCGGAATATTGACCATAAAGAATAGACCACTGTTTACGAAACAACAATTTACAGTTCAAAACAACGCCTCAAATTAACTCCAAATTCTGTATTCTGAATACTGTATGCTGAATTCTGTATGCTTCTTCCTAATTTCAACCCCTAAATCGGCGTTCATGGCGGTAACACCGTTATTGGAAATAGGGAAAGGGGTGGCGAATGTTCCATTTGAGATCCATACCATGGAATGGATAGCACAAAACAGGTTTCACCAGAATGAAACACCCCACCGCCATAGCTATTTCGTGATCATATGGATCAAAAAAGGCTCCGGCGTTCATTTCATAGACGTAGACAAATACGATCTTGAAGATGATACGGTCTACTGCCTCACACCCGGACAAATCCACCTGCTCAAGCCAGAAGGTATCCCCGAAGGATATGTAATATCCTTTACCGCCGAGTTCCTCAACTTGGGAGAAGACAACTTCAACCTCCTGTTCAATACAGGCCTCTTTTATACCTTTTCCCATTCACCGGTCATCAAAGTGTCGGCAGAGATGGCCGACGATATGGGCGGCGTAGTAGAGAAGATGATGAAAGAATACGCCAACTTCTTCCTGCTGAGGTCCGAAATATTGAGAGGCTTCCTTAAAATATTCCTGATCTACCTTACCCGTCAGTTTGAAGGAGCCGACCCACATGCACAACAACCCAGGAACATCGAGCTGGCCCGGAAATTCCTGACCCTGCTCGAGCAACAGTTTACCACCAAAAAAATGGTGGCCGACTATGCCGACCAGTTGGCCGTTACGCCCAATTACCTCAATGAAGTAGTTAAGAAAGTATCGGGATTCCCTGCCAGTCATCACATACAGCAGCGCATCGTATTGGAAGCGAAGCGGCAGGCCGCTTATTCCGACATCAGCATGAAAGAAATAGCCTGGCACCTCGGCTTCGATGACGTGGCCCATTTCAGTAAATTCTTCAAGAACGTTTCCGGCACCAGCTTCTCCGACTTTCGCAAAGAGCTCACTTCCCGGTGAATTGCCCGGTCCTTTAGGGCCGGGGCTACAGTACAGTCTCTTCTCTGGGCTTTAGCCCAATTGTTCTCACTCACCTCTCCCGTAAAATATACAAAACTTGCCTCTGTTTGTCAATGGTAGTTACCGGTTAGTACTATAGCTTTGTAAGTAAATAGGTAACTTGTAAGGCTATGCAGACACCGGATTTCTTTAGCAGAGATATCAGTTGGCTTTCTTTCAATGAACGGGTATTAATGGAGGCGGGAAGAGACACAGTGCCATTAGGCGAAAGGATCAAATTCCTTTCCATCTATTCCTCCAACCTCGATGAGTTTTACCGCGTCCGGATGCCGGCCCTGATGGCATTACAAAAGATCAACAAGACCAAAACCGGGAAAGATACAATCTATACTGGCGCGTTGGAAGAGGCAAAAGCCATCATACACCGCCAGCAGGAACTGTTTGGCAAAACCATTGCCGGCATTACCCCTTTGCTGGAACAGAAGGGAATCAGGCTGTTGTACAACCAGCCCATCCCGGAGGAGATCATGCCGGGACTTACCGAATACTTCTTTACACAGGTGCTGGCATTTTTACAGCCCGTCAACCTGGCCAGCATCCGGCCCGACTTCTTCCCCGGCAACAATAAATTGTACATGGTCGTACAGTTGCAATACGCCGGAAAAGAGTCAGGGTATGTGATCATTAACATCCCATCCGATGCCTTGCCACGGTTTAAGTCCAGTACCGTAAACGATACAACGTACATAACTTTCCTCGAAGATATTATCAAACAACACCTGCCCTACATGTTCCGCCAGGCCATGGTGGCAGGCGCGTGGAACTTTAAGATCACCCGCGATGCAGAGTTGAGCCTCGAAGATGACTTTGCAGAAGATATGGCCGAGAAGATAGAGAAGCAGATCATGAAACGCGATTACGGTTTTGCCACCCGCTTCTTGTACCAGCCGGGCATACCGCCAACTGGCTTGGAAATGATCATCGATAAGTTTGGCTTGGCCAAAGCGGGCATCGTGGTAGGAGGCGCATACCACAACCTCAAAGACCTGGCATCGTTGCCCCTCAACAATAAAGTGCCACAATACGAATCCTGGCCGGCAAGCATCCAGGAAGCCACGGGCAAAACCCGCTCCCTCTTTGAAGCAATAGCGGCGAAAGATATAATCATCCATCCGCCCTACCAGTCATACAACACCGTACTCCGGTACTTCAACGAAGCCGCCATCGACCCGGCTGTGTCGGAAATATATGTAACCCTATACCGGGTGGCGGATGATTCAAAGATTGTGCAAGCCCTTATCAGTGCTGCCCGCAATGGCAAGCAGGTAACGGTGCTGGTAGAATTGAAAGCCCGGTTCGATGAAGCCAACAACATCCGCTGGGCGCGTAAGATGAAAGAAGCAGGCGTAAAGATCATTTATTCAGACCCCGCATTGAAAGTACATGCCAAAATAGCCCTGGTGAAGCGAAAAGATAAAATTGGCACATACTATGCAGGACTGTTGGCTACAGGCAACCTCAATGAAAGCACGGCCCGCTTTTACACAGACCATATATTGCTTACTGCCGACTATGCCATGCTGAATGAAATGGAACAACTGTTCGTGCACCTCAGCCAGCGTAAGAAGACAGGCAATACCAACATGAAATTCAACCACCTGTTTGTAGCACAGTTCAACCTGCAGCAGGCATTTATGGATAAGATCGACCGGGAAATAGCGTGGGCACGTCAGGGCAGGCCGACAAAGATCATTATCAAGCTCAACAACCTCGAAGAGAAAAAACTCATCAGCAAGTTGTATGAAGCATCCCAGGCAGGTGTGCAGATCCAGTTGTTGGTAAGAAGCATATGTTGCCTGGTGCCCGGCGTGGTAGGAATGAGCGAGAACATTACCGTGAGGCGTATTGTAGACCGCTACCTGGAACATGGACGCGTGTTCATCTTCCACAATGGCGGCGACGAAGAAATATACCTTGGTTCAGCCGACTGGATGGACCGCAACATATATCGGCGCATAGAAGTTTGCTTTCCCATATACGATAAAACCGTACAGCAGGAAATCAAAGACCTCATAGACCTGCAGCTCCGCGATACAGTCCAGGCAGTACAACTGGACAGCCGCTTGCAAAACCACCCGATAGAAAACACAGAACAAAGCATCCGTTCCCAGGAAGCCATCTACCAATATATTAAACAGAAAGCAGCCAATCTGGCGTAACTTTAAAACACCGGAAGGCAACTGACGAAACAAATGACTCGTAGCAAAAGGCTCACGGCTCGTCTTAGATCGTTGCTCCATTGCCGATTCACGACTGCCGATTGCCGACTAAACTAACTGACATGAAAAGATACATACACACCCTCCTAGGATTGATGATTGCTTTTGGAGTAAATGCACAGGACAGCATCGTGCGTCGGGTCATCCTCATTGGAGATGCCGGCGAGATCAGCAAATTCCAGCAACACATTATACCCCTCGCGGCAGGCATGGTAATAAAAGATAAAACAACCGTGCTCTACCTCGGCGATAACATCTACCCCACAGGCATGGCATTGCCCGGCTCTAAAAATGAACAAGCCACCGGCGATATCCTGAGGTCGCAGTTTTCACCTATGCGTAGCAATGGAGCCGCCGTATATTTTGTGCCCGGTAACCATGACTGGGACAGGATGGGGACCGATGGACTGGCCAAGATCAAAAACCAGTGGAGCTTTCTCGAACAGCAGAAAGATCCATTATTGAAAATGGTGCCAGCTAATGGGTGCCCCGATCCGGTAGAGATCAATGTAGGCGATAGCCTCACTATCATCGCCTTCGATAGTGAGTGGTGGGTGTTCCCCTATAACAAAGAAAACAAAGAGGCAGATTGCGACTGCAGTACCAGCGACGATGTAACGGCGAAAATGACAGAGCTATTCTATAAAAACCGCTACAAAACGATCCTCCTCGCCTCGCACCACCCCTTCCAGTCATACGGTCATCATGGCGGATACTACTCCCTCAAAGACCACATCTTCCCCTTCACGGCCGTCAATAAAAACCTCTACATACCGATGCCGGTAGTTGGCTCCCTGTATCCCATACTCAGGAAAACGATCGTAAGCCCTGAAGACATGGGCCACCCGCTTTACAAGAACATGATCAAAAAGATAGATGAAGTAGCAGGCCGTTCACCCAACCTCATACACGTGGCGGGACACGAACACGGACTACAATTCATCAAAAGCGATCAGATACAAGTAGTAAGCGGTGCAGGCGCCAAAAGAAACTACGCAAGAGAAGGAAAGAACTCACAGTTTGCCACCAGCCGGTCAGGCTTTGTTACTGTCGACTTGCTGCGCGATCACAGCCTGCGCATCACCTACTACACAGAAACCAAAGATGGCATAAAATCTTCCTTCAGCTATGCACAACCCTACGTAAAAGTAGCAGAGCAGGAGCGCCTTGCCATCAAAGCGTTGGAGCAGGACAGCATCACCATCGTACCGCTTCCCCGCTTCGACAGTGTTAGCCGCTTCCACCGTTGGCTCTTTGGAGAAAACTACCGCAAAGATTACGCTACACCAACCACCTTCCCGGTTATCCATATATCAGAAATAAAAGGAGGATTGAAACCCAGTCGCCTTGGTGGCGGACACCAATCCAAATCACTCCGCCTGTTGGATAAAGACGGAAAAGAATGGGCTCTGAGAAGCGTAGAAAAATATCCGGATGTACTGTTGCCCGAAGCCCTCCGCGAGACTTTTGTGAAAGACCTGCTCTCCGATAACATGTCATCCAACTATCCCTATGGCGCATTGATCGTTCCCCCCATCGCAAAGAAGTTAGGTATCCCACATTCCAACCCCATCATAGGTTGGATAGCGCCCGATACGGCCTTTGGTATTTACGGCAACACATTTGCCAACACACTTTGCCTGCTCGAAGAACGTGAACCGCTGGGCGAATCGGACAATACACCCAAGATGCGTCGCAAAATGGATGAGGACAATGACAACAGCTTCGATAGCACCGCATACCTCCGCGCCCGCTTACTCGATCTGGTCATTGGCGACTGGGATCGCCACGAAGACCAATGGCGCTGGCTGCCAGAAAAAGACGGCAAAGGAAAAAGATACAAAGCCATCCCTCGCGACCGCGACCAGGTGTTCTACGTCAATCAGGGTGTGATACCCCATGCGGCCAGGTGGCGTTGGTTGCTGCCCTTCCTCCAGGGCTTCAACGAAGACTACCGCAACATAGAAGGAGAAATGTGGGAAAGCCGCGCTGTAAATGGCAGGTTCCTCGTACAATTCAGCTACGATGATTGGATGCGTATCACCAATGAATTTGTTGCCCAGGTAACAGACGACGTATTGGAGCAAGGTTTGAAACAATTGCCTGCAGCTGCATATAATCTCCGCCACGATCAATTCCTGAAAACACTGAAGAGCAGGAGGGATAACCTGCCCAAAGCCATGAAGAGGTACTACAACTTCCTCAACAAGATTGTGGACGTGAAAGCAACCGACAAACATGAGCTGGTTGAGATCACCGATGCGCCCGATAATGGTATCACAATAGAAATGCGCAAACTTTCCAAAAACAGGAAGGCAGAAGACCTGATGTTTAAAAGGACCTTCTCACCAGACATCACCAAAGAAGTACGCCTGTACCTATCGAAAGGCGATGACAGCGTGCGCATCAACAATACCACCAATGGCGTGAAGCTGCGTATAATTGGCGGCGAAGGCAGCAAAAGCTATGACGTGGTTGATGGCAAAGGCCATATAAAACTATATGAGCAGGAAAACAACGCCACCTTCAACGGCGACGCAGGCAGACTACGCAAGCGCCTGGCCAACGACAGTGCCCACACAGCATTCAACCAGGTAGATCTGTACAACATCACACAGCCACTCGCTTCTATCGGCCTCAACGCAGACGACGGCTTCCTCCTTGGTGCCGGCTTCAAACACATACGCCGTCAAGGCTTCCGTACAAAACCCTATACCAAAATATCTAAATACTCAGGCCTTCAGCAATTGCTGGTGTCACACTCCTTCTCTACCGAAGCCTTTAAGATCGATTACAGAGGAGAGTGGATACATGCCATAGGAAAAGCCGACTTCATTGCTCAGGCACTGATCAGGGCCCCCAACAATACGATCAACTTCTTTGGACGTGGCAACGAAACACAGTTCAATAAGATAGACAACTTCAAAAGGTTTTACCGTACAAGATTCAATACCTACAACGCACACGTAGCCTTGCGTTGGGGCAATATGAAAGGCAGCAGCATCAGCGTAGGCCCTGCTGTACAGTTCTATCGCTTCGATGACGAAGGCAACAAAGGAAGGTTTATTGAAAATACATCCCTCATTGGGTCATACGACAGCGCTACCCTCGATAAGGACAAAGCACACGGCGGGCTCATCGTAAACTATATCAGGGATAAAAGGAACAATCCGGTGCTCACAACCTGGGGTTCCTACATCAACATTCGCCTCCAGGGATTTGCCGGCATGAATGACTATTCAAAATCATTTGCCCAACTGATCCCCGAAGTATCCATCTATAAACCTCTCAACGCACGCAACACTATAGTATTGGCCAATAGAATAGGAGGAGCTGTTACAGTAGGTAAGGCAGCATTCTATCAATCAGTATTCCTGGGTGGCCACGAAAACCTGTTGGGCTATAGGCAATACCGCTTTGCCGGCGAGCACAGCATATACAACAACCTCGAAATGCGCATTAAACTGGCAGAGATTGGAGGATACGTATTGCCCGGCGTGATGGGATTGATTGGTTTCTATGACATAGGTCGTGTATGGCAAAAAGGCGAGAGCTCCGGTAAATGGCACAATGGGGTAGGAGGAGGATTATTCTTTGCCCCTGCACAAATGATCGTAATACGTGGATTGGCAGGTTGGTCAAGCGAAGGCTGGTTACCATTTATAGTAGTAGGAATGAGATTTTAGCATTTTGCATTCCGTAACACAATATGCCTAAATGGCTGCTTATAATTTATTGCATAGGAGCTGCCGTACTACATGCTACGGCACAGCAGCCTGCTGCACAAAAAATACCACCACTGCGCGATAGCCTGATCGCACAGGCAGAAAGATTTCGGAAACTGGGAGATAGTTTACCCGAGAGCGACACTTCAGCCACAGGAAAAGTGGCCACCCTGCAAAAAGCACTGGCATTGTATGACACATTGCGGATAGATACAGCTTGGGAAGAATTGCTCGATCAGATCGCAGTACTCCACATCCGGCAGGATAAATGGCAACTCGCAGAACAGGAAGTACAGACATTATTACACCGGCAGCAGTCGAACGGCAGCAAGGAAATAGCAAACACCTACGACCTGCTGACAACCATATGCCGTTCCAAAGGAGCCCTCAGCCAGGCATTTTATTATGCGGTACAAGCCATTGAAAATGCAGAAGCAGTAAACGATACAGCCATGTTTGCCCGCTTTTACGGAAGGCTGGGAGCCGTGTACAAAGATCTGAACCAGTTTGACAAGGCATTGGTCTGGCACCGGAAAGCACTTGAGTGGCAGTATAAGAGTCGTCAGAAAAATGCATTTGTAGTATACAATATGACGTGGAGTATTGTACACGATCTGTTGCCACTGGCACGTGCGAAAGAAGCCCTCGATCTGGTGCTGGAGGTTACAGCAAAATATCCGGCAGTGACATCAGCAGAAAAAGTAGTCCGGGCATCTATGTTGGGAGAATGCTACAACGAACTGAAGCAATATAAACTGGCTGAAAAATATTTTGTCGAATCTGTAACCCTCGAAGAGAAGAACCCACATGGTTACAGCATGCATTTTAATATCTATTACAATGTCGGCAAGTTTTACAACGACCAGCATAAATACGAACAGTCCCGCTATTACCTATTGCAGGCCGCTGCTACCAAAGGGTTTGTTAACCACGCTACCCAACGTAATGTACAACTCCTGCTGTTCCGTGCCGATTCAGCCGCAGGAAAATACATAGCGGCCATCGAACACTACCAGAAATACAAATCCATCAGCGACACCCTATACGATATCACCAGGAATTGGCAGATAGAAGAAATGCAGGCGAAATTTGAGACAGATAAAAAAGAACAGGATATACAAATACTACGCAAAGAAAGCCAGTTGCAACAGACCGAACTGAAACAGGCTGCCCTAAGCAGAAATATAACCATTGCTGTCATCATCCTGCTGCTGATAATAATAGCATTACTGTACAACCGCTATAGGATCAGGCAACAAAACAATACACAACTGGAAAGTCAGCAAATAGAGATCAACCACAAAAACGTATCCCTGCAAAAGCTGCTGAACGAAAAAGAGAACCTCCTCACAGAAAAAGAATGGTTGATTAAGGAAATACACCACCGGGTGAACAACAACCTGCAGATTGTGATGAGCTTGCTTAATTCACAGTCAGCCTACCTCGATAGCGATTCAGCCATCATGGCCATCCGTGATAGCCAGCACCGGATGCGGGCAATGTCCCTCATTCACCAGAAGCTATATCAGTCCGATAAAATGGCCACCATCGATATGCAGGTATACATACAGGAGCTTACCAGCTATCTCGATGAAAACTTCAATGTAAACAACAGGATTAAATTTGATTTGGATATAGCACCGTTTGAATTGGACGTAGCACAGGCAGTGCCCCTTGGCCTGATCTTGAATGAAGCTATTACCAATGCGATCAAATATGCATTCCCTGAAAATAAACGGGGATGCGTCACCATTTCCATGCAGCGAGAGACAGAAGAACATATTCGTCTCACTATTGCAGACAATGGAAGAGGATTGCCACCGGCATTCGATGTGGCTGGTAGCCGCTCCTTGGGAATGAGCCTTATCCAGGGACTTACCAAACAGCTGAATGGTAACTTTGAAATGAAAAGCGACGAAGGTGTAACGATCACGGTTACATTCTGAAAAGAAAAACTATGACCGAAAAGATATTGATAGTAGAGGACGAATTTATTGTGGCCAACGACCTCAGGTTGATCCTGGAAAAAGCAGGCTACCGGGTCATTGGCATAGCAGCATCTGTGGAAGAGGCAAAACAGATCATACAAACAGAACAACCCGATGTGGTATTACTGGATATACACCTCAAAGGAAAATCAACAGGCATAGACCTTGCCTATTATTTGAGAGAGCGGCACATTGCCTTTGTATACCTGTCTGCAAACTCCAACCAGCGTGTACTGGAAGCAGCAAAAGCGACGGAGCCTTATGGGTTTCTGGTAAAACCATTCCGCACGAAAGATGTGCTCATCACCCTTGATATTGCACGCTACCGTCACAAACACAGCCTTGAAGCGGGATTGCGGCAGGAAGCAGTGTTGCAGGATAAATTGACAGCCATAGCAGTACAGGCTACTACCAGCGAGCATAAAATGCTCACAGCCGTCACTACCCTGCAACCATTTATACCATTTGACCTGATAACGATCTGCAATACCACTGCAACAAATGCACAAGACGAATGGCAGGGATTTTTGCGCATAGGATTCGAAGAATACCAACAGATAGGCGTCAATGAATTATTAACCATCACAGGCCTTGCAAAGAACGAATGGAGCACATGCCATAAAAATGCAGCCGCACAAAAAGGAGCCGTTTGGTACAACGCAGATACATTCCCCAAAGCTTGCAAAGAAGATTCAGTAAAACAACTGATAGCACAGACCTTCAACATGAACGCGTTGCTGGAGCTGCCCATCAGTAGCAGGAATACAATAGCATGCACCTTATCGTTCTACAGCCGGAAGCCGGATGCCTGGCATGCAGGCCACCTCGGACTGCTGGAAAGATTACAACACCCGTTGGCTGCTATCATTAACAGGAAGACATCGGCTGAAACAACTGCCCTTGTTGAAAAACAGTCCGTACAGCAACCAGTTGTACAGAAAGAAGCAAAAACCAAATCTGGGTTCGAAGGTGTCATCGGAAGCAGTCATCAGTTACTGTCTGTGCTGGATTACATCGCACAGGTAGCCCCCTTCGAGACATCGGTATTGATATTAGGGGAAAGCGGCACGGGAAAAGAACGTATAGCCCATTGCCTGCACCACAACTCACCACGCAAGAACAAGCCATTCATAAAAATCAACTGCGCAGCACTGCCACCGGCATTGATAGAGTCGGAACTGTTTGGCCATGAAAAAGGAGCCTTTACCGGTGCTATCGATAAGAGGATTGGAAAATTTGAACAGGCACATGAAGGCACGATCTTCCTGGATGAAATAGGAGAAATGCCGGCCGAGCTACAGGTTAAACTATTACGCGTATTGCAGGAAAAAGAGATAGAACGCATTGGAGGCAAAGCCCCCTTTAAGATCAATGTGCGTGTAGTAGCAGCTACCAACCGTCAACTGGAAAAAGAAGTGGCAGAAGGAAGGTTCCGGCTCGATCTCTATTACCGCCTCAACGTATTCCCGGTAATGCTGCCACCACTGAGAGAGCGCAAAGAAGACATACCACAGTTAGCCTATCATTTTGCACGAATGGCCGCCAGTCGAAACAACAAAACCTTCCAGGGAATAACCCCTAAAATGATGGCAGAGCTGGAAGTCTGGCATTGGCCCGGCAACATCAGAGAACTGGAAAACGTAATAGAACAATCGGTCATACTCAATGATGGCAACTCACCCCTTGAGCTAAAACGACCACTGGCAGGTAATCCCTTAACCGAACCAATACCGGCACAGCAGCAGCCCGGAGTAACCACAGCAAGATCATTGACCGATGTCAGGAAAATACAGGATGAAACAGAACGCGAATACATTATAACCATCCTCCGCAAAACCAACGGACGCATCAGAGGAGAAGGCGGCGCTGCCCAATTACTCAACCTGAAGCCCACCACCCTCGAATCCAAAATGCTCAAGCTCGGCATCAAAAAAGAGAATCTATAACTAATGACTCTCCATCCAGGCAATAAAATCCGTTGCCTTCGCCTTACTGATAATGATAGGCTCAGGCGTTTCCTGCACAAGATGCACCAGCAACTTTCGTTCAAAATATAGTTCCACTTCCTTGATCGAAGCAAACGCCACAAGGAACTGCCGGTTGGCCCGGTAAAAAAGCGAAGGGTCCACAAGCGATTCAATACGATCCAGTGAGTCAGGTAAACGGAACTGCTGATGTGTCTTGGTATGAAGCTCTACAGCTTCACCCGCGATTCGGAAAAACAACACCTCATGAATGTTCACAGGTACCAACTTTTCCCGGTAGCTAACGAGAAACGTAGATTTATAACTCTTGGGCGTTCCATGCATGGACAATAAAAAAGTAGAGAGGTCAGCCCTTTCACTTTCTGAAGGGGCTCGTTTAAGCAAGAGGTCTATCTTATCCAGGCATTGCTTCAGTAAGTCCTCCTCTAAAGGCTTCAACAAATAGTCGATGCCATTATTACGAAAAGCTTCGATAGCATATTGATCATAAGCAGTACAAAACACCACCGGACATTGCACGTTTACCTGTCGGAAAATATCAAACACGAGCCCGTCGCCTAGTTGAATATCCGAGAAGATAAGGTCAGGCATGGTATGCAGTTCAAACCACTCAAGCCCGGCCTCCACACTGTCAACGATGCCAACAATGCGACAAGCGGGACGCAACGCTTTAATAGACGCTTGCAAGTCCCGTGCAGTAGCAACTTCATCCTCGATGATCAAAACATTCATACAACTAAGATAACGGTAATAAAACCCAAAAATCACGATCATCCACCTGCACCACAATATCCCGGCCCTTCAACAAAACATAGCGGCTGCTGATATTATGCAACCCAAGCCCCGAAGAATCAGATTCGGCAGGCTTGGGCTGCAGGTTATTCTTCACAGCAAGAAAATCACCGTCGATGTAGATAGATATATACAAAGGCTTTTTCTGCGAAAGCCGGTTATGCTTTACGGCATTCTCTACCAGCAGCTGCAAGGTGTTGGGAGGCATAGTATGATTCAATACCGATTCAGGTACCCGGATATCGGTAAAGATGGCGTCGCCAAACCGGATCCTCAACAGGTAAAGATAAGAACGCACAAAATCCAGCTCCTCACCCACAGACACCATGTTCTTGTCCTGGTGCTGCAGCATATACCGGTACACAGAGGCCAGTTCACTGATAAAATCAACTGCCTGCGGCGGATCATGCTTTGTTAGTGACTTCAACGTTGTCAGAGAGTTGAACAAAAAGTGAGGATTGATCTGCTGCTTCAGTGCCTCATGCGTAGCATGTAGGTTCTCCCGCTTCAGCCGCTCAATCTCCAGCGCAATATCCCGCTTCTCCGCATTACTATCATAAGCATGCTTGATCAGCAGGATCAGCGTATTGAACAAAAACAATTGCAAACAGATGAAGAACCACGAACTGAACGAATGACCCCAGTTACCCCGGGTGGTAGAAAGTAAATTGCCGGCAATAACATTCAGCAATAATCCAATACAGAGATAGATCAAAACAGAGAATATATAAGACAGAAATATCCGTCGATAGAGAACCGGTATGCCCCGTGTTGGTACACCCACCTTGGGAGTTCGGAAACTAACCAGGGCGAAATTCATACACCATTGAGCAAAAATGATCAGGAAGGAAGACGCAAAATGAAGCAACGTTGTTGTACGGCTGCTGTCCGACAGTGCAAACGCAGCCGGGAAAAACAGCGACACAAATACGCCCTCCTTCAAACGGTATCTCGTTACCAGCTTATACATCCCTGCAATAATAAACACTCAAATTACCCAAAATTGCCATCCCACCTTCAAACGGGCAATTCTCCCCGCCAACTTACCGAAAAGCCACTTGTAAACAGGAAGTAACACAACAAAACCCCGCAATTTTGAACTACCCAAACTATAGCCATGAAAAGGATACACAGCATCGATCTCACACGCGGCATCGTCATGATCATCATGGCCCTTGACCACGTGCGCGACCTGTTGCACGTGAATGCGATCACGCAATCACCCACCAGTCTCGACACCACCACGCCCGCGTTATTCATGACGCGTTGGGTCACCCACCTTTGTGCGCCTGTATTTGTATTCCTTTCGGGCACATCGGTCTACCTCACCCTGCAGCGAAGCGCCGATCTGAAGGGGAGCAGGCGCTTCCTGCAGAAGCGGGGCCTGTGGTTGATCCTGTTGGAACTGACCCTGATGAACTTTGCCCTCTTCTTCGACCTCGGATTTCACACCATTATCTTTGCGGTGATAGCCACAATAGGGTTTGGCTTTATCATGCTCAGCTTTATGAGTAAATGGACAGTAAAGACCATTGCCATCATCGGGTTGGGCATTATCTTTTTACACAACCTGCTGGCGGCCGTGCCATTCGGTAAAGACTCTATAGTAGCAGCGGTTATCAACCCTTTCTTTGGCCCCGGTGCTGTTTCCGTGGGAGGCCGAACACTATTGATGGCCTATCCACCCATACCCTGGCTGGGCATCATGCTGGTGGGATATGCAACCGGAAAAACCTTTGAATGGGAAGCCACCAGACGCAAACAGCTTTTCATGAAAATAGGAGGCGCCGCATTATTCCTATTCATACTACTTCGTTTTATTAATATCTATGGCGATCCGGTACAATGGCAGCCACAAAAAAATACAATCTACACCATCCTCTCGTTCATCAACCTCACGAAATATCCACCCTCATTGCAGTTTACCCTGACTATGTTGGGAATCATGTTTTTGATCTTGTCTGTTGCTGAAAATGCGGAAAGTAATATTGTAGGTGTCATAACGACGTATGGAAAAGTACCACTGTTCTATTATATCCTGCACTTCTACCTCATACACATCATCCTCATAATAGTATTATGGGCACAGGGCATTGGCTGGCAGCAAATGGAGTTTACCACGGGCACGTTTGGTCGGCCCCGGAATGTAAAGACAGGGCTCTCCCTTTGGCAGGTTTACCTCCTTTGGATCACCGTTGTAGCCTTGCTTTATAAGCCTTGCGCCTGGTATGCCCACTACAAAGCCACCCACAACAATGGTGGCTAAAATATATCTGATACACGCCAGTTGGTGACACATACGAGACAGCCTCCATTTTTTTCGGAGTTCACGAAAACAAACTCCGAAAAAAATGGAGGCTGTTTTAATTGGCATAAGACCCAAAAAATAAATAATTAAAGCCTAATAGCTTGCCAGTCATAGGTCTGAGGCCAGGGCAACCTCCACACGATAAACTGAAACAATTATGGCTTGCTAATTGAAACATTACAGGCAGAGAGCATTAACCAAATAACCATTCAGCCATCAGCCAAAATTGACCAGTATGTTGCAAGAAAAAGAACGCCCGGTAAAACCTGTCACACAGGTGAAAGAACGGATCCCTTTTGAGCAGAACAACCTGCCATTTGAGATACGCACCATCGATTGGATGGAAAAGAACCGCCAACAGAACCAGGCACCCCACCGTCACAGCTATTACGAAATAACCTGGATCACGGAGGGAGAAGGAATATACTTTGTAGACCTCGAAAAATTCGAGATCGCCGGCAGTGGTATCTGCTGCGCTTCGCCTGGTCAGGTACACCAGTTAAAGATCAGAGAACGTACAAAAGGATATGTCATATCCTTCAACAGCGATATACTCTTACTGGCGCAGAACCAATCGGGCGCAGCATCAAGTCCAAAAGATACAGTCCTGTCACAAGGTAGTATGATCAGGCTGAGCGCAGACACGAGCATGGAAATGGAGCACCTGATGCAACAAATGATCAGAGAGTTCGACAACTTCTTCCTGCTCCGTACAGAAATACTCATGGGCTTCTTTAAGATATTCCTCATCTACATGGCGCGGCAGTCAGAAGAGGTGGGACAGGCAGCGCCACAAACAAGAAGTGCAGACCTGGTTAAAAAGTTCTTTACAGCAATGGAGAAGAAATTCATTACCCATAAGAAAGTAACCGAGTATGCGGAACACCTCGCTGTAACGCCGAACTACCTGAATGAGATTGTGAAAAAGGTATCCGGATTTTCCGCCAGCTACCATATCCAGCAACGCATAGTGTTGGAAGCAAAGCGACATGCCACCTATTCCAATTCCAGCATGAAAGAGATCGCTTACCATTTAGGTTTCGATGACATCGCCCACTTCAGTAAATTCTTTAAGAACGTATCTGGCCAGAGCTTCACCGATTTCAAAAAACAGGTCGCATACCAGTTCGGAAGATCAGCACTACAAGCATAGAGCGTCACACTTCACTTTATACAAAAGAAAATGCCACTGAATTAACAGTGGCATTTTCTTTTGCCCGACGAAGCCGGGTCCTTGTTTATACCCTATCCCCTGTGCTTATTTTTGAACTTACTTCACTCCCTTCGCCGCCGCCTCGATCACATCAGCCACCGCTTTAGGCTTAGACATAAACACCACGTGACTTCCCTTTATTTCAGTTACGGTAGACCCTGCACGCTTGTACATGGTACGTTGAAGTTCAGGTACAATAGCTTTATCTTCAGAAGCGAGAACAGCCCAGGAAGGTTTGCTCTTCCAGGCAGTTTGCGTAAGTGGAGTAGTGGGGCCTTTGGCAGACCACGCGCCTTGCGAAGCAGCCATGAAAGAAGCCTTATCCTTGCTGAGGTCTGCAGCGAAGCCAGCATGATACTTGGAAAGATCAAAATAAATGAAACCCTTGGCATCGGGAGGCTGAATACCATTTTCAGGAGCAGGCGGAACAGAAGTCACCAACCCGATCACAGTTTCACCGGCATCAGGAACGAAAGCAGCCACATATACCAGGCCGACTACTTTAGGAGAAACACCAGCTTGCGTGATCACAGCGCCACCCCATGAGTGACCTACGAGCAGCGTGGGACCTTCCACCCTGTCCAGCGCACGATTCACTGCAATCACATCCTCTTCCAGCGACAGCAAAGGATTTTGAACAATCACTACATTATAACCGCGGCTACTTAATATCTTATATATGTCTTCCCATCCCGACCCATCGGCAAAAGCGCCGTGAACCAACAATATATTTTTAACGGGCGTTGAACTTTGCGCCTGACTACCCGCAGACAACAACAAAAGCAAAGCGGCCAGCAAATAACCAGCGATACTTCTTAAGGATAAACTCAGTTTCATGATTGATGTTTTTTTAATGTACTGCAAATATCACCCGCACGATACCCCTATGTCAATAGACACATACGCGCATTTCTTGTACAATTGGCGGATGATACTGTCGTAAAGCATCTTCAAAGCAAACGACTCGCAGCTTCTCCCGATAATATGTACAACTCCCGCCTTTATTTAGGCATCACTCCACACCAGCCTTGACGTAAATTTGCAGGATTAATCAGTTCACTCGCTCGCCTCTGGCGAGTGAGGGTATTTACAAGCCTCCGGCTTGTAGACCCGAACCTGTTCAACTTGTTAAGAAAGTAGACATTATGAAGAAGATCGAACACATATTATATGGGCGTGAGAAGAAGATAACCGAAGATGAGACGGTCAGGCAGGCATTGCCCCACAAGGATTTCAGGTTTGCCAATCCCTTCATAGTACTGCACCATGCAGGACCGGTTACCATAGCAGCCGGACAAAAAACGAGAGTACATCCACATCCGCACCGTGGTTTTTCCCCCTATACATTCATGTTGCAGGGAGAAGGATTTCACCGCGACAATGCAGGTAATGACGAAGTCATAAAAGCGGGAGATGTGCAATGGATGTTTGCCGGTAAAGGCATCCTCCACAGCGAAGGGCCAACACCCGAAATGCAGGAGAAAGGAGGTGTGCAGGAATTGGTACAGCTATGGATCAATGCACCCAAAGCCAATAAGTGGGACAAGCCATTTTACCAGGCTGCATCCAAAGAACAGTTACCACAAGTACTGCAGCAGGAAGGCGTACACCTCCGGCTGGCAAGCGGAGAATACGATGGTCAGACAGGACCGATACAAAACTTCACACCCATTATATCGATAGTGGGAGAGATCAATGCGGGACGGCAGGTATTGTTTCCTGCCACGCCCGGTTACTGGGCATTGTTATATGTGATCAAAGGAACAGTCCTGGTAAACGATAGCGAAGAAGTGCCTTTACACAACCTCGTAGTGTTCAGCAAAGAAGGGCATGAGTTCACCGTGAAAGCGACAGAAGATGCACAGATACTCTTCCTGTCTGCTGAACCCATTGACGAACCTGTAGCCGCCAAAGACAACTTTGTCATGAACACCCCCGAAGAAGTTGACCAGGCCATCGACGATTCCAAAAACGGCCGCTTCGGAGAACTCGATTACTAAAGCCATCGAAGCAAGGGTACTGCCGATTGCTCCCGACAAGTGTCGGGACCGGCTGCCGATAAATCGTACAACCACTGCCTCCATATGTCAATTGACTAACCTCACAGTGAGGCATAGCTTTGCAGTAAGAGGTGAAGAAGCTTGCCACATAAAGATTTGGCCGCAGTGTGCCACAACATTATATTCACAAATCAATAGGACAACAAAGTAAGAAGTCCTAAGCAATAAAGGTCTCAGGTATGGAAGATGCAAACAAGGAAGAAGTTTGGGTGATAGATCCGGTACACACAAGAATACGGTTCGATACCAAATATTTACTACTTACGCCCGTATCCGGCTGGTTTACCCAGTTCGAAGGAGCAGTGGTAACTACCAATGGCAGCTTCAACAACAGCCGTGCACAACTCACCATCTATACAAATTCAGTATACACAGGCAATGAAGAAAGAGACGCCCACCTCAGGTCGGCCGATTTCTTTGATGCCGCAAAGTTTCCCATCATCACCTGGAAATCGGATACTGTCACTGTGCAGGGAAACGACATACAGGCAACCGGACCGTTAACCATCAAAGGCATCGGGCAGGACATCACCCTGCAGGCTACCCACGTAGGCACAACACCCGATCCGATGGGCAATATTAAAGCTGGCTTTACCCTCGAAACCACCCTGAACCGCAAAGACTTCAACATCACCTGGAACCAGTACATCGACAAACATGGATTATTACTCTCCGATGAAGTAGTGCTCCACTGCGATGTGCAGCTATTGAAGCTGCCCTGATCCCCACAATCCCACAACCAACCAACACTAACGCGGGCCACCTTTTTGCAGCGAACAGGAGAAACTCATTTTTCAACCCTGCATCCTGAAACTTGGAACCTGTATCCCATTCCCCTCCCCTTGAAACCTGAACCTTGTCTCCTGCAACTGATTTTTATCCCTTTCCGTAATATGTACAACTCTTTCCGTCGTATAGCTATTCTCTAATACTAATTAATGTTGCAACTTTGTATAGTCAATATGACAAATAAATAAATTGATAATCAATAAATTACACAACATGGCAAAGACAAAATGGGTACTCGACCCCTCACACAGCGAAATCCAGTTTAAAGTAAAACACCTGATGATCACCACCGTGACAGGCTACTTTAAAAAGTTCAACCTGACGGCAGAAACAGAAGGCGACGACTTTACCAACGCATCTAATATCGAATTTACAGCCGATGTAAACTCGATAGACACCAACAACGAACAACGAGACAACCACCTCCGTTCAGCCGACTTCTTCAACGCAGCCGAGCACCAGGAGATCAAGTTCGTAGGTATCAAATACACCGGTACAAAAGAAGAAGGTAAACTGCAAGGTACACTCACGTTGAGAGGTGTTGCCGGTAATGTAACCGCCAACGTAGAATTCGGAGGTATCACAGTTGACCCATACGGTCAAACAAAAGCAGGTTTCACCATCACAGGTAAATTAAATCGTAAAGAGTTCGGCCTTAACTGGGGAGCCGTAACAGAAGCCGGTAGCATCGTAGTAAGCGATGAAGTGAAATTCGCCGGAGAGTTCCAGTTAATCAAACAAGCATAAAAAGAGCACAAAGCTCGAAAGGAGTTTTATATGAACAACAGGATATTGGGATTGCACCACATCACTGCCATCGCAGGAAATGCCCAACGTAACTTTGATTTCTATACCAGGGTGCTTGGATTAAGATTGGTAAAGAAAACAGTCAACTTCGATGACCCGGGAACATACCACTTCTATTACGGAAACGAGGAGGGTACACCCGGAACCATCCTCACCTTCTTCCCCTGGGAGGGCGTCGCGCCCGGATATGCCGGAACAGGCATGGCCACTGAGATCGGATATGCAGTGCCAGCCGGTAGCCTCGACTTCTGGAAAGAAAGATTTGACCAGTACAAAGTGAAACAGGGAAACACCGGCGAACGGTTTGGTGAATTGTATTTGCCATTCCAGGACCCTGATGGATTGAACCTCGCCCTCACAGTACCGAAAGCTGGAGACAACAGGAAGCCCTGGACAACAAATGATGTCACAGAACAGGCAGCTACAAAAGGCTTCCACAGCATTACACTTACCCTGAAAAGCATCAAGGGCACAGTAAGCGTATTGACGGATGTATTCGGTTATAAACTGTTGGAGCAGGAAGGCAATCGCTACCGCTTTGTAACAGATGCTATAGAGAATGCCGCAATAGTAGACATCATCGAAGATCCCGAAGGACGTATAGGACAGGTAGCAGGTGGTACCAACCACCACGTAGCATTCCGCGTAGCAAATGAAGCAGTGTTGATGGAGTTGAGAGAGAAAGTGGCAAAGCGTGGATTTAATATTACACCGAAGATAGACCGTAACTATTTCTATTCATTGTACTTCCGCGAACCCGGAGGCGTATTGTTCGAGATAGCAACCGATAATCCCGGCTTTGCTACCGATGAGCCAGTAGCAGAATTAGGCACCAACCTCAAACTGCCAGCTCAATACGAATCCATCCGGAAAGACATAGAACAACAATTACCGGTACTGCATTAATAAATTGGAAATGTCAGCCTGAGCCTGTCGAAGGCTCAGGCTACTAACCAAACACCTAACGCAATGGGAAAGATAATAACAGGTATTCACCACGTCACAGCCATCGCCGGCGACGCACAGAAGAACCTTGAGTTTTACGCCGGTATCCTCGGAATAAGAATGGTAAAGAAAACAGTCAACTTCGATGGTCCTGAAGTATATCACTTTTATTATGGTGATGAAACTGGAACCCCGGGAAGTATACTGACCTTCTTTCCATACCAGGGACTGGTTAAAGGGCGGCATGGCAAAGGCATGTTGAATACCACCACTTTCTCAGTACCGTTAACGTCACTCGATTATTGGTTGAACCGCCTGAAGAAATATGGTATCGCATACAAAGAACCCCAGGAAAGATTTGAAGGAGAAGTAGTAGTTTATTTTGAAGATACGGATGGATTGGGATTAGAGCTGGTGTTCAATGATAAAGATACAAGGCCGGCTTACAGTGGTGGGCCAGTGCCGGCAGAACATACGATCAGGGGATTTTACAATGTGGAAGTGTGGGAAGAAGGATACGAACGCACGGCAGGATTACTGACAGAACAATTAGAACACACATTGATAGCAGAAAAAAGCAACCGCTTCCGCTTTGCAGCCAATGACTCACCCGGCAATTATGTAGACATCATATGCACGCCGGATAGTTTGCGCGGATTAGGCGGTAGCGGCACAGTACACCACATTGCATTCAGTACACCTGGAAAAACGGAACAACTGGAGGTGAGGGACAGGATCGTAAAACGCATGTTGAACCCAACACCGGTATTAGACAGGAATTATTTCACCTCCATTTATTTCCGTGAACCCGGCGGAGTACTCTTTGAAGTAGCAACAGCAGTACCGGGATTTACAGTCGATGAGAGCGTTGAACACCTTGGCGAAGCACTGAAGTTGCCTGCACAGTTCGAGAAAGAACGTGCACGCCTGGAACAATTGCTCCCTGCTGTATCCATCAACTTGGACAGCTATAAATAATTAAGATATGCACACGAAAGAGATCATCACGGCAGGAAAGAAAATAACAGAAGCGAAGAAGATATTGATCATGGTACATGGCCGGGGAGGCACGGCGGAGAACATATTATCTCTTGCAGAGCACCTCGATGTAAAAGATTATGCACTGGTGGCGCCACAGGCTACCAACAATACCTGGTATCCATATTCCTTTATCGCACCCATACAACAAAATGAACCTTGGCTCACATCGGCCCTCTCAGTATTGAGCGACGTGGTAAATGGGTATATTGCCCAGGGGTTCACAGAGAAACAGATATACTTCCTCGGGTTCTCACAAGGAGCATGTCTTACGTTGGAATTTGTGACCCGTAATGCCACCCGTTATGGAGGCGTGGTAGCATTTACCGGAGGATTGATCGGTGACAAGATATACCGCGAACACTACTCCGGTGATTTTGGCGGCACACCCGTTTTTATTGGTACCAGCGATCCCGATATGCACGTACCCGTTGAAAGAGTATACGCTACTACCAATATCCTGAAAGAGATGAACGCCGATGTAACAGAGAAGATTTATCCTAATATGGGACACACCATCACACAGGATGAAATTCACCTTGCCAACACACAGATATTTAAATAAATAGTTGTAGAAAAATCAGCCGCTGGCCTTAACTTCACGCCGCTATGCTGCTGATGAGAACTGCCATATTATTCGTTACTATTCTATTTATTTCTTCTACTGCCATTGCCCAAAACACCATTGGCATTCCTCCCATTATTAATTATTCCCGGCAGACATACAATGCTGGCAATCAGAACTGGAATATCGCACAGGATAGCAGTGGGATCATGTATTTTGCCAACAACAAAGGCCTGTTGGTGTTTGACGGAACCAGCTGGAGAACCTACCCGTTGCCCGGAGGCACCATTGTGCGCTCACTGGCAATCGGCGATAGCAATAAAATATATGTAGGCGGACAGGGCGACTTTGGCTATTTCTCCCCTGCAAAGAATGGAGAATTATATTATACCTCATTAAGGTCACTGGTACCACCAGGAGATAATGATTTTGCAGATGTATGGAACATCTGCATTTGGCAGCAGCGTGTATTCTTTCGGTCCAATAAAAGAATATTTGAACTGGAAAGAAACACCATCACGGCACATAAGAGTGTCGATTGGGCTTTCATGAGCGTTACGCCTGCCGGCCCCATCGCCTGGGATTATGTAAAGAAGCTGGTTACTTACAACAGAGGAGAATGGCTGCCCGTCATCAAAACAGGAAGCTTGCCTCCCGATGTACGCTTAACGACAACCCTTCCCATAGGAAAAGACAGCATCCTGCTTTGTACCCTCAACCACGGGCTGTACATCCTGAAAAATGATACAGTAACAGTGTTCGATGCGCCAGGCATAAAAAACATCAGGGGAAAAAATATCTACAACGCCACCCTGCTATCACCCGATAGGATAGCGCTGGTCACTAATATGGTGGGTTGTATTATCATCAACAAGCGCGGAGAGTTTGTCCAGCGCTTCTCCAAAACAGAAGGCATACAGAGCAACAACATCCTGAGCATAAAAATGGATCGGGATAAAAACCTTTGGCTCGGTCTCGACAATGGCATCGATCTCGTTACCTACAGCAATGCCATCAAAAACATCTTCCCCGATGGAGAAGACCGTAACTCAGGCTACACATCGATATTCCACAAAGGACAACTGTATTTTGGCCTGTCCACGGGTCTGTATAAAGTAGATCTGCAGGGAGGATATAAAGACTTCAGCTATACCAATGCCAATATTGAATTTGTGCCCAAAACAGAAGGACAAGTTTGGGGAATGTCAATTGTCAACGACCTGCTACTGATAGGCCACAACAGAGGCGCATACCAGGTAGAAGGAAACACCATGAGAGCCATTGACGATAAAACAGGGTTTTGGAACTTTCAGCCCTTAAACGATGCTCGGCCATCATCGGTGATCATTGCGGGCACCTATAATGGAGTGAACTTTTACCATTACAACAACGGCGTTATTACCAACCCCGTCATACACGCCCTGTTCGAATCAGCCCGGTACATTGCCATCAACAAAGACACCATCTGGATCGCTCACCCCTACAAAGGATTATACAAAGTAACCTTCAATGCCAAAGGCGAACCATATGCATTAACCTACAAGGATACGCGGGGCATTTTGTCAGCCAATCGCAACCACCTCTATAAATTATTGGGGAAGATGGTGCTAACTTCCGATAACGGCATTTTCGAATACGATAATACACAAAAAGACTTCATTCGTTCCAGCTACCTGGAGAAAATATTTGGCCCAACCCCGCCAAGCTACCTGAAAGAAGACCAGTTTGGTAACCTGTGGTTTTGCCGCGACAAGCGCGTGGGCATTGTTGATAAGTCATCCAAAGAGCCAAAGCTGGTTTACATTTCAGAGATCGACGATAAAGTAATGGCCAGTGGTTTTGAGCACATCAATGTGGTAGACAGCAACAATGTTTTCATAGCAGCCGAAAAAGGCTTCTTCCATGTAAATTATGCAGAGTACAAAAGAAGCAAACACCCATTACAGGTACGTATCAGGATGGTGAGGTCTGCGGCACAAAAGGACGGAACGGTATTTGGAGGATATGCTGGTGGAACAGATAATAAGGAATTGCCTGCTATTAAATATGGCGACAATTCACTCCATTTTGAAAGCGCATCCAATATCTACGGACAGGAGTACAATACAGAATACAGCTACTACCTCGAAGGCTTTGATAAAGACTGGTCATCCTGGACAAAGAAAACAGAAAGAGATTACACCAACCTGCCCGAAGGAGAATACACTTTCAAAGTAAAATGCCGCAACGCCACAGACAACGAATCCGCCGCTGCAGCTTGGTCATTCAAAGTGTTGCCGCCATGGTATCGGACCTGGTGGGCATTCCTGCTATATGCGGTGTTCTCATTTGGTGTGTTGTACATCTTTTACAAACGCCAGCAGGAAAAATACCAGCGCTTGCAGCAATTGAAACTCCAGGAGCAGCAGCGCAAGTACGATGAAGAACAAAAACAGTTACAGGTACAGCATGAGCTGGAGATGGGTAAAAGCGAGAAAGAGATCATGCGGCTCAACAATGAAAAGCTCGAAGCAGAAATAGGGCACAAGAATGCAGAGCTGGCATCATCAGCCATGAGTCTCGTGCAGAAAATGGAAATACTCTCACGCCTCAAAGAAGACCTGGTACAATACAAGAACAGTGCAGGCACCGATAAAGGCAGCAAAGAATTCCAGAAGATCATGCGCATGCTCGATAAAGAGCTCGACCACGACGTGGAGTGGGAGCAGTTTGCCAACCACTTCGATACCGTGCACACCAACTACCTGCGCAAACTGAAAGAGCTATGCCCGGAGATCACAGCCTCGGAGTTGAAGCTGGCGGCCTACCTGCGCCTAAGCCTTTCCTCCAAGGAGATTGCCCAGCTAATGAACATCTCCATCCGCGGCGTCGAGACCAGCCGCTACCGCCTCCGCAAAAAACTCGGCATCTCCAACGAAGTAAACCTATTCGATTACCTCATCAGCATTACTTCATAAACGTTAAACTCATTTATGTTTATCAGTCGCCAGCCTCTGGCTGGTGACGCCTATTTAATAGCCTCTGGCTATTCTGCTTAGTGAATCGCGCCCCTCATTTATGTAACGCTGTTATTCTCAAGCGCAGCTCCCCTTCCTTGTCATTTCGAATACAGCTCTCCTTTTTTTGTCATTTCGAACGGAGCGATAGCGGAGTGAGAAATCTGCTATCGAAGCAAAAGGACTGCCGCGCCCGAATTGCCCGGCCCTTTAGGGCCGGGGGTTAAAAATCGGTCTCTCTTCCTGGGCTTTAGCCCAACCCTAATACAAATACTTCCAAACAGCATTCAGCAAATACAGCTTCGGATCAGAAGAGTACTCCCAAAACATGACGCCACCTAACTTATGCTTCTTCACATACTTGCATTTGTACTTCACAGACCGCTCATTGTCATAAGTGGCAAACTTCTTTTCAGCGGCATTGAAGATATAAGGCGCTTTAGCCTTCTTGTCCCAGTAAGTTTTGAAGCCTTCTTTGTGCGATAATGAATCCTTGATATATGAATAACCTCCTACACGAAAGTTGGAAGCATACTTCTGTTGAAAACCTTTGTTGTCAGTGGTTCCCACAACGCCACCCTTCCCATAAAACGCGAGACCTACCACCAGCTTATGCGCCGGAACCCCGGCAGCCATATAAGTAGTCACAGCCTTATGAGCAGAGTTCTCCTTGTTATAATCTTTTGAAGGGTACAAGTTGGTATGGTGGCCAGCCTGGCCATAACTATAATCGTAAGTCATCAGGTTTACATAATCGAGGTACTCCTGCGCCTTGCCCATTTCTGAATGATCGAGGAAGGCAGGAAAACCACCGGTGGCAGTAGTCAGCAGGTAATAGCGGCCAGTTTCCTGTTGCAGTTTGGTGAGCTCCTCGCGGATAGCCTGGAACATCAGCGTATAATTCTGTTTATCCTCGGGACGGAACTTATTACCATCGCCCGACATCCCCGGATACTCCCAATCAATGTCTACACCATCCAGCTTGTACTTTCTGACAATATCAACAGAAGTTACTGCAAAAGCCCTGCGGCTGGTATCAGTCAATACGGCATCGGAGAAGTTCTTGCTCCAGGACCAGCCACCGATCGAGATCAATATTTTCAGTGCAGGATTTTTTTCCTTCAGCGTATTCAGGAGCCGGAAATTAACAGTGTCGGTCTTTTCATTATGGAGCCAGGCACGGTTGTCCTTCACGTCCACAAAAGCATAATTGATATGCGTGAGCTTGGTAGCATCGATATTGCCTGCTGTTACGCGTCCGTTATAGCCACCAACATAACCGATCACCACGGGTTTGGAATAATCATTCTGACTGTGCACAAAAGAAGAAACCATCAAAAAAACAAAAAGCAAAGCAAAGGTCTTTATCATAGCATGTTAATTATTATCGTTAGTATTCACCCACTCGCCACTTACCACTTGCCACTCGCCCATCCTACAGCATTCCGGAAAATGGTAGTATAAGCCGTATTCTCAAACAAGTCTGGCCCATGCCCCATAAAAATGTATACGTTCCTCGCGCGTACGTTCGGGTTGCTCCATATCACAGGGTGATCACCCATAGTCGTAGTGGAAGCGGGGTGGTAAGAACGTTCATCCACACTGGCCAGCACCTTCACATGGGGACGCGGGCTCTTATTCCATGTATACCATTCTTCCTTTTGGATAGTGAACTTCCGGGGCACGCCTTTCAATATCGGATGAGTCGAGTCTTCAACATTCACTTCGCCGGAAGCAAAATCGGGGATGTAATTCTTAAAACGGATATCACCCATGAAGCGTGAGAACCAGGGCCAGATGCCATAGTTGTCAAACTCACCCAGCAGCGTGGCATGGTGGAAACCGATCCAGCCACCTTTACCCTCCTCGATATATCGCTGAAAAGCTTCGACAGCTTTGGCAGGCCAGCTATAGGGCGGATAGTCGAGTTGAATGAACAGCTGGTATTGAGCGAGGTATTCCTCGTTGATTGGGTTTGTATTATTAATATAGTCTACGGCAAAGTTGCTATCAGCTGCCAACTTATCAAGCCATGGCCGCGCCACCTTTGAATACTGAATATGGTGCCCGCCATTTTCATACAACACCAGCGCCCGGAAACGAGGGTTCTTTGCCTGTCCCCAGCCACTTACACTTAATAGGCAGCTAATCGTTATTGCCAGTACAAACCTGACACCTTGCCCCATGAACTAAAGTTTAATAATTTTTAATACCACACAGACATGTGCCCCAAAGACACAATTTGTAATGAGTGCCGTATAGTCAGGCCGCTCAAGCGGCCAGACTGCACAAACCCGCAGCTCGTAACTTCCGCATCACAAGTTAATTCCTCTCAACCCATTTCATCCCGATTCGAAGAAATGAATGTAACTTGCGTACTATTAACCCTCTGATAGTCAATATTTAATTTTTACTTTGTAGTGTTTTTGGCGTAGTGGTAAATTTGAGCCAACCCTTGGAAATCAGCACTTTTGGACCTTCATTGAAATAAACAATAAGTTACTGATGAAAAGATTAGTTGCCATATTGATCGTGCCTGTCTGCATGTCCGTACAGGCCCAGAAGAAAGTGACGGTATACACCACTGCCAGCCAAACGGACCTCCGCATCTCCCAAAACGCAGAACTCACATTTAAAGATTTTAAGCAGCCCCTCGAAACACAACCATGCGTGTTTATCGATCCCAAAAACACCTTTCAGTCCTTTGTAGGAATTGGTGGGGCGCTTACCGATGCGTCCGCAGAGACATTCGCCAAGTTGCCGAAGGCCGAACAACAGGAATTCCTCAATGCATACTTCAATAAAGAAAAAGGCATTGGCTATACCCTGGGTCGCACCACCATCCACAGTTGCGACTTTTCCAGCGGTAGCTACACCTATGTAAGCGATAACGATACCGAACTCAAAACCTTCAGTGTAGCCCACGACGAACAATACCGCATTCCATTTATTAAACAAGCCATAGCGGCAGCCGGCGGAAAATTGACCATGTACGTAAGCCCCTGGAGTCCGCCAGCCTGGATGAAAGACAACAACAGCATGCTGCAGGGCGGCAAGCTCAAAGCAGAGTCAAGACAACAATGGGCCAACTACTACGTCAAGTTCATCAAGACCTACGAAGCCAAAGGCATACCCATCTGGGGATTGTCGGTGCAGAACGAACCGATGGCAAAACAAAGGTGGGAGTCTTGCATCTTTACCGCCGAAGGCGAACGCGACTTCATCAAGCAATACCTCGGCCCCACCTTGCAGAAGCAAGGATTGGCAGATAAGAAACTCATTGCCTGGGACCACAACCGTGATCTCCTTTTCCAACGTGCCAGCACGATCCTCAACGATAAAGAAGCGGCTAAATACGTATGGGGCATTGGATTCCATTGGTACGAGACCTGGACAGGCGGCCCGATGCAATTTGATAACCTGCGTCTCGTAAACCAGGCTTTCCCCGGCAAGAACCTCATCTTCACAGAAGGCTGTAAAGAGAAGTTTCACATCGACAGCGTTAACAACTGGTCACTCGGTGAAAGATATGGCTACTCCATGATCAACGATTTCAACAATGGCACGGTAGCCTGGACAGACTGGAACATCCTGCTCGATGAAAAAGGCGGCCCCAACCACGTAGGCAACTTTTGCTTTGCACCCATACATGCAGATACCAAAAACGGAAAACTGATCTATACCAACGCCTATTATTATATAGGACACTTTTCCAAATTCATCCGCCCAGGTGCCAAACGCATTGCTTCCTCTTCCAGCAGGGCGCAACTGCAAACCACCGCTTTCCGCAACACCGATGGTAGCATGGTGGTAATAGTGATGAATACTACCGATCAGAAGTTTCCTTACCACCTGTGGATAGATGGCAAAGGAGCCGAAACAGAAAGTTTACCCCATTCCATCAGCACACTCGTTATAAAATAATTACCACATCCAATCCTTAAGAAGATGATGACAGTGAAAAAAGCCATTGGATTCGGCCTGTTGCTGGCAGCAGCAATCGATACACACGCACAGAAAGTACAAACCTGGCTCACCGATCCCGCCGCCAACGTATTCTTTCAACAACAAACACAGCAAACAGCTTTTGCTAAGAAGAAAGAAGCAGGCACAACAACCATTACCATAGACGATGTACAGAAGTTTCAGGCAATAGATGGCTTCGGCTGGGCCTTGACAGGAGGTAGCGCCGGCCATCTGCAACAAATGACACCGGCAGCACGTACTGCCCTGTTAAAAGAACTGTTCACGGCCGACGCCAACAACATTGGCGGCAGCTACATACGCCTCAGCATTGGCGCATCCGACCTCGACGAAAAAGTGTTCTCCTACAATGATATGCCGGCAGGACAAACCGATACAGCCATGGAGCACTTCGACCTTGGTCACGATCGCGTTGCTGTAATACCTACGGTTAAAGAAATACTGACACTGTTTCCGAAGATAAAGATCATGGGGTCACCCTGGTCGCCACCGGTATGGATGAAGACCAACGGTGATACGCGGGGCGGAAGTCTTAAACCTGAATACTATGCAGCCTACGCTAAATACTTTGTGAAATATATCCAGGCCATGAAAGCTGAAGGCATCAATATAGATGCTATCACGGTGCAGAACGAACCTTTGCACCCGGGCAACACACCCAGCCTGTTGATGCTGGCGCCCGATCAGGCCATCTTTGTTAAAGACCATCTCGGCCCGGCCTTTAAAAAAGCAGGCATCAAAACAAAGATCATCATCTACGATCACAACTGCGATAAGCCGGAATATCCGATCTCCATACTCGACGATCCGCAGGCAAAACAATACATTGATGGCTCAGCCTTTCACCTGTACGGAGGAAAGATAGAAGCGATGTCAAAAGTCCATGATGCACACCCCGATAAGAACCTATACTTCACAGAACAGTGGGTAGGTGCACCCGGCAACATGAAACGCGATATACAGGAACACGTACGCAACCTCATTATTGGCGCGTCACGCAACTGGAGCCGCACCGTAATAGAGTGGAACCTGTCATCCAATCCCGAACTGAAGCCCCATACCGACAGGGGAGGATGCGATCGCTGCCTCGGCGCCATTACGATCGACAAAGACAACGTGAAGCGTAACCCGGCATATTACAGCATTGCCCATGCTGGCAAGTTTGTACGTCCTGGTTCCGTGCGTATTGCTTCCAACATAGCAAGCAACGTACACAACGTAGCTTTCAGAACGCAACAAGGAAAAATAGTGCTCATAGCACTCAATGATGGCAAAGAGCCCGCCACCTTTGACGTACAATACAAAAAGAAAACATTCTCCGCCACCCTCAACGCTGGCGCCATGGCAACATACGTATGGTAAAGTCAATCGTCTTCAGTCGTCCCGCCTCAAGCGGGATGACGCCTATTTCAAAGCCTCTGGCTTTGTTTTAACTTGTACCAAAAGTGTTTTCTGCCCTTTAGGGGCTATAGCTTTGTAGCAATTTATTTAGAACGTGTTTTTTGCCCTGTAGGGGCAACACTTTTTCAACCAACAACAAAACGCAACCCTTCTTATGTTCAAAATAATCCCGGTTCTCGCCATAACCCTGTTAACCCTGCAATCAAATGCTCAATTATTAAAAGCACAAGGCAAGCTCATCGTTAACGACAAAGGTGAAAAAGTGATCCTGCGTGGTATGGGCCTCGGGGGCTGGATGCTGCAGGAAGGATACATGTTCCGCCTCAGCAACCTCGGACAACAATACCGCATCAAAGCCAAAATACAGGAAGTAGTAGGAGCAGAAAAAACAAAACAATTCTACGAAGCCTGGCTGGCCAACCACACTACGAAAGCAGACATTGACTCCATGGCAGCCTGGGGCTTCAACTCCATGCGCCTGCCGATGCACTATAATTTATACACCCTGCCGGTAGAGGAAGAGCCCACACCAGGACAAAACACCTGGATCGAGAAAGGCTTTGCCATGACTGATGAGTTACTGCAATGGTGCAAGGCAAACAAGATATACCTGATCCTTGATCTCCATGCGGCGCCAGGCGGACAGGGCAACGACCTGCCGATCTCAGATAGGGATCCCGCCAAGCCATCACTGTGGGAAAGTGAAGCCAACAGGCAAAAAACAGTAGCCCTGTGGCGTAAGCTGGCCGAACGCTATGCCAACGAACCATGGATAGGAGGATACGACATCATCAATGAACCCAACTGGGGATTTGAAGACCCCAAAGACTTTCGTGGCACAGCAGAAAACAAGAACGAGCCCCTGCGCAAGCACATGATGGATATTACAAAAGCCATCCGTGAAGTAGATACCAAACACATCGTTATCATCGAAGGCAATGGATTTGGTAACAACTACCGTGGCGTATTGCCCGTGTGGGACAACAACATGGTATTGAGCTTTCACAAATACGGCAACTACAATACTACCGATGCCATCCGCGGCTTCCTCAACCTGCGTGAGCAGCACAACGTGCCCATCTGGTTGGGCGAGTCAGGAGAGAATTCCAACACCTGGTTCACAGAAGCTATTGCATTGGCCGAAAGCAACGATATAGGCTGGGCTTGGTGGCAGAACAAAAAAATGGGACTGCGCAACCCGCTGGAGATAAAAGTGCCGCAAGGCTACCAGCAATTACTCGACTATTGGGCAGGCAAAGGACCAAAACCTTCAGAAGCAGATGCCTGGAAAACCTTACAGCAGTTGCTTGAAAATTTGAAGATCAAAAACAACATCCCACACTATGATGTAATGGATGCCATGTTCAGGCAGGTGCAAACCACAGCCACCATACCATTTAAGAAATACACCATTGCTAACAGCACGACCATACAGGCAGCAGATTTCGATATGGGTCGTCAGCGCTACGCCTATTACGATAAAGACACGGCCAGCTACCAATACACGCCGGGCGTCAACACCCGTGGCAATAGAGGAGGAGCATACCGCAACGATGGAGTAGACATCCAGGCCGACAGCAATAGCGCGTGGATACATTCCATAGAAGACGAAGAGTGGCTCCAATACACGATCGATGCGCCCAAAGCAGGCAAATACGATATCGCATTCAATGTATCATCAACCAGCGATACCGGCCGAATAGCAGTGAAGATCGGAGGAGCCACAGCCATTGAAGAAATTGAAGTGCCCAATACAGGCGGAGAAAAGAACTGGCAATACACAGGACCCAAATACCTTTACCTCAAAGGAAACGGGTTGCCACTCCGCATCCTGTTCAAAAAAGGAGGCTTCAACCTCAGTAACATAAAATTAACCCGTAGAAAATAACACAGTATACCTCCGTAAACCCTCGCCACTTGAAACACACCTTGCTTGCATATTGCCTGTTGATCGTTGCCTCACTGCAGGCACAAACCGGTAACCAGTCTGGCCGCATTACAGTCGGCATCAATGAAGGTTGGAACTTCAGCAAAGCTACAACCGGTGAAAAGCCCAACTGGCAGCCAGTTAGCTTTCCACATACATGGAATGCGGCAGATGTGATGGACGATGAACCGGGATACTACAGAAGCAATGGATGGTACAAAAAAACATTGGCCATCAACAGCTCCTGGAAGTCAAAAAAAGTATACCTGTACTTTGAAGGAGCCAACCAGGAAACAGAAGTGAAGATCAATGGCAAAAGGGCGGGCGAACACATAGGAGGATATACGGCTTTCTACATTCCTGTCAGCGGGCTATTGCAATACGATGGCAAAGACAACCTGAATGAAATAGAGATACGCGTCAACAACAGGCACAACGAGAACATACCACCACTCACAGCCGACTTCACCTTCTACGGAGGCGTCTACCGTGATTGTTGGCTGGTAGCGGTCGACGATGCGCACATCACCCTTAATGACCATGGCGCGTCCGGCATCTACATCACAACCCCGCAGGTATCGGCAGAAAAAACAGCAGTAAATATTAGTGGATCTATAACGAATGAAGCTGCGACAGACAGAAAGCTGCAGGTAACTACCACCATAAAAGATAAAGAAGGAAAAAACATCAGTGAAGTAAGCACCACGGTTGCCGTTAAAAAGAACAGCGAAGCACCATTCAAACAGGAAATTAAAAACGTTTCCCGTCCACAACTATGGAGTCCTGAACAACCCTATCTGTACACAGTTACAACAATAATTACCGATACAAAGACAGGCATTGCAACCGATCAGCTGACACAACCACTTGGCTTCCGCTGGTTTTCCTTCGATGCAGACAAAGGATTTTTCCTAAATGGCCAATCCTATAAACTGGTTGGCTCCAGCCGCCACCAGGACTATGCTCATCGTGGCAATGCAGTGCCCGATGAGCTGGCGGCGCACGATGTACAACTACTAAAACAAATGGGCGGCAACTTCCTGCGCATAGCCCATTACCCGCAAGACCCTACCATTCTGCAAACCTGCGATAAACTGGGTATCCTCACCTCGGTAGAAATACCGGTAGTCAATGAGATCACTGAGTCAGATACCTTCTATCGTAACTGCGTGTACATGCAGAAAGAAATGATACGACAAAACTTCAACCACCCCAGCATCATCATCTGGTGCTACATGAACGAAGTATTGCTACGGCCACATTTCAACAACGATAAACCACGACAGGAGATTTATTTTAAGAATGTAGCCAAACTGGCCAAAACACTGGACAGCATCACGCGTGCCGAAGATCCTTCCCGCTACACGATGCTGGTAAATCACGGCGATTTCAACCGCTACAAAACTGTAGGCTTAACAGATATTCCAATGCTGGTGGGTTGGAATTTATATTCCGGTTGGTATGGCGGTTCATTGACCGACTTTCCAGCCTTCCTCGAACGCCACCACAAAGAACTGCCCACTAAGCCGCTCCTCGTAACAGAATACGGAGCTGATGCCGATCCGCGAATCAGGAGTATGCACCCGGTTAAGTTTGATAAAAGCGTTGAATACACTACAGCCTTTCACCAGTACTACCTTACAGAAATGTTGAAGCGCCCCTTCGTAGCAGGGGCCATGCTGTGGAATCTTGCCGACTTCAATTCCGAAACACGTGAAGAGACAATGCCCCATATCAACAACAAAGGATTGCTCATGTGGGACAGGACACCCAAAGATCCCTACTATTATTATCAGGCAATCCTGCGCAAAGACCCCTTTGTGAAAATAACTTCCGGTTACTGGAAGATCAGAAGCGGCATAGCCGATAGCAATGCACGCGTTTGCTATCAACCAGTACAGGTAGCCACCAACCTCGATGCCGCAGAGCTTTTCATCAATGGTGCAAGTGCAGGAGTAAAGAAAACAGAGAATGGACTTGCTACCTGGAATATACCCTTTGTAAATGGCATCAACAACCTGGTAGTAGAAAGCACTAAAGAAGGAAAGAAATATACCGATCAGCTGACGGTTGATTTTCAACTCCAGCCCTATCAGCTAAATGATAAGCAGCTACCCTTCAACACACTCAATATCTTACTCGGTGCCGACCGGTATTATATCGACCAGCAAAGACAACAGATATGGTTGCCCGATCAGCCATACCGATCCGGGAGCTGGGGACACATCGGAGGTAAACCATTTAAGGTAGCAGGCAATGGCCGTCTTCCTTATGGAACTGATAAAAACATTGTGGGTACCGACGACGATCCCATTTACCAGACACAACAAACAGGTATCGAACAATATCGCCTCGACGTGCCACCCGGCGATTATGAGATAACCCTTCATTTTGCCGAACTGTTAGGCGGTACAGTAAAAGGATTACCCTACAACCTGTCGGGCGACACACGCAAAGAGGAAGAAGTACAACGCAGCTTCGATGTATTGGTCAACAATACACCAGTGCTGGAGAACTTCAACATCGGTCGTCAGTACGGTATAGCGAAAGCCATTGCCAAAAAGGTAAAGGCTACCGCCATCAGCCAGCAAGGCATTACCATCACCTTCAAATCCATTACCGGCGAACCCATCCTAAACGCCTTACAGGTCAAAAAACTATAAACCTCACAAGAGCCTTATCAACTTCTCAACCTATCAACGTGTCAACCTTTATCAACGCACATGTAACGCAATCATCCAACTGAAATCTGTTTTAATAGTGTCCTTGCCGTATTGGATAGAAGCTTCAGAGTGACAAGTAATACAGCTGGCATTGATAAGCTGGAAAGTTTCCATACTACTGTTGCCCAGCAAAGATGGTACATTAGGACCTCCGGGACGTGCGTCAGCAGCCGTCCACTGACTACCAATCAATTTGTAATTAGCCCATACAGTGCCTTGCAACTTTTTCTGCCAGGCCTTATTTACCTGCTGCGTTCTGTAATAAATGGGATATAGACGTTGAGCCTGCGTACCATAGATTTTTTTGCCGTCAGATTCCCCGGCCACACCAGTTGCGTAGCGTTTGGCATAAGGCGCTACCGTATCGAATTTATAACGGCCGCTATCGCTTGCATGATGAACAGTCGGCTGATTGGGAGTCACACCCAGCGTGTGAGCATTGTAATAAGACCAATGAGCGTGAGCGCCTAAGTCTTGCTTCATTTGAGCCTCCTGAATATTGTCCGGTGTATTATCGATGTGTTCAAACGTGCTCCATACCCAGGTAGTGAAACGGGCTGTTTTTCGCACAATGTGCATACCGGTGAGACCTACAGTTGCTTTGATGGTAAACGCCTTATTACTAACACTGTTGCCGGCATCTACAAAGATCAATGCTTCCCGCGTATAATACCTCGATAGAACATCACCTTTGGTGGTATCCAATATGCGCCAGGAAGTTTTGATCTCCATGGAGCCCTCTGAAGCTATTTTATTTTTAGCAGGCAATACACTGGGTGGTAAATGAAAATCGTCTTTATGCGTTCTATAAAAAGCATCGATCCCTTGCTTTGTTGTAAGATTATTACTGTCGATAAAAGAAGCCTCGATAGGATTCACGTTTACCGCGAATACGGCAAAGTTCAGGTTGCGATCTATCAGTGGTTTTGCATCCGGATTCAGTACATCACTTAATGAGTCCCTTTGCTGTGGCATCTTGCTTAACATATAAAAAAACTTCTGCTGATTGATCTTCGCGTCTTTCACCTTCAGAAGCAATGGCGTACCAGTATTAAATATCTCGGCAATATCCGGATAATGCTCCCATACACGCGGTACGTTGGGGTAGTCACTGATGCTGTTGCCGATAGGCTTGCCGGCAGAGTCGGCTGGCCAGTTCAATCCTACAAAACTTTGCCAGCTGAAAATATCGAACGCAGGCTGAATAGTTGGGTCAAGAAAAGCAGTATAACCCTGCTGAAAGGGAAAATCTACTTCATAAGGCAATTGCGGACAAAGATCATCATGCGTAGTGTCGGCACAGAAGTGGATAGCGATAGGCGGGTCGGCTACTTCATCAGGTGAATCAAGCTGATTGCAGGCAAATACAACAGCTGCCAACAGCAAAGCTGTGAGGAGATAACTTTTCATAATGGATGGGTTTATTGATTATAATAACACAAGAAAAATTAGACATAATTCCCCGACCGGCATTATCTATTTAGTAAGCGCTTTCAACTTACCCGGAACGCACTTGTGCTGCCAAAGAACAACCAGCGTATCGAAACCGGACACCAAATGAAATAGAAAAGAGTACATTTGTTTGATCCTCAATAACGTAGCAACCCGGCACCTTTTTAGTAAAAGAGAGCACTATGATTATCAAAAGCCATCTCAAAATAGCTGTTCGCAACCTCATCAGGAACAAAGCACACACATTCATCAACATCGTTGGCCTGTCCACTGGCATGGCCGTTGCTATCCTGATCGGATTATGGATTTATGATGAGCTGTCCTTCGATACCGTACACAACAGTCGCGACCAAATCGCCAAAGTACGCCTCAACATGAGCGTAAACGGAGAGGTCAAAACAGATAAAGCCGTACCCTATCCCTTGTCAAACGAGCTGCGTACACAGTATGGCAGGTACTTCAAATACATTGTCATGTCTTCCCACCGCGCAGGACATATCCTGTCGGTGGGCGATAAGAAACTGACCAATCACGGCGTTTACCTCACGCCCGAAGCACCCCACATGTTCACACTGAACATGCTCAAAGGAACACGCGATGGATTGCAGGACCCTTCATCAATTCTGTTGTCTCAGTCAACCGCCAAAGCTTTTTTCGGAGACGCCGATCCAATTAATCAGGTGATACAAATGGACAACAAAGACGAAGTAAAAGTAACAGGCGTATATGAAGACCTGCCGGCCAACACTACTCTCACCAATGTAAAGTTCATCGCATCATTCAGCCTCTTCGAGCGCAATTCACCGTGGATACAAAACACAAGCCACGATTGGAGTAAAAACTTCGTACAGATGTACGTACAGTTGACAGACGAAGCAGGCATGGACCAAACATCGGCACTGATCAAAGATTTAAAACTACAGAAAGTAAATAGCGAAGAAGCCAGGTACAAGCCAGCCCTATTCCTGGAGCCCATGAGCAAATGGCATCTCTACGAAGAATATGAAAATGGGATCAATGCCGGAGGGCGCATCAAATACGTCTGGATGTTTGGTATCATCGGCGTGTTTGTATTGCTGCTTGCCTGCATCAATTTCATGAACCTCAGCACAGCCCGTTCAGAAAAAAGAGCAAAAGAAGTAGGCGTGCGCAAAGCCATCGGGTCTATGCGTGCACAGATCATCGGCCAGTTCTATTTCGAATCATTGTTTGTAACAGCCTTGGCCTTTATGGTAGCATTGGTAATAGCACAATTCCTGCTGCCCTTCTTCAATGAAGTGGCTGGTAAAAAAATAACCATTCCCTGGACGCAGTCATATTTTTGGCTGGCTGGTATTGCTTTCAGCGGTATCACGGGCATACTGGCAGGCAGTTATCCCGCACTATACCTTTCATCGTTCAGGCCTGTCAAAGTATTGAAAGGCACTTTCCGTGTAGGACAATGGGCGTCCATTCCCCGCAAGACATCAGTAGTTGTTCAGTTTACTGTTTCCGTAGCATTGATCATCTGTACCATCATTGTGATCAGGCAAATAGAATTTGCAAAAGACCGGCCGGTAGGATATAGCCGCAATGGATTGCTTACCATGCCCAATCCGGTTAGAAGCACAGCCGCTTCATTCGAACTGATCGGAAATGAGTTGCAACAGCAGAATATAATTACAGCACTGGCCGGTTCCGAAGCACCCGCCACCGATACCTGGGGCTCCGATGGAGAATTGAGCTGGATTGGCAAAGACCCACAAACAACAGTCGACTTCCCTGTTACGGGCGTGTCTGTGGATTATGGAAAAACAGTAGGTTGGCAGGTAATAGCAGGACGCGATTTCTCCCGCGACTTTACAGCCGATACGGCATCCTTCATCATCAACGAAGCAGCCGTACAATTCATGAAACTGCAGGATCCTATAGGAGCAATCATTACCTGGAGGACCAGGCCATGCAAAGTAATAGGCGTTGTGAAAAATGTAATTACAGAATCACCCTATGAGCCGGTTCGGCCATCACTGTTCTGGCGAAACAACGGCGCTCCCAACTATGTATTCGCGAAGATCAACCCGGTGATAAGTGCCAGCGTAGCATTACAGTCTATGGAAGCAGTATTCCGTAAATACAATCCGGCAGCGCCATTCGAGTATAAGTTTGTAGACGAAGAATACAACCGCAAGTTTGGAGCAGAAGAGCGGGTGGGCAAGCTGGCAGGATTCTTTGCAGTGCTGGCCATATTGATTTCCTGCCTTGGATTGTTTGGATTGGCTTCCTTTATTGCAGAACAGCGTACCAAAGAAATAGGAGTGCGTAAAGTATTGGGCGCTTCCGTATTCAGCGTATGGCGATTACTGTCCAAAGAATTCGTGTGGCTGGTCGGCATTGCATTGTGTATTGCGATCCCTGTAGCTTACTACTTCATGCACCAGTGGTTACAAGGCTACCAATACCGCGCACCCATGGCGTGGTGGATATTTATTGCTGTAGGTGCAGGCGCTGTCATCATTACCCTGCTCACAGTTAGCTTCCAGGCCATCAAAGCTGCCCTCGCCAACCCGGTCAAAAGCCTTAGAACAGAATAGAGCCTAAATTCATTATCGAAGGGTGTTTTTGCACCGTTAGGTGCAACAGCTTTGTAGAAACAAAATTACATTGTTGAAAGCCGCGCCGTAGGTGAGGCTCCTCTATTTCAACGAAACAATAAACCCGGCGCCTACACTCACGCCAGGCATACCTTTTTTATAATTGATATTTTCTACAGTGCTTAGCTTTGAATTCAGGTTTGTAATCGTCTTGGTATACGATACATTAACCTTATAATAAGAAAAAATGGCATCTACATTCAGGTAAAGATGTTTTGTGAACTTATACCCAAACGATGCCGAACCCGCTACAATAAAATGATCCTGCGGGATCTTGTCGGCCCGGTAATCAACCAAAACAACATTGTTCGCATTCTTTTCCTTCAGGTAAGCGCTTCCCCAATCGGCATAAAAAGAAGTGATACCAATGGCAGCCTTGGGATAAAAGAAAAACCGGTTAGATTCGAGTCGATAGATCACACCCAGAAAGCCACGTTCAATATCGCCACTAAAAAAATTACTTCCCTTATTACTGGCGCCAGTGGAAGGAGTCACATAGAAATTACTTTCGTATTCCGTTTGCATAGCCTGGAGAAATTGTTGATCCCTGTTGGATTTCCTGCCAGAGCTGTTCCCCTGGAAATTAAATTCAACACCCCAATGCTTGTCGAAGAACAGCGCCAGGCCTATAAACTGCAGGTAGTACGATTGATCGTCATACGAGATCAGGTGATCAGTTGCATCGCCTTTGAGTAGTTTGGACGTAGGAAGATTAAAGCCAAACGAGGGCTTTACCTGAAACTCCAGCCTGAGACTTGGTTTAGCCTGCTGACTGAACAGGCATTGAGCCTGGATAAATAAAAGAGATACAAGTGTAAATTTTCTAAACATTAAATGAGGTCTATGGTGGAGGTTTCGGTTTCTAAGGTGCGCCCGTCCGATAAGATCAGTTGGATCCTGAACTGATGTTCACCAGTGACGGTTGGAGCTGTCATTAACAGAAAATCAATTTGAGGTTTCAGTTCCGCTTCTTTGAACAAAGTCGCAGAAGAGGATTTTAGGTAATCACTGATAGAAGTAAAGCTATATAGATTGTAAATCTTGAAATAGTCGGATACCTCGGAACCAGCAGCGTGAGTCCCGTCAAAGTTGCGCAAGGTGATTACTTTGATAGCAGTAATGCTGTCTTTGGCGTTGAACTGGTTGGGCGGCGGACAGCCACAACTCATAGCGTAGGTCGATTGAATAAAAAACGAGTACCGCTTTTCCAGGCAGGCAAGCTTTTCCCTGGTTAACTGGAGCCGGAATCCATAAGCATTTTTATTAATGGAATTGGCAGTAGCTGCGATAGGTTCTTTGCCACTGTTATCAAGATTACTGACGGAAATACTTTTATTCGTATAACTCTGAACGACAGTGTCAATGCAATCGCAGCACGAGATCATTACTTCTGCTATCAGGGGAAATACCAGGAGAAAGATGACTTTTTTCATACTCCCATTGACCGCCATTTCCTGCCTGCTGTTGCTTTGCCATGCAACAATTTTCCCTTTTCGTAATACCCTGCCAGACAGTTGTTTTATTTGCCACTTACCCTTTTGATCACCTTCTCAACCCGTTTCCGCTTGGAGCCCTTTTCAATATCATCCAGCCGGCTGGTAAGCGTTTTGACGAACAGCGCTTTGTTTTTAACATGGATGATGGGTACTGCATTTTCAGCATACATAGGCAACTGGTTGGCCGGACTGTTAAGTAACTGCTCGATTAACAACGAAAATGCGTCTCCTGCATATTGCTTTTCGGCGCACAATTTGATCAGGATATTGACAGCATAGTCGCGGGTGATCACAGAACCCTTGTCAGCCGAAGCGATGATGTTGGGAAGTGCTGCATAGATCACAGCTGGCTTCTCGGAAGTGATGGTGTAAAGCGCTGTCATGGCGCCCCACTGCAGCCGGTTGTTCTTGCTGTTCAGTAAGTCAACAAAAGTTGTAACATGACCCGCAATCAGGGTAGGAGCTTGTTCTCCCACTTCATACAGCACCTTGATACAATCATGTTGAATATCCTTGCTTTTATTGGCAAGGTTGTCAACCAGCTCCTGAATGCCGGCCTTGTCTTTTTTGCTCACAATAAGATTGGCCAGTTCCTGGTTGGGAACTTCATCCCTCCGTCCAAGAGAAGAAGCCAGTTTGTCAATGATACCCATAAATTACCTATTTAATCAATCTGCTCTTTCTTCTCTAAAGCTATAAAAATCCTCCTGTCAGCAGCCATCGTTTTAGAAAAAGAGACAGTGCTAAAAATTTATCAAAATTTTACCTTTACAGAGACCTTTTAGAGACATTACAGAGAGTTTATAGAGACCTTATAGAGACTTTAGCTCGTACCTCCCCTATACCTGCCCCTGATACCGCCCCTACCTGGGCTCCCCCTCCCTGCTGCCCGACTCTGAACTATCGACTCTGAACTCCCCAAGCTTGCTTTTCTTCCCCAACAAGGCTATCTTCACATCACGAAACAAGAGAGATTCTCATTATCAGATTCCTTAATCCACTCATTCCGACAAACTTCTACATTCGCTTAATTACTAACATATTACACCGGAGGTAAATACACCCGTCCGGGAATCCGTTTTATCTGTACATTCATCGCGACATATGAGTGAAACCATACTGAATAAGCTGGAAGCATCCCGCAAAGAATTGCTCGACCTCGGGCTGCGCAACCCGCTATTGAACTATAGAGTACCTGCCTCCCGCGGCTTGCAGATCGTACAGGAAAGATCATCCAGTGTGTATGACCTGCTGGTGCGTCAGCAAAAGTCCATGACCTTCCTGCCCAGGTCAGCGAAGGAAAACAATAAGCCGGCAAAGGCAAATGGAAAGGCAGCCGTAGAAGTGGTGCCTGCACAGGAACCAATCGACAGCGAAGCACCGGCAATCGAAGAAGCCACTGCGGCAATTCCGGAAGAGGAAAATAGCCTTCCCGCTATAACAGAAGAAACACTGGCAGATACAAAACTCCAGACCAACGAGATAGATACCCAACTGCAGAAAAGACTGCTGAATACCTATTATGATGCGCGCACGAGCATTGAAGAGCAGGGAGTCAATATTCTTTACCTGGCGCTGGGTATGTTATATTGGTATGAGGCAGACAGCAGTGAGGAGTTACGCAAAGCACCATTAGTGCTCATCCCGGTTAACCTTGATCGCTCCAGTGCCCGCGAACGATTCCGCTTGCGGTATACCCTGGAGGAAATGGGAGCTAACATCTCCCTGCAGGCAAAGATGAAAATAGAGTTCGGCATCATCATACCCGATATGCCGGAGCCGGAAGACTTCGATTACAACAACTACGTAGAATCGATCAATAAGGCCATCGATAAAATGCCGCGTTGGAAAGTTGAGCCCAATGAAATAGAACTGGGCTTTTTCTCCTTCGGCAAATTCATGATCTATAACGACCTCGATAATAATAAATGGCCTGCAGATAAAAAGCCCGTATTGCATCCCAATGTCATCAACCTCTTCGAGAAAGGGTTTGGGCACGAAGGCATCGGCATACCGGAAAACGCACACATTGATGAAGAGACCAAAGCCAACGAACTCTTCCAGGTAGTGGATGCCGACAGCTCTCAGCTACTGGCCATGCTGGCAGTACATGAAGGAAAGAACCTGTTGATACAAGGTCCGCCCGGCACAGGCAAATCACAAACCATTACCAACATCATTGCCAATGCTATTGGACAAGGAAAGAAGATCCTGTTCGTAGCAGAGAAAATGGCCGCGCTGGAAGTCGTAAAACGCCGTCTCGACAATATCCACCTGGGCGAAGCATGCCTTGAGCTCCATAGCCACAAAGCCAATAAAAAAGAATTACATCAGGAACTGCGTCGCGTGTTGGAGTTGGGACGCCCAACCCTGCAACAATTACAACAACACGTTACCCTGCTCGAAAAACACAAACAGGAACTCAACGCCTATTGCTACGCCATCAACACACCCATTGGCAGCAGTGGCCTCACGGCCCATCAGGTCATAGGCTACCTGTTGAAGATATACGACGCTACAAAGAACGAAACAATAGAGAAAATACCCCTGCCTGCAATAGAACGTTGGGATGCCGCCCGCATGTCGGGAGCCGAAGCATTTGCCGCCCGCGTGCAGGCACGGTTGAAAGAAATAGGCGTACCGGAAAAACTGCTCTTCTGGGGAAGCCGGTTGTTGGTACTGCTGCCACATGAGCAGGAAACACTGGTGCAAACATTCCGGCAAGCCGAAGCCGCTACCAAAACGTTGGAAGAAGCGGGCGCCCATTCAGCAAACTATATAAGCGTTACCATTCCTGCCAATCATGATGCGGCAGTTACGCTGGCCTCCATTTACAAACTGCTATCACTGAAGCCGGCATTGGAAGCCCTGGCAGTAAAAAGCGAAGGATGGTTACTCAATCAGGCGGATATAGAAGAATTGCTGGAAACAGGCAAACGCCTGGCCAGTTTGAGAGAGCAATACAAAGACACCTTCATACCCGAAGCCTGGCAGCAGGACGTAATGCCCATCAGGCAAAACCTCCTGGCCCACGGCCATAAGTGGTACAAGTTCCTGATAGGCGTTTACAACAACAGCAACCGTCAACTGGCTGCCCTGTGTAAGACGGCTTTACCGAAAGACAATGACAGCAAGTTAGTGTACATCGATGCCATACTCGAAAGCCGTCGACTGGAAACAACCCTGCAGGAACACGATACATTAGCCGCAGAACTATTTGGCCGGCGTTGGCAAAAATTAAGAAGCGATTGGGCAGCCCTCGAAGCAGCCAATCGGTACTTACTCATCGTGCACAAGCAGGTAGCAGCAGGCATATGTCCCAAAATAGTATTGGACTATCTGGAGAAACATGAAGATCCTGCCATTGCCAAACAACACCACGATCAGCTCTCCGACCAGCTGGCGCAACATAAGAACGCCATACACGAAGTTGTCAAAAAGCTGGACCTCGATGAAGCCCTCCGCTTCAACAACAAAACATTGCTCGAACAACCATTTGCACAACAGTTTTCCTTAATGCAGGATTGGCAAAAAGGCATCGTGCAGATACACCAGGCTATCCAGTGGAATAGCTTGGCCGAAACAGGAGAGACAGAAGAGTTGCAGCCACTTGTTAATACCGCTACCCATTGGCCGCAGGCGAAAGATCTCCTCACTACAGGGGTACAGAAAGCCTGGTACGAATACCTGTTGGAACAAGTGATGTTGGGAAACCCATCTCTGAGAAAGTTTGAACGTGCCAGCCATGAAGAAGTCGTACAGCAATTCAAACAAACCGACAAACTAAACCTGCAGTACAACCGCGCCCGCGCAGCAGCAGAACATTGGGAAAACCTCCCAGGTCTTGAAGCAGGTGGTCAGGTCAATACCTTGCGTACAGAGTTCAACAAAAAATCCCGCCATAAGCCCATTCGTAAATTGATGGAAGAAGCCGGACTGGCCATACAAGCCATTAAGCCGGTATTCATGATGAGCCCCTTGTCCATTGCCAACTTCCTGCCACCGGGTTCCGTGGAGTTTGATATTGTAATATTCGATGAGGCCAGCCAGGTGCGGCCGGTAGAAGCATTGGGCGCCATCCTGCGTGGCAAACAGTTGGTGGTAGTGGGAGACACCAAACAGCTGCCGCCTACCAGCTTCTTCGATTCCCTCACCAGTGAAGTAGACGATGAAGACAACGTAACAGCCGACTTGCAAAGCATACTCGGTATGTGCGACGCGCAGGGCGCACCACAACGCATGTTGCGGTGGCACTACCGTAGCCGTCATGAATCGTTGATCATGCTCTCCAACCATGAGTTCTACGAAAACAAACTCGTCATATTCCCCAGTCCTGGTTCCAAACACCGCATGGGCCTGGTGTTCCATCATCTGCAGGATACAGTATACGACAGAGGTAAAACAAGAACGAATCCCAAGGAAGCAGAGGCAGTAGCAGAAGCGGTATTGGAACATGCACGTAAGTCTCCCAAACTAAGTCTTGGTGTAGCAGCCTTCAGCACCGCACAGCGACAGGCGATACAGGATGCACTCGAAGTACGCAGAAGAAAACATCCCGAGCTGGAACCCTTCTTCACGGGCCATAGCGACGAACCCTTCTTTGTAAAGAATCTGGAGAACGTGCAAGGCGATGAGCGCGACGTCATTTTTATCAGCATAGGGTATGGCCGTGCGGCCGATGGCAGCGTGAGCATGTCCTTCGGTCCACTCAACAATGAAGGAGGCGAACGCCGGTTGAACGTATTGATCACCCGCGCCAAATTACGCTGCGAAGTATTCACCAACATCACAGCCGATGATATCGATCTTACCCGCACACAACGATACAGTATACAGGCATTGAAAAGTTTCCTCTACTTCGCACAGCATGGAAAACTGTACATGCCGGAAAATATAAGCGGACTGCCGGCAGAAAGCCCCTTTGAAGAAATAGTAGCAGAGAAATTAGCAGCACACGGATACACGATCAGAAGACAGGTAGGCTCACAAGGCTATTACCTCGACCTCGCAATTGTAGATGAAACGAATCCCGGCAGGTACATACTCGGCATAGAATGCGACGGCGCTGCGTACCATGCAGCCCGCTCTGCACGCGACAGGGACAGGCTGCGTCAACAGGTGCTCGAAGCCATTGGCTGGCGCATCTACCGCGTCTGGAGCACCGATTGGTTCAGGAATCCCGACCGTGAATTGAAACGTCTCATCGAAGCCATTGAAAAAGCAAAAACATTGCAACAGGTAGATGATGACATATATGAGGAAGAAGAGCCGGTAGCTATTATACCGATCGAGCGGGAAGCCACGAGGGAGCAGCAAATGGAAATACCAGACTATGAATTTGCTACAGTTCCCGCCGATATCGCCAACCTCGAAATACACCAGCACTCCATGGGCAAACTGTCCATCTGGATAGAAGAGATAGTAAAAGTCGAAAGCCCGGTGCATTTCGATGAAGTGGCAAGACGCATGATCGAGGCCGCAGGCATTACCCGCGTAGGTTCCCGCATCCGCGATTCCCTGCTACAGGCTGTAAAATATGCAGAGGCCAACAAGTGGATCAAGGTGAGCGAAGACTTCCTCTGGCATCGGGAAATGAAAGAACCCCGCCTTCGCGATCGCAGCAGCCTGCCGCCGGCAGTTAAAAAGCTGAAGTACATTGCCCCCGAAGAAATGGTCCTCGCTATTGAAAAAGTAGTACGCGGAGCCATCGCCATACAGCCGGAGGCAGTAGTGCCTATCGTAGCACGCATATTTGGCTTTGCACGCGTCACAGAAGAGATGAAAGCAGAAATATTAGGCATGATCGGCAGAAGCCTCCAACAAAAAAACATCTACCAGGAAGGCGGACTTTTAAAAGTCGCCAACTGAATAATTTAATCAAACGTTTGCAATAGAATTTCAGCACTGCTAATTCGATATAGAGTAGCAATTCCGCGTTTTTTTAGTTAACTTACGATGAAGGGTAATTTGCCTTCAGGGCGGCTCACCCTGAACTGATAGCTAAAACCTAACAGCTAAAGGCTAACGCCTGACCTCAACCATTCCTGTATGATCCTAAACGATTGCTTCCGCCGGTTCAAATGGCTTTGGGTAGTTAGCGCACTATGCACAGCCATTGCTATTGCAGCCATCGCCTGCAACAGCCGGTCTGCTGTTGGCAATGCAAAAGGAGCCATCAGCTACAACTTCCACATCCGTCCCATACTTTCCGACAAATGCTTCGTATGCCATGGCCCCGACGCCAACAAGCGCGCTGCCCATCTCCGGTTGGATAATCCGGAATCAGCCTACGCGCCATTAAAAGAAACCAAAGGAGCCTTCGCCATTGTGCCTGGCAAGCCGGACGAAAGCGAAGTATACAAACGCATCATCTCCACCGATCCCGAATACCAGATGCCGGCCCCGGAATCACACCTCGGCCTCCTCAACGAACACGAGATCAGCCTCATCAAAAAATGGATACAACAAGGCGCCAAATATGAAAAACACTGGGCCTTCATCGTGCCCCAAAAAGCTGCCCTGCCGGAAGTAAACAACAAAGCATGGGTGAAGAATGAGCTGGACAATTTCACCCTGGCAGCGATGGAAGAAAAAGGATTAAGCCCCAATGAAGAAGGCGACAAAGAACGATTACTGAAACGCGTGGCCTTCGACCTCACGGGCCTGCCACCCACCATGCAAATGATGGATGACTATGTACAGGATGCAGGCGCCAACGCTTATGAAAAGATGGTCGACCGCCTGCTGGCCAGTCCGGCCTACGGCGAGAAGATGGCAGTCCATTGGCTGGATGTAGCCCGCTATGCAGACTCCTACGGATACCAGGACGACAACATCCGCACACAATGGGCCTGGCGCGATTGGGTGATACACGCTTACAATAAAAACTTGCCCTACGATCAGTTCCTCACCTGGCAGATCGCCGGCGATATGCTACCCAACGCCACCAAAGAACAGATACTGGCCACGGGCTTTTTCCGCAACCACAAATACACAGAAGAAGGAGGAGTGATCCCGGAAGAGTACCGCATAGAATACATACTCGACAAAACGAAGACCTACGGCAAAGGCATCATGGGCATCACGATTGAATGTGCCCAGTGCCACGATCACAAATACGATCCCTTCAGCCAGAAAGATTATTACCAGCTCTTTGCCTTCTTCAACACAACCAAAGAAGTAGGATACGAAGGAGATGTAACACAATCGAAGCCAGCCAAACAACCATCACTCCAGATATCGAGAGAAGAAAGAACACAACTCCTCAACTTCATCAACACCAAAGATACCGGCAACCTCTCCGTATCGGTATTGGGGGAGTTAGATACCCTGCGCAAAACATACATCTTGAAACGCGGTGCCTACGATGCACCATCCACCGAAGTACAGGCCACGGCAGTAAATGCAGTGATGCGGTATGACACCCTGCAATACAAACGCAACAGGCTGGGCCTGGCTGCCTGGACGGTCAACAAGAACAATCCACTCACAGCCCGCGTATTTGTCAACCAGCTATGGCAGGAGTTTTTCGGAAAAGGCATCGTGAAGACCTCCGGCGATTTTGGTATGCAGGGAGAGCTGCCTTCCCATCCGGAATTACTCGATTGGCTGGCTGTCGATTTCATGGAACACAACTGGGACATCAAGCGGCTGGTAAAACAAATGGTGATGAGCGCTACCTATCGGCAGTCCACCAAAGTCACAAAAGAAAAACTCAACATAGATCCGGAAAACATTTTCTATTCCCGCGGGCCGCGCAACAGGCTGCCCGCAGAATTTGTAAGAGACATGGTATTAGCCAGCAGTGGCCTGTTGGTTAAGACCATTGGCGGCCCCAGCGTAAAGCCCTATCAGCCCAAAGGATTATGGGAGGCTGCAACTTCCGGCCGTGGCGTCTTGGCCACCTACCAGCAGGATCACGGCGAACAACTTTACCGCCGCGGCATGTACACGTTTATCAAACTAACGGTACCGCCACCCTCCATGCTGATGTTCGATGCCAGCAACCGCGATCAATGCGAAGTAAAAAGGCTAAAGACAAATACACCGTTGCAGGCACTCATCATGCTCAACGATCCCACTACCCTCGAAGCCTCCCGGGTACTGGCACAGGAACTCGAAGCACAAAACGGAACAGTAAAAGAGAAGATTGCCACCGCCTTCCGCCGCATTATATGCAGAAAGGCCACCGACAAAGAATTGCAGGTACTGCAATCCTATTACGACGAACAGATAAAACTATTCACCGGAAAGCAATTGGATGCAGCCAAAACAATAAAAGTAGGAGAGTACCCCGGCAATGATAAACTGAACATCGATACATGGGCCGCACTCATGAAAACAGTGAACACCATTTACAACATGGAAGAAGCAATTTCTAAAACATAGCGTCACACATTGTCACCCTGAGCCTGTCGAAGGGTCGTCAAAACAATAAAGCCACTTGTATGAAAAAAGAAATACTGGAACACGGACTGGGCTACAACCGCCGCAAGTTTCTCTCGAAACTGAGCCTGGGGCTCGGCAGCGTGGCATTAGGATCATTACTGATACCAGACCTGTTCAGTAAAGACCCGGAAGAAGCCATAATGGCCAGTCTGCCTCGTTTTGCACCCAAAGCAAAACGGGTCATCTATCTTTTTCAGAATGGCGCACCATCACAATTAGACCTATTCGATTATAAACCCCTGCTACAAAAAATGCACGGCGAAGACCTGCCAGCCAGCATACGCATGGGGCAGCGACTCACAGGTATGACCAGTGGGCAGGACAAGTTTCCGCTGGCCGGCACCCGTTTCAAATTTGGAGAATATGGACAGGCAAGAGCACAGATCAGTGAACTGTTGCCTTACACAGCAGGCGTAGTAGATGACCTCTGTATCATCAAAACATTACACACCGAAGCCATTAACCACGACCCGGCACTTACCTTTTTCCAAACAGGCGCACAGGTAGGTAACAGGCCAAGCATGGGCGCCTGGCTGAGCTATGGATTAGGCAGTGAGAACAAGAATCTGCCTGCATTCTGCGTGTTGCTGTCAAAAGGCAAAGGCAATGGCCAGGGCGTATATGGGAAACTATGGACCAATGGATTCCTTGATTCTGTGCACCAGGGAGTACAATTCAGCAGCGGTGAGAACCCGGTATTGTACCTCAACAACCCGGATGCGATCGATAAGACCGATCGCCGCAGGATGCTGGATAAATTGGCAGAACTCAACGAAACCTCCTACGAAGAATTTGGCGATCCGGAGATAAAGACAAAAATACAGCAATACGAAATGGCCTACCGGATGCAGACAGCTGTGCCGGAGATCACGGATATGAGCAAGGAGCCGGAATCCATCATCAAATTGTACGGACCCGATTGCCTGGTGCCTGGAACCTATGCTGCCAACTGCCTGTTGGCGCGTAAGCTCAGCGAAGGCGGTGTTCGCTTTGTACAACTATACCACCAGGGATGGGATGCACACGATAACCTCCCTGGACAGATCATTGGCCAGTGCAAAGATGTGGACCAGGCCAGCGCAGCATTGATCACCGACCTTAAACAACGTGGCTTGTTAGATGAAACATTGGTCATCTGGGGAGGAGAGTTTGGACGTACCAACTATTGCCAGGGTACACTCACCAAAGACAATTACGGCAGAGACCATCATCCACGCTGCTTCACAGTATGGATGGCAGGCGGAGGCGTAAAACCCGGCGTATATGGTGAAACAGATGACTTTGGGTACAACATTGCCAACAACCCCGTGCATGTGCACGACTTTCATGCCACCATGCTGAACCTCATGGGCCTCGATCATGAGCAACTTATATTCAAACACCTCGGCCGCCGTTATCGCTTAACCGATGTGGCCGGCAACATCGTGAAAGATCTTATTGCATGAAACTAAAAAGCGCGATTGCCGTAACCCTGTTACCCCTCAACATACTGTTGCTGTTCTTTCTCTGCTTCAGTAGTAAGATCGTGGTGCCTGCCTGGCTGCAGGTATCAGGCAGACTGCATCCGTTGCTCCTGCACTTTCCCATCGTGCTCATACTCTTATATACCGCCTGGATATTAATAACACCCCGCGATGTTAAAAAGAATGCCTGGTATGCAGACATTGCAGAAACATTGCTACTTGCTGCAGCCTTCACAACAGTACTGACTGCCCTTACTGGTTTTCTCCTGTCTAAAGAACAAGGCTATGAAGAAACAACAGTAAACTGGCACAAGTGGCTCGGCGCAATACTATCATTCCTCCTGTTTGTTGCCTGGACACTGCGTGAAAAGATAAAGACCCCTGCGTTATTAAGCACCTCAGTACTAATAACTACAATCGTCTTACTCCTGGGCGCACACCTCGGAGGAAACATCACCCACGGAGAGAACTTTGTACTGGCCCCTGTCACAAAAGAAAAACAAAAAGAACTGCCACCACTCGAAGAAGCAGAGATATATGCACACCTCGTAGAACCACTCCTCGAAACCAAATGCATGAGTTGCCACAACAGCAACAAGTCCAAAGGAGAGCTCATCATGACCACCAAAGAAGAACTGCTGAAAGGAGGGAAGAGCGGCAAGCTATGGGATACGACATTGGAAGATGGCGGCCTGTTACTACAGCGACTGCACCTGCCCCTTGAAGCTAAAAAACATATGCCCCCCATTGGTAAACCACAACTCTCACCAGTTGAAATAAACCTGTTGAACGCATGGATCAGGGGAGGAGCGATCATGGATAAAAGAGTAATAGAATTGCCGGATGGAGATACCCTGAAAATGATAGCCGCCAGCGTCCTCAAAACATCCGCAAACGAAACCTATGACTTTGAAGCGCCCGATGAAAGAAAAGTACAACAGCTAAGCAACAACAACCGCGTCATCACACCACTGGCGATGGAGTCACCCGCATTGGCGGTAAGCTTTTACAACCGCGCCTTCTACAGCAGGAAAGAACTCGAAGCATTGCAGCCACTCGAAACACAGATCGTATCCCTCAACCTCGACAACATGCCGGTGAAAGATGAAGACCTTGTTGTTATCGCCCGGTTTAAAAATATCAGGAAGCTCACACTCAATGCCACCAGCATCACTGGCAGCACATTGGAAGAGTTGAACAAGCTGCAGCATTTGAGAAGCCTGTCATTAACAGGTACACAAGTGAAAGCTGAACAGTTGAAAGCGCTGCAGACACTGGCGCAATTGAAAACAGTGTACCTATGGAATACAGGCATTACAGATCAACAGGCCAGCCAGTTGCGGCAGTCGCATCCAATTACATACTACCACACAGGATTTAAAGATACAGTTACGTTGAAGATCACGCCACCCATTATTGAAAACGAAGAGTTCGTGATGACCAAACCCACACCTTTGAAACTGAAACATTACATCAAAGGCGCTGTAATAAGATACACATTAGATGGAAAAGACCCTGATAGCATTACCTCGCCAATTTATGATACCAGCCTGAAGCTGCAGGAAACAGGGTTGGTAAAAGCAAGAGCCTTCAAACCAGGCTGGATAGGCAGCGAAGTGGTGCAACAATACTTCTACAAAACCACCTTTAAAGCCGATACCGCTATCCTTGCTACCGATCCCGACCCCGGCTACAAAGGCAAAGGCGGCAATACCCTCATAAATCTTGAAAAAAGCGACCTCAATTTCAGAAATGGAAAGTGGATCGCATACCACGGACAAACAATAACAGCCACCATGCTGTTCAATAAACCAGCTAATGTAAGTGCCATCACCATCAGCATGATCAAATCGGTAAATGAGCACATCTTTCCACCGGCATCCATACAAGTATGGGGTGGCAAAGACAAAGATCATTTGGCCCTCCTGCAAACCTTGCGGCCAGACCCACCCGCTAAAGACGATAGAGACAGGAAAAGCATTATGTTCGATAGCCGCTTTGCGACCCGTGAATTGAGTTGCATAAAAATTGTATTGCAACCCATCCCCAACGTTAAGCCCTGGCTCAAAGACAAAGGCGCCCGAAGCTGGCTCTTCCTCGACGAAGTATTCTTCAATTAATATAAAGCCCTGACTGATACTGAAATCAGTCAGGGCTTATTACGCTGTCATTTCGAACGGAGCGATAGCGGAGTGAGAAATCTGCTATCGAAGCAAACGGCTCGTAGCTCGCAGCTCAAAGCTTGTAGCTATTTGGAAGCCGTCTTCCCACTCTTCTCTCCTACAACGATAGCTGCCAGCAAATGACCATTAGGCAACTCTTTCGAAGAATAATACAATTGCAACTTTCCTGCCTTGTTCTTTTGCAAACTCAGGATGTCACCCACTTTGCAAGTCATGCTCGATTTGGCACTGTTGCCATCACCAAAATGCCATTCCTTCAACGTCTTGTTGTTTTCATCCTTGATGGCTATACTTCTCCCTTTACCCGGTTGACCACAATGACTGTAATAAACACTCAGCTGGTCATTAGCATTAGCCTTGCCCAGTTCAAAACTTTTAACCCCTTCCTTCATGTGTACATGCTGTTCAAACACCAGCTTGTTGTTCAGGAAAATACTGAAGCTGTCGCCACCACGATACGAAGAGAAAGAAAATAAAGTAGCACATACGGCAAGCAGCGCCAGGGTTTTAGCTGCTATGCGATTACTGTTGAAGCATTTCATAAACTATACATTTGAGGTGAATAATTATAGTACACCACAAATGTGTAGCAGAAATGGCCCCATAAATAATTACTTTGACGAACGAAACCGTAACCTTGACGATTTGCAGAAACTGCCGCTTCCCGGCGTAAGCAACCTGCCGGTCCAGGACTGTCAATCCTACACTCATCCCCCATTGCCGACTGCCGGCCCCTTCCCCTACAATTCCGTATTTTAGCCCCTTAAACCCAGTCAAAATATGAAACTTGTTGGTTCCTTGTTAACCCTTTTCCTTTTCCTGGCAACAGTCACTAATGCCCAGAAAAAACAACTGACCCCGGATGACTATGGTAAATGGCAAACCCTCAGCTTTGCCGATATATCACCCAATGGCGAGTGGATCGCCTACATTGTAGCATCCCAGGAAGAAAACGATACCCTCTACGTAAAAAACCGGATAACCAACAAGTTGTACAAACTGGAGTTTGCTACCAACTTCGAATTATCAAAAGACAACCAATACATTGCCTGGCAGATCGGCGTATCCTTTAAAGAAGCCGAAAGATTGCGTGATCAGAAACAACCCATTCGCTACAAAATGGGCCTGCTCAACCTGGCCACCGGTAAGAAAGAGATCATTCAGGACGTGAGCGCCTTCCGTTTTTCCCGCAGCGGTAAACTCCTCGCCATAAGCCTGGAGCCACCCAAAGAAAACAAAGACAAAGGAGCAGTACTGTTACTCAAAAAGCTGGCCGATAGCAGCACCCGCACCATTGGCAACGTGACCGCGTACGCTTTCAACAAAAAGAGCGATTACCTCGCCTACATCGTAGAGTCGGCCAACATGGCGGGCAACTCCGTTGAGCTGTTCAACCTCGACAACTACTCCCTCAAAATAATCGCCAGCGATACCTGCAAATTCTCCAAACTCACCTGGCAGAAGGAAGGCGAAGGCTTGGCATTCTACAAGACCTTTAAAAAAGAAGGATACGAAGAAGAGAACGCCATGGTATATGCTTATGTAAACATCTACAAAGCACCGGTACTGAAGATATTCAACAGCACTACCCAGAAAGGATTCCCCGACACCATGCGCATCAACAACACCTCCAACCTGGTGTTGAGCGATGATATGAATGCAGCCTACTTCGGTATCAAAAGCTGGACAGCCAAGCCAAAGAAAGACGAGAAAAAAGCGACCGACTCCAGCAAAACAAAAACAGATACTACTAATAAGAAATCCGATTCAACAAAGAATGTAGCAGCAGCACCTGCGAAGAAAGAAGACAAGCTGGCTGCCGTAGACATCTGGCATTGGAAAGACACAGACATTCAGCCCCGCCAGAAACTCACCTACACGCAGGATAAAGAACTGAGCTACCAATCAGTATGGAACATCGATAACAATACATTCTTCCAGCTGGCAGAGAAAGAAATACCCTATGCTACTTTTAGCGACAACAGGAAAGTGGCAGTGGTCTACAACAGTGATAAATACAAACCCGCTTTCAAAGAAGACTATGCAGACTACTACCTCGTAAATGCACGGACAGGCGAGCGGAAACCGTTGTACGAAAAAATGCTGGCAGGATTTTATACCGGCCCTCAGCCTTCACCAGAAGGGAAATACCTCACATACTTCAAAGACAAACATTGGTGGAGCTATAATGTTGCTACAGGACAAGCCATCAACCTCACCGAAAAAACAGGTGGAACCTTCTGGAACGTACGCGACGATCATCCTGCTACCAAGCCTCCTTATGGCCTGGGTGGATGGATCAAAGGCGACAAAGAATTGTTGATCTACGATGAATACAATATCTGGGCAGTCAACCCCGACGGTAAAGGAGCGCGCAAGTTGACCAATGGCGAACAGGAAGAAGTGCAGTACCGCGTATACAGGCTTGACTTCGAAGATCCGTTCATCGATGATACTAAGCCCATCTTTATGTCGGCTTATGGCGATAAAAGCAAGAAGTTTGGTTTCTTCAAACTGGAAAAGAACAAACTCACCAAACTCCTGTTTGAAGATGCCTACCTCAGCAGGCTCACGAAGGCAAAAGATGCCAACGTGTTTACCTATTCAAAACAAGATTACAATGTATCGCCCGAGCTCTATGTAACAGAAACATTCAGCGACGATAAAAAAGTAGTAACCACCAATCCCCAACAGGAAAAATATTATTGGGGCAAAAGCGAACTGGTAAGCTTTACCAATAAAAAAGGTAAGCAAATGCAGGGAGCCCTGTTCTATCCTGCCAACTATGAGCCCGGCAAAAAATATCCGATGATCGTATACATCTACGAGATACTGTCCAACACGGTACACATGTATACATCGCCATCAGTTCGCAGCGCTTATAACACCACAAACTTTACCACGAACGGGTACTTTGTATTCAGGCCCGATATCGTATACGATACCAATGAGCCCGGCACAAGCGCAGTAGATTGTGTGGTGCCTGCAGTAGAACAAGTGTTGAAAACAGGCATGATCGATAAAGACAAGATCGGATTGATGGGCCATAGTTGGGGCGCTTATCAAACATCCTTCATCATCACGCAAACAAACCTCTTCAAAGCTGCCTGCGCAGGTGCGCCGCTCACCGACCTGATCAGCATGTCCATGTCTATCTACTGGAACTCCGGCATTCCCGACCAGAAGATATTCGAGACCAGCCAGGGAAGGTTCGACGGCCCCTGGTACGAGCGCATGGAGGCACACATCCGCAACTCTCCTATGTTCAATGCAGATAAGATCAAGACACCATTACTGGTGGCATTTGGCGATAAAGACGGTGCAGTAGACTGGCACCAGGGCATTGAAATGTATGGTACCATGCGCCGCATGCAAAAAGAACACGTGATGCTGGTATATGCAGATGAGAACCATGGACTGGCCAAAAAAGAAAACCAGATCGATTACCAGAAACGTCAGAAAGAATGGTTCGATCACTTCCTCTTGGGCAAGCCAGCACCATCCTGGATCAAAGAAGGCACCAGCTACCTGGAGAAAATGAAAGCACAGGAAAAAGAGAATAAATCATCACAATAAGATCGTTCAGAACTAATGAAGAAAGTTATCGTTACGGCAAAAGTGCACAATTACCTCGTGGAACAACTGCAGCTCAAAGGATACACAGTAGATTACCAGCCGCAGATCACCTATGAAGAATTGTTGCAACAGATAGGAGAAGCTACAGGACTGATCGTCACTACCCGTTTGAAGATCGACAAGCCCATGCTTGATAATGCAGGCAGATTGCAATGGATTGGCAGGCTGGGCAGTGGTATGGAGTTGATCGATGTACCCTACGCACAAAGCAAAGGCATTACCTGCGTGAGCAGTCCGGAAGGCAACCGCAATGCAGTAGGCGAGCAGGCATTGGGCATGTTACTCAACCTGATGAACAAGCTCAACAGCAGCATGCAGGAAATACGCGAAGGCAAGTGGGTGCGCGACCTCAACCGGGGCACCGAGCTCACCGGTAAAACAGTGGGCATCATCGGCTTTGGAAACACCGGAGGCGCATTTGCAAAAGTGCTGGCGTCATTCGATGTTACTATCCTGGCACACGATAAATACAAGTTCGACTTTGCCAAAGGATTGGTGAAAGAAGCCAACGCCGAACAGGTAGCGCGTTATGCCGATGTAATTAGTATGCACCTGCCGTTGACAGAAGAAACGTTTCATTATGCGAATGATGATTTCTTTAATGCGCTCGAACGATCACCCTGGTTCATCAATACCTCCCGTGGCAAAGTGCACCATACGGCTGCTCTCATACGGGCATTGAAGAGCGGCAAGATTGCCGGCGCAGCACTGGACGTGTTGGAAAACGAAAAATTACCCACCTATACAGAAGAAGAAAAACAACAACTCGACTGGCTGTTGGCGCAGCCCAATGTGTTGATCACCCCCCACATCGCCGGCTACAGCCACGAGGCCTTCTACAAGATGGCCAAAGTAGTACTGGACAAGCTGGGTATTTGATAAGCATTGTGTATGCTCTACGCAAAATGCGATTGGATCATAATGCTTTATAACGGTAGGGGGTGGTGGGGCAAGCACAAAAAACAGGCCCCGGCTGGAACAATATTCCATGTTAACGGAGTATTATGTCGAAATTAAGTTCTATTTTTGTTTAGTTACAAATCATGCAACGCTTCAGCGGGATACCTGAGGCGTTGTTCTTTTTTTCTGTTACCGGAAGCCGGATAGGCGCCCGGCCTAAAAATAAGGAGGTTTATATGAGCAGTGTTTTATATGTAAGTAAAGAAACACTTGAGCAAATGAAAGAAGAATTGCTGCGTATGCGTACGGTAGACAGACCCGGTGCTGCCCGTGCAATTGCTGAAGCACGTGAAAAAGGAGACCTGAAGGAAAATGCAGAGTATGATGCTGCCAAAGAAGCCCAGGGCATCCTGGAAGCAAAAATTAAAAAGCTGGAAGGCGATCTGGCCAGCGCTCGTATACTGGAAGCCGATAATGTTGATACAAGCAAAGTATCTATCCTCACCAAAGTCACATTAAAGAACCTGACTACTAAAAAAGAACTCACTTATCAGATCGTTTCTGAAAAAGAAGCCGATCTTAAATTGGGTAAGATATCTATCACTTCTCCCATCGGAAAAGGATTGTTGGGAAAAACAGTAGGAGAAGTAGCTGAGGTGACGGTACCTGCAGGCGTGATCAAGTTCAAGATTGAAAACATCACCGTATAATAAGATTCATACGATCATATAATTGACCCCGCCCACCGGCGGGGTTTTTTATTAGCTTTGTTATCATGAAAGACTTCTCTTTCATACGACTTAAATCTGCATTCATTAACCTGATAGCTAAAATGACTGGTGGTATGACTATTTTTTCAAAGATCATAGCCGGGGAAATACCCTCGTATAAAATAGCAGAGAACGATCAATTCTTTGCCTTCCTCGATATCTTTCCGTTGGTAGAAGGACACGTATTGGTAGTTCCCAAAATAGAAGTAGATAAGTTTTTTGATATGCCCAAAGACTACCTGGCGGCTATACTTACATTCTCACAACCCATTGCACGGGCCCTCGAACAGTCGTTCCCCTGCAATCGTTGCGGTATGTCGGTAGTAGGATTGGAAGTGCCCCATGCCCACCTGCACCTGATGCCTATCAACAGTGCCGACGACCTCAACTTCACCCGCGGTAAACTGAAGCTGTCGCCCGAAGAATTGAAGGCAATTCAAGAGAAGATCGTGTCGAAGCTGTAAAGTGCATATCAAAGGCTTCTGAATTCTGTATACTGTATTCTACTTCGCCCGCACTCTCCCCGGATTCGCCTTGATAAAATCCTCCCAGCCCTTTGCTTTTCCGGCTGCAGGCTTTACAATGCGCTCCTGGTAGTGGTGACAAACAGCTACGGCCAGTGAGTCGGAAATATCATGGTGCGAAATAACGGTATCCTGTAATGTAAGGATCGTTTGCAGCATTTTCCATACCTGTTCCTTATCCGCATTACCATTGCCGGTGATGGATTGCTTTACCTTTTTAGGTGAATACTCGTGAACGGTCAGGCCGGCGCCCATGGCAGCGGCAATAGCTACACCCTGCGCCCTGCCCAGCTTGAGCATACTTTGAACGTTCTTACCGAAGAAAGGAGCCTCGATGGCAAAATATTGAGGTTTGAAAGAAACGATAAGATCAGTGATCTTTTGATGAATAAGCTGCAGCCGCTCATAGTGGTCCTTCTTGCCGCTCAAGCGCAATACATTCATCTCAAGAACCGTGATTTGGCGGGCCGATGCGGCAATAATACTATACCCCATCATCAGCGTACCGGGGTCGATGCCAAGAATTATTTTGGGCGAGTTTTGCAAGGAGTGGGTCAATTCAGTTTATTTTGTACCTCATTTAGTTATAGCCACTGAACAAAAATATCAAAATAATCCTCAACTATGTGATCGGCCCGTTGGTGTTCTGCCTGCTGGCATGGTCCATTTACCTTCAGTTACAGCGACAGCCCAATTGGAAAGAATCATTTCAGCATATCCGGCATGCATTAGCAGGTGAAGGCATCTGGAAATTATGGCTGGCCATCTTGCTCATGCTGGTCAACTGGGGCATCGAGGCCCGTAAGTGGCAGGTCGTCATCCTGCGCGTGCAGCCAATCTCCTTCTTCCAGTCATTGAAAGCCATCTTCACAGGCACTACGATGGCCTTTTTTACCCCCAATCGCATTGGCGAATACGTAGGGCGCATACTGTATATAAACGAGAATAATCGTATCCAGGCCATCTCCCTCACCATCGTGTGCAGCATAGCCCAGTTGCTCGTTACACTCATAGCAGGACTTGGTGGTCTTCTCTACATGAAAAATGTCATCGCTGCCCGGCAGCCGGTTGACACCTCCCTGCTATTCTGGATCAATACCCTCCTGTCGGTCACGGCACTCGGCACCCTTATTTTAACATTATTTTATTTCCGGCTGGCATGGCTCGTAAAATGGGTCGAAAAAATACCAAAGATTGAGCGGTTTGTACGCTATATCCGTGTTTTAGATTCCTTTAACGCAACTATCCTGCTCCGCATTTTGTCTTTATCAGTAGCCCGCTATCTGGTCTTTATCGGGCAATATTATTTGCTCTTTGCTGTTTTTGATGTCACTTTGACTCCCATACAGGTATTTGCCTCCATTGGGGTGGTTTTCCTGGTATTGGCAGTTGTCCCTACCATTGCAGTCATCACAGAGTTGGGTGTGCGCTGGAAAGCCAGCATCGAGTTGGTACAATTTTTTAGTACCAACACATGGGGGGTACTGGCTACTTCGTTGTCTGTATGGATTATCAATTTGGTAATACCTGCCTTGATTGGTAGTTTGCTAATTTTAGGAATCCGTATCTTCAAAAACAAATAAGGCATGCTCTCCAGGCAATATTGGTCAGATATTATTATAAGAATAAGATTGTTGCATGAAAATCTATCGAATTTTGGCTTTCTTCCTGCTCACCATCAGCACCTTCCCCATACAGGCAGGTATTGGTTCGCAGGCTGGTAATGTTCCACAGGAAGGTAAAGACCCGCAGACAGAGAAGAGCGATAAAGTTGACGGCTTTTGCGATGTCCGCAATACTGCTTTCCAGGCCAGCGAACTACTAACCTACAAAGTGTTCTACACAGTAGTAGGAGCCTACTTTGGTGCAGGAGAAGCAACATTCAGGACCAATATTGAAAACTTCAATAACAGGCCGGTATACCATATCATAGGAGAGGGCAAGACCTATCCTTTTTACGATGGTATCTTCAAAGTGCGCGATAAGTATGAAACCTACCTCGATACCGCTACCTTCCAGCCATACCGTTTTGTGCGCAACGTAAACGAGGGCAGCTACAAGAAGTACGAGAATGTGACCTTCAACAAAACAACCAATGCAGCCGTTACCAATGATGGCGTATTCAAAGTGCCAGCCTGTATACAGGATGTCGTGAGCGCCATTTACTACGCACGCAATATCGACTTCGATAAATACAAACCCAACGACAAGATCAACTTCTCCCTGTTCCTCGACAAAGAAGTATTTGAAATGTATATCCGTTACCTGGGCAAAGAAACAGTGAAGACGAAATACGGAAAATTCAAAGCCATTAAGTTCAAGCCCCTGCTCATTAAAGGCACGATCTTCGAAGGCGGTGAGAAAATGACAGTATGGGTAAGCGATGACAAGAACCATGTGCCCCTGCGCGTGGAAAGTCCCATTTCCGTAGGCAGCGTAAAAGTAGATATGATCAGCTACCGCAACCTGCGCCACCAACTTACTTCACTGATTGATCTGCGCTAATACAATTCACCGGTCAGGCCGCTAACACGCACCTGGCTCAACAACCTGCACAGCGGCCAGACCGTGTTACAAATCAGCCAGCCTGAAAGTGTCCTTATACCGGATGCCCTTTTCAGTCATCTGCAGCGTACAACATTCATGCACAGGATCGTGCTCAAAGAAGAGGATATAATCATTCTCCACCGCTTCCGTCAGGAAAGATTTCTTCTCCTGTAAAGTAGTCAGCGGAAACATATCATAAGCCATTACATACGGCAGTGGGATATGTCCGGTAGAAGGCAGCAGATCGGCCATAAAAACGATCGTACGGTCCTTGTACCTGATCTGAGGCAACATCATCGCGTCGGTATGACCGTTGACGAAGCGGATAGAAATATGCGTAGAGAAAATGATACCGTCGGTCGGTTCAATAAACTTCAGCTGGCCACTCTGCTCGATAGGTAAAATATTATCCTTCAGGAAAGAAGCCTTTTCCCGCTCATTCGGCTGCGTGGCCCATTCCCAATGACGTAGGTTGCTCCAGTAAGTAGCCTTCCTGAAAGCAGGCACCAGCTTGTCGCCCTCCCGCACAATACTGCCGCCACAATGATCAAAATGCAGGTGCGTAAGAAACACATCCGTGATATCATCCCGGCTAACGCCGAGCTTATGCAAGGAGCTATCCAGCGAATCATCCCCATGCAGGTAGTAATGCCCCATGAACTTGGCATCCTGCTTATTGCCGATGCCGTTATCCACCAGGATAAGCCGGTTGCCCTCTTCGATCAGCAGGCAACGCATGGCCCAACTGCAAAGATTGTTATCATCTGCAGGATTCAGTTTATTCCAGATAGATTTGGGAACTACGCCAAACATGGCGCCACCATCCAGCTTGAAATTGCCGGTATGAACAGAATGTAGTTTCATTAGGAAGCTTTTTGTCGTTGCTTATACAGTGCCGAATATAACCAGATCAGCCCAATAGCAAAGAATGCAATCAAAGACAGTACCGATTGTTTCATACTGCCCGTTAATTCTTCAATATACCCAAAACTGAACATGCCGATCACGATGGCGATCTTTTCCGTCAGATCATAATAACTGAAGAAAGAGGCAGTATCCTTTGTCTCAGGCATTAGCTTGGAATAAGTCGACCGGCTCAGAGATTGAATACCACCCATCACCAGGCCTACTGCTACCGCGAGGCCATAAAAAAAGTATTCGGGATCTGTGCCCTGCTCTTTGAGAACAGCCGTATAATAAGCAGCTACGCAGATGAATATCCACAAAATCACCACCCCCATCAACACCTTAAGGTTACCATAAATGGCCGACAACCTCGACATGCCCCAGGCGCCGATAATAGCCACAAGCTGGATGATCACTACAGTAATGATCAGCTTCGTCTCGTTCAGGCCCAGCAGCTTGCTCCCAAACATAGTAGCTGCCAACATCACCGTTTGTACACCCATACTGTAGAAGAAAAAGCCACGGAGGAAACGCTTCAATACAGGCATCAGTTTTACCTGTCCATAAACCTTTTTGATCTCGGTAAAGCTATCTTTCAGAATGCCGCCACCCTGCTTTTGAATAGAAGGAATAGAGGCAGGCAACACCCGGAAAGTGATCTGGGCAAACCCCAGCCACCAAATACCGGTAAGCAGGAAAGTAAGGCGGGAGGCAAGCCCGGCGCTGGGCAACACGAGCACCAGCACAAAGCCGATAATTTGCAGAATGACACTCCCTATATAACCAAAAGAATAGCCACGTGCACTGATACGGTCCCTGTCGGCTTCGGCGGCAATCTCAGGCAGATAAGAATTATAAAACACAAGACTGCCGCAATAACCAATGGCAGCCAACATGAAAAAGAATACTCCAAACTCTACATTGGCCCCCTTGAAAAAGTACAGTGCACTGCACCCGATGGCCCCCATGTAACAAAAGAATTGCATAAACCCTTTCTTATTCCCTTTGGTATCGGCAATAGAAGTGAGAACCGGATACAACAAAGCAATGATCAGGTAGGCGGCGGCTACAGCATAATTATACAGCGCAGAGTTGATAAAACTTCTGCCCAGGAAGGATATCTCGTCACTCTTGAAATGATCCTTGGTAGCCGCGTTGAAATAGATCGGGAAAAAGGTAGTGGTAATAACCAGGTTATACACCGAGTTGGCCCAGTCGTACATGGCCCACCCATTGATTACTTTTTTGGAAGCTGTTTGCATGGCAGAAGGGTTTATAACATAAAACAGTCACTACGCCACAGAGGCTTGCACGCTACTCGGTAATCACGCGGGTATAGATCAGGATCAGCAGGATGATGCCCGCAATAATGCGGTACCAGCCAAATAAACGGAAACCACGCTTCTGTAAAAAGCCGATGAAAAAACGGATAGCCAGTAAGGCTACTACAAAAGCTACGATATTGCCTACGATAAAAGCATACAGGTTGTCGGAAGAACTTAAGATCAGTTCATACCCCTTTTGCTCGGCTCCGGCAGTGCCCCAGTCTTTTACAAACAGCGAATAGCCGGTGGCTGCACACATGGTAGGCACGGCCAGGAAAAAGGAGAACTCAGCCGCCAGCTTCCTGGTCAGCTTCTGCTGCATACCGCCAATAATGGTGGCAGCACTGCGGCTAACACCCGGGATCATGGCCACGCACTGCCAGATACCGATAAAGAAAGCCTTGGTATTGCTGATATTTTCTTCAGTCTCTATCTTATTACCGGTCTGCTGGTTGAAGATCTTATCGATAAACAACAGCACAACGCCACCCAGCAGCAAAGTAATAGCTACCGTAGTAGGACTTTCCAGTAAAGCGTCGATCTTATCGGAGAACAAAGCGCCCAGTGCAATGGCAGGGATCACAGCAATGATCAGTTTCACATAAAATTGCCAGCGCTTGAAGTCGAAGAACTTCCGCCAGTACAGTACCACTACAGCCAGGATAGCGCCCAGTTGAACGGCCACCTCAAACAACTTGGTAAACTCTTGCTTGTGAATATCCATCAGGCTGGAGGCAATGATCATGTGCCCGGTGGAAGAAATAGGTAAGTATTCAGTAATGCCCTCTACAATTGCAATGATAATGGCCTGGATCAGATTCATATTGGGTAAGAGTTGGAAGGTTGGAAAGTTAATAAGTTGAAAAGTTAATAGGGAGGGTACATCAAGTGCCCTTTCAACTTGTTAACCTGTGAACTTATCAACTACGCTTTCGGTTTGCGGAAAATAGCAAAAACTTCGATGCCCAATCCAAGCAGGATGAGGATAGGAGCCACAGTAATGCGGCGGGTGCTGTACACATCATTATCGCTGAAAACATTTGGGTCTTTGCTGTTACCACCTGCCATCAGCAGAAGGCCCAGCAACATCACTACCAGTCCGGCCAGGATCCAGAGGTAGTTTTCTTTACCAAACAGCGTATTGAGCGTTTTCTTTTCGGTTGATATCTTTTCAGCCATTATCCAATAAAATTAGGGCTGCAATATAGGAAATTAGCTACAAGCCACAAGTTTACCATTAATATAGGTCGTCCAGCTTCATTTTCAGGTACTTCACTACGCTGCGGTAGGTGCTGAAAAGTGAGATACTGATGCCCAGCAGTACCAGAAAAGCGAACAGCAGGACCAGCTTGCCATTGTCGCGCAGATCACGCAGATAAGGCAGGAAATACTCGCTCAACATCATCACCACGTAGATGATCGCGATAGCGATTACGGCCGAAATAGTACCATTGATGATGGCCCGGACGGTCATGGGACGGGCTATAAAACCGCGGGTAGCCCCCACCATTTGCATCGTTTTGATGATGAACCGGTTGCTGTACATCGCCAGCCGGATGGTATTATCGATGAGCACGATGGAGAAAATACAGAATAAACCCGCCAGGATGGCGAATACGATCAGACCCACCCGCACCGAAGAGCCCATTTTTTCCACCACGAAAGTGGGATATTGGACACTCTCCACCACCATAGACTGCTTTTCCAGGTCGGTTTTGATAGATGTTACACTATCCTTCTGAACATAATTACCCTTCAGGTTCAGGTCGAAAGAAGCAGGCAGGGGATTCTCGTCCAGCAACTCCTTGAAGTCGTTTTCCCCGCTCTTCAGCCACCGTTGTTTGGCCGTCTCCTTATCGATATATTCGTATGATTTGGTATATGGCTGGGCGGCGATATAGGCTTTCAGGGTCTCCACATCCTGTGGGGTGATGTTCTTCCGCAGGAATATCTGCACCTTCACGTCCTCCTTCATCTCTTCCGTATATTGGCGGGCATTAAGCAACAGCCAACCAAAGATGCCTACAAAGAAAAGCACGATGGTTACCCCCAAAATAGCCATGAAATAAGATGGTTTAGAACGCCTGGCCGACCCTTTTCCTAATTGCGCCATGAAACAATGATTTTGATGGGTTAGTAATAAACAGATAACGGCAAAAATAGCGGTTTTATCCTGCTTAAGCCGGATAATCCGTATTTTTGACGCCCTACTAACGGTTGTGGAGCCGGAAAAATTTTTCGGGGCAACGCCTTTTAACGTTTCCTCAACGAAAACATTCGACTCGTACATAACCTTTTCAGCCTGAACCCGGATGCAAGAATAATACCATTAAAAAATCTGAATCGTAAGGAGATATATGGAATACAAATTCAGCCATATCGAGAAGAAATGGCAAAAGACCTGGAAAGAGACCAACGCATACAAAGTAAGCAATACAAGCGACCGGCCTAAATATTATGTGCTGGATATGTTCCCTTACCCAAGTGGTGTCGGCCTGCATGTGGGGCACCCACTCGGCTACATCGCCAGCGATATATTTGCCCGGTACAAAAGACTCAAAGGATTCAACGTGCTCCACCCAATGGGATGCGACGCCTTCGGATTGCCAGCCGAACAATACGCCATCGACCATGGCATCCACCCTGCAGTATCTACAGCAGATAACATCAAGACCTTCCGTCGCCAGCTCGATAATATCGGCTTCTGTTACGATTGGGACCGTGAAATAAACACTTCCGACGCTTCCTACTATAAATGGACCCAATGGATATTCCTCCAGCTTTTTCATAGCTGGTTCAACCGCAAGACCCAGAAAGCAGAACCGATTGCTGAGCTGGTGAAGCTGTTTGAAAAAGAAGGCAATGCCAGCCATCCTTGTCCTGGCAATTCATCCATCCGCTTCAACGAGCAAACCTGGGTCGGCTTCGACGAGCACCAGCAGATGGAGATATTGATGGACTACCGCCTGTCCTTTTGTGGGTATGGCGAAGTGAACTGGTGCGAGGCATTAGGTACAGTATTGGCCAATGATGAAGTAGTGAACGGCGTGAGCGAACGCGGTGGCTTTCCGGTGGTAAAGAAGAAACTGCGCCAGTGGTACCTGCGCATCACAGAATATGCTGACCGTTTATTAGAGGGTCTGGAGCGCATCGAGTTCAGCGACGCCATGAAAGAAATGCAAAGCAACTGGATAGGTAAGAGCTACGGTGCTGAGATCAGCTTTGCCTTCAAAGGCTCAGCTTCGCAGCTTACTGTTTATACAACAAGACCCGATACCATCTTCGGCGTAGACTTCATGGTCATTGCACCCGAGCATGACTTGATCGATCAGATCACTACCCCTGAGCAAAAGCAGGCAGTAGAAGATTATATCGCTTATGTAAAGAGCCGTAGCGAGCGCGAGCGCATGGCCGAGAAGAAAATATCCGGTGTGTTCACCGGCGCTTATGTGCTCAATCCATTCGACGGTCGCGAAATACCCGTATGGATCTCTGAATACGTATTAGCAGGATATGGTACCGGCGCTATCATGGCTGTGCCCTGTGGCGACGAGCGCGACTTTAAGTTTGCCAGATACTTCAATATTCCCATCACCAACATCATCGGTAGCCATTACAATGGCGAAGAAGCCAACCCCACCAAGGATGCCATCCTGGAGAACTCCGGCTTCCTGAACGGATTGATGATGCGCGACGCAATAGAAGCAGCCCTTAAGAAAATAGAAGAGATAGGCATTGGAACACGTAAGGTAAACTACAAGATGCGGGATGCAGCTTTCAGCCGCCAGCGCTATTGGGGCGAGCCGTTCCCCATTGCCTGGAAAGAAGGCGTTGCCTATCCTTTGTCCGAAAGCGAATTGCCGGTACTATTGCCGCATATCGATAAGATAAAGCCAGGTGCAGAAGGAGAGGGGCCATTGAGCAACCTGCCGGAGTGGATAAAATCATCCCCTATCGGCGGCGAGCGTGAAAGCTCTACCATGCCCGGCTATGCCGGCAGCAGTTGGTACTTCCTCCGCTACATGGACCCCAACAACGACACTACCTTCTGCGACCGCAAAGTGAGTGACTACTGGGGACAGGTTGACCTGTACATTGGTGGAACAGAACACGCCGTAGGTCACTTGCTCTACAGCCGCATGTGGACAAAAGCCCTGTACGATCTTGGTTATATAGGCCATGATGAGCCCTACAAGAAACTGGTAAACCAGGGCATGATACAAGGAAGCTCAAGATTTGTGTACAGGTTTGTGTGGCAGACCATATTGACAGAGACCACTGATGCATCTAAATTCCCTTCCTTCTTCATTTCGAAAGGATTGGTTGACCGGATACAAAGTGGAGATGAAGACGCGATCCTGCAAGTCAAGGATACGGTGACCGGTCGCATCAAAGAACTGGGATTAGGTGAAGTTTCCTTCATTGGGATCGGTGTTGAAGTAGCACCATTACATGTGGATGTAAACATTGTAGATGGAGTTGAGCTGGATACCGAATCATTTAAGAAATGGCGGCACGAATATGCCAACGCCGAATTCATACTCGAAGACGGGAAGTATATCTGTGGATCGGAAGTAGAGAAAATGAGTAAGAGCAAGTTTAACACTGTCAACCCCGATATACTGGTGGATAAATACGGCGCCGACACTTTCCGTATGTACGAAATGTTCCTCGGCCCTGTAGAGATGAGCAAGCCTTGGGATACCAAAGGCATTGAAGGCGTGCACCGCTTCCTGAAGAAACTGTGGCGCTTGTTCTATGATGAAATGAAGGGGCAGATTTGGAATACAGAAGCACCTACAGACGCAGATTGGAAAGTATTACACAAAGCCATCAAGCGCATCGAAGAAGATACCGAAAGATTCTCTTTCAATACAGCAGTGAGCTCATTTATGATCGCCGTTAATGACCTGGCCGATCTGAAATGTAACAAGAAAGAGATCCTCCAGCCATTACTTGTATTACTTACGCCCTATGCGCCACACGTGAGCGAGGAACTGTGGCATTTGTTGGGCAACACTACCTCTATCCTGGATGCCGAATATCCAAAGTTCGAACCCAAATACCTGGTAGAAAGCAACAAAGAATACCCGGTTTCAGTAAACGGTAAAGTACGCACCACCATCAACATCGCAATGGACGCCGCACAGGACGATGTAGAGAAGATCGTATTGTCCAACGATGTCATCCAAAAGTGGATGGAAGGCAAGCCCCACAAGAAAGTAGTGTATGTGAAGGGCAGAATGGTGAATGTGGTAGTGTAGAAGTGAGTCGTAAGTATATCAAACGGAATTGCCCGGTCCCTTTAGGGCCGGGGTAAAATACAAAGAGAACAACCTGGGCTTTAACCCAATAGTTGTTCTCTTTTTTTATTGATCAGCGTCCTGTTTAATCAGTCTTATTAAAGCACTGCTGTTCTCATCAGCATGCAGCCTCGCTTCATAGCGCTTCTTACCCACAATGGCGACCATGAAGGAAGTATTCGGAGGGATAGAACCAAGATTCTCCGCCACCATCACCAGTTCATTATCGTCCGACAATTCATTCGCATCCAGGAAAATCGTATAAGGCTGGTCCGTGAGGCGGATATTCTTAAAGATGAGCTTCTTGTTCAGGAACAGCGCAATAGAGTCCCCATCCACCTGGGCATTATCATAAAACCGCAGTTCGATCCTTTTATCGTTACCGATAGGGATCACCGTTTGCAGCTTGTTCGTACGGGCGGTGAATTTATCTTCCGGTGTAACAGGTTTGCCTGCTATCTTCTTTTCTGCAGGCGGCGGTGCCGGAGCAGGTGCGCTTACTTTGGGAGTAGCTACCGTTACAGGAGTCGCAGCAGCCACGGTAGAAGAAGGTATTTCTCGCACGGGTATTTCCAGCTCAGAAGGCGGAGGCGTAAACGACAACCGCGCAATACTGTCGATGATATCAGGATGATTGGCCCCCACGGTATAATTCTCGATCACAAAGTCCCATTCATCAGTGAACATAGGGTTGCTGATCTTCTCCAACGCTACCGGACCTTTGGGGACATCCTTGTGATCACGTTCCGTACTCTTGCCATCCAGCAGCATTTTATCTTCACCGGGACAGTTGAAATCGGCTACAGAAAGTACAGGCTCACGTGATGAGCCAAAAAGGTTACCGGATACCCTGTCTTCCAGCAGTTGCTCATCCCACCACACCACATCATTCGTTTGGCTGTCAAAATATCCGCGCACGGCATAGCGCCGGTAATGATTCTTCGAAGTGTAGTAATAAGCGGTGCCCAACACGCTGTCGCCCTTCTTTACCAGCTTCAGCTCCGTACGCACATTGCCGGTCTTCCCCTTCCAGGCGCCCGTAATGGTTTGTGCCAGAACAGGTTGCCGCGTCAGTACCAAAATAGCCATCAGGCAGCAGAAAGATAGTGTGATCGTTTTCAAATGGTTATTGTTGGATGATACTCCTAAAAACGCCTCCCACACATGATTATTTTACCTTAAGTTTCTTTTAACGATTGCCGGAAGGAGCCGTGCAGCGTACAAACAAATACAATTGTCACATTGTTTTATATGAAATTAGCACCATGTTGCATCCTACCATAGAATTGATAGAAGGGCTGCGCAAAGCGGCAGCAACCTTACGTGCGGGAGCCTATTATGCCTGGGGGCATCACGGAGCTTGTAATTGTGGACACCTGCTGCAGGCCACCACACAGTTGAGCAAAGAAGAGATACGGGCCTATGCCCATACCGGACCGGGCGAATGGACAGAGATCGCACAGGAAGCCTGTTCCGTAACCGGCGCACCCATATCCCTGTTGCTCACCAGGTTGGAGCAGTTAGGACTCACACCTACCGATATCCATAATGTCGAGTACCTCGAAGACAGGGAAGTGTTGAAACAATTGCCGGGCGGTTTCCGTTGGCTCAAAAGAAATGTGCGGGAAGATGTGATCCTGTATTTTGAGACCATGGCCACCTTGCTGGAAGATAAACTGGCCGGTAGCATCGAAGTTCCCCTGGAGCAGCTGTTCGAAGAAACACCCGTGATGGCTTAAAGTAATAATAGTCCGCTTGCGTATAGATGCCTTTCATTAATAAACCATCATTTATCAAAACCTATTAACGATGCGCATCCTTTTTTTCCTGTCTTTCTTATTCGTTGCTCTGGGACTCAAAGCCAATACGGCCATCCCGTATAATATCAAAGGAGCTGTTACCTCCCCCGAAAAGAACAAGATCGCTTATCTCTACATTCACAGCGCGGGCAAAAAGTACCCTTCTCAATTACTGAGCACACCCATAGTGAATGGCCGCTTTACATTTTCCGGCATCACGCAGCCCGATTCATTAGGCATGGCAATGGGCGTGCTATTCTTTCATACCAAACCAGGCCTCACAAAAAAAGAATACCTCGATTTATACCAACAGGGATTGAAGTTCAAATTCCGGAAAGTAGCCCTCGAAAAAGAGGTAACGATACAGATTGCTTCTACACCCGACCTCGCCACCGTACAGGGCGATGTAATGAATGAGCAGCAAAACGAACTGCAACGTATCCGGCAGATGGAGATAGAAGACTTTGATAAACTCAAAGCCTGGTGGAATGAGCAGGAAGCAGCTATCAAAGGAGATAAAGAAGCCATGGTGAAATTGAAAGCTGATTATTACAAAGGGCTCCGGGCCAGTGAAGACAGAAAGAATGAAGCCTATTTCAACTTCATTAAAACATATCCGTCTTCCCCCTTGTCCTATCAATACCTGAAGGTCTTTGTACTAATGAGTGAGCGCTCTTTCGATGCTTTCCGGGAAGACCTGAAAGCTTGTATGGCATCACTCCCTGCTGAAGTAAAAGAAAAACCTGCCATCGCGAAGTTGATTACAGCTGCTAACAATAACAGTGGCTATGCAGGTAAGTTGGCCAACGGTACCATTATCCCGGACCATACCTTCACGGCAGAAGGTGCGGCGCCTGTATCCATAAAAGACTTCCGCGGCAAATACCTGCTGCTCGATTTCTGGACTTCCTGGTGCGGCCCCTGCCGCGCGGAACATTACAATATGAAACAATTGTACACCCAGTATAAGGATAAGAACTTTACGATCCTGCAGGTATCGCTGGACGATAAAGATGCTAAATGGAGAAAAGCATTGGAAGAAGACAATCTGCCCTGGACACAGGTACGTTGCCTCAAAGGCTGGGACAAAGAAATAGAAGCGCGGTATGATATCAAAGGCGTTCCCACTACCTACCTCATCGATCCGGATGGAAAGATCATTGCCCGGGGCATAAGAGGAGAAGCATTGACAAAGAAACTGGCCGAATTAATACCTTAACACATTAAGAAGGCTATTAAAATAAGTGCTGAATTAAGATTGCGTATAGGAAACAAAAGAGCCACCCATTTGGGTGGCCTTTTGTCTTATAATACAACGTTACTTGTTAAACTTATATTTTTCTTTCTCGTTGCCTCAATGCCTTGTCGCCTCGGTGCCTTCCCTAAAATCCTTTCTTCGGCGCCTTCTTGATTTCTTCCAGCATTTCCCGGATGGCCCTTTCCAGCTGTTGGTCCTGGCCTTTTAGGATCATCTTGAAGTCGTTGGTCAGTTTAATATCCGGCTCCAGTTGCAGGTTTTCAGTAGGGCGCTTTTCCTTGCCAATGGTAGCTACCATCGGAATACCGAACACGAGTGTAGGATCTATTTGAGTTTCCCACCATACGGCTGTACCAGTACCCGGTACCGGCATGCCGATCAGCTTACCCAGTTCCAGGCTCTTGTAAGCATAAGGGAATAGGAAGGCGTCGGAGTAGTTGCTCTCACTCATCAACACACAGGAAGGATTGCTCCACTTGTTGCGAGGCTCGCCAGATGTAGGTGTTACACCTTGCGGAGAAAAGTCTAAGTACTTTTTACCACCCAGGAAAGTAACGAGGTCATCATGCAGCCAGCCACCACCATTAAAACGCGTGTCTACGATCAATGCCTCTTTACCGGCATTCTTGCCCAACACCTCTTCATATACAGTACGGTAGCTGCCATCATTCATGCCCTGCACGTGTACATAACCAACCTTGCCGCCGGATATTTCATCCACTTTCTTGCGCATGGTCTTTACCCAGCGATTATACAATAACCCTTGCTCTTCACCCTGAGAGATAGGCTTCAGCGTTTCTTCCCAGCGCTCCTTGGTAGTGGGGTTATACAAGCTCAACAATACATTCTTGGTGGCCTTGCGGTTCAGCAGTTTATTCCAGTCCATGTTCTCTGCAATAGCCTCACCATCTATCTTCTCGATCACGGTGCCGGCTGCGATCTTCGTTTTCGCATTCAGCAGCGGACCGCCCTCAATCACTTCCATCACCTTTACACCTGCACCGTCATAAGCCTCATCATACAACAAGCCGAGGCTGGCAGTAGCATCCGTATTGGGCTGTTGCGGAGAATAGCGGCCACCGGTGTGAGAAGCATTCAGCTCACCCAACAGCTCACTCAGCAACTCCTGGTAGTCATAGTTGTTGTTGATATAAGGCAGGAACTTCGCGTACGTGGTTTTGTACAGGTTCCAGTTAGTGCCTTGCAATTTGGGGTCGTAGAACTTCTTCACTACCTGGCGCCAGGCATGTTCAAAAATGTATTCCCTTTCAGCAGCAGCGTTCAGGTTCATTTCACCATTAACAGTAACAGGAGAGATACGGCCAGCTTCTGCATCTACTTTCATAATGCGGCCATCACTCACCACAAAAATGCTCTTGCCATCCTTGGTTACATCCATACCGGCAGGACCACCATCCAGTTTCGTCAGGATCTTGGTCTCCCGCGTGCGCGTATTGGTCAGCCACAGGTCATAACCCTTTTCTACGCGGGCGAGGTAATACAGTTTCTCACCATCAGATGACAACGTGAAATCGGAGATATTGCCCGAGTTGATGGTAAGCCTTGTCTTGCGGTTGTCGATGTTTTCAAACAACGGCTGCCAGTCCTTTTCTTTTTTAGCGATAGCAGCTTGCAATGCAGTATCCTTCTTTTCTTTTTTATCATTCTCCTCTTTTTCTTTCAACAGCGCATAATCATCCTTGCTCAGTTTGAAACGGTCATACAGGTCCTGGTCGAAGAACATGGCATAGATATCTACTTCGCGGGCGCCCTGGAAGGCCAATGGTTTTTTGCCATCACGATCGGTGAGCCACAGCAAAGCCTTACCATTATAAGCCCATTTGGCGCCCCCGTCAGCGAATCCACTTTCACTAACGTTCCTTCTTTCACCGGTACCATCAGCCTTCATCAGAGCTACTTCAGAAGAACCCCAGCGGCCTTCAGCAGAATTAAAGGCAATCCATTTGCCATCAGGCGACCAGGTGAAATACTGATCACCATCAGCATAAGAGAAGTTAACACCCTTAGGTACGATGGTGCGGCTCTTTTTAGAAGCAATATTATATACCTTAACAACATTCCTTTCTTCGAGATAAGCTACCTCTTTTCCATCAGGAGAGATCACCGGCTGAAACTCTTCCGCTTCTGTAGCGATCAGTGGCTCTTCTTTCAATACAGTAGAAGCATAGAAATAAGGCTCCTCTTTTCTTTCAATAGAAGTGCGGTAAATATCCCAGCTATTGCCCCTTTCAGCTGCATAGATCAATGAACGGCCATCAGGTGTAAATTGCAACGTGCGTTCCTGCTGCGGCGTATTGGTAATGCGCTTGGTAATGCCCCCTTCAATAGAAGTTACAAACACTTCACCACGCACAATAAAAGCCATCTCTTTTCCATTGGGCGATAAAGCCGTTTGCGTCACGCCGGTATTGATGGGAATGATCTTCTCCGTATTCGTACGTCCATCGGTATTGATGCGGACAGCAACCTTCTTGGGTTGCTCTCCTTCTTTCAAAGTATAGATCTCGCCGTCATACGTGAAGCAAAGCGTGTTATCACCGGAGCGGGAGAGGTGACGCACGGGGTGATCCTTAAAAGAGGTAAGCTGCTGCTCAGCGATCTTTGTTTTTACCGGCGCTTTATAAATATTCTGGCTGTTGCCATTCTTTTCACTGAGATAATAGAAATACTGATCATCGGCAGAGAAAATCGGCTCGCGGTCTTCACCGGCAAAACCAGACACCTGCTGATAATCATCCTTCTTCACATCATACACCCAGATGTCGCGCGTTACAGCCGAGGTATGGTGCTTGCGCCAGGCATCCTCATAACCCTTGCGGTCCTGGAAGATCAACTGATCACCCTTGCTGCTGAAGTGCGCAAATTCAGAACCGGCCGACAGGAACATGACTGAACGGCCGCCGGTAACCGGCACTTCATACAACTTTTGGAACAGGCCACGCTGCGGAAAGCGTACGCTGGTATACACATCATTGCGGTTGGTGCCGAAGATCACCTTTTTGCCATCAGGCGTAAAATCATAAGGATAATCGGGGGCAGAATGATAAGTGAGGCGGGTAGCTTCACCACCGGCAGATGGCATTACATACACATCGAAGTTGCCATAGCGGTCGCTGGCAAAAGCGATGTACTTGCCATCGCGGCTCCACACAGGCATGAAGTCATGCGCTTCATGCAGCGTCAAAGGAATGGCGTCGCCACCACTGGCCGGCACCTTATACAGATCACCTTTGAAGCTGAAAACAATCGTTTTACCGTCGGGAGAAATAGCGGGATATCTCAGCCATAAGGGGCTTTGTTGGGCTGCTGCAATCTTGACCATGACCAGCAGGACTCCCAGAAAGAGGTATTTGCTCATATAGTAGATGTTTTTGGAAATGGAATTGATTTAAAGGTAACAAACCGGGATATTTGCGACAGATAGGAATGCATAAAAGCATCAAATTGCTTACAAGCGGCAGTTATAATCCTTAAAACCTGCATATGCCCTCTGTGTTCGAAAATACGATACGAAAGTACCAATCCACCTTTCATCCGGTGGTGAAAGTTGATCATGCCACGGAAAAGCTCCTGCTGCTCGATTTTACAGAGAAGAATAAAGAACTGACCAGTAATATCATCGAAGACACACAGCGCTTCACTTCTTATCTTGATCACAAACTGCAAGCAGCCAATGCCCGGCTGGGTATTGGAGGTTATGATGAAAACCGCACCGTATACAACCGCAGTAAACTGTTTGATTCGTTGCAGCCCGGTGAAGAGCCACGCAGGCTGCACCTTGGCGTAGATATATGGGGACAGGCAGGCACGCCGGTATATGCTTTCATGGGAGGTATGGTGCATAGTTTTGCATTCAATGATCACTACGGAGATTATGGTGCCACCCTCATCCTGCTGCACCAACTGGATGGATTACCCTTTTATACCTTATACGGCCATGTTAGTTTGCGTGACATACAAAAGCTTTCCAGCGGACAATACATTTCCATCGGTCAGGAGATCGCACACTTTGGCGAACCGGCAGAGAATGGACACTGGCCACCACACCTCCACTTCCAGGTAATACTGGATATGGAATTGAAAGAAGGTGATTACCCCGGTGTATGCAAATATTCAGAGCGGGAGAAATACCTGGCCAATTGTCCCGATCCCGATCTTATACTTCAGTTAATGCAATACGCGAAAAGTGAGTAAGCTAGTACAATCTGTCATCCCGTTTTACGGGAAGCCTGTCGAAGCGTTGAAGGCCAAATAGAAAAAGGTGAGCCGCCCTGCAGTGCAGCATTTGCAGCACGACAGGACGGCTCACCTTTTATTTATAAGAATGCTTTTACAATCTCTTCCCATTCCTGCTCCAGCGAATAACCGGGCATGCGCTTATTCGCTTTATTGTACCAGTAGTTGGCATTGAATGCATCACCCTCTTTGCGGTGCAGATACGCATGTATCCAGGAAGCCTTTTGATCAGGCACGTCCTGAATGGCTTCATGCGAAGCATCCCAATCGCCTTTGGCATCCAGCCACAACGCACGCAGGTACACACTAATTCCATTTGGTGGCGTAGCCTTTGTAATACTGGCGTAGAATTGATCGTAGTTCATAGTGAACCAAAGATAACTTATCCCGCATTATACGCTGCTGCAAACACCTGCGCAAAATCATTCAGCTTTACTTTTCCCAGTGCCTGCTTGTGCTTCCAGTAATCTTCGAACAGGATGCCTGAATCGATCGTACGACCCATTTCAACATAGTTGTCAGCAAGGTCTTCACCTAAACCACCCTGCAACATGCCAGCTTTGGCCTGGTCGTCGGGGAACTTTACCCAGGGAATTTCAGGCTTGCCTACTGCCTTGCCCAGTGCGGTGGCAATGTCGTTTGTGCCAACTTCATCACTGACAATATAGCGCACACCATGCCCTTTGAATTTCAACTGCAATAGTTCTTCTGCTGCTACTGCTGCAATATCACTGGTATCAGTAAGAGGAAAGCGTTGAGCCGGTACAGTAAAGTTCCCACCTGCAATGCCGGCTTGTTTGATCAAGCCAAGGTTGGCAAACAGGTTATAGTAGAAATAAGATGGCCTGAGGTGGAGGATATTGATATTGCTCAGGGTATTCAGGTTCTTTTCTGTGCGGTGCAGGCCGGCAATAGGGCCGGTACCACCTTCCAGGTGAGCGCCAATGCTGCTGAGGTGAACAACATACTTAACCGGGCTGGCAGTAAGCGCTGCCAGGTAATTTTTTCCTACCTGCTCAATGGCCTGCTTCACATTAGTTGCAGCATAGTTGGGAGGCGACATCAGGTATACGGCATCTGCACCGGCGAAAGTGGCGGTTAGAAAGACCACATCATCTACTGAGCCAATGGCAGCTTTCGCTCCTTTGTTAACCAATTCCTGCAGGTTGGCGGCATTGCGGCCAATCACTGTCACCTTATGGCCGGCGGCCAGTAATGCTTCTGTCAGCGGTTTCGAAATGTGGCCAGCGCCACCTGTGATTACGTAATGCATGTTTTAAATAATTTGATTGGGTGATTGTGTTTTATTTATTTGTATATACAAGTATTGGGGCAAAAAAAATATTAGTCGGGTAGCTTGTCGGCAATGCAGGCCATGTTCTTCACCATGCGCATACTCTCCTCTTTACCAAGGATGTGGGTGTAGTTTTCAATGAAGTGCCCAAGGCATTCCTGCAGTTTGGGGTACAGCTCTTTACCCTGAGCCGTTGGGAACACTTTTGTCATCTTGCCTTCAGATGTACGCGTTACCAGTTCTTTCCCTTCCAGCTTTTCGATCAGCCGGGTAATGGTCGAAGGTGTCAGGATCAGTTGCTCGCTCAAAGCCGTGGGCTGTATGCCCGGCTCTTCGATCACCAACATCAGCAAATAAGCATGACTGGGCGAGAGGTCGACCCGCTTCCAGGTCTCCATAGCCAGTTTTTCGATCCTCCGGCCAAGGGCGTTGGCTACGAAGTACATGCAATGGCGGTATTTGCTTTCTGAAGGTTTCATTGACAGGACAAAGATAAAGGCTTTTTATTTGTATATGCAAATATAATTTGGAAAGAAATCTTAATGTTCCACAATTAGATGACCGAAATGACCGGTCATTAGCGGCCATTTGAGGACATTTCGGTCATCGTTTTTGCAGGCAGGTCACTTCTATGGTAAGTTTGTAAAGAGCGCATCGGGATAGAATGAATTAAAGAAGCCCGTACTGGTTAATGAAGCAGCAGAGGAGCCGGGGTTAATCCGGGGATAAGCCGTACTTAAGCCGTAGTAAAGCCGTACTAATCCCGTATTAATAGCACAACAAGTCAAAAACAGCCATTTTCATTAAAAACGGCAGGGTAGCTGGTGCCCTGACCTGGAAAGGGCAGATTGATAACCAACACTTACATTTGTGTAGTTTTATTAAGTCGATCGAAAAGCATGGCCAATCCAAACTTACATACAGAAAAAGGGTCCTTATCCGCTGCAGATAAAGAATTTGAGAACAATATCCGCCCCAAAGAGATCGAAGACTTTGCCGGTCAGGGACAGATCATTGAAAACCTGAAGATATTTATCAAGGCTGCCAAGCTGCGCGGAGAGGCGTTGGACCATGTGCTGTTTCATGGCCCTCCCGGACTGGGCAAAACAACCCTGAGCCGTATCGTGGCCAATGAAATGGGCGTTAGCATTAAAGAAACCTCCGGGCCGGTCATCGAAAAGCCAGGAGACCTGGCCGGGCTGCTCACTAACCTGGAGCCCCACGACGTGTTGTTTATCGATGAGATCCACCGGTTGAGCACCGTGGTAGAAGAATACCTCTACGCAGCCATGGAAGATTACCGGCTGGACATCATGATCGACAGCGGCCCCAATGCCCGAAGTATCCAGATCAATTTAAATCCTTTCACACTGGTAGGTGCTACCACGCGCAGCGGGTTGCTGACAGCACCCCTGTTATCGCGTTTTGCCATCAAAGCCAGGCTGGAATATTACAATGCCGAAGTATTGCAGCGGATCATCAACCGCGCGGCAAGTATTCTCAATACCAAGATCACTTCCGATGCGGCCCATGAAATTGCACGCCGCAGCCGGGGAACGCCCCGTATCGGTAACGGCCTGCTACGCCGCGTACGCGATTTTGCGCAGGTGCTGAGCAATGGCGTGATCGATCTTGCCATCACACAACATGCCTTGCGGGCATTGAATGTAGATGAGTATGGACTGGATGAAATGGATAACCGCATTCTCCTTACCATCATCGATAAGTTCAAAGGCGGGCCGGTAGGCATTACTACCATTGCCACTGCCGTAGGTGAAGAAACAGGAACACTGGAAGAAGTGTATGAACCCTTTTTGATCCAGGAAGGTTTCATCAAACGTACGCCCCGTGGCCGTGAAGTAACACCTAAAGCGTATGAACACCTTGGGCGCACGCCGGGCAGCAACAATCCCAATCTTTTATTCTGATACCTAAACAATCCAACCAGCCGGGATTTCCGTAAATGGTATTCTTTTCAGTTACCCCTGTCTGGTAGTAGCAGCTAAATCATTTAACTGCTATGAGTCAATTCAAGTCCATTGTATGCCTATGGGTGATGGCTTTATGCGCCCATAACGCAACTGCACAGTATTACTTCTACGATGATGAACGCCTGGAGGCTGCTCTGTTATGGGAAGCCGGCGGTTCTGTTGGTGTCATGAATTGTTTTACCGATCTGGGTGGCCGGAAAGGCGTCGGTAAGGGGTTCGTGAAAGACCTGAACAGGCAGCATTATAATTTTGCTGGTGGCTTTTATATCGGCGCATTGTATCAACAGGCCATCGGCGGCAGGCTGGAAGCTACTTTTGGAAAGGTGAGCGCTTCTGATAAAGTACTGGAAGGCGATAGAAGCGCAGCCAGGGCGCGGTATCAGCGTAACCTGCATTTTCGAAGCAGGATATTCGAACTGGCATTATTGGCAGAGCTTCATCCGCTTACTTTTCTTCAATCGTCAGGCGAGCGATCTTCTTATTTTTCTCCCTACATGATTGGTGGCGTTGGTGTGTTTCGTTTCAATCCCGAAGCATTTACAGGACAGGAGTGGGTGGCATTACAACCTATGCGTACAGAAGGGCAGGGCTTTGCTCAGTATCCCGATCGGAAACCTTACGGGCTTACACAGGTTAACTTTCCATTGGGCGTTGGTGTACGCTATGAAGTGTCGGCGCTGTTGAATACCAGGCTGGAAATAATGCACCGGATATTGAATACCGATTATCTCGATGATGTAAGCCGGGAGTATATCGATCCTGCTTTGTTTGCCAGTAGCCCCGCCGTTCCATCAGCAGAGTTGGCAGCTCAATTAGCTGACAGGAGGCAGGAGCTCCATCCTCCCGCTCTTACCCGTGCAGGAGAAAAGAGAGGCAACTCTGCACGCAACGATGCTTATTTTACTGTTCAGGTTAAATTGGGTGTGCATATTGGCCGAATGAGAAGAGAAAACATGCAACGGTAACGTTTGTGGGCTGGCTATAAAAAAATAAAGCTGCAGCAAGGTATGCTACAGCTTTAATAAAAAACAAATTTATTAGATCAGCGATATCTTATGCAACAGGAGCTACCAGTCTGAAGCCGTTGCCGTGAATGTTCACAATCTCGATCTTCTCGTCTTCTTTCAGGTACTTGCGCAGCTTGGCGATGTATACGTCCATGCTACGTCCGTTGAAATAAGTGTCGCTGCCCCATATCTTCTTCAGTGCCTGTTCGCGGGGAAGCAGGTCGTTCATGTGCTCGGAGAGCATTTTGAGCAACTCATTTTCCTTGGGCGACAAGGTTTGTGTTTTGCCATTGTGGCTCAGTTCACGAAGCTTGGGGTTGAAGTGGTAGCTGCCGAGGTCGAACTCTTTGTTCTCCGCCTCGCGGGTTACTTCTTCATTCCGCTTCAGGATGGCCTTTATCTTCATGAGCAGCACTTCGCTGTCGAAGGGCTTGGTGATGTAATCGTCGGCACCCAATTTATAACCCTGGATGATATCTTCCTTCATGGTTTTGGCGCTGAGGAAGAATAAGGGAATATCCGGATCTATATCGCGGATCTCTTCCGCAAGGGTAAATCCGTCCATGTGAGGCATCATAATGTCAAGCAGGCAAAGCTCGAATTTCTCACGCTGGAAAGCGGCCAGTCCGAGACGGCCATCACGTTCCAGTGTCACATCGAAATCATTTAACTCCAGATAATTCTTTAGTACACTGCCCAGGTTCTGATCGTCTTCACACAATAAGATTTTAGGTTTCTTTCCGTCCATTGTTAGGTATATTTAGTTCGATAGTGTAAATAAAATTAATTCATTTGCCATATCCGACAAGTGGCGTGTAATATTTTGTTAATAAATGGGGTAGGAGGGGCTTTTACGTACTTTTGCGATTTAAGATTATTCATATGCGACTGACGAACGATAATACCTTTAAGAAGCTCATTGTGATTGGCGACCGCGTGTTGATAAGGCCCTCAAAAGGCAATGAACGTACGGAAAGCGGTTTGTACCTGCCACCCGGGGTAGGGGAAAAAGAAAAGGTGCAGCAAGGCTATGTAATTAAGACGGGACCTGGTTATGCGATCCCCATGCCCGTGGAAGATGAGTCCTGGAAAGGGCATGATGAACAGGTGAAATATATTCCCCTGCAAGCCAAAGAAGGCGACCTGGCCGTATTCCTGCTGAGTGGCGCTACGGAAGTAATGTACGAGAACGAGCGATATTATATCGTGCCGCAGAGCGCTATCCTGATGCTGGAAAGGGAAGAGGAGATGTGATCTCCCATTACATACAGATAACAATTTTTTTCTGATTGTTTTTCGGGCAATCCTGTATCTTCCCTTCATAAATCTGCTTTATGGCGAACAATGAAACATTCCTGAAAGCTGTGCAGGATGGTTATACTTTTAAAGGTGAATCTGCTGTATTGGGTGTGGGTATGCTGGATAAAGCTGCCGTGCCCGGCGCCCTGGTAAAACTGCCGCTTAAAACCATGAACCGGCACGGCCTCATTGCCGGCGCTACCGGTACCGGTAAAACAAAAACTTTGCAGGTGATCGCTGAAGCATTGAGTGATGCCAGTGTGCCTGTACTGTTGATGGACATCAAAGGCGACCTCAGTGGTATTGCCGCTGCCGGTACGGAAAATGAAAAGATCAAAGAAAGGATAGCTATTATCGGAGGTACTTATAAGCCCACTGCTTTCCCAGTAGAACTGATGAGCCTGAGTAATGAGAAGGGCGTACGGTTACGGGCTACAGTAAGTGAATTTGGTCCTATCCTCCTGTCCAAGATATTAGACCTGAATGATACCCAGCAAGGGCTGGTAGCCATGATCTTCAAGTATTGTGATGACAACAAACTGCCTTTGCTCGACCTGAAGGACTTTATCAAGGTGTTGCAGTTTGTGAGCAATGAAGGAAAAGCAGAGATTGAAAAAGCATACGGTAAGATCGCTTCAACCAGTACTGGTACCATTCTGCGTAAAGTGATAGAACTACAGCAGCAAGGTGCTGATGTGTTCTTTGGAGAACCTTCTTTCGAAGTAGACGACCTGATGCGTATTGGAGATGATGGCCGTGGCATGATCAATGTGCTGCGCGTAACTGACATGCAAAACAGGCCCAAGCTGTTCTCTACTTTCATGTTGCAACTGCTGGCTGAGTTGTATGCTACGTTGCCCGAAGCCGGTGACCTCGACAAGCCCAAGCTGGTAATGTTCATCGATGAAGCGCACCTGGTATTCCAGGAAGCCACCGATGCTTTGATGCAGCAGATTGAAACAGTGATCAAGCTCATCCGCTCCAAAGGAGTAGGCATCTTCTTTTGTACGCAAAACCCGCAGGATGTGCCTGCCGGCGTATTGAGCCAGTTGGGTTTGAAAGTGCAACATGCCCTGCGTGCCTTTACGGCCGCCGATCGCAAGACGATCAAGCAGGCTGCAGAGAACTATCCCGAGACAGAGTTTTATAAAACAGAAGAGTTGCTGACCCAACTGGGTATCGGCGAAGCGCTGGTGACCATGCTGAATGAGAAGGGCATTCCCACGCCATTGGTGCATACCATGCTGGTGTCGCCCCGGTCGAGAATGGACGTATTGAGTGATGGAGAGCTGGATACGCTGGTGAATAGCTCAAAGCTGGTGAAGAAGTATGCTGAAGTAGCCGATAGCGAAAGTGCTTACGAAATATTGAACGATAAACTGGAAGAGGCTGCCAAACGTACTGCTGAAGAGAAAGCAGAGAAGGAAGCTGCGAAAGAAGAAAAGAAGGCTGGTGGCGGAAGTTCTAAGAAAGAAAAGTCTACTATCGAGAAGGTACTGGATAATTCAGTGACCCGCCAGATAGGCCGCACTGCTGCCAATGTGATCACCCGCAGTTTGCTGGGCGCATTGGGATTGGGAGGAAAGAGTACCAAGAAGAAGAGCAGTAGTAGCTGGTTCTGATTATGACAACTTGATTAACCCTTTTTCGTTCACCGATATTTTTTGTTCAGCCTGGAGGAAGTTAATAACCTGCCAGGCTTTTTCTTTTTTGATACCATTCAGGTGGTGCAATAATTCTTCCGCGCTCATACTGCCGGTACCAATGACAGTGACGATGCGCTGGTGTATCTGCTTAAACTCTTCTGTTGTTAGTGGCTGTTGGTTCCTGTTGCGACAGTTGTCGCAGATGCCACAATCCTTTGCAGTATCATCGCCAAAGTAGGACGCAATGTATTGGCTGCGGCATTGTTTCTTTTCACGCACGTAGCTGATCATTGCAGCGATCCGCTCTTTGAATTGCTGCTTACGCTTTTCATAATCAGCCATGTTGATAAACAAGTCCTCTGCTTTTACGCGACGGCGCAGGAAGTAAAGCTGTGGCTTGTCCTTCTGCGGCATGTAGTCGATGATGGCATTGGCATCCAGTATTTTCAATTGCTTCACGACTTCATCCTGTTCTATTCTCAGCAAAAAGGCCAGTGTTTTTTCATGGATGCTTACAGGAACATCAAAGATGCCTTCGTAAGTTCTCAGCAGCGTAGTCATGAGCGGTTCCAGTACGGGGCTGCTTTTCTCAAACTCATACAGCCACTCTTTATTGGTCACAAACTGTACTTTGGAAGGAATGAGTACCTGCTCATTGAAACTAAGCCATGCATCCTGCTCCAATGCTTTAATAGCATAGGTAGTAAGCCAGGCATCCAGCTTGAATTTGCTGCCAAAATCAGTGATGTCGAAGTCATAGTACACGCCTTCCCCAGAGCCGGTTGGCACCTGCAGGTAATTGACGATGCCCTGGTACACGACGCGGATATCCTGTAGTGTGGGGAAACGGATATCGGGCAATGCTTCCAACTCTTCCGGTTCTTTTTTGTCATGCAACAGGATAGCATAAGCCTTCTTGCCGTCTCTGCCTGCGCGGCCTGCTTCCTGGTAATAGTTTTCGATACAGTCGGGCACGTCCATGTGGATGACGGTGCGCACGTCGGGCTTGTCGATCCCCATGCCGAAGGCGTTGGTACAAACGATCACGCGCGTGCGGTCTTTTATCCAGTCGTCCTGTTTTTTAGTACGCTCTTCCTGTGTAAGGCCAGCATGGTAGTAGTCGGCTTTGATGCCCTGCATGTTGAGCTGGTCGCTGACGTTTTTGGTGCGCTTGCGGCTCTTGCAATAAACGATACTGCTGCCGGGTACTTTCTGCAGTATATCGGCGAGCTTGTTGATCTTCGCTTCTTCTTCAAAAAGACTGTACGACAGGTTGGGTCGCTCAAAGGATTGCCGGAATATCTGCGGCTTTACGAATTCGAGCTTATCGCAAATATCCTGCTGCACGATGGGCGTGGCCGATGCCGTGAGGGCCAGTATGGGAACGCCCGGTAGCTCAGCGCGCAGGGCAGCGATGCGCTGGTAAGGCGGTCGGAAATCATATCCCCATTGAGAAATGCAATGCGCCTCATCTACTGCCACCAGGTTAATGTCGAGCGCGGGCAGGTATTCTTTAAAGAGCGAGGTTTCCAGCCGTTCGGGTGATACGTATAGGAATTTACAATTACTGTCGGTAGCAACCTTAAGTGCGTTGATCACTTCTTTCCGGCTCATGCCCGAATAAAGGGCATAGGCGGTAATGCCCTTACGGCGTAGGTTCTCCACCTGGTCTTTCATCAGTGCGATGAGTGGGCTTACTACAAGGCATAATCCTTCCTGCGCCATGGCAGGTACCTGGAAGCAGATGGATTTACCACCTCCTGTGGGCAGCAGTGCCAGGGTATCCTGTCCACGCAGTATGGAGTTGATGATATCTTCCTGGAACGGCCGGAAGTTATCGTACCCCCAATATTCTTTTAATATGGTATGAATGTTACGCATGTCGGCAATCGGCAGTCGGCAATCAGCAATGTGGGTTGCTGATTACTGGCACGCCACCATTTTTGTAAGCATCTGGAAACACCTGATCATATTGTTTCCTAATTCCTGTGTTTCGGTTTTTGCAAAGTAATTTAATGTGACTGCAATATCCAATGCTGCATCAATTTCAACAAGAGAACTTCTGGCAATCTCGTAAAATCTCCTTCTTTCAATGGCTGATTTTCTGGCCGCACCCTCTGCAATATTCAGTTGTACTGACAAAGCTGCTCTCCTGACTTGCTGTACCATATTAAACTTCTCTTCAGGAGGAAATGATTTAGTGAGTTGATAGCAGGAAATAACAACGGTTTTGGCAAGTTTGTAGATGTCCATTTCTTTATGGGCAAGCTGTAAATACATGGAAATTGAATTTCCCACAATCTACTTCTAAAAACAACATATATAACTTTAAGACAATTTAGTGTTGCCTTTAGTCAGTAAGCTTCACTGCCGATTGCCGGCTGTCGATTGCCGATATCAAGTAACTTTTTTAACGAACAACTTCACAGAGTTAAGCGCCAGCACCACATCACTCAGGCCCATCACCAAGGCGCCGAAGGTGGGTGTGAGTAAACCAAAGGCTGCAACTGGTATGGCGATGATGTTGTAGAAGAACGCCCAGAAAAGATTTTGCTTGATGGTAATAAAGGTATGGCGGCCCAATCCCAATGCTAAGGGAAGGTTTTTGATGCCCTGGTTCATGAGCACTACATCGGCTGTTTGTACGGCTACCTGAGCTGCTTCACTGAGTGAGATGCCAATGGTGGCTTTGGCCAGTGCCGGGGCATCGTTGATGCCATCGCCAACCATCGCCGTGGGACCTTGCAGGGTGAGGTCTTCCACCACAGTCAGTTTTTCTTCCGGTGTTTTTTCTGCAATGACCTCATCGATACCCAGGAAGGTGGCCAGCTGCTGGCATTTGCCATAGCGATCTCCACTGAGCAGGATGGTGCGTATGTTGCGGTGACGCAGGTATTGGACCACTTGTATAGCCTCGGGACGTATTTCATCTTTCACATCGATCCAGCCCAGCAGCTCATCATTCTTCATGATGTAAACATTGTGGCTGTCTTCGCGGGTGTGTGCCATGGCAATCCTGTAAGAGCCTGCCTGGTATACATCGCCTTCTTTGGAAGTGGCCTTCATACCCTGTCCTTTCACTTCTTCTATTTTTTGCCAGTAGATCGTCTCCGGCTGTTTCCAGGCAAGGGCAATGCTTTGGGCTATGGGGTGGTTAGAATATTTCTCCAGCGAAGCGGTGATTTTCTTAAACTCTTCAGTGCTGATGTTCTCTGCGATCAGTTTATAATCGGCCACTGCAAACTTGCCGGTGGTGAGGGTGCCGGTTTTGTCGAACACCACCTGCCGGATGCTCTTGAACAATTCGAGGCTTTTGGAGTTGCGGAAGAGGATGCCATTGCGGGCAGCCCTTCCCAGGCCTACTGCAATGGCGGCCGGTGTGGCCAAGCCCATGGCGCAGGGACAGGCGATGACCAATACTGCAATGCTGCGCATGAGGGATGCGGTAAAGTTTTGCAGTATAATAAAGTTGAGGATGAAGGTAACGGCGGCTATGCCCAGCACCACTGGTACAAAGATGGCGCTGATCTTATCGGCCATTTGCTGCACAGGTGGCTTTTCACCTTGCGCTCTCCTGACGAGGTTGACGATGTTGGCCAGTACCGAATCTTTAGATTCAGCAGTGACCTGCGCGCGGATGGTGCCATCGATGATGAGGCTGCCGCCCATGAGAAAATCTTTTGACTTTTTATGCTGGGGCATGCTCTCTCCGGTAAGGATGGCTTCATTTACCGTGGCATCGCCGGATAATATTTTGCAGTCGGCAGGCACCTGCTCGCCGTTCTTGATCAGGATGAGGTCGCCGGAACGGAGGGACGTATTTTCTACGGGGAACACGTTTTCCTGTCCTTCGTGGTAGGCGATCATATTGGCCATCACTTTTTGCGATTTGGCCAGTTTGTTGAGGGCGCGCTGGGTAGATTGTATGGAGGCATCTTCCAGGTAATTGCCCAGGAATACGAGGGTAATGACGGAGGCGGCTGTTTCGTAAAACAGGAAGCCTTCGCCCAGGTTGAAGAGGGTGCCGATAAAGCTATAAACAAAAGCTGCAGTGGCGCCGATGGCTACCAGCACGTTCATGTTGGGCATGCCATTGCGGATGCTTTTGAGGGCGCTGCGTCCGAAGAAGTCCATACCTACGAGGAAAACAGGCATGCAGAGCGATAGCTGTACCCAGGGATCCATGAGCCAGTGGATGTGGACCCATTTGTCCAGCATGTGCAGCATGAGGGGTGCCGTAAAGATCAGGCAGAAAAGAAAGCGTTGTTTATGGTTGGACAGGAATTTCTTCTTTCTGGCGGGGGATGCATCTCCATGTTCTTCTTCGTGAACGGTGTAGCCGAGGGATTCTATGCCTTTGGCGATCTTTTGACTGGGGCTGTTGCCGCCATTGATGCCAAAGCTGACATCTCCACTGGCCAGACTTACTTTTACGTCTTTCATACCTTCTTTTTCAAGGTATTTGTGAATAGTAAGCGCGCAGTTGGAGCAGGTCATCCCTTCAACTTTCCAATTGACTGTCTTCATTCTTGCGGGGTTTTGATCTCTCTATGATATTACTGCGCGATCATCCCAATCGTGCAGTTTCATAGTAATTGGTATCATAATAAGCTGGCAGGCAATTCATAGAATTCTATGGAGGGTTGTGTACCAGGGTTGCTGCAAATTTACCATGTAATGCCGGGCGCACGGTATGAATCTACGGATAATATCTTTACCGGGTTGCAATTTCCTGCCGGGCCGGCCCAAAAACTCCTGTTGCCGGACGTATCTTTGCAGCCTATGGAATTACGGTTTACGCTGGATACTATTCAGGAGGCTGCCAGGGAGTTCTGGCAGGCGGGGAACGGGGCAAAGGTGTTTGCCTTCCATGGCGCTATGGGCGCGGGCAAAACTACTTTTATCCATGCCCTGTGTGATGTGAAAGGGGTGAGCAGCACGGTGGGCAGCCCTACTTTTTCCATCATTAATGAATATGCCTGGCCGGGCGGTAAAATGTTCCACATCGACCTGTACCGGTTGAAAGGCGAGGAAGAAGCCATGCAGGCTGGGGTGGAGGATTGCCTGTATTCCGGCAATATCTGCCTGGTGGAATGGCCTGAAAGAGCGGAAGGTATTTTCCCAGATGGTACCGTGCCTGTTTTCGTCAACGCCCTTGATCCTCAAACCCGTCTCGTAAGGATCGGAGATAAATAAGTATATTTGAGGGCTTTCTTAGCATTTCAATAGCAACCAGATAAACTGAAAACCGCTTCATGTCTCAGCAAAAACCGATCATCAGCACTTCTTTCAGTTACGAAACTCTTGCAGAAAAACTTGATATAAAACCCAAGGGGGCCCAATTGCATATTGGTATTCCCCGGGAAACTGCTTTTCAGGAGAATCGTATTGCCCTGACGCCGGAAGCTGTAGGCGTGTTGATCAGCAATGGCCACGATGTGGTGATCGAGCACAATGCCGGCGAAGCCGCCCACTACCGTGATCGCGATTATAGTGAGGCCGGTGCCCGGATCGTGTATGAAAAAGCGGAGGTGTTCAAATCGCCGATCCTGGTGAAGAGCGCCCCGGTGGTGGAGGAAGACCTTCCTTACCTGCAACTCAATCAGGTGATCATTTCGCCCATCCATCTTTCGGCCATGAAGGCTGAACTGTTGCAGAAGATGATGGATAAGCGGATCACCGCTATTTCTTTTGAAAATTTAAAGGACGACAGCGACAGCTTACCCATCGTGCGCAGCATGAGTGAGATTGCAGGTAGTGCGGTAATGCTGATCGCAGCACAATATTTGAGCTCAGCTAACCACGGCAAGGGTGTGTTGCTGGGTGGTATTTCCGGTATTCCGCCTACCAAGGTCATCATTCTGGGGGCTGGTATCGTGGGTGAGTTTGCTGCCCGTGCCGCCCTGGCGCTGGGTGCTTCTGTGAAAGTATTTGATAACAGTGTGTACCGCCTGAAGCGATTGCAGAATAATATCGGTCAGCGCATGTGGACTTCTGTCATGGAGCCTCGTATCCTGGCCAAGCAGTTGAAGACCTGTGAGGTGGCAGTGGGTGCCTTGGCCTCTCAAAGTGGCCGCACACCGGTGGTGGTGTCGGAGGAGATGGTAAGCAATATGCGTCCCGGCAGTGTTATCATTGATGTGAGCATTGACCGCGGGGGCTGTTTTGAAACTTCTGAGATTACCAGTCATGAACAGCCCATCTTCATGAAGTATGGGGTTATTCATTACTGTGTACCTAATATTCCTTCTGGTTTTGCCCGAACGGCTTCGCAAGCCATCAGCAACGTACTGATGCCTTTGCTCCTGGAAGCCGGTGACGAAGGCGGCTTCGAGAGCCTGGTGTGGCACAAAGTGCACCTGCGCAGCGGTATCTATATTTTTAAAGGTGCGTTGACCAACTTCCACCTTAGCCAACGCTTTGATCTTAAGTATACCGACCTGAACCTGCTGATCGCGAGTCAGCGTTAAGAAAATCAAAACTGTTGTCCGCGCCTTTCCCTCTGGCGCGATAGTTGTTTTTCATAGCCCATTAAACCAAGGCTTATGAAAGCAATTACTACCTTATTTCTTTCTCTTTACATTGTTGGAGCAGGTTATGCTCAGTCTTCTATGTCTCCCATTTCCGGCTGGAAGATGCAGGAGCAGAGCGGCCGTTATCTTTTTATGCCTGCTTCCAGTGGTGGCGGACAACAGTTTGTATATGAAGTGATGCCCATGAAAAACAGTAATGGTGAATCCGGCAACAGCTGGTTCAAAGGGATTTTAAGCAATGATGCGCAACAGTCTGGATATACCATCCCAGCCAGTGATAATGTTCAGGTGGTTGTTCAAAGTGGCTTTTACACGTATACTACGCAGGTGAGCGATAAAAGTGGCAGGAAATGGCTCATTGCTTATATGGGCTATCAGTTGAAAGATGAATACAGGCTGGCCCGCATGGTGAGCTCTCCCGATGCTAACTATTTCAAAGCAAATATTCAACCTGCTATTGTTCATTTTGGTAAGCTGGCCAAGCAGGATGGTGTTAAGTTGGAGGGCACGGGAACTGGTTCAACCGCCAAGACAGAAGAAAAGAAACCCACGACTACTTCCACAAGGGTAAAGCCGGATGACCTGATCACTGAAAATGGACTAAAGCCGGGAGAGGTGAAGGGTATAGTCATTCACATGGAATATATTGCCGGTGTAGGCGGTGGTATTTATCCCAGTTATGAGCCTTACCTGATGTTGACAGATGGCAGTATTTATGATGGGCCGTCGGTGAGTCCGTATAAGTTTGATGTAGCCAAGTCGAAACAACTGGAACCAAGGAAATGGGGCACCTGGAAAGCGGTGGGCAAAACGATCGTGGTCAACTGGCCTAATAAGGAAAAGGAAAGAGATAAAACTGACACCTGGGAGAAGAATTGGTTCTGGGCTAAGCCCGCTGCCAATGGGGAGAAGATACAGGGTTCTTATAAAACTATTTCCGGTGGTGGCAACACTGCTTTTGGCGGGAATGTGATGATCGTATCTGCCAGCAATATTACTTTCAATAAGAATGGTCAGTTTACAATGGTCAGTACTTCCGGTGGCAGTAATAGCGGTGACTTTGGGGTTTCATCTTCTGCCTATGCTCATAAAGATGGTGCGGGCACGTATATACTGAATGGCTATTCGCTGGAGCTGCGTTTCAATAATGGGCAGGTAAAGCGACAGTCTTTTTACTTCTATCCTGATTCCAAAGATGCAATGGGTATCGGCACCAGTGCTTATGTACCGAAGAAATAATTGCTATGCTGTCTTATTGGTTTTATAATCCAGTATGCTGAGTTGCTGCTGGCAGAAACCATATTCCTGTATATCATTACTGCTCACGATCACGAGGCGATCGCTGCAATAGTCGGCGATGAGTTTTTGGTAAAGGGCAATGCCTTCTGCATCGAGGTTGGTGCAAGGCTCATCGAGTAGTACGCAGGGTACATCGCTGAAGATGGCCTGCGCCAGTTTTACCCGCTGTTTCATGCCACTGCTATAATAACGGATCTGTTTATGGGCTGATTTTTCCAGTCCCACAATGCTGATGGCCTGGGGAATGGTGATGCCGGGCAGGAGTGGCTTGAATTGAGTGTGAAAAGTCAGAAACTCTGTAACGCTCATTTCCTCGATGGCTTCAAGGTAAGGCGCTGCAATGGAAATGTGTTGGTAGAGACTTTCTCCCGGTTGTTTGCTATGTCCCGTAGCTGCCGGACGATTACCGATGGCTGGCACTTCATAGCTGTATTCGCCTTCGCTCATCATGAGAGCGCCGCCAATAACCTGCAATAGGGTTGACTTGCCGGAACCGTTGGGCCCGGTGATGGCATAGGCGGTGCCTGTTGTAAACTCGTAATTAACGTTACGGAATATCCAGTCGCGGTTGAATCGTTTACCTGCTTTAGTCAGCGATATCTTCATCTACACTACCTTTTGAATAGCGTTTAATGATACCACGGCCGCTTTCGCGGATAAAGGTTACAATTTCATCGCGCTCATCGGTGGCGGGGAACTCTTCTTCCAGGAATTCGAGGGCCTGGCTGGTGTTCATTCCTTTGTTGTAGATGATGCGGTAGATATCGAGTATGTGGTTGATCTTATCGATGGTGAATCCTCTGCGTTTGAGGCCTACTGAGTTGGCGCCGGAATAGCTGAGGGGTTGACGACCTGCTTTGATATAAGGAGGAACGTCTTTACCTACCAGTGAGCCACCGCTTACGAAGGCATGTTGTCCGATCTTCACGAATTGGTGTACGGCGCACATACCGCCAAGGATAGCCCAGTCGCCCACTTCTACGTGGCCGGCCAGTTGGGTATTGTTGCTTAGAACACAGTAGCTACCTACCTGACAATCGTGTGCCAGATGGCTGTAGGCCATGATGAGGCTATTGTTGCCTACTTTTGTTTTCCAGCGATCTTTGGTGCCACGGTTGATGGTTACAAATTCACGGATGGTGGTATTATCTCCAATCTCAACAAGTGTTTCTTCTCCTTCAAACTTAAGGTCCTGCGGAACGGCGGCAATAACTGCTCCGGGAAATATGCGGCAGTTCTTACCGATGCGGGCGCCTTCCATGATGGTTACGTTACTACCGATCCAGGTGCCTTCACCGATCTCTACATTTTGGTGTATAACTGTGAAAGGGTCGATCTTAACGTTGGTGGCCAATCTGGCGTTAGGATGGATATACGTGTGAGGATGGATCATTGTATTTACATTCTTAAGTGTAGCCGGGAACTGGCTTTTGGGAGTGACGGACATTGGTTCCCGCTGGGAATCCGGCTGATGTTCGCCTGGCTTATACTTATGGATCGGTTGATGTTTGATATTAAATGATTGTACTAAAATAGACAAAAGTCATGCAATTCACCCCTATAATCAAATATAATTTATTCTGCCAGGGGGATTTTACTACCTCTAACCTCTTCGTTAGCCACGTTTTACCAGCTGCGCCATTAGGTCTCCTTCGGTAGCTATCTTGTTGCCGATGTACACTTTTCCGCGCATTTCACAGATACCACGACGTATTGGAGCTAACAACTCCATTTTCAAAATCATAGTATCACCGGGTACCACTTTTTGCTTGAACTTAACATTATCGATCTTGAGAAAATAGGTGTCATATTCTCCGGGAGGCATGGCATTGATACAAAGGATGCCGCCAGTTTGTGCGAGGGCTTCTACCTGGAGCACGCCGGGCATTACCGGGTTGCCAGGAAAGTGTCCCTGAAAAAAAGGCTCATCGAAAGTAACATTCTTGATACCCACTATATGACGATCGCTCAGTTCTATGATCTTATCGACCAGCAGGAACGGATAGCGATGGGGCAAGGTTTTTTCTATCTGCTGTAATGTATAGACCGGGGGTTGGTTGGGATCGTATACCGGGATGTCTTTTACGTGTTTGTTCTTCTTGATGTACTGCTTGATCTTGCGGGCAAAGTCCACATTGGTACTATGTCCGGGACGGTTGGCAATGATATGTGCCTTGATAGGGTAACCGATAAGGGCCAGATCGCCTACTACGTCCAACAGTTTGTGGCGGGCAGGCTCATTGGAAAAGCGAAGCTCCAGGTTGTTGAGGTAACCTTCGCTTTTTACTTCGATCTTCTTACGACCAAAGGCTTTCGCGAGACGCTCCATTTCTGTATCAGTAACCGGCTTGTCAACCACTACGATCGCATTGTTGATGTCGCCTCCCTTGATCAGGTTGTGCTCCAACAACATTTCCAGCTCATGGAGGAATACGAAGGTGCGGGATGAAGATATTTCGCTTTTAAACTCCTGCATAGATTTCAGGCCGGCGTGCTGGGTTCCCAGAACGGGGCTGTTGAAGTCTATGAGTGTGGTGATCTTATATTCCGTTGCAGGAAGGGCAGTCATTTCTACCCTCTTTTTTTCGTCGTAATGAGAAATGTTGGTATCGATGGTATACCAAACCTTGGTGGCTTCCTGTTCCATAACCCCCACTTCTTCAATGATCTCTACAAAGGGAGAAGAGCTGCCGTCCATGATAGGGATTTCCGGACCGTTCAGTTCGATCAGGCAGTTGTCTACTCCCATGCCTACGAGGGCGGCGAGAATGTGTTCTACCGTGCTCACTTTAGCGCCATTGTCTTCGAGGGTGGTGCCACGTGATGTATCCGTAACCAGCTCACAATCAGCCTTAATGACTGGTTGGCCGGGCAGATCGATACGTTGGAACTGATAACCGAAACCGGCATTGGCGGGTTTCAGGGTCATGTCCACGTTGATGCCTGTATGTAGGCCGGTACCGGAGATGCTAACTGCTGATTGTAGAGTATGTTGTTTATCAGGATTAAAGGTAGCGTTCATTCTTGTTTTTTAAAGGATGGCGCAAAGATAACAGAAAGTTAGCTTGCGGAGCTCAGTTTATGGCATTGATTATCCTAAACCATTGTTAATGAGAGACTCAGATTGTATCGTGCACGTTGTGGGGTACAGTGAGGCGGCACCAGGTGGAAGCCGTGGCCAGGTAGGGTGGCGTACCTATGGAGACAGGATGGTATATGGGTGTGGTGAGGGTGCTCCGTGGAGCTGGGTCCGGACAAAGTCCGGATAAGGTCCGGGTAACCTCCGGAAAAGGTCCGGATAAGGTATCAGAGATTGACCTTTTCTGCCAGCAGTTGTTGCACCAGTTTTTCCAGTTCCTTGATACGTTTTTCCATATCGGGCAGGTTGCGGCTGAGGGCCTGGCTGCGGAGGGTGCTGGTATAATCAAATGCTGGTGAGCCTGTTACGGCTGTGTTGGGCGTTTTGATGGATTTGCTTACACCGCTCTGGGCATTGATGCGGGCCCCATCGGCGATGGTAAGGTGGCCTACAATGCCGGCCTGTCCACCGATCAAGACATTCTTTCCCAATTTGGTACTGCCGCTTACACCTGCCTGGGCGGCGATCACGGTATTATTGCCTACTTCTACGTTATGTGCTATCTGGATGAGGTTGTCGAGCTTGGCGCCTGACTTGATGAGGGTGGAGCCCATGGTAGCCCGGTCGATGGTAGCGTTGGCGCCTATTTCCACAAAGTCTTCTACTATTACGTTGCCGATCTGGGGCACCTTTTTAAAGCTACCGTCTGCCTGGGGCGCAAAGCCGAAGCCGTCGCTGCCTACTACTGTTCCGGCATGGATGGTAACGTTTTTACCCACCACGCAGTCGTGGTAAACTTTTACACCGGGATGTATGATCGTGTTGTCGCCGATTGTCACATTATCTCCGATAAAGGTGTTGGGGAAAATTTTTACGTTGTTGCCCAACGTTACTTTTTCTCCGATATAGGTGAAGGCGCCGATAAATATGTTTTCGCCCAGTTTGGCGGTTTTGGAAATATAGCTGGGTTCCTGGATGCCGGCCATTTGCTGGGTTACCATTTCCTGGTATTTGGACAGGAGGGTGGCAAAGGCGGTATAGGCATCGGGCACACGGAGAAGGGTTGCTTTCACGGGCTGCTTCAGTTCCTGGGAGGCATTGATGATAACGATGGATGCTCCGGTACTGTAGAGGAAATCTTCGTATTTAGGGTTGGCCAGGAAGGCAAGTTGTCCTGTTTGGGCTTCTTCAATTTTTCCGAAAGAACCAACTGCGGCGTTTGCATCGCCTTCGATGGTTCCGTTTATGAGCATGGCTATTTGTGCTGCCGTGAATTGCATGTATATATTGTTTTGAGCCCGAGGCTTAGTTCAAGTAGCAAATGTAATACTTTTTCACAGGGCTGGAGAGGGCCTGATGGATCAATGCATTATCGACTTTTGAAATGTCTTTTACTGTTCCATCTTTAAACAGGATATTGATACTTTCCACGCGGGGGTCGTAGGTGGTGTTTTCGGCTACGCCGCCAAAGAGGAAGTAATGACAATCCTGTGGATCGATCTGCATTTCGTGGCAAATCTTGTTCCGTTGTTTCTCCAGCCAGTCTTGATCGGTAGGGGTGGCCGTTAATTTAACTTTTAATAAACGCCGGGTGACGAGGCAGTGGCACAACTTGGACAATACTTTATCGGGATGGAACACCCAGTTTTTGATGGTGGCGAGTACATCGTAGTCGTCCAGCAGACAAAACTGTTCGAGGTGTGAATCTATAGAGGTAACGGTGTTGTGGTTTTGCAGAAAGAAATCGAACACGGGTGAGGTACAGCTAACCGTTACCCCCCTTGTGATCAGCTCCTGCGCTCTCTCAACGATCTTCACCAGCATTTTTTCGGCACACAGTACAGTCTTGTGCAGGTATACCTGCCAGTACATCAGGCGGCGTGATACCAGGAATTTCTCGATGGAATAAACTGCTTTTTCTTCTACCAGCAATTCATTGTCGCGTACAGTGAGCATTTTCAGGATACGGTCGTACCCGATCACGCCTTCAGATACACCGGTAAAGAAACTGTCGCGGGTGAGGTAGTCCATACGGTCTACATCCAATTGTCCGGAGATAAGTTGGTGAAGAAACGGTTTGTGGTATTTATTCGTAAATATATCGATGGCAAGACTGAGCGCGCCTTCCAGTTCATTGTTGAGTATCTCCATGATCCGGATGGAGATGGTTTCGTGGTGCACTCCTTTGAGCAGCTTGTTTTCGAGGGCATGGGAGTAAGGTCCATGTCCTATGTCGTGCAACAAAATGGCAATTTTAGCCGCCACTTCTTCTTCGGGGGTAATGTTGACGCCTTTGTTCTTCAATTCATAGAGGGCGTTGCTCATGAGGTGGTAAGCGCCGAGAGAGTGGTGCAGGCGGGTATGCACAGCGCCGGGGTATACCAACTGGGCAAAGGCCATCTGGTGGATACGGCGGAGGCGCTGGTACCAGGGATGGGCTATCACCTTAAAGATAAGGGGATGATCGAGGGTGATGAAGCCGTAAACTGGGTCGTTTATGATCTTTCTGGCGCCGGATGTCATTTCGCTGCTTGCTGTTTTGTTAAAATTATTGCTAAATGGAGCGGACAAAAGTACATATTAACTGATTGCACCGGGAATAATGTATTTTGAGGGACTATTTAAAAATTTTACATGGCATTAGGAAAGATACTCTGGGTAGATGATGAAATAGAAAGTTTACAATCGCAGATCCTTTTTTTACAGAACAAGGGTTATGAAGTTAGCGCATTGACCAACGGGTTCGATGCAGTGGATTTCGTGCGCGATAATATCGTGGATGTCATTTTGCTGGACGAGTCCATGCCTGGTATTACCGGGCTGGAGACAATAGCCAAGATCAAAGAGATCAACCAGGGGGTGCCTATTGTGATGATCACTAAAAATGAGACGGAAAACCTGATGGACGAGGCTATCGGTAGTCAGATTGCAGATTACCTTATCAAGCCGGTAAACCCCAACCAGGTATTGCTAAGCTTGAAGAAGATCATCGATAATAAAAGGCTGGTAGCTGAAAAGACTACTACCGCTTATCAGCAGCAGTTTCGCAATTTATTCATGGCGCTCAACAGCAGCCCGGATTATAATGAGTGGATGGAGCTTTACAAAAAGCTGGTGTATTGGGAGCTGGAGATGGAGAAGAGTGATAGTCCGGAAATGCAGGAGATATTCCAATCGCAAAAGAGCGAGGCCAACAATGAATTTTTCAAGTTCGTGTCGAAGAACTATGCAAAATGGGTAAGCCCTAAATCTACCGAAGGACCGGTAATGTCGCATAACCTGTTTAAGTTTAAGGTGATGCCGCATGTAGAGAAAGGAGTGCCTACTTTTTTCCTGTTGATCGATAACCTGCGTTTTGACCAATGGAAAGCGATTCAACCCATTTTTGCGGAGAGTTTCCGGATACTGGAAGAGGAAAGTTTTTACAGCATTCTGCCTACTGCTACACAGTATGCGCGCAATGCTATTTTCAGTGGCTTGTTGCCGATGGATATTGAAAAGGCTTATCCGCAACAATGGAAGAATGATGATGAGGAAGGGGGTAAAAACTTATTTGAGGAAGAATTTTTCCGCGGGCAGCTGAAGCGCATGAAGCGTGATGATGTGCGCTTTTCTTATACCAAGATATTGAATAACCAGGCTGGTCAGGACCTGGTAAATAATATTCATAACCTGCTGACGAACGATCTGAACATTATCGTGTACAATTTCGTGGACATGTTGAGCCATGCCCGTACGGAAATGGAAGTGCTGAAGGAACTGGCGGGTGATGAAACCAGTTACCGCTCTGTAACCAAGAGTTGGTTTGAACATTCTCCCTTGCACCAGGCTTTAAAGAAGATCGCTGACAAGAAGATCAATATTGTGCTGGCTACAGACCATGGCAGTGTGCGGGTAAAGACACCGGCCAAAGTGATCGGCGATAAGCAAACGACTACCAACCTGCGTTATAAGCATGGCCGGAACCTGAATTATGAGCCGAAGGAGGTATTGGCTTTCCGTGACCCTAAAGAGGCGGGTTTGCCGGTGCCGACTGTGAATTCCTCGTTTATCTTCGCCAAGGAGGACTTGTTCCTCTGTTATCCGAACAATTATAATTATTACGTGAATTATTACCGGAATACGTTCCAGCATGGTGGCGTGAGCCTGGAAGAGATGATCATACCGGTGATCAAGATGACGAATAAGTAGTTGACAGGTTGAAAAGTTGATAAGTTGAAAGGGGGCGATTGTTGGTCTGGTTCTTGTTTGAGTAGTATGGAATAGATGGCTTTTTTGGCAATTATTGTATAAAAGTGGCTGATTTTCTGTCCACTGAGTGTGGAAAACATTAATAGCCCATAATCTGCGTAGAGCAGACATTTGGCTAATTTTGTTAGTGAACCCGGAGATACGTCTATGAAATATACCCAGAACACATTAGATAAGATTGAACGGATACTTGATGAAGTGGAATATGTGGTGCGCTATGAGCGGGGCAATTTCCAGAGTGGTTATTGTATCCTTGAATCAAAGCGGGTCGTTGTACTGAATAAGTTCCTGCAAATGGAGGGACGTATCAATACGCTCATTGATCTTATTCCCCAACTGAATATCGACCCGGAAATTCTTTCTTCTGACGTACGGAAGACTTATGAAGATGTGCTGGCCAGGCATGCAGCAGCAGAAAGATAGAAGTCGTATTTTTATCGCGTGAGTTATCCTTCTTTAAAAATCACTTTTTTAGGCACCGGCACCAGTAGTGGTGTACCCATGATAGCCTGCGAATGCCCGGTATGTCAGTCTCCTGACAAAAAAGACAAAAGGTTACGGTCAAGCATCCTGGTCCAATCGGCCACTACCACCGTAGCGGTAGATGCAGGACCGGATTTCCGCTACCAGATGTTACGGGCTAATGTAAAGCACCTCGACGCGATCGTTTTTACCCATCCCCACAAAGACCATATTGCCGGACTCGATGATGTAAGGGCTTTCAATTTCTTCTCTCAGCAGCCCATGAAGATATTTGCCAACGAGATGACGCAGGAGGTGATCATCCGTGAATTCCCTTATGCCTTTTATGAAACAAGGTATCCCGGTTTGCCGGAAATACATCTTAATACCATCGATCTCAGCCCTTTTACTGTTGGGGATATTCAGATAACGCCTGTACAGGTATGGCATTTAAAAATGCCGGTATTGGGCTTTAGGTTTGGTAAGTTTACCTACATCACCGATGCCAACAAAATTGAACCGGCAGAGATGGAAAAGATACGGGGTAGCGAGGTATTGGTATTAAATACACTTCGCAAAGAACAGCATATCTCGCATTACAGCCTGTCTGAGGGTATTGCAGTGTCCCAGGAGCTACAGATCCCACAAACTTATTTTACCCACCTTAGTCATCAGATGGGCAAGCATGCCGATGTAGAAAAGGAGCTGCCTGCAGGTATTCAAATTAGTTATGATGGCCTGGTGATAAATCTATAAATTATTTATCACGTATGTATAGGTGACCGGTTTTGTTAACGCTACCGGCTTCTTATATACTATGAAAAGCTTCCTGAAGGAATATTTCTCTTTTTCCAAGAAAGAGCGCACTGGTATCATCATGTTGCTTTTGCTGATACTTGCCACGATAGCACTGCCCTATTTTCTACCTGACCCTCCTGTTCAGGCTGATAAGACTTCTCTTGAAAGGTTAAGGCGTCAATTATCGCAATCGGCCACCACAGTAGATTCTGCTGGTGGTATAGGGTATCATTCCCGGTATAAAAAGGAGGTGGACGAAAGCGAACCAGGACAGGGCGTCTTGTTTGAGTTTGACCCCAATACGTTATCGTCCGAGGGGTGGGCACGGCTGGGCATCAGGGATCGCACGGCACTGACTATCCAGCGGTATCTGGCGAAAGGCGGGAGGTTTCGTCGGCCTGGTGACCTGCATAAGATATATGGCTTACGGAAAGACGAGGCCGACAGGCTGGTGCCTTATGTGCGCATTGCAGGAATTCAGGAAGCAAGGAGGAATTCTCCCCCAGCTGAGTTTGACGCTGATTCTCCGCCGGCATGGAAATACAAGCGGGACAATATCAACAAACTGGTTGTTATCGACATTAATTTGGCCGATACAACGGCTTTCATTGCTTTGCGGGGCATCGGCAGCAAATTGGCGAAACGAATCATTCATTTCCGGGAAAAGCTGGGTGGTTTTCATTCGGTGGAGCAGGTTGGGGAAACTTATGGGCTACCGGATTCTACCTTTCAGCAGGTCAGGAAATGGTTGTTGTGTGCTGCCCCTAACCTGCGTACCATTAATGTCAATACTGCTGATGCAGACCTGCTACAACAGCATCCTTATATTTCCTGGCCTGAGGCCAATGCTATTGTGCAATACAGGCTACAGCATGGGGCTTATGCATCGCTGGACCAATTATTGCAAATCAATATTATATCTCCTGTGCTCCTGGACAAGATAAAGCCATATCTGGCCGTTAAATAGGAGACAAAATATTTGTAATTATTTAGGGCTAACAATTGTTAGTTTATTAGAAATAGTACTATCTTAGCATTGAGCCTCTAAGTGATTCTTGCCAATGATTTTTATCTTATGAATTTCGAAACTTCTGAATTAACACAACAGGTAGCGCAGACAGCCCGGGATTTTGCACAGCAGCACATTAAGCCATATGTAATGGAATGGGATGAAACTCAGGAGTTTCCGCTCCAGGTGTTCCGCGAAATGGGAAAACTTGGTTTGATGGGTGTACTGGTGCCTGAAAAGTATAATGGTGCTGGTCTTAGCTATTTGGAGTATGTGGCCATCTTACAGGAAATCAGTAAGGTGTGTGGTTCTATTGGGTTAAGCGTGGCTGCTCATAATTCTCTTTGTACGGGCCATATCCTGGCTTTTGGGAATGAGGAGCAAAAGCAGAAATACCTTCCCAAGCTGTCTACGGCCGAATGGCTGGGCGCCTGGGGGTTGACTGAGCCTAATACCGGTAGTGATGCTGGTAACATGAAGACCACCGCCGTGCGTGATGGTGATCACTGGGTGCTGAATGGCACCAAATGTTGGATTACCCATGGTAAAAGTGGGGATGTGGCTGTAGTGATTGCCCGTACTGGTGAGCCAAGGTCTAAAGACAACGCTACTGCTTTCATAGTAGAGCGTGGGACACCGGGCTTTTCGGGAGGTAAGAAAGAAAATAAACTGGGTATGCGGGCCAGTGAAACCGCAGAAATGATCTTTGATAATTGCAGGATACCGGATACTAACCGTCTTGGTGAAGTAGGAGCGGGTTTTAAACAATCCCTGAAGGTGCTGGACGGTGGGCGTATTTCGATAGCTGCTCTGTCGCTGGGTATTGCGAAAGGCGCTTATGAAGCGTCTGTGAAATACTCCAAAGAACGTCACCAGTTTGACCAGCCGATCTCTAATTTTCAGGGCATTTCTTTCAAGCTGGCTGATATGGCCACGGAGATTATGGCGGCTGAATTACTAACCCTGCAAGCCTGTGACCTGAAGATCAGGGGGCAACAGATGACCAAAGAAGCGGCGATGGCTAAGTATTATGCCAGTGAAGTGGCTGTGAAAGTATCTAACGATGCAGTACAAATATTCGGGGGGTATGGTTATACCAAAGACTTCCCGGTTGAAAAATTTTATCGCGATAGTAAACTATGTACTATCGGTGAAGGCACCTCTGAAATCCAAAAACTGGTTATTTCAAGAGAGGTTTTAAAGCCCTGACAATTTTCGAAAGGTTGCTTGTCACGTCAAAGGTCCCGTTGGTTGCGGGGCCTTTTTTATTTGATTTATGTATAGGGCAATCTCTTGCAGTGGTAGTATTTGTGCTTTAACTTTACCACATGAACAAAGAAGTCGGCTATATACTCCGTGGCTTCTTACTGCTGCTGGTAATACTGGCTGGCCTTGGTTTTGTTCAGTTATTAACTTCCTCCGAGCGTCATCAACAGGTTGAAGAACTTCCCCGGGTTTTTATTACAAATGCCGATAATGCTGGAGAACCGCGTGTTTACAATGCCAAGGGTAAATGGCTGTTTGATCAAAACTGTGGAACTTGCCATAAGCTTGGCGAAACTGATGATGAGGTTGGGTTACCGTACATCGAAGACAAAATAAAGGATAAACCCCTTTTACGTGGTTGGATCAGGAATAGTGATTCTGTATTAAAAACCGGTAACCGGTATTTCAACGATCTGTACGAAAAGTGGAATAAGACACCAATGCCTACTTTCCCGCAATTGAGTGATGGGGATATCGATGAGATCCTTGAATACATCTGGCGGCACCGTAAGTAATGACTTTGCTTACCTACGGCATGAAATCATCATCGCTTTTCTTCGCATATTTGTCGAACACTTTATCGATGGCGCCACCGAAGATGGGGAATTTTTCTTTGGCAAAGTTCTTTATGATCTCAACGGTTTTGTAAGCCTGTTGTTCTGTTAATCCTTCGGCCATAAGTTTTTTGATCAGCTCGTCCATAGTCTGTAGAATTTAAGGTGAGTACTAAAAAACAGAGACACAAGGTATGTGTCTCTGAGTATGGATGTAATATGATTTGTAAAGCTTATGCTACTTTGAGCATGCTCATTTTGCTCTTGTCGAACTTCTTCTGGGCATATTCCAATGTAAGGTGGAAAACCTGCTGCTTGGAAGATGGCATTTCAAACATGGCGTCGGTCAGGATGCTTTCACAAATGCTACGCAATCCTCTTGCTCCAAGTTTGTACTCCAGTGCTTTGTCCACCATGAAGTCCAGCACATCTTCGTCAACATTCAGTTGGATATTTTCCAGTTCAAACAGTCTCTTGTACTGTTTGATCAACGCGTTCTTGGGTTCGGTAAGAATAGAACGCAGGGTGGGCTTATCCAGCGGATTGAGGTGTGTAACTACCGGTAAACGGCCTAGTAACTCAGGGATCAAACCAAACGATTTGAGGTCGGTGGCATTGATGTACTGCAGCAGGTTCTTTTTCATGTGCTCCTGCAGGTCCTTGTTTACATTGAAGCCGATAGCGTTGGTATTCACCCGGCGGGCAATTACCCTGTCGATACCATCAAATGCGCCTCCGCAAATAAAGAGGATATTCTGGGTATTGATCTTGATAAGCTTTTGTTCGGGGTGTTTACGGCCGCCTTGTGGCGGTACTAATACGTCAGTACCTTCCAACAGTTTCAACAGACCTTGCTGCACACCTTCGCCGCTCACATCACGGGTGATGGAGGGGTTATCGCCTTTGCGGGCAATTTTATCGATCTCATCTATGTATACGATGCCACGTTCTGCAGCAGGTACATCATAGTTACATACCTGTAACAGGCGGGTGAGTATGCTTTCCACGTCTTCTCCCACGTAGCCGGCTTCTGTAAATACGGTGGCGTCTACAATAGCAAAGGGTACGTTGAGGAGCTTGGCAATGGTTTTGGCCAGGAGGGTTTTACCAGTACCGGTTTCCCCTACCATGACGATGTTGCTCTTTTCGATATCTACATCGCCTTCGGCGCCTTTTTGCTGAAGTCTTTTATAGTGGTTGTAAACGGCTACTGCCATTACTTTTTTGGCTTCATCCTGGCCAATTACGTATTCATCCAGGAAGCGTTTTACTTCTACGGGTTTCTTTACGTTCAGCTTGAATGAAGGGGAGGCTGCAGGTGTTTCACTGCGGATCATGAGTTCCTGCTCGATGATCTCACGAGCATGTTCTACACAGTTCTCGCAAATATGTCCTTCCTGACCGGCAATAAGGATCTTCACCTCATCCCGGCTACGTCCACAAAAAGAACAATGTAAGGTTGTCTTTGCCATTATTTTATAAATCTCCGGCTACAAAGGTATTCAAAGGCTTTGCTAAATCCAATTAAATACCCTGTAGCCGGAATTATTGATACGTTAATAAGGGATAATGCTTATTAGCATTGATCCTTAGTAAGTTATATTTTATCGATGACCTTGTCCACGATACCGTATTCGATGGCTTCTTTGGCATCCATCCAGTAGTCGCGGTCGAAGTCTTTCATGACCTGTTCGAACTTTTTGCCGCAATTTTCGGCCAGTATACGGGCGCTAATCTCTTTTACGCGCTTGGTTTGTTTAGCCTGTATTTCCAGATCGGCACTAACGCCCTGGATATGACCTCCCAGGCTGGGCTGGTGGATCATTACTTCTCCATGGGGGTAAATATAGCGGCTGCCTTTTGCGCCACCGCTGAGGAGGATGGAGCCCATAGAGGCTGCCAGGCCCATACAAATGGTGCTTACGGGACTTTTGATCATTTTCATGGTATCATAAATCACCATGCCGCTGGTAACAATGCCACCGGGGCTATTGATATAGAATTTGATCTCTGTTCCGGGCTTATCGGCATCCAGGAGTAACAATTTGGCTGTTACATCGCGGGCTGATTTGTCATCTACAACTCCCCAAAGGTAAACGCTGCGGGTGTCGAAGAAATATTGTTCCAGCTTTTTGCTGAACATCATGAGGTCGGACTTGGGCTGCTCTTCCTTTTCTTCTTCTTCATCGTCCATGCGAAAGGGCATCACTGAATATTTTGAATAGTTCATATTTTAAGCTATTTGTGGTTAGTCTTCTTTTTTCTCTTTACGTGGGTTGATGAGCAACACTTCGTCTACCAGACCGTAATCTTTGGCTTCCAAAGAGGTGAGCCAGTAATCGCGTTCGCAATCTTTTTCTACCTGCTTAGGCGTTTTTCCGGTATGGTTGGAGATGATATCGTACAGGTTCTTTTTGATCTTCCTGATCTCGTTTACTGTAATCTCGATATCGCTTGCTTGTCCGCCGATAGCGCCACTGGGCTGGTGCAGCATCACGCGGCTGTGCTTCAGGGCAGTACGCTTACCCTTGGTACCAGCGCAAAGGAGTACGGCTGCCATAGAGGCCGCCATTCCGATACAGATGGTGGATACGTCGGGAGTAATGTATTGCATAGTATCGTAGATGCCGAGGCCTGAGTATACGCTACCGCCGGGCGAGTTGATGTACATCTGGATATCGCGGGTACGGTCGGTACTTTCGAGGAACAATAACTGGGCGGTTACGATGTTGGCTACTTCGTCGTTGATGGGGTAGCCAAGGAAGATGATCCGGTCCATCATTAGGCGGCTGTACACGTCCATTACGGCTACGTTCATCGGGCGTTCTTCAATAATATTGGGCGTAAGATTGGTTACCTGGTACTTTTGGTAATCATTCAACGTATTGCTGGAGATACCCCTGTGCTTCACCGCATATTTTTCAAATTCTTTGCTGAGGTTCATAGACTTTTCCTATTGATTTAGTGAGCAATTTAAGTCATTTGGCAAATCAATTACCGTGCTATATAAAAAATCGGACATTTCGACATAAAACAGGAGAGAGCCGAGGAGGATATCGGACATAATTGGAAAGGGTGGCAGCGAGGTATTTGTTGTAAAAGGCGGTTTTGTTGGTTGATGTTTAATTTATATATTTGTATTGCATTGGGCTGCGGCCCGAAGCCAACGCAGACGGGCGGTTACTCTTTTAAGGGTAATCGCCCGCCCTGTTTTATAAATAATGTAGCTCTTCGTATAGAGCATCATTGAAAATAGTTTCCCGGCTTACCTTAAATAAGTTTTTGCTTTTAGTAAATCAGAAATCCATTAATTCTTACATCTGGGTTTTTATTGCCAAAGACATCTGGCAGAAATTGTTGTCTCAGTTCAAATTCGTTTGCTGGCAGACAGGGTAATAGTTCAACGCTAATTCCATGGTCTGCTATCACTTTGCATACTTCCAGATTTTCTGGCAATTCATCTGCTCCATGCAATGGATGCAGGTCGACCCAGCCGCCGGATATGGATTCATAAACTCTTTCGTATTGTAATTCCATTCGCTGTAACTACTGTGTGAATATTGGTAGTTAAGCTTTGATCTGCATGGAGCTTGTTGGAGGGATTTCAAATATATATACAATCGGGTATTCCTGCAGGTAATGTTTAAGCAATCGACGAAACAAAAAAGCCACCCGGTAAACGGACGGCTTGGTATATTGTGAGGACTTTACCTATTAATGGTGGTGATGTTGATGCTTTTCCAGCTCTTTGGTAAACTCATCAACAGTTACTGGTTTTTCAGTAGCGTTGATCTGTGTTTCAGCCCAGTTGAACACCTTCTCTGTCTGGATGCGGTGGTATGCATCTTCAACGAACTTCCTGTCCTGCATCATACGGTTGATATAGTCGGCAACCCAAGGTTGTTCTTCACCGCCACCAGGCATGCCCATGTAGCTGAACAGCTGATTTTTAGCGAAAGCTTGCAGATCTTCGGGAGCTACATCGATATTGTTGTCGCGAACGAGCTTGTCGATGATCAGCGTCCACTTAAGTTGGTTGGCAAATGTGGGGAACTCATGTTCTGCTTCTTCAACAGACTTTGGCTTTTCTCCACCTTGTTGTATCCAACGTTTCAAGAATGTTTCGGGGAACTCGATCTTAGTATGATCCAGCAGTACGTGGTACAACTCATGTTGCAGGTGGTTGCTGCTTTGTTTGTCCCAGTATGATTGGATATCTGCTTTTACCGCATCGCGGAATTCAGCTTCTGTTTTAACGCCTTTGCCGGGTAAAGCTGCTTCGAAGAATTCTTCGTTGAGTTCAGCTTTTTCTACTAATCCTACTTTTGTGATGAGCATGTTGAAGAACTTGCTGGCAGCGGCTGTATCGTGCTTATCAAGGCCGAGGTCGCCCAATACCCACTCTCTTTCTTTTTCGTCAAACGCTTTGCTCAGTTGTACTTGAACGGCGTCGTCTTTCTTTCTGCCGAGGAGTGTTTTACGGAAATCTTCTGCAAAGTATTTTACCAGCAGGGAGTTGTCTTTGGTTATACCACCTTCTACTACATTGCCTTCTTCGTCAGTTTCTGTGAAGGTTACGTTCAGTACGTTGTCGTCGCCGGTTACAGTTTCGGGATCGGTCATTTTACCGTGACGCAGACGCAAGCGATCAACTTCTTCATTGATCATTTCGTCATTAATAGATACTTTATAAAAAGTAGCTTTTTCAGCGCCCAGGTTAGCAACCTGGAAGTCAGGCTTCAGACCTACTTCAAAAGCAAAAGCGTATTCGGAAGGTTCATTTACATTCAACTGATTGGGGTTGTTCTCCATCATAGGCAGGGGCTGGGCGAAGATCTCCAGCTTTTCGTTCTGCATATAATCAGTCAGTTGTTTTTCTACTGTTCGCAGGACCTCATCGGTGAAAACGGCCTGTCCGTGCATTTTTTTGATCATGCCGGTAGGCACCATTCCTTTCCGGAATCCGGGTATATTGGCAGTTTTGCTATAATTCTTCAGGGCTTTTTCGAAAGAAGGCAGGTAGTCTTCTTTGGCCACTTTAACAGTGATCCTGTCATTCAGCAGGCCTATATTCTCTCTGGTAACTGTTGCCATAGTGCTTTTTTTATTGGGGTGCAAAAGTACGGAAAAATCTGAAGTCCGGAGTTTGAAGTCAGAAAGTCAGGGAGTCTTAGGAGCGGAGTGCAGGGGTAGAGAGCCTGGAGCTGGGGCGGAAAACCCGAAAAGGGTCACGTGTCAACGTAGTGGCGTCGGCTTTATAGGTTCATTATCAGTGTGATAGCTATTGTTTACTCTTTATCCTGCAATACCAGGAGGGGGATTTTGGTTTCATAGGCCATGGCGGTAGTACGGCTTTTGGAGAAAATGCGCTCAAAAAAGGTATGGGTATGGGCTACCATTACTAATAGTTCGCTGGTGTGGTGCTGCAGGTAGTCGTTAATGCCGTGGGTAACGGACTGGTCGGTGACGTTCACAAATTCATGGTCCTGGTTGCTGAAGGCGCGTTCTGTGCTTTTGCGGCCCACCAATTCGTCCATTTTTACCACCTCTCTCTGTACATGTAGTATATGTACTTTGGCACCCAGTGTTTTGGCTATTTCCAATAGTGGACCGAAAAGGCTGCTGCTGGTTTTGTAGCTGAAGTCGCTGGCATAGGTAATATGCTGTACCGGTTTGTAGCCTGCATCGTGCGGGATGATCAGCACAGGTGTTCTGACTTTCCGGATCACATTGGTAGTGGTACTGCCAACGATCTTGTCGAGCCCGCCGGCGCCTTTCATGCCCATTACGATCAGGTCGATGGGTTGGTCTTTAGTGATCTCTCTGATCTCATCTGAAGCGATACCAATCCTTACCAGGGTGTCGACCTGTATTCCATAGGTACTCTGTAAATGATCTGCTTCCTTTTGCAGGAATGCTTCGTTTTCCTGTTGTACTTCGTCTGCAGTGACCATGACGTACGGCACCTCGCTTACTGGCGTGGGTAGCATGTAGGCGTGGAACAACAGCAGGCGCGCATTGAAGAGCCGGGCCAACTCTGCAGCATATACGGCGGCGTTACGGGAAACCGGCGAAAAGTCTATTGGAACGAGTATCGCTTGCATATTGACAGGTTTGTATAAAGTTACCAAAGGTTGATTGGTAAAATGCATAAAAACAATGCCAGCAGATACCTTATATTTCTATATTAAAGCTTCTTGTGACAGGTGATATAATATGAATAATGCGTTCGGCGAGCCAAAGCTCTTTTATATCTTCTAAGGTTAAGAGGATTTGTTTATTGGAACGCCTATCGAGGTTTTGCAGTACAAATAGTCCATCACCCGCATCCTTAATTGCCAACCATCCCATAACAACTTTTGATTGGTGAACGACTGTATATAATCCATAGTTAATTATATGTAAAGGCGGGTAAAGTTCTATTTTGTTGCATATAAGAAAATCACCTACGATCTGTCGCACCATGGAATCCTTTTTTACTTCAAAAACCCGGTATTGTTCACCCTGATCAGTAACATCTGGTAAACGTACTTGTGGCAGGTTGTTGATAAAAGTGGGGTCTTGAAAGCGGGATGGATATGCTTTTTGTGCTATGACAGAGACATAGGCAATTTCGCCAGGCCGGTATGGTGAAATTTCTTGCGGGTGATCAGTATAATTATAAGGAGTGTCGCTTTCCTGGACTTTGTGACCATAAATAAGTTCACTGATTTGTATGTCGAGTATTTCTTCAAGTGCTGTAATGACTTGTTCTTTATATACGGGGAACTCACCTGCTTCCAGTTTTTGATATTGCCTGGTTGAGTAATGGCTGAATCGCTTGTTGAGCATGGCAGCCACCTTCTCCTGTGTCCATCCTTTGTCTTTTCTTGCTTTCTTAATGAGAGCAACTGCGTTTAATTCACTCATTTCTGAAGGCTTATAAAAAAGGCGAACAAAAAGTTCGTGAATGAGTCATATTTGACCTATGTTTGTGTATAATTGTTCGTGTTTTATTATCAGGTATAAAATAAAAACATAATTACAGTATGATTATCTCCCCAAAAGCAATCGATGCATTGAAGCGTAACTACAAATTGAAAGGGTTAGTAGCCATCGCTCACGGATGTACAGTGCAAACCATCGAGAGATGGATCAGAAAAAAGAGTATTAAACATCTTACAGCTGCAGCGGTACTTCACATGGATATCATAAAGGAGCACACTGGTTTCAATACTGATGACATCCTGGTTGCATGATCTACAAATTCATTCATGGGTGCTGCAATGAGTTGAGCAAAGCACTTCACTTATCCTCAAGTAGCGAACTCCAGGACTTATCTTTTTCATCTCTTTGCCAAGACTCAATTTTGTGCTTTTAGAACGGCTTGTAAGGATTGCCTTTAAAATACTATTTCGCTTATAGGCAAAATTGGCTGTCTAATTACATGTCTTTAGCATCCGAATGTCTGCATTCATCCGGGTGGAAGTTTTTCTTTTATCAAACGAAACGATTAAACTCTAAATAGTTTGGTAAAGCGAAGATATAAAATGTCGTAATTGAAGCACAAAATTCAGGCATATTTTTTAGGTCAAATTTGACTTTTATTGTTTTATGCCAAAAAACGTGGCGAGAATGCTTAAGGAACGTGTGCTTTAGTCCATTGAGGCAATAGATGACTTATATTATTTTGTCTTTTACAATCTTCATCAGTTCGGCTTTGTAGCTTTCGCCTGCTACGATTTCGGCAGTAATGCCTTTTAGTAGCACCCGGTTGCCTTCTATGCCTGTTATCCTATCGATGGCTATGATGAATGATTTGTGAACCCGCATAAATCGCCGGGAGGGGAGGCGTTCTTCCATTTCTTTCATGCTGGTGTATACTAATGTCTTTTTGCCTCCTGTGTAGATGGCGATATAGTTTTTCATGCCTTCGATGTAGTCTATATCGGCGAGCTCGATCTTCAGGAGCTTGCCTTTTGACTCGGTTTTTACAAATATGTAATCATCTGCCGGTTGTTCTTTTACTGATTCTGTGTTTGTGTTGTTCAATGCTGTCGCGGCTTTCTGTACGGCAGTCAGGAAGCGCGGCAGACGAATGGGCTTTAGCAAATAATCCACTACATCGAGGTCGTATCCTTCAAGAGCAAACTCTGGATAGGCGGTGGTCAGGATTACTTTGCATTTACCATTGATTGAGCGGATGAAGTCGATGCCTGATAGTTCCGGCATTTGTATATCCAGAAAGATCAGGTCCACCTTTTGGGTAGCTACTACCTGCAGGGCTTCTATCGGGTTGGTGGTGGAGGCAACCAGTTGAAGCAATGGCGTTTGTTGAATATAATGCAGCAGTATATCTAATGCGTGTTGTTCGTCGTCAACAATAAGGCAACGTATCATAGTGAATGGATGGTTAATTGGGTGGTGTAGAGTTCGTGTTCGTCTTTTATATCCAGAGAATATTGGTTGTTATAAGCAAGGTCGAGGCGTTTTTTGATATTGTCCAGGCCGATGCCTGTTGATAGTTCTTTGGGACCATTTTTCTTTTTATTACGGCAATAGAATTGTAGGCGGCTACCTTCTACGTACAGCTTCATGTCGATTGGGTATTCGGTGCTTTTCAGATCGCCGTGCTTAAAGGCGTTTTCTACAATTGTGATGAGTACAAAGGGGATAATTGTGGTTCCATTTACTACTCCGTTGACCTCAAAATTGACGTGCAGGTTATTGTCAAAACGAAGCTGGTGAATCCTGATCACATTGCGTACATGTTCTATTTCGTCTTTCAAGGCTGCTTTCCCATCTTTGGTATTGTCGCTTAGTGCATAGCGCATAATATCGCTCAATGTAAGTATGCCTTCTGATAGTTCAGATGAATAGGGTAGTGATTTGGCATACAGAAAGTTGAGGGTGTTGTGCAGGAAGTGTGGATTGATCTGTGCTTTCAGGAAGTTCAGGTTGGCATAGGTCTTTTCTGTTTCCAATTGTCTTTTTTGTTCTTCCAATACTTTTCGCTGTTTCCTTTCATCGCGCAAGCTAACCAGATAGGCGATGAGCAGGCTAAAGCCTATGTAAAATAACAGGCTGATGAAGTAGTTAAAAGCTATAGTGCCTGGTTTAGTATTGGAGAACTTCCCGGTTATGGGAGAAGGAAACAGGTAATCGTCCAGGGCCATGTAGGCAATGCAGGGTACAGAGGCTACGAGAGATGCGATCAAATAATCAGAGAATTTTCTTCTTTCAATGATCAGTTTGTAATAGTGGTTAAGTGAAAAGTAATAGTACAAACTATAATAGATCACCATCAATGCCTGGTTTTGCCAGAACCAGGACTGAGTGTACATATCGTGCCTGAATAATTCGGGCGCCAGTAGCATGGAAAGGAGGCTGATGATGGCTAACCCTCCATTGAGCGCAAGGACCACCCCGCCTACTTTCCAGAAAGAGAATCTTTTTTTATATCGAAGTAGTTTGATCACTGATGTTATATTGAATAGTGTCTGTGGCTCTAAGATATTTGTTTATTTCCTGGTTTTGTCGATGGTGCTGTTAGCGACCGAGGAAGGATGTCGCCCATCGGGAAAGATATGCCGTAACAGTGGCGATACTCACAAGGCCATTGAGACCGGGATTGTTTGTAACGCGACCGGGTGTTTTGAGTAATAATTCCAGTTCATCAGCTCCTCCACCGATATTGATATTATTTACCTGAACATTGGTTGCGCCGGTGAGTTTAGGCGTAACGGATATTGCTGGTTTAGTTATGGGTTGATCAAGCAGGGTGTCGGGTATGGCAACAATGAAGAAGGTGTTGATCCTTTGGCGACAGACTGTTTTGGTGGGGATGATCATTTGTACGGTGTGGTGACCGTCGGGGGTATCAAACCTAACTGGACTGGAATCGCTCGAGGTACGGGCAATTGTGTTAATACTGAGCAATGCGGGCTTGCTGTATGTATGGCCGTCGGTGTTGCGGGCGGCAGTAGTTTGGTTGATCAGTAAAAGGTGGCTGATCAATAAGACGAAGGGGAGCATTAATCTGGACATGGTGTTTGTTTTTTTTGGTGATAGAATCAGGTTGTTTGCTGTTCTGAAACCAAACTTATAACAGGCAGCGGGCAGGCTGAAAAACGTTACACCAATAGGGGTTTGACCGGTACAAAGCCGGCGTTTGTGGTATGTTTTAGTGTTGGGAAAGGAGAGGAAATGACATTCCTGCAGACAAAAAGCGGTGTTGACAGGATAAGCATACTTTTTGATCAGTAAAAGGAGGATTCCGGGAATAAAAAAACAGGTGACCGGAGTCACCTGTTCTTTTTTAAACTGTGCGGATGATAGGAATCGAACCTACATGGGTCACCCCGCTAGATCCTAAGTCTAGTGCGTCTGCCAGTTTCGCCACATCCGCCTTTTTGCAAGATGTAAGATTCTTCTTATCAATGACTTATATTGCTGCATATTTGAGCCGATTAAGTCGGGAGAATCCTGAAATGTTGCAAGGGAGTGCAAAAGTAGGAGTTTTAAGAGAAAACAGGAAAACACTTTCTTTTAATGTAAATTCGTTTGAATAGGAATATGGATACTGTAGCCGCGATACCGAAATATAATTTGAATGAGGAGCAGGAAAAGAAGCTGATACTCCGTGAATACCGTGCTTTGTTACGTTCGTTGAAGTCCAAACTGAAGCCGGGCGATAAGGAATTGTTGCGCCGTGCCTTCGAGATGGCCGCGGATGCACATAAAACCATGCGTCGTAAGAGTGGGGAGCCTTATATTCTTCACCCGCTGGCTGTGGCCCGTATTGGCGTGGAAGAGATTGGTCTGGGTATACGTTCTACTATTTGCGCCCTGCTGCATGATACTGTAGAAGACACTGATATTACGCTCGAAGATATTGAACGTGAGTTTGGGTCTGAGATCGCCCGGATCGTAGACGGGTTGACCAAGATATCTAATGTGATCGATGTAAACGCCTCCCAACAGGCCGAGAACTTCAAGAAGATATTGCTTACGCTAACGGATGATCCCCGTGTTATTCTTATCAAGCTGAGTGACCGGCTGCACAATATGCGCACGCTGGATAGTATGAAGCGGGAAAAGCAATTGAAGATCGCTTCCGAAACTGTATATGTGTATGGCCCGCTGGCACACCGCATGGGTCTGTACAATATCAAGACGGAGATGGAAGACCTTTCCATGAAGTATCTGGAGCCGGAAGCTTATCGTGAGATAGCCCGTAAGCTGGCTGAGACGAAAAGGGAAAGGTCGCGGTACATTAATGAGTTTATTCGTCCTATCAAGGAGAAGCTGGAGAAGATCAATCTTGATTTCGAAATATATGGCCGTCCTAAGAGTATTCACTCTATCTGGAACAAGATGAAGAAGAAAGGGGTGGCTTTTGAAGAGGTGTATGATCTCTTTGCTATCCGCGTCATTCTCAATACAACTCCTGAGAAAGAAAAAGAAGCTTGCTGGAAGGTGTATTCTATTATTACTGATGAATATACGCCTTCGCCGGAACGTTTACGCGACTGGCTTAGTAATCCCAAGTCGAATGGTTACGAAGCGCTGCACACCACGGTGATGGGACCCCAGGGTAAATGGGTGGAAGTGCAGGTTCGTACGAAGCGTATGAATGAGATTGCCGAAAAGGGTCTGGCTGCGCACTGGAAGTACAAAGAGGGTACTAATGATGAGAGCCGTTTCGACAAATGGTTCCAGCAAATACGGGAAGTGTTGAACAACCCCGATAATGATTCTATCGATTTCCTGCAAGACTTCAAGACAAGTTTCCTGGCAGAAGAGATCTATGTATATACTCCGAAGGGTGATGTGAAGATGCTGCCTGTGGGTTCTACGGCGCTTGATTTTGCTTTCTCTATTCACAGTGCGGTGGGGTCGCAATGTATTGGCGCTAAGGTCAATCATAAGCTGGTGCCGATCAGTCATAAGCTGCGTAGTGGCGACCAGGTGGAGATCATTACTTCTGCCAAGCAAAAGCCTTCGGAAGACTGGATCAATATCGTGGTGACGGCTAAAGCCAAAACCAAGATCAAGGATGCGCTGAAAGAAGAGAAGCGTAAGGTAGCCGATGAGGGTAAGTATACCTTGCAACGCAAGGTGGAGGGGATGGGTGCTGCCTTTAATCAGCACAATATCGATGTGCTGACTGTTTTTTATAAGCTGCAATCTCCCCTGGATCTTTATTATCAGATCTCCATCAAGGCTATTGATCTTAAGGAACTGAAAGATTTTCAGGTTCTTGGCGATAAGCTGGAGCCTCCCAAGCCTGTGAGGCCGGTAATAGAGCACAAGCCTGAGCAAACTACGCTGCCTAAAAAGGATGCTGAATTGATCATATTCGGCGAAAGCAGCGATAAGATCGTATATACACTGGCCAATTGTTGTAAGCCTATTCCGGGCGATGACGTATTTGGCTTTGTTACTACTGGTAAAGGACTTACTATTCACCGCACTAATTGCCCCAATGCCACCAAGCTATTGTCGAATTATGGCCACCGGGTGGTAAAAACCAAGTGGGCGCGCAATAAGGAAATCTCCTTCCTGACTGGTCTTAAGATCGTAGGTATCGATGATGTGGGTGTAATTCATAAAATCACCAACCTAATCTCGGGCGAAATGAAGATCAACATCAATGCGATGACGATCGAAGCCAGGGATGGCCTGTTCTATGGCAACGTAAAAGTGTACGTTCATGATAAGGATGAGCTGGATGAACTGGTAGAACGTCTTAAACGATTGCCTGGTATTGAAACAGTTGATCGATACGATACCGAGAACTAATTATCAAGTAAAATATTTCCCTATCTTAGTATTCTGGTTATAGTTATACAAGCACACCTTTACACCCTCTCCAATCTGTATAACCTATGCAGCTTATAACAAATTCCATTTGTCATAAGCATTGGTCCTTTTAGAGAAAATACATTTTGAAACCAAACCAAAACAACATGAGACCAGCTCCGAATAACAGACCGGATTCGTAATTTCTTCCCAGACGTGACATCTCTCCAACCTACATTCACCCTCCCCTCATAACCTAAGCCGTGCCGTGTCCGTACCTGAAACAGGTACCGGGTAAGTATTCTATTGCCCGAACTGTTCCTTTATAAACACATATTCTAAAACCAAAAAGCTTCACCAGCATGAGACAAATTTTGAAGCAAGCATTGCTTGTGTTCATGACCGTTGCGCTCCCTACTATACTATGGGCGCAGGTCCCGGTGACAGGCACTATCACCGACGCTTCCGGTAACGCCATCCCTGGCGCTTCCATCAAGCTTAGAAACTCTAATCTTGGCACTTCTTCAGATGTAACTGGAAAATTTAGCCTGACTGTTCCCGGTAGTGGGGGTACTTTAGAGATCTCTGCTATCAGTTTTAAATCACAGTCCATACAAGTAAGTTCTTCCAATGCTACGTTGTCCATTAAAATGTCGGAAGACGTGGGCAGGTTGGATGAGGTGATCGTAACTGGTCTTGCCACCAGTGTAAAAAGAAGAAACTTGGCCAACGCGGTGGCTACCATATCCAATAAAGAGTTGACAGGTGGGGCACCTGCTCAAACATTGGATGCTGCCATGAATGGTAAAGTAACTGGCGCCTATATAAATGCCAATTCGGGTGCGCCTGGTGGTGGTATATCCATCAAACTGCGAGGTGTGACTTCTGTATTTGGTAATACGCAGCCTTTGTTTGTAGTGGATGGCGTATTTGTAGATAATACAGCTACGCCTGCAGGCCTGAATACAGTAACAGCAGCTGCCAGAGGTGGTAACGCTTCTAACCAGGATAACCCCTCCAGCCGTATTGCGGATCTTCGGCCAGAGGATATCGAGAATATCGAAATTCTGAAAGGTGCTTCTGCTGCTGCCATCTATGGTTCCAAAGCTGCCGCCGGCGTGGTGCTGATCACTACCAAGCGTGGTAAAGCAGGACAAACGAAGGTGAGCTTTGCGCAGGACCTTGGCTTTGTGAAGGTGCGAAAGCTATTGGGGTCAAGGACCTGGACGGCTGACAGGGCTGAGGCGCTGGGTGGCAGTAATGCTGCGCGTCGTGCTGCAATAAGGCAGGAGTTTCTGAATGCTCAGGCTGCAGGCAAGATCTATGACTATGAAAAAGAATTGTATGGTGAAACTGGTTTCACCCGCAACAGTTCATTGAGTGTAAGTGGTGGTGGTGAAAAAACTTCTTTTTATTTTTCTGCTTCCCAGAAGGACGAAGAGGGTATCGTTAAAAGAACCGGCTACAGGAACAGCAGTTTGCGGTTGAATTTAGATCACCGGTTGAGTGATAATATAAAGATTGGTATAAGCGCCAATTACATTAATTCTTCTGCCGACCGGTCGCTGACCAATAATGATAATAACTCTGTGACGCTGGGTGTTGCGCTTTCTTCTACTCCTAATTTTACAGAGCTGCATCCCGATGCGCTGGGTAATTATCCCCGAAATGCTTTCAGTGCCTCGAATCCCATTGAAACAAGGGATTTGGTAACCAATAATGAAGCGGTAGACCGTTTTGTAACTGGTATCAATGTGGACGCCATCTTCCAAAAGTCAGGCAAGTCTACCACCCGGTTTATTGGCCGTGGCGGTATCGATTTTTATAGTCTTAAAACAACTGCGCTATTTCCCAACTCGCTGCAGTTTCAACAAGTGGTGCAGGGTACCAATGTGCAAGGTTTTACCAGGAGCCTGAATGCGAATTATATTCTTTCGCTGGTGAATAATTTTGCACCTTCTGAAGATATCAGTTTTACTACTTCGGCTGGTATTACGCAGGAACAGGGTGATTATAACAACCTGCTGAATGTGGCTACTAAAACGGTGGCTAATCAAACGAGCGTAGATCAGGCCAGTGCTTTGACATCTACTCAGCTTCGCAACAAGTATCAGGACAATGGTATTTTCGTTCAGGAAGAAGTAGGGCTTATTGATGCCATTACACTTACTGCGGGCGTTCGTTTTGATAAATCTACCAATAATGGTGATCCCAATAAATATTACGCTTATCCAAAAGCCGGTTTGTCCTGGAACCTGACCAATATGGATTTCTGGAAGGGCGATCTTTTCAATAACCTTAAGATACGGGCCGCTTATGGTCAGGCGGGTAACTTCCCTGCCTTTGGCAGCAAGTTCACCACTATGAATATCTTCAATATCGATGGTACTATCGGTCTGTTGGTGAGCACGCTGCGTGGTTCGCCCAATATTGCGCCAGAGCGTACTTCTGAGCTGGAAGCAGGTATTGACTTCAGTGTGTTGAACAGCCGCCTCAATTTCGAGATCAGTGTGTATGAGAAGCGGATCAAGGATTTCCTGTTGCAACGTCCTACGCCTGGTTCTACCGGTTTCTCCAATGAATGGGTGAATGCAGGTAATATCCGCAACAGGGGTTTAGAGATCAGTGTTAACGCGCAGCCTGTATCCAACAAGGACATTCGCTGGAATACGACTGTCAACTTCTGGTTGAACCGTTCGAGGGTGACCAGACTTGATATAGATCCTGTAGTGTTGGGTGCATTTGGTAATACGTTGAGCACATTCATGATTGAAGAGGGCAAGACGGCTACGCAGATCGTAGGTATCGATGGAGCCAATGGTGTGGTAAAGCTGGGTGATTCTGAACCAAGGTTCCAGATGAACTGGTTTAACGAAGTGACCTTCCTGAAAAACTTCAGTCTGCGTTGGTTATTTCATTGGAAACATAAGGGTGATGTGATCAACCTGAGCCAGTTGTTGACTGACCTTGGCAGTACGACGCCTGACTATGATGACCTGGACAAGGATGGCAATGCCAAAGGACCTGCCCGTATAGGACAGGTGGGCACATCGGCCCGTCACTTTGTGCAGGATGCCGGTTATCTGCGTTTGCGTGAAGTGGCGCTGTATTACACTGTTGGTAAGCTGCCGGTGAACTTCGTGAAGAGCCTTCGGGTAGGTGTTTCGGCCAACAATTATTTCACCAGCACCAAGTATGTGAATTATGATCCTGAAGTGTCCAACTTCGGTACCGGCTTTTCTACTGGTGTGGATGTAATGCCTTTCCCAGCTTCCAAGCGGGCTACTTTTCACGTGCTGGTTGATTTCTAACAACAAAAATTATCTATCATGAAGAAGCAATTCATTGTTCATATATATTGCCTGCTTGCCGGAGTGGTGTTGCTGTTCTCGTGCAAGAAGGAGATCGGAAGTTTGAACGGATCTACGATTGAGGATTTGTTGGCCAATGCCTCTAAACCTCAGCTGAATAACGTAGTTACCGGAACAGAATCAGGTATGCGTAATTTGATGGATTTTTACCTGGATGATGTAGGTATGATCGGTCGTGAGATGTATCGTTTTGCAGGCTCAGAGCCACGTTATACTACTGACTTGTTAGGTGGTGGTACTGCTGTACTGGATAACAATACTTTTTATTTAACCAATCCCTGGAATGGACGTTACCGCGTAGTGAAGAATTGTAATATCCTGATCCAGGCTGCCACCAATTCTTCTCTGATCACAGCAGAGGAAAGAAAGGGGTACCTCGGTTTTGCCAAGACCATCAAGGCTTATCAGTTGTTGCTGAACCTGAATCTGGCTTATACCAATGGTGTTCGCATAGAGGTAAGTGATCCTGACAATCTGGGGCCTGTAGTGGGGCATCCTGAATCGCTCACGGCTATTGCTAATATGCTGGATGAAGCCAAAACTGACCTTACAGGTTCTACCATTGCTTATACGCTTTCTGCAGGGTTTGAAGGATTTAAGACTGCAGCTGGTCTTCTGCAGTTCAACCGTGCGCTGGCTGCGCGGGTAGCTGTGTACCGTCAGCAGTGGGCTGCTGCTTTGACTGCTTTGAATGAATCTTTCTTCGATCTGAATGGCGCATTTAGTAAGGGTGTGTTTCATGTTTATTCTACCGGTCCAAATGATCAATTGAACCTTACTTTCTTTCCACAGAATAGTAATGGCGAGGTGCGGTTGGCACATCCTTCTTTTGCTACTGATCTTATTCCGGGGGATGACAGGATTGCCAAAGCAACGTTGAGGACCTCAGCAGCTTCGCTGGATAACCTGACCAGTAATCGTGATGTGTGGGTGTATACTTCCAGTACAGCGCCTATGCCGATCATCCGGAATGAGGAGTTGATACTGATCTATGCAGAGGCCAAAATTGGATTGAATCAACTGCCTGATGCGAAAGTTGCCCTGGACAGAATCAGGACAGGTCATAATCTGACACCTTATGCGGGTGTTATTTCACAAGTTGCCTTTACTACGGAAATGTTGTTCCAACGCAGATATTCTTTATTTTTTGAGGGCCACCGGTGGGTAGACATGCGCCGGTATAATCGTCTGAATCAATTGCCACTCGATAGGGTGGGAGATGATGTGTGGGATAAGTTCCCACTGCCTTTTACAGAGAACTAAATAGTTGATAATTAGCCTGCCGGGAAGATGGCAAGGTGGGAAGTAATTGAGTGGTATTGCTTTCTGCCTTGTTGTCTTCCCGGCATTTTTTTGTGTTCAAAAGGCCTGCTTATTTTATTTCCGGCTTTTGCCACATTCGCCTATTTTTGCCCTCCCGTTGCTTAACGGGTTCAGCAAATCATACAAATACTCAGATAGATGGTTGATGTTTTATTAGGTCTTCAGTGGGGCGATGAAGGCAAAGGGAAAATTGTGGATTACTTTGCTCCTTCCTACGATGTTATTGCTCGTTTTCAGGGAGGTCCCAATGCAGGTCATACCCTGTATGTAAATGATAAGAAAGTTGTATTGCACCAGATCCCTTCGGGCATTTTTCATGAAAATACTACCAACCTGATCGGTAATGGTGTGGTATTGGATGCCGTGACGCTGCGCAATGAGTGCGATAAGGTAAAAGCGTTTGGTGTTGATTATCGTAAAAACTTATATATCTCTGAAAGAACACACTTGATCCTGCCTACTCACCGGGCGCTGGATAAGGCTTCAGAGTTACAGAAAGGCAATGAGAAGATCGGTTCTACCTTGAAAGGTATCGGACCAGCCTATATGGATAAGACCGGCCGTAATGGCCTGCGGGTGGGTGATCTGCTCGACAAGAGCTTCACTACTCAATACATCAAGCTGCGCCTGAAGCACCAAAAGCTGCTGGACAGCATGAACTTCCATGAGGATATCTCTGCCTGGGAAGAGGAGTTCTTTGACGCCATCGAATTTATGCGTCAGTTCAAGATCGTGAATGGTGAGTATTTCATTAATGACAAAATCCGTCAGGGTAAGAAGGTGCTGGCTGAAGGTGCACAAGGCAGTATGCTGGATGTGGACTTCGGTACATTCCCTTTCGTTACTTCTTCCAATACGATCTCTGCCGGCGTATGTACCGGATTGGGTATAGCTCCGCAAAAGATCAAGGATGTTATTGGTGTTACCAAAGCTTATTGTACCCGAGTGGGCAGTGGTCCTTTCCCTACCGAGCTGCACGATGATATGGGTGAAGAGCTTCGCCGTATTGGCAATGAATTTGGTGCTACTACCGGACGTCCCCGCCGTTGTGGCTGGATCGACCTGGTGGCCCTCAACTTTGCCTGTATGGTAAATGGTGTAACCAAGCTGGTCATGACAAAGGCTGACGTACTGGACGCGTTTGACGAGCTGAAAGTGTGTACTTCCTACGTAGTTAATGGTGAGAAGACCAACCAGGTTCCTTTCCAGATGACTAAGGTTGCTATCGAGCCTGAACTGAAATCATTCAAGGGCTGGAAGCAGGATGTTACCAGTCTGAAGAAGGCTTCCCAGCTGCCCGAAGTAATGAAGCAATATGTAGATTTCATTGACGAATACCTGGGTGTAAAAGTGGCTTATGTTTCCAATGGGCCAGGCAGGGATCAGTTGATAGAAATATAGTATTTCTCTTGAAATATTTGTTTCTTGGTGAAGGCTATGTATCTTACTATTGTGTAATAAAACCCGGTCTGGTTGTTGATGAAGATCATTGAGGGGATCAGGGAAATTATGGTTTTATTATAAGTACTTTCAGGTATCGTTTTACAAGTAAAATTTTTTAATAAAAAAGTTTGGCGAATTGAAAACTTCGCTGAAATTTACAGCATAATCTTACCAGACAATGGCAGCAAAATCTGACAAAGAAAAAAAGACCGGCGGCAGCCCTGCACCAAAGTCTTCTAAGGAAACTCCTAAGAAAGCCTCTTCAAAACCTAAGAAAGAGGAAGATGAGGATGATGAAGACCTTGAGGATGATGAGGAAACTACCCCCAAAGCCAAGAAGGGCGCTACTAAAGCATCTGCTAAAAAGAGCAAAGATGAAGATGGTGACGATGATGATGACGATGATGACGCCGATGAGGATGAAGTAGATGATTGGGATAAGCCTGAAGAGGAAGAGGAGTGGGATCCTGACTTCGAAGAGTTTGACTTACCCAAGTCGAAGACCAAGAAGGCTGGCTCCGGCGGTGGCAGTGGTGCGGGCGCAGGCAAAAAAGGAAAAGATGATGATGATCTTGGCCTCGATGATGAGTTCAAGGACATGGATCTTTTCAATGATCGTGGTGGCTTCGATGACGAAGAAGATGATTTTTAATTAACAGCGTACCTGAGCGCTACCGCAAGTGTGAACAGACGTTTCACTTCTTTCCCAATAAAAGATTTTCAGCAAACGAAATTGCAAATGTTGAACTGGTGCAACCGGTTCAACATTTGTTGTTTGCTGGACAACCAGTTATATCCTTCTTCACTCCATCGTTTTGAATGTTTGCTTGGCGCTGGCGCTGCTCACTCTCTAACGGTGAATGCCGGCAACGATGCCTTTACACAGCTAAAAGCCTTTTACGAAAAGCACACTGATTGGGTGTTTGGTCACCTCGGATATGACCTAAAGAATGAACTGGAGCCGCTGACCAGTCAACACCCCGATCGAATCGGTTTTCCTGACTTGTTTTTCTTTGTGCCGGAGGTTGTCATTCAGTTGAATGAGGACGCCATCAGCATTGGTTCATTTCATGAAGACCAGGCTGCTATTTACCAGCAAATCATTACTGCCTCTTTGCCAGCTCCGCAATCTGCCGGGCCAGCTTTGGTTATTCGTCCACGGATTGAGCGGAATGAATACCTGGAGGTGATCCGTGCTTTACAGCAACATATCTTACGAGGGGACTGTTACGAAATCAACTTCTGCCAGGAGTTTTATGCTACTGATGCAATAGTAGATCCTCTTTCTGTATACTTATCATTGGGCAACGCTTCGCCCAATCCATTCGCCGCTTTTTATAAGGTGGAAGACCGCTATCTGGTCTGTGCCAGTCCTGAGCGTTACCTCAAAAAGGAGGGTAATCGTCTGTTCTCACAACCCATGAAGGGTACCTTGCAGAGAGACCTTCATAATCGGCGAGCTGATCAACAAAACAAAGAGCAGTTATATAATAGTGCCAAAGACCGTTCGGAGAATGTGATGGTGGTAGACCTGGTGAGGAATGATCTTTCGAAGGTGTGTGAAGAGGGCAGTGTGCAGGTGGATGAGTTGTTTGGTGTTTATAGTTTTCCGCAGGTGCATCAGATGATCTCTACGGTTAGTGGCCAGTTGCGGAAGGATGTTCATTTTATTGATGCTATCAGCAATACTTTCCCCATGGGATCTATGACCGGGGCGCCCAAGCGGCGGGTGATGGAACTGATCGAGCAGTATGAGCAAACAAAGCGAGGGGTGTTTTCCGGCTCGGTGGGGTATATAACGCCCGGTGGCGACTTCGACTTTAATGTGGTGATAAGGAGTGTGTTGTATAATGCTGCCGACCGCTATCTTTCTTTCCAGGCTGGTTCGGGTATCACTTTTTACAGCGACCCGGAAGGGGAGTATGAAGAGTGTCTGTGGAAGGCGGCGGCGATCAAGCGTGTGCTGGGGGAAGGGTGACAGGTTGAAAAGTTAATAGGTTGATAAGGCTAGCAGTTCGCGGCTGGCTATCATAGAAAAAGGGTGAACCGCTTTTGGCGATTCACCCTTTTGTGTAAGTATTATTATCTATTTGGTTTCTTTGGTAGCTACGGTTGCTCCGCTGAGCATCATTTGTACTGACTCGTTCAGGATAGCATATTTATTAGCCTGGAACAGTTCCATCTTGTCGGCAGGCAGTTTCAGTTCGTAAGCGTTGTCTGCACTGGCCATTTTCTTATCGAAATCAGGGTTCCACTTGGCAAAAGTGGCCTGGTCCATAGCGATGTGACGGGCGATAACAGATGAATGGTATTTACCGGAAACTGTTACGCTTTTTGCCTGGCTCAGCTCTTGGGTCGAAATGTCCCTGCGCAGCAGGTAAGTGGCTGTTACACCCATTTGCTCGGTAGCTTCGGCCTTGGTTAAAGTAGTTACACTACCCTGACCTTCAAATATATAGTGTGTACCGATAAACTTCTTAACGTGTGTCCGTGATTCGGCCGGCAGGTAATACTGCAGGTTCCAGAAGTTACGGCTACCGCTTTTACGGATAGCGCTGTATACATTACCGGGACCACCGTTATAGGCTGCGATTACCAGCAACCAGTCGCCAAACTCTGTATACAGATCTTTCAGGTATTTGGCAGCAGCGTGTGTACTCTTATAATAGTCTGTACGCTCATCTTTACCACGGGTTACTTTCAACCCAAGGATGCGGGCAGTGGCGGGCATCAGCTGCCAGGGACCTACTGCACCTGCCCAGGACACTGCTGAACGCTTCAGCCTGGACTCGATAACGGCGAGGTATTTCAATTCCGTAGGTAAACCATACTTGCTCAGAATACTTTCCATCATATTAAAGTAAGGGAGTCCCCATTCTTTAATTTCGAGGAGGTCTTCTGTATTCTTTTCCATATAGTCCTGCACAAAGGTGATGGCCCGGGGGTTCAACCGCACGCTCGAATTTGTTTCGAACAGGGATTTGAAACCCGGATCGGCCATAGAATCTGCCTTTGCAGGCGACTGAATGGTGTCAACAAGTACAATTCTGGCCTTTACTTTTCTGGCCTGTGTTGATTTGGCTGCTGACTTTTGGTTGGAGGTAGTCTTTTTCTTACCACCTGTATCAAATGCCATTAGTAACCACACCAGACTAAAAATGCTGGCATAAACTAGCTTTCTTTTCATCATCGTTTTTTTAGCACAACAATGCCGACTCTCAGGTATGGATTAAACGGATGATGTTTTAAATAGGAACGGGATTGTCTTTGATAGGATAGAAGGAAAAGGGTGCAGTACAAATTATGACGCCGGGAGTCGATTAATTAGGGCCTTTCATGTTAACCGGCGAACCTATACTGCTGCATCCACTGTTGGGATAGCTGGAGCAAAGATAATTCGCGAAATCGGTTTGTCATAATCTGCAGCCCATAAGGCATGCCATTACTGTGCCAAAAAAGCGGGATTGAGATGCCGGGAATGCCGGTTAGGTTGGAAAAAACTGTAAAAATGTCAGCTAAATACATGGCGATGGGGTCGTCCATCTTTTCGCCGAGCTTAAAAGCGGGGGAAGGAGCGGTGGGTAGAATGATCGCGTCGAAGTTATTGAATACCAAATTGGTCTTTTCGACCAGTAGTTGTCTTACCTGCTGGGCCTTCGTAAAATAGGCATCGTAATAACCCGCGCTCAAAACGAAGGTGCCGAGCATTATACGACGTTTGACCTCCCAGCCAAAACCGTCAGATCGGCTGGTCTTATAAAATTCTGTTAAGGGCAGGTTTTTATCCACATTTTGGGTCCGGTAGCCGTATTTGACCCCGTCGAAGCGGGAAAGATTGGAGGATGCTTCGGCTGTGGTGAGTACGTAATAGGTGGGTACGATGTAGTCGAGGTACTCGAAATCGACTGCTTCTACGGTGTGTCCATCGGCCCTGAGCTTGTCGATGAGGCCCAGGATATTGTTCCTTATTTCATTGTCCAGCGCGGGGCTTTCCAGTGCCTCCTTGAAATAGGCAATCTTTAAAGTGGCTGGTAATGAATTGGTTGCGGTTGAATAAGAGGGTACTTCAGCGGGTGATACCGTGCTGTCGTACTCGTCGGCGCCGGCCATCACTTCTAATAGAAGGGATACGTCGGGGACGTTATTGGCGAAGATGCCGATCTGGTCGAAGGAGGAGGCATAGGCTATAAGGCCATAGCGCGAGATACGGCCATAGGTAGGCTTCAGGCCTACGATGCCGCAGAAATCGGCTGGCTGCCTTACTGAGCCGCCTGTATCGCTTCCCAAGCTTACCATGCATAAGGAGGCCTGGACGGCTACTGCCGACCCGCCAGAGGATCCGCCGGGTACCCGGGTTTCATCCAAGGCGTTGAGGACCTTGCCGTGGGCGGAGTTCTCGTTGGTGGAACCCATCGCGAACTCGTCGCAGTTGGTATTACCTATAATAATAGCCTCTTCGGCGAGGAGCCGCTCTACGGCTGTTGCATTATAAACGGAGGTGAAGTTTTGCAGGATCTTTGAAGCTGCTGAAACGGGGTGGTCTTTATAACAGATCACATCTTTCAGGGCGATGACTACTCCATGGAGCTTGCCCATTGGCTGACCGGCAGCACGTTTTGCATCGAGTGCGGCTGCCTGTTGTAATGCTTCTTCGGTATAAACCTGGAGGAAGGCATTGAGGTGCCGTTTCTGCCCGATGTTGTGCAAATAATGCTGTACTGCAGCTACGCAAGTGGTAGTGCCGTTCAACAGATCAGCATGGTAGTTGGTTATTGATTCGTAGGTAAACAAATCCTGTAGCCGGCTTTGAGAAAACAAATCGGTTTGGAATCCCCGTTAAAAAGGAAGAGCGTGTTATTGAGCAGGAGAAGAAGGAGCTTTTTTATCCTTTTCGTTCATGCCATCTTCAATCTCTTTCTTCACGTTGTTCTTGGCATCGTTAAATTCACGGATACCTTTACCAATACCTCTCATGAATTCAGGGATCTTACGACCACCGAACAGGATCAGTACAGCTAAAATGATCAACACCCACTCCATACCACCTGGCATCGAGATCATCAGGAAATTATTAGCTACAAGCATGGTACTCTTTTTATTTTGATTGAAATACGAAATTACAGCTTTTCATAAGTAAAACGCATATTCACTTACACAAATTAGCTCTGTAAATGAGTGAAACAAGGGATTTTACTTACGATTAACAAAGGGGTATAATATATACGTAAAAAAAGCGGAAACCGGTTTGGTTTCCGCTCTGTATAAGTTATAACGAGCTGGTTATTAAGCTTGAGAAGCGACAGCCATACGTTTTTCCTTGATACGTGCGCTTTTACCGCTACGGTTACGTTGGAAGAACAGCTTGGCGCGACGTACACGACCAGTTTTGTTCAGTTCGATAGACTCGATGTTGGGGGAGTTGATGGGGAAAGTTCTTTCCACACCTACACCGTCAGAGATTTTACGAACAGTGAAAGTAGCAGTACCGCCAGTTCCCTGACGTTTGATCACGTCGCCACGGAAACCCTGGATACGCTCTTTACCACCTTCAATGATCTTATAGTTAACGGTAACGTTATCACCTGCTTTAAAGCTGGGGAGTTCTTTTTTACCGGTCAATTGTTCGTGTACGAATTGAACTGCTGCGTTCATGATCTTCAAATTTTAAGGAGGGCAAAGGTAGTAGTTTATTTCGGATTTCGGATTAAAATCCGGATTTTTTTAAACTACACGTGGCTTTGCACTGATTTCCTGTTTAATAATATTATTACCTGGCCACATTCACAGACCGCTTTTCGCGGATCACAGTCACTTTGATCTGGCCGGGGAATGTCATTTCGGTCTGGATCTTCTGGGCTATTTCAAATGACAGCTTATCGGAATCGGAGTCAGTTACTTTTTCTGCCTCAACAATAACGCGTAATTCGCGGCCGGCTTGTATAGCGTAGGCTTTTTCTACTCCATTGTAGGCCAGGGCGAGGTTTTCCAGGTCTTTAATGCGCTGGAGGTATTGTTGCATGATCTCACGACGGGCACCTGGGCGGGCGCCGCTGATGGCGTCACAAGCCTGTACGATGGGGGAGATCACGTATTGCATTTCCATTTCATCGTGGTGGGCGCCTATGGCGTTCACTACGGCGGGGTTTTCCCCGTATTTCTCAGCCAGCTTGGCTCCAAGGAGGGCGTGGCTCAGTTCAGATTCTTCATCGGGCACTTTACCAATGTCGTGCAGGAGGCCGGCACGTTTGGCCAATTTGGGGTTGAGGCCCAGTTCGGCTGCCATAATACCGCAAAGGTTGGCTACTTCGCGGCTGTGCATCAAGAGGTTCTGTCCATAAGAGGAGCGGAAACGCATTTTTCCTACCACGCGGATCAGTTCTTTGTGCAGGCCGTGGATACCCAGTTCGATCACAGTACGCTCACCGATCTCCATTACCTGCTCTTCGATCTGCTTGCGGGTCTTTTCTACGATCTCCTCGATACGGGCCGGGTGGATACGACCGTCGGTTACGAGGCGCTGAAGGCTTAAGCGCGCAATTTCACGACGCAGGGGGTCGAATGAAGAGAGGATGATCGCCTCGGGGGTGTCATCCACGATCAGGTCAACGCCGGTAGCGGCTTCAATGGCACGGATGTTACGGCCTTCACGACCGATGATCTGTCCTTTGATCTCATCGCTTTCGAGGTTGAATACCGTGATGGAGTTTTCGATCGCCTGTTCGGCTGCTGTACGTTGTATAGACTGGATAATGATCTTGCGGGCTTCTTTGTTGGCCTTTTGCTTGGCATCGTCGATGATCTCCTGCTGCATGGCCAGCGCCTGGGTAGTTGCTTCGTGTTTAAGGCTTTCTACCAGTTGCTTTTTAGCTTCGTCGGCTGTGAGGCCGGCTATTTTTTCCAGGCGGCGGATGTGCTCTTCCTGGTGTTTTTCGAGCTCAGTGCGCTTGAGGTTTACTACTTCGATCTGGCGGTTCAGGTTGTCCTTGATGGCTTCATTCTCTCTTACCTGTTTGTCCAGTTGGTCTGTCTTTTGGTTGATGGCCTGTTCTTTCTGCCTTGCTCTGTTCTCTACTTCACTCAATTTGCGGTTACGCTCATTTACCTCTTTTTCGTGCTCGGCTTTTAGTTGCAGGAATTTTTCTTTGGCTTCGAGCTGTCTTTGTTGCTTAACTGTTTCAGCCTGTGTCTGGGCGTCGGAGAGTAATTTTTTGGCTTGTTGGTCAGCCTCATCTATCTGCTTTTGCGTGTTTTTAGCAAAGATGAACTTTCCGGCTATGATGCCCGCCACCAGTGCCACTCCTCCAATTATATAGGTTAATGCGTTCGGATCCATTGTGTTTTAAATGTTTTGATTGTTCTACCATATTATGTATCCTCTCTATGTATAGTTCATTGTTCATGCGTGAGAGGCTAATGTGCGAAAGTACGGAAATTAAGCAAGCATTGTTTGACCAGCAAACCTATTTGCATAATTTCTGTTTAGAACGCCAATTGCATGGAAAGTATATAAAAAACTGAGGGTTTGTTGTTTTGCTTGATAGGTGGCGGCTGGAAAAGGTATTTATTCTTTAATATTGTAGCGTTCACCATTCAAAAAGCATCTTACTATGAAGCATCTACTATTTATCGGGGCCGGACTGTTGCTGGCCACGCAATCCAATGCTCAACAATTTACCATCAAAGGCGATGTATCCAAGGCAGGCGAACCCATTGAGTGGGTGTACCTGACGTATGCGCTTAACGGGGAGCGTAAAATGGACAGTGTGTTGGTAAAGGACGGTCAATACAATTTTTCGGGCCAGTTGTCTGAAGGGGCTGCCATGTCGAGCCTGCGCGCAAAATACCCGTCAGGTTCGGAGTCTTCCAAAAGGAGGCTGATGCAGCGTGATTTTGCTACTGTTTTTTTATATCCTGGTGATATATCTGTGATCAGTGTGGATTCTTTCAGCAATGTAACTGTAAAGGGTTCCAAGGCGCATGATGAGTATGCAAAGCTGAATGAGCAAGCCAAGTCTTTTGGCGACCGTCGCCGGGAACTTTATGCTGCCTATACTGAGGCTAATAAAGCCGGTAAGAAAGAAGAGGCCGCTAAGCTGGATGCCCAGATGGATGCTTTATATGAAGAAATGAATGAGAAGGTGTATGGCAGTTATGTAAAGGCTAATCCGCAATCTCCGGTGGCGTTCTTCGCCTTCCAGCAATTTGCCGGTTATGATATCAAGCCTGCGAAGGTGGAGCCGGTGTTCAATCAATTGCCTAAAGCGATCCGTGAATCAAAGTCGGGTAAAGAGTGGAAGGAGCGGATAGAAATAGCCAAGAAAACCGGTGTAGGTAGTTTTGCCATGGACTTTACGCAGAATGACACATTGGGCAACCCGGTGAAATTGTCTTCTTTCAAAGGCAAATACCTGCTGGTTGATTTCTGGGCAAGCTGGTGTGGTCCCTGCCGTGTTGAGAATCCCAATGTTGTGGTAGCTTATAATAAATATAAGGAGAAGGGTTTCCATGTGCTGGGTATATCGCTTGATCAACCTAATGCCAAGGAAAAATGGATCAAGGCGATCCATGATGATAAGCTGACCTGGACGCATGTTTCGGACCTTCAATACTGGAAGAATGCGGTGGCTGTTCAATATGGTATCCAGGCTATCCCTCAGAACCTGCTGATCGATCCGCAGGGTAAGATCATTGCCAAGAACCTGCGTGGCGAAGACTTGCAAAAGAAACTGGCAGAGTTATTTAATTAATATAGAAATATGAAAAAGCTGTTATTTGTCCCTTTAGCCCTTGCTGTAGTAGTTGTTAACGGCCAGTCACTGAGCCGGAAGGCTGTGTTTTCCAAAGGCCAGCAATTGGAGCGTGTGGCCTCTGTTAATTTGAGTTTTGGTATGGAAATGATGGGCCAGACTATCGATATGAAGAATGTGAATACCATTACTTCGCTGGTCGAGGTTAAAAGCGCCACTGCCAAGGATTATGCGCTGGCCACTACGGTAAAGCGGGTGGTGAGCAGTATGAATGGTATGGGCCAGGAAATGAATTATGATTCGGATAAGAAGGATGGCAACTCTAATGAGATAGGCCAGAAAATGGGCGAGATGGTAGGTAAGACGAAGAATATGACCATCGACCCGAAGGGGATTATCCTTTCCAGTGATGACTCAACAGGGAGTGACCTCGCTGATAAAGCCGGTGGTTTTATGAGCATGACGGGTGGCCTGACCAATGCTGCTACCAAGCCCGGCACTTCTTATGACCTGGTCGCTAACCTGCCTGATAAGGCTGTGAAAGCTGGTGATAGCTGGATCGATTCTACTGTATCGGCTCAAGGTAAAGCGGTGACCAATTATAAGGTGCTCGAGGTAAAGGGTGATGAGGCAATCGTAAGTATGGATGGCACCATTACGCAATCGGGCGAAATGGAGAACAATGGTATGACTATTAATATGCATATTGCCGGTACCTCCAAGGGGCAATATGTTATGGAGGTGGCTACTGGTATTATCAAGAAAAGGAATGCCACGATGGATGCTACCGGCATTATGGAAGTAGCCGGTCAGTCGGTTCCTTTTACCATGAAACTGATCATGGATGAGGGTGTGGTAAAGAAATAGGCTCAGGGCTGGAGAATCCGGTCGAGGAGCTTTTCCATGGATTGTAACTGTTTATCTGCTTCACTTGTCATAAGCGGCTGGTTTCCGGCCGCTTTTTGTTGGGTGGCATACCAGAGAACAACCATGGCCACATAGTCCTGCATGTCTTTGCCGGCGAACTGGGTTTTAAACTCGATGATCTTATCATTAATGAGCTTAATGGTCTTGCGAACGACCTCTTCGTCGGCCGGAGCAATGCGAATCCGGTAGGTTCTGTCGCCAATTACTACATTTATCGGAATTAATTCTTCCATTACTTGCAAATTTGAAAAGTCTATTCTATATTTATCCACACAGAATTAACAACTGGATATCTGATACACTTTGGACTCTAATGGATCGTTTTGGATGGTAAGGAAACTATGAACCCGTATTCTATGATTACGTCACCAAAACCAAGCGAACTATGTTTGCAAAAGTAAAGTCGTCCATCTTCATCGATGTCCTGACACTCGAATTAGTAGCACCTATCCGCTCCAGTCTCAAAGCCATTTTACGCGACGAAAAAGGGGAAGAATGCCAACGTATGGAAGCCTCCGTTCCCAAAGGAGACAATACGGTTACCTGGAAAGGCCTCAACGATCTGCCGTATGGTATCTACACTTTAGAGCTTTCACAGGGAGAAGATGAAATGAAAATGCGTTTAGTGAAACGCGTATAACTATTTTTTACTGGCTCAGCATGGCAATACACCGGTCTATTTCCCGGATGTACTGATGCAGGCGTTTGTCCAATTCTTTTTTATCAGCTTCGTCCAGTTGGCCGGTAGCTGTTTTCAGTGCTGCTATTTTTATTTCCAGTTCCTCGATCTTTCGGGCCTGCAATGCATCCTTCGCTTTTAGTTCCTTCAACTCTTTTGTCAGCCGGTCATTGTCTTTTTGCAACACCTGGTATTGCTGCAGTACTTGCTGCAGTTTATCATTGACGCGTTTCCATGGTTGCTGAGTGTCTGACATTGATTTCGAATTTAGGATTCCGGGTTTAGGTTTTCCTGCTGCGGCAAGGAAGTCCCCTGTTTCCGGTTACTTCCTTATTTCTGCCTGGAGGTCTTTTTCCAAGGCTGTCATGATCTTGTTCATCATTGCATCGATCTCTTTATCAGTAAGCGTTTTCTCTTCGTCGAGGAACGTGAAGCTGATGGCGAGTGATTTTTTATCAGCGCCTATTTTCCCGCTTTCAAAGATGTCGAAGAGCTGCACTGTCTGCAGTTTTTCGATCCGGACCTTCTTGACGGTCGACTCTACGTCGGCGTATGGGAGGGCCTTGGGCACTATCATAGCAAGATCGCGGTGTACGGGCAATTGTTTGGGTAACTCGGTTACTTTCAATTCGCCTTTAGCCACTTTCTTCAGTAATAATTCCCAATCGATGTCAGCAAAGAATACGGGTTGTTTGATATCGAATCGCTTGAGTTCGTGCGGGGCTACGGCTCCTAATGTGGCAATGACTTCGTTGTTGATCCTTACTTCCAGGCTGTCGGCCAGTTTTTGAGTGGTGATGGCCTGCCAACTTGTTTTAGTAATGCCGGTGAGCTGCAATATCCTTGCCACGATTCCTTTAAGGTAATAAAGATCAACGGTATATCCTTTAGTTTTCCAGGAATCTTCTTTTACCTGACCGGTGATGTAAAGGCATACATGTTCGTTCTCCTGGTAATTACCGGGGGCGCTCATATGGTATGTTTTGCCAAACTCGAAGAACTGCAGGTTGTGGTTTTTCCTGTTGAGGTTGTGGCCGATGGCTTCCAGTCCGGTTTCCAACATAGATGGGCGCATGATATTGTGTTCTGCGCTCAGGTTGTTGAGCAGCTTCACGGCTGAGCCCAGCTCCGCTTCATCGAAGTAAGCGGCATTGGTGATCGAGTTGGTGAATATTTCATTGAAGCCAAGTCCTACGAGGTAGTTGGCTGTTTTCTCTTTGTAGGTGTGTTTATAGCTATCGGTCTCGATAGACGGAGATATCATGATAGAGGTGGGGATCTCTACATTGTCCAATCCATCTATGCGCATGATCTCTTCCACCACATCGGCAGGCAGGCTAATGTCGGGCTTGCTATAGGGGGCATTGACCCAGATATTGTCCATGCCTTCTTTGATGACTTCGAAGCCAAGGCTGGTAAGTATCTTTTTAACGGTGTCGGGGTGATAGTTCTTACCGCTCAGCTTGCGCAGGTAGTGGTATTTGAGTACTACTGATGACCGCTCTCTGGGATCGGGATATACATCTATCACGTCGGAAGCGATCTCACCTCCAGCCAATTCCTTGATCATCATGGCGGCCCGTTTCAATACATTGACCGTATTACTGATATCGACGTTCTTTTCAAAGCGGGTGGCTGCATCTGTGCGCAGGCCATGACGGAAGGAGGTCTTGCGGATGTCGATGGGGTTGAACCAGGCGCTTTCGAGGAAGATGTTGGTAGTATCTGCTTTTACGCCGCTGTGCAGGCCGCCGAATACGCCCGCTATGCACATGGGCTCGCTATCACCGTTGCAGATGATCAGGTCTTCGGCGCTCAGCTTCCTTGTCTTTTCATCCAGTGACACGAAGGCTGTTCCTTCGGGAAGATTTTTTACCAGCACTTTGCGGCCTTTGATAGCGTCTGCATTGAATGCGTGCAGGGGCTGGCCTGTTTCGTGCAGTATAAAGTTGGTAATGTCTACTATGTTGTTGATAGGACGCAAGCCTATCGAGCGGAGTTTATCCTGCAGCCATTGGGGGCTTTCTTTTACCTGTACGTTGGTAATGCTAACGCCGGAGTAACGCTGACAGGCGTTGGCGTTCTCAATTTCCACTGCGATCGGCAGGCTCGTATTATCGGTCTTGAAGCTGTTGTTGAAAGGTGATTTTACACGATAATCTTTTTTATCGTGGTGTACCAGGTAGGCAGTAACGTCTCTGGCTACGCCCAGGTGGCTCATTGCGTCCATCCGGTTGGGGGTAAGCCCTATTTCGAAAACCCAATCATTGTATGGTTTGAAGTAAGTGGCGGCAGGTGTTCCTACTTTTACTTCGGCAGGCAGCACCAGTATTCCTGCATGGTTGTCGCTGAGTCCGATCTCATCTTCGGCACAGATCATTCCGTAGCTTTCCACGCCACGTATTTTGGCCACTTTCATGGTGAGGGGCTCGCCGTTCTTTGGATAGATCGTAGTGCCTACGGTGGCTACGATCACTTTTTGTCCGGCTGCCACGTTGGGGGCGCCACATACGATCTGTAATGGTTCGCCGCTGCCAACGCTGACTGTGGTGACAGACAGTTTATCGGCATTGGGATGTTTTTCCCGTGTGAGCACTTCGCCTATTACCAATCCCTGCAATCCTCCTTTGAGGCTTTCGTATTTTTCGAGGCTTTCTACTTCCAGTCCTACTGCTGTCAATATTTTGCTCAGTCGCTCCGGCTCAATGGTTACGGGTAAATATTCGTGTAACCAATTATATGAAATGGTCATTACTTAGTTTGATCTTTTAGTGTTGATTTACTTGCCTGGCCTGCATCGGTACTATCAGCCCTGCATATACCGGCTTACCAATGGTACAGGCGAGGGGCAAAGATAAGGATTAGGCCGGAAGGTGTTTTACGTTCCTTCTTCAGGTGGTGGTGCTGGTTTGTCTTTTACGGGTAGTGTTTTCTTCGAAACCGTGTTGCCTTCAGGATCGGTTATCTCGAGCACCAGCTCTGTTTTACTTTTTGCTTCAGCTGGTATGGTGTATTTGAAGCTGATCTCTTTGTCGGCTATTTTGGTTTCTGTAATGGCCTTGCCATCGATCTTGATCGTCAGTTTTTGGCTCTTCAGGTTGGTACCTTTAAGCACGATCGTGTTCTCTCCTTCTTTGGCCAGTTCTTCCGGTGTGATGGTGGCTATTTTGGCTACCGGGTCGGTGAGCTTGTTGGGCCTGTTGTCTTTGGGGCTGAAGAGAACGTCGAAAACTTCTTTGAGTTTTTGGGTGGCAATGTCGGTAAAGAGGCCTGAAAGGATGGCCAGGGTAAGTATGCGATCGAGGTCTACATTGGCGGGGTCGCTGGTAGCGCCGAAGGCGAAGTATAATGCCAGTGCCAGTGCGGATGCGGTAAAGGGACGTACCCAATACCAAAGAACCCAGCTGCGCTGGAATTTCCCGGCTCCTACAAAGGTGGTGAAGGAGGTGGCTATGTGGATCATATTGCCGAGGAAGCCGCCGGCGGCCACGAGCATAAGTAGTATAATGTTGAGGTTGATATGCCCTTTAGTGGGGGCTTCGGTGGCGGGTTTCTTGGCAGTTTTCTGAGGCAGCGGATTTTTTTTAATCTGGGAGGCTTTGTTGGTATCGGACGCTGTCGTTGTAGTATCCAGTGGCAGGGTAGTATCCTGGGATGTGGCTTCGACCCATGAAGTGTCCAGACATGTTTGTTTGCAAGCGCAGGTATCCAATGTCATATCGAACCAATCGTATTTGTACAGGGTACAATCGGAACCGGCTTTGGGGAGTTTATCGGGCCAGAAGGCCATAATAATGATGATGGAGAAAAGGGTGAACGCTACCAGGAGTATTCCGGCGGTAACCCTTCCAGCTTTGGTAATCTGGATGTCTGCATTGTTGTTGTCTGCCATGAAGGTTATTATTATGAGTGAGCAATCCTGTGTTTGAAGGTAAGGTGGTTATAGGGTGGGTAACAGGGTGTATTCACCTGTTCTGGCGGATTAAGACTATAGGTTGGGGAGAATGTGGCAAAGCTGGTGATAATATCTGTGATTATCAATACCATTAAGTGGGTAATTGAGGGAGAGTCTGATGGGGGATTGCTATGGGTCTGACAGGGGATTGGTGAAGGATTGCCCAGGAACTGGGTCTCGATAAAGTCTCGATAAGGTCTCGGTAACGTCTCGAAAAGGTCTCGATAAGGGTACCTGAAGCGTTAATTTTTGTTGATGAGGAAACTGAATGGGGGGATGGTATCTGCCAGGAGGCGGTGGATGCGGGTGGCGCGACGCTCCATGCGGTAATTGCGTATCCGGGCTACTTCAAGAGTGTTGGAAAAAGCAAGTGCTTTCGTGGTGAGTAACCGGCTGCATAACTTTTCGTATTGAATAAGCAGTTCCAGTTCTTCGCCCTGCTGGTCGTTCAGCAATACCTCATAATGCCTTAGTTGATATACCCGCATGATGCTTTAAAATTGATACTTCTTTCCATTATTGCTCATAAAAACAATGCCAGTAAAGCTTTGTTCATATTGTCCGTTTAAAAGTAGTGATTTTATGCCAGTTTTAGCATGGTGAAGGCATTAAAACTCGCGCCGTTTAAGTGTTTTCTTATACCTGAAATAGGTAAACCCTTAACCCTGCTATATCTCACCGGAATGGCCTCTTCACCAAATTTTTGGTACATAATTTCTTCGCACAAGTGTGTGTGAATTTCCTTTAGGAAGGGGTGCCAAACTTTTGTAAATTGGGAATATCCTGCACATCTATGTGGATAACCCTATGAATGATGTGAATCGGCTCGTGAATTGCGGGTGATTAAATATAGGTTCCAGAAATTTTTTTTCGGGAAGGTGAGCGGTTATATATTCGCCGTCCTGACTCAAGCGGTAACATTCGGGTAACTCTGGATTAACAATTTCGTAACACAAGTCTGGAACTAACTCCGCAAGTCGTTGGTTGGATAATATCCGACTGAATGACCAGGAAATCCGTCTCCCTAAACCAACGAGCATCGTTCAGTGGATTGTTTTGTCAACGTTTTTTCTTACTTACTGACCAATTGAACTCAATGGAGCTAACGAATTTCAATAAAGACCGCAGCAGTAAAGCGCGCCGGAAAGGGTCGATCGACCTGAGTACGATGGTGTATGGTAAAGTACCCCCGCAGGCAAAGGACCTTGAGGAGGCTGTGTTGGGTGCTATTATGTTGGAAAAGAGCGCTTTCGATACGGTGATAGAAATATTGAAGCCTGAGTGCTTCTATGTGGATGCGAATCAGCGTATTTACCGGTCGATGCTCAGCTTGCAGCAGAAGAACCAGCCTATCGATATTTTGACCGTTGTAGAGGAACTGAGGTCGAAGGACGAACTGGAAATGGTAGGCGGCCCTTACTATGTAACGCGGCTTACGAATGCCGTGGTTTCTTCGGCTAATATCGACGCTCACTCCCGTATCATTCTGCAAAAGTTTATCCAGCGTGAGCTGATCCGTATCAGCGGTGAGATCATCAGTGAATCTTACGAAGACAGCACTGACGTGTTTGACCTGCTGGATGAAGCGGAAAGCAAGTTGTTCGAGATCACCAATAATCACCTTCGTAAGAATTTCGACAGTATCGATAGTGTGTTGGTAAAAACGGTTCAGCGTATCGAAGATATGCGTAACCGGACAGAAGATATTACCGGGGTGCCCAGTGGGTTCTCTTCTCTGGACAAGGTTACTTACGGCTGGCAGCCTTCTGATCTGGTGATCCTGGCGGCTCGTCCTGCGGTAGGTAAAACGGCTTTCGCCCTCAACCTTGTGCGGAATGCAGCTTTAGATGCACGGAAGCCCACGCCGGTGGCTTTCTTCAGTCTTGAAATGAGCTCTGCCCAGCTGGTACAACGTATCCTCTCGGCAGAAAGTGAAATATGGCTGGAAAAGATCTCCCGTGGTAAGATGGAAGAGCATGAGATGAAGCAACTGTATGCCAAGGGTATTCAAAAGCTGGCGCAGGCGCCCATCTATATCGATGATACGGCTGCTTTGAACGTATTTGAATTGCGTGCCAAGGCGCGCCGTTTGAAGAATAAGCATAACATTGGCTTAATCATCATTGACTACCTTCAGCTGATGAGTGGCGGTGGTGGTAAAAACCAAAACCGTGAGCAGGAGATCAGTACCATCTCACGTAACCTGAAGACACTGGCCAAGGAGTTGATGGTGCCTATTATCGCGCTGTCCCAGTTGAGCCGGGCGGTTGAAACGCGTAAGGAGGGTAATAAGATGCCTCAGTTGAGTGACCTTCGTGAATCGGGCGCCATCGAACAGGATGCGGACATGGTAATGTTCATTTACCGTCCTGAGTATTATGATATCACCTCCAATGAAATGGGGGAAAGTAATAAGGGTGAAACGCATATCCGTATAGCCAAACACCGTAACGGTTCTCTCGAAACGATCAAGCTGCGTGCATTGCTGCACATTCAGAAGTTTGAAGAGATGGACAATGATGACTTTGGTGGTATTGGCGGTGGCGGTGGTGGCGGCAACTGGAAGCCTGTGCCTACTGAGGGTGGTGCTGGTGGTGATGGCGCCAAGCTGTTTATCCAGGCTGGTAGTAAGATGAATGACATGCCTTTTGGTGACGATGATGACGCACCTTTTTAAAATATTATAAACTTCTGAGGTTGTTATCCAAGCCCTCCCAATTATGCATCGGGGAGGGCTTTTTGTTTTCTCTTATCTTGCATTATGAGTTTGCCTATTTTCTATATTGAATCGGCTGCGGCTGTCAATGATATAATGACTTTGCCGGAAGAAGCGTCGAAGCATATCATACAGGTGCTGCGCAAAGAGATTGGTGAGCAGGTATTGCTTACTGATGGTGTAGGTAATTTGCTGACGGCTGAGATCATCAATGACCATAAGAAGAAATGTGGCGTACGCATTACGCAGGCGCAGCATACACCGGCTCCCGGCCGGCAGATAGCGATTGCTATTTCTTTACTGAAGAATACCAGTCGCTTTGAGTGGTTCCTGGAGAAAGCCACGGAGATAGGGGTGCAAACGATCATTCCTTTATTGTGTGAAAGAACGGAGCGGGAGCATTTCCGGCATGACCGGATGAAGAGTATACTCATAAGTGCCATGTTGCAAAGCCAGCAAAGCTGGCTGCCTGTGTTGCATGAACCAATCAGTTACGAACAGTTGTTCCGTCAGGAAGAAGTGATTGGAACGGCCCAGAAGTTCATTGCTCATTGTATGGAGGATGCACGGAAGGATCTACGCGAGGAAGCTGATTCTTCTCAGCCTTCCCAGCTTATGCTCATCGGTCCGGAGGGTGATTTTACTCCCGGGGAAGTATCGCTTGCGCTGCAACATCAGTTTGTTCCTGTAACGCTTGGTGATAATCGTTTGCGTACGGAAACTGCCGGTGTGGTGGCTGCTACTTTATTGAGGTTAATCTGATCAGTTGAGTAGCTTGTATTCCCGCGCCACTTTGATCAACAGCATCGTGCTGTTGACGTTGAATTTCTGCAGCATATTCTTGCGGTGTGTTTCTACTGTATAGGTGCTAAGGTGTAATTTATCGGCGATTTGCGGTCCGGTAAGTCCTTCACTTAATAATGCCAGTATTTCTTTTTCCCGCCTCGTGAGTACCGGCATCTGGTTTAGGGCTGTGTTGAGGCTTTGGTATTGTTGCAGTACTTTTTCATTGGCTTCTCTGCTCAGGTATACATGTCCATCCAATACGCGGTGAATGGCATGGATGAGTTCATCACGCTCCATATTTTTCAACAGGTACCCGTTTCCCCCGCGGTGCAGGAGTTGTGTAATGATGCCGGCATCGTTGGCTGAGGTGACGCCAATGATCTTTGTGGTTTTATTCTTTGTACGTATCAATTCACAGAGTACAAGCCCATCCATATCGGGCAGGCTGATGTCGAGCAGGATCACATCGACAGATTGTTTTTCCAGGAATGTGAGTGCTTCCCTGCCTGTTTTGGCCGTACCAGTTACCTGCAGATAATTCTCGGACTGCAGCATTGTTTTGATGCCGTCGGTAACAAGGGGGTGGTCGTCGATGATGAGGATGGTGATCATAGTGCTGTGTCAGGATAAAGATAATTCTTCTTCGTTGATCAGGAATTCCATGAGTACTGTAGTGCCTACTCCTTTTTGTGAATCGATGTTGATGTTCCCATTGAGGTAGTGTACCCGGTTTTTAACGCTTTCCATACCGCTGTGGCGGGCGGTGTCTATATCCTGTGTGTTGAAGCCTTTGCCGTTATCTTCTACTGTGACGGTAAGGCGGTTGCCATTTTTATTGAACTGGATGATGGCTTCGGTAGCCTGTGCATGTTTGATGATGTTGTTGAGGAGTTCCTGCATAATACGGTAGAGCATGATCTCGCTGGAGGCATTGAGTCGCTTGTTGATCCCATATGCCTGCAGGGTGACGTGTAACAATTTGCCGCTACTGATGGCGGCGCACATGTCCTGTACTGCTTGTATGAGTCCCAGTTTCATCAATACTTCGGGCATCATGTTGTGGGCAATGCGGCGCAGTTCTCCGGAGGCGGTATCTACCAACTCATAGCTTTTTTGGAACAGGGGGCTTTCTTTCAAGTCCGGATGTTCGTGTTGTAATACGCTGAAGTTCATTTTTACGGTAGAAAATAAACCTCCTAATCCATCATGGAGGTCTTTGGCTATGCGGGTGCGTTCTGTTTCCTGGCCATTGAGCATGCTTTGCAGGGATACTACCTGTTGTTGTCTTTCGAGGAATTTAATTTGTTCCTGCTGCAGGTGTTGTTCTTTTTCGGCGATGGTTTGTTTCTGTTTGCTGCTTCTGTATAGCCATACGATGCTCAACAATAATACGGCTGCAGACAGCCCGCCGATCATTAGCACGCGGTTTCTTTTTACGATCAGGAGTTCTTTTTCGGCTGAGTCTGCTTTGAGTTCTGCTATCTCTTTTTCCTTTTTCTGGTGCTGGTATTTCGATTCGAGGGACAGGGTTACTTTCTGGGTTGCACTGTTGGTTGAACTGTCGGCGTATTTTTTATTGAGTGTTGCAAACTCCAATGCTTTTTTATAATCGCCTTTTGTTTTTGCTACGCTGGTCAACAAGCTATAGGCGTCGGATAGCACTGTCATTTGCCGGGTGGTGTTGCCAATGCCTATGGCTATGTGTGCGTATTGTTCTGCTTCTTTATAGTTGCCTAATTTGTATTGTATCCGGGCAATGTTGTTGGCGGGATTACCCTGCACGAGTTTTTGATCCAGGCTATCGGCCAGGTGGTAAGCGGCCTTATATGCGATCAATGCGGCGGGCAGGTCATGGATGTATTCGTAGTATATGCCCTGGTTGTTGTGGACCAGGTTGGCCATGACCACATTGTTAAGTTGCTTATTGATCTGTACGGCTGTATCGAGGTGATGTCCGGCATCTGCCGCTTTGTTCAGTTTGATATAGGTGTCCATAAGATCGAGGTGCACCAATATACGGTGTCGTTCTTCATCGGGATAGCCTGTAAACTGCAATGCTTTTTTACCGTATTCGATGCCTTTTTCAAGTTGGTTTTCGGCCAGCAGGTTATTGCAAAGGTTCATGTAGGTTTGGGGCATGATGGCTTTAATCTCCGGCGATTTGACTGCTTCCAGCAGTTCCACTGCTTTCATCAGATAGCTGATGGCTGTACTATGGTCTGACTGATAATTGTATAGAATGGAATAGGTGTTGTTGTATTGTACTAATAAGTGGGTGTCTTTTAATGCGCCGGGTAATTGCAGGCATTTATCAAGGTAGTATTGCGCGCTGTCGTATATGTTGAGGTTGGTGTAATTCAGTCCCATGGCATAGGCGATCCGTGACTGTTTTTCTTTTAATCCCAGCTGATCGGAGAGCTCAAGGGCTTTACGGCAATATTGTAATGAATTCCTGAAGTCTCCTTCATTGAAGTATAATCTATATAGAAAATTGATGGCTTTGTATGTATTGGTGTCTTGCTTGTTGAGTGCTGCCACACGCAACAGGCTATCCTTGTATGCATCGGTTTGACTTTGGGCAATGAGCGGGAATATGCCGACTGCCAATAGCCATATTAAGGTGTGTATCTTCTTCATGCTGCCTCGGATTAAAGCACAATATATCGAATTGCCCTACCCCTGCACTACCTGCAATCAGGTATTTTTCCCGCTTTGAATTCACTATGGTCAGGTATTGAAAAGGGGGGTAGGTGGAGATAGTTTTGGGTTATGATAACGCTCCACAAAACTGCATTACTTGTTTGCCTGCTGCTGGCCTGTGCCTGTGTTTACAGCCAAAACGAAGGGAATAGTTCGCGTGTAACGCCCAAAGAGTTGAACATACCAGCCTCTCCGGTTTTTGACCTGATGGGGGTAACGCCTTCGCAGGTGACGCGTACTTCGGATATAAAAGACTTTAAGGTTGACTGGTCTTTCAAGTCCTGGCGGCTCAACCCCAACCTCGCTATTCAGTCGCAGCCTTTCTGGGAATTGTTTTATAACCGCAAAAGCCTGGAGAAGTATCAACGTGCTTCGGGCTTTATGCGCCGGCTGGCCTCACTGGATCTTTCTATCGGTACGGTTCAGAATGAAGAGAGTGACCGGCGCATTGGTGCGGCGGTTAAGTTCAACCTGATCAAAAAGGGTGATCCTTTGCTGGCTAAAGACCTGTACACCGGTATTCCTGAGAAATACGAGGCTGAGAAAAAGGAGCTGGAAGCGCAACTCAAGCAATTGGAGCAGCAGCTGGATACTACGCAGAATATATTGGATAAGCCTGCTCTCCGCAGTAGCATCGCTTCTACTGAAGAGCAGTTGCTTTCTATAGGTTCGCGCCGCAATGCAGAGATCAATGCCCGGGCTAAAATTTTTGTGCAGGAGAACTGGAATGCTTCCTGGCTGGATGTGGCTGTTGGCAAGGTAAATACTTATGCTACTGATAGTGCGGGTAGTCTTTCAAAGCTTCGTCTCAACAGGAATACGGCCTGGGGGTTCTGGCTTAATGGCGGTATGGGCATTGGTAAAAATATGCTGGCATCTGCTCTAATACGTACCAGCGTATATGAGGAGCAGGTAGACTTTTTATTGCGTGATATCGATACGGATGAAGTGACCACGCAGCAGGCTATTGCCGACAATCAATTATGGTCGATGGGTTTTAATCTTCGTTATGGTGGTTCTTTATATTCTTTCTTCGCTGAATTCTTCTACGAGCGTAAGGGTTTGAAATCGGCGTTGCAGGCGCTCAATGAAAGTTTCAAGGTCCCCAATGATGATGTGGAGATCGTGGAGTCGTCTGTGCAATGGACAACGGTGCATCCTTATACGATCAACTTTGGTGGCGACTGGCGTGTGAGCCGTAACCTTATTCTTAATTATGGCATGCGTTGTCTCTTCGATAAGAACTGGAAGATGCAAACTTTTACTCCTGTGGTGTCTATTTCCTGTATGATGCGCTAAACGCTCCTATTAATAAAAAATAATCAACAATCATGTTCACTAAAATTGTATTGGCGACAAGCCTGTCATGTTTTTGCCTGGCGGCTGCTGCACAGGTTAAGCAGCAGGTTCAGCTCAGGGATTCGGTCAGGTTGATCAATCAGCCTGATAAGAGGATCGATCCCAAGCTTATAGATGCTAAAATCGTCGACTCCAAGCTGAGTAAGTTATTAGTTAACTATCAGTTTGAGGATGATGCTGTGAAGGTGGTGGTATTAATGCATGGCATTACCGGCGACGAGATCGATACTGATCCTCCTACCACTGGTTATTACACTGCTAAATGTTCCACTAATACGATCAAGCATGTGAAGGCTTATTTCGGCTATCACTTCATTGTGAAAATGATGGGGTACAATGGATCGGTATCTGCTAATCCTGAGCTGGCCAGGAACAGTTCCAATCATCCTACGATAGAGAGTCTGTCGGGCAAGACCATGAGAAACCCTGGTGAATTTTATCAGCAGGCCAACAGTGATGGTGTAGTGGGTGATCATATTTACCGGCTTACCAGCAGTAATAGCCGGGAAAAGCTCTATGTGATGCTGGTGCCACGTAACGGTACTATCAGGATGATGGCGCAGGCAGATGATGCTGCTAAAAAGATATATGATTATTATAAGGAAATGGAAAGGGTATTGGGTACTTCGAAGATCCAGCTTTACCTGGTTTGCCACAGTGGCGGCGGTATCGTGTCGAGGATGCTGATGAAACCTAATATTCGTTTTGATGGTAGTTCGCTGGATGAAGAGAAGGCTGCTTTTGTTCGTAACAGGACCGTGTGTGTTACTACTATGAGTACACCTCATGAGGGTTCTCCTTTGCCGAGTAAGATCATCTCTATCAAGAACGACGCGCGCACGGCCGATAGCGCCAAGGCGCGGCTGTTGCGTTGTATTCCTTTTTTCGACCTGGTGCCTGGTTTTACTTTCCCGGGTTTAGTAAGGGATTTCAATTTTGTTGATTTCGTTACGGGTATTCCCAATTTCGAGATACGTGCTTCGCGTGATAATATGGCCCGGGAATTCATTCTCGATTTCAATAATGGAGAAGGTGATCCGCAATATGCATTGAGGGGTGACGGTTCTAAGATCCCGGTTTATTGTTTTGGCGGCAGGAGACCTACAGGGCCTTATTATACTTCTATATCTCAGGATGCTTTTGGTAATATCCCTCAATATTTTGTGCGTCGGGGAAGCACCATTGAATTGTTGGACAAAATGCAGGTGATGTATATTCTGGGTGTGCCTGCTGCGCATTATGTATTGCATGCTATCGATGCGCCTGGTAATGACCCGCTCAACTGGGGTGCTACGCCTGCCGGTCAGGCCGCCAAGTTCGATAGAGTGAAATGGGGCGGTAAGACTCCTGCCGGTGTTTTTCAGCCTTACACTTTTGTGAATGGTCCTGCTGCTGTGATGCCTATGATCTACTGTCTCGATGGTACTGATGGTGAAGTGGATACTGATGGTTTTGTGGATTATGCTTCGGCAGTAGGCTTTAAGATGGGCAAAAGTGAAAACGAATACTTCGATCATACGCGGGGTGGTAGCTTCTACCGTATTTACAATGGTCCTTTTGAGCAACACAATCATGGAACTATTGCACAGGACCAGGCGGTAGGGCAATACGTGCTGGATAATATCATCAAGGTGGCGGGTCCTTATCCGCAAGTGGCTGGAACAACCAGTACCTGGACCAAATAATATTCAACTTTAATTATTTTCAATGAAAAGGATATATCATTCAAGCTCATTTATAAGCATGTTGTTGGGAGGCATGTTGGTTGCCGGTGTGCCTGCTGCGGCACAAACTATTCAACGTATAGATATTCCAACGGTAAAAGTGAATCCGTCACGTGTACCCATCATCAACCGCACGCCTTATCAGCCCAAAGCTGCTAATGCAGACCCTGCTCCCGATACCATGAAGCTCGTGATCAAAGCTGACCGGTCGGTACCTGGCAGTGTGGACAAGGTTATGACTGTAGCGCAGTATACTGCCCGGATGCGGAAGATAGAGCAGCTGATGAACCAGGAAGGGTTTACGCTCACCGAACTGCAAACTATCCAGACGCCACTGAACTTATACAAGCCGGTAAAGCGCATCGATTTCACGCCTGCTATCAAGGGAAGCTTTAGTGGTACTACAAGCAAGCTACCGACTAAAAAAACAGCGCTTCAGTTGAATCAACTGGCTTTTAAGAACAGGAAGTTGCCGGGGCTGGATGTGAAAATGATCCCGGCTTATAAGCTAAACCGGACAACGATCAGTGAGTTCAAAAAAACAAATCCTGGCAAGGTGACAAAGAGTGGCAACACCTATACACTCATTAAAACTATTCCCATGAAGCCAGGGAGTATGGTTTTACCTGCTACTACGCCTAAAACCTCCCGCCGCCGGGAAGACCTGCCTTTGTTTGAGCAGGAAGGTAATAATGAAGTATTGTTTTCTGTAAATGCCAGTGGTTACCTCGAATCTTCTGCTACTGCCTATCCCATCAATAAGCCCATCGATGAAGTAACGCTGGATGACCTGAAGGATACGCGGTCTTCCAATACCGTGAAGGGTGGCATCGAGGCTTCGGCAAGGATCGAGGAAAGGACGATCCCCATTATTAACCTTTCGCTTGAATATGGCGCTATGGCTAACCGCAATGAGCAACATTATAAAAAGGTAGGGTTGTTGCTTGGCGGGCAGCAATTGATGAGTGCCAACTCGCGTGAAAATTTTAGTAGTGACGATCAGGTGGTGACTGACCGGTTTGAAAAAACGGTAGATATACCGCTGGCTATTCTTACTGTGCCGGTAGGTATTGGCCGGGTACAATGTGAGTGGGGTATTTCGGGTGGTGTAAGCCTGGATGTGAATGGTGAAATGCACCGTGGACTGGCTGGGTTGCAGATAAAGCCTTCAGCGCGCCTCGATGTGTATGGTGAAGCGAAAGCGGGTATTGGTTTTGGCGATTTCGATTTTATTGCTGCTTATATACGTCCTGAATTACGACTGGTAACTATCGAGCTGGACAATTATGCGGAGTCTTCCCTCAACTGGGCTAATACCTGGCAGTTGTATAATGATGTATCGAGCACGGGTACTATAGAAATGCTTAAGGGTTTTTTGCATGCTGGTGTAAGGGTGGGTTATCCTGATATAAAGTGGTGTGCTGTTGGGGCTGGTGTAAGTATGCCTTGTGGCACTGTGTGGCGGCAACTGGATTTCCGGGTCACTTTGTGGGATAGTGGTGATGGCCTTGTGCGGGCTAACAAAACTTTTATTGACTCGGACCCTACGGAATTATTCTTTGATGACTGGAGATAATATGATTGTATGAGCCGGAAGATAATGTTGTTGTATAGTTTGTTTTTATTGGTGTTGGCCGGGTTTACCGTGGAGGCGCAAACCTATACCATCCACTTTATCAGTAACAGTTCTTATGCGCCAGCGATATTGAAGGCTGACACGCTGCGCTACAAAAGCCGCATGGTACTGGATGCTTCTTTACAGGTACAGGCTGTACAGGAATCGTCTTCCCGCTCATACCTTCAATTGGTCATGACGCCTCAATTGCTCCAGGTGAGTGATGAAGGATTGCTTCAAGACCCTGATACTGCTCTTGCTGTCCGCTTATTGGGTTTGCCCGTATATGTGGAGGTCAATGACTCCGGCCGGGTGGGACAGGTTTATTTCGATACGACTGTTTCTCCTACTTACCGGCAGCTTTGGAATCAGTTGATCGCCTACATGCAGTTTATAACACCAGGGGGTAAACAGCAGACTACTGCCTCCTGGCAGGTAAAGGAAGAGGATCGTGTAGGTTTTTTTGTGGCCAGTTATGAAATGGTAGCCCGTGAACAAGCGCGTGGTAGCCGTTTCAGGAAGCAGGGTAGTGGTTATGCTTCGTTTGCCAGTCAGGGCCTGCTCGATTATGCGCAACAACTGGATGCTGAATATCTGTTGGATGGTGAACGGCTGTCGACTGTTACACTCAAAGAATTGCTTGAGGTGAAAGTGAAAGAGGATGTCAGGGCTACCACTTCCAGTGTCTTCCAACTGCAGAAGGTGGCGGATATTGTATCTCTAACTTCTGTCGAAACTTCTGCCTTATTGCGAAAGGTGTCTGCTATCAAACCTGCTTCTGCGGCTGTTACGCTCAGCAATTTTGTAACGCGCCGGGAGCTTAAGGTTGGCATGTACCGGCAAACGCTTGGTCTGCAAACCATCCAGGACGTATTATCGGCTATCGATACATTGACTGCAGAGAAAGTAAGGGTTGATGATGCGAGGCTCAACAGGAAAGTGGCGGCGCTGGTGTATTTGTATCCGCAGCTGCTGGATAGTTTTATGCAACGTATTGCAACTGCTGATCCTGCTGATCCTGCTTTCCAGGTTATCATTAAAGGGCTGGCTCATGCTGGTACACCAGCTGCGCAGGAAAAGATCGGTTTGTTGTTGTACCGTCACCGCAATAACCCGGATGCCGTTGACTTTTTTACAAATACTTTATTGTTCCTCGAAGAACCGGATGCTGCTTTGATTGTTTCGGTACAGCGTATTGCTTATGAAAGGCAAGGATTTGATGCACCCGTGCCACGGGCTTTGCGCTACCTGTTGGGCAGTTTCAGTTATTCTTTGAGGAGGTATAATGCTGTTTTAGGAATTGCTACTGTTAGTAATACTTTATCGGCTATCAACCGGGAGAGTCATAAACCTGCCAAAGATAAAGCCCTCGAACTATTAGGCATCGCCGGCAATGCCGGGACAAATGTTACTTTCCCGATGGTGCGAAGTTATCTGGGCAACGGGGATGAAGATATTCACGCTCAGGCGCTGTTAGCGTTGCGCCTGATGGATACAGCCGCTGTTGACTCTCTGTTGCTACAACAATTTCAAAGTGACACTAATGGATTGTCGAGGATGGCAGTGCTTACTGTATTACGTTATCGTCCCATCTCGCTTCAGGTAATAGACATGGTAGCTGTTATGCTGGCTGATACAACGGATGAATCGTTGTCGATTAGTGGCGCCCGGCTATTGTATGAAAATAAAAAAGGCTTTCCGGCAGTCATTCCTTTGCTTTCCAGATTAGCCGGTCAAACGGCCAATGCCGTTTTGAAAAAAGAGATCAACACTTTGTTGAGTAATCAAACTAATTAATCATTGTAATTAATCTGTATGAAGAAAATCATAATGGGGCTGGCTGTAACCTGCCTGGCAACAACTGCTTTGCAGGCGCAGCTTAAAAAGGATGTACGGGTAATACCAAAAAAGCCTGTTGCGATAGCTCCTAAAAAAACATTGAGTGTAAAACCATTTACGCTGGAGGAAGCTGTGGCAGCCAGTGGCAAGCCGCTGAAGTTAACTGATCCTGTACAAACTGTTTCCGGTAAAACTATTACGCTGGAGGAATACCTGCGTCGTCTTAACAAGGTGGAGGAAGGGATGGCACAGAAGGGATATACGTTGCGTAGTTTTAAATCTTCTCCTGCAAATCTGCTACGCCGGCCTGCTGTGATCGAGGAAGGTAAGCTCAATTCTATCAACCTGGAAATGAACAGGGGTGTAAAGCCTTTGAGTAATCTGCCCACTAATAATCAAAAGATATTTATTCATAAGAATACTGCGCTGGCCTCGCAACGAGGGTCCGTAATAGCTGTTGGTAACACGGCCGCTCTTCAAAAAATACGGGACCTGGTTGCTGTGGGAAAGCACAAGGCTGAGACTATTGATAAGGTGTATGATATCAAGTCTTACCTGCTGCCTCTGGTGGATAAAATTGCCCAGGAGATGGATAATGATGATGCGAGTCTAAAGCTCGACAATGCTTCGCTGAAGGTACGCAGCTTTGTAGACCCGCCGGCAGCGATTACGGCTGTCAATGCGAATATTTTCAATGGTACTGAATCGGAATACAAGGTAGCGGTAACGTTTGGTGCTTCTATGGATGTGTCTGTTGGGTTACCTATCAGTATCAATATTCCTTTGGCTACCATGAATGGTGAATTCATCGCTCCTGCAAAATCTTCTAAAAGCCTTTCGCGCAAGGTAGTTGTAAACCTGATGGGCAGATCTCTTTTCAACCGTACTGCTGCGGTAAATGATGAGTCGCTTTATGAAGACTTGCATGAAGAGATGGATATAGCTGAACTGATCGGTGCTCCTGCTATGGGGGCGGCCAGTTTTCTCGATTGGATCCCTTCTGTTGGATTCAATACTAATATTTATACTTCAGGCTCTGTGGGCTGTATGTATAAGGTTGATATGGCAAGGACTAATGTGGATGCTTATATAGGTCCTACTTATGGTACGCGTTTGCGGGTGGAAGCTTCTTTTGGTATGGATGATATGCTGGAAGGGGGTATAGAGGGGATTGTTACTTTATTGACGGGTGGGCTGGGTTTTGGCGGCAATGCCGGCCTGGATTATGTAGATAATAAGTGGAAGCTGATCAACAAGGCTTATATCGAAAGTTCGCTGGAGGTATTGAAGGGTGAGGTAAACTTTTTTGTACGTTATCCTGATTTCAAAGATTGGAGTTGTCGTTTTCCCTGTATCAGAACGGACAGGTACCCCATTTTTAAAACACCGAGTGCTTTGAAGTTGCGGGGTACGTTGCTGGAAGAGGATAATTCTAAGATATTAAGCTGGTAACAGGGAGGCGCAATGAGGTATTGGACACTGGTAGTAATTTTTTTACTAAGCAAGGGAATCTCGATTGCCCAGCCTGTTGAATGGACGGTGCAGGAAATGGCTGTATATCAATTAACATTCACTACTGCCGTTAAAACGAATTTTTCGGCCATCGGGAGTCAGGGAATGGATACCAGCCTTGCGGGTATGCTTCAAGGAAACATGCAGCAAACTTGTATAGACAAGGCTGCTGATAAATGGTACTTTCATGTATCTTTTCCGCTGATCGAGCGTTGCCGGTTTCCGTTGCCCGCTACTGAACAGGCATCTATTGCGCAAAGTCTTCGCGATGGGTTTTATTTTTCCCAGCATATCAATGGCGTAATCGATAGCATCTGGCTGCCGGATACCATTACTGCGGCAACCGAGCATATTATTCTGCAACTGCTGGAGCATTATCAATGTTATCTTCCTGCTATGCAAGATAGCGTCTCGCGGCAGTCTATGTTGTTGACGGAGGGTCCCGTGTGGGCTACTTATCAAAGAGAGCAGGCAGGCGGACGATTGCGTACTATCCGGCTTACAGGGCTTGAACCGCAACAGCAAAGTAGTCCGGTAAACATGATTGCCCGTACTCATCAATATAATGCGGATGTTCGTTATGCTTTCGGCAGCAAGGGGCTGGAGCAGGTAGTGGGGCAGGTGGTGCGCAAAGCGAAGGTGAATCATAAAACCATTACTACACTTACCAATAGTTTTCAATTCGTCTTGCAGGGAAAAATAAAACAAGCGCCTCCAACACAAGTGCCCGGCAAGCCTCCGGCTCATTTCCAGGGCCGGCCTTTGTTCTATCCTGAAAAGGGATTACAGCAGTTACAGGCGGTCAATATTGCCAGAAGTAAAAAGATCAGTGTAGCTGGTATCATAATGCAACTACAGCAAAATGAAATCACGAGGGATGAATACGTGCAGGATAAACTGGCAACTGATGTTAAAGTCTCCTTTCTTACTCATAAAGATTCACTTCATTTATTGCGTGCGTTATTCATGGCGTCGCCTGTGACGGGTCTTACTTTTAAGACGTTGCGTACGGGCATTGTTACAGCTGCTACTCCTTATGCACAGGAAATGATTCGGGATTATATATTGCTTTATAAGGATGACCCGTTGAGATCAGGAAAGATCATTCCTTCTGCGGGTTTGGTAAGTACCCCTTTGCCCATGTTGCAGGATATGCTTGAAAGGGTAGCTTTCGATACGGCTGTTGCAGAAACTATCCGCTCTGCCGCGTTGCTGGCGCTTGGCAACATGGCCGGAAACCTGCGGCAGGCTGATTCTGTGCGTGCTGATATACTAACACTTGCACTGGCCAGGTTTTTACAGCCGAAGGGTGATGACATGCTTTTGTTGAGTGTGCTGGGTAATAGCGGTGCATCTGTCGTTTTGCCTTATATCAGGCCACTGCTTGCTGATGTTGGTGATGTTACCCGGGGATATGCTTATTATGCTTTGCGGTTCATTCAGCAACCTGTCGTCGATTCGCTTTACGAGCGGGCATTGCAGCAGGGACAAGCGTCTGAAGTGCTCACCAATATTTTTAATGCGCTTTTTCTGCGTGCCTATCATCCGCTGCTTTCTTCATCGTTGCACCATCTGATTGAAATACATCCGGTTGAAAGTACCCGGTTGGAAGCGTTGCGTGTGTTGTTTGAATGGTCTTACCGGCAGCCAACTCTTTTATCAGCCATCCGGGTAATTGCAACCGGCAATTCTAATCCTGCTGTAAGAAAAACGGCCCTGCAATTTCTTGCGAGGGCCGATGAATGAGGTTGATGAAACGTGAGATGTGAATCCCTGGTTTTAATGTGCGACATCGTCACGATTCTCTGGCTGCGCATCGAGGGTTGGTTCGTTAAGACGTACTACCCGTTTCGCCTGCCGCTTGCGCATGGTCATATTCAACAGCTCTACTCCGAATGAGAAGGCCATACCGAAGTAGATATAGTTCTTCAGGTGTAGCTCGTGCGCTTTTTCTGCATTCCAGCCTTCGATCACCAGGCTTAAGCCAATCATCACCAGGAAGGAAAGGGCCAACATTTTCACGGTAGGGTGTTGGTGTACAAAGGCCGATATCTTCGGGCTGAACAGGAACATGACGATCATGGCGATGATCACCGCTGCGATCATGATCTCCACGTGTTTGGCTGTACCGCCTGCGGTGATGATGCTATCGAAAGAGAATACGGCATCTATAAGCACGATCTGACCCAGGGCTTGTCCCAACTTCAGCGGTACTTTATTTTTTGTGCTGGCATTGGGATCTTCACCTTCCAGTTTATGGTGTATTTCCATTACTGTTTTATAGATGAGGAATAAACCGCCACCCAGCATTACGAGGCTTGCCAGGTCGAATCCCTTACCAAACCAGCTTTCAGGAATGATGAATTTGCCTTTTTGATCGAGCAACCAGCCCAGCCCCATCAATAAAAGGCTGCGCATAATGATGCCGCTGATCATCCAGAAACGCCTTGCCCGCTTTATTTCTTTTTCGGTGTGCAGGCGATTCATGATAATGCTTACAAAGATCACATTGTCTATGCCGAGTACGATTTCGAGGATAACCAGTATTACAAAGCTGATGATGCTATCCGTCGTTAAAAGATGTCCCATTTGTTATATAAGTTGAATAAGCAGTTATTTATTACAGGTTGTGCAATATTAAATTAATGTTACACCAACTCTTTGCATATCTGTTGTACAATTCCCGGGCCTTCATAGATAAAGCCTGTCCACACTTGTACGAGCGCAGCGCCTGCGTCCAGTTTTTCTTTAGCGTCGGCACCGGTGAAGATGCCACCTGAAGCTATGATGGGTATCTGGCCATTGGTTTTTTGTGCAATGTATTTCACTATGGCAGTGGACTTTTGCGTGAGTGGTTTGCCACTCAATCCTCCGGCTCCTATGGCTGTGAGTTCCTGTTCGGATGATTGTAAGCCGGAGCGATCGATGGTTGTATTGGTGGCTACCAATCCATCGAGTTGGATCTCAAGCGCCAGGTCTATTACATCGTCTATTTGCTCCTGGGTGAGGTCGGGCGCTATTTTCAGTAACAATGGTTTGGGTTCTTCGCTGGTGCCTGCCAATGTTTGGTTGATGGTTTGCAGGTGCGATAATATTTTACGGAGGGCATCTTTTTCCTGCAGTTCGCGCAAGCCGGGTGTATTGGGTGAGCTTACGTTGACCACAAAGTAGTCTACGTAGTTGAAGAGTTCACGGAAGCATATTTCGTAATCTTTCCAGGCGTCTTCGTTGGGTGTTACTTTGTTTTTGCCAATATTTCCTCCTATGATCAAGCGGGGGGCGGACGCAGAACGCTGTATTTTCGACTGTTTTTCCTGCCAGTCTTTCAAGCGTTTTGCTACTACTTTCACTCCCTCGTTGTTGAAACCCATGCGGTTAATAAGGGCTTTGTCTTTGGGGAGGCGGAACAGGCGGGGCTGGTCATTGCCTGCCTGTGGCTTGGGGGTAACGGTGCCGATCTCCACATAGCCGAAGCCCAGGGCTTCCAACTCGTTGAGGTAAAGGGCGTTCTTATCGAATCCGGCAGCCAGTCCGACAGGATTTTTGAAGTGCAGTCCGAATTGGTCGTACTGCAGCTTTTTATTGCCGGGCGTATTGCTTTTACTGATAATGCGTTTGATAAAACCAACCTTGCAGGCCAGTTTCAGGGTATTCATGGAAAAATAGTGCACTCCTTCGGTCGGGAAGAGAAATAGTAGTTGTCGGATGAACGTATACATAGACGGGTGCGAAGATAGGTATTTTGAAAACTTCCCTCTTCTTGTTACCTTTGATATACAAAGTTGCATAAACAACTTTCTTATTCTGAAACTATAAAATCCTATATATGCAAGAGGCGTACATCGTAGCAGGTTTTCGTACTGCTGTCGGCAAATCGAAGAAGGGTGTATTCCGTTTTTACCGGCCTGATGATCTGGCAATCGATGTGATCAAAGGGTTGCTGGCTTCTGTTCCGCAACTGGACCCTAAGCGGGTGGATGACGTGATTGTGGGTAATGCTGTGCCGGAAGCTGAACAGGGTTTACAGGTAGGGCGTATCATTGCCGCCAGGGCTTTGGGTTTTGATGTTCCGGGCATGACGGTGAATCGCTATTGTGCTTCCGGGCTTGAGACCATCGCTATTGCAACTGCCAAGATACGCACGGGACAGGCTGAATGTATTGTGGCTGGTGGCACGGAGAGCATGAGCCTCGTACCTACGGCAGGATGGAAAACAGTTCCTGCTTATAGTATTGCCAAAGATGAACCGGATTATTACCTGAGCATGGGGCTTACTGCGGAAGCGGTGGCGAAGGAATATGACGTGAACCGTGAAGACCAGGATATTTTTTCTTATAACTCTCACCAGAAGGCTATCAATGCCATTCAGAATGGTTATTTCAAAAGTGGTATTCTTCCGATCACTGTGGAGCAGGTATATGTGGATGAAAAAGGCAAGAAGAAAACCAAGAGTTATGTAGTGGATACTGATGAAGGTCCACGCCAGGATACCAGTAAGGAGGCTTTGGCAAAGTTGAAGCCTGTGTTTGCGGTAAATGGTTCTGTAACTGCCGGTAACTCTTCTCAGACTTCCGACGGTGCTGCTTTTGTGATTGTGATGAGTGAAAGGATGGTGAATGAGCTGGGCTTGAAGCCTATTGCCCGATTGGTGAATTGTGCTTCGGCTGGTGTTCATCCGCGCATTATGGGTATCGGTCCCGTAGAAGCTGTACCTAAAGTTTTAAAGCAGGCTAATATGAGCCTGGGCCAGATAGACCTGGTGGAATTGAACGAAGCTTTTGCTTCTCAGGCTTTGGCTGTTATCCGTAAGCTGGAGATCAATCCTGATATTGTGAATATCAATGGTGGCGCTATCGCGCTGGGGCATCCGCTGGGTTGTACCGGTACCAAACTTACCATCCAGATCACCAATGATATGAAGCGTTTGAATAAAAAGTATGGTATCGTGACTGCCTGTGTTGGTGGGGGACAGGGGATAGCTGGTATTATAGAAAATATTAATTAGTTATAAGTTCGAAAGTCGGTTCCCGATAGCTATCGGGAGAAAGTCCGGAAGACAGGGCATCGTGCAGTTAGCTGTAAGATGTTTTCTGACTTCCGGACTTGTCGTTTTAGCTCTTTTCTGTTCGTGTTCTTACGAAAAAGAGCTGGAAATATACTCTTTGGGGTTTTTTATACTCAAATGGCAACATTTTTGTTTATACTATGCCGGTATATGTAGTCGTTTTAACGGGATATTCCTTGCCTGTTAGAAAGGACACCCCAAAATCAAACCTATGGACAGAAGAGACTTCCTGCTGCTGAAAAGAAAGGCCAATGTACCTGCTGCTGAATCATCTTATGCTGGTTTGCGGCGTATTTCCTCCGGATTATCTCCTTATGCAGGTGCCTGGACAGGTGCCGAAGTATCGCATCTTTTAAAGCGTACGATGTTTGGCGCGAAGAAAGCGGATATCGATTACTTCAGATCGATGTCGGTGTCGCAGGCTGTAGATGCTTTATTGAATATTTCTCCGGCGCCTCCTCCTCCTATAAAGAATTATGACAACACCGGTATCATCGGTGGTGACCCTGATCTCGCTATTGCAGAGGGAGCTACCTGGGTGAATACGCCTTCCGAAGATGGTGAAGCCAATGAAAAACGGATCGCTTCGTGGAAGGCATGGTGGCTGAGCTTGATGGTGAACCAGGACCGTAGCATTACTGAAAAGCTGGTGCTCTTCTGGCACCACCACTTTGCTACGGAAACGAATATGTATATGAATGGCATCGCTGCTTACCAGCATTATGTTTTGTTGCACGGGATGGCGCTGGGCAATTTTAAGCAGCTGGTGCGTGGAGTGACGCTCGACCTCGCCATGCTGCGTTATCTGAATGGCTTCCTGAATATAAAGGATGCGCCGGATGAAAACTATGCGCGTGAGTTGCAGGAGTTGTTTACACTTGGTAAAGAGAACAATCCCAATTATACTGAAGAGGATGTTATTGCGGCTGCCCGGGTATTGACGGGCTGGACGATCGATAAGACGACAGAGACCGTGAAGTTTGATCCCGCCAAGCATGATGCGAACAGCAAGACTTTTTCTTCTTTTTATGGTACTACCATTACCGGACGTAGTGATGCTACTGCCGGTGATACAGAGCTGGATGACCTGTTGACGATGATCTTCAATAAGAAGGTAGAAGTTTCTGAATTTATTATCCGCAAACTGTATCGCTGGTTTTGTTATTATACCATCGATGCCGATACGGAAAGGAATGTGATCAAGCCGCTGGCGCAACTTTTCCGTGATGGCAACTGGGAGATAAAGCCTGTGTTGTCTACTTTATTCAAAAGCGAACATTTCTTTGATCCGCTGAACCAGGGATGCCTGATCAAAGGCCCGGTAGACCTGACTGTGGGCCTTTGCCGTGAGTTCAATGTTCAGTTTCCGGCTGCTACGGATTATGTCAATGCCTATAATATGTGGGGCTTTGTGCAGCAACAGGCTGCGGCTATGCAACAGGATATTGGCGACCCGCCCGGCGTATCGGGCTGGCCTGCTTATTATCAGTTGCCACAGTTCCATGAGATGTGGGTGAACTCGTATACGTTGCCCAAGCGAAATCTTTTTAGTGATCTATTGGTCACCATGGGTTATATGCGCGATAATGTAATGCTGCAGATCGACCCTGTAGCTTTTACCAAGATCTTGCCCAACCCCGGTGATCCGAATGCGCTGATCAACGATGCGCTGATCATCATGTACAGGGTTCCTTTGTCTGCAGCTGCCAGGCAAACGATCAAAAAGCAGATACTGCTTACCAACCAGGATGATGATACTTACTGGACCAGCGCCTGGACCCGGCATATCAATAATCCCAGCAACGACGCCGATTACCAGGTGGTGCGTATGCGCCTGCAGTCGTTGTATAAATATTTCATGAACCTGGCCGAATACCAATTATCCTAACAGCACCCAACCCAATAGCTATGAAACGCAGAGATTTTGTCAAACATACCTTGCCGGCATCTATCACTTTGCCTGCGCTGATCAACGGCTTTTCTGTAAAGGCTTATACCGGCGCTTCTCCGCTGGTGCAGGCTTTGTTGAATGCTCCTCCCACCGAAACCGACAAGGTGTTGGTGCTGGTTCAGCTCAATGGTGGTAATGATGGTTTGAACATGGTGATCCCTATTGAGTTTTATTCCGGTTATTATAATGCCCGTAAAAATATTGCCATCCCACTGAATAAAGTGCTCACGCTGAATACTACCAATAAGACCGGGCTTCACCCTGGTATGGTGGGTATGCAGACTTTATTTAATGAAGGCAAGTTGTCTATTATTCAATCTGTAGGTATCCCTACGCCAAGCTTTTCACATTTCCGTGCTACGGATATCTGGATGAGTGCTTCCAATCCCGACGAGGTGCTTAATACCGGTTGGGTGGGTCGTTATCTTGGCAATGAATACCCGAATTATCCTGTTGGTTATCCCAATACGCAGGTGCCTGATCCTTTGGCTATACAGATCGGCGCAATCCCTTCGCTGGCATTGCAAGGTCCTGTGATGAATATGGCCATGAATATTTTTGACCCCAACAGTTTTTATGATTTTCTGGATGGTATTCCGGAAGTAGTGCCTGAGACGCCTTGGGGCAAAGAGTTGAAATATATCCGCCTGATCGCGGGTCAAACCGAGCAATACTCCAACGTGATCCGGGCTGCTGCCGCTAAAGTGACCTCGCAGGGTAGCTATCCTGGCGATAATTACCTGGCCCAGCAGTTGAAAATCGTAGCAAGATTGGTAAAGGGTGGGCTAAAAACGCGTGTGTACATGGTGACCACTGGAGGCTTCGATACGCACTCGGCCCAGGTGAATTCTTTGGATACAACTACTGGTACGCATAATAAGTTGTTATCGGATCTATCGAATGCCATCAAATCCTTTATGGATGACATGGAGTCGATGGGTGTAGCAGACAGGGTGATCGGGTTGACGTTCTCGGAGTTTGGCCGTCGTATCAAATCGAATGGCAGTATGGGGACCGACCACGGTTCGGCAGCGCCTATGTTCGTATTTGGTAAGAACGTGCGCCCGGGTGTTGTTGGGAACAATCCTTTTATTCCCAATAATGCATCGGTAAACGATAATATCCCTTTCCAGTATGACTTCCGCAGTATTTATGCTTCTATTCTGCAACAATGGTTTTGCGTAAATGCTACCGACCTGGAAACAATCATGCTGCGCAACTTCCAGCAAATTCCTCTTGCTGTGAATGCTGCCTGTAACACTACCGGACTGGATGATATCATCCGCGGATCGGGTGAAGAACTTATTATTAATTATCCTAATCCTTTTGTGCAGACTACTTCTATTACGTTCCGTAGTAAAGGGGGGCACACGCTGGTGCAGGTGATGGATAGCCTGGGCAGGGTAGTGAAAACGCTTGCCGATAAGGTGTATACGCCCGGCGCTTACACGGTGAGCTTCGACAGTTATGGTTTGCCTGGCGGTGTTTATTATGCCCGTTTCCAAAATGGCGCTCTGCAGCAGGTTCGGTCTATGTTGAAGGTCCGGTAAATTTTAATTGTTGGTTCCACACCTAAAGCAACCGGAATTCCATATCTTAATTGAAATTTAAGCCCTTGAAAGGGCTTTTTTGTTTTCATATAGCAAATAGTTTTAAATTGCTGTTGATTGGAAATCCTTACAATTCTATAGCTTTACTATACTAAAGGAACCGATTCGAAACCTACTATGCTGAAATTGTTTATTACCGACGATCACGAGTTATACCTGGAAGGTCTGACATTATTACTAAATAAGCAGGATGGTATCCGGGTGATTGGGTCGGCATTAACGGGGGAAGGCCTGTTGCAAAAGCTGCCCGAGCTGGATATAGATGTTTTGTTACTGGATGTACACCTGCCCGACATTGAAGAGGAGGAGTTGTTGAAGAAGATCCGGTCGGTAAAGCCTCAGTTGAAGATCCTTTATCTCACTATCATGCGCGGCACCCGCTATATCCATAAGCTGGTAAAGTATGATATTCAGGGGTATTTGTTGAAGAATGCCAGTATCGATGAGCTGAAAACTGCTTTGCATGCTATTGCGGGCGGACAGAAGTATTTCAGCAAGGAGATCAATATCCTGGATACTGAGCAGGACTTCCGGCATACGATTACCATCGAAGACAAAAAGGTGGATGAAATTCTCTCCAGGCGTGAGATTGAGATCCTTACGCTCATCTGCAAAGAATATAGTAATTCGGAGATCGCGGAGAAGCTGTTTCTCAGCGTTAGCACTGTAGAAACCCATCGCAAAAACCTGATCGCCAAGCTGGGGGTCAATAATACGGTAGGGCTGGTGAAGTTTGCCCTGAAGAACAGATTGATCGATTAATGACGGGTTTACGTATTTCAAAACTACCCAATTGCCATAATTCATTATATTGCCGCAGTAATCTGCTAATCAGTGAAGTACTGGCTATTCATCCTTTTCTTACTGTATTTCTGCTACGACGCCCCCGCCCAGGTGGATACCACTTACCTGAAGAGGCTCTATGACCGCTGTCTCGATTTCTCGGAAGACAAGGCGGACTCGCTCCTGCACTACGCTAATTTCATCAAGACAGAATCTGACCGGTTAAAGTTTAATAAGGGGGATGTATTGTCGCTCCGGCTCAAAGGCATTTATGAAGAGATGAGCAGCAACTACCCTTCTGCTATTGAGTTTTACCTGCAATCGCTGGATGCTTCGCGCAAATTGTCGGAAGTGGCTTATGAAAAAGCCGCGTTAAGTGATCTGGCTATTGCGTATGCCAATATCAAAGAGCCTAATAAGGCCAAAGAGTTTTACCTGGAAGCTGCTCAAATTTCAAAAGGCGCCGGGGAGATCTATGACCTGGTGAATACGTATAATAACCTGGCTGTTATTTACACGCAGCTGCAGCAGTTTGACAGTGCGCGGATATTGCTGAACGATGCGATACGTTTTGGGAAACCGTTTGAGCCGGAACTTGATCTTTCCAGTTCTTACAACAACCTCGGTAACCTGTATTTCAAGGAGAAAAAGTATGATGATGCGCTGATCTATTTCCGGCGTAATTATGATAAGCATCGTAATGGTGATAATGTTGATGATCATTGGGTAGCGCTGGTAAACATGGCTGATGCCTATACAGAAAAGAAGCAGTTTGATTCCGCTGCCAAATATGGCCAGCTGGCGATCAAGCTGGCGCAGGAACTAGAATCGGCCGGCAAACTGTCTGACACCTGGAGCGTGCTGGCCAAGCTGGCGGAGTATAAGGGGGATTACCATGCTGCTTACGATAACCTAAAGAAATGGTATACGCTGGACACTGCGATCATTAATGGGGATACTTATAAAACGGTTGCTGAATTGCAGGAACGTTTTCACGCCAAGGAACGGGAAGTAGAAAATAAGCTGCTGACTGAAAAGGTAGAGAAGGAAGTGTTGCGTACCAGGATCGTAACGATCGTGGCGCTTGCCATGGCCGTGATCGGTATTCTCATCGCTATTGCATTTGTTACCAAGCGTAATGCGAACCGCCGTCTTAAAAGTATTAATGACCTGATCGTTCAGCAAAATGAGAAGCTGGAGGAATTGAATTACGAGAAGAACTCATTGATCAGCATCGTATCGCATGACCTAAGTACTCCTTTTACCACGATACAGGTTTGGGGGAATGTATTGCAATCTGAACCTGGCCCATTGACTGAAGATCAGCAAAAGGCGTTGAGTAAGATCATGCAGGCCAGCACCAATGGTGAAGAAATGATCCGCCGCGTGTTGGATGTTGAGCGGAAGGATATTGGTCAACACAGGATGCAATTGGAGAACTTCGACCTCACCATTTTTACCGAAGAGGTTATCGATAGTTTCAGGCCGATGGCTGCGCGGAAGGATATTCACCTGCATGCCGAGATGCCTGGTAAGAATCTTTTTCTGCTTAGCGACAGGCAACTGGTATCGAGGATCTGTGAAAACCTGTTGTCGAATGCCATCAAGTATACGCCACGTGGTAAAAATGTATGGGTCAGCGTCAGTGATGAGCAGGACGCCATCAGTATTAAAGTGCGTGATGAAGGTGTGGGCATTGAAAAGGATGAATTGCCTTACCTATTTTCCAAATACAGTAAAATATCTTCGCAGCCTACCGATGGAGAAGCTTCTACCGGCCTGGGGCTTTCGATAGTAAAACGGATCGTGCAGGAGATCAATGGTAAGATCTTTTGTGAGAGTGAGCCCGGCAAGGGATCGCTGTTTACCGTGGTATTGAAAAAATAATCTTTCCCCGCCTGTAATGGCTTGTATGGTAGCCGCTTATCCCGATAATAACTACTCATTAGTAAAATAGTGTCGGTCGTTTTGTTGTAATTCCCTTAATTTGCAACGCAGTAGCAATAACCTTGAAGGTCTATCCATCCATATTGCGGCGTTCATTGGCGGGTGTTTTACTGGTGCTTTTTGCATTCAGTATTATGCCCAAGAAGGTGCTGCATGACTGGATCGTAAGTCATACTGATGGTGTTACTGCTGTTACAAAGTCTGAGACTGCCCAGGTAGGCAAGGCGGGTTTTAATTGTGCTATTCAAAACCTGGTGGCTGAGTCGCCATTCACTGCCGATGGTCAATCCATCGACTTTGCTCTTCCGCTGGTTCATCATGCGATGCCTGGTTCTTTTTCCTCCCAGGTAGTTGCTTCTTCCTTATTCTTCTATTCTTTACGGGGTCCTCCTGCTATCAGTTAGTATTTATTGTTCTTCTTCACCACAGGTGAAGCATTCTCTATTTTACCGGCAACGGTATTGACGTTCTCCATATTGACTGATAAATTAATTTATGAAACAGCTTTCTATCTATATAGTCCTGGCCGTATTTGGCTGCCTGGGTGCCCGTGCCCAATCTTCTGCGTTGACCTCTGCGACTTCTGAAAAAAATATTGTGGTGAATGTGTCTTTCACCGGTAAGGTAACTGATGCTAAAACGGGTGAGGTGTTGTCTGGTGCTTCTGTTCTTTTTCCTGATCTTAAGGTAGGCGGCACTACCAACCGGGAGGGTATATACAAGCTACAAAATATCCCTTCGGGTAAATACCTGGTAGAGGTAAGTTTTACTGGTTATGCTTCTATTGTTGAATCCATCGAGTTGAATGGAAATACGGAAAAGGACTTTACGCTTTCACGGTCTTATGCCGAAAATGAAGCGGTAACCATTACGGGTGTATCATCGGCCACTTCGGTAAAAAGAACACCTGTGCCGGTAAATATCCTGAAAAAGGAAGAGTTGCTTCGAGGGGTTTCTACCAATCTGATCGATGCGTTGAGCCATACGCCAGGTGTGACCCAAATCTCTACCGGGCCAGCTATTTCAAAGCCTTCTATCCGGGGCCTGGGCTATAACAGGGTTGTAGTAGTAAATGACGGTATCAGGCAGGAAGGACAACAATGGGGTGATGAGCATGGTATAGAGATCGATGAGTATAATGTAACGAAAGCTGAAATTCTGAAAGGGCCTGCCTCTCTGATGTATGGCAGTGATGCATTGGCCGGGGTGGTGAATATCATCTCTATTTTACCGGCGCCTGCGGGTTCCATCAAGGGTAATGTGTTTGGCACTTATCAAACTAATAACCGGCAGCGTGGTATGCATGCTGACATCGGTGGCAACCACAATGGTTTTATTTGGGGGGCTTATGGTTCTTATAAAGCGGCAGCTGATTACAAGAATAAGTATGATGGATATGTGTTCAACTCCAAGTTTAATGAGAAGAACTTTGGTGGGTACATCGGTTTGAACAAGCAGTGGGGTTTTAGTCACCTGTATCTTACCAATTTTGACCAGCATGTGGGTTTAGTGGAAGGCGACCGGGATGATGCCACAGGTCAATTCCTGAAGCTGGTAGATAATGGCGGTTCCGAAGAGGAAGCCATCGCTGCCGGAAAAGATTTTACTTCTACCGATCCTTTTGTGCCCCGCCAGCGGATCCAGCATTTCAAATTAGTGAGTGATAATAGCTTTAATGTAGGTAATGACCGTCTTACTGTGTTGGTTGGTTATCAGCGTAACCAACGCCAGGAGTTTGGCAATGTGCTGGACCCCGGAGAAAAGGAGTTGTATTTCGACCTGAATACGGTGAATTATAATGTGCAATACCACTTTGCGGAGAAGAATAACTGGAAAACGTCTGTTGGCGTGAATGGTATGCAGCAAAGTAATAAGAATAAAGGGGAAGAAGCATTGATCCCGGAGTATTCTTTGTTTGATATAGGTGGCTTCGTGTATACGCAAAAGCGGATCAATAAACTCACGTTGAGTGGCGGCCTGCGTTTCGATAACCGTTCTATCGATTCCAAAGAAATGGAAGATGGGGGAGATGTGAAGTTTGCTGGCTTTACCAAGAGTTTCTCGAATGTATCGGGCAGTGTGGGCCTGAGCTATGAAGCCAGCAAGGCGGTTACTTTTAAATTCAATGTAGCGCGTGGTTTCCGGGCGCCCAGTATTCCCGAGCTGGCCAGCAATGGTGCTCATGAGGGCACCAACCGTTATGAATATGGTGAGCAGGACCTGAAGTCTGAAACGAGCTTCCAGATCGATGGTGGGGTAGAAGTGAATACGGAGCATATTTCGCTGGCGGCTAACGTGTTTTATAATGCTGTCAGCAATTTCATCTACTACCGCAAGCTGGCATCGGTAAATGGTGGCGACTCTATCCTGGTAGATGGTTCGGATGAACTTTTTGCTTTCCGTTTCGATCAGCACAATGCCCGTTTGTATGGTGCAGAAGTGAACCTCGATATCCACCCGCATCCGCTGGATTGGCTGCATATCGAAAATACTTTCTCTTATACGCGTGGTACGTTGAGTGAAGACCAGGATGGTAGCAAAAACCTTCCTTTTATTCCTGCAGCCCGGTTGATCAATGACGTGAAGGCTGAGTTTGCTTCCAAAGGAAAAGTATTCCGTCATGTATATGTGAAGGCCGAGCTGGATAATACTTTTGCTCAGAACGATCCTTTTACCGGTTATAATACGGAGACCAAGACTTCCGGATACAGTTTGTTGAATGCCGGACTGGGCGGGGATATCGTAAGTAAAGGCAAAACTTTATTCAGCTTGTATTTTGCGGCTAATAATATCGGTGATGTGGCTTATCAAAATCACCTGAGCCGGTTGAAGTATACTGCTGTAAACAATGTTACCGGCCGGATGGGGGTGTATAATATGGGCCGGAACTTCAGTGTTAAGTTGAATGTGCCTTTATCCTTTAACATGTAACAATCCCGGGTACATAATAATATTGGGTTAGATGCGTTATTAATAGGATTTACTAACCCGTTTTCATAGGATTTTTTTAGCCCTTCGCTCTGCGAGGGGCTTTTTTATGCCCGGTTGCCAGTAGCTGTTACCTGCTTCCGGTGCAGATAGTATGTGATTAACAGCACTGTATGCAGGGCCGTGGCTATGCAGCACCAATAGAAGTACCTGAATTCCGTATCGGCCTGGTAGATGAAGAACTGTGGTAGCAGGTAAAGTAATGATGAGGTGGCCAGGCTAAGTCCTGCTTTTTTGAAGATGCTGGATGGTAACCGGAAGGTGATGATCAACTGTATAACCGGCAGCAATAGCCAGAACCAGGGTTTCATATATGGCATGTTCTTGTTGGCCGTTATAAGACCTGTAACACCCGTAAACACCCAATTCTTCTTTATGGCAAATCCGTAATCGTTGGTGTAGATGTATGGGTAGTAATAGTAAAACGTGGTATCTGGTCTTTGTTTCAGCTGCAGGTAATACAGGAATCCATCGAAGCGGTTTTCGAGGTAGGTGAAGGTGTTTTCGCGAATGCTTTTTTTCCAGGCTTTGATCAGCTCTTGCCGTGTTTGTTCATCAAGCGGAGCGAAAATGTTCTTTTGATCTTTGTTCCACCAGATATTATCGAGTGTTGCTGTTGTAAAGTGCTGCCTGATGTAGTTGCTGTCGAACCCGGGATGTGTTGTCATGAATGCCGGGAAATAGGATTTGCCGGTAGCTACATATATGCCTGCCAGGTCATGGGCCATCAGTTTATATTCCGGGTATAGTTTATGGGGCTTCAGTATAAACTTATTGATAGAGAGATTGGAGATCAATAAGCCTGTTAAAACCAGCGCCAACAAACCTGCTTTTTTGGTGATGGTGCCTGAATAGATGTCTTCCACCCACAGGTAATAGAGTGGTATGGCGCCGGGTAACGCATTAATGCGTACCATAGTGCCATAGGTGATGAGCAGAAATGTAACTACCGCTTCCCAGGGTCTCATCTTCCGGTTGTAATAGATGGCCCTGAGCATGATGACTACTGCCAGCAGCCAGCACAATGCCATCTGGCTGTCTTTTACTATAAGGCCTGCAAAGTTCTGTACGTAAGGGGCGGCAATGAACAGTAAAACCAGGCTGATGAAGGAAAGAGTATGTCTGCACCAGGTAGTAGCAATCAGGTAAAAGCTGGTCCATAGCAGGAGTAGCTGGAAGATCAGCATCACCTGGGGGCCTTTGTGTATGTAGTTTAACTGACTCCAGAGACCAGCCATGATCGGCGGATGCCAGTCTGAAAATGTAAAGGTGATGGCCTGGGTATATTGGTCGACTGAGTCGATGTACATGAAACCTGGCCAGCAGGCCAGCAGGTCAATGATGAATCCTCCGAGTGCGATTATGAATATATACCGGTTCAATGATGATTAATTCGTGTGTAAATTAAGGAAGATTGTATTTTAGAAGCAAATTATGGACATGGAGCTTTCTATCACAACCCCGGCGTTATTATTTCCTGCTATCTCGCTGTTGATGTTGGCTTATACCAACCGGTTCCTGGCGTTGGCCAGCCTGATCCGTAATCTGCACGATAAGTACAAGAAAGATCCTAATCAGAAGCATATCGTTGAGCAAATACGCAACCTGCGTACGAGGATCAGGCTGATTCGTTCCATGCAGGCGCTGGGGGTACTGAGCTTCCTTTTCTGTGTGGTGTGTATGTATTGTATTTTCAGGAACTGGACTGAGGCAAGTTATGTGATCTTCGCTATCAGTATTGTTGCTTTTATGGCTTCGCTATTGATATCATTATTTGAAATTTCACTTAGCACCAAGGCGCTGGAGCTGGAATTGAGTGACCTGGAGAAGGAAACAAAGAGTAATTTCTTTACCGATTTCCTGGGGGTACGGGATAACCGGGACCTGCATCAATAATGTTTGTGTCGTGGGAGTGTTATATTATTCTTAAGCTTCTTTTATATTTCTGTTCTTGTGATCCGGATCGTATTTCACAAAGAAGTATAAATAGATTACCCGGCTGAGGCGCATTAGCCAGGGCTGCAGGAAGACAAGTAGAAAAATGTTGGTGCCCAGCCAAATGAAGAAGCGATTGTCCCGCGTAGACATGCCAATGAGTACAAACCAGGCTACAAATGAAGTAACTGAAAAGGCTACCGAAAGTGCATATGACACATAGCCTGTTCCATACCAAAAGCCCGGCTCCAGTTCGTAAGGCTGTCCACATTCCGGACAGGTTTCGGGCATGTCAAATACTTTTTTGAGTCTCCAGGGGTTGTTGTTCGTAAACATAGGCCCTCTTCGACAACGAGGGCATTTCATGGTGAGTATGCTCCAAAAGTAATTTGGCTTGGTTGCTTTAGGCATAGGCCGCAAAGATAAGTTTTATCCTTGCTTGTTATGCGGCCAGTGTTTTCTTCCTTTCCCCGATCTGCTGGCGCCACATGGCGTAGTAAAGGCCTTTTTCTTCCAATAGTTCTTCGTGAGTGCCTGTTTCTACTACATCACCTTTTTCCAATACGTAAATGCGATCGGCATGCATGATGGTGGAAAGGCGGTGTGCGATCAACACCGTGATCTGGTTGCGTTGTAATGATATTTCTTTAATCGTATTGGTGATCTCTTCTTCTGTGATGGAGTCCAGCGAAGAGGTGGCTTCATCGAAGATGAGCAAATGTGGTTTACGGAGCAGCGCCCTGGCTATGGACAGGCGTTGTTTTTCACCACCGGATAATTTCAAACCTCCTTCTCCGATCATGGTATCTATGCCTTTTTCTGCACGGGCCAGCAGGTTGATGCAGGCTGCCTTTTTCAAGGCATCCATCAGGTCTTCATCGGTGGCCGAAGGGTTTACAAACAACAGGTTTTCTTTGATGGTGCCGGCAAATAATTGTGTGTCTTGTGTCACAAATCCTATCTGGCTGCGCAGATCATCATATCTGATGGCTGTTTCGTCAATTCCATTGTATAGTATCTTTCCTTCCTGTGGACGATACAGGCCTACCAGTAATTTCATCAAGGTACTTTTTCCTGAACCGGAAGGGCCGACAAAGGCAATGGTCTCGCCGGTTTTTGCGGAAAAGTTGATGTTATCGATCGCTTTTTGCTGTGCTGTCTGATGCTTGAATCCCACAAATTGAAATTCAAGGTTCTGGATATGACCGAGATGTTTAGGTTCAACAGGCTCCAGTTCTGGCTGTTTCTTCATCAGGTTCTCAAAGTTATTAAGCGATACTTCTGCTTCCCGGTACGAGAGTATAATAGCTGCAATTTCCTGTAAAGGTCCAAAGATGAAGAAAGAGAATATCTGCATGGTTACCAACTGGCCTGCGTCCATTTCTTTTCCGTATACCAGCCACATCATGAGGAAGAGTATCACCTGGCGTAATGTGTTGACAAATGTGCCTTGCACGAAGGACACGCTGCGGACACGCTTTACCTTTTTTACTTCGAGTCCTAATATCTTATAGGTGTTCTTGTTGAGGCGACTTACTTCCTGATCGGTGAGGCCAAGGCTTTTTACCAGCTCAATGTTCCTGAGTGATTCGGTAGTGGCGCCTGCCAGTGCGGTGGTTTCTTTTACTATACTTTTTTGTATGGTCTTTACTTTCCTGCTTAGTACATTGGAAATGTACATGAGTACGCCAATGCCGCCAAAATATACAAGGGGAAGTGACCAGTGTATTTTGGCTGCGAATACCGATACGACGACTATTCCGACGACTACGGTAAACAATACATTGACGAAGTAGCCAATGAATTTTTCCGTATCGGCTCTTACTTTGGTGAGTACAGAAAGGGTCTCACCACTGCGCTGGTCTTCAAACTCCTGGTAAGGCAGCCGCATGGCTTGTCTCAAACCATCTGTAAATACCTTGGCGCCAAACTTTTGTACTACCACAGTCATGAAGTAATCCTGGAAGTTCTTGGCGATACGGCTTACCATAGCTACTGAAATGGAAGCCAGCAATAAGTAAACTACGCCCCAGGGGCTTTTACTAAAGAGAAATTTATCCCAGCTGAATTCTCCACCTGCTTTGGTTGTATCTCTATAATAGAATGCAAAGTTGACCAGTTTGCCGAAGATGACAGGATCCATCAGGGAAAAACCTATATTGATGGCGGCGAGAAGTAAAACAAGGAATACCAGCCATTTATATGGCTTGAGATAATTTATTAATATTTTCATAGCTAACTAAAATAGTGGGAATTAGGAATTAACCGGAAAAGGCTAAGGAATGTTCAAATTCCATACAATTTCGGAAAAATTGCCAAGATGGCGGTCATACCGCTCCTTATTAGTCTTGCTACGCTTGTGTGGACCGGTATTTTATCAGGACCGGATCATCCAGAATGCGCCGGGCTCATCGTTGGGCTGGGCGCCTGAATTGGGGCATTTTGCTGCAAATTCGTCTGTGTACTTATGTTTCAGGAAGTTGAGCGCGCCTATGATCCTGAATTGTGTATTGAACATTAAGAATGCTTCCAACAGGTATTGCTCATTCCACATGCAGTGTTTCTCATATATCCATTCAGCGGGGTAGTCATGTGGTGTAAAAACGTCATGTACATGTACTATAACGCCTTTTTTGAGTACAGGCAGGATCTCAAAGAATTCAAATAAAACATCTCCCTGTGGACGTATCATGTGTGACGAATCAATAAAGAGTATGTCATTAGCTTCCAGCTGGGTAAAAAATGTTGTATCGATGTCTTCTACCTTTTTCCTGATCACTTCAACGTTTAGCTGCTCAAGCCAGGGCATTTCGTAGGGTTCAATACAAATGTGCTTACAGGCATTGGCTGCATTTTCGGTTGCATTCTTTGTTTCTGCCTGTATGGACATCATGGTAGAATAACCGCAACCTATTTCTATAACTCTTTTGGGCTTAAAGTGACGAACGATATTGTACAGAAATTCTCCGTCGCCTGCACGGTAGGAGGGGTTATTAAAATAATATTGAAGGGGGTTGGCAGTTTTCTTTTCGTGGGGGATCGCCTTCAATTCGTTATTGTAGTCGAACTTGTTCAGTAAAGCAAGTTGTTCTTCTACATTCCAGTCGATTCCCGGGAGTGATCTTTTCTCGCTCAGGGCTTTTCCCAAATGTTTAACCGGGTTTATCAAGGGCTGGTAATAATGATCGTTGACAGGCAAGACGCCCACTTTCATAAATATATTCTCACTGACCGGCATTTGCTTCGAGGTGGCACTTCTGACATATTTAAACCAAACCGAACTTACAAGGGTTAGGGGACTTAATAAGATATCACTTGTTCTCTGTAGAATAGGATGCTTTAAAATTTTCTTCATATGTGGGTCTGAGTAAGAGATTCCAAAAATAGGAGGAATGTGTGAAAAACCGGAATTTCAAATGATATAACTATCAACTGATTATCAATGCAAACCCACATCTTTAATTGTAGTAAATTTGCGGCATGGATCATTTACCCTTAGTATCTATTGTCACGATCGTATTCAATGGAGAGAAGTATATTGAACATACAATACAAAGTGTTGCTAATCAGAGTTATAAAAATATAGAATATATTATTGTTGATGGAGGGTCTACTGATAACACATTGTCGATCATTAAAAGATACGAACAGCATATTGCAACGTTTATAAGCGAAAAGGATAAGGGCATTAGTGATGCTTTTAATAAAGGTCTTCGGCTGGCAAAAGGAGATATTATAGGAATTATTAATGCAGATGACTGGTATGAGCCCGATGCGGTTGAAAAAGCCGTGAAAGCGATCGATGGTTTCGATATTGTATATGGCGACCTGCGCTTATTAAAGGATGGCAAGGTTGATTTTGTGCTAAAAGGAGACCATCATTACCTGCCCAATGAAATGACCATTAATCACCCTACCGTATTTGTAAGGAAAAGGTGTTATGATCAATTTGGGCTTTTCGATAATGACTTTAGGTGTGCTATGGACTATGACCTCCTGTTGAGGTTCATGAAGAATAATTGCCGGTTCAACTACATCCCGGCCGTATTGTCTAATATGCGATGGGATGGGCTTAGTGATAAAAAATGGCTGCTTGGATGTAAGGAAACTTTGCTCATCAAGAACAAATACCTACCGCATCAGAAAGTTAAAAACCAGCTTTATTTTTATAAGCATGTACTGGCCAATTTCCTGCCCAGGGTCTTTAAGAAATTAAAACTGGATGGTGTGATCAAGCTTTACCGGTCGAAGTTTTCCCGGGTCAAGAAGGTGTATGAATAACCGGCGGGTTATTGTCGGATGTTTTAGTATACAACAAGGGTAGCAGGGTACAAAGAATCACTCCATATTGTCTGTTGAATACGGATTCTACAAAAAGAAAACATAAGATTGTCAATGTTAAGCCCCATAGGATGGGGCTTTTGGCTTTATAAGCATTCCTGAACAATGCGATGCACCAAAATATAAGTACTGCTACTCCAATAAGTCCTGAACCAAGGCCAGATTGGAGGAATTGATTGTGACAGTTATAGCCGATGTATCCTACATCTCCGTGGCCATTGCCCATGTACATGTTCATGCTGATGTACTTTTTATTGAGGTAGGTTTGGACATTGGCGGGACCTACTCCGAAGATATGCGCATCATTTTCATCAAGTATTTCATAGGTAAACCTCCAGAAAACGAGCCGAAGGCTGAGCCCTGTAAATGGTGTAACGGGCGTGAATTTTTCCTGTTTCACCATATCCATATTACCCTGTAACATGTTTGCAAATCTTTCTTTCACAGGATTATTGGTGGTCATTACTACGGCAATGGATATTGTTGCAAATGCACTTAAGGCAAGGACAGGCCACAAGCGTTTTTTCCGGGAATAAAACCAAAGGGCATAGAAGACATAGAAAAGCAGCAGGATGGATAATACCAGTTTCGATGATAGTAAAATGATCAGTACTGCCAGGTAAGCTGCCCATATTATGTACAAGACCTTGTGCCTGTATACTGATCCCGGTATTTTTTCATAAATAAGGAAAAGCAGGCACATAAATACATATACTGAGAAGTAGATGGCATGGTGTTCTATCGGGCTAACCAGGGAGTGGTAGAAAAAGATATCCAGGGTCAGGTGATTGATGTTGGTCCATGTTAAAGCTACTATGCAGAACAGGGATGCTATTGTAACTGAAAGGGTGAACAGCATCATTATTTTTTTGCGCATCCCGATTGTTACCGGGGATGAGCAAAGTATTAACGGGATCACGAAAAAGCCTACCTGGCTTTCAATGTGTTTCCACCCTGCCTGCCTGTCTGTACCCACAAACATGCCCAGTACCTGGACGATGAAATAGAGGCTGTTGGCCAGGAAAAAAGTATTATTCCGAAGCCTGTTTATTTTGTTCCGGAGATCGCCTTCAAAAAGCCAGGCTGCAGAAAGCAGGATGATGCACAGGCTATTGAGGTTGAGTTTGGAAAATACAATGGTAACTAATGCAGCACTTAGCAATATAAGTTTGGCATTACTGAAGAAGGTCAACTTATTTAGCTTGGCTGTGTATTGCATCGGTTAAACATTTTTCTACGAGGTCTGTGATATGTGTCCAGGAATAGAGGTTTGTGATCTTTTGATTGTTATGGGTTATATAGGATCCATATTGTGACTTTTCTATCCCTTTTTCCAGTAACGCTTTTATGTCTGCCGGCGTAGAAAAGTAGAATGCATCTTGCTCCAGCACGCTTTTATTGAATATGTTATCATGCGCCACCACTAATGCCTGAGACGCCATTGCTTCCAGTAATGATGGGTTGGTTCCTCCTACGGAGTGGCCATGAAAATACAAATGTGAAAAATGCCGCAGGTTGTTTAGAATAGTAATATCATAAACCGGACCTATAAATTCTATGCGGCTGTTGGTATACTTTTCTTTAAGGTACGTGCCGAATTTATTCTTGTAGTTTCCTATTACGATTAGCTTTTGATCTATTTGTGCTTCCTGATGACCTTGCAGGATCGTTTCAACGTTATTTTCTGGCTCCATCCTGGCAATGATCATGTTGTAGGAATAAGGCGCCAGGTTGAAAGAATTAAGGTAGGAATTATCTGGTTGATCGAAAAGTGCAGCTCCGTAGGCAATGAATGTTGATGGCTTATTGTATTTCTCCAACAAATAGGTCTGAATGCCTTTGGAATCGGAAATTAAGTAATTACTTTTAAATGCTGCCCATTTTTCTGCCCGCTTTAAAAAAGATTGTACCGGTTTACTGTACTTGGTTCTTTTCCATTCCAGTCCATCCATATTGGTAACGATGACCGACTTTTTAGGAAATAGAAATGACCAAACGCTGCTGCTGGTATAACCCAATTGAAGGATGACATCAAATTGCCTCATTCTGCTGTCAAGAATGCAATTCAGGTCATAGATGAACTGTCCAAATGTGCCTATTTTGTTTTCCGGATCCTTCTTTTTGATCAGTTGGACTCCTTTCCAGGTGGGCTGCTCATACGGGTGCAGAGAGGAGCAATAAACAAATACCTCATGTCCACGCTGTACAAGTGCGGGCGCTATGTATTCTGCAAACTGTTCAAAGCCTCCATACAAGTTAGGAATTCCCCGGGTGCCTAAGATTGCTATTTTCATGTGCTGCTTTCCTTAAATTATTTCCTGGTATGCTTCCAGTGTTTTGATGGCCGTATTTTGCCAGGTATAATGGGTGTAAATTTTAGATCGTAAAGGTTGACTGGGAGGTGCTTTGGCTGCCTCCTCTATTGCCGACAGAATGGATGACGGACTGGAAGGATCGCAATACCAGGCATAATCTTCAAAGTATTCCTTCGTATCTCCTTTATCCGTAATAACAATATTACATCCCATTGCGGCAGCTTCGAGGGAACTAAGGCCGGTTGTCTCAAACCAGCTGGCCAATACATGGACTTTTGCTTTACCATAGTAAGCGATCAACTCCTGTTGTGGTATGTTGTCGATAAAAGTCACGTTAGGTCCGGCTTCCTGTTTGCAGCTTTCGAAGTATTTGGCCTGATTGGTTGAAGCGCTTCCTATTATACAGAGCTTGTATTTTGTTCCGTTCAGCGCCCTGATCAGGTTCAGCTGGCTCTTTCTACCTTCTATGCGGCCAACACATATCACCAGATTGGGGTCCTTATCGAAGTGCTCCTGCTGGCTAAACAAGGCAGGTTCGATGGCATTGGGAATCGCTTTGTAGGCATGGCTAATGCCATAGTGCCGTTCCAGTCTTCTATATTCACTGTTGGAGTTGGGCAGCAACAGGGCTGCTTTTTGAATGATCTTTCTGATCGATCTTCTTTGGCCCAGCAGCAGGTATTGCGGACTTAATATCTTTTCGCCATTGACGATAAAGCGGGCCACTACTTTTATGTACTCAATCAGATCAGGGGATAACGTTCTGAATAGCATGCCGGCCATGCCGGAACGGGCGTTCTTTTCGTACTCCGTATATTCTACAAATATGGTCGATACTACATAGGGTTTTCCGGACCGCTGAATATGGACCAAAATGTCTGCAGGCCGGATAATATTGAAAAAATGCAGCAGGTCGTATTCTGCGTAATTGATCTGCTCATTGGTTAGCTTGATGTCTACTGAAACTTGCTCTTTTCTTAAATACTCAGCAGTTTTAAGTACCTGTACAGTATCTCCTCCTTTGTCTTTATAAAGAGTGGCTCTTGTTATGAATAATACTTTCAAAGGTTATTGGTTTTGTGCTGCTGGTTTTAAAAGATAGCGACGTTTAACTACTGGCTTGTTGAATTCAGGGAAAATGTTTTGCTTAAAAGCCAGTATCCAGATGGCATACTCTGCTATGTTCATCAGGTAGCTGCCGGTAAATTGATAGATGAATATGAAAAGGAACAGGGTAAGTCTGTAGTAATTACTGTAGACCTTTGTTTTAAAGTAAAGAAAAGTCACCAGGACAAGCTTAATGATTACACCAATAATCCCAAATGTTGCCAATATATCGCCCAGGTTGTTGGGAATGCCTATGTCTGCGGGCGTAAAGCGATCATAATGGTAATAGGCTGCAAAGAAGTCAACGCCTATGAGTTTCACCTGACCAAGTCCGACTCCCCAGGTCAGGCTTTTTACTTCGGCTATCTGGGTGCCAAGAATAAATGAGTCGAGTGTTCTGCCATTGAATGACTGGTCGCCTCCGGAAAGTGTATTGGTGACCCTCAGGAAGAAAACATTGTCGGGCCAGAAGATCAGCATGACTATAAGCGCAATGACCAGGACACCTATGCCAGACAACAGATACAAAAGGTTGTTGCCGGTGGACAATATCTTCCTGATGTGTAAAATACCAACAAGGATAAAGGCTATAATAAGCCCGAATATGATACCGAAAGACAGAGAAAGGATTAACGGTATGATAACCAGAGCGCCGTACAAAACACGGTTAGTCACTTCTTTGCGAAATATCTTAAGCAGAAAATAGGCCGCAAATGGTACAAACATGGTTGAATAATACGAGGGCTCATAAGTGAGCATTTTCAAGCGCCTCACAGATACATTGCCCAGCGACATCTGGTTGTCGTTCCAGAAAACCAGTTCAAGGCTTGGGATAAAGAGGAATGCTATGGATACCAATACCATAACTCCATTGATCACAACAAGGTCTTTATAGATGATCCTCAATGACTGGCAAACTTCTAAAAACTGGTAGAATGCGAGACCAAAAATGTACACCGAAAATAACAACAGTAACGACTTGAAGTAATAGAAGTACTCCACCCCATTTATAAAGTGTACGATTGAAAATGGAAGTATAAATAGAAAGAAGAGGGGTACATATTTAATGATTGGATACTTCGCCAGCCAAAGGATCAGGAGAGGGGTCAGCAAAGTTGTGTACAACAACCCAATGGGAAGCAGAAAGCCATTCAGAAAAAAGTATAGAATGACAATCGGCAAATACTTATTTATGGTTATTGATTGACTATTCACTAAACCTGTGTTTTATCAACTTTGCGGGAACGCCCCCGTAAATCCCTTCTTTTTTATATACCCCGGCTTTTACTAATGCACCGGCTGCAATAATACACCCATCTTCAATGATTGCTCCATCCAGGATTGTAACTTTTGCACCAATCCAACAGTTTTGGCCAATTTTGATTCCCTCGTGGGTCACTCCCTGCAACCGTATGGGGATATTCCTGTCGGAAAATCGGTGATTTTCTGCATGGAAGCTTACAAAGTTTCCAACGATGGTGTCCTGGCCAATCGAAATTCCACCAGCGCACCCATAAAAGTTATCTGATCCAAGCCCAACGTTATCTTCTACTGTAAGACCCTTTCCGAGGGTTCTGATGCTGCCTGTGCATTCTATTTTTGTGCGCGGACCTATTGAAACATTATTTCCCAGTGTAATGCCTTCCACTGATAATGCATCTATATAGCAGTCATTTCCAATCGTAACGCCATGGCCCATTTTAAACAGGGATTTGGCTTTAAGGGTGACGGAGGATCCTACAAAGGGTGTGTGCTTGCGCCCTATAAACCTAATCTTGCCTCTCAGGAGCATGATCACCCTGAAGAAGACCAGCCTATAAAGGTAGGAAGTGGGTATGGAGGCGTCTATATTATAAGGCTCCTTTTTGATCTTTGAAATGTATGTATTGATCAGTTTTCTTAGCATGGTAATGGTATCGAGGGTATTAGCTTTCTGTTTTTGCTATGGTAACAAGGTGTTTTTTTTGGTAAAATCTTATGATAAGGTAATAAATTGCCAGGTAACAGGTGTTGGAAAACAAGATCGTGATGGCCGCTCCGTATATTTTCCAAACAGGTATCAGCAGCATATTGAGCCCTATGCTGCCGGCTGATACGAACAATCCCGCCCACAGAACCACCGATGTTCTTTCGAAATAGGTGAGGTAATTGCTATAGAGCAATGCAAGGCAGATAACAATCTGGCCTGCCAGCATTAAGGGCAACACATAGATCACTTCATCATAGCTGTTGGGAATAATAGACAGTTTAAGGCAGCAATAGATCGTCAACATAATGGCTATCGATAAAGCAATGAGGACAAGTATGAGTTGCATGACCATTTTGTTGGTCTTTTTTATATTGGCAAGCAGGTCTTTTTCTTTAAGGAATAAGGGCAGCCATACGTTTTGCAAAGAATTGGAAATGATAGAAATGACGCTGGCACACGCAAATGCGAGGTAATAAACCGACAGTTTTTGGTATTCCACTTTTTTCTCCAGGAAGAACTTGTCGCCGAAATTGATGATAATGCTAAACAGGCTGGCTAGCATTATGGGGAGGCCCAGCTTCAATGATCTGATCATTAGTTGGAAATTAATGGCCGGGATCATATGCCTGATGTATACTCCATAGAATATAAAGAGAAGAACCAGCTCAACGCAAGCAGTTGCAGCAAAACGTACAGTAACGGAATCGAATTCTTTTGTGAGGACTAAGATAAGAATGCTGATGCCGTTGACACAGATAACCCTGAGTAGGTTGTACGTGCTGATGGTACGAATTTTTTCTGCCGTATACAGGAAATTCGTGAGCATGTAGGAGAACAGGGAAGTAACCGTAACCAGCAGTATCCATAACCGGTAACGGTCGTAATCTATTGGATTCTTGAACAGAAAGCCTATGGCTGCATAATCCAGCCTAAAAGCATAGATGGGCAGGATAATAACAGATAGACCTGCCAGCAGCAGCACGTTTATATTGAAGAGCAATTTTTTCTTCTCTTCAATATCTGTGAAATCGTGGTAAAGTTTGCTTTGAGATATAAACAGTCCTAAGTTAAGGATGGTGGCAAAGGAATAGGCGATGGATAGCAGGTAATTGAATACGCCATATTCGTCCTGGGTCATCAAGCGCAGGTACAATGGCAGCAGAATAAATGCTGAGGCCTTAACCAGGATGTCAAGTGAGAGTACAGCTAATAGACGCTTTAAAAGGACGTTTTCCTTTAAAGCTTTGAGTTTAGCAGTGAAAGTCTTTTTGTTTGACATTTCTAAAGAATAGCAATAGCTGTATTAAGCGTATGTCAGGCTAAAGTTCCTGAGCTTAGTGAAATAATCGATCTCGTTCTTTCTTGCCGTTTCGAATAGCGCCTTGTCCTTTTTTGCAAAAGCACATACATCAGCATAGAGAAATCCTTCTCTTCCTGAATAATAGTTGACCAGGTCGACAATTTTCGTTGTATCTGTTGACAGATCTATCGAAACCAGGTAGTCTCCAATGTTTTGATAGATCAACAGGTATTCGTAACCACACTCTTTTAATAATTCAAAAACCTGGAAAGGGTCTTCCCGTTGTTTTAAAATAAAGAAAGGGTCATATTCAAAGAAAATAACGGGTTGCTGAGCGGCAAGGAACTTTTTAGCGCCTTTAAGGATGATGGTGTCATATCCATCGGTATCTATTTTCAGGAACTTCGAAGTCTGAAATGTTGAAAATTCTGCCAGGATATTTTCCAGTGATCTGAATGTTACTGCTTTGCCGGTTTCTTCCAGCGATGCTGTGCCTTTGTCTCTTACCAGCGTTTTAGTGCTTTGTTCGTCATTCTCACCGATCAGGGTGAGGCAACGCTGCACCTGGCTATATTGTGTGGTATTCAGTTCCAGCAGTTTAAAGTATTGGGGATCTCCGTCGATGCATAGTATGGGCAAATTCTTATAGTTGTTTATCAATGCTGCGGTATCGCCTATGTTGGCTCCGATATCGATGGCTTTTGTATCCGGATAGTATTGATGTGTGTACTGAACCAGTCTTGTTACATTGAATCCAAACTGGGGCAGCTTTTTAAGGATATTCTTTAAAGGGTGGGATAGTGGTGCTTTGATTTTCTGATTTCCTACCTGGACAAGTACCAGTGGATTGTAGAACAGTGTAATAAATTTGATGAACTTGTTTTTTAGTATTTCCAGCATAAGTCTTATTATAAGATATGAGAATTGTCGGGTTTAAAATTGAACTAAAAAGTTTAATAGTTCTGCGATATTGATTTTCGGGTTTCTTTGCATCAGTTTCCGGATCACAAATTTTCTATCGGCACGTGGGTTCAGCTTGCGGTCTATTTTAGCGATTGCCTTGAATAAAAAGGTCGTATAGAACTTGTCATCTTCGATCTGGTAGGCTAATATCTTTTTTATCATCCACTTAGGAAAGCGAAAATAGTTTAGTAACAGGTATAGCTGGGCGAATCCTGTGAATGTATTTTGATAGTGTACAAAAGGGACGGACTTTCCGGCAATGGCAATCTGGTCATTTTCTTTGAAGCGGAACAGGTCGTTGCCCACACCTTGTTCTTCATGCCAGTATTTAATGGCTAAAGCATTCTGTACGAAGTAGAAGTCCGAGTTATATACTATGGTCCTGTCGTGCTGGATGATCTTTTTGGATGATACTAGGTATTCAAGCAGATCCTGATCGCTGCCTATCGGATTTCTATAAAAGGAGAGGTTCACCAAATGGGCATCATTTTCCCTGCATTGGCTTTTTTCTTTCCATGCCTGGGCTGAATAACCGGTGATATCCTTATTCAGGCTCTTCAGGTTTTGCTCATACATGTCGAACCAGGCCGGGTCTGATACGGATACAAGAACAGGGCAGCCTTGCAACATGAAGGTTTTGCCTGCGGTGTCGCTGGCAAGATGGTCAAGCGAAGTATGCATAACTACATCGCTATCCAGGTGCCAAAATTGCCGGTAGGAGCCGGTAGATGTAATATGAATTTGTTTGAATGCGATCCAGCGGAGCAGGCAGTTTCTTTCATACTGGCTATATCCGGCATCGATCGTTTCATAAGCGGCAATGATCTCCCTGAATTGCCTGGAGTAATCGATTATAGTAAAGCCATATTCTTGTAGCAGGGATAAGTATTGTTGCGAAAGGAGCTCTATTCCTTCCAGTATTACAACGCGGAATTCGATACTGCTCTTGTGCCTTTTCAGGCTTTCGCCTAAAAGTTCAAGAGGTATTTTCTTTCTGAAATTCTCTTCATTATCTATGCACCACGCAGCAGTGTAGAACATTATTAAAAGTTTAAACCTGTGTTTTCTACTGATTCTATATTGATGATCTTTGGCAGCTGTTGGTCAATCGTTTTTATCAATTTATCTGGCTGAATCGTTCGCAATAGGTCTGGAGGAATGTTTTGTAAAGCTGTAAATGAGCGATCATTGATGAGCTCATCTACCGTGTCGGGATAAACCGGGTAAAAATGAGGGGCAATGTCTGTGGGGTATGGAGAAAATCTTCCATAATGTAGCCCACTGAACAATGCAAAGACCGGGCAGCCTACAGCAGCTGCTAAATGTACAGCCCCGGTATCTACGCTGACCAGGCAGGTCGCTTTTTTTAAAACCGCCAGGAATTCTGGTAAGGTTGTTTTACCTGTCAGGTCAATAATATCATTGCCATACTGTTGGATGAACTCCTGGTTGTCCAATTGATCGGCCGGACCACCACAAACCACAGGTTCAAGATTATATCTTAGTTTAATATGCTTTGCCACTGCTGAAAAATGCTGTGGGGGCCATTTTTTGGTTTTTAAGCCAGAGCCGGGAAAGATGATAAAGTAGGATCCGGGTAATGAAAATCGATCGATGTTTTCTGTAGGCTTGATTTTTATATCTACCGGTACAGGCTTTTGTGTTAGCTGTTCAACGAAAGTGGCATTACGAATGGCATCAAAAAGCATGTCATTATTTTGATCTATCACCCTGGTATAGCTATAGGCAGGGGTCAGTGCTTTTTCAACTTTTGACCAGTAGACTGGCTTTTGTGACATTGTAGCTTTTTCTGAAGCTGTAGTAACGGCAGCCATGACATCGTCAACCCTGAAACTTCTTGAGTATACGAGATTGACTACCTCCGAGTAACCTGCCTGTCTAAGTTGTTTAAGCATCCTGAACCGGTAACTGAAATTTGTCCTGAACTTTTTTTTATTTAGCCAAATGATATTGTCAGCTATTGATGCATCGTATTTCTCGTAGAGCTGTTTGAAAATGGAATTACCTATGAACGTAACCTGATAATCTTTAAATGCTGCCGGTTTTTTAAAATAAGGCAATACATTTCTGGCCAGAATATAATCTCCAATTTCATCTGTTTTTATGATCAGAAGGTTTTGGGGTTTGGCCGTTGCAGGTACAAGTTTTACCAGATTATAAATCAGACGATACAAAACCAATGCTACAATATCTTTCAATGTATTTTCTTTTTTAGCAGTACAAACTTATTTATAGGTCTGCCTGTTTACGCGTTCTTCCTGCCTCTGTACAAGTTAGCCGATCACTGATTTATTAATTATAGCTGTCTACCTTTTTTCTCGTTTCGATCAGAAAGGAGAGAATAAAGCCTGCAATAAAACCAAGGGTTGTAGAGATAAGTAACACCTGTACTAAAGAAAGCGGTCTTGATAAAGCCGAAGGTTTGAATCCGTCTATTAGCGACACTGTATTTTCGTCAATATGCAGTGATCGTTGTATTGACTCTTTTTGATCTATCAGGTGATTTGACTGGACGTAGATCTCTGCGGGGTTGATTGCGTTGTTATAGAATGTCGAGGACACCTTTGTAGATGAAAGAAATTGAGTGAATTCATTTTTTAATGAATCGAGACGTTGTAATTCCAGCTCAATGGCCAGCAGTTTTTCTGAATAGATCTTTCTTTCTTCCTCTCTTATTCTTTTCAGATAAGGACGGTTGTTTAAGTAGTTCAGCAGCGCATTTTGTATGATCTCTATTGAATCTGTGTTTTTAAAACTAACGTCTAACTTGAAGGGTTGATTCAGTTTTGAAGAAGTGTCTGATATGAGGGGCAGATCAAAGATATTTTTAGCATTTATAGCTTCGATGTTGTTGGCACAGTTGATGGAAATATTTAATTCGCTCGCAAGTTTGTTGTAGCCGTTACCACCTGTGAGCAGGTCCAGCTGCGTCAGGATCTCTGCGAATGTTTTCTTGGATAGCTTATTATAGGTCAAAACCATGGACGCCCTGTAGGACTTCTTATAGCTGTAGTAGTAGCCTGCTCCCAACAGACCTCCCACTAATCCCAGCCCAAGCATAATGAACCTGCCTTTTTCTATGACTACCTGCAAAAAAGTGCAAAACCTAAAGAAGAGCTTGAGGGATGAACGAACGACATCTTTAAAACCTGCCAGATTGATTTGATCTTCGGGATGTACATTTTTGTCAGTCATAAATGGGTTCCTTTAAAACGGTATTAGTGAGGTTGTTAACAGGGCGTAAAACTAATGATAAATTAGTTTCAAAGGCCGGATGCCATCGAATGGGATATGTGGCATGGTTATTTAAAGTAATCTTTAGCAAGGTTAATAATGATATAAAATTGTATCCTTTAAAAATAATCTATGTAAAGCAACGTTTACTGTGCCTCGGGTGTCAACGAAGGAACATGTATGATTGACCGAAGGCTATAGTGAATATTTTAACATTTTTGCCTTTACGCGATACATGAATATTGGTAAAATTTGCTTTCTTTGCACGTAGAAAGGCGTAAGTAGAAACAAATTATTATTGAATGGCCTTCCCTTAGGGGAGGAAAAGCATTATTAAAGATGATGATAACGACCTTTTCCAAAATCCAGTCCTTTGAAAAGAAGACTGGCATACCTGTTGACACGACCGCCTTAAGAACTTATCTTATTGATAAGCGTAATTACTTCTTTTTCAAGCGTGTATTCGATATTTTCCTTTCATCCCTGGTTATCATTTTCCTTTTAAGCTGGCTTTTTCCCATCATTGCTTTACTGATAAAACTCGATTCTTCCGGGCCTGTTTTCTTCGTTCAACGGAGGGTAGGTCGCTGGGGACGTAGCTTTAAGTGCTTGAAATTCAGGACAATGGTAGTGAATGATCAGGCTAATGTAAAGCAAGCTACGGAGAACGATAAACGTATCACACGTGTAGGTAATTTCCTGCGGAAATCGAACCTCGATGAGTTTCCTCAATTCTTCAATGTACTGTTGGGTGATATGAGTATTGTGGGTCCCAGACCTCACATGCATTCTGATTGCAATACCTTTTCTTCTGTTGTTCAGAATTATAAGTTTAGAAACACAGTTAAACCTGGTATTACCGGACTGGCTCAGGTAAAAGGCTATCGCGGTCCTACCAAGAACTTTGAAAGCATCTTCCATCGTTATCAATTCGATGCTTTTTATATCCGCAATGCTAACTTCTGGCTGGATATGCGCATTGTTCGCAAAACAGCAGCTCAGACCTTTAAGATGGTGTTTGCTAAGTTCTTCCCTGCTGATTTAAACGGGGAGAAAGTTGAAACTACCCGTAGCTGGACTGCTTCTTTCAGAAGTTTGAACTAATTACCTTCTACATACGCTTGGTATGTTAGCATTATATGAGCGTTCACTTGCCCCATCCTTCTCTGTCAAGGCTTCTGTATTGGATCGCTTCTGCTAAATGTTCGGGTTTGATCTCCTGGCTATCAGAAAGATCGGCTATGGTCCGGCTTACTTTGAGTATCCGGTCGTAAGCTCTTGCGGATAGATTGAGCTTATCCATGGCTGTTTTTAGTAACTGCTGACCAACTGTGTTTATAGTACATATTTGCTTGAGCTGCTTGCTGGTCATTTGTGCATTACAATAAATGTCAGCATGTTCTTTATAACGGTTGGCCTGCACCTCCCTGGCTTTAATAACCCGCTCCCGGATAACGGCTGACGTTTCTCCTCCTGATTGAACACTCAGTTCAGAAAAAGATACGGGCGTAACTTCTACATGCAGATCAATTCTATCCAACAATGGCCCCGATATCTTGCTTAGATACTTTTGAATATTGCCGGGTGGACAAGAGCATTCTTTTGTCGGATGATTATAGAACCCGCATCGGCAGGGGTTCATAGCTGCTATCAATATAAAACTGGCTGGAAAATCGATGGCCATTTTGGCTCTTGAGATAGTTACCCGTCTTTCTTCTATGGGTTGCCGCATTACTTCCAACACCGATCTTTTGAATTCCGGCAGTTCATCCAGGAATAATACTCCATTATGAGCCAACGATATCTCACCAGGCTGTGGTACGCTACCGCCGCCCACGAGGGCTATATCACTAACTGTGTGGTGAGGCGCCCGGAATGGGCGTTTGACCATCAACATGGCATTGTCGGGTAGTTTGCCTGCAACCGAATGGATCTTGGTTGTTTCCAGTGCTTCTTGCAGAGATAATGGTGGTAATATAGTTGGTAAGCGCTTGGCCAACATTGTTTTGCCAGCGCCGGGCGGCCCTATCAGAATAGCATTGTGACCGCCGGCAGCAGCAATTTCCAATGCGCGTTTGATGTTCTCTTGTCCCTTTACATCGGCAAAGTCAAAATCAAAAGTGGATTGAGTAGTAAAAAACTCATCATGGGTATTAAATGTGACGGGTGTTGCTGATTGTTCCTCTCTTAATAGTTGGATCACTTCATTGATATGACTAACGCCATATACTTCGAGGTTATTGACAATGGCTGCTTCGCGGGCGTTTTGCCGGGGAATGATCAAGCCCTTGAACCCTTCTTTGCGCGCTGTAATGGCGATGGGTAAAGCGCCTTTGATGGGTTGAATGCTGCCATCCAGGTTTAGCTCGCCCATGATCACATAATCTTTCAGCTTTTCGGGATTGAGTAATTGTTCTGAGGCTGCCAGCGTACCTATTGCTATGGGAAGATCGAAGGCAGGGCCTGTCTTTTTAATACCAGCAGGGGCCAGGTTGATCACCAGTTTGCGGCGTGGCATAAAATAGCCATTGGACTTGAGGGCGCTTTCTACACGTTGGAGACTTTCTTTGACGGCACTATCGGGAAGGCCTACTATATAATAATCAGCACCGCTTAATTCGTTTACTTCAACCGTAATCGTAATGGCTTCAACGCCATATACGGCGCTTCCAAAGGTTTTTACAAGCATGGATATTGGCTATTTATCTTACTGGTTGGGGCAGAAAGATAAATAAAATATATAATATAGCAGCAGCGCTTAAGGATATTATATATATCGGCCTGCCGGCTTATAATGGTTTCACTGATCCTTCAAACAATAGTTTGGTAGATGGATCGGGAGAGATACGTTCTATAGGACCATCGACAGGTATGGTGATAGTAGACTCTTTATCCTTTACCGTGATGGTTTTATTGAACAGGTGTTTGCGGTCTGTTCCGTAAAAAGATAATTCCAGCGGGAACCGGAAGGGCGTATCCTGCTTTTGGTTTACGGTGAGGGTCACTGCTTTTTTAGTTTTGTCATATTGCCAGGTAATATCCAGTACGGGATGACCGGGCGTATATAGCCACTGCTGGAAGAACTGTTTTAGATCTTGGCCCGAAACTGCTTCCATACTCTTACGCAGGTCGTCGGTGGAAGCGTTTTTGCCGCTGAACTTTGCATAATAGGCACGGATGCCTTTCCAGAAAGCAGAGTCGCCAACCTGGTTGCGCAGCATGTGCAACACCCAGCCGCCTTTCTGGTAAGAGTTGGGATTGAGCAACGCCATATAATCTTTAACGGATGAATCGACGATGGGTTTCTGCGTTTTCTTAGTGTAAGCGATCACCTGGCCCCGGTCTTCCAGCAACATTTTGCGGGCTGTGTCTTGTCCGTATTTATTTTCAAAATACAAGATGGTCATATAAGTTGCAAAGCCTTCACTGAGCCAGATGTGTGCCCATTCTGTTTCTGTGGCCATATCGCCAAACCACTGGTGAGCTATTTCATGGGTGAGCAGTGATTCCGATTTGCGGGTACCAGTTACCGAACCTTCCGAATAAAAGATGGCGCCAGCATTTTCCAGTCCGCCAAACATAGTCTTGGACTGAACATTGGCCAGCTTCTTATAACCGTATGGGCCTACATTTTTAATGAACCAGGGTAGTATCTCGGTTGCCTGCGCATAATCATAAAAACCTTTGTCTTTGTTTTCGGGATATACCCAGCTGTAAACCGGTATGCCTTGCACATCGCCGGCATATTGTACGGCAAAATCTGCTACGCCTATCACCATTACTTTCATAGGGAGGGGCGCGGTCTCTTTATAATGGGTGAGCTTGAGGTTGTTTTCGAGTGAGGTTTCTTCTATTTGAATACCGTTGGCCACTACCTGGTAGTGGTTGGGGGCTGTAACGATGAAGTCTACAGGCGCTTTGTCGGCAGGATGATCCACGCAGGGCAACCAGTTGCGGGCGCGGTTGGGCCAGTTATCGGCAAAGAAACCGCGGTGCTTATATTTATTATTAGCGATCACAAGCCCATCAGCGGGTATGCCTTCATAAGTGATCTCGATGGTCTTTTTCTCGCCGGCTTTTGCGCTAAGTTCAATATGGATGGAATCTGTGGATTGCTTATACGTCAATATCTGATTATTCTCCGCCACTTTCTGTACGGCCATTCCCTTGCCATCAGCCCGTTTGGAGACGAGCTCAAACGTGAGGTTACTTACATTTTTTAAAAACAATACCTCAATGGCTGCTTTTCCCTGAATGTTATTGTTTTCATCATTGAGTGTGAGCGCAAATGTATAATGCTGTACATCAATGGGTGCGCCGGGCTTTTGTGCCATTGTATGATTTACCATCAACAATAATAACAAGGGTATAAGTAGCTTCATAGCAACGATGAATTTCTATGAAGATATAGGAAATGCCTAAAATATGGAATGCAGAATGAGGAGCGGCAGGAGTGACTTTTTACCGGAATAGATCGCGTATTATAGCCTTTCCAATAACTCCACTACCTTCTCCCGCTTCAGGATGAGGTAACCCAATCTGTCATTGCTGATGCCTTCTTTCAGCTGATAGCTGAAATGCAGTTGATCTCCATTGACGGTGGTCTCGAAAAAGCGGAAGGAAATATTGGGATACTGTTTGAGCTCTTCTCCGATCTCATACAAGTGAGTCGAGAGAATAAACAGGGCGCTTTTTATTTTGATCAATCCCTGGATCACGGTGAAAGAGCATTTCATAGCGTCCTGTACATTGGTGCCTTTGAACAACTCATCGATCAACACCAGCCATTTGCGGCCATCATTGATCTTCATGATCGTGTTGCGTATGCGCTGTACTTCGTTGAAGAAGTAGCTTTCGCCTTTTATGATATTGTCAACTACGTTAATATTGCTCAACAGTCCATCAAAAATGGTTAACCGCATGTTGGTGGCCGGTACGCCCATACCCAACTGGGCAAGGAATATAGCACTACCCACTGCCTTGATGAAGGTACTTTTGCCCGCCATGTTGGCGCCTGTCAGGAATACGAAGTTGCTTTCTTTGCTCATCTGTACATCGTAGGGCACAGGCGTAGGCAGCAGGATATGGTACAGTTGTTTGGCGTCTATCAAGGGTTGATCCTGCACTACAAACTCCGGAAAGCTCAGGTTGAAACGTTGTGTAGAAAGGGCCATGGAATACCAGGCATCGAAGCGGCCGTATATGTTGATCAGCTCAAATACCGGAGACTTGAAATGATCTCTTACAAAAGCACCGAAATAAATAGTCTGGGTCAGGTTGAACTTGGTGCCTGCCGGCAGTTGGCGCAGTTCCTGGATCTCCTTTTTATTCATCAGGTCTTTGGCACGGTGCAGGTAGGAGCGGATCAATACCGGCGCATTATTATTCTCGAACAAGTCGATCAACTGGTGCATACCCCTCACGAAATCTGCAAAGTGAGTCAATGAATATCTTACGAGCGAGAAATCTGCTGCGTGGAATACTTTATAGGTAAGGGCATTGAGAATATTGGCCCCGGGCATCGCATCAATATTACTATCGTAAAAACGCTCGATCACCATCACGGTACCATTGGTGATGGTAAGTGGCCAGTCATTGAGGTTGTTGTAAATAGTGCGGATGATATGCTGGGTTTCCTGTATCTGCCGCAGCTCACTAAAGGGGTTACGGAAAAATTTTAACAGCCACTCCCGGCCTTCCACCGTACGGGTGAAGTTCAGCTTATGAAAAATTGAAAATTCTTCTTCAGCCTGAAATATGGATAGGTCGTTGTAGGTGGTGTTATCTAATTCCATAGTGTTGGGACAAGTTAGTAAATATTACCGGTCGAAAGCCAATCGTTGTCCTTTCTGAGATTCATCCCATACCCCATTTCCATAAACCATATGCCCATTTACAAAAGTGTTGGTAACTGAAGCGGGAAATGTAAATCCTTCCAATGGGCTCCAGCCGCATTTGTACAATATATTATCGGGGGTAATCGTGTAGGGCTTTTGCAAGTCTACTATTACGAGATCAGCCTTGTATCCTTCTCTGATGAAGCCTCTGTCGGCAATCTGGAAGCAGGTGGCCACCGCATGGCTCATTTTTTCTACTACTTTTTCGATCGTAATAGCCCCCTGTTGCACATAGTGCAGCATCAGCAGCAGGGAATGTTGTACCAGGGGCAGACCGGCGTGTGACTTTTCATATCCACCACCGGGTATCAATTGTAAGGTGCCATCGGATGTACGTACATATCCTTTTTCTTCCAATGTATGCGGAGCATGATCGGTAGCGATCACATCGAGCCGGTCATCGAGTAATGCTTTCCATAAAGCTTCCCGGTTATTCGGTGCTTTGATGGCAGGATTACATTTGATGCGATTGCCAAGGGTAGCATAGTCTTCACTGGTAAAGTGGAGATGGTGCACGCATACTTCACAGGTAATATTTTTCTGGCTCAGGGGCACCATGTTGGTGAAGAGCTGTAATTCTTTTTCCGTACTGATGTGCAGGATATGGAGCCGGCTATTGTGTTTTTTAGCAAACTGGATAGCAGTAAGGGAAGATTCAAAGCATCCGTTCTCATCACGGATGAGTGGGTGGTCAGCTGCTTCGAGAACACTTTTTTCCTTTTTGATGCGCTCGAGATTGGCTTTGATGATCTTTTCATCTTCGCAGTGGGTAGCGATCAACACTTCACTGCCGCCAAATATCTTGTCGAGCGTGAGGTAGTTGTCGACTAACAACCCGCCGGTTGATGAGCCCATGAATATTTTGACGCCGCATATATCTTTTTTACGGTCATTGGTCCGCAACACCTCATCGGTATTGTCATTACTGGTGCCCATGAAAAAGGAGTAATTAGCCAGTGCTGTGTTGGCACCAATGTTGTACTTGTCTTCCAGCAATTGCTGGGTAAATACCGGGGGCATGGTATTGGGCATTTCCATAAAAGAGGTAACGCCGCCGGCCACTGCCGCTTTGGATTCTGTATATATATTGGCTTTATGGGTAAGGCCGGGTTCACGAAAGTGTACCTGGTCGTCGATGGCGCCGGGTAATAAATGCTTGCCTTCGCCGTTAATTTCGGTAACAGCTATACCGGGTTGAATGGAAGGGCCGATCTTTTCAATTCTGCCATTTTTAATCAGTACATCGTTCACTGCAGACTTGCCTTCGTTGACCACCGTAATATTCTTAATCAGGTAATTTTGCATATCTTGAATTCTGAATAGTATGTTTTTTGCTAATTTATAGTCCTGTGAGGTTCTTTGGGCACGGCCCCAAAAGCGCCCTTTGACCCTGAAAGCACCTATTTAAACAATCGAACATGCAATTTATCGCAAAATCCATTCTCCGGCTCTCCGTTTTATTGTTTCCTGTCGTTTCATTGGCCCAGTCTACTTACCTGCCACAAGGGAATAAACACCAGCCCTTGCTCGACCGGCTTGAGATCAGGCTGCAAAACTATACCGACCTGAATGTTAGTACCCTGAAGCCGCTGAGCCGCCGCATGGTGGCGCGGGCTGGGGAGTATGCCGATTCTTTACAAAAAGCGGATGGCACCCTGCTTTCACCGGTAGACCAATATAACCTGCGAAGCCTGTTGATGAACAATTCGGAATGGGTACAGGGCGATACGACTGGCTTTACCAGTAAAAAGCCTATCTGGAACACCTTCTATAAAACCAGGGCCAACTTCCTGGAGGTAAATGAGAAGGACTTCTTCCTGGCAGTAAATCCGGTGATACAACAACAGCAGTCTATTGAAAGTAATAATAACGATGAGCGCATCTTCCTCAACTCGAAAGGGGTTGCCTTTCGCGGATTGCTCGCCAAGCGGCTGGGCTTTTCCGGCTATTTTACGGATAACCAGGAGCGGGCGCCTTTATTTGTGCAGCAGCGTATCATAGCTAATGATGCTGTGCCGGGCGTAGGGTTTTATAAGGACTTTAAAACTACTGCTACCGATTATATCGATGCCCGTGGTTCTATCAACTTTACAGCTGCCAAGTACCTCGAATTTCAGTTTGGTTATGATAAGAATTTTATCGGTAATGGTTACCGCAGTTTGTTTCTGAGTGATTTTGGCAATAGTTACCTGTTCCTGAAGATCAATACCCGCATCTGGAAGTTGAATTACATGAACCTGTTCATGGAGCTGGTGCCCCAAACGCTGGCCATCAGTTCGGGTGATAAGCTGCTCGACCGGAAATATACAGCCATTCACCACCTGAGCATGCAAATGACGCGGTGGTTGAATGTGGGCATCTTCGAGGCGGTAACTTTTGGTCGTAGAAACCATTTCGATTTCCTGTACCTGAATCCAATCATTTTCCTGCGGGCTTCCGAACAGCAGGCGGGTAGTGCCGATAATGCTATTATCGGGCTCGACGTGAAGGCCAATGTGGCTAAGCGTTTCCAGTTCTATGGTCAGCTGATGCTGGATGAGTTTGTGTTGAAAGAGATCAGGGGCGGCAATGGTTGGTGGGCCAATAAGTTTGGCATCCAGGCCGGCGGCAAATACATCGATGCTCTTGGTGTGAAGAACCTTGACCTGCAGGGCGAAATAAATCTTGTGCGTCCTTTTAGTTATTCGCACTATGATTCATTAGCGAATTACACACACTATAACCAGCCCCTGGCTCATCCGCTGGGCGCTAATTTCATAGAGGCTATTGGTATCGTGCGTTACCAGCCGCATCCTAAATGGACTACTTCTGCCCGCCTCATCTTGTGGAAGCAGGGCACTGATACCGCCAATAGTAATGTGGGCACCAATATCTTTATGTCCAGTACTACCCGTGCTTCCGATTATGGATTCAATTTGCCCAGTGGTCCCCGGTCAAATGGGGTGAATGCCCAGTTGCTGGCATCTTACGAGCTGAAAGAAAATATCTTCATAGATGGTGCTGTCCTCATCCGCCGCCTGACGTCGGCCGTGACGCCCAACCGTAATACATCTGTTTTTACATTGGGTGTGCGCATAAATATGTTCCGCCGGGAGTATGATTATTAATGCAAAAAAGCAGGGGCATTGCTGCCATCCTGCTTAAATGTAACCGATATTGCCCCGACCATAGGTCTAAGGGTAATACCTGTAGGAAACCACCACTGTTAAAGGACTGACTAAATCCTGAAGCACTAAAGTACAGGACAGGGGGCTGCAAGTGCCCGGTCTGTATGTGAACGACAGGATTTTGTATGTGAATGTGGGGAGGTTGGGGGTGAAGGGATTACCTGAAATCGAAGTTTCTCAAAAACTCTTCTTTATAATTCCGGCCAATGGGCAGTTCGGCCTTATTGATCTGCACTTCCTGATCATTGAATGATTGAATGGCATTGATGTTTACGGCATATGACCGGTGAATGCGCACCAGGGGTTTGTAGTTGATCTTTTCCAGCAGCTGGCTCAGAGACAGACGCAGTACAAATTTTTTATCTATGGTGAGTACGTTGACGTAGTTGTTATCCGCTTCGATGTATAACAGTTCGGGGAGCTTGATCTTCACAAATACATAATTGTTCTTCACAAAAATGTAATCGTTCATTTGTAATACGGTTTCCTTGTCGGCCGTATCGGGCACTGGTTTGCCGGCATTCTTTTCGATGGGTATCACTTTGCCGGTAGACTCCTGGCTGCGTGCTGTGGCAAAGTTGTTAATGGCCAGCTCGATGGCTATGCGTACGTTGGTAACATTATAAGGTTTGGTAAGAAAGGCCGCAGCCTGGATATGTTTTACCCGGCTTACTGTTACCGGATCAGTGAAGGCTGTCAGAAAGATAACGGGCACCGTTCTGATTTGCAACAGCTCGGTGGCTGTGTCGATGCCATCTTTATCGCCAATAATATTGATATCCATTAACAGGATATCGATGTGGTTACTGTTGAATAGTTCTTTGGCCTCTGCTGCATTGTCGGCGATACCTGCCACATGGTACCCATCGCGCTCCAACCCGGTAGCAAGGTCCAGTGCTACGATGGATTCATCTTCTACGATAAGTACAGTTATTTTTTCGCCAGACATAGTCACTTTTTATAATCGTCTTTCTAATAGTTACGCAGCTTGCCGCGGGATCATGATGGTAAACTCGGTTCCCTCATTGACCACCAGTGTTTGTTTGGCCCGCATTTGCTTGCACAAAGCGCCGATCAGCTGTTTGCCGAATGAGTTGCTCTTTTGCTTCCAGGCTTCCTCATTAATGCCAATGCCATTGTCTTTGATCACAAAAGTGAGGTTGTTGGCATCTTCTGTAAGGCTGATCAATAAGGAAGGGTGCCCGATGTCGCGGTAAGCATACTTGAGCGAGTTGGTGATCATTTCATTGATGATAAGGCCGATGGGCAGGGCTTTGTCTATATCCATCATTTCATGATCGATCCTGATCTGCAGGTCAAAGCTATTGCGGTCGAAGCCATAGGAGGATAATAAAGACTCTGCCAGATCGGTCAGGTATTCTTTCATGTTCACAGCCGTCAACTCTTCTTTCTTGTAGAGTCGTTGGTGAATAAAGCTCATGGCCTGTACACGTTGCTGGCTTTCACGCAATACGGATACCGTTCCTTCATCCTGCACCTTGTAGGTTTGCAGGCTTAGCAGGCTGCTTACGATCTGGAGGTTGTTCTTCACCCGGTGGTGCAACTCCTTCATCATCATTTCCAGGTTCTTCGATTGGGCAGCTATCTGTCGTCGTTGTTTGGTTACCCGGCGATACAGCCATATCATACAGCCGGTTAATCCTGCAAGGAGTATGAGTCCTATCGCCAGGTACATAATGCGTTTGCTTTGGGCGCTGCTGGCTGTTTTCAGCTGCTCTATTTGAGCTTCCTTTTTAGCTGTTTCATATTTCGTTTGCAGGGCCACTACTTCTGTATTCTTGGCCACATTATTCAGCGAGTCATCCAGTTTATCGGCCAATACATAGTAATGCAGAGCCGAATCGGTACGGCCTGTTGCTTTGAATGTGGTGTGCAGCTGGCGATAGGCATTCACCAGGCGCTCGGGCCAGTTCAGCCCCCGGGCCGATTCTTCCATTTTATGGGCATACAACAGGGCCTGCGGATAATCGTTGAGCTTCATGTAGGCACTGGAAATATTACCATAGTTGAACGACAGCCCGGGCGGATAATTCTTCTTATTGAATTCAACAGCTTTAAACAGGTAGTCCAATGCTTTGTGGTAATCTTTCTTGTATTCGAGGTATACCTGGCTGATGTTGTTGTACAGTTTGCTGGTACTGGCCCCTTTGCCCGAAAGCGTGATCAATTGTAAGGCTAAGGTGTAGTGTGCAAAAGCGGTATCATAATAATGCAGCTTGCTGGCATGCATCCTTGCTTTGTCGCGGTAGGTAATGCCAAGGTTGTTCAAGGCGTCGACCAATCCTATCGTGTCGGCTACTGATTCAAACAGGGTATAGCCCTGCCGGTTATATTGTATGCTCTTGTTCAGGTATTCTTCTGTAAGGTTGTGGCTCGACATGTCTTTGTACACCATCGCTATGTGCAGGTAAGTATCTCCCAGCAGAATGGTATTCTTCATTTTCTCGTAAAGGTTGATCACCTTGAAGAACTGGTCGAGCGAAGTGGCATAGTCTCCTTTGTTGCGGTTGGCAACAGCGATACGCAGGGTGCCCTTGGCGATGCCCCTGTCGAATTTCAATTGTGTTGCCAGTGCGATGGCCTGGTTGGCTATATTGATCACACTATCTGCATTCGTGTCCAGGTAGGTGTGAGATAGCTTATTGAGGAGGTTGACCTTGTTGGTATCGGCAGCCATGGTGGCAATTACCTGTTGCAGACTATCCTGGTAGCGGGTAGGCTTTTGTGCCGATGCAGACAGGCAGACAAAGACAAACATCAATGTGATGATGCCCGGGGTGTATGGTGTTTTTTTAGGCAGGGGATCGATGGTTTCCTGCTACGAAGGTAATAGAGAAAGTGACTATCGCATAATCACTTTAGTAAGCGGGATAAATAAAAACCTCCCATTTTCGTGGGAGGTTTGCACTAATCAAAATACATTAACCATTAAACCTTATCCTATGATGATTCAAATGTATATAAAATTTTAGTTATAATTGGTGCCTGTGCACAATATGTGCTTATTTTAACATTTATTCACGGATGCGTTTTTGATGCGGCGCCTCGTCTGCAGTGGTTATGATCGGGGTTTCTACAGCTCCCAGATTGTAGCTAATTGTTGCAGGCGCGGCTTGCGGCTCAACACAATTACAATTGCAATTCTTTGGTTTTAACTGTTCTGCACTTTTGAGTTCCCTGATCACCTTGCGTAATTCAATGCCTGTTTGCGTTGTAGCAGCTTGTATTTTAAGATCGGGAATACCCATCTCTTTGGTGGCCTTTTGGAAGGCTTCCTGTGTGGTGATGGCAAGTTCGAGGTTCAGTTCCTGCTGCGTGGACGTTGTAAAAGGGGTGATGGCAAAGAGTAGTTGATCGTCCTGTTCTCCCACTGCAAACACCCAGGCCTTACTGCCTTGTGGCAGGTTTATTTTGCCATCATCATTGGCAAAGCCATAACTATCTTCCTTGTCTTTTAATAGTCCTGCTTGAGTAAGTACTTTCAAGTCAGGAATGACAAGGTAGAGTTCAAAATGCTTCCGGTAGGTACCCTGCATGCGCACTATCAACGTACTTTCTACCGTGCCCTCCATCTTTTTTAATAAGATGTCAACGTTGTACCAGCCAAATGCTTCAATGGTAAACTGGTAATACAAGGATTTTTCAGATTTGGGGTCGACCAGGTTGTCCGGCACTTCAATGGGTAGAACAATGGTATCGGCATTTCCAGGGGGCATAATGATTGTATCTTTTCTTCTGTCTACTTCAACCATGTCGCTACTGTCCTGTTCCAGTTTTCGCTTCAGTTGTTCGAGCCGGCCTGCTACTTCCATGTATGCATAGCAGCTGTCAAGGCACTGGAGAATTCCATTATCGGGTATGGGTAGTTGTAACCGATCTGACTCGTTTTCAATATATGCGTAAAGGACATCCAGCTCCTCATCCGTGAGTGAAGGAAAACTGGTCATAGGAGTCTTGTGCCATTTTTCATACAGTGCGCAGAAGTATGGACTACGAGCTATTGCTGCCTGGTTGTTTCTTGTAAATCCGTACAGATCTATGTACGGCCTTCCTTCTTCTCCCCGGTATTTATCAAGCCGCTTTACTACGTGTGCCAGTTTGGGACCTGTGAGGTCTTTATCGATCTTATGGCAGGTGGCGCAGTTATTCACAAATAATTGCTTACCCATTTCGAGTCCGGCTTGTTGTGGGTTAGGAGGCAGGGGAGCCGGATCGGTCCAGTTGATCGTGCTATCAGGTTGCACCTCCCCTTTGAATAATTGCATATTAGGATCGATAAATGGAGTAGGGGTAGATACGGTAATTGCCTTGGCAATGTGCACCGTGTTTTCACCGGTGGCATTCAGGTAGATCATACCGCCACTGCTCAGCGGTTGTCCATTGCTGCTGGTGGTGAGTCCGGCCGCTATAATATCCTGCATGGTGTAGGCTTCCTTCACTTCCAGTTGCACGAGGCTGTTACCACTGGTTTCCAATGTTCCTTTAGGTAGCCGGATGATAGCTCCTTTCCGGGTTACGAGAACCGTGTCTTTGGTGATGTCAACTGTAAATAACTGGGCAGCGAAGCTGGAAGTTTTGAGCAGAGAAGAGAGTGTGCGATGACGGTCAATTTGCCGGCAGCTGACAATAATAGCTATCAGCAAGGCCGCTACGGTGAGGGTCTTTTTCATAAACAGGGTATATAGTTTAATAGATGCAGCGTTATAAGGATTGCATAAGTGACATCCCCCTGCTTATGGCCGTTGCATCAAGACCTTACCATCACGAAGCAACCCGTGAATCGCTTGCATGCATAACGGTCAGTGATAGATTATTGTTCTTATCCCTCGAAAATTAATGAGAACAATACCATTCTTGAATTGAGCTTGTCGATGGTGTTGGAGAATTTCAGGTTGGCATCACGGGAATGCGTATTCATCAACCCGTTGCTGAATTTGATCTCCGGTGAAAGGATGAATACCGGGAAATAGAAGCTGAAACCGATGCCGGCTTCCACACCAAAATCATATTTGGAAAGTTTTACAAGGCCCTCTGCCCGGCGGGCAGTAGAGTTGGAAGCGAGGTCATATTCAAACTTGGCGCCTCCAAACATATATACCCGGAAATTGCCAATCCTGTCCGACCTGAACTTGAGGTGCACGGGAAGACCCACGAGGATGGACTCCACCCTTTTGGTCATCACCTTCGCTTCTTCTTTGGACAGGTCAGGATTTTTGAGTGTATAAGTGAGGTTCTTATAAGAGAACAGTAATTGCGGGAAGATGGCTCTTACCTCAAAACGGGGAGAAAGGCGATAGGTATGCATGCCTGCCAGCCCGAAACCGCCCGCACCCTGTGATTCGATGGACTGTATACTGTCTTGTTGGAGAAAAAGGGGATGATGGCTTACGCTAAAACGGGAGGTATTGTAAATAAGACCAATACCCAAAAAGTACTTCTTATCGTCGTGATTGGGAAGATTCAATTCTACCTGCTGTGCCCAGCTACGTGAGCAGGCTACCAATAAAGTAAGCACGAATGCCAATCGTATCATTTGGCCCTTTTGCTGCCGCAATAAATTGTACATATTCCTAAACTCAGCCTTTTTAGTGAGGTATCCGAAAACCCAACTTGTTGTAAAATATGTAGAAATGTTTCGCCTTCGGGAAATGCTTTAACAGAGTTATTTAAATATTGATACGCGTCTTTATTGTTTGTCAGCCAACGGCCCGCTTGCGGGGCCACCACCTTCATATACAGGTTATAAAGTCCTTTGAACCAGATCTTCCGGGGCTTTGAGAACTCCAGTATCACCATTTTTCCGCCCGGTTTAAGTACCCGGAACATCTCACTCAATCCTTTCTCCAGGTGCTGGAAATTTCTTACCCCAAAACCAGCCGTAATCGCATCAAACGAATTGTCGGGGAAGTTTATTGCCTCGCTATCGCCCTGCTGCAATTCTATATGATTATTTAACAAGAGCTTGGCAATCTTTTGCCGGCCCAGCTGGAGCATCCCTTCTGAAATATCTATGCCAATTATTTGGTTGGGCTGCAGGTATTTCCAGGTGGTAATGGCCAGGTCGGCCGTACCGGTGGCCACATCCAGTACCCGTTGTGGCTTCAGTTCGCGTAACTCTTTGATTGCCCGCTTGCGCCAGTAAATATCGATACCGCCGGACAGTACGCGGTTCATGAAATCGTACCGGAAGGCAATCTGGTCAAACATACTGGCCACCTGCTCTTTCTTGCTCTGTTCTGATCCCTGAAAGGGAACGATCGTATCGTGTGAATGCCTGGACATGGAGCGCAAAGTTAGGGTAAAGCGGCTGGTTTCCAGTAATCTGGGTTTTCGAGCAGCCTAATCGGTATATTTATAAGATAAATAATACACCGGCTTGCTCCAACGCTCTACAATACAATTACTTCGCTTCCATTTTTCTTTCTTTTTGCTGCCGGTATTCCTGTTTGCCCTGGGGCAGGTGCCTGAGGTTCAATGGACGCATGCCTTGCTAATCTTTTTTATCCTGCACCTGCTGGTTTACCCCTCCAGTAATGGCTACAATTCTTACATGGATCGCGACGAAGGGAGCATCGGAGGCATCGAAAAACCCATGAAGCCAACCCGGCAGCTGTTCCGGGTAAGTGTGGGTATGGATATGGCCGCTGTGCTGTTGAGCCTGTTGGTAAGCTACCTCTTTGCCGTATGCATTGTGGCTTATATCCTCGCTTCGCGTGCTTATAGCTACCGGGGCATCCGGCTGAAGCGATACCCGCTCGTCGGTTATCTCACAGTGATCGTTTTCCAGGGAGCGGTTACTTTTTTCATGACCTACCACGGTTGTAGCGCGAACAAAAGTCTGGATGTGCCGTTAACGGGTATGATAGCCGCCAGCTTGCTGATCGGCGGATTCTATCCGCTCACGCAGATCTACCAGCATGAGGCCGACAGGAAGGATGGGGTACGCACCATCAGCGCTGCATTGGGATACCGGGGCACTTTTATTTTTACCGCTCTTGTGTACAGTGTCGCTATGGGTTTGCTGGCTCAATTGTTCTTTAGTAAAGGAGAAGTTGTAAAATTTGTTGTTTTGGCAACTTGTATGCTTCCCATTCTCGTATATTTTTTCAAATGGGCCGCTGGTGTCTGGAAAGATGAAAACGTAGCCGATTTTACCCATACCATGCGCATGAATATGCTGGCATCGGTTTGCACCAATATTGCTTTCCTTAGTTTATTAATCTGGAATCTATTTGAGTAAGATCATTTCTATTGGCACAGCAGTCCCGGCGTTCAAACACCGCCAGCAGGATATTATGCAGTTCATGCAAGCGGTGTATGCACCTGCTGAGGCTGATAAGCGTAAGATCCGGTTCCTGTATCACCTCAGTGATATCGACACCCGCTACTCTGTAATTCCCGATTATAGCCGCACTGCCGCCGAGTGGAAGTTTTATCCCGCTACTGAAAACCTGGAGCCGTTTCCTTCGCTCGAGCAAAGGATGACCTGGTACCACCAGTATGCCGCTCCTTTGTCGCTACAGGCTATTCGCGACTGTATCGACGGGAAAATAAAGCAGGAGTCTATTACCCACCTGATCTCTGTAAGCTGCACAGGTATGAGTGCACCGGGCCTCGATCTGCAGTTGGTGGAATTGCTGGAGCTGCCCAAAAATACCTGGCGTAGTTCGGTCAACTTCATGGGCTGTTACGCAGCCGTTCATGCCTTGAAAATAGCCGATGCACTTTGCAGGGCCGATCGTCAGGCCAAAGTATTGATCGTATGTACCGAATTGTGCACGCTGCACTTTCAGCGTGATGCTTCGGTTGATAATATTGCTTCCAGCTTACTGTTTGGTGATGGCAGTGCCGCCGCTTTAGTGACGCACGATGATGATGCGCATAAAGGTTTGCAGCTCGATAGTTTTTATGGCGAGATCATTCCGGGCGGCAAAAAGGATATGTCCTGGGAGCTGTCTTCTTCCGGTTTCCTGATGACGTTGAGCAGTTATGTACCCGAACTGGTAGAGAAGGATTTTGGCGCATTGACCGGCAGGGCCCTGCAGCAGGCAGGCATTACGCAGGAGCAGGTAACACGTTGGTGTGTGCATCCCGGCGGTAAGAAGATCCTGGAAGCGGTAACTGAAAGCTTACAACTGGACAAAACTGCACTAAGCGCCTGTGCAGATGTGTTGAGAAATTATGGCAATATGTCTTCCCCCACCATATTGTTTGCATTAAAGAAGATAATGCACAGTATTACCACTACACAAAAAGAATCAAAAGAAAAGGTGTTTGCAGCGGCCTTTGGGCCGGGCTTAACCATGGAAACATTTGTAGCGTCGATGTAAACATGAATTTTCACACGCGTTCATACCAGCAGGAATTACTGGACAGGGATGATATTCCGTTTGCCGATATCAAACGGAATATGCAGGAACTTGATTTTATCAATACCTGGCTGGGTGGTCATGCCATTACGTTGGAGGGATTCCGCCGCTTGTCGCGCAACCAACTGAGTATTTCAGTATGTGAGATTGGCTGCGGCGGTGGCGATAACCTGGCGGCGATTGCCCGGTGGTGCGAAAAGCATAAGATCTTTGCTTCTTTCACCGGCATCGATAAGAACCCCGACTGCATTGCTGTAGCTATGGAAAGAAACTTACCCAACAGTACCTGGATAGCGTCCGATTATAAAGATGTTGTATTTGATCGCAAGCCAGACATTATCTTTTCTTCTTTATTCTGCCATCATTTCCCGGAACGGGAATTAATACCGCAAATGAGATGGATGTACAAGCATGCGCATCGTGGTTTTTTTATCAATGACCTCCACCGGCATCCCATGGCCTACTATTCCATCCAGTGGTTGACGCGCTTATTTTCCAAAAGCTACCTCGTCAAGAACGATGCTCCTTTATCAGTTGCCAGAGGATTTGTTAAAAAAGATTGGCAACTTCTTTTTGATAGCGCAGGAATCACTACCTTTTCCGTTCAATGGAAATGGGCGTTCAGATGGTTGGTGGTTGTAGATAGTTCACACTAAAATAATGACACTTCATTAATATTGCTGGTTGAGTCTCGATCCCAAATACGATATTGCCATCATTGGTGGTGGGCTGGCGGGACTTGCACTGTCTATTCAATGTGTGCGTGCGGGCTACCGCACCGTTGTTTTTGAACGGGAAAAATATCCTTTTCATAAAGTATGCGGTGAATACATCAGTCTGGAAAGCTGGAACTTCCTGGAAGAGCTGGGCGTTCCGCTGAGCGATATGCAACTGCCTGTCATCAACAGGTTGCAGGTAAGTGCGCCCAACGGTAAGTTCATTGAAAGTCCGCTGCCCCTGGGTGGATTTGGTATCAGCCGGTACACGCTCGACCAACTATTGGCTGATATTGCACGTAAAGAAGGAGTGGTGCTCATGGAAGAAACGAAGGTGGTGAATGTGGTGTACCGCAACAACGCTTTTGTGGTCTTTTCTTCCCGGGGTGAGACGGAGGTGACTATTGCTGCAGGTACTTATGGCAAGCGAAGTAATCTTGATGCCAAGTGGAAAAGAGCCTTCACCCAGTTGAAGCCCAACAAGCTGAATCATTTTGTAGGCGTTAAGTATCATATCGAGACTGTTTTTCCGGAAGATCTGATCGCATTGCATAATTTTGATAACGGCTATTGCGGCATATCACGGATCGAGAACAATAAGTACTGTCTCTGTTACCTTACCACTGCCAGGAATCTGCGTAAAAGCCACAACGATATCCAGGCGATGGAGAAAAATATCCTTCAAAAAAATCCTTTCCTGGAAAATATCTTTTCCAATGCCCGGTTTCTCTATGCTGAACCACTTACAATTTCCCGTATATCCTTTAATCGGAAAAACCAGGTTGAGAATCACGTGCTGATGATCGGTGATGCGGCTGGTATGATCACGCCGCTGTGTGGCAATGGAATGAGCATGGCCTTGCATGGCAGCAAGCTGGCTTTTGAAGAGATCGATCAGTTTATGAATGGCCATATTACGCGGTACGAAATGGAACTTCAGTATACCCAGCAATGGGAGAAGCATTTTGGCCGGCGATTGCAGGTTGGCCGTTTGATACAGCACTTTTTTGGCAGCGCTTCTCTATCCAATTTTCTGATAACCGCCGTAAAACCTTTTCCGAAGTTCATTACCTTTTTAATAGGTCAAACCCACGGTAAACCTTTTTAGTTACATGTTCAGGAATTTGCTTTTTATAACGGGGTTATTGTTGGCCCACGCTGTCGTTGTTGCGCAGAATTATCATGCTGTGAACGGTTCTTCCTATGCAGGCAGTTTGGGGGTGGGCAACAATCCTGCTTCTATTGTCAATACACCCTTTGCCTGGGACATCGATATCTTTTCGGTGCAGGCAAAGCCGGCTACCAACACCGTAACAGTTCATAATTATTCTTTTCTTTCCTCACCGGCAAAGTCCGAGTATAAATTCGATGGAGGCTATTACAGTCGTTTTGCCCAGGCCAATGCGAATGTAAACCTGCTCAATACGCGCATTGCGTTAGGGCGTCGTGCGGCCATCGCAGCCGGTATCAACATCCGGAATTATACCAGCCTTACTTCCAGTCCCTACAATTTTATGGATACGATGAAAAGTGCCCGGTCTTTTTTCCTGATGAATAATGGTAACACAGATTATAGTGTTGACATGACCACCAGTGGTTGGATCGAATTATTCGGTACTTACGCACAAACCATCTGGGACAATGATCAAAACCGGTTGAATGCGGGCGCCACGGTACGGGTATCGCGGGGCTTGTCAGGCGCGCATGCAAAACTATCGAGCGGAAAAGTGGAAAGCGTTATCGAGAATGGGCAGGTGTCTTATATACTGAAAGACGCCGCTGCCCGGTACGGCTATTCGGCCAACTTCGATAACTGGAAGAAGGCGAAGGGGGCAGGTCAGAACGTGCGTGACTTTATTAGCAATGCTGAAGGTGGCGCCTCTTTCGATCTGGGCGTGGAATTCCTGGTAAAAGAATATGTGCATGCTGATTTCAATGATAATGAAGATCGCTATTATGATTATAAATGGAAGATAGGCTTATCATTAATGGATGTGGGATTCAATCAATACAAGCATAGTCTCAACAGTCGCCGGGCAAGTGGCTTCCGGGGTGATGTGCGTGATATTGATCTCGATACGAAGTTTAAAAACCTGGACGGCGTCAGGGGATTCAATGATAGCCTTGCCACAATTGTAGACAATATGGCTACGCTTACCGGCAACTTCAACGTCATCAACCCTGCCCGGTTGATCATCAATGTCGACCGGTATTTATTTGATGCTTTTTACGTCAATGCCGATATTTCCATCAATCTTTCCCCGCTGGCGGGCGACGAGCGGCTATATGTACGCGAAACCAACATGATTGCGGTAACGCCCCGCTGGGAAACCCGGCGCCTGGGTTTTTACATGCCCATACTGTACAATACAGAACAACAGTTAAGGATAGGCGGTGCTGTGAAACTGGGTCCCGTGTTGTTTGGTATCCACAACTGGGCCACGCTGTTTGCCAAAGACCGCATGCAGAATGGCGGCGGCTATCTGGCGTTCATCGTCCGGGCAGGCAGGAATAGCCAGGCCAAAAGAGACAGGAAGCTGGATTGCCCTCCATTGTAAGCCTCTCCTGTTTAACGGCACATTTGTATATATGCAGATTTTTTGCATCTTGCAGCCAAGTATAACCCCTTATGCCCTTTAAGCGCTTAATCACATTTGTACTCACGCTGCTGACCTTACATGTCTATGGTCAGAAAAAAAATGAAAATTATTATTTATTCGACTCGACCTGGAAGGGTACCACGGTGGTAGCTGAAGCGACGTATTTTGCCCGCATAAGACCAGTTACTGATTCCACCGATCAGTGGGAAATTTATAATTTACATGGCCCTTTGATAAGGATAGAGACCAATAAAAAAGGTGAAGAAGGTGATGCGCATGGCTGGTACGCCTGGTACAATGAAAGAGGTTTTATTGATTCGCTGGGGCCTTTTACCAATGGCATCAGGGATGGTGTTTGGCATTATTATAATGTTAAGGGTAAGATCACGCACATGAAAAAGTATTTAAGAGGTCTGCTCATAGTTGAAGAAGATTATACAAAGGACTCGTTAAGTGAAGACGAGCCGTTGGAAGACGGGGAGGAAGACTCTAAGTTCAAAGGTGGCAAGAACGGTTGGCGATGGTATTTGGATAAAAATTTTAAGTACCCTAAAGAGGCGATGGACCGGGGAATTATAGGAGATGTGCGGATAAGATTCACAGTAGATGTAGACGGAACAGTGACTGATCCCTGGATAATAAAATCAGTAGAATTATCGCTGGATGATGAAAGCATGCGCCTTATCCAAAAGTCCCCTAAGTGGGTGCCTGGTACGCAGGACGGAAAGAAAATAAAGACCTATAAAGTACAGCCTATTTTCTTTTTAATTGATTAAATATCTTTACTAATAACTCCCTATGCCCTTTAAACGCTTTACCGCATTTGTACTCACTATGCTTGTCTTACAGGTGTATGGTCAAAAAGACAGTGAAAGTTATTATTTATTCGATTCGGCCTGGAAAGGCACAACGGTGGTGGCCGAGGCCAAATACTTTGCCCGGGTGAAGCCTGCTGGCGATTCTGCCGATCAGTGGGATGTCTATCGTTTGCACGGTCCTTTGATTCGGATAGAGACCAATAAAAATGATGGCACAGCGCACGGCCCCAGCTCCTGGTATGATGCAAAAGGCTACATCGATTCGCTGGGTCATTACACCAATGGTATCAGAAATGGTGATTGGTACTACTATGATGATACCGGCAGTGTCACGATCCTGAAGCGGTATGTAGGCGGACAACTCGTATTTGAAAAGGACTATACCAAGCTGCCGCCTCGTAAAGATGAACCATTAAAGGAAGGGGAGGCCGAATCTATGTTCAAAGGAGGCATTCCCGGCTGGCAACGGTATTTGAACAAAAACCTCCGGTATCCTAAAGAAGCAGTTGACCGGGAAATTCAAGGTGTTGTGCGGGTTAGATTCATAGTAGATATGGACGGCACAGTGTATGATCCCTGGATAGAAAAATCAGTTGAATTATCATTGGATGATGAAAGCATGCGCCTGATCATCGTTTCCCCAAAATGGCAGCCCGGCATGCAAGCGGGCAAGAAAGTAAAGACCTACAAAATTCAGCCCTTTTTCTATCGTCTTCAATAAACTGCAGCGTTAATAAGTGGCTGGTTTGTTGTCTGCTGTGCGATTGTGGAAAACCGGGAATTACTGCATCTTGTCTGCAAATCCTTAAAACCTGCAATCCATATGATACGTGCTCTTTTAATAATAATAAGCCTGCTGGCAGTGGCCGGCAACCTGCATAGCCAGGACCGCCTGAAGGACTATACTTTCAAACAAAGTGACACCGGCTGGCGTGTATACTTCTATGTTCGTTCAGGGCCGCTTGCCAAAATGGAATCTTATAAGGATAAGAAGAAAACAATTGCCCATGGCCGCTTTGCATGGTATGATGAATATGGCATTGTTGATTCATCTGGCCTGTACATCGATGGACAGCGGGATGGGTTGTGGCTGTATTACAATGACAAATTCCGGGTAGTTCACAAAAAAGAGTATGCAGCCGGTGTGCTGACAAGAGAAAAGGCGTATCCGGAAGAATCTCAACTTAAAAAAGATTCCAGCTCGAATCCAGTTAAGCCTGAAGAAAGGTATGTGGAGTCGGAGTTTGAAGGAGGGGCAAACGGCTGGCAATATTACCTTACCCGCAACCTGCGTTATCCCATCGATGCCATCAAGGCAGGCATGCAGGGAACAGTAAGGATCGCTTTTGCTGTTGACAAACAAGGTGAGATTAGTGATCCCTGGGTTTTTAAATCGGTCTGCTATTCTATAGATGAAGAGGCATTACGACTGATCGTTAAATCGCCACGCTGGGAGCCTGCCACTAAAGGTGGCGAGCGCGTAAAAAGCTATAAAGTACAGGCGATCAGCTTCCGCACACGCTAACACTATTCCTACTTTCAATATTATTTGAAAATTCAGAAATCGGGTGTATTTTTATACCTGAAACAGTAGTACCATGAAATTGAGCGATGCAAAACTGAAGTTTATAGATTCCTGGGGTTCCTTTGGAACGCATTGGGGCATCAATCGCACCATGGCCCAGATACATGCCCTGCTGTTGATCAGCCCCGACCCGATGAGCCAGGATGACATTATGGAGCAACTGAGCGTAAGCCGGGGGAACGTGAACATGAACATCAGGGAACTGATCGATTGGGGACTGGTAGAGCGGACCAGTATTCCCGGTGAACGCAAGGAGTTCTTTATTGCCGAAAAAGACATCTGGAAAGTAGCCACCACCATCATTAAAGAGCGCAAGCGCCGCGAGCTCGATCCTATGCTGAAGCTAATGGATCAGTTGGCTGCTGTGGAAGGAGATAAGAAGGACAAAGAAGTAAAACAGTTTATAGAAACGATGAATGGCATCAAACGTTTCGGCAATCAGGCTGATAAGATGCTGGATGTGTTGGTGAAGGCTGAGGAAAGTTGGTTTGTAGGAACGTTGATGAAATTTTTCAAATAGCGACAATTATGCTGGCATTCAAACGCGTCGATTGCGTCGTTCAGGGGATCACCATTTTAGCAGGCCTGGTTATGGCCCTGACGGCACCGGATATGCTTAGTGAAGGTTTCATGGGAGCCTATTTTTTAGTGGGTGGATGGCAGCTGCTGAGCGTAATTGTTCATTTTTTTTACAAAGCGCCTTACGAAACGAAGATGCGCAAGATATACCTTGTTGCACTGTTGCTGGTGATCGTTGTACTGCTGTTGTGTTTACCCAGCGATGCCATTATTTCGGGGCTTTTCGCACTGTTGGTAGTAAGCCCTTTCATGGCTGTCTTCTACCTGGCAGCTTGTATTAAGGAAACCAACAAATTGTCGCTGATGCTGCAACCAGCCAGGGGCGAAGAAGCAGGTGTATAATAAAGGATAAACGAATAACCGGGCAACCGGTTTTTTTAAGCTATATTCTTTCAGTTATTTCTGAAATTATGAAAAACAAGAAAATAGTCATTGCGGGCGGCACCGGCTTTATTGGCCAGGCAATGGCGCGGTATTTCGGAAAAGACAACCATGTGGTGATCCTGAGCCGTCAATCGGTGCATACGCAAAATAATAATTACGGCTCTCACCTGGTCAATGCGTCAGACGGTTATAACATCACTTACTGGCGCTGGGATGGCAAGCATGTAGAGCGCCACTGGCTGAAGGACATCGAGGATGCTGACATCGTGATCAACCTGGCGGGTAAATCGGTAAACTGCCGGTATAATGAACGAAACAAAAAGGAAGTGCTCGATAGCCGCGTGGATGCTACCCGCACCATTGGTGAAGCCATAAGCCAGGTTAGTAAGAAGCCTGCATTGTGGATCAATGCCTCTTCGGCTACTATTTACCGCCATGCTATGGATAGGCCGCAGGAAGAAGAAAATGGGGAGATCAGTGACCTGAAGAATGATAACATGCCCTATTCGTTCCTGGATAGACTGCGTTTCCGCTGTAAAAAGTGGAGGGCAGGATTATTGTATGGTAAACAGTCGGAGCAATACCTTTCATTGGATAAAGACTTTTCGGTAGGTATTTGTAAGCAATGGGAACAGGCTTTCTTTGAGGCTTCCACAACGGGTGTGCGTAAGGTAGCCTTGCGGGCCGCTGTTACGCTGGGCGCCGGCGGTGTTATGGTGCCCTATTTCAACCTGCTCAAAGCAGGGTTGGGCGGCTACCAGGGTAGTGGTCAACAGATGTACAGTTGGATCCATGAAGATGACCTGTGCCGCATTGTAGAATGGTGTTATGATCATCCGGAAGCGGAAGGCGTGTTTAATTGTTCCGCTCCCAATCCGGTTACCAATAGTGATTTTATGCGCACCTTGCGCAAGATCACGGGGCACAAAGTTGGTTTGCCTGCCTTTACCTGGATGCTGGAACTGGGCGCGCGGGTCATTAAAACGGAATCGGAACTGGTATTGAAAAGTCGTTGGGTAATGCCCGGCAGGTTGTTAAAAAGTGGCTTCCGGTTCAGGTATGTGCTGGCAGAAGATGCGTTGCAAGACATTGTTAAAAACACGCCACGCCGCAAATACCACCTGTTCTAAACCGCAAACCAAACAACCGCTTTATTCGTTATTATATAAACCGTTCAGCATGGGCACAGCTAAAAAGACAGTCGTATTGGGAGCGTCCGATAATCCGGCACGCTATAGTTACCTGGCTATTAATAAGCTACGGTCCTTCGGTCACCCTGTTGCTGCTATCGGTCTCAAAAAGACAAAAGTGGCCGATGTGCCGGTAGACACAGAGCGCCTGCCGATCAACGATGTAGATACAGTTACTTTATACCTGAGTGCTAAAAATCAGCAGCAGTACTACGATTATATCCTCTCCCTGCATCCTAAACGCATCATCTTCAATCCCGGCGCTGAGAACGATGAACTGGCTACGCTGGCCCAGGAAAAAGGCATACAGCCCATGGAGGCTTGTACGCTGGTGTTGTTGAGCACAGGACAGTATTAACTTAATGTTTATTCAGTCTTTAAACTTTTTGTGGGATTGGCCAGGGCAGCTTTGATGGCCTGGAAGCTAACAGTGAGCAAGGTGATCAACAATGCTCCGGCGCCGGCTGCTGCAAATATCCACCAGGAAATAGCTGTTCTGTACTGATAGCTTTGTAACCAGTCGTGCATGAAATAATATGCTATTGGCATGGCAATGAGTAATGCAATCACCACCAGCACTATAAATTCTTTCGATAGCAACCGCCATACATTCAATACGGAAGCGCCCAATACTTTACGGATGCCGATCTCTTTGGTACGCTGCTCGGCCATAAAAGAGGCCATGCCAAACAAACCGAGGCAACTAATGAAAATGGCCAGCAGGGCAAAGAACCCGGCCAGCTTGCCGATGCGTTCTTCATCACCAAACTTCTTGTTATAGTCTGTATCTACAAAGCTGTACCCAAAAGGCTGTTCTGGATTGTGTTGCTTGAAGATGGGTTCAATCTTACTGAGGGCATCGCTGGCGCTTACTGAAGGGTTGAGCTTAAGTATTACAAAGCTCTGTGCCCAGGGAACCAGCCGGAATACGGTTGGACGTACCTGCTCATAGGGCGATTGCATGATGAGGTCCTTCACCACGCCTACTACTTTAAAAGACTCACCAAAACGTATGATCGATTCTCCGATCGGTTCCTTGAAACCCATGAACTTGACGGCTGCTTCATTCAATATAAATGCTGTTGAATCGGAAGCGAAATCTTTTGAAAAATCCCGGCCTGCAGCTACTTCCCAGCCAATGGTCTTGCCATAGTCGTAAGCAATATTCACAACAGGAAAGTCAATGGATAAATTGGGGTCTTTCCCTTTCCATTCGAAACCACTGCTGGTAGACCATGTTTCTGTTACCGGGTTGTCGGTTTCAGTCATAGATAGTACTGTGCCTGTTTGCTTTAATGCTGCGGCTACCGCGTCAAAATGATCATGGATCTTGCTGGTCACCATATGCACGGCTATCAATCCGTTGGTCTCATAACCGATAGGCCGGTTCTTGGCAAATTGTATCTGCCGGAATACGATGATGGTGCCAATGATCATAACGACGGAAGTAGTGAATTGCAGTACTACCAGCGTTTTGCGTGGCATGGCCGACCACTTGCCAGCCTTGAACACACCTTTTAATATTTTGACAGGCTTGAAAGAAGAAAAGTAAAAGGCAGGATAGCTGCCGGCGAGGAGGCCGGTAATGACGCTGAACACCAGGCCCAACCCCCAGAATAAAGGATTGCTCCAGGGAATAACGATCTTCTTGCCAGCCACTTCATTAAAGAAGGGTAGTAGCGCCATTACAAATACCAGCGAGAGTATAAAAGAAATAACCACTACCAGGATAGATTCGCTGAAGAACTGACCGATCAATTGTATACGCAGGGACCCAATAGCCTTACGGATGCCTACTTCTTTGGCACGCTTTTCAGAACGGGCGGTGCTCAGGTTCATGAAGTTGATGCAGGCCAGCAGCAATACGAATGCGCCAATGATGCCAAACAGCCATACATACTTTATCCGTCCTCCGGTATTCAATCCGTCTTTAAACTCGGAATTCAAATGCCATTTGTTCATCGGGTGGAGGAAGAGCGCTGGCTTCTTCTTGGCCAGTTGTGCATTTACGTTCTTCAGCTTTTCATCTTTGATCTTACCAGATACATAGTCGAGGTTGGCGTTTTCTGCCAGCTGTACATACAATTGAAAAGCATTAGGCCTCCACGGATCTTGTATCGTGCTTATCCAATTGGTATTATTGAAATACAGGTCCCAGGGCCCCATAAACTGTAAAGCCGCAAAGGTGGAGTTGTCAGGAAGGTCTTCATACACACCAGCTACTTTTGCCTGAATGTCGTTATCGATTTTGATGTGCTGGTCTATTGGGTCTTTATCACCAAAAAAGGCGATGGCTGCCGATTGCGACAGGATGATGGAAGAAGGATCTTTCAAAGCATCCTTTGACCCTTTGAGCATTTTAAGGTTCAGCAGTTCTGTGATGCCCGGTTCAAAGTAGCTGCCAGGCTGCTTTAATTTCTTGTCGCCAACGGTAAGCAGGTGATCGCCACCGCCGCCACCCAGTATCACCTTTGTAAAGTCGCTGCCATAGTTCTTGCGCAGCTCGTTGGCCAGCGGATAAGGAACTACCGGCACGGTTTGCACTTCTCCGTTGTTGGTAACGTGCTGCATCACCTGCGCTATACGGTCATACTGTTTGTGGTATTTGTCGAAGCTCAGTTCATCCCATATCCAAAGACCTATGACCATGCTCACGCCGATACCAACGGCCAGACCACCTATGTTGATGATCGATGAGAACTTGTTCTTGATGATGTTGCGCCAGGCCGTTTTAAAGTAGTTGGTGAACATGGGCTATGTTTTACAGTTTTTGGTAATGGTAAAAAGGGGCCGGATTAAAGAGTAAGGCGTACAGTAACTGGTTTTAGGTAACCAGTATGGTGCCATGTTCTTACCCCTTAAAGATCAGTTTATTGTACTTGATAAGATGCATAAAACTGTCCGGTTTCAATACACCCGCTGTTCACTGGCGGGCAGGCGACAAAGCCGCGCGGGGCGCGGCTGCGCACAAAAATTAACAGGCTGATAAAATATCCTTTTTGCTCTGCCGTTTATAATACGACCCCCTACTTACATAGTCCCTAAGTTTTTTGATCGTACCCTTCTATCCAATACCTGATCGTTAAATAACAACTGTATGAAAAACCTGTACACCACAAGTTTCTCATCCTTTCATTATTCTGTTTTACTTACTGCCCCTTAGCATATACCCAGCCTCGAAGCGGTTGTCCTGTTATGCATTATCCCTGACCCGAATAGGCAAGGCAGTCGTTTTCTTGGTTATAATACGGAATCCCTACCCTGCAGGGTGGGTTGTCCCGCACGTCGGTATAACCCATCCCTTTTTAATTAGTTAACAGTTGTCTTTTGGCAAAGAGTGTTTTTTTCGGTAAATTCGAAAAACCCATTACACTATGATTTGGAGAAAGTTTAATGGCGATCAGATCGATCTACCCATTATTGATGCTGTTGAAGCAGCCATCAAACGCGAAAGCGACAAAGGCTATCACCTCAAGGTATGCATTGGTACCGACTCCCAGGTAAAAGGTTCCGAAACTGAATTTGCAACGGTTATTGTTTTCCTGCGTGAAGGACATGGAGGTTTCATGTTCATCCACAATGAGAAAACAAGGCAGCAGTATTCTATTAAGGAACGCATGCTGGTAGAAGTAGCCAAGAGTATTGAGATAGCCTATGAGCTATGCAATCTCTTTACGCTGTATAATGTGGATATGGAAGTCCATGCTGATATTAATACCAATCCGCACTTTAAGAGTAACGACGCGTTGAAAGAAGCGATGGGCTATATACTGGGTATGGGCTTTGCCTTCAAAGCCAAACCGGAAGCCTTTGCCAGCAGTAGCTGCGCCAACAAGGTAGTAAACTAAAAACCCTCGCCGCTGACGCCGAGGGTTTTTTATTGTACAGTTGTGATATACTCACAGCTAAAGGCTTTGTCACCCCTGTTCTTCCTCCTTCACCGTCTTATTGCACTGTTCTATGAACAGCAATATCTTATCCCTTCCCATTTTCTTTATGGCACTGGTTACAAAGCTCTGAGGCAGGAACTGCCAGGTTTTGCGCATGGCATCGAGGAACGCTTTTACATTCTTGCTCACTTCCCGCTGTGACTCTTTATCGGCCTTGGTGAATACGATGCAGAAGGGCAGCTCCCATTCGCCAAGTTGATTTACAAAGTCGATATCTACTTTTTGAGGAGAATGCCGGCTATCGATCAGTATAAATATGTTGACGAGGTTTTCACGCTTGCGCAGATAATCTTCAATCATGGTTTCCCATTGCTTACGCTGGCTTTGAGATACTTTGGCAAATCCATATCCCGGAAGGTCGACCAGGTACCAGGGAGTAGCAGGTGTTTTGCCGGGCGTGTACTTGTCGGGCAAAGTTTCAATACTGAAGTGATTGATGAGTTGCGTCTTACCAGGTGATGCGGACGTTTTAGCCAGTTTCTGGTTATCGGTCAACATATTGATGAGCGATGACTTGCCTACATTACTGCGGCCAATGAAGGCATATTCCGGCCTGTCTGGCTTGGGACATTGTTTGTAATCCGGACTGCTAACGAGGTATTGTGCTGATTTTATGATCATAACAGGGCTGCAAGATACGGAATACCCGGGCAACAGGTTTTTGCATGCTTTAATCGGGCTGTTATGCTAAAGAAACAAAGGGCAGGCACAATCCGGCAATTAATGAAATTTAATTGTTAAGCACTGCTTATTTGCTTTGCGCAAGCCGTTGATGGCCTTTGAAATATATTATATTGCCTGCATGAAAAAGACCCTCCTGCTTTGTTGCCTGTTGTGTGTGGTAGCTATGTTGCCGGCACAGATCAAGCCATTTCGATTTGTGCATATCAGTGATACACATATTGGTTCTCCTAATGGTAGTGCGGAAGAAGACCTGCGTCGTACGGTACAGGACATCAATGCCATGACCGATGTAGCTTTTGTGATCATTACAGGTGATATTACAGAGTTGGGTACAGACAGGCAGCTTCGCGTAGCCAAACAATTATTCGATAGCCTGCGGGTGAAATATTACATCATTCCGGGTAACCATGACAGTGGCTGGAGCGAAAGTGGCGGTGTAAGTTTTACTACCATCTTCGGATATGATAAGTTCATCTTTGATTACAATGGCGTTCGTTTTATTGGCTGCGCCTCGGGCCCTTATGTGCGCATGAGCGATGGCCATATTCCCCGCGATGCGACGATATGGCTGGATGAACAATTGAAGAAGACAGATAAGAAGCAACCGGTGATCTTTTGCAATCACTACCCACTGGACAATGGTCTTGACAACTGGTATGAAGTGATCGATCGCCTGAAGCAATACAATACAATCCTCGCTATTTGTGGTCACGGCCATAACAACCATGCAATGAACTTCGAAGATATTCCGGGGGTGATGGGACGTTCCAACCTGCGCGCCAAAGCAGCAGTGGGAGGTTATAACCTCGTAGACGTGCGGCCCGATTCGGTGATCTATACCGAACGCAGGCCCGGTGTGGAAACGCTGCAGCCCTGGACAAGGGTGGCTGTGAAAACGCACAACTATGCCGTGCCTTCCAAAAAGTTCGACAGACCGGATTATGCAGTCAATAAACAGTATGCGCAGGTAAAAGCCAAATGGACCATCGCTTCCAATGCAAATGTGATCTCTACACCTGCGGTATACAAGGACCGGGTGATCTTTGGCAACCAGAGTGGGGAAGTGGTATCCCTTTCCCTGCAGAATGGAAAACGCCAGTGGTCTTTCCCTACCAAAGGATCTATTTTCTCTTCTCCGGCCGCGAAGGATGATAAAGTGGTGTTGGGCTCTGGCGATGGAAAAGTGTATTGCCTTGACGCGAAGAGTGGCAAACAGGTATGGTCTTATACTGCCGGAGCATCTGTGTTGGGATGTCCGGCCATTTCCGGCGATACGGTGTTCATTGGCGGCAGCGATCATTCATTTGTAGCATTGGGCTTGCAGGATGGCAAGCTCCATTGGAAGTTCGACAGCCTCAACGGGCCTGTGGTAAGTACTCCATTATTGTACGAGAACAAGGTGATCTTTGGCGCCTGGGATACTTACCTGTATGCAGTAGATCGGAAGGATGGCAAGTTCCTGTGGAAATGGAATCCCGGCTCCCAGGTCATCAATTTCTCTCCTGCCTCCTGCATTCCGGTAGCGGTGGACGGCGTGGTGTATGTAGTGACGCCTAACCGCACTTTAACGGCCATTGACACGCAAACGGGCGTTACCCTGTGGAAGAGCACAGAAACGCGCGTGCGCGAATCTATAGGCATTTCCAATGACGGTAAATGGGTGTATGGTAAAACGATGCAGGATACGGTGGCGGCTTATGCCACGAGTCGGGAAGCCCAACGTCCGGCCTGGATCATGAACGCCGGGTTTGGTTATGAGCATGTGCCTTCTATGCTGATTGAAAAGGATGGACAGGTTTTCTTTGGCACACGTAGCGGTGTGGTCTATGCGATCGATCCAAAGCAGCAAAAAGTACTGTGGGCACATAAGATCGATAATTCCATGGTCAATACTGTACGAGTCCTGGATGGCAAGCACATCGTCGCTTCTACAATGGATGGCAAAGTGGCCTTGCTGGAAGTGAAGTAAGAAGTCAGAAAGACAGGAAGACTGAAAGTCGGAAAGACAAACAATCTATAAAAGAGAATCCCGCTGATCGATCAGCGGGATTCTCTTTTATAGATACAACAAACTTTACAAATTATACCAGCATGGTCAGTGGCTCTTCCAGGTAACCTTGCAGGGTTTGCAGGAAGGCTGCACCAGTGGCGCCGTCTACTACGCGGTGGTCGCAAGTGAGGGTCACCTTCATGATGTTGGCGATCACAATATTGCCATCCTTCACTTTAGGCACCTGGTTGATAGCACCTACAGCGAGGATACAGGAAGCCGGCGGATTGATGATGGCAGTGAACTCTTCAATGCCAAACATACCCAGGTTGGAGATGGTGAAGGTGTTGCCTTCCCACTCAGCTGGTTGCAGCTTTTTACTCTTGGCTCTTTGTGCAAAATCTTTCACTTCTCCCGCAATCTGCGACAGCGACTTCAGATCGGCAAAGCGAACTACTGGTACCAGCAATCCATCTTCTACCGCTACGGCTACGCCGATGCTCACGTGGTGGTTAACGCGGATAGCATCACCTGTCCAGCTGCTGTTGATAGCAGGGTGTTTCTTCAAGGCAATGGCACTTGCTTTCAGCACCATGTCGTTGAAAGATATCTTATTGGGAGAAATGTCGTTCAGTTTGGCCCTGCTGGCTACTGCCTTATCCATGTTGATCTCCATGGTGAGGTAGAACTCAGGAGCAGAGAATTTCACTTCAGCGAGGCGGCGTGCAATCACTTTACGCATTTGCGATACCGGTACATCTTCGAAGCTAACCTGACCAACTACTCCAGGCTGTGCAGCAGGAGCGGAAGCGCCTTGTTTGCCAGTGGCGGCAGCAGGAGCAGCAGATGGCTTGAAGTTGTCTACATCTTGTTTCACGATACGGCCACCATCACCGCTACCGGTAACCTGTGCAAGGTCGATGCCTTTTTCACTGGCCAGTTTTTTAGCGAGAGGAGAAGCCTTCACGCGACCATTTTCGGTAGAAGAAGAAGCGGCTGCTTGTGCAGGTGCTGCTTCAGCTTTGGCGGCAGGTTGTGCAGCAGCAGCTTGCTGGGCAGGCTGGCTGCTTTGTGTAGAAGCGGTACCACCACCTTTGGCAGCAGCAACGATCTTGTCTACATCTACTTTACCTTCTTCACCGATGATGCACAACAGCGCATTCACGGGAACTTTATCACCCTTCTGGGCGCCGATGTATAATAATTTTCCTTGTTTGTAGCTTTCCAGTTCCATGGTGGCCTTGTCGGTCTCCACGTCAGCCAGCAGGTCGCCCTTCTTCACGTCGTCACCCACTTTCTTGTGCCAGCCGGCGATCACACCTTCAGTCATGGTATCGCTCAGGCGGGGCATCAGGATCACTTCCTGCATGTTGGCGAGGTCGAGCGATTCGCCAGCGGCAGCAGGGGCAGGAGCTGGCTTGCTGTCGGCAGCAGGTTTTGCTTCCTGTTTAGGAGCTTCCGCTTTAGCTTCTGCCTTGGGAGCAGCAGCGCCACCACCGGAAAGGAGGGAGCTGATATCTTCACCGGGAGCGCCGATAATGGCCAGCAGGTCATTTACCTGCAGTTTGCCACCTTTATCAGTTCCAATATGTAAAAGGGTGCCATCTTTATAACTTTCCAGTTCCATGGTAGCTTTGTCTGTCTCAACTTCCGCTAACAGGTCGCCTTTCTTTACGGAATCCCCTACTTTTTTATGCCAGGCCGCAATCACGCCTTCAGTCATGGTGTCACTCAGGCGGGGCATTAAGATCACTTCAGCCATAGTCTATTAATAATTTGATATTTAATACGTCAGGTTGCTAATTGAGGGCCGAAATTACGGCAAAAGTCTGAAAGTCAGAAGTGAGAAAAGTCTGGGTGTCCTAAAGACGCAAATGCCCGACAGGCATATGTTTCGCCTCAAACAGCTCCGTATTTTCTGTATTCTGGTCTTTTGGCGCTTAGTTGTCTACCTCCAGTTTCAGCCGGTCGCGGAGCTCCTTTACCAGCGGGTACTGCTCCACAATTTGTTGGTATTTGTCCCTGAGAGACAGGGGCTTTTCCACCGGCTCCTGGGTCATATTGGTGTTTTCATTAACAACGATGGTGAACAGCAACTGCCGGTTGTTGAACAACTGCTGCAGGTACTCCGACAATACGCGGCGCTCGCCTTCAATGAACTTCTGCTCCAGGTTGTTATTCGTTTGCACCTCGAAAGTCTGGTGGTCCTGGATTACCAGCGTGGCCATATTGAAAGATTGGTTGGCCGGGTTCTTGGCCTCCTTCAATTGCTGGCTGAACTGTTGCCAGTATTCCTGCAGTTTATCTTGGCTCAGCGGTATCGGCTGACCGGCATCTTCTATTGGCTTGCCAATAAACTGTTGCCTTAAGGAATTCAGCGAGCCCAGTTTGCCAGAGGCGGTTTCGGGTTTCGTGTTCGATGTGCCGGTAGCAGGTTGTTTAGGAAGAGCGGGTTGGTTACTCGATACGGGTTGTTTAGGCGCCACGGGTGTAGTGGTCGCTGGCTGTTTGGGAAGAGCAGGTTGATTGCCGGATGTTGATCCATCATTGCCGACTGTCGATTGCCGATTGCCGGTATCTATGATCAACTTCGCTTCTGTCTTCTGACCCCCTGCCTCCGACTTCTGACCTCCTGTAGGCTGCTTCACCGCCCCCAAAGCCCTGAAAGCAACGGGTTTTGCTTCATCAATCAGTTTTTTTTTACTGAGACCTTCGCTTCCGGAGGCCAGGTCAACTGCTTGTTGCAGGTAAGTGAGTTTGATGAGCGCCAGCTCTACGTGCAGTCGTTTATTGCGGGCCCCTTTATAATTGATCTCTGTTTCGTTCAGGATGTTCAAAGCACTGATGAGGTAGGCTACAGACACTTGCTTCGCAGCAGCTATATAGCGGTCTTTAAAGCTTTCCACTACCTGCAGCAGGTTGGCTACCTTTTCGTCTTTACATACCAGCAGGTTGCGGATGAATTCAGCATAACCATTCAGTACCATATCACCTTCAAAACCTTTGCGGTCTATATCGTCATACAACAACATGGCGCCGCCAAGGTCCTGCTGCTGCATGCACTGCAGCAACTTGAAATAGTAGTCGGCATCTAGTATGTTCAGGTGTTCAAGCGTATTCTGATAGCTCACCACACTATTGGTAAAGCTCACGATCTTATCCATGATACTAAGCGCATCACGCATACAACCCTCACTCTTCTGTGAGATGAGGTGCAGGGCCGATTTCTCAGCGTTGATGTCCTCTTTCTTGCAGATATCCTGTAAGTGCTCTACAGTATCATTCGTGGTGATACGTTTGAAGTCGAATATCTGGCAACGGCTGAGGATGGTAGGAAGGATCTTATGCTTTTCGGTAGTAGCCAGAATAAAGATGGCGTAGGGTGGCGGCTCTTCCAATGTTTTCAGGAAGGCGTTGAAAGCCGAAGAGCTGAGCATGTGCACCTCATCGATGATATACACCTTGTAGCGGGCGCCGCCGGAAGGGGCAAACCGTACCTGCTCTACCAGTGAACGGATATCATCCACCGAGTTGTTGCTGGCAGCATCCAGCTCATGGATATTCATGGAAATACCGTCATTGAAGGATACGCACGAGTTACACACGTTGCAGGCTTCGCCATCGGCCCCTACATTTTCGCAGTTGATCGTTTTCGCCAGGATACGGGCACAGGTGGTTTTGCCTACGCCCCGCGGACCACAGAACAGGAAGGCATGCGCCAACTGCTGGTTCTTGATAGCATTCTTCAGGGTGGTAGTGATATGTCCCTGACCTACAACAGTATCGAAAGTTTGTGGCCTGTATTTTCTGGCTGAAACGATAAACTTATCCATGGGTATCCCTCTTCCGGCAAATGTAAGTAAATAACAGGGCATCGGAACCGGGTAAAAAAAGTGTGGGAATTATTTGGTTACTTAACAGTGTTAAGTATATTTGTGCTGTTAATTGATATTATTATGGGTATTTCGGAAAGAAAGGAAAAGCAAAAGACGGAGATCAGAAAAATGATCCTGGATGCCTCCATGAAGCTGTTCGTGGAGCAGGGCTTTGAAAATGTATCGATCCGTAAAATAGCCGATATTATAGAATACAGTCCCACAACCGTTTATCTCTATTTTAAGGATAAGAATGAGATCCTGTTCAACCTGCACGAGATGGGCTTTCAGAAGATGGCCGAGTTCAATGAAGGACTGTGGGATATCAAAAACCCCCTGCTGCGCCTCCACAAAATGGGAGAGAACTACATCAAGTTTGGGCTTACCAATCCCGAATGCTATGATTTAATGTTCATTCAGCGGGCGCCTATGGAAGCGATCGAGCAAACGGTGGATTGTGAGTGGAAGAGTGGCGATGTAGCCTTGGGAAGACTAAAAGAGACCATCCAGGAAGCAATGGATAAAGGGTTGATCGTCAAAGGAAATGTGGATGCTGTATCGATGGCTATCTGGAGTATGGTACATGGGTTGGTGTCACTTTCTATCCGTAACCGTTTCGACAAAATGATGGACCCCCAGATGACAATCCCTATGATGTCGCAGGCCCTCAACTGGCTGCTGGAAACCATCGACCTGACCATGAAAGAATAGGTCATTTTTTTTGCCCGGTTACTTAACACTGTAAATAATCTTTACAATATAAATCGTAAGCCATGTTATGGACATTCATCCGCACGTATGTGCTGGTGGCGGGGATGCTTTTTGCCCAGGCCGCCGTAGCCCAGAACATCCTGGAGGGCTATATTAAAACGGGGCTCGACAGCAACCTGGCGCTGCGCCAGCAAAGCTTTGACCTTCAAAAAGCCCAGCTCGACCTCAAGCGTGCCCGCACGCTGTTCTATCCCCAGGTCGATTTTGCTTCCCAATATACCCTGGCCAATGGAGGGCGTACGCAGGATATTCCCATTGGCGACCTGCTCAATAATGTGTACTCCACATTGAATGAGCTTACTTCCTCTCAAAAATTCCCGCAGGTGCAAAACCAGAACATTGCTTTCCTGCCCAACGACTTCCATGATACGCGGTTGGAGGTGACTGTTCCGGTAGTCAATATGGATATCCGCTATAACCGCCAGATCAGGGAGGAGCAGATCAATACCCACCGTGCAGCCATCGCTGTTTACAAGCGGGAACTGGTGAAGAACATCAAACAAGCCTATTACCAATACCTGCAGGCGGGCCGCTCAGTGGATATTTATACCAATGCGCTGTCGCTGGTGCAGGAAAACCTGCGCGTCAGTGAAAAAATGGTCAACAATGGAACGGCGCTCAAAGAAACAGTGCTGCGTGCAAAGTCCCAGGTGAGCCAGGTACAGGCATCACTGATAGATGCTACCAACAACAGGAAAAACGCTATTGCTTATTTCAACTTCCTGCTCAACCAGCCATTGGAAACAGAAGTGGCCATAGACAGTGCCGTTACAGAACAGTTTGCTCCCGTGCCATCGCTGGCATTGGAAGTGCCCGCAGGCCGTGAAGAGCTGGCACAGTTGAAGAGCTCACAAAAAGTACTGGGCACAAATCTCAAACTCAATAAGTCGTACCTCGTTCCCAAACTCAATGCATTTTACAATATCGGCTTCCAGGGCTTCCAGTTGAAATTCAATGGCGACCAGTTTTACCAGTTGGGTGGCCTGCAGTTCAGGTGGAATCTCTTCCGGGCCAATGACAACAAGTATAAGATCCAGCAATCACAACTCGATATGGATGCGCTGGAAAACCGGTACAAAGAAACCGAGCAGCAACTGAGCTTGCAGGTACGCACCGCTTACAACAACTATTATTCTTCCCTGCAAAGTTTACAGGCCCTGCGCGATGAAGTGCAGAGCGCTCAGGAAACCTATCGCTTCACAGAAAGGCGTTATCGCGAAGGGCAGGCCCTGCAACTGGAGCTGGTAGATATACGCACACAACTCACCAATGCCCAGATCAGGTATTCACTTGCTCAACTGGCTGTATTAACCAGGGCCGCTGAAGTAGAGCGTGCCACTGCATCCTATACTTTTTAAAAATAATCGTCATGAAAAAAATATGGTACTCCTCCCGCTTTCTGATCGTTGTGATCGCCGCATTGGCGGTAGCACGCTGTAATGAAAAAGCAGAAGCCAGGGCAACAACGACTGTTACAGAAAATGCTATCGCTGTGCGAACTCAACCAGTAACCGATACGGTCTATGCACCGGTATTGAGGTATTCAGGCTCCATTGCTTCTACTACCGAAGCCACCCTGTCCTTCAAAACAGGTGGCGTCATTTCAAAGATATATGTCAAGGAAGGTGATCATGTAACAAAAGGTCAGTTGTTGGCAGTGCTTGATCTTACGGAGATCAACGCACAGGTGCAACAGGCCTCACAAAATGCAGAAAAAGCACAGCGTGATGTGAACAGGGTGAGGAATCTATACAATGACACCGTGGCTACGTTAGAGCAATTGCAGAATGCTACTACACAACAACAGGTTACTTCCGAAGGCTTGCGTATAGCCCGCTTCAATCAACAATATGCTCAAATAAGAGCTACGGAGAGCGGTACGATCCTGAAGAAGGTGATGAATGAAGGAGAAACAGCTGGTTCTGGCGCTCCGGTATTTTACTTCAGCGGCACAGCAGGCAATGACTGGGTAATACGCTTTGGTGTGTCCGATAAAGACTGGGCAGTGTTGAGGAAGGGCAATAAAGGCGCCGTATCACTGGATGCCTATCCACAAAAAACTTTCAATGGACTCATCACAGAGATTGCTGAAGGCGCCGACAGGGCCAATGGTACCTACGAAGTGGAAGTAAAGGTGAGCCCTGATGGAGCACGCTTTGCCAGCGGTCTGTTTGGCACGGTTCAATTACAGCCTGCCGCACAACAACGCGTCGTGCTGGTGCCTATTGAAGCCCTGGCAGAAGCAGATGGCAAGAAAGGTTTTGTATATACCGTGAACCAGGATCAAAAGACGGTGCAACGCCATCCTGTAACCATCGCTTTCCTCGAAAAAGACAGGGCTGCTATTGTAAGTGGCCTCGATAATGTACAACAAGTAATTACAGAGGGAGTAGGATACCTGACGGAGACAGCTACAGTAAAAGTGGTGAAGTAAGCAATCAATCTCTAAAAAACGAATCATGAAAATAACTGACTTCTCAGTCAAGAACTATCAGTTCACCCTCATCGTCTTCGTGATGCTGATAGCCATCGGGCTCAATTCCCTGTTCAACATGCCGCGCGGAGAAGACCCGGACATAGAAGCACCGAACTTCTCGGTGATAACTATCTATCCTGGCACGAGCCCCCAGGATATGGAAGAGCTGGTCGTTGACCCCATCGAAAAGAAATTTAATGAGCTGGATGATGTAAAGAAACTGATCACACGCATCGATGATGGCCTCGCTGTAACAACCATCGAGTTCAAATACGAAAGCGACCCGGAAAGAAAATACCAGGACGTAGTGCGGGAGATAGATGGCTTACGCGCCAAATTGCCCCAGGATATTGTAAGCATGGAAGTGCAGAAGTTCACCCCCTCTGATGTGAACATTATACAGATCGCCCTGATGAGTGAAACAGCGCCGTATAAAGACCTCGAAGAATGGAGCAAGGAATTAAAGGAAAGATTGGAAAAGGTTAAGTCACTCAAGAATGTAGAGAACTGGGCCTTTCCACAACAACAGGTAAGGGTATCATTGCATCTCGAAAAACTGGCGCAAAACAAGATACCACTCAATAAAGTACTGGGTGCTATCCAAAGCGAGAACGTAAACATTCCCGGCGGTAGCATCGAGATGGGGACCAAGAAATTCAACGTAAAGACGAGCGGTAACTATAAATCAGTAGATGAAATAAAGAATACGATTGTCAGCAGCGCCAACGGTAAGCTGGTCTACATCAAAGACATCGCTGAAGTGAGTTTTGATTACGAAGAGCAAGGCTATATTGGCCGGCTCAATGGCAAGCGTGGCGTGTTTGTAGTGGCCAGCCGCAAAGCAGGCACCAATATTTTTTCAGTAGAAGAGCAGGTGCGGCCGGTGCTGGAACAGTTTCAAAAAGAATTGCCGAAGAGCATTGCCTACGAACAGAGCTTTGACAATGCCGAAAGTGTACGTAAGCGCCTGAGCGGATTCAGTGGCGATTTTGCCATTGCCATCTTCCTGGTATTGCTGACCCTGCTGCCCCTGGGCTTCCGCGCCTCGTTGGTGGTGATGATCTCTATTCCTTTATCGCTGGCCATTGGCTTGTTCCTGCTGGACATGTTTGGTATCACCATCAACCAACTGAGCATTGTGGGATTAATAGTTGCCTTGGGCTTATTGGTGGATGATAGCATTGTGGTCGTGGAAAATATTGAACGCTATTTGCGGCAAGGGTATAATAAGAAAGAGGCAGCCATGAAAGCGACTAAACAAATTGGCCTGGCAGTGTTGGGCTGTACGGCTACGCTCATCTTTGCATTCCTGCCGCTGATGTTCCTGCCCGAAGGCGCTGGTGACTTTATTCGTAGTCTCCCTGCTGCTGTAGTGACTACAGTACTGGCCTCGCTGTTTGTATCACTGACCATCGTGCCGTTCCTGTCGAGCCGTATTTTAAGCCCACACCACAATCCGGAAGGCAACTGGTTCCTGCGCGGTTTGAAGAGATTCATTGGTGGCTCTTATCGTCGTCTGCTCCACAGTGCTATTGCTCATCCGGTGATTACGTTGCTGGTGGCCCTGGTGATCTTTGTAGGTAGCCTGGCATTGGTGCCGGTAGTTGGCTTCAGCGTGTTTCCCGCTTCAGAGAAGCCGATGTTCCTGGTAAACATTGAAACACCATTGGGCACCAGTTTATCCACTACAGATAAAGTGGCCCGCTACGTGGAGCAGGAGATCAGGAAAGTGCCCGACCTGAAGAACTATGCTACCAACGTAGGCCATGGCAACCCCCGCATTTATTACAACGTGATCCCACAGAATGAAGCAAGTAACTATGCCCAGTTGTTCATACAATTGAAAGAAACCCCGCCAGCCAAAAAGCTAAAACTGATCGACGAGCTGCGTGCACGGTTTAAAGATTATCCCAATGCCAGGATCGAAGTGAAAGACTTTGAACAGGGGCCACCGGTCGAAGCGCCTATCGCCATCCGCCTGTTTAGTGAAGACCTCGATACCCTGCGTGCTTTATCCTTCCGGGTGGAGGATATGCTGAAAAGAACACCGGGCACCATGTACGTGAAGAATGAACTGACCACACTTAAAACGGATGTAAAGATCAAAGTGAACAAGGAAAAGGCTGGTATGTTGGGCGTACCCGTCAATGAAATTGACCGGTCGATCCGGATGGCCATCGCAGGACTTAATATCGGCACATTCCGCAAAGAGAATGGCGATGAATACAACATCAACGTAGCACTGCCAAGAGGCGATCACCAAACACTCGATGCATTGCAAAAAGTATATGTGAGTACAGCAGGCAACACGCCGGTGCCTTTGAGTCAGCTGGCCGATATTCAGTTTCAAACATCACCCACTAGTATCAAACACTACGACAAAGATCGATATACAGTAATCACGGCTTTTGTTCAGAGCGGCTTTAATACGACGAAAGTAACAGAAGGATTATTGAAAAACCTGGACACAATGCAGTTCCCGGCCGGCACCCATTATAAGGCAGCTGGTGAAGTAGAAAGCAAGCAGGATAGTTTTGGCGGGCTGGGAACCATTGTGCTCATTACCATCTTTGGTATCCTCGGAATCCTGGTATTGGAATTCAAGACCTTCCGCGGCACATTGATCGTACTGTCGGTAGTGCCATTGGGAATTATTGGTGCAGTGTTGATGCTGCTGGCTACCGGTAACACTTTTTCTTTCGTGGCCGTGATTGGTTTGATTGCGTTGATCGGTATCGAAGTGAAGAACTCCATTCTGCTCGTCGATTATACCGACCAGCTACGGAAGCAAGGAATGGGGCTGGAAGATGCGATCCAGGAAGCAGGAGAAACAAGGTTTGTACCCATCATCCTCACCACCCTCACCGCTATTGGTGGTTTGATTCCCTTGGTGATAGAAAACAATCCGCTGTATACACCACTGGCGCTTGTGATCATCGGAGGCCTGATTAGCTCTACACTGCTCACACGCGTAGTAACACCAGTATTATACAAACTGCTGGCGCCTAAAGTGGAAGTAGAAACACAAGAGCTTGCAGTTCAAAGTCAAAAATAGAAGAACAATAAGAGGAACTAAGAATCAACAGATAGGCTTAAAAAAAAGAGAGCGTCTCAAATACTTTTGAGACGCCCTCTTTTGTACCCGGAACGGGAGAAATATTGAACCAGGTAATGACAGATTTATTAGGTGTTAGTGAATAGCTTGTGACAGCTTTCGTTGTTACCGCAGGTTGCCCCACAAATCGGGCAGATCTCTTAGCCGAACAAAGCGTCCATCTTTAATTCGTGCTGTACAAGTGTGTCGGAATAATTGTTTCTGGTAAGCCCCCAGGTTGTAACAAGAACCAGGTGTACTGCCTTTCTTGTCTGAGTAACTTCTTTAAAAACACTGATCTTTCTTTTGAGCTCTTCTGCGTAACTTTTGCTGATAACAAAAGTGTCGATTGAGAATTTCATCTCACAGATATTAATTACTCTATCTGCGCGATCGATCAACAGATCTATCTGAGCGCCTGATGTTTCTGTAGAGCCAGACCATGCCGAAGTTTCTGTTCTTATTCCGCCAATACTTAATCCAAGTTTGATTTTGGAGATATGTTCGAGGCAAACCTGCTCAAATGCATAGCCCGCCCATGTATTCTGGTTCGGTGTATCCAGTTGACTGATCCAATAAGCCTCATCCGATGGTTCAAATCCTTTTATCCATCGAAAATAAAAAAGAGAGAAAAAATCTGTCAGCTGGTAGATGCTGTTCTTTTCCTTTTTCCCGAAGGCCCTGTATTTGCGGATAAAATGACTTTCTTCCAGTTCGCGTAAAATTCGGGTTGTTCCTCCGCCGTTAGGCATTTTAGATGCTTTAATTAATTCTTCCCTGGAAAGCCCCTTTGCTTTTTTACTCAGTGCTTCAACGATCTGAATATGACCTTCTGCTTTCTGGAATAACGAGTGGTAGAGGTTGTCGAACTCTGTCCGTAAAATCCCTGATTCTGTAAAACAGAGCGCGTCAATATTCTGAGCCGCACTTAGTTTTGGGTCTATTCGTGACAAATAAAAAGGTATGCCTCCCATTACCATATATAACTGGACAATCTGATATCTGTCAAAAATGGCGCCCTGGCTATTGAAAAATTGCTCACACTCTTTTAGCGAAAAGGGCTGTAATTGTATTCTGTCTGTTACACGGTTATGTAATCCTCCTCTGCTGTTAAGTATTTTATTAATGATCCAGCTTGCCGCTGATCCACATACGATCAGAAGTATATCTGTTCTTGCGCTGGCCCAGGAATTCCAGAAATGTTCCAACGCCGCAAGAAACCCCGAACCTGCAGTATCGAGCCATGGCAGTTCATCCAGGAACACTATTTTTTTTTCACTTTTCTTCGATTCTAATAAAGTAGAAAGTTGAGTGAATGCTTCCAGCCAGTTTTTGGGCGCCGGCTGGTCTATATGCAAGGGGGTGTATTTGTTTAATGCAAGGTGAAAGTTTGCTAATTGGGTGGCTGTGTTTGTATTGGCCATACCGGTGACCTGGAAATCGAATGAGGAAAAGGCATTTCTGATCAGGAATGTTTTTCCCACTCTTCTTCTCCCATATACGGCAACGAATGAAGAGCCTGTTTCTTCAGCAAGCTTCTTCAATTTGACTAACTCGTTTTGTCGACCAATAAATATTTCCATCTCCGATTTGGCTAAAAGCTATTCAAATATATAACTTTTAGCCAAATATAAAGATAGATTTGGCTAAAAGTCATTAACAAGAGGTAGTTATAGCCAAATGTATTTCACGGGGTCACCATATTGTATAAAATGAAAATATGTAGTAAGAGGTTAATAATTTTAATCCTGTCAAGATTAATTCAGCTTCACTTTAGTCGTATCACCCTTCAAATGTTTATCTAAGAACTGCAGTATCTGTCCATACCCCTTGATCTCATTTTCTTTCTTGATGAAACCATGCCCTTCATCAGGGAACACAACATAATCTACCGGCACACCATTTTTCTTCACAGCTTCCACCACCTCATCACTTTCGATCTTTAGTACACGTGGATCATTGGCGCCCTGTAATACCATCAAAGGCTTTTTGATATTGCCGGCATGCAGCAGGGGTGAGAATTGTTTCAGACGAACAGTGTCAGCTGTATTGGGATCACCGATCTCTTCATACAAGGCTTTCTTGAAAGACTCCCAATAAGGGGGCACTTCTTTCAAAGTACGCAACCAGTTGGCCACACCAAACAGATCAACACCTACCTTAAACTCATCAGGCTGGAAACACATGGCCGCCAGCGTCATATAACCACCATAAGAGCCGCCGATGATGCCGATCTTCGAAGAATCGATATAGGGTAGGGAAGCGAGATACTTCTTGCCCCATACACAATCCTGCAGGTCTTTCTCCCCGTGGTTGCGGTTATCCATTTTAAAGAACGTTTTGCCATAACCACTGCTACCCCGGTTGTTGACAGCGAGAATAGCATAGCCATGATTCACCAGGTATTGGATCAGAGAAAAATAACCGGTCCTCGATTGACCACCGGGACCACCATGCACCCACACCAGCGCAGGCACTTTGTTGGTGCTGCTGGCCTGCTGAGGTTTGTAATAAATAGCAGGTATCTCTAACCCGTCAAACGATTTATAACGTACCACCTCTGCGGAAACGAGGTCTGCTTCTTTGATGTCTGGCGCAAGCGTATTGGTAAGCTTCTTCAGCTCTTTCGTGCCGAAGTCGTAAACATACAGGTTGTTGGGCGATTTGGAATTGCCGACGGTAAGGCGCATTTTGTTTTCACTGCGGGATATAGAAACACTTTGCACATCGCCATCGTCGATCTTGGGGAAGTCGACAGCCTGACCAGTTTTATGATCGAAAATGTAGATCTTATTCTTGCCGTCTTCATTCACGCCAATCACGCGGTACTTTTCATTATACGAAAGATACATGTACATCACGTCCCAGTTGGTGCTGTACAGCTTTTCGCTTTTGCCGCTGGCGATATCGTATTTCATTACATACTGATATTCACTGGCGCTATCGGTCACATAGTACATCGTATTATTATCCATGGAAAACTGCAACGGGATATTGGTACTCTCCAACGTGCCATTCAGCTTTTTGATCTGTTTTGATTGCTGATCGGCGATGTACATGTTGGTGGAAGTGGTGGTAATGGTTTCCATAAGAGCGAGATAACGTTCGTTGTCTGAAATCGCTATAAAATCGTACCCGTTATCATTCTTATAGATCATGTTGGGTTTCCAGCTGCCTGTATCCATTTTGTAGAGGTCAAAGAAGCGGGGATCACGTTTGTTGCTGGTATAATAGATAGCTTTATTGTCCCGGCTCCAGCCATAGAAACCGGCTTTTTCCTTAGCGCCGGGCGTAAGGTCTTTTACACTGCCGTCACCCTTTTGCAGAAACAGGTGATCGTTTTCGTTACCCCCTTTGTCGGAGCTATAGATGAAGTTGGTAGAACCGGGTACATAATCATTACCAAATATGGATTCCTTGGCCGAGGTGGTCAGCGCTTTCTTTTGCCCGCTGGCGATATCGATCTCATAGACATTGTAAATACCACTCTCATTACTGTTCACAAGCAGTTTGCCATCATCGGAAGAGATGGCGCCACCGCCTACATTGGTGCTTTTATAAAACTGTTCGATGCTGTATTGAGCTACCTGCCGTGCTTCAGGTTCTTTTTCTGTTGGTTGTTCATTACAGGCCAGCAGTGAGCCTGCAATTACGATCAGCCAAGGGTTCTTTTTCATGTGTGTAAAGGTTTTGAACACAGAAGGTACCGAATTAAGGATTGCGGTAAGTGGGTATAAATGGTCAATGGTGAGTAGTGAGTTGTGAATGGAAAGACGCAAAGAGGTGACACCTTTTCAAAAGGTGTCACCTCTTTGCGTTTGGTCCCTCGCTTGTATGCTTTACTTATTCTTAGCGACCTGGTCCTTTTGACTAAACTCAAACTCGCCAACCAGCACACCTTCCTGTTTGCCGCCTTTATCCATCTGCAGCGTGATCAGTTTACGCTCCTGACGGCCATCGGCATAATGCGTAAATATTTCAGCCATCACGGTGGTAGGGCCGCTAAGCTTGAACTGCTGATCTCCATAATAGTTCACCTTCACCTGGTATTTACCATTCACAGCCTTCTTGAGCAGGAATTGCTCAGGGCCATAACCACGGGTAAAGTCGGTAGATATCCGGCCGCCGATCAGGGTCTCCTTGTGACTGTAATAACAGGTTTCCTCATTGGGGTCGGTAACCCAAAGGTCCATGTCTGTATCATTCTTATTCCAGTTCAACACCACCCGCACGTCGGTAGGCATGGCATGAACAAGCTTGCTATCGATGTTGGAAAGGTCCAGCTTTTCCTTGTGAAGACTAATGAGCTGATTGATCTCTGTAACAATGATCTCTTCGATACCACGGTACATGCCATTCATGCTTTCGCTATAGTTCTTCTTCAGGGCAGTGTACAACGTATCCAATGCCTGTTGATACAATCCGGCGTCGGCCAGGGCCAGTCCATAATCACGGTAGCTGTGCGGCTCCTGCGGGCGCCATTGCAATACCTTTTTGAATACGATAAGAGCCTCTTCATAAGCGCCCGCTTCCCGCAATTTATAACCAAGCAACTTATACAACTCATGATTCTCGAGATCGATCTCCGCCATATTGGTCAGTATCTGTAAACCGGTAAGCGTATCCCTTTCCCGCAGGAAGAAGTTGGCAACGTCATAATAGAAAGTGGGGCTATACAGGTTGTCCTTGCGCAAAGTGAGGTAGGCATTGTACCGATTACCTGTCTTCTCTTTGGCGAGTACTTGCAGATAGGGCCGCTCAGGTGTCCATTGCTTGATGTTGATGGTCGTCACGGGTTGATCGTTGTAGCTGCCCGCAGTTCGCTTTTCTTCTTCTGTCATGTGTTTGTACGCAAGCGGAGCACGGTCTACAACCCCATCTTTGTCAACCTGTAAGCCGGGCAACTTTTTGAACAAATCAGTGACGGCGGCAGGAGCGGCATCTGCTTGAACTTCTTCATTTCGTACACTTCCAGTCATTTCCCGCCTGCGCTGAGTACCCATTCCCACTACCACCACTTCATCCAGGCTATTAGAGGATGGTTGCATTCTTAGCGTCACCCGGTTGTTGTTTTGGAGTGCTACTTGCTTTTGATTGTAACCAATAGCAGTTGCCTGCAAGGTTTGGCTGCCGGCCGGTTTGGTGATGCGGAAACGCCCTTGCTCATCAGTTATAGTCATTGCCTGTGATCCTCCCTGCAAGGATATGGTTACGCCAGACATTGGTAAGCCTGCCTGGTCCACGATCGTCCCTTGTATAATATTATTGGCAAGACTGTTGTCGCGTGTAAGAACATCTTTCTTTCCTTTAATAGGTTTAGGTGCAGCCTTGGCAGTGAAGCTTCTGTTCCACCAATTCACCAATACATCCAGCTGTTGTAAGGCATTGGCCAGCGTCAGCTGCAGTCTGCTTTCCCGTTGTACCAATTGCTGTTTGATCATTTGATCATACTGACCCCTTAATTCAGCAGGGGGCTCTATTTCATAACGCACATAATCGTGGACTGTTTCCAAAACAATGAGAGAGGTATTGCGGGTAACGATGGAGAATCGCTTGCCGAGGAAAGTGATCAGTTCTTTATTTTGCTCATACTGAATGTCCAGTTCGCCGATCTTCTTTTGTGCCCACACTTTGCCCAGGTTCACCACATTAGTTCCCTGCTTGCTGAAGTCGAGCGTGATGGTCTTTTCTGTAGTTACTGTAGTGCCATAACCGAATTGCAATGTGATAGTAGCGTTCGGCTCGGTAACGATGCCAGCTACAGAAAAGTTGTTCACTACCGGCTCAGGCATGGAAGGATAAGTCTCGCTTATCACCCTATTGCGTTTAATACCGATGAATTGCAGCGGCTGCTGCGTTAGCAATGGCACAGCCTCATTTGTTTTTAATGCATTGAGGTTGATGAAAGCGCCGCCCGTTTTTTGAGCGATGTATTGGAGGTAAGAAAAATCTGAACGCGCTGCCGAGCTGATAGTATACACAGGCTTGTTGGGCAGCGGTATGTCCTGTGCACTCAACGACGACATCCCATCAGTAAAGAAAATGTATTCTTCGCTGGTAGGGAATTGAATGCGGCTGTAGTTGGTGCCGCCATCGTAGATCAATCCTTCTATGGCCGTCTTTAATTCATGCCAGTTGCCATTTTGCACCCGGTACCGCCCTGCTTCACGAAACGTATTATTGATCACTGCCAGGTGCACCAATACATTGTTGGCAGTCTTCAGGTATTCATCCAATAAAGCCAGTTCTTTAGCGCGATCCCGGTTCAAGCCACTCAGGGAAGCATCCCACAACACGGTAATTTCACGCGGCATCACTTTGGCCCTGCTGCCTTTCTGCGGAAAGCTATTGACGAGAAAGTAATAATTACCACCCGTTTGCTGCATCATCACCTCAGCATTGTCGGGCGCTTTGGGTAGGGTAATCGTAAGCGAATGCTCCGGTATAAAATGCTGTTTGCTGATGGAGGCTGTATAATTATTATTCCATGCCTTGAACTGCAGTTCATCATCAGGTCCTTCTTCCAGTTGAGGTTGTATGGCCGATTGCAACACAGATACATCCAGCTTGAAATTGTCCACCGGCTTCTTGTGGTCCAGCGGCAGATGGTAACGCAACAACTGCTTGTTATTAAAAGATAACTCCTCTTCGTAAGCAATAATAACGGTGCGAACGCCATTCGCAGGCATAGGGTAGATGCGCGTGCGGAAGTTGTTGCCTTCTACCTTTTCCAGCAAACCGGGGTCCACCTGCCGCCGTTCGATCTCTTCAAATACCTGAACGGCTTTCTCCTTCTCTACTGGTACCGCTTCACGCATACGGCCGTTGATGTCAAGCGCATAGCGGCTGATAGATACCCCTTCAGGCAGGGGAAAGATGAGTTCGCCTTCCAGCACGCGGCTGTTGTTGTTACGAAACGTCATTTCCATGGTCGTAATCGCGATGGTGCCGGCTATCTTTACATCTACCGTCAGTTTGCTGAGGTAAACATTGGGGTCGGTTTTATCATTGATCTTTAATTGAGGTAGCTGAGCTTGGGTAAGGGAGTGGCAGGCTATGCAAATGAGTAGCATGACCACGCCGTAGCGTGTCTTTGTCTTCATAAAGGAGCATTTCCATTTGGATGCAGCGAGGCGGAAGTTTGCATAATGTGGCAGGCAAAAGAGACCCGCGCCCTCTTTTTTCCGTTTTTAGTAAATCACCCGGGAAGAATAGCATCCCTTTGGTTATAAGGCTAATATGTTCATTTTCAACGTCAAATAGGCCGTACGAGGCCGTTTCCTCCACGGGTTATCCACGCCCCTTTATATTTCTTGTTTTCTATGTCCGAATTCTCTTTTCCTCCCTTACCTTTGCGGCCTGAAAATACCCCTGTTAAAAGGTGGTTAATAAAACAATACATTCTTAAAACATATGGCAAACGTTGGCAAGATCAAACAGATCATCGGCGCGGTAGTGGATGTGCAGTTTGAAGGAAAGCTCCCGGAAATTTATAATGCATTGGAACTGAAAAGACCTAATGGCGATACCCTGGTACTGGAAACACAACAGCACCTGGGCGAAGACAGCGTACGCTGTATTGCCATGGATGGTACTGAAGGCCTCGTTCGTGGTCTGGAAGTAAAAGACACCGGCGCTGCCATTGCCATGCCTACAGGTGATGCTATCAAAGGCCGTCTGTTCAATGTAACCGGCGATCCCATCGATGGTTTGCCAGCGGTTCCCAAGCAAGGTGGCCGTCCTATCCACAGCAAGCCCCCTGCTTTCGAAAACCTCAGCACTTCTACAGAAGTACTGTTTACCGGTATTAAAGTAATTGACCTGATCGAGCCCTACGCAAAAGGTGGTAAGATCGGTCTGTTCGGTGGTGCCGGTGTAGGTAAAACCGTATTGATCCAGGAATTGATCAACAACATTGCCAAAGCATATAGCGGTGTATCAGTATTTGCCGGTGTAGGTGAAAGAACACGTGAAGGAAATGACCTGATGCGTGAGATGATCGAAGCAGGCATCATGAAATATGGCGACGCTTTCAAGCACAGCATGGAAGAAGGCGGATGGGACCTCAGCAAAGTTGACATGAACGAGCTGAAAGATTCCAAAGCAACCTTCGTATTCGGACAAATGAACGAGCCCCCAGGCGCCCGCGCCCGTGTGGCCCTCTCTGGTCTTACCATCGCTGAATACTACCGTGATGGAGATGGACAAGGTAAAGGACGTGATATCCTGTTCTTCGTAGACAATATCTTCCGTTTCACACAGGCGGGTTCCGAAGTATCGGCCCTCCTCGGTCGTATGCCTTCTGCGGTAGGTTACCAGCCCACCCTCGCCACTGAGATGGGTGTGATGCAGGAACGAATCACTTCTACCAAGAACGGTTCAATCACTTCAGTACAAGCGGTTTACGTACCTGCGGATGACTTGACTGACCCCGCTCCGGCTACTACCTTCGCCCACCTGGATGCTACTACCGTATTGAGCCGTAAGATTGCCGACTTAGGTATCTATCCTGCGGTTGACCCGCTGGATTCTACCAGCCGTATCTTGACACCAGCCATCGTAGGCGAAGCACACTACAAAACTGCCGACCGTGTTAAATTGATCCTCCAGCGTTATAAAGAATTGCAGGATATCATCGCCATCCTCGGTCTGGATGAGTTGAGCGACGAAGATAAACTGACAGTTGCCCGTGCACGTAAAGTACAGCGCTTCCTGTCTCAGCCCTTCCACGTGGCCGAGCAGTTCACTGGTCTGAAAGGTGTACTCGTTCCGATCGAAGAAACCATCCGTGGTTTTAACATGATCATGGACGGTGAAGTAGACGAATATCCTGAAGCAGCTTTCAACCTCGTAGGTACTATCGACGACGCGATCGAAAAAGGTAAGAAACTGTTGGCTCAGGCTCAGGGATAATCAAACAATAAACAATGAATTTAGAAATATTAACTCCCGAACGTAAACTCTTCAGCGGCGATGTCTATGGCGTTCAGTTGCCAGGTATCACCGGTCTGTTTGAAGTGCTCAACAGGCACGCACCGCTCGTGAGCGCCCTGAAAGCCGGCCGGTTAAAAGTGCTGAAGGACAAAGCCAATGATTCACTCTTCTATGATATCCAAAGCGGTTTCGTAGAAGTGCTGGACAACAAAGTAACCGTGTTGGTAGAAGGTGCTACCCAGGTAGGTGAATAAATAAACGTTCATACGAACTATAGTCTTGATCCTCCCCCGCATTGCGGGGGAGGATTTTTTTATGGGTGTAATGGATACACGATAGGCCTCCGTTCCCCCAAAGCGATACGATAAAAAGGAGTAAAAGGAGCATGAGCGCTAATAACGGTCATGCCCCCTTGGTGGTCCCTACCGTATACCGTACGTTTGACTTGTTACTGTGATTGACAGCAGTACAGCGAGCGGATAAAGATTGATACACCAATTGACAGCAACAGGTAAGAGAAAGAGGAGAGGAAGATAAAAGAAAAGTAGCCGGCGATAAACGAAGGGGAGTAGGAAGGTGGCGGAGGGATAGTGCTGAGATAGAAAAAAGGTAGTCGGCAAATAGAAGAACAATGAAAGAGCGGAGTAAGCAAGAGAGAAATACAGCAAGTGGGGAGTAAACGGTGAGTAACAGGTAAGTAAAGGATGAAGAGGAGAAAGGTAGCGGTGGGGTATAGATAGAGTATGGATAGTGTATAGATGCTGTATAGATAGAGTATGAAAATAGTATTGAAGAGAAAATCAGCAGTTTTGACCCCAAAACTGCTTCTATTATATTGCCTCGGCTATACTAATCATCAATGCAAAGGTTAAAAACCGGAGATTTTATGTCTATCGGGATGGGATAATAATGTCGGCCTTCTATTGCGACGAAGGGCAGGTTACGACATAGTATTGTCGCAACTGTGACGTGAGTATTGTCTTTACTTGACTTACGACAAAATATAAGCATTATTGTCGTTACTTTGTCGTTACTTTGTCGCAACTGTGTCGTAAATGGAAAATAGAGGGTTAAATATAAAACAAGAAATTAATATCATATTGGCTGCATTTCGGCAGTTCAAGGATGGGGCCTCTATCGAGGAGATAAAATATGCATCTGGCCTGGACATAGAATTACGCACACTGCAAAGACGTTTAAAGAGATTGCAAGAGCAAGGTTTTGTTACTCTTTCGGGCAGATCTACTTCTGCAAGATATTACCTTGTGCAAAAGGAAGAGAATCAAATAGCATCGGACAGAAAGGACATTATACCGTTATCAGATGCAGGGCGAAACGTTTTAGATCAGGTTTCACTTCCACTACGGCAGCGTGACTTCATAGGATATCAACGTCATTTTTTAGAAATATATAAACCGAATAATGATTTCTATTTGTCCGATGGCGAAAAAGAGAAATTAGCGCTTATTGGTAAAACATCCATGCCAGATCAGCCCGCAGGTACCTATGCCAAAGAAATTCTTCACCGCCTATTGATAGATCTGTCCTGGAACTCCAGCCGTCTTGAAGGCAACACTTATTCACTGCTTGATACCGAACGATTGATTTCACTTGGGGAAACGGCTGATGATAAATCAGCATTAGAGGCACAAATGATCCTCAATCACAAGGATGCGATTGAGTTTATTGTTCAGGCCGCCGATGGCATAGGGTTTAATCGTTACACGATATTAAACCTGCATGCCCTGTTGTCGAACAACTTGCTGCCAAATTCCGCAGCTTCCGGAAGGTTGCGAAGTATTGCAGTGGGCATTAATCAATCTACATATACGCCGCCTGCCATACCTCAATTGATTGAGGAAATGTTTGACCTTATGCTTAAAAAGGCTGATCAAATCCAAAATCCTTTTGAACAGGCATTTTTTATTATGGTGCACTTGCCTTACTTGCAGCCATTCGATGATGTCAACAAACGTGTATCTCGCCTTGCCGCAAATATTCCCTTAATCAAACACAATCTTGCTCCGTTATCATTTATTGATGTTCCGGGCGAACCCTATATAAAGGGATTGCTTGGTGTTTATGAGCTAAATAAGTTTGCCCTTCTGAAAGACGTATTTCTCTGGGCTTATGAGCGATCAGCGGCACGTTATGCTGTAGTTCGGCAAACCCTTGGTGAGCCTGACCCATTCCGCCTGAAGTATCGTGATGCGATGCGCAAGATTATTTCAGAAATTGTCTCCCAGGCATTGACACAAACAGAAGCATCCATTATCATAAAGAAAAGGGCGACACAAATTGCTGAAGTAGATCAACCTAAATTTATTGAAGCTGTCGAGACCGAACTATTGTCCTTACATGAGGGAAACTTTGCGAGATATTATATAAGCCCTTCTCAGTTTGCTCGGTGGAAAGCCGTATGGTAAAAAAATAAAAAAAGGGCCGCCACAATTTAATCGTGACGGCCCATGCCTTTTCTCAGGATATCAGAAGTAAGCCTATTGCTTGATGAACTTGCTGTTCAAGCGTTTTTGATTATCGATCACTACTTCGAGGTGATAAACACCGGGCAGTAGTTTGGAGACGTTGATGATCTGCTGATGCAGCGGCTGCGCTTTCTGGAAACCTGTTTTCAGGACCAGCTTGCCAGCCATATCATAGATGTTTACAAAAGAAGCACCGGTTACAACACTGTTGGTTTGCACATTGATCTGTGCTTGAGCTGGATTGGGATACACCAGCAGTTTGTCTGCTGCAACAGTTGCTTTCGAGGTAGCTTCTACAGCTTGAGCAGTGGTGATGCCAGAGATGTTGCTGCCACCAGTCAGCGCTGAAGCCTGAACTACGGTGATCTCAACAGTATCGGCAAATGGCGTCCAGTCATTACCCCATACGGTGAGGCTGAACCGGTAAGTACCTTCTACCAGGTTGCTCAGGGTTGTCACAGACTGTGAAGCATTCGCGATGTTGTGTTGCTCAGGACCGCTCACCTTCACCCACTGCCATGCTCTGATCACACCCTTAGGATCGGCAGAAGCGCCACCATTCAGGGTTGTGCTGTTGGAAGGCAGTACTACGGTGATGTCGGCACCTGCATTGGAAATCGTTCCATTACCAGCTGCGCCACTGGCAGATCTGGCGCTGAACGTACCAGCTCCATTTACCACTACTTCCATAGTGTCGGCTTGAGGCCTCCAGGTATGATCCCAGATAGTGAAACGGAACACATATGTACCTTCTACCAGACCGGTAACATTAGCAATAGCCTCTTTGGCATTGTTGATGGTTGGGCTGGTAGGTCCGCTGATCTGGTTCCAGGTGTAAGCATAGATCGGACCATCAGGATTTACTGAGTTGGAGCCATCTAATACGATACTATTATCAGGCAGTGTTATATCCAGGTCATCACCAGCATTGGCAATCCTGCCCAGCGTTTGGCTTGGAGAGCTGCTGGCTGCTTTAACGATTACCTGCATGGTATCAGCTTCTGGTCTCCAGTTATGATCCCAGGTTGTAAGGCTGAAGCGGTAAGTACCTGCTTTGGTCAGGCCGGAAGCCGTAGTTGATTGAGCTTTGGCGTTGGCCAGTGTAGCAGTAACAGGACCGCTGATCTGCTTCCATGTCCAGGCATAGATCGGGCCATTGGGGTTTACAGAGCCAGAGCCATCCAGTGTAAGGCTGCTGACAGGCAAAGTAATGGTTTTGTCATCGCCTGCGTCAGCGATCTTGCCAGACGTAGGTGGAGGAGGTGTTGTACCATTGTTCACTACTACCTGCATGGTATCAGCCTGTGGCCTCCAGTTATGATCCCAGATAGTGAGGCTGAAGCGGTAAGTACCGGCTTTCAGGTTAGAAGCAGTGGTGGACTGTGCTTTGGGGTTGGCAATGGTTGCAGTAGAAGGACCGCTGATCTGCGCCCATGTCCAGGCATAGATCGGACCATCAGGATTTACTGAGCCAGAGCCATCCAATGTCAGGCTGCTGGTAGGCAGCGTGATGGTTTTGTCCGCGCCTGCATCAGCGATCTTATCAGCTGGTTTGCTGGGCGGCGGTTGAGAAGCGTCGGTAGAAACTGTCAATACCATCGTATCAGCCTGTGGCCTCCAGTTGTGGTCCCAGATAGTAAGGCTGAAACTATATTTACCTGATTTCAGGTTAGAAGCGGTGGTTGATTTTGCTTTTGGATCGGCCAGTGAAGCAGTAGAAGGTCCGCTGATCTGAGCCCATGTGTAAGCATAGATCGGACCATCGGGGTTAACAGAGCCGGAACCATCCAATGTAGTGCTGGCGGTAGTCACAGACTTGTCAGGACCTGCATTGGCAATTTTTGCTCCTGGATTGCTGGGGATAGAAGCTGCTTTCACAGTTACTGTAACATCGTTGCTACCGGTAGCACCAACATTATCAGTAGCAGTGAGCCTGAAAGAGTAAGTACCTTCTGTCAAACCGGAAACGGTAGTAGAAGCAGCACCAGCGTTGCCGAAAGTAGCATTGCCACCACTTACTTTAGTCCAGGCATATTTGCTGATAGAACCATCAGCGTCTGTAGCGGAGCCATTCAGAGTTACAGAAGAAGCAGGCAGGGTGATGGTTTGATCAGAACCTGCATTAACCACAGGAGCCTGATTGGAAGGACCACCAGAACCTACAGTTACAGTTACGGTAGAAGTTGACCAGTCTGCACGGTCATCTACTACTGTCAGTTCATATACATAAGTACCGGGCCAGTTCAGGCCGGTAACAGTAGTTCTGCCATCCAGAGAAATGGAGGCATTGATAGTACCATAAGCAGGGCCGGAGAGCTTTCTCCATATATAGCGTACAATTTTGCCATCTTCGTCGGTTGAGCCCGCACCACTAAGTGTAACGATGCCAAGGCCGGTAAGTATAGATAATGGGTTGCCTGCATTGGCTACCGGACGTTTGTTAACAGGTTTGCTTTTGTCTTGTCCGAGGAACCATTCATACAGGTTTGGATTTTGCCAGGAGTTATCCGTGCTATACACGCGTCCCCAGATCCAGTGTTGACCGTCGGGCCACAAAGTCATGTAGGGCTTCACTGCAGGGTTCAGCTCATTCATCTTATAGATAGAGCCTGTAGTACAACCTGCACCCACCGTTGCATCATCCTGCGCATGGAATGCCCATACAGGCAGGTTGGCATTGGTGAGGTTGGAGAAGTTGATACCAGGACAGGTACCGCAACAAACGCCGATAGCCGCGAGTTTCTTCGCGTTGTCGAGTGATGCGCCTGCATAAGACCACGTACCACCACCACCAAGGCTTAAGCCGGTGAGGAAGATGCGGTTCTCATCGATGGAAAGGTTCCTCTTTGCGTAGTTGATCATTTCTTCCACGTAGAAATTCTGCCAGCTGCCATACTTGCCATCAAGTTGGGGCGACAATACCAGGAAGGTTTCTGTTTTACCATTCCAGGTAAAGGTCATGTTGTGACCGCCATTGATGGCACCAGCCACACCAATACCAAGCAGACGATTGAGTTCGGTGGTTCCATTCCCTTTTTCACCGACACCGTGGAGTGAGATAATGACCGGATACTTTTTGCTTGTTGTGTAATCAGTAGGAGTGTACTGATAGAAGCCAATGAATTGACCGTTAGCAGCGGTCAGGCTTTTGGGTACTTGCTGAGCGGATACAGTTAGCGTTACGAGCACACTCAGGCACAGGAGTAGTTTTTTCATAGAGAATTCTAACTTTTAGCACATTGGTTATGAAATAAAATCCCTTCTTGATCAATTGGCACGGAAACCAATTAATCACCTCGATGACACGCATCATCGCAATGGAAAACCCCGTAGCAATAAGGAAAAATGGCGGCCGGTTAGCTATAATTACTCCATCTTCACGCCGTGGGAAAGATCGTGTGAAAATTAGTGAGCCTTATTATTGGACTTACCGAGCTTAAATAGGGAAAGATTGAACGGCAAAAAAAGTCGCAATTACTATACCAATCTCGACAAATTGCCTTGTTATTTTAATGTAATTCTAATTTTCTTTACGCAGCTCAAGTGCGTGTGTAAGTCCTTCTACAAAGATGTTCTTCATATAATAATTGTTTTTTTGACAGTTTGATGAAACGCTTGCCCGTAGCGGGTTTCAGCGCATCTGTTTTAGCCAGATAATTTGGATTTCGATGTGCAAAAAAACAAAAGCGGGACGACTTTTCGGTCGTCCCGCTTAAAAAGAAATAGCGTTTAAGTGTTTATGTTTATCGCTTAACGCTTAATAAACTTAACAACCATTCTCTTCTTACGCTCTATCTGTACTTCGATATAGTAATTACCATTTCTGAGATGGCTGATCCTGAGCGGAAACTCCTGGTAAGACTGTGTCTTCAGGCGTCTGTGAACTTCCACAGGACGGCCAAACTGATCCATGATCGTCAGTGTGGCTGCACCCAGCGTATCGGTGATACAACGAATCGTGATCTGTGAAGAACCACGCGATGGGTTCGGATACACCGTAATCTCATCGTTGTAGCGCAGATTGTTCACAACAGATACAGTTACGCTGTCGGCTGCAGTGGCGCCATTGGCGTCTGTAACGGTCAGCTCGAATACATAATCACCAGGCTGCAGGTTGCTGGCCGTAGTGATCATCGTATTACCGCCGATCGTTGCAGCAGCAGGACCCTTCACTTGTTTCCACACATAGCTGGCAAGAGGACCATCTGCGTCATACGACAACTGGCCGTTCAGCGTGGCAGTGGTAGCGGGCACAGCTATCTGGATGTCCTTACCGGCATTGGCTACAGGCTTATTATTTCCCTTAGCCACTACAGTAACTTTTACCCGGGCTTTCGCAGTACCGCCCCTGTTGTCCGTCACGGTCAGCTCAAACTCATATACACCAGCTTCTACACCTACGATAGTAGGTCTTGCGGAAGTGGAATTGATAATTGTCAAAGCGCCGGGACCGCCTACCTTGGTCCATGCATACGATACAATCGTACCATCAGGATCGGTAGAAGCGCTACCATCCAGTTGGATCACCGGATCAGGCAGGTTGGCACTGATGTCAGCACCTGCATTGGCGATCGGCAACACGTTAGGAGGCGCTATCACCGTCACTTTCACAGTATCCCTGTCGATCACATTATAATTATCTGTAACGGTTAATACGAACGTATACACACCTTCAGCCAGGTTGCTCAGTGCGGTAGAAGCCGCAAAAGCATTGGCAATGTTGAACTGGCCGGGGCCGTCAGTCTTCGACCATGAGTAAGTAATAGTGCTATTACCATCAGGATCAGAAGAAGCAGAACCATCCAGCGTAGTGCTGTTGTTGGGCAGCGTCAGCGTAATGTCGGCACCCGCATTGGCTACCGGCGCCCTGTTAGGATTCGGGCTCACGGTAATTAATACGATGTCTCCATCACTCAGACCACCGTTATCAGTCACGGTCAGTTCAAAAGTATAAGTACCTTCTGCCAGGTTGCTTAACGTAGTAGTAGCTGAATTCGGATTGCTCAGCGTGAATTGAGCAGGGCCACTAACCTTTGTCCAGTTGTAAGAAACAATGGTATTGTTGCCTTCAGGATCTGTAGAGCCTGTACCATCCAGCGTTACGCTATTGGTAGGCAGGGCAATGATCTTGTCGGCGCCGGCATCGGCATTCGGCGCACGGTTGGGGATCGGACTTACCACGATCACCACCTGGTCGGTAGCCGTCAGGCCGCCATTATCGGTCACTGTCAGCTGGAACGTATAAGTACCCTGTACGAGGTTGCTCAGAGCCGTGGTAGCCGCGTTTGCGTTCGCCAGCGTGTATTGCGCAGGGCCATTCACCAGCGTCCAGGCATAAGAAACGATCGTGTTGTTACCATCAGGGTCGGTAGAAGCCGTACCATCTAGCGTGGTGCTGTTGTTGGGCAGCGGAATATTCACGTCTGCACCCGCATTGGCAACCGGTGCACGGTTCGGTATCGGGTTCACCCTTACAGATACCGTATCCTTATCGCTCAAACCACCATTATCAGTGATGGTCAGTTCGAAGGTATACGTACCCTCTACCAGGTTATTCAGGGCAGTAGAAGCTGCGCCGGCATTGGCAATATTGTATTGCGTAGGACCAGTCAGCTTAACCCAGCTATAAGAAGCAATAGTGCCATTACCTTCAGGATCGGCAGAAGCAGTACCATTCAACGTGGTGCTGTTGGCCGGCAGGGTAATGGTAATATCACTACCAGCATTGGCCACAGGCGCCCTGTTAGGAATGGGGTTTACAACTACCTGTACCTGGTCTGTATGACTCAGGCCGCCATTATCAGTAACAGTCAGCTCGAAAACATACGTACCCTGTACCAGATTGCTCAAAGCAGTAGAAGCTGCATTGGCATTCGCCAGCGTGAATTGGGTAGGTCCGCTGATCCTTGCCCATGCATAAGAAGCAATAGTGTTATCACCATTCGGATCAGTAGAAGCAGAACCATTCAACGTGGTATTGTTAACCGGCAGGGTAATAGTAATATCAGTACCTGCATTGGCCACCGGTGCACGGTTTGGCTCAGGATTAACAATGATCTTGATCGTGTCATCGCTCGGTACCCACGCGCCATCCCATACCCGCAGCTTGAACTGGTAAGTACCCTCTACGAGGTTGCTCAACACAGTAGTAGCGGCACGGTCATTCGCGATAGTATACTGAGAAGGACCAGTTATCTGGAACCACTGATAAGCACTGATAGTGCCATCAGGATCATAAGAAGCAGAACCATCCAGGGTTGTACTGTTGTTAGGCAGCGTGAGTGTTACGTCAACACCTGCAACAGCTACAGCACGCTGGTTATTACTTGGCGGCTCAGGATTTACCGTTACAGTTACAGTATCCTTGTCTGTAGCGCCATCATCATCAGTCACCGTCAATTCAAACTTGTAAGTGCCCAATACGAGGCCACTCAATGAAGGCGAAGCAACATTCGTTGCACTCAGCGTAAACGCTGCAGGGCCATCGATCTTAGCCCATGACCAACCGTTGATGTTGCCATCAGCGTCAGAAGAAGCCGAACCATTCAACGTGGTGTTGTTGGTAGGCAGATTCAGGGAAATATCTGTGCCTGCATTAGCTACCGGTGGTTGGTTCACGGCCGGAGCAGGATTAACAGTGATTCTGATAGTATCCTTACCGGTTTGTCCACCATTATCAGTCACGGTAAGCTGGAACGCATACGTTCCGGCTACCAGGTTGCTCAGGCTGGTAGACGCTGCACCTGAATTACCCAATGTGTATTGAGCAGGACCAGCGATCCATGCCCACGAATAACCCACTATTGAACCATCAGGATCAGTAGAGGCGCTCGCGTCCAACGTTGTATTGTTGGTAGGCAGGGTAATATTAATATCTGTACCAGCTTTGGCAACCGGCGCCTGATTTACAGGAGCAGGTTTCACAGTCACTAAGATGGTATCATTAGCGGTAAGACCGCCATTATCAGTAACCACCAGCTTAAATGCGTAAGTACCTTCCACAAGATTGCTCAACCCTGTAGAGGCAGCAGCAGCATTCGCCAGCGTAAATTGAGTAGGACCACTGATGCGGCTCCACGCATAACCGTTGATAAAGCCATCGGCGTCAGAAGAGCCACTTGCATCGAGCGTAACACTGTTCGCTGGCAATGTAATGGTCAGGTCCGAACCAGCATTGGCCACAGGCTTCTGATTAGGTGGCGCATTCACGATCACCTTCACAGTAGCAGTACCGGAAAGACCGCCATTATCAGTAACAGTAAGTGTAAATGTATAAGTACCAGCTACCAGGTTGCTCAGCCCTGTTGAGGCGGCATCACTATTAGCCAGTGTAAACTGCGTAGGGCCGCCAGTCCTTGTCCACTTGTAAGTAGAAATGGTATTGTTGCCATTAGGATCGGTAGCCGAACCAGTCAGTGTGGTATTATTAGTAGGCAGCGTGATCGTAATATCAGTACCTGCATTCACTGCAGGAGGCTGATTGGTAGCAGCGGGATTCACCGTTACCTGTACGATATCACTAACCGGTATCCAAAGATTATCCCAGATAGTCAGCTTGAAGGTATAAGTACCCTGTACCAGACCGGTCAATGCAGTAGTAGCACTGTTGGGGCTGGCAATGGTAAAGTTGGGAGGACCGGTTACCTTCGTCCATTCATATTTACTGATAGGACCGTCAGGATCATTAGACGCAGAACCATCGAGTGTAGTGTTGGTAGTAGGCAGTGCGATCACAATATCAGCACCGGCTGCAACAACAGCAGGCATGTTAGGACCGTTTACTGTCACCTTCACTTCATCGCTGCCGCTAAGACCTTCCTGGTCTTTTACTTCAAGACGGAAAACATAAGTACCAAGCGTCAGACCAGTAGCTGTAGCAGTGGCTGCGTTGGCATTAGTAATACTACCACCGGTAGGACCTGAAACTTTGGTCCAGGTATAAGAAGCCATTTTGGCCTCAGGGTCAAATGATCCTGTACCATTTAAAGTAGCGGTAGAAGCAGGCTGGTTGATGGTGATATCAGCACCAGCGTTGGCAGTAGGCGCCTGGTTGGGGCCTGCGCCGGGATTAACGGTGATCTTAACAGTGGCAAAAGTCCATTCTGCCCTGTTATCCACCACTTTCACCTGGTACTCATAAGTACCGGCAGAGATCAATCCGGTTACGGTAGCCTTACCATTAGTAGATACTGAAGTAGCAATGCTGCCGTAATTAGGTCCCGAGAGTTTTGTCCAAATGTATCTTACAATAGTGCCATCCTCGTCCGTAGAACCGGAGGCATCCAGTGTTACTGTTCCTAATCCTGTTGTAATGGTTTGTGGCGCCCCTGCATTGGCATTAGGGCGCTTGTTGACAGGGAATGTCCTGTTTTGCCCCAGGAACCACTCATATATATTGGGGTTTTGCCAGTTATACTCCGTGTCATAAACACGGCCCCAGATAAAGTGGTCGCCGTCGGGCCAGATGGTCATATAAGGCTTCACAGCCGGGTTCAGGTTGTTGAGCGCTGAGATCGCTCCGGTAGTACAACCAGCACCCACCATCCCGTCGTTCGACGCGTGGAAGGCCCAGATAGGCAGGTTGGCGTTCACTAAGTTGGGGAACAGGCCCGTGTTCGGACAGGTACCACAACAAACACCAATACAGTTCAAAGTCTTTGCATTGTTCGCAGAGGCACTTGACCAGCTCCAGGTACCACCCCCACCAAGGCTTAAGCCGGTGAGCGTAATACGGTCAGGGTCAATGTTCAGATTGGCCTTTGCATACTTGATCATCTCATCTACATAGAAGTCCTGCCACCAGCCGTAGTTATTAGACAGCTGGGGGATGAGCACCAGGAAGGTTTCCCATTTACCATTCCAGAAGAAACGCATGGTATGCCCCTCATTAATGTTCCTGGGCGTACCATTGTTCAATACGTTCTTCAGGTCAGTAGTACCGTTTCCGCGCTCACCAATTCCATGCAGGAAGATGATGACCGGATACTTGGGGCTCTGGTTAGGATTGTAGTCATACGGCGTGTATTGGTAAAAGCCAATAAACGTTCCATTGGAAGCCGTAAGACCTTTGGCTACCAGTTGAGCTGAACCCGTAAATGATAAAAAGGAAAAGAGGAGAAGTAATAGCGTGGCCTGAACATGCCACTTCCTCCAGTAGGGTGTACAGTTTTTCATTAGGTTGATTTTTCGGATTTAGGATACAATGGACTTACCGAAAGTCTCGGATTAATACGAATAACAATATACAATAATCTTACCAGGATGCAACCCCGGGGGAACATTAAAAGCATAGTAAACCCTGTTTTTAAAGAGTCGATTTTAACCAATCGTTCAGAGGAGGCGGTTTGATAGGGGCGGAATCAGGGTGGGAAGTAAGCTCGGAACTCACGCAAAATAAAGGCCAAACGCCTATTCCGGCATCTAAAATGTATAAAATGTGGAAAAAGGAGCATGAAATGTCGCCTGCGGATATGATGATATTAAAATCTAATACCTCCCACAGATTTTGATATACCTCAAACAGAAAAACGGTAAGGGTTCTTTGATTTATGTCAAATCGAGGAGGGGAAGTTGACAGGTTTAAAAGTTTAAAGGTTGATAAGGGAAGCCCTCCCTTATCAACCTTTAAACCTATTAACTTAAAAGAAAAACAAGTAGTGGCGGTATCTCATACCTTTTCACCCTATCAACTTGTCAACCTTCCAACTAATTATCTTGGGTAAACGCCTTCGGCGTATGCACAAACTCCTTACGGTCTACATTCATCTTGAACAGCGCCCGTATAATAGATAATACCAGCAGCGGAATATGCGCTATAGCTTTGACGGTCTGCATTGAATAGAAGTTGCCCGGAATAGCGATCACAAAAGTGAGCACATACAGGCCCATCAGCCCCAGCCACCATATATAAGTAGGAGCCAGGATCGAAAAACCGGTAAAGTACTCCAGCACCATGATGGAAAATACCAGGAAATAGCTGATTAAGAAGATGATACGAGGAGCTGCGATATTACAGAACAGCTTATTCCAGTAGTCTTTCGTCTTCGGAATATGCCCCCTTTTCTTATCGAAAAACAGGCGCAGGTGAATGATCTGCGACTCCAGCCACCGGGTGCGCTGGTTTTCAAATACGTTCTTGTTGCCTACCTTTTCGTCCAGCACATACGCATCTTCAATGAACTCGATACACATGTCGGCCTTCATGATCTCGAAGTCGACCACGCGGTCACAGGCAGGATTGCCAAGAATATCTTCCCGGTCATAGATCTCTTTGATCTTGTAGAACAGGAATGCCATGCCCGAGCCGATGGTGGTAGAAGAAAAGCCCAGCGCACGCTGTCCGCGGCGGAACAGGTGATTATTCGTTTCTTCACTGATAGCATCCAGCACAGCTACAGGTGTATTGAGGTTCTTGGCGATGCGGTGACTTTGAACGGCGCGGAAGCCCTTTTGGAATGCATCATTCACCTTCTCCAGGCAGCCGGGCATCATAATATTATCAGCATCGAGGATAATAGCTACGTCATAAGCCCCCTCGGGTATCCAGTTGAAAAGCTTGTTGAGCGAGCGGGCCTTTGATCCAATCTCGAACTTCACTTCCAGTACCTCCACATTTGGAATGGTCCTTAACTCCGCCACTGTTTCCGGCTGCAACCGGTCGGCAGCAATATATACCGTGAATTTATCAGCAGGGTAGTCGTGCGCCGCCGCCTTGCGCGCTGTATTAATAATAATATGGTCCTCTTTATAAGACGGGATCAGCACAGCAATCTGCTTTTTAGCAGCATTGGGTGTGTATACCTTGGGCCGGTACAACTTACCAGCGATGGCCACAAAGAAAAAGTACACCGTGTAGGCCGCCAGGTAAATAAATAATAAGAAAAATAGTATGTGTAATATGATCATAATAAGTTCAGTGTTTGTTGCTCAAAGCCCCGTTAGGGGCTACAGCTTTGTAAAAAAACGTGTTTAAAGGTTTTGTGCGCCATCGGTGCACTACGCTCAAACAGGCGAATAACTCGATGAATACAGATTCCACGTAGCACCCTTCCAGAAATACTTCAGGTGGGTAAACTGCCGCTTCAACAGATAGCTCATCGTATTCTTAGGCAAAGCAAACAAGCTGAAATATAGTGTAAAAACCAGTAATGCGAAAAAGCCGGCATTACGACGTATATATAATATGCGATTGCGCGTATGATAGTAGGTCTTCATGGGGTTAGCCTTTCCTACACTCACCGACTCTTTATGATAAATAACTGCAGGGGCGGTATACCAGATCTTGAACCCTGCTTTAAGTATCCTTGCCGACCAATCCCACTCTTCATAATACAGGAAGAACTTCTCCGGAAACATGCCCACCTTGTCGATCACTTCCTTCTTCACCAGCATGGCACAGCCGTGAGCCCCAAAGGTAACGCCCGAAGTGTCGTGCTGCCCTTTATCCTCTTCATGATAGCCAATACCCGAAGTGCGCCCGGTAAAATTGTTCATGGGGCTGAAACCGGCATATTGAATAGTATTAGGTTGGTCGAAGTATTTGATCTTGGGGCAGGTTACGCCGATGGACTCATCTTCATAAAACGGCTTCAGCAGATCATCCAGCAAGGTATCCGTCACGATAGTATCGTTATTCACGATAAACATGAAATCACCTTTAGCCTGGCGCATGCCCCAGTTATTACCACCGGCAAAGCCGAGATTATCTTTACTAAGCAATAAACGAGTGTTGGGATAATTACCCCCCAGGATCTTTTCGCTGGGGTCTACGGCAGAAGCCATATCGCAAACCAGTATTTCGAAATTCCGGTACTTCAGGTTGCGGGTCGAAGCCAGGAAGTCGAGGGTAACGTCGGTTTGGTTGTAGTTAAGGGTAATAATCGATATGAAAGGTTGATCCTTTCGCATGGTTGGGTTTCTTTTTGTGGTAAGCTACTAAAAAAGCCGGGGAGGCTGGAAGGCCGAAAGCTTGGTTATACCGTTCGCGCCTTATCGTCTTCCCGGCTGGGTTCCTTGAACTATAAATATATCACATCAGGCACATTGGCTCTTCTTACGCATTGGTGCGTTGGATCAGAGCAGAAGGCGTATTGGCCATGATCCACAGGTCATACATAAAGCTAAACCTGTCAGCATAGTCAATATCAAGATTCAGGCGCTCTTCGATAGACATGTCCTCTTTTCCTCTTTTCTTGATCTGCCACAGACCAGTCATACCGGCGGGCGCCATAAAACGTTTAGCCCATTCGTCGGTAGTGAGTGAAGCCGCTTCATACAATGGTAAAGGGCGGTTGCCTACCAGCGACATGTCACCGAGCAGCACGTTTAACAACTGAGGCAGCTCATCCAGGCTCGTATTGCGCAGGAAAGCACCTACTTTAGTAATGCGGGGATCATTGTTGATCTTAAAGAACACCGCACCAGCGGCAGCATCAGTGCCACTATATTGGTTCAGGTGGGCCAGTTGGGTAACCTGTTTGTCGGCACCTACAGACATCGTCCTGAACTTGTAAAAGTTGAATATTTTATAACCGCGTCCTGCACGTTTAGCTACATAGAAGATAGAACCTTTAGACTCGATCCTGATCGCCAGGGCTATCAGCAACAAGATTGGGCTCAGTATCAGCAACAGGGTGCCGGCAACGAGAATGTCGAATGCTCTTTTGAATACAGGGCTGGGAGGAGTGGTTACCTTCAGCGCACTTTCAATAGACCTGGTGTTCATGTCGTCCACCAGCTTATGCTTTAATCTCTTCAGGAAACTTACCTTACGCAGGAGGCGTTGACGGTTGTAATCCTGTAAAAAGATGATATCATCCACAAAGCTATAGTTCTTGAAGCGTTCGATATCGGCAACAGCCGCATGTGTACCTTCCACTACTACAGGCACAGCCGTCAGCGGCTTGTGCATCAGCAGAAACAGGTGCAGGTCGCGCAGTTGCTCAACAGTTACCGGAGCTTCTACGATGATAATATCAGGAATGTTGATGTGCTTGGAATTATTCAGCAAGCGCCTCAGCATGGACTTGGCATTGCTTACCGACTCGGCGGCATAACCGCTCTCAAAAGCATTGATCAGGTTGCCGATATTCTCAGCTTGCTTTCCAATGTAAAAGAACTCCAGCTTTTGCTGTTCTGTAGCACTACCAGTTGTAGGTTGAGAATTGATGGTAAAATGCTTGTAAACCCGCTTCGCTGTCTTTTCGCCGTGTAAAAATGTTAGTTCCATAAAGTAAGGTTGAGAGATTATTTTTAAATAACCAGGATTCTACGAATTAACTGGCATGCGCCACATACGCTGTTGCCACTTTTGTATCGTTCACAACCCGCTGAACCGCATTAATGAGGTCAACAGGATTAAAAGGCTTAGTAAAGTTTTCAGCCACACCAAACTCTTTGCACTTTACATCAACTTCTGCTTTATCGAGCGACGATATTACCATTACAGGAATATCGCGATATATACCACTGGTTGTAAGTTGTTCAATCAATTCCCAGTCCTGCATATCAGGAAGCTGAGCATCTGTAATGATCAGATCAGGCAGATTTCTTTTGGACAGCCAGTACATAGCTGAACATCCATCAGGAGCCGTTACCACCGTGTAATCTTTGCCGAGTACAGTTTGCAATAAGAAACGTATTGCCTTACTGTCATCAATTGCGAGTATTTGCTTTTTCATTTAGGGAATAAGTTAAGCTTTAGAAAAATCGCAATTTTTCAACAGGCATGTCTTTGGACTAACATGGCTTATCCAGAGGAATTGAACAATATTCAAAATAACAAGGCAATCCGTACGCAATAATCGTAACGGGTCTTACAGGATGGTATGTGGATTATCAGACTGGTGAGATCTGGTTACAGAGGAATTTCAAGGATTTGTGGGATCGAGAATAAGCTGCTATCATCTTCATCTGGCTTGCGCCGTTTCCAAGGATAGTTGAATAAGAGGGAGTGGTTTACTTTCGCCGGTAAAAGTAGTAACAAAAATTAATAAACCAAATTTCTGAGCTTATTATCTTTTTATTATATAGCAAAAATCCCCTTTTACCTTCGAATTTCAAATACCCATAATGTGGTATTTTACTATAAAGCCGCTACAAAGCGTATTATTACGCTATCTTTTGCCGGGCTGCCTTCTCCCATAATACCGTTTGCTTGTTGCGCAGGAAACGGCTAAAGCCCATGAATACCGACAGGTTCATAAACAGGAAATAGAACGGAATATATACAGCTTTCAACTTAATGTCCCGGCTTGCATAGATCCAGCCCGTGATTCCCATTATATAAAACAAAGCCTGCAGCACCAGCACTACCTGGTAGAAAACCCCGCCACCCATGGCTACGATCAGTATGTTACTGATCAGTAGTAGGATCAGGGCCACCGGGCATGCCGTCCACCGGAGAATGCGATGCGAAACGAACTGAAACGAAGCCACCGGAAACCTGAACACATTAAAAAGTTCCTTCAGGAGTATCATGGCCTGGAAGGCGCCCGCACAGATCCGCACTTTACGTTTCATTTCATCTTTGATACTGGCCGAAGGCGCTTCTGCTGCATAAGCATTAGGCTCGTAGCGAACTACGTACCCATTGATCACCAGCTTCAGCGATTGGACAAAATCTTCGATGATGGTTCCTTCCGGAGCTTGTTCGAACAACGATTTACGAACGGAGAATAATTCGCCGGCTGCTCCAACGGTGGTGTACAGGTCCGAGTCGAGCTTTTTCAGGAACGACTCATATTTCCAGTACAATCCTTCGCCGGCTGCTGCCGCTGCATCTTTACCGCGTTGTAGAATCTTTTTCTCGCCCGCTACGCCACCTACTTTAGCATCTTCATAATGCTTTACTATTTCACGTACACAAGCCGTGTTCAGTAGCGTATTGGCATCACAGAAAATAACGAGGGACGATCTGACATGCTGTATGGCCCGGTTCATGGCTGCCACTTTTCCTTTGCGCTCTGGTTGATGTAATAATAATATGCCAGGGTGCTCGCTGATGATAGCTGGTGTATTATCGTTAGACCCGTCTGTGATGAAAATCAGCTCCAGCTTGTCTTTCGGGTAATCCAGCGCCAACGTATTATAAATTTTCTCCCGTATAAAATCTTCCTCATTATACGCCGCAACAACCAGCGCCACGGCTGGAAGTTGGGAATCTTCTGCCCGTTGTACTGTCGATTGCCGATTGCCGATTGCCGACTTGAGCTTCACAATGACCCAAACCAGCATCCCATAGCCAACATAGCTATAGAAGATCAGGAAAAGGCTTGCCCAGAAAATGATGTTGATTGTATTTGCCACGCTTAAGAAGATCATATAGGATCAGGCCGCAATATTATCCCGTTTTTTTCAATTCATACTTAATTCTGATCAACTAAATGATAAGGGGCAGGTGGTTAATGGGGTGTTACGCTGCGGTTAACAGACATAATATATATTGTATGCCCCTTGTTCTGTGTATATATTTGTTGAATTGGCCCTTTTCCTTACTCAAACTGAATCATTTGACAAGTGTCAAAAATACCCGGAAGTGGTTATTGTTCGTAAGATAATACTTAAATAATTTCGCTTTTTAGAAAAGATTACTACTTTTGCGAGTAATCCTCCAATTTTCCTCTCTCCAATTATCCCTTAGGAACAACCTGTGCTGTTTACCTCAATTATTCTTAGACAAAACCATCCTTGAAGTCATCTTCCAATATGCCGCCTTTACTGTAACAAGTCGGAATCATATCCTCATTTAAAGCCGTTTATTAGGTTTTAGAAAAACTTGAATTAACGTTTTTAACTATAGCGTAATATGAAGCGAATACTACTTCTTACCACAACAAGTATGTTGTTTTGTGTAGCCATGCTGCAAGCACAAAACGTTTTTGATCCTGCCGATCCCATCGTGCGGTACAACTCTGCCGCCACCCTGGGTACAGCAACCAACCCTAACCCTACAATTCAGAATCAACTGCAAAAGTGGGTGAGTGTTGCGTCCAACGGGATCAGCACAGGAAGTGGCAGCTATGATGTTACATCATACAAAGCCTACTTCATCAACATCGGCGGCGCGCAAATGTGCTTCCGTTTAAAATTCCCAAAAAGCTACTCCAACCCCGACAGTGCCGGAAAAAAATACCCCATCATGGTATTTTATCATGGCGCCGGCGAACCAGGTTGTAACTCTAATGGAGGTGTTTACAACAACGAACGTCAATTGACGCACGGTGGTAAACTTTTCCGTGATAGAGTAGACAACGGTAGCTTCGACGGATTCCTGTTCTATCCACAGGTGAACTCGGGTTCTTCCTGCTCCAGCTCATGGGGCACAGCGCCATTTTCACCCTACTACAACCTCGTTTTGAGGTCTTTGGATTCGCTTGCTAAATACGCGCGCATGGACATTGACCGTGTATTTGTAGACGGTCTGTCAAACGGTGGTGCTACTGCCTGGTCAATGACCGCTGAGTATCCCCGTTCAGTAGCTGCTGCTGCTCCTTCTGCAGCCGCTACCGGTTCTACCAACTTCGCTGATTTTGCTGCTATTCCCATCTGGTTTGCCAGCGGTGCTTTAGACACCAACCCCAACCAGGCTTTTTCAGAAAGCGTTTACAATAACTTAAAAAATATAGGCGCCGATATCAGGTTCACTTTGTATCCTGATCTCGGTCACGGTGTGTGGACTACACACTGGATGGAGCCCGGCTTCGTAGACTTTATGAATGCTGCACACAAAGCAAACCCACACGTTTTCTTTGATCGTGAACAATTCTGTCCGGATTCCCCTATCAATGTGAAGATTGGTATCTCCAGAGGATTCTATGCTTACGAGTGGACAAAAGATGATCAACCGATCGCTTCTACTACTAATACCAATTCACACACCATTAGCAATAACTCAGTAGTTATCAGCTACACTGGTGGTGAGATCACTGTTAGGTCATTTGGTGTTTATAAAGTTCGTTTCAAAAGAACTGCCAGCGGCCCCTGGTCTGCATGGTCTCCACGTCCTGCTGTGATCAGCCCCAAACCTGTTACACAAACACCTACGCCTGTAGTAACCGGTGTGAAGAGTAAAGTATTACCTGCTCCTGATGGCAGCTCAACTGTACAACTTTCATTACCTGCAGGCTATGTTTCTTACCAATGGTTCCAGGGTGCTACGGTTGTAGGCAACCAGGCTACTTATACTGCCGGACCTGGTACTTACACAGCTAAAGTCGTAGAGCAATTCGGTTGCGGTGCATTGCCTTCAAACCCATTCACGGTTATCAATGCCAATGGCAATCCGAAACCTGAGCAGGCAAAGAACCTTTCTGCTGCTCCTGTTTCACTCACAAGCATTCAACTGGATTGGAGCGATAATCCCAATGCAGCTGAAAATGAAACCGGTTTTGAGATCTACCGCAGCACTACTGCAGGTGGTCCTTATACATTAGTTACTATCGTTCCTGCTAATACCATCACTTACACCAACACTGGATTGACCGCTAATACACAGTACTACTTTATTGTACGTGCTGTAGGTGCTTCCGGCGGTGCTGTAGCAAGTAATGAAGCAGGTGCTAAAACTGAAGTGGATGCTACAGGACCTACAGCTCCTTCCAACTTCAGGGTATTGTCTACGTATACCAGCTACGCTACTGTAAACTGGAATCCTTCTACAGATGACGTAGGCGTAGACAAATATGACATCTTCGTAAATGGTGCCAAGACTTACACCACTACAGAAACAACATTTGATGTTGCTAACCTGGATAGCGGTAAAGTATATACTATATATGTAAAAGCACGTGATGCTGTAGGCAACTACTCTGCACCGAGCAACCAGGTAACCATTTCTACCGGACTTTCTACCAATGGCCTTGCTTACAAGTATTATCAAGGTTCATGGTCCAACCTGCCCGATTTCAGCAACACACCAGTTATCAAATCTGGTAATACAACCAACGTTGGTACGTATACCACTTTGAGAAACCAGGGTGACAATTTCGGTTTCCTTTGGGAAGGTTATATTAATATCACTACGGCTGCTACTTATACTTTCGAAATTTGTTCTGATGACGGTAGCAAGCTCTTTATCGATCAGCCATACAGCTTTACCGCTACACCGCTGATCAATAATGACGGTGCACATGGTACTACATGTAAAACAGCCAACATTGCTCTCTCTGTAGGTCTTCACCCGATTGCCCTTGCATATTTCGATGCAACAGGTGGCGATGCGATGACCTGGAGCTGGCAACGTTCAGGTGTGTCTAAAACGGCAATACCTAACTCGGTACTGTTCGCAGCGAGCATTGTTCCGCCGTCTTTGACTGCACCAACCAACCTGGTAGCTACGCCTGTATCTCATAACAAGATCGACCTCACATGGACTGACAACAGTGCAAACGAGTATGGTTTCGAGATCATGCGTTCAACCAGCGCTACTGGCACCTTCACGCAGGTAGCTACAGTAGCTGGTACTTCTTATACTGACTCTGGCTTGCTGGCCAACACCAAATACTTCTATGAAGTACGCGCGGTAGGCCTTACAGGTGAGTCTGTATATACCAGCAACTATACTGAAGCAAACTGGAAAGTAAATAACAATGGCAATGATGACAATGGCAGTGGTAGCCGTACACTGGCTCTGACCGGTGCAACATATACTACTTCCAATGTTAAAGAAGGCACTCATTCACTGAGCCTGAATGGTACAAACCAATACGCAACTGTTAACAGCAGCAGCGGTGGTGCGTTCCCAAGCGACGGTGGTTATAACCAACGTACTGTAGCCCTGTGGATCAGACCTACATCAACCAGCAACAGCAAAGTGATCTTCGACTTTGGTAACAGCACCAACGGTCTGGCACTCCGCTTCAACAGTGGTAATCTGCAGGCTGGTATTGCAAGTGCAGGTACAAGAGTTAGTATCTCTTCTTCTGCCCTTAGCTCCAACCCCAACTGGTTGGGTACCAATAACTGGAACCACGTAGCAGTTGTATACAACGTGAATTCACTGAAGATATTCCTGAACGGTGTTGAAGTAGCTTCTAACAATAACCTGGGCATTACCAGTGTAGCTGCAGCAGCTTCTAACAACTCCCGCTTTGGTTATTCCGGTGGCAACGGTTCCGACAATGCCTTGAACTCAGCTTCAGGTAGCAGCGACTACTTCGGCGGTTTGATGGACGATATTTATGTGATCAATGGCGCTATGGCTGCCAATGAGATCGCTCGTCTGATCAATTCCACTTATGCTCAGTCAATTGCTACAACAGCAGCAACACCAGCAGCACCTGCTACGCCTACTTCTCTGGTAGCAACACCTGCAACTGGTCCTGTTGTAAACCTGACCTGGAATGATAACGCAGCAAATGAAACAGGTTATGAGATATGGAGATCTACTACCAATAATGCAAACTATCGCGTAGTAGCTACCATCCCTGCAAACGCAGGTGCTCAGGCCGCATTCGCTGATACTTCACTCTTCGCAAACGTTACTTATTTCTATAAAGTGCGCGGTACTGGTGTTGCGTCTCCATCAGCCTTCAGCAATGAAGTGTCTGTGCCTACGCCTAATACAGTTCCTGCATTCGTTGCTATTCCCGACTTCACCATCCGTTACGGTACGCAGCATACAATGACTGTAGTTGCCAACGATCCTGATGGTGACGCCGTGACCCTGACTACTGAGAACGTACCGTATTTCGCGGTAGCTCAGAATGCGGGTAATGGTACGATAGACATCGTTTCTTTCCCAACCATCGCTGATCAGGGTACTTACGCTATCACAGTGTATGCTACTGATGCCTTTGGCGGAAAAGATACCATCGTATACAATATGGTGGTGAACAGCAACAACCTGCCCAACATCAATACGATTGCTAATGTGACCATGAAAGAAGGTGAAGAGCGCAAAATTGCTCTCGTAGCAAATGATGCAGATGGCAATGGCACGATCGTATGGTCTGCTATCGAGAAGCCTTCCTTCGCTACACTGGTTGACAGTGGTAACGGACGTGCTTCTATCACCCTGGCGCCAAACCTCGCAGCAAGCGGTAGCTACTCTGTGACCGTTAAGGCTGATGATGGTAACGGTGGATTTACTACCAAGACCTTCACCATCGCTGTTAGCGAGAACGATCCGAACGAGAAGATCCAGGTGAGCATGAAGTATTATACGAATGGTGGTCCAGGCTGGAACGATATCGAAACAGCATCTGGCGCTCCATTCAATAAAGGCAGCATGGTAAATACCAAGGGCCAGACTACAACTGTTGGTGTAGCACTGCAAAGTGGTGTATACGCTACTGCTGATGCAGGCGTACAAAGCAGCACAGTGTTCCCTGCCAACGTAATGAAAGATGGTATCTACTGGGGCTTCTACTGGATAGGTGGTGATGATACTTTACGCCTGCGTGTGTATGGTCTGGATGTTGCCAAGAAGTACAACTTCGTGTTCATGGGTAGCAACAACTGTACGTTCTGCGGTCTTAACGAAAACACGATCACTACATATAAGATCGGTAACGAAGCAGTTTCTATCAAGTACTACAATAACGCCAACGTAACAGATACCATTTACCAGGTGCAGCCTGCTGCTAACGGTGAAGTGATTATCACAATGGTAGGCGATGCTGCAGGTGGTGTAGGTGGTACACTCAACGCGATGGTGATCGACGCTGTGTACGATGATGGTACCGCTCCGCTGAAAGCAACTGATCTTACTGCTGTAGCACAAGCCGGTGTAGGTATTAACCTCGCATGGTCTGATAAAGCTTACAATGAGGCTTCTTATAAAGTATACCGTTCAGGTAGCCAGGTTGGTCCTTACTCACTGATCGCTACTTTAGAGCCTAATACAGCTACTTACACAGACGAAGCAGTATCTCCGTTCACGACATACTACTACTATCTCGTAGGTACGAATGTCTACGGTAGCACAACCAGCGATACAGTATCTGTTACTTCTGCTAACAATAAGCCAGTAATCGCCGGATTGCTCACCAGCTTCAACCTGAAGACTGATGCTAACAATCAGGATGACTTCACAGTAACTGATTCTCCTGGTGATGTGGTAACTGTATCTCTCGTAAACAACCCGGCTTATGTAAGCCTGCAATCACTGGGTGGCAATAGCTACAGACTGGTAGTTGCGCCTACAGCCAGCGACCTGGGTTCAGCAAACTTTACTGTGAAAGCAGTAGATGATAAGGGTGCAGAAGTTACTACCAACATCGCTGTTGCAGTAACCGATAAGAACACCCGTTCTGTATACATCAACTTCGCTAACTATAACGAAGTATCTCCTGCCAACTGGAACACCTTCACTGGTTACGGTAACGCAGGTTCTACAATGAGCAACCTGAAAGATGAGAACAACGCAACCACTCCGTTCGGATTCCAACTGGTGAACGGATGGGCAAGTATCTCTCTGACTGGTCATAAGACTGGTAACAACACAGGTGTATATCCTGACGTGGTACTCGCCAACGGTCTGGTAGATAACAATGCTGCTGCAAGACAAATACGTTTCACTGGTCTGGACAACAGCAAACGTTACAATGTGATCGTGGTAGGTACACAAAACGAAGGTCTGGACGCATCTGTTCGTTATGTATCTGGTGCTTCAAGCGATACGCTGAACGCCCGTTACAATACCAACCAGACTGCCAACATCAACAACCTGACTCCGAGCGGTGGCGTGATCACTGTAGACATGACCAAACTGGCAAGCGCTACTTACCAGTTCATGACTGCAGTTCAACTGGAAGAGTTCACACCAGGCCTTAACCTGAACCCGGTTAACCTGTACGTTGAACCTAAAGACAGGAACGCAATCCTCGTAAGCTGGTCTGACAGAACTAATAATGAAGATGCAGCAGGTGGCTTCCAATTGCAACGTTCTACCGATGCAGCCTTCAGCAGCGTAACAAACATTGACCTGCCAGCTAATACAACCACTTATACCAGCGCTGGTCTTACACCAAACACCAAATACTGGTACCGTGTACGTGCGAAAGTGGGTGGTGTGTTCACAGATTGGAGCAACGTAGGTAAGACGATCACTCCGAACGCGATCTCTTACGTGAACTTCAACTTCGCTACAGAGTTCAATGCACCGGCTCCATGGTACAACCTGGCCGCAATGCCTACAGACTTCTATTCATTCTCAGGTCTGAGGAATCAGTCTAATAACCCAACTGGTATGACACTCACCATCACCAAGGTGATGAACGGTGACAATAACTTTGGTGTGATCACTGGTAATAATTCAGGTATTGCTCCGGATGTAGTAATGCAGTCTAATTTCTGGATCGACAGAACACAACAAGCTCAAATGAAGCTGACTGGTCTGAACCAGGCTAAGCGTTACAGGATCGGATTCCTGGGTAGCATGAGCACCAACGGATGGTTCGCAGGTGATTACACTTGTACTTATACCATCAACGGTCGCACAGTATACCTGAACTCCTGGATGAACTCAACTAAGATTGTTTACATCGGCGATGTACAGTCTGATTCTAATGGTGAGTTGTTGATCAACTTCTCTACTACTGAGCAGGCTAACTACGGTTTCAACGCCGCAATGATTATACAGTCTTACGACGATGTTCCTGGTGGTGGTTCTGTACTGAATGGTGTTGAAGTGATCGCTGGTGCAGAAACAGCTACAGTTGGTGCCGATGATGCGGTTCGCGCTGCAACACAGGCTACAACTAAGGAAATAACTGAAGGAAGGACATATCCGAATCCGTTCCTCGATCAGATTAACCTTGATTTCAACAACACAGCAGCTGATAACAACGTAAGCGTAGATGTTTACGACCTCAGCGGTAAGTTGGTATTCAGGAAAGCATTTGGCAAGTTGACCGCTGGTTACAACACCCTGCGCGTTAACACCGGAACTTCTCTGAACACAGGTATCTACATGGTTACTTTGAATGTAAACGGTAAGCCCGTACAAGTAAGTAAAATGATCAAGGCTAACCAATAGCCAAACGTATAAAACGATGAGCCCACCCCTAAAAAGGATGGGCTCATCTTCATAAAGATCGGTCAGGATAGTCAGCTTGCAATGTCACTCTAAGCTTATCGAAAAGCTGTCATCTCCTGGATAAAAAGCTTAACCTTACATAAAATCCGGGAAACCATTATGGTCTCCCGGTTTTTTTTGGTACTTTTTCACCTCGAAACGCACAAAAAAGAAACCTTATGGACCTCTTGTATTTATTGTACTCGCTTCTGCGCAGGAAATGGATCATTATTGGCTGCACGGTAATTGGGCTGATAGCGGGTTTTGTATTCACCCTGTTCAAAGAAAAAACGTACGGGTCCGTCGCTCAATACTCCACCGGCTTTACCATGGAAAAAGAGGTAAGTATTAAGGATAATGCCGGTATCAACATCTACGAGATCGACCTTCAGTTTAGCAACGCCATCGAGACGTTCAAATCCCCCAAGGTAATGAACATGCTCTCCTACAAAGTGCTGTTACATGACCTGGAAGACCTGAAACCCTTCCGCACACTCAACGAAGAAAAAAAGAACACCAACGAATATAAACTGGTTAATGTAGAGCAAGCCAAGCAGATCCTGCGTCGCAAGATCACTACCATGGACCTCCTTAACCCTTTTGATCCCGAGGAAAAGAAGGTATTTGACCTGATGTACCTCTATGGCTATGCCCCGGAATACCTGCAGGGTAAGATTACCATTTTCCGGGCCGACCGGACCGATTACCTGGTTATTCTTTGCCGCTCAGAACATCCCGAATTATCGGCTTTTGTTGCCAATACCATTGGCCAGCAGTTTATCCGCTTTTTCAACAGCATCTATGGCCTGCGTAGCCAGGAGTCTGCCGCTAAGCTCGATAGCCTGGCCAGCTCCAAGAAAAGAACAGTAGACAGTCTTACCGAAACACTCAAGGCTTTCAGGATCAAGATAGGTACCCCCAACGTGGCCGACAGGGCCTCTGCGGCAATGACCGTAGTACAGAGCGTAACCAGCAACTATCAGCAGGAACAAGCCAAGCTCAATAACTTAAGAGGCGAACTTAGGTCCGTAGAAAGCCAATTAAGAGATATTGGTAATCAAAGCCTTTCAACCGGCAATGGGGGAGTAGTGAATAATAATGCCGCCATCCGGGCCCTGGAAATCGAAAACCAGAACCTGGAGATCCAAAAGAACGGCAAGTCCGACGAAGAGATCAAAAAACTCGACGACCAGATAGAGGGAAATATCAAAAAAATTGCCCAATACAAGAGCTCCGGTAGTTCCACTGCCGACCGTCAGCTGAGGCAGAACAGGACCCAAACCCGCCAGGAGGACCTCGTAGCCCGTAAAAGCGACCTTGAACAGCAGATACTGGCTGCTGAAAACAACGTTAGGCTGTTTGGTGACCAGAAAAACTATTATGACGAGATCACTAAAACAGGTGGTGGAGACCAGGTAATCCTCGATGCCCAGGAGCGCGACCTCCGCATTGCTTCACAGGAATATGAACAGCTAAAGAAAAGTTTGCAATCCACGCTCGACCTCGATATCAACCCCCAAAATAACTTTAAGCAGATCCTGGTAGCCCAGCCTGCTTACATGGCAGAACCTTCCCGCCGCTCCATGGTATTGGGCCTTTGCGGTATGCTGATGCTGTTCCTGTCATCCTTCATCATTATAGCACTGGAATTCTTTGATTCCTCTTTCAAAACACCTACCATCTTCCAGCGCAATACGAAATTGAAGATGTTAAGTGCCCTCAACAAGCTCAACCTGAAGAAAAAAACATTGAGTGAGCATTTCAAAGAGACTAAAGATGCGGATGCCAGCGGCACAGAATTCGGTCTGTTTATGGAAAATCTGCGTAAGCTGCGGTTTGAACTGGCCAACTCCGGTAAAAAGATATTCCTGGTTACGAGCACAAGAACTAAAGAAGGAAAAAGCACGGTGATTGAAGCGCTGGCCAACAGCCTTAGCCTTACCAAGAAAAGAGTATTGCTGGTAGATGCTAATTTCTCCAATAACACATTGACCCAGAAATTTGAAGCCAAGCCTACGCTGGAGCAGTTCAGCTTTGCAGGCCAGGGCAATGTGATCGATAAGTTCTGGGGTATCACGAGCATGACCACCATTCCCAATACCGATCTGGTGGGATGCAGTGGTGGCAATTATACCCCTTCCGAAGTATTACCCAAGAACAACCTGTTTGAGCACCTGCCAAAGATTGCCGAAAGCTATGATTTCGTATTCGTAGAAGGTGCAGCCCTCAACAATCATGCAGACAGTAAAGAGCTGGCTGCCTGGGTAGATGGTATCATCGTGGTGTTTTCGGCCAAGTCTTCTTTTGGACAGGCTGATAAAGATGCGGTCCAGTACCTGAACAGTACCGGCGATAAGTTCGTAGGCACTGTATTGAATAACGTGGAAGCCTATAATATGGAGCTGTAATGGCCCTGATAAACCTTATGCCGTTATCATGTTCAATTATTTATTCAATACAAAGAAGATATTAAGCAGGAGCCGCTATCCCTGGATAGACTACGCACGGGGCATCACCATTCTGCTGGTGGTGTACCGCCATGTCTTTGAAGGATTGGGCAACGTGGGAGAAGGATCGGTCAGCTATTCTGGCCTGAAGTACTTCAACATCTTCTTCTTCAGCTTCCGAATGCCCCTGTTCTTTATAGTTTCGGGCATCTTTGTGGGAGCCAGTTTGGCGCGTAAAGGCATTGGCGATTATGTCACCAACCGGTTCCAGACCATCTTCTATCCATTGATGCTATGGGGCAGCATCCAGATCACGCTGCAATTGGCTTTTGCCGGTTATGCCAATGCCAACCGGGAACCAATGGATTATTTGAACCTGATCATAGAGCCTCGTAAACTCGAGCAGTTCTGGTATTTGAACGCTTTGTTCTTTGTCAGTGTACTATATGCACTGGTACATTGGTATGGAAAAGCAAAGCCATGGCAGCAATTGGTATTGGGTGTAATATTTTATGCGATAGGAGGTTATTGCCACGTACAGGGCATTAAGATCGGCTTTTTGATAGATGTATTATTCTTTTACCTGTTCTTCGCTGTTGGGCATGTGTTTTCGGATATGGTGCTGAATACGAAGAACTATAAACTGCTATCTTCCTGGAAAACTACCCTGATCGCCTTGCCGGTATTTGTGCTCGTACAGCACTTGTTTACGACCATGAACCTCGAACACCAGGACGATTATTATGTGCAATACAAGCTACCCGCTGTTTTTGCCCTGATAGCCCTGGTAGGAGGCGCTTTCGTGATCCAGCTCTCATTCCTGTTGCAGGAGCTGAATATCCTGCGCTTTTTACGCGTAATAGGATACCACTCACTGTACATCTATGTAATGCACCTGATGATCACGGCAGGCACCCGCTCGGTGATGTTGAAATTGTTCCACGTACAGAATATACCGGTAATAATGGTCGTTAGTATCACCGTTGGGGTCATTTTACCCATGGTATTCTATAATATCGCAGAGCGCATGGGCGCCTGGTGGCTATTTACCCTGAAAAAGCCTGCTACAGGAACGGGAGGCGGGCAGTCATCCAATAACCCGCAGCAACCCCATAAAAGGGTTGCCGTAGGCAGTTAAACAGATAGTTGATCACAATGGAGAACGAACCACATAAATACAAGACCTTCGAGATCATCAGCACACTGTTTGCTATCGCATTCTGTGCAGGCATGTTCGTCAAGTTCTTGTTCTTTTAGGACCTATGGCAAGAAATGTGCTAAATAAAACCTCTGCATCCATCACCACATGGCTGCATTACCACTTTCTGGACAGGAAGATGACCACCTCGCTGGGCATCGCCCTGCTGGGGTTTATTGCCGTTGGCATGTCCTACCTTACCGTACTGGGTAATGCTAAACTTGCCATCGGTATAGTGGCAGGAGTGGCAGGCATCCTGATCTTCCTGCTGTGCATCGTTTATCCCAAGGTAGGTTATTACCTCACCTTCATTACCACGCTATTCATGATGATGCCGGGAAGGTTAACCAACTCGGCTACCCAGATACCTACTGGACTTATTCCCGAATACCTGTCATACCTTACTTTGCTGGGAGTAATTACCCGGCAGGAATACCAAAAAGAGATCACCAGCAAATTCTGGAGCCACACCATCACGATATGGATCATGGTTTCACTGTTCTATTTCCTGTTGCAGGTAGTAAACCCTGCCATGAATAGCAAGCTGGGCTGGTTCAATTTCTTCCGCAAGCAAGTGAGCTTTGCCGCCTTCTTTTACATGAGCTATTGCTTCCTCAATACCCGCAAGGCTATTGAATTCTTTATGAAATTCTGGGTCTACCTCAGCCTTTTTGAGTCGGCGTATGCGGTCAAGCAACAATGGTTCGGGCTGTTTGGATGGGAGCATACCTGGCTCATGGCCGACCCCGAGCGGGTAGGCCTATTCATCAACGCGGGTATGGTACGCCGTTTTGGGCTCCTGTCCGACCCGGCTGCGGCAGGTATTCTGTATGCTTCTTCCACGGTGCTGGTGCTCGTAATGGCCCTGCAGGAAAAAAATGTACGTAAAAGACTGTGGTATTATGTCATGGCACTTATCCACTTCCTGGCTACCAGCTACACTGGCACCCGCACGGCCACGGTGATGGTAATGGCCGGAGTGGCATTTTACTGTGTACTCACCCTATACGAAAAACGTACCCTGATCTTTTCAGGTGTTTTCATTTTCAGTATCATTGGGCTGCTCGTGGCTCCCATTTATAATAACCCCGTTATTAACCGCCTCCGTTCCACTTTCGAAGGATCCAAAGATCCTTCAAATATGGTGCGCGACATTAACCGCGAGATTGCTCAGCCGTATGTGTGGAGCCATCCCATCGGAGGAGGAGTTAATACGGCCGGATTGGTGGGCAAGATGTATAATCCCGGTCACTACCTGTCGTTCATTCCACCGGATAGTGCCTATATGCAAACCATGATGGAGCAAGGGCCTATAGGACTTGCACTGATGATGATCTTTTATTTTGTGATCCTCCGTACAGGTATCCGGTATTTTTACCGGACACGGGACCCTGATATCAGGACTTGTTACGCAGCGAACCTGGCCTCCATATTCAGTTTAATGATGGCCCAGTATTCGCAGATGGCCATCGGCCAATACCCCAGTGTGTTGTACTTTTACGGCGCATTGGCTATATTCCTGAAACTACACCTTTACGATTCACCAAAAGCTGAAGCAAAAATTTAAAATGAACCTTGTAACCATGAATAGAATAATTGCCGGCATCTGTTTACTGATGCTGACTGCTGCTACTGTAAAAGCCCAACAACCTACGGGCCGCAACGTATCAACCTATCATGCCAACGATACGTCGAAGATCACTGATATTCGGGAAAGACTGGTGCAACTGGCCCTGCAGAACCCGAAGTTTGAAGTAGCCGATCGCAATGTGAATGTGGCCAACTATACACTTCGTAAGGCCAAAGGCGGATGGTTGGGAGCCCTGTCGGCCACTGGCAACCTCAATGAACTTTCCCTTAAACAAAATAGCGGCAGCACTGGTGGGGTTAACCAGGCTACACTTTTCCCCCGTTATAACTTTAGCCTTAACCTGCCACTGGACTATTTTACCTCCAGAGCCAATGAGGTAAAGATTGCCCGGGAAAACCTGTATATCGCCAATGCACAAAAAAATGACCAGTACAGAGATATCCGCAAAGCCGTACTATCCAAATATGAAGACTACCTCATGCATAAGGAAAAACTTGAACTGGTCACCCGCATGGCCCAATCAAGCTATACCGATTACAAACTGGCTGAAAAAGATTTTGCTGACGGAAATACCACGCCCGAGGAGGTCAAAAAATCTGAAGTCTCTTACTACGAAATGCAAATGCGTAAGTTGGAAATGCAGCGGAATTTTAGCGTCGCCAAACTGGAACTGGAGCAAATGATCGGCGTTGGCATAGACGATGTATTAGGCAAGAAGTAAAAAACTTTTCACAGCTTGTCCCGGCTTGTCGGGATTTCACTATCATGATATGACCTTTACCCAAACCACAAAAGACGCTCAACCTCAGGTAGCCCCTGCCGCCAAAACGAAGGTGTTCTTCCCCAACCTCGATGGGTTGCGGTTTATATCCTTCCTCGTGGTATTCCTGCACCATTGCTACCTGTCGTTTTTCAGCTACTTACAAACCTCATCACCTACCGCATTTAAAATACAGTCGTTCTTATTTCAGTATGGTACATTAGGAGTTAACTTTTTCTTTGTGCTCAGTGGTTTCTTGATTACCTACCTCCTTATCAGAGAAAAAGAAGTGACAGGCACCATCCACGTAGGTAACTTTTACATCCGGCGCATACTGCGCATCTGGCCTTTATATTTCCTCTGCCTCTTTATAGGATTTGTGCTCTTTGCTATACTCAAGAAAATGGGCGGAGAAGCCCCTCATGAGAGCGCAAACCCCTGGTATTATATTTTCCTGGTGGGCAATTTCGACTACATGAATACCTGGCCGGTAAAACCCGATGCCATCCTTTTATCCGTATTGTGGTCAGTATGCGTGGAAGAACAGTTCTACCTGGCCTGGCCGGTTATCCTCAAGTTTATACCCGTAAAGTCTTATAAGTACGTATTCGCAGGCATCATGCTCCTTTCGCTGGTGTTCCGTTCCTTCTATACCGATAACACCGAAGCCGATCATGCAGTACGATATTTCCACACACTTTCCCTGATTGGCGATATGGCCTTGGGTGGCATGGTAGCGTGGCTGCTATCCTTCCCGGGCAAGTTCAGGGACTTTATTACCAATCTCAGCAAGCCTGCCATTGCATTGATCTATATCGGCACCCTGTGTGTAACGCTGGGTAAAGGATATATATTCCCATATGGGGCGCCAATCATTTTTGAGCGACTGGTGATAGGTATATTCTTCGCGTTGATCATTGCCGAACAAAATTTTGCAAAGAACTCCCTGTTTAAAATGAGCCATTCGAAGCTCATGAGTAAACTGGGTATATATACATACGGGTTATACTGTCTTCACCTCCTGGGTATGTACGCAACCGTAAGAATAGTAGTGAAATTGGGGTGGCACGAAGATAAGTTGTGGGTGGCTGGAGCATCGGCCATTATTGGCTTGCTGCTTTCCATTGCCATCAGTTTGGCTTCCTACCATTTATATGAAAAATGGTTTTTAAAATGGAAAGACAAATTCGCTTTCATTACTAAGTAATGGTCTGTATCTTGTGTTAACCAGGTCACGATTGCCTGCCAGTTAACAGCTAAGCCTAACTGCTAATAGCTTAACTTAAACCGATTTAATGGACCGGCGTTCATCAGTTCCGGAGCGACTACTTGTTTTTACCGGAGCATTTATTTTCTTTCTTTGCACCCTGGCGGCTAATTTCTCCGGGCCGCATGACTCTATCGGATATCTCAACGGTATAGTTACTGGCAATCATTTGTTTCACCCACACCACCTCATATATCATTTTGTTACGCATTACTGGCTTGTATTCAGTAAAGCCCTGTTGCCAGGTGTTAAAGATTATTACCTGGTAGAAGCATTTACAGCACTGTGGGGTAGCGGAACAATGACAGTAGTATATTGTTTCTTCCGTAACCGGTTCAAGCTGTCGGTGATCCAATCACTCATAAGCCTTACTGTTATAGCCTTCTCTTTTGGCCCCTGGTTTTATAGTGTAAACATTGAAGTATACGCGCCACCCATGCTCTTTTTGCTGGCCGCCCTGTATATTCTTACCAAAGAGCGGTTGGAACAAGGTGATGTTTGGAAAGTGGCCTTGCTTCATATAATGGCCATCCTATTCCACCAGGTGCATGTATTGTTTACGGTGGTAATACTCTATAAAATTTGGCAGCAGCGGAGTAATATCCGATTGATGCCGGCTCTTGCTCAATATGTTTGTATGGGTGTTGTACTGGTTGGTGGAGCCTACTTTATTGTAGGCTGGGTAGTAGAAGGGCAGAGCGGTATAGATAAATGGGTAGGCTGGCTAAGAGGCTATACCCAGGACGGTGTATATTGGAAACCCCTCGATGCTAAACTACCACTGTTGGTAGCCATTGGATATTCCCATGCATTTGTAGGCGGACATTTTATACTGCGTCTCCCGAATGTAGAAAGAGCTTTAAGCGAATCACTCCACACCCACTCCCTGGGTGATGAAATGTACCTGGCCCGTCATATTTCCCATGGCACGGCAGTATTCCTGACGGTATTGAGCGTGATATTAGGAATCGCTATGCTGTGGCTTATTGTTCGTTTTTTCCGTAGGTATAAGACGATCAGTGCTGCGGCAGGCAGTGTAGTTACCCCGCTGATGATCGTTGGTATAGTTTACTCGCTCTTCTTCACCTTCTGGATGCCGGAAATATTGGAATTCTGGATCTTCCAGGTCATTCTGCTGTGGTTATTGCTGTTAGGCACCCTGCAGTATGGAGGTAAAGGAGTGCCTGCCTTTAAAGGGTGGGGGCGTATCAAGCCAGTGATGTTGGTAGCTGCCATTAGCATTATGCTGTTCATCATCAACTTCTTCGGTAGTGTCCGTTGGATGCTCGACCTGGAAAACGACCAGTACTACGCCAAAATGAAGCAGGTAAAAGAACAGGTGCGCGACAAGGATGTAATATTACTCCAGGATGCCTGGCAGTTGAAAGACTTCTTCACCTATTTCACCAAGGCCAAAGTGCATGAGGCGCCAGCTGTCGATTCCCTTCGACCCATAGTTGATAAAGCGGTAGCAGATTGTCTTGAGCAGGGAGGCCGGTTATACATTTACACAGAAGCCACCCACTACCAGCCACAGGGCACCCGGTATATTGACTCCCTGTTGAAGGTGTATGAGCCACGTAAAAAAGTGCTTCCAGATTCTACAGCCAATATTCTGGTAATAGAATAATGTACGTATTTTTGCGGTAACGATTACCCATTGTCATCCATCCAACCATTTTCCTGCCAAAACCAGGCTTTATCCTGATTATTTGATGCGATTGTAAATAGCTGGCGTTCCCGGCTGTTAGTGTGCATGGTATTATATACCAGTTTAAATTCCTGTACAATGGCTGTAAGCTTCGACAATGATTTGATCCCTGCCTTCCACCGTAATGAACCATCGGCCCTGCGTGTCCTGCTTCAGGAACATTATACTTCTATGGTCAGCTATGCCAATCAGCTTATTAATGATCAGGAAGAAGCCACAGAAATGGTGGTCAACACCATCATAAAGCTGATCACCATGCGCCAGCATTTCAAAACCGCTGAAGACGTAAAAACATTTCTGCTGGTAACGATACGGAATAGTTGCTATGATTTCCTCAGATGCGTCGATATGGATAAGCCATCCAGGAAAGAAATGCTTTACCTCACTGATCTGTTACAAACAGATAAAGCAGGAAATCCGGGTTCCGTCACTATCGAAACATTGATCGCGTTATACAACGGTATTTACAAATTGACCGGTCAGCGCAGCGAAGTATTCCAGCTCCTTTTTTATAATAAGATGACCACAAAAGATGTTGCTGAACAATTAGGCATTCCATTAGAAGCCGTGCAGGAACATCGATCTCAGGCTATCAAACAGCTACAACCCTTACTGGAAAAGGTGTAATTACAATACATCAAATACAACCAGGACGCCGGAAAGCAGGAACAATAAAACCTAAGTTTCATCCTTCCTTACTTCCCGTCTTCCCGGCACAGTCTATACCCGGCAACGGAGTTCCTGCTGAAACGAGGACCCCGGCAAAACCACCAAAGATTGCAGGAAGCATCTTGGCTGGCTGTTGTGTTATAACAACTATTGCCGGAGTATGGGCGAGGTAGCAGTGTACTGCCGTTGCCGGTGCTGCTTTGAGATCATCATGTGTAGCGGTACATTAAGTTGGCCGTGGCCAGAGGAAACAACAGAAGATAAGCGCCGCACATTGTTCATCGCGCTTTTGCTAAGTCCCAAACCGGCATTGATCAGTTACCAGCTTGTGAATGCAACTTCAACATGAATGAACCTTTTGAAGAAAGTAAGTCATGACAAACTGCTCCAGACAAACGTACAACATCCGCATACCCGTTTCCAAATTTAGTTAACCTGGTTTCGGATGAAACCGGAAGGAATGGGATAAATTGATTCCTATTTTATCCCATTCCTTCCGAAACTCTCCCATTCCATCCCATACAGTACAAAAACAAATTTGGAAACCGCATTACCGGGATAGTATATTCGACGCTTGCTATTAAAGAAGAACAATAGAATAGGAATGGGAAAGATTCCGGAAAAGGGAAGAAAGAAGTAGCCGAGACGGAAAATAAGAAGAGGATACAAGATAGATAGTACGTGGATGGTACGTAGATAGTACGTAGATCAGCCGTAGATGGTACATACTAATAGCACGAAACCCCAAAACAGGTGCAATTTGCAAAAAAGGGCAGGGCAGAACGTGCCCTGGTATCACGCCCCTGTGTAACCTGTAACTTGCAACCTGTAACCAGAGACCGCTAACCGGTAACCCTAACCCGGTCCCTTAATTGAGCAGCATCAATAATTCCTGCCAATCACATTGTTTTTTACAGATGATACGATACTTTTTTTATGCCATCTGGTGAAAAGAGCTTACGGAAGGACGGTTTTTCGTAGATTGATTGGTATATTTGAAATACTACATCCTTCGAATGACCCGCTAAACGAACTTCGCCCTATTTGCCCTTTTCTATGAATTATGAGCCAGGAAATCAACGATCAGCAAGATGGCCAGGCAGGCGATGACCAGCTGTCTTTACACCCTTTGTGTGAAGAAGACTTCCCATGGTTGCTATTGTGGATGACCAAAGAGAACAACGCCAGTTTGTCCCTGCTACTGCAAACTACTAAAAGCAGTTCCGAAATAATCATCATAACAGGAGTTATAAACCAACATGAACGCGTGAGCCTGCTTACCGCCTATTCGGCAGTGTTCACCAGGTTAAGAACAGCCTATACCCTGCAACCGGGCGAGTATAGCATTCAACAACTACAACTGAATCCTTTGATCTATAATAAGTCCGTCCGCTTCAAACTGCTGAAACAGTATATAGATTATTTGATCAAAAAGCTGGGCGCAAAAAAGATACTGTGGGAGATCAATCACCTGGATAAACTATACATGGACCTGGCCGAAAAGGCCGGTTTTAATAAATCAGTAGTACAGGGCCAGGTACAACTTACGCTGTATGAATATGCAGGATAACCCCGCTTGCTGCTCGCGCTGAAAGCCGCTACAACGCAAAGAAACGCAGGCTGATACAAAAGAAACGCTACTTTAGTCCACAAAATCAACAGATTACTGATATTTTCTTACCGAAGCTTTTTCATCTGCCGCATTTATCCGACTTTTGAGGCCCTTTTCAACACAATAATATGGAAACAGTGGCTATCCAGGGAAAGTTGACAACAGCACTCATTGAGCAGTTCAGGCAGATTACAGGCGCTGATTTTGTCCTCCTTGATGAAGAATCCCTTAACAATTACGGTCATGATGAAACAGAGCATTTATTATTTCCCCCGGAAGTAGTGATCCGCCCGCGCACTACCGAAGAGATAAGTGCCATTATGAAGATCTGTAACCAACACAAAATACCAGTCACGCCCCGCGGCGCTGGTACTGGTTTAAGTGGCGGTGCTTTACCCCACCTCGGTGGCGTATTGATCTCTACAGATCGCATGAATTCCATTATAAACATCGACGAGCGGAATCTGCAGGTGATCACTGAGCCTGGTGTGATCACGGAAGTATTGCAGAATGCAGTGAAAGAAAAAGGACTCTTCTATCCTCCTGATCCCAGCAGCCGCGGCTCCTGTTTCATCGGCGGCAATATAGCCGAGAACAGTGGCGGCCCCAAAGCGGTAAAGTACGGTGTGGTAAAAGACTATGTGCTCAACCTGGAATTGGTACTACCCTCCGGCGAAGTGATCTGGACAGGTGCCAACGTATTGAAGAACTCTACCGGATATAACCTTACCCAACTGGCAGTTGGTAGCGAAGGCACCCTGGGTATCGTTACAAAGATCGTGTTGAAGCTGATCCCCTTGCCTAAGTATGACCTCCTGATGCTGGTACCCTTCCAGTCGCTGGAAAAAGCAGGCGAAGCAGTAAGCGCTATCTTCCGGGCAGGCTTTACGCCCAGCGCCCTGGAACTGGTAGAGATCGATGCACTCAATATCGTAAGCAAATTTGTAGATAGCTCCGCAGTACCGGTTACAGAAGGTACCGCGGCCCACCTGATCATTGAGGTAGATGGTAATCACTTGGATACCCTGATGATTGAAATGGAGACCATCGGCACCCTGCTGACCAATTACGATGCCGGTGAGCCCTTCTTTGCCGACGACGCCCAGCAAAAGGCCGAACTGTGGAAGCTGCGCCGCCGCGTGGCAGAAGCGGTAAAAATAGACGGTTACACCATCGAAGAAGATACAGTGGTGCCCCGCGCAGAATTGCCTGCCTTGATCCGTGGCGTAAAGGAGTTGGGCATCAAATACAACTTCAAGGCAGTTTGTTATGGACATGCTGGTGACGGCAACCTGCACATCCGCATCAAAAAAGAAGGCATTGCCAACAGCAACGATGATCCGGAAGTGATAAAAGGCATACGCGCCTTGTTCAAGCTGGTACATGAGCTGGGAGGCACCATCAGTGGTGAGCATGGCATTGGCCTGCTCCAGAAGAATTATATGGATATCGTCTTCAACGAAACCCAACTGCAATTGATGCGTGGAATTAAGCGCGCTTTTGATCCCAACAACATCCTCAACGCAGGAAAAATATTCGATTAGTCATTTCAACATGAAGCGTGGGTTAATTTTAATCCACGCTTCATATGTTATAACTTCCACATTTAGTGCAAGTTGGGACAGCTCCCCAATTACCGCCATTTTTCGTGTATACTTGCTTAAACCGGATTTTTGCAATACCTTAGTCACTTCTGCCACTATCCTCTCCAATATCGACCGTAAGTTTTCAAGCTAAATAAAACATATATAAAAATATGAGCGGATTCGATTACAAACCAGGGTGGAAGGATCCACGCAAATATGGTAAGTACTTCAATTATTTTGCTGAATACGTAAAGTATGGCGACTTCAAGTCATTGAAGCATTCATTGAACTACATCTTTGCCCACAAGTTTCCCAAGGCCGACTACGTAACCAGCAGTGGTATGGGAAAATACCTTATACGTAAAGGTTCCAACGATTTCCAGTTTATCAACTACGCTTACGAAAAAAGTATTAAAGACTATTTCGTAAAAAACATGGATACATTTGATGTATTCATCGACGTAGGCGCCTGTATCGGTGAGTACGATATCTGGCTGGCCCGCCATGGCAAGCGTTGCATAGCCGTAGAGCCTGTGAGCTTCAAAAGCCTCAGGACTAACATCGAAATGAACAACCTGCAGGATAAGATCAAGGTTTTTGCCTGTGGGGTAGGAGCTAAGAAAGATCGGGTTTATTTCGAGATCATGGACCACCTCATCAGCTCCAGCCACTACGAGCGTGAGTCCGATAAAGAACCAAACGTGGACATTGAAAGGATCGATGACCTCTCAACCCAGTTTGGCCTTAAACCCGAAGACCGGGTTATCCTGAAGCTCGACGTGGAAGGCATGGAAGCCGAAGCGATCGCTGGGGCTGTTGAGTTTATCCGCTCCCGCAAAGACCTCAGGGTTATTTACGAACACTTCGAAGAAGATAATTTCCGCAACGATAAAGCGCTGTTGGCAGTGGCCGATTTCGACTTTGCCACCATGGATGAGGCAAACCGGATCGCCATAAAAAAAGCCTAAAACTCGCTTCCCTTTGCAGTCTATTGTATTGCCCCTGTATATTTGCAGGGGCATTTCTATTTACGTCTAAATTCAATCCATATGAACAGGAAATCGTTGCTGCTCGCTGTAACCCTTCTTACCACCTTGCATTTTACTACCCTCGCCCAGGACGAAGAACGGCAGGGAGGTTTCGACAAGAGCAAGCTCTTCTTTGGTGGCAACTTCGGATTGGGATTCGGCAGTAACAGCACCCTGATCAATGTATCACCGCAAATAGGCTATCGTTTCAACCCCTACCTGGCGGCAGGCGTAGGTCTTAACTTCATCTATTCCAGCTATCGCTACCGCTTCTATACGCCGGAGTATAAGGAAAACTATGGCGTGGCTGGTCTCAATGTGTTTGGACGTGTATACCCCATAGAATACCTCTTCCTGCAAATCCAGCCGGAAGCAAACTATAACTGGGGTAAGTTCAAATTTTATGATGGCACGCCAGATCAGAAACTGGACGGTAAGATAGTTCCTTCTTTATTGGGAGGCGCAGGCGCAGCTATCCCTGCAGGCCGTGGTGCTTTCATCATCATGGTGCAGTACGACCTGTTGCAGGAAGACCGCTCACCTTATGGTAACCGCGCCTTCTACAACTTTGGTTACAATATCGGATTCTGATTAGCTGATGATGTTGAATATCTCTACCGGCGTTTCACATACAATGATGCGCTCCGATACCGTTTCATACAGAAACTCTTCCTTCTGCATTTGCTTCAGGTGATTGATGAGGTGATTATAAAAACCAGCTGAGTTGAGGATGTATATCTTTTTATCGTGGATCTTCAGTTGATTCCAGGTGATCATCTCGAACAACTCATCCAGCGTGCCAAATCCACCAGGCAATACGATGGCAGCATCGCACATCTCATACATCATTCGCTTACGTGTATGCATATCTGGTACAATGGCCAGCTCCGTTAATCCTTCATGCTGATGCTCCCATTCGATCAATAACTTGGGAATAACGCCCATCACTTTACCTCCCTGTGCCAGCACGGCATCTGCTACAGTGCCCATCAGGCCTTTCTTTCCGCCACCATATACCAGCTTCATGTTCAGCATGGAAATGTATTTGCCAAGTTCTGCCGCATGCTGATCGAATACAGGGTTTTTGCCTGTCTTTGATCCGCAGAAAACCGCTACCGCTTCTATCTTCATATAGCTATATTGAATATTTTAATCCCTGCTCCAAACAGCCTGATTCATGGGGTTAATACAATGAAACAGGCCACAGTGGTGCACTTCAGGGCAGCTAAGATAAGAGGAATGCGTTCAATTGATAACAATTTTATTATCTTCAGACCCGTTTCTGCTGTATGTTTGTTAACTAATATTCATCTATGTCCCCTACATTGCTGTTCTCCTTTGTTATTGGTTATTTCGTGTTACTGCTGGTAGTGGCTTACTTTACTTCCCGCAATTCCAATAACGATTCATTCTTCATTGGTAACCGCAATTCCAACTGGATGCTCGTGGCATTTGGTATGATCGGCACCTCGTTGAGTGGAGTTACATTCGTGAGTGTACCGGGCGCTGTAGGAAAAGAATCGTTTGCTTACTTTCAGATCACGCTGGGTTACCTCATCGGCTACCTGGTGATCGCTTATGTATTACTGCCCTTGTATTACCGGCTGAACCTTACATCTATTTATAACTACCTGAGCACACGTTTGGGCTTTGCTTCTTATAAAACCGGTGCTTCTTTCTTTATCCTGTCAAGAACGTTGGGAGCTACGGCCCGCTTATACCTTGTAGTAAAAATCTTACAGGATGCTATCCTTGGCAATGCACCCTTTAATATTCCTTTCTGGCTTACCACACTCATCATCTTAGTGATGATATTGTTGTATACCTATGAAGGCGGCGTTAAAACCATTGTATACACCGATACCCTGCAAACAACCTGTATGCTGGCAGGATTGGTAATATGTGTAGTGTATATTCTAAAGACGATGGACATGGGCCTGGGGCAAAGCCTCGAAGCCATGAGTGATAAGGGGTATTCTAAAATATTCTTTACTGATCCCAGCAGCCGGTTCTTCTTCCTCAAGCAGATAGCGGCAGGCGCCTTTATTACCATCACGATGACCGGCATGGACCAGGAAATGATGCAAAAGAATATATCAGTGAAGACCCTGAAGGATGCACAGAAGAATGTAGTGACTTTGTCGCTGATCATGTTGGGAGTAATATTGCTGTTCCTGGTGTTGGGCGGTTTGTTGCAACTGTTTGCAGCACAACAAGGCCTTACGGCTACCGGCGACAAGCTGTTCCCCACCGTTGCACTGCAACACATGCCCCCCGTTATTTCAGCCATCTTCATCATTGCCCTTATTTCGGCATTATTCCCCAGTGCTGATGGAGCTATTACTGCCCTTACCTCATCATTCTGTATCGATATCATCGGCATGCAACGCAACACAAACTGGTCAGATGCACACAAGAAGAAAGTACGCCAGCGTGTACACCTCACCTTTGCCGTTATCTTCCTGTTGTTTGTAATGATCTTCAGATGGGTCGATAATCCCAGTATGATCGGTGTAATCCTGAAAGTGGCCGCCTATACCTATGGACCATTATTGGGACTCTTCAGTTTCGGCATTCTCACTAAAAGAGTAGTCCGCGATGAAACTGTACCCATCATATGTATTGCGGCGCCGGTTGTTTGCTTTATCCTGGATAAATACCAGAAGCAGATATTCGGTTCTTTCGAGATCGGCCTGGAGCTGCTCATCATCAACGGCCTGCTTACCTTCATCGGACTCTTAATGATTTCAAAAAAAACAGCTACTGCATAAACTAATTATTTCATTCATTCGTTAATCATACAAGTGGTTAACCACACAATGCCATCCACTCAGCGGATGGCATTGTAGTCTACGCTTGCCAGCGGTCGCACCTTCCTCCACACAACAGAGATGCCTCCTCTTGGGCGAGAAAGAATTGCCCGGTCCCTTTAGGGCCGGGGACACAAGTCTCAGCGTTTTTACCGGGCTTTAGCCCAATTAGCTGGACTTAAAACCTCTAAACATTTAGTGTATGAATGGAACGATCAAGATCTCTAAACAACGGCGCTGGTCCGAATCAAAAGCACACTCAAGCTGGCAGATATTCAAAATAATGGCCGAATTCGTAGACGGCTTCGAAACATTAGCTAAACTCGGTCCCTGTATATCCATTTTTGGCTCAGCCCGTACCCAGCCGGGACATGCTTATTATGAACTCACGGTAGATGTTGCCCGCAAACTGGCCGAAGAAGGCTTTGGTATCATTTCAGGCGGCGGCCCGGGTATCATGGAAGCAGCCAACAAAGGCGCCCAATTAGGCAGCGGTAAATCGGTAGGACTCAACATCGAGTTGCCATTCGAGCAACATTCGAACCCCTTTATCGACCGCGATGCCAACCTGAACTTCGATTATTTCTTTGTCCGCAAGGTCATGTTTACCAAATACTCTCAGGGCTTTGTAATGATGCCGGGAGGCTTTGGTACGATGGACGAATTTTTTGAAGTAGCCACCCTCATCCAAACCGGCAAGATGTCACCCGTACCCCTCATTCTTTTCGGATCACAGTATTGGGGAGGATTGATGGAGTGGATGAAAGAAACCATGCTCCAAAAAGCCAATAATATCTCCGCCGGCGACCTGGACCTGCTGAAGATCGCCGATACGCCGGAAGAAGTAGTTGAACATGTATTGCAGTTCTACACCAAGCACCCCTTACAACCCAACTTCTAATAAAGCCCTATTTTTGCGGGGATGGATATCCTTTCCCCGTTGGTACAGTCCTATGCTGACCGCTTTTCTTCCCCCGAAGATGAGTTGCTGAAGGAGGTTGCTGCCCAAACCCAGGCCTCCCACCCGCATGCCCACATGCTCAGTGGCCAGGTACAGGGCAAATTCCTCGAAATGATCAGCGCCTTGCTACAGCCACGCCGCATCCTGGAGATTGGCACCTTTACCGGCTATAGTGCCCTCTGTCTTGTTAAAGGTTTGTCAAAAGATGGCCTCTTGCATACCATCGAGCTACGCCCAGACGACGCTGCAGTCGCCAGGGCAAATTTCGATAGGTCAAATGCCCCTGAAAGGATAATTTTGCACACGGGGAATGCGTTAGAGATCATTCCCACCCTTAAAGAAACCTGGGACCTGGTATTCATCGATGCCGATAAGGTGGGGTACACCGACTATTACGAGTTGGTATTGCCGGCTGTGAAACAAGGAGGAGTGATATTGGCAGATAATGTTCTATTCCATGGTCAGGTACTCGAACAGCCCATTACCGGTAAAAGTGCAAAAGCCATTCAGGCATTTAATGAACGGGTACAACAGGACGAACGCGTAGAAAATGTGTTACTTACCATCCGCGATGGTTTACTGTTGATCCGCAAAAAATAAGATCCATGCCGTTAAAACGCTTATTGATTGTAGTACTATTATTGGCATCTCTGTGGACGAAGGCTCAGAAAAGCGATGATATTTACGGGTATATCAATCTTTACAAAGAACTGGCAATGCAGGAAATGGTGCGCACAGGCGTGCCGGCTTCCATCAAACTGGCCCAGGGCATCCATGAAACCATGGCAGGCAAGTCGGACCTGGTGCTGAAGTCCAATAATCATTTCGGTATCAAGTGCAAAGCCACCTGGGTGGGCGATAAAGTGTATCACGACGACGATGCCCGCGGTGAGTGCTTCCGCAGTTATGCTTCCTCCAACGACTCTTACATGGACCATTCCAACTTCCTGAAGAATAGTACCCGCTATGCATTCCTGTTCCAGTTGGACCCCACCGATTACAAAGGCTGGGCTTATGGCCTGAAGAAAGCAGGATACGCTACCAACATCAAGTACTCACAGATCATCATCAAGCTTATAGAAGACTATAACCTGCAGCAATATTCTTTAATTGCGCTGGGCAAGATTGCTCCGCAGGATGAGATATTGGCAGGCAATCCCAAGAAGCCCACAGAAGCAGACGGCACCCTGGCTGGTGGTCCTGCAGTGATCGCTCCGTTTAATGCGGTAGAGGAAGAGGTGAAAGAAATACCTAAAGTCAATTGGCCCGAGGGGGAGTTCACGATCAACAATACTAAAGTAATCTATGCTAAGTCAGGCACTGCTTTGCTGGCCATAGCCCAACAATATGATGTATCGTTAAGGCGTCTGATGGATTTCAACGACCTCAACAAAGAAGATATACTCGTTGATGGTCAATTGCTATTCCTCCAGCGCAAAAGAAAAGTAGGCGCCAGTGAAAAGCACATTGTGCAGCAAGGCGAGACGCTGTATGATATTTGCCAGACGGAAGGTATCCGGTTCGAATCTTTGCTGGACCACAACCACCTGCAGGGGCAGGATGTGGTAGCGCCCGGTGAAGCACTGTACCTGCAATTCAAAGCGCCCGCAAGGCCCAGGCTGGCCAGCGAAGTAGCGCCAGTGGTAGCACAGGTTACTACTCAGCGGCCGCGCACAGAAGCGCCTGCAGCCAGTTACGTTACCCATACGGTCCAAACCAAAGAAACCCTGTATAGCATAGCCCGGAAATACAGCATTACCGTAGAACAACTGAAAGATTGGAATAAAATGACAGGTTATGAACTGAAGATCGGACAGGAGCTGATTATTTACAAAAACTAACCTATGAGCATTATTCGTGTACACGATAAGGAGTTTGAACCATACCTGACTGCTAACGAGATTGCTGCCCGCATCAAAGCCCTGGCCGGGCAATTGGATAAAGATTATGCCGGTAAGCGCCCCTTGTTCATTGCCATCCTCAACGGCTCTTTCATATTTGCCGCCGACCTGTTCAAGGAACTGGCTATAGATGCCGAGATCTGTTTTATCAAGCTGGCTTCATATAAAGGCACCAAATCCAGCGGACAGGTGATCACTGCTATTGGTCTCGATACAGATCTCTTTGGAAGAGAAGTAGTTATAGTAGAAGATATTGTTGATACAGGCAAAACCCTGAGCGAATTCCTGCCCCAGCTGAAACATCAGCAGCCTGCCTCCATGAAAATCGTAGCTTTGTTGCACAAGCCTGAAGCAACCGTTTTTCCCATCCCTATTGACTACCTTGGCTTTTCAATACCCAACAAGTTCGTCGTTGGGTACGGACTGGATTATGATGGATTAGGAAGAAATATCCGGGAAATATACAAACTGGTGGAATAGAACCGTTAATGATTGCAGAAAGGCCTGTTATTGGGCCGGTTTACGTTCTAAACAACCCCGTGTTTGAAAATTGCTGTCGCCATATCCTTGTTATTGATAACCATTTCTCCTGCTTTTTCGCAATATTACCTGCGCGGAGAGGTTCGGGATGAAAAACAGAACGCATTATCCAACGCCAAAATACTCCTGCATTCCACCCGGTATCTTTACTACTCTGGCAGCAGTGGCTCCTTTGGTATCCTGTCTACACGGCAGGCAGACTCTATTACCATTTCCCTCGAAGGCTATCAACCCGTTTGCGTTAAGCTGGAAGCAGCCAAATACCAAACGATCATCCTTAAAATGCTTTATTCCTCTGCCAACGTACAGCGGAACAGACTGGTTTCTTTTACCCGCAACCTCGACCAGGCAGACCTCCATAAACGCACCATTACCGGGGAAACATATAGCTCCCTGGTGGAAAATGAATTTATGCCGGCCCGGAAATATCCTGAAACCGGATGCGCTATCCACACGGATAAAGCCTCGTACAGCAATATCCGGCGTTTCCTGGGCATGAATACACAAGTGCCCCCGGATGCCGTGCGCATAGAAGAACTCCTCAACTATTTCAGTTTCGATTATACTGCGCCTGCTCGTGACAGTATTTTCGGTTTCAAGTCTTACCTGTCCGATTGCCCGTGGAATGAGCAAAGCAGGTTATTATTCCTGCATGCCAGTGCCCGGAAGATCGACCCGGAAAAAATACCGCCCACCAACCTGGTGTTCCTGATCGATGTATCAGGTTCGATGGATATGCCCAACCGGTTGCCTTTACTGAAGTCGGCATTCAAACTGCTGGTCGATAACCTCCGGGAAAAAGATACAGTGTCCATCGTTGTATACGGTAGCACCGTGGGCGTGTGGCTTACACCTACCTCGGGTATAGAGAAGGACAAGATCAGGCGCTCCATTGAAGAGTTATATCCTGGTGGTTCTACACCCGGTGAGTCGGGTATACGTACGGCCTACCGGTTGGCAAAAAGCCAGTTTATCCCCGGCGGTAACAACAGGGTGATCCTGGCAACTGACGGTGATTTCAATGTGGGCCAGACATCGGAAGATGAACTGGAGAAGATGATCACCCAGCACCAACAGTCGGGCATCTACCTTACCTGCCTGGGCGTTGGTATGGGCAATTATAAAGATTCCAAACTGGAGATACTGGCCAAGAAAGGCAACGGTAACTTCGCCTACCTCGACAATGAACAAGAAGCAGAGAAGGTATTGGTAAAAGAACTTACACAAACCCTTTATACAGTAGCCGATGATGCCTTCCTGAACGTGTGGTTCAACCCTTCAGTAATCAAAGATTACCGGCTCATAGGTTTTGACAACAAAGTAAATGCACTGGCCGACTCATTAAGCGAAGTAGAGGGTGGTGAAGTCGGATCAGGTCACTCCTTGTTGGCGATGTTTGAACTGGTGCCACTCAGTCAATCTTACGATTGGGGGCATGCTAAAGATGGCTTGGCAAAAGCAACGTTGAACTATAAAATTCCTGGTGATTCCATAGCTCGAACTACAGGCTATACAGTGCCTGTTTCTTTGACAGCATTTACTGAACTGCCGGATTGCTATCAGTTTGCTACAGCAGTTACCATGTTCGCTGGCATGCTGAAGAGTTCTCCTTATATGCGCATGGTGAACTGGAATGATGCAGCGCTCATTGCCACTGAAGCACACAACCCACAGGATGCGATACAGAAAGAGTTCATCACCATGATCGCTAAGGCCAAAAAGATATACGGCAATAGAAAAAAGAAGAAGCTGAAAGAATAAAGCTGTATAAAATAAAAAGACCTGACAGGCTTGCCTATCAGGTCTAAAAAATACGTTTACAATCTCTACGAGAACATCTCCCGCACTTTATCAAAGAAGTTCTTATCCGATTTATCCGGTTGTGGTTTGAAGTTGGGTGAATTGTTCAGCTTTTCCAGCATGGCCCTTTCTTCTGCAGTCATATTCTGCGGCGTCCATACATTGATATAGATAAGCTGATCTCCCTTTTCATAAGAATTTACAGCGGGGAAACCCTTTCCTTTCAGCCGGAATATTTTACCACTTTGTGTGCCTGCAGGTATCTTGATCTTGGCGCGTCCATCGATGGTGGGTACCTCCACGTTGGTGCCGAAGGCAGCATCGGGGAAGGAGAGGTGCAGCTCATAAGCTACATTCAATCCGTCACGGTGCAACTCCTTGTGTTGTTCTTCCTCGATAAGGATGATCAGGTCGCCGGGAGCGCCACCGCGTTCACCAGCATTACCCCTGCCGGCAACGTTAAGTTGCATACCTTCCTGTACGCCGGCCGGAATGTCGATAGTTACAGTTTCTTCACTGTATACCCTTCCTTCACCCTTACAGGCAGTACATTTAGCGGTAACCGTAGAGCCTTCACCATTACAGGTAGGGCAGGTAGTCACCGTTTGCATTTGTCCCAGGAAGGTATTGGTCACTTTGCGCACCTGTCCGCTGCCGCCGCAGGTATTACAGGTCTGTACACTGTTCTTATCTTTAGCGCCACTGCCACTACAGGTAGTACAGGGCACATATTTTTTTACCTTGATCTGTTTGGTACAACCCTTGGCTATTTCTTCGTAGTTGAGCTTGAGCTTGATGCGCAGGTTGCTGCCCCGCACGCCGCGGGTACGTTGGCCACCGCCTCTTCTGCCGCCGCCACCACCAAAGAAGTTACCAAAAATGTCATCGCCGAAAATATCTCCAAACTGGCTGAAGATATCTTCCGCGCTCTGTCCGCCACCATAGCCACGGCCATTACCACTTAATCCGGCATGACCAAAACGGTCATATTGTGCCCGCTTATCTGCATCGCTCAACACTTCATAAGCTTCTGCTGCTTCCTTGAACTTTTCCTCGGCAGCCTTATCGCCGGGGTTACGGTCGGGGTGGAATTGCATAGCCACCTTGCGGTAGGCCTTTTTAATCTCATCCGCTGAAGCGCCTTTGGCTACGCCCAGTATTTCGTAATAATCTCTTTTCGACATGATGGGTTTTTGAATTATTTACCTACTACTACTTTGGCAAATCGGATGATCTTATCATTCAGGTAATAGCCCTTTTCTACTTCGTCTACTACCTTGCCTTTCATTTCCTCCGTAGCGGCGGGTATTTCAGTGATCGCCTCATGGTGATCGGGGTTAAACTCGGTACCGATGGTTTGCATGGGTTTCAGTCCTTTGGCCTGCAGGGTATTCTTCATCTTGGTGAATACCAGTTTCACACCCTCTTTGATAACAGCTGCATCATTACTGGTTTGCAATTGTTTTTCGGCGCGATCTGAGTCGTCCAGCACCTCCAGCAGGGAAACAATCACGTCTTTACCAGCGGTTTGTATCAATTCCAGCCTTTCCTTCGCTGTTCTTTTCCTGAAGTTGTCGAACTCGGCTACCTGGCGCAGGTACTTTTCCTTCAGTTCTTGTACCTCGGCCTTGAGCTTTTCTATTTCATCTTCATTGGCCACAGGCTCATTCAGGTGGGTAGACCCACTTACGCTATCGTCGGTATTGATATCCATGGTTTCACCATTACCCTGGTTCAAAGGCTCTTTTTCTGTCATAGGTGTATCTATATTTTTCTCGTTTATTACTGCAAAAATGGCTGCTTTTCCCAATGCCGGGATGCCAAACTGTAAAAATACAAGTTTTGCTTAGCAAAGCCATGTTGGGCAATTATTTTGCCATTAAGCCTTTAAGGTCAAAAAGGCAGAGAGAACCAAAGTAATATGTCAGAAGTAAGGCGCCAGATTTCGAAGTTCTGGCCTCTTACCGCATACTTCCTACCTCAGACTTCCGACTTCTGCTTACATTTGCGCCCTATGACAAGTGTTGTTCTTAAAAAGAAGATCAGTCCCCGTGTAGTAAATGGCCATCCCTGGATTTTCGGAAATGAAGTGAACCTGATAGATGGAGATGCCAAAGCAGGTGATGTGGTAGAAGTGTTTACGCATGATAAAAAGTTCGTAGGCAAAGGATACCTGAACCCCCAGTCACAAATACCTGTGCGCATTCTTACCCGCGAGAAGCAGGAAGTGGTGAATGAAGACTTTTTCTACCAAAAGCTCAAGCAAGCCTGGGAATACCGGCAGCAACTTGGCTATGTAGAGAACTGCCGGCTGATCTTTGGTGAGGCCGATAGCCTGCCACAGCTGATCATCGACAAATTCAACGACTACTTTGTAATTCAGACCCTTGCCCTCGGAATCGATGTGTGGAAACCCGCCATCGTGAAGGCGCTGGAAAAGATATTTAAACCCAAGGGTATTTATGAGCGCAATGATGTACCCGTAAGGGAACTGGAAGGGCTGGCCCAGCAAAAAGGCTTCCTGTCAGCACCCTTTGATACCCAGATCGTTATCGAAGAAAATGGGTTGAAATTCCATGTAGATATTGAAAACGGGCAAAAGACAGGGTACTTCCTCGACCAGCAGGATAACCGCCGTGCTATCCAGCATATTGTAAAAGGCGCCGACGTATTGGGGGCATTTACCTATACCGGCACCTTCGAGATCCATGCCGCCCACTATGGTGCCAAATCGGTACTGGGGCTGGACATTTCTGCCAATGCAGTAGCCCAGGCCAACCGCAATGCCGAGCTGAACGGCTATGGTAAGATCTGCAAATTTGAGTGTGTCAATGCCTTCGATGTGCTCAAAGCCTGGGGTAAGGAAGACAAGCGCTATGATGTAGTAATGCTTGATCCTCCGTCGTTTACAAAGACAAGAGACAATATACAGAAAGCCATTACTGGTTATAAGGAGATCAACCTTCGTGGGATGAAGCTGGTGAAACCCGGCGGATTCCTGGTCACCTCAAGCTGCACCAACCTGGTACCGCAGGCTATGTTCACGGAAATCATACAAATGGCCGCCAAAGATGCCCGCCGGAAATTAAGGCAGGTAACCTTCCAAACGCAGTCAGCTGATCACCCGATCGTATGGGGATGGGAAAACACCCACTACCTAAAGTTCCTGATAGTACAGGTAATGTAATTACTTGGAAACCTGGAATTTACCGGCTTCTACGAGCCTGCCGGCCTTGTCGCGCAATTGGAAAATGTAGATGCCGCGGAAGAAATCATTAAGGTTGACCACCGTTTTGGGTGTAACCTCTGTTACTTCATGCACTTTCTTACCGGGTAAATTGAATATCTGAAGCGTATAAGATTTGTCATAACTCTTCTGAAAATCAAAGGTTATGAAAGAAGTGGCGGGGTTGGGATAAAAACGGATGATCTTGGTAATAGGATCACCGCCCGGGAGAGACGTAGTGCGCTCCTGGCTTTTTACCTCGTTAGACAATAAAAGGATAATGGACAATGTGTAAATAATCCTCATGCAGGATAATATTTTACGGTTGATATCCAAGATATTTCCTTTTGACTAAAGTTACAACTCATTTGCTGAAAAATTCCAGGGAATGGGAGATTCTCCCCATTCCCCCGGAAGTTTTAAAATTATGTTAACTCCAACACTTGATTTATGTCAATTTTACTGCCAATGCCGCCTCAATAGCCTCAAAATTGGGCAGATCACCGGCATTTTCCAGCACTTCCGCGTATTGAACCACACCCTCTTCATCGATTACGAAAGCTGATCGTTTAGATACACCCTTCATATCGAAGATCCAGTTCTCATACAGCGCGCCATAAGCCTCAGATACTACTTTATTGAAATCGCTTAACAAGGGGAAGTTCAGCGTCTGCTCTGCCTTGAATTTACCCAGCGTAAAAACCGAATCTACACTGATGCCAAAAACCTGGGCATTTACATGTTCGTACTGCGCAATATTGTCCCGCACGGTGCACAGCTCTTTGGTACAAACGCCGGTAAAGGCCTGCGGGTAGAACAACAATAATACCTGCTTACCCTTGTACTCGGAAAGAGTCACCTTGTTTTTATCGGAATCGTACAGCGAAAAATCAGGGGCATTTTGTCCGACTTCAATTTTCATATTGTTGCATTTAGGCTTTTAGGTCAGACAAAAATAACGTGCCAGCCGGTTATTTGGTACAGGCAATCGCTGAAACTACATTTTTAATCAATGAAGCGGGAAAAATGAAAGAAGGGCCACTTAAAATCTTGGACACAATACCTTGTCTTCGCTGGAGTTAGGCCTATCCAGGAAGCTGATCCAGGAAAGTGATAATTCAATGCCCCCACGCCCCTGGCTGGCTGTTTTTAATTGCGAAACATTCACATCGTAGCTCAGCGCTATGGAAATCGGATGGCGGTCAAGTTTTATGACGGGTATCAGGGCGTCTTTCCAACGCAGAAAGGCGCCGGCATGAACTGTATAAAGGGCATTATCCGGATCGCCGCCAAGTTTATAAGAATAAAGGGCGCCGCCAATGGTTTCATTGAATGAGCCTTGTGTAGAGTGGTCTGCCTGGATGATAAAATAAGAGTACTCGTCTACGCCAAATGTAACGCCAGCTGAGAACACATATTTAGGCTGCAATTCAATAGTAGCATTGCGGTAGAATGAGTTTTTAGGTCTGTTGAGGTGATGGTAGGCTGCGCCCAGAAACATACTGTTCTTCTGGTCTTCGCCAAAAGTAGTATTGAAGCTCATGCCAACACTGGCATCCCAGGTATTGAAATTAGGCGCCGTGAAATTTTCTCCGGTAGGCGCCGAAGGATCGAAGCCTCCACCGCCATACTGATTGTCAGTGGTCATCTTGGATACATCGATACTCTTGCGCACGATGCCGCCCATGAAGCCAAGGCTTAGGTACATCGTCTTCTCGTTGCTCAAAGATTTGTGGTAGTTCAATGCAGGAAGTAGATGTATCGTACTTAAGCCAACTGTACCAGCCTTGTCGAAAAGGGCCTGGCCGCCTACGGTCATAAAATCATCACCTCTTCCTACAGGCATTTTGTATTCTGCATTCAATGAGCCTGTACGATAAGCATTGGTAAAACTGTTCCACTGATCGCGGTAAACACCCTGGATCCTGATATCACCGGTATAAATACCCGCCAGCGATGGGTTTCGTAGTAAGGGCGCTTCAAAAAACTGGGAGAAATGAATGTCCTGGGCGTAAGTGAAAGAGAAGGCGCCCAGCAATATACCCGTAAAGGCATACTGTTTCCATCTTCTGAGGTTTTTCATAATACCCGGTTTTGTATGGTATAATATTGGATTCATAGGTTATCGGATCAAAGTTACGTTACCCCGGAACGGTACAACTGCTGAATTTTCACAAACAAATTCTATTACGTAAATATACACATCTGCATTTGCGGGTTTTCCCTTATAGGTTCCATTCCAGCCTGCCGATGCATCATTGGTCATGAAGTTCCTTTTCTCAAATACAATTTCACCCCAGCGGTTAAACACCTGCATCCGGTTTACCCGGGCAATGCTGCTGCCCCTGGGCATGAACACATCATTCTTACCATCATTATTGGGAGAGAAGGTATTAGGGACAAAGTAGTTCTTCTCATTACAAACAACGGTCACTGTAACATTCTGTGTAGCCGAACAGCCATAGATATCTTCAGCCCGTACGGTGTACTGGGTGGTGGACTTTGGATTGGCAACCGGTGTGGGGCAATCCGTACAGCTTAGGCCATTGGCCGGTGTCCAGGTATATCCAACAACATTGGGGCTGTAAGTGACAGGCAAGGTAACACCAGTTCCTACGGGCAGGGTAACGTTGCCGCTTACAGTCACTACAGGTGTAGGCGGCACAAAAATGTTCTTTGATGTGTCGGCCTTACAACCCAGCTTATTGGTCGCTTCAAGCGATACGGTATAGTTTCCTGATTGCGAGTATTTAACAGACACATTTTGATTGGTCGATTGACCATTGCTGCCAAGATTCCACTTCCAGCTAATGGCAGTGTCAGGAACGATAAGCGATGCCTGCAGGGGCAACACATCATTGATACAAACTACGGTATCACTCACGATCAATGGTTGTGGTGTACCATATATGCGGATGGTATCTGTTATGGTATTGGTACAACCAGTTTGCGTAGTCACCGTGTGTTTAACCACGAAAGTGCCGGGACGGGTGAAAGTATGTACAGGATCAGGATCTGTAGTGGTGGTGCCATCATCAAAATCCCAGATGCGGCTTATTACCGGGTCATTGCCAATCGTGAAATTGGCAAAATTAACAGTACCCTCATCGCAGAAGTTTTTCTTATCTACACCAAACAAAGGTAATGCACCAATTACCCGGATGGTATTAGGCCCACCCAATGCCACCTCACAGCCAATACTATCTTGCAGCACCATCCGGGGTGCATAAAAGCCAGGCTCCCTGTAAAAATACTGGAAGGCTTTACTTTGCGAAGCATCGAATCCACCATCACCATAGAAAAAAGTAAAGCGGGTAGAAGGAGGTGTGATGAGTGAAAAATCAACCAGCAGCGAATTACAGTTGGAAATCGGGCTATAACTCATATCGCTCGCCGTAAACGGATTGTATACATTGATCGTGTCACTCACGGAGTCGATACAGCCGCCATAACCTACAACATACAACTTGGCTTCATACGCGCCATACGTGTTATAGAAGTGATTCGGATTGGTGAGGGTAGAGGTGCTGCCGTCGCCAAAGTCCCAATAAAAAGATGCATAGTCGGCACCCTGGAAAGTGAATTTGCTTTCCAGCAACGGACAAATGGAACTGGTATCTCTTACAGTGAAAGCAGGTATAGGTTTCTTCACTGTAACATAATTTGCCTTGGTCACAGAATCTTTGCAACCATAAGCGTCGGTCACTACCAGTTTTACAGAGTAGGTGCCGCTGGTAGCAGTATAACGGTGCATAGGTGACTGGACAGTTGAAACATTACCATCACCAAAATCCCACCGCCAGGTTAATCCCTTGCCTATTGAAGTATCTTTAAAAGGCAGGTCGGTATCCGGACAAATGGTAGTATAATCACTGGTAAAGCCAGCTATAGGTTTGGTGATGAAAACTGTATCGGTTAATGTATAAGTATCGGAACAGTTGTTGATATCTGTTACAGTCATCTTCACGATAAAGCTGCCGGTATCGGCATATGTATGACTGAAAGGAGCGGCTGTAAACGTTTGTGAATTGCCGTCGCCAAAGTCAAAGGTCCAGCTTTTTATACCAACTGTGGTGGTAGACAGGTCGTTGAAGGTGACGCTTTCATTGGTACACTTACCTGGGGTGGCCGCGGTGAAATTGGCCGTAGGTCCGGATACCGTAACTGCATCAGTGATAACCTTGGTATTTTCGCAGCCGTTGACATCTGTGATACGCAGCCCGATAGAATAAGTGCCGGTAGTGGGAAAGTTGATGTCGACAGTTCTGGCGCCTATGTTAAAAGGACCAGCCAGACCATTTACCGACCAGGTATATTGTGTTATGTTGGAGGCATTACTGTTGATAGCAGTAAGCGTAATGAATTCGTTCTTACACGGAGTGGCCTTGCTGATCGTGAAATCGGCACTTTCACTGACGAGTTCTACTGATTGTGAATAAGTATGCGAGCAACCTGTATTGGTGGAAGTTACAGTCAGTGATACATTATAAGTCCCAATGCCAGCGTAAGTGTGTGACACTGCACCTACAGTTGTATTGACAGGTGTGCCATCTCCGAAGTCCCATGAATAAGTAACCGGCCCATACACTGCTGTATTCACCTTAGACTCGTCGGCAAAATTTACCTGCGTTACATTGGGACAAGTTACTGAATAGCTAAAGTGAGCAATGGGTGGCTTGATGTGTACTACCTGTGCTGCTGATGCTGTGGGGCATTTATTGTTATAGGCAGTTACTGTAACAGAGAAGTAGCCACTGTCAGTATAAGTATATGTAGGATTTTGCAGTGCGGAAGTGTTACCATCACCAAAGTTCCATAAATATTCATCCACAGGTGTAAGACCTGATGGCACAAAAGTAAAATTAATAACGTCCGATGCGCACGCATCGATAGGGGTAACCGTGAAATTGGAAGCAGGCGGTGTGCCGGTGCGTATGCCATTGACAAGCTCTACTGATTCAGTACAGCCCCCGGAAGTGGTAATAGTCACCTTGATAGTATAGTTGCCCGCAATAGTATAAGTATGCAGCGGACCTGTTGGAACAGTAGTAGTAGCAGTAAAGCCATCGCCATATTCCCAGAAATAAGAAACTACATTATCAACAGTGATAACATTGGCAGTTGGTGTAAAGTCGAAAGGAATACACCCACCATTGGGTGCATTGCCAAAAGCTACTGTAGGTTTAATAATACGTACAAAGGCAGGTTGGGTAAGCGTATTGGTACACCCCAGCCGGGTTGTAATGCTGAGCGTAACATTATAAGATCCTTCTGCTGTGTAAGTATGCGATGGGTTTTGTGCAGTAGAAGTATTGCCATCGCCAAAATCCCACTGCCAGGATACCGCATCAGGCGATGCATCCTGAAAATTCACCGTTAAAGGCCCTTTGCAGGCAGTAGTAACAGGGGCTGTAAAATTAACCATCGGCCTATCCAGCACCACCAATGGCTTGGAAAAAGAGTCGACGCAATTGGTGTATACATTCTTCAGCTTCACGGTATAAATGCCAGGCGCATTGTAAGTGCTACTACCGTTGGTAGTGGCAGCCTGATCACCATTGCCAAAATCCCAGGTAGTACTTACAGGTGGGGAGGAAGAAGCATTCTGAAAGTTCACGGTACTGTTCAGACACACAGTATCAGGGCTATTAAACGAGGTGCCGGTGCCGCTGACGTCCACCTGTTTCTGAATGCTGTTCGTACAGCCATATTCACTGGTTGCATTTAAAGTAACCGTATAAGTGCCGGCAGCAGTATAAGTACCCGTAGGGCTTTCTCCGGTAGCGCCAGAGCTGTTACCGAAATCCCACTGGTAACTCATGGTGCCAGGTCCGCTGGTAAGATTCGTAAAGTTGACAGCGAAAGGGGCGCGGCAGGTGGGTGGCGTATTGAAACTGAATTCAGGTATGATGCCAGGTACGATACGGATATACCGGCCGGCCGATACGACGGACGAACAGCCTGTGCTGCTCACAACTTTTAGCGATACCGTATAAAAGTCAGGAGCTGTATATTGGTGAGAAGGACTTTGTTGCGTAGAAGAATTGCCATCGCCGAAATTCCATTGCCAGGATACAATGCTACCAGCCACCGGGTTGCTTTGGTCGGTAAACTGAATGGAAGAGGGCGCGCAACCAATAGTAGTATTAGTTACGAAAGCGGCCTGCGGAGAAGGATTGACAGTGATATAGCTTGTCTTGGTAATGCCATTCGTGCCGTTGCCATTGCGTACGACCAGCGTAACAGAATAAACACCAGGTGCACCGAAGGTGATAGTCGGGTTTTGCAGGTTGGAAAGATTACCTCCGCCAAAATCCCAGTTCCAGAAAGTAGGACTGCCAGTCGATTGATCCCTGAAAGTGACAGACAAGGGTGCACAACCCGAAATATTGTCAGCGGTGAATTCTGCTACAGGCGCTTGTGCACGCGCCGATAGGATACCCGTAAATAATAACAGTATTAATAGCAGCTTTCTGGTCAAGTTGCGATGTTTGGTGGTTTACAGACAATTTTCAACGGGTACGCGTCTCGTAAACAATAATGATACCATGTTATCGGATCAATGCCACATTTCCTTTGTAATTCAGTGTTACATTATTCTCACACACTACATCCATTACATACACATAAACATCCTGCGGCGCTGGTTGCCCTTTGTGCAGGCCAGTCCAGCCTTTGCCGACTTCGTTCGGCTGGATATTCACCTGTTCAAACACCAGGTCGCCCCAGCGGTTGAACACCTTGAAGGAGTGAATGCTGAAGATTCCTTTCCCCCTTGGATAAAATACGTCGTTATTGCCATCGCCGTTGGGCGAGAAAGTATTTGGAACAAATACATTGGCGTTATTACAGAAAACAAAGAGCGTCAAATTGTCCCGGCTGATACATCCTCCGGCATTGATGGCCTCCAAAGTATAAGCTGTAGTTTGCTTTGGAGCCGCCACCGGAGTAGGACATGTAACACAGTTCAACCCTGTCGATGGACGCCACTTCAGTGCAGTAACATCTTTTGATATTACCGGGTTCAAAGTCACCTGGTTGCCCACCGGAATTGTTTGATCCGGACCTGCTTCGATGGCCGGATAAGGGTACACCACCATGGGTATATAACCTGTATCGGCAAAACAATGTTGGTTATCCCTCCCTATAACCCGGTAAACAACAGAAGTATCTGGTTTTACCAGCGGGTTGCTGCTGGTGCTGTTGTCCATCCATAAAGAAGGACTCCAGGAGTACTCTTCTGCACCGGAAGCCACGAGCCGGAATGACTCTCCTTTACACAACGTATCGCCTTTGCCCACCTCTATAGTAAACGGTTGTTTCACCTGTATCCGTATAGAATCGGTGGCAACACATCCAAAATTATTTTTACCTGTTACGGTGTAAGTAATGTCTTCCAAAGGTGATGCCAGCGGAGCAGGGCAATTGGTGCAGCTCAATGCGGTGGCCGGGAACCAGGTGTATTGACTGGCTCCGGAGCCGGTAAGTGTAATTGAATTGTTGCGGCAAATGGCCTGATCGGCTCCAGCATTGACAGGAGGAATGGGCCAGGCGTTCACGGTTTTGAGAACGGTATCGGCACAGCCGGAACTATTGGTTACGATAAGCCGGGACGTATAAGCCCCTGTTGCTGTATACGTTACGGCGGCCGGGTTTTGAACTTGTGCAGTAACCCCATTGCCAAAATCCCACTGCCATTGCACCTGTGAGGTATCGGTCCGCAACAGACTTCCCCGGAGTTGCAAAAGGGCCGGCGTACAGGCGCCTGAATCTCCCAGAATGGCGGCCAGCGGGCTTTGTACGATCTTCAGCGGCAGCGGCTTGCGGGCAGTGCCGGTACAGCCATTTTGCGTGGTCACTACCAGTTGCGGAGTATACTGTCCGGATTGCTTATAGCTATGAACAGGATTCTTTTCAGTGGAGGTGCCGCCATCACCAAACAACCAGCTGTAGCGGGTGATCAGGTCGTTGGAAACCGTATTATTTGTGAATTGTACCTGGCCTGAATCACACAACAAATCTTTGCTGTTGGTGAAATCAGCATTCACACCATAAATGCGGATAGTATCTTTTCCCAAAACCGGAACACGACAACCCTGTGCATCGATCAAAATCAGTTTGGGGAGATATTCTCCCATTGTAGTGAAAGTATGGGTAATGACTGTGTTGTCGGTTTCTTCGACCGTACCATCATTATAATCCCAAACAAGGCTAACATCCTGGTTGGTCTTTGCGGTGAATCCGACGGCGGTCGGCACACATCCTTTGGTCTTGTCGTACGTGAATGTTCCCTGCGGTCCTTTCACGGTAATGATTTTTATCAAAGAGTCCACGCAACCCCCGGGGCTCGTAATGGTGAGCTTGGCGCGATAAACGCCGGGATAAGTATAAAAATGCGAAGGATCGGCCAGCGTCGATTTGTTGCCATCACCAAAATCCCACTCGATGCTGTTGAAGTGCTGCGACTGATTGGTGAAGTTTACCCGTAGTGGCGGACAGGTAGCAAACGAATCACTCATCGCAAAATGAGCACGCGGGTCCCTGATACGAATGTATTGTGGCTTGGTCAGTGAATCGGCACAACCAAAACGATCATCGGCCACCAGCTTGATGGTGTAGTCTCCTTCCTGCAAATAAGTATGAGCCGGTTGTGTGGCGGCAGTTGTTTGTCCGTCGCCAAAGTACCAGGTATACACAGGACTGTTGCCGCTGGTTTGGTTGATGAATCGCACGGGTTTACCAGTACAGGATAATGTGTCGGGCGATTCAAACTGCACAACTGGTCTTGAAATAGTAACTGCATGTTGAATGGTGCGCGTGTCGGTACAACCAAGGTTATCTGTCACTGTCAACTGAACAGGATAGACCCCGCTCTTAACATATGTATGTTGAAAAGGACCGGCCGTCAATGTTTCAGTAGCCCCATCACCATAATTCCACCTCCATTGTTGTATCGGATGTTCGCCATCAGATTTGGACGAGTCGGCAAACAGGATCGTGGTATTTGTACATACTTCCGGATTGATCACCGAGAAGTCGGAAGTAGGACCATTTACCTTAATGTATTGAGGTTTGTTGAGCGTGTCGGCACAACCATACAGGTCTTTGATGATCAGGCGTATGGTGTAAAGCCCTGCAGCAGGGAAAGCAAATTGTATAGTACGGCCGGTGGGTGTGCCATAAGTGGTGTTGCCTTTTGTAATAGTCCATGCATAACTGGAGATGTTTTGTGCCTGGCTGTTTACAGCGTTCAATGTGATAGGCACATTCTTACAAACCTCTGTAGTGTTTGCTATGAAGTCGGCCTTTTCTGAGATGATCACCACCTGCCTTGAAGTCGTATGCTCGCAGCCTTCATTCTTTACAGTAAGCGTGGCAATATAACTGCCCGGGTTGTTATAAGTATGTACAGGGTGACGTTCAGTAGAAGTGTTGCCATCACCAAAATTCCAGAACCAGGAAGTAGCGCCAATAGATTGATCCGTGAAGCGGCGCGTGAATTTGATACTACAATCAACAGGTGCAGTAATGAAACGCGCTATAGGGGGCTTGATATGAATGTAGCGGGGAACAGTCAATGAGTCCTGGCAACCATTACTCCAAACAATAAGCTTTACGTTGAAGTAGCCAGTATCCTGGTAAATATGAGAAGGATGTTGTGCTGTGGAAGTACTGCCATCGCCAAAGAACCAGAGCCAGCGGTCGGTCTTGCCACCTGTGCTGCCATCGGTAAACTGAACAGACTGGAAGGCGCACACATCACGCGGTGTAGCTGTAAATGCTACTATGGGTTGCGTGCCTACGCGGATACCATCAGTTACCGATACAGAATCGGTACATCCACCGGCAGTAGTATATACCAGCTTCACAGTGTAGGTGCCTGGTTGTGTGTAAGTATGAGCAGGGTTATTGCCGGTAGCAATAGTGCCATCACCAAAATGCCACACGTAATTCACCAGCGGGTCTACTGAACTGACTGTAAATGTTGGTTGCCAGTTAAACGGCAAACAACCTTCCTGCGGCAAGCTTGTCAGCGATACCTGGGGCACCTTGATCTGTATGTATTGCTTTTTCACGAGCGTGTCTGTACAACCCGCTGCATTGGTAACAATGAGCGTAACATCGTATTCTCCATTTGCCTGGTAAGTGTGTGAAACCTGCAGACCTGTATCACGGCCACCATCACCAAACAACCATTGGTAACCTGCTGCTCCTGCAGCAGCAGTGAAGTGTACAGCAAACGGGGCTTTACAAGCTGTGCTATCATCAGCTGCGAAAGCTGCTTTTGTTTTAGCCACTACGCTTACCGTCTGTGTAACAGAATCCTTACACGCGCCAAAATCACTCACCAGTTTAATGGTGTAAGTGCCTGCCTGTGCGTAAGTCTTTATTGGGTTCAAATCTGTGGAGGTAGTACCATCACCGAAGGACCACAAAGCACCTACGGGCGCAGGCGTAGTATTATTGATAAGGGAGAAATAAGTATTGCTGCAAATGAGTGCCGGCACAGAGAAGCCAGCTTTCACCGTGCCGATATTAATGGCATTTACTTTAACAACAGAGTCGGAACAACCCGTGTTGTTGCGAACCAGCAGCTTCACCGAGTAAGTGCCCGCCACAGTATAAGTATGCGTAGGGTTAAGATCGATTGAAGTCACACCATCGCCAAAATCCCATACATAGTTAAGCGTTCCGGTGCCTGTGCTTTTGTTGGTAAAGCGTACAGCGGTAGGCGGCTTACAGCTATTGGGCACTATGAAGCCAAAGTCGGCCTTTACGCCATTGGTCAGTTGAATATGTTGTGTGCGGGTAAACGTTTGGGTACAACCATAGCTGTTGCGTACACGCAGTGATACGGTGTATTTGCCAGCCGCTGTATAGCGGTGCTCAGGATTGACGTCGGTGGAAACAGTACCATCGCCAAAATCCCATTCCCTGGATACGATATTGCCATCGCCAGCGGTACTGAGATCTGTAAACTGAACATTTAAGGGAAAACAACCGGTGGTATCTGAAGCTGCGAAGTTGACTACAGGCGAAGCATACACCGTCACATAACTCACTTTTACGATGGAGTCAGCCTGTGCGCCGTTGCGCACTACCAGCTTCACCGTATAGGTGCCCGGATTGAAATAAGTAGCAGCAGGGTTTTGCAAAAAGGAAATAGTTCCATTGCCAAGGTCCCAGCGCCAGGAAGTGGGGTTGCCAGTAGATTCGTCTGTATACTTTACAATTAAGGGGGAGCAACCAGCAACGGGGGTAGCAGAAAACCCCGCTTTAACCTGCGCATGCAGGAGGTTGCTACATAATAGTAGGCAGCCGGCAAATACCGTATGGTATATGAGGCTATGCATAGTCCTCATAGGAATATTGGGGATTTTAAATGACTTAATGTGGTTGGGTAAAGCTTAAACCAATTTAACGACTTTACGCGGGCAAAGAAATTAAAAAACTTAATATGAACTGTCGGGGAAACAGTTTAATTGGGGCAGGTATGTGCTATCTTTCAGCTGACTAAGTAAAATCAATTACCCGTATACGTTCACAGGTAACGTAATCATGTAGTTGTATATTTCAGATAAATTGTATCTGTGGGGGCTGAGGTAAAGACTTGTTGATATATGTCAAATGGTCGCTGCGGGCAAATTTTAATCTCTTTATGGTTTCTTACGCAAGTGCAGCACGTTTTTACCCGTAGCAGTAGTCATTTCAGCTTTTACATATTCCGGGGTACTGTCCTTAAATTTCCAAATACCATTCAATCTCGTGAGTGGGGCAGGGGCAGTAGGGAATTGAGAAGTAATAGAAAGGGTGGCAACATCTTCAGTCCAGGTGCCTGCGTGTGATTCTGCACCCCTGGTGCCTGTTACAGTACGGTCCTCTTTGAACTGAAATTCATAATTCAGGAAATCGCTGGTAACATTGTTAGCGTCTTCGAAGTATTGCTCTACATACCATTGGCCATTGGTGATGATGTTCATGGCCATCTTCTCCTTTTGTTTGTCAATAAACTTTTGACAGGAGGGAAGGGTAATTATCAATAATGATAATACCAGGATTACGGGTACAGGTGTTTTCATATTTACGGATATTGTAAGGAAGCGGGCAGCGTGAGCTACCCGCTCATACCTTAAAATTTGTAAATATCTCTGTATTTGTCAAGCAAATACCCTAAAAAGTGCTGAATATCGAGTACTTCCCCGCTAACCTGTTCACTCAGTTGTTCGCTGGTATACATCCTGCCATGCTGGTGTACGCCAGTGCGCAGCCACTGCAGTAAAGGCCCTGTTTCACCCCTTTGTATTTGATTTTCAAGACCATCGATGGTTGCTGATGCCTTGGCATAGAACTGAGCGGCATAAAAACTGCCCAAACTGTAGGTAGGGAAATAGCCAAAACTGCCATGGCTCCAGTGTACGTCCTGCAGGCAGCCCCGTTTGGCATCAGGCACCTGTACGCCGAGGTACTGATGGTAATGTTCATTCCACCAGGCAGGGATATCATTAGTCGACAATGTATTTCCCAACAGTTGTTTTTCCAGTTCGTAACGGATCATCACGTGAAAATGATAAGTCACTTCATCGGCCTCTGTGCGGATCAGCGAAGGCGCTACCTGGTTGATGCCGTGGTAGAATGTTTCCACCGTTACATCTTTCAATTGTTCCGGGAAGTATTGTTGTAATATAGGGAAGTAGTGTTCGCAGAATGCCTTGCTGCGGCCCACATGATTTTCCCACAGCCTCGATTGCGATTCGTGAATCGTCAATGAGGCCGCTTCGCCCAGTGGCAGGCCATAGGCTTCATCGGGCAATCCCTGCTCATACAGTGCATGTCCCGTTTCATGGATGCAGCTCCATACCATATTGCCCAGGTCATTCTCATCGATGCGGGTAGTGACGCGCACATCCCGGCTGTTGAAGTTGATGGTAAAAGGGTGCTCCGAAACATCCTGCCGTCCGGCCTCGAGGTCATAGCCCAGGTCTTTGAGTACCTGCATACCAAAAGCCCATTGCTTGTCTTTGGGATAGTGGCGATGTAAGAACTCATTGCTTACCTGCGGGCGCGATTGTATTTGGTTTAGGATATCCTTTAATGGCTGTCTGATGGTGTTGAACACACCATCCAGGAGTTGCACATTGGAGCCTTTATCGTAATCATTCAATAAAGCGTCGTAGGGATGGCGCTCATAACCGAGCAGCTGTGCTTCCTGCTTCTTCAGCACGATCAGCTTTGAAAGGTCACCGGCAAACAACCCAAAGTCATTGGCCTTCCTGGCTTCCAGCCAGCTGTGAAAACTCTTATTGATGGTCTCTGTCAGCTCCCTTACAAAGGCGGGACTGAACTTCTTTTGTTTGGAGTAATCCTCCCAGGTAAGTGATACATTCTTTTTTTCCGCTACCGACAGGTCATTCCGGCCGTTCAGCTCCTGCAACAATCCGCCCAATGTATCATCGGTAAAATGTTGGTGGGCTATTTCCGACAAGGTGGCTATCTGCTGCCCGCGGATGGCGGCGCCTTTCGGCGGCAGGTAGGTTTCCTGGTCCCACTGTAATAAAGCCGAAGCATAACGGATGTCGGCTATCTTGCGCATCGTGTCGATGTATTGCTGGTAGAGTTTGTCCGAAGGAGTTTGCGTCATAGATCGTCTTTTTATAATAAACCGGCCGCTAAAGTCCGAAAATGTTTGATACGTAGCCTATTTTATTGTCATGTAGCTGAAATGTGAAAAGCTTTAACAATCCATAGACAAAATTTAATCGGTTTTAAGGCAATAAAGCTATTAATTTGTTAACAAGAAGAACTTTACATGAAATACGCATCCGTCTTTTATACCTTATTGGCTTTGTTCGTTTTATCCGTTACACCCCGGTTCGTTCATGCACAAAAAATAGATTCCATGATCAATGTGTATGGCGAACGTTTTCCGCAGGAAAAAGTACATATCCATTTCGATAAGGCGCTGTATAACCCCGGCGAGACGATCTGGTTCAAAGCCTATTTGTTTTCCGGCCTGCTGCCTTCGGGCCTTAGCCATAACTTTTATACGGAGCTGATAGACCCGGCCACGGGTAAAGTGCTGCAAAGAAAGATCACACCCATCTTCGAGGCCAGTACCGCTGGTTCATTCGACCTGCCGGTTACCACTACCAACACCTCGCTCATTTTTAAAGCCTATACTACCTGGATGCTGAACTTTGATACAGCATTCGTGTACAGTAAGAATATCCGCATCGTTGGCAAAAACGCAGTGGCTGATAAAACGCCTGCCGACAACAAGACTTCTATCACTTTCTTTCCTGAAGGAGGCGACATGATCGCCGAGCTGTCCAATCCGGTAGCATTTAAGGCTACCGATAAGTTCGGTGCTCCGGTTGGCGTGAAAGGTGTCGTAAAAGATGCTAAAGGGAAGGAAGTAGCTTCCTTTACCAGCTTACATGATGGCATGGGCAAGTTTGAGCTGGAGCCAGCTCCCAATACCACCTATTATGCAGAGTGGAAAGACGAGAAGGGCAAATCGTATAAGACTGATCTGCCGGCATCCAGGCCCAATGGCGCTTTGCTGCAAATGATCGGTTCCGAAAAGCTGCAGTCGTTTATCATCAAGCGTTCTGCCAATGCCGGACCTGAGCTGAAGAAGCTCTACCTCGTTGGTAATATGTATCAGCAGGTGGTGTACAAAGCTACCATCAACCTTACCAACAACTTCATGACCAGTGGCACCATTCCGATTTCGGAGTTGCCCAGTGGTATCCTTGAAATGACTTTGTTCGATGCCAACTGGCAGCCACTTGCCGAGCGCATTGTATTTCTCAATAAAGAAGATTATGTATTCGATGCTACCATTAGCCCTGCTGTGAAGAACACCAATAAGCGCGGCAAAAACACGATCACCATTGAAGTGCCGGATACCCTTCGGTCGAACTTATCTATTTCCATCACCGATGCGGCTATGGCCGATAAAGGGGAAGACAATATCATTTCACGCCTCTTACTTACCGGTGATCTTAAAGGGCGCGTGTATGAACCTTCTTACTACTTTAATGTGGTAGACGACTCCACCCGTTATTACCTCGACCTGGTGATGCTTACCAATGGCTGGCGCCGCTTCAAGTGGCAAGACCTTGCCGCTGGTAAACTGCCGGTGCTTAAATATCAACGTGATAATTTCCTGTCGCTACGTGGTGAGGTGTTGGGTGTTGCAAACAGCCAGGTACCGCCAGGCTCCACCCTCAATATGTTCATGGAAGCCAAAGACTCTTCCCGTCAATTGTTCTCTTTACCGTTGGATGCGCGTGCGCAGTTCAAGGAAGATGGATTGATATTCTTTGATACGGTGAAGTTGTATTATCAGTTCAACAAGGATAAAAGACTTACGGAAAGGGCTGTGGTCAACTTCAACAATGGTACTTTAAGAAACCCGGGTACGCTGCCACTGGATTCAACCTGGCGCATACCGGTGCCGCTCGATACCAGTGCCCTGAACCGCAGTAAGTTTATTGCTGCCGAAGCAGAACGTATACGGCCCGAGATCGATAAGCGTATAAAGACCCTCGAAGCAGTAACGGTAAAGGCCAAACAGAAATCTACCAAAGACCTGATGGACGAGAAATACGCCCGTGGTCTATTTGCCGGTGGTGATGCTACTTCATTCGATATGGTCAATGATCCATTTGCCCAATCGGCCCAGAATATATTCCAGTACCTGCAGGGCAGGGTGGCTGGTTTGCAGATCAACATGAGTGGTCCTAATGGTCCTACGTTGACCTGGCGCCAGTCCAACACTTCCATATTCCTCGATGAAATGCCAGTGGATGCCCAGACGATCCAGAACATCCCTGTAACGGATATTGCGTATGTGAAAGCTTTCCGTCCGCCTTTCTTTGGCGCTTCCGGTGGTGGTGCAGGTGGCGCTATCGCGATCTATACCCGCAAGGGCAATGATCAAAAGACAAACAATGCAGCTATACCAGGTGGCATGGAAAAGAACCTGTTGGCTGGATATGCTTCTTTAAAAGAGTTTTATTCTCCTGATTATTCCAAAGAGAATGACCTGTTTGAAGTAGCCGACGTGCGTACTACTTTATACTGGTCTCCCTACATCCTTACTGATAAATCAGCCCGTCGTGTTACCATCACTTTCTACAACAATGATGTTACCAAGCGTATCAAAGTGATCCTCGAAGGCATGAACGAAGAGGGCCGCCTTACGCGGGTGGAGAAGTTGATTGAGTAAGAGTTGTTAATAATAAATGAGTAGCCCGTTGCAGCAAATAGTTGTAACGGGCTTTTTTATTTATTTCCTGATCACTGTAATGGTTTTGGTGGCCGGGGTAGCGGGTGGTGCCTGCTGACTCGAATCCTGGGTGGAATCGGGCGGTGATGGTGGCAACTTGCTATTATAAGTAAGTAAAAAAGCATTGTACATCTTCATCATAGGCCCGTTAAGCCGCAGTTGTTTACTTTGCTGATCATCGATGATGCCGCTGGCTTGCAGCGTATCCCGCAGGCTGTTGACAGCAAAACTGATCTTGTAAGGAATGTCCTGCGACTTATTGACTTCTACATCATAAAACCAGGCATGGGCATAGTCCAGGTAAAAGGTAACCGACTTATAGTTTTTATCAAAAGCATTGACGGCGCTGTCCAGTGATATCTCTTTCAATGGGATGGAATCCTGCTGGTACCAGCCGCTATCGCGGTAGGTGACCTCTGTAGGGTTGTAAGCGGCAAAGATCCGCAGCTTTTGGCGGATAGAATCGGGTGTATCATGCAAGGCAATCGTATCGTAGGGAGCAAGCGTTTTCTTCTGAGTAGCAAAGTAATACATACCAGCTCCGGCCAATACCATTATCAATAAGATCAGCAAGGTCGTGCGCATCTTGGTTGTTTTATGGTTGGATAGCACAAATCTATACAATTTATGTGCCTGCCTCTTTTAAAACCAGAAGGTTTAATTTATCCATGCTACGGTTAGGTTACTCCGTACACTTATGTCAACTTTAAGGGACCAAACATCATTATCCACTTAAACACAGTACGATTATGAAAAACAATCAGTTCTCTCCTATGACAGAGAAAGAGATGATGGAAGTAAACGGTGGTGGCTTACTGGATGGACTTCCTATCCTGGGACCATTGCTTTCGCCCATCTTGACGCTCCTTCAACAACTGCTGGCTTCTCTGGGCCTGCCAATTAATTTGCCTGTATAAGGATGTCGGGAATATTAGTCAGGAAGGCCGGGTGCACAACCGGCCTTTTTTTATTTCAATTACTGAATGCTGCTGCCGATGTTACAACCTACGGCTATAATTTAAACATATAGTGGTTAGGTTAATAGATGGATTAAAGGGAATTTTATCGCGTAAAAGATTCCTTTCATTTTTAACCAATTTTTTTATGACAAACTTTGCACAATTCTCAGCTCTGTCTGAAACAGAAGTAGTAGCTATCAATGGCGGTGGTCCTCTGGATGGCGCGCTGACTGGCGTTAACAACCTGCTGACTGGCCTTGGTAATGCACTTACTGGTGTAGGTGGTGTTACTACCGGTTTAGGCAACGCGCTTACACTCGCTGGTGCTGGTGCTGGTAGCACACTGAATCAAGCTGGTCTGGGTGTTAACACCTTGCTGACTGGTCTGGCTGGTCTGCTCAATGGCATCAACCTGCCTACTATCTAATCGCTTCTTGCTATTAGTACATCATTCACCCCCAGGGGACCCGTATTCCCGGACATCAGTTATACTGAAAGGGCTTCAGTGCCCGGTTAGGAGCTGGTGATATTAACGTATTCACTTGGACGGTGACGGGCAACCAGAATTTATTTTATTCTGTAGCCTATAAAGGTCGGCTTTTGCGCCGGCCTTTTTTATGTCCCTACCTGTTGCAGGGGAGCCTGTGCGATTGAAAGGGATAAATAATGCAGGTTACTAAAAGAGGTTAGCTATAACTTAAAACGATGAGACTCTTTTCGCTTGCATCGCAAACGAAAAGCGTCTCATCGTTAGTAAGCCAAACAACCTTGTATATGATGCGCTGTAAAGGTTTTAAAAGAAATAATATTAATAGCTGCTTCTGCGCCACACGGTATTGGGCTTCGGTAGCTCTACCATGTCCATCAATTCAGAAGGTTTGATCTGGAGTATCTGACACAATTCATAATACCTGTCGAGTGTAATAGGTGTTTTGCCGTTTTCCAACCGGCTGTAAGCGTTCTGCGATATGTGCAACATCAGCGCCATATATTCCTGCGAGTATTCCCGGTTTCGGCGCAACGTCCTGATCTGCGTGGCAATTAACTCGGTAGGTGATATCGTTTGCTGTAACATAGTTTCACTTGGTTTTTTCACAGGCCCTTTCTGGCGTTGCCGGCGGGCTTTGTTTTTCATGTAAAGAATATATTTGGATAATGGCGCTAACACAGATCGATCAACGGTTCGTGGCTGTGTGCTGATAGCCCCTTCAAACAGTGACTACGCCCTGATGTTGTTCCCATAGCTGTGCATACATCGCTTTGTTGGCCAACAGCTCTTCATGCGAACCTTCCTCATGCAATAGTCCGTTCTTGAGTACTACAATTTTATCGGCTTTGATGATCGTGCTCAACCGGTGAGCGATGATGATAATGGTCTTTCCTGCTTTTCTCCATCGCTGCATGGTGCTTTGCACCAGTTGGTCGGCAATAGGGTCGAGGGAAGAGGTAGCTTCATCCATGATCAGGATGTCCGGCTGCCGGTAGAGGGCACGGGCTATGGCCAGCCTTTGGCGCTGTCCGCCTGATAAGGTAGCGCCATGTTCGCCCAGCCAGGTATTGAAACCGCTGGGCAATTGCTCGATGAACTCAACAATGCCCAGCTCGGTGGCAATGTTCAGTACACGTTGCATATCCGGTTCAATGTCGCCTACTGCAATATTTTCCAATACGGTACCGGCAAACAGATCAACCTGTTGTGGTACTACACTCACCCGCTGCCGCAGGCTTTCCATATCGAGGTACTTGATGTCTTTGCCACCAATACTGATATGACCACTGCGCACCGGATAGATATTTTGTAATAACGACATCAGGGTCGACTTGCCACTGCCGCTTTCACCTACAATAGCAGTAATGCGGCCCGCCGGTATAATGAGGTTGAATTGTTTGAAGACTTCTGCACGGGTGCCATAGCGGAATCCCACATCATGAAACGAGATATCTCCTGTTACCCCCGGCGCCAGTTTGATCTTATTGGTACTATCCTCCTGCTCCAGGTCCATGATCTCAAAGAGACGATCGGCGGCTATCAAAGCGTCCTGCATGCTTTTGTTGGCGCCTATAATACTCATGGCAGGCCCGGTAAAATAACCAATGAGCGCATAGAAAGAAAGCAGCTCGCCGGCGCTCAGGCTACGATTCACTACCATATAAGCCCCTGTCCACAAGAGTACTATTACCAGCAGGCTGGTGGCAAAGCTCGCAACGCTGCCCGAATAAATATTAAAGATGCCGGACCGGTAAATCGTTTGCAGTAGCCGTATGAACCTCGATTCTGTTTTCATGTTTGCATGCTCTTCCAGTCCAAAACGCTTGATGGTGCTGATGGTATTCAGTGATTCCACCAACTGGCTGCCCAGTTCGGCGTTATGCTCCATCAGCTTGCGTTGCCACTTCTTGTTGAAGCGGTCGCTCGCCATGTACAACAACACATATATGGGAATAATGGTAAGCACCAGCAGCGCCAGTTTCCATTGGTAAAAGAACATCACGAGGAAAGAAAAGACCACAATGAAAATATTGACCACCAGTCCGGTTGCCGTTTCATTGATGAATGCCCTGATCTTGACTGCGTCGGTAATGCGTGATGTGATCTCACCCACCCGCATGGTATCGAAGAACTGTTGGGGCAGTTTCAGCAGGTGTTTATAATAACCCAGTATCAGTCGTGCGTCGATTTGTTGCCCTGTTTTCATCGCAAAAATGCTTTTGAAACCGCCGATAAATAACTGTAGCAACAGTATGAGCAACATCACAATGCCCATGAGGTTCAGCAGGCGGGTGTTGCCGCCAATCAATACATGGTCTACAATGTTTTGAACATATAGTGAGGTGGATAAACCCAATATGGTGTATACGGCAGAGCCAAAGATGATCTGTCCGGTAACTTCCTTGTGTGGCCGAAGCAGCAGCCAGAAGCGCCGCAGGTGCGAGATCTTTTCATTGCCTTCCTGAAAGGTTTGTGCTGGCATCAGCAATATGATCACGCCAGTCCATATTTCTTTGAATGCTTCATGTGGATAAGGGTGCAGTTCACCGTCGGCAGGGTCCATCACCTGCACGTAGTCTTTGGTTACTTTATAGATCACTACATAATGGCTGAGGCGCTTGTTGAGCACCACGTGCGCAATAGCTGGCACGGGCATATTGAAGAGAGCATCGAAAGGCCCTTTTACACCTTTGGCATCGAAGCCGATCTTTTGGGCTGCTTCAATAAGGCCCAGTACATTGGTGCCCTTGGTATCGGTGCCTGCATATTGACGGATGGTGGCAATCGGCAATTGCAGGTTATAGTAGGCTGCTACAGATTGCAGGCAGGCTGCTCCGCAGTCAGTAATGTCATGCTGTTTTACTTTGATCGCTTTTTTCATGGTATTGGATAAAGTGTTGGTTCGGGTAAATAAGAAGATTATTGTTTATTGTCTGTATTGGCCGAATGGGGGTTCAGCCAGCTATCGGCTCTTTCATATAATAGCTGCATGATTCCCCGGCGGGCGAGGATAAAGCGGCATTGGAGGGTCATCCCTTTTTTAAGGTTCCCTTTAACGCCATTGGATAACTGCAGACTGTTTTTATCGAGGAGGCATTTTACTTTGAATACCGGTGTATTGTTGACGATCGTGAAGTCGTTGTCTACCGATTGTACTTTACCGGGCAGTATGCCCCAGGAATTGTAATTAAAGGCATCCACCTGGCATTTGATCGTCATACCAGCATAGATGTAGCCAATGTCCTGTGGTGATACATATACTTCTGCCATCATGCCCGAATCGGGAGAGATGTAGCCCAGCATTTCGCCGGCCTGTACGGGACCTCCTGTATAGCGGCCAGCAAACTGTTGAACGGTGCCACTTACCGGGGCCCTGATCTCCAGCTGGTCTTTTTCTTTTTGTAGTTGCTTTTTACCGGCCTGTAGCTGGCGGCTTTCGAGGCGCAGGCGTTCCAGTTCCTGCTGCCACTGACTTTTTTGGGAAGCTATGGCTGCATCGTATATCGCCTTTGCCTGTTCATAAGCATATTTCTTTTCGAGGTATTCTTTTTTAGCGATCACCTTTTCATCATACAGTTTGCTGTACATCTGGTAATCCGACTTCAGCTTTTCCGCTACGGAACGCTTTTCGGCCATGTTGGCCTGGAAGCCGAAGTATTGCTGTTTGTAGAGGTTGGAATAGAGTTTGGCAGGCCCAGCACCTTTGGCCAGCAGGCTCAGGTCGTGCATGTGTGTTTCGCGCTGAGATAACTCAAAGCCTGTCTGGTCGAGTTTGTCGTTGGTTACATCCTGCTGCAGGCGCAGCAGTAATTGACCTTCCTGCACATGGTCACCCTCTTTCACCATTACGGCGGCAATGTTGGCGCTGGCAAGACTGCGCAGTTCAGACTTTTCGGAGAAAGGCCGGATGATACCGGGCACATTGACGGAGACATCTACTTTAATAAAAATAGCAGCCAGCAGGGTAGCCACTACGGCACCCAATACAAGGGTATAGATTATTTGGCTCTTAGGTTGCACTTTGGGCAACCAGGAGTAGGCAGAATCCTGCATCATTGCTGCCGGGAAAATTCTGGGCATGAAACGTCGGTTTGGTTTTACAAACAGTTCAGGCAGGTCAATAACAAACAGGTATCAAACACAGAATGATCCGAAAAAAGGAGTGAGGTCTGCTACATCAGAGATAGGTCAGGCGCTTTGCGTACTTGCAACAGTGTTTAACACGGATTGCATATAATTCAAAAATAATATAACAGGATGAAACGACCTTATTTTAAATCTGGTGTGTATAATTTATCCGCGTAGGTTTTAAATTAATCCGGGCCTCTCTATTTTAAAACTGCGATTGATACTTTAGAACCTTTGTCTATAGCTGTGCAAACCTGGCCTCACCCATGTGTCAAAAGGGGGTGTTTACCAATGACAGACACATCTCTGACACATGGTTGACACATGGATAGGAGATACAATGCAGATTGTCAATGAGTTGTAGTTTAATTATGTTAAGTAGTTGTGACGAACCCATCTATACGGTGCGCTAAGTGCCTCAGCTTGTTATCTTTGGCTATAATTTTCAACCTATGCACATTGCAGCCATCACCGCCTACCTGGAGTCGATTGCCCCTCCTTCCCTGCAGGAAAGTTATGATAACGCCGGTCTGCTTACCGGCGATGCCGGCTGGGAGTGTACCGGGGTGCTCTGTACCCTCGATGCCACGGAAGCCGTGATCCTTGAAGCGGCAGCCCGCAAGTGCAACCTGGTAGTGGCCCATCACCCCATCATCTTTGGCGGGCTGAAAAAGATCAACGGCAAGAACTACGTGGAAAAGGCAGTGATTGCCGCCATTAAGCACGATATCGCGATCTACGCCATTCATACCAACCTGGACCATGTGATCACCGGGGTCAATGGTATGATGGCCGATAAGTTGGGACTGGTAAAAAGAACCGCCCTGCAGTCCAGGGCAGCTACCCTCAAAAAACTATTCACTTTTGTACCGCTGGCCCAGGCCGAGCAGGTAAGAGCCGCCCTCTTTGCCGCCGGCGGTGGGCATATTGGCAATTACAGCGAGTGCAGCTTTAACGTGGAAGGCGCCGGCACCTTCAAGGGTGGGGAAGGCTCCAATCCCTTTGTGGGGCAACCCGGTGAGCGGCATGAGGAAAGAGAAGTAAAGCTTGAGGTTATTTTCCCGGCCTGGCTGCAAAGCACCATGGTCAAGGCCATGATTGCTGCCCATCCCTATGAGGAGGTGGCCTACGATGTGGTGGACCTGGCCAATACCCACCCGGGTATCGGGGCAGGGTTGATCGGGGAGCTACCTGACCTCCAGGATGAAAAAGACTTTTTAGCGTTGATTAAGAAGCAGTTCGGACTTACCGTCATCCGGCATACGCCCCTGCTCGATAAACCGGTAAGGAAGGTGGCATTGTGCGGCGGGGCTGGCAGTTTCCTGGTTTCCAGGGCTTTAGCGGCCGGGGCCGATTTTTTCATCACCGGCGACATGAAATACCATGAGTTTTTCGACGCCAACGACCGGATGGTGATCGCCGACATTGGCCACTATGAGAGCGAGCAGTTTACCACCGACCTCCTAATTACTGTTTTGCAGGAAAAATTCACTACCTTTGCCGTCCTTAAAAGCGAAGTGAAAACCAATCCGGTACGTTACTTCGTCTGAAAATAAAAAAACCATACAGCATATATGGCTAACGTAAAAGAGTATTCTGTTGAGGAAAAATTATCCTCACTGGTTTCCCTCCAAAAGATTGAATCCAAAATAGATGAGATCCAGGTATTGAAAGGTGAGTTGCCGATGGAAGTAAGTGACCTGGAAGATGAGATCGCAGGTCTGCACTCACGTCAGACAAAGATCGAAGAAGAGATCAACGGTATTCAGGAGTTCATCTCCAACAAAAAGAATCTGATCAAAGAAGCTGAAGCTCTGATCAAGAAATACGAGAAGCAAAGCGAGAACGTAAAGAACAGCCGCGAGTTTGAAGCGATCAACAAAGAGATCGAAATGCAGCAACTGGAAATGAAGCTGGCTGAAAAACACATCCGCGATGCCAACGAAGAGATTGCTGAGAAAGTAGTAGTCCTCGACAAAGCCAAAAAGAACATTGGTAATAAAGAAGGCGTACTCGGCACCAAGAAAGGTGAACTGGAAAAGATCATCGCTTCTACTGAAAAAGAAGAAACACACTTCAATAAACTGTCTTCTGATGCCCGTGAAAAGGTAGAAGAGCGTTTGTTGAACTCTTACGACCGTATCCGCAAGAACTACCGCAACGGTCTGTCTGTAGTACCTGTTGAGCGCGATGCCTGCGGCGGTTGCTTCAACGCTATTCCTCCTCAACGCCAGAGCGAGATCCGCCAGCGCAAGAAGATCATCGTTTGCGAAAACTGTGGTCGTATCCTGGTAGACCGCGACCTGTTTGACAGTGTTGAGGTTAAATAAGATCATTTGTGCCTTAAATACTATAAAGGGCGTTCAGCAATGAACGCCTTTTTATTTGTACTATATTGCATTGCTATGAATTACCGGTTATGCTGTCATATCTTCCTGTTATGCCTGCTATCCCTCCCTGCGCTGGCGCAGAAAACCTTCGACTTCAATGCTACCTGTCGACAGGCTTATAAAGAGATCATTCAGCTAAAATTAGAAAGCGGTCAACAGTTGTTGAATGCAGAAAAGGCACAGCATCCCAATAACCTCATACCTTACTTCTTAGAAAACTACATTGATTTCTTCACCCTCTTTTTCAACGAAGACCAGGCTGAATATAAAAAGCGTATCGATCACCTCGACGACCGGCTGGACCTGATGAATGAAGGGCCGGAAGATTCACCGCTGTACTTATATACCAAGTCGATATTGCATTTTCAGTGGGCAGCCATCCGCGTCAAGTTTGGCGAACGTTGGGATGCAGGGTGGGAATTTCGCCGGTCATTTCTGCAGGCGAAAGACAACCTGAAGAACTGGCCTTCTTTTTCCCCCAACCTGTTGTATTATGGCGCCATGCAGATGGTGACCGCCACTATTCCCGATGGTTATAAATGGTTTAGCAACCTGCTGGGTATGAAGGGTGATATGAAGGCAGGGATGGACCGCGTAAAGCAATTCCTCAACGGCAAAGATGAATGGGCACAGCTCTTTCATGAAGAAGCCATCTTCTATTATTGCTACCTGCAGTTCTACCTCAACAACGATAAAAAAGGTGTAGCTGAATTTATCGGTCAGCAACAGCTGGATATAGTCAACAATCACCTGTTTACCTATCTCGCCGCCAATCTCAGCCTCAACAACCAGCAGGCAGACAAAGCAAAGCAAGTGTTGGAAGCAAGAAGCAGGGCTGCGGGCTATATGCCTACGGCAATATGGGACCTCGAAATGGGCTATGCCAAGCTGCATCACCTGGAGCCGGATGCTCATATTTATTTCGAGAACTTTATCCGCAACTTCAAAGGGAAGTTCTATGTGAAGGATGTGTTGCTGAAGTTGAGCTGGCATTACTACCTGCAAAACGATCAAGCAAAAGCAGACTGGTACCGTAAAGAGATATTGAACAAAGGCAATGCCGAAACGGATGCCGACAAACTGGCGCAAAAAGAAGCCAAAGCCACCCGCTGGCCTAACCGCTTGTTGCTACAGGCGCGGCTACTGAACGATGGCGGTTATCACCGGGAGGCCCTGCGTATGCTACATGGTAAAACAACGGCGGACTTTGCCCAGACGGAAGAAAAGCTGGAGTTTGCCTATCGGGTAGGCCGCCTGTACGATGACCTCGGTGTAGATGACGATGCCATCCTTTTTTATAAAGAGGCTATTGCCATTGGCGAAACCCGTAAAGAGTATTTTGCTGCCCGGGCAGCCCTTCATATTGGTTTTATTTATGAAGCACGGAACGACAAAAAGACCGCCATCTCCTGGTTTGAAAGATGTATTAGCATGAAAGACCATGACTTCAAAAACTCCCTCGACCAGCGGGCCAAGTCCGGCATCGCCCGATGCAAGGAATGAGGATAACATCTTTGCAGAAATACTTCCGGATTAGCTAATTTGCCCCATCGTTGTTTTTCCTATGCTTAAGAAACTTTTTATTCAGAATTACGCCATTATTGACGAGATAGAAATTGACTTCTCGGCTAGACTAAATATTATTACTGGTGAAACCGGTGCGGGTAAGTCTATCCTGATGGGAGCTTTGTCGCTCATCCTGGGCGACCGGGCAGACTCCTCCGTGCTGCTGGACCGCACCAAGAAAAGTGTAGCAGAAGGTACATTTGATACCAACGGGCGGAAAGAGATAAAGGCTTTTCTTAAAGAAAACGACCTGGACACAGAAGAAGAACTGGTCATCCGCCGCGAGATAGCTGCTAATGGCAAATCAAGGGCATTTGTAAACGATACACCGGTGAACCTGGAGCAGTTGCGCCAGCTTAGTTCGCTGCTGGTAGACCTGCATCGCCAGTTCGATACGCTCGATCTCGGTGCTTCCGATTTCCAAAGAGATGTGCTCGATGCTTTGGCCGGTCATGCCACATTAGTGCAACAGTACCGCACACTGTATACGCAATGGCAACATAGCCGTCAGGCGTTGAATGAACTGCAACAGCAGAAAGATCAATTCACAAAAGAATACGATTATAATAAGTTCCAATTCGATGAGCTGGAAGAAGCGGGCCTGAAAGAAAATGAGTTGGAAGAAACGGATGCTACTTTAAAGCTACTGAGCAATTCAGAAGGTATAAAAGGCGCCCTTACCAAAGTGTCGTATGAACTGAACGAAGGTGAGCAGCCAATGGTGCAGCAGCTTAAGTCATTGTGCAACCAGCTACAAGGCTTTACCGGTTACCATGCCGATCTGCCTGCATTGTTGCAACGGCTGTTGTCGGCACAAATTGAACTGCAGGATATAGCGGATGAGGTAGAGCGCATCAATGATCATGTGCAATATGATCCGCAAAAGATCGAGCAATTGAATGACCGCATGACGGTTGGTTACAAGCTGTTGAAAAAGCATGGCGTAAAAACAACTGCAGAGTTGCTGGCTATTAAAGGATCGCTCGAAGAAAAGCTGCAGGCGGTGTTGAACATCGACGAAGCTATCCAGGAGAAAGAAAAAGCGGTGCAGCAGCTTCAGCAGGAAGCCCTGGCAGTGGCTAAAAATATTTCTGCCAACCGCGTTAAGCAGATCAAGCCTTTGCAGGATAAAGTAAATAAACTGCTGGCGCAGGTAGGTATGCCCAATGCCCGCTTGCAGGTAGACGCGCAACAAACGGATAATTTGCAAACGCATGGCCTCGATACGATCGAGTTCCTGTTCGATGCCAACAAGAGCAACCGCTTCGAGCCTATCCGTAAGGTGGCTTCCGGTGGTGAGTTGAGCCGGTTGATGCTGTGCATCAAATCGCTGGTGGCGCAATCGCTTGATCTCGGTACGCTCATCTTTGATGAGATCGATACCGGTATATCGGGTGAGGCCGCCAAGCAGGTTGGTGTGATCATGAAAGACCTGGCTAAGAAGCGGCAATTGATCAGCATTACCCACCAGCCGCAGATAGCTGGCAAGGCCGATGCTCACTACTTTGTTTACAAGCAGATCAAGGGGGATACCATCAAAACGAACATTAAACAACTTACGCAGGAGGAGCGGATCACTGCTATTGCCAAAATGCTCAGTGGTGAAAAGCCTACAGCAGCAGCATTGGAAAACGCCCGTGAAATGGTGATGAACTAATGATACCTTTTCTCCCTTCTATATTCGATAATCCCTTCCTGTTAATTACCCTGGCTGTATTTGGCGTGCTGCCCGGGTATTTCGTTAACAAATATCTTTTAAAGCTTACGCGTCCCAAGGAATCGGTCGTTAGGTTTTTGGCTTACCTCGTTATTCTGGCAGCTTTCACATTATTTTATACGTGTATCGCGATCGTTATACTGACTAAGTTTTATTTTAAGCTCCCATAGTCATCTTTACCATGCTTATCCTCAAAATACTGCTGTTTCCTTTGCTGGGTAGTATCGCATTACTAATAGGTTTTGTGGCTTACCGGTATTTTAATGAAAAGATCAAGGGTAGTGAAAACATCTGGCAATTGCTGTTCTATTCCTGCTCACTCATCACCATCAATATATGTATAATCCTGGGCGGCTTATGGGGGCTGCTGGAGGCGTATAGGCTGCTCCGCTGATGTTTAATAGTCAAATATTCCTATTTTTACGCCGCTTAAACAATATCCGGGAACCATCAACAAAAACAATAAACTATAGACCCGCTATGTCGTACAACCTGCTCAAAGGAAAAAAAGGGATCGTATTCGGTGCGCTGGATGAAAAATCCATCGCCTGGAGAACTGCATTACGTTGCCATGAAGAAGGCGCACAACTGGTGTTGACCAATGCTCCGGTAGCCATGCGTATGGGAGAGATCAATAAACTGGCCCAAACTACCAATGCTCCGGTGATCCCTGCAGATGTAACCAATATGGATGATCTGAAGAAGCTGTTTGAAGAAGCCATGAAGCACTTTGGCGGCGGTATTGATTTTATACTCCACTCTGTAGCAATGGGTATGAACGTACGCAAGGGTAAACATTATACAGAGATCGATTATGCCTGGAACCAGAAAACACTCGATATATCTTCTATGTCCCTGCACCGCGTATTGCGTACAGCCTGGGATATGGATGCGCTGAATGAGCATGCCAGCGTGGTTGCGCTCACCTATATCGCTGCACAGCGTGTGTTCCCCGACTATAACGAAATGGCTGATGCCAAGGCCCTGCTGGAAGCAGTGACCCGCAACTTTGGTTATCACTATGGCGTTCGTAAAAAAGTAAGGGTAAATACTGTGTCCCAGTCACCGGTAAGAACAACAGCCGGTAGTGGTGTGAAAGGTTTCGATGGATTTATCAGCTATGCAGAGAAAATGAGCCCCCTGGGTAATGCCGATGCTGATCATTGTGCCGATTACTGCGTAACCCTGTTCAGCGATCTTACCAAAATGGTAACGATGCAGAACCTGTTTCACGATGGTGGATTCTCTTTCACCGGCGTTACACAGGCCGTGATCGAGCAAATGGAGAAATAAACTTCAATCGGTCAGGCCGCTCGAAGCGGCCAGACCGGTTTAGAAAAGAATAAAAAAAGCGGACTTCAATAGTCCGCTTTTTTAATAAGTTGTCAGTACGTTTTAGTATTCATCCTCGTTAAAGAAGAAGTCGTCCTGGCTCGGATAGTCGGGCCAGATGTCTTCAATACCCTCGTAAATCTCTCCTTCGTCTTCCAACTCCTGGAGGTTTTCCACTACTTCGATGGGGGCGCCACTACGGATAGCGTAGTCGATCAACTCGTCCTTGGTAGCAGGCCAGGGTGCGTCTTCAAGATATGATGCTAATTCAAGTGTCCAAAACATGAGTGGCCGTTTTAATTTTTATCCGGGTTTCTACCTGTATCGCTTACAACAGGTCAGCAAAACCCTAACAATTGTTTCCCGGGAAGTGTTGCATGGTTCCGGATTTCATTCCGGCAGGCAAAAACGGTACCCGGTAATTTTTCGCAAAAGTAACTTTCTTGGCGAAAAAACCAAATCAATCTTTGAAAAGTGGGAACAACATTTTCTTAAAAAATTTGCCATGCCTGTTTACCGGGCCTGAAGCCGATGGTTTGTAGTATCTTGACGCTTTCTTTACAACGCGCAATTCATGTTAACGGCCACCAACATACATAAATATTACGATCAGCTTTGGGTGTTAAAAGGGGTAGATTTGACCATACAGCAAGGGGAAATAGCCAGCATTGTAGGGCCTTCCGGCTCCGGAAAAAGTACTTTACTCCATATTTTGGGTACGCTGGACCACCCCAGCCAGGGGGAGATCAGGATCAATGGCGAGCGGATCAATTTCCTCAATGATAAGCAGGTGGCGAATTTCCGCAATCAACACATTGGGTTTGTATTCCAATTCCATCATTTACTGCCTGAGTTTACAGCGGTGGAGAATGTCTGCATACCCGGCTGGATGGCTGGCCGCCGCAAAAAAGACGTGGCGGAGCGGGCGGTACACCTCCTGGAAACATTGGGATTGGGGAACAGGGTGGACAATAAGCCGAATGCCCTCTCGGGCGGTGAGCAGCAGCGGGTGGCGGTAGCGCGCGCGCTGATCAATAATCCCAAGATCATCTTTGCCGATGAACCTACGGGCAACCTCGACTCGGCCAATGCAAGGGAACTGCACCAGCTTTTCTTCGACTTACGTAAGCAATTCAATCAAACTTTCCTGATCGTGACGCACAACGAGGAGTTGGCGCAGATGAGCGACAGGATCCTGCACATGAAAGACGGGAAGATCGTTTAAACCCGCGGTTTCCAGGGTATTTCAGGGGCTTGTAATTGCTGGCCGGCAAAGCGTGCTAGGGTGAACAGGTAATCGCTGAGGCGGTTGATGTACTGTATAATAATGCCTTCCACTTGCTCTCCTTCCAGTTCCAGCCTTACGCAGCAGCGTTCGGCCCGGCGGCATACGCAGCGGGCAATGTGCAATTGTGATACAGTTGCATGGCCACCCGGCAGAATGAAGTTCTTCATGGGGGGCAGAACATCCGTCATACGGTCTATTTCCTTTTCCAGGAATTGAATGTCTGTATCCTTCAGATCGGGAATGTGCATTTTAGTGTCCTTGGCAGGATCACAGGCCAGCGCCGCGCCAACAGTAAACAGGCGGTCCTGTGTTTCCTGTAAAGTGGCCCTGCTTGTCTCATCAGTGAGCAGGTCGCGGCACAGGCCGATATACGAGTTCAGCTCATCTACAGTGCCATAGGCTTCAATCCGCAGGTGCGATTTGGGCACTTTGGTACCACCGATCAGGGAGGTGTTCCCCTTGTCACCGGTCTTGGTGTATATCTTGAAAGCCATAATTGTTAATTAAGCATGTACTGCGTGGCCCGCCTTGCGTTCATCTTTTTCGATAACGCCGTCCCGTAAACGTACGATGCGGTGGGCATGGTTGGCAATGTCTTCTTCGTGGGTTACCAGTACTACGGTATTGCCGCTGGCCTGTATCTGGCCAAAGATGTCCATGATCTCTATGGAGGTTTTGGTATCGAGGTTACCGGTAGGCTCATCGGCCAATATAAGAGAGGGGCTGTTCACCAGTGCCCGGGCAATAGCTACCCGCTGGTTCTGACCACCCGAAAGTTCATTGGGTTTGTGGTGGCTTCTTTCTTCCAGTCCTACCTTCTTGATCACATCCATCGCCATCTCGATCCGCTGCTTTTTGGGTATGCCGGCATACACCAGTGGTAGTGCCACGTTTTCAAGAGCGGTAAGGCGGGGTAGCAGGTTGAACTGCTGGAATACGAAACCGATCTCATTATTGCGTACTTCGGCCAGCGAATCATCCAGCATCTTGCTCACATCCTGTCCGTTCAGTACATACTTACCGGCAGTGGGGGTATCCAGGCAGCCCAATATATTCATGAGCGTACTCTTTCCCGAACCGGAAGGGCCCATCAGCGCCACATATTCATTTTTAAGGATATCCAGGTTGATACCTTTCAGTACACGGATTTCCTGTTTGCCCATGAAATAGCTCTTACGGATCTCTTCCAGGTGGATGATTGCGTGCATAATTTACTTGTAGTTGCTTTTATTGCCGAGGTTTCAGACTTCAGACTTCCTGATCACTTTGGGCACTTTAAAGAATACGCCATCAGTATCGGGGGCATTCTTTACAGCTTCCTCCCTTGATATAGAGCCCTGTAACACGTCTTCCCGCAAGATATTCTCATTATCCGTCATGTGTAACAGGGGGGCTACACCCGTGGTGTCCAGTTCATTCAGTTTGTCGACAAAATGGATCATTCGTTGCAGGTCGTTCTTGATTATTTCTTTTTCTCCCTCATTGAACTGCAAACGAGCCAGGTTGGCGAGGTTTTCCACTAATGCGTCATTGACTTCCATACCAAACAAAAATAGCTAAAAGCAGGTCGTAGACCAAAATTCCTATCTTCGCGCTCTTATGGAAAAGCGTGTTCAGCAACAGATCGTTATGAGTGGCATTCGTCCCACCGGCTTTTTACACCTCGGGAACTATTTTGGGGCGCTGCGGAATTTTGTGCGTATGCAGGAGGAATATCCCTGCTTTTTCATGGTGGCCGACCTTCACGCGCTGACCACCCATCCTGATACCAAGGAGCTAAAGACCAATATTCACCGTGTACTGGCTGAGCATATTGCCTGCGGCCTCGATCCCGATAAAGCGGCTTTGTATTGCCAAAGCCACGTATACGAAACATCTGAACTGTATCTTTTCCTGAATATGCTGGCTTATATGGGTGAGTTGGAAAGAACTACTACGTTTAAGGACAAAGCCAAATTGCAACCCGATAATATCAATGCCGGATTGCTTACTTATCCAGTATTGCAGGCGGCAGACATCATGCTGCACCGGGCCGAACTGGTACCGGTGGGCAAAGACCAGGAGCAACACCTGGAGATGGCGCGCACTTATGCAAACCGTTTCAATCACCGCTATGGTGAGGTGTTCCCCGAGCCTTTCGCTTTCAACTATGGCTCACAGCTCGTGAAAGTGCCCAGCCTCGATGGCGCCGGCAAGATGAGCAAGAGCGAGAACCAGAATGCTACACTCTACCTGTCGGATACCGATAAACAGATCATCGATAAAGTAAAGAAGGCCCAAACCGACAGTGGGCCTACTGTACCCAATTCTCCAAAGCCCGACTACATTGAAAACATCTTCCTCCTGCTGCAACTGGTAAGTAGCGAAGAAGTGGTTAAGAAATTTGAAGCCGATTATAACAGTTGCACTATCCGCTATGGTGATCTGAAAAAGCAACTGGGAGAGGATATGGTTCGTTTCATTGCCCCTATACGGGAAAAGGCAGAAGCCATCCGTAATGATGAGCAATACCTCAAAGAGGTGATGGAGAAAGGCGCTGCAAAAGCCACTGCCAGTGCGAAGGCAACCATGCAGCTGGTACGTACAGCAATGGGGCTGAATTATTATTAAAAACTCCAGGTCCGTCCACCAAAAACCAAAAAGAAGTAATACCTTAAATTTTTGGTCCATTCTTCCCAGGCTCATTGCCAGGGAAACAGGATCTGATTCTATGAACTAATTACGATGGCAAAAAGCAAAAAACCGAAGCATATAGCTGTAGCAGGAAATATTGGTGCTGGAAAGACTACCCTTACAGAACTGCTGAGTAAACATTACCGCTGGATACCTCAGTTTGAAGATGTGGACCACAATCCTTACCTGTTTGATTTTTATGAGGACATGCCCCGTTGGAGCTTTAACCTTCAGATATACTTTCTCAATAGCCGCCTGAACCAGTTGCTGGATATTCACCGCGGCACCGAAACTGTAGTACAGGACAGAACGATCTATGAAGATGCGCACATCTTTGCGCCCAACCTCCATGAGATGGGTCTGATGAGCAAAAGGGATTTCGATAACTACTTCCTGTTTTTTGAAACATTGAAATCCATGGTGCAGCCACCCGATCTGCTCATTTACCTCAAAGCATCGGTACCTACCCTGGTAGCCCAGATACAAAAGCGGGGAAGGGAATATGAAGAGAATATACGCCTCGACTACCTGAAGCGCCTCAACGACTTCTACAATAAATGGATCGATGGTTATAAAGAAGGTCCACTACTCGTAATCGATATCGACAAGAACAAATTCCCCGAAAACGAAGAACACCTCGGAGACATCATCCGCCGCATAGATTCCCAATTGTACGGCTTGTTTTAATGTAGTAACAGATTTGTGGAATTGCTGGTGTAATGCATCTTACCAGCAACCCAAAACTTATTTGTATGAATATCGCCAGGTATTTCCTGGTACCATGCATTATTTGCTGTATGGTAACCAGTGCTGCTGCGCAAAAGAATACAAAGAAAGCATCCACAGAAGAAGAGGTAGATAAGATATTTACCAAAGTAGAAATTGACGGAGGCACCAACATACAGGAGTGGACCAATTATATGAAAAAGAGTACGGTGTTACCGGAAGCGCTGAGAAAGGCCATTCCTCCCGGCACCTATAAAGTACAGATCAGCTTCATCCTTGATATACACGGTAAACTGTCTGATATAAAAGCAGATAATGATCCCGGCTACGACCTGGCAGAAAGAGCGTTGAAAATATTTAAAGGCTACAAGGGGCTGTGGCAGCCCGCCAACCAATGTGGCCGTTCAGTAAAAAGCTATAAGAAGATGCCGGTAATATTTGTGGTGCCGGCAGAGTAGGCTATTTATGATTGTAGGCAGCGTATTGCTTCAGCGACACCAGGTCATCAGTTATTTTCTTGAGCCACACAGCCTGCTTTTCCTTGTTGCGGGAAAAATCGGTTTCCTTATCGTACTCATTCTGGGCAGCATGGTGTAGCACCATCACGCTGTCGTAGATCTTGTTCACATCGTCGCTGACTGTTTTGGCGTTGAAGTGGTAACCTTTCAGAGCCTGGTAGAGCTTACGAGCGTGGAGTTCGGCAATATCGAAATGCCCTTGTTCATGCTGCAGGATGGGGATGTTGCGAACACGTACCCACGACTTGTTCTTGTCGAACCGGCATTTGATGCTGAATTGCAATTCCTGGTCATCGTAGCCAAATTCTACGTTGATGGAGCTGCTGGTAAGCGCTGCATTGGTGGAGGCAGGGTCGGCCGGGGCTTTAAAGTCGTCCCAGGTAAGTTTCCTGGTGGCTGTCCACTCGATCAGGTTGGCGTTGGCCTGTTCTACACTGGTGAGCGCTGCCAGCAGGAAGGTAAAAATAGATGTGAGCATGTCTTTAGCTAAAAATCTTTCTCCCAAAAATAATCAAGACGAAGGTAATCACCGGCAGGTTTGCAGGCATAAAAAAAACTCTATCCATTTAATGGGATAGAGTTCCTATAGCAGTAATCGTTTGAGGCCGTGCTAAATCCACAGGGGTTTAGCAAATGAGATATAGTAAGACAGCTTTTAAATAACAGGTGCTGCTTCTAAAACTTCTTCTTGTACGCCGGCAGCATATTTTTCAAAGTTCTTGACAAATTGCTGTGCCAGGTTACGGGCTGCGGCATCATAAGCGCCTTTATCGGCCCAGGTATTCCGTGGGTTCAGCAACTCAGCCGGTACATTGGGGCAGCTTTGCGGAACAGCCATACCAAATACGGGGTGATTGACAAATTCCACATTGTCCAGCTTGCCTTCGAGGGCTGCGGTGATCATGGCACGTGTGTAGGCCAGCTTCATGCGGCTGCCGGTGCCATAACCGCCACCGGTCCAGCCAGTGTTGATCATCCACACCTTTACATCGTGTTTACGCAGCTTTTCGCCCAACATGGCGGCATACCTGCCCGGATGAAGGGGTAGGAAAGGAGCGCCAAAGCAAGCGCTGAAGGTAGACTTAGGTTCTGTAACCCCTGCTTCGGTTCCCGCTACCTTGGCCGTGTAACCCGAAATGAACTGGTACATAGCCTGGGCAGGCGTAAGCCGTGATATAGGGGGCAATACACCATAGGCATCGCAGGTAAGGAAAAAGATATTGGTAGGTAGATTGCCTACCGAAGGCTCCTGTGCATTGCTGATGAAATCCAGCGGGTAAGATACCCGGGTATTCTCAGTAATGGATTTATCGGCAAAGTTGATCTTGTTGTTACCGGGGTGGAAACCAATATTCTCTACCAGTGCGCCGGGGCGGATGGCATGGAATATTTCAGGTTCTTTCTCTTCGCTCAGGTCGATACACTTGGCATAACAGCCGCCTTCGAAGTTGAAAACGCCGTTGTTGGTCCAGCCATGCTCGTCATCACCGATCAGCTTACGCTGTGGGTCGGCGCTAAGTGTTGTTTTACCAGTACCGCTGAGGCCAAAGAACAGGGCCGTATCGCCCTTCTTGCCCATGTTGGCCGAGCAGTGCATGCTCAGCACACCCTTTTCCTGGGGCAGTATATAATTAAGTACAGTAAAGATGCCTTTCTTGGTTTCGCCGGTATAGCCGGTACCTGCGATCAGGATGGTGCGGTGCTTAAAACTGATTACCGCGGCATTGTGCTGGCGAACGCCACATTCAGTGGGATCGAGCTTCAGTTCAGGCGCCGACAGGATATGCCAGTCGGGCGTAAAGTTTTCCAACTGTTCATCCGTAGGGCGGAGGAACATATTATAAGAAAAGAGGTTGATCGCGGGCTTTTCATTCACTACACGGATGTTTGTGCGATAACGTGGATCGGCGCAGGCATAAGCATCGCGTACCCACAATTCGTTTTTACTGTTCAGGTGATCAACAATCCTTTTTTGGATGATGTGGAAGTACTTTTCTTCCAGGGGTAAGTTGAATTCGTTCCAGTGTACGGAGTTGGCGGTGATCTCGTCCTTCACCGTGAACTTGTCTTTGGGGCTGCGGCCGGTAAACTCACCGGTACGGATCACGAGAGCGCCTGTGTCGTTCAAAACGCCTTCATTCAAACGCAGTACGTCCTGCACCAGTTCTTCGGGCGTAAGCTGGTAGTGAAGCGTGTGGTTTTGTCGAAACCCGAGGCGGGTTAATTGATCAATGGAGATCGCGATGGTTGATACTGACATAAACAAGCACTTTATAAGTTAGGCTGTAAAGGTAGAATTTAAAAAAATCTAATGCAAAGCGCCAAAACCGTCAAAAATTGAATATTATTCAATCAAAGGCGTGATTTTAGGCTAATTATACGCCTAACAAATGTTAGTTTTTCGTAAGCTTTCAACAATAAGCACCTTTCACTAAACCATTCCTAAAAAATAGATTTTTTAGTTAAAAGCATCCATTGACCAACCATTGACTGATTTTATCGCGATTTTCATTTTAGACCCTTTAAGAAGTAGCCTCTTTCCCTGTCAACCTCTCAACTTTCCAACCTTTCAACCTTCCTGTAATTCGTTCAGATTCGTGTCATTATCTTTACCACATGAAATACCTTCCGCTCGATCCAAACATCTTTGTGCAAAACCGGAAACGCTTCATAAGCCGGATGGAAAAGAACAGCATTGCCATCTTCAACAGCAATGACGAACTGCCTACCAATGGCGACGCTACCCACAAATTCAAGCAAAACTCCGACCTGTACTGGCTTTGCGGTATCGACCAAGAGGACACCATGATGATCCTGTTTCCCGACAATCCTGATCCCAAATTCAGAGAAGTGTTGGTATTGGTACGTCCCAATGAGTTGAAGGAAAAATGGGACGGTAAGCGGTTGAGAGCAGCGGAAGGGCGCGAAATAGCTGGAATTGATACGGTTCTTTGGCTCGATAGCCTTGAAGGCATACTCCAACCCTGGATACACCTCGCAGATACCATTTATCTCAATACCAACGAGAATGATCGGAAGGCCAATCTGGTGCCGGTGCGCGATTACCGTTATGCCGAAACCATGCGGCAACGCTATCCCCTGCACCAGTACAAACGCAGCGCCCGTATCATGAAAGAACTGCGGGCCGTGAAAACACCACAGGAAGTAGTGGTGATGCAACAGGCCATCGACATAACACACAACACATTTTTACGTTTATTAAAATTCGTGAAGCCGGGCGTGATGGAATATGAGATCGAGGCAGAGATCATGCACAGTTTCCTGTCGCAAAGAGCTACCGGGCAGGCGTACAACAGCATAGTGGCCAGTGGCGACCGGGCGCGCACCCTGCACTACATTGAAAATAACCAGGAGTGCAAGGATGGAGAGTTGATACTGATGGATTTTGGCGCTGAGTATGGCGGCTATTGCGCCGACCTCACCCGCACCATACCTGTCAACGGCAAGTTCACCAAGCGGCAGAAAGACGTGTATAACGGGTGCCTGCACCTGCACAATTATGCCAAAAGTATCCTGAAGCCGGGAATCACCATCGCGGCTTACACAGATAAAGTAGGAGCAGAGGCCAATAAAGTATTTGTGAAGCTGGGCTTGTTAAATAAGCAGGACCTGAAAAATGAAGACAAAGACAACATGGCTTATCGCAAGTACTTATATCATGGTATTTCACACCACCTCGGCATCGACGTGCATGACCTGGGCAGCCGTACCGAACCAATAACAGCTGGTATGGTGTTTACCATTGAGCCCGGCATATACATCGAAGAAGAGCAGATGGGTATCCGGATCGAGAACAACGTATGGCTTACAAAAACCGGTAATAAAGACCTGATGGCTAAAATACCCATCACCGTAGAAGAGATAGAATCTTACATGAAGAAAAAATAAATAATGAAGACGATCCCTAACTTATTTACATTACTCAACTTATTCTTTGGTTGCTGTGCTATCGTGTTTACCCTGCAGAATGGAATCGATCATGCGTTTGATGGAGAGGGAGAATACTTTGTGCGGTTTCCGGAACAACTGGCCCTCGCTTCCCTGTTCATTGGTATTAGTGCCGTAGTGGATTTCCTCGATGGCTTTGTGGCCCGTATGTTCAAAGCCACTTCCGAAATGGGCAAACAATTGGATTCTTTGGCCGATGTGGTGAGCTTTGGTGTAGCGCCCGGACTTATTATATATCAATTTCTCCGCTTGAGTCTGGCCCAACAGGAAGACGGGCTCGATGCCAGCATTGGCTGGTTGCTGCCTGCATTCATTATTCCCTGTGCGGCCGCCTGGCGCCTGGCCAAGTTCAACATCGATGCCAGCCAACAATATGGCTTTAAAGGCATGCCTACGCCGGCAGCCGGCCTGTTGATCGCCTCTTTGCCCCTCATTTATTTCTATGGAAACCAATCAACTGTTAACCAGGTATTGGCCAATAAATGGGCTTTATATGGGATTATTGCCATAGTTACTTACCTGATGGTCAGCAACATTCCGCTACTGGCCCTTAAATTCAAAGATTTCTCCCTCAAAGGCAATCTGCCCAAAATTATTTTGCTGCTGGCAGCCGTGTTGGGAGCGGTTTTATTGAAGTGGCTGGCAGTTCCGGTCGTGTTTATTCTCTATATCATTGTATCTTTGGCGTTCAAAAATAAAACCACATGACGTATAATGTTCAGGTTACTGTAATGCCGCTGAAAGAATTACTGGATCCACAAGGCAAAGCCGTGATGGGCGGATTACAAAACCTGGGATTGAATACAGTGCAGGATGTACGTGTAGGCAAGAACATCACTTTGCAGGTAGAGGCCAACAACCCCGAAGAAGCCAAAAAGATTGCTGAAGAAGCCTCCAAAAAATTACTGGCCAACCCCGTAATGGAATACTTTGAAGTATCAGTTAATTAGGTAATGCTCTATATCGTTCCCACACCCATCGGCAACCTGCAGGATATTACCCTGCGTGCACTGGAAGTGTTGAAAAAGGTTGACCTGATACTGGCAGAGGACACACGCACTACAATTAAACTACTCAATCATTACCAGGTGATACGGCCACTGTCGCCCTTTCACCAGCACAACGAGCACCAGGTATTGCAGCACCTCGTCAACCAATTGATGGAGGGCAAGGACATGGCGCTTGTATCGGATGCCGGTACGCCGGGTATTTCAGACCCTGGCTTCCTGCTCGTACGAGAATGCATTAAAGTAGGTGTGAAAGTGGAATGCCTCCCGGGCTCAACAGCATTTGTACCAGCCCTGGTCAATAGCGGTCTACCCGCCAACCGCTTCGCGTTTGAAGGCTTCCTGCCCCAAAAGAAAGGCCGGCAAACCATCTTTAAAAAGCTGGCCGAAGAAGAACGCACCATGATCTTTTATGAGTCGCCCCACCGCCTGGTGAAAACACTGCAGGACATGATACAGTACTTCGGTGCCGATCGTCAATGCAGCGTAAGCCGCGAGCTCACCAAAATGTATGAAGAGAATGCGCGCGGAACTTTACAGGAAGTTTGCGAACATTTTAAGAAGAAAGAGGTTAAAGGAGAGATCGTAATGGTAATTGCAGGAAAAGAAGAGAAAGCCGGAAAACGGGCAGAGACTCAAGAAGATGATGATTGAACGCAGGATATTGTACACTCTACTCAAGAAAGTTGATTGCCGATTGTCGCCTGCCGATTGCCGACTCATTTTAAGTTTTCCTTATCACAGCCGGGTTTAATATTTGCATACAATAGATGAATAATTAAAACAGTAGTAATGAAAAGCATTATCACCTCACTAATCTTTGTATTGACTTTCGCATTGACCAATAATGCATTAGCACAAGTACGCAGCGTTCCGGCAACAGTAACAGAAGCTTTTAAAAGCAAATACCCCAGTGCCTCCAATGTAGAATGGAAGGACAAGCTGTCGGGCTTTAACGCAACATTTGATAACAACGGCGGTCACTACGAAGCCCGTTTTAACAATAAAGCAGTATGGCAGTATACAGAAGAAAAAGTAGGAGAGCCCGGTATGCCTGCAGCTGTAAAAGATGGTTACGCCAAAAGCAAATGGGCTGAATGGAAAATAGAAAGCGTAACGAAGATCGAATTGCCCGGCGATAAGGTGCAGTACCGCGTGCTGGTAGTAAAAAGCGACTTGCAGAAAAAGAACCTCCTGTTCAACAGCGAAGGCCGTCTGCTGAAAGATAATATTACTTTATAAGACAGTCGGAAAGACCGAAAGTCTGCAAAGTCCGGAAGCAATAGTGACACTATTCTTCCGGACTTTGTATTTTATGTCCCTGCAACCAGAAACCTGTAACCTGTGACTTGTAACCCCGCTCTTCCCTTCTTTCTGACTTCCGGACTTTTCCGACTTCCCGACTTCCTTTCTTTTCCCTACCTTCCGGCTTAGAATTTTAGAACAAAACCCAAGGAAATCTAAATGAGAAAACACACGCTTTTATTGGTTGGCTGTTTTGCTGTTACAGCAGCAATGGCACAACCCGATCGCTGGCAACAACGGGTGAAGTACACCATGGACATCAACATGGATGTGAACACCAACCGGTTCTCCGGCAAACAAAAACTGGAATACACCAACAATTCCCCGGATACACTTACCAAAGTATTCTATCATTTGTACTGGAATGCGTTTCAACCCAACAGCATGATGGATGCACGCAGCCAGGAACTGGGTAAGATCAAGGTAAGTGGCCGCCCCGATTGGGATGGCCGCGTGCGCGACCGTATTGCCAACCTGAAGCCTGATGAGATCGGCTACCAGAAAATACAGTCGCTCAAGATGAACGGCGTGGCTCAGAAATATAATGTACAGGAAACCGTCCTGGAAGTGATATTGAGCAAGCCCATCCTGCCCAAAACGACCGTTACGTTCGATATGGATTTTGAGGCACAGGTGCCTTTACAGATACGTCGCAGTGGAAGAGATAACCCGCAAACAGGTGTGCGTTACTCCATGAGTCAGTGGTACCCCAAATTATGTGAGTATGATTACGAAGGCTGGCATCCTACACCTTATGTTGCCCGTGAGTTTTATGGCGTGTGGGGCGATTTCGAAGTAAAGATCACCATCGATAAGAATTACCTGATCGGTGGCACCGGTTACCTGCAAAATCCCAACCAGATAGGACATGGTTACCAGGCACCCAACGTAAAAATAATGGCGCCCGCCGGGAATACATTGACCTGGCATTTTGTAGCGCCCAACGTGCACGACTTCATGTGGGCAGCAGATCCGGAATACGCACACGTTACACGTACTGTTGCCAACGGTCCCGTGATCCATGTGATCTACAACCGCGACGAAGCGATGCTGAAGAAGCAGTTCGAGGCAATGAATGAAACGAATAAGCGCCGGTATGACAATGATGTAACGAAATACATGTCCAGCTACGATGCGCAGTGGGAGCGTATAGCTGATGCAGCAGTGACTGTGTTGCCATTCATTGAGAAGAAGTTTGGTGCCTACCCTTATAAGCAATACACCTTCATACATGGTGGTGATGGCGGTATGGAATATCCCATGGGAACGTTGATCGTAAGCGCCAGCTTAGGCACAGCCTTCCACGAATGGATGCACACCTGGTACCAGATGCTGTTGGGCACCAACGAATCTGAATACGCCTGGATGGATGAAGGGTTTACCAGCTATGCCGAAACACTGGTGACAGAATATTACCAGGCAGTAACTAAAAACCAGGTGACACAATCTGATGTAGGTACAGGCCCCCGCAAGCCGCAACTGGTAGACTCCCTGACCAAAAGCAATAGCTTCATTGGAAAAGCGAACCCTCACAGCGGCGCATATCAGGGATACATCGCGTTGTCGAAAAGTGGACTGGAAGAACCACTTACCACCCATGCCGATCATTTTGAAACCAACTTTGCCTATAGCATTGCTTCTTACTCAAAAGGGGAAGTATTTATGGAGCAGTTAGGATACATTGTAGGTGCTGACGTACGCGATAAGATACTACTGGAGTATTATCGTCAGTGGAGGTTTAAACATCCCAATGTAAACGACCTGATCCGTATAGCAGAAAAGGTGAGCGGTATGAAACTGGATTGGTACCGCGAGTATTTCGTGAATACCACCAAGACTATCGACTATGGTGTAGACAGTCTTTGGGAAGAAGGTGGCAAAACCAAAATACGCGTAAAGCGTGTAGGTAAAATGCCTATGCCTTTGGATGTGCTGCTGGTATATAAAGACGGCACGCGCGAAATGGTGAACATTCCAATGTACCTCATGTTCGGCGCCAAGAAACCGGAAGATGCTTCCATTCCCACTACGACTACCGAGCCCTGGAAATGGACACATCCTACCTTTGTATTCGAAGTGAACCATAAGCTCGCTGACCTGAAGCTGTTGGAAATTGATCCCTCACAGCGGATGGCCGACGTAGAGCGAACCAATAATAAACTGGAGATACCATAGTACAAAAAACATTATATCAAAAGGCTGCCGCAAAGGCAGCCTTTTTTGTTTGGCAGCAGAAAATCCAGTAGCTTATACTTATAAATTAGTAAACCCAAACTGACAGGCAATGGCGAAATCCACTAACAAAACCACTCATACTACACAGAGCGTAAAAGGCTTCATCGATAAAGTAGAAAATGAAACGAAACGGGATGAAAGTCGTCAGCTTATTGAAATATTCAAAGAGCTGACAGGCTTTGAGCCCGTCATGTATGGACCTACCATTGTAGGTTTTGGTAATTATCATTACAAGTATGAGAGCGGGCGCGAGGGAGATGCGCCGTTGACGGGTTTCTCACCGAGGAAAGATGCCTTCGCTATATACCTTGCTACAGAGTTCAATAAAAAAGAAGAGTTGTTAGCACAATTGGGTAAATACAAAATAGGAGCAGGGTGCTTGTATGTAAAAAAGCTGGACGATATTAAATTGCCCATATTGAAGAAGCTCATCACCAATTCAGTGGCCCATATCAAAAAACAATACCCATCAAAGTAAAAAACCGTCCCAATACCAATGAGACGGCTTTTTCCTAAATAGATAAGGTCGGTTAATGTCTGTTGATCAGCTAAGCGGAGAGACAGAAAAAATAAGTTTGGATAAGGTATAATGGCTAACGTATCAGACGAGTGCGACCCGGAGCAAAGGTAGACGCATAGGGCATCCGGGGCAATACCACTTTATGGTAGTTTTTAATCCACAGAATAGGTGAGTGCTGACATTGGTTAGTACTACTTACAATACTAACGGTGATCGTTGGGGTTGCAGGGTACCGCGATGATGCGGGAGATAAAAAGAACGGCCCTGGTAATCATGGCTATACTAATTCATGACTGCCAAAGCCGTCTAAATCTATCGGTTAACGTCCAAAGAATTTGTTGATTGCTTCTACCCGGTTGTTCACGTGCAGCTTCTCGTAGATGTGATACACGTGCTTGCGAACAGTTTCCTGGCTGATGAATAAGCTGGCAGCTATCTCTTTGTACAGCATGCCTTTAGCCAGCAGTTCCAGAATTTCTTTTTCCCGGTTGGAGAGTACACTCAGCGAGGAGGCGTCTGGTCCCGCTTTTTCTACAGGCTGTTTATTGTGCATGAAAGCACTAACCACCTTACGGGCTATCTGGCTGGTCATGGGAGCGCCACCTTCTTGTAGTTCTCTGATGGCTTCCAGCAGTTTATGGGGAGCTGTTTTCTTCAGAATGTATCCACTGGCACCGGCTGTAAGCGCCTCGAATATCTTCTCATCATCCTCATACACCGTACACATCATGAAAAGGATTTCCGGGTACTCGGCTTTCAGGTGCCGCACACAATCAATACCACTCTCTCCTTCACCCAGGTTTATGTCCATCAAAACAATATCGGGTTTCAGCAAAGGGATCTGTTGCATGGCCTCTTCCGCAGAACCAACACTACCCAATAACTGGTATCCATCAGACATGAGAACGATCTGTTCCAGTGCTGACCGAATATCCTTATTATCGTCTACTATGCAAATGCTAATATCCATGGCACAAAGTTCCGGGTTTTGGTGGAACAGGGAATACCACTTTGTGGTAATTTTAAATACCCACTTACATGGAATAAATTAAGAAAGATGTTTATAAATATACTAAATGGGTAATAGCTTGCACAACTAATTACTCAACAACTTGTGCACTTATTGGTAAGGGACAAACAGCAGGTATTTTTCTTTGAAATAATCTTCAGGAAATATTTCATACATCTCTAAAACAGTTGGTTTGCAACTGCTTTCGGCTATCTCAGTGGTGAGGTCGCCACCTTTCAGGCATATCAAACCGGGATTGCGGTGCTGGGTGGAAGAAGGCTTTTTCAGCAACGGTTTAGACCAGTGCCATAGATCTTTCAGCGGTGCCACAGCGCGCGATACCACATAGTCGAATTTACGGTTCTTGATCTCCTCAACGCGGCTATGTTGAGCAGTTACATTTTTTAATCCCAGCGCTTCACTTACTGCTTGCACCACCTTGATCTTTTTACCAATACTATCTACCAGGTGAAAGCGCACCTCCGGATAAAAGATGGCCAGGGGAATACCTGGAAAACCTCCGCCTGTGCCAAGGTCTACCACCTCAAGGCCAGGCGCCCATTCAAAAGCGGCAGCAATACTGAGTGAATGCAGCACATGCTTTTCATACAGGCTTTCCATATCCTTGCGGGAGATCACATTGATCTTGCTGTTCCAGTCTGCATATAAAGCATCCAACGCCCCCAGCTGCTCCAGTTGAGCAGGAGAGAAATCACCAAAATACTTCGTGATCAGTTCCAGTTTTTCTTGGGCTTTTTCCATAATGCCGGCGCAAAGATGCAATAATAAATGAACATCCAGATATCCAGCAGCCACCACCAGGCAAAAAGATCCTTTTCATTGAGCTTGGACATAGCCTTGTGGTAAATAATAGCCTGGGTAATGCTGCGCACCAAAAAGATGCCCAGGCTGATACGCCAGTCAAAAAAGATAGCGCTGAGGATGAGCAGTGGGTAAAAAAGAAAGTGTGTAAAAGAATACAGCCCCAGCAGGAAACGGTGGGCTGGCTTATAAAATTTGCCGGTAGTAAAGTGACGGTTCTTTTGCCTCCACCAGTCGCCAAAGTTCTTCTTGGGCGAGGAAAGTGTAATAGCCTCCTGATCGATCATGATGGCAGTATTGCTCTTGGTAGCCACCCGGTTGATAAACAAGTCATCATCACCACTCTTTACGTGGTTGATGGAGGAGAAACCTTTATTGGCAAAGAACAGGCCTTTTTTATACGAGAGATTGCGGCCCACACCCATATAAGGCATGCCGGCCAGCGCAAAAGAAAGATATTGTAAAGCCGCATGAAACGTCTCGAAGCGGATGAGCTTATTGAGCATGCCCGGCAGCTTATGATAAGCACCATAGCCCAACACCACTTCAGTGCCGTTGCTATAAGCGTCCTGCATTTTCTGCATCCAGTTCTCTGAAGCAGGTACACAGTCGGCATCCGTCAGCAATAAAATTTCATGACGGGCTTCTTTGATACCAATAGATAAAGGATATTTCTTGCCGGGGATGCCTTTGGCTTCCTGCTCCAGGTTCACGATATGAAGGCTCTTAAACGTTTTCTTAAACTCCTCCAGCAGGTAGCGCGTTTCATCCTGGCTATTGTGATTCACCACAATGACTTCATGCGTGGTAGGGTAAGTCTGCACCAGCACACCCGGCAGGTTCTTAGCCAGGTTGGCCGCCTCATCACGGGCGCAAATGATAACACTTACAGGATGTTGTTGAGATTGTATCTTCCCGGAAGGCTTATACCAGGCCAGCCGCTGAAATAAGATCCAGTAATAAAGCAATTGAATAAAAGCAACGACACAAAACACATAAAACAATACTTGCCACCAGTTAATCAATGACAAAAAGGCCATACATACAATTTAGGGTCAATAGCGAACAAAATACAAAAATACGCGACAGACCGTTAGTGAGCCCGAGAAACATTTCAACGGCTGGGGAAAACAACCCCCTAAACCTCCCTTGTAGCCTCGCTTCCAGCCCTTTAGTTAACCATTTTACGCATAACTTATGTTGATGGTTTCAGCATTGCCCGGCCCTTTAGGGCCGGGGGTAAGATTCTACGCACTACCGGGCTTTAGCCCAAAGACCCGTAGCTCAAAGCCTCGATGTCTTGTTGCCTTCTTAATGCCTCGTTGCCTTTCTTTCTTATCTTGCGCCCCATTATGGCTGTTTTACAATTCGAACTGGAGGTAACCGATCAGCGGTCCAAAGCCCGGGCAGGCACTATCACAACCGATCATGGGCAGATAGCGACCCCCATATTTATGCCCGTAGGTACGGCCGGTAGTGTGAAAGCGGTATCACAGCAACAATTAAAAGAAGACGTTCAGGCTCAGATCATTCTGGGCAATACCTACCACTTGTACCTGCGGCCCGGACTGGAAGTGCTGGAGCAGGCAGGAGGGCTACACAAGTTCAATGGCTGGGACAGGCCCATACTCACAGATAGCGGTGGCTACCAGGTCTTTTCACTGGCTGCCAGCCGTAAGATAACCGAAGAAGGCGTCGTTTTTCAATCGCACATAGATGGTTCCCGTCACCTGTTCACACCCGAAAGCGTGATGGACATACAACGTACGATCGGTGCCGATATCATCATGGCCTTCGATGAATGCCCGCCTTACCCCAGCGAATATGCTTATGCAAAGAAGTCGATGGAACTTACCCATCGATGGCTCGATCGCTGCTTCAAACAGTTCGACAATACGCCTGACAAATACGGCTACACGCAAAACCTGTTTCCCATCATACAGGGCAGCACCTTTGCCGATCTGCGCAAAGCATCCAGCGAATACATCGCTTCCAAAAATGCAGCGGGCAATGCCATTGGCGGATTGAGTGTGGGTGAACCGGACAATATGATGTATGAGTATACTGAATTGTGTTGCGACCTGTTACCGGTACATAAGCCCCGTTACCTCATGGGCGTGGGCACACCCTGGAATATATTGGAGTGTATAGCGCTGGGTGTAGATATGTTTGACTGCGTAATGCCTACGCGCAATGGACGCAACGCCATGTTGTTTACATCGAAAGGCGTGATCAACATCGACAATAAAAAATGGGAGAAAGATTATACCCCATTGGATGATGGTATCGATTGCCATGTAAGCAACCATTACTCCAAAGCTTACCTGCGTCACCTGATGAAAGCCAAAGAAATATTGGGCCTTACCATTGCCAGCGTACACAACCTGGCCTTTTACCTATGGCTGGTAAAAGAAGCGCGGAAACATATCCAGGCAGGTGACTTCCTCAGCTGGAAGAATGAGCAAGTGCAGATATTGCAACAAAGATTGTAAGTGGGTTTGCAGTCGAAGTAACGCCTATTCACCACTGACCACTCACCTCTTCTGCTTCAACAGCCATCCTAACAGATCAGGCTCCTTAAAAGCATTGTCCCAACTGTTGTGACCTACACCGGGATATTCAGAATACTTTACTTTGGCGCGCGCAGCTTTAAGCGCGTTGACCATCAAACGGGAGTGAGAAGGCAGCACGGTATTGTCCTTGTCGCCATGAAATACCCAGATGGGGAACTTCCGGGCATACTCTTTCACTTTGGCAGGGTCGCCACCACCACAAATAGGGAAGGCGGCAGCAAAGAAGCCAGCCTTGCGCCACAGCAATTCAAAAGTGCCCATGCCGCCCATCGAAAGGCCGCCTACATAGATCTTTTTGGTATTTACCTGTTTAGTTGCTGCCATCGAGTCCATTAATTGGCTCACCAGCCCAAGGGCAGTACCAATGGGCCGCTCAGAGGGGAAATACAGACCATTCAGCGAATCCTTGCGATTGGGGTCGCGATCGATCCTTGCCCAAAAATCATTTCTCGGGCATTGCGGGAAAATTACAATGGCAGGATACTGTTGCCGGTTGGCCGGATCGGTAAATAAAGAAGAGCCATGTACCAATTGCGCTTCATTATCATTGCCCCTTTCACCAGCCCCGTGCAGGACCAGGATAAGCGGGTATTTTTTAGCAGGATTGTAATCTTGGGGATAAAGGATCCGGTAGCGTAAAGTATCATTACCCCGGATAAATTCCTTTTTTTCATACAGGCTGTTGTTCTGGGCAAAAGAAAGCACGGAAACATACAGCAAAAGCAAGGTTAAGGCTGATTTTAGCATGCAACTAAGGTACAACTTTCACCCCTGGCCGGAATAATCTTAATTAAGTTATAAGATTCTGCTTTTTAGGCGGTAGGGCAGGAGAGCTGCAAATTTTTGAGCTACATTTGCCGGCGTCCCAAGGATTTATGAAAATACTCGACTGGTACATATTAAAGAAATTCCTTAGCACTACAATATTCATTGCATTGATCTTTACCCTTATTTCGGTAGTGATCGATACCAGTGAAAAAGCGGATGATTTCGTAAAGACGGGACTTTCCACGTACCAGATCATCATGCAGTATTACATAGGGTTCGTTCCCTTCATCCTCTCCATGATCTTCCCCCTCATGGTATTCATCGGGGTCATCTTCTTCACCTCCAAAATGGCGAGTCGTGCCGAGATCGTGGCGATCCTGGCCGGTGGCGTTCGTTTCAACCGGATGCTGCGTCCCTATATGATAGGCGCTTTGCTGCTGGGTGGCTTTTTCTGGTATGCTTCCCATTACCTCATCCCGAAGGCCAACGTGATCTATGGTAACTTTCAGGCTACCTACATCGATAGCAAAAGCTCTTACGAACAAGGCGAGTACAGCAAGCGCACGAGGAACTATTATATCCGTATCGATACCAACACCTTTGCCGGCCTGCGCAATTATGATACAACCTCCAAAACAGCTACCAACGGCTTCTTCATGGAACGCATGAAAGGAACACTGGTAGTATACAACCTCCGTGCAGAGACCGTTCGTTGGGATACAGCCAAAAAGACCTGGAAACTGGAAAATGCTGTAGAGCGAAAAATTGACGGGTTGAAAGAAACGGTGACCCAGATCCCGTCTATGAACATCAAGCTGAACGTGAACCCCAATGAGATCAAGCCCGATAAATACCTGAAAGATAAAATGACTACCCCTCAGCTCAACCACTTTATAAAAGCAGAAGAGGCGAGAGGTACCGAAGGGTTGAACGATTTTAAAGTATCGCGCTACCGCCGTGATGCCACCCCGTTGTCCGTAGTGATACTTACCCTGATAGGAGTCAGCGTGGCATCCCGTAAAACACGCGGAGGTAGCGGGCTCAACCTGGCTATCGGAATTGTGACCGCCGCCCTGTTTGTGGTCATGGATAAGTTCTCCCTCACTTTCTCCACCAAAGGCAACTTCCCTCCCTTGCTGGCTGCCTGGATGCCCAACATCATCTTTGGCATCGTTGCCATCTGGCTTTATCGCAAAGCACCCAAATAAACCCCATACTGTCAACAAGGCTGAATTAGCAAGTTATTAGACTCAGATTAGAACAAAATAAGTTATTGCGCGGGTCTATTAAAAGCCTATTAATTTACCTATATTAACAAGTTTCCTGTCAACTGCAGTGAATAAATTTTGTTCTATTGAACGAGTTTGATTTAACTTTAGCGGCCAAGGAATCAACCCCTGTAAATACTTCGTTTTTTTATATATAATCTTGCATATGGGCATTCTCAAAGAAAGGTTTAAAGCAAAAGCAGAAAGCGCAGCAGTGGAAATCAAGGACCTGCTGAAAGAACATGGCACCAAAAAGATCGGTGAAGTGCAATTGTCGCAGGTATACCAGGGAATGCGTGGGATCACTGGCCTGGTAAGCGAAACATCTTTACTGGATTCACAGGAAGGCATCCGTTTCCGTGGCTATTCTATCCCCGAACTGCAGCAAAAACTTCCGAAAGCCAAAGGTGGCAGCGAGCCTTTGCCTGAAGGCCTTTTCTACCTGATGCTCATTGGTGAATTGCCAACCGAAGAAGATGTGGCTCATATCTCTTCTATCTGGCAACGCCGCTCCCATGTACCCAACCATGTGTTCGATGCCATCGATGCCCTGCCCGTAACAGCGCATCCCATGACGATGTTTGTAACAGGTATCATGGCCCTCCAGACAGAAAGCAATTTTGCCAAGCGCTATGCTGAAGGCATCAATAAAAAAGATTACTGGGAACCAGTGTTCGATGACGCTATGGACCTCATCGCCCGCCTGCCCCGTGTAGCAGCCTATATCTATCGTCGCAAATACAAGAACAACCAGCACATCCATCCCAACGGATTGCTCGACTGGGCAGGTAACCTGGCCCATATGCTGGGATTTGAAGACGAGAGCTTCAAGGAACTGATGCGTTTGTACATGACCATCCATGCCGACCATGAAGGCGGCAACGTATCGGCCCACACAACCCACCTCGTAGGATCAGCCCTCAGCGATCCTTACCTCAGCCTCGCGGCTGGTATGAACGGTCTTGCAGGTCCCCTGCACGGATTGGCCAACCAGGAAGTGGTTAAATGGATATTCGAAATGCGGGAGCAACTGAAAACAGAAACACCTTCCCGCGAACAGATAGGAGAGTATGTAAAAAAGACCCTCGGCGAAGGAAAAGTGGTACCAGGATACGGACACGCTGTATTGCGTAAGACCGATCCCCGCTTCACCGCGCAGATGGAGTTTGGCAAAAAGCACATGGCCGATGATCCCTTGGTGCAAACCGTATGGAACATCTATGAAGAAGTGCCACCCATCCTCCAGTCATTAGGCAAGATCAAAAACCCATGGCCCAACGTAGATGCTCATAGCGGCGCCCTGCTGGTACATTATGGCATGAAGGAGTATGAGTTTTATACAGTACTCTTTGGTGTAAGCCGTGCATTGGGCGTACTGGCCAGCCTGATATGGTCTCGCGCCCTGGCATTCCCCATCGAAAGGCCCAAATCAGTAACCACAGCCCTCGTAAAGAAATGGCTGAATGGCGAAGATGAGATCTGGGGAGATTAAGAGCATGTTATCAACTAAGTAATAGGCTGGTCCCGAAAAGGACCAGCTTTTTTTATGCCGTTCACTTTGAGGGCAAAAGAAAAACCACCTCACTAAACGTTGAGGTGGCTGCATGTAATGGGTTAATCATAGTTAAATGCCGCATCAGTTTTGTGCAAGGGATATATTTAAAGCGGGGAAAGCGAACCTGCATACATACGCCAAACATTCAGAAAGCCCGGTTTTCTGCGTTTCGACACATCGATGAGCTCACCGGTACTTAACTCGATCTTTCCGGCTTCACCATCGATATAGCGTACAATGAACTTTTTATTTACCAGGTGGGTACGGTGTGGACGTATAAAACCATTAGACGACAGTTCCTGCTCAAAACGTTTGAGCACTTTGGCTACCACCAGCTTTTTTCCATTAGCAAAAAACAGTTTGCTGTAATTGCTGATAGCCTGAATGCGAATGATAGAAGCAGTATCTACAACAGCTATTCCGGCATTGTCCGGCAACAGGATCATCCTGCCGGGAATTGTTTTTTCTGGCATATATAATAAGGTTGTTTGTTGTTGGTTTTTCTGCAACTCGTTTTCAATACGCCGGATACGCTGGTGAAAGATCCACCAGATCAAAGCTGCCAATAGCAGACAGATCAGGATCACCAACAGGTAATTGCGGGGTAGCCAGGGTTTGGGGGTTGACATCCGCCTTTTAATGCAATATCGAAAGACGTCTGCTATTAATACAATAACAAGCGGGTAAAACAAAGGGACATGCAGGGGGACATTTGGGGGACATCAGATCATTTCAGCGAGTTCATCCAGCGAACCCTCCTCTGGCAAGTTGATTTTTTTGCGCAGCCGCTGCCTTGCCTTCTTGATGGCATCATAACTCACGCCCAGCATGGCGGCCATATCCTTTGGCGGCAATTGCAATTTGGTAAGTGCTATAAGGCGCGTGTCGGCCGCACTGAGATCGGGCATCTTGTCCCGGAGACGTACAAAGAACCCCGGGTACACTTTTTCAAACAGATCACGGAAAGTACGCCAGTCGTCCTCGGTAAGGATAGTAGCATTGAGGAGGCGGTTAATATTGTCAGTTCGTTCCTTATTTTCCTGCACATCGTTCTGTTGCAGTTGCTCCAGCTCCTGCCGGAATTGTTCGATGAGATCATTCTTCTCTTTTAGTTTGTCGGTATAGCCAATCAGTTCCTGCCGGGCAAACAACAGTTCCTGTTGTGCCTTCTCGCGGGCCAGGGCTGCCAGCTGCAACTCCTTGTTTCTTTTCAGGCGCTGACGGTTCACCCACAACAAACCAATAATACCGGCCAACAACACGGCTACCAAAATACCATTGCGGATGAATACCTGCTGCCGGCGCTGGGCTTCCAGCTCATGAACAGTATTCATATACCTTTCTGTTTCCACCTTTAGCTTGGCCTGGTTCAACGTGCGGGTACTGCGTATAGCAGCCAGACTGTCTTTATAAAACAACAGGGAGTCGGCATATTGTAAAGCCAGCGTATGATTGCCTTTCAATAAATAATACTTGTACAGGTTGTCGTACCAGCTTCTGTACAGGCCCACACCATTTAAAGAATATACGTGAGAGCGTGCAAGCGCTAAATATTGCTCGGCCATGGTAGTATTCCGTTGGCTGATATAAATGGATATAAGGATCATGGCGGCGTTGGCAGCGCTGCCCCATTCACGTGCTTTGAGGCTACCGGCATAATCCTGATGAAGCAATGGCAAAGCCAGCGAGTCCTGGCCCATCAGGTGATAAGTATACCCCATGTTGCCATAAGCAAGCGTCATATAAAAGGAGTCATTCGCTGCTGCTGCAGAAGTGTGAGACTGCCTGAAGAAATAGATAGCCGAGTCGTATTGTTTGGTTTGCTGGTAGCACAAGGCTATACTGTTCTCCAGGCTGGCAAAATAGATAACCCCATTCCAATAGTCCGGGAGGTCCCTGGTTTCTTTATAATACTTGATGGCCTGATCATATTCCCCAAACCGGAAGTAACATTCAGCCAACCCTCCGGCATAGCGTTTAAGGTAGGGGTAATTCCCGACGCCCTTTTTCTCTAAAAAGTACCTTCCCCTTTGCATGTATTCAAAGGCAGGCCCAAACTTATTCAGCAAAAAATAAAAATTACCTATGTGAAACCAGCATTCGGCTTGTATGATGGGCCATCCCCGGTCTTTTGCTTCCTTTTCTGTTTGCAACATTTCATCTATACTCCTTTGCCCGGCCCGGAGAACGGTTGCCACGTAGACGCGATGTAACAACCAGCTTTGTTGTGCCAGGAATGCGTTATCCTGGTACTTGGCTTCTGCAGCCTTTAGCGCGTTGAGACCTTTGGTAGAATCCTGCAGTGCAAGAACCGTAAGCTTATACCACTTGTACAGGCGTTCAACCTGCTCGTCCTGCGAAAGCGAAGAAGATATGTCCGGCTGTGCATATAGCGCAGGACCAGTTAACAACAATAACCACAGGAAAAAAGGCTTTGCCGTCAAGGTTTAGGTGGGAGTTTTAGTTAACCCTACGAAAATACAGTAAAATCTTACGCTGCTCGTTGCCTTATTGCCTCTATGCCTTGCTGCCTTTAAAACCGTGTAATGATCTCTTCCAGCGCCTGTATCTTCTCCAAAGAGGGTTTATGCGTAAAAATGCCCGAATCTTTTCCAGCCCGCACGCCCCGCACAAAAACATAGATTACCCCGCCAAACTGCGTAGCATAATCGAATCGTGGAAGACGGCTCTCCAGGTATTTTTTGACAGCCACTGTATAAATGAGGTACTGCAAATGATAGTTGTTCTCATTCATGGCCCTGGCCAGTGCAACCGGTGCATAATCCTGTAAGTCGTTGCCCAGGTAATTCGACTTCCAGTCGAGCACATAATACCGTCCGGCATGCTCAAAGAACAAATCGATCTTACCATTCATAATACCTTCCAGTTTATTCTCAGGCAGTCCCTGGAAGTTCCGGATCAAAATGCTCACCTGGTCATCGGAAAGCCGATGCAGGTCATTGAGTGGAAAAGTAGGAACAGGGAAATCGAACTCCAGTTCCGTCATTCGTTTGTTCCAATTCACATCGGAAAGTGTAAACGGTTCATCCTCGCCACCTATATTCGTAAACAATACCTGGTTCAGCATCTCACGCAATAAAGGAAGGTATAATTCTTCCTGACCGGGCACAAACCGGCGTATCGCTTCACCCAGCCATTTATCCCATCGGCTGTTATCCGAAAAATGGATGTTCTCAAAAATGAAGTGCAGGAAATTACCTGTCTTGGCGCCGCGCCGCAAAAGGTGGAATATAAAATTGTCATATTCTTGCGACAACGGGAAGGAGCGGGGCGGAACCTGTTGATCGGGCTTGGCCGCCAGCATACTATAACTCATCTTACGCCAGTTCTCCTCCTTTAGTGTAAAGTGGATGGAAGCAGCGGGAGCAAGCGTTTGCAAATGACTTACCTGTTTATAGCATGTGACCGGAGCTGTGGGAACTTCAGATTGTAGCGTGATCAGCGAGTCATCCGTATCCTTCAATGCATTGACAAACATGGCAAGCGTAGATGCCTTATAATAAGAGTAAGTATTCCTATAAACATAACAAGCGTACACCGCCCGGGTGATGGCCACGTACAACAAGCGGCGGTTTTCCTGCTCGGCCTGTTCGGCATACCAGCCAAGCTGTTCAGGAGACAGCTGGCTGCTTTCAGCACCCACATAATCACCGGAAACAGGATCACGAAAACTCACAAAGTTCCTGTCCTTATTATCTACAAAATCAAGGAAAGGAGCCAACACGATATTGTACTCAAGTCCTTTGCTCTTGTGAATGGTTACGATCTTTACGGCATCATCATCACTTTCCATCCGTTGCGTGTATTCATCCCCTTCCGCCGACATGCCATCGATGCCCCGTTGCAACCATGATAATAATTCCTGCATGGAAAGGCCCTTCCTGTTTTCGGCCTGGTGCACCAGCTCCACCAACTGAAACAAGTTGGTGATAATACGCTCCCCGTTTACAGATTGCGGAGAAAGCAATACCTGCTTCACGTTGAAATCAGCCACAAAGTCCATCAGCGCTGTATACACACCATCATCCTGCCAGCGTTTCTTATAACTGGTGAATAATTCCAGTACGGCAGCGTCATTGAGCGAAGGGATATGATCAGAATCGAAGCCGGTAAAAGGAGAAAGCAGCGCGCGGTTAATGGACGCGCGGTCGGGCCGGGCAATGGCATCCAGCAGGTACAACAAATAACGAGCTTCTTCAGATTGTAAAACCCTGGCATCATCGATCGTTACCGAAGGGATGCCCAGCCGGGCCAATTGAGCCTTTACGTCCTTTCCTTGCTTACCGGTGCGCACGAGGATGCCAATGTCTGAAGGAAGAATACGACGTTGCTGATCCTTCTTATGAATAAGATAAGATTCATCCTGCAGCAAATTAGCTACCTGCGCTGCCACACCCTCCAACAACGTTTTACTATTGGGAACAGAGTATATAGTGAAAGCAGGTACAGCCGAATTCCCTTGCAACAGTTCACCCTTGGCATTAGGCGCCGGGCTTTCCACCGGCATATAAAGAATAGCATTGTCCGCCTCTTTAAAATAGAAAGTATCAAACCCTGGTTCAGGCAGGAAGAATGTATTCATGGCATGGATCATCCGCTCGGAAGAGCGGTAATTATGATTCATACTATACAGGTGCTTTACCGCATCCTTTGCCTTGAAATAGGTGAAAATGTCCGCTTTTCGCCAGGCATAAATACTCTGCTTGGGATCGCCAATATAAAAGAGGGTAGTATCCTCGCCAAAGGCCGTATTAAATATCTCAAACTGTTGCCGGTCAGTATCCTGGAACTCGTCGATGAAAACAGCCCGGTACTTCTTGCGCAACAGCTTCACGAGCTGAGCACTATTCCTGCCGGTAAGCGCCTGATGCAGGTTACTGATCAGATCATCATAACCCAAAACATTATTACGCTCTTTAAATAAAGCAATGCCCTCACCTGCCTCCTGGATAGCCACATAGCAAAGTTGCTGATAAACAGCCTGGACAATAGGAGCAACATTTGCCTCAACAGCATCGATAGCATCGATACGCTGAATGATCTCTGGGAACAGCTTGGTTACATAGGCCGCTTTATTCCGTTTCTCCCGAACAAGGCTAATAAAATCTTTCGGCGAAGCAACACAAGGCAGGAACGTTTTTTTAGCGTTGCGGTCATCCTCGCAGATCGCTTGCAATTTGGCTGTGTTGGCCTTCACATAAGCAAGAAGCTCCTGCTCCAATGCCCCCTTTTTCTCCTGCAGCGCGGCAAGCTGCTGGTCCCACGCATCCTGTTGAGCCCGTGTAATGGAGTAGGGCGTATGCGCCTGAAATCCGGGATACTTCTTACCACTCAACTGATTCTTCAACACTTCGAGGATATTGCTTCGTAGTTCTTCATGCCACACCTGCTGCAATAAACGTGGCAACAAAGTAGTAACATGCTTGCGCCAGAACTTATTCAATTCCTCTTCAATCACAGGCGTAAGATCAGGTTGCATCTCAGCGCCAAACAACTGGAAAGTTTCAAAAGCAAATTCATTAAGCGTCTGCTGACAAAAACTATGAATAGTAAGCACCGACGTTTCATCGAGAAACAATACGGAGTCTTTAAGCTGCTGTTGGATGGCCTCCTTTCCGCGCGTATCGATAGCCCGCTGTACGAGAGCGCTGATATTCTTATCGTCGATAACATGGCCGCTGGCATACTTATGCGCACTGCGTATAAACAACCGTACTCTTTCCTCCAGTTCTGCCACGGCAGCCTTGGTAAAAGTAACCATGAGAATTTCCTTCACCGGCACTACCTCCTCCAATACCAGCCTTAAAACAAGAATGGCAATAGAATAGGTTTTACCGGTACCGGCACTTGCTTCTATCAGGTTGCTATCCCGCAGCGGCGCCGTAGAAGCATTGAAATCGATATATTGTTTAGGTGCACTCATGCTTGTATTCAATTAATCATAATAACCGGGAAATGCATCATCCAGCGGTGCCAGAATATGCATCGCAATAGCCTTATACTGCTCCAGCACCTCCTCTCGGTCATAAAAACCTTTATGATACTCTGGTAAAATATAAGGGTCTTCCGACGTGTCCAGCCGCCTCTCCACAACCTTGCTGAACTTCTCAAGATCCATATCAGCCACTTGGCTGGGCTTGATATCGAAATCAGGGTAGAAAGGAGCCAGCTTTTCAAGACCAGCTTTATAAATAATCACGAGTTTGGTAAGCCTTTCAATGGCATCTCCCTTTTTGATGGGAGCAGCATTGAAAACTGCTTGCTGCCTGGCACCTGATATGAAAGAGGCGTTGGTAACCTCGCCCACAGCCACGCCCGCCAGGTAGCGGATATAAGCTTCTATCAAATACTTCGTTTCGTTTTTCGACCACGATACCAGCACCAGCTTTTTATTGAAGACTCCCTGGATAGCACCCTTCAACACACTGTTGTCGATAGGAATAGAAACCTGTACAGTAGTAGCTGCTGTCTGGCCGGTAGTAGCATCATACAACGTACGAACCGGAGTAACTACTTCTTCTACGTGTTTTATGGCTACTGTTGCCATATTCTTCAAAGGCAGCTCACCCATCATCACCAGCTTCTGCTGCAAAACTTCCGGCTCCGCTTCTGTAAGCAGTTGGTTCTTGAGTGCCCACTGCTGTAAATGATCCAGGCCAAATAACTCCGTATCACTCAGCAATACCTGTTTATCATCATAATAAACATCCAACACCTTATTATAATAAACCTTGAAAGGATTCTTAAAGAAGCGAACAAGATCATCCAATGCCACTTCACTGAAGTCCAGCTTGTCGGCAGGCTTCTCCGGAAGCAACACTGGCTTCTCTGGTGTTGCCGTATTCAGATAACTATATAACCGTTTATTCCCGGTAGCATATTGATGACTGAAGCCTTGCAACGGTTGAAGCGTGATCAATTGATCACGTACCTCGTCAGGAGCTTCCGCACCAGCTTCGATATAATCGAGTAACTCATCGATCAGGGCCGAAGGAGGCAACACGCTGTTATCCTTCGCATGTTGACCGAGGTAACTGATGTACAGGTATTGCCTGGCCGAAAGGATCGTTTCCAGGAACAGGTGCTTGTCATTTTCCTTCACATTCCTATCACCCTTTTGCCGCTGCCTGGTCATCAGGTTGAAGCTGGCAGGCTGCTCCTTGCGAGGAAACTTATCATAATCAAGACCCATCAGCGCCACTACTTTAAAAGGAATACTGCGCATGGGGATCAGCGAACAAAAAGTAATGCCTCCATTCGCAAATAGTCCTGTTCGCGTGGTGCCGGCAAGCAATTGCAGGAAGTTGTGCGTAAACACATCGAATGATACAGACTCGGTCATGTATTCATGCAGCAGGTTGTATTCAGCCAGGTGCTTCATGAGCGCATGATAGTCATCATCAGTGTCCTCTTCCGGTTCAAGGATCAAATTGTGCAACACATCCTCTACATATTTCACCCAGCCGGCAATATCGCGGGAAGCAGATCGCTCCCGGATACTGTCCATCAGCACTTCGGCAAAGTGACAAAACCGGATGACCTCCAGCGCATCACTACCTTCCACCAGGTCGAGTGGATAAAAGCGGTCTGCACCATCATCATACACCATCTCGCCACTCATGCAAACGCCAAACAAAATGCGCTTAATACCATACACCCAGCTCACCAAATGCGTTTCATCATCCTGCCGTCCTTCCAGCCCAAACCGGATATTGGCAGCGTCTACCACCCCACGGATGCAGGTTACATCCGAAAGGCCAAAGCGCCGGCGTATGAGTGAAGAGTCGAGCAATTGAAGCACGGCCTCGGCCTTAAAGTTTTCCTCATGTAGCGATAGAATGGCATGCAAGGCCGTAAAAATATTATCACTCTCATTATAACTCTCATCGGCAATGATATACCGGAACTGATGAGGCGCATTGCCGAAGATCGCCTTGATATAAGGGGCGTAAGTATCGATATTACTCACCATCACCACGATGTCGCGGGGTGACAACAATTCTTTTCGCTGATCGATGAGGTGAACAAGATAGTTGTACAAAACCTCTACTTCACGCGCCACCGTATAGCAGGCATTGATCACGATCGATCCATCACTGATGTCAGCACGCGAAAGCTCGTTACGATCAGCTGTAGCAGCATTAAAAATATCATCCTGTATCTTCTGCAGCAGGCTGTTGGGCTCCGGAGGCACAGTGTCGATCACTTCATGCGCATTTAAAAACTCATCGTGCCGGAAGAACAACCCAAAAGAATCCTGGATAACACGCCCCCAACTGGTCAGCAATGTATTGCCGGTAATATTTCCTTCCGCCAGTTTATAGCCCTTTTGCCGCCACGTGGCCAGTTGCTTTTCATTACGGTCGTCGAACCAATAAACCAGTGGCGCCGGATTGATAAAATAAAAATGAACATCGATAACGGAAGATAGCTCATACAATATCTGAACGTGATAGGCCGTGATGATAGACAAGCCAAATAACTGAACACGCGGTAGCCGGGTTTTCAAGCTCGCCTTACTGGCCGGTTGCTTCAGCTTGTCAAGGATGAGGGAGCCAATCAATGTCTTATCAGGCAAAGAATCACGCGCCTCTTTTTTAGCCTTTGTCCACAAATACTGTTGCCACGAGTGGTCAGGATCTCCGGAAGTAATGCCTTCATTCCATTGCCTGATCAACTCTGGCCGGTAAACCTGGTATTGGTCAAATAAATCAGCAACCCTTTCGGCCAGCGCCATGCGGCGCGTATCTGCTTCCGGGCCGGCGTTCCGGAAATAATCAGCGATATAAGGAAACTTGCTGATGAACTCCTTTTCACCCAGTAGCTTAAACAGCAGCCAGCTTAGGTTGGTGGCGCTCAACATGGCAGTATAAGAACCTCCAAGCAGATAATAAAGCAGGTGGATCAGTTCATTAGGTTTCTGAAAACGGCAGTTGGCCGCAATACCGAGGTGATCGGCCAGTTGCAGCTTCAGCCAGTTGTTCATACCATCCGTCTGCGTAACGATATAATAAGGATCAAAAACACCGTCGCCTGCTGCTCGCAGATCTTCAGACAAGCTGTCTGCCAGTTTTTCCAGGGAGTTTGAAACCTTCAGGTACAATGCCATGATCGTATAGTGTAATTCGTTCTAATTCGTATTATTAAAGCGCGCCGCAATACCCGAAGCCCTTTCCACCACTCGTTTAGCAGCAGCCAGTATTGTTTCCGGTGAGCCTTGTATGTATGCCTTTTTCCTGGCCCGCGTTACGGCGGTATACAACAGCTCGCTGGTCAATAATGGCGTGTCGACATGCGGAGGTAACACCACCAGTACCTCATCAAATTCAGACCCCTGGCTTTTATGAATAGTCATGGCAAATGCAGTTTCTGCTTCACTGAGATAGCCGGGCATGATAGACCTGAGTGTTCCGCTGCTGTCCTCAAACCAGGCCATCAGCGTACCGTCTTCATCAGGGCGTATGATGCCAGTATCGCCATTGAAAAGCCCATGCTCATAATAGTTCCGTGTAAGAATGATGGGCCGGTTGGCATAAAAAGGAGCACTGAGTTGAATCAACTTTTTACTGTCAAGGTATTTTTCAATCCTGGTATTCAACACATGCAGCCCCTGATCACCATCCCTTACAGCACACAATACCCGCAATGCATTCATCTTCTTTAAGGCCGCAGGTATTTCCTTTTCATGAATAAAAGAGGCATAACCGGCAATGAATTGTTCAAACAGTGCATTAGAGTAAACAGGATCGATGATCACCTGTTCATCTGTAGCAGGCGGCAAAAATTGATGCAGGGCCTTTACATTATTTTGAATAACGGCCTTACTGAAAGAACCTATACCGGTATGGCCGGTGAAACGATGACTGCGCCGTAGCTCAACCAGGTGTTCGAACAAAGGATGACGCTGGTCATCACTGATATGGCTGTCTGATATATGCGCTTGCGGATCAGTAATAAAAGAATTGATCAGTGGCACCCGTTCTGCTGAAAACACGTTAAGCCTTTCCTGCGCCAGGCATAAGTCGCCAAATAAACTGCCAGCCTCCACCGACGCTAGCTGGTCCTTATCGCCCAGCATGATCAGGCGGGTACCAGATGCAATGGCATCCAGGAGTTTGGCAAACAAAGCCACGTCGATCATGGAACATTCATCCACGATCACCACATCATAACCCAATGGTTGCTGCCGGTTGTGGCGGAAGGCAGGTGAGCCGGCAATAGGTTTCAGCAAACGATGTATGGTAGAAGGATGCAGCGCCTGGAACTTTTCCAGAATAGCAGGCTCCAGCGCGATCTTTGTTTGTCGAAGGCTTTCCGCCATGCGGGCAGCCGCCTTGCCGGTAGGAGCTGCCAGCGCCACCTTTAGCGCCGGATTGGTAGCGTATAAGATCGCAAGGATTTTGGCAACCGTAGTAGTCTTGCCGGTTCCCGGACCGCCGGTGATGATAGTAAAGTTTTGCAGGATGCCGGTGATGGCAGCCGCCAGCGGCCAGTCGGCCTGCTCGTCCTGAGTAGGGGCGCTGCTATTAGTGTTCGCAAACAATTGACTGATGAAATCACGATGCTCTTGCAACAATGCCAGCCGTTGCGGTAGTTGCTCTTTTTCTTCAGCAAGAAACTGTCTGATGCGGTTGAGAAAGCCCGTTTCATACCGGAAGTACCGCTGCAGGTAAAGCCTGTTTTGATACAATACAAAAGGATGACTGTCATCGCCATTTTTGCCTACGAGGGCAATGGAGGCAAGCGGCTGACTGCCGGCAGGTGGGAGGGCATAAAAGGCAGGTAGCTCTTCTGTGCCGGCAGGAGGTTTCTCCAGGTCGAGGCAAATATGCCCTTCACTGAGTTTCTTGGATAAAAGATAAGCGTATGGTTTCAATGCCGGTATCCCAAAATATTCGGCAAACTGTTGGTGAACGTCATTGAAAGTATGCATTGACGCAAGTTAACCGAAATTCGAGTTGGAGAGTTAACAAGTTGAAAAGTTGATAAGGGAGTCAGAGTCAACGTCTTTTCCTTTCAACTTTTCAACTTGTGAACCTTTCAACTTACCAGCCGGTAAACCTTTCAACTTCACCTTCTCATAATACAGCACCACCACACCCGAACTAAACGCTTTCGTTCTCAACAACTTTAATGGATACTTGCCTTGCACATCCCTGAACAAAGGAATACCCCGCCCCAATACAACAGGGTGCAGCCATACCACATACTCATCTACAAGGTCCAGTTGCATCAACCGCGATACGATACTGCCGCTGCCATATACGATCATATCCAGGCCCGGCTGCTCTTTCAGCGAAGCAACCTCTTTGGCAATATTGTTTTTCACCAACCGGCTGTTCCTCCACTCCACGGTGCGCAATGTTTTAGAGAACACGACCTTCTCGTAATTATTCATCATGTAGGCGTAATCCTGCTCCTGGCGGCCACAGGTAGTATTGTTGGCTTCATAAGGCCAGTAGCTAGCCATGGCCTGGTAAGTGACACGGCCCAGTAAAATGCTGTCCATCAAACACAGCTGCTCGTAAGCAAAATTGGCCATCTCTTCATTCCAGTGGGGGAAATGCCAATCCAGTTCGCCACGGGGGCCAGCCATAAAACCGTCAAGGGTTACGTTAATAGAAACTATAATTTTTCGCATTAGGATAGCTTTGCATATACAAATTTACGAGGCCCCCTTTGCGATCACGGCGTGTGCTTGCGACTAATAGCAGGTGCTTTGCGACACGGAAAAAGTGTCAGCAAACGAGCGTGCAGAACCAGGAATCTATACTCAAATGTTTAAACGTTGAACTGAATACTGAACGATCAACCCCAAATTCAGCAACTCAATCGATTGACTTTCGTACAACGAAACCTGCATTCCGTATGGTGATAACCTGTACTTAACTCCTTATAAAACATATTAAAAAAGCGTTTGAAAGAGTAAGCAATTTGTCATAAATTTGATTCCTCAGAACAGACAGATTTACTCCCCTTCGAAATTCATACTGGAAACAAACTACCAATGCCAGCGTATTGGCCAACATTCATTCGGATATACTAAACATATCCGGCCAACAAAAAATTAATAAGAACGGATGAAACACGTATCTATTCTTGTGCCCGAAGAGGCCGTTTTAGCTGCCATCACCGATCCCCGCTACATGTTTACAGCGGTAAATGATTTCTTGAAAAAAGCAGGCAAGCCACCCATGTTCAAGGTGGAGTTGGTAGGACTTACCAAAGAAGTATTGTTGAATCAGGGCAGTTTTTCTGTACATGCAGATGTACTCCTTAAAGACGTTAAAAAAACAGATCTGATCTTTGTTCCGGCCCTTAGCGGCGACCTGCCTGCAGCTTTGAAAAAGAACGAAGCATTCGTTCCCTGGATCGTAAAACAACATGCATTGGGCGCAGAAGTGGCCAGCCTGTGTATTGGCGCATTCCTGTTGGCTTCCACTGGTTTGCTCAACGGTAAAAAATGCTCCACCCATTGGATATATGCCAATGAGTTCAGGGAAATGTTCCCGGAGGTCACATTGGTAGATGACAGGATCATCACAGAAGAAGATGGACTCTATTCAAGTGGAGGCGCTACTTCCTATTTCAACCTGCTGGTATACCTGATAGAAAAATATACCGGTAGAGAAATGGCAATCCTGATCGCTAAATTCTTCGCCATTGAAATAGACCGCAAGAGCCAATCACCCTTCGTCATGTTCAGCGGACAGAAAAAACATGAAGATGAATCTATCAAACAAGCGCAGGATTTTATTGAAAAGAATGTGACAGAGCGCATATCGGTGGAAGAGCTGGCTGTAAGATTTGCCATTGGCCGCCGTCACTTCGAAAGACGCTTTAAGAAAGCTACCAACAACACACCGGTAGAATATATACAAAGAGTAAAAATCGAAGCCGCCAAGAAATACCTGGAAAACAGCCGCAAGAATGTGAACGAGATCATGTACGAAGTAGGATACTCAGATACCAAGGCATTCCGTACAGTATTCAAAAAGATCACCGGATTGTCACCTATCGACTACAAGAACAAATACAATAAAGAAGCAGCCGTAATGGTATAAGTTTGTCGCAGGGTGGGTCGCCCTCCAAGGGCGGCTCACCCTGCGACAAAAGAATTTAACCCTCGTTGCCTTCAAAGAGGCGTCAAAGCCACCAGCATCACTTCTTTTTCTTTGCCTTTAAGTTTGATAGCGCCCAACGATCGCGTAATATAATTCCTGACAGAATACAATTCCGACAACAGGTCCGACGAAGCGATCACCTCTTCGTTCAGTTCCCCACATTTATCAAGTATCCTGGAAGTAGTGTTCAGTACATCTCCGGAATACGTGATGTCACGTTTGATGATGCCTACTTCACCCGCAATCACCCGCCCACAATGAACACCCGCCTTGAAAGAAGGCACAAGTCCATAACGCTGCATGTATTTATCTTTCAGCTTTTGAATATGCAGTTTCATATCGAAGAAGCACCGGATACATTGCATGTTCTCTTTCCCATCCTCATAGTTCCAGGCAATCACTACCTCGTCACCCACATACTGGTAAATATTCCCTTTGTTTTCAAGAATAGGCACGGTAATGTCAGCAAAGAAATCTTTCAGCAAAGCATGATACTGCTCATCGCCAAGCTTCTCCGCTATCGTAGTAGAAGCATTCAGGTCGAGGAACATAAAGATCCGCTTCTCTTCCTTGGGCGTATTATACCTGCCGCGGATGATATTCCAGAAATCACCCTGGCCAAACTTACTGTTGATCTGCAGGAATAATTGCGTCACGCCCACCACAAAGCCCCAGAAGATAGCTGCTTTAATATGAGAACTGTCTTTCAGGAATTGTTTAAAGGCTGCCCACGACTCGGGATCTGTCAATGCCTTGCCTGTTCGGGAGGGTATCAAAATAACACCCATGATCACAGAAATGAGCGCCACGATCAGCAACAAAAAGAAACACACGAGGAAAACAGTATAACCATAAGGCTTATCCTGGTACTTTACATTCACATAAAATACGAGCAGGCTGCCGCCAAGTAAAGCACCCACAAGACCCGCGCCTACATTGCGCGCAGCAGAGATGAGAAAAGAATAATTGTCTGAAAGCCCGAGTGTATTATCGGTCAGCAACACGAGCAGATCATAAACAGTCATCAGCAAACCCATGATCATCCAGGCGATGATGATCACCCCAAGCTGCTTGAACTTTAGTTTGGTTCCCCTATTCACACGTAAACATTTATGGTACAAAAATACAGGGGGAAAGTACGACTATTACCTATATAAAAAGGACTATGCCAGGGGCGTGTTGCGACTTCTTATTCCAGTGCAAACGCAACCACATAATCTCCCATCTTGGTAGAAAACTTCCCGTGACCACCGGCAGCGATGACAATATATTGTTTACCATTCACTGAGTAAGTCATAGGAGTAGCCTGGCCACCGGCAGGCAAAAGATATTTCCATAACTCAGCACCGGTCCTGCTGTTGAAAGCGCGGAAGTGACCATCTCGCGTAGCAGCAACAAAGATCAGGTTACCAGCAGTAACAATGGCGCCGCCAAGGTTCAGCGAACCCCACTTTTCTGCGCCGGGATACTGTTGCGGATCAAGCTGATAACCCAATGGCACTTCCCATTTTTTATGCCCGCTATTGAGATCGATGGCAACGAGTGTGCCCCAGGGAGGAGTAGTTTGCATCATGATACCCTTCTCATCTCCCTTAAAAAGGTAGTCGCGGTTCATCACATAAGGAGTGCCCCGTTGCAGGCCATTCTCACCACGCACAACCTTAGTCTCTTTATCTTCAAACTCATGCAACTGATCACGCGGCACCATGCGGATGATAGCAGGCAATAAGTTGATATTGGTGATCAACAATCGCTGTTGCGGGTCCACACACATACCACCCCAGTGGATACCACCAACATTGCCGGGTGTTATCAGAGAGCCTTTATAAGAAGGAGGAGTGAATGTGCCTTTGTTGGTATACTGCGCTATTCGTTTTTGTGCTTCTTCTTTCGCTTGTGGAGTAGGGCCCCAGGCATCTTTTACACCAACACTTTGAATACCGAGCGGAGCAGGCAACACGGGAAACGGTTGAGTGGGCCAGGCTGTTTCACCAGGCACATCAGAAGCCGCCACGGGCCTTTCTTCTACAGGAAATAAAGGCTTGCCCGTTTCGCGGTGCAACACAAAAACATGCCCTATCTTGGTACCTACTATGACGGCGGGAACTTGCTGACCATTCTTAATAATGTCAGTCAGTATCGGTTGCGCGGCAATATCATAATCCCACAGATCATGATGAACAACCTGGTAATACCATACCAGTTTACCGGTGGAAGCACGCAACGCTACAATCGAATTGCCATATAAGTTTTGACCCAATCGTTCGCCGCCATAATAATCAGGACTGGGACTACTGGTAGGAACAAAAACAAGATCACGCGCCGCGTCTACAGAAATAGTTGCCCACGCATTGGCTGCACCGGCTTGATGCGCCTTAGGCCCTTTCCAGGTGCTCCAGGCTGCATCGGTAGAGTCGCGGGGAATAGGGTCCCAACCCCATTTCAAAGCGCCGGTGATGACATCGTAAGCACGCACAGTGCCTCGTGGGTAATCGAAGCGCTGGTTATCACCCATGGCCGAGCCAACAACGATCGTGTTGCCAATAATAGCCGGAGCAGAAGTAACGCTGATCTTACTACCGATACCTTCACTCAGGTCTACGGTGCCACCAGTGCCAAACGAAACAACAGGCCTACCTGTTAAGGCATCCAGCGCAATCAGGCGGCCATCGATGGTGGCAATAAAAATGCGCTGATCATGCTGGCCATTCCCCGGCCATATAGAAACACCCCTGGATGTTACTTCCGAATAGCCAGTACGAAGATCGACCCGGGGATCGAATACCCAATGCTCCTTACCAGTAGCTGCATCGATGGCAAACACGCGATTGGAAGGCGTGCTGAAATAAAGAATACCACCCACCATCACAGGCGTAGCCTCAAAAGCCGCCTGCTTCATCACATTCGTACCTTCATACAGTTTCAACTCACCGGTTTGGAATGTCCAGGCCACTTTCAGCTTGTTTACGTTTTGACTGTTTACCTGCTTTAAGGGCGAAAAACGGGAACCACCGGCATCATTGCCATAGGCCGGCCACTCAGTGGTAGCGGCTATCCTGGTTGACGGGGCTGGCGTTTGGGCGCAGACAATAGCAGTGCCTGCCAGCAGTATAGAAAACAGTAAGAAGGTGAATATTCTCATGTGATAAATATTTGTTCAAACCTACAGCAGAGTAGGGCGAAGGTAAAATTTCTTTGACCAGTAGACAGAATATGGAGGGGAATGGAAAAAGCAGGAACTTAGCTTTCAGCTATTGAAATCAATAGCACACAGTATAAACTAAAACAGATGTTCGAGGTACTCCGGCAATACCTGCTTAAACAGATCACATTAAGTGACGAAGAATTGGCATTGATAGAGGAAGCCACCACCGTAAAGAAGTTGAGAAAGAACCAGTACCTGCTCCAGGAAGGCGATGTCTGGCGCTACAACGCCTTTGTTGCCCAGGGAGTTGTAAGAACCTATACGATAGACGATAAAGGAAATGAGCACATCATCAGCTTTGCCATGGAAAACTGGTGGACAGGCGATCGTGAAAGCCTCCTGACAGGAAAACCCTCCAGGTACAATATAGATGCTATTGAAGATTCGGTGATATTGCTGATACCCAGGGAGAAGTTTACAGAGTTGACAAAAAACATTCAGCCACTCAATGAGTTGGTTACGGCAGTCGTTGAAAGAAGCTTTGCAGCAAGCCAGCAAAGGATCAATGTCAACATAAGCGGCGACGCCGTAGAAAAGTACCAGTACTTTCTCAACAGGTATCCCCAACTGGCCCTCCGGGTACCGCAACACATGATCGCCTCCTACCTGGGCATCACACCGGAAACCCTGAGCAGGATAAGGAAAAACAACGCCAAAAAGTAATAGACTGGGATTTATGACGAGAAAGCTCTTGATGTATGTCAAGAGCTTTTTTATTATTTATCAATGGAACAGGGGTGTCTGCAAGGCCAACTTTGTACCATCGATAACAAATAAAAAAACAGAAAATGAAAAAGATAATATTCATCACCGGAACAAGCACAGGCTTTGGAAAGCTGACAGCCATCACCCTTGCCAAAGCAGGCCACACAGTAATCGCAGGCATGCGCGACATAAAAGGTAAAAACGAAGCAGTGGCCAAAGAGTTGGCAGCACTTCCCAACATCGATGTCGTGGAAATAGATGTTACCAGCGATACATCAGTAAAAACAGCCTTTGAAACAACACTGAAGAAACACGGAAAGATCGATGTACTGGTCAACAATGCAGGCGTTGCAGGATTTGGATTGCTGGAAGCGTTTTCAATAGATCAGATCAGGAAGATGTTTGAAGTAAACTTCTATGGCGTTGTAAGGACCTATCAGGCAGTATTGCCAGCCATGCGCGCAGCTAAAAATGGTTTGATCATCAACCTTACCTCAGGTGCCAGCGGCCACACATTGCCATTCATGGTGCCCTACCTCGCTTCAAAATTCGGCGTGGAAAGCATTACAGAAGGGTTACAGGATGAACTGAGCGAATACGGAATAGAAAACGTGAGCATACAGCCGGGCGTATTCCCTACAGAAATGAACAACGGCGTCAAGGCAGGCGTTCAGTCAGACAAAGCCGAGATCACAACAGCCTACGGCGAAGCGGCAGCAAACAAGTTCAATGCGATCGGAACAGCCCTGTTCGGCAAAATGGCCCAGTTCGATATGGACCCCCAGCAAATAGCCGACGGAATACTGAACCTGATCAACATGGAAAAAGGCACCCGCCCTCTGCGTTACCCAATCGACCCCATCGCACAAGGCACCGACCTCGAATTCATCAACGCAAGAAGAGATATCAAAAACAAGTGGGTAGCAGCTTATACAGCATAAGCAACTACTAAAGTTTGTTTTCACTCGCTCGCCTCTGGCGAGTGAGTGTATTCCGTAGCCTCTGGCTACAATACATCAAAAGTTGTTGCAGCTCTGCGAGGCTTGTAGCCTCGCAGTTCTATTTCAGGGCCTCTGGCCCTATCGAAGTAAACGTCCAAATTGCCCGGTCCTTTAGGGCCGGGACAAAAAATAAAACCCTCTATGGGCTTTAGCCCAATTAGTTTTGCAGTTCTGTTTGTCTTGGCCTTTCCCAAAACAGCACATTATTATTAGTATGTACCGTAATCACCTTGGAGTTGCTATAAAATCCCGTTTCAAACATATCGATTGCTGGGTCAACGCTGCCTGTAGGTAACAGTTCAACATAATAGATCGTTTTACCTTTCTCCTGTGTCTGCCCATTGTATTGACTATTCAGCGGACAAATAACACGATACAGGTGCTCGGCCATAAATTGATACAGGTATTCGGCTGCGTTGGTAGGCACCTGGTGATAATTAGCCGTTTCATTAATGATAAGCGGCTTGTTGTCAATCAGCCGTTGCCGCACCTCTTCAATACTGAGAAAATTATTCAGTTCATCTTTTATATACGCATTATCCTGCGGGTCCATATAGATCCACTTCGTAAGCGAAGGAATGTACACCGCATTGATCACATGCCCGCCGTCTGGCCTGGGATATTTGTTTGAGAAACAGATAACGACCCTCGACTGAAAGCCCATGCTCAATAATACCTCATTCATGCCAATGGCAAGCGGATAACAACCTTGCCCTCTTCCGGTTGTACGGTAATGTGTTATGATATTCTCTGCATTCAAAGGCCGGATATTCAGCGTATCCTCATGCGGCACCTGGTTGTGGAACCATTCAAGCAGGCGGATCGCCTTTTGAACATCAGTGCCCTTGCCGGCAACAGAGTCCAGGTTATATTTTCTGCGTAATTTCACAAGGTTGGGTTCTGAGCTGAATTGATAAGTAAAGTCCGGGAAGTTCTTACCCTGCTTAGCATCATAGAGACCGGATTTTCTAAGATTAGCCAAGTGAACAGTATCCTGGCTTTGCTGAGCCTGTAGAGAAAACGAGGTAAATGTTAAAATGATCAGCGAATGAATTACACAAGATTTCATATCAGTAATTTGAGGCCGCAAAAAAATACTTTCCTTATAGCGATAGGGAGCTTTTTCGACCAATTGGCATTTGCAGGGCGTTAATATAAGAATCAGGACTTCGAATATGGTTTTCAGGACAAACAGATATGCGACCATCGGCCAACATGCTTTATTTTGGTTGGGCTATTTGATCTATGCTGCTATGAGCTATGACTGGGAAGATACGGATAAGCTCACCTTCAGGCTGGTTCCCCAAACCGTGGCAAGCCTGCCAGTTACAATGGCAGTTACCTATATCAATTTATACCTGCTGATGCCCACCTGGTACAAGCATGGGAAATATATACGCTATGCAATAGCTGTAATTGTACTGGTATTTTTAGGAGGGGTGCTCAAGAGAGTACTTACACACTATTTTGTATTGCCCTGGGAGCAGGTATATGATCCGGAGAGATACCAGCTCGAGACAAAACATCTTTGGATACCGGTACGAATAGTAAGATTGTCACTACAACTGATACCAGTATTGGCCTTGGCAATGGTGTTGCAACTCATGCAAACTGCCTGGCGACGCGAAAAGCTATTACGAACGATCGAAAAAGAAAAGTTCAACGTGGAAATGAACCTGCTGAAAGCGCAGATAAACCCACACTTCTTCTTTAACACACTGAACAGCATATATGCACTCTCGTTAAAAGGAGCGAAGCAGGCGCCGGAAGCGATCCTGCGGCTATCCGATCTGATGCAATACATGCTTTACGAGGCCAGCAACGAAAAAGTAACCATCGGCAAAGAAATAAAACACATTCAAAACTATATAGGCATAGAGCAAATGCGGTTTGCCGATCGCCTTGAACTTACCTTTCAGTCGAAGTGCGACAACCCCGATGCCTTGGTTACGCCATTGCTGCTGTTGCCCCTGGTTGAAAATGCCTTCAAGCACGGAATTAGCGGAGGAGCTGGATGGATCAGCATACATCTGAATATGACAGCAGGAACGCTAACCCTGAATGTTGAGAACAGTTATCGGGCGGGGGATAGACCCACAGCTAATGGCTTTGGATTGGCTAACCTGAGAAAGCGGCTTGAACTGGCCTATCCCCGGCGATACACGTTGGAAATCACCGAACAAAAAGAAACATTTAAGGCTTACCTAAAGATAGATATATGAAGAAGATCAGTTGCGTCATAGCCGATGATGAAACCCTTGCCCGGGAAATATTGGAAAACTATATAACACAGTTGGATCACCTGCATCTGGTAGCCGCTTGTGCCGATGGTACTGAAGCATACAATGTAATACGTGCCAACAAGGTCGATCTATTGTTTTTGGACATCAACATGCCTCGGTTGAGTGGCATCGCTTTATTACGCACACTGCAAGACCCTCCGGTCGTAATATTTACCACCGCACATAGAGAGTTTGCATTGGAAGGTTATGAATTAAATGCTATAGACTACCTCCTCAAGCCAGTTTCATTCGAGCGGTTCTTAAAAGCAGTAAATAAGTTTGAAGAGCTTACCCAAAAAGCAGGCAAAGAATTTCAGGCGGTAGGAGAGAAACAGCAAAACGAAGAAGCATTCATATACGTTAAAGTCGATAAAAAAATGGTCAGGGTGTTGCTCCAGGACATCCTGTACATAGAAGGACTGAAAGATTATGTAAAGATCCATACTACAAAAAAGACGATAATGACCTATCAAACCCTGATGCATTTTGAAGAAAACCTGCCCGCAGATAAATTTATCCGTATACACAGATCATATATCATCTCAACAAGCCATATCGATTCCTATGCAGCCAGCGAAATCGATATTCACGGACACATGATCCCCATTGGTATATCCTACCAAAAAGAAGTATTGCAACGATTGGGTGGCATACAATAAAAAAGGTCCACAGCAACCTGTGAACCTTTCTCAGCTCTGCGAGGCTTGTAGCCTCGCAGCCCTATTCCTGGGCCTTGGGCCCAAAAAATTATAACCTGAAAGTGGTTTGCAACCTGAAGTTCCTGGGCGTACCCTGATAAAACATATACTCATTGAATTCAGGATACCACCAGCCACCGGTAGCATACCTTTTACCCGAAAGATTATAAGCATTTAAGTTGATGCCAAACTTGCCATTGGTATAACTCAGCGCAGCATCAAACAAAGTATAGTCAGGAAGATATTTGTTACCCTTTTCGTGATTCCAACCGGGAGATACGGCACTCCGTTTATCGGTGTACTGTACGCCGGCGCCAACACCAAAACCTCTGAGGATACCGCTATTCACCTGATACTTCAGCCAGAAATTGGCGAGGTTCTTACAGGTGCCGGAGTTTTGCAGCCCAACATAAGTCGGCTCTGCATCTTTCGTAATACGTGGGTTTACATAAGCATAGTTGATATTCACGTAAACATTGGCATTTATCTTACCCGCTATGTCCAGGTCCAGACCTGTACTGCGTATCTGCCCCGTCTTAAGATAGAAGCCCGGATGATCAAAATCAGAAGTGCCTACGTCATTCTTGCGCATGTCATAAACAGAAGCCGTAATAGATAGCTGCTTGTTGAACAACAGCGCCTTAATGCCAATCTCATTATTACTTCCAACGAGTGCAGGAAGCCTGCCGCCGCCAAAGATGGCCCCACGCTGAGAGAGGAAACTTTCATCGTGCATGGCATATACTGATAAGTTGGGCGTAAACATATAAGTAAGACCAAGACGCGGCGTAAACTTATTGTCAGTCACTTCATAAGCAGGATCATCAGGAGAGTTATAATCCTGACCGGTCTTCAATTGTGTAAACCTACCCGCAAGCGTTACGATAAGCTTGTCATACAGTTTAATGTGATCTTGCACATACAACGCCTGCCATTTATTGGTTGCCTGCCAGGTGTATATATTGTCTGGGGTTAACTCAAAATCCGCTTTAGGCAAATAATAAGTCGGATTGTTGATAGCAAGCGGATATTTATTTTCTCCCCAGTTGCCATTCGAAGTACTTCCTTCGCCGCCATTGCCATAATCTATACCGATAAGCACTTTGTGCTCGATATGCCTGCCGGTGTAAAACTTGCCATCTGCAAAAAGTTGAATGTTGGTAAGCTTACCCCACCAGTCGCTGGAAGATACATAACGGTAGATTGTATCCTTTGTGGGGCTTATTCCTTCAGGATACATAGTAGTACCATCCCAGTCTGTAGTCATATGAGCAGCCTGTGCATTGATGGTCCATTTGTTATTTAACTTATGCTTTAGATGCACACGGGTGTACACATCGGCGCCCCAAAACTTATTGAGGTTGGGATCTACAATAGCCAGATCGATCGGGAGCGCAGTAAAATCTTCATTGACTGTCGCGGAGTATTGGGAGTTGGCCAGCGTGGCAGCTTTCACATAGTTATGCTCCAGCGTAACACTGGTATTCTCATCAAAGTCATATTTGATCACCGGACAGATCCAGTAGCGGTAAAAATCACCAAACTGGTAATACTCGTTTTTCTTTTCGCCACCTATATTTAGGCGATAAGTCAGTTTGCCATCCTTTACAAACTCTCCACCGAGGTCGGCATAAGTACGCATCATATTCCAGCTGCCAACACCAAAACCTATCTCTGTAACACGTTGATGTGTTGGTTGTTTGGTAACTACATTCACAAGACCACCGGGCTCTGCATTGGACAGCATAAAACCTGCTGGCCCTTTCACAAATTCCATGCGCTCGATCATCGCCGCATCCTCCTGCGCATTCCACCAGATAGGGCCACCCACGCCATTGCGGTAAGTACCATAAGTAGCATCCATGCCACGGATCTGGAAAGTCAGATCGAGTTCAGAGCCATAACTTTTAGTGATGGCACTGGAAATACGGAAGATCTCACTTTTGGTAAGCAAGCCCATATCGGTGAGCGTCTGCTTGGTGGCAACCGTAATGTTTTGCGGTATTTCTATCAGCTCAGCATTCAGTCGCAGCGAGGTAGAAGCCTTGGCGGCAATGTAAGATTTAGTGTTGGCGCTCACGATCACCTCCGACAATTGTTGCTCGGAGGTCTTCAGTTGAAATGCTACAGTAGCTGTTTTGTCTGCCTCCACTGTTACAGCTTGCTGCAATGGCTGATGGCCTACCAGCGAAGCAGTAATGGTATAATTACCTGGAGCGATATTGGATAGAACAAATCCACCCTTGTCGTTGGTCAGTACCGGTTTGTATTTTCCGGAAAGCTCGATGGTTACATAAGGTGCTGGTTTACCATCCGAAGTGGTAGCAGTACCTTTAACAGTACCGGTAGTTTGGCTGTGAGCGCTTATGGGTATAGTTAGGATGGATAATACAATACAAATACAAGCCAGCGGCTTGAGGGGAAAGTGCTTGCTCATGGGATGCAGTAATTTTGATGCCCGCAAAATTGTCTGATCGACACGCCAAACCCTATCCCAATCGGGAAAAAGCACTTACGCGAAAAGAAACTTATCAAGTGCGTTGCAAATACATGACAATGCAGGCCCATGTCAACCTATCAACTTGTTACCTTTCCAACTAACTGAAAAAGGGTCCACAAGAATGCGGACCCGTCTCAGGCGTAGCTATCATTTCTACAAAATGATATTATTTTTCGGCTGTAGCGCCGTAGGTAGATCTTTTTCACCAAGCATTTCCCGGAGATCGATTTCCACGGCCCGGCTCATCTGTGAGATAGGCACATCATTGGCATTCCCTTCGAAAGGATTCTCTGTACTCTCACCAACCTGCTCCAGGGAAATGTAAACCCAGGAGATTAAAACACTAAAAGGAATAACAAGCCAAACAGCATTCCCCTTCAGAAACCCGGTAATATCTTCATTGAACTTTTCAAATTCACCCAACATGGCAAAAGGCAACAGAAAGCAAAACAGGTTCACGAAAAATTTATTGATGGTGGCATATTGTCTGGGATAAGGAAAGTTCTTGATCCGTTCACTCTTGCCCTGGTGAGAGAAAAACTCGCGCATAGCACCATGCATATCCATAAACCGGTAATTATCAACCAACCCGGTTTCGTATAGTTCCTTGAGTGTTTTGCTTTGCAGGTTAAGCAATTGCCCCGACACATTTTTGGACGATAAAACATACTGCACTTCATCTGCCGGAATATATTTTGCTAATTCTACTTCCAGCGGTGTTTCTGCTTCGGGAATAGAGTAGGAGGCCATGTACTCGGCATTATGCCCCTTGATGATAGTTTCCCATGCTCTGGGCGTTCTCAATTGATAACGCAATGCCGTGAGCCATGCGAGGTGACGATAGATCAGCTCCTTCGACTTTTGAGGGTTATCAAAAAAGTCCCTGCACATGGTTGCCCATGCCCGGCTGGCGCCCATGGCTGCACCCCAAACAGTCCGCGCCTCCCAGGTACGGTTATAAGTCTGCACGTTCTTAAACCCCACAATAAAAGCGGTAGCAGTACCGATCAGTGCCACAACCGGCCAGGGAAGCGACAACCATTTGAGGTCAAACACCTCATATAAAACTGTCGGAAGAGTGCCCAATAACAAAAGCCATAAGATACTCTTGCGGGTCCAAAACAGGAATTCAGAAAGCGAGTATGATTTTCCGGTATGCATGGTACTGTTGAGTTATCAACAGTAATACAACCAGTATGCCATGTCAACAATGAGCTGCTAATGAATAATTTGAAGTATGCAGGCTTTTTTGAATGCCACTTTATTTCGTTGATCCATGATTAAACTCACTGCATTTCGTGAACCCTTACGCAGGGTGGCCCATAGATTTTACCTGGTTGATAAATTTTGGCGGCACCATTATATAAATAAGTTGCTTATGCAAGCTGAACTTACGGAACTGCCGGTAGAAAGGAACGAATAAGCGAATAAACCCGGCACGTCCTAATCCAAGTAGTTTGTTCACATGTTTCGATACAAGCAGCTTTTGAACATTCAGCAGTAAGAAATAACGAAATGCGCCCAAATGCTTTTTGTATTGCTTGAAGAGATCTTCAGTAAAAGAACTCTTCTGAAGGTTGCGGGTGAGTTGAGATTCATAAACCACTTTCCACGCAGCGTACGTAGTAGGAATATCCCGGATGTGCATTTGATGACCGATCCGGGCAAAGGTACTTACAACTTCATCCTTCTCTTCATCAGTTAACTTCCTTTCCAGTAATTCAAAAGAAGAGATCGAATAATAGATCAACATATACAAAACATCCTGGTAGCCTTCATTGGAAATCTTTGCTCCACGGGCAGACTCGACATGGCTATGTATAGCGTTTATTTTATCGATCGATGAAATAGCCGCCTTTTCCTCTCTGAAGATAATGTACTGTGCATACTTGACAGTGGAGAATAAACGGCCTATCGGGTCACCCGGAATTTTGCCGGTAAAATACAGCCAGTCCACCTCTTTGTTTAAGGCAAACTCTGCGGAAGCGCCGGCAAATATGAAAAGCGTAATATCAGTCGTGCTCCAGATTTTCTTTACAATAGAAGTATCCGCTACAAAAGTCTTCATCACCATTAGTTATTTAAAAGTAGAGGGCTGTTTATAAGTATTATAAAAGCACTTTGTAATACAAAGTAAATAAACTTATCTCATATTAGCAATATTATAGTGTTATTATGTAGAAAGCACTGAAACTGAACCTGTAACCTCCGGCTATTGTAAATGCCAGCGTTAATGATCTATATTGTTGCTATGTCCAATTATACCAGTCGTTTGCTTGTAATAACTGCCCTGTTTATGCTGCCTTTTTCTGTGGTAGCTCAAAGACGGGTCACTCATAACTACGCTGAGATCAGAAAAGAACAATATGGTCTGTGCAAAGACGTCGGGTATCTTTCACAGAATGCACAGATAAAAAAACAATCAGGCAAACTGATAATACCTATAGCGGGGAAAGCGCCAAAGGTTTTTAAAGACAATACCTCAAATGAGAACCACGAGGTATACGAATATATAGGAGATATTAAGGACACAAAGCTTTCCCTCGTAAAGCGAATAGGTTATAATGACGAAGAGTATTACTTAGTTAATCGTTTAACCGGTACCATCGATACGCTGATCGGGCCGCCTGTTTTTGCGCAGAATAAGAAAGACTTTGCCTGCATCAATAACCCCGGCACCGACGAAACACAACAGGTGCAAATAGGAGAGATCAATAACGGCCTGGTTAAGACAAGAGTGTTTCTGAATGCCAAAGCAAACGTCTTCCTTGAGAACATTACCTGTATCAGCAGGAATACACTATTGACAAAAGACAACACAGGTAAGTACTGGAAACTGACATTCAAATTAAGCGACGAATAGCAATAAATACCAGCGGGATTCTTCTTACACTACCCCTGCTTCTTTATGATCGCCCCGCTTTTAACAGGCATCACTGTTTTTCCTTTTTGAATTTCCGGTGCCGGTGCATCTGTTATTTCAAAGATGTAATTGTAAGGGCAATCAACATCTCCATCCTGATATATTGGTTCTATCAGCTGGCAATGCGCTCCATTATTTACACTGCTTACCTGCAGAGGTTTGCCTGAACTTGTTTTGTATTGCACCTTCCACCCAAGACCGCAGTTGGTAAGTTTGGTTAAGTACCACTTACCAAAATACTCCGATAAGGTGTTTTGAATGATCAAATCGCCTTCCCTGCCATCTCCTTTGTCGGCACAGATGGATTTACTGCTATGGCCGGCAAAAAACGAGTACGTTCCATCAGTATGTTTTTTTGCCTGGAATTTTTGATTCGCTCTGCCAGTATGATCCAACTGCACTATTCTGGCGCCATTGTCTTTACTGGCGTTTTCAACAGAAAGGTATTTTCCCGTTTGCACCACCCTTATTTTATACCAAACACCATCTTTAGGTGGAGTATGTTCAGTGGTTTGAGCAGTTGTAACTTGTGAGGCAACAATTATTGCCAATAAAAAAGCTATTATTTTCATATTTCTTTCTTTTTAAGTAATTATCGTTTGCCCCAGTCAGCAGGCCATTTACAAAAATTATTTAAACTTTGGTAGCCTTCAAAAGTGGTAGCTAATTGAACTGTGTTGTTGAATATTGGATTGCCAAATTGTTTCCAGATGAAATACCGCCAGTTTTTAAAATCGAAGAAGTAAAAATTGTATGCTGCAACACCAGGTACAGTAGCTGGTTGCTGTATTTGTATAGCAGCATCGATATTTGACCAATCGTAAACAGTAGGTGCTCCAGTATAAAATGAAGTAATAAGTTCAGGTTGTGACGACACATCAGATTTTAAACACAAACCCTTCTTGAAATAAAAAATAGTACGGCTATAGAATGTATTTTGTCCGTTGACACCGGTAGGAACGGAATAATTATCAAAGTTGCTTTGCGGCCACTCACCTTTTAATGCACCCCCTAAAAAATTTTGATACAGGTAATAAATATTGCTTTGTGGATTTCTTGGTATAGTATCCTTATAATAACTGCCTCCGCCAGTTGACAATAACCGGTATTGCGGATTGGTCCATTGGTTTACCCATCCATACCCCGGGTAGGCAGTAATCTCTGATGGAAAGCCTGGGGCAATACTGTTGATGCTTTGTGGTGCAGTAGTCACTTCAAAAGAATCCCTGACTCCCTGGAACTTTAATTGCACTTTAAAGAATTTTTTCTCCGCAGTGGTAGTGCTTCTTAAATCAAAAAAGGTGATAAACTGCCCATATTGCCCGGCGCCTGTAGCCTCATAGCTATAATAAGCACAGGTAGGCGAGTTGGCAAATTGCTGCCCATTTGACTGTGCCGTATCTGAATCTTTTTTGCAGGCCAAAAACATGATCAAAAAAAGAATAGCTGTAAATAGTAGGAGGCTATTTTTCATGATTTTTAGTTTGTGCCTCAAACCTAAAATAGAGCGATAGCCTGGTAAAAGCACAATCGAGGAACAACCAATAAAATCGAGGAACAACTATTTCTTGTAAGGTTGGATATGCTAATCCATGCAGGGCATGACCGACCTTGAATTACGCCGAAAATTGACGGTTGCCAGGGAGAGCAAAAAAAACGGGGACAAAACTAAAAATAGTAATGTCCCCGCTTTGGTGGAGGATATCGGGGTCGAACCGATGACCTCTAACATGCCATGCTAGCGCTCTAGCCAACTGAGCTAATCCCCCATTTTAACCACTGAAGCTTTAACCAAAGCGGTTGAAATTTTCGGACGGCAAAGATAACAGCCCACCTATTCGCTTCCAAATAAAAATCGAAAACCTGGAATCCAAAACCCTCTTTTTGTCTTATATTACAAATAGATAGGAGAGCAGCAGGTAGGGAATGTTGCCATTTCAAACGGAGCAGTCTATCGGGTGTCGTCATTTCGAACGAAGCCATTCGGGAGCTTAAAATGAAGGAGGTAGCGGCGTAGTGAGAAATCTGCTAACGAAGCAAAAGGACGGCGACCCGGGACTAAAGCCAAAAGCTTCCCGGCCTGCCAACTTGGCAAGACATCAGATTACCAAGCCAAGGCCCGAAGATCAGACTTAAATGTGGCAACATTGAATCGAACGCCGACCCGAATCAAAACAAAAACACGATGATTTGTAATAAAAATATGATTATCAATCAGTCATCTGCCTTAAGTCTCTCTTCTCCCGCCTTGACTCCAGCCCAAACCGCCCGGTGATCCAGGTACCCTTATCCGGACCTTTTCCGGAGGTTATCCGGACCTTATCCGGACTTTTCCCGGACCCTGCTCCTCATCTCCTCAATACCTCACCCATATCCCATCCTGACCTCCTACTGGTCCGCCCCTGTCATCATGACCGCCATGCCCCCTGCCCAGGTTACACTGTTACCCCGATCGGCAATTTGGCGCACATCGAAAAACTTTCCTAATTTCAACACCTGATTAGAGCTACCACCCCAACGATTGCAACACATGATGGAGGAAACAAACTTACTGCAGGAGGTTTCGGCTGGCAACGAAAAGGCATTCAAGCAGCTTTTCGAATTGCATTACAGCAAATTCTACAACTATCTCCTGCGCGTTACCAAGTCAAGAGAGATTGCAGAAGAAATAACCATCGACATCTTCGTCAAGCTATGGGTTGGCCGGGAGTTCATCCAGGATATCCGACACCTTGACGCCTTCCTCCAGAAAGTAGCCCACAACAAAGCGCTCGACTTCTTTAAAATGGCTGCCCGCAATGCCCGCCTTCATAAACTCATCCGTAAGGAAATGGAAGCCACCCGCGAGCAGGAAGCCGATCATAGGCTGCTCGATAATGAGTACCAGCACCTGGTCACCCAGGCCATCGACCAACTCTCCCCACAGCGCAAAATGGTCTTCACCATGAGCAGAGTAGAAGGACTTACCCATGATGAAATAGCCAACCGCCTCCAGCTCTCCCGCAATACGGTCCGCAATACCATTGCCGAATCCCTCAAGTCCATCCGCCAGTTCCTCCACAACCACGACGTTTCCGGCGCCATCATCCTCGGCATCCTGATGAATAATTAGAGAATTTCCACCGTCTGCCATTATCGTCTCAAACGCATTGCCGATTGTCGACTGCCGATTGCCGAAAAATATTTTCAATGTCAATAGTACTCCCCCCTTTCGGCCGTCGTCTTATAAGGTTAACAACGATGCCATATGTCTTCAAACCCCATCCGGTTAAAATACCTCTTTAAGAAATACCTGGACAATACCATCTCCCGGCAGGAACTGGAGGAGTTTTGGCAACTGATGTCGGAGCTCTCCGAAAATGACTTCGTGCTGCAGGAGCTACAGGAGCAATGGCAAAAAGAAGAAGATACCCATCCCACCAGCCACGACGAGCTGGATAGAGTCTTCAACCGCGTACAACAAAAGATCGATAAATACGAAACAGGTTACAACCGCAAGGTGCGCACCATCGGCAACAGGAACAGCTATATCATGGTAGCCGCATCCCTGTTGCTATGTGTAGCATTGGGCTGGTGGCTTTTCACACGAACACCCTCAGAAAAAGTAACACCGGCCGCATTGGCAAAAGAAATATCCGTGCGGGTCATTACCCTGCCGGATGGCACAACAGTTACCCTCAACAAAGACAGCCACCTCGATTATCCCGCTGCCTTCAGCGATTCCACCCGCGAAGTAACCCTCACCGGCGAAGCCTTCTTCGATGTAAAACATAATCCCGGCAAGCCATTTATGGTGCATACCGGCGCATTCGTTACCCGCGTATTAGGCACTGCATTCAACATTCGCGCATATACCAAAGACAGCTTGCTGGCAGTTACAGTAGAGCGCGGAAAAGTGCAGGTGCAGCGGCAAAACAGTAAAAAAGCTCTGAGCATTCTACAGGCCGGAGATCAGTTGGTCATTGAGAAACAAACAGCCACACCACACCTGGCCAAAGTAGATACTAAGAAAATAATACAATGGAAAGATGATGACTTGCAGTTCGAAGATATCCGGTTTGAAGAAGCAGCTTTGCTGATTGGCGGCCGCTACAATGTAGAGCTGAAGTTTAGCAATGAAGCTTTGCACAATTGCCGCTTCACTGTTGATCTGTCGGGCAAGTCATTAGAGGAGATCCTCGACATTCTGGGCGATCTTACCCGCTCAACATGGAATAGAGAAAACGATACAACCATATTGGTAAAAGGAGAAGGATGTAAAAACCAGTAAATAGTTCGTCTATTGATAAAAATGGCTATCCAAAGTGGAAGTTTGGATAGCCGGGTCTTAAATATCGCGTAAACATTTAAAACTTATTAAAGGTATGAGATTTCTTGCCAGGAATGGGAATTTTTGTGTCCATTACACAACGACAGTTTCACAAAAATGGCTATTCATTATGAAACTAAACTGCCTCATCATTGCATCCTTACTCTGCACTGCCAACCTGTTGGTAGCCAGCCCGGGGAATGCTCAGATACTCAAAGAAACAAAGGTCACCGTCGGCCTTCGCGATGAATCACTCAAAAACGCCTTTGCGCAAATAGAGAAGCAAACAAGCTTCCGCTTTGCATATGTGGAATCGCAGATCAACCCCTATAAAAAAATAACACTTCCACTGCGCAGCCGTTCCCTGCTCACCACGCTGGAAATACTATTCGACAATACCCTGCTCGAATATTCCGTCAGGAACAATACCATCGTTGTGGTCGAAAAAGTAACCGGCGACACCACTGCAGACGGCCTGCATATGTCCTTCAACTGGCAGGCAGAGCCCCCTGTGCGCAATGCCGAGATCAAAGTCAACGGCATTGTAACAGATAGCAAAAAGCAACCACTGGCCGGCGTTAGCATCACAGAGAAAGGCACTGATAAAGGTGTTACCTCCGGTGCCGATGGCTCCTTCAGCATTCGTGTACCGGAAGACGCTACGCTGGTATTTAGCTACGTAGGATACAAAGTATACGAAGAGCCGGTTAACAACAGAACCACTATTACCATACAGTTGCAGGAAGAAGTGCGCAACCTCAATGAAGTAGTAGTGGTAGGTTATGGTACTGTTAGAAAAAGAGACCTCACTGGATCAGTAGCGCAGGTGAGCGGCAAAGAAGTAAATACGTTCCCTACCACCAACGTGATCCAGGCCATGCAGGGCCGGGCGCCTGGTGTGCAGGTATTACAGAATACAGGTTCCCCCGGTGGTAGCATCAGCGTGCGCATCAGGGGCACCAACTCCATTTATGGAGGCAACGAACCATTATATGTAGTTGATGGTTTCCCGGTTTCAGGCAACCCCACCTTTTTACAAAACGCCGATATCGAATCCATCGACATCCTCAAAGATGCTTCTTCCATTGCCATCTATGGCGCAAGAGGCGCTAACGGAGTAGTGATGATCACTACCAAAAGCGGTAAGAAAGGCGGCAGGACCTATGTAGACTTTGAAACAGGCTACACGGTGCAAACGCCTACCAAAAAACTGAAGCTCATGAATGCACAGCAATATGCACTTTTCTACAATGAGCAGATGACCAACGACAACCAGGCACCCTATTTCACCCAGCAGCAAATAGAAGAGTTTGGCAAGAATCCCGGTACCGACTGGCAGGACCTGGTATTGCGCAACGCACCTATCTATTCAACGAACCTGAATGTGAGCGGCGGCAATGAAAAGACACAGTTCTCTTTCTCCACCGGTGCATTCCTGCAGGATGGCATCGTGCGCAACAGCGACTTCGATCGCTATTCCGTACGCACCAACCTCAGCCATGAGATCAGCAAAATATTCAGCGTATCCTCCAACCTGTCACTGGTAAAGATTAAAAGCAATCGCCAAAACTCTGGCAGAGGTAACCGTGGTAATGACCTCATCTCTGCGATGCTCGGTGCGCCACCCACTTTATCTCCCTATACCCAAACAGGCGCTTACCGCCGGTTGAATACAGCCTATCCGTTTATCTCCAATGCCATCAACAATCCGCTCACGACGATCGATAACGTGACCGATAAGATCGATGCAGACCGTATCCTGGGTAATGTTGGTTTCACCATCAAACCCTTTAAAGGACTCTCTATAAAAATATCTGGAGGCGTAGAGCGCTCTACCGACAGAGAAGATTTTTATGCACGCATAGATACAACCACAAGCTATACAGGTTATGCGCGTGCTACTTCCAACCAACGTACGAGCTACCTCAGTGAGAACGTTGCAACCTGGACAGGTAAGTTTGGTATTCATGGCATCACTGCTACTGCAGGTTTCACCTATCAGGATAATGTATTTACTACCCTGAACGGAGAAGGCACTGGTTTCATCAGTGATGTAACAGAATCCTATAACCTCGGTCTGGCAGAAACACCCGGCATCCCCGGCTCTTACTATGAAAAGTGGAGCATGCTTTCTTACCTCGGCCGCGTCAACTACAGCCTGCTCGATAAATACCTGTTTACTGTCAGCTTCCGTGCAGATGGCTCGTCAAGATTTACAGATAAGTGGGGATACTTCCCATCGGCAGCATTCGCATGGCGTATTTCCGATGAGAAATTCTTTGAATCAGTAAAGTTCATTTCCGACCTCAAACTGCGTGCAAGCTACGGTGCAGTAGGCAACCCGTCTATCAATCCATATGCTACGCTGAACCAGTTATCAGGATCTAAAACAGTTTTTGGTGATGCCCTATACAATGCCCTGGCCCCCGGCGCTACCTTGCCCGGCAAACTAAAATGGGAAACCACCAGCCAGGTCGATGTAGGCTTCGACGCCGCCCTGCTCGATAACCGCATCAGGGTCACCTTCGACTACTACCGCAAAGAAACCAGCGACCTCCTCAATAAAGTACAGCTGCCTGCATCCATGGGATACCGTGAAGTGCTGCGCAACGTAGGTAAGGTCGAAAACAAAGGCTTTGAAATAGGCGTTGATGCCAACATATTGAATGGGCCTGTACAATGGAGCGTTTCAGCCAATATAACCCGCAGCAGAAATAAAGTGTTGAAACTATACGGAGGACAGGACATTCTCGGTTCGAGCTTGTACACCGGTAACCTCAACGACATTGTCAACCTGCTGAGAGAAGGACAGCCCATGGGCATCTTCTTTGGATACAAAGAAATAGGCTACAACGATAAGGGTATACCTGTTTTTGAAGACAGAGACAAGAGCAACTCGATCAGTGCGATAGATAAAACATACATCGGAAACCCCAATCCGGATTTCCTCTATGGATTCAACTCCACCCTTGGTTGGAAAGGATTCGAGTTCTCCCTGTTCATCCAGGGCTCACAAGGCAACGATATCTTCAACCTCAACAAAGCAGTTACCCTCGATCAGGGCATGGGCCTCAATATGCCCGCCGAAGTATGGACCGACCACTGGACGCCCACCAATACAAATGCAAAGTATCCCAAGCTCACACGCACCCTGCCAGGCAACATGTCGAGCAGGTTCGTGGAAGATGGATCATACCTGCGGTTCAAGAACATACAACTGGCATACAACCTGCCCGGCACGGCCATCAGGGCAAAATGGTTGAGGAACGCACAAGTATATGTTAGCGCCCAGAACATGATCACCATCACCAATTATTCCTGGATCGATCCTGAAATGAATGTGTACGGCGGCGGCAATTCCATCAACCAGGGCATAGATTATTTCTCATACCCCACCGCTAAGTCGATCACATTTGGCATTCGTTGTGGATTCTGATCACCTTCTTATTAACGATTATAACTCATTATATGAAACGCTTTTTTCAACTTATAGCATTATCCCTCCTGATGGGCTCTTGCTCGAAAACATTACAGGAAGATCCATACTCTATAGCAGAAGAAACATTCTACAATACACCCGCTGAAGTGGCAACAGGCGCCAATGCGATCTATACGCCCTTGCGCGGAGTAAGCAGCATAGGAGCCCTCTACACGGTACAGCTGGAATGCTATGCCGATTATATGTATGGACGCGGAAGCCATGCCCCGCTGAATGATTATGCAGGTCTTGATAATACCAACGTTACGCGTATCGGAGACATGTGGCGCACTTTTTACGAGTCTATCCGTAATGCCAATATCATCATCAAACGTGCGCCACAAGGCACCAAAATAACCCAGCTGGACATTGCAAAATTTGTAGGAGAAGCAAAGTTCATGCGCGCCCTCGATTACTTCCATATGGTGCGCAACTGGGCTGGCGTACCTCTGCGCACAGAAAACAACATGGATGCAGTAGATGTAAAACGCAATACGGCAGAAGAAGTATATGCATTGATATTGGAAGACCTGCTCTATGCAGAAACCAACCTGCCCGATGCGCCAAGACTGATAGGTACACCCTCCAAATGGTCTGCCAAAACCTTGCTGGCAGATGTATACCTCAACCTCGGCAAGTGGACAGAAGCACGCGATAAAGCCAAAGAAGTAATACAATCAGGCAAATACTCATTGGTGAACGTAACAGTAGCCGATGACTTTGAAAAACTCTACGGTGCCGAAGTAGCCAATACCCCCGAAGAAATATTCTACCTGAAGTTTTCACGCCAGGGCAGCAACCAGGGATTCCAGTACGTAATGTATGCCCACTATCCCGGCTCAGGATATTTCCCGCCCGGCGGCTTCTATACCAACTACAGCGATGCGCAGGTGATACCCATTATGAAAAACTGGGATCGCAATGACCTTCGTTATATTTACAACTGGTATCCCCAGACATTTGGCCTGGGCGCCACCACTGTCCTGAACCGCAAGTTTAGAGATACCAAAGCGGCTGCCCAGGGCAATGCAGGCAATGACTATCCAATGTATCGCTATGCAGACCTGCTGCTTATTTATGCAGAAGCAGAGAACAGAGCAAGCAACGGGCCTACTGCCGATGCAATGGAAAAACTGAACATGATCCGCCGCCGTGCTTATGGTGTCAATCCAGCGGTTGCCAATGCAGCCATCGACTTTAAACTGGCAGATTACAATACCATGCAAACCTTCCTCGACCTGGTGACCCGCGAACGCATGTACGAAACCTGCTACGAAGGAAAACGCTGGCTCGATCTGAAACGCCTCGGCATTGTAAAACAAACAGTATTGGCTTCCAAAGGAAAAACAGTAACAGACAAACACCTGCTGTGGCCTATACCTGTCATCGAAACAAACTATAACAAAGCCATTGATCCAATCAAAGATCAAAATCCTGGTTACTAAACAAACGATAAACGCACTATGAAATTCTTAAGTTGGACAGTCGCCCTCCTTATAAGCGCCAATGCAATGGCGCAAACCAAAGTCGATATCTGCATCTACGGCGGTTCCTCTGCCGGTGTCATCGCAGCTTATACCGCCAAACAAGCCGGTAAAAGCGTTATCCTCATCGAACCCGGCCAGCGGCTGGGTGGATTGAGCTCCGGCGGTTTGGGTTACACAGACATTGGTAACAAATATGCCGTAACGGGTCTTGCCCTCGACTTCTACCGCAGGCTGGGTAAGCACTATGGCAAATTCGAATCCTGGATATTCGAACCCGGCATTGCAGAGCAAACATTCTTGCAATACATACAGGCAGCCAAAGTAGAAGTGATATACAACGCAGCCCTGTACAACGTAAAGAAAGAACAAGGATACATAAAGGAAATAGAAGTCAATGATCCATATGCACCAACGCCACAGAAGGCCAAAAAGATACAGGCAAAGGTGTTCATGGATTGCACCTATGAAGGTGACCTGATGGCGAAAGCCGGCGTTAGCTACACAGTAGGCCGCGAAGCCAACAGCCAGTACAACGAAACCTACAACGGTGTGCAACTGCGGGAGAAACACCAGTTCCCCGATGGCATCGATCCTTACAAAATACCCGGCAAGCCCGAAAGCGGCTTGGTATGGGGCGTCAGCCCCGCACCCCTCGATCCGCAAGGACAGGGCGATAAGAAAGTACAGGCTTACAACTTTCGTATCTGCCTGAGTAATCAGCCAGACAACATGATTCCTATCACACAGCCGGCTAACTACGATCCAACCAAATATGAACTTCTGATCCGTTACCTCGGAAAGAAAGTCCCGGGGGACCTCTGGGGCTTTCTCAAGTTCGACCTCATGCCCAATAACAAGACCGACATCAACAACAACGGTCCTTTCTCTACCGATATGATCGGCATGAACTACGATTTCGCAGAAGCAGATTATGCTACCCGCAAAAAGATCACCGACGAACATACCGATTACATCAAAGGACTGCTGTACTTCATTGGTCACGATCCTCGCATGCCCGAACACCTGCGCAACCAGATGCTGAAATGGGGCTATCCTAAAGACGAATACACAAAGAGCGATCACTGGTCGCCACAAATGTATGTGCGCGAAGCACGCCGCATGGTAGGACAATACGTGATGACGCAAGCCAACTGCGAAGGCAAAGAAGTGGTGCAGGATGGAGTGGGGATGGCGGCCTATACGATGGACTCCCACAATTGCCAGCGACTGGTGGTAAATGGCATGGTAAAGAATGAAGGCGACGTGCAGATCGGCGGTTTTGGTCCGTACCCTATTGCCTACCGCAGTATCATTCCCAAGACTAGCGACTGCAAAAACCTCTTTGTGCCAGTTTGCCTTTCTGCTACACATATTGCCTATGGCTCCATCCGGATGGAACCGGTATTCATGGTGTTGGGCCAGTCTGCAGCGATAGCAGCAGCAATGGCGATCGACAACAAGCAGGCAGTGCAGGATGTGAACATTGCCAAACTGCAAGCCGCTTTAAAAGCCAATCCCTTGGCCAATGGATCAACACCGGAGATTGTAGTCGACAATGATGACAAAGACAAAGTAAGCACTACCGGTCAGTGGTCTCCCAGGAAAGGCGGTTACGGACCTTCTTACCTCGTTGCAGACCCGGCCAACAAAGAGAAGAGAACAATCACTTTCACGCCTGCCGTTACCAAAAGCGGCAAATATGAAGTATACGTCTACCTGCCTAAGACAGATAAGATGGCCAAAGAAATAACCATGCAGGTATTCGACGGCAAAAAGAAAACACTAGCCACCATTCATCCTGCCACTGTACAGGTAGCAGGGCAAACCTCCGGCGAATGGGTAAGCATTGGCGCTTACCAACTACCTGCCGGTAAAAAATCAACAGTAGAGATCATCGCAGATGGCGCCGATGGAGTAGTTATCGCCGACGCCGTCCTGTTCATCCCGCGTTAACCAAAACTTGTCATATGAAAAAGAGCTCAACACTCCTCGTGTTGTTCCTGCTACTCCTATGCAGTAGCGTGAACGCACAGTTTATCCTATTGGACGACATGGAGGGCAATGGTCCTTGCTCCGGTCGTTGGACTTATTACGCCGGCCCCGGCGCTACGGGCAAAGTAGAATTTGGTGTGCCCAACCCGGCGCCTTCAACACTAAACCCAAGCCCGCTGGTAGCCAAATTCACCAAAGACACTACCTGCTTCGAGTACATGAGCGCCGGTGTCAACATGACCACGCCTTTCGATCTGCTTTCCAACAGCGTTTTTAAAATGATGGTGTACAGCACCACCACCGAACCGATCATGTTCAAGCTGCAGCCCGGCACAGATTACACCAAAGCAGTGTACTTTACTTACAAGGTGGGCCAGGTGAACCGTTGGGAAGAAGCAACCTTCAACTTTCAATCCGTACTCACACGCACAGATTTCAATCGTATCGAAGTACACTACATCGATGGTAAAAAAGCCAATGGCATCCTCTACTTCGATCTGGTGCAGGCCCCCAATCCAAAGAGCATCACACTGACCAATACAACGGTCCATATGGGGCAGGAGAACGGTGTGGTACTCCAGACAAAGCTCTACGGCGATCTGTTCAGCACATCTTTATCAGCTGCTAACTGGACTTCACCTAATCTGCCACCCGGCGTTACCATTGGCAGCGTGCAACGCATCAACGATACAGTCGCCAACATTACCCTAAGCGGTAATTCCCCCGCCAACTATTCACGCACCACATTGAAATTGTTCATCGCAGCATCGGAACTACAAAACCCTAATACCAGCACTTACACGGCTAAAGGAACAGTGGTATTTGAAGGCAATCCCAACTGGACAATGATCTACAACGATGAGTTCAATATTGATGGTGTTCCTGACAAAACAAAATGGAAGGTCGATCCTCAACCCAAAGGATGGATCAACGGCGAGCAACAGGTATACACCGACAGCACCCACGACAATGCCCGTATCAAAAATGGTCGTCTGGTTATTACAGGTAAGAAAGACTTCCCCAATGGAAATACGACAGAACCATGGTCATCAGCCCGCGTCATCTCGCAGGGTAAAATGGATTTCCAGTATGGCAAAGTAGCCGTGCGGGCAAAGCTGGCCCGCGCCCGCGGTTCTTGGCCTGCCATCTGGCTGATGCCAACCACCAGCGCGTATGGCGCCTGGCCCAGAAGTGGAGAAATAGACATCATGGAACATGTTGGCAACAACTTCGGTACGGTGCTCTCAACCGTGCACACGCAAAACAACAACTGGATGAATGGTGGCCATCTCTCCGCCTCACGTTCTATTCCCGATGCAGATACTGCCTGGCATGTATACCAGCTGGAATGGTCGCCAGATTCTTTACGGTTTGTTTACGATAGCACACACTGCTACACATATGTTAACCCGCATACTGACTGGAAAGACTGGCCCTTCGATCAGAAGTTCCACATCATTCTCAACGTAGCCATTGGAGGCGGCATGGGCGGCAACATCATAGAAGCCGACTGGCCCGATAGCATGCTGGTGGATTATGTCCGCGTATATCAGAAAGGATTAGGCACACCTGTGCTGGACTCTGTGGTGGTAACACCTGCCGACATGTTGATCCTGGCGGGCAAAACACAGCAATACACGGCGAAGGCCTTCGATCAGAATGGCCACGACATGAATATTACACCAGCGTGGAGTATCACCGGCACCGGTAATACAATTACTCCTGGCGGATTAGCCACTGTTCAATCATCAGGAGTAGTTACAGCTACCGCCACTGTTGATACAGTTACAGTGAGCGGACAAGTCAACGTCAACGTGCGCCCCACGAATTACAAACCTATACCGGCCCGCATAGAAGCAGAGAATTTCGACAACTCGAACGCTTGCTGCACAGAGCCCACGGCTGATACCAGTGGCGTTCGCAACGTAAGCTATATCGGTGCCAATACATGGTTCGAGTATGATGTACAGGTGCCTTCTTGGGGACTTTACAGAATACAATTCCGCGCAGCCATGAGCTATGCCACCAGCCTGAAAGTGTTATTAGATACCAACACCCTCAGCACAGTTCAGTTACCTTCCAGTGGTGGATGGCAGAATTGGATAACCGTTAACTCGGCGCCCTTCTTGTTACCGCCCGGACAGAAAACCATCCGCATACAATCCAATGCTTCCGGCTGGAACTTCAATTGGCTAAAGTTCGTTCCTGCCACCACAGTAAACCTTACTAAGATCATCGTCACGCCCGACAGCAGTACGTTGATGGCAGGACAAACAAAACAATTCACCGCCGCCGCTTACGATCAGGACAACAATTACATGAACCTGCTCATTGGCCCCCTCTGGCATGTCACCGGCAGCGGCAACAAGATCAATGCAGACGGCTTGTTGACTGCAGGTACTACTACCGGCAACTATACCGTACGCGCCATCATGCCACAAGCTGTCGGAAAAGCAGTCGTGAAAATTGTTCCTGTACCGGTATTGACCCGTATCGCCATCACGCCCGATTCCGCAACATTGCCACCCGGCGCCTCACATCAATTCACAGTTAAAGGCTATGATCAGTTTGATAGCATAATGACATTCCGTACAGTATGGGCAGTTACCGGTGCAGGCAACACGGTAGATACCAACGGCATCGTAACTGCTGGTAGCACACCCGGCAGTTATTTGCTCACCGTCACTGCTGGTGCCATCAGCAAAACAGCCAGCGTGAAAGTAGAATATGGTTGTACCGTCAATGGTAAGTATGAAGCTGAAACCAGTTCCAATTATGCATCGGGCCCTTACCTGCAACCTTGCACTGATATTGGAGGTGGGCAAAACTTCGCAGGCCTGGCTGTTGGCCATTATTTTGCCTACAACACCCTCAGTGTGCCTGTTGCTGGAAAATATACTGTCAGCGTGCGCATATCCACTACAGCACCGGCCCAATTGAAAGTAGGTCACAGCGGGCTTACCTTCGGCATCATCGACCTGCCCAATACAGGAGGCGCCTGGCAAACGATTAAAAGTGTCATCACACTCCCTGCATTAACCTACACAGGCATCCACGTGGTATCAGGTACTTTCAAATTCAACTGGTTCAGCATTGACAACTGTGCCGAACCTCCCCCTGTACTAACGCGTATTGAACTGTTGCCGGATACAATACAATTGCAAGGCGGCCAGGCGCAACAGTTTATAGCCACGGGTTATGATGCGAATAATAACGTCATGTCGGTAAGCAATCTTAACTGGTCAGTGAGCGGCGCTGGCAATACGATTAGCTCTACAGGATTACTCACGGCTGGTACAACACCAGGTACCTATACAGTTACAGTAAATGCCGACACCATCACAGCCACTGCACAGGTTACTGTGTATAACCTTACCTGTGCGGTGAATAATAAATACGAAGCAGAAACGGCTTCCAATCGTTCGCCTGGGCCTTACCTCCAGGCCTGTACAGATATTGGCGGCGGGCAAAACTTTGCAGGGCTCGCGCTCAACAACTTCTTTGCCTACAACACACTGAGTGTGCCCACGGCTGGAGTATACACCGTAAGCCTCCGGGTTTCCACCACGGCCCCGGCACAGGCTGGAGTAGGGCATAGCGGTGTGATCTTTGGCCTGATCGATATTCCCAACACAGGCGGTGCCTGGCAAACAATCAGTGATACGATGACGCTCCCGGCTTTAACCTATACCGGTATTCACGTAAAAGCAGGGACCTTCAAATTCAACTGGTTCAGCATCGATGATTGTGTGAAGATGTTGGAAGGTGGGGCTACTGGTACAACGCCTTTAACAGCCGCTATCGGAAACGATGAGAAATTGCCAGCGAAAACGATCCTGTATCCCAATCCAACGAGCGGTCCGCTGGTGATCAATCTTTCCCGCGACGACTGGCGCTTACTGAAACTGCTGGACATCAATGGCCGGTTGATACAACAGTGGAACATCCGACCCGGTGATACACGCATCAGCAAGGATCTGCACTTCCTGCAAAACGGTGTATACCTGCTGCAGCTGGAAGGAACCCACAAATCTGAAATCCTCCGTCTGATAAAGCAATAATCTGTAGGTGAGTTTTATCAACAAGAGGTTGCCTCAAAAGTGATTTTTACCAGAAAGACGAAAAGGACGCCTTACCGTCTTACCGGCAAAATGTGCGGAGTTGCTTTTGAGGCAACCTCTTTTTATTTGACAGGGAAATTGAATCTGCCCGAGCCAAGCTCTCCGTTTCCGCTAACACCTTCGGCAATGCCGATAAACCTGCTGATAACATCAGAACAATAAAAACGGATAGTAGCCTCTCCATGTTCATCAGTAACGATCAGGGGCGACCAATACAGCGAATTACGGGTATCTGAAATGCGCTTGTCCTCTTTTTCGTAGTCGGGATGATAGTACTCCTTGGTTTGATAAAACCCTTTAGTGATGATCATCTTGAACTTTTTCAACAATTCCTCCTCTGTATAAGTGGGATAATGATACGGCACCTTGCGCATATCAGTGGCGCCAAAAGAAAAAGGGTGACTGGATACCTGGCTCTTCTTGGCGTCAGTTAGCTCAGAGTAAGAAACACCCTCTACTGGCTTTTTACCGCTTCCACACGCCGGACAGTTCAACCAGCCACATTGACCCACGAAATCAGTATTGCCCTCGAATCTCGCTATGCTGTCGAGTATGCCGAGATAGCGATCCCCGAAACCCCTGCCCTTTGCTTTCACTACCACCTCCTCCAGCATATTCCCATATTGAAATGGGTTGGTGTCATTAATAGTCTTATCAGATATGATAACATGCTTTTCTGCTGTGTAGGTAGCAGGGCGTTCCGCTCGCTCTGTTTTCCTGATGATGTCAAAAGGATCTGTTACTTGAATAGTATGCTCTTTCTCCGAAAAGTATTTAATAAAGAACCGGCGACCAGTAGCAAGATGATTGGGCGTAAGATAAAAGACTCCGTTGTTGTCTGCAATAGCAACCTGCGAATTACTTTTGTTATAGTTGAATACCATTAACGACACCGGCCCGTTCTGTTTGCTCTGTTTGTTGGCCGGTAACGCTAACCCCTGTAAGCTGTCGGATAATACCGGTTTTCTGTCTGCTGTAAGAAGATTATAATTTTGTAGCCCTTCTGTCTGCAACAATAAATCCAGCGCCTGCTTACGATCAACGCTGCTACTGTCGAAATACCAGGCCGGATCATACAGGTTGGCATTGAACTGCGTCGACAGTTCGTAATAATTGAGAATATCCCTGACGTTTTTCCGGTTAGCAAAAAACTGGTCATATACCCGGAGACTTAATACCGCCGGAACAGGTTTCCCATCTGTATCTGTCGTTTTAATTTTTACAGTCACTTGTTCCTTTGGAGCATAGGCATCCTTTACCTCACTAAATTGTATGTTCAACTTTTTCTCCTGGTGAATAAAAGCCAGCCTCTCCGCTAACGGTTTCAATTGTTCATTATACACCGTTATTACTGCTACCCCTGGCTGAATAGCTGCCGCCGGTATCTTAATCAATAAGCTGTCTTTTAATTTCCCGGTGGCAATAGCCTGCAGCATACCATGCACTTGTATGCTCAGCAATACTGTCTGAGAGGGTAGACGGCTGGCGAGCACTTTAACATAAATACTATCCCTTTCATTCTTTTCAAGTTGAAGCACTACACCTTCCTGTAGAATGGTCGGCAGTTTAAATATACTGTCAGGAGCATCCGCAAGTTGTATGGTATACGCCGCGCCTGCCTCCGGTGTGAAGATAAATCGGCCCATGCCGGCATGAGAAGTCTTGATAGCAAGCAAGGGTTGTCCGTTTTTCAATAATGTCCCTTGAATAGCTACTGGAAATTTCTCCTGTGCACTCAGCGCTTTGAATGCTACTGCATTGTTCACCCCGGCAACCAGCTTGCCACCTTCCGGTACAATATTGAATTGAATAGGCATGCCTTTGCGAAAAGAAATAGAGGAACCCAACTGCCCATAGTTTTTTATAGACCGTGGATCTTTAACAACCTGGATAGGTGCAGTGGCAAAAAAGGAACGCTGACCGGAAAAGAAAGAATGAGCCGTATAGGCTTTTAACTGGTAGGTTCCTTCTTGTAATGTTTGAGGAAGATACACATGGCCTGCAGCAATCCCCTTGGATATAGAGTACATTTCATTCCACACCACACTGTCACCTTGCTGTTGCACCAGCTGTAGATAGAGGATACCATCGATGCCCGATAATTCAGCTACCTGTGAGTGAAGAACAAAAGCATTGAACCAAAGGTCTTCCCCCGCAACATACACCTCTTTGTTAGAGCGCAGGTAGATGGAGGTAGTCTCTTGCTGAGGCGCATTACGCGTTAATAGCCTGTGCAGGCTATCCATTAATACACGATCCTGTTGAGAAAAGGAATGGAGACAAAGAAAAAGGATAATAACAAAAGGGAACGGCCACTTCATCCGCCAATATACTTCACTTTTTATTAGCCATCCTTCTTAACAGATTTTCACCCACTTTTTCACCTTGATTAACCCCGTTCTCGATCGCATCCATAAAATGAATACCACCATAAAAACGGCTGATAGCAGCCTCTTCAGCAGCTTGTTTAAAAGAAGTAAAGCTGCGCGCTGGTAAGCCATACGAAACCTCGACACTATCAGTATACGCAAAATGATCTCCGAAGTAATGCGACAGGATAGTGGCCGAAGCAGAAGAGATCACAGAATGCCCGCTGAGGTATTCAGGAAATGGCGGCGTTTGCAACAATGGCTGCCAGTTGGGATCGATCAGCTGCCGGATGGCTGTTTCAGGGCGCACACGGTTACTGCGAAACTTCTCATCCCAGCAGGCCATGAAGGCATCCATCAGACCCATAGACACCATGGTGTGAATTTGCATGCTTTCGGCAAACCCCTTATTCCCCTGCTTGCAGGCAATACCGGTAATGCCCAGCCAGTGCGCACCGGGAGATATCTTCTTCAATCCCAAAGTAAGATGGCCCTTATCCTGCACAGCAAAAGGATTACAATCCCAGAACGCTGCAATAACCCGGTATTCCATCGGCATGTTCTGCGTTACGGTATAATTCCGCAGCATGAGATTATAAAAGGCAGAACCTTTGTTGGTAGTATAAGTTATCGGAGGAGGTGGCACAAACTGCGCAGCAGAGTCGAGCGTAAAAGGCCGCACGGTGTTGAAGTAAGGTTCGACGGCTGGCATATAAGCGGGTGCCGTAGGATACCAGTAACCGGCTTTATTAATAGGCGTATAACGCGGAAAATTACTGATACGGTTATAGCGGTCGGCCTTTGCATAAGGCAGAATTTGCTTGCTCACCCAGGTAGCATAGCTCAACGAACTTTGCAGTGTCTCTTCAGAGAAGCCAAGCTGCTTACAGGAATCGAGGAAACGTTTTTCGTAAGCATCTATCATCTTTCCGGAAGGTTGCATCTTCTTCGCTGTTTCCATCATCGCCAGCAAAGCACTCAATTGCACATGATAGTCCTTTAGTGAATCTGGTTTTTGTAAGCGTGGATAGCTATTCACGATCCCGTACATGCTTTTAAAAGCAGGATCGTTCTCTGCGATCACTTCATAACCCGACAGGCAGGCATAAGAGAAGAAACGCGCCGCCAGTGGCGGATTCGTAATATCATGGATCATCACCTCCGTCATCTGGGTGATCACATGGCTGATATCTTCCGTCTTGAATACCGACGCCGGTACAGGCTTCTCTTTGCAGGAAGTACAAAACAGAGCAGCAATAATGGTAAGTATTATGAGAGTGCGCATGTTATCTGGTTGTGTAGGCTTTAATAGGTTGTTGATTGATACCGAATAAAAGCTGCTTTCCTATCGGAAGCACAGCGCGCACATCGCCGGTAATATGAAATCCCGATGCCTGCTGCGGCACATAAGTGAACTGTCCCTTCCCATCACCCCGCAGCAGTACCCCATAATTGGCATCGTATTTACCAAAGCGCAGGCGCGCACGATCGATATTGCCACATAACAAAAGGTCTGTAGCACCATCCTTATTATAATCCAGTGGCGTAATCGTAAACACAGGAGATAGCTGAGCCTGCAAGGGAAGCCCGCGCAAATGGAGCTTTCCATCTGTCCCACTTTCAAAATAAGACGTGGCAAGATGATTAACCTGTAAGCTTTTTACGCCTGCCAGTTCTTCCTTCGTAAAGATAGTTTCCATGGTGGCATCCGCATAACCCTTATAATCGGTAAACCGGGTACGCATAATACTCAGCTGGTCCAGCAGTTCATCCCGTGTTATATAAGGATAATTCTTTCCCTGGATGTAAAAACAGAAAATAGGGTCGATAGCGCCATTGTCGTCAAAGTCCTTATAATAAAGAGTAGCAGGCTCCTTATCGCTGGCCTTGCATTGCGTATTGAGGCCATTGTTGCCAACCACCAGATCAGGCTTGCCATCATTGTTGAAGTCGCCAACAGTAAGCCTGTTCCACCAGCCACTATACCCCTTTTCAAAGAACTGAGCAGTTGACAATTTCAACTTACCATTGTCCAGCGTAAACACCTGCACAGGCATCCACTCGCCGGTTACGATCAGCTCATTCTTTTCATCCCCGTTCAGGTCCACCCACGCGGCATCAGTTACCATCCCTGCATGTTGCAACTCAGGAGCAAGCGCAGCAGCCTGGTCGGTGAAATGTCCCTTTCCATCATTGATCAATAAATAGCTGGCAGGTATCTCCGGGTAACGGCCGGGAATCACACGACCCCCTACAAACAGATCGGGCTTGCCATCTCCGTTCACATCATTTACCCGCACGCAGCTTTTGCTGACCCGCATCACAGGCAAAGCATCTGCACTTCTGGTAAAACCTCCTTTCCCATTATTGAGATACAGCCTGTCCTGCAGCAACACATCATCCGGCATATAATTATGATAACCACCACTCACTACATAAATATCCATCGCCCCATCGCCATTGGCATCGAAGAAAACAGCATCTGCATCCTCGCATGCCTTATCAGCTTCAAAAGCAGGCTGCGGACTTGCTGTAAAACGACCGTCACGTTGCTGCAGGAATAAAGCAGCAGCCCGGCCGCTGCCGCCACCGGCATAAACATCTTCCAGCCCATCGCCATTCACATCACCCTTCACGAGGCAGGGACCACTGAATGATAGAGGGTTCAACAACAAAGGCTGCCGCTTGAAATCATTGACACTGTTAGCAGCATTGGCGTATTTGATAGGCGAGGGGCCTTCTGTAAACAAAGGCGTAGGAGCAGAAGAACGATGGTAAGTACCGGTAGCATCTTTCTCTGCCACCGTTAATACCTGGTTAGCCTTCACATTATTGAGCACCTGTTCCTTGCCACTGAGCCACACGATGCGCAAAGAGTCGACACTGCTTACCTTGCCCAATCCTGCATGCAGTATCGAAGAAACAGTAGAAAGATAACCACGCGAAGGCATTTGCTCAAGGTATTGCTGTTGGCCATTATAATAAAGCATCACTTTAGCGCCAATCCCCTGGGTATTTCCTCCGGCCCCCTGTAGCTTTATCTGCAGGTAGTGATGTTGAGTCTGGTTATTACTCTCATTGCGGTAAATAAAGGTAGACTGATTGATGTTGTTGGTTACAAGATCGAGGTCGCCATCATTATCGAGATCAGCATATACAGCGCCATTACTGTTGGATGTTTTAGTGATGCCCCATGCCTGTGATTTGTTACTAAAAGTACCATCGCCATTATTGGCAAACAGATAACTCATAATATTAGAAGCCGGCATCTGCTGCACAAGATTAAGTACGTCCTCCCGTTGCAGCCTTCCCTTACTTTGAACATAATCATTCATGTACTTGATGAAATCCATGTTCGTAAAGTCCCGCGTGTAACCATTGGTTACAAACAAATCCTTCCATCCATCATTGTCATAATCCGCCAGCAACGGTGCCCAGCTCCAATCAGTATTCGACACCCCCGCCAATTGCCCCACCTCACTAAAAGACACATCTGTAGCAACGCGGTCAGGCCGCTCCAGGCGGCCAGACTGAAGTGCTGACCGTTTACCATTATTCAGCTGCAACATATTCCGCATATACTGATAATGAAACCCCGACTTCACATTCAGATCAAACTTCTCATAATTGTCCGGCGCGAATAATAACTTCTGCCGCCGGTTATCCTCCGGCAACATATCGAGCGTATAAATATCCGGCAGTCCATCATTATTCACATCCGCTACATCATTGCCCATGGAGAAATGACTATTGTGGCCCACGCTGCTGGCCAGTCTGTCGGTAAAAGTTCCATTACCATTATTGATATACAGATAGTCAGGCACGGCATAATCATTAGATACATAAATATCTTCCCAGCCATCTCCATTGATATCGGCAATGCCGGCGCCAAGACCATACGTTAAGGGAGAACTGCTGAGACCAGCTTGGCGGGTAACATCCTTGAAATGATTCTTGTCATTTTGATAGAGACGCACACCGTCAGCGGCATTCTCCTGCTGCAATATGGCCCTTGTGCGCACTTCATCCAGCACGGGCAGGTTGTCTGGATTATGGTTCAGCAGGAACATGTCGAGGTCACCATCCCGGTCATAATCGAAGAAGTAACCCTGCGTACTATAGGCTGTATCGGCAAGGCCATACTGTTGAGCCTGCTCACTGAAGCGTGGATTGCCCTGCGCATCGTTACCTTCATTGATGTACAGCTCATTCCTCCTGCTCTCACTGCGTAGCTTGCCGGAGTAGCACACATAAATATCCAGCTTGCCATCACCATTCACATCGGCAGTAGTGACACCGGTTTTCCACGGACCCGGCCGGCCGGCTACACCGGCGCCAGTGGTAATATCTTCAAACTGTAGCTTGCCCTTGTTCAGGTACAGCCTGTTGTTGGTCATATTGCCGGTGAAATAAAGATCAGTCAGTCCATCGCCATTCAGGTCACCAGCTGCTACACCAGCCCCATTATAAAAATATTCATACAGCAGTATGTTCGTGTTGAGCCCTTCAGTAAGAGTATTACTGAAGTCCACATGCGTTTGCTCAGGTGTTAACAAGGTAAATAGGGGAGGAGCTGTTTTTGCAGCATTATCTGTAGAAGCTGCTTTTTCGCGGCAACTAATGGTTACTACGGTCAGCAGGGCGGCAAGCAGGCAAGCCCTGTTAGTGTTGGTTAAGTACAAGGCGTTAAAATTTAGCGTACAACAATTTACTAAAAATAAGTCAGGTCGCTCCGGAGCGACCTGACTTTACAAACGAAAACTAAACACCAAACGAAAAATAACTGCTACGATAGGCTAAGGTTTGTTAACGGCTAACTGCTAATAAGTTCAATGTTAAAAAGCTAATACCTAAAAGCTAAAACCTCTTTCCTTAATACCCCGGATTCTGAACCAGTTTAAGATTCGTGTTCATCTCATCCAATGGTATTGGCCTGAAGTACATCTTATCATCCCATTTCCTGTTTTCCAGCGAATTCACTTCCGTAGGCGTATAGGTATAATTATACTTTGTGTCATCACGTCTGTACGGCGAAGGAGCGGTAGCACCCGGCTTCAGCGTAGCCACTATATCCATGTACACCAGTTTTCTGCCGAGCGTGGCAGGCGCTATCATCCAGCGGCGGGCATCGTGGTAGCGATGATCCTCATAAGCCAGCTCCACGCGCCGTTCATTCTGATAACGGGCCTTCAGCGCCGCACCACTTTCCGTAACTGCAGGCATGCCTGCACGGAAGCGAATTTTATTCAGCCAGTTCCGTGCTTCAATATCTTCTCCGAGTTCTATACAAGCCTCTATATAATTGAAGGCTGCTTCTGTGTAGCGGAAGAATGGCCAGGGAATAGTTTGACGCACATAGTTATCCGCAACAGCCGGATCGGGGTCAATGAATTTGCGCATATAATAACCAGTCCAGCTGCCATTCCAGTTTTCGATACTGCTGGCCCTGGTATCCAGTCCGGAAGTTAAAGTAGTACCACCCATATCATACCGGCCGGTTTGTATCTGGTTGGCTGGGTCCACATTGCCCGATACGATGCTGCGCGGTTTCCAGTCAGCCCCATCAAATAAGATAGAAGCATAAAGACGGGGGTCGCGGTTGATATAAGGAGAAGCCTTATGCGTTGGATTGTTCCAGTCGAACTTGCTGCCATCCATCATCTCATAATCATCCACCAGTTGTTGAATAGGGGAGTTGCCGGCCCAGTTGTGATAACCATTAGGGCCATTATACAAGCCAACCTGCATACCACCCTCTTCCTTGGCAAGCGTCCAGTAACGGCCAAAGAAGATTTCAGTTTCAGCAGTCTTGTCGGCTTCCGAGCTTTTACTGCCGCCGCCCATAGAGAGCGAAACATAGTTCTTCTTACCGTCTGCTGCAGAAACAGGCGCAGCAAGATTCATCTTATAACCACGGCTTGCTGCTTTATCGAGTATCTCCTTGGCAGCATTCTTCGCAGCAGTCCACCGCGCAATACGATCGCCACTTACATACCCGATCAATTCAGGTTTGGCGTAAGCGTTGATTACAGTAGATTTTGTTTTAGCCGTGGGGATATCGTGCAGGTCACTGGCTGCATACAACAGCATACGCGATTTGAGCGAAAGCGCAGCCAGTTCATTGGCCCTGCCCGCTGGCAGTTTGCCATCCTTGCCCTTCAGTAAGTTCACAGCCGTATCGCAATCCTTGAGAATAAAAGTTACACACTCGTCCCAGGTATTGCGGGCAATGGAATAATCTTCGCCCAATCCATAAGACCTGCTCACGATGGGCACAGCGCCATAGTAACGTACCAGTTGGTGATAAAAGAACGCACGTAGAAAATGCGCTTCACCCTTTAGGCGATCCTTCAGGCCATCTACGTTTTCAAAAGTGGCGGTGCGAAGATTTTCAATAGCCAGGTTGGTAGCCCTGATCTTGGAATACATATCATTATTGCCGGCATCCTTGCCCCAGCGATAATTCACATTTACCCAACCGACATTCGAAGGATTCAGCGTTCCCTCTGTGATCACATTGATGCTGCGGCCAGGGTGCGTAAATACAGCTTCATCAGTTAAAGAAGCCAGCATTTGCTCATCGAAACCTCCCTGCCCAAGGCCGGAATAGATACCCGTTACAAACGCTTCTGCCAGCGGTCCGTCCTTCCAGGCATCGGCTGAAGAAACCCTGTCGAGCGGTTTCGTATTCAGGAAGTCGCGCTTGCAGGCAGTGATCACGGTTACGATGAACAGCAGGATTGTTATGTATAAGAATAATTTCTTCATGATGTTCAGGTTTTAAAATGTTACTCTTACGCCAACATTCAATATTCTCGACTGCGGATAATACTGGCCATTGCCGCTGGTAGATTCCGGGTCCCAGATCTTCATCTTGTCGATAGTAAAGAGGTTGATGCCATTAGCATAGATACGCGCAGTACCCATGCCCACTTTCTGACAAATATTGCTGGAGAAATTATAACCCACTTCAAAGTTTTTCAACCGCAGGTAATTGCTGCTCCGCAGCCAGTAAGTATTCGTGCCGAAGTTGCCACTTGAATAATAAGTGTTACCCCTGTTGGCCACGCGTGGATCTGTACTGCTGGGGTTCTCTACTGTCCAGCGATGATCGTAAGAGTATTTCAGGTAGTTACCAATGGTGCCCGACTCGGTGCCGAAGAATAGCAAACCACCGGTAGCGCCCTGGAACAGGATGGTACAATCAAAACCCTTGTATTGAAGGTTGATGTTTAAGCCGCCGGTAAACAGCGGGTCACGGTTCTTGTCGAGACGTACGCGGTCATCACCATCGATCTTGCCGTTACCATCCACATCCCTGATCTTCATATCGCCGGGACGCAGCGTATTGGTAGCTGCGCTGTAGTCGATAGTATTTTTATCGATCTCATCCTGATTCAGGAACACACCAGCATATTCATATACAAGGAAGGCAGCGCCATTGGTGCCGAAAGTATGCCCTTTGGAAAACTGGTGAGGTTTCAGACCCGGACTTTCAGGCAGCTTTACAACTTCATTCTTGGCATATCCACCATTCACATTGATGCTGTACTTGAAATCTTTACCGATCTTATCGCTATAAGTGATGGAGAATTCCCAACCCTTGTTCTTTACCTTACCGAGGTTTTCAGGAGGCAGTGTCATACCGGCAGAAGCGGGTACTACAGCTTCATTCGCCATCAGGATCTTACTCCGTATGTTGTAGAAATAATCCAGTTCAAAAGACAACCTGTTTTGCAATACGGAACCTTCAAGACCCACGTTGGAGTTGTTGGCCACTTCCCAGGTATAACCAGGATTAGGTACGCCACTCTCTGTTAGCATTTTCACTACATTGTTACCAATGATGTAAGTGTTGAAGCCATAAGTAGAGAGATACCGGTATTCCTGCAACACGCCATTGAAGATAATGTTGTCATTACCCATCTGGCCCCAGGAAGCCCGAAGTTTCAGGTTATCGATAAAAGTGAAAGTCTTCATGAACTTCTCTTCCGATAAGCGCCAGCCCACGAGTACGCCGGGGAAGAAACCATAACGGTCACTCTCTGGGAATATATAGGAACCGTCATAACGCCACAGGAACTCAGCGAGATACTTTTCATCATAGTTATAATTCACGCGGCCAAAGTAGCTGAGACGGGCACGCTTGAAGGCTCCGCCATTGTTGTCTTTCTGCAGGTCGCCACCTGCAAACAGCTGATCGATCGAAGGTGATATATAATTCCTGCGGAAAGCATTGAAATTGTTATTCTCGATCGTTTCACGCGTCACGGCAGCCAGCAGGTTCACAGTGTGAGCACCGAAAGTGTGGTCATAGTTCGCGAAAGCGCTGAGGTTAATGTTTAACTGGTCTTCTTGCGACTCTGTCAGGCGTGGATCAGTAAAAGTAGAGCGGACAGATTTGGTCAGCACCGGCGTCACGCCATCAGCCTCATAAGTCTTGAAATCCCAGAAGTACAGCGACCAGGGAGTTTCCCACTTCTTGGTACGGCGAATGTATTTATCCAGAGAAGCAAAGCCACTTAGTTTAAGACCGGTTACACCGGGAATTTGCAATTCTACCCGTCCATTAGTTTGAAAGTAATCACGTTTGTCCCTGTCATACCCGGTAGCATTGGTGGTGATCACGATCGGGTTCTCACCATTCTCGATATCAGGACCGGGTAATCCATTAGGCCACACTTCCTGCTCGGTAGGTTTACCACGCATCAGCATCCTGAAGATAGGTTGCGCGCCCCTGGTAGGGAAGAAACGCGATTCTTCACGCGCTGTTACGCCAAGGTTGGTGCTGAGATATTTATTGATCTTGGCATCCATATTGAAGCGCATATCATATTGCTTGTAACCGGTAGCGGAGTTTTTGTAATAACCGTCCTGGTTACTATAGCCGATGGATGCGAGATATTTTACAGTTTCAGAACCTCCTGATAATTGAACATTGTGCCGGGATTGAGGCGACCAGTTCTTCAAAGCAATATCAAACCAATCAGTATTGGGATACCGCCAGATATCAGAACCATCCCCATGCTTCTTGATCACATCAGGAGAAAAAGGCGCGGTGATTTTAGCGCCGTTATCAGGCCTTGTATAAGTACCGGTTTCCTTGAGCGCTTTCCACGCTGCAGTCCACTGGTTAGAAGGAAGCTGCGCATCGAACAAGGTCAGCTCATTAACCAGAGTAGCATATTCCACCGCATTGGCCATTTCAGGAATGCGCGTAGGCTGTGCCCAGCCCTGGTTGAAATCGTAGGAGAGGATAGGCTTGCCCGATTTACCCCTTTTGGTAGTAATGAGGATAACACCATTGGCGGCACGCGCACCATAGATGGCAGCTGCGGCATCTTTCAGCACCGACATACTTTCAATATCGGATGGGTTTAAACGCTCGAGACCGCCGGCGCGGTCAGGAACTCCATCGATTACTATAAGCGCGCCACTATTGTTCGGCGTGTTGGAGCCCCTGATCCGGATCGTCGATCCGTCATACCCCGGCTCACCCGTAGCCTGTATGGTAGTCACGCCCGGCAGTCGCCCTGCCAGTGCATTTGAAAGGTTAACAGTAGGCGACTTCGCCAACTCGCTACCCTTTATCTGAGCTACTGCACCAGTCACGGTCACCTTCTTTTGAGTGCCATAACCTACCACCACCACATCACTGAGCTGACCGGCGAGTGGAGCCATGGTGATGGACACGGTGGCCTTGCCGCTGATATCTACTTCCTGTTGCAGAAAGCCGACTGAAGAAAGCACGAGTGTATTCTGGTCATCAGGAACAGTAATGGTAAACGATCCTGCAGCATCGGTATTCACCCCTTTACTGGTACCCTTTACCACTACGCTCACACCTGCCAGAGGAGCACCCTTATCATCGGTAACGATTCCTTTGATCTCTTTATCGACAACGGCATCGATACTTACAAAGATCTCCTGATCAGGAATGCCGCTATCATAATTAAAACTGGTAGACCGGGGCTTATACAAAACAATACGGTCTTTGATGATCTTGTAATTGATACCGAAAGGCGCCAGAAGCTCTTCCAGCACTTTACTGAGCTTTTTTTCTCTGGCATTGATAGTCACCTTACGGCTTGCTTCTATCGTTTTGGAACTGAACACAATCCGGGCCCCTGTCTGATTTTGAAGGGAGAAGAATACTTCCTTTAATTGTCCTTTCTCTACAGAGAGAGTCACTACTTTATCCAATATACCCTGCGCATCCGCATGGTGATCATACGCCATGGAGCTTAGGAAAAGGACGAGGAAAAACTGTATTAACGCTATTCTCATTGCAAAGGCAGTTAAAGCAACAAGTCGTTGTTTTTTCATAAATTTGATTGTTATTGTTCGCTGAATTTCAAGACACGACAATAATGGTCCGCCCCCCGCAAAGAGGTGGATGTCCGGCTGGCAATGTTGGTAGCATTGTCAGCTTTTGTTTTTAGGTAGAGCTGGCTTAGGTAATGTAGATTTGGAGTTTTTTCATATTAGCATTTGTTTTGGTTATCGATAGTTTGTTTTGGTCGTTAATTGTCCACGTCTCCCTTGATTAATATCCGCGTGCCACGAATTTCATAAGTGGCTTGTACCGATTGACAGATGATTTCCAGCTGATCATACAGGTTCTGCCCTTTTATATCACCCGAGAAAAGAAGTTTGGCAAGGCTCTCATGCTCCATGATGATCTCTATATGATAAGCCTTTTCTAAAAGAGACAATACTTTGGAAAGCGGCGTTTCCTCAAACACAAAATTTAGTGCAGTTACCGTTTCTTCCTGCTGGTTATCCGGAATAAGCGGCAACGGTGCATCCACCAGGGTGGTCCTGAAGTGCCCATCGAGCCGGTTATAGATCACCTTTTGATTAGGCTTCAGGATCACACCGGTAGATTCCTCTGTACGCTTACGGCTTTTCGCTTGTGCCACGTTTTCATACACGGCCACTTTGCCGGTGCGCACAGAAACTTCAATATCATTGGTAACCTTGTCGGTCTTTACAAAAAAGCTGGTGCCCAATACCTGCGTAACGATGTTGTTGCTATACACGTAAAAAGGCGACTTCGGGTTTTTGGTCACTTTAAAAAAAGCATTCCCCTCCAGGTATACTTCCCTTTTCGAGCGTGCAAAGCTGTCAGGATAGTGCAGGATGGCATGCGGCTCCAGGATCACCATACTCTTATCAGGAAGATAGACTGTGTCGGCAACGGCCTCCTGATTCACGATACTATTCAGGTCTTTTGCAATAGCATCCCCTTTATGCGACTGAAAGTAACCCGGGTTTTGGGTAAACCAATAAGTACCCAGGGCTATGGCTGCCACAACCGCAGCAACACTTGCCCAGCGCACATACACCGGTATTCTTCTAACGGGGCGTTTAGGCGATTCAGTAGCCGTATCAGGTAAAGTTTTTTCCCTGATAACGGGCCATAACCTCTCAACCGTCGTTTTGATTTCCTCACTACTAACGGCAGGCTCATGGTCGTCATCCAATAATTCATACCACTGCTCTACCAACTTCTTTTCCTCGTCGGTGCAGGTGCCATCAGCGTACCGCTGCAGTAAATGATAAAAAGCGCTTCGGTTCATGGGTGATAGTTAAATCCGTCCTTCAGGTAAAAAGGACTTAACTATCTGTCGGTTAAGTAGGGCAGTACCCTAAAGGGAAGTAAAAAAGCTTTTAGGTCTTAGGGGTTAGCTATTAGCGAAGCAAAAGCGCTAAAAGCTATTCCATCAGCGATCGTACAAAGGCGCCAACCAGGCAATTCAGGAGAATAAAATCCCGGAGATGAAGGCGCATAAATTTAAGTGATTGAGTAACATGATATTGAACAGCTTTCTCAGAGAGATTCATGTATTGGGCGATCTCCTTTACAGACCGGTGTTCATAACGGCTAAGGCGGAATATTTCCTGCGTTTTTTGGGGAAGTTTTTTGATGGTATTGTCAATCGCAATACTCAACTCCTGTAGTAAAAGCTTTGATTCAGAAGCATTTTCGTCGACATTAACCTGTTCGCGGGCAAACTGATTATAACGTTCGCGGAGAATTTTCGACCTGATGTAGTCTATCACTTGATAACGAACAGCCGTATGCAGGTAGGCATCCAGTTTTTCTATCTGAGCCTGCTCCCTTTTGGCCCACAGGCTGATAAATAAGTTCTGCACAAGCTCTTCCGCTACTTCTTTGGAACGCACTTTCCGGAAGGCAGCCAGGAAAACTGTCTCACTATACCGCTTATAGATCTCCTCCAGGGCAGCTCCGTCACCCGATTTCAGCAGCTTAAGCAGTATCTCGTCGTCAAATACTTTGTAATCCATATGGTTGGGCAATGCAATGAAGTTGGAATCCTTAAGACAAATTAAAACAAAAAATAGAATAACACAAAAAGCTTACTGCGTAAATAAAACAAGCAACACACAATCACCTTAGACATACGATTGCATAAATTTGTTGAAACCCCTGTCCGTTCTCATCAGTGAAAAGCAGGCATTCGATTTGCAATGAAAGGGCGGATAGGACGCAGAACATTGTTACTGAGTTCGTACGATCATGTACAGTTGAAGAAGAACGATAATTGTCGTAGTCGAAATTTAGTCAAAGCTGAATGGAATTTAACTTATGGACTTAAGACCGAAAAAAACACTTTCGGAGCAGGAAGTGCAGACCGGCCTGAGGTTGGTCGTTACCGAGGGATTGACAACGGAGGCAATGACTACGCTCACTACAGGCGCTTTTCTGGTAGCCATGGCATTACTGCTGGGCGCATCCAACCTGCAGATCGGTATACTCGCAGCCCTGCCTACTTTCACCAACATTTTTCAGTTGTTGTCGATCTGGCTCGTGCGACGTTATAATAACAGAAGAGCTATCAGTGTAGTTTGCGCCCTCACAGCACGCATACCACTCATAGGAGTAGGAATATTATCATTCTTTTCATCAGGCTCCATTCAATTGCTGATCTTTTTTGTTTTCTTCTACAACGTCTTTGCTTCCATTGCAGGGCTAAGCTGGAATGCATGGATGAAAGACCTCGTGCCGGGTAATCAGTTGGGTACTTATTTTTCCCGACGCAGCAGTTTTATGCAAACACTCAATGTCGTGCTCAGCCTTTGCCTCGCCTTCCTCATCGATTACGTTAAAGACCATTACCCGGCTTACGAGCTTAACACCTACGCTGTCATGTTTATGGTAGCAGGTACGATTGGAGTTATAGGAGCTTGCATACTCTCAAAGGTGCCCGAACCCCAATCATTCCTGGCAAGAGAAAATATTTTCCAACTCTTTAAGCGACCATTAAAAGACAGCAACTTCAGACGCCTGCTCGTATTCAACTCATCATGGGTATTTGCGTTGAACATTGCCATTCCATTCTTTACGGTATACATGCTCAAAAACCTCGGACTGTCCATGACCTATGTTATAGGACTTACGGTGGTAAGCCAGCTATGTAGCATTTTCACCATCCGCATGTGGGGGCGCTTTTCTGACAGATATAGCAATAAGACGATCCTGGCCATTGCTGCACCGGTATATATCCTGTGCATTATTGCCTGGTGCTTCGTAGGCATGTACTCCCGCTTCTCTACCAATATTGCGCTATTGGTATTCATTCACATCTTCACAGGCATTGCTACAGCAGGCATCAACCTCTCCCTTACCAACATTGGATTGAAGCTGGCGCCTAATGAACATGCTATCGTTTACCTGTCCACCAAGAATATAATAACAGCTATCTTTTCTTCCGTAGCGCCATTGATTGGAGGTATACTGGCCGACTATTTTGCAAATCGTTCATTATCCATCAATGCAGCTTACGCAGGACCGAAGGTGAATAAAGTCCTACACCTCGTATCCCTGCACGATATGAACTTTCTTTTCCTGATAGGAGCGGGCTTGGCATTTATTTCCCTGGAATTTCTGATCCGCGTTAAAGAAGTAGGGGAGGTGGAAAAAGATGTAGTAGTGCGCATTATGCGCAGCAGTATAAAAAATAACCTGAAAGAATCTTTCCTGATTGGTAACCTGATCTCCTGGCACGACCAACTGTGGGGCTTATTCAAAAAGAAGATACACTAAACATTATACCGCATTACTTATTTTCTCAGGCAGCACATGCGTTTTTAACTCCTGGGCTACGAGTTGGCGGGTAGTGCCGGTGAGATCGGCCATTTCTTTGAACGTCACCAATTCATTAAGACAATAAGCATGTTGATGAGCATCTACGACTGTTCTGGACAATTGTTCATGCAGCCGGCGTATGCGGAGGCGGGGCTCATAAGAAGTGATCTCCAATAGCCGGTTCTCTGTTTTCCACCACCGCGAGGTGAGCTGGGCCATAAACCAGTCGGAAGTAACAGGGTCCCTGTTTACCACATCTTTGAAAAAGTCGATCTCATACAACCGGATTTCACTGGTCACCATAGCCCGGCTGTGCTCTGCAAACAATTTGCCGGGCAGGTACCGGAAGTTGCCAAAGAATTCACCAGGTACCATGATCTCATGGATCACATCCTCTTTGTCGGAGAAACACCCCAGCTTTACGGCGCCGGAAACAACTTCACAGATATAATTCATGCGGGTAGGAGGAGCGTAGATATATTGTCCCTTCTTATACTTCTTGACAAGAATATGCTGCTTGATGCGGCTGTCATGCTTTGCGAGCAAATAAGCATACAAACCATTATCGCGGGGATGTATCATGCAGGTAACAATTCATTAACGAAAATACGCCGGCAATGTTACCGGAATATGAAAAGTGCCCCTGCACGCAGGAGCACTTTTACACATTATACCATTTATGTATTTAACAACCCTCTTAAAAGCTATACCGCGCTCCAAGCTGCACCTGGTAAGGCGTTCCGCTTCTGGTAGTAGTACCCACATTCTCATTCACACGATACTGATACTCTTTCGTAGTTTGGTTGAAACCACTTACTGTCAGCAGGGTTTGAGCGCCAAGATTATAGTTTCCACCCCAACCCTTGTTCAGCAGGTTGGCAAAGTTGAATACGTCCACACTTAAGCTCAACTTATGCGTTTTGTACAGTTTGAAATCTTTAGACAACCGTACATCGATAGTTCCGGAGAAAGGATTCTCTCCGCCATTTCTGGCAGCAATAGTGCCAAGCGATTCCTCGATATGCTTCTTTGCACGGTTGTTGGGGTTAGCCAGCACCTTCAGCATCGACTCGCGGATTGCCTGGGCAGTTTTGGCGTCGTTAGGATTGAATACAAAAGCCAGGTCATTGTCGTTACCGGGGCCACCCACAAAGTCACCGTTGATGTCAGCATCCACAGTTAAAGAATAACGCGTGCCAGCAATACCGGTGAAACGGCCACTCAGAGAGAAACCTTTGAAAGTAGGCGTAGCACCGTAAATAACAACCTTATGACGGAACTGATTATCAGAGAAGTCCATCTCGCTCAGGCTCCGCGGATCACTCTTTACAGGGCGGAAAGTAGAAGTGTTGGCCACGTTACCATTATAAGAAGTGTTGTCCTTGGTAACATTGTGCGTATAGCTGAAGTTGATATAACCATCGCGCCAGTAGCGATATTCACCATCGATGAAAGCAGCCAGCTGTCTGATCTTGGCGCCATTGGTAAATTCCAGTGTGCGGCCTACCAGTTGGGTCTTTCTGCCTTTCACGTTGTCGGTGATACCTGCAGTAGTGATCGTGTTGGCAGGAACAAATACGCCACGACCATTTTCATTCGCCAGCGTGAAGTAAGGCTGGTCAACCAGGTTGCGGTCGAGATACACATAGTTGTCCCAGGTGTAGCTATACTGCACATTGAAACCAAGGCGGAAACGATTGCCGAATATCTTGTTGTAGCTGATATTCGCTTTGAAAATGCTGGGCACTTCCAGGTCTTTGTCGTTCAGGTTGATCGTGGATACGGTGGGAGCACCGGCAATCACACCGGGGGCGGTAGATGGGTCTCTCCGGTAAGCGGGGAAGTTTGGTACAGGAACCAGGTTCGTGCCGGTAGAAGGACGCGTTACGTCGATGGCGGCTACCTTGGTACCGCTGTTTTGGATATTATTTACCTGAGCGTAAGTGATGGGGTTGGCAGAGAAGATACCGGCGCCGAAACGGATGATATCTTTCTTGTTACCATTCACATCCCAGGTCAGTTGCATACGAGGTTGGATATTGTTCCAGTCGCTGGCATTGTTGTCAGTGCGTAATCCCAGCGCTTGATCTACTACAGCGTTGTAATCACCTTTAGTAAGGTAGCTGGTCACATCGTAGCGAACGCCAAACACCGCATCTACATCCTTCAGCAACTCAAACTGCACCTGGCCAAACAAAGCAGCGTTCAATACCCACTGCTGCACAGAAGGCTTTCCGTTGATAGGCACTTCACGGGCATAGCGCGAAGGATTCAGGTTGTCGAATTCCTCAACGCTGTTAAAAATGAAACGGCCATTCTGTTCATTGGAAATATAAGTATCCAGATAAGTGAGCGTATTATCCGTTCCGAAAGTGAAGTTATATTTACCCTTAGATATATAAGTAGTGTTTACCAACTGTATTTGCTTCTCCAGGTTGTCCTCTGGGTTGAAGCGCTGACCACCCAACTGAACAGTAGTATTACCCATTGTTCCGTTAGGCAATTGAGAACGTACAGTTACAATGGCGCGGGGAATATTGGCAGCGGGGAGTTCACTATTAGGTACATAGTTACGCGTAGTTACCTGATACTGTACTTTCAATTCGTTAAGCACATCGCGGTTGAACTGGCTGCGCAGTGACAGCAACAAGCTGTTCTCCCTTGACTTGAAATCACCATACACTTCATACAAGTTGATATTACTGTTGTCGCTGTTGCTCACAGGGTTCTTCCAATCACTGTAGTTATTACGTAAGGTAAGTCGATGTCTTTTGCTAAGCTGCCAGTCAAGACGACCGAAGAAAGTATTGGCAACAGTCTTTCTGCCAAACTCACCAACCTGCTTGTTATTTGATAAGCCATATTTACGACGTGCAATATCGATCACGTTATCCAATGCAGCTTTGCTGATGCGCAGAGAGTTAGCGTCGTCATCATCCTGAATATCGGCAATAAAGAAAGGTTGAGATTCATCTTGTCTGTCGAATGCTGTAAAGAAATGCAGCTTGTCCTTGATGATAGGACCACCGAGGCTGAAGCCATATTGGTTCGTAGTAAAGTCTTGCGTTCTCTTGTTGCCACGGATATCATACGGGCTGGCCAGGAAATCAGCACGGAAATAATCAAACACACTACCGGAGAATGTATTGGTGCCTGACTTAGTTACAGCACTGATGGTGCCACCACCGGAACGGCCCTGGGTAACATCATATACGTTCGTAACCACTTCAAACTCACGGATGGATTCCATAGACAAAGAGTAAGGGCCACTACCCACAGCACCACTGGTGAGGTTGTTACGCGCACTCACACCATCGATCTGATAGTTGGTAGAAGAAGGAAGCTGACCACTCACACTGCCACCATTGGTAGTAGGAGCCAGCGCCGACAGGTTATTGAAGTTCCTGTTCTGCGTAGGCAACTGTTGGATCATGCGGGCAGAGATAGCAGTAGAGGCGCCATATCGGTCGATACGGCTGGTCACTGTATTACCCCTTACCACTACTTCCTGTAAGGAAGTAGCTTTGTCCTTCAGTTCAAAGTCGACGATCAGTTGATCGCCAAGGTTCAGCGCAAAGTTCTCTTTGATTTCTTTGGCATACCCTACATACGATACCTCGATGGAGTAGGGAGAGCCAAGCGGCAGCTGCCGGAAAAAATACTTACCATCCTTGGTAGTAACGGTCGTTGCCTGAAAACCGGTAGAAGAGTTCTTAAGAATTACAGTAGCGCCTTCTACTGGTTTTTTGTTAGCGGCAGTAACGATACCACGTACTGCGGCATCAGTTCCCTGCGCGGTCGAATAAAGAGGGCGGAAAAGAAAAGCGGAAACAAATAGGGCAAATAGAAGCCTGTAGCCCTGTTTGAGCCGGTTAGAAGCTATCATACTGTTGAATTTTGCTCAAAAGTATTCCAGTCTAAAAGCGGCTTACGTTAGATTCTAACATGGATTCCCGGCTTAATGATAAGTTAACACCCCATGACACAATAACGCACCTTGCCCCTTTTTTGTCATTTCGAACGCGTCTCTCCCTTCTGTCATTTCGAGCCCTGCCATACATCTTTGCCCTTTCAGAAACTTACAGGGCGAGAAATCTGCTATCGAAGCAATGGCGCTTGTGTCAATGTACTGGAAGCACTTACAACAGAATATGTTTTCTTTGTGGTATGGAACTTAATCACGCAATCCAGCTCATCAGTACGCCATCCCTCGATGCCACTACACCACAATCCTGGGCCGATCTCGGCGCAGGTACAGGCCTTTTTACCACTGCACTATCAACCCTCATCGGAAAGCAAAGCACGATCTACGCAGTCGACAAAAGCAGATCCGATCTGCAACAGATCAAAACAGCAGCAGAGGTATCCCTTAAAACAATAAAAGCTGATTTTATAAAAGATGAGCTACAACTCCCGGCGCTGAACGGCATACTGATGGCCAATTCTTTACACTACGTAAAAGACCAGCATAACTTTCTTGATAAGATGAAGCACACAATGAAAGAAGGAGGTGCTTTCCTCATTGTAGAATACGATACAGACAGAGCCAATCAATGGGTACCTTATCCATTGAGCTTTATAAAATTGAAACAACTATTCCACGAACTTAAATTCACGACAATCGAAAAGATCGGAGAAACCCCATCCCGCTACAACAATAATAACATCTACGCCGCCTGGATACAATAGCGTAACGTCAGGGTAGGTCGAATAACGCACTCGCTCGCCTCTGGCGAGTGAGGGTATTCCGTAGCCTCCGGCTACAGCGTATTAAAGGTGCTCTGCGAGGCTTGTAGCCTCGCAGCTCTATTCCCGGGCCTTTGGCCCGCACCCCACATTCAAAGTTTATTCAACTCATTAAACAACCCAACCAACCCCTCCTCATTCTTCAGATTGAGTTTCCTGGAGTCCAGTATTTTATTAATAGCCTCAGCATGTTCCGGCAGCGCCTTCAAAATATCATTCTTATTCTTCTTGATCCTTTCAATCCGGTAATTAGGAAGAAACACATACAACGTTTCTATATCTTCAAACTGCTTTTCTTTAGGTGCATTCAGTGGAGAGAACTCGCGTACCTCCTTTTGCCTTAGCTTCAGTAGCTGCACAGGACCTTTAGCCAGCACTTCATAAAATGTCTCGGTAGTATTTTTATCGATGGGAGTATACCCGCTGCGGAACAAAACAGCCGTGTTGGTATCTGTACCAAGCCAGAAAGCTTTCACCGGGGCAGTAAATTCCAGTTGAGCCCCTTCCCGCTGGAAGTAAACCCTATTATTATACACATTGAAGCGCAGCGGTAAACCATTGGCGACCTGACCTTGCTGGAACAGCACGATGCCGGGAGTCCAGTCATTGCTGTAAAATGCAGTACCCTTGATGTCTGCGCCAAACTCCATTACCGGGCGGCCACTGATCGTCCTTTCAAATTGAGAAAGATTGGAGCCTTCGCGGTCTGCTAAGGTCATTTGATTTTGGGAAATACCGGGCAGGTGATACAATAGCATGAATAACAGCAGCAGTGTGCAGTGTTGGTAGAATTTTCTCATGACCTAATATACCGAAAATCCCCGGCCTTGTCCACGTATATTTTAATCCTTCATGCAAGCGGATTTGAGCCCTTTATTAAGTTTGCGTTAAGGAATTATAAACACCCCGGTAGCAGCTTACTTTAGCAGCCGAATTTTCGAGGCTTATGTTTGATGACCGGTTTACAATACTTCCCCTGCGTGCACCCTCCCTGCTGTTGTGTATACTATTGCTACTATTAACCGGCACTTCCACGGCACAACAAAAACAATGGCTGTTCACTTTAGAACAAACGGAACTACTGGCCAAGCGTCAGCCCGACTCAGCCTATATTATATTGAAAGAACTGATGTCCACCGCCAGGGAAAAGAACGACCTGCTGGTAGAAGCCATCTGCCTGCAACAAATAGGTCACGTATTCTATAATTACAGCAACTTCACCCAATCCATCGACCACCTCCTGCAAGCGGAAAAACTTTTCCGGTCACTGAATGAATCCGATAGGCTGGCCGCCACCCTCAACTACCTGGGTACAGTGTATCATTCCAACAAGCAGATTGACCTGGCAGGCCACCAGTTTGCGGCAGCCCTGCAGATCAATATTGACCGTAGAGACAAAAAAGGACAGGCGCTTACCTATGGCAACATGGGACACTGGTATGAAAAGAAGTTGATGTACGACACGGCCTATCAATACCAGCAAAAAGCCCTGGCCCTCTACCATGAGCTGCGCGACAGTGTGGGCATGGCCAAAATATTCGAGAACATGGGCAGCATCCTTGAAGACTATTCCCGCTTCGATTCTGCCCGCCTTTGCTTTGAGAAAGCCTTGGCCATCAACCGGCAGAACAATGACGCCATTGCCCAGATAGAGATATTGAACAACCTCGGAGATGTGTACCGCAAAACGGGACATTACGAAGAAGGACTGGTATACACCCGGCAGGCTTTGCAATTGGCCCGCAACACCCAAACCCAATACCAGCTGGCCAGCGCCTACCGCGATATGGCAAGAGGCTTTGAGCTGATGAAAAAATATGACAGCGCCTACCAGTACAATGAATTATCCCGGAGCCTGGTAGAGACCATCTATGCGGCCACCAACAACCAGCAGATCGCTTTCCTGGAAACGGTATATGAAGTGGAAAAGAAAAATAACGAACTGGCCCGGCTCACGATTCAGCGAAGGCAAAACATTATCATTATAGTGGCCATTGCGTTGGTGGTGGGGCTGTTGATCGTGCTGGGCAGCGTGGTCATCAGTCGTCAGCGCCTCAGGATCAGAAATGAAAAAGCACTCAATGAGCAGAACAAGGATATCTATGAAAAAGGCAAAGACCTGATGCAGGCGGAGATCAGGAACAAACACCTCGAAGAAGAAAAGCTGAAAACAGAGCTGGAGGTGCGCAGCAAAGAACTATCAGCCCATACCCTCCACCTGATCCAAAAGAACCAACTGCTGGAAGAATTGCGCAGCAAACTCCATGAGATTGCCGAAGATGACAAGCGCGACCAGAAAAAGCAACTACGCCAGCTGGTACAAAAGATCAGTCTCAGCTTTAGCCAGGATAATTACTGGGACGACTTCAGAGCCATCTTCGACCAGGTACACCAAACCTTTTTCACCAACTTGAAACAGCACGCCGACAACCTTACACCTGCCGAACTGCGCCTTGTTGCCCTGCTGCGCATGAACCTGAGTTCAGGCGACATGGCTACCCTGCTCGGCATCTCCCAGGATAGCCTGCGCGTCGCCCGCTACCGACTCCGCAAAAAACTCAACCTCGCCGAAGGCGAATCCCTCACCGCATTTATTCAGGGACTATAACAACCCAGTCAGGCCGCTCAAGCGGCCAGACTACGCTGTCGAAGAGTAGGTCGTTCTCAAAGAGGTGTAACAAACAACCACAAAACATTGCCTTAATATTCCCGTAACAATTACTTAATGGCTGTTTTTGTGCTACTCAACTAATTGAACACAAATTGCTTACTGCATTTTGTAACGGCTTTGTTGCCCCTTTGTTCACGCTGTAGAAATGCCTGTAGCCCTTTTGTTCACGCCGGTTTTTACTGTTCACGAGGTGCAGCGATCAAATTTGCGCCATGAACAAAAACCAAATTATGCTAACTAAATGGATCACCTGCTGTATGCTCCTTACCCTCAGTATGGGAGCATGGGCACAGCAGGCAATTATTAAAGGAAAGATCACCGACGCGGTGAATAAGGAAGTCCTCACCGGGGCAACCATCACTTTGTCGGGCGCTAATAATACCACCGTTACGGATGTCAACGGAGAGTTCCTCCTGTATGCCCGGCCCGGCGACCGCCAGTTGGTTGTCCGCTACCTTGGCTACCGCGATACGACGATCGCTTTAAACATAAAGAGTAGTGAGACCCGTTCCCTGAACATTGGCTTGTCGAGTACTTACTCCCGCTTAAGCAGTGTCGTCGTGATGGGCTTGCTGCAAGGCCAGGCCAAAGCACTCAACCAGCAAAAGAATGCCGATAACATTAAGAACGTGGTAGCGGCCGACCAGATAGGCCGTTTTCCCGATCCCAATGCGGCTGAGGCATTACAGCGTGTGCCCGGCGTAAACATTGAGCGCGACCAGGGCGAAGGCCGCTATGTGTTTGTACGTGGCCTCGCGCCCCAGTTCACCAACGTGAGCGTGAATGGCGAACAGATACCCTCCCCCGAAGCCGATGTACGTTATGTAGCGCTCGACGCCATCCCTTCAGATCAGCTCGCTTCTATCGAAGTAAGTAAATCACTGACGCCCGATATGGATGGTGATGCAGTAGGCGGCTCAGTAAACCTGATCACCCGTACGGCACAATCCAAAGTACCACGCATCAACGCCTCCGTAGCCGGAGGTTACAACCAGCTGATGCGTCGTGGCAATATTCAAGGCCAACTACAATATGCACAGCGTTTGGGTAAGCAGGAAAAGTTCGGCGTGATGCTCAACAGCAGCTATTACCACAACGATCTCGGCTCCGACAACGTAGAAAGGTCACCACAGGACAATGAAGTGGAGCTGCGCGATTATGAACTTACCCGCACACGCCTCGGATTGAGCGGAACGTTCGATTACAAGTTCAACCCACGCCATGAAGTTTATTTACGTGCTTTGTACAGCCGCTTTACCGACCGCGAATGGAGAAGAGCTACCAAGTTCGTTCCGGAAGATGACGAGATTGAAAAAGCTACCAAAGACCGCTTTGAAGCCCAATCGATCACCACGATCAACCTGGGCGCCAAACACACCTTCAGCAAGTTCTTCCTGAACTATGAAGCACAATATTCCATGGGCCGTCAGAATACACCCTACGACAATGAAGTAGTTTTTATTGGCGGTATTCCTTCCACCCTCACATACGGCAATCCAAAATATCCCTCCATCATTGCTGATGGTTACACAGACAATGCCGCTTACGAATTTGACGAAGCAGGATTTGGACACACACTTGCCAAAGACCGCAACCTGACAGCAAAGTTCGACCTGGGCATTCCCTACAAACTCAACAACAACAACGGCCTTATTAAAGTAGGAGCCAAGTTCCGCAGCAAGGATAAGAGCTATGCCATTACCCAGGATTACTATGGCGCCATTGCTGATGTGCCCACCCTCGATGAGTTTGATGAAGACAATATAAAGAAGAAATTCCTCGATGGTAACTATACACTGGGAAGGCCCCTGAACGTAACCTCTTTCATCCGCTACTTCAATGCAAACCCTTCAGAATTTGAAGCATCACTCGAAGACAAAGCGATCGACGAAGCGCTCGAAGCCTACGATGCCAAAGAAGATGTGATCGCCGCATACCTGATGGCAAAGCAGCAATTTAAAAAACTGACTGTAGTGGCAGGTTTACGTTATGAGAGAACAAAAGTTAGTTACAATTCCAAAGATGTGGTGATCGACGGCGCAGGAGACCTGCAGGAGATCGTGCCGGTATCTGGCAGCAGCAATTACGACTACCTGCTACCACAGGCCAACGTGCGCTACCAGTTGAGCCGCTTTACCAACCTGCGTGCAGCTGCTACCTTCTCATATGCAAGGCCCAACTTCAGCGAGATCATTCCTGCACAGGAGATCAACCGCGAAGATGAAGTAGCTACAGCGGGCAACGCAGCCCTGAAGCCAGTGAGCGCTTTCAACCTCGACCTGTTGGGTGAACATTACTTTGGCAACGTAGGCGTATTGTCTGGCGGCTTCTTCTACAAACGGTTGAATGACTTCATCTATCGCCGCGTATTGTTCAACAGCCCCTATCCCTTGACTGGAACACCTTACATCAACAGCATCGATGTGATCCAGGCACAGAATGGCAACACCGCCAATGTAACGGGCTTTGAAGTAGCCTTCCAGAACAACCTCAGCTTCCTGCCCGGTGCGCTGAAATACTTTAGCTTATACCTCAATTACACATACGCACACTCGGCAGCTACCCTCCAAAGCCGTACAGCAGATGCGGCAGATCCCAACGCAACGGAAAAGCTGCGCCTGCCCGGACAAGCTACGCACGTAGGCAACCTGTCACTCGCCTTCGAGCGCAAGAAGTTCAACGCTCGCGTTTCCTTCAACTTCAATGGTGAGTACCTCAGCGAAGTTGGCGGCACCAAAGAAGAAGACATCTTCGTAAAGGACAGGGTACAGGTTGACTTCAGTGCAGGCTACGCCTTCAACAGGCATTGGCGCCTGTTTGCCGAGGTCCTCAACATTACCAACCAGCCATTCGAAAGATACATGGCCACAAAAGATCAACTGATCCAGCGCGAATACTACCAGCAATGGGGCCGCTTCGGTGTAAAATTCGATTGGTAAACTCCTTTTCAACTTATTAACCTTTCAACTTTTTAACTCATTATGAACAAGTCATGGATAAAATTATCTGTACTGGCTGCCCTGTTGAGTACAATAGCCTGCGATAAAGAAAACGACGACCTGCTGACACCCTTGTCAGCAAGTCAATTCCCCCAGGTAGTAGTACTGTCTGATGAAGGCGATGGTGGCCTGGAAGATGAAGATGCATTTAGCTTTAAGATCACCCTGGCCGATAGGGTCGACTCCTCCGGTAAAGAACTGGGAGGCAAAGTAGAACCCCTCAAAACAGCGGTGACGGTTAATTTCAAAGTAACAGACTTTGAAGGCTTCTCAAAGCTGTCTGACTATATTAAAGATGCCGAAGCCTTCTATGAAATAGACGACTGTACTACCTCTGCAGATGAAGGGATTGACGTACCTATGACCTTTGACGTAAATACAGCCACTGGTACTGTTACGTTCCCTGCTGGTGTGGAAGAAGTGGAAATCGAATTCGAAGTAGATGAAGACCTGTTCGATGACAATGTATTCAATACAGATAAAAGAGAGCTCACCATCCAGCTTACAGGCATCAGCGCCAACAACAGCAATGTGCAGGTAAATAAAACAGCTGAGTTTACTTACCAGGTGCAGGACGATGAAGGCATCTACGGCGAATGGGAACTGGATGTGGCAAACCCCACCGAGTTTGCTCGCTTCAAACAGCTCTTCGGTCTTATAAATGAAGATATCAAAGACCTGAAAGCAGCCGATGTGAAAGAGATCATTTTGGAATTTGAATTCGAGGAAGTAAAAGCAATTGTAGTGCTGAAAGAAACAGAGGTGATCGATGATTGCGGCACTCCCAAAACAGAAAACAAGGTAATAGAGATAGAAGCAGAGATTGAAGACCTCACAGACGATGAGTTGGAAGGCGACATTGAATTTGGTGAAACGCTGGAAATTGACAATGGCTCCTTCAGGGAATTTGTATATGCCGGTTCTTTCAAGATCGTTGGCGGTAAACTCACGATCGAACTGGAAGGCGAATTTGATGATGACGAAACCGACGCCATCACACTTACCCTTGAAAAATAATACTAAAGCAATTAATTACACACATGCGAAATGCTACTGCGATAATAGTTATAGTACTGTTTATAGTGTATGCGGCTTGCCGGCCAACGGCGGCCCTCAATGGAAAAAACACCGCTGATATTATCAAGCCGGTCATCATCACCGATACGGTGCGTCATGATACCGATGATCCTGCCATTTGGGTCAACCGGGCCAATCCTGCTGCCAGCCTTGTGTTGGGCACAGACAAAGACCAGGACGGCGCCCTCTACGTATTCGATCTGCAGGGAAAAATAGTGCAGGACAAAGTCGTGCGCAACCTGCAACGGCCCAACAATGTCGACATTGAATACGGCCTCAGCCTGCAAGGAAAGCCAACAGATATTGCAGTGGTAACAGAACGCTTCACACACAAACTGCGCATCTTTTCACTGCCCGATATGAAACCCGTTGATGGAGGTGGCATCGAGGTGTTTGTAGGAGAAACGGGCACAGAGTACAGAGATTTAATGGGAATAGCTTTGTATAAAGATCCCGCTGGTAAAATGTATGCAATAGTAGGGAGGAAGACTGGCCCTAAACATGGTGAATACCTGTGGCAATACCTGTTGGAAGACAATGGCCAAGGCATTGTGAAAGGAACATTGGTGCGCAAGTTTGGTAAGTTCAGCGGTAAGAAAGAGATCGAAGCCATTGCAGTAGATGATGCATTGGGATATGTATACTATTCCGATGAAGCCTATGGCGTGCGGAAGTATTATGCAAGTCCGGAAAAGGGAAATGAAGAACTAGGCGTTTTTGGAAGAAAAGGATTCCGGCAAGACCATGAAGGTATTTCCATTTACCCGGTCACAGATAGTACAGGTTACATACTGGTGTCAGACCAGCAAACCAACTACTTCCATATCTTTTCACGCGAAGGCAGCAAAGGCAATCCCCACGATCACGTATTGTTAAAGTCGGTACACCTGTCCACGCTTGAAAGCGATGGATCAGACGTAGTGGCCACGCCCCTGAATGCTACATTCCCCAAAGGACTGTTTGTAGCCATGAGCACTGACAAAACATTCCATTATTATCGCTGGGAAGACCTGATGAAGTAATAACTAAGGATTTACATATTTCCACTTGTACCCATTCCATTGTGAGTAGATGCCTTTCGCCACCTGTATGATCTCCTTTTCTCCGATACCGGTTTGGCGGGAGGCTTCACTTACACTTTCATACTTGGCAACGAGTTTGCCCCGGTGGTACTGCTTGATAGGTTTGCGCCGGGTATAGCCGCCATAAGTCTTGGGCCATTTGGAGCGGTCGGCTATTTTGAGATAGCTGTCCTGGCGGTTGCGCGTAAAAACCCGCTTTTGCTTTTCACTTTTGGTAGCCAGTTGAAGGTTGGCCACCTTATTATTATACCCGTTCCCATCCTTATTGATCACATACAGGCCGTCCTTCTGATAGTTGATCTTTTTATTGACAAATGTCATGTAGATCAGGCGGCGCGTATTGAAGTAATGCTGAACACCATCCATACTCAGTGAAACCCGCAGATCGATCATAGGCTCACCGGTTTTTATATTGTTGTTTTCAGCTATGGACTGGCTAAGGATGCGTCCGGCAACAAATTGCTGTCCGAGGCGGGCATGAATAATAGTGCGGTCCAATGATTTGATACGGCCGTAACTGGAGGCCTGGTAAATACCTTCAAAGCCGGGAATGTCTTTCCATACCTCATTCCGGATGTCTTTGATGGATTTGTTCTCGAAAGGATAAAGTTTGGCGGTCATAGGTCAGTAAAGCTTGGGTTACTTAAACATAATCGTAATCCAATTTACCGGCATCATACCGCGCAACACTCCGTAGTATTACGGTTTTTTAGAGCAGCCTCTTTCGGACGCTTCATTTTTTGTCTTAGATCAAGAATTTCCCCCTGTTTGTTGCCGTTACAACCACCTTCGTATAGAGGTTTTTACTTATCATTATTGATCTCGATCCAATACCCGTCAGGGTCCTGCAGGTAAAGCTGTTTTACACCATCTACCCGAGTGGTCACCGATTTGTTATCACCCTGCCAGTTGGAATAGGGGATATTATTCTTTTCCAATCGTTGGATGACTTCTTCAATAGAAGCAACACTGAAGCATAAGTGAGTGCCTTTCTTGGGCACAATAATGGGGTCACTATATTCTATAAGATGAAGATGACTGCGTTCAGCAATACTGAACCACGTATGCTTGCCATCATGAAATGGTTCTGGAATAGTATCGAGTTGTATGATCTTGCTATAGAAAGCAGTGCTTTTGGCGAGATTGGATACCGATAAAGCAATATGATTGAGAATCGGCTTTTTAGCTTGAGCAAAACTGCTCACAGAAATAATTGTTCCAATAAGGCAGGCAAGAACGCTGTTAATAATGATCTTTTTCATAATGCCAATATACAAAATTATCAGGGAGTAAGGCGCTGAGGCACCCTGGCATGCTTTTATTGAGTATCCACTAAAAAACATCGGGATACATTACTGCACCCCGATGAAACACCTGAAAATAAACCCTGTTAAAAACCCTGTTAAAAACCCTGTAGAAACAATACGATTAATGTAAAGCCACTTTCTTTTTGGGAATCACCAGGTATACCCATACACTGGCAGATAACCAGGAGACTACAGTAAATATGGCAGACAAATAATAATTAGCTTCTGTAAAAAGATTATAGCTGGCGATACCGGTAACGATAGCGATAAGCGGCATCAGGATTGATAAGATCGTTTTCATAACTTTATTTTTAATGATTTCGTTAATGAGTTGCTTTAATACATAGACTGGAAAAACAGCACAGGTTTATTAAAGAAATCATAATGTACCATGTTATAGAACAGTTAAAGCCTTAATTACCACGTATGAACTACCACATATTAGGACAATCCACCCTGGAAGTCAGCGCGATAGGATTTGGTTGCATGTCATTGGGAGAGGATGACGCAGTCAATACACAGCTCATTCATCAGGCCATAGAGGCCGGCATCAACTACTTCGATACGGCAGATATATACCAGCAGGGACGTAATGAAACGATATTAGGCAAGGCCGTAGCCGATAGAAGGCAGGAAGTATTGATCGCTACCAAAGTTGGTAATCAACCGCGGGCCGATGGCAAAGGATGGGATTGGAATCCACACAAAGAATATATCATTGCATCGGTAGAAGAAAGCCTGAGAAGATTACAAACCGATTTTATCGATCTCTACCAACTGCATGGTGGCACCATCGAAGATCCGATCGATGAAACCATTGAAGCATTTGAGCTATTACAACAGCAGGGAAAGATCCGTTATTATGGAATATCATCCATCAGGCCCAATGTAATACGGGAATATATACAACGATCAAAAATAGCCAGCGTCATGATGCAGTACAGCCTGCTCGACAGGCGCCCGGAGGAAAGTTGTCTGCATATGCTTAAGGAAAATAACATCGGAGTAGTGACGCGGGGAAGTGTCGCAAAAGGATTACTGATCGATAAACCAGCCGCCGCTTACCTCGATCACACAGAAGAGGAAGTGGCCCGTGCAGCCGCTGTCATTCAATCGCTGACCACACCACTGCGCGGCGCCACACAAGTAGCCTTACGTTATGTATTGCAGCAACACGGTATTACATCAGCAGTAGTAGGCATACGCACTCCACAACAATTGGAAGAAGCAGTGAAGGCTATAGAGTCACCTATATTATCCGATGAAGAACTGGAGCTGTTACGCCAATCGATCCCGCCCAATTTTTATAACCAGCATCGATAAATTATTTTTTCTCCAACGTCTTCAGTGTTGCATCGATGTAACCCTTGTCAAGCCACCGCCCGGCAAGGCACACACCTTCTATCTGTTGAGTAGCCTTGATATCTTTCAGCGGATTGCTGTTAAGCAATAAGAGATCAGCCACAGCACCGGTCTTGATCACACCTGCATCACTACGCTTCAGGTACACGGCAGGATTAACAGTGCCGGTGCGCAGTGCCTCATAAGGCGTAAGACCTGCATCCACCATATACTGCAATTCATGGTGCAGCGAAAAACCAGGCACGTCAAACACTTGCGGCGCATCAGAACCCAATAATATTCCTACACCATTTTGCTGGCAGGCCTTGATTAGTTTCCTGCGCACTTCGATAAACTTCCGCACATCAGCAGGCTTATAATTAGGATTACTGATCAGGTTCTTTTTGGTATTTACCCAGCTATTGACAGTGTTGGGAGACATATACACCATCTCAGCCTCCTGGCCCAAGGCTTCCGGAGATTTGTCGGGAGAGATCCACCTTTCTGCCAGCGCCTGAGTAGGCACCACCCAGATATTATGATCGTGCAAGCCCTTCATGAGTTTCGGAATGCGCGATTCATCAGCCTGGTGGCCTATGAACGTGGCAAAAAGACCCGTCTGTTGTTCTGCTATATTCTCAATGCCAGGTACGAGACTTTCTACAAAGCCATCCATATGATCGATCGAAGCATAACCGGCATCGATCGCCCGCCAAACGCCTACCGCATAAGATACGTGGCCGGCAAAAGGAATACCCACTTCTTTAGCAGTCTTCACAATCACATTGAAATTGTCTACGGTAAGACCGGGGTGCAGCTTCAGGAAATCATAACCAGCCGCTTTCTGATCACGCACGAGCTTTTCAGCGGCAGCGGCAGTACTGGCAGTTTGTCCATTGATAGAAGGACCGGAAGTATAGAGACGAGGGCCGATGATCTCACCAGTTTGCAATTTATTACGCAGCTCCAGGTGATACGGATGACCAAGCATGCCGCGAATGGTAGTAACACCTTTCAGGGCAAACAACAATACCACCTCTTTATTAGCGGCTACATTATCATTAGGCGGCACATGCGCATGCATTTCCGCAAGACCGGGCATCAGGTATTTGCCCGTGCCATCGATCACCAGCGCATTGGCGCCATACTTTACCGTACGCGCATCACCTATAAGAGATATTTTGCCATCCTTCACGATCACTACCTGGTTAGGCAGCACCTGCTCCTTATCCATGGGGATCACATTCACGTTGCGGAAAACGATCTCCTGTTTCCGGGAGTCCGGTAAATCCTGAGCCACTAAAGAAATAGTGCAGGCGAGCAGGAGGAAAGGCAATAAGATTTTCATGAGATGGTTATTTACTACAAAATAACCAAAATAGTGCCTGGGATGACTACCATTAGTCAAATACCATTTATCTTATAAGGGTGATATCCCCCGTCTTACGTTGAGTCCTTCCATCGGTAAACATCACGTCCAGCGTGTAAGTATATACATCCATAGGCTGCAGCTTGCCCTGGAAGGTGCCATCCCAGCCGGCATTGCGGTCACTGGTCTCAAACACCTTTTGCCCCCAGCGGTTATAAATACGCCAGCTCATTCTGCCGATGCCAAATCCCGCTACTTTTACCACACTGGCCCTGTTGCCCCTGCCCGGAGTAAAAGCATTGGGCACATCCAGCAGCGGATCGATCAATGCTGGCACAGTAAGCGTGTCCTCATCAGTACAGCCAAATTCATTATAAGTGATCAGCACGGCAGTATAATTGCCGGTTGCATTATACTGATGAATTACATTACGCATGTCATTAGTAATGGTGCTATCCTCATCACCAAACAACCATTTATACCGCACGCCGCCGATCGATTGATTGAGGAACGTCGTAGGCTTGTTCACCTGCGGCGTAGTAGGAGTGATGCTGAAAGCAGCAGTTGGTTTCGTGTTCACGGTAAGCGTAAAGGTCAGCGAATCCTTTTTGTTACAGGTGTTGCTGTCCACCACCATCATCTTGATAGTATACGTACCGATATTATTGTAGAGGTGAGTAGGGCTCATCTCAGTAGAAGTAGTCCCATCGCCAAAATCCCAGAAATAATCATGACCACCCAGTGAGGTGTTGTCGAAGAACGCATTATAAGGGGCACAACCCATAGATGGCGTTTTTACCCGTGCATCTACATTGGCTACCACGCCCAGCTTTAACGGCTTCCAGTCACCCGAATTACAGTAATTGGTGTCGAGCAATATCAGACGTACGGCATAAGAACCGGCCGCTGTATACACATGCGTAACGGGCGCAGCGCCAGTGGGCGTAATGGGAGTGCCATCACCAAAATCCCAGGCAAAAGTGTTTGGACCGAATGGCTTGCTCGCTGGTGGCACAGACAGGTTGGTGAACTTGAACCCGAGCGATTCACAAGGTCCATCCTTATCAGCCCTGAAGTTGAGGTCAGCCGGATCATCCCTCACCCGTATGTTGACGTAAGCAGTATCCCGTTGATTACAACTGGTAGGGTCCACAGCGATCAGCCTTACCCGGTAAGTACCAATGGCATTGAAAGTATAAGTAGCATTAAAGTCGGCCGTGGTAAGATCAGTCACGCCATCACCATTAAAGTCCCATTCATAACTTTTGGCATTGCGAACAGTGTCGCGGAAACTGATGGTGAAAGGTACACAGCCAACAGTGTCCGGCAGGTTATTGAAATAAGACTTGGGGCCGGAAGCCACACCGGCAAAGTTGAATGCGATCTTGATGGCTGCCAGGTTACACTCCCTGCTGCCACTGGTAGGCGCCCACACGCCCGGCGTAGTAGGAAAACGCTGCGTAATAGGATAGTCCCTGTCTTGACCACAATTGGCGCAAACAGCCTGGTAAATAACACCCTGCTCATCATAGCGACTGGTGCCACCATCCACGTGCTCACCAAAACCACCTGTCTGACCGAAATAGGTACCATACAACAAACCGGTAGCATCACGCTTGATCACGATGAAATAAAAATCCCGGTTATCAGTTGTAGATTTTAGAGCGTCCGGCGTAAGCGGCATATTCCCGATCCCATCCATATTCGCATTGTTGGTATTGGGCACCAGCCAGCCACCCCAGCCGGAGATATACACGTTTTCACAACGGTCTACGAGGAAGGCCACGGGCGATATATTAGGCTTTGCTGAGCCATTGCCAAAAACGGTGGAATAAATGAACCCCGATAGATCAGGCTTTACCTTGGCAATAAACTGCTTTGAATTGGCAACACTATACGCGGCATTTTGCACGGGCCAGTTCCCTTCCGTAACCCCCATAATGTAAGGAATACCGCTCCTGTCGAACTTAAGGCCATACACCGCATCAAAAGAGGTAGTGCCCACGTAGGTAGTATTGATGAGAGTGGTGCCGTCATTGGATATACGGGCAATAAAACCATCTGTTAAGCCGCCTGTATAAGTTGGTTGATAAACCCCTGGCTTGCTGGCCGGCGGCAGGTCAGTGCTGGTAGTAGTTCCTGCTACATACAACTCATTATTGGTAGGATTAAGCGACAACACAAAAGCACCATCGGTACCGGTGCCGCCAATATAACTACACCAGATAATATCATTACAGGCAGCATTGATCTTCATCACAGTTCCATCCTGCTGCCCACCACCGAAGCCGCCCTGAAATACACCGGTCGTTACAGGCATACCATCAGTGGCACCGGATGATTGCGTTTGAGCAGCTACATAAATGTTGTTATTTCCATCCAGTATTACCTCACTCCGCGAATCATCACCATAAAAACGGAAAGTGCTATTAGGGGCCATGCTGGCGCCCACCTGGTCTTTGATATTTACACCATCATTCGCAGTGCCGCCGATACGTAGAGAACCAATAATAGCAGTTCCTCCTGCATTGAGCTTGGTAACCACAATATCACTGCCACCACCCTTACCCTTCAATATACCCGGGTAGTTGGTTGAAGTGGTTTTCCCCATGATCACGAGGTTACCCTGCGCGTCACATATAAGACTATGAGGATAGTCGTTGCCATTGCCACCGAGATAAGTAGCATAAGAGCGCTGACCATCAGGAGTAAATTTAAAGATGCCCATGTCGATACCCTTGCCACCGGCTGTGCTGGTGCCGCCCTGAAAGTCTACCTGATAAGCACCGGTAGTTGTAGGGAAGCCCCTGTCGAATACAATGCCGCCGGAATACAGGGAGCCATCAGGGCCGGGCGTGGCTGTGTAGCCATACTGGTCGGCCGTACTACCAGTGAAAGAACAAAATACCAGCGTGGGGTCGATCACCAGCGTACTGGCTTTCGAATAATTATCTACGCGGAACCTGACCGTATTACCATTCACCAGTTCATAACGGCAGGCCACTTCTTTCTTGCCCGTTGCCATATCAAACTGATACGTGTAAGGATACAATTCCTTCAGGTCGCCCACCGATGTTTTAATGATCAGCTCATTATTCTTCACCTGTAGCTTATCTGCACCCTCATATTGCATGGCAATCTTACTGACATCGCCGCCGGGACGAATGATAAGATCATACTTCAAACGCCCATATTCAGAATAATAGCGGATATCGATATTGGGATAAATGTCTTTATATACGATAGCCTGATACACGGGCACATCAGTGGCCCATTGTGAAGGATCATTCCCCATGAAATAGCTGGTATGGGTAGGTACGGGTTTCTCCGGCACGGCTACACTCTTCTCATTGGCACCGGCAAACTGTACCCGGTAAGCATGAGAGCGAACCACCAGTGGCGCAGGAGGAGGGCCGGAAGGCTTTCCGGGACCCCTGTCGGGGCGGCTAAGCCGGGATACCTCATCTTCATGATTACGGTCGAAGAAACTATTGAGGTCATCGCCATTGTGTTGTACTACCGTAAAACCATTCTGTTGAAGAAAGAAAGCGCCGGTCGATAAACTACTCTTGAACCGTACCTGTTTTTCCCACTGCCCTTTATTCTCGATGAAATCAAATGAAGAAGCACCACTCTGTGCAGTCAGCTGCAAGGCGGCAAGCAGAATAGGGATAACTATCAGGTATTTCCTGTTCAAGGGATCGCTTTTATAATTACATAAAAGTCCAGCAGGCTTTGCTGCTACACAATCCCTGAAAACTTAATATTTGAATGTAGGACAAAGCGACTGTCTCTTGTCGCCATTGTATTCATCATAAAAGCCACGGTGCATCAATGAAAACTCATAAGCGCCCCGGCTATTGTTATATTGTTTCAGGGAGGATGTTGTAGCGTCGTAAGAGAAGGTAAGACGAATATTTTTATATTCAAAGCCGAGCATAGGCACAAAAGCATCACCAGGGCGGTAATATACACCACCCAGTAATTGCATCTCGCCATCACCCGACAGATCATATTGAGCATAACCACCGGCAACCAGTTCATTGGATTTTGCCTGCATGCTATAGTATGCCATCGGATTGATGATCACATCATCAGTCACTTTCAGGCTGGCATTTATAAACCCATTGTAGCGAGGTGATATCCGTGAATCATATCCTATAGGGTCACTATTGAAGAATGACTCCCGGGGGCGGTTGATATGCCAGGCACTCACACCCCCATTGACATAGATCTTATCAGTAGGGAAAAAAGCATAGTTCACACCAAACTGTACATCGAAATAATTGACGTTGGTGGCATCTGGTATCCCATCCGAAGGGAAATTGGAATCAAAGAATTTACCATCAAACTGATCAGGAAATTTCAGCGCGGCAGTATTGATGCGTTTGTTCGACCAGCCCACATTGAAACCGGCAGACAGCAGGTGTGCTATGCCCAGCATCTGGTGGTAGGCCGCAGAAGCGTATACTTTGGTAGACGTCAGTTGACTGGAGCCGGCCACATCACGCAGGATCACGCCACCCAATCCCAACCAGCCACTTTCAATCCGGTCGCGAAGCACCTGGGCATCGCCCCATACACTGAAAGTTTTGTAAGGAACCGCCATTACGTTCGACCATTGGTTGCGGTAATTGGCGCCGATTCGGTAATCGGCATCAGGAATAAAACCAGTATTCGCCGGGTTGGTAGTCAGCGGGGAGTTGAACCATTGAGAAAAGTGCAGGTCCTGCGCGTCCGATCGCTGATTCATCAGCAATCCGCCCAGCAATAAAACAAAAAATGTCTTAAAGTACCCCCTTTGCTCACACATAGTCAATTTTTTAATGTTAAGGCTCCCGGAACCCCTTCGACCTTGCGTTATTAAATATACGGTTATACCCGCTCAAGTGGTTGGCTTTAACCAATCATTAATTCCCTATCGTATCAATGTTATATCGCCCGTTTTTCGCTGTGTCCTCCCATCACTAAACACCACGTCCAGCGTGTAGGTATAAACATCCATCGGCTGCAATTTGCCCTGGAAAGTACCATCCCATCCGGTATTCCGGTTGTTGGTTTCAAATACCTTTTGGCCCCACCGGTTATAAATGCGCCAGCTCATATTGATGATGCCAAAACCGGCCACTTTCACCACGCTGGCCCTGTTGCCCCTGCCTGGTGTAAAGGCATTAGGAACGTCCAGCAAAGGATCGATCAACGATTCTATCGTTAGCGTATCGATATCCGAACAGCCAAACTCATTATAGGTCACAAGCTTAGCCATGAACTTGCCCGCTGTATTATATTGATGGATTACGTTTTCCATAGTCTTGGTAACAAGCGAATCCTCATCTCCAAAGAACCAGCGATATTCGGTCCCACCGATCGATTGATTCAGGAATGTCGTGGGCTTATTGATCTGAGGTGGGATAGGCGTTACACTGAATGCCGCAGTAGGCTTCGTATTCACCGTGATCTCAAAGGTCAGTGAATCCTTCTTGTTACAGGTATTGCTGTCCAGCACCATCAACTTGATAGTATACTTACCAATATTGTTATAAAGATGCGTGGGGCTCATTTCAGTGGAGGTAGTGCCGTCGCCAAAATCCCAGAAATAATCATGACCACCCAAAGAAACGTTGTCGAAGAAAGCATTATAAGGAGCACAGCCCATTGAAGGCGTATTGACCCGTGCATCTACATTATCTACAACACCAAGATTCAAAGGCAGCCAGTCGCCACCATTACAATAACTGGTATCCAGCAATATCAGCCGGATCGGGTAGGTGCCCGCTGCTGTGAAATAGTGTTTTACAGGGTCCTGATTGGTAGGCACAATGGGCGTACCATCACCAAAATCCCACGCAAAGCTGTTAGGGCCAAACGGTTTGCCCGGAGGAGCAACAGACTCATTGATAAAGTTGAAGCCCAAAGATTCACAAGGGCCATCCTTCACAGCATGGAACTTAAGATCAGCCGGATCATTCTTTACCCGGATGGTTACATAAGCTGTATCACGTTGGTTACAACTATTTGGATCAACAGCGATAAGCCTTACCCGGTAAGCGCCAACCGCATTGAAAGTATACGTTGCGTTGTAAGTAGGTGTAACAAGATCATTCACCCCATCACCATCGAAATCCCACTCATAACTTTGAGCATTCCGCACGGTATCACGGAAATTGAGCGTGAAAGGCACACAACCAACAGTATCAGGCAGGTTGTTGAAATAAGCCTTGGGGCCAGAGCCTACCCCCGCAAAGTTGAAAGCGATCTTTACAGCCGCAAGGTTACATTGAGGACTGCCATTCCTTTCAGCCCACACGCCCGGCGTAGTAGGGAAAGACTGCGTAATGGGATATTCAGCAGAACCAAAACAGTTGGCGCAGATAGCCTGGTAAATAACACCCTCCGAGTCGTACCGGCTGGTACCGCCATCCACGTGCTCCCCTTCACCACCGGTTTGACCAAAATAAGTACCATACAACAATTGAGTAGCATCACGTTTGATCACAATGAAATAAAAATCACGGTTATCAGTAGTGGGCTTGATGGCATCGGGCGTCAGAGGCATATTAGCAATGCCGTCCATATTGTAAGGATCGCGGTTGGTGGGTTCCAGCCATCCACCCCAGCCGGATATATAGACATTCTCACAACGGTCTACGAGGAAAGCCACAGGAGAAATATTAGGCCGTGCAGAACCATTACCAAATACAGTAGAATAAATAAAGCCCGACAGATTAGGCTGTAGCTTGGCCACAAATTGTTTTGAATTGGCAACACTATAAGTGGCGTTTACTACCGGCCAGGCGCCTTCTGTAACACCCATCACATAAGGAATATTATTCCTGTCGAACTTGAGGCCATATACCGCATCAAATGATCCGGTTCCTAAATAAGTGCTGTTGCGCAAAGTAGTCCCATCATTAGAAATGCGTGCCACGAAACCATCCGCAACACCTCCCTGGTAAGTACCTTGGTAAACACCCGGCTTACTGGCCGGCGGAAAATTATCACTGGTAGTAGCACCACCAACATAAATGTCATTGTCGGCAGGATTGATCGCCAATACAAAGGCGCCATCATCCTTGGAGCCACCGAGAAAACTGGCCCATATCATATCAGTACAAGTCGGATTGATCTTGATCACCACACCATCCTGGTTGCCGCCAGGGCCAGGTTGGAAAGAAGTAGCAGAGGCAGGAAAAGGATTGCTGGTACCGGTTGATTGCGTTTGCGCGGCAATGTAAATATTACCGGCATTATCCAGTATCACTTCACTTCGGGAGTCATCACCATAAAAACGTACAGTTGATTTTTGAGAACCACCACTCTCGATCTGGTTGGAGATATTTACACCATCATCCCCGCCACCGCCAATCCGTAATCCGCCGATAAGACCAGTACCATTGGCATTCAATTTAGCTACGGCAATATCCGATCCACCACCGGAGCCCCTTAAAGTGCCCGGCCAGTTGGTAGAATAAGTTTTACCCATCACGACCAGGTTGCCTTGGTTATCACAAATAAGACTATGCGGATAATCGTTCCTGTTGCCTCCGAGGTAAGTGGCGTAAGAGCGACGTCCATCAGGCGTAAATTTGAAGATACCCATATCGATACCTCCCAATCCTTCCACATCATCACCACCAACATAACCGGTTTGATAAGCACCGGGAGTTGTAGGGAAGCCGGCACCGAAAACAATACCACCTGAATAAAGAGAACCGTCTGGGCCGGGCGTAGCTGTATAGCCATATTGATTGGCCGGGCTACCGGTAAAAGAACAAAACACAAGCGTAGGGTCGATAACAAGCGTGCTGGTTTTGGAATAATTGTCTACACGGAACTTGATGGTATTACCATCGATCAGTTCATAATAACAACCCACTTCCTTTTTACCATTGGTCATGTCAAACTGGTAAGTGTAAGGATACAACTCCTTCAATTCACCTACAGAAGTTTTAATGATCAGCTCATTCTTCTTGACAGATAATTTATCAGCCCCTTCATACTTCATGGCGATCTTACTGACATCGCCACCCGGATGAACAATGATATCATACTTCAGCCGGCCATACTCAGAGTAATAACGCACATCGATATTGGGATAAATATTCTTGTAAACGATAGCTTGATAAACGGGCACATTCGCAGCCCATTTCGAAGGATCATTGCCAATAAAATAACTGGTATTCGTTTGAACCTGTTTATCTGGTACAACAATACTATTCTCATCAGCACCTACAAACTGTACACGATAAGCATGCGAGCGGATCACGGGTGGGATAGGAGCGGGTTGTCCTGTGCCCGGCTTACCCTTGTTAGGCCCCCGGTCAGGGCGGTTGATGCCACCGGGATTCTCATCAGCTTCATGGTGACGGTGAAAAAAACTATTGAGGTCATCGCCATTATGTTGAACAACAGTAAAACCATTCTTCTGCAGGTAAAAAGCACCGGCAGAAACCTCCCCCTTAAACCTTACCTGCTTGTTCCACTGACCCTTATTCTCCGTGAATTCAAACGATGAATTACCACTTTGCGCAGCGATCTGTAGAGTGGCGGCAACGAGGAGCACAGTAACTATCAAACTTTTCCTGCCCAAGATGTATTTTTTACAAATTACTTAATAAAAACGTCAGAACTCCCTCGTTCTTATTGAGAATGAAGGGTTTTTAATACAATTTTAAACCAGTATAAACAGTTGATTATTGGGGCTGTTAAGCTATAAAAGAGTAGCTTTTTTTCAATAGAATTGGATATATGTATGATCGAATACAGAATATGAGCTTATAATCTACGAAATTTTACTCCAGGCGGTTTTTCCCTGTAAGGATTGCAGATATTCCTTTAGCCGCAAATTTTCTGCCGAACTAAGGTCTGGATCTGTTTCTGCGATCTTTTCTGCCACTTCCCGGGCCGCCTCAAGCCATTGCCTGTCCTCCAGAATGTTAGCCAGTTTGAAATTCAATACACCACTTTGACGAGTACCTTCAATATCACCTGGACCACGCAGTTCAAGATCCTTTTCCGCAACCTTAAAACCATCAGTGGTCTCACACATCGTCTTTAACCGTTCAGTGGCATCATTGTTGAGTTTAGAGCTTGTTAATAAAATGCAAAAACTCTTCTCGGCTCCCCGTCCCACACGCCCGCGCAACTGATGCAATTGCGATAAACCAAATTTCTCTGCATTCTCTATCACCATTACGCTGGCATTGGGCACATCCACACCAACTTCAATCACGGTAGTGGCAACCATTATGTGAGTGTCGTGGTTCTTGAAACGTTGCATGTTGGTTTCCCGTATATCAGCCGTTTGCCGTCCATGCACCATGCTCATCCAATACTTGGGTTCGGGAAAATAAGCCTGCACATTTTCATACCCCTTCATCAGGTTCTCGTAATCCAGCTTTTCAGATTCTTCAATAAGCGGAAAAACGATATAAGCCTGCCGGCCCTTTTCAATCTCAGCCTTGATAAAACCCATCACCTGGCTGCGCGCCGTCTCATAACGATGTACGGTTAAAATAGGTTTCCGGTTGGGGGGCAGCTCGTCCATGACGCTGTAATCCAGGTCGCCATAAGCTGTCATCGCCAGCGTACGCGGAATAGGAGTGGCGGTCATTACCAGCATGTGCGGAGGGATCGCCGCCTTGGCCCACAATTTGGCCCGCTGAGCCACGCCAAACCGATGCTGCTCATCCACGATGGCAATACCAAGGTTTTTGAATTGAACAGTATCCTCTATCACGGCATGCGTACCTACCAGCAACTGGACCTCGCCCTGTTCAAGCCCTTTCAAGATGGCCCGCCGTTCGGCAGCCTTGGTAGTGCCGGTAAGAATACGGATGTTCACCGGAAGGTCTTTCAGCAGCCGGGTAAGCCCGGCAAAGTGCTGACGTGCCAGTATTTCAGTAGGCGCCATCAGACAGCTCTGGTAGCCATTATCAGCCGCCAGCAACATCACCAGCAGTGCCACAATAGTTTTCCCGCTTCCCACATCACCCTGTAGCAGGCGGTTCATCTGCTTGCCACTGCCCGTATCCTTCCTGATCTCCTTGATCACCCTTTTCTGCGCCCCGGTCAGTTCAAAAGGCAGGTATTTTTCGTAAAAAGTATTAAAAATGTCACCCACCTGGCCAAAAACCACACCACGCGAATAGCGGTGCCGTTTGGCTTTTACCAGGTGCATACGTAACTGAGCGATAAAAAACTCTTCGAATTTCAGCCTGTTCATGGCCTGCTCCCACGCCTCTGTAGAAGGAGGAAAGTGAATATGCGAGAGCGCCCGGTAGCGCGGCACCAATTGAAGCGGCTGAATTACATAATCAGGCAGGTTTTCCGGAAGCTCCTTCTCACTCAGGTGCATGAACAGCGACTGCGTGAGCTTGGCGATCTGCCGGGCCCCCAGCCCGCGGGCCTTCAGCTTTTCGGTAGTGGAATAGACGGGTTCCAGGAAATTACGCCCGGTATTGGCCTCCTCCGTTACAGCTTCAATCTCAGGGTGCGTCATCTGCGCCGAAGCCTGGAAAAAGCTTACTTTCCCAAACACCCGGTAAGTGCTCCCGATAGTCAGCATCTTCTCGATCCAGTTGATGCCCTGGAACCAGATGAGTTCCAGCGTCCCGGAAGCATCCCGTATTTCAGCGACCAGCCTTTTAGCCCGTTTTTCACCCATAATGCCCACGCTGGTAATCCGGCCGGCGATCTGGATAAAGTCCGTTCCCGGGTTGATTTCCCGGATCAGGCTTACCTTGGTCCGGTCGATGTGGCGATAAGGGAAATGCTCCAGCAGGTCTTTGAACGTAAAGATTCCCAGCTCTTTCTGCAAAAGCTCCGCCCGTTGAGGGCCAACCCCCTTCAGGTATTCGATCGGACTGGCCAGAATATTTGTTCCCCTGCTGCTGATAGTGAATTCTTTGCGCAAATGTAAGCGTCCAGGCCATGATTTGGCAGTTGGTGGGGTAATTTAAGGATATTCCATACCCCTGTCACAGTCTTCCTATAGCTCCTCCATAGTTCTCCCATAGCAGCTCTATAGATACTCCATAGCAATAGTAAGGTAATAGTAAGGCAATAGTAAGACAGTAGTAAGGGAATAGTAAGACAACAGGGCTCAAATGCAGGCTGGACGCGGAAATATATTATACTGGATTGGCAAATCCAGTCCCCTGGCGGGTTTGATCAAAATAGCGTTTCCTAAAAGGTTGCCGTTGCAACGTCGATCACCCTTCTACCTGTAATATACTAAAAATGCAGTATAAGATCCAAAAAAAGTACACCAAACAGGGCGGGATTAAGTACTTGAAAACAAATTATTGATATGAATCCCGAATCTTGTATGTTTGTACATATTGAATATGTACAAACATATATCTTTTAAAATAACTAACTAATTAAACATCAACGATAAAAGCAGCCCCATGAAAGGTAAACCCTGTTTAATATTGATCCTTGCCCTGGTTTCCGTAACCACTTTTGCCCGCCAGGCTACCTCGGGCGGTACTTTCACAGCTGTTGAACTGCAACCGGCAACAGCCTACCTGAAATACAACGGCAAAGAATGCCGCATGGCCCGGTTATCCTTTAAAGGCGGTAAATGCTTTGCCGAAACCGTAGTCACAGTTTCTTTCAACGGCCTTACCCAACAAGTTACCATTCCAGCTTCACAGGAAGGGTTGGAATCATTTGAGCTGCCCTTGCCCGGCGCACCCGTTACCAAAGATGTACAGGCAACCGTTGCGGTACAGGCTGGCCGGCAAACATTACATGCCCGTTGCATGGTGCCTCCTTCCCGCAAATGGACAGTGTATGTGCTGCCGCATTCACACGTGGATGTAGGCTACACCAATGTGCAACCTAAAGTGTTGAAGCTGCACATGGATAATATTGACGAGTCCATTGCATTAGCTGCTAAAACACAGAGCTACCCGGCAGAAGCACGCTTTAAATGGAATACCGAAGCCATGTGGGTAGTAGACAACTATCTGAAGCAGGCAGATGAAGCAAAGAAAAAAACATTCTGGGATGCCGTGCGCAAAGGATGGATTGGGGTTGATGGCGCTTACGGCAACATCAATACGAGCGTTACCGATTCACGCCAATTGATGCAGATGTTTTATGACGCCACGAAAGAAGCAAAACTGCAGGGAGTCACGATCAAGACATTGTTCCAGGGCGATGTACCCGGCTCTTCCTGGGGATTGGCCACACAAGCCGAGCAAACAGGCATCAAATACTTCCTGTCTGGCCCCAACGCATCCGATCGTATTGGCCACCTGGCCCAATGGCAGGATAAACCCTTCTACCTTATAGCACCTTCCGGCAAAAATAAAATGCTGTTCTGGCAATGCCAGCCCTACTCGATAGGCTACGCATTGAAAGGAAGCAAGATCCCGAACTTCTTTACAGTTGAAGACCCCAAACCCTTCTACACCGGCAAACCCTCCGAGAACTTTCTTAATCCGTACTTATTTGGCTACCTGTCAGGCCTGGAACAAAAGGCCTTTCCATATGATATGACGATTCTTACGTGGGCGATGAGTGATAATGCGCCCATCGATCCGGAATTGCCCGATGCCGTAAAAGCATGGAATGAAAAATATGCTTCACCCAAACTGGTGATCACCACCACCCAGCAGTTCTTCGATGCCTTTGAGCAGAAGTACCAGGGCAGTATACCCGAACTCTCCGGCGATTACACAGAATACTGGACCGATGGACTGGGCTCTGCCGCCCGTGAAACCGGCATCAACCGCGTAACCTCCGATAAGCTGCAACAAGCCGATGCTATCTGGGCCATTAAGAATAAAGCAGCCTACCCGGGCAATGATTTCCGCACAGCCTGGAAAAACCTGCTCCTGTTTAGTGAGCACACCTGGGGAGCGCACAACAGTGTAGGAGAGCCCGACGATCCCAAAGTAAAAGAACAATGGAAGATCAAACAGTCCTTTGCACTCGACGCACAAAAACAAACAGATGAGCTGATGCGCAAAGCATTGGACATGGGCAAAACTTCCGGCAATAACATCGACGTATTCAATACCCTGTCATGGCCACGCACTGATCTTGTAACCGTTTCTGCTGCTATGAGCAAAGCTGGTGACATCGTTGTCAACGAAAAAGGAGAGAAGATAGCTGCACAAAGACTGTCCACAGGAGAATTGGTATTCGTTGCTGAGAATATTCCGGCATTGGGCAAAAGCAGGTTCACCATTCAAAAAGGGAAAGCGGCAATAGTAAGCGCTCCTGCGTCTGCCGCCGCCATTGAAAACGACCTATACAAAATAAATATTGACAAAGCCACAGGCACCATCGAAGGCATCGAGAAAAAAGGCAGCAACAGAAAGTTGGTCGACGGTACAGGTTTCAATAAATACATGTACCTCCCCGGCGATTCAGTAAGTAAAATGGTAACAGCCCGCAACGCGAAGATCACCGTGAAAGAGATCGGACCGGTATTGATGAGTTTACAGATAACAGCCGATGCGCCGGGCGCTAATAAACTGGAAACAGAAATAAGATTGATCAATGGCATAGATCGTGTTGAAGTCATCAACATGGTCGACAAGCAGGCGATCCGTTCCAAAGAAGCCGTTCATTTTGCGTTCCCCTTTACAGTTGATAAACCACAAGTTCGCTACAACATTCCCTGGGGCAGCATAGAAGCAGAAGCAGACCAGCTTACCCATTCCAATCGCAACTGGTACACCATGCAACGTTGGGTAGATATCTCCAATGCCGATTATGGTGTTACCTTGTCCAGCCTCGATGCGCCGCTGTTTCAGATCGGCAATATAACTACAGGTGGATTGTTGGGAGGTCTTAGACTCTCCCCCTTGTGGATGAGATATACCAATCAGTCATCACACCTTTATTCATGGGTCATGAACAACCTGTGGCATACCAACTTTCGCGCCGATCAGGAAGGACCCGTTACCTTCCGTTATTACATCACGATACATGAACAGTTCAATACCCATCAGGCCAACCGAACCGGCATGGAAAACCATCGTCCGTTTGTAGCAGCGCCTGCGCAGGGTAATGCTTCCAATACTTCCTTGTTCGAGGTAGAGGGTGCCAATGTATATGTGGAAGGCGTTAAGCCCTGCTACGATGGCAAAGGCATGCTGGTTCACCTTGTCAACAGTGGAGATAAAGAAAGCACTGTTACGATCAAAAGAAAACAACCGGTAACCATCACACAAAGCAACCTGTTGGAAGAAGATATTACCGCTTTGCAAAACGGATTTGTGCTACCAGCCAAAGGCATCATGACCATAAAATTGCAGTAGAGAAAATGACTACTGTTAAGACCGTAGTAGGTATGGATGTAGGCGGTTCTCATGTCACAGCCTGCGCTGTCGATCTGCACACCATGAAGATCATTCCTGGCAGTACGCGCCGCCATATAATAGACCCGGCCGCATCGCCGGAGAAGATATTGGACGTACTTGCAACAACGATGATCGAAAGCCTCGCACAGCCACGCTCAGCAGCATTACACCTGGGAGTGGCTATGCCCGGCCCCTTTGATTACGAACAAGGCATTAGTTACATACAGGGCCTCGGCAAGTACGAGCAGTTGTATGGCTTGAACATAAAGACAATGCTGGCAGAGCGGCTGCACATCGTCCCTGCACACATCAGAATGATGAACGATGCTACGGCATACCTGCTGGGTGAGATCTGTGACCGGGAAGACTTATGCCGCCAACGTGTAGTAGGCATTACCCTCGGCACTGGCCTTGGCTCAGCCTGGTACCACAACGGAGTTACATACGCCGGCGGATTATACAAACTGCCTTACCTCGATGGCATGGCCGAAGATTACATCTCTACAAGGTGGTTCCTGCAGCAATACAGCGGTCAGGTGAGTGGTGTCCGTGAACTGGCAGACAAGTATACCACAGAATCCGAAGTCCGCAACCTGTTCACCACCTTTGGTAAAAACCTCGCCCACATACTCTTAAAACAATTCCCACCCGGCAGCCAGGATGCCCTCATCATCGGCGGCAATATTGCCCGCGCCTGGGATTTATTCATTCCACCCATGCAAGCTGTGTTGGAAAGCAATGGCTCTACCATGCAGGTCTTACCTGCGCAGAAAGGAGAACAAGCGCCCATGCTGGGCGCAGCCGCTTTATGGAAACAATAATTACGGCTTCACATACACCTCCACCCAGGCATCAGAGCTGGGCTTGCGGGGAGCTACAAACACATCGACTTTCTTGTAATTGGCTTGCAGGGCCTCCCGCACAGAGAAGGGATAAAAGTTGTTGAGGTAGGGAATGTATTCGAACAATACAAGATCGTAGTGCTTGTTTTTAATACGGTCGATAAACATGTTGGTCTCCTTATCAAACATCCCCACACCCTTGTGAAACCACAAAGGATATTCGGACCCACGCTCCAGCTCAAAAGGAATTTCTGCAGCCAGCGGCGTCAGCTCCGACATGTTCAGCACCTTCAGGTTCTTGCCGTTCTTCACCAGGTCCATATTCATCAGGCGCTCGATGCCATCAACAGTGGGGTTGGGCAGCAGCACCTTTTCAAACGACTTCAACTTGGGCGTGCGCCATTGGTCCAGCGGAATATCGGTGGTATCCAGATCGATGATATAGGTATTGCGGTTAACCACGTTGGCGTAAGTATGCCCGCCATGCGTCATGGTGGTATAAGATTCACCACTGCTCTTCAACACAAAACGGTCGATGTACTTCCAGTAAGCCTGGCTCCACCACAGCAATACGCCAGCAGCCAAAACAATGGCCGGCTTCCAGGTATCGAACTTGATAGGCAATAACAACGAGAACAGCGATATGATAAATACGAAAGCAAAACTGTGGAAGAAGATATTATTGTCTACCGGTACATAGCTGGTCACCTGGAAGATGGCTGCCTCCGCCAGGATGCCCAGCGTAAGCAACGTAAAGATCATCTGCTGCTTATTCAGCCAATACTCTTTCCAGTTCTTGATCGCCACCATCAGCAACAATACGATGATCACCAGGTAGAATTTCAGCCACTGCGATCCCGCCAGGAAATCACGCAGGATATCACTGATCGACATGCGCGAGCTGTGCGGAGGCTGACCGTGGTTGAACCAGTAACCGAAAGTACCGGTAACAGGCAGTATCATGGCAAGGCCGGTCACGAACACGGTGGCAACAAACACCACCAGTGGCAGCCATTTCTTTTCAGTAAGCGCTGTATATCCCAGCAAAGCCAGGCAGATCAGCATGCCCAGGGCGCCGCCATCCTGCTTGGTAAAGAAAGAACAGAATATAAAGAAGCCCGAAGCTACCAGCCAGGCATACTTCCAGCGGCTCTCTGCAGCAAACAGGAATTTCATCAGGAAGGCCAAACCGATCAGCTCATACACGATAACCGTATGATTATACCAGGGCCAGTAATTGAAGAAAGTATAAGAAAGACAGAATACCAGCACCGATGCGAAGCGGATGCCCGGCTGTACGCCGATGCTTTTAAAGATAGAGCGGAAGGCGAGCCCCGCCAGCAGGTTGATAAAAGCCTGCGCTTTGATCAGCGTGATCAACTGGGCGCCGAATATCTTAAAGAACATAGCGGGTATCACCCAATACATATATCCAACCGGCATACCGAAATCCTGGTACGGTACCTGACCCTGAGACATGCGGTAAGCCCCTTCCCAGGATAAAAAGATATTAATACGGTAGGGGAAACTGGCAAATACAGGTACGATGGCGATAATAACTATGACCAGTATCTCTGCGGCGGATAATATTCGTTTCATGTAGGTTGAAATATAATGTAGGGATACCGAATGGCGGTTTAAGGTTATGCGAAAGTAGCCTATGCATAAATAAATTGCAAGTTATTGCCCCCTGTTTATCAAATACTTCCCCTCCAAAGACCAATTTTAATCCTATCTTTCTCGTTGCCTTAATGCCTATATGCCTTGATGCCTGCTGTGGGGTTTGGGTAAATTCGGCCGCGGTTCAAAAGAATTAACGGCTGGTTCATACAGTCTCTGCCGCAGGGGCTTGCATCAGAGCATTTTGTGCTGTATCTTGTGCCCGGAATAGACGTTCAATGCGGGATTATATCAAATTATTAAGACCCAAAGACTGGGCAAAAAATGGTTTCCTGTTCATCCCCTCATTCTTTGCAGGCAAACTATTTAACCCTTCGGAGTTTAAAGAGCAATTCTTGTTGCTGATCGGCGGCTTTATTGCATTTAGCTTCCTTGCCAGTAGTATCTACATCATTAACGATTACAGGGACATAGAGGACGACCGTAAGCATCCTAAAAAGAGCAAGCGGCCATTAGCCTCGGGCAAAGTAAAGAAAGGAGTAGGATTGGCCATCTGTATCCTGCTGGCAGTTGCCGGCCTGGGTATTAGTTATATGATCGATCCTACGTATAAGTTCTTGTTTATTACGGGTATATATTACGTATTGAACCTCGGGTATTGCTTTGGGCTAAAGAATATATCCATTGTAGATATCCTGATCGTATCGGCCGGTTTTGTGCTGCGGGTAAAAGGAGGAGCGTCACTGGGGGCGATCGATACCACCGAATGGCTTATCATCATGACTTTCCTGCTGGCCCTGTTCATGGCCATTGCCAAGCGCCGGGATGATGTGATGCTGAAAGTAGCTACCGGTGCCGATATGCGGAAATCGATCAAAGGATACAGCCTCGAGTTCCTGAACATCATGTTGGGGCTTATTTGCGCCATATTGATCGTATCTTACATTAACTATACCGTATCCGGTGCATTGTACAAAGAGTTTGGGCACCGTTTATACTATACGTCCCTGTTCGTGATCGCCGGTATCATGCGCTACTTGCAGATCGCCTTTGTGTTGAACAAGGCAGGGTCACCTACCGAAATCCTTTATAAAGACCGTTTCATTCAGCTTACCCTCGTTCTATGGATAGCCAGTTTTTATCTTATCCTTTACATAAAGGATATTACCGTGTTCAAATAAAAAACGACTATTCGCATGAAGAAATCAATTGCCAACTGGGGTAACTACCCCGTGATGGAAAGTGATGAACAGCAGTTCAGCTTTGACGACCAGCTTGTGCAGCTGGTAAAGAAAACCACACACTTCATTCCCCGTGGCAATGGACGTTGCTATGGCGACGCCTCCCTGGCGCCCCAAACCATTTCCACCCTCAAATACGATAAGATACTCTCTTTTGATACCGCTACAGGTGTTTTCGAATGCCAGAGCGGACTGGTGCTGGATAAAATACTGGAAGTGATCGTGCCCAAGGGCTGGTTCCTGCCCGTAACGCCAGGCACCAAATTCATCACCGTGGGCGGTGCTGTAGGCAGTGATGTACACGGAAAGAACCACCACGTAGACGGTTCCTTTTCCAACCACATAGTGGACATGGACGTGATCATGGGCAATGGAGAAGTGATCACCTGTTCACCTACCGAGCACGTAGACCTGTTTGAAGCTACCTGCGGAGGCATGGGCCTTACAGGCATGATCAGCCGGGTGAAGTTCCGCCTCAAAAAGATCGAGACCTCCTACATCAAGCAAAAACAGATCAAGGCCGATAACCTTGAACACATCATACAGCTGTTCGAAGAATACCAGCATTACACCTATTCAGTAGCCTGGATCGACTGCCTGAAAAAAGGCAAAGGCTTTGGCCGCAGCATTCTGATATTGGGAGAACATGCTACGGTGAACGACCTGAATGAGAAACAACGCAAGGAACCCCTGAAGCTGCCCAAAAAGAAGCAGATCACGTTCCCGTTCAACCTCCCTTCCTGGGTATTGAACGCCTTCACCGTGAAAGCCTTCAACTTCCTCTACTACGGCAAGAACTTCAAGAAAGAGATCAACAACGTAGTAGGCTACGAACCCTTCTATTATCCCCTCGATGCTATCCTCCACTGGAACAGAGGCTATGGCAAACCGGGATTTGTACAATACCAGTTTGTAATACCCATGCACGCCAAGCAGGGGTTGATCGAAATATTACAACGCATCAGCGATAAAGGCCTTGGCTCTTTCCTCGCAGTATTGAAAGTATTCGGCAAGCAGGAAAGCCTTATCTCTTTCCCCGAAGAAGGATATACACTGGCGCTGGACATTCCTGTGCGTAAAGGTCTCTTTGAGATCCTGGACGAGCTGGACCAGATCGTACTGAAATACGGTGGTCGCCTCTACATGAGCAAAGATGCCCGTATGAAACCCGAAGTGCTGGAAGCAGGCTACCCCAGGCTCGACGAATTTAAAGCCATTGTAAAAAAATACAATCCCGACGGTAAGTTCCGTTCAGTACAATCAGACCGCTTGTTGCTGACACCGGGGATAGCGAATTCAGGTTCCAGGATTCAGGTTACAGGGACAAAAGAACAAATCAAGGCGCAGGTTTGATTGAATCAACGAACAACGCCCCTGTAACAAGTAACCTGTAACAAAAAATTACCCCAATCGATGTCTACCATTCTTATACTTGGCGCCGCCTCCGATATGGCGATGGCCATTGCTAACAAATATGCGGCAGAAGGCCATGCAATACAACTGGCAGCCCGCAATGCACAAAGGCTGAAAGCCCTGCAGTCGGATATTTCCATCCGCCACAATGTGACCTGTACGTCACACGAATTCGATGCCCTCAATTTTACATCACACCAGGCATTCTTCGATCAGCTACCGATAAAGCCCGATATCACCATTTGCGTATTTGGCTACCTTGGAGAGAATGAAACAGCGAGAGCCAACTGGGCCGAAAGCGAAAAGATCATTCACACCAATTATACAGGAGCCGTTTCTATTCTCAACGTAGTGAGCAATTACTACGCAGCACAGAAGAAAGGCGTGATTGCCGGCATCAGTTCCGTGGCAGGTGAGCGTGGCAGACAAAGCAATTACATCTATGGCAGTGCCAAGGCAGGTTTCACGGCCTATTTATCGGGCCTGCGCAACCGCATGTTCCATGAAGGCGTACACGTAGTGAGCGTACAGCCGGGCTTTGTATACACAGCCATGACTGCCAATCTTACGTTGCCTCCTTTGTTGACGGCAATGCCAGAACAAGTGGCCAATACCGTTTACAAAGCAGTAGCAAAGAAAAAGAACGTAGTATACGTGAAATGGTTCTGGCGCTGGATCATGCTGATCATTAAGAGTGTACCTGAATTTATCTTCAAAAAACTGAAAATGTGAGCCGGTCAATTGCATTCTTCGATTTCGATGGTACCATTACCACCAAAGATACCCTGCTGGAAATATTCAAATACAGGCATGGCAAAGCCAAGTTCTACTTTGGCTTCCTGCTCAACAGCCCTTTCCTGGTAGCGTATAAAGCCGGGGTTATCTCCAACCAGCTGGCCAAGGAAAGAACATTACAATTCTTCTTTGGCGGTATGAAAGAAGCAGACTTCAATACCTTCTGTGAGCAGTTTGCGGCAGAAGCAATTCCTTCACTGATACGCGAGAAAGCCCTCAAAGAAATAGACAAGCTAAAGCGGGCTGGCGCTGAAGTGGTGATCGTTTCCGCTTCGCCCGAAAACTGGCTGCGCCCCTGGTGCGCTTCGCTCAACCTGCCCTTACTGGCCACCCGCCTGGAAGTGAACAAAGAAAAGATCACCGGTAAGATCAAAGGCAACAACTGCCACGGAGAAGAAAAAGTACGCCGCATCCGCGAAGCATACGATCTATCCCAATACAATAGCATTTACTGCTATGGTGATACCAGCGGAGACAAGCCGATGTTAGCCTTGGCTACACATTCCTTCTATCAACCCTTTAGATGATCATTGCCGGATAGACTGGCATATAAAAAAGCCAGGCCGCACAAAGCGGCCAGGCGTTAATCATCATTCATGGTTGTATGCAATCCAAAAAGCCCTTATATCGCAATGCGTGTATGTCGCTATAATTCGTGTTACTCTTTAACAATCTTCCTGATCTCACGCAACTGATCACCAACGGTAACTTCCATCAGATAGATTCCCGGCAGTAATCGCGCTGCATCCATGATCGCAGTAATACTTTCCTCTTTCTTCATCCACTGCTTCTGCTGTATCATTTTGCCATCCATGCCGATCAGGCGTATTTGTAGCATGCCGCGTTGGCTATCACTTACCAATACGGTGATGCTCTCTTTCACCGGGTTGGGGAAGTATTCCAGCCTTACCTTGGCGCGGTTGCTGGTTACAGGCACTACCAGTGAGTACATAATGGTCTTGCCATCGATGTTTACGAGCCGCAACCTGTAGTACAGCGTGCCACGGACCTCTTGCGGGTCGGTATAAGTATACGTTTGCTGCATCGAACTATTGCCCGCCGATTGTACAACACCAACAACAGCGAAGCTTTTTCCGTCACTACTACGCTCCACCTCGAAGCGGTTATTGTTTTCTTCCTGAGCTGTAGCCCAGGTCAGTTTAGCTACTCCCGTAGCAGCATTGCCTTTGAAGTAAGCCAGCGTAGTAGGCAGCGCTGAAGAAGAAGAGCTCACAGATACTACATCCGTTGTTCTGGCGCCTTGCGCATCGGTAGTTTCCAGCTGGAATTGATACGTGCCAACCAACAAGTTAGATAAGTCAGGGTTGGCCACAGCATCATTGGAAAGACTATATACAGCAGGACCAGATACCCGTGTCCATTTATATGTCAAGGTAGCCCCATCAGGATCATAAGAATCGCTGCCATGCAAGGTGACTGCTGAAACGGCAGTACTGATATTGGCACCTGCTTCTGTAACGGGCGGGATATTGGAAGTAGCTCCGCTCACTACAGTTACAGACATCGTTGTTTTAACAAAGTCGGCACGATCGTCTACTACGGTCAATTCAAATACATAAGTGCCGGCAGACGTAAGGCCGTTCACACGCGTAATACCATTAGTAGATACAGACGTTACAATACTGCTATTGGAAGGGCCTGATACCTGCTTCCACACGAAACGCTCCAGCGTGCCATCAGCATCGGTAGAGCTGGCGCCACTCAGATAAGCATAACCGGTGGTCGTAGAGATCGTCAGGTTAGAACCGGCTCTTGCTTGCGGACGAACGTTCACAGGCTTGCTTTTATCCTGTCCCAACATCCACTCATATACATTGGGGTTTTGCCACCTGTATACGGTATCAAATGCGCGGTCCCATACACCGTGGCCGCCATCAGGCCAGATGGTTTTATAAGCCTGTACAGCAGCGCCACAAGTGGTATTCAACCTGTCGATGGAGGCCGAAGTACAGTTGGCCGGCGTAGTGCCATCATTCTGAGCATGGAAAGCCCAAAGCGGTAAATTAGCCTGTGTGATATTACAGTTGTCAATAGTTTCACACGTAGGGCAGCATGGGGCAATAGCGTTGAGCTGTTTGGCCTTGGCCAGCGACTCTTTGGGATAAGACCATACACCGCCGCCGCCAAGACTAAGACCTGCGAGCGAGATACGATTGGTGTCAACGTTCAGGTTGGCCTTGGCATACTTGATCATTTCTTCCACATAGAAATTGTACCACCAGCCATAATTAGGACTAAGTTGTGGTGACAGTACGAGAAATGTTTGCCATTTGCCATTCCAGAAGAAGCGCATTTTGTGGCCGTTCTTAATGTACTTGGGAACCCCATTGTTGGCTACACTTGGCAAATCGGTAGTACCATTACCCCGCTCCCCGATACCATGCAGAAAGATGATAAGCGGATACTTTTCGCCAGTAGCATTGTAATCGACGGGAGTGTACTGATAGAAGCCAATGAAAGTGCCATTAGAAGCGGTTAGACCTTTTGCTACCTGTTGACCGGAAGCAAGTACAGACAATAGGATGCCTGCCACGAGTAGAGTGGTTTTCATAGTGGTTCGATTTTGGGTCAAAACGAAGGGCCTGATATGCTATATAATGCCGACCATTATACAGCGCCCCGATACGGATTAATGATGTACACCTAAAACTGGCAATTACTGTACCATACGGGGTTTTGGCGTGTTACTATTCGCCAAACAACGCAAAATCGAGGGGTTTTGCAGGCCCATAGTAAAACCCACATCAAATTGCTGGTAAAATCCTTATCCGGAAAAATCACATCCAGACAGCGTATGCAGGCTATCTTTGCCACGATATGGCCCTCCACAAACCCATCATACACCGCATTGCTGCTTCCTGTTTCTTTTTTGTTTGCGGCTTTGTGTTTGCTACATGGGCCTCCCGCATACCTGCCGTCAAAGAGCAATTCGGGTTGAATGAAGCTGAGCTCGGCGCCGTATTGTTCATGCTGCCGCTGGGTGCTTTGGTCGCACTACCATTTGCTGGTTGGGCAGTATCCGTGTTGGGCAGCAGGCTTATGAACTTTGCATCGGCCATTGCTTATGCACTCGTATTACTGTTCATTGGTTACAGCAGCACAGTGTTCATGCTATCCGTTGCATTATTCCTGTTTGGCTTTTGCGGCAATGTGCTCAACATCGCGATGAATACACAGGCACTCCTGGTACAGGAAGAGATGTACGATAAATCATTACTCTCATCATTTCATGGCCTGTGGAGTATTGGAGCGATGACAGGTGCGGGCCTGGGTGGTTATACCATGAAGATCGGTGCTACTACCACGCAACATTTTATAACAGTAGCAGTGATCGTGACGGTGATCTCCTCTACCATGGTTTTTTACCTGATCAGGAAAACGAAACCTGCTGGTGAGCAAAAGATATTTGCATGGCCCGATAAAACATTATGGCTGTTAGGCGCTATTTGTTTTTGTTGCGCCATCTGCGAAGGCGCCATGGCCGACTGGAGTTCGTTGTACTACAAACAAGTGCTGAACGATCTGCAACGGGTGAGCACGAGCGGCTACATGGTCTTTGCCTGTATGATGGCATTAGGACGGCTGGTTGGTGATGGCGTGATTGGTAAACTGAGTTATAAGAAAGCGCTGATGCTCGACGGAGCACTCGTAACAATAGGATTGTTGTTGGCTACATCAGTAGCACATCCCGTTGCTGTGCTCATCGGATTTGGATTGATCGGATTTGGAGTGGCCACAGTAATCCCCATTGTGTACAGCCTTAGCGCCAAAACCACAACAATGAGTACCAGCGCCGCACTGGCTGCTGTCAGCACCGTAGGCTTCTCAGGCTTTCTCGTTGGGCCACCCATGATTGGTTTCATTGCCCATCAAACAGGATTGCGTTATGCTTTAATGCTGTTATCATTATTGGGGCTGATCATATTATGGCTATGCAGAAAAGTAAAGGCTTGAGTAATTAGCTATTAGCCTTTAGCGAAACAAAAGCACTAACGCCTAAAAGCTAACAGCTAATACCTCAATATTTTAACCTTGTTTTAATAACTGTTATAGCACTGTTAAGTATCCACATCATTCAAACCGTGGCACATGTTTTTTCGTCTATAAGACGTAAAAAACAACGTAATGAAAAGCATACTCTTAACGATTAGCGCAGCGGCAGTGATGGGTTTGTTGGGGAGTTGCACCAAAGAACCACTCAATAACCTCACAGAAGACGAGAGCCGCATTTATATCACCAATCGCGATAGCAGCGCCAACTTCAGTTCCTACACCACATTCAGCATTGTAGATTCCGTATCGGTCATCAGCAACAACCGGCTGGAAGGTAAAGACATCACGGCCTATGATGCAGCAGTGATCGATGCATTGAAAGCACGCTTGCAACAACAAGGCTACACACTGGTCAATAAAACCCAAAGCCCTGACATTGGAATCAACGTAAGTCGTATTTACAATACCTACTCGGGCATTGTAAGCTATCCTGATTACTGGGGCAGTTATTACGGTTACTGGGATCCTTTCTATTGGGGATATCCGGGCTACGGTTATGGATTTCCAACCTGGTATGGATCTTATCAGATCACAGAAGGCGCCCTCTCCATTGATGCGCTGGACCTGAAAGATGCAGGAGCCGATAAACAGATCAAAGGCGTATGGATGGGACTCGTGCGTGGATCAGGTGTATTCCGCACACAGAATGCGGTGAACCATGTCAAGAACCTGTTCGATCAATCGACTTACTTTAAGTCAGGACAATAATTCCCTGAACAAAAAAGATTACGACAATGAAAACTTCCTATAAAATAATTGCAGTGTTCATAGCTGGCTTATTTACAGCCGGAGTAACACAGGCCCAGGAAGGGCGATTGAACCTCAACATCAATTACTCCATCAATACACCTACCGGCAATTTTAAAGATGTGATCGATAAAACATCTTATCGCAGCTGGGCAGCGAGTCTGCTATATGGCATCAATGATAAGCTGTCGATAGGTTTGGGTACCGGCTTTCAGGACTTCTACCAGAAGTACCCGCGCCAGGTATACAAGCTGGACGATGGTAGCGATATATCAGCAGTATTAACGAATTCTATACAAGCCATTCCTATATTGGCACAGGTACAATATAATTTCACCCCGCAGTCAGCTATACAACCATACGTTGGAGTAGGTGTAGGTGGCAACCTGGTGCTGTACCGTCAATATGTGGGAGAGTTTGAAAATAGTAAAAGTAAATTTGGCTTTGCGGCAAGGCCCGAAGCAGGAGTCTTCGTGCCTTTCCGCAAGGGCGGTCCTTCCGGTATTACCCTGCGGGCCGATTATAACTACATGCCGGTTAAGTACAACGACCTCGATGGAATGAGCAACTGGGGTGCGGGCATCGGCGTGAAGTTCCCCTTACAATAAAGTAAATATTAGGTGCTGAAAGTTTGATAAAGAAAGGCCCCGCATTTTTGCGGGGCCTCGTTTTTTATGATAGAGTAAGATCAATTCTCACGTCTCAATTCAACTGCTAACAGCTAATTGCCAAGAGCTAAAAGCTAATTAATTCAACTGCGGATCGATAGGAAAGTTCGCCATCATTTCATAATCACCACCCAGGTGCTTCAGTGCTTCCTTCCATATTTCATTCGTATTGCGGTGGAAAACCAGCTTCTTGGTTGCTTCTGCAGTAAGCCAAGAGTTCTCCTTCAGTTCATCGTTCAGTTGTCCACTCCCCCAACCGGAATAACCGATGAAGAACCGGATCTTGTTGATGTCGATAGATCCATCACGAATCAAAGTGATGGCCGTTTCGAAATCACCTCCCCAATAGATCCCATCCAGCACCTGGAAGCTGCCGGGGATCAGGGTAGGGTACTGGTGCAGAAAATGGATAGTGTCCATCTGTACCGGTCCGCCATAAAAAACAGGTAATTTCAACTCATCGAGATCATTCATCAACTCATTCAGTGTGTGCTCATAAGCTTTGTTCAGGACAAAACCGAAACTCCCTTCTTCCTGGTGATCGCAGAGAAACACAACCGTGCGCATAAAATTGGGGTCTTTCAAAAAAGGCTCGGCTATCAACAACGTTCCAGGTCCCGGTTTTATCATATTCCTAAATTAAGACTTTCTTGCTGCTGACAAAATGATTGTTTAAAAAATGGGATTCGTTGCACAAAACTTACTAAGTTAGCACTCTGGCGCACAAGGGGAGAAGCGGTGCTGGCAGGGGCCTCCGGGGTTAACTTGCCTTTTCCGTGGTAAAACTTAGTTAAATCAAACCATCCCCGTCCTGCTCCTTAGCGGTTCTGTAACCTGTTTATTAAATTTGCCGATTGAAAATTACCTGCAGGAGAAAATTGACGTGACCGGGAACTCTCTGTACGCTGAGATATTGAGAAACAGGCAGGTAAATGGACGTGGCGTTAAAATCATATCAGTTGCAATTACGGAAAATATTTCCCATCATTATTGTCTTGATCAGCCTGTCGCTGATAGGCACCATTTACGTGCAGTACAACTGGCTGCAAACGATGCTCGTCGATAAGCAGGAAGAGTTCAAGTACAAGATGGAGCGTGGTATACACGATGTGGGCAAGATGCTCATGGACCAGAAAGGCACACTTCCTTCCCTCAAGAACTTCCGCACTAAACCTAATTTCAACTGGCCTTCCGAACAGTTCCAGATGGAGCTGATGAAGCCGCCGACCATAGCACAGAAGTTCACCGAATTTGAAGTAGATGAAAAGCTGCGCAAGTCGTTCGAGAACCAGGGCCTCCAAAACCTGAAGTTTGAATTTGCCATCACCTCCAATGTTAGCCTCCTTTCCTACGAACTGAAGTCAAGAGGTTACCTGAAAGCCGAAGAAGAATTGAACCTCGCAGAAGGTGGCGATTCATTGGCAGCAGATTATTTCCATTTCATCTACGTGTTCCAGCCACCCAGTGGTAGTGATCTCGAAAACCTGGTGCCCGAAGAGATCATGTCGGTGATAGTGCCGAATGTAAAAAAGATCATCCTCCAGCAGATGAAGTGGATGATTGTGGGAGCCGTGTTCTTTACGATCATGATCATAGCAGCCTTCTATGTAACGGTAACTGCCTTGTTGCGCCAGAAGAAGCTGAGTGAGATCAAGAACGATTTTATCAACAACATGACCCATGAGTTCAAAACACCACTGGCTACTATATCACTGGCTGTGGATGCTTTGAGAAATGATAAAGTGTTACAGGACCGCACCAAGATGGATTACTTCAGCAGCATCATCAAGGAAGAGAACAAGCGCATGAACAAACATGTGGAAACGATCTTGCAAGCTGCTGTGATGGACAGGCAGGAGTTGCAACTGAATAAACAACCCATTCATGTGCACGACCTGATCCATGAGATCATGGACAACTACACCTTGCAGCTGGACGAAAAGCAAGGCCAGGCCGATCTGAACCTGAGCGCCCGCCAGGATTATATAGAAGCCGATCCGGTGCATTTCCGCAACCTGATCTCCAACCTCATCGACAATGCGGTGAAGTATTCCAAAGAAAATCTTGTACTAAAAATAACTACCCACAGTACCAGTAAGAACCTTGTGATCAGGGTGGAAGATAATGGCATCGGCATGAGCAAAGAGACGGTGCGCCGCATTTTTGAAAAGTTCTACCGCGCACATACCGGCAACCTTCACAACGTAAAAGGATTCGGTCTCGGCCTCAGCTATGTAAAGACCATTGTTGACGCACACCAGGGAAAGATCAAGGTAGAAAGCGTATTGGGCAGAGGGTCTGCCTTTACATTGGAGCTTCCATTACTGAAGAAGAAAGCTGTTACCGAAACAGCAGACATCCATCACCATAACTGAGAAAACGGAATTCATGTTCCAGCGCATACTCGTACAGGCTTCTCCATTCGTTGCCTGCAAATGCCGCTACCAGCAATAACAAAGTAGATTGAGGCTGGTGAAAATTAGTGACCAGCGCCCGCGGTATGCGGATAGTATAACCGGGCGTTATCAGCAATTGTGTTTTCGTGATCAGCCTTTCCCATTGATGCTTTCGCATGTACTGCAACAGGGAGTTGAGCGCTTCAGCTGCCGTTATATGAGTGGCATCCAATTCGTAAGCATCCCATTGGCGAATAACGAGTTCGCCGGGAATAAGGTCGGGGTGAAGAATGGTTTTAATCCCCAGCCAGTACAGGCTTTCCACTGTGCGCAGCGAAGTAGTGCCCACTACGGTGATATGCTTATCACTATAATCTATAAGCTGTTGTATAAGCGTGGCCGGTACGTCTATAAATTCCACATGCATTTCATGGCCATCCATCACGTCGCTTTTCACTGGTTGAAAAGTGCCCGCCCCCACATGCAGCGTTACATAACTCCGTTGGATATTCCGCGCTTGTAATTGTCCGAACAATGATTCGGTGAAGTGCAGTCCGGCAGTAGGTGCCGCAACAGAACCGTCCGCATGCGCATAGATCGTTTGATAACGGGTAGCATCCGTTATTTCAGCGGCCCTTTTAATATAAGGAGGCAGTGGAATGATGCCCGCCAGGTGTAGTACTTCTGCAAAACTCAAAGCATCAGGCGTCCACGACAATTCGATGGCAAAGCTGTCCTTTACCTTTTCGAGGTATTTCGCCTGTAAGAGAATGATCTCACTGCCATGAGCAATGCGTTTTTCCAATACCTGGCCGCTTTTCCATTTGGAAGCGCCACCGATCAGGCACATCCAGGTTACCCGCGCTTTTTGCGACATGGCCGTGGTAATATCGGGATAATCAGCATGAGGTTCAAGGCAAAAGACCTCGATGGAAGCGCCGGTGGGCTTTTGAAACAGCAGCCGCGCCTCCACCACCTTTGTATTATTAAATATGAGTAATGAATCCGCCGGCAGGTATTGATCGATGTGGCGGTAAGTATCTTCCTGGAGCTTTTTGTCTTTGTATATCAGCAGTTTGGAGCTGTCCCTTTCAGGCAGCGGGTACCGGGCGATCCGCTCTTCCGGTAACTGATAAGTGAAATCCTTAATGGCTATACTCTTCGGATGCATAAATGGGGTACGGCTTATCGCCGCCTTTTTTATCGTTTTGCTGTAAGTGCTACTAATAACCAGGTCGCTCAACGATCGTTCACAGGTTATAACGGATAGGTTTCTTCGATGTACCGTTGTTCGGTTTTTCAGCGGGGGCTTGGGAGGATTGGCTTGTTGCTGCCATATCCGGATTTAAGTGGGACGGCCTCACTTGGCCGTTTGCAAATGTACGACCCAGTTGGTCTCAATTGCTCATGAGGTACTATTCTCTCTTTATGAAACCTGCCATCTTAGGGTCATCCTAGGGTTTTCCTGGGGTTTTCTTCCGGGTTTCTTTGGGTATAAAGCCTACCATAACCCTACTGTAACCTAAAGATACCCTACAGATTAAAGAAGGATCACAGGTAATGCACAGGCAAAAGAGGCTTATCCACAGGATTTGCCCCGCTATTCACAGTGAATGCACGGCAATATTGGCTCCCACCGGGCAAAATGGCCTGGAATGAAGCAGGGACGTTACTTGTATACAAATCAAGACTTGTGGAAAAAATAAAAATTCCAAATCCTCGTTAGAGAGTGGGAAAAAGTGTTATTTTGTGGTAATTAAAAGCGATAAGGGGTTAAGTGATTAAGAATGAATGGTTTCATAGGCGAATACGAAGCAACTTTGGACACAAAAGGTCGCTTCCTCTTGCCGGCTGGCTTTAAAAAGCAGTTGCCGGAAGAGGCCGGGAGCCAGTTTGTTGTTAACAGAGGCTTTGAAAAGTGCCTTACGCTGTATCCCATGAAAAGCTGGGATCCCATATTCGCTGAATTGGGCAAGTTGAATGATTTTGATCCCAAAGTTCGGGAATTCAGAAGATACTTTCTGAATGGGGCAACGGTGCTGGAGCTGGATAGTGCGGGTAGGTTGCTGGTTCCCTCCAACTTAAAGGATCACGCCGGGCTGGAGAAGGATATCGTGCTGGTAGCGGCCATGAACAAAATTGAAATCTGGGATAAGGATAAGTACCAACAGCTCTTTGAATCTTTTTCACCCGAAGCCTTTAGTCAATTGGCGCAACAGGTAATGACAGCGGCCAGTCTATCGGGAAGTCAACATTAAGCAGATGAGCGATAAGGACAACCATAACGCTGCATCTTTTTCCCCGGGCAATGCGGATTATCATATTCCGGTATTGCTGCAGGAAACGGTAGACGGGCTCAACATACAACCAGATGGCATATATGTGGATTGCACATTTGGTGGTGGCGGTCATTCCGGCGAAATACTAAAGCGGCTTGGTAAAAATGGACAATTACTGGTGTTTGACCAGGATGCAGATGCTAAACAGAATGTGCCGGATGATCCACGGATCATTTTTGTGCCGCACAACTTCCGGCACCTGCAACGGTTTTTGCGACTGCACAAGGTGGCACAGGTGGATGGCATTATGGCCGATCTCGGTGTAAGCAGTCACCAGTTTGATGAGGCGGACCGCGGTTTTTCTATTCGTTTTGAAGGTGATATGGATATGCGAATGGACATGCGGCAGGAATTAACCGCCTACGAAGTGGTGAGTACTTACGACGAGCCGCGATTGCACAAATTGTTTGAGCAATACGGCGAAGTGACCAACTCCAAAACCCTGGCGCGCACGATTGTGCAGGTCCGGCAAACCGTATCGTTGAAAACAATTGCCAATTTTAAACAAGCCGTTCAGTCGGTGGTGAAAGGGAATCCCAACAAGTACTTTGCCCAGGTATTTCAGGCATTGCGCATTGAAGTGAATGATGAATTGGGGGCCTTGAAAGAGATGCTGCAACAAACTCCTTCACTACTAAAGCCAGGTGGCCGGGTGGCCATCATCACCTTTCATTCGCTGGAAGACAGGATAGTGAAAAACTATTTCCGTAAAGGTGATACAGAGGAATCAGAGCAGATTGATCCGTTTGGACGGGATGTTGCTGAGTCGCCGCTGAAAATAATTACCAAAAAGCCAATCACTGCTACGCAGGAAGAGATTAAGCGCAACCCGCGTTCGCGGAGTGCCAAGCTGCGTATTGCCGAAAGGTTATAGGTGTTGACAAGGTGACACGTTAACAAGTTAAAAAGTTAGAGAGCTGATTGCCGATTCACGACTGCCGACTGCCGATTCACTAAGCGAGTTCTTATCATCAAAATAAAGGGTACAAATCCAATGTCTGAATGAGAGCCAGGTAGAACATTCAGCAATTTTATTAGCGGTTGGACGGTGAGTAACTGTTCAGCCGCTAATCTTAAAAATCATGAGCGAAGAAAAAGATCAAGAAGAAGTAAAGGAAACCGCACGCAAGAAAGAGCGGAGACGGCTGTTCAGCTATCGCTGGATAGTCAAAAACATTCCGTTCTTCCTGTTTCTGTCGGCGCTCGCGGTTGTATATATATATAACGGGCACTATGCGGACAAGACCATCCGCAACATCAACAAGGTGAGCAAGGAGTTGAAGGAATTACAATACGAATACAAGACGCTGAGGAGCGATGTGATGTTCCGGAGTAAGCAGAGCGAGGTTGCAAAGGAAGTAGAGCGGTTGGGATTGGGGTTGAAAGAGTTGATAACTCCCCCGGTCGTATTGACAGACTCAATGAGTATTGCAAAAGAGAGCAGCAATTAAACAATCGGTAATTATATATACAGGCCTGTCCCTTGGAAGTCAAACGCGATATATTATGGAGAGTGTACCTATGCTTTATCGGCATAGTGGTGTTCAGTGTGATCATATTGATGCGGGCAGTGTATATCCAGCAGATCCAGGGTACTCACTGGATCAACGAAGCTAAAAAAGACCAGCAAAAATTTGTAGAAATAGATGCTGAGCGCGGAACGATCTACAGTGAAGATGGAAGCATGCTCAGTACATCGATCCCGTTCTTTAATATATATATCGATTTCATGGCCGAGGGCCTGCGCGAGAAGAATGGCAAGCGCTTCAGGGATAATGTCGATTCGTTATCCACCAGCCTGGCAGATTATTTTAAAGATCGCAGCAGTAGCGAGTACAAGCAGTTGTTGCAGCAGGGATATCGTAAGAAAGATCGGTATTTCCTTTTTAAGAAGAACCTTTCATTTCAGCAATATAAAGAGTTACGCACCATGCCATTGATCAGGCAGGGTAGGGATAAGAGCGGTTTTATTCCTGAAGTAAAGGATAAACGCCTGAACCCATTTGGCCTGCTGGCCAACAGAACGATCGGCCTGTCGAGAGAGTATATCGATAGCGAGGGTAAGATGAAGAACACGAATGTAGGGCTGGAGAAAACGTACGATACAGTGTTGAAAGGAGAGATAGGCAAGCGATTGATGCGTAAAGTGGCAGCAGGTGTGTTTGTACCGGTGGATGGTTCCGAGATCGAACCACAGAATGGAAAAGACATCATCACCACGCTCGATGTAAACATACAGGACATTGCCGAGACGGCTTTAATGAAGACGCTCACGACCAACGACTGTGAATATGGCACCTGCCTGGTGATGGAAGTGAAGACGGGAAAGATCAAGGCGATTGCCAACCTGGGTAAGAGAAGCGATGGCACCTACTACGAAGACATGAACTATGCCATCCGCGCTTCTGAGCCGGGATCTACTTTCAAGCTGGCAACCATGCTGGCCCTGTTGGAAGACAAGTACATCGCGCTCAACCACCGGGTAAATCTGGAAGGCGGTGTGTGGCAGGTAAATGGCAGAACAGTATACGATAGTGAGAACCACGGATACGATGTTTCGATAAAAGAGGCTTTTCAAATGAGTTCCAATGTGGGGATGGCCAAGCTGGTGATGGCATACTATTCAAAAAAGCCAACACAGTTTGTAGATCACCTCAGGAAGATGCGCTTCAATGAATATTCCGGGATCGACCTGCTGGGTGAAACGACACCGATCGTTAAAACACCGAAGTCGAAAACATGGAGCGCTACTTCACTGCCTTGGATGAGTTTTGGTTATGAAGTGCTGGTAAGTCCTTTGCAAACCCTGATGCTCTATAACGCAATCGCCAATGATGGTAAGATGATGAAGCCTTACCTGGTGAATTCGATAAAAGAAAACGGGTTGGTAGTAAAAGAAAATCAACCCGAAGTGCTGGAGCAGGCAGTGTGCAGCGAGCAAACGTTGAGGTTGTTGCAGGAGTGTCTGAAAGCAGTGTGCAACGAGCCGCATGGTACAGCGTTCAGCTTGTTCAAAGGAGCGCCTTATTCGGTAGCTGGTAAAACGGGAACCTCGCTGATGGCAAATGGCAACCGTGGTTATGCCGATCATATTTACCAGTCATCCTTTGCGGGTTACTTTCCGGCTGATAATCCACAGTACAGCTGCATTGTGGTAGTGAAGAATAAACCATTTGCGCCGGTGTATTATGGGGGAAAGGTCGCGGGACCGGTATTCAAAGAGTTGGCGGATAAGCTGTATGCGTTGAATGCTGATAAAGACAGGAAAGCACCACAGTCCATCCCGGTTAAAAAAGATAGTTCTTATTATTTATATGCAGGCGCTGCCGAAGATATGCAACAGGTGATGAGCACCCTGCAATGGAAGTACAGGGATTCCGTAGGCGCTCATGAATGGACAAGGCTATATGCCGCTAATTATGAGCCGGTGCTGAACGGACAGCCTGTATCGAAAAAGAATATGCCCGATGTACGGGGCATGGGTTTGAAAGATGCCTTGTTCCTGTTGGAGAATATGCAGGCCAAAGTAATTGTGCGGGGCAGGGGTAAAGTGAAGACACAAAGTGTGACGCCGGGAGCGGTCTTCACGAAGAACCAGCCGGTGATCATTGAACTGAATTAATTAACAATCGCGTTGACAGCGTCCCTGGGACGATAACATATATGGCAGTTTTACAGGACATATTATATAAGGTAAGGATCCGCTCTGTGCACGGTAATCTGGCCGTGGAAGCGAAGGCCCTTCATATGGATTCCCGTAAAGTAGAGAAAGGTGATGTGTTTATTGCCATCAAGGGTGTAGCGGCAGACGGGCACCAGTACATCGACAGTGTGATAGAGAAAGGAGCAGTAGCGGTTGTATGTGAAGTGATGCCATCGGCTTTGAAAGACGGGGTTACTTATGTGGAAGTAGAGAACAGTGGCGCGGCTGCCGGTTATATGGCTCATAACTTTTATGGCCAGCCATCTGAGCGCGTAAAGCTGGTGGGAGTGACCGGTACCAACGGTAAGACGACCATCGCTACCATATTGTTCAAGTTGTTTTCAGGTCTGGGTTATAAATGCGGTTTATTGAGTACAGTACAAAACCATATCGGTGATGAGATCGTACCTGCCACCCACACCACACCCGATGCGATCAGCTTGAATGCATTGATGAAACAAATGGTAGATGCCGGTTGCTCACATGTGTTCATGGAAACCAGCTCTCATGCCATTCACCAGCAACGGATTGCTGGGTTGAAATATGCAGGTGGCCTGTTCAGCAACATTACCCATGATCACCTCGATTATCACAAAACCTTTGACGAATATATACGTGTAAAGAAAGCTTTTTTTGATTCACTGCCATCGGAGGCCTTTGCGATCTCCAATGCCGATGACAAAAGAGGAGCGGTGATGCTGCAGAATACACAGGCCCACAAGTATTTCTATAGCCTGCGTACGATGGCGGAGTTCAAAGGAAAGATTCTGGAGAATGGACTGACGGGCCTGGTGATGACCATCAACGACCAGGAAGTGCATTTCCGCCTCATCGGTGAGTTCAATGCCTATAACCTGCTGGCAGTATATGGCGCAGCCATCTGCCTGGGCGAAGACAAGTTTGAAGTGCTCCGTGTACTGAGTGAGCTGAGTGGTGCTGAAGGACGGTTCGACTATATCATTTCGGCGAATGAAAGGGTGATCGGTATTGTGGATTATGCGCACACACCCGATGCTTTGCTGAATGTGCTGGCCACCATCAAAGGATTGCGGAAAGGACATGAGCAGATCATTACGGTAGTAGGATGCGGCGGCGACCGCGACAAGACCAAGCGGCCGGTGATGGGTGAAGTAGCCTGTGAGCATAGCGACCGCGTGATCTTTACTTCCGACAACCCGCGCAGTGAAGACCCCGAGCAGATCCTTCGCGATATGGAGACGGGCCTGAACACGGCGGCGAAAAGAAAATATATCGCCATTGTAGACAGGAAGGAAGCGATCAAGACCGCGGTAAGCCTGGCGAAGCCGGATGACATTGTGCTGATTGCAGGCAAAGGCCATGAGAAGTACCAGGAGATCAAAGGCGTGAAACATCCTTTTGACGACAAGCAGGTACTGGCCGAGATGTACAAACTGTACGAAAAATAAAATTTCACGGACGGTTCACTATAAACTAAGAGTAAAAAAGAGCAGTAGAGCGAGGGAGAGACTACCATGAAGAAGAAGTAATTGAACGCTAAGAATGATCTGAGAAACCCTGAAGAAAGCTGCTTACCTCTTCCTTTTTCTTTCTGCTCTTTAACTCTTGGTCAAACCAACCAACATGCTGTATTCATTATTTGAGTGGTTCAAAGAAAGTGGTGTAAAGTTCCCGGGTAGTGCACTGTTCCAGTTCATTACCTCCCGGGTGTTGATAGCGGTGATCTTATCGCTGGTGATCTCGGCTGTGTTTGGTAAAAAGCTGATCAATTACCTGCGTAAAAGGCAGGTGGGTGAAACGGTTCGTGACCTGGGCCTGGCAGGTGAGCAACAGAAGAAAGGTACACCAACCATGGGTGGTTTGATCATCATCATGGCGATCCTGGTGCCTACTTTATTGCTGGCCGACTTGCACAAAGCCTATATCCGCGTAATGATCTTTACCACGATCTGGCTGGGTATAGTTGGTTTTATCGATGACTACCTCAAGTTGCGGGCAAAAAGGATTGCACAGGCACAGGGTATTCCTTATAAGAAAGGTGACAAAGACGGCTTGGCCGGATGGTTCAAGATATTAGGACAGGTGGTACTGGGTATCGTAGTAGGATTGGTGTTGATGTTCAACGAGAATACCAAAGTGTGGAGAGAGTATACTGGCGATGTAAAGGCAAACGACAGCACCATCATCAAAAGAACGTTCGACGGTAAGACGAAATATTTTGTTGAAGCGAATGAACCGATCACGACGATCCCCTTTGTGAAGTCGCACGAGTTCAACTATGCGAAGTTGTTGCCGGAAGCGGTAAGGGGACTGACCTGGATACTGTATGTGATCGTGGTGATCTTTATCATAACGGCTGTTTCGAATGGCGCCAATATAACGGATGGTATAGACGGATTGGCTGCGGGAGTGAGTGCGATTATCGGGGCATGTCTGGGCATTTTTGCCTACGCCAGTGGTAACCTGCGGTTTGCGGAATACCTCAACATCATGTACATCCCCAACCTGGGTGAGTTGTCCATCTTCATCGGTGCCCTGATAGGAGCCTGTGTGGGATTCCTCTGGTACAATGCCTACCCGGCGCAGGTGTTCATGGGTGATACGGGCAGCTTAACGTTGGGAGGTATCATTGCGGCGCTGGCCATTATCGTGCGGAAGGAGTTGTTGATCCCGATTTTCTGCGGCGTATTCCTCGTAGAGATATTGAGTGTGACTTTGCAGGTAAGTTATTTCAAATACACGAAGAAGAAGTATGGGGAGGGGCGACGGATATTCCTGATGAGTCCCCTGCACCACCACTACCAGAAGCTGGGATACCATGAAGCGAAGATTGTGACGAGGTTCTGGATTGTGACCATACTGTGTATCGTGTTCGCGATCGTAACATTGAAGATCAGGTAAGTAGTTTATATATAGTAGTATAGGTTTTTGCCTCTGATCAGTAAGTATCACAAGTTCCTCTTACGAAAAACCAACATAGTAGAGTAGTTGGATAAAGTTCAAACTACCGAAAAACCCCCTTTAATCCGATTCGTGGATAGTACCATTTTGTACTTATGAGCAAACGTTTGGTAATACTTGGAGCTGGTGAAAGCGGCGTGGGTGCAGCCATATTGGGCAAGCAACAAGGTTATGATGTTTTTGTATCCGATGGCCAGGCTATTAAAGACCATTACCGCGCAGAGCTGGAATCTTACGGTATTGCGTATGAAGCTGGCAAGCATACAGAATCCGACATCTTAAACGCCGACGAGGTAATGAAAAGCCCGGGCATTCCTGAGAAGAATGAACTGGTGAAGAAGATCAGGAAGCAGGGTATACCGGTGATCAGCGAAATAGAACTGGCTTACCGGTATAAGGGTGACAGCAAGATCATAGGTATTACAGGTAGTAATGGAAAGACCACCACCACTTCACTTGTGTACCACATCTGTAAAGTGGGTGGATTGGATGCGGCGCTTGTAGGCAATATCGGGATCTCATTTGCCAAACAGGTGGCAGTTGCTCCAAAGCCGGTATACGTAGCAGAGATCAGTAGTTTTCAGCTGGACGATATTCAGACTTTCAGACCGGACATCGCCATATTGACCAATATCACGGAGGATCATTTGGATCGCTATGATTACCAGTTCCGGAATTACATCAACAGTAAGTTCCGGATCGTCGAGAATCAAACAGAAAAAGATGTATTTATTTATTGTGAGGATGACCCTGTGACGATGCAGTACCTGGGAGGCTTTGCAATCAAATCTAACTTACTACCATTCACTATGAGCAGAGAAATTAACCGCGGCGCTTTTATTCAAAATGGGAAAATGACGATCGCTGCCAGCGACGAGAAGGTTCAGATGAGTATTTATGATTTTGCCCTCAAAGGGAAACACAATCAATATAACACCATGGCTGCAGGTATTGCCGGCTCTATGATCGGTATCCGTAAGGAGAAGATCCGTGATGCTGTACAGACGTTCGAGAGCCTTGAACACCGGATGGAGACCGTATCCACCGTGCGCGGCGTACAGTTTATCAACGATAGCAAAGCTACCAATGTGAATAGCACCTGGTATGCATTGGAAAGCATGGAAAAGCCCACGATCCTGATCCTGGGCGGGGTTGACAAAGGCAACGATTATTCGCTGCTGACTGACCTGGTGAAGGAAAAGGTAAAGGCCATTGTTTGCATGGGCGTTGACAACCGGAAGATACATGAGGCTTTTCAGAATGATGTAGAGGTAATGGTGAATACGGGTAGTGCCCGGGAAGCGGTACAAGCTGCCTTTCACCTGGCTAATAAAGGTGATATAGTATTGCTGAGCCCTGCCTGCGCCAGCTTCGACCTCTTCAAGAACTATGAGGACAGGGGAGAGCAGTTCAAGGCGGCGGTGAGAGAGTTGTAAGAGCGTGAGAAGTGAAACGTGAGGTGTGAGAGGAAGACAAAAGTGAATGGTGATGGGAAGGGATGAAAATGTAATGAGTAACTCAAAAGATATACGGTTTGAAGAAATGGCTTCTATTGGCAGAAGCCCCGGTAGCCTTTTGAGCAAGACGAAGGGGGATAAGGCTATATGGGCGATCGTGCTTGTGTTGGCGTTGATATCCATGCTGGTAGTGTATAGCTCTACCGGCTTGCTGGCTTATAAATATAACCGTGGCAACACGGAGATCTACCTGTTCAAACAGATCATGTTCATCATTGTAGGAATGGCCGTGATCTATTTTTCGCATCGGGTCAACTATACCTTGTATTCAAGGGTGGCGAGGATATTGTTTTTGATATCCATCCCGCTGTTGATCTATACATTGTTTTTTGGCGTAAGCCTCAATGAAGGTAGCCGCTGGATCAGGCTGCCGATCATCAACCTTACTTTCCAAACCTCCGATCTTGCCAAGCTGGCCCTGTTCATGTACCTGAGCCGGCTGCTGAGTAAGAAGCAGGATAAGATAAAAGATTTTAAACAAGGATTTCTGCCGGTGATGTTGCCGGTCGTTGTCATTTGTGTGCTGATCGCTCCGGCCAACCTTTCTACCGCTTTGCTGGTAGGCGCCACCAGCATGATGCTGATGTTTATTGGCCGGGTAAATACAAAGCATTTGCTGATGACCATTGGTATCGTGGCCATTCCGGTAGTCATCCTGGTGTCGATAGCTGTTGCTTATTATGATAAAGCAGAGGGGAAGTCGAAAGAGCTGCCTGCTGTTTTTGAAGTTGCCCGTCTACCAACGTGGATCAAGCGGGTGCAGAATTTCGTGTACGATAATAAGGATGCTGATAATAAAGATGCAAACTACCAGTCGGATCAGGCCAAGATAGCGATTGCCAAAGGTGGTATGCTGGGCTTAGGACCAGGCAACAGTGAGACGAGGAATTTCCTGCCGCACCCTTATTCCGATTTCATCTTTGCCATTATTATAGAGGAGTATGGTATTGTGGGTGGCGCTTTTATCATTTTGATCTATCTGTTGTTCCTCTTGAGGAGCATACGGGTATTTAAAAAGTGTCCTTATGCATTCGGCGCTTTCCTGGCGTTGGGGTTGAGCTTCACACTGGTGATACAGGCGCTGATCAACATGGCGGTAAATGTGAACCTGTTCCCGGTAACGGGGGTAACCCTGCCGTTGGTGAGTATGGGTGGTAGCTCGTTCCTGTTTACCTGTCTGTCCATTGGTATTATTCTTAGCGTGGCGAGGAATGTAGAACAATCGGAAGGCAAGGCAGTACCCGAAAAAACTGAAGCAGCTTGAACAAAAAAGTCATCATAGCAGGTGGTGGTACCGGCGGGCATATTTTCCCGGCCATTGCCATTGCCAATGCACTGAAGAAAATAGAACCGTCTATAGATATTTTGTTTGTTGGTGCGAAGGGGAAGATGGAAATGGAAAAAGTGCCGCAGGCTGGTTACCCCATCGAGGGACTGGATATTGCGGGCTTCAACAGAAGTTCACTGATCAAAAACATCGGTCTGCCTTTTAAACTGATCAAGAGCTTTTTCCAGGTAAGGAAGATCGTAACTGATTTTATGCCGGATGCAGTGGTAGGAGTGGGTGGTTATTCCAGCTTCCCGGTATTGCGATATGCACAGGCAAAGGGTATCCCTACTTTCATTCATGAAAGCAACTCTTTTGCCGGTAAATCGAATATGATGCTGGGTAAGAAAGCTACCCGGGTTTTTGTGGCGAGTGATGGCATGGATAAATTCTTTCCGGCTGATAAGCTGATGATTACCGGTAACCCGGTACGCAGCACGATCGTAAGCAATACCATCAGTCGTGAACAGGGTATGGAGTTCTTTGGATTGGACCCGGCTAAGAAAACAGTATTAGCCACCGGCGGTAGTCTTGGCGCCAAAGGGATCAACGAAGCGCTGGACGGACAGATAGACCTGTTTGCAAAGAACAATATTCAATTGATCTGGCAAACGGGTAAGCCCTATGCAGAGAAAGCTGCTGAACGGGCTGTAGAGAATAAGAATATCTGGGTGAACAGTTTTATTACGCAGATGGAATATGCTTATGCGGCGGCTGATGTAGTGATCTCCCGTTCAGGAGCGATGGCGATTGCCGAGCTGTGTGTGGTGAAGAAGCCGGCTGTGCTGGTGCCTTTTCCCTTTGCCGCGGAAGATCACCAAACGGTGAATGCACAACACCTGGTGAATAAGCAAGCGGCCATCATGGTGAAGGACAGCGAAGCAAAAGACAAGTTAGTGAACACGGCGATCGAGCTGGCTAAGAATGAACAGCAACAGGCTACGCTGAAGGAGAACATCGGGAAGCTGGCCGTTACGAATGCAGATGAAGTGATTGGAAGGGAGATTCTGAAGGTTGTCAATTCATTTTCACAGTGACGTTATGATCGAATTGAAAGATATACAGAAGGTTTACTTTATAGGAATAGGTGGGATCGGGATGAGTGCGCTGGCGCGGTATTTCAAGTTTCATGGCCGCCAGGTGAGTGGGTATGATAAAACGGAAACGCCGCTCACGAAGAAGCTGGTGGAAGAAGGGATTCCGGTTCATTATGAAGAAGACCTGTCTCTGGCGCCGCAGGATGCTCAGTTGATCGTGTTTACGCCGGCTGTTCCCAAGGCGCACAAAGAGTTGGTGTATTATCAGCAGAACAATTACACCCTGATGAAGCGTAGCGAGGTATTGGGGTTGATTACGAATAGTTCTTTTAATATCTGTGTGGCAGGTACCCACGGTAAGACCACCGTGAGCACCATGACTGCCCACCTGTTGCAGGACAGTGGTTATGGCTGCAATGCTTTCCTCGGTGGTATTGCTGTTAATTACAACAGTAACTACTGGAGTAATGAGCGGAACGTGTGCGTGGTAGAAGCCGATGAGTATGACCGGAGCTTTTTACGCCTGAGCCCTGATGTTGCAGTGATCACTTCGATGGATGCCGATCACCTGGACATCTATGGTACGCCGGAAGCGATGGAAGAAGCATTCATCGAGTTTTCCGGTAAGGTGAAGCCTGGTGGGTTGTTGTTGAGCAAGTATGGTTTGAAGCGGTCGGGTGAGTTAAAGACCGCCAACCACCTTACTTATAGTTTACAGGATGAGCGGGCAGATGTACATGCTACCAATATTCGCAGGCAGCAGGGGAGTTACACGTTCGACGTAGTGATGAAAGACTGGAAGCTGGAGAACGTAGTGTTGAACATGGGCGGCCTGCACAATATCGAGAATGTGACAGTAGCGATAACAGTAGCACATCGATTGGGTATCGCTGATGATAAGATAAAAGCGGCGGTGGCCAGTTTCCGGGGTGTGAAACGCAGGTTTGAGTACATCGTGAAGGAGTTGCCCGTTGCTGCAGAAAAGAAGAACGCGGTGGTGTTTGTGGATGATTATGCGCATCACCCCGAAGAGTTGAGGGCATTGATAACAGGCGCCAGGAATTTATTTCCGGACATGCTTTGTACGGTTATATTCCAGCCCCACCTGTTTAGCAGGACCCGCGACTTTGCAGACGAGTTCGCCGCTACGCTGGACATGGCCGATGAGGTGACTTTGTTGCCGATCTATCCGGCGCGTGAGTTGCCGATGGAAGGAGTGACCAGCCAGATGCTGCTGAGCCGGATGAAGAATAAGAGCAAACAGTTATTAAATAAAGAGGAGTTATTGAAGTGGGTGGAAGGAAAGATAAAAGCGGTTCGTGAGGACGCTAACCACGGTGGGTGGTTGCTGATAACAGCAGGTGCGGGCGATATCGATACGCTGGTACAACCTATAAAGAAGATCATCGAAGTTGATAAATGAAAGTGAAGCGGCATATCAGGAAGATGTTGGTGTTCGGCCTCTGGTGTATCATCGGGGCTGGTGTGGTTGTATTGCTGGTGGCGGCTATCAGGAACAGGAAGGATAAAACCTGTTCAGGTTATGAGATATCGATGGCCGGCGCCGATGGGCAATGGTTCATGAATAAGAAAGAGGTGGTGGACATTCTTACAGGCAATGGCGCAACGGTGCTGAAAGGCAGATCGCTGAAGCGCTTTGACCTGCGCAGCATGGAAGAGCGCCTGCAAAAGAATGTGTGGATCAAAGATGCGGAATTGTTCTTTGATAATAACGAGGTGCTGCAGGTAAAGATCGTGGAGCGCGAACCTATTGCGCGCATCTTTACGGTGACCGGGAATAGTTTTTATATCGACAGCAGCTGCGAAAGACTTCCTTTATCGGATAAGACTTCTGCAAGGCTGCCGGTGTTCACCGGTTTCCTGACAGATAAAGAGCGGGTGGGTAAGGCTGATAGTCTTTTGTTGCAGCATATAAAACAGGTAAGTCTTTTCATTCAGCATGATCCTTTCTGGATGGCGCAGATAGCACAAACGGATATTCTGCCCGACAGAAGGTTTGAAATGATCCCGATGGTTGGTAACCACATCATCGAGTTTGGCGATGGTACAGACTTTGATAAGAAGTTCGGACGATTGCTGCAATTCTACAAGATGGTGCTGAGTAAAACGGGCATGGATGTATACGAACGGATAAATGTACAATACGACAGGCAGGTCATCGGCGTCAAAAAAGGCGGTTATGTAAGCCGGACCGACTCTGTGCAGGCGGCACGGAGTGTTCAAAGCCTGATCGCTTCGGCTCAAACAGCGTTGATCGATTCTGCCAACAGTCAGGATCAAAGAAGGTCTCAGGAAGTGTTATCGTCGGTAAACAATTCACCGGCTAAACCCACAATCACTGAAAAACCACCCATACCTGTGACGACTGCCCTGAAGCGAACGAATGATTCAAACCGTAAAAATTCTCCTACGAAAGACCCATCCTATGAAACCTCGACCAAAGCCGTAAAGAAGAAACCGGCTTCGAAGCCGACAAGTTCGAAGCCGCCGCCAGCAAAGAAGGGACAGCCCAAGGCGGTGATGCCCAAGAAGAGTTAGGAATGAAGTGTTAACCTTCTATGAAAACAAGCGACTAATCAATCATACCAACAACTAAAAACAGGATAGCATGAACAACGAGCAACAACCCATCATCGTCGGATTGGATATTGGCACGACGAAGATCGCAGCGATTGCCGGCCGGAAGAATGAATTCGGCAAACTGGAGATCATTGGCTTTGGCCGCGCCAACTCCAATGGTGTGAAGCATGGACAAGTATTGAATATCGATGAAACCATCAAGGCCATCCAAATGGCTTTGGAGAATTGCTATACTTCCAACCCCAACCTGGAGATCAGCGAGGTGTATGTAGGTATTGCAGGTCATCATATCAAGAGCCTTCAAACGCGTGGTGATATTGTTCGCCACCAGAATGAAGAAGAAATTACCCAGCGCGAGATCGATCAGCTGATTGCTGACCAGTATAAAACGTACATCCCTGCCGGTGACCAGATCATCGATGTGATCCCGCAGGAGTTTACTGTAGATAATTTCCAGAACATCCCTAACCCCATCGGGTATGGCGGTGTGAAGGTGGGCGCCAACTTCCATATCATTACGGGTGATAAGAATGCTATCCGTAATATCAGCCGCTCTGTTGAGAAGAGTGGTTTGATCACGAAGGACCTGGTGTTGCAACCGCTGGCTTCTGCTGCTGCCGTAATGGGACAGGAAGACCTGGAGGCTGGTGTAGCTATCGTCGATATCGGTGGTGGTACTACCGACCTCGCTGTGTTCTATGAAGGTATCCTGAAGCACACAGCCGTTATTCCTTTTGGTGGAGAGAATATTACCAATGATATCAAGACCGGTTTGGGTGTATTGAAAACACAAGCCGAGCAGATGAAGGTGCAGTTTGGTAGTGCGCTGGCCAACGAAGCAAGGGGCAACGCCTTTATCACTATCCCTGGTTTGCGCGGTATGCCAGCCAAGGAGATCAGCGTGAAAAACCTGGCCAATATCATCCAGGCGCGTATGAGTGAGATCATGGACTTTGTGACATACCACCTGAAGCAAGTGGGATTGGATAATCGTACGCTGAATGGTGGTGTGGTATTGACGGGTGGTGGTTCTCAGCTGAGGCACCTGATCCAGCTTACTGAATATGTGACCGGCCTGAATGCACGTATCGGTTTCCCTACGGAGCACCTGGCTGCTGGTCATATTGAAGAGCTGGCCAAGCCTACTTACGCTACTTGTATCGGTCTTATTTTAAAAGGCTACAGTGATTATGAGCATAACCGCAAGCTGTTTGAAAACCGTTTCAGGAAGGTAGAAGTTCCGGAGACGTTGAAGAAAACAATAGAAGTAGAAGAGCCTGTAGTTACTACTGAAGAAGAAACACAGACTGAAAGGATAAAAAATAGAAAGGGCATTAAGGATTTCTGGGGCAAGTTCAAGGACGGTATTATTGATTTGTTCAAAGAAGAAGAGGATCACGCTTTATAAAGGCATGAATCTTGAGTAGTGCATATAGCATGCACTACACCGTTTCCCTATGAAAGGTCACTGATTGGTACTTTTCATTTACTACTAACCTGTTAATTTTTAATGGTCTCCGGACGGGCTTTCGTGGAGAGTAAGGCCTGGTGAGACAAAAAAAGAAAGCTATGATTCATTTTGATCTTCCGAAGGAAAAATCATCTATCATCAAGGTCATTGGTGTAGGTGGTGGAGGCAGTAATGCTGTTAATCACATGTTCGGTCAGCAGATCGAAGGTGTGAACTTCATTATCTGTAATACGGATGCGCAAGCGATTGCCACCAGTAACGTACCTAACAAGGTTCAATTGGGACCGCACCTTACGCAAGGGCTCGGTGCAGGCGCCAACCCCGATATTGGCCGTCAGGCTACTGAAGAGAGTCTGGAAGAGATCAGGCGTATCCTGGAAGTAAATACCAAGATGGCGTTTATCACTGCCGGTATGGGTGGTGGCACTGGTACCGGTGGCGCACCCATCATTTCCAAGATATGTCGTGACCTGGGTATCCTCACTGTAGGTATTGTAACTACGCCTTTCTCTTACGAGGGTAAGAAGCGTCAGCTGCAAGCTGAAGAAGGTATCCGTGTGATGAAGCAGTATGTAGATACGCTGCTGGTGATCAGCAACGATAAGCTGCGTCATCAGTTTGGTAACCTGAAGATGAAAGAGGCTTTTGCAAAAGCTGATAACGTACTGGCTACTGCAGCCAAGTGTATTACCGATGTGATTAACAGTACAGGTCAGATCAACGTGGACTTTGCCGATGTATGCACCGTTATGCGTAATGGTGGTGTGGCCATCCTGGGTAATTCGGCTGCCGGTGGTGAAGGCAGGGCTCAACGTGCTATCGAAGAGGCTATGAATTCTCCGCTGCTGAATGATAATGAGATCAGCGGTGCTAAATGGATACTGATCAATATCAACTCTGCCGAAGGCGAACATGAGTTCACCATGGATGAGGTAGATATTATTCAAAATTATTTATTGTCCCATGCCGGTGAGGGTACTGACGTGATCCTCGGTATGGGTTATGACAGTTCGCTGGGTGACCAGATCGGCATTACGCTGATCGCTACCGGTTTTGAATACAAGGACCCTTTTACCAAAAAGGAGGAGAAGAAAGCGGCTCCCAAAAAAGAAGAAAAGATCGTATTGTCATTAAATACCCAACCTGAACCTAAGCCAACGATGGCGAAGGAAGCTCCTAAAGTGGCTGTTATCGAGCCTAAAAAGGAGAAGCCGGCTGTGGTAGAACCGACTATAAAAGAAGAGCTTGCGCCTAAACTGGTGGAGGCAGAGCCTACTCCTAAGTTTAAACCACTTGAGCTTTTTACGAATGAGGATAGTAAAAATACTGTGGACAAAAAGACCTCTGAAGAAAAGCCCGAGGAAAAGATTGAATGGGTACTTTCGCAGCCATCCAACCCTGTCGAAATTCCCGCCACGAACGTATCTAACCAGGCGTCTTCTAATAACAATACAACACATAGCAGTAAAAATAATTCTTCGGCGTCTGCAGCGTCCGGAGGATACCTGGCCAGGCCTACCAATATTTATGCAGAACCGAAAGCAGAGGAATCCATCCCTGATTATTCTCCTGTGAAGGAACCTGTCTTGAATCCGGTTGCAAACACAACCCAGGAAGATGACCCTTCCAACGACATGCAACTTGTATTCAAAGATGACATTCCAGCGGCGGAGGAGCCTGGGGCCTACCAACCTCACCCAATTGTTATGGCGAATACCCCTGTTGAGGATCTTGCTCCGCAAGACGAAGCAGAGGAACAAAAACGCCGGGCAGCTGAGAGAATACAGAAATTACGTAATCTGTCATTCAACATCAATGGTGCCGATCCTAACAATGAGTTTGAAACTGTGCCGGCTTACATCCGCCGCAATTTGGAATTGTACAACACCATCACCAACGTAGAGAGTTTCTACAGTAACGTCGAAGTCAAGGCTGATGAAAATAATAACGGGCAGATATCTACCATCAACACATTCCTTGATGGCAAGAAGCCCGATTAACTTGTTCTGTACCTCAAGTCCCTGCAAAAAATGAAGTCTATTTAAACATGCAGCGATTGTTGTTTTTAGTTGTTTCCCTCCTGATTCCTCAGGAGGGATTTTTTTATAAAAGGCCTGTTTATGCAGGCTGGTTCAGTTGTTTTTCCAGTTGGTTCACCCGTTGTACCAGGGCATCCAGGTTGCGGAAGTGGATAAAGGCCTTTCGGTACTTGTTGGCGTCGAAGGCCGGTGAGCCCATATAGGTTTCGCCTGCTTTGGTAATGCTTTTGGAAATACCGGATTGGGCCGTGATGATGGTATTGTCGGCTACTTGCAGGTGACCTACGATGCCCACTTGTCCGCTGAACATACAGTTCTTACCGATCTTGGTAGAACCGGCAACAACACCATGTGCTGCGAAGTAAGTGTTCTCTCCCACTTCCACATTGTGCGCAATATGGATAAGGTTATCAAACTTCACTCCCTTGCGTAGGATCGTAGAGCCCAGGGTAGCACGATCGATAGCGCAGTTGGCGCCGATCTCCACATCGTCTTCAATGATCACGTTGCCGATCTGCGGCACTTTCTGGTGGTCGTTCTGTGGATTGAAGCGGAAGCCATCACTTCCGATCACGGTGCCGGAGTGAATGATACAGTTTTTGCCAACAACGGTCTCTGAATAGATCTTCACACCTGCAAACAAAGTAGTATTATCTCCGATCACGGCATTGTCACCTATATATACCTGTGGGTATATCTTTACATTGTTGCCTATTTTTGCATGCTCGCCCACAAAGGAAAACTCACCGGCATAAATGTCTTTTCCCACGGTAGCGCTTTCTGCGATAAAAGCCATTTTGGAAATGCCTTTCTTATTCAATTTTACCTGGTTGTACATCTCCAGCAGTTTGGTGAAGGCAGCACCTGGGTCGGCTACTCTTACCAGGGTGGCGGTAATGGGTGCTGTTGCCACAAAATCCTTGCTTACGATCACCAGCGAAGCATTGGTTTTGTAAAGATGGGGCGTGTACAGCGGATTGGCCAGGAAGGAGATGGAACCAGGTTCACCTTCTTCGATCTTGGATAATTTGCTGATCAGAACGTTCTCGTCGCCTTCTATTTGTCCTTGCAGAAGGTCGGCTATTTGCCGGGCTGTAAATTTCATGTGGTGTGTTTAGTGTTGTTAAAGAGTAGCATAAAAGGGGTGTCCCGTTAAAGATAATAGAATTAAATGGTCCTTACAGGTTTGCAGATTTTTTATCAGTTATCTGCTGTAACTTGAAGCGCAAACTGTACTCTAAAACTTCCAGGTTATGGCTACTATTCTCATTACAGGAGGCACGGGCTTGATCGGACGGGCAGTAAGTAAATTATTGATCGATAAAGGACATTCCATTATTATTCTTTCCCGGGGGCAATCTGCTTCCGGTAATCCTAAATCTACTGTTGCGCATTGGGACCCTGCAAAGCAGGAGATCGATGTAGCAGCTATTCAAAAAGCTGATTATATTATCAATCTGGCAGGAGCCGGCGTGGCCGATAAGCGCTGGACTGCAAAACGAAAACAGGAGATCATCGACAGCCGTGTGCAGGGTGGCGAGTTGCTGGTAAAGGCGCTGAAAGAAAATGCCAATAAGGTAAAGGCCGTGATCAGCGCTTCGGGCATTGGCTGGTATGGTGATGATGTTAAAAGAAAGCCTGGCCGTAATGCTTTTACCGAAGATGATCCTGTAGATACTGAATACCTTGGTGAAACCTGCCGGTTGTGGGAGGCCAGTATAGATCCCGTGCAGGAGCTCGGCAAGCGCCTGATCAAATTCCGTATTGGGATTGTGCTGAGTAATGAGGGGGGTGCGCTGAAAGAGTTTAAGATGCCTGTACGTTTTGGTGTGGCTGCCATTCTGGGTAGTGGCAAGCAGGTGATCAGTTGGATCCATGTCGACGATCTCACCCGACTAATAGTATATGCCATAGAGCATGAGGAACTGCATGGCGTATACAATGCCGTAGCTTCTCAGCCGGTTACCAACAGGAATTTTATGCTTAAGCTGGCCGAAAAGATCAAAGGCCGTTTTTATATTCCTTTCTATGTTCCTTCTTTCGTATTAAAGTTAATGCTGGGTGGCATGAGTGTGGAAGTGCTCAAGAGTGCCACAGTCAGCAACAGTAAGATCAGTCAGGCTGGTTTTCAATTCCTGTATCCCACTGTGGAGGCAGCATTAGGTGACCTCACGAAGCATTAATGTTTACAGATCGTCTGTTTCGAATTTACGAATGGTAAAGAATATGTAGGCCGAGAGATATACCAGCGCTACCACCAGCATCACTGTTTGATTGGGTGGTGCTACGAGTTGGTTCTGTACTTTCTGCAAAATAGGAAGAGGAATCAGCTCATCGGTTGACTGGAGCGGCAGGTACCTGCCGGCAGTTGTTCCTGCTTTGAAGTTGAGCAGTCCCTTGAGTACGTTCTCAATGATGAGTGAATAGAGAAAGTAAATACCGATGGCCAAACCGCCTCGTTTGAACAATACGGCGGCGAGTAAGGCTACCATAATATAGCTGATGGCTTGTAGGAAAAAGAAGGCTATATATTCAAGGTTATCGAGGCTGAAGGATCTGTTGCCATCTGCAAAGCCAAAGATGGCAGCTGAGATGACGACCATAATGGTAGAAGCAAGTGCCAGTATCAGTGCTACCATTATTTTTACCAGGATGAATTCCCGACGCGTCCACCCATCTATAATGTTCTGCCGGTGGGTGCGGTAGCTGTATTCGTTGGTAACGCTGATGATCATCACGAGGCCGGGTATGAACAGCAGGAAGCTGGATACATAGGGTGTCATTTGCCAGGTAATGGGAAATGAATAGGGGGTTGCTCCCAATACCATTTCAGCCATGCCTTTTGCTTCTTTGGCCTCATAAATGGCCTGTTGTATACGGAACACTATAAAGTTGAGCCCGACAATGCTGAGTAAGTATAAGCCAGATAATATCCAAAACGTACGGTAGTTCTTTAGCTTCAGCCATTCTATAGTTAGTAGTTTCAGCATGATCATTTGTTGTTTTGGGTGAGTTCAAAGAATTTGGCTTCAAGGCTCTTTTTGCGCAACCGGAGGTGGTTGAGGATGATCCCTCTGTCGAAACAGTATTGGTTGACTGCTTCGAGGTTGGCGGTGCCGGTAGGGAAGAATGCCTCTACATGCTGTTCATTCATGCTTATCTTACCCACGCCAGGATAAGACTGCAGCGTCGACATCAGTGATTGAGTGTTGGCCGCACTTACTTCCACGATGTCTTCCTGTACCAGTATTTCATCTACATGGCCGTGAGCGATGAGTGTTCCTTTTTGCAGGATGGCCATATGCGTACATACCTTTTCTACTTCATCGAGCAGGTGGCTGGCCATGATGATCGTCTTGCCTTCCCTGTTGAGCTTTTTGATCAGCTCTCTTGTTTCGGCTATGCCTACCGGATCGAGGCCGTTGGTGGGTTCGTCGAAGATCATCACTTCAGGGTTGCCGAGCATGCAGGATGCAAGGGCCAGCCTTTGTTTCATGCCCAGCGAATAGGTGCTGAACTTGGAGGTCTTGCGCTGGTCGAGGCTCACTGCCTTAAGCACATAATCTATATCTTCTTTGCCGTGGCCTTTGATGGCGGCGGCTATTTCGAGGTTCTGTACAGCATTGAGGTAATGGTAGAAGTTGGGCGTTTCGAGGAAGGTGCCGATCTGCTTGCGGTGTTCGCGGGTAGGCGTTTCATCGAAGAGTTTCACGGTGCCGGAGGTGGCTTTCAGGATGTCTACGATGATGCCAAGCAAAGTTGTTTTGCCGCTTCCGTTTGGCCCCAGTATTCCAAATACCGATCCTTTGGGAACAGTAAAGGAAACGTTTTTGAGTGCCTGTATGTATCCGTAGTTCTTATGTAGGTTTTCAACTGTGAGGATGGCCATGTATGGGCATTTATCTATAAAGATGGTGTTTTCTTTTTACTGTTGAAAGTCTTCCGGTATATGTTTTTCATGATACATGCTGGAAAACTCGCCTACGGTAGCCAGACCCTGCTGGTTGAAATGCAGTTTGTGGAGTTTCAACAAGGCAATATCGGAAGGGAGTACTTTCCGGTATTGTGGGTCGAGGGTGCCTCCGTCCTTTCCCGGCACAGCAGTGGGAGAGTACTGGTATTGCGGATCGCAGATCGTGCCGCGGGGGTACATGATGCCGGGTAAGCCTCCTCCGCGGATATCGAGGTTTTTAGGGTGTACCAGTCCGAGGGTGTGGCCATATTCATGGGCGGCGGTAGTAGGTGTTTGCAGCAGGTTGGCCAGTTTAAAATAACCTGTGTTGCATCCTATCTCATCTACAAAGGAGATGTTACCGGTTACATATTCTTCAATGCGGAAGTAGTTGAGCCGCGGCTGGTCGTTGTACCAGACTTTGTCGGGTGATAGTTCCGGAGCATAGATGCCTTCAATGTTGAAGTGAAGGGCGTATGGCTCGTTTTTAATGGTGATAGTGGCCTGGGGTTCGTTCCAGCAGGTGGCTATATCGTGGGCGATCCTGGTGGTCAGTTCGGGTGTGGCTGCATCGCCGTATATATAGAATACGGAATGTACGATCAACTGCCGGGTAGCTTTATTGAGTTCGGCTTCTCCCATAATAGGCTTATGGTTTGTGGTTTGGTCGGGTTAAGGTTGTTTGTTTCAGTTAGGCTTCGACGGCCCTTCGACAAGCTCAGGGTGACATGTTACTTGTTCAAGATATTGATTAATTGGCAAATAAAAAGGCGCAACCATTGGAGGTTGCGCCCTGGGCTTTCTCATGTGACCCTTTTCTATATTGAACGTGTAACAGACTTGTGTTTAGTTGCGTACCGGCTTTCCGCTTTTAAGTACGCTTTGTATTCTTTCGAGTGTTTTCTTTTCCCCGCACAGGCTGAGGAATGCTTCTCTTTCGAGGTCGAGGAGGTACTGTTCTGTAACGGAGGATTGCTCGCTGAGATCGCCACCACACATTACATAGGCCAGTTTTTTAGCTACCACTACATCGTGATCGGTAGCATATCCCGCGCGCCACATTCCGTTGATGCCGGCGTATAAAGCACCGAGGGCTGAACGTCCCAATACTTTTACATCAGTACGCTGTACAGGCGTTACATAGCCACTATCATATATTTCTAATACGCTTTTTTTAGCTTCTGCTATTCGGCGACCCTGGTTGAGTATTACTTCATCATGGCCTTTACGCAGGATGCCGAGTTCAAAGGCTTCGGCAGCAGAAGTGGCTACTTTGGCTGTAGCAATCGTGAGAAAGCGGTTTTTCAAGGTGATGGTCTCTGGCTCATCTTCATGCATTTCATCGGCAGCCCGTAATACAAACTCTTTGGTGCCGCCGCCGCCGGGGATGAGGCCAACCCCGAGTTCTACAAGGCCGATGTAGGTTTCGGCTGCAGGACATACTTTATCGGCATGGAGGCTAAGCTCGCAAGCTCCTCCCAACGATAATGCATGTGGCGCTACTACTACTGGTGCGGAAGAATACCGGGCCCGCATCATGGTGTTCTGGAAAAGGCGGATGGCCATGTCCAGCTCATCGTATTCCTGCTCTATCGCCAGCATGAAGATCATGCCTACGTTTGCGCCGGCGCTGAAGTTAGCACCTTCATTCGCAATCACCAAACCCTTGTACTTATTTTCGACGAGTGTAATTGATTTTTGTATCCCTTCGAGTACTTCTCCGCCGATGCTGCCCATTTTGGTATACCATTCCAGGCCGATCACATCATCGCCGAGGTGGTAGGCACGGGCCGAACTGTTTTTCCATACCGTTTGGTTTTCGAAGTTCTTCATGACTATGAAGGCTTCGCCACCCGGGAAGGTCTTATAGTCTTTGGATGCGATGTCGTAGTATAACCTTTTGCCGTTGTCTACTTTGTAGAATGTTTTAATGCCGGCTGCCAGCATCTCTTCCACCCAGGGGGCTACTGCATAGCCGGCGTCTTTCATTTTTTTGACAGAGCCTTCCACGCCGAGCACATCCCAGCTTTCGAAGGCGCCTATTTCCCATCCGAAGCCGGCCATCATGGCGTCATCTACGCGGTAGATCTCATCGCTGATCTCTGGTATACGGTGGGATATATAGGAGAATAATCCGTAATGAAAATGACGGTAGAAGTCGCCTGCTTTGTCCATGCCTGTGCACAGGGCTTTCAGCCTTGTTTTGAGATCGTCGATGGGCTTGGCAGCTTCTACAGTAGCGAACTTCGGTTTTTTACGGGGCTCATATTCCAGTGTTTTCAGGTTGAGCACCAGTATCTCTTTCTCTCCACCGCCGCCTTTGGTCTTTTTAAAGAAGCCCTGACCGGTCTTATCGCCCAGCCATTTGTTCTCTACCATTTTGTCGAGCCAGGCAGGGATGGTGAAGGTATTTTTAGCTTCGTCGTTGGGGCAGTTGTCGTGTACGCCCTTGGCTACTTTAACCAGGGTGTCGATACCTACCACATCGGCTGTGCGGAAAGTAGCTGATTTGGGCCTGCCGATGATAGGGCCTGTGAGGGCATCTATCTCATCGATGGTAAGTCCCATTTTTTCTACCAGGCCAAAGATGGCCATGATGCCGTATACGCCGATACGGTTGGCAATGAAGGCGGGTGTGTCTTTACACAACACCGTTGTTTTGCCGAGGTAGAGATCACCGTAGTGCAACAGGAATTCTGTTACAGCGGGATCAGTATAGGGTGTTGGAATTATTTCCAGTAATCGTAAGTAACGCGGCGGATTGAAGAAGTGTGTTCCGCAGAAATGTTTTTTGAAGTCTTCACTCCTGCCTTCGGCCATCAGGTGGATGGGGATGCCAGAGGTGTTGGAGGTGATGAGGGTTCCGGGCTTGCGGTATTTTTCTACTTCGGTAAATACCTGCTGTTTGATATCAAGCCTTTCTACCACTACTTCTATGATCCAGTCGTAGTCGGCAATGTCCTTCATGTTGTCGGTGAAGTTGCCGGTCTTTATTTTCTTTACGACGTCTTTTGTATATACGGGCGAAGGATTGGACTTGATGGCTGCGGCCAATGCTTCGTTAACGATGCGGTTTTTTACAGCAGGGTGATCGGTAGACAAGCCTTTGGCTTTCTCTGCTTCGGTCAGCTCCTTCGGGGCTATGTCCAGCAATAAGACCTGTAAACCTACTCCTGCGAAATGACAAGCGATGCGCGATCCCATGACTCCACTTCCCAGCACTGCAACCTTTCTGATGAGCCGTTTTGACATAGAATAATTAGTTAGTTAAACAACTATTTGACCCGAAGGTAATAAAAAAGCCGGAATAAAAAAGGGTATTGGGTATTAAGTATTGTGGTTGTCTTTAACCGTCATTTTTTACACCCAGCGATACGGCGCTCCAGTCTATGGCCCCTTTCCCACTGTTTACCAGGCTGATAAGATGCCCTTGAAGTAGTTCTGCCATGGGCATGGGCTGTTTGGCGGCTGCTCCCTGTGCCAGTACCAGGTTGAGGTCTTTGAGGCCGAGTTTGGCGGTAAAGGCTGCCGGTTCAAACTGTTGGTTCAGGATGATCTTGCTGTAGTTCTGGTAGATGGGGGCGTTAAAAATGGTCTGGGAGAAGAAGTCCCACATTTTGTGTGCATCTACGCCGCTTTGTTTTGCCAGCATGGCGCTTTCGCCAATGGCTTCGAGGGCCGTAGCAATAAGGAAGTTGCCACAGAGTTTAATGGTATTGGCGGCGAGGATATCATCTCCGAAATCCCAAACGCCTGCACCTCCTGCTTGCTGTAAGAGAGGTGTTGCTTTTTCGCGTAGTTCTTTCGGGCCGGATACTACGAAGTTCAGTTTCCGCGCTGCGGCGGCTTCGGGCCGGCCGAATACCGGTGATGACAGGTAATGTTGTCCTTTCTCCTGGTGCAGAGCTGCCAGTTCTCCTGCTGTTTGCGCGAGGATAGTGCTCATGGAGATGTGCTGACTGCCGGGTTTCAGGTGTTGTAATAATCCTTCTGGCCCGGTAGTAATGTCTTTTAATGCTGCGTCGTCGGCTACCATGGTGAATATGATATCGCATTCTTTGGCGAGTGTTGCTACTGTATCGCACACGATGGCGCCTTTGGCTTCGAGTGGCTGAGCTTTGGCGATGGTGCGGTTGTATACGTAGAGTTGGTGTCCACTGTCGAGCAGGTTGATAGCGATGGGGGTACCGAGGCTTCCGAGGCCAATGAATCCGTATTTCATAATTGTGAATTGTGAGTGGTGAATGGTGAGTGCGGTTGTTTTGTTGTCGCCTCACGGACTACCAATAACAAAAAAGCCCCGGCGTGGTTGTGCCGGGGCTGTATAATGTGTGTTATGTTATTAACTAACGCCGGAGCCTTCGTCGACTTTGGTATCGGGATTGACGAAGTGCAGTTTGCCTGCCTTGTCTTCTGCCATCAGGATCATGCCGTTGCTTTCTATTCCTTTCATTTTGCGCGGCGCCAGGTTGACAACAACTACTACCTGCTTGCCAACTATTTCTTCAGGACTGAAGTGAAGAGCTATGCCTGATACGATCGTACGTTTTTCAAAGCCGAGGTCTACTTCCAGCTTCAACAGTTTGTCGGCCTTCGCCACTTTCTCTGCTGAAAGGATGGTGCCTACTTTGAGATCGATCTTAGCGAAGTCGTCGTAAACGATCTCAGCTTTTGTGTTGGAAGCTGGCGAAGCAGTGTCAGTTGCTTCCGTAGCTGTGGTTGCTTTTGTATCGGCTGCTTTGGCTGCCGCGGCCTTGGCATCCTTCGCTGCTTTCTTGGCTGCAGGATCGCTGGTTGTGGCTGGCTTCACCATGTTGGCATGCAGCTTTTCGATCTGTGCTTCTATTTCTTCTTTTTCGATTTTGCGGAAGAGTAATTGTGGTTCACGCAGGCTGTATCCAACGCTGAGTAGTTTGGCTTTGCCCGCATTTTCCCAATCGAGCATCTTATCTACCACCTTCATCATATGCAACATTTTCTTTGCAGTGAAGGGGAGGAATGGGTTGATGAGCACGGCAAGGTTGGCTGTCAACTGCAGACAGATGTGCAGGCAGTTGTCAATGATCTTCTGCTTCTCGGGGTTTGTTTCTAATGACTTGGCAACGATCCAGGGTTCTTTTTCCTGCATGTATTTATTGCCTTTGCGGGAAAGGTCGATCACCTCAAAGATGGCTTCGCGGAATTTATATTGTTCCAGCAGGTTCTCTACCCTTGTTTTGGTAGCCTCAAATTCTGCGATCATATCTTCATCGGCCTTGTCGGCAACATCGGTGTGGAGGTTGGGTACTTTGCCGCCGCAAAGCTTGTGCATGAGCACAAAGGTGCGGTTCACAAAGTTGCCGAAGATGGATACCAGCTCGCTGTTGTTCTTATCCTGGAAATCTTTCCAGGTAAAGTCATTGTCTTTTGTTTCCGGCGCATTGGAGCAGAGTACATATCGTAGGATATCTTGTTGCTCAGGAAAATCAAGCAGGTACTGATCAACCCATACAGCCCAGTTGCGACTGGTGGATACTTTTTCGCCTTCTATATTCAGGAACTCATTAGCAGGTACGTTGTCGGGCAATACAAAATTGCCATGCGCTTTCAGCATCGCAGGAAAAATAATGCAATGGAACACGATATTGTCCTTGCCAATAAAGTGTACCAGCTTCGTATCATCCTTTTGCCAATAGTCGGCCCATTGGTCTGTCAATTCTTTTGTGGCACTGATATAACCAATTGGTGCGTCGAACCACACGTAGAGTACTTTGCCTTCTGTATTGGGCAGAGGCACTTTTACACCCCAGCTGGAATCGCGCGTCATGGCGCGTGGTTGTAGTCCGTTTTCCAGCCAGCTTTTGCATTGGCCGTATACGTTATTCTTCCACTCTTTATGTCCTTCGAGTAACCACTCTCTGAGCCAGGGCTCATAGTTCTGGAGGGGAAGGTACCAGTGTTTGGTTGCCTTTTTGATGGGCGTAGCATCGCTGAGGGTGCTGCGTGGGTTGATGAGCTGATCGGGGCTCAGGGAAGAGCCACAACGCTCGCACTGATCACCATAGGCGTTTTCATTGCCGCACACAGGGCAGGTTCCTACAATATAACGATCGGCCAAAAAGGTATTGGCTTTCTCATCAAAGTATTGTTCTGTTTCTTTTTCTTCAAAGAGTCCATCATCGTACATCTTTTTGAAGAAGGCCGCCGCTGTTTCGTGGTGGATCTTGTTGGAGGTACGGGAATAGATATCGAAGGAGATGCCCATCTGCTGAAAGGTATCTCCCATGATCTTATGGTATTTATCAACGACTGCCTGTGGGGTAGTGCCTTCTTTCATGGCGCGTATTTGAATGGGAACGCCATGTTCATCACTGCCACAGATAAATTTAATGTCTCTTTTGCGGGCACGCTGGTAGCGTACGTAGATGTCGGCCGGAAGGTAACAGCCTGCAATGTGGCCAATGTGGATAGGTCCATTGGCGTAGGGCAGCGCTGCGGTTACCAGGTATCGTTTAAAGTCTGTCATTTCTCGTCTTAATAGCTTTTTTGCGTCTATCGAAGGATTGCAAAAATAGCTAATTGGAGGGGGATAAAAAAGGATGAGCCGCCCCGGTTGAAGTGGAGGCGGCTCATGCAATAGAAAGGCGACCAGGTCTTTTATTTTTTCATATGTATCAGGGTTTTATGGAAGGATGAGGTTAAGTGATTGTAATTTCTTTCTGAATTGTTCGGGTGTTGTCTCTGTAAAGACGAGATCGCCGATCTCTTCTCTGTCGGTGGTAAGCTCCTGAATGCAGGACATTACTTTCCCGTCTTTGATTCCGATACACACGATCTTGACCGGTTCATCTTTCGTTACCCTGCCGAAGGTGATCTTATTGTCTTTATAGCTGCCCTTTAATACTGTTTTCACTTTGGTGAATACCAAGTGGGATACCATCGTGGACGGTTCAAATCCTTCTCCGGGCTTAAAAGCGAACAATGTCCTTGGGCCACGGTTGTTTAGCTTATCGCAGTTGTACCAGCCAAGGCCGGTGATGGAAAAGCTGTACCTGCCCATGAGCTCTTGCCGTTGTTCGTACCTGGCGTCTGCCTGCAGGATCTTTTCCATGGCGCGGGCACTGTCTTCGGGTGTTAATAGTTGTCTGTATAGTGCCTGGTAAAAGGTCATATCTATCGAATCGCCTGCTATGTTCATCAGTTTTTCCTGCTGAAACTGGTAGTTGGCTACTGGCTTTACCTCGACGCGCTTTAGTTTGATTACATCGAAGTAGTTGTTGGTATGTTGCCTTAGCTTGATCTCCATTTCTTCGTTGGTAAGAGGGCAGCTTTTGGCTACGTAGTACCAGGCTGTTTTTTTTCGGCCATGCTCCACTTTGTAAGGATCCGCGTATGGGTTCATTACCCTGATCCTTCTGGTGAGGGGATCGAGACGTTTTTGTTGCTGGCCCTGGGCCACCCAGTCGATGTCTCCGTTTTCATCGGCTTCCCGCTTCATAAACCGCACGGTGTCGATCATCCGGTTATCCATGAATTTGGCTACAAAGGCATTTTTCATGCTGCTCCTGGTGCCGCGGTATAGTTGCATTTGTTCGTCGAAGTTCCTGGTAGGCATTTCCAGCCTGATGCTTTTGCCTGCTGCCAGGTCTACCGGCATACCATTGAGGTGGGCTGTAATGTGCACCATACCATCGGAGATGAGTTGGTCTTCTCCGGAAGTCGTGGTGAGCTTGGCAGCCAGTATATCTTCGTAGGTATAGTATTCTTTAAAAACGATCGTCACCAGCCCTTCTTTGATCAATCCTTTTTTGCCGGCAAAGGCAAATGGTGGGATCGTGAGGCGGGTGCCTTCTTTTCCGGTTACAAAGCTTTCCTGGCTCGCATCTACTACGTATACATTGGCTTGTTTATCGAGCTCGCTGTAGAACTCATTGATCTTTGCCGATGCGTCTTTGCTGTTGATAATGGATACGCTACCTGCACTTACTTCTACAGGCTTTACGTCTGGTAAGGTAAACGGTGAACTACCAACGGCGATAGATGAACCATCAACGGTGAGGGGAGGGGGCTGCGTTTTGAGTGGTGACTTGTTTTCAGCAGGCGTTCCACCGATGGTGGTATTGCTTTTTGTAATTACGACAGTCTTTGGCGGAGGCTGTATTGTTGTAATGTTGGTCGGCGTACGCTTCACCTTGGGCGTTGCTGCTGTAGTAGTGACAGTTTTTTTAACAGGCTGTGCCGGAGCTTTTGTAGTAGCTGCCAGTGGTTGTGCCGCTGGTTGCTTTTTCTCCGGGGCAATCGCTGTTTTTTGCGCCAGCATTTTAGGTGCAGCCTCCTTCTTTTTCGACTTGATGGTAGTGAGCGTCACCAGGGTGATGACGGTAACCACGGTAAAGCCCCCCATGTATTTGATGATGCGGCGGGTGGCATGCCAGCGGAATCCTTTAGGCGCCGGCCCGGGACCGGGTGTCAGCAACCCGCGCATTTGTTCCCAGTTGGCATCGGCAAGGCCGGCGTCCGCCTGGTATTCTTCGTCCTTTTTACGGAAGAAGTCATCAATATGTTGTTGTTCAGATTGCATTAGAGTAGATTTCTTTGTTCAATAATTTATCCAGTTTATGTTTAAGAAGGCGCCTCGCTTCATTGAGGTGCCATTTGGATGTTCCGATCGCTATGTTCAGTATTTGTCCGATCTCTTCGTGTTTAAAACCTTCCAGTACAAAAAGGTTAAAGACGAGTGCCGTATTACGGGGCAGCTCCTGCAGCAGCCGCATTACGTCGTTGGCAGAAAGTCGGTTGTATATATCCGGGTCTATCGAGTTGTTGTCTGTTACTATTTCGAGTGGCTGGTGATTGAATTTTGCCTGCCGCCGGCAATGGTCTATACAGGTGTTGACCATCACGCGTCTTACCCATCCCATTAAATCGCCCCTGCCTTCGTATTGGTGTATGGTATTGAAGACTTTCAACATACCCTCGTTGTAGAGTGATGCCGCTTCATCGGCATCCCGTGCATAGCGGGCGCAAACTTTCAGCATGCCTGGGTAGCAGGCACGGTACAGGGCTTCCTGGCTTTTTGGATTTTGTTGTTTACAACCTTTTATGATGTCATCCTGGTTTGTTAGCACGGGTTATGTTGATGATGGTGACAGATCGGGTTATGCTGGCTGCACTGTCCGGAGCGCTGTATTATTGACGAAGGTAGGATGGGGAAAGGTTGGGGTAGAAATGAAAAAGGGACCGTCCCGGAAGGATGGTCCCTTTGTTATATATAATGAATGGATCGAGTGATCAGTTGGTGGCGCTTACTGTGGGGAGGTGTTTTGCAAACTCCTTATTGTTTTTGCCGGTGGGCAGGGTAAAGCCAAGGCTCAGGATCAGTTCGTAGGTGCCAAAGCTTTGGCGGGCGCGGCCTTCATATACTTTCAGGTGGCTATACCGGGCGTAGTCGAACTTCTGGGCAAACTCCAGGTAAGCGTATTTAAAAGCGGTAAGCCGGAAGGCGGTTTCTATGCCTGTATTCCATCCACCAAGCTGGAAGCCTGGTTCATTGGCCTTGCCGAAGAAGCTGTTCTCTACGTGGGGGATCACTGGTCCTATACCTGCTTTGGCCAGCAAGTCGAGTTTCAGGTTATTATTCGGTCCGGGTTTTACCAGCCTGAACCGCTTTACCAGGTTGAACAGGAGGAAGTTGGCGCCATTGTTCAGGTAATAGTAGGAGCTATCTTTTTCTGAGAAACGGCGGGTAGTGTTGACTTTCTGACCATCGAACTGCCCTTCGATGTGCACATCCTGTTCATCAGCAATAATATACTTGGTGTGGTCGAAGTTGATCTCGATAGCCAGATCCTGCTTTTCATTGAAGAAATAGCCAATGCGGTAGTTGTACTGGGGGATGGTCAGAGGTATAGAGAAGAGACCCTCGTCCCAGCCTGGGTGGTCGTGGGCGCGTACCCGCACTAATTTGTAATTGTTGCCCAGAGAGGGTTGTTTTACGTGTACCGTAGAGCGGGTATACCATTCGGTGTTGTAGCCCCAGCTAAAATAGAGGCTCCCGTTCTTTACAAATGACCAATTGCCTTTCTGTTGGGCGTGTGCAGTTTGGTTGATGAACGATAATACGCAGATAAATGCGATACAAAATTTCCTTGCCATAGACTAATGCCTTTCCAGGTGTTTAGCGCCGCAAAACTAAGCGGAATCAGTTATTTATTATATGTGTTAACATGTCAATAGCAAAAAACTTGTATGTATGTCTATTGACAGTGTTTCAAAGCCAGTCAGCAGTGGATAACAACGATCCGGCCAAATTGTTAAAAAAAATGTTTTATCTGTCTGTAAATTGTGGTTTTCCTGTTTGTTATGAATCGTAAAAACTTTCTTTCTTCTTTAATGGCAGCTGGCGCTGTATTGCCTGCCGTACCCGGTATGGGACATATTATTGATTTTGCTGATGGGGGTAAGAAGCCCGTCATTCCTCCCTACCTGAAGCAGGGAGATACAATTGGGATTACCTGTCCGGCGGGCTATATTCTGCAAAAGGACATTGAGCCATCCATCCAACTAATGAAGAGTTGGGGGTTCAATATCAAGGTGGGGGACACGGTGGGTAAGCGTGATTTTACTTTCGGGGGCAGTGATGCCGACAGGGCCGCCGACTTTCAAAGGATGATCGACGACCCCGGTGTTCAGGCTATTATGTGTGCCCGTGGCGGATATGGGTTTGTGCGTATTGTAGACCGGCTGGATTTTTCCCGGCTGGTGTCGAAGCCCAAGTGGATCATCGGGTTCAGTGATATTACCGTGCTGCATGGCCATCTCAACCGCAATTATGGTATCGCTTCCATTCATTCCAAGATGTGCAATAGTTTCCCGGACGACTGGAGCAAGGCTGATCCGCTCCAGGCGGACACGATCCTTTCTATCAAGCGGGCGCTAACAGGTGAAACCATGAATTACACAACGACGCCTTCTGCATTTAATAAGGTGGGTACCGCTACCGGCGTACTGGTAGGCGGTAACCTGAAGACCATCGAAACGTTGGCCGGCAGTAAGTCCGACCTGCATACGGCGGGCAAGATATTATTTGTAGAAGATACCGGCGAATATCTCTATAGTATCGACCGTATGTTCTGGAACCTGCTGCGAACCGGTAAGCTGGAAGATCTGAAGGGATTGGTAGTGGGTGGCTTTAAGGTAAAGCCCGATGATCCCGGAGATGAGTTTGGCAGAACGTTACAGGATATCGTATTGGAGAAGGTGAAGGACTTTAACTACCCGGTATGTTTTGATTTCCCGGTAGGTCACCAGAAGAATAATTTTGCGTTGAAGTGTGGCGTTATACATAAGCTAACGGTGTCTCCGGAAACGGTTAGCCTGACCGAGGTATAAAATGTAGTTTTATTGTTATGGATCTCGACGTAGCACTTTTCTTCTTACCATTATTAATGGTTGGCATGTTCATCTTCCTGCTGATCATAGGAGTCGCGAAGCTGGGCGTGCTGCTTAAAATAGATGTTGCCGATAAGCGATTTCGTTATGCAGCCATCTTTGTGGGAGTCGTTTCTGCTGTACTTCTTTTTTTAACATCGAGGATAAGGTAGTGGCCTCTTTAAGCGTTGTGATATTGATCATCGCTTTATTTGTTTTTACGAGTTATAGAGGCAACAAGTAACTTCGTGGCCGAAATCTGATAATTAATGGTCAAATATCCTGCTTATTTAAAACCTGGCGATACGATTGGCATTACCTGCCCTGCTGGCTATATGGCTGCGGAGAAGGCGCAAACCTGTATCGATACGTTGAAGGAATGGGGCTACCAGGTAAAGGTAGGCAAGACACTGGGGAGCGACTCCGCTACTTATTTTTCCGGCACCGACAATGAGCGTTTGGATGACTTTCAGGAAATGCTGAATGATGATTCAGTTAAAGCTATCTTGTGTGGCCGTGGTGGTTATGGCATGGGCCGGATCATCGACCGGATCAACTTCAGGGCTTTTAAGAGACGGCCTAAATGGATCGTAGGCTTCAGTGATATTACCGTGTTGCATGCGCACCTGTATTCCAACTATAAGATTTCTTCTTTGCATGCGCCCATGGCGGCAGCTTTCAATGATGATGGTTTCAATAATGAATATGTACAATCGCTGAAGAATGCACTGGAGGGCAAGATTGCCCGGTACCAATGTGATGTGCATGAGCTGAATCATCCCGGCGAGGCGGTGGGAGAGCTCGTTGGTGGCAACCTAAGCCTGCTGGCGCACCTCGTAGGTACCCCTTCCGACATCAAGACCAAGGGTAGGATCTTGTTCCTGGAGGATGTGGGGGAGTATCTTTATAATGTAGACCGTATGTTGTACCAGTTGAAACGGGCGGGCAAGCTAAATAGGCTGGCCGGACTGATCATTGGCGGGTTTACGGATAATAAGGATACGGAGCGGCCTTTTGGCAAGTCTGTTTATGAGATCATCCATGATGTGGTGAAGGAATATAATTATCCTATCTGTTTTGATTTCCCGGTGAGTCATGAAAAGGAAAATTACGCCTTGAAGGTGGGGGCCGGGTATAAGCTGATCGTAGGGAAGAATAAAGTAATACTCGAAGAATAAAAAAGATGCCGGCTCAAAGCCGGCATCTCCTTTTGGTTAACCCGTATAGCCGAACGTTTAAACTGATCTGTTTTGTGTTTTACCGCCCGGCCTGTCTGTGAGATCCTTTCTACTCTTTAATGCCTATCTGATGTTTGTCATCCTTTCTAATGCAAAACTTCACTTATTTTGCCGATAAATCAAATTGATTAATAATATTTGCTCATAGATACAATCTATTATGACATTCGTTCAACTGGAATATGTGGTGGCGGTGGATGTGTGCCGGCATTTTGCCATGGCAGCCAATCGCTGTTTTGTTACGCAGCCTACTTTGAGCATGCAGATCCAAAAGCTGGAAGAAGAGCTGGGGGTTAAGATATTCGACCGCAGCAAGCAGCCTGTTGTACCTACCGAAGCCGGCGCGGAGATCATCGAGCAGGCGCGTAAGATCCTGGCTGAAAAGAATGTGATCCAGGAGATAGTTCAAAACAAGAAAGGGGTACTGACGGGCGAGTTGCGGATCGGCATCATCCCCACACTGGCGCCTTACCTGTTACCCTTGTTTGTGCAGAGCTTCAATAAGAAGTATCCCCAGGTAAAATTGATCGTGCAGGAAATGATGACAGAATATGTGATCAGCCGTTTGCGCGAAGGACGTATCGATGTGGGTATTGTGGTTACTCCCTTGCAGGAAAAAGGCATCAAGGAGCATGTGCTTTTTTATGAGGAGTTGCTGGCCTATGTGGCCAAAAAGAATGTAGCGTATAAGAAGACCTATGTGCTGGCGAAAGACATCGACCCGGAGAAGTTGTGGCTAATGGAAGAAGGGCATTGTTTTCGCTCGCAGATCGTAAACCTGTGCGAACTGCGTAAGTCCAGTGAAATGAGTGCGCATTTTGAATATGAAGCAGGAAGCATCGAGGCGCTGCGCCGCATGGTAGAGCTAAATGATGGTATTACGATCTTACCTGAACTTACTACACTGGATATGGACAATAAGCGTTTGCAACTGATACGGCATTTTCAAAAGCCGGCGCCCATGCGGGAAGTGAGCATTGTGGTGCACCGCGATTTTGTGAAGAAGCGGTTGATTGAAGTGTTGAAGGAAGAGATCGTGAATGCCATTCCTGAGAAGGTGAGAAAGAATAAGAGTTCGAATGTGGTACCAATATAGAATACAGAAGCCAGCATCCAGTATCCAGAAGCCTTTACTGTATTATTCTGAATGCTGGATGCTGAATGCTGGATTCTTCTATTTAAATAAAGAGTCGAGTTTCTGTTGGTAAAGAGGATACTCACTTAAGTTGTTGTGGCTTCCTCCTTCGATGGTAACGAACTGGTCGGCAGGTTTGAGGTAAGGAATCAGGCGCTGTCCGTTGCTGTACCTGATAACGCCATCGTCTGTGCCATGGAATATAGTGACGGGAGCAGTTACCTGCTGCATGTATTGCCAGGTAGGTATTTTAAAGCGTATAATTCTTTCTACCGGATAAATGGGAAAGTAAACTCCTGCCACAGAGGGAAAACTATAATAAGGTGTTTCCAGCAGCAGGTATTTGCAATCGCGGATAGAGGCTAATTGGGTAGCAAGCCCCGAACCCAGTGACTTGCCGTATAGTATGATGCTGTCGGGCTTAAAGCGCGCCCGGGCCAGTTTGTAAAAAATGAGCGACCAATCATAGAGACGTTGCTCAGTAAAGGTGCCGGTACTTTTCCCATAGCCGGGATAATCTATCATCCATACTTCATAGCCGTGTTTTGTGAATGCCGGTGCACATTGTGCATACCGGCCAATGTTCTGCTTATTGCCATGAAAGTAAAGGACTACTCCACGCGGTGTGGAATCGGCAGTAGTGAATTGTATGATGTTGATGTTTACGCCGCTGGAGTAGGGAAGGTTGACTTCTTTGTAGGGCGTGTGAAAATTGTAATTGTAGCTGGCTTCCAGTGGCGCCGGGTGAAACATCATCTTATCCTGCAAGTAATAGAGAGCTATGCCGATGAGGCTGTAGATCATGATGATGACACTTATCCAGCGTATAATTTTCTTTTTCATGTAATCAGGTGTTAGCCTTTAGCTGTTGGCTTTTAGCTAAGAGCTAATACCTAACGGCTAATGCCTAATATTTCAAAATATCCCGGATGAAATTATGGTATTCGGGGAACGAAGGTAAGTTATTATGTCTTCCTCCATGTATGCGTATCAGTGTGATCTTGGAAGGATTGATAGCCTGCAGGTTTTCGCTGTGGCGGATGGGGATCAGCCGGTCTTTAGTGCCGTGTATGATGTAGGTGTGGCAATTTACGTAGCGTATCCATTTATCGGTACGGAGGTGATAACGGAGCACATATTTCACCGGGAGAAAGGGCAGGATACGGGTGACTACTTTTCGGAAATTGTAATAAGGTGAATCGAGTATCAGGTAGCGGGGTTTATTATCGGCGGCTATTTTGCTGGCAAAGCCGCTGCCAATGCTGCGGCCATATACGATGATGTGGTGCTCGGGGTAATCTTTCAGGAGAGCTTCATACACGAACTGCATGTCTGCCATCATTTCTTTCTCACTGCGTTTGCCGGTGCTTTTGCCAAAGCCACGGTAGTCGACCATCACCACATCGTAATCATAACGGTAGAAGTCGCGGGCATATTTGGCCCAGCCCTTAATGCTGCGGGTATTGCCATGGAGATACAGGATGAGGCCCTTAGGCTCTTTGCGGTAGAAGTGCAGTCCGTTAATGCGTACGCCGGGCTCTACGTCGAAGAACAGCTCGTGGAAAGGAACGTCGTACTTGAACTTGAAATCCGCGGGGAGGCGTTCGGGTTTAAAGATGAATTTATCCTGCAATAACCAGGCTGCTATGGTAAGCACAGCTATTCCAATGAGTGTATACCAGATGAAAGCAGGCAATTGTATGATGGTTGTTGCCTGAAGATACGATTTACAACTCTTCGGGGTCGTATATTCTTTTGAGGTTGGGATTGTTTACCGGCGCTACGATCAGTGGGAATTTCTCCACTGTTACGTTGGCGGTATCCAGTCCAAAGCCCCGCTCTTCCGATAGACTCCAGTCTTTCAGGGTGAAGTGCAGCTTCATGACCAACCGTTCTGTGAACGGCAGTTCATTGTCCTGGCTCAGGTATTTTTCCATGACGATAAACTGGAAGTCACCTACCACGTTGTTCCTTTCCAGACTTTCGTAGCGGCTGGTGATGTTCACCTCTTTGTTGGCTACCAGGTCGGCCACTACTTTGCGGAACATGAGGTTGATGCGTGGCTCCATGCGGAATCCAAGCCTGAATTCCACGCGGATGATATCGTTGGGAATAATGTGATCTACTTTGTACTCGCAGGTATAGGGATCGTCCAATGTATCTACGTGTACAAACCAGTATATGTCGGCCCGCTTGGGTTTTTTGTTCAGGATGGAATAGATGATCTTATGTTCTATTTCCTTGGGGTTGTTGGCGCTGGTAAGGTATACCAGGTGCGTAGCATACTTGGGAACGGTCTTGTCGTTGCTCAGTTCCTGTATCTGTGGGATATAGTGTTCGAGGCGTACAAACTCCACGTAGCGGTTCTTGATCTTGCGGCTGCGGTACCAGATGTACATCACGGCAAACATGATGCCTCCCACGATGAGGGTGATATAGCCTCCGTGGGTAAACTTCTGTAATAATGCCAGCAGATAGGTAATTTCTATGGCAATGTACCCACCCAGGTAGATGTAGATCCACAATGGTTTCACTCTTTTCGCCACCAGGTAGTTGGCAAAAAGAATGGTGGTGGTGAGCATGGTGAGGATGATGGCAAGGCCATAAGCCGCTTCCATGCGTGAGGAGGTTTGGAAATACAATACCATGCCGATACATCCCAGAAACATCATGAAGTTGAGACTGGGTATAAAGAGTTGTCCTTTTTCTTCGGAGGGGTAGCGGATCTTGAACTTGGGCCAGAGGTTGAGGCGCATGGCTTCACTGATGAGGGTAAAGGACCCTGATACCATGGCCTGGCTGGCGATGATAGCTGCCGTGGTGGCGATGACCACGCCTACAATGACAAACCATTGGGGCATGAGATCATAAAAGGCGTTGATGCCTAATTCTGTTTTTACGGCGGCGGTGATCTCCAGGCCGGTATGGTGTTTCAGCAGGGAAGCTCCCTGGCCGAGGTAGTTGAGCAGCAGGGTGGTTTTTACAAAGATCCAGGAGATACGGATATTGCCTTTGCCGCAATGCCCTAAATCGCTATAGAGTGCTTCGGCACCAGTTGTACAAAGAAATACAGCACCCAGCAACCATAAGGCGTTGGGATACGTGTTTAGGAATTTTATGCCGTACCAGGGGCTGAAGGCCCGCAGGATGGTGATGTCGTCGAAGAGGTGCCAGACGCCCAAAATGGCCAGCATGCTAAACCAAACAAGCATGATGGGGCCGAACAGTTTACCGATGGAGGCAGTACCAAATTGCTGGAGGAAGAAGAAGAGCGCCAGGATGGCTATGACGATGTAGATAATGTATTGCTCTATTTTGCCTTCAAGCGCTGGGATCTTCGTAAGGCCTTCAACGGCCGAAGTGATGGAGATGGGAGGGGTGATGATGCCATCGGCCAGCAGGGCGGCGCCCCCGATCATGGCCGGTATGACAAGCCACTTTTTCTGTCGTCGTACCAGGGCATAGAGTGCAAAGGTGCCTCCTTCCCCCCGGTTGTCTGCCTGCAATACCAACAGAACGTACTTGAATGTTGTTTGCAGCGTGATCGTCCATATGATACAGGAAAGCGCCCCAATAATGAGCTCTTCACTGATCACCCGGTCACTGATAATTGCGTTGAAAACGTAGAGGGGGGATGTGCCGATGTCGCCGTAAATGATGCCTAACGCAACAACTAATCCCGCTGTAGTAACTTTGTTAATCTGTTTGCTCACAGTAGTGTAGCTTATCCCGTTTCAAAGGGTTTAACAATATATCAACCAATATTAAATGCCGGGTCTGGTACCCGGCAGTAACAAAGGTATACGGAAAAAAACTAATTGTGCTAATGTTTTATTGTGTGTACGTTATGTATTCTTCGTGTTGCATTCATCATTTGGCATATATCAGGGGTGGGCTGGCAGCCTTTCCGGCTGGCAACTCGTCTATTAATCAAATACCTAAAATTATATGGAAAGTTTGGGGGGGCGTTTTACAATGCTTAATTTGGCTTATAAGAATGTTATAATGCATTGCATCACCATGATTAAGAATCCAATAAGAATGAGATTGCTCGCCATCGTTCTGATGATCATATCGTTTCCGCTGGTGTCTTCGGCACAGCGGATCTTCTATTCCGAATCGGAGCGCGATGACAGTCGCCGCACCAATTTCGAGATCATTGGCAAGGTGGGCGCGAATATTCTGGTGTTTAAGAATAACCGTTCTGATAATGCCATTAGTGTATATGACAACGAGATGAAACTGATCGAGCGGGTGAAGCTGGATTATATGGACGACCGCTGGATCAATGTGGACTTTGTACCGTATGCCGAGCACGTGTGGATGATCTATCAGTTTCAGCGCAGGGGCATCGTTTATTGTATGGGGGTAAAGCTGAACCAGGAAGCCAAGCGCCTTACCGACCCTATCGAACTGGATACTACCCGTATTGGCTGGGCGGCCAGCAATAAGATATATACCACGGTTTTCAGCGACGACAAGCAGAAGATCATGGTCTTCAAGATCAACAGCCGCGACCCCAACAATTTCGTGTTTACGACCTTGCTGTTCAATAGCGATCTGCAACTGCAACAAAAGCACCGTATGAATCTGGCTATGGAAGAGCGGAATGATTATTTCACAGACTTCCTGGTAGATAATGAGGGGGATATGGTCTTTGGCAAGTTTGTCCGAAGGGGTGGCAGCGATAATATTTCCGACGTCCGGCTTATCCGGAAGAAGTCGGATGAGGAACGGTTCATTATTACCGACCTGAAAACCGGGGAAAAGATGCTGGATGAGGTAAAGATCAAAATAGATAACACCAACCGGCGTTATTTATTTACGGCATTGTATTATAAGCAGCGAAGGGGAAATGTGGAGGGTTTGTATACCCTGATATTCGATAAGGGTTCGGATAATATCATGCGGGAGTCGATGTTGACGTTTTCCGATGACCTGCGGCGGTCGGCCAAGGGGCCTGATGCCAACCTGCGCCTGGCTTTCAATGATTATTTCATCAAGAATATGATTATCAAGCGGGATGGGGGATATATCATGGTGGCCGAGTCGATGTATACTACATCGAGGGGTGGTGCGTTTAATCGCTGGGATTATTTATCGTGGAATAACCCGTGGGCTTCACCGATGAATTATAACTATTACTCACCGTATTATAATTCCTGGGGTTCGCCCTGGAACCGTTGGGGCAATAACCAGGCTACGCGGTACCATGCTGAGAATATCATGATCCTTTCATTTGATAAGGATGGCAATATGGATTGGAACAATGTGATCCCCAAGAGCCAGTTTGATGATGAGAGTGAAGGGCTGGTATCGCACCAGGTAATGAATACCGGCGGAGAGTTGCATTTCCTGTTCAACCTGTATGAGCGCAGGACGTTGTTGTTGAATGATCAGAGCATTGCTCCGGACGGTCAGATCACCCGCCGGCCAACGCTGAAAGGGCTCGATACGAAGATCGAGTTCATGCCGCGTTATGGTAAGCAGATCAGCGCACGTTCGATCATTATTCCATGTCAAAGGAGTAATTATCTTACGTTTGCCAAAGTTGATTTCTAAACCCTTGTTATCCATATCCAGTGACAGGCCTCTTTAAGCAAAAAAACTCCGGCAACATTCTGGTGTTGCTGATCTACGGACTGGTGCTCAAATTCGGGATGTTGTTGCATCCCATGGCGCCTTTGCGGCAGCCCGATGATCATTTCCTGTATATATGGCTTCTTGATTTCCTGGCGCCTTTGCACCTGCCTTCCATTATTTATACATTGATCGCTTTTTTACTGCTGTATAGCCAGGCCGTTATGTTCAACCGCATCTGCAATGACCAGAAGATGATGGCGAAGACGAACTACCTGGCCGGGATGGCATACATGCTCATCACTACGTTGTTTATCGAGTGGAACCACTTTTCGGCTCCTCTGCTGATCAACTCACTGCTGATCTGGATCTTTCACCGCGTGAGCATTTTGTATAATTCCAATAAGCCCGGCGCGGCTATTTTCAATGTAGGGTTGATCATGGGTATCGTGACATTGATGTACCAGCCGGCCATCGTGTTCTCTATTTTCCTACTGGTGTCGCTGTTCATTATGCGCCCGCTGCGGGTGCGGGAATGGCTGATCGGCATCCTTGGTATTACCACACCTTATTATTTCATGGCTATCGTGCTTTACCTCTCTGGTCAGTGGGAGTGGAAGAAACTGCAGCCTAATATTTCTTTCAACCTGCCGGTGATGCCATCTTCCATCACGGTTACGATAAGTATTACTTTATTGATCCTTCCTTTTATTATTGGTGGCTTTTTTGTGCAGAATAACCTGACGAAGATGCTGATCCAGGTGCGCAAAAGCTGGAGCCTGCTGCTGGTTTTCTTGATCGTGTCCATGCTCATCATCATGGCCAATGGCGGTAATAATTATGTGAACTGGCTGCTGTGTGCAGTACCCCTGACAGCTTTCCATGCCGCAGCTTATTTCTATCCTTCCGGTCGTATTTTTCCGCTCGTCCTTCACTGGATCATTTTTGGCTGGGCGATCTATATTGGGTATTGGACGCAATAAGATGCCCGTTTTCGGACTGCCGCCCCTCTACAATGCCCCGGCAAGCAACAACCTGCTGTGCGTAAAGAACTCCGAACTCTGAACTTCGCGACTCGGAACTCTTTCATATCTTTGTGGCTCCTCAAATTTATACCTATAATGAAGTTTGGAGTCGTTGTTTTTCCCGGTTCGAATTGTGATCGTGATATGCAGGATGCATTACAAAATGATCTTAATCAGGAAGTTATAATGTTGTGGCACAAAGATAAGGACCTCAGTATGTTTTCTACTGATGACTGTATCGTGTTGCCCGGCGGTTTTTCTTACGGGGATTACCTGCGTTGTGGCGCCATCGCGCGTTTTAGCCCTATGATGCAGAGTGTGATCGATTTTGCCAATAAAGGAGGTAAAGTACTGGGGGTTTGTAATGGCTTCCAGGTGCTGTGTGAGGCCCATTTGCTGCCCGGCGTGTTGTTGAGGAATGCTAATCAACAGTTTATCAGTAAGAATATTTATATCAAGGGCGTAGGTTCTCCCGATAAAGCCCTCAAGATCCCCATCGCTCACGGTGAAGGCCGCTATTATGCCGAAGCCAGTGTATTGGACCAACTGGAAGCCAACAACCAGGTGATCTATAAATATTGCGATGCAACAGGGGCTGTTATCCCCTCCGCCAACCCCAATGGCGCCATCAGAAATATAGCAGGTATTTGTAATGCAAGCCGGAATGTTTTCGGCATGATGCCCCACCCGGAAAGGGCTACCAGCGAAGCTTTAGGCAATATTGACGGTCGTATTATAATGAATTCATTATTAATACATTCCAAGGCCGGTGCTGCGAAGCCTGCTGCAGCTGTTGCTAATTTTTAAATAATTATTAGCAGATACCTTTAGTACTTTCTTACGTATTTTGTGTTCTAATAGAAACACGCATTATGAAGAAATACTTTTTACTCACTTTGGCTATTATTGGTTTGACCGCTGGCGCGTGGGCGCAGGAAAAGCCAGTGAATTGGAGTTTTACTGCCAAGAAGACCGCAGACAAGACCTACGAAGTACATATTACCGCTAATATTACCGGTAACTGGCATATTTACTCTCAGAACGTGGGGGTAGATGGTCCATTACCCACTTCTTTTACTTTTGTCAAAAACCCTTTAGTGACCCTCGATGGTACGCCTAAAGAGCAGGGTAAACTGATCAAGAAGAAAGAAGAAGCATGGGACGGTGTGGTGAATTACTATGAAAAGACGGTGAACTTTGTTCAGACCGTGAAGGTGAAAGGCGCTGCCAAGACCAATGTGACTGGCAAAGTAGAGTTCATGGTATGTAATGATGAGAAATGCTTACCTCCTGTTGAAGTTGAATTCAGTGTTGCCATCGGCGGATAGTATCTGATATGACAATCTAAACATAATTAATCAAGTCAAACGGGTTCCTGCCAAGGGAGCTCGTTTGTTTTTTTACCTATAAGAAATTCCAATTGCCATGAAGCAATTTTTTACTTGTGTGCTCGCGGCCTTTTTCTCTTTTATCTCCCTGAACCTTGTAGCCCAGGATTCAACAACTTCTTCTTCCAACGTTCAATGGCAGTTCAACGCTTCTAAAAAGTCGGCTAATGAATATGTGTTGTCCTTTAAGGCTGCTGTAAGCCCCGGATGGCGGCTTTTTTCCACCACAGCAAAGGATGATGAACTGAATACGCGTATTGTTTTCGATAGTGCTACGGCTGCTAATGTTACGCTTAATGGCATTACCGAAAATGGAAAGCTGCAGCAGTTGAAAGAACCAATACTGGATAATCTGGAAATTAAGTTTTTTGAACAGGAGGTGGAATTGCAGGCCACTGTTACTGTAAAAGAAGGGTTCAACAAGATACGTGGAGCCGTTACTTACATGACCATGAAGGGAGATCAATTTCCCGGTCCTGTAGAAGCGCCGTTCCTGTTTGTAGTAGATGCGGCTGGTAACATCAGTGCCGGAACTGGTGGCCTGCAGGAGTCTGCCGAAGGATCGCAGGCCTTAAAGCGGACGGCCATTGATCTCAAGAATCCTGTAAATAATTGCGGGGGTACTGGCATTGAAGATGATCGCTCCAAGAGCCTGATGGGTATTTTTATCCTGGGTTTCTTAGGCGGGTTGATCGGTCTGCTTACGCCTTGTGTGTTCCCCATGATCCCGCTTACGGTGTCCTTCTTTACCAAGCAATCACCTACCAGAAAGAAAGGGATATTTAATGCTGTGATGTATGGTGCGTTCATTTTACTGATCTATGTGATCCTGAGTATTCCTTTTCACTTCCTGGATAGCAGTAACCCTGAGATATTGAATACTATTTCTACCAACGTATGGTTGAATATCTTCTTCTTCGTGATATTTGTGGTATTCGCGTTGTCGTTCTTTGGACTGTTCGAGATCACCATGCCGAATGCACTGGCCAATAAGACAGGTTCAAAATCTGGTACCGGTTTGGGTGGTATTTTCTTTATGGCCCTTACGCTGGCACTTGTGTCTTTCTCCTGTACTGGCCCTATCCTCGGTTCTTTATTGGCCGGGTCATTGTCTACCAATGGAGGAGCTATGCAATTGACCATGGGTATGGCAGGTTTTGGTTTGGCGCTTGCGTTGCCTTTTACTTTGTTTGCTTTGTTCCCCAGCTTATTGCAATCGTTGCCAAAATCAGGCGGCTGGCTTACTTCTGTTAAGATCGTATTAGGCTTCCTCGAATTGGCGCTGGCTGTGAAATTCCTGTCCAACGCAGACCTGGTAGAACACTGGGGTATTTTAAAGAGAGAGGTATTCTTCGGTATCTGGATTATCATTGGCGTTTTGCTGGTGCTGTATCTGTTCGGTATCCTGCGTTTCAAACACGAAGGGCCGGTTAAGCTGACCAAAGCGCGCGTCGCTTTAGCTGTAATATTCCTGGCCTTTACTGTCTACTTGGTTCCGGGTTTAACGAAAACCAAGTATGCCAACCGTGCTTTGATCAGCGGGTTCCCGCCACCACTTACTTATAGCATTTATGGCAAGGATGCCTTTAAAGGTGTGGAAGCACAAGTGATGAATGATTATGAGAAAGGCCTGCAACTGGCAAAAGCACAGGGCAAACCATTGCTGATTGACTTTACCGGTTGGGCTTGTGTGAACTGTCGTAAGATGGAAGAAAACGTGTGGCCTGTTCCTGAGATAAAAGAGATCATCGAGAAGGATTATGTGCTGGTTTCTCTATATGTAGACGACCGCGCTAAGCTACCGGCTGATAAAGCATTCATATACACAATGCCCGATGGTTCTAAGAAAGAGATTAAGACAGTAGGGGATGTATATGCTACCCTACAGAGCCAGAACTTTACCAGTGTGTCGCAGCCATTGTATGTGCTGATAACTCCTGATGAGAAGCTGTTGACAAGGCCGGTAGGTTATACGCCTAATGAGAAAGAATACAAGGAGTGGCTGGAATGTGGGTTGGATGCGTTTAAGAAAGGTGGTAAGGAGACTGCAGCAAAATAATAAGACTATATCGGTTTGTGGAGATACAAACCAGGGTTATATAAACGATAAAGGGCTCTGCGGAGCCCTTTATCGTTTATGGAGCAAGCTCGTAAGATCATTCCCATATTCACCTCATCTCAGTCCCATAGCAAACTAAGGGTAGCTTAAGGGTAGTAGCGTAGTAGGAGCGCACCTGAAGCGTATCATGAGCGTACCCTGAGCGTATCTTTTGAAGTGTAGGAGTGGGTAGAAAAAAGAAAGATCCCCACTGTTTAGGCGGGGATCTTAATTAGGCGTCATTCTGTTTCAGCCTTCCGGCTAGCAAGCAATGTCATCAATCAAAAGGTCGGATGGAGAGCCAGAATGACAATATTTTTTCAGTCTCTATTTTGGTTAACAAAGCTAATTAGTTATCCGTTCCCATTTTTACGGTCACCGTTAAACTTTTGTCAAGAGACATGAAGAATATTATAAGGCGATCTTTTTCTGCATCATCATTTTGCGCAGATTGATAAGCCCGTAACGCATTCTTCCTAATGCAGTATTAATGCTGCAATTGGTAAGCGATGCAATTTCCTTAAAGCTCAGATCTGCGTAATGACGGAGAATAATTACTTCGCGCTGATCTTCGGGCAACAAGTCGAGCATTTGGCGCACACGGTCGTGGCTTTGCTTCTTCATCATCTTCATGTCTGCACCTTCTTCTGTGAAGTTGATCACTTCGAAGATGTCGCGGTCGTCGCTCGTACGAATAGAAGGGGTACGTTTCACCTTACGGAAATGGTCTACGCACAGGTTGTGAGCAATACGCATTGCCCAGGGTAAAAACTTACCTTCTTCTGTGTAACGGCCTCCACGAATTGTGTCGATGATCTTGATGAGCACGTCCTGGAAAATATCTTCGGCTAGATATTTGTCTTTAACCAGGAAAAGAATTGAAGTGTACATTTTGTCCTTGTGACGAAGCACAAGCGTCTCGAGTGCATACAGGTCTCCATCCTGGAAATCCTGGATGAGTTCATGGTCGGTCTTTTTGCGTAGTAAATTCATAAACTTCTACGGTTTTGAAGGTGATAGGATATTTAAAAAATGAATGGATTTTATTTTTGAGCGGCTTTTCTGTGTAGAAGTGACAAGTCGATAGGCAGTAAAATTTTAGTTTTCTGATTTATTGTACAAATTACCAACTAAAGATATAGACTTTTTTCAAAAAACAAAACTTTAAGAGAATTTTTAAACTTTTTACTCACTAAGTGGTAAATACTTATACCTATTGACAATTCTCAACAACATTCATTAGTAATTCTATATATTATCATAAAGTAATATAATTGTTAAAGTATATCTGAAATAGTATTCTCCCTTTTGCAGTATTTTTGTGATCCTTTCTTTATGCCTGACACAATAAAAAAAAGTAGTACCGCAGGTACCGTACAGCCAGTAAAAAGTTTTGATAATATTTTTATCAAAGGAGCCCGGGTTCATAACCTGAAAAACGTTTCTGTAGAGATTCCACGCAATAAATTAGTGGTGGTTACGGGAGTTTCCGGTTCCGGAAAATCTTCTTTGACCATCGATACCCTGTTTGCCGAAGGCCAGCGACGCTATGCGGAGAGCCTCAGTGCCTACGCACGGCAGTTCATGGCGCGCATGGTAAAGCCCGATGTGGATTATATCAAAGGTTTATGTCCTGCTATTGCCATCGAGCAAAAAGTAATTACGCGCACGCCACGTTCTACAGTAGGCAGCATGACAGAGGTGTATGATTACCTGCGCTTGTTATACGCCCGTGCAGGTAAAACGATTTCTCCTGTCTCTGGTCGCGAAGTGAAGAAAGATGACGTGAAGGATGTGGTGGATGCCATGTCGAAGCTCAATACCGGCGACAAGGTGCTGATATTAATTCCCTTCAAGCAGCATACGCACCGCAATGCACAGGAAGAGTTAAATATCCTGATGCAAAAAGGTTTCTCACGCTTGTATGATGGAACGATCTATCGTATCGAAGAACTGTTGGAAGATCCTAAGTGGAAATCTTCTAAAGAGATGTATGTGTTGATCGATAGGTTGGTGGTAAAAGATTTCGATGAAGATGATCAGCATCGTATGGCAGATTCTGTAGGCACTGCTTTCTATGAAGGCGAAGGTGCATTGCAGCTGGAAGTGAATGGCGGCAAGAAATTATCTTTCTCCAATAAGTTTGAACTGGATGGTATCCAGTTTGAAGAGCCGGTGCCTAACTTATTCTCTTTTAATAATCCTTTCGGCGCCTGCCCAACCTGCGAAGGTTTTAGCCAGGTGCTGGGTATCGATAGCGACCTGGTGATCCCCGATAAGCGATTGAGTGTTTATGAAGGAGCTGTAGCTCCCTGGAAAGGAGAAAAGCTGGGCTGGTGGAAAGAGCAGTTTATCAAGGGCGCCAAGAAGATCGATTTCCCCATTCACAAGCCGATCATCGACCTCACGAAAGCACAATACAAAATGTTGTGGGAAGGTAGCGGCGGCGTATTTGGCATCAATGACTTTTTTAAAGAGGTAGAGCAGAACTTATATAAAGTACAATACCGTGTACTGTTGAGCCGCTATCGTGGCCGCACGTTATGCCCTGATTGCAAAGGTTACCGCCTGCGCAAAGAAGCGCTGTATGTGCAGGTAGGCGGCAAACACATCGGTGAGCTGTGTGAGATGCCAACGAAAGACTTGGTACAGTGGTTCGATGCGTTGAAGCTGAGCGAATATGATCAACAGGTAGCTAAGCGGGTATTAATTGAGATCAATCACCGGTTGAAGACGCTCATGGATGTGGGCCTTGGTTATTTAACGATGAACCGCCTCGCCAACTCATTGAGTGGTGGCGAGAGTCAGCGTATACAACTTACCCGTTCATTGGGCAGCAACCTTACCGACTCGCTGTATATTCTCGATGAGCCTTCTATTGGTTTGCATTCGAGGGACACCGAACGATTGATCCGTGTATTGAAAGAATTACGCGATCTGGGTAATACGGTTGTGGTCGTAGAGCATGATGAAATGATGATGCGGGAAGCGGATCATATTATAGATATGGGGCCGTTGGCTTCGCACTTGGGTGGTGAAGTAGTAGCCAGTGGAAATTATGATGAACTGATCAGTAACCCCAAGAGCCTTACCGGTCAATACCTGAAAGGCGATTTGCAAATAGAAGTGCCTAAGAAGTTACGCAACTGGAATCGCTCGTTGAAAGTAGAAGGTGCGCGGCAGAATAACTTACAAGACCTTACAGTAGAGTTCCCGCTGAATACATTGTGCGTGGTAAGTGGAGTGAGTGGTAGTGGTAAGACCACATTAGTAAAGCAAATATTATATCCGGGTCTGCAAAAGATCAAGGGAGAGTTTGCGGATAAAGTGGGTTTGCATAAAGCAATTACAGGTGATATTGAATACCTGTCGCAGATCGAAATGGTGGACCAGAACCCCATTGGTAAATCATCACGCAGTAACCCGGTCACGTATATCAAGGCCTATGATGAGATCAGGGACTTGTATGCAAAGCAGCCGTTGAGCAAAACGCGTGGCTTCCAGCCAAAGCATTTCTCGTTCAACGTAGATGGGGGCCGTTGCGATACCTGTAAAGGTGAAGGCGAACAAGTGGTAGAAATGCAGTTCCTGGCCGACGTACACCTTACCTGTGAAGTGTGTGGTGGTAAAAAGTTCAAAGAAGAGGTGCTGGAAGTAACATACAATGGTAAGAGCATCTACGATGTGCTGGAGATGAGTGTGGATGAGTCGCTGGAGTTCTTCAAAGCCGAAAAGGACATTGTTCAGAAGGTAAAGCCGTTGAGTGATGTGGGGCTTGGTTATGTGAAGCTGGGCCAGTCGTCAGACACCTTATCGGGTGGGGAAGCGCAGCGGGTAAAGCTGGCCTCTTTCCTGGGTAAAGGCAAGGCGCAAGGGCATATCCTGTTCATTTTCGATGAGCCTACTACAGGTTTGCATTTCCACGATATCAAGAAGCTGTTGGCTTCGTTCAATGCCCTGATAGAGCAGGGACACTCAATTATTGTAATTGAGCATAATATAGACGTGATCAAGAGTGCGGACTGGATTATCGACCTGGGGCCCGAAGCTGGTGATGGCGGGGGTAACCTCGTGTATACCGGCGTACCGGCGGGGTTGAAGAAAGTGAAAGAAAGCTATACCGGAAGGTTTTTGTAGACCCTTAACATTTCAAAGCCTTTCTTTGCAGCAAAGTTTACCGGTTATGCGTTCCATACTTTTACTGGTTATTGTGTTGGTGCTGGGTAGTCAGTTGACAGCCCAAGTAAGGGTGCCTTTTGGTCAAAAACCAAAGCCCGCGCATTTGGCTCCCAAGACAATATCGGAGAAAGTAAAATTTCCCCGGGTAACCGTACCGGAGCTGATCAAAATGCTGGACTGGACGGAGAAGCAGATCGATACTACCCTGAAGAAAAAAGGCTACCTGCTCATGCAGAAAGATGTGGATTCTACCAGTGGCCTGTTCCAATACTCACACCTCAGCCGGGAAACGGATGCACCCACCACCGTACGCTCTCTTTCCTTTATGGATGCCACAGTTAGAGACATCAAAGGCCGGATGATCTCGTACCGTACTTACGACAAAGATGAGTTTCGCGATATATCTTCCTACCTCCTGGCCAATAACTACCAAAAGACAAATGAGTTCGACTTCGACGAAGCCAAACACAGTATCTACAATAACGGGAGCCAGGAGATACGTGTAAAGGTCATCACCACCGTCAAAGACAAGCGCACGTTTGTAGCGTATGAACTGGAACTGGGCAAATAGTTAGCGCAGGCGGTCGAGGCTTTTTACCAGCTTCTGATCGCGGTAAATACCCCGTATGGCCAGGATGATCAGCACAGGGATCACAATAGCGATAGAAGCTGTGAGATCATAGTTACCTTCCTGGGGAACGAATTTCTTCACTTGTATATAGAATAAAACTAAGTTGAGGCCGGACAGCAGCAGGGCGATCAGGCACAGACGTGTCTGCAATTTCCTGTTCTTATAAAGGAAGATGGCAACCAGGGCCAGCAGGCCGGTGGCCACAGTGGTAATAGTAAGCAATATATCGTTGGTAGCTATCAGGCTGGAAAAGGCTTTCGGTTGGCCTTCCTTAATGATATTACCACTGTAAAAAGAGAATTTGAGGGTAAGGAATGATGCCGCTGCGGCCAGCAATAACCAAACAGATTGTATACGTTGGATCATTTTGGAATAATTATTATTATCTCAAAAATAAGTAATCTGAGGGAAAGGAACGGCTATAAATGGCAAGTGGCAGGAAGCTACACCCGCCACTTTTGTTCGCCATTTTATACTCCTAACTAAAGAGCCTGGATTGCTATCCCGCCTTACCAGGGGGAATGATCTCACTCATTTCACCTTCACATACACGTATTATTTTCCAGTCGTCGCCTTCATGGATATGCACGATGTAAATGAGCGGCAGGGTGCCATATTTGATCTCTTCTACACTCGCTATCGCATGGTCATACCAGGTACTTCTTACTTGTGCCCTTACTTCTTTGGGTAGCTTTTTTTCATTGATGTAACGGATGGTGTATAACCAGTTGCCGTGACGATCATAGTCCAGCCTGATGTTAACGTCTCCAACCTTGTGTTTTGCCATAAATCCGTTTTCGATCACGTACCAACGTTCGTCTTCTGTGCCGGGAAATGTTTCCTTGAAATGTCTTACCGCTTTAATATGTATTTCATTGCGGTAAACCTGGTTGCCTTTTTTAGCAGCAGGCGCAGGATTGTCTGGTGGTCCTGCCGAAGCTTGTGCATGATGACCGCTGTTGTTGAGCTTGCCACCTGCACAGGCTTGCAGCAAGATAAGAATAGCCGGCAACAGGATGCCGGTGAGGGTGATGTGTTTCATGGCTTAAGTTTTATTATTGTTAATGTGACGCATATTGTTGGTTGATGTTGCATGAACACACCATAAAGTAATATTAATATTCTGTTGCTTTAGTAGGGTATTAGATGTATAACGTGATTAAGAGTCAATACTACCGCTGCTTGCAGAGATTTTCGATGTACGCCGTTTGTCGAATAAAATAAATGCTGACCTTGACAATTTGGTAACTTTAGTATAGTAATAATCTATATGTTCAAGAACAAGATATTCCGAACAAACGTCATTTTCTGGACCTGCTACTTCCTGTATGAATGGCTGGCCAATGCGGCCTATGATGGTGAATACCTGCAGCACCTGATTATTTCCTCCTTATACACGCCGTTGCTGTTTGTAGCCACGATGTTTACCACATATGTACTTATCAAGAAATATTACCTCGCAGGAAAGAGACGAAGTTTCTGGATAGGACTTATCATTAGCATGCTGATATTTGGGTTTGCCCGGCGGACCATGAATTATTACTTTATTTATCCGCAAACCTGGCGGGATGCGCAGCCTTTATTCTTTGTACCCAAGATCATCTTCGAAATTGTAGGTACTTACCTCATTGTAGCGCTGAATGTGATGTTCTATTTTATGCAAGCCTGGTACGAGCAGCAGCGTATTACGCAAGCCTTGCAAAAAGATAAGGCAGAAGCGCAGCTTGAACTGTTGAAGTCGCAGATACAGCCCCACTTTATTTTTAATACGTTGAACAATATTTATTCACTGTCCACCCAGAATAATCCTAATACGTCTAATCTTATTTACCGATTATCATCGCTATTAAGTTATACCTTGTACGACAGCCGCAGAACACTCATTCCACTGGAGCAGGAAGTTGAATACATCAGCAATTATATCGAGCTGGAGAAAATACGATATGGTGATCGGCTGGATATTGCCGTGAATGTATTGAACGATACCAAACATATTGCCATTTCTCCTTTCCTGTTGCTGCCATTGATCGAGAACTGTTTTAAGCATGGGGTAAGCAATGAGATCGATACCTGCTGGATACGGATGGACATCTTAAGTAATGATGGTTGGCTCATCATCAAGGTGGAGAATAGTAAACCGTCCAATGGCAAATGCAATGGTGAGCGTAATGGCATCGGCCTGGAGAATGTGAAGCGGCGGCTGGAAATATTATATCCCGAGCGCCATGAGTTTAAATGCATCAATGAAGACCAGACCTTCCTGGCAGTACTTAAAATAAAAACGATGGGCTATGAAAATAAAGTGCTTGTTGGTGGATGATGAACCACCGGCGGTGGACCTGATCACGACGTATATCGAGCGGGTAGGTGATCTTGAAATTGTAGGCAAGTGCAACAATGCCATCGAGGCTTTTGGTTTTTTACAAAAGACGAAGGTTGACTTGTTGTTGCTCGACATACAAATGCCGAAGATGACGGGGCTCGACCTCATCAGGGCGCTGCACGACCGGCCCAAGATCATTGTGATCACCGCCTACCGCGAGTTTGCTGCCGATGGTTTCGACCTGGATGTATTGGATTACATTGTAAAGCCCGTTTCGTTTGAGCGTTTCCTGAAGGCTATCGCCAAATACAACCAATACACTTTACTGCGCCAGACGGAAACGCCTGAACAGGCTCCTGACGCTTTTGAAAAAGCCTACATGTATTTCAAGGTAAACAAGCAGGTGAAGAAAGTCTTCCTGAAAGATATCATCTACATTGAAAGCATCAAGGACTATGTAAAGATCGTGACTACCGATAAGCCACTGATCACTTACCAGCGCCTGGGCTATATGGAAGAAAAGCTGCCGGAAAACAAGTTCCTGCGCATTCACAAATCGTATATCATTGCCATCGATAGAATATCAGGCTACAATAACGACCTCATCAACGTAGATGGCTTTGAACTGCCGCTGGGCAGAAGTTATAAGCAGGGATTTTTAAAAGTGGTAGATGTATAAGACTATACCTACAGCCTTTGCTCTCTTCCGATAACAAAGTACAGCAGCGTGCCTAAGAAAGGCAGGAAGATGACCAGCAATATCCAGATGATCTTGGTAGAATCCTCACGGAAACGGCTATTGATAATATCTACGATGGCCCAGATCCATAAGGCGAGACATAACAGGCCGAACAATCCGAAAAAACCTAAAGTGAACATGGCTATAAAGTTTAATCATTAGTCGCAGTTCGCTACTATTTATTACAAGGTACTTCACAAACTATAAATAAAAAGGTGAGTTATCGATAGATAACTCACCTCCACTATGTTGTAAGCCGCAATGGTCTTAGCGTCTCAATTTGAGCAATTCGAACCAATTTATGCCTAAAGCTCAGGATACAGCGGGAACTGCTTCATGAACGCTTGCACATCTCCTTTCACCGCTTTGATCACGCTCTCGTCATCTGCATTCATCAACACCTTGTCGATAAAGGCAGCAACTGTTTCCATATCGCTTTCTTTCATACCTCGGGTAGTGATGGCCGGAACACCTACACGGATACCGCTGGTTACGAATGGGCTCTTGTCATCGAAAGGAACAGCGTTCTTATTCAGAGTGATGTGTGCTTTGTCCAGCGTTTCCTGTGCTTTTTTACCAGTAAGGTTTTTGTTGCGCAGGTCGATCAGCATCAGGTGGTTATCCGTACCCTGGCTGATGAGGTCATAACCACGGTTTACAAATGACTTGGCCATAGCCTGTGCGTTGGCCAGGATTTGCTTGCCATAAGCAAGGAATTCATCGGTCAGTATCTCGCCGAAAGAAATGGCCTTGGCAGCGATCACGTGTTCCAGCGGACCACCCTGAATGCCGGGGAATACGGCGAGATCGAGCAGGGCAGTGATGGTACGTGTATTGCCTTTGGGGTCCTTGAGACCGAAGGGGTTCTCGAAGTCATGGCGAACCATGATGATACCACCGCGGGGACCACGAAGGGTTTTATGGGTGGTGGAAGTAACGATATGACAATGATCAAATGGATCGTTGAGCAATCCTTTGGCGATAAGGCCAGCAGGGTGGGCGATATCAGCCAGCACCAAGGCGCCAATTTCGTCGGCTACAGCGCGGATGCGGGCATAATCCCAATCGCGGCTATAAGCAGAAGCGCCACAGATGATCATTTTAGGCTTTTCTGCGCGGGCCACAGATTCCAGCTGCTCGTAATCTACGAGGCCGGTCTCTTTTTTCACGCCGTAGTGGAGGGCTGTATAAATCTTGCCGCTCACGTTGGCCGGGCTGCCATGGGTAAGGTGACCACCCATGCTCAGGTCGAGGCCCAGGATCTTATCGCCGGGCTTCAGGCAGGCCTGGAATACAGCCATATTGGCTTGTGCGCCGCTATGAGGTTGTACGTTGGCCCAGCTTAATTTGAATATTTGTTTTAACCGGTCGATAGCCAGCTGTTCTACCTGGTCTACGATTTCACAACCACCATAATAGCGCTTGCTGGGATAGCCTTCTGCATATTTGTTGGTTAGTACTGTGCCCATGGCCTGCATTACCTGCAAGGAAGTAAAGTTTTCCGAGGCGATGAGTTCTATGCCATGACGTTGGCGTTCAAGTTCCTGATTAATAAGGTCAAAAACCAAGGTATCTTTTTGCATGGCGCAAAAGTACTTCAATTGAAAGAAACAGGTAAAGAGATTCTTATATAAAAATTGACAGAAAACAGGAATAAATTGCCAATAGTCTCATTCATTTACTCAAAAATAGCTGTACGGATAATTTTCTTTATTTTCACGGCTTCGAAAAAACAAACTACTTGTTTTTCAAATGAAAGCGATCATTCCCGTAGCTGGTGCGGGCACCAAGTTACGTCCTCATACATATACACAACCCAAGGCACTGATACCGCTTGCTGGAAAGACCATTCTTAGCATTATCGTTGATCAGTTGAAGGATGCCGGCATCAATGAGTTCATCTTTATTGTCGGTTATCTGGGTGAGAAGATCCAGGATTACGTAAAAGAAAAATATCCCGATCTGCAGGCCCATTTCGTGTACCAGAGCGAGCGGCATGGCATTGGTCATGCTATTCAGCTTACGCGCAACCTGGTGGCCGATGATGAGGTCTTCATCGTGTTGGGTGATACCATTTGTGAGTACGACGTAAAGCAGGTGCTGGACATGCCGGGTTCCGTATTGGGCGTTAAAAGAGTGGATGACCCGCGCAATTTCGGCGTGGCCGAAATGGGCGAAGACGGTTTCATCAGCCGGGTGGTAGAAAAACCACAGATCCCCAAATCGAACATGGCGCTGGTAGGTATCTACCGCATCAAAGAGACGAACCTGCTGTTCAACTGCCTGGAAAACAATATCCGCAACCAGGTAATGAGCCGCGGAGAATTCAGCATCACCGACGCGCTGGAGTGCATGATACAGCAAGGAGCTAAGTTTCAGCCCTTTAAGGTGCAAAACTGGTTCGATTGCGGAAAGAAAGAAACCTTGCTGGAATCCAATGCTACCCTGCTCAAGAAGTTTGGCGGCGTAATAGCCCCGGAACATAGCCTCGATAACACCATCATAATCCCTCCGGTAAGTATTGCCAAAGGGTGTAATATCAAAAACTCCATCATAGGCCCCAACGTGACCATCGGGGAAAAAACCACCATCAATTACTCCATTATCAAGGACTCAATCATCGGCTCCTTTGCCGACCTGTATGATATTGTGCTCACCACCTCCCTCATCGGCAGCGATACCGAAGTAAAGGGCGAAAGCCGCAGCCTGAACATTGGCGACAACACGGAAATCGACCTCGGAGAATCTTGATAAGTTCGGTAAATAATTTCCATGACCGGCGTCGGGAAGTGGGGAAGAATAAGTAACTTTCTGATCAAATATGCAACATTCTTAATGGCTACGTGTCTGTATCAAGGATGAGCATAAGATAACAGTGATGAGCGGCAGCAACATTACTTCCCAACCTTTTAAACGCTAATTGTATGAGAGGAAAGAAACATCTACTATTGCTCGCAGCAATGCTTCCTCTTGCCTTGCTAACCAAAGCTAACAACGGCAATGATCGCGGCAAACCCGAACCTGCTATTTCAGGAATGGTATCCGAATCAGGATCCAAAAAGCCGGTACAGGGAGTTACAGTTTCTATCTCCGCTGGAAAAGGTCAGGATAAGAAAGAGTTTGTTACCGATGCTGCCGGCAATTTCAAAGTGCCACAAATGCCTGCCGGCGAATTGATCATCATACTCGAAAAGAAAGGTTATAAGACCTTCCGCAAAGAAGGCGTTACACTCAAAGAAGGTGTTCCCCTTAAATTGAATTTCGACATCACCAATGAAGGAGGAGACGATGAAAGCGATGTATTTCATCCGTTGCGCATGATGGATAGCGAATAACTCTTCCGGGTCGTACATAAAAGCTTTAAAGCGGTCCCGCCATTCGGCGGGACCGCTTTTTTATTAGGGTCAAGCAGGCTAATACTACCCATGTAAGGTCATTCAACCTATATTGTTTTTCCGTTCATTCTCCATTCATCCTCCATTGATCCTCCGTTCATCTTCCGTTAGATAGTGGAAGATCAACGGAGAATCAATTGACCTTTATTGGGTATATAATGTAATCAGCCTGGTAGCATATGCTTCGATCAGGGGCAAAAAAAACGAGGCTGAGAACAGCCCCGTGTAAATTAAACTCACGAGAAAAAAGAGTTAATCGAAATCTTTGTGATCAGTATCGATGTCCATATCGCCGTCTTCTTTGCGAATGGTTACTTTATCATGTTTGAAATACTTCTTGTACTTGCTCACTACTTCGTCTGATTGTTTCTTGCCGTTAACAGTCAGTTCTCCATCCTTGTACTTGATTGTATAATCACTTTTGGTGCTGAGTAAGCCCTCTTTCTCCATGCTGTAGATCATTTCCTGGTAGCCTTTAAATTCTTCTGTGGCTTTGTCGATGCCTTCCCAGGCATCTTTCATCTTGTCTTTCCAGTTCAGTTTTTCTTTGTCCAGTTTTTCCATGGCTTTGGCCACTTCTTTCCTGGATTTTTCCAGCGCACTTTGTATCTCTTCTTTGTTGGCTTTTTTAGTGGCTTCCCAATCTTTTTTCCACTCCTTGCTATTTTTCAGTTCCTTTTCTACTTCCTTCCTGGCTTCGTCCAGCTCCTTTTTGATCTCCTCCTTGTCGATATAGGTATCAACGTTTTTCAGCGACTCATTGACCTGTTCCTGTATTTTCTCAAAGTCGATGCTTTTCAGGGAAGCTTCTACCTGGCGGTTGATCTTTTCCATGTCTACGTGCTTCATGGCCTCGTCGATCTGCTCCTGGATCTTGCTGAAATCAATGTTCTTGACGGCATCATCTACGCTTTGCTGGATCTTATCCCAATCTACGTCTTTTAGATTTTCTTTAGCCTGTTCAAGTTGACGTATTTCTTTATCGAGGTCCTTTTCGTTGGCCTCACGGATTGCCTTACCCCTTTTGGCAGGCACCGTATCCTGAGCCAGTTGCTTTCCGGTGGTGGGTTGTTGAGGGCCTCCTGCCCAGGCTACAAGCGCTAAAGCGGCTGCTACGCCAAGTGTGGGGATACCCCAACGAACATACGTGCTATTGATTTTCATGTGCAAATGATTTGTTCAGGTTTATGAATACGATGTGTTTCGTATTAAAGTACGATTCGTTTCGTAAAATGTTGCACGGAGCGGGATAGGTGGTGGAAGATTTTTTTAAAAAGAGTGGGAATGGGGCAAAAAAAGGGGCGGTAAGTCAGCCACTTACCACCCCATGCTGGGTTTTCCTTAATATGTCTATCGTCCTACACCCGGAACTACCGGCAGGCTCTCATTCCCGTCTTCTGCTACTGATTGAACAGCAAAGAAGTAATTGTCTTTGGAATAAGGGAGCTGGAACTCCGTCTGGGTGGTAAAAGTCTTTTTCTGCCAGAAAGGCCAGTTGGTTTCGCGCATCAGTATATAATATCCTTTGGGCTTACCGTATTTAGGCGCTTTCCAGCTGAGGATAGAATAATTGGTGAGGCGACGTACCTCTATTTTCACCTCCTGCGGCATACCGGGCGATTTGGCCAGGTTGGCCAGGCTGCTCAGGTTCATGGCTGTATTCTTGCGCAGGTATTCAAAGTCCATGAACTCGATGAGATCGCCATACTGGATGCCATTTTCCTTTCTTACATCCTGGTGCTGGTGATAATAGTTCTCATTCATTTCCGTAATGCGTACAGCAGCATAACCATTCTGCACATAAGGAGTGTGATCTCCACCACGCAGAAAACGGTCGTTGCGATAGATAAGCACTACTTCAAGATTATCTACATAGCGCTCACCGGTTTCTTTTACATAGCGGGCCAGCTGGCGTGCCTTTCCGTCATTCTCCAGGCCAAGATTGCGGATATTATTAGCCACACTGTCCAGTCTATAAGCGGGCAGGCCTTCGCTGAACACGCGTATTTTGGTATTGTTGATGATGTTGGTCTCGCTGCTGTTGTTGCTGCCCATGATATCGTTGTTCAGCACAGCCTCTATATTCTTATTGTCCTTCTTGCTTTTGTCCGCCATGAACCTGGCGCCCAGCAATCCCTGCTCTTCACCACTTACAGCGATGAAGATGATAGTAGCTGGAAAGCTGCGCTGGCTCATGATACGTGCGCATTCTATTACTGCCGCCACACCACTGGCATCATCGTTAGCGCCGGGCGCATCGCCGGTACGGTCCATTACGCTGGTACGCATATTATCGAGGTGGCCACTGATGAGAAAGATACGGTCATCGTTGGGGTCGCTGCCTTTGAGCGTGGCTACTACGTTGCCCAGCAACAGGGGGGCATCCACACGGCGGCCATCGGGCTGCAGGGTAGTGGTATCGATGAGGGCGGTAAGTTTACCACCTGATTTTTTGGCAAATTCATTGAACTTGCTCAACACCCATAGCCGGGCTGCACCGATTCCTCGCTTGGGATCGGTTTGGATGCTGAGCGTATTGCGGGTGCCGAAGGCTACCATTTGGGTGATATAGCTTTTGAGACTGTCCGCGTTGACTTCCGATACCATCTTTTCAATAACGGGATCACGTTGTACGATGGTTTGCGCAAAAAGGGTATAGGAGGAGGCTGTCAATAGCAATAGAAGCGACCATTTTCTCATGAGTTAGGTATTGTGGTGAGCAATAAAGTTATTTTAGACGCTATTCAGCGTCATGTCTTGTATAAAGAAATAAAAAGGCAACGAAGTTTCCCTCGTTGCCTCAATGCCTTTATGCCTCGTTGCCTTGAATTATGCTTTCCTAAAAGCCCACTTCCACATCTCTTTCCAGGTAGGTTTTTTACCATACATCAGGATGCCGGTACGGTATATTTTACCCGCTATCCAGGTGGTGCCCATAAATCCTATGATGAGGAATACCATACTTAAGATAAGCTCCCACACAGTTACACCATCAGGTACACCATGCGCTATCCGCGCCATCATTACCACGGGCGAAGTGAGCGGGAACAAGCTGCCAAATACGGAGAGGCCACTGGTGGGGGCATTCACAGCCTTGGTCATGATCACAATGGCAAAGAAGATCGGCATCATCACCGGCAGCAGCAGGCTTTGAGCATCCTGTGGGTCTTCATTTACCGAACTGCCTACTGCTGCAAACAGCGATGAATACAATAGGTAGCCGCCCAGGAAGTAGAACAGGAAGCACGGGAGCAGAAGCGAAAAGTTGATACTGCCCATGATAGCAGTAAGCGGATTGTTTTGTGATGCCTGCACCATAGCATTGGCACCAGGTACACCCTGCACAGCACTGGTATCGCCACCGTTTGTCAATAGCGGTATCAGGGCGGTGGCTACTATGCCCAGGGTTATCCAGATAATGAATTGTAGCAGGCCAACGGCGCCAATACCTATTATCTTTCCCATCATCAGTTGGAAGGGTTTTACACTGCTCACGATCACCTCGGCAATACGGTTTGTTTTTTCTTCCATTACACCACGCATTACCATGGTGCCATAGATGAACAGGATAATATAAATAAGAAATCCGGATGTGTACCCTACAGCATAGGCTATTCCAACTTTTGATTTGCTGGGTTCTTTCTCGCCGGAAGCAGGTTTGAACTCTATGGCTGAACTTTTGCGGGCACTATCCAGTTGTGCCTGTGTAATATTGAGCGATAACAACCGCTTTTGCTCCAGCAGTTTGTTGAGGCGGCGTGTGATGCGCTCCTGGCTGATCATACCAATGGTTTTACCATAATAGATGTTCAGGTTGTCAGAAGACACATTGAAGTCTTCCGGAACATATATATAACCACTCACTTCTTTATTGGCTACCTTCTTTTCGAGGATAGCTTTGGTGGAATCATGCATGAGGACGAACTGTACATCGTCATCACTTTCCAGTTTTCCGTTGAATACATTGGCTTTATCGGCTACGGCAATCTTCAGGTCGTCATTTCCCTTTACAGAGAAATAGATCATTAAGGCGTAGAAACCGAAAAGAAGTACCGGAAACAAGATGGTACTAAGCAGGAAAGTTTTCTTCTTTACCCTGCTATTGAATTCCCGTTGTGCAACAATCCAGGTTTTATTCATATAATAAGTTTAGGCAGTTACTTTTTCAAATTGTCTGGTCGTAGGAGTATCACCTACAAGCTTAATGAAGATGTCATTGAGAGAAGGCAACACCTCGGAGAAGGCAGTGATGTTTACCCCTTCTGCCAGGAAGTGCTGTAGCACTTCATTGGGCTTGTGACCATCTTTTATTTTTACTACCAGTGTATCGTCTTTGCGCTCCTGCACATCAAATGCTGAAGTGTTGATGGTTGGTGGTATCGTATCGAGGCTGATGGTGAACAGGTTTTCCTTGAACTGTTGTTTTACCTGCCTTACAGTGCCATCCAATATTTTGCGGCCTTTATTGACAAGAATGATGTGATCGCAGATCTCTTCCACTTCTTTCATCCGGTGAGTACTGAAGATGATGCTGGCGCCATTCTTCGCCAGACGGAAGATCTCTTCTTTGATCATATTGGCATTGACGGGGTCGAGGCCACTGAAGGGCTCATCCAGTATGATCAGCTTGGGGTCATGCAATACAGTAGTTACAAACTGGAGTTTCTGGCTCATACCCTTACTGAGGTCTTCCACTTTCTTGTTCCACCAGCTCTGCATTTCGAAGCGCGTGAACCATCCCCTGATGTTTTCCATGGCTTCCAGTTTGCCAAGGCCCTTCAAACGGGCCAGATACAAAGCCTGTTCACCGATCTTCATTTTCTTATACAGCCCTCTTTCTTCGGGCATATAACCAATTTTCAGAATATCATTGACCGGGTCGAAAGGACGGCCATTGAAAATGATCTGCCCTTCATCAGGATAAGTGATACCAGTAAGCATCCGGATAAGGGTGGTTTTACCAGCGCCATTCGGTCCCAGCAGGCCAAAGATGCTGCCAGGGGCAAGCGTAAAGCTGATATCATCTACGGCTTTTTGCGTAGCATAATACTTCTTAAGGTTGTTTACCTCCAGTATATTCATGTATTACGGTTTTAAGTTGGAACAGGCCAGTGAGTGGCCGGAAAGATACAGAAACCGCTATTTAGTAGCCGGAAAGCGCGTTTTATTACAGGATAAGCTTAATTTTTGTTAAGAACCTTAACAATCTCATCCACCACCCGCTCTCCATCCATGGCGGCGCTCACAATGCCGCCGGCATATCCAGCGCCTTCGGCACAGGGATATAAGCCGCTCACCTGCGGGTGTTGCAGCGTTTCAGGGTCGCGGGGAATACGTACTGGCGAGGAGGTTCTCGATTCGGTAGCCACTACTACGGCCTCATTAGTAAAGTAGCCCTTCATTTTTTTGCCAAACTCCCGGAAAGCGTTTTTAAGCGCATAATGCACAAAGCCGGGCAATACTTCATTAAGCGGTGCGGCGTTAAGGCCGGGTAAGTAAGAGTTGTCGGGTAGGCTGGCAGATACCTTTTGATCCACAAAGTCAGCCATACGCTGGGCAGGCGCCACAAATTGGCCGCCTCCATAGTCAAAAGCCTTTTTCTCTACGGCTTGTTGAAAGTACATCGCCGATAAGGGATTTTGCAATCCATTTTTGGGAACGGCTCCCTTTTTGCTGCCAGCTGCTGCAATATCCTGCAACTCCACAGACACTACCATGCCCGAGTTGGCAAAAGGATTATTCCGTTTGGAAGGCGACCAGCCATTCACCACCAATTCTCCGGCACTGGTAGCAGCAGGCGCAATAATACCACCCGGGCACATGCAGAAAGAGAATACACCCCGCTCATTCACTTGCTGAACAAGACTGTAGGACGCAGGAGGCAACAAAGCATCGCGGGTGGTACAATGATATTGAATACTGTCGATGAGTTGTTGCGGATGTTCAATGCGTACACCCAACGCAAATGGTTTGGCTTCGATCAATATGTTCTTCTCATGTAACAGTATAAATATATCCCTGGCCGAGTGACCAGTAGCCAATATGACAGCTGCTCCTTCGAATGTATCACCATCGGCTGTTTTTACAGCTGTTATGCTATTGTCATGAAGTATAAAGTCGGTAACCTTTTTTTCAAAGAGAAAGACACCGCCACAGTCCACTATTTTTTCACGCATGGCAGTAATGATCTGGGGCAGCTTATTGGTGCCTACATGCGGATGAGCATCATACAATATCTTGTCCTCTGCGCCAAATTGTACCAGGATGTTGAGGATACGGTTCACATCACCCCGTTTGGTGCTGCGGGTATAAAGCTTTCCATCACTATACGTGCCGGCGCCTCCTTCTCCAAAACAATAGTTGCTTTCGGGATTGATGATGCCTTCTTTATTCAACTGCGCAAGGTCCCTGCGACGGGAACGTACATCTTTACCACGCTCCAGCAATATGGGTTGTATGCCTGCCTCGATGAGTTTGAGAGCAGCAAACAAGCCAGCTGGCCCCGCTCCAACAACTATTACTTTCTGGGGAGCTTTCGATACATCTTGCAAAGCAAGCTCAAGATGTGAACGTTCCACGAATGGTTCATTGATGAAAACGCGGATAGTGAGCAGTATCCAGGGTTGCCTGCTCCTGGCATCGATCGATTGTTTAAGAATATGATAGCCGCTGATAGACGAAACGGGAACGCTGAAATGGGAGGCCGCATATTGCTGCACTATCGAGGCAGATGCTGCTTCGGCTGGCAGCAGTTTCAGTGTACATTGTTGTTGCATGATGTTAGGCAGTTAACCTAAAAATCGGTTTGATGAAATAACTGACAATAATGTCAATCTTGCTGAAGTGCAAAAATAGCTAATATATAGAAACAACACTACTGCTGATTGCATATGATTTAAGTCAGTTGATAAGCAAGACTATAAGACTATCTGTTGTGGTTTACCCTGAAGATGGTGAGTATTTATACCCGGAAATGGGTAATATATAAGTTAACTTTTTTTCCTGGTTTTGCAGATGAAGCGACCAAATATTTATTTTAAATAGGACACCCAAAAAAAGTTTGAACAATATGCGGTCCGTATTAAATAATTTGTATCTTCAATAGCATCACAGCTTATTATATGAAGAAAGCATTCTTGTACAATATCGCATCCTTTTCTTTCTTCATAAGGAATTCCTGCAAAACCACCCGGACATTTTTAGTAGCACAGTGTAGAGAGCTTATTCAATGGACAACTCAACCAGTAGCCGGTGACAGTAGCCGGTTATTAAAACCTTGTATACTTAGCAGCAAAAGCTTTGATGGCAGTTATAAGATAAAATAAGTTGGCACCGCTTACTTGTTTTATCAATTCACGTAGTTTGTTGCAATTCTATTTGCAGTAAAAGATGATTAAAACCTTAAGAACTGATTGTGATACAGGGATGTTGTAAGTAACCACAGATCATTGCCAACAAACATATTCTTTTTTAAAAAATCGGGCAGCAAATTTGTAGAGTTAGTATCTGTGCATGAAGTCGAAAAAACAAGGGAATAAAAAATTTTTTATTCAATTTAAAATTTTGATATTCGCACCCCTGCAAAACTTTTTTTGGAAGTATAGCATTATCCAACATCCATAGAAAAACACGGTTTTCAAGGCCCCGTGATTAGTGTCAGTTAATAATCTTAACTCAACATAATAAACTGCTTTCAGCATAATGACAAAGTCTTTTGATAAAGTTTGGATAAATTGTTTGGAGATAATAAAGGACATCGTTGAGTGGCAACATTTCAAAACATGGTTCGAGCCGATTAAACCCGTGGAGATAAAAGGTAATGTGTTGGTGATACAGGTTCCCAGCCAGTTCTTTTATGAGTACCTCGAAGAGCATTATGTAAATTTATTGGCCAAGACTTTGCGTAGAGTATTAGGTAAAGAAGCACAACTGGAATATCGCATCATGGTAGACAGCGGCAATCATAATAACAAGCCGTTAACGATGGATATCCCTACGCATGGCTACAAAACATATTCCAGCAATGAAATGGATTTCCCGCTGATCATACACAATCCCGTCAAGAACCCGTTCGTAATACCGGGCTTGAAGAAGATGCAGATCGATCCGCAGCTGAATCCTATATATACCTTCGAGAACTTTGTAGAAGGCGATAGCAACCGCGTAGCACGCCGTGCCGGTAAAACGGTAGGAGAAAAACCCGGTGCCAGCTCATTCAATCCACTGGTTATATATGGAGGCGTAGGTTTGGGTAAAACCCACCTGGCCCAGGCCATTGGTAATGATGTAAAACGCATGCATGCCAACAAAGTGGTATTATATGTAAGCTCAGAAAAATTCATCAACCAGTTTCAGGACCATAGCCGCAATAATGCCATCAACGACTTCATCCACTTCTACCAGCTGGTAGACGTGCTCATCATCGATGATGTACAGTTCTTTAACAGAGCCGAGAAGTCACAGGATGCCTTCTTCGCCATCTTCAACCACCTCCACCAGAGCGGTAAACAGCTGATCCTTACTTCCGATAAACCTCCCAAGGACCTCGAAGGTGTTCAGGAGCGCTTGTTAAGCCGTTTCCGTTGGGGATTGAGCGCCGACCTGCAGGTGCCTGATTATGAAACCCGTATCGAGATACTTGATAGGAAGATGAAGAACGACGGCCTGGAAATGCCCCGTGAAGTAGTGAAATACCTCGCTTATAATATCAATAGCAACGTACGGGAGCTGGAGGGTGCACTGATCTCATTATTGGCACAATCTTCGCTAAATAAGCGTGAAATTGACCTCGATTTAGCTAAACGCGTACTCCGTAATTTTGTGAAAACAAGTAGCAAAGAAATTACCATCGAAACCATACAGAAAATGGTCTGTGAGTACTTCGATGTATCCTACGACAAATTGCTGCAAAAGACCCGGAAACGGGAGATCGTGCAGGCAAGGCAGATCACTATGTACCTTGCCAAAGCCTTTACCAAGAATTCATTAAAAACCATCGGTGAGCATTTTGGCGGCCGTGACCACACTACGGTTATTCACTCCTGCCAGACTGTAAAAGATTTGATGGATACGGATAGCACTTTCCGCGAAAGCGTTATGGAACTACAACAGAAAGTGCAACTTGCTGCCATGTAATAACAACATTAATTGCTTATAAAGATCCCGCTTCCGGAAACGGAGCGGGATCTTTCTTTATGAAAGCTATGTTACAAAACAGGGTTGATCCATTAGGTAACCTGATCAGGACACCTGCAAGAGGTGCGTGGATGGGTAATAGAGGAGTGCTGCACAATGAGCAGCAGGAAATCGTTCGCCCATTTAAACTGCAGGCCTGGATCATTTGCAAACTGGAATTCAAAGACAGGAAAAGACCGATCATGCGACCCAATCACTGGACGGAACTTTTCTTTCTGGATGAAGCCACTGCTTTTGCTGCGGGCCATCGGCCATGCTTTGAATGCCGGAGAGAAGCGGCTACCCATTTTAAAGCCTGCTGGATAAAAGGCAATCCGCAATATGAGTTCAATATGAAAACACCTATTGGTGAAATCGATAAGGTACTGTATAAAGAACGTAGAGATGACCACGGAGAAAAACGCACCTTTGGATCGAACGCAGCCAACCTTCCGGATGGTATCTTTGTAATGGTTGATAAGAAGCCTTATCTGCTGAAAGAGCAACAGCTATTTTTATGGACACCTGCAGGGTATGAACAGCACATGGCATTACCGGCAGTAACACTAACTGTGTTAACCCCACGCTCGGCAGTAGAAGCATTCAGGGCGGGCTACAAGCCGCAGATGGCCCTTTAAAGTACCGCAAGAAGCAGGTTGTTAAACCCCTATAGCAAGCAGTAAATTTGTGGTATCATTTTAAAATTACAATTATGAACTACGCTTTTAAATACATGCCTTCACCTGTCGGCAGGCTCACGCTGATCGCCAGCAGCAAAGGATTGGCTGCCGTGTTGTGGGAAAACGACAAGCCCAACCGTGTACACGCCAAAGCGGAAGAAGCAAATGAACAACACCCCGTATTACTGGAAGCAGAACGGCAATTGCAGGAATACTTTGCAGGCAACCGCAATACCTTTTCATTACCGCTCGACATGATCGGAACACCCTTTCAGCAGCAGGTGTGGGAAGCACTCACCACCATTCCCCACGGTGAAACACGCAATTACCAGCAGATAGCCAATCAGCTTGGGAATCCGAAAGCAGTACGCGCAGTAGGAGCAGCCAATGGCAGAAACCCCGTTTCGATCATTGTGCCCTGTCACCGGGTTATTGGCGCCAACGGCAGCCTCACCGGTTTTGCCGGCGGACTGGAAGCAAAAGCATACCTGTTATCATTGGAGGGCTTTACCCCACCCACAACGAACACAGCAGCTCAACTGGCAATGACACTGATATAATTTGACGCCTTACCGTCTTCGCGGCGATAGTTTTATTCTTAATATGGATGTTTTTTTGATTAATTCCTCCCGATTAATACACTGGTTAGTAAAATTTTAATGCTGTAATCCTTACTTACACAACATTCCGGAATAGCCAAAACGAAGAATATCCCGTATGAATGTTTGCCAACGATTGCCGCGCCAACGCAAAAGAACCATCCTTGCGACAGGGGCCGTACTGCTGATCATTATTGCCGGTTGTATGATGAGTACACCGCCGGAGCCCAAACCCCAATACCGCACCTGGGAAAATTATGGAGGTGGGGCCGATCAGTCCAAATACGTAGACCTTACCCAGATCACCAAAGACAACGTAAACCAGCTACAGGTAGCCTGGCATTATCCCACCAGCGACAACAATCAATACCTCTTCAGTCCCATCATTGTGGACACGGTCATGTACGTGTTGGCCAAAAACAATTCCCTCGTAGCCCTGCATGCAGTTACCGGTAAAGAATTGTGGATACATGCCAATCTCGAGGGTATTGCCTGGCGGGGCATCAACTATTGGGAGAGCAAAGACAAAAAGGACAGGCGTATCCTCTTCACTATGCGCAATACGCTGCAGGCCATCGATGCCGCTACGGGTAAATCCATTCAAAACTTTGGCACCAATGGTTATGTGAACCTCAAGGAAGGGCTCGATCGCGATCCTGCTACTGTGGGTCGGGTACAATCGAATACGCCCGGCGTTATTTTTAAAGACCTTATCCTGCTGGGTTCCTCACCCGGAGAAAACTACTTCTCACCACCCGGTCATCTTCGCGCTTACAATGTAGTTACCGGTAAACTGGTCTGGACCTTCCGCACTATTCCGCATCCCGGTGAATATGGATACGAGACCTGGCCAAAGGACGCTTACAAGTATGTGGGCGCCGCGAATACCTGGGGCGAGATATCGGTAGATGAAGAGCGTGGCATTGCTTATTTCCCGGTGGGTTCTCCTACCTATGATTATTATGGCGCCGACCGTGAGGGTAGCAACCTCTTTAGCGATTGCCTGCTGGCGCTGGATGCACGCACGGGCAAAAGACTTTGGCATTTTCAGCTCACGCACCATGACCTCTGGGATTATGATCTTACTGCTGCACCGCAACTGATAACAGCAGAGCACAAAGGAAAAAAGATTGCGGCAGTGGCACAAGCTACCAAGCAGGGATTCATGTTTGCTTTCGATCGTGTTACCGGCAAACCACTTTGGCCGGTTGAAGAAAGGCCGGTGCCTGCCAGTGAAATGCCGGGCGAAAAGACATGGCCTACACAGCCATTCCCTACGGTATTACCACCTTTCACCCGGCAGGTGGTAAAAGCGGATGACATCAACCCATACTTCACATCCGAAGAAAAAGCAAAATGGAAACGCAGGATCGACAGTGGGCGTACAGGATTTTATACACCACCTTCCGATAAATACGAAACCATCATCATTCCCGGCGCAGTAGGAGGTGCCAACCTTGGCAACACAGCAGCCAATCCTTACACGGGTATCGTATATGTAGCCACGCAGGATTATCCCTCTGTTTTCAAATTGGAGAAAGTACAGGAAAGACCGGTACTTACTTCCGAAGCAGAAACCAAAAAGATTGAGACTGTCTACCAGCAATTCTGCCAGGCTTGTCATGGCGCTGAAAGACAGGGTGCAGCAGGCCCGGCCCTCCGTGATATTGGCGACCGCATTCCTTTCGATAAATTCAAAGAAGTAGTGATTGTAGGGAAAGGACCCATGCCCGGCTTCCAGCACATAGACGATAAAACGATGGCGGGCCTTTATGCATTCATGGCTGGCAACAGAGGTGCACAGCCGCGTGGTGGCGGACAGCAGACAATAAAGCGTACATTACCTGAAGGACCGGTAGTTGATTCCGGTGGCGTAACGCTCGACAGTTCTTTCAACCCTGTACGTGGCCGGCCGCAGAATGGCATGCGCGATTATCCGGCGGGATTGAACGTTCCCGCAAACCGGTACACAACCGATTACGGTTTACAATATTCCAACCTCATGAGCCCGGTATGGTCTTCCATTGTAGCGTATGACCTCAACAAGGGCGCCATCAAATGGAGAATACCCATCGGGCAGGATATACGCATTGCTAAGAAAGGCGGCGCCAATACCGGTGTACCGATCGGCACACAACGAAAAGGCATGATTGTAACATCCACCGGTATTCTTTTCGCTACTTCCAAGGGAGGTATGCTGTACGCCATCGATACAGAGAACGGTAAAATACTTTGGACGGCCGCATTGCCACGCGAAACGCAGGGACTTCCGGCCATGTATGAAGTGAAAGGACGTCAATACATTGTAGTAAGCGCTACAGCACCCTTTACAGATGAAAGCGAAGACAGGTCGAAACTGCCAGGCATATTACCTGCCAGCTATGTAGTATACGCACTTCCGAAATGATTTCACTCGCTCGCCTCTGGCGAGTGAGCCTATTCCGTAGCCTCTGGCTACATAAAACAGTAAACTTTTTTTATGAACAGAAGAGACTTCATTGAAGGTTCATCCAAACTGGCCCTATCCATCTGGGTATTGCCTTCCTTTGCACGCGACTGGATGCCGGCCGATAAAAACGAACGCATTGCCATGGGGACGGTGCTGTTTCGTTACCGTTTTAAACAAACCAAGCCTAAAGAGATCAGCACCATTACGAATGAATTAACACTGCTGGAGGTACCTGCATACTACAAGCAACGATTCGGTATGCGGCAAGTGGAGTTCTGGAGCAATCACTTCGAATCACTCGAACAACCATACCTCACACAGCTCAAAGAAAAGCTCAAAGCATCCGGTTCCAAACTGGTCAATGTGCAGGTAGACAGTGATTATGACGTAGCAGCGGCCAATGAAGAAGAGCGGCAAAAGAGCGTGACGCATGTAAAGCAATGGATGGATGCCGTTGCGTACCTGGGCTCCACCTGTGTGCGGGTAAATCCCGGACGGGCCAAAGGCTCCATCGATCAAAGTATCCGCTCCATGAAAGAGCTGGCGCAATATGCAAAAAGTAAAAAGCTGGTACTCCTCACCGAAAACCATTTCGGCATTGAAATGAATACCGACCTGCACATAAAGATCATCAAAGAAGCAGGCCCCAATATTTACACCTTGCCCGACTTCGGCAATTATCCACGTGCTACAGCGATGGCTTCACTGGAAAAGATCATGCCCTATGCTTATTTTATTTCAGCCAAGGCGATGAATTTCAACGGACAGATAGAACACCTGTCATATGATTTCGATGCCTGTGTGCAAATGGCAGAGCGTCTTGGGTTCAAAGGCATCTATTCCGTAGAACAATGGAGCCCGGACTACCTCGATGTAGATTTTGAGAAAGTAGCCGACTGGCTGGTTACCCATGTGAAAAATAATATCAAATAAGATGAGAACGCTACTAACGTTACTGCTTGCTGTATCCTTAACCTTATCTTTTGCCCAGGACGATCTGAGCAAGCTGGCTACCGGTGGCGGACTCAGCTTTGTCCCCGATTATATTTTTAAAGGAACATTGAGCAGTCAATGGATACCACAAGGCGGTGCACGTTGGCAGGCGCAAAACGGAGAGGTCATAGCTACTGTGCCTTCCGGCGCCAAAGGCGGCACACTGCTCTTCAGCCAATCTTACCAGGATGTAGCGCTGCATGCTATGTTCAAAGCAGGAGCCGGTGCAGAGGCCGGCTTCCTGGTGCGGCTGGAAAAGCGCAACGACGGATGGCAGGGTATACTGGTGTCTATTACCGGAGAACAAACAGGCCACTATAAAGTGATCATCGATGCTACCGGTGCTATCATACAAAAAGAACCCTTGCGTACTACCGGTAGCATTATCCGGCTGGCGCCACCACCCGATACATCACAGGCCGCGCGCAATGTAGCAGCTCGAAACAACCAGCGCGGTAATCAGTCTGCAGCACCCCGCCCATCATTGCCATTGGAACGGCCGGTGACTACAGTACGTCCTGGTGAATGGAAACTTGTAGAACTCTTCATGGATGCTGACATCATTCGTGCTTTCTTCAATGACGGTCGCGAGTCGGCCGCAGCTACAGACGATAAAGCAGCAGGCTTCGGACAGGTGGCATTGTATGTAGGCGGCAGCGGAGAAGTGTCTTTTAAGCAGCTCTTTCTGAAAGACATTGGTAGGAGGACCATGCCTGCTGAGCAATCTTCCCCCCGCTTCAAAGTACAACGCATCAACGATATGTATTATTCTTGGGGAGCTGCTGCAGGAGACTTCAACAAAGATGGCATTACAGATATTGTTTCTGGGCCTTATATCTACTTCGGGCCTGACTACACACGTTACCGTGAAATATTTATTGCTGTACCACTCAATCCCTCTAAAGATTTTACGGCTGTCAACTGTCAATACGTATTTGATTTCAATGCCGATGGTTGGCCGGATATATTGAGTGGTCCACCCGTTGCTACGGTGTACATCAATCCCGGCAATAACTCCCGCCGGTGGGATAAGTATGAGGTCATACCAGCTGTGCAATCGGAGATCACGGTGTTTAAAGACATCGATGGAGACAATAACCCCGAGTTGGTATTTGGTACGGGCGGAGCTATGTGCTATGCCAAACCAGATGAATCAGATGCCACCAAACCATGGAAAGTACAGGTGATCTCGGAAAAAGGGTATGCTATGGCGCACGGCATTGGAGTAGGAGATATCAATGGCGATGGACGCATGGACATCCTCAATCCCAATGGCTGGTGGGAGCAACCGGCTACTGCCACTACAGGCTTGTGGACATATCATCCGCAGGCATTTGCCCGCTACGGCCACCGCAGCACGGGCGCGGGTGGTGCTGTAATAGGAGTATACGACGTAAATGGCGACAAGCTGAACGATGTGGTCACTTCGCTCAACGCCCATGGCTTTGGATTGGGCTGGTACGAACAAAAGCGCGATGCCGCCGGGAATAGCAGCTTTGTGCAACACATCATCAGCGATGACTATGCTGCAAAAAACGCCGGTAATGTCACTTTCTCACAAATACATGGAACAGCTTTTGCCGATATTGACGGCGATGGAATAACAGACTTCATTGCCGGTAAACGTTATTATTCCCACCTCGACAATTACTTTGACCCTGATCCCTATGGCGCGCCAGTGATCTACGTGTATCGTACGGTGCGCAATGCCAAAGCACCGGGAGGCGCTGAATTTATTCCCGAGCTGGTGCATAATCGTTCGGGAGGCGGTTCAGATATATTGGCTGCTGACCTTAATCGTGATGGAGCTATCGATATTGTTTCTCCTACAGACAGAGGCACTTTTATTTTCTGGAATCAAAAAGGAAAGAAGAAATAGAATTACCAATCCGGCTACAACATATACCAACCTGGCTACAAACATCTCTGTGCGGCAGCCCAACTTTGTGTCGTAATACAAACGACAAAAGTTAAACAATGAAAACGATCTTTATTACAGGCGCTTCTGCGGGCCTGGGCAAAGCCACTGCCAAATTATTTCAATCAAAAGGCTGGAAAGTGATTGCCACTATGCGCAATCCATCAAAAGAAACAGAATTATCACAACTGGAAAATGTGACCCTGTTACCATTGGATGTTACCAGCGAAGCACAGGTAAACGCCACCGTGCAGCAGGTGATCGAACAAGGACCTGTTGATGTGGTATTCAATAACGCCGGATATGGACTGATAGGGCCTATAGAAAGCTATACAGAAGCCCAGATCATCAACCAGTTTGATACCAACGTGTTTGGAACATTCAGAGTAGCAAAAGCATTCATTCCCTGGTTTAAAGAAAGGCGCAAAGGCCTCTTTATTACCACCACGTCTATTTGTGGGGTGGCTTCCACACCACTTTCTTCAGTATACAGCGCCAGCAAGTGGGCGTTGGAAGGCTGGAGCGAAGGCATGTGGTACGACCTCGCTGCGTTCAATATTGGCATTAAAACAGTAGCACCGGGTGGCATCAAAAGCAACTTTACGCAGGTAATGGATGTAGTAGACAGTAAAGGCTATGAAGCCTTAAATGCCCGCATGGTGGAAGGGTTTACAGACGGCACTTTGATGAAGTTTACAGAAGCGGATGCTATTGCTGCTGTTGTATATGAAGCCGCCACAGATGGCAAAGATCAGCTTCGCTACATGGCAGGCGATGATGCGGTGAGCACGTATGCCCGGCGATTGAAAGAAGGACCGGAAGACCACAGGATTGCCATAGGCAAATACCTGCACCTGAAAAGCCCTTACAGTAAGGCAGCGTTATAATGACTAATTTTGTATGAAGACCTGCTAACAGGTTTTCATGCTTTAAAAGAAGCATCATGAAAAAAGAGGAAAAAGCAACACCCTTTGTATTTGATTCAATTACTACACTGACGCGTGCGTTGGGCTTACCTAAGCCCCTTCACCCCCTTATTGCCCTGGTAGATTACAAGGATATCAAAGCCGATACGCAGCAAATGGAGAAAGGGCTAATGCTTAATTTCTACAAGATATCATTCAAGCACCACCTGAAAGGAAAAATAAGATATGGCCAGGGGTATTATGATTTTGATGAAGGCGGCTTGTCATTCGTATCACCCAACCAGTTGATCTCAGCGGGTGAAGGAGAACAGAATTATGCAGGGCACACCCTATTATTTCACCCTGACTTTATAAGGAACTACCCGTTGGCAAAGATGATCAAAACATATGGCTTCTTTTCTTATTCCGTTGCTGAAGCACTCTACCTGTCCGACAAAGAAAAGACAGTGATCGATACGGTGTTTGAGAATATCGGACAAGAGTTATCCCTGCCCATAGACAATTTCAGCCAGGATGTATTAGTATCGCAAATAGAACTGCTGCTGAACTACAGCAATCGTTTTTACAACCGCCAGTTCATTACACGCAAAGCAGTACACAACGATCTGCTGGCGCAAATGGAGCAATTACTAAATGATTATTTCAATAACAACGAAGCCTTGATGAAAGGCCCGCCCTCTGTGCAATACATCACTGATAAACTGCAGGTGTCACCCAGGTACCTGAGCGATATGCTTCGCCAGCTTACCGGCTTAAATACGCAACAGCATATCCAGCAAAAGCTGATCGATAAAGCAAAAGAAATACTGAGCACTACGAGCCTGAGCGTGTCGGAGATAGCTTATATACTAGGGTTTGAACACCCCCAGTCCTTTAATAAGATATTCAAGCGCAAGACGAATGTTTCACCTGGCGAATTCAGACAATCGTTCAACTGATAGTGTACCTGCAAACAAGACTATTTAGCCTCGTCATCATCATCGGGTATCTCACCACCTTTTTTCTCCATGGTTTCCTTTCCTTTCTGTACAAGAGAAGAAATAGGGCCCTCCATATTTTCTTGCGGGTCAGTTTTGTGAAGCGTCTCAGGATCGGGCGCTAATGGAGATTCGTCCTTGTCATTCTTAGGATCATTTTTAAGATCATTCTTCTGTGTCATGGGGCAAATTTTGGTTCAGGAGAGTACATAACAAAACTGTGCCAGCGGAAACGATGCCATATCAGGCTGTTTATGAGCAATATAGGTTAGTGTGCCTCCATGCAACATGTCGCTGAAAATCGTGTATTTTCTATATGCCACTCAATGCCATATTCCATAACAAAGCAGCCATTTTACTGGCCGGTTTCGTAGCCATTTTTTCAATCCAGGTGAATGCACAAGTAGGATCGGTACCCGACACGGCTGGAGAGAGAATGATCGATATTGGCTTCCATAAATTGTTTATCAGCGAAAAGGGCAATCGGGATGCGCCCTTCACGATTGTTTTCGAATCCGGGGCCGGTGGCGGCGCGCGGGATTGGACGAAGGTGATCGCCACCCTTCCGCCAGACTACCATACCCTTGCCTATGACAGGGCAGGCACAGGAAAAAGTGAACCCGGACCACTTCCACGGACTATGGAGCAGGAAGTTTTTGAGCTGCATAAACTGCTGGAAAAAGCTAAGATAAAAGGACCGGTTATACTGGTAGGCCAATCGATCGGTGGCCTGCTCGTTAGAATGTACACAGAACGTTACGGCAAGAACATCAAAGGACTGGTACTGGTAGATCCTACACATGAGAGTAGCATGCTGGGGAGTATTCGATACGGTGGGTGGACCCGGTTACGGGAGAAAGCCACCGGTAAACCAATACCCAAACCCCAGTTGGAAAATAAAGTAAGCAACCAATACGATTCCACAGCCGATTACATGGCAGAAGAATTTCAGCAGATGTATGCAGCAAGCCTGAAGAACAAACAACAACTTAAAAACAGGCCAACGATCATTATAGGAGCAGGAATAAGAAAACAGCCACCTGGAACACCCGATGACCAATGGAAACAATTAAGGGCTGAACGCGACACCCAGATCGAAGAACTTACTTCGCTATCCGGTAATTCGAAATTCATCCTCGATCCTAAGAGTGGCCATTATGTACAAAACGATAATCCGGAAATCGTTGCCCAAAGCATACAGCAGGTAGTAAACGCGATAAGCACCAAAAGCAGGCTTGAATAACCTCCATTCTGCGTATTTTATAGTAATTTCCTGACTGTATGCCCATTGTAGATGACTTTATCAAAGCTGAAGAACAGAAAATGACCTGGTTTGATAGGTTGGTGCAAAATTATCCGAAGGTCGAAACGACAAAACTTATTGCCCGATCCACAAAATCCGGAAAATATAAAGAGGCAACAGTAATAAGGCCATCTCTTACAGATAAAACCATTGCAGCCGTCATTATCCTATTTTTAAGCTTGTTTTGGCTAGGGTTTCTGAAATTGCTATTGGGGAATACAACATTGTTTTTTAGTTTCTTTCTCCCGCTGCTCTTTATCACATTTATTATCTGCATAGTGATCTATAATTCCTTCTTCAACAAGAAATACATTTACACCCTAATCCTCAACAAAGACTCCATCAGTGTCGATCACCGGCCTATTAAATGGAGTGAAATAGTGGAAACCTGCATAATGAATGTGCAGGAAGGTCGTACAACCAACTTTTATTTAATCCTTTTTAAAAAGGACAAAACAATGGAGAAACTTAACCTGTATAAGTTTGGTATATCAGACGTTAAGCTCTCTGCGATGATTGAGTATTATAAAAACGCCGTTGTATGAAAATCGACAAGTTTTTCCAAAAGATAAATACTTATGTTCCGCTTGGCAGCGAAGCAATTACCGCATGGAGTACTTTACTGAAGGAAAAAACGTACACTAAGGGCGAAGACTTTATCCGGACAGGACAAGTACCCAGAAAGGTGGCCTTTATTGTCAAAGGATTATTCTCTCAGTATTATATCACCCATGAAGGCGATACGGTGATCAAATACTTTTTCCCGGAAGGCAGGATTGCCGGCTCCATTCCTGCCACACTTACCAGGTCTGAAAGCCTGTTTACCATCACTGCATTGGAAGATACTACGGTACTCGAATACGACTTTCAGGAGTTTAAAAAACTGGTAGCCACTCACAAAGATATAGCTGCATTCTACATCCGCTACATGGAGCAACATTGGATCATCGATAAAGAGCCCTACGAGGTTTCCCTCCGCAACGACTCAGCCAAAGTACGATATGATGAGTTTTTGGATAAATACCCTGAGCTGGTAAAGCGACTCAAGAAACATCATATTGCCGCCTACCTGGGCATTACACCTACCCAGATGAGCCGGATATTTTTTGCCAATAAATAAGTTTTTTCCCTTTCTCAACATATGTAAAGGTTTTGGCGGCGGCAGTGCCCCAACTTTGTGTCATCAATAACAATTAAAACAGTTAAACAATGGCAACAAAAGTTTTTATCAACCTGCCCGTAAAGAACCTCGACAAGTCAATGGATTTCTTCAAAAACCTTGGCTTTAGTTTTAACCCACAGTTTACAGATGATAAAGCTGCCTGTATGGTAGTTAGTGACAGCATTTTTGTAATGCTGCTCATTGAAAGCTATTTCCAGACATTTACCCGCAAAACAGTAAGCGATGCTACGAAAGCCACTGAAGTATTGATTGCACTGGATGCCAATTCAAGAGATGAAGTAAAAGAACTGGTGAACAAAGCCAAAACCTTGGGCGCTACTATCTATGCAGAAGCCCAGGATCATGGCTGGATGTACCAGCACAGCTTTGCCGACCTTGATGGCCACCAATGGGAACTGGCTTATATGGACATGTCGCAATTGCCCGGTCAGGAATAATGTGTATTTCATTACAAGGAGCATAGCCATGAAGAAAATATAATCCCGGATAGCTGCCTATCCGGGATTTGTCGTTGCTTGTAAGTCACTGGCGCAAGCATGCAGCATAGCATGGAGCGTTGGGTGCTTGTGCCCTTCCTGTTCTTTAATAATCAGCCTGTCCAATTTCAAGTTTGTCTATTTTTCTATTACTGTCGATATGGAACTTAAAGTAAGTCTTGAAGTTGCCCCAGGTATCACTGTGGAATTGGCCATAAATCGAAAGGCCATTATCTTCTACCTTATCAATGCTGGTGAACCGCTCGTGACCGATCGCCTCAGTGGAGAACTTTTGAAAGTTACGGGTATGTCCATCATCGAGGAGCTGAGCTTTATCGGTAAAGAAAGACAACCACAATTTCGAATCCCCCTGTTGCCATGCCTGGAAAGCTGCTTTAACAGTACTGTTGGTAAGTTTGCTGGTATCCATAACCTGTGTTTTAATGTCTTTATTGTTTCCCTGTCCTTGACCACAGGCGGCAAAGCTGCCTGTGAAAATAAGAGAGGTAATGATGGTAAATAGCTTGTTCATAGGTTATTGATTAGCGCCTCCATTTACGAGTAAGTGTTGACCATTTACAAAAGAAGAGAGATCGCTGGCAAAGAACTCGGCAATATTAGCCACGTCTTCTACTTCAGCCAGCCGGCCCATCGGACAACTGTCGAGCAATGATTTCCGCAGTTCAGGATAGCTGCCGGGCTCTGCAAAGATACCGGAATGATCTACGGCGAAAGGAATGATGGAGTTGACGGTTACGCCGCGATGCCCGATCTCTTTAGACAACACATCAACCATGTAGCGGGGAGTGGTTTTACTGCCACCGTAAACGGCCATTCCTTTCACCGGAAAAGCAGTGGTGCTGGAAGCAACATAGATGATACGGCCATTATTTTCAACATTCAGCGCAGCCTGTTGCATGGTAAAGTAAGCCCCCTTGGTGTTGATAGAAAACAGTCTGTCGAACTGTTCTTCGGTAAACTGAGTTACGGGCGTTTCCACCATTTCAATACCGGCATTGGCAACCACGATGTCGATCTTTCCGAATGCCTTTTTAGCTTCTTCAAATAACCGCTTGATGTCGGCTACTTTACTTACGTCTGCCTGCACGGAGATTACATTGGCGCCCATCGCTTTGATATTGCTTTCCACTTCTTCAGCAGATACTTTGTCGCGTGAATAGTTGAGCACAATGTTGGCGCCCAGTGCGGCATAACGTTCTGCAATGGCTTTACCCAATCCTCTGGCTGATCCAGTAATTAAAGCTGTTTTGTTTTTTAAAGTGTTCATGGTAGTAAATTTTAGACTTTGATTATCGTTTAATTGATAACACAAAGTTGGCTCATGAACACCCCTTCGGACGTACGAGGTTTATAGCAAGACTTGCAAATTTCTAAGATTGCCGATCAGGCGTGCTGCTTGCGGTACTCTGCGGGGCTTTGCGAAGTATGCTTTTTAAAGTAGTTGCTGAAGTGAGAAGCTTCGAGGAAACCGAGCCGGCCTGCAATTTCTTTGATGTTCATGTCCTTGTCATGCAGCATTACTTTAGCCTCGGCAATGGTCTTGTCCGCTATCCAGGCAGTGATGGATTTGCCTGTCTTACTACTGATGACACTGGAAAGATAATTGATATGCAGAAATTGCTTATCGGCATAATCCTGTACACGCAGTTGCGTATCGGTTTTGCCGCTGGCTAGATCCCGGAAATGTTGCTCCAGGTTTTGTTTGAAAGTCTTTACAATCTGAGAGCTTCTGTTGCCCTCGTAAATAGGGTTATAATCTTGGAAGAAGTATTCTTTGATCTTTAGCAGTAACGTTACCAGTGTGCTGCCGATGATCTTGTTTTTATAAGGAGAATGATCATGATGCTCACGGTAAATGATCCGGTACAACTCTTCGATGATCAGGAACTGTTCAGGCTTTAACACCCTTGGCTCTACAGTTTCAGTCAGGAGAAAAGAAAAGTCGCGGTATACATCTGGATGTACCTGCTCTTTGAGGAAAGACTCATTGAACACAAGCAGGCAGGTATCCGTAATACTATTCCATTCAAACTTCCGGTAGTTACCCGGGTTGGTAAAATAAACCGTTCGGGGAGTCATGGGAAAATGAAGATCATCGATGGTATAGTTTCCGAAAGCATCTTTGATAAAAAGAAAGCTGAAGAAATTGGGCCGGAAGGGGATGGAGGCAATAGGAAGTTCTTTCATAACATCCTGGAGAAAGAGAATAGTAAAACCGGAGCTGGAATCAAGATGATGAGACAGCCCCATAGTATCATACAGTTCGTTCAGCGTTTTTACCACTTTGGTTTTGTCGGACATGGCCCTAATATAGCAATAAAAACTACAGAAAGAGTGAACCACCCCTTCTGTAGTTATTTATCTGCTCCCCGGGTTCTACGCTGAACGCTTGACTCTGAACTCTCGACTCTGAACTCTATACTAAGACCTACGCCATCGCACCATTTACGCCGATAGTCTGTCCACTGATCCATTTGGCCTCATCACTGGCAAGGAAGGTTACAACCCTGGCGATATCCTCCGGTTCTCCAATGCGATTAAATGCGTTGAGAGAAGCCAGACGATCAATCAATTCTTGTGATTTACCCTTGGTAAAAAGCTCTGTATTCGTAGGTCCGGGCAGTATGGCATTTACATTGATGCCCCGGGCGCCAACCTCTTTGGCAAACACGCGGGTAAGTTGCTCAACAGCCCCCTTGGTAGCCACGTAAGTGCTGTAAGTAGGCATCATAACACGGGTAGTGGTAGAAGAGAAATTAATGACACTGCCTCCATTAGCCAGTTTGGTAGCAGCTTCGCGCAGCGTATTGAAAGTGCCACGCACATTTATTTCAAATTGACGCGTAAAGTCTTCGTCAGTAGTGTCTTTCAGCAACTTCGTGATCATGATACCGGCATTGTTGACCAGCACATCGATTTTACCATAATGAGCAATGGCGGCATCGAATAAGGAAGCTACTTCAGCAGCTTTACTCACATCTGCTTGCAGGGCGATAGCATCACCACCATTGTCTTTGATTGACTGCACGGTTTGCTCGGCTGCTTCTCGGCCACCGGCATAGTTAATGATCACTTTGGCCCCCTCACTGGCTAACTTTTTTGCTACGGCAGCACCTATACCACGGGAAGCGCCGGTTACCAGTATCACTTTGTTGATTAACGTGTTCATAATTTTGTGTTTTATTTGTGTTCGTTTAATTTGATAACACAAAGTTGGCTTATAAACAGGCCCCGGAACGTACAAGGATTATAGCAAGAGTTGCAAAATTCTAAGGATAGGAAGTTAGGGGTGTTGTAGGGCGGATGTTTGACTGAGAACGTCAAACCTTTAACTTGCCATAATAATGAGTAGCCATTTTGAAGATATAACTTATTTGGAAAGAGGCAATGACCGCCAACGGTTCACCTGGCAATTGTTAACACGGTATACCATCCTGGATAAACTACAGCCTTTTGATCCACTGGTAGTTGGCACTATCCCGATTGATATTGATATAGAACGCAGCGATGTAGATATCATTTGCCATGTAAAAGACGCAGGATCATTCAGGCAACTGCTCATGAGTGAGTTTGGTGCATTTGATTCTTTTAGCGTCCGTGAAACATACGATACTTCACTGCCGGCTATAGTGGCAGCTTTTAATATTGAAGGACTTCCCTTCGAGATTTTTGGGCAGAACATACCCTCGAAAGAGCAATACGCCTGGCGCCATATGTTAATAGAACATAAACTCTTGCAAGAGAAAGGAGAAACCTTCAGGCAGCGTATCATAGAACTAAAAAAGCAGGGCCATAAAACTGAACCTGCTTTTGCAATAGCATTGGGCATTACTGGTGACCCCTACATGGCACTGCTTAACCTTCCTGACAATTCACCATCCATTTGATACCGAACTTGTCATTGAACATGCCAAAGTAATCACCCCAGGGAGCTTTAGCCAATGGCAGAATGATATTGCCGCCGGCAGAAAGTCCATTAAATAATTCATTGGCTTGGTCTATGCTTTTAGGGTGCAGGGACAGAGCAATATTATTGCCGGGATTAAACGCCTCGCCGGTAAAATCAAAAAAGTCATTACCCATCAGCGCGCCGATCGGAGTCTCCAGATGTGCGTGCATGATCTTGCTTCTGTCAGCCTCAGGCATATGGGCGCCCTGCGGCGTATCACTAAAACGCTGAAGGCTGGCGTAGTCTCCGCCGAGAACAGATTTGTAAAAATCAAAAGCTTCACTGGCATTGCCGTTGAAGGTTAAGTATGAAACTATCATGGCTTCTTGTTTTGTACAAAGTAAACGCATGTACGCTGCCCGGCGTTGTAAAAATCGGAAGTGTCAATCCCGGACGAAGGTATTCCCGAATTCATTCTTGGCACGTATCAGTTTGGAGGGAGGTAAGCCGGTAAACCGCTTGAAATCTTTGATAAAGTGAGATTCGTCGTGGTAGTGATCGAAGAACTGCTTTTGTTTGAAAAAGTCGGTGGAGTTGGCCAGCAGTGCACGATAGTATTGCTGAAACCGGATAACGGAACTGAAGCTCTTGGGGCTCATGCCGAGCCGCTCTTCAAACTTCATATTGAGCCAGCGGCTGGAATAGCCGGTCTGACGTTCAAGCGTTGCTATTTTGATACCCCCTTTGGATGCTTCTATTTGTTGTATACAGTACTCAAACAAGAGGTCTTTTTCACTGTCGGCAAAAAGGGTCAACAGAAATTGCTGCAATACCCACACTTTGTCATCAATACTTGTTGAGGAAGCAATCTGCTGTTCTATAACACGAGCTGTTTTGCCTAAGATATCCGGCAAGAAGTTTAACTGCTTTTTGATATCATGCATACGTAAGTGCAGGAACCGGTAGGCGCCCATTGGACTCACTTCCACACCTATAGTCCCGATTGGACCATCCGTTTGTGCGTTTACAATAGATGGTAGGTCCGAAGCGCCCACGATAGCCATCGAATGTTGAGGAGCGAGGTAGTCTTTATTACCCATATGGCCGATAATCCCATTACGAAAAGGTATCACCATCAGGAGGCGGCCATCAGGCACTACCAGTTTCATATCGTCGTCAGGTATGGGAACATCACTCTCCAGCACCCAGATCTTTCCGATATAACCCTTTAAGGGGGCGATTGGGACAATTACGCGGAAGTTCATCATTACCTTGAAATTGGGATGTACCAAAAGTTACGAGAGTGGTCGCACATAGTGAAAATAAAAAAGTTAAGTAACCAGGACGCCGGAAAGCAGAAAAAATAAAACCTTGATTTTATCCTTCCTTACTTCCCGTCTTCCCGGCGCAGTCTAAACCCGGCAACGGAGTTCCTGCTGAAACGAGGCCCCGGCAAAACCACCAGAGATTGCAGGATGCATCTCGGTTGGCTGTTGTTCGGAAGGCTGTTAAAAGTCTGATACCCGCATAGGGGCTTGCTTGTAAACAACTACAGAACAACGATTGCCAGGGTAAGGGCGAGGTAGCAGTGTACTGCCGTTGCCGGTGCTGCTATTGAATCATCATATGTGTAACGATACATTGAGTTGACCGTGGCCAGCCGAAGCAACTGAAGATAAGCGCCGCACATCGTTCATCGTGCTTTTTTGCCGAATCCCCAACCGGTATTGATCAGTTACCAGTTTATGAATTGCAACATCAGCATGAATGAACATTTTTAAAGAAAGCGAGTCATGACTAACTGTTCAAACAAACGTACAACATCGCGATACCCGTTTCCAAATTTATTTTACCAGGTTTCGGATGAAACCGGAAGGAATAGGATAAATTGATTCCTATTTTATCCTATTCCTTCCGAAACCATCCCATTTCATCCCATACGATACTAAAATAAATTTGGAAACCGCATTACCGGGATTGTATATTCGACGCTTGCTATTAGAGACAAACAGTAGAATAGAAATGGGAAGATTCCGGGAAAGGGAAAAAACGAGTACCCGGAACAGAAAGTGAGAAGAGGATGCGCCATAGATAGTACGTAGATCAGCCGTAGATAGTACGTACTAATAGCACAAAAGGGTAAAACAGGTGCAATTTGCAAAAAAGGGCAGGGCAGTTCGTACCCCTTAATTTATTTGTGTCAAAAAAGTAAATCAATAGATCATAATTCGAAACAGGAAGACCGGAATTAAGGGTAATCTTGTTGAGTCGCACAAGTTCCGTCGTTTTTCCATTCAAGCAGTTACTTGCAAAGTTGCAAAAAGTAAAGCCCTGGCAATTGTCAGGGCTTTAGCTTTTGTCGGAAGTATCTTTGATAACACTGTGAGCGTGTACTTTTTTTCGATACACACCAGGTGACATACCCACTTTGGTTTTGAAGAACGTTACAAAATAGCTGTTTGATTCGAAGTTCAGTTCGTACGCAATCTCTTTGATCGGCATATTTGTTCTTGTAAGCAACTCCTTTGCTTTTTGCAGTTTTATTTCCAGTTGATATTGAGCTGGTGAAAAACCGGTATATTGTTTAAATACCCTCCTGAACCAGGAATAGCTGAGGTTTAATTCTCTGGCAATTTCTTCAGGCTGCTTATCTTCATATGCGTTGGCATTCATGATCATCCTGGCCTTACTGATTTGTTGCGCAATCTCCTTGTCTCGGAACGAGTCGTTCTTTTTTGAATAAAATATAAAACTTAACAAATGATGCGTAATACCTGCCAGCATTTGCTGACAACCAGTTTGCTGCAAGCTGGCAATCTTGATGCCCTGTTCAAAAAGAGCCACCATCTGCTCATTGAATCCTATCTCTAAGACGGCGTTTTGTTTTGTAAAAAAAGCATGCTGCAAAAATGCGGTTGCATGTGTCCCGTTAAAACCCAGCCAGTATACTTGCCATCCTGTTTTCTTTGCAGGCTTGAACGTGTGCCATTCTTCAGGAAAGATAAAAAGGAGAGAACCTGCAGAAACAGTAGAAGACTTGATATGTGATGATTGAAAAATACCTTCACCTTTAACAACATAAATAATTTGGTATTCATGCAGTATCCTCCCCTTTTCAGGATTGAACCAGTAAGAAGAAGGATGACCCTTCGGGGGATAAACTGAATTGGAGGCTATGCTTTGAAACCCTACCGTAGTTACAAACAATCCCCACAACTGGTCGATATCACTTGCTACCAGGTACTTCAACTGTTCACTTTTCTTCATTTTCATTTGTGTCAAAAAGTTAAACTACTGAATCATAATTCGCAATCGCTAAACCAAAATTAAGGGTAATCTTGTTAAACATTAGGTTCATCATTACCAATACCAACTAAATATCCTGACAACTGAGATTTAATTTTTATGCTCTGTAAGCCCTTACGGAACAGGGATGTCATTTATTTAAACGTATTCCAAAACTTGCCATTATGCTAAAAACAAACTGCACCCCGCACCTTGCGGAACGCTTTCGGAAGAAAGCAGGTACTATTCAAATGCTGCAACTTTTCTTTCTTATCAGTCTATTGTTCACGATCACTCCGGCTATTGTACATGCTCAAGCAAATGCGATCAGTGGAGTAGTGTATGATCAGGAAGGTAAACCTTTGCAAGGTGCATCCATTCGGGTTGCGCGAAGCAATATGGGCACTTCTACCGACAAAGAAGGCAGATTTACCATTCAGGCCGCTGAAGGTGATTCCATCAACATTTCCATCGTCAGTTTTCTGGAAAGAACATTTGTTGTTACGCGAGAAACGAGATATGAGATAAGACTTGAACCAAAAAATGCGGAACTGAGCGATGTAGTCGTCATCGGCTATGGAACAGCTAAGAAAAAGGATGTAACAGGAGCAGTTTCAGTAGTGGATATTTCAAAGCAAAAAGATATACCCATTGCCAACGTAAGCCGGTTGCTTGTTGGACAGGCGCCAGGTGTGCAGGTAAGACAAAGCACAGGACGGCCAGGCGATGAATTGAGCGTCACCATAAGAGGCATTGGCTCATTAGGAGCGGGAAGCAATCCTTTGTATGTAGTAGATGGATTCCCCATCGGGTCTGCTGTAGGACAAAACCTCAACCCGGCAGACATACAATCGATCACCATTTTAAAAGACGCAGTTTCCACAGCTATATATGGAGCCCGCGCTTCAAATGGAGTAGTACTGATAACTACTAAATCTGCAAAAGCTGGTAAAGTAAACCTCAGTTTCAATACCAACTATGGCATCCAGAACATACCCTCCTCCAGGAAAGTAAAAGTGTTGAATGGACAGGACTTCGCACAGTTCAGGAAAGACATGTTCATGGACAAGATCAGGTATTTTGAAAACAGAGAACCTAATATCAGTGAAGTACCGTTGGATTATAGGTACCCGGAGCAAACAAAATATTCTACAGACTGGTATGACGCTATCCTGAACAAAAATGCAGCCTTTCAAAACCATACTATTCAACTCTCGCAAGGCAATGGAAACATTCGCACGCTGGTCTCCCTTGGCTATCGCGATCAGGAAGGCGTTTTGATCAAGACAGGGTTTAAGAACTACTCGGCACGTGCTAATATAGGCGGTAAGATCAATAATTTCCTGGAGATGGGCATTAACCTAAACGGCTCCTATGCTCAGCAAAGATTAGCCCCGGGTACGGAAGGCAGAGGCAGTTTGCTCGGCTCCACGTTATTGATGGACCCACGCCAGCCTATCTACAAAGAAGATGGCAGCTATAACAATTACATTAAAGGCGATGGCACCTTTGGATGGGGCAATCCTGTGCAGGGCCTGAATGAAATTAAAACAACACTGGGTACCAGTAGCCTGTTGTCGAATGGATTTCTTGAATTTACGATCCTCGAAGGATTGAAATTCAGAACTGCAGCCAATGTAAAACTGGACTATCAAACCTACAAACGATTCGTACCCTCCGGTATTTCCGGTATGAATGCACCCGCGCCACAAAACGCTTCCCTGAGTGAGTATGCCAACAATTCATTGAACTATTCTACAGACCAGTTACTCACATACAGTAAGATCATCGAAGACCACAGCCTCACAGTGATGGCTGGTTACAACGCCCAGGAAGAAACCGTAAAAGGACTATCCGGATCTGGCAATACTTTTTCCTCCGACCAGATACCCTATTTCGGAGCTGCTGCTGTTAGAGATGTTGGCTCGTCAGAAAGCAGTTGGAGTTCAGTAGCATGGTTTGGCCGGCTGGCTTACTCCTACAAAGAAAAGTACCTGCTAACCGGTACTTTCAGAAGAGAAGGAAACTCAAGATTCGGTGCCGATAACAAGTACGGCAACTTCCCGGCAGTGTCCGCAGGATGGCGTATCTCACAGGAGAAATTCATGTCCGGCATCTCTTGGATCAACGACCTGAAACTAAGAGGTAGTTGGGGCATTACAGGTAATAGTAATATCGGCACCTATCCCAGCAGTGCCTATATGAATGCAAGCGGTTACACATTAGGCAGCAGTTTTGTAAGCGGTCAGGTGATAAGCTCATTTGCCAACTCCAGGCTGAAATGGGAAAAGTCAAACCAAACAGATGTAGGACTTGACCTGCTTGCAATAAACGGCAAGCTCAACTTTTCGGTTGACTATTATAAACGCATAACAACCGATATGCTGCTGCCGGTACAGCTGCCTGCTATAGCCGGTTTCACAACTACACTGACCAATATTGGCAAAGTACAAAATACAGGACTTGAGTTTGCAATTGGATACAAAACAAACGTTACCCGCGATATTAATGTGTTTGCCAACGGAAACATCTCCTTCAATCAGAATAAGGTACTCGAGATACGCGGAGAGAATGATCAACTGTTGAATGGGGAATATTATAGCGGCTTTAATATATCAAGAGTAGGAAGGCCTATTGGAATGCTGTATGGCTTTAAGGTACTGCGGGTATTTAATAACCAGGCAGAGATCGACGCTGCCCCTAAACAGGATGGTGCCATCCCCGGTGTATACCAGTATTGGGATGCAAGCGGCGACAATGAAATTACCTACGACACGAAAGATATGGTGGAGATCGGCAACCCGACGCCCAAAGTGATATGGGGACTTACTACCGGCGGCAGCTACAGGAACTTTGATGTAAGCATTCTGTTGACAGGTGCCCATGGATACGAGATCTATAGAAATATAGAATCATCTACCATGAACATGGATGGCATATTCAATGTGCTGGAAGAAAGCAAACAACGTTGGAGGTCCGAAAAACAACCCGGTAATGGCAGATTGGTGACTACAAATACCTGGAAGTGGGCAAGAGAAACAAATTCAAGATACGTATACAGCGGTAGCCATGCATGGGTAAAAAATATTACCGTTGGCTATGCCGTCCCGCCAGCTGTACTTAAAAAAATGTCTTTACGACTATTCCTCAGCTCTGATAACCTGCTTCTTATTACCAACTATCCGGGTAATAATCCTGAAGTGAACAACAGGGGCGGTATCAATCCCGGCCAGGACGATGAAGCATACCCCGTTGCAAGAACATTTACAATTGGAGCAAACATCACCTTCTAAAAAAAGTACAATGAAACAAACACTATATATAGCGATGATCGCAGGATCGTTAATGACCTCCTGCAGCAAGGATTTTCTGTATAAAAACGACCCTACCCGTATCTCGTCGGATGTCTTTTATAAAAACGCAAGTGAGATGAACCAGGCCCTGATAGGTGCCTACAGTCAGTTGCAAGGTATCGTAAACGATCAGTGGCTTTTGAATGAATTGATAACAGACAATACAACTGTTGATTTTAACACAGGCGATCGGGGATTTGCTTATAGGCATGAAGCCTTCGAATATTGGACGATAACATCCAATAATGTGATCAATACAGATATGTATAATCGTCACTACAATGCCCTGTACAATATCAATACCGGGTTGATGAAATTGAAAGGCGCAACAGCCATACCAGATGCAGATAAACAACCATTTGAAGGCCAGTTTAGATTTTTAAGGGCCTATTACTATTTCCAGTTGACCCAGTACTACGGCGAAGTGATCCTGATATTTGAACCCTTTACCGATCCGGCCAAAGCCTATGAATATAAACGCGTGTCTGCGGCAACCGTGTATACACAGATCGAGTCCGATCTTTCAGAAGCTGCAAAGCTGCTTCCGGCAACATACAATTCGGCAAATATTGGCAGAATTACGAAAGGAGCTGCTCTTACCCTGCTGGGTAAAGTGTATCTTACACAGAAGAAATACACCGAAGCAAAAACGACCCTGAACCAGGTGTTAGGCTTGGGATATTCCCTGAATGCGAACTATGCGGACAATTTCAACCCGGCAAAAAAGAACGGCCCTGAATCGATCTTTGAAGTACAGTACGATGGAGCCAGCACCCTGGGCGAATGGAGCAGCTTTATTTATACGTTTGCACCAAGAGAATCAAGAGGAGCTGTAACAGGCTTTCAGCAGAGCAACCCTGCCGGCTGGAACATACCGACGAAAGATATAATTGCAGCTTATGAGGCAAATGATCTGCGCAAGGCAGCTTCGATTGGCCTGAACTATACAAGACCCAGTACAAACCAGGTGGTACCCTATATTAAGAAATATGCAAATCCGCACGCTGTGTACGGTCGCACAAACGATAACTGGCCGGTACTTCGCTATGCAGATGCATTGTTGATGCTGGCTGAAGCAATAAATGAAGAAAGCGGGCCAACCACGGAGGCGTACGGTTACCTCAACCAGGTCAGGCAGCGGGCAGGGCTTACTGCGCTCAACAGCTTGGATAAGATAACCTTTAGAGAGGCCGTATTAAAGGAAAGACGCGTCGAGCTGGCCTTCGAGAACTGGCGTTGGTTCGACCTGAAGCGAACAAAAACACCGGCAGAGTTGACGGTTTTTCTGAATAACCATGGCGCAAAAGAAAAAGCAGATCCAACAATTAGCAGGCAGGGCATACCATTTTCAGCCACAGATTACATCTTCGTAGCAAATGAAGCCTTATATCCAATACCTGCTGATGAAATACTGGTGAACAAAACCCTCACGCAGAACACGGGATATTGATCTTGATAGTTGAACCGATTTTTTTAAAAGAAAATAATATCAGTGAAGAACATTTTAATACTGCTGGGAATATTATCAATCCCCTTTCTTGCATCATCCCAGATCGTGAACTTTGATAAGAACGGCAAACAGCTGGTGAGGTTTGATGTTTTGGGCGATGCTGTAGATGCCCACGATGGAGAAATTGCCCAGTTCGACGGCGTTTATTACCTGTATGGAACAAGCTATGACTGCGGTTATGAATGGGGCAACAAAGAAGCACCCTTTTGTGGGTTTAAAGTATATGCATCAAAAGACCTGAAAAACTGGGAAGACAAAGGTTTTCTGTTCGATGCAACCACGCCCGTATGGCAAACAAGATGCAACGGCAAAACCTATGGTTGCTACAGGCCCCATATTATTTACAACACTAAGACCGGTTTATATGTTCTTTGGATCAATGTCTACGATAACCGCGTAGGATATCGCGTATTTACTGCAAAGACCCCCGCGGGACCTTTTAAAGAAGTAGCTGAAACTACACTGGCAGTAAATGCAGACATGCCCGTTGCAGGACTAAACAACGGAGACCATGACACATTTATAGATGATGATGGAACAGCATACCTGGCCTATACCGATTGGCGGGCAAAAGGAGCTATTGTAATTGAACAATTAAGCGATGATTATTTAACAGGAACAGGCAAACATGTACTTTCCGTTACAGCCGAAAAAACGGAAGCCCCTTGTCTTTTTAAGCGCAACGGTATTTACTATGTGATCTATTCCGATCCAAACTGCGGATATTGTTCAGGCACTGGCAGCTCCTATAAAACAGCTCCCTCTCCATTAGGCCCATGGTCTGCTCCGGTTAAGATCAGCGATAATTCCTGCGGAGGTCAACCATCTTTTGTTTCCGTCTTGAAAATCAATACAGAAACAATATATCTCTATGGAAGTGATCTCTGGAACAATGCGGCAAAGAATGAAGCGTTGGCCAATTATTATTGGGCCCCCTTGAGCTTTACAGAAACAGGCGCCATCAAACCATTAGCCTGCGCTGAGAACTATAAATTTATAAAAGCAGGCAAACCAGGTGCTAAGCCCTTGCCTGATGCGGGAACAGGTATAGACAGTTTTAGCATTAAAGGAGATATTACTGGTGCGCGTCAATACGCTCAGTCATTCATGGTAAAGCGGTCAGGACAACTCAGTAAGATTGCAGTAACGTTGTTCAAAAATAAATACCCCGACGCTGGCCTGGTCATCGAATTATACAAAGCAGGCCCCAATGACCTGCCGGAGGGAACACCTGTTTTTCAGGAAAACCTGAGCCAGGAAAAACTGGGCTGGTCTCCGAGGAATGTAAACGTTAGCCCCGGGCTGCGAGTTAAAAAGGGGGAGAAATATGTAATCGTATTGCGCACAACGGCAACTACTGGAAATTATGGCTATGTACTTAGAGAAGCAGACATAAAATCTGAAGGTAAAATGGCAACCCGTACAAGTGATCAGGAAGCATTTACCTTGCTGCCGGGTGTAACTATAAAATTTCAAACCTTTGTGACCCCCTGAAAATAGTAGTAGAAAGCGCCGATAAGCTAACTTAGAGATTCGGATAAAAACAGTTACATGATGCAAAGAAATGATGGAAGCAGCCTGAAAGTTGGGTTATTCGGAATAGGACTCGAAGCATACTGGAGCCAGTTTGATGGCCTCAAAGATAGACTCGAAGGATACCTGAGAATTGTAGAAAGCAAGATCAAAACAAATGGAGTAGAGGTCATTAACCCTGGACTCATCGACTCGCCTGAAAAAGCATTTGAAGCAGGTCGCATTTTCCGGCAGAACGATGTAGATATTATTTTCCTGTACGTTACTACCTATGCCCTTTCATCAACCGTGCTGCCTGTTGTGCAGCGGGCTAAGGTGCCTGTCATAGTATTGAACCTTTCTCCCGAAGCAAGTATCAATTACCGGGATTTCAATCAAATGAAAGACAGGATTAAAATGACGGGAGAGTGGTTGGCCTATTGTTCGGCCTGCCCGGTGCCCGAGATCGCCAGCGTGTTCAAGCGCGCCAATATTCCCTTTTACCAGGTCACAGGCGTATTACACGATGATCCGGAGGTATGGAAAGAAGTGGGAGATTGGATCGATGCGGCAAAAGTGGCTTTCGCCATGTATTATAACAGGCTGGGATTGATGGGAAACTACTACGGCGGGATGCTGGACATTTATTCCAACCTCACCTTGCATTGCGCCAGCTTTGGTGGGCATATCGAAATAATTGAAGTAGACGAACTCACTGCAATAAGAAATGAAATAAAAAACGGGCAAATAGAAGCGCGCGTAGAGGAATTTCAGGAAGCATTTGAAATACAGCAGGATTGCAGTGTGGAAGAGTTGAAAAGAGCCGCTAAAACGTCTGTTGCATTAGATGCATTGGTGGCGAGGCACAAACTTGGATCGATGGCCTATTATTACAAAGGAACAGGTAGTGATAGCAACGAGGATACAATGAGCTCTGTTATATTGGGTAATTCCCTGTTGACAGCAAGAGGCATTCCGGTGGCAGGCGAGTATGAAGTAAAAAACGCGCAGGCAATGAAGATAATGGACTCCTTTGGTACGGGAGGCTCATTTACGGAATATTATGCCATGGACTACCACGACGATGTCGTGTTGATGGGCCACGATGGTCCGGGGCACATAAAGATTGCACAGGGCAAAACCAAGGTACGTCCTCTGTATGTTTACCACGGAAAAGTAGGCAAAGGACTCTCTGTGGAAATGTCCGTAAAAAATGGCCCGGTAACCCTGCTATCTGTAGTAGAAAGAAGCAATGGCACCCTGATGCTTCTTTGCGCAGAAGGAGAATCCGTGCCAGGGCCAATTTTGGAGATCGGCAATACCAATAGCCGGTACAAATTTTCAATAGGCGCAAAGAAGTTTGTGGAGAATTGGAACAATGAAGGGCCGGCACACCATTGTGCAGTAGGTATCGGACACATCGCATCTAAAATTAAGAAGTTGGGTCAGTTGCTCAACATGGATGTCGTTCAGGTTTGTTAGAAGAATATAATATGAACTACGCTGTATGAAAAGATTGTTGGCCGCCGCAATTAGCCTGTTTATCCTTCCAGCTTGTAGCTCCAGGATTATTCCTCCAAAGACGGAAACTAATAACACTGCACTATTGAGCAACTTTGAAACACCGGACAATGTACAATTATCGGTGTACTGGTATTGGTTATCTGATAACATCTCGAAAGAAGGAGTGGAGAAAGACTTACTGGCAATGAAGCAGGTGGGGATTTCACGCGCTTTCATTGGGAATATTGATGTGCAAGGCCCTGTTGGAAAAGTTAGGATTTTCACTCCCGAATGGTGGAGCATTTTGCATGCGGCCTTGAAGAAAGCAGGCGAGCTCAATATTGAGATCGGAATGTTCAATAGCCCCGGATGGAGTCAGTCAGGCGGACCCTGGATTAAGAAGCAACAAAGCATGCGCTATTTATCATCGATTGACACGATCGTTAATGGTCCGGTATTGTATAAGTCTACACTTCCAAAGATTGATAATGGCGCACAGGATTTGAAAGTAATAGCATATCCAATAAGGGCGCAGCATTTCCAAACCCACACCTGGCAGGTGACAAAGTTGGAGAAAGCAAAAGCCCTTTTGGATATGGATATTCCCGGCGGAACACCCATGAGCAGCCTGGTCCTACAGCCAGACAAAAGAATAAGGACCAGGGCGAAGCTGTATTATAAGAAAGAAAAAGAGTACCTGCTACTTTCAGACATTGACATAGATAGAAGTAATATGCAGTTGAACGTCGGCTTTGATACGCTGGCGCCAGTTGTAATATCGATCCCGGCAGTAAACACAACCAGCTACCGCCTTGAATTTACAGAACCAGGCGAGGCCAAAATACAGGTCACAATTTCAGCCCAACCCAAAGTAGAAAGATACCCCGAGAAGACATTAGCTAAAATGTTTCAGACCCCGCTGCCACTTTGGGATACCTACCTCTGGAGACAGCAACCCGAAATACAGGACAATAACCTTGTTGTTCCGGTTGACAAAGTAGTAGATATCACATCGAAATATAAAGACGGCATATTAGAATGGAATATTCCGGCAGGCAATTGGAAAATACAACGAATGATAATGCGTAGCACGGGTGTCACGAATGGTCCGGCAACACCGGAGGGAACGGGGCTGGAAGTCGATAAAATGAACAAAGACCACGTTAAGTTTCACTTCGATGCATTCATTGGAGAAATATTGCGCAGAGTGCCGGCAGAAGACAGAAAAACATTTAAGGTGGTAGTGGCAGATAGCTATGAAACAGGAGGACAAAACTGGACAGATGACATGGTAGACCGGTTTCAGCAAATGTTCAAATACAACCCCATTCCTTTTTTACCGGTACTGCAGGGCACGGTAGTAGGTAGCCCCGATATATCCGATCGGTTTCTATGGGATTTGCGGCAGTTGATAGCCCACCGGGTTGCCTACGATTATGTTGGAACATTACGGGAAGAAAGCCATAAACATGGACTTACCACCTGGCTGGAAAACTATGGCCATTGGGGGTTCCCGGCAGAGTTCTTGAAGTACGGTGGACAAAGCGATGAGTTGGGAGGAGAGTTCTGGAACGAAGGAACACTCGGATCTATTGAGTGCAGAGCAGCGTCTTCGGCAGCACATATTTACGGTAAAACGAAAGTTTCTGCAGAGTCCTTTACGGCTGCGGGAAACCTCTTTCAAAGATACCCCGCCCTGCTAAAGAAGCGTGGAGATTGGTCATTTACGGAAGGCATCAACAATACATTGCTCCACGTTTATATTCATCAACCCGATGAACGCATGCCGGGAATGAATGCCTGGTTTGGTACAGAATTCAATCGACACAATACCTGGTTTAAACACAGTAAGACATACATGGATTACTTGAAGCGATGCAACTATTTATTACAACAGGGATTGCCGGTCAATGATGTCGCTTATTTTATCGGAGAAGATGTTCCTAAAATGACAGGAGTTGTAAACCCTCCATTGCCGAAGGGATACCAGTTTGATTACATAAACGCGGAGGTGATCTTGAATCGCTTGTCTGTAAAAAACGGACGCTTGACATTGCCAGATGGTATGAGCTATCGAATGCTGGTATTGCCCCAGCTTACAACCATGCGACCCGAACTCCTTGCAAAAATTAGCCAGCTGGTAAAAGAAGGCGCTGTGATCCTGGGCACTCCACCCGAAAGATCACCAGGTCTGCAGAATTTTCCTGCTGCTGATAAGGAAGTAAAGGAGTTGGCCGCTACACTTTGGGGTGACGTTGATGGAAACAACAAAAAGTCCCGATCTTTCGGAAAAGGAAGAGTGATGGCTGGACTGAGCATGGAAGAGGCGTTTTCCCTGTTAAACGTTAAGCCCGACTTTCTACGAAATACTGCTGCTGAAGTACTGTTTACCCACAGAACAACTAACCGGTACGAAATCTATTTCGTCACTAATCAATCGGATACAGTCATACATTTTATCCCATCATTCAGGGACGGTAAAGGCCAACCATATTGGTTCGACGCTACAACTGGCAAAAGAAGACGGTTGGAAGGCTATGCAATAAATTCAGACGGAACAACCATCCCGTTGAAGTTGGAGAAAAACGAAAGCTGCTTTATAATATTTGATAAAGCAGAACATGCAGTGCCGTCGGATAAAAACAACTTCCCTGAGCCGGCAAGCACAATAGAATTAAAAAAGCCCTGGATGGTGCATTTTGATAGTACAATGCAGGGTTCCCGTTATCCAGTCGTGTTTAGCCAGTTAATCGACTGGCGGGACCATGCGAACGATAGCATTAAAAACTATTCTGGAGCAGCTGTTTACAAAACACAGTTTGAAGTAGAGAAGTTACCCGTAGGCAAAACCTTTATCAACCTGAACCAGGTAAACGTAATGGCAACCGTTATGTTGAATAAGAAAGAACTCGGAACAGTATGGACCTATCCTTATAAAGTGGACGCAAGTGCAGCGTTAAAAAGTGGCACAAACGAGCTGGAGATAATTGTTGTAAACACCTGGGTAAACCGCTTAATCGGCGACAATAAACTCCCAACCCAAAATCGAAAAACATGGACAGCAGTAAATCCTGTTACAAAAGAACAGCCTTATAGCCCCTCAGGCCTGCTCGGCCCTGTTCAACTGGAAACATATTGACGTGTAAATAAAAACCTAAGTAGAATAATAAAAAAGCGATTATTGGAGCAATCAATGATCAGCGTTTTACTTTTTTACCAGTATTGCTCTTTTTTTTTGCTCTCGGTGCCCTCGTTATCTTACCTGTGGCCTTATACAAGGCAATAGCATTACTGATCATCTTTTGATCTTCTGAAGTCAAAGGAACGGGTTCGACTACAAAGTCTACTCCTTTGGGTTCTTTAATGTATCCCATATTATTTCGTTTTAAAGTATCGTGTTATTAATTTTTCAGCTGCATTCGGGTAAATAATCATGCGGTGATTGCCAATATGTACAGCGCCAAGTGCTTTTTCATAATGTTCAATCAGCTTGGTTTTAGAAGTGAAAGAAATACATCCATCGTAACCTTTTTCTTTTGATTCCTTGCAAGCAAATGCAACCAGATTTCCAGGTACTCCTTCATAAAGCTTAGGTTTTCCAAAGTTAAATGGTGCACTTTCGATAAGCCATAAATAGATATGGTCTTTCATATCGGTCAGGCTAATCAAGCCCTGTACAATATGAGGATTACCCTCAATAGTCAATTTATACACTTCTCTATCATCAAGGACAACTTCCGCCTTCCAATTAAATTTCCATCCACTTTTCTTATTAATGCTTTTTACGTCAGCTTTAGTTATGGGTAAAATTTCAATTGGGAAGCTGTCGCCGGAGATGGTATTTGTAATACTATTGGTAAGCCTATCTATTTCAATGTCAATATGATATTTACTATTTTTCACCAAGTCGAATTTACGAAATTTACAGCGTCAGGAGAAATCTTGGGAATGCTTAAAAAGCAAAAAGGAACACAAATGTGTTCCTTTTTTCGTCGGGAAGACAGGATTCGAACCTGCGACCCCCTGGTCCCAAACCAGGTGCGCTACCGGCCTGCGCTACTTCCCGAACTTTGAAATCTACCGGAAAGATAAACCACCGTACTGAAAACGGCCAGTTTTTTCAGCGGAGAGGGTGGGATTCGAACCCACGGTACAGTTTAACCCGTACGACGATTTAGCAAACCGTTCCTTTCGGCCACTCAGGCACCTCTCCTTTTTTCGGGAGGGCAAAAATAAGGGGAAAATCTCAAATAGCAAATTCAAATACCATTCCTGAAAGAAATAATAATCCATTGCTTTGGAATGCCTTATACAGCTACTGCCGCCCCACTCAGCCCCGGGACTGTTATAATACATTTTTTACCTATCTTCAGCCCGTAGCACGCGCTCTCCAAACATGGCTCTGTACAGCTCACATAGCGACGAACAGCTGTTAGTAATGTTGCGTAATGATGATGATGAGGCTTTTGTCGAAATCTATAATCGTTATTGGGACAAACTATTGGCAATAGGCTTTAATCACTCCCACAACAAGGAAGTGGCTGAAGAAATTGTGCACGATGTATTCATGAGCCTGTGGAGTCGGCGGCAGTCAATAGAGATCGATCGGCTGGCCCCTTGGCTGGCCACCGCAGTTAAGTTTACGGTCTTCAAAACCCTTGCACGCGAAAGCAGGCGCAAAGCACTCCTCGAAGGCCAGCCCCTCGAAATACCAGCTTCACCCGATGAAGCCATCATTGAAGCCAAGTTCCTCAAAGAATACCTCGACGATGTAGTGGCCGCTCTGCCCGAAAAATGCCGCCTTGTATTTACCTACAGTCGCGAGCACCAGCTATCCACCAAAGAAATTGCCGACACCCTCCAGCTTTCACACAAAACGGTGGAGTCACACCTCACCAAAGCCCTCAAAACCATTCGATACTACCTGGGCAACTACCGCTTTTTCAGTTTCTTACTCCAATTCACTGCTACCTGTTATATTTTCTTAAAAAAAATATAACATACACTCAGGGTATCACTTCACTCATGGGTACATAATAGTAACGGCCTGTGCAATGGCCACTGTAACCAATTCAACTGACGTATGACTTCAGAACGGCTCACTATTTTAATTAATAAGTATTTGAGCGATACTGCTACTCCCGAAGAAGAGCAGGAGCTTACTGCCTGGTACCAGGCCGCTAACGAGCAGGAGGTACAATGGCCCGTAGCCGATGAAGCAGAAGCGGCTACCTTAAAAGCCCGGCTGTTGAGCAACCTACAGGCCGCCATCCATCCCGCTGCCAACGTTCGTTCCATTCCCTTTTATCGTCAAACCCGGTGGCAAATAGCAGCAGCCATATTGATACTCATCAGTGCAGGCTCCTGGTTATGGTTTAAGCAATCTTCCAATACTAATCCTGTTATTAGCAAAACAACGACAACACCGGTGCAAATTGTTCCCGGTGGCGATAAAGCAGTATTGACATTGAGTGATGGTAGTAGCATTGTATTGGACAGCGCCGGTAATACCACCCTTGCCCAACAGGGAAATACAAAAGTGATCAAATTGAACAATGGTCAATTGGCGTATAATACTACTGCCAATAATACCAACACCACTGTATTATATAATAAGATAGCTACACCAAAAGGTGGTCAGTATGAAGTGATACTGCCGGATGGAAGTCATGTATGGCTGAATGCCGCATCATCATTGAGATTTGCTACCACCTTTACCGGTAATGAACGAAATGTAGAACTTACCGGCGAAGCATATTTCGAAGTAGCTAAAGACGCCACCAAACCCTTCAAAGTACATTTCACTACATCATCAGCAGGAAAAGATGGCGTAGTAGAAGTACTCGGCACACACTTCAACATCAATGCCTACGAAGATGAAGCAAGTATAAAGACCACGTTATTAGAAGGAAGTGTACGCGTGACACCGGTAATAAGCTCGCTGCTCGCAGCTCAAAGCTCAAAGCTTCTCTCCCCTGGCCAACAGGCACAATTAAGTGACAACTCATCATCCATTCGTGTAACCAGTGATATAGATACCGAAGAAGTGATCGCCTGGAAGAATGGCAAGTTCCAGTTCAATCAGGCCGACATCAAAACCGTAATGCGGCAGATTGCCCGTTGGTACAATGTAGAAGTAGAATATGAAGGCCCGCTGTCAAAAGAAAAATTCGAAGGAGAAATCCCACGCAATAGTTCATTAACAGATGTATTCAAAATACTTGAGCTGAGTTCGGTACACTTTAAGACTGAAGGCCGGAAGGTGATTGTAATGCCATAAGATTGCTGCCACGCCATGTAAACCAAAACGAACCTGTATCCTCCTGAAAGTTGAGCCATTGATGCAATAGTTCACGAAATAATAAAAACAACGGTTTCCCCATACAAAAGGCCGCCAACGGTGCAACGTTGACGGCCGGAGTGGGCAAACTATGTAACAAGCTTGACGACTGTTATTGTTTAACCCAACTACTTAAAAGTATGACTTTTATCATTCTTTGCAAAGCCGCGCGCAAGCGACGGCCGGCAAAGTCCAAAACCCTTCTGGTGATGAAATTGACTGCTACCTTGCTACTACTGGGCTGTTTGCACGTAACTGCTGCAGGCATTGCCCAGAAAGTGAGCATCACACAGGAAAATGCAACACTCAAAAAAGTGTTTGCACAGATCAAGAAACAAACCGGCTACGTGTTTTTTTACAATGCACGCATCCTGGAAAATGCAAAGCCGGTAACCCTTACTGCACGTAATATGGAAATGCAGGAAGTGTTGGATCAATGTTTCAAGGATCAGCCCCTCACTTACAGAATTGTAAATAAGACCATTGTAGTGAGCTTGAAGCCACAGGCGGTATCTCCTGCGATGACGTTAGATACTGTTCCGCGGGCGCTGACCATCATGGGCAACATCATGGATGATTCTACCAACCAGCCCATTGCCGGAGCTAACATTGTTATCAAAGGAGTAAAAGGAGGTGTTACCAGTGATAGACAGGGTGGTTTTACCATACCCGCCAAGCGCGGCGATATGCTGATAATAAGCTACGTAGGATACGAAACACAAAATATAATAGTAAGAGATGAAACCCTCCTCAGGATACGCTTTAAGCTAAATGCCAACAAAGACCCGATGGACAAGGTAGTGGTCACAGGTTACCAGATGCTGAACAAAGACAACTATACGGGAAATGCAATAGTAGTATCAGGTGAAGAGTTGAGGAAAGTAAATCCCGTAAATATCATACAAAGTATACAGGCATTCGATCCTTCATTCCGTATCGCAGAAAATAATATCCTTGGTTCCAATCCCAACAGGTTGCCAATGATCAACCTCCGTGGCTCTACTGCATTGCCCAGTGGTACCGGAGAAGTCGTAAGCAGGGCCAACCTGCAGGGAAATGTCAACCTGCCCACCTTCATCCTCGATGGATATGAAGTAAGTCTTCAAAAAGTATATGACCTGGACAATTCACGCATCCAAAGCATTACGTTACTCAAAGATGCAGCAGCCACAGCCATCTATGGATCACGGGCAGCCAATGGTGTGGTAGTAATTACAACGCGGATGCCAAAGCCCGGTAAGTTACAGGTGTTTTATAATGCCGATTTTACCTTGTCAGGTCCCGATCTTACCGATTACAACCTGCTGAACGCTGAAGAGAAGCTTGAGTATGAACGCTTGGCAGGATTATACGAATCCGTTGGAAGCCTTTCAAAAGACGAACAGGACGTATTGTACTACCAGAAAAAGAAGAATGTGGTAAGCGGAGTCAATACCTATTGGTTATCGCAACCACTACGCACTGCCCTTGGACAGAAACATTCACTCTACCTGGAAGGAGGTACTAAAGATATACGCTATGGCATCGACCTCCGGTATCAGACACAGCCGGGAGTGATGAAAGGTTCAACGAGAGATCGCTACAGCATTGGAATGGACCTCGCATATAACCCGAGCAGCAAGTTCTTGTTTAAGAACACACTCACTGTGGTACAGGTAAACTCGAAAGAGTCACCTTACGGAAGCTTCTTCGACTATGTGCGTATGAACCCCTACTATCCCAAAACAGATAGCCTGGGACGTATCATCCAGTCGGTGGATAGCTGGCTGATAGATACACATCAATCAGGCGCTGCCCAATTCCAGACCAATACAGTGCTGAACCCTATGTATAATAGCACCCTCCGGTCATTTGATAAAAACAATTACATAGAACTGATTGACGCATTTACCGGCGAATGGAATATTGCTTACGGGCTCAGGCTGCGCGGCTTGATGAGTATAACAAAACGCAAGTACACATACGAGAGCTTTGTATCTCCGCTGGCAAACCAGTTTTATTTTTACAGCACTGATGATCTGGATGAGCGCGGCTCATTCACCTATCAGGGACGCGAAGAGTTGGCATTCGATGGAAATATGACCCTGTCCTACAATCGACAGTTGGGAGATCACTTCTTCAATACCACACTCGGCGCAAACATCAGAACCAATGCTGATGAATATGCAGGTTTTACGGCTATAGGATTTCCAAATGATCGGTTTACGAATGTAGGCTTCGCACAGGGATACGCTGAAGGAGCTTCACCCTCAGGCTATTCTGTCAAAGAACGCTTGATTGGGGCTTTCCTCAGCGGTAACTATGCCTATAAAAATAAATACCTGATGGACCTGTCTGTCCGTGCCGACGGCTCTTCTAAGTTTGGTACCGACAACAAAGTGGCGTCATTCTGGTCGGTAGGTATTGGTTGGAATGTACACAAAGAAGCAAATTTCAATTCCCGTACCATCAGCCAGTTGAAACTGAGGGCCAGCACAGGCATTACAGGATCGGTGAATTTCGAACCCTATATGTCCCGGACATCCTTTAGCTATTACAGAGATTGGTACTCAACCGGTATTGGCGCGATCGTTAGCAATTATGGTAACACCAACCTCCAATGGCAGCGTACCCAAAGCTATGATGCGGGTATCGACCTCGGCCTGTTCAAAGACAGGATACTGATCTCTCCCCGGTATTATTATAAACTCACTTCGGGTCTGCTGGCAGATATTACCCTGCCACCCTCTACCGGATTTTCATTTTATAAAGAGAACCTGGGCGACATGAAGAACGAAGGCTTTGAATTGAACCTGAAAGCCAACGTGATCAAAACCAACAATTGGACATTGAACCTGAATCTTGCAATGGCAAGAAATAAGAATACGATCGTAAAAATATCCAATGCCCTTAAAGCCTACAATGATAAAGCAGACGAACAACAACAATCAGATGACTACAAAGGAGAACCCTTGGTACGATATCAGGAAGGAGAGTCATTGAATACGATTTATGCAGTCCGCTCATTAGGCATCGACCCCGAAAACGGAAGAGAAATATTTGTTAAGAAAGACGGCAGTCATACCTACGAGTGGGATGTAAAAGACATCGTTCCTGTAGCAGATAATACGCCCATAGCTGATGGTTTCTTTGGTGCAAGCGTTGGCTACAAAGGATTCCTGATGCAGGTACAGATGTATACACGCTTTGGTGGAAAAGAATATAACCAAACACTCATCGACCGGGTAGAAAACGCTGACCCTCGATTCAATGTAGACAAGCGGGTGCTGGAACAAAGATGGAAGAAACCGGGAGACAAGGCGCTGTATAAAGACATTGCCGACCTCGGTACCTCCTTCTTATCCGACCGCTTTGTACAAAACGACAATGTACTGGAGCTTAGTTCAGTGTATGCCTCCTACGATTTTAATAAATCCTTTTGTAGTAAACTGGCGATGAAGAGCCTGCGGGTATCACTCACGGTAAATGATGCATTACGTTGGTCATCTATGAAAATAGAAAGAGGCCTGGATTATCCATTTGCCCGTTTATTTACATTTTCACTTCAAACAAGTTTTTAAAACTACGGATTATGCAAAAATATTTATCAGTAGTAGTGCTGTTGTTGATGATGACATCGTGCAAGAAGTGGCTGGATGTAATACCAGACTCTCAGGTAGCCGATGAAGAACTGTTTAAAACAGAAGCAGGCTTTCAGGAAAGCCTGAATGGAATTTATAGCCGCTGTTCGGATGGTGATCTCTACGGATACGAATTGACCTCCGGATTTCCGGAAGTACTGGCACAGGATTATACCATTGCCCAGGACAATAAGTGGAATTATCGCCAGGCGAGCCTGTATAATTATAAAGACCCGTTTTTTATTGGTATAAAAGATGCGGCCTGGAAAGGGTTATATAACGCTATTGCCAATTGTAATTTGCTGTTGGAAAAAGCAGACAAGAACAAATCGGTACTCGCTGCTCAAAGCTATACACTCATTAAGGGTGAGGCGCTGGCAATGCGTGCTTACCTGCATTTCGACGTTTTGCGTTTGTTTGGCCCCTCTTTCGCAACCGATCCCGCTGCCAAAGCAATACCCTATGTAACTAAGTATTCGAATAAAGCAACCAGCTTGTCTACAGTTACAGAAGCACTCAACAGCATGGCAGCAGACCTCAACAGTGCCAAAGAGCTATTGAAGACAGTAGATCCTATTATTAGTGCAGCCTATAAAGTAGGATACCCGGGTGATACAGCTACCCGCGAGTTGGCATCACCGTCCCTTTTCCTGCAAAATAGGCGCCATCGCATGAACTATTATGCTGTATGCGGCACACTGGCAAGAGTATACCTCGCCATGAATAAAAAAGACCTCGCATTGGCGAACGCACTGGAAGTGATCAATGCCAATAAATTTCCCTGGACTAAGACTGCCGACTTTATAAATGCCGATGCCAAAAAGAAAGATAGGATATTATATCCTGAGCTGATATTTGGCTTTTATAATCAGCCGTTTGAGATCTTATACGATAGCCGGTTCAATGCAGGCGCTGTTTCACTGTACATTACTCCCAATGAAGGCAATAATATCTACGAGTCGGGAGGGGTAGGGGCCGAAGACTTACGTTTCAAACAGTGGTTCAAATTGGTGAACGATGTGTCGGGCAACCGTCTTGATCTGCAAAAGTACTTGCGTGACGGAGATGAGAACCTTCATCCCTTCATGGCGCCGGTTTTGCGCCTGAGCGAGCTGTATTATATAGCCGCTGAATGTGCCTGGGATGCAGACCAGGCCAAGGCGCTTGAATACTTCAATACCGTTCGTTTCAACAGGGGTATCGGCACATCATTAAGTGTGGTGTCGAAACAGCAATTCCTCCTGGAGTTGGTCAAAGAAGCGCGCAAAGAGTTCTATGGAGAAGGACAACTCTTTTACATGTACAAAAGACTGAACATGGGCATAGCCGGACCTTCGGGTCTGACCATCCCGGCCAGCAAGTCCATTTTTGTACTGCCCCTTCCCAATGATGAAATTGAATACGGTCAAAGATAACCAAAGCAGTCACTTATGAAATACGCCATCATAGCAACCATCTTAATAGCAACAATAAGCTCCTGTAAAAAAACACAGGAAGTATATTACCATTCGCACGACAATGTGTACTTCGATTTTGAAACAGCAGTCGATAGAGATAGCCTCATTTACACATTTGCCTATACACCCGACCTTAGCCAGGACACCGTTTTCCTGCCGGTCCGCATTTCTGGCATCCGGGTTAAACAAGCAAGAAAGTTTGGTATTATGGTAGTAAGCAAAGGCACTACCGCCGTAGCCAATACACACTATCAGCCATTTAAAAGCGAGTACACCATGCCAGCAGATTCTGGCACCTTCCTGCTGCCGGTGATACTGTATAACACAGATGCAGCCCTCTCCGAAAAATCGGTAACACTCAACCTGAAGCTAACTCCTTCAGTCGACTTGGATACAACGAACAACACGATCATCAACGCAAAGATTGTTTTCAGTAATAAACTGGAAAAACCATCTTGGTGGTCATTCTGGCCGCTGGGCAGCTATTCCCAAATAAAACACCAGCTGTGGTTGATTTCCACAGGTGTGAGAGAACTCACAACTGTAGGCACCGATGCGCCACAAAGCCTGTATTACATTGGTAAGCTCAATGCCCTGCTTACCGATCCCTTTACCTGGGTGAACAATAACCCCGCCAAAGGATATATACTTACACAACGCAGCGATGGCAATTATGATTTCTACAGCACAGACAACCCGGCTAAAAAGATACTGCTGCGAAAGAACGCATCAGCCGGTAGGTTCTTTTTTATAGATGAGAATGGAGCAGAGATCATTTAAACACTACCAACCAAAAAAACATGCGAAAAATATTTACAGGAATAATAGTAGCAGGACTGTTGATCGTGGCAGGCTGCTATAAAGACAAAGGCAACTACACATATAATGTACCGGAGGAGCCAAAGGTGACCAACCTTGATACGGTATACGATGTATTTGTAGGAGATAGCCTGATCATTAAGCCGGATATCAACATGAGCAATAAGTCCAGTCTGCACTATGAGTGGAAGATCGTAGTGCCAGAGCAGCTGACTGAGTTGGCTTTCAAAGGACCTGCATTGCGTACCGTGTTTGGCCTCAGCTCTTCAAGATACAGAGGCCGGTTCACGATCATCGACAGCTCAAACGGCATGAAGTACTTCTATGAATTCATGGTCCAGGGAAAAACAGATTTCTATAAAGGAACTACTGTCCTGAGCAAGGAAGGAAATACAACACAACTCTCCTTCATCAAGCCGGATGGATCAGTACAGCCCCGAATCTATAGCGCCCTGCACAATGGAGAAGAGCTGGCCGGTGACCCTCAACAGGTAATCAGCATGGTACACCAATATATAACACCAGTAGGAGTAAGCAGCTATTGGATATTTGGCAAGAATGGAGAAAATGCGGGCGTACAAATAGACGCCAATACGTTTAAGCGTATTAAATACCTTAAGGCAAACTTCTTCGATCAGCCGGCTACCGCAATACCCGGACAATTTGAATGCTCAAACTTCGGAACCTTGCAAGGTGTGGTGAACGGAAAACTATATGTGGGAACTTCACAAACATGGAACCAAAGCCCGGTATATGGTATGTTTGGCCTGCCGGCAGAAGGCAATTACAGCCTGTTCCCGCAGGCTGCATTCAATAGCGTAGCCCCTTATTTCCTGGGGTACGATGTAAACAGAAAACAGTTTGTGGGATTCACCAACTTTGGCAGCGCGGCCTACATTGGCGATACCTACCAGGTAACGAGCACTGCTGCATTCGATCCTAAGAGCGCAGGACTGGATTTGGTATATTTCACCCAGGTCAACAATAGCAATTGCTTTGCGATGGGTAAAGATGCTAACGGTGTATTGCAGGAACTGAAGTTTGGCGCCGCCTTCATGGGATTCGTCAATTTATCACCTGAATACAAACGACCATTCAGCCAGCCCTCGCTGATTACAGCCACCACCAAATGGGCAGCTACGCCATCTGAAATATTCTACTTCACTTCAGGAGCAACCGTTTACCGCTACAATCCCCTGAACCAGGAGATAAAAGCACTGGTGACAAACTTTGGCGGTAAAAATGTAAGCATGATCAAAGTGATCGAAAACGGAACGGTATTACTTGCAGGAACAGAGGGAACCCTGTACCATCTGGATATCAGTACCGGAAAACTGGGTGAAGTACTCAAAAAAATAGATGGTATCCCCGGAGCGCCGGTAGATGCCACGATCAGGAAGTAAACAAAGTCATTAAACACTTTAATAAACAAATACCCATGATGAAGTTTCGTAAGCCAGGCATCCTTATCCTGGCAATTGCAGCCATCCTTTCTATTAGCTGGCAGTCATTTTACAAAACAGATGAGTTCACCGTTACAGGCCATGTAGAAGGATTTACCGACGATATCGTTTTCCTTACCCATGGCACATTCAACAATACAAAGATCGACAGCGCAGTGGTGAAAGATGGCCGTTTCGTATTCAAGGGCAAAGTAGGAGAGCCCCTCTTGGGCATGCTGTTCTCCCGTAATTACAGACTCCGCCTCGACCTGTTTATCGACAAAGGCTCGATCACCATCAACGGCAACATCAACCAGTTGGATGATATCAAAGTGGCCGGACCAGCAGTCGTAAATGAGTACGAAGTATTCAACAAACAGATCATGAGCAATAGGAAGCGTGTGAATGACCTGTTTCAAAAAGCCTGGGAGTCAAAACAGGCCGGAGACTCAGCAACAGCTAAGAAACTGGAAGCAGATGGCAACAAATGGTATGCGTACGAATACGAGATCCGTAAAAACTATATTAAAGAACACCCGGCTAGCCCCATCAGCGCTCGTGAACTGGTAATGTATACCAATAGCAAAACGCTGGCAGAGTGCACAAAATACTATGAAGCCCTTGATCCGAAGATCAAAGCATCTGAGCAAGGTAAGGAAGCTGCAGAGCGCCTTGCAATCCTGAACACGGTAGAAGTAGGTAGGCCTGCACTGGCCTTTAGCCAAAACGATGTAGATGGCAAAGCCATTACGCTGGAGTCTTACAAAGGCAAATATGTACTGCTGGAATTCTGGGCAAGCTGGTGCGGACCTTGTCGGGCTGAGAACCCCAACTTACTGAAACAAAAAGAGCTGTTTGGCAATAAAGGCTTCAATATACTTGGCGTATCACTTGATAAAGCAAAAGATCCTTGGGTAAAAGCCATTGAAAAAGACGGCCTCACCTGGACACAGGTATCCGATCTGCAAGGCTGGAACAACGCCGTAGCTGTTATGTATGGCATCAAGGCCGTACCGGCCAATTTCCTGATTGATCCTTCTGGAAAGATCATTGCACAGGACCTGCGTGGAGAAGCCCTCAATAAAAAACTAAAAGAGTTATTCCAACCCTAAACCCTAAAATCCATATTCCTTTAACCCTTACAACAATCCCCCCTGGCAGCTTCCCGTTGCTGCAGAAGACAAAAAGCAGTCTCAATTAGGTTTGAGGCTGCTTTTTTATTGGAGCAATTCACACGTTAGTCTTCGGTATAAATGCATGATAATTAATTCTGTAATGTTAACAGCATAAGTTATACGGCTGATGCAAGGTTAATAGAATACCCTTAATCGGTAGTTTCTTTAAAGTTTTTTTAGTGCTGTGTTCGGTAAGAATGTTCTAAATTTATAGAACTACTATTCTAATCCCCTTTTATTGTACACTCAGCATGCCCATTTCTAACCGGAGGCGAACCGTCTTAGAAGTGGACAGATGTACTGCGCATAGCGGTATAGTTATTGTTTTATCGGTAAGGCACTTTAGGATTCGGTAACCATTTATCCATTAAACTTTATTCTGATGCTACTATCAGAGTACGCAGGCCTATTGTCTTTAACCGACAATATGGTACCTGCTTCCTTGCAAGATTATGTACTTCCTTCAGTACCCTGTCAGGGAGTTTCTTATGCCTGTGGCGATTGGCTGCAGCAGGAAATAAAGGGAGCACGTTTTACACTACAATATTGCGTTTGCCGCGTTTCCCGACCCGACAAATTGATCAGCCCCGACAACCTTAATGTTCCTTATCTGCAAGTGGCTTTAGAAAATACCTTACAGTATGATGTGGAGGGACTTGAACGGCTTACCTTTTACGAGCATAGATATAACCTGGTATATGTGCGGGGAGCTGTAAAGACTTATTATTTTACACCAGGGCGAGTCAATGCCTTTATTACTATATATATACCGCCTGATGAAGTAAAAGAGCGCCTTTCTCTTCATAGTGCCTTCGAGCTGTTTGTCAAACATTATCACCAGAATAAGCCCCACACCTTGTTTCATGAGCACCCCATGAGCGATCTGGGCATTATGCGCAGGTTGTATGATATATTATATGGGCTGGCGACGGCGAGTATGCAGGATCAGTCAGATATGTCTATATACGACCTTGTAGACCATATATTCAGGAAGCGGATCAATGGACATCACCAGGGTTTGGCAATCAAGGAAAAGGACATACCGCGCGTATATGCTGCGAGGGATTATTTGATACAACGCCTTGGGCAAAAGATAGATATCGATGAAGTGGCTAAAGAAGCAGGATTGAAGACGCGTACACTGAAAGAGTATTTTTATCGCTTCTATGGAGTTACCATTGCAGATTACCTCAAGAGTGTAAAAATGGATTATGCCCGATATCAGTTGGTACATACTGATAAGAGTGTAAAAGAGATTGCAGCTGCCCTGGGATTTGGTGAAGCATCTTTCTCCAAAACCTTCACCAGCTATTTCGGGGAAACCCCTACACTTTACCGAAAGAACATAAAAAAGATGGTTTAACCGTCAATTTGGATAAGAGATAATGCAATTTGGATGATGGAACCCTTGTTGGTGAGTGTATCTTTGATCTGCAATTACGTCGCAACACTCCGTCAACATTCAGAAACATTCTTAATAAACAGTTCTAAAAACATGTTGTTCCGCTGACCCAAACAACAAACTATCCCCTTTCCAACAACCAAAATTATATGACTTGGTCGCTAACAGGTAAGTAATTGCCGATAATTAGCACCAGACGTGAGACTTATATCCTGTGTTCAACAAACGAAGTAGTAACTATTAAACCTTATCAGTCCAATGGAAGCAACTACTGCCGTCGCTTTGCCCAAAAAGGCGAAAAGATTTGCCATCAAACGTACTCTTGTTGTCGAGATCATATCATCCCTCTTGATTCTCTTATTTATGTATGCGGCAGTCAGCAAACTGCTTGATTACGAAACTTTCAAATTACAATTAAGTAAATCTCCATTTATTACTCAGTTTGCCGGTGTTACTGCCTGGGCCTTGCCGGTGGGGGAAATTCTTGTGGGGTTGGCGTTGAGTTTTAAGAAAACCCGTTTATTAGGTCTATATGCTTCGCTGTTTTTGATGACGATGTTTACGGCTTATATCTGGGTAATGCTGAATTATAGCTACGATATTCCCTGTAGTTGTGGGGGCGTTTTGTCAAAAATGAGTTGGAATGAACATTTCTGGTTTAATATACTTTTCGTTGTTGCCTCTATTGTTGGGATAATAATTAATCCGGTAATAAAGAATAAGGCCTAAAGAAGCGATTAAATACTCGACTATGAAACTATTAAGCAAGAAAAAGAAATTGATTTACATACCGGTCGTAATGTTTGTTGCTATAGGAGTTGTTATTTTACTCGCTTGGTCATCCAGCAACAAAGTTAGTCAAAAGAATGGCTTCAATAGAAAGGTCGTAATGGAAGAGCTAAAGATTGAAAATGTTTGTGAAAAGAAGCCGGATATTGTGAGTGTCGTAGGTTCTTCATCAGGGTACATATACTTTAAGACAAAAGACCCAAGAAAAATATTTAGGGCCAGCAATGACCTGAAGGAAAGTGGATATGTAAACTTGGATTTTATATCAACAAAAAAAATAGAATACTCGTTCAATCCTATAATAGATTCACCATTTGTATATATTTTGGCGAGCAATATTCCAGGCGTAATTGTCGGTGACATGAACTCTGGTAAAACGATAAGTACCCTCAATTTTCCATCTACTTTATTTACAAAAGGCATAATGATATCACCATCAACTTTTGTATTTAGAACGTTCAATTCAACTAAAAACTCGTTATTTCAGACGTTTATTAAAGGAGACCCATACAGCGGTAAGGTTATCAATACAAATGATGCGCTTTCTGGCGAAGATGATACTGGTATTCCAAGTGACGGAATGTTAAGCTATGATAATTCTACCAATCTCATTTCATATATACAGTTCTATAACAATAACATCATTGTAATGGATACTAACCTGAATATAGTTCGATCAGGTAGGACAATCGATACAACCTTTCATAGTGCAACTGAAATGGGAAGTTCATCAAAAGGGGGTGTCTCTTCTTACTCCAACTCTACACCGAAAAGGTTTGTCAATTGGGTGAATTGTACATATAAAGGGCTGCTTTTTAATAATTCTTTATTGAATGCAGATAACGAAAATAACGATAAGTTTTTAGCCAATTCAGCAATCGATATATACAAACTAAACGATGGAAGCTACAAAGGAAGCATTTATATACCTCAATACCAGGGTGAAAAAATGAATCATTTTAGAGTTAGTAATGATTTAGTAATTGCTACCTATAAAAGCTACATAGTAACCTATAAACTTCCTGCAATAGAATAATTAATTAAGTTTTTTGCGCGCATATACATATCTGGCTGCAGCCAGGTACAGGGGATACCGAAAACCTGTAAAAGAGTAGGCATTATCATCATAACAAAAACCTAAAGTATGAAAAAGTTATCTATCGGCTTGTTCTCAATGCTTGCAATTGTATTGGCTGTTAGCAGTGCATTTACAACAAAATCAGAAAAAGTGCTGGGTTCATTCACATATCATTGGTATAAGAATGATGACGGTGGTCGTCCAACTGCTGCTCAAATCGTTTCAAATGGTATACAACTCGTTCAGGCTGTTGATCAAAATGGTCTGCCTGTTTCTAATTTCACAGAAGGCGAGCAAACATTCCAACCTTCTGAATTTGAAAGCGAGTATGTACCTGCAGTTTGCCAAACTCCAACTACTCCAATCTGCTTGATGTTAGTTAGACGTACTGATGGCACCAGCCCAGTTGCCAGCCTTATCATAGACGGAACTTATACCGCTCTTTAATAGTAAGCTTAAGAATCGGCCTGCTAAAACTGTATCATGCAGCTTTAGCAGGCCTTTTAAAAATAGGAAGCATGAAAAAGTTATCAGTCGGCTTGCTCTCAATGCTTTCAATTGTATTGGCTATAAGCAGTGCATTTACAGTGAAATCGGAAGATAATCTGGGTTCATTCACATATCATTGGTATAAGAATGATGATGGAGGTCGTCCAGGTGCCGGTGATATTGTTTCAAATGGAATCCAACTCGTTCAGGCTATTGATGGAAGTGGGCTACCTGTGTCTAGCTTCACAGAAGGCGGGCAGACATTCCAACCTGCTGAATTTGAAGATCAATATGTACCTGCAGTATGCCTAATTCCAACAACTCCGATCTGCTTGATATTAATTAGGCGTTTTGATGGTACAAATCCGACTATTTTAATTGTTATAGATGGAACGTATACTCATTTATAATTGTATGAATTGCAGAAATCAATACCCCAAATTAACCCGCAAGTGAGACTAATTCTTTTTCGTTTACTACCAATTATTATTTCTTCCGTTATTGCATTGTCAGGTAATGCAATAAAAACGAAGACATATTACACATATTATTGGTTTATTAATGACGATATAGGAAGGCCGACAGCTCCCCAAATCGTACTGAATGGAATTCCTTTGATCGAAGCCCAGGGTGCCGATGGTACGCCTGTTTCTTCATTTATACAAGGTGGTCAGGAGTTTCAGCCTGCTGAATTTTATGATAATTATGTCCCTGCTGTATGTACGGCGCCTTCTACGCCTATTTGTTTGATGCTGGTGAAATTTGCTGGATATTCTTTCCCAATGACTGTGCTTATCATAGATGGCACTTACATGCCATATTAATTCAATAGTACAGCTTCTATCTTGCTTTTTAATAATTGTAGATGCATAATTGTTTCTGGGTCGGAAAAAGAAGAAAGGGTTTTGATTATATTGGCATTTATAATATTTAACTCATTTTTTGCAAAGCTTAACCGTTTAGACGGATTAGAACTGTCTCCGGGAATTCTTATTATAATTCTTGGTTTTATAAATTCCACCAGGTTGGTTACATAATTTTGTTGAAGATTTTTTCGATAATCTGAAATAACTGCACCGCTATTTAACTCATGCCATATGGCTGTATGAAGTTGTTTAAATAATAGCAGTGTGTTTTTATATTCTGTGCTTGATAGACTGTCGGTAGTTAAGTAGCTAAGAAACCTACCCGACATAAATTTGGCCAACATTGACCTGTTTAGTCTTGTAATAATGTCAATCTCTTTTAGTCCTGTAAAAGCAATTATTTTTTTATCCAGTAACCATTGAGGATCGTTAAACAACTGATCATCGATGAATGTAAAAGATTTTTCCTGAACATTGAATGAAACAGGTTTAACTGTTTTACTCCCATCTTTTGTTAGTAATTCATGCTTTCCCCCTATATTATTAAAGACATAACCTAGGTATAAAGTAAATTGCCTGATAAGTAAATTATATTTCTTTTTGACCTCTATAGTATCAGCCTTTGTTCCTCCATTCCATTCCAACAAATGGGACAGTATATATTTTAAGTTGTTGATTCCAGCCATTCCTGATGCTATCAAGTCATCACCCAGTACAAACCCAACAAAAAGAGGATCCTCATTATGCTCGTCTATATAAATGAGGTTGTTTTTTCGGAGTTCACTAATAATCTTTTTTTTGTGCTTTTCCTCTGTCAAATCATTTGCGTGAGGAAAGTATTGATAGCCGTATTTTACAGCAATGTGGTCATACAGGCCAACATGAGGTAGTAGCCACTGTTCCTTGATACTGTCTTGAGGTTCTGCCACATAATTATACCAGGCATAATCCATCATGGAAGCGGTGTGGCCTCCATGTAATTGAAGCCACCGTGGGTCTTTTAACTTTTTAACAGGAGTACAGGCGCTGGCTGCCATATTATGAGCAAACCCTAAGGCATGGCCAATTTCATGTGCAACAAGTCCAACAATTAAAGTTCCCGTTATTGAATCATTTATATACGGCTGCTGAATTCTACGATCACTTGGCGAAGCCGAAATAAAATATTCATCTTGAAGCTTTTCGATGACTCCGGAGCTGAATAATATATGACTTTGAATAATTTCTCCCGATCTTGGATCCACAATACTTGAATAGGTAGCATCTTTTACGGTTGAAGCCAAATAATGAATAGTAGAATAAGCCGAGCCGTAGGCAGCGAAAGGGGAGGCTTCTTTCAGGAGGCGAGCCTGGATGGCGTTTTTAAACCCAATCTTTTCAAAGGAGCCCTGCCACATCTCTACACCTTTTATAAAATAAGGGATCCATTTAGACGGAGTCGTGGAATCTATATAAAAGACTATAGGCTGTTTCGGTTCAACAAGTTTACCACGCTGGTAGTTCAAAAGATCTTCAGCCTTGGGTTCTAACTTCCAACGTGTAATGATAGCGTTGGAAGTTGGCGAAGAAGGAATAGGTATACTTTGTTGATAATAACCAATAGAGGGGGTTGTAGGTCTGGGCTTCATGGGATCAGAAGGAAGAAGCACCATAGAGGTGTTTAACATTATTTCTTTCTGGCCTTCATAGCTTCTTTGGGTAATAAGGTCGGCGGAAGATGGATTGAAATTGAGAAAAATAATAGAGGAGGAATCAGGGACCAGTTTGTTAATAGCTAACCCTCTTTTGCTATAATCATTAAAAAAGAATAAGTCATTTCCGGAGAATAGAAAAGACTCAATATCTACCAAATTGGATTTGCCGCCATGGAGAGTTGACTTTATGGCAAGACTAAATGTATCATATAACTGTATATTTTCTAAATCTTTATCGGTACGCAGGGCGGCCGTAGAGTTTCTTTGATAAGGGGCAATCCGGACGGTAATCCTATCAGCCTGCTTATAAAAGCGAATAACTTCTTCAACTGTTTTTGATCCAGGATATCCACCACCTTCCAAATCGGAGTTGGCAGGATGTAAAGTAGGTTTTATGGTTCTGCTAAAGAGTAAGATGTCTTTTCCTAAAATCGAATCTGGAATTTCGATGTAATATGTATTGGATTGTTTATAAAGGCTTATGAATCCTTTTTGATTCATAAGCCTTTGATTCAAGGAGAAATCTAATTTATCTGTGACTTTAGTATGTTGGGCATTGGTGGTATTAAGTGCACATAGGAGACACAAACAAGATAGTAGGACATAGGTTGTTAACAGCTTAAACGAACGCATGTTTTTTTATTGCTTTTTCATCCTTATAACCGCAATGTCGGCTTTCTTTTCCCTTTCAATAAATTTTAACCCTGCTTTCTCCAACTCTTTATTTAAAGCACTTAGATCTCCGAGGCTACAGTTGATCTCTATATCAATATTTCCTTCGTAACCAGTTTCATTTTCAATATAAGGATAAAATTGCAAAGGTTGACGCAATTGGGTTAAAAACCATGTCATAGGAACATTAACAGCCTTTAGCCAAACTTTATTCTGTTGCAAGACTTCTTGTCCACCCTTTGTTGCAAATTGGTTCTCTTTCTTATTAATCCTGACTAAGGCAAGATATTTTTGGTTTCTTTTTTCCATAAGGCCTTCAATTCCATAAAGACTGCCAAAATACTTGTTTAGATCTGCCACCATGATGTCAAACCGGTTTTTTGCGAGAGCTGGTGGAATTTTCAATTCATAACAGTAAACATTATCCAGCTGCCAGATTTTCCATTCCTGCGATGTTTTGATATGTGTGCCTGTGATGATTTTATACAAAGCAGAGTCTGCCACTTCAACAAGAGTTTTTGAAGAATTAACCACTTCCAACCCATGTTGCCATAAAGCTTTCCTGTAAAGTTTCTCTATGGTGTTATTAGTGATAGTGATAAGTGTAGAATCTTCAGAAACAGACGAGGCAGATACAAGGCCGTCCACATATTGGGTCAAAACCGAGTTAATCAGTACTGAAGACTTTGGTACTTGCACAACTTTTGTTACACTATCCAATTTAACAAGACTGCTGGGAGAAAATACTGGCTCTTTGCCAAATTTTGTAATGACCCTTGCTGCAGTCTCTTTTTTTATGGGGAGTGAAATGCTTTGCCCGGAAATTACTTTGTTTATATTTTCCTCTGTTACCTGCAAACCATCTGTAATAGCAACCACCTTTCCTGTTTTATCAATCCAGACATAGTGAGGTAATTCCACGTAATCAAAAAGCTCAGAGAAAGCTTTGTCTTCAACAACGCTGTGAAATGTTTTACCCTTTAAATTACTCAACTTGGTAAATAACATTTTTACTTTTGTCTCATCTTCTCTGGTTACGGGTAGTATTTCTACCTGGCTGGCATACTTGGCTTGAAGATCATTTAACTTCGGAAACGCTGCGACACAAGGACTACACCAGGTAGCCCAAAAGTCAAGAATGATTAGTTTGCCTGTAAAATCTGATAACTTTGCCGCAGAGCTGGAATAGTTGACAAGCTTTTTAATTTCTACGTTAGGCATTTTGTCTCCAACACCTATCTTTTTTGGAGGTTGAGCGAAAGAGTTGAATCCGAGTAAGATATATGTGAGTAAAGCTAATAACGATTTTGTTTTCATCTGAAAGTATTTTGGTACTTGGTTATGAGTCATTGTTATTGAAGACCTATGACTAACGTGGATTTTGTTCTATTTGACTTAATCTGATAACGATATCTGGAATAGGGAGTACGTATTTTTTATCGTTTGGTGGCAAACTATTCAGTTGGCTATTGACCATTCTGGTTAATGAAACCGCAAAACGAGTGTCTTTGTTTAGTCGACGCAGGTCATTCCATCTTGTTCCTCTGAAACATAGTTCCTTTCTTCTTTCTGCAAGTATTTTTGTTAACGCTTCTTCTGGCGTCGAGGCTGTATAAGGTACAAACATATTTTTCTTCCATCGCCTGGTAAGTAAATAATTCAGGTCGTCCATACCTCCTGACGTGTTACCTTTCCTGACTTTACATTCAGCTCTGGTTAAGTAAAGCTCATCATTGGCAAGGCCGCTAAACCTCGTGGCTAAGTTCTGCGAATAGCCACCTTTCAATTTCCATTCATTGCTTACTAATCTAAAAAACAGTGGTTTTCTTAGGTCATCCCCTACGTAAGACTTGAGTAGTAGAGAATCCACAATACCGGCATTGGCTATCGAATAAACTGTAAAAGTATTATGCCAGATTACTTCTGCGTTGTAACGGGCAAATGGTGTGCTCGATGAAGTGTTAGTAATATCCCCATAGTTCAGCAACGTACTATACAGGGTAAGAGATTTGTCTGCATAAACATGCGCGCTATCATAATTTTCCATCGAAAGATAGACCCTTGATAACATAGCATCAACGGCAACTTTGGTTGGACGGAATTTATAAATAGTTGTAGTGGGTTCTATGGTAGGTAGAAGCGCTTCCGCTTGTTTTAGATCAGAAATGATTTGATCATACGTTTGCTTTACGGTAGAACGGGCAGAAACCTCATTGATATCGGATACAACCCTTAGAGGTAAACCCAGATCAGTTGCTGCAGAGCTTTCCGTATAAGGTTTGCAAAATACTTGTGCCAGATCATAGTAATTGTATGCCCTAAGAAAAAGTGCCGTCCCTTTAACATTTTTCCAGTCATTTAACTCAGACGAAGAGGTGGGAACAATGGTTTCAATGTTTTCAAGAACAACATTTGTATAAAAGACTCTTTTATACGGTTGATTCCAATCATCGATAGTTTGAAAACCTTCATATACGCCCGAAGCCCATATCGATAAATTTCGTTCAAATGGAAGTGTTAAAGATTTCCAGGGGGCATCTTTAATATAATAATCATCCGTTCCAATTTCTCCAAGAAAAATTTGTTGTGAATTGAAAGGTACAGCTCCATTAACTATGCTGTTGGCATTGTCTAATAAAGCTTGATAATCTTTAATGGTTTTGGGAACAACCAGTGATTTATTAGGCTTAGCTTCAAGCCAGTCCTTTTTACAGGAAATACTTGCACCGAAGATGAATAATAAAAGCAGCAAGTGTAGAATATACTTTCCAAATTCAAATAGCTTCATATAATATATTTGATCTTTGTTGTTTATTAAAATGTTGCCCTGATTCCTGCTGACCAACTTCTTGCAGGAGGATAATTAATGTATGGATAATCAGGATCTATGCCCTTATCATTTGCACGCCAGAGCATCACGTTAAGATTATTGGCATACAGATAAACACTAATATTCTGAACTGGCAGGTTTTTAATCAAGGCCTTATCTAAGGAGTAATTCAATGTTGCATATTGTAACCTTATATGATCCCCTCTTTCAACTAAAATAGATGAATTCGTATAAAAGTTATCACTTCCGGATACAAGGGGGTAAATAAAAGAGGGAACTGTTGTAGTGTTTTCGTCACCAGGTTTCTGCCAACGCTTGGCGTAATCGGAATGACCATTTTGCCAGTTGTTGATCAAATTGCCATAGTCAAGAGAGCTCCGCCTGAAATAGTAACCTAATTTGTAAGTGATATTAAAGGTGAAACTTAAATTTTTCCAGGACACAGTATTAGTCAAGGACCCATAAATAGGAGGGTTATACCTTCCATGATATACAAGACCTTCAATCGGTGTTTTATTCAAAATTGCATCATAATCCATCGATAATGTATCTTGAAGATAACCCTTGGGAGCGCCGGTAAGCGGATCTAAACCTCCCCACCGTAAACTTGATAAACTATACAAAGGCTTATCAACGATGGGTACTATTTGCGAGTAAGCATTAATATATTTACCAGCTTCAGTAGGAACATCGTATCGGGTAACTTTATCAGCAGCATAAGTAAAAAGAAAATTTGAAGTCCATTTTATGGACCGGTCCAACAACTTTGCATTAAGCTGTATGTCTATTCCTTTTGTTTGCATGGCAGAATAGTTGCCACGCAACTGTATTACGCCTGTAGTTGGATCAAGTAATGCGTCTCCAATTAAATCAGTCCCCCTCTTTAAAAAGGCTTCTAAGCTACCAGACAACCAGTTATTTCGTAAACCAAAATCGATACCCAGGTTTAAGTGAGATAAACGCTCCCATCCCAATTCTTTGTTAGGGATATTATTGATACGGGCAAAAGGAAAACCAGTAATAGCATTATTACTTAAATATTGGAAAGTGATAATAGCTGCAGTGTTTTTATCCAGGTTACCATTGTAGCCATAAGTCAGGCGTAAACTCAAGGCGTCTATTTGGCGGCTTTTAAAAAATCTTTCCTTATCGATATCCCATTTTATACCCGTTGACCACAGAGGAACTGATTTTTGATTAGCTTTAACACCAAAATAATTTGAACCATCCAGGCGTGCACTGGCTGATACTGTGTAGCGCTGCAAAAAGGTATAAGCCAGGTTGCCATAATACGACCTGAATCTGTCGATATTTCCTGAGTAAGCTGAACCATTGCCACCTAAAACATTAGTTCCCCCAAAAGGAAATACATCATAGAGTTGAAAAAGATTCGGATTAATGAAACTGCCATTTTCATCATCATAACCATATAAGCGGGATGAGTTGGATTCTCTTTGTACCTCTCTTGCCTCAAACCCTACTAAAGAAGAAATAGAGTGATCGTCCCAGGTATGATTGTAATTTACATTTATGCGGCCATTATGTCCTGCAATACTGGCTGTGGTTAAATCTAAAATACCACCATCTGGGAAATTACTACCGGTATAATTGCCATTGGTAATTTGAGCAAATTTGTTTAGGTTATCACGGATGAAATAAGAGTTCTTATTTATTAAAAAACGGTCAGTTAATATTGAGCGCGTATATTGGTAGTTAAAGTCAACATTTAAGTCCTTGGTAATTGAATATTTAATACTTGCAAATAACCTGGTGTCAACCGTTCTACTCTTCTTGTCAGTATAGTTTCGTTCTTCAACAGGCCGATACTTCCAATCCACGAAACCATGATTAGCAATGGTATCTTCAAAAGTCGAACGCCTTTGAGCAACTGAAAGCGGAAATCCGTTATCATCAACCAATCGGGTATAGGGTAAAGCTTTGGGAACCATACTGATGCCATTTGTTTTTCGTAACGCCTCAGTATATATAAGTCCACTCTTTATTTCAAGACCATTAATCGGAGCAAACGTAAACAGGGTGTTAAGAGTAATTCGGTTATCACTATTCCCAATCACATTCGCTTTATTCTCATCATAACCACCGGAGAAATAATAACTGGCCTTACTGCTTCCGCCACTTATGTTTATAGCATATTGTTGTTGAATAGATCGACGATATAAATTGCTTAATAAATCGTTGCGTAGATCATAATTCCTTAATTTATTGATCTGGGCTTCAGCTTCTCCAGCAGATATTTCTCCATTTCTCTGTTTGTCCAGTATTTCAACAACGGGTGATATTGCAGGCATTGTGGGATCAACAAAAACGCCAGTACCATCATAATAACCATTTTGAAAAAGGACTTTTTCGAAATCTATATAGTCAGACGGAGAAATTTGTGGTGTGTAAAAAAGGTCGGGTTTCTCGGCAATAGAGACGTTGCTGTTAAAGCCCACCTTCAAGCGTTGGTTATATTTCCCTTTCTTCGTAGTAAGCACAATAACCCCGTTTCCTGCTTGAACACCCCATATTGATGCCGCGGCGGCATCCTTTAAAACGTTTACACTTTCAATATCGTTGGGATTAATATTGCTTAGATCACCCTCATACGGAAAACCATTTAGAACTATCAGAGGGTCGGATTTTCCAAAAATTGTACTTTCTCCCCTGATCCTAAGTTTATTTTCACCGGTGCCTGCATCTTTATTGAAGACCAGTCCACTTGTTATTCCTTCCAGTTTACTGATAATATCTGGTGCAACGCGCTGATCCAGCAGCTCTTTGTTGACTGTCGCGAAAGAACCGGTTGCCCGCTCTTTAGGAATTTCTTGGTATCCTGTATTCATTGTAATTGTCACGGCCTCACTCATAGAAACCCGTGTTTGCACCTTTATCGCCAGGTTTTCTCGGCCGCGAACCCTGACCTCATAGGTTTCTATGTTGATACCACTGATTACGAGCACCGATTTATCATCTACATTTTCGAGCCTAAACTCACCTTTCTCATTAGTAGCGGTAGCCTGGGTGCTGCCCTTCACCATCACGGTAGCTCCTGGAACTGATTCGCCATTTTCATTGACTACTCGCCCCGTTACATCTACTTTTACTTCTTCTGCCGGCGTAGGTATATTTTGAGTGGGAGTATTATTAATTTTCCGCTCCACCACCGATATCGTCTTCCCATCGATCACATAATCCAGCACTTGACCTTTAAAGCACAGGTCCAGAGCCCGGGAAAGCGCTTCGTTGCGTACCTGGAGGGTCACAGGACGGGCCTTTTTGAGCAGGTCGGCGGTCGTAAAGAACACGTAGCCGGTCTGTTTCTCGATGAGCGAGAGCACTTTTTCCAGTTTTTCGCCCTTTACATCAAGCGTCACTTCCTGGCCCAGACCATTGGCCTGCACCTGTAAAAAGGCCAGTGTAAGCAATACAGCGGTTAATTTCATAATTCTGACTGTTCTTCTTTTAAACGCGCCGGCTATTCCTACATAGGCCGACATACTAAATGATTCATTGGGTACGGCCGCAGATTCTTGTGATTTCTTCCTGCGGCTACATGCCGGAAAGCCGGCTGCATACCTTTTGCCAGACGCAAAATGTTGCATAGTTTTGGTGTGTGTTGTTGGTTAAAAAAGCGTTTTCCTGAATGTTCTTTTGACCCTCCACAACTAAACCACATCAAGGCTCCAACTTGGTGTGGTTCTTTTTTTGCGAAGGCACCTATATGGTTATTTCATTGCTCTACCGGATCCTTTTTTGTAGGATAAAAAGTTGCGGTTTAATGGAAGATGACAATTGAGCAATCGCAAGAAATGAGACAAACTCATTATATTTTTAAGCTTTTACTTTTAGGCAAAAAGCTCTTGTATCCAAAAGAAACTATAAGGTTCCTGGCAAAGGCGAAAATGCAGGCCCTTATAGTTCTTCACTAAGGAAAGATGTCTTTCTTAGTGTACATTATTTCATCATTGCGTTTACTGCACTACTGCAGTCACCCGAAATAAAATAATGCGTTTTGACAGGTAAGCACTAACGGGTATCTTAAAATCTGGTTACAGATATTTATGCTGCCAGTCGGAGGATAAGGTGAAATGGATGATAGGCTGAATTTTGTATAGCCACGGTTAGGGCCGGTTTTTCAAGGGCTGGTATTCTATATGTTTGGTTAGGGATTGCTGAAAAAAACACCAGGTAGACACCTGCTGTTTTTAAACGGGATCGTTTTTCTCTTTAAAACAAATATGATTAATAGAAAAAAACTATTTTGATTGCTGAACAACAACTTCATTCCCCTTCACTTCAAAGTCAACGCCGTAACGCTTCAGAATTGTCAATGCTTCATCTAAACTGAAACTGCGCTGAATTTTTCCTCGAAACCCACTGGTTTTAATAGCACCTTTATAAGAAACTTTTAATCCATACCACTTAGCCAATTGCCGCATCACGGTAGGCACATCGGCGTTGTTGAAGTAGAAGTGACCATTAACAAAGGCAGTTGCCTCTTCCAAATCAACATCATTTATAACATTGATATTTTCATGGCTAAGCTGTGATTGTTGACCAGGCTTCAACTTTACTGATGAGTTGCCATGTCCCTCGGTTACTTTTACACTCCCTTCTACCAGAGTAGTTTTGATCATCGGCTCATCAGGGTAAGCATTGATGGCAAACCTGGTCCCAAGAACTTCTATGGTTTGATCTTTGCCTACATGCACTAAAAAAGGTTTGTGCTTGTTTTTAGATACCTCTAAGTAAACCTCTCCGGTAATACTTATCTCACGCGTATTGCCGGTGAAAAGAGTAGGGTAGGTGATAGACGATGCTGCATTCAGCCACACAATAGTACCATCACTTAATTGTACTTTGTATTGGCCGCCGGTAGGTGTTTGCAGCGTATGTTGATCAACAGTAAGTTCAGAATTACTTTTACCCCCTTGGTAGGTGAGCACGCCCTTCGCAGGATCTACTGACGCCACACTTTGTCCCAGGGTAAGCGAAGTATTGGATACAGAGTCCAGCGTTATTTTTCTTCCATCGGCCAGTAACAACACGGCTTTATCTGTGCCGGGTTCAGGCATTGGGGCCTGGGTAGATGCAATATTGGTAGGTTGTGCAGCAGGTCGGTCAAACTGCTTATAAACCACAAACGAAAGAGCAACGATACTCGCAGCTGCAGCCACTTGCCACCAAATACGACGGGTACGTGCAGGACGAACAACCGCGGGCGTGGCAGCCACTTCACCCAGGAGCCTCAATGAAAGACGCCTTTTGTCTTCCTCAATAGAGTCATCTGTTACGGATGCAATGTCCTCCAGTTGCTGCCCCAGCATATTGTTACGTTCGAGCGCTTCAACCAAAGCCTTATGACCGGGATCACTATTCACCCAGTCATCAAAAAGTTTCTTTTCTTCCTCCGTTAAAGTTTTCGTCAGGTATTTCGCTAACAATACATCTGGCCTGTTATTCACTGATGCCACATTGCTGAATTTGCTATAAGACGCAGAGATGTCTTGTTTTCTTCAAAACTTAATAAGAAAATTTTGAGAAGATAATATTCAGGTAACAAATAAAAAGAAAGGAGACGTAAATCAGAGTGTTGAAGCGCTATTTAAGCACTTGATAAACAATAATGAAAAGAAGCAGAAGGCTATGCCTAACGAACGTTTCTTTGAGTCGTTCAATGGCACGGTTCTTTTGTGTGTAGACGGTTTTGTATGGAAGTTGAAGCCGGGATGCGATCTCTTCAAGACTTAAGTTTTCATAAAAACTGAGCCGGACAACATCCTTATATTTATCAGGCAGCTCCTCGATGGCTTTATGAATAAGTGTAAGAGTAGAAGCAGCAGTTACCTCAACTTCCAGGTCACTTAAGTGCTCAGTCTTCTTTTCTGTATCGAGAAAGTAGCTAAGCCGCTGTTCATTTTCGTGCTTCAGTTTTGCATGCCTTAAGAAGTCGATGCATTTGTTCCGGGTAGATACGTAAAGAAAAGATTTAATAGCTTTCTTCTCACGTATGCTTTCTCGCTTCAACCAGAAATTACTGAATACCTCCTGCACTACATCTCGCGCAGTATCGACATCCGATACAAAACATTTAGCGTAGTAGAGGAGCGCGCGATAATGCTCATCAAAAACTTCCTGGAATAAAAGATGGTCATCAACGACCGCTGGCTGCTCTATAGATTCACCATCTTTGGAAACAATCCGCAACAGATGTTGGAAGCGTGGCAACGAAGATTTGAACGGTGTATCTAACACCGGCAAATTCGTTCCCCCGCTAACGGGCGTTAGCGCGTGGACGGAATCAAAGCTATAACCAGGCTCATGTGCCATACTACTGCAGATGATCTATTTTTTGAACGCTCCAAATATAAGTATAACTATATAAACATCAAGTCTCAATAAAACCTAATACGTTTCGGTTGTTATCAAGCTTTGTACAAACGACTTTAGTATATGACTGCAAAAAGGATATCAGGTAAACGGGAAAGATTCATCGATAAGGTGGATATGTGGGAGGCACGATTGGTACACAAAATAACGCTAAAAAGTCAAATTCATAACATTTGTCAATAAGAATTTGGCAGACGGTCAGATAACATGGCCATAAACGTTCATAAGACAATCAGCCTTCAACAACACCAGTTTTAGTGTGTCCCACAAGTTTGCAAACTACCAGCCTTCAGAGAAGAAAATAAAACACTAATGTATAACCGTTAATTGTTATGCCATTTTTTAAACCCCACCCCCTTACAGAGACCTTTTAGAGACATTACAGAGAGTTTATAGAGACCTTATAGAGACTTTAGCCCATACCTGCCTATGGTCCGGCCTATACTTGGTCCGGGCATGGGGAAGGGGCCAGCCCCAACCGGCCAATACCGCTTCCATTAAACAGATGTTAACAGGCGCCATTTGTCAGGATTATGTCAGACCTTTGATAATCAGGTATTAAAATTGCATTAGACCCTTACATTTATTGTCTGTCCCAATCCACAATCATTGTAATATTGTTCCTTCATACATAAAAACCCATCTAATACTATGTCACACAATACCAATCGCCGGGAATTCCTTAAAAACACCGGCAAAGCTGGTTTGGCAGCCGCACTCGCCTTACCTGTCCTTGATACCCTGGCCACTGGATGCAACCAGGCACCCACAGTAAAAACAGGCGCTGCTACCCCCTACGAGCAACAACCACTGCCCTATGCCTACAATGCCCTGGAACCCGCTATCGACGCGGCTACCATGGAGATCCACTATACAAAACATGCCGCTACTTACGCCAAAAACCTGGCCGACGCAATAACAGCCGAAAAGGTAGATAAGAACAGCACCTCACTGGAAACACTCCTGTCGGGCATTTCGAAATATTCACCCAAAATGCGCAACAATGCAGGTGGTCACTACAACCACGAGTTGTTCTGGCAAACACTCAAAGCACCGGTAGAGGGGGCTAAACCTGCAGGTAAGCTATTGGCAGCTATCGAAAAGGATTTCAACTCTTTCGACGCATTTAAAACCCAGTTTGCGGATGCCGCTAAAAACCGTTTTGGAAGCGGTTGGGCTTGGTTGATCGTGGGCAACGATAAAAAACTGGCAATCGTTTCCACACCCAACCAGGACAATCCCCTCATGGACATTGCCGAAGTAAAAGGATTCCCCGTGCTGGGTCTCGACGTATGGGAACATGCCTACTACCTCAAATACCAAAATAAGCGCCCTGATTATATAACAGCTTGGTGGAATGCCATCAACTGGGATTTTGTACAGAAACGTGCCGCCGGCATCATCGGATAAGCATACGGTATACTGCGGTTATATCCGCCCATTATACAGAACAGGACAGCAAGCGCTGTCCTGTTTTTATTTTTGTTCGTACGATCTCCCTGCGTTTTTTACAACTTTATACTTGAGCGTTAGCATTACCCCTATGTTTACACTTAGTCCTTTCGGGGCCGCTTAATTAAGATCAAATTAACACTACTTTTAATGCAAAAATTTTGATAGTAGCTCAGAAACTTACTAACGTTGCATTGCTTTTATACCATAGTAGCCCGCTAACCCATTAGTTGAACTAACCCTTTAGAGCTTACAACCCCCCAGGCAACCCTAAGTAGCAAGTTTCTGTACGATTGAAAACACACCAGTTAAGCAGCTCCATTCAGCGTTAAGAACCATTCCGTGTGTAATACACGGCCAGATATTTATTGCAGTCCATTAAACCTTGATCAAATGTCCAGGCAATTATCCTTTTTGCTGATAAACCTTATCGGCTTCGCCTCAGTGGCCAATTATCCCCTGTTTACAGAAAGTACAATCGATAAACCCGATGCCGCAATGATGGCACCACCTGCACTTAAAGGCATCAATTCCTTATGTTACGACGAATGGTCAAGACATAAGGAATTGATCATTGATAAGCGCGACAGCTTGCAGCAAGCCATCACCGAAAAGGAAAACAGATCTTGCCGCAATAAGGAAAAAGCGCAACAGGAGATCAACAACCTCAAAGCCCGTGTCACGTGGCTCGACAATGTGATCGAACTGATCAATTCATTGGAAAAAAGCGATGAACAATACATCCTGAAAACCTCCGATAAGCCAGAAGGATCTACTTCCTGGGATACCAAAAGAAAATGCGTCGTATTGACTGTAGGCTCCACGGCCAATTTCATACACGAAATAACCCACGGAGGCCAATACGAAACAGGAGAGATTATATTCGATGCCCTCCTGGAGAAATCATACCTGCAGGATTTACACGACGAAACCGATGCCTATAAAGCACAATACGCCTATGATCCGGCATCCATAACAGGCCTGAAGTCAAATACAGTCGCCCGCTCGATGGAAGATATAACCCCGCAATGGGTTGCCAACCTGCAATCAAAAGAAGGAGAAAAGACATACCGGGACCATGGTCTCATCAGGGTAAACATCAATTCCTCCAAGGCCACCCTGTTAATGGCCTATCCCCAGCTCGAAAACCAGTTTAAAACATGGGCCGACAATTACACCATGAAAGAAGTGCCTAATGTAGTCTACAAACAGCAGCCCTTGGTAGCTGTCAGGCGTTAAGTAGGGGCAAAAAAATACACCGGGTGCAGACCGGTGTACTCAAACACATAAACGAAAACTATAGCTGAAATTATTTAACCTTGTTCACTACAGTCTCTTCCACGTAGCTGCGGTTTCTGTTGATTTGATAAACCTCAGATTTATCACTCTTCTTACCCTTCACTTCAACACTCAGCACGTTGTCTCCGATTTCTTCGATATTCAGCATAAATTTCTTAGAGATGTTGCTACCCTTCACTTTACCAGAGTACAGCACATTACCGTAGTCGTCACGGAAAGTGATAGAGAATTCATCTTCTTCAGTATTGTTCAGGCTCAGTTGGAAAACAGGTTGGTTCTCGTAGTGGCCGATAAATTTCAGTTCTATAGAAGAGCTCTTAGGATTCTTTTCGCCGTTGGCTAAAGTGGTTGTGGAAAAGGCAAAAGTAAAAGCGATTACTGCCATCATCATCATTCCGAAATTCCTCAATTTGTTGTTCATGATTCTTATGTTTATTATTATTTAACGTTGTTGAATCATACAGCGTGGCAATCTATCTTTCTGTCGTTATTCGTTCTTTGATGATGCAAACTTACAGCGCGAAATACCCCTCAACAACACAACAAAAGCTCCATTTCAGGATGCTAAACCAGTCATAAAAATGTTAAAGCCCTTGACTGGCGTGGCTTTAGAAGAAAAGCGGGAATGATGCCCAAGCCTTTTTTATGTTATATATTTATTTTAGGTAATAAGATGGCTGTAAAAGCTGATGCCCTGAAAATCATGGCCATACGATAGGCTCTTTATTTTCCCATTTTTTGATGTCCCGATCCTTTTTTGATACCCATAAGCGTTCAAAAGCATATTTTTTCAACTTCAGTTTGTTTCAACGTTCCACCTTCAGCTCAAAATCTTTGTCTCTTTTCCTATCTCGTTGCCTTTATGCCTTACTGCCTCGCTTCCTTTGCTCATTACCACTTCGTGGTATACATTAAATAACTTTGATATCTGCACGAATTCTTCATATATTAATGCTTGGGAGTAACAATTTTTTTCTATTTTGTCTACCGTTGATCCACTAACAAACCCTTTAAAATTATGCCAGTACGTGCTTTGCTGACCAATGCCATGCGTAATAGCTCATTCCTGCTATCGATTACCGGTTTAATTTCCTGAAAACAGAATGACATAATTTGTACACGAAAACGTGGTGAGAATACAGTGCCCATATTTTCCTTGATAAAACCGTAACAATTTCCCTGACACCTTAACTAATATTTTACCCAATGGCAATCAACTTACAGAAAGGCCAGAAGATAGACATAGGCCTTTCCAACATTAGTGTAGGACTTGGCTGGAACCCAAATGAAGGAACCGGCTCTGCCTTTGACCTTGACGCTTCCGCATTCATGCTCGATGGCTCCAGGCTCATTCCCTCGGAAGGATACTTTGTATTCTACGGAAATACAGATTCTCCCGATGCTGCGGTACACCACACCGGCGATGATCCCACGGGCGGTAATTCTGCCGGAGGCGATGACGAAAGCCTCGTGGTAGACCTTACCAAAATAGATGCAGCCGTTGCGGAGATCCTGTTTGTTGTAACCATACACGATGCAGCCGCCCGCAGGCAAAACTTCGGGCAGGTAAGAGATTCTTACATCCGGTTGGTCGACAATGCCAACGGCAGTGAGATTGCCAAGTATGAACTGGGAGAAGATTTCTCCATAGAAACTGGCGTAGAATTTGGCCGCCTCTACAAGAGAGACGGAAAATGGAAATTCGAAGCCTCAGGCATTGGATATAAAGAAGACCTGGGCTATTTCCTGGGTAAATACTATAAAGGACAGATCATTAAATAATGTCAGGCTGAGCTTATCGAAGCCGCATAAATATCGACGTTATACGTTTAGTAGCGATTCAACCCTTATAAATAAACAATTTAAAAAGACCTTATTTATGGCAATCAACCTTGTAAAAGGACAAACAATTGACCTTAGAAAGAACGATGGCGGTGCCGAATTTGATCTTGGATCAGTGACGATAGGATTAGGATGGGACATCCGCCAGCAAAAAAGCGGTTTCCTCGGAAAACTGCTCGGTGGCAAACAGGAAGATTTTGACCTCGATGCAGTAGCATTCTTACTCGATGCCAACGGCAAAGTGGCCAATCTGGGCGATAAACTGATTGGAGGAGACGTGATCTTCTACAACAGCCCTAAACACCCCTCTGGCAATGCCTGGTCTACAGGTGATAACAGAACGGGCGCAGGAGATGGCGATGATGAGCAACTCGTATTCAAGCTCAATTCACTCGATGCCCGTTTCGATAAGATCGTCTTCGTGGTATCCATTTACCAGGGTCGCCAAAAGAACCAACACTTTGGTCTGGTAGAAAACGCTTTTATTCGCGCTATCGACACACGCGGAAAAGAAATTGCCCGCTTCAACCTTTCAGGCGATGCCAGCTTCAACGGCATGTGCTCCATGGTATTTGCCGAAGTATACCGCAAAGACGGCAGCTGGAAATTCCGTGCCCTCGGAACACCCCACCAGGCCGACTCTTTCGTGGAGATACTCAAACAATACGTGAACGTATAACAAACAACACATTTCAATATGAGAAGATTACCCGTGTATCTGGTACTTGACACATCCGGTTCAATGACAGGAGAGCCGATCGAATCCCTGAAGAATGGCGTTCAGGTGCTTATTTCATCCCTGCGCCAGGACCCTTATGCCCTGGAAACAGCTTGGCTAAGCGTGATCACCTTCAGTACCGCGGCACAACAACTTGTACCATTAACTGAATTGTCAACGTTCCAGATGCCGGATCTTCAGGCAGCGGGCACTACCTCTTTAGGAGAAGCCCTGAACCTATTGGCACAGAAAGTAGACACGGAAGTAGCCCGCACTACCTCCGAACAAAAAGGAGACTGGAAGCCATTGGTATTTATTATGACCGATGGAGAACCTACCGACGATTGGCAACGTGGCCTCGACGAATACCGCAAACGCAAGTTTGGAATGGTGATCGCCTGCGCCGCAGGCCAGGGCGCCAATACCAACGTCCTCAAGCAGGTTACCGACACCGTGGTACAGCTGGACACAGCCGATTCATCCACCATCAAATCATTTTTCAAATGGGTGTCTGCGTCCATCAGCACAGGCAGCCAAAAAGTAGAAAGCGGCGGACAGGAAGTGACAGGACTCAATGAACTGCCACCACCACCACCCGAAGTAAACGTAGTAGTGTAGAATGATACAGGAAACAAAGCATATTTCCTTTGATCTGTGGCTTACATTGATCAGGTCCGGTAAAGATTTCAAGAAAGAGAAAGCGAAACAATTCTGTTCATTTTTTCAGGTACAGGCAGATGCAGCTGAAGTAGAGAAAACATTCAGAGAAGTAGACCTGCTGTGCAACCGCATCAATGAAACAGTGGGCAAGAATGTCGACTCGTTTGAGATGTACATGCTGGTGCTCCATAAGCTTGGCGCCGACATGAGCACCCTCCGGCCCGAAACACTGGAGGAGTTTTACCGGCACACCGAGCAGTTGTTTTTCCGGTATCCGCCACGGTTGCTGAACGATGAAATACTCACGTTGCTGAAAACACTGAAGAGTAGGGGGTATACCCTCAACATCCTCAGCAACACAGGATACATCAAAGGCCGGCTGTTGCGCAGGCTCATGGAATACAACGGCATTGCACAGTATATGGACTTCCAGGTATATTCCGACGAAGTCTACGCATCCAAGCCGTCATCCGCCATATTTGAACAGATGTACAGGCAGGCACAGGACATATATGCAGGCAGTTTATCCAAACAGAACATAGTACACATAGGCGATAATATACTTACCGATGTAGGAGGAGCAAAAAGTTTTGGGATCAATGCTTTCCTGATCAATGAACAAAGCATGACCTTAAAAAATATAGAGGATGAGCTCAGTGTATTCATTGCATAAAATCTCGGAGGAGGATAATTACACCTTCAACCCTGCAGAATATAGCCGCTTCAAGTTCGGAGATGGCCATATTGCAGAGTCATACGGCCAGGCACTGGCCAAAGGATTCCTGTTTCAGCATGCCGAAGCACTCATGAGCGGTAAGCAGGCAGTCATACTGCCCAGTCCTTACTTTGCCATCCCTACCGCTTCCTATGCCATGGCAGCAGCCTTCAAGAAACACATCAACCGTTTCCTGGCGGCCAACCGTTTGCCCGTTGCACAAGACGCCAAAATACACCGCTATAAAACCTATAGCCTGGATTATGGCGAGTTGGATGCCGATAGCAGGTTGAACCTTATCCTCAACGATAAGTACCACCTCGACAACGAATTCCTCAAAGGAAAACTGCTCATCTTTATAGACGATATAAAGATCACGGGCAGCCATGAACTCGTTATCCGCAACCTGCTACAACAGTTTTCACTCCAGGATGAAGCCGCCTGGTACCTGTATTTTGCCCAGCTCAACGGGATGCATATACATCCCCGGATTGAGAACGATCTCAATTACAGCTACGTAAAGTCAATACATCAACTCGGCAATATCATCGATTGCGGCAACTTTAAAGTCAATACCCGCATCGTAAAATATATCCTGAATGCAGATGCTGCAGCTTTTGACACATTCATTAAGCAGCAAAACATCCCATTCAGAGAACAACTCGCAGATCTTGCGATCAGCAATGGCTACCATGAAATGGAAGAATACAAAAAGAACTTCTTTCACCTATTATCCATCACACAACAAAAACCTGAAATATGGCTATCAACCTACAAAAAGGACAACGCGCAAACCTTGACCTCCCCAAATTTACCATAGGCCTCGGCTGGGATACCAACGATGCTCAGACAGGCTCCGGCTTCGACCTCGACGCTTCCATATTCATCCTTGGAGAGAACAGGAAGCTGCTGGCCGACGAGTATTTTGTTTTTTACAACAACCTCAAGTCTCCCGATGGTTCAGTAACACACTCTGGCGATAACACTACGGGTGCCGGCGATGGTGATGACGAAACAATACAAATTGACCTGTCAAATATCAACCCCGGTGCAAAAGAGATCTGTGTAGTAGTTACCATCCACGATGCACAGGCCCGCAAACAGAACTTCGGCCAGGTACGCAACTCCTTCATCCGTGTATTTAACTCGGACACCAATGAAGAGATCATGAAATATGAGTTAGGGGAAGATTTCTCTATCGAAACAGCCGTAGAATTTGGCCGCATATACAAGAAAGACGAGAACTGGAAGTTCGAAGCAGTAGGCATTGGCCACAGCGGCGGCCTCGAACAATTTTTGGGTAAATATAACTAAGCACTCATTTGTCAGGCTGAGCTTGTCGAAGCCTTCAATTCGTCAAAGGACTGTTCATCCTGAGCAATATTACGCTGTCACCCTGAGCCTGTCGAAGGGTGTCCAAGAGTGGTCCAAGTCACAAATAGCATCAAACATGAGGAGACTGCCAGTTTATTTATTACTAGATACATCCGGCTCCATGAAAGGAGAACCCATAGAAGCTGTAAAGAACGGCCTTGAGTCGCTCGTTGGCTTTCTGCGGCAAGACCCCTTTGCATTGGAGTCAGTACACCTTTCCATCATCACCTTTGATAGGGAAGTCCACAACATCCTTCCCCTCAAAGACCTGGAAAGCCTCATTCTGCCAGAGATTGTAACCCCTGATTCAGGGCCTACACATCTCGGCCAGGCGCTGGAGCTGCTGTGCGAACTGGTGGACAAGGAAGTGCTGAAAAGCACGCCTGATCAGAAAGGCGACTGGATGCCCTTGCTGTTCATCATGACAGATGGCAAGCCCAGCGACCTGCAGAAATACCGGGAGATGATACCAGAAGTAAAAAGCCGGCATTTTGGAGAAATAGTGGCTTGCGCCGCAGGACCCAAAGTAGATGATCAGTTGTTGAAGGAGCTCACCCATATCGTGGTGCACCTCGATACGGCAGACAGCTCTACCATCAAGTCATTCTTTAAATGGGTATCAGCCTCCGTGAGCACAGGCAACAGAAGTATGGGCGCCGGCGGCGATGTGGTACTACCACCTCCGCCACCACAAGTAAATATGGTTATTTAAATATCCCCTGACTAACAAACTATGATCTATACCATCATATGGATATTCGTCAATGTGCTCATCGTAGGACTCTTTCTGTATTCAAAGCTCCTGCCCTACAAAGACAGGCTGGATCAGCGATACAAGAGCACATTCGATTTCTTTAGCAAGATCTTTAACCCGATACTGAACTTTCTGAGAGGCGTCTTCAAGCCGGCACAAGTGGGTAGTGGCCTTTCAGTAGACATGTCACAAATTGTATTACTCATTGTGCTGTTGATACTGTTGGGCATTCGCCGGTTCTAAACTAAACCTATAAAAAAACACCATTATGCGCAGACTACCGGTATACTTTTTAATCGATGTATCAGAATCCATGGTGGGCGATCAGATGCCCTACGTAGAAGAAGGACTCGCCTCCATCATCAAGGATCTCCGTTCCGATCCCTACGCGCTGGAAACAGCCTGGATATCCATCATAGTGTTTGCCGGAAAGACCAAACGCATTGTGCCCCTCACTGAGCTTACATCATTCTACCCGCCACGCATGCCCATCGGTGGAGGCACCTCATTCGGTGAAGCACTTGAATTCCTCATGCAGGACATCGATACCAATGTGGTAAAAAGCACGGCAGATACCAAAGGCGACTGGAAGCCGATCATCTTCCTCTTTACCGACGGAGCGCCCACCGATAACCCAGAAGCAGCTGTTACCAAATGGATCAACCAATACAAAAAGAAAGCCTCTATCGTAGCCATTTCATTGGGCGATAATACAGATACCGCGCTGCTGGGCAGGCTCACCAACGATGTATTATTGGTGAAGAACCTGGCGCCGGAGTCATACAAAGCATTCTTTAAATGGGTAACAGCCTCCATCAAGACGACCAGCATGAGCATTGCCGAGAACAACCTCGATAATCCACAACTGGCCAAGTTGGATGATGCAGTACTCACTAAAGTAGAGCCAACAGCCGATTCCACACCCCAGGTCATCGACAACAACTTTGCAGTATTCCTGTCCAAATGCCAGGCCACTAAGAAGCCCTACCTTATCAAATACAAACGCAACATTGCTCCCTCGAAAATAGAAGGCCTTTCCCTGGAAACACAGTTCTTCAAGCTACAGGGCAGTTTCCCGGTAGATGATAGCTACTTCCAGTTGAGCGATAGCCGGCCTACCAATCAAAAGATTAGCTCTGGCGAACTGGTGGGATTCCCACACTGCCCCTGTTGCGGCAACCAATATGGCTTTAGCACTTGCGCGTGTGGAGGTATCATGTGTACCGGCGATGAGGAAGTAAGTACCTGCCCCTGGTGCAATACACAAGCCAAATTCGGATTCGCATCAGGACACCAGGACATCAACCGCTCAAGAGGATAACAACAGCACAAACAACCCAAAATATTCTGTGGATAGAATTGTATTTCCCAACGCCAAAGAAAAAGAAGCCTACACATACATAGTTGAATGGGGGAAGTTTGCCTTGTCCAACATAGGCGAACATTACTTCGAAGGACTGGAAGCCATTGGCCTCAGCTATGATCCTGCCACTGGCGCAGTGCAGGGTGTTCCTACAAAGCCTGGCGATGCAGACATTACACTATGCTATAAACCTTCGGAAGGCGATACAGAGCAGCTGATCACAAAAACCATTCACCTCTTTGTGAACTTCGATCCCCGCAGTTTGTGGACAGAGCACGAGCCTCCAGCCGATGCACCCTATTATAAGCCCCATACAGAAGAGAAATTGGATGACAGTGGCGCTAAAACCATTGTTGCTGCCAGCAAGCGCGGCCGCTCACATGCCAAAGAAGCCAAGTTTAGAGACGATGATTTCGAAGCAGCCTATCGGTCAGATACCGGCTGGTACGTGATAACCGTCGCAGATGGAGCAGGTTCCGCCAAATTCTCCCGCGAAGGATCACGCATTGCCACCAATACCGTAATAGAACATTTATCACTCGCTGCTACCAGTGGCGATCTGAATGACCTGGAAGCGCAGATAACGCAGTTCCAGGCCAACCCCGATGACATTACCCGTAAAGCCATCGGGGATACTTTATACAACACGGTAGGAAAGGCGGTTTTTCAGGCCTATAAAAACATTGAGAAAGAAGCCGGGGATAAACAAAATGTAGTGAAAGACTACGCTACTACCTTGCTGGTCTCCGTGTGCCGCCAATACGGCGATAAATGGTTCATCGGAGCTTTTTGGGTAGGCGATGGGGGAGTGGGCATTTATAAAAAAGGAGAAGCCCCCAAAATACTCGGCGAAACCGATAGCGGCGAATACTCCGGACAAACACGCTTCCTGACGATGCGGGAGATATTCGAACCAACGTCCTTTTATAAACGCATACGCTTTGAGTTGGTAGACGATTTCGATGCATTAGTACTGATGACAGATGGCATCACCGATGCCTGGTTCCATACCGATGCCAACCTTTTCAAAGCAGAGAAGTGGGACGAACTCTTCCAGGAAATAGGCAAAGAAGTCACCTTGACAAAAGACAATAAAGAAGCCCACCACCAGTTATTGCAATGGCTCGACTTCTGGGTCAAAGGAGAATACGATGATCGAACAATAGCAATACTCTTTTAGATATGGCAAATACCATTAAAATAAAAGCTGTAGACGGCACAGACATAGAGTTTGTAAACGACATGATCGGCCAGGGAGGCATGAAAGACGTTTATTTCAGTCCTGATAAAACCTATGTGGTAGCCTTCTTCCGCGATAAGCAGGATGCGTTAGCCAAAGATCGGTTACTCACCATAACCGGCACTTTTTATGACCGTATCTTCAAACAGGCCGGCGGCGATTATTGGAAAGACCTGTATTGCTGGCCCACCAAAGTAGTAGAATGGAACGGACGCCTCGGCATTGTGGCACCCACCTACCAAAAACATTTCTTTTTCCAGACAGGCTCACGAAACAACGACTTTCTCCAGATCAAAGGAAAAGAAAAAGAAGGCAAATGGTTTGCGAGCGCCTTTCACCAGAATAAGAACCTCGACCCTTCAGAAAAAGGCGATTGGTACAAATACTTTCTCGTCTGCATCACCATCAGTCGTGGTGTAAAACGTATGCATGCTGCGGGCCTGGCCCATTCCGATCTTTCCTACAAGAACGTATTGATAGATCCGGTAAGCGGCCGTGCAGCCATCATTGATATCGACGGTCTGGTAGTCCCCGGCAAGTTCCCGCCCGATGTATTGGGAACACCCGACTTCATTGCCCCGGAAGTACTGGCCACGCGCCACCTCCCAAAGGAGGACAAAAGCAGGAAGTTTCCCAGCATCCAAACCGATAGACACGCACTGGCAGTCATGATCTACATGTACTTATTACGCCGCCACCCGTTGCGCGGCGGCAAAGTCCATGATGTGGATGCGCAGAAAGATGAAGAACTCTCGATGGGCACCAAAGCCCTGTTCATCGAACACCCTACAGATAAGACCAACAGACAGAAACTGAGTCAGGTAAAACCGAGTTACCTGCCTTGGGCTGATACAGATAAGTTGCCCTACACCATCACAGGCCCATACCTTAAACAGCTATTCGACAGAGCATTTATCGATGGCTTGCACAACCCGTCCATGCGCCCCACGGCCGATGAATGGGAGAATGCCCTCGTTAAAACGGTCGACCTGATGCAACCTTGCCAGAACAAGACTTGCGAAATGAAGTGGTACGTATTCGACAATACCACGGCGCCCAAATGCCCTTTCTGCGGCACACCATACCGTGGACAGCTGCCAGTATTGAATCTATATTCTAAAAATCCCAAAGGGATGTTTAGCTTTGAGAATCATAGACTAATGGTTTATAGCAATCAGTATATTTACCAGTGGCATCTCAATAAGAACATATCACCCAATGAGCGGTTGACAGCCGATCAGAAAAAGCCGGTAGGATACTTTGTATTCCACAACGGTAAATGGGTGCTGGTAAACCAGGCCATACCCGATTTGAAGGACATGGACACAGAACAGGAAGTGCCGGTAGGACAAATGCTGGAAATAAAAGACGCGCAAAAAATATTGCTGTCCAAAGAAGACGGCGGGCGATTACTCATAGTACAAATGGTAAATAATTAAAACAAGAATACATCATGAATGAAATGATCCAGGATATCCTAAACAACCCCCTCGCAGCGTTGGCGGTGGTTGGGAACCTTATTGTTATCGAGAGCTTGCTGTCAGTGGACAATGCCGCTGTGCTGGCCACGATGGTGATGGACCTGCCAAAAGAGCAACGGAGCAGGGCCTTGAAGTATGGAATTATTGGGGCGTATGTGTTTCGTGGTATCTGTCTGTTGCTGGCCGCCTACATCATCAAAATATGGTGGCTGAAACCATTGGGAGGTCTCTACCTGCTATACCTTGTATGGGATTGGTGGAAAGGAAAACAAACACCAGAGAAAGAAGATGACACATTAGATAAAGGCAGCAACTGGCTATACAAAATGACAGTAGGAGCGTTAGGCAACTTCTGGGCTACCGTGGCCCTCGTGGAGATCATGGACCTGGCATTCTCGATCGACAACGTATTTGCGGCAGTAGCCTTCTCCGATAACATCATCCTGATTTGGATAGGAGTATTCATTGGTATCCTGGCGATGCGGTTCGTGGCACAAGGCTTTGTGAAGTTGATGGAGAAATACACCTTCCTCGAAGCGGCGGCATTTATAGTAATTGCCATCCTCGGTATCAAGCTGATGCTTTCCTTGTATGAACATTTCCAACCGGAAACAGCCTTCAGCAAGTTCCTCGGAAGCCATGCTGCCGATTGGGGCGTATCCATATTGACCATCAGCATATTTGTTCTGCCGATCCTGTACACCTGGCTCTTCGGCAAAAAGAAACAAGAAGCCGACGTTTAAAACTTCTCACTTCCACATAACTAAAACAGGTGACACCTTTCCAAAGGTGTCACCTGTTTTAGTTTAGACTACCAGAAGCAAATAATCAAAGCTCCCAACAGTTACTCATCCCAACCTAAGGTTGCCAAAAAAGAAAAGTAATCGAAGTAACATCTGGGGAGGCGTGAGCCCGCCAGGCCGCGCGGAGCGATCGGGCCTGGCTTGATTTTTTGGTTCTTTTGCATCAAGGCAAAAGAACGGAAGCAAGCGAGAGGCTTGCACTATCCCGCATGGGTAAAAAAGAGAGCTTACGAAGTAAACGCAATAAAAAAAGCGTAACATCTCAGATGTTACGCCTTATAAACTTGTTAACTTTTAAACTTATCAACCAATTACTTAACCTTGCTCACAACAGTCTCTTCAACATAGCTGCGGTTCCTGTTGATCTGATAAACTTCAGATTGATTCTTCTTCTTTGATTTAACCTCTACACTCAGGATGTTCTCACCGATCTCTTCAGTGTTCAACATGAACTTCTTGGAGATGTTGCTGCCCTTTACTTTACCAGCGTACAGAACATTGCCATAGTCATCACGGAAAGTGATGGTGAATTCATCTTCTTCCTTGTTGTTCAGGTTCAGTTGGAAAACCGGTTGGTTCTCGTAGTGACCGATGAATTTCAATTCTATAGCAGAAGCAACTTTTTCTTTTTCGTTGTTAGCCAAAGTAGTAGTAGAAAAGGCTAAAGTGAAAGCAACTAAGGCGATTGCCATGATACCGTAATTCCTCATAATCGTTTTCATAACGTATAATTTAAAGTTTTTAAACAATGTTGAAAGCTTCGTATGGATGGACAATCGAGGTAGGCAGGGGCAATGTAGAAGAAATGAAGTTGGAGAGTGTATCTCCCTTTTCGCAACACCAGGGAAGGTGTTTTCTTTATTTCATGATGCAAACATAGTACGGGATAAACCAGTCCCAAAACCATAAAAAGGCTCGTTTCAGGATGCTAAACGTGAAACGGCAGAAATGAAAACCCCTACAGGCGCGGGTTTCAGGAAAAAATCACCATGATGTCCAACCTTGATTTAACGTAAAAAATAATCAGAAATAAGCCCCTTTTTTCAGTTTTGTTAACAATTCCGTCATAAAACAAGGCTTTTTACAGCCCCTCTTGGCCATTATGTAAGTATGCTAATTATTTGCCCTGTGTGCTTCATAGCAAGTCAGGAACTACTTGTTGCCTCAATGCTTTTATGCCTCGTTGCCTTGCTTTCAACTAACAATTCATTTTAATTTATAACCTACCCAAAAACCGTTAAGCCATAGAGCTCCTGTTGATATATCTCAACAATTCAACCTTGTTTTTGCTTGACTCATACGTAGATACACGCGACTTATAAATAAATTCCCAAAACGATACAATTTATCGTCCCAATACCAGTTATTAGATTATATATAGGGGAAATATGTATGTATCGTGAGGTATTTCCAGTGTACAGAAAGAGATATATTTTTATGCGCAAAGCATTAACCTATAAAATCCAATACCAATCCGAAAAACCGTAATAATTGACTTTAAAACCAATATCATGACGCTAACCCCTACACTATCCAGGCAATTACAGCCTCCTTTTTACCGGGTGTTATTTAACTGTCCTCAGGCAAGCACGCATAGCAGCAGGCATACCCCTAAGCTGTGCAAGGCTGGCTCATTCCTTACGGGACAATAACTGACCAAAACACCCCTAATCCCGTAATCAATAACCTAATCGTTACTTACCGGTACTACCGGTAACGATCACGTGGCTCTGCAGCTTCGGCGGCAAAGCATAGTAATAGATTTCGATATTGACTAAACTCTATACCGTATGGCTACAGAATCTTCAATTAACTACCCTTCATTTTTATCAAGGGAAACTCGTTGTAAGAAATTATTGACGATGTTGGTCTGTATGCTTGTGTGCACGCTTGGCTTACACACAGGCGTTTTGGCGTTTGCACCCGGCAAACATATGCCACCAGGTGTACCGGATCTTACACACCCCAATACAAGGGTAGAAATAGTAAAACAACGATCTGTCGCCAACGATATGGATCAGAATATCGTTAAAGCACACATTGTAGACTCCGATGGTAATCCGGTTAATAATGTCATAGTTACTTTCACACTGAAGAACGCAAGTGGTGGAGGTGCCAGCCCGGTATCAACCACCAATGCCAGTGGAGATGCTTTCGTTTATTTTACCAGCGATCAGGTAGGTAAGATCACCGTAGTAGTCAAAGTGAGCGGCCAGCCACTTATACATGGAGATTTGCCCACCGAAACCTTCTTCGATCCCGGCCCGCCAGATTTAACACTCTCTACATTAACCATCACAGCCAACAATGCTAAGGCCAACAATTCGTCAGCCAACATTGTACGCGCCTATATAACAGATGCATACGGACACCCTCTCGTAAACGAGAATGTCGAATTTGAAATAGTTTCCGGTACAGCTACCCCTGCAGGAGGCATTTTTACAATAGCCACAAGCGCAGGAGGTACTGCCGATTTTGTATTACGAAGTTTAGTAGCAGGCAATGTCACAGTGAGAGCCAAAGTGCGGGGGAATTACCTGCCCGATATAAGAATAGTACGATTTGTAGCCGATGTTCCATCCACCAGCAACCCATTGACCAGGTTGGATGTAGGAGTTGACAATTCAATAGCAAATAATACAGCCCAAAATACAGTCATTGCTACAATAGTAGACGCCAATGGCAACCCCGTTGAAGGAGCCATTGTAAAATTCACCATCACCGGAGGTACGGCAGTTCCCGGTGGTTCATTCGTTGATGCTGATGGCGAGATCACTACCGGCCCCGACGGTAAAGCAACAATGCCCATCAGAAGTAGCAAAATAGGAACGGTGATAGTGACAGCTACCGTAAATGGTAACGCAATCACAACCAATAGCCCCGTTACCGTCAAGTTCGTGGCCGATGTTCCCTCTACCTCTAACCCAAACACATTCCTCACCGTAGTAATCAATGGTGCTAAAGCAAATAACTCGGCGGTCGACGGTGTACGTGTACAGGTATATGATGCCTGGGGCAACCCCGTAGAAGGAGCTAGCATAGAATTCATTATCGTAAGCGGTATAGCCACCTTTACAACCCCGGCAACTAAAACCACCGGCCCCGATGGAAGAGCAAGCATTACACTCAGAAGCCCGGTAGCCGATACAGTAAGAATAAGAGCCAAAGTAAACGGCGTGGATATTACCATCGGTAACCCGGTGAAAGTATGGTTCGTGGCCGATGATCCTTCCACCACCAATCCTGGCACCAGGTTGGAAAAAGGAGATGACTTAAGAATAGCCAATAATACAGCCCAAAATACAGTCTTAGCCTACCTGGTCGATGCCAATGGTAATGTAGTTGTAGGAAAAGAAGTACAATTTACGATCACAGGAGGAACAGCCATGTCCGGCGCTACCTTTGATGATCTCGGTAACGATGGCAGAGTCAATACCGTTGCTGGTGGTATTGCAGTGTTGCCAATCAAAAGCAGCAAAGTAGGTACGGTGATCGTAACCGCAACAGTAAACGGCCAGCCGATTACCAACGGTAGCCCTGTAACTGTGACGTTTGTGGCGGATGTACCCTCTGTAACCAATCCGAATACATTCCTCGCAGTAGTAGTTAATAATGCCAAAGCCAATAACGCAGCCCTCAACGGAGTAAGAGCACAGGTATATGATGCCTGGGGCAATCCGGTGGAAGGAGCGACCATCGAATTTATCATCGTAAGCGGTACAGCCACCTTTACAAGCCCGGCAATTAAAACTACCGGTCCCGACGGTCGTGCAAGCATTACACTCAAAAGCCCTGTCGCTGGTCCCGTACAGATCAAAGCTAAGGTTAATGGAATTGAGATTACGATCGGTAATCCCGTAGAAGTAATATTTATAGCCGATGATCCGTCCACTACCAATCCTAATACCAGATTGGAGAAAGGCGATGATTTTAGAGTAGCTAATAATGTAGCACAGAACACTGTAATAGCATACATAGTAGACGCAAATGGTAACCCCGTCGTAGGAAAAGAAGTACAATTCACCCTTAGCGGAGGAACAGCCCTGTCCGGAGCTTCCTTTGATGATGTGGGCAACGATGGCAGAGTAACAACCATTGCAGGCGGTATAGCAGTACTGCCGATCAAGAGCAATAAAATAGGAACTGTAACCGTGACAGCAACGATAAATGGACAACCCATTACATTCGGAAGCCCGGTTACTATAACCTTCACAGTCGATGCACCATCAGTTACCAACCCCGGTACAAGACTCGTTATCGATCAAAATGATGCCATCGCCAATGGCACAGATCAAAATATTGTGACAGCCTGGGTAGTGGATGCCAACGGCAACCCTGTACAGGATGCATTTGTAGTATTCACCCTCGCTGGAGCTGCAGACTTTGCCAGCGTACCGGCAGGATTGACAGATGCAAATGGAAAGATTACCCTGTTGCTCACCAGCCTCGTGGCAGGATTGAATGACGTTAACGCCACAGTAAATGGCCAAACCATAACGAATGGAGCTCCAGCCAAAGTAAGATTTATAGCTGATGCACCTTCAACCTCCAACCCTGCTACAACCATCACAGTAGGCGACAACATGCGTGTAGCCGACAACACCGCGAAAAATACAGTAGTAGTACACGTAGTGGATGCCAATGGTAACCCGGTACAGGGAGCATCGGTGAACTTCACCATGACCGGTGGTACGGCAATGGCCAGTGCCACATTCGACCTCACCGGACCATTATTAACAGATGTCAACGGTGATGCGATCATGCCGATCAGGAGCAGCGCCGTAGGTACAGTAAGTATCACAGCTACAGTAAACGGTTCACCGGTATTGAATGGAGATATACCTGCTACCGTAACCTTTGTGGCAGATGCACCATCAACCTCTAATCCTGCTACTACCCTTAGTGTGGAAGTAACCGGAGCAATCGCCAATGGCACAGACCTCAACAAAGTAAAAGCACGCATAGTAGATGCGAATGGCAACCCTGTTGCCGGAGCCACTATCGACTTTGCAATATCCGGCGCCGGCATAGCCACCTTCGATGGACCGAACACCGGACTGACGACCGATGCAAACGGAGAAGTGATCATTTCTCTGAAGAGCACGGTGGCAGGATTGGTAGATATTATAGCAACAGTAAATGGCACGCCGATCGTGAATGGTAGCCCCGCTACAGTAGAGTTTGTGGCAGATGCGCCAAATACTGGCCATGCATTAACAGCCCTGATTGTGGTAGTCCCTGAAGCAGCAGCCAACGGAACAGCGACCACCAGCGTAAAAGCACACATCGTAGATGTGAATGGCAACCCTGTAAAAGGAGCGTCAGTAAATTTCGCCATAGCCAACGGAACAGCTACCATCGTAGAAAGCAACCCGATCGTTACCGATGCCAATGGCGATGCCATCATCACACTGGTGAGCACGGTAATAGGAGAAGTAGAAGTGGTTGCCGATGTAAATGGATCAACCATCACCAATGGAAGCCCTGCTAAAGTGCGCTTTGTGGCCGGAGATCCTGCAGTAGGCCATCCTGCTACAGCCCTCATTGTAGTAATACCGACGGCACTGGCTGATGGAACAGCAGTTACCAGTGTTCAGGCACACGTAGTAGATGCCAACGGACATATAGTGCCAAACGTCAACGTAGAATTTACCATAGCAGCAGGTACCGCCACCATTGTGGAAGGAACTACTGTAGCCACCAATTCCAATGGCGATGCGGTCATCACACTCCACAGCACTGTTGCAGGAGAAGTGAGCATCACAGCTACCATCAATGGAGTAGCCATTGTAAACGGCAGCCCGGCTAAAGTACGCTTCACAGCCGGCAACCCTGATCCTGCTCATACAGCCACAGCATTGATTGTGGTAGTAGACAGAGCAACAGCCAACGGCGTAGCCACCAACAGTGTGAAAGCACACATCGTAGATACCTACGGAAACCCTGTTCCTGGTGCTACCGTTGAATTCACGATCGCCAATGGTACAGCTACCATCATAGAAACTAACCCGATCATTACCGATGCCAATGGCGATGCCATCATCACCCTCACAAGCACGGTAGGCGGTACAGTAGATATTACAGCAACGGTGAACACAAGCCCGATTGTGAATGGTAGCCCGGCTACAGTCACCTTCACGACCGATCCGGATATTACCCATCCTGATACCAGGTTGATTGTGGTAGCCAATGATGCGATAGCCGATGGAGTAGAAACCAACAGTGTGAAAGCACACGTGGTAGATGCTACCGGCACACCGCTCCATCTGAAAGAAGTATTCTTTAAAATAGAATCTGGCGATGCTACCGTATTGACCGTACAACCTGTACTTACCGATGTCAATGGCGATGCCACCATCCTGCTGGCGAGTAAGACAGCTGGTTCTGTAACCGTAACGGCTAAAGTAGGCGATAAACCAATCGTCCATGGCAGCCCGGCTAAACTGCGCTTTGTACCCATAGATATATATGTACCGAAGGTATTTACCCCCAACAACGATGGACAGAACGATGTCGCGAAGCCCATTGTAGTAGGACTCACCACCTTCCATTACTTCAATATCTACAACCGCTGGGGTAATCTGGTATTCACGACCAAAGACCCCAATGTCGGATGGGATGGAAGATTCAAAGGCGTATTACAGCCGGTGGAAACCTACCTGTGGATCGCAGAAGGACTCGACAAAGACAAAAAGAAAATTACACGGCGAGGCATGATCTCGTTGGTGAGGTAACCTACAACTTAAAACTATTGCCAAATGAAAACGATTTGGTTATCACTGATCGGAGTTTTATTGGCAGGGGCTACCCTGGCACAGGAGATTAACTTCTCCAGAGTACAGGATATGGCTATCTGGTACAACCAGTCCCTTAAAACCGACAAACAAAACAGCGTAAAACTGAACTACCGCAACGTACAGTACGGCGGACTCATCGCCTACAACAGCATCAGCGTAATGGCAGACATGCCATTACTGTCAAAGTCCAAAAAAGAAGCGGACAATGTAGGCTATTTCAGCGCCAGTGCCGGAGCGGCATCAGATAAATCGAACCAGGGTATTTTGAACAACACCATGGGTGTGCTGGGACTTTCCTATGCAGTACCCATCGGTAAAAATGAGACCTACATAGCAGCTGGCTTCCAGGGCGTTTACTACCAGAGCAGCCTTAACATCAATGGGGGCTCATTCTTTGGCGACCAGTACGACAAGTACGGGCCGGTAGATGGCATGGCCAGTAGCGACCGGTTTAGGGCCGGATGGTCTTACGGATATTTTAATATGAACGCTGGTATCTCAGTTTTCAACAATTCTGCGTTTAATAAGTGGTACATCGGTGCATCCGTAATGCACATCAATAAACCTTATACCGATCAAAATAAAACCAAGGAGTTTCAGCTAAGACAGGCCATAGGAATACAGGGCGGATACAAATTCGCTACCGGACTCGATGATGATGAAATTGGCTTCTACGCTTCCATGAACTGGCAGGGCAAAGCCTATAAACATTTCTACAACGGTACCTGGTCCACACCTATCAAACAATTGCCGGGTTCGGCAGTAGGGTTGGGGTTAGGCTACCGCTACGAAGACGCCCTGGTGCCGAACGTTGAGTTGAGATACATGAAACTGATACTGGGCATAGCCTACGATGTGAATGTATCCGGTATCAGCGCATCAGGAATAAGACGAAATGGACTGGAAATGGCAATAAGGCTCGACTTTTAAAAATCTTACCGATATCCCTATGTTATAACCTCAGAAAATCAATAACCAATGAAAAAGGTATTAATCTGTTTGGCGGCATGCCTGGTACTGACTGCCCAGGCCCTACTGGCGCAGACAAAAACACAGGAAGAGGCGCAGCGGGGAGACAGCGCAGTGAACCAGGAAACTGCGAAGAAAGAGCCCGCACGCCAGGAACCTGTGAAAAAAGAGCCTGAGCGCCAGGAGCCAGAGCGTCCCGAACGCGAGTGGGACAACAGATGGTTCATTTCGCCACTCCTCAAATTCCACGCCCAGGAATTTGGTATGCTGGAAAAAAACAAATACGGATACATTAGCAACGCCAATGAGCTGTCCATTATGGATAAAGCCAATGGCGCCGTTGCCGTATCTGCTTATAAGAACATCGTAGGACGTTTGTCATTCAGCGTGGATATTGGGCTTGCCTATGGCCACGTTACCAGTAAAGAAAGACTGGTCAGCACCACGGAGAAACAAACCTTCAACCTGCTCAATGCAACTTTATATTATCACCTGTTGAGCCATCGATACCGCCTGCAGCCCTTTATCTCTGCGGGTGTCACCAACCTGATCAATGACTCTTCCTATACCAGTGCGCCAATGGGCCTTGGATTGAAGTTCAATTCAAAGAAGATCATGATCATGGCACAGGCCGCTTATGGATACTCCATCAGCAAAACAACAGCCAACTCACTCAACTATTCATTAGGCCTTTACCTCGGTATCAATAATAAGAAGAGAAAGAAAGCCGAGAAAGACAAAGCCGCTGCCGCTGCTGCTGCCGACTCTGCGAAGAAAGCACAGGAAGAATTGGCGAAGAAGACCGATACCACCGGTAAAAATGGACAAGTAGTGAACAACATTGTGATCAACGTCAATGTAGATTCCCTGCTGGCCAACCGCATGGGCAACAATAATGGAACCAACGGCAATAACCCGAATAACCCGAACGGTAACCAGAATGGCTGGCCCAATAACGGAAACCCGAACGGTAATCCCAACGATTGGCAGGGACGTGAGAATGGCCAGGCCGACTTTGGAGACTCCGTTGCAGGTGGCCGCACAGGAAAGAACGGCTTCGACTTGATAGACTACCAGGTAGATACCATCAATGGTAAGCCGGCACTCAAGTTTATCATCTACTTCTACTATAAAGACTATGCACTTACGTCAAGATCATTCGCTACAGTAGACAAGGTGATAGCACAATTAAGACGCGATCCGAAGAAAGTAGTGGAGATCAAGGGATACACCGATAATGTGGGATCTACAGAGTACAACAACTACCTGTCGATGCGCAGAGCTCAGATGGCCTTTGACTACATGAACAGCAGAGGCGTACCGCCGGATAGGATGATCGTAAGCTACTATGGTAAAGAATACCCTGTAGCCGAGAACACCGCGGCCAACGCATGGCTAAACCGACGTGTAGAGATCATAGTCCACGACAAAGAGTAAGTTTAGGTTGTTTGAATAAAATGTACACAAAGGAGGGGCCTGCAAAGGCCCCTCTCTTTATTATCTTTCACGACTGCCGATTCACGACTGCCGATTGCCGGCCCGTGCTCAGGCTCCTCCACAAATAAAAAACGAGGTAACTCTCCCAACCCTTAAAGCGTTTAAACAACTTATCAATACCGGCATTATCCTTTTTATCCTTGATCAGTTCATGATTCAATAATGCATTCAGTAACCCCACATCCCCATAAGGAATAGCCTGCAATTGCTTCAAAGTCTTCATCAGGGCATAATTGGCAGTCCATATACCAATGCCCCTGATGGCGGTAAGCAGTGCCACCTGTTCTTCATACGAAGCACATTCCAGTAAATGCTGCTTGCTGATCGTGCCAGCTGCAAACAGCTGTGATACAAGCAGCAGATATTCAGCCTTGCGTTCGGAGAATTGAAGCGCGCGCAGCTCCGCTATAGATACATGCTGCAATACTTCAGGACGAGGGAAGATATGCAGCGATAAACCGCCCACAGATAGGTTGTCGCCATAATGCTCTACCAGCCTGCGTTTCAGTGTATAAGCAAAAGTTAGGTTGATCTGCTGGCCAATGATGCTCCAGCACAGCGCCTCATAGAGATCGTGAATACCGATAAGCCGGAAACCGGCATAATCAGTAGCCATATAACCCAGCGTCTTATTCTTTTGCAACAGCTGGTAAAAAGGAGCAATGTCCCGTTCGAGGTCAAACCATTCAATTATATATTGTACCAATGCGGCCTGCTGGGCGGGGTCCTGGCCACCATGAGTCAGATCGAGAGCAAGATGCTGGCCTTGGTCGCGGAGAGAAAAAGCAATATTCTCACCATTGATACAGATGGCCTTAGATAAACTTCCCGGCTCAATATGATGCAAACAGTCGTCATAATTCCGGTTCAGGAACCACAAACACTCATCAAAGCTGAACAGCGCCGGCTTGGCAATCAACAACGTCTTCATCCGCCAAATGTAAGCATCCCACAAACCACCTCAACCCGATTCTTGCTCGCCCGCCGAAGCTATTTTAACAATTAGTCTACATTGCCTATAGGAATTATCAAATAAAACCCTTTATATTTGTAACAGTAAATCGTTCTCCCACAAATGACATTGAATAACCCATACAAAAATTGTTGTTGCTGTTGTTGTCAACATGCCAGGGTTATTGGGGTGGGCGATAGCCATTGGTAGATACTGAATAGTTAATATTCAACATATTAGAAGCTCCACCATCGTGTGGAGCTTTTTTATTTTCTATACCGTTCAAAACAACCGAACACTAACAACAATACAGAACCGATGCCATTCCTTACGACAGAACACATTGATGAAGGTTTACTGGAAAGTGTCCGCCGGCTTAGCAGCCAGATCGGGCACACACCATTATACCGCATCACCAAACTCTTTACAAAGCCAAACGTTACGATCTATGCCAAGCAGGAATGGAAACAGCTTTCAGGTAGCGTAAAAGCCCGTGCCGGGTACAACATCTTCAAATCAGCGATCGAGAAAGGACAACTTAACCGCGGAAAAATATTGTTAGATGCTACCAGTGGCAATACAGGTATAGCCTATGCGGCTGTAGGCCATAGCTTGCAAGTACCCGTAACACTCTGCCTGCCCGAGAACGCTTCGCGCGAACGTAAGGAAATACTGCAATCACTGGGGGCTAACATAATCTACACATCACGATTCGAAGGAACAGATGGTGCACAGGCTGCCGCTAAAGAACTGGCCCTGGCACATCCAGATAAATACTTCTACGCCGATCAATATAAGAACGACAATAACTGGAAAGCCCATTACCATACTACGGCATTAGAGATCGTAAAAGACCTGCCGGACATTACACATTTTGTAGCAGGCCTGGGCACCAGCGGCACTTTTGTTGGCACAGGTCGCCGCCTCAAAGAATTGACGCCAGCTATACACCTCACCTCCTTGCAGCCAGACAATCCATTACATGGCATGGAAGGATGGAAACATATGGAAACAGCGGTAGTACCAACTATTTATGATACCACAGTGGCTGATGCAAATGCAGAAGTAGGAACCGAAGAAGCATACGAAATGATCAAGGCCGCCTGGAAATATGAGAACCTGTTGCTGAGCCCCTCTGCAGCAGCCAACCTCGCAGGCGCTATCAAAGTCGCGGAGAAACTCGAGGCTGGCAATGTAGTAACAGTATTTCCCGATAATGCCGATAAATACAGCGAAGTAATTAAAAAACTTATTTGAGATGATCACCATACAACCGGTAGCAAAGGATTTAATGTTGAAAGATGGGATACAGGCCTTTCCAGATGAGTGTTGCGGATTCCTGTTTGGAGAAGAAGACAGTGAAGGCAATCGCTCCATCACAGATATACAGATAGTAAACAATGCAAAAGAAGGCGACAAGCGCAGGCGGTTTGTGATAGCCCCCTTGGACTACATGCGGGCAGAACAATATGCAGAAGAAAACAACCTGCTGCTGTTGGGTGTGTACCATTCACATCCCAACCACCCGGCCATCCCTTCCGAGCATGATCGTGTGGCAGCACAGCCTTATTTCTCTTACGTGATCATATCAGTACTCGAAGGAAAGATCGGACCCGTGCGTTCCTGGAGATTGAACGACGAAGTGCAATTCGAAGAAGAAACCGTACAAACCACAGAGCAAATTGTGAACTAAAAACCCGTCAGGCCGCTCTAAACGGCCAGACGGTAAAGGGAGATCGACCGTAGAATCCAATTCGTGTAATTAGTAAAAATTAGTGTTCTCATTATAAACAACAAATAACAACAACGACCATGGCAACAGTCATTATTCCAACACCATTACGAAAATTCACCAACAACACGGCCCGGCTGAATATACAGGCCGATACCATTGAGAAAACAGTTAGCGAACTGACACTCAACTTCCCCGAACTGAAAAAACACCTGCTGGATGAGAAAGGACAGATCCGTTCCTTTGTTAATATCTTTGTAGGCAACGACGATATCCGCAACCTGCAACAGGAAAAAACGGAAGTAAAAGCAGATACCGTTATCAGCATAGTACCAGCCATCGCAGGCGGAAAAGAATAGCCGCGACCCTGTAACCAGAAACTTGCAACCTGCAACCTTGATCTTTAGCCCTGTGACTGCCAACATGCATTCATCAACAATTCAATCATGCAACAATGAGCACTCATACGAACATAACCTTTTCCAAAGAAGAATTAGCCCGTTATAACAGGCATATCATTATACCCGAATTTGGTCTGGAAGCCCAGCAAAAACTGAAAGCTGCCAAAGTATTGGTAGTTGGTTCAGGTGGCTTGGGTAGCCCTGTATTATTATACCTGGCTGCTGCCGGTGTTGGTACCATTGGTATCGTGGATTTTGACGTAGTAGACGACAGCAACCTCCAGCGACAGGTTTTGTTTGGAGTAGAATCAATTGGCAAGCACAAGGTAGATGCTGCTAAAGCAAGACTGGAAGCATTGAACCCCCACATCAATATTATTCTGTACAATACGCAGCTCACTTCACAGAACGCGTTGGACATTATCAAAGATTATGACGTCGTTGCCGATGGTACCGATAATTTCCCAACCCGTTACCTCGTGAATGATGCCGCCGTATTATTGGGCAAGCCCAATGTATACGCCTCCATATTCCAGTTCGAAGGACAAGTATCCGTATTCAACTACCGTAACAAAGAAGGCGTGTTGGGCCCCAACTACCGCGACCTGTATCCAACACCTCCACCTCCCGGCCTGGTACCAAGCTGCGCTGAAGGTGGCGTATTAGGCGTATTGCCCGGCATCATCGGTAGCCTGCAAGCCCTCGAAGTGATCAAAGTGGTCACAGGAGTAGGAGAGCCACTGGTTGGACGCTTCTACATATTCGATGCCCTCAACTTTGAAAGCCGCACATTCAACATATCAAGGCGTAACGATAATCCGCTCAATGGAGAAAACCCAACCATCACCGCGTTGATCGATTACGAACAATTCTGCGGCGTGAAAGCTGTGGAGAAACCCATTAAAGAAATTACTGCCAAAGAACTCTACGATTGGCAGGTAAAAGGAGAAGCCTTCCAACTCATTGATGTGCGTGAGCCACATGAGTACGATATCGTAAACATTGGCGCCGAGTTGATACCGCTGGCCACAGTAGCCGCTAATGCCGATAAATTCAGTCGCGATACCAAAGTAGTCGTGCATTGTAAGATGGGCGGCCGCAGCGCTAAAGCCATCCGTGAACTGGAAGAGAAGTTTGGTTTCACCAACCTCTACAACCTGAAAGGTGGCATTCTCGGTTACATTGATGAAGTACAACCCGAGCTGACAAAATACTAAAGTTGAATTGGTAATGATGAAGAAGGCCGGCGGTGTATACATTACATCGCCGGCCTTTTTATATTCTTTATAAGAAGCTATGACAATAAGAAGCTATGAAAACTTAGGCAGAAGAGGTGACACCTTTCCTTGGCGATGCAAACGAAGGTGTCACCTCTTCTGCTAAAGAGTGCCACCTTTTCCATCGTTAAAGGAATTGCCCGGTCCTTTAGGGCCGGGTATTAAAGTCTGACCCTCCCTTGGGCTTTAGCCCAATTGGTACAAGCGAGAATCCTTCGGCTTATTGACCTCCTAATTCCGCAGCCTTATGCTTCACGGCAGCAAGGAACTTCTGGCGGATGACATTCTGCACCGGCGTATTATTCATCTTGCTTTCCAGCCAGGAAATGATATCGAGGTACATAAAAGCACGCGTCTCAAATCGGTTACGTTCATGCTGCTTCAGCTTGTTCAACAGCTTTTCAAACTCTCCCTTCAGCTCCTTGGGTGACACATGGAACGAACGCCTTAAGAAGCGGAAGATCTCTTCCTCCACCACACTGAGATTCTCCATCTTGGCCATAAAGCGATACACCGATTTGAACAGGTATTCCAGCAGGTCGAAGTTGCCAAGCTCATAATGCGCAATGAGGTGAAGCAGGCGCGAATAACACTGCAGGTCAGTGCGCAGGTCAACCTTCCAATTGATGATCTTATTCAGATAGTCGATAGCCTGCTCATAATGACCACTACCAAAATAAAGCGAGGCAATCTTATAGTAGAATACCAGCACACGGTGCCGGTCGAGATATAGATAATATTCCTTTAACTTCTCTTCTGTTTCCGGTACGAGCGATAACCCTTCACTGAAAGTGCCCTCCATGAAGTGCTTGTTCATCTTCGCGATCTGCAGGTACACAAACGTCTGAATACGGTTATTATCATTCGCACTGGCAATCTCCGATTGCCCAAACGCCTCGAACTTCGCCAGCGCCTCGTTGAACTTCTGGTAATTCTGCAAGTCGAAATGGGCACTCAGCAGGTTATGCATCCCTTTGATGTAGTGAGCAGTCTCTACCTCCATCATAAAAGGCTCCTTCTCAAACAGCTCCACCCACTTTTGCGTGTAGCGGTAATACTGCAAGAGGTCCTGGCGTATAAAAGCATACCAGCAATAACTCTGGTACAGGTACAGCCTTTCATAAAAACCCTTCACCTCTTCACCTCCAGCCGGAAAATGCTGCTCGAAGAAATGGCGCAGATCAGCCTCATCCTTCTCATTGCGGGCATGCCCATGCTTGATGTACCAGCTATAAAGCAGGAGAGAGAGGTTCGAAAGTTTGCCCGTATTCACCAGTTTGGCATTCACCTCATCCACTTCATTGGTCAGCCGCTCGGCGCGGTCCTGCATACTGCGTGTGATGTGCAGCGCTTCGATCTTCTTTTCAAAGAACAGCGCCTGCAGCAAATAAGTAACCTGGTTGTGCGCCCGGGCCGCTTCCTTCATCTTATCCAGCACCTTCAGGCTTTGGTGATAAAGCCCCTTGTTATATAAGATTCGGGCATGGTCCATCTGCTCGTGCAGTTGGATATCGATATTCGAGTCGTCTTTGATCAGGCGAAGACTGGATAATATTTGCTTATATAAGTGAGCCTTGATATTCGAAAGCTGCTGCTTCTTGATACTCTCATTCTTCCTCAACAACAACGCCTCGTCATATTCATCCATCTTATCCAATGCATCGAACAGCTGTACCACTTTCAGCTCCTCGCTGGACGAGTTGCGCTGAACATACAGCTTAAAATTCCGTTTTTCTGACTTTTCCAGGGAATGGATCAACTGAAAAAGAGCATCGGTAGAGCGATTGGGCATCGTATTTAATAAACGTTATAACTGTTGATTTTCAAGTAATTATGTATAGTCGGCAGGGGGTTAAGAAGTGTAAATTACTCACAATTTTGATTTCACTTACTCATTTAACAGAGATAATTTCGGTAAAGCAGGTTGTTTAACTGGTTTCTCAGCAAGCAACACAAAAATAAACAGCCTGCTCCTTTATCTTATTACCCTCATTAAAAATTATTATGCCAGGACAACAGGTCTATATTTTTGATACCACATTACGCGATGGAGAACAAGTACCCGGATGTAAGCTCAACACAACAGAAAAGATTGAAATAGCACTCGCCCTCGAAGCACTGGGCGTAGACATCATCGAAGCTGGTTTCCCCATCTCATCACCTGGCGATTTTCAAAGCGTTAATGAGATCGGTAAAGTAGTGAAGAATGCAGTCATCTGCGGCCTTAGCCGTGCAGTACAAAAAGACATCGAAGTAGCCGCCGAAGCCCTGCAAAGCGCCAAAAGAAAGCGCATCCACACAGGCATCGGCACCTCAGATTTTCATATTAAGTCAAAGTTTAATTCTACCCGCGAAGACATCCTGCAAAGAGCAGCCCAGTGTGTAAAATGGGCGCGCAACTTCACCGACGATGTGGAGTTCTATGCAGAAGATGCCGGCCGTACAGAAAACGAGTACCTGGCCCGTGTGGTAGAAGCGGTGATCGCTGCCGGAGCTACAACCGTAAATATCCCAGACACCACAGGCTATTGCCTGCCTCACCAGTATGGAGAAAAGATCGCCTACCTGATCAACAACGTACCCAATATCGACAAAGCGGTGTTGTCCTGCCATTGTCACAACGACCTGGGATTGGCCACTGCCAACTCCATCGCCGGCGTGATCAGCGGTGCCCGTCAGATCGAGTGTACCATCAACGGTTTGGGTGAAAGAGCGGGTAACACCTCTCTCGAAGAAGTGGTGATGGTGATCAAACAACACAGCACACTGGGATTCTACACCAATATCAACGCAAAACAACTCAACCCGCTTAGCCGCCTGGTATCCGATACCATGCGCATGCCGGTACAACCCAATAAAGCAATTGTAGGCGCTAATGCATTCTCACACTCATCAGGCATACACCAGGATGGGTTCCTGAAAGATGCACAAACCTACGAGATCATTAACCCCGAAGAAGTAGGCGCCGACGGCAGCAAGATCGTATTGACGGCTCGCAGCGGTCGCAGCGCCCTCGCTCATCGATTCCAGAAACTGGGCTTCATGTACACACGCAACGACATCGATGTACTGTACGAACAGTTCCTGAAAGTGGCAGACAGGAAAAAAGAAGTGGAAGATGAGGACTTAAAAGGCCTTGCCGGTCAATACCAGGCAAAAGCCGTAGTAGCATAGTGAGCAGTATTTTCTCATAATCATGTAGTTTTTGTTTACGCGTGGCGCTTCTGCGCCACGCTTTCATTCCGGGAAACAAGAACACAAAAAGAAAATGAGCAAATAACCAGGTATACCAACTCATCAAATAACGATCCTAACCCTTAAAACCAGTTCTCTCACTTCTGTTACTTCCTTACTCCCTTCAGGGGTTGGGGGCAGGACTGGCGAGAGAAGACAAAACAAACAACTACATGGAAAAAAATATTGTTGTAATCGAAGGCGACGGCATCGGCCCGGAAGTAACCCGGCAGTCGATAAAGGTGCTCAACGCCATCGCAGAACAGTTTGAACACACATTTCATTACAAATATTGCCTGATGGGTGCCGATGCCATCGACAAAACCGGCAACCCATTACCCGACGAAACTATAGAGGCCTGTCTGAACAGCGATGCAATCCTGTTTGGGGCTATTGGCCATCCTAAATACGATAATGATCCCGATGCAAAAGTACGCCCCGAACAAGGCCTGCTCAAGCTGAGGAAATCATTACAGTTGTTTGCCAATATACGTCCCGTAACCACGTATCCGTCACTGCACCATCTTTCCCCATTGAAAACAAAGAACATTGAAGGGGTTGATTTTGTGATCTTCCGTGAACTCACGGGAGGAATTTACTTCGGTAAAAAAGAGATTAACGAGGAGAAGACCCGGGCCTCTGACGATTGTGTGTACACCTGCGAAGAGATCGAGCGGGTGTCACACCTTGCCTTCCGCTATGCGCAGCAACGTCGCAAGAAGCTGACGCTGGTAGACAAGGCCAATGTGTTGGAAACATCACGCCTCTGGCGCAAAGTAGTGCAGGAGATCGCCGGCCAGTACAAAGACGTAACCGTTGATTTCCTCTTTGTTGACAATGCAGCCATGCAGATCATCCAGAATCCCAAACAGTTCGACGTGATACTCACCGAGAATATGTTTGGCGATATCATCAGCGATGAAGCCAGCGTGATCAGCGGATCACTCGGCCTGTTACCATCTGCATCAGTAGGTAAAGGCGCTGCCCTGTTCGAGCCGATCCACGGATCATACCCGCAGGCAGCCGGTAAAGACATTGCCAACCCGCTGGGATCTATTCTGTCAGCAGCCATGCTGCTCGATCACCTCGGGCTTTCCAAAGAAGCCGATTTGGTGCGCGAAGCAGTGAGCTGGACCTTGCAGAACGGCTTTGTAACCAAAGACATCGATTCCATTAATTTCTATTTCACGTCCACCATCGGAGAGTTGATTTGTGATTATGTGGCCAATCGCATACCGGATGGCGTGAACAAGGCAAATATTGAGCTGAGAAAGTCCACTATTATATAGTGTACCAATAAAGCACCTTTCCCCACTTTAGGGGCAGGGTGCAAATAAAGTTGCTTGCTGTAGTTCTTTTTTTGAGACAGGGGGTGTATATTCGCAGTGCATCATTCCTTCTATGTTTAAAAGCAGAACAAATAATGTCCTTACTGTGATTACTGCAATAATTATTGCGGTCGTGGTGGTCATTATTATTCCTGCTCAAACGGAGGTGGTGTTTAACGTATAAACTACAACAGTTAAAAATACTAAGCGACCCGCCTCCCAAAGAGGCGGGTTTCTTTTTTTGGCTGATGTAATAACCACCTGCACCGCAGGCACAAACTATTAAACTATGGCAACCTATTACAACGAGCACACCATTGTATACCACAATGGAAAGTATGTAAAAGCCACCGAGGCTAAAATAGATCTGTATGGACAAACCATGCACTATGGCCTTGGCGTGTTTGAAGGTATCCGTTCCTACAGAACAGTAGACGGCAACACCAAGATCTTCAAAGCAGTAGAGCACTACGATCGCCTGAAATTCTCAGCCGAAGCAATGAACATGCCCTACGAGTGGCATACCATTGATCTGATTGACGCCACCTACGAAGTACTGCGACAAAACAACCTGCAGGATGCTTATATCCGCCCGCTGGTATACGGACCGGCGAATATGAGCTTCAATCTCAATACCGAATCCAACATCGTCATCGAAGTGTGGGAGATGGGAAAGTTCTTAGGCGATAAACTGTTACGCGTGATGAGCTCACCGTTCCAGCGTCCCAACCCCGCTGGATTTAAAATAGCTGCTAAAGCCTGCGGCCACTACGTTAATTCTATTCTGGCCAGCCAGGATGCCAAAGCCAAAGGATACGATGAAGCCCTGCTCACTGATATGAACGGCTTCATTGCAGAAGGTCCGGGCGCCAATATGTTCTTCGAAAAAGACGGCGTACTCTACACACCTTCGTTGGGTAACATCCTGCCAGGCATTACGAGAGCAACAGTATTGGAGCTCTGCGCAGAGTTGAACATCAGTGTAGCAGAAGGACAGTTCACTATTGAACAATTGAAAGAAGCGGATACAGCCTTTTTCTGTGGCACTGCTGCAGAAGTCATCGGATGGGAGTCGATCGACGAAACAAAGTTCCCGCTCGATTGGAACAACAGCCTCGGCAAAGTATTACAACAAGCCTATAAAGACCGCGTCACCGAACGACCCCTGGCATCAGAGCGCCTGGACGGAGCGAAAGGACTGAAGAGCAGAGAAGCCATGGCATAAAGATCATAAGCACAAACAATAAAACATAGTTCATTCAAGGATCAGTATGAAAGAGATAAACAAGTATTCAAAGACCCTTACACAGGATGTGACACAACCAGCTGCGCAAGCCATGTTGTACGGAATTGGATTGACAGATGAAGACCTGAAGAAAGCACAAGTGGGCATCGCCAGTATGGGATACGATGGCAATACCTGCAATATGCACCTCAACGATCTGGCCAAAGTGGTGAAGCAAGGAGTATGGGATAATGACCTGGTAGGACTGATCTTTAATACGATTGGCGTAAGCGATGGCATGAGCAATGGAACAGATGGCATGCGCTATTCATTGGTAAGCCGCGATATCATTGCCGATTCGATCGAAGCCGTTTGCGGCGCTCAATATTACGATGGCCTCATTGCACTGCCCGGTTGCGACAAGAACATGCCCGGATCACTCATTGCGATGGGCCGTTTGAACCGTCCTGCGATCATGGTCTACGGTGGCACAATTGCCCCCGGTCACTACAAAGGACAGGACCTGAATATCGTTTCCTCTTTCGAAGCATTGGGCCAGAAGATTGCCGGTAATCTTTCCGATGAAGACTTCAAAGGCATTGTACGCAACTCCTGCCCCGGCGCTGGCGCTTGCGGTGGTATGTATACAGCCAACACGATGGCTTCAGCTATCGAAGCGTTGGGTATGAGCCTCCCTTACTCGTCTTCCAATCCTGCTCTAAGCGAAGACAAACAAAAAGAATGTCTGGAAGCAGGCAAAGCCATCCGCGTACTGCTCGAAAAAGACATCAAGCCCAGCGACATCATGACGCGCAAGGCATTTGAAAATGCGATCACAACCATTATGATATTGGGAGGCAGCACCAACGCTGTACTCCACCTGATCGCAATGGCAAGAAGCGTAGACATTCCCCTCACACAAGACGACTTCCAGGCTATTAGCAATAAGATACCGGTACTGGCCGATTTCAAACCAAGTGGAAAATACCTCATGCAGGATTTACACCAATACGGTGGCGTACCTGCTGTAATGAAATATTTGTTGAAGAAAGGATTGCTGCACGGCGACTGCCTCACTGTAACTGGTAAAACATTGGCAGAGAACCTGGCCGATGCACCAGATCTCGACTTCGATCAGCAAAAGATCATCATGCCGCTGGAAAAGCCGATCAAAGCAACAGGTCACCTGCAGATTCTGTACGGTAACCTCGCTGAGAAAGGCAGCGTAGCAAAGATCAGCGGTAAAGAAGGTGAACGCTTTGAAGGCCCTGCCCGCGTATTCGATGGAGAATTTGAACTGATCAATGGCATCAACACCGGCAAGATCAAAGCTGGAGACGTAGTGGTGATCCGCAACGTTGGTCCCAAAGGAGCTCCTGGTATGCCCGAAATGCTGAAGCCTACCTCCGCGATCATTGGTGCTGGTTTAGGTAAAAGCATTGCCCTGATCACAGATGGTCGCTTTAGCGGTGGCACCCACGGATTCGTGGTAGGCCACGTTACACCCGAAGCCTACGAAGGAGGATTGATAGCATTGGTACAAGATGGAGACGTTATCGAACTGGACGCTACCAAAAACCTGATCGTGTTGAAAGTAGCCGATAACATTATCGCTGAGCGCAGAGCCAAATGGAAACAACCAGCCCTCAAAGCAACCAAAGGACTCCTCTTCAAATACGCAAAGAGCGTAAAAGATGCATCCGAAGGTTGCGTAACCGATGAAAGCTAAGGCTTGCCAAGAATCGGGAATTGCCCCGGGATTTATCCCGGGGAAATAAAAGAACTAAAAAATTAAACCGGGCTTTAGCCCAAAAAAGAAGAATATGAGCAGTACAATCGAAATGGCGCCAAAGAAGATCCCGGCACAAACCAAAGCCACCAATATCAGTGGCTCCGAGGCAGTGCTGGAAGCCTTTCTTGCGGAAGGAGTTGACACCATCTTTGGTTATCCCGGCGGCGCTATCATGCCTATCTATGATGCCCTGTATGATTACCAGGAAAAACTAAAACATATACTGGTGCGCCATGAGCAAGGCGGCATCCATGCTGCGCAGGGATTTGCCCGCACCTCTGGCCGCACAGGCGTTGTCTTCGCTACCAGCGGCCCCGGCGCCACCAACCTGGTCACAGGATTGGCAGATGCCATGATCGATAGTACCCCACTCGTTTGTATCACCGGACAGGTATTTGCACACCTGCTTGGTACAGATGCATTCCAGGAAACAGACGTGATCAACATCACCACACCAGTTACCAAATGGAACTACCAGGTGACCGATGCTACAGAGATACCTGCAGTACTGGCCAAAGCCTTTTACATTGCCAACAGTGGTAGGCCCGGCCCGGTATTGATCGATATTACAAAGAATGCACAACTGCAGAAGTTTGACTATGCAGGATACGAAAAGTGCACACACGTGCGCAGCTACCGTCCCAAGCCCATCGTGCGCAAAGAATATGTAGAGCAGGCTGCAAAGCTGATCGATGAAGCAGAAAAGCCCTTCGTGATCTTTGGTCAGGGCGTAATATTAGGGAAGGCAGAAGCTGAGTTCATGAAGTTCATCGAAAAGGCTGGTATACCCTCCGCCTGGACGATCATGGGCGAAAGCGCTATCCCTACCGATCACCCGTTGGCAGTAGGCATGTTGGGCATGCATGGTAACTATGGCCCTAACGTACTGACAAACGAATGCGATGTGTTGATCGCCATCGGTATGCGTTTCGATGACCGTGTTACAGGACGCCTTGACAAATACGCCAAGCAAGCCAAAGTAATACACCTCGATATCGATCCGGCAGAGATCGATAAGAACGTAAAATCTACAGTGCCGGTTTGGGGCGATTGCAAAGAAACATTGCCTTTGCTCACAGAACTGATAGCTCCGAAAGTATATCCTAAGTGGCTCCAAAAATTCCGTGAGTTCCAACAACAGGAAGAAGAACAATGTATCAATCCGGAGCTGAACCCCACTACAGAACAACTGACGATGGGAGAGGTGATCAAAGTGTTGAATGAGCTCACAGGGGGAGATGCGGTGATTGTTACAGACGTAGGTCAGCACCAGATGGTAGCTTGCCGTTACGCTAAGTTTAATCAATCCAAGAGCAACGTAACCTCTGGTGGTCTCGGTACGATGGGCTTTGCTTTGCCGGCAGCCATCGGCGCTAAGTTCGGTGCACCCGAAAGAACAGTAGTAGCCATCATTGGCGACGGAGGTTTCCAGATGACACTGCAGGAGTTGGGCACCATCATGCAAAGCGAGGTAAATGTAAAAATACTGATCCTGAACAACCAGTTCCTGGGCATGGTACGCCAGTGGCAGCAACTCTTCCACGACAAGCGCTATTCATTCGTGGACATTGCCAGCCCCGACTTTGTACAGGTAGCCAAAGGATACAGAATTGAGGGTAACAGCATCTCCGAGAGAAAGAACCTGAAGACGGCATTGAAAACCATGCTGGACCACAACGGCGCTTACCTGCTCGAAGTAATGGTAGGAAAAGAAAACAACGTATTCCCCATGGTGCCACAAGGCTGCAGCGTTGCAGAGATCAGACTCAAATAGAGGATGTTTCCACTCGCTCGCCTCTGGCGAGTGAGGGTATTTTCAAGCCTCTGGCTTGAGCGACAACAAAAAAGAAGTAAAATGTTAAAACAAGAATTCACAGTAACAGTATATACAGAAAACCAGATCGGTTTGCTGAACCGGATCGCGATTATCTTCTCGCGCCGTAAGATCAATATCGAAAGCCTCAACACTTCCCCCAGCGAAGTAGAAGGCATACACCGCTTCACCATCGTCATCAACGAAACAGAAGAAGTAGTAAGAAAGCTGGCCCGCCAGATCGAAAAACAGGTAGAAGTATTGAAAGCATACTACAACACCAACGAAGAGATCGTATGGCAGGAACTGGCCATGTACAAAGTGCCTACAGACGAGATCGCCGAGAAGGTAAAAGTAGAAAGGTTATTGCGTGAGTATGGCGCCCGTGCAGTAGTGATCCGCAAGGACTATACGGTGTTCGAGACCACTGGTCAGCGTGAAGAAACAGACAAGCTCATTGCTGTACTGGAACCCTATGGGCTCATTGAGTTTGTGCGTAGCGCACGCGTGGCCATCATCAAAGCCAGCAGCGGATTCCACGAAAAACTGAAAGAGTTCGAGCAAACAGAACCCGGCGAAGAAGTAATAGAAAACGAATTCCTGAACAAGCAGGATGAAGTATTCACGATGTAAACACTTGCTTGTCACCCTGAGCTTGTCGAAGGGCTGGCGAAGCGTAAAAAGGGTCACCACTTTCGGTGTGAAACCCGTTCGTAATCGTAAGTAACTTAGAACATTATATAGAGCGTTTAACTGTTCTCCCGATCATCATCGGGAAACCTTGAAACAAAAAACTAAAAACCATAAACATTTAAAGATGGCAAAGTTAAATTTCGGCGGTGTGGAAGAAAACGTAGTAACCCGTGAAGAGTTCCCACTGGCCAAAGCGCAAGCTGTATTGAAAAACGAAACAGTAGCAGTAATTGGCTATGGCGTACAAGGCCCCGGCCAGGCGCTGAACCAGAAAGACAATGGTATCAACGTGATCGTTGGCCAGCGTAAGAACTCTAAAACATGGGATAAAGCCGTTCGTGATGGATTTGTACCCGGTGAAACATTGTTCGAAATTGAAGAAGCCCTCCAACGTGGCACCATCATCTGCTACCTGTTGAGCGATGCTGCCCAGATCCAACTGTGGCCAACAGTACAAAAATATTTGACACCAGGTAAAGCCCTGTACTTCTCACACGGCTTTGGTATCACCTTCAATGAGCAAACAGGCATCGTTCCTCCCAAGGATGTAGACGTGTTCCTGGTAGCTCCTAAAGGCTCTGGTACTTCACTCCGCCGTATGTTCCTGCAAGGTCGTGGTCTGAACAGCAGCTACGCCATCTTCCAGGATGCTACAGGCAAAGCAAAAGAAAGAGTAGTAGCCCTCGGCATTGCAGTAGGAAGCGGTTACCTGTTCGAAACTGATTTCAAGAAAGAAGTATATTCTGACCTCACAGGTGAGCGTGGTACCCTGATGGGCGCTATCCAGGGTATCTTCGCTGCTCAGTACGAAGTACTCCGCAAAAAAGGACATACTCCTTCTGAAGCGTTCAACGAAACAGTTGAAGAGCTCACACAATCCCTGATGCCACTGGTAGCAGAGAACGGTATGGACTGGATGTATGCTAACTGCTCTACCACTGCACAACGTGGTGCACTCGATTGGTGGAAGAAGTTCCGTGACGCTACATTACCAGTGTTCACTGAACTGTACGAAAGCGTAGCAGCTGGTAAAGAAAGCCAACGCTCTATCGATTCCAACAGCCAGCCCGACTATCGCGAGAAGCTGGAAGTAGAACTGAAAGAACTGCGCGACAGCGAAATGTGGCAAGCTGGTAAAACAGTAAGAAGCCTGCGTCCTGAAAACCAGGCGGCACCTGCCAAGAAAGCAGCTGAAGTAGCTAATTAATATACTGCAAGACACTAAAGGCGCAAAGTTCATCTGTTCCCTTTGCGCCTTGGTGTCTCTGCTAAAACCGTTCTCCGCGATTGTAGCCTTGAAGCCAACAAGGAAGAAACACATGAGCTTATCTGCACCCCATACCGCCGCACTCGACTTTCACAAAGCCGCCCTCCGGTTGAAGAAAGTAGTTACGAAAACACCATTATCATTCAATCCCAATCTTTCCCGTAAATACGGATGCAACGTATACCTCAAGCGCGAAGACTTGCAGGTAGTACGCTCCTACAAACTGCGTGGCGCTTACAACATGATGAGCAGCCTCCCGGCAGAGCAATTACAGAAAGGCGTAGTATGCGCCAGTGCAGGCAACCATGCACAGGGATTTGCATTCTCCTGTAAGAAATTAGGCGCAAAAGGAGTAGTATTCATGCCTATCATTACCCCCAACCAGAAGGTGAAACAAACCCGCATGTTTGGAGAAGACTACATAGAAGTAGTATTGGTAGGAGATACCTTCGATGACTGTGCCATTGCAGCTAAAGAATACACGGAAAAGAACGGTATGACCTTCATCCCACCATTTGATGATGCGCGCATCATAGAAGGACAAGGCACGGTGGCGGTAGAAATATTGGAAGAACAGGCAGACATCGATTATGTATTTATCCCCGTGGGAGGAGGTGGCCTTAGTGCAGGAGTAGGTACCTTCTTCAAAACCTATTCACCCCGCACAAAGATCATTGGACTGGAACCCGAAGGCGCCCCTTCCATGAAAAAAGCATTGGAAGCCGGTCATCCGGTTACACTGGAAAACATAGAACGCTTTGTAGACGGCGCAGCCGTAAAGAGAGTGGGGGACCTTACCTTTTCCATCTGCAAAGAAGTGCTGGACGATATGCACCTGGTGCCCGAAGGAAAAATATGCTCTACCATCCTGAAACTGTACAATGAAGACGCGATTGTGGTAGAACCAGCCGGAGCATTATCTATTGCAGCACTGGATGATTATGCCGAAGCCATCAAAGGAAAGAACATCGTATGCATTGTGAGCGGCAGCAACAATGACATCGACCGCATGCAGGAGATCAAAGAACGCAGCCTCCAATACGAAGGATTGAAACACTACTTCCTGGTGCGCTTTGCCCAACGCCCGGGAGCACTGAAAGAATTTGTAAACCATGTACTCGGACCCAACGACGATATTACCCGTTTTGAGTACATGCAAAAACACAACAAAGAATCCGGACCTGCTCTCGTAGGCATTGAGCTCCAATCCCGCGAAGATTACAACGTACTCCTCACCAACATGAACAAGTACAACATCAACTACACCGAACTCAACAAGAACGACAACCTCTTTGGGTACCTCGTATAACGCAGTCAGGCCGCTCCCGGCGGCCAGACTATCTAATGTATTTATCTAAAGGCTAAAAGCTAACCCCTAACACCTAAAGTGATCTACTGCTGTTGCTGCATCTGCATCATCTCCATATGCTGGCGCCAGGAGTTCTTCACCTCACCATTAGTGGGAGCCACAGGCTGAGTAGTAAGCACGGTAGCCTCCTCGCTTTGAGTAACCCCATCTTCATAGGCAACAGATACACCTACATCCAGCTGGTGCTTGGCAATACCCTTATAAGTACCCTTCACAGGTGAGCAATCCATAAAACTTCTGCCAACAGCCAGTCGAACGTGAAGCTCATTGGCGATGCAATTATTGGTAGGGTCAAAACCCAGCCAACCATAAAAAGGAATATAAGCCTCCACCCAGGCATGCGTTGCGCCTTCACCCCGCATACCACTCCGGTTGGGACAAACATAACCACTTACATAGCGGGCAGGAATGTCGATCATGCGCAACATCGCCAGTAATATATGAGCAAAATCCTGGCAAACGCCAGCCTTCAGCTCCCATATCTCGTCGAGCGTAGTCTCAACAGTAGTTACACCCTTGATATATTGGAAATTCTTGTACACATACTCAGTCAACTTCTTGGCAGCTTCCAACACAGTCACCTGCCTGCTTTGCTCCACATGCGCAATATCCTGTACAGCTGCCAGTGCATTGAACTTTTCCTGCTTTAAGAAATCGATATAAGGAATGACATAAGTAAGCGAGAGAAGATTATTCCATTGCTCCTCCTTAGGAGTCGTATCTGCTGGCAATTCCCTTTCGCGGGTTACCACTTCGATCCGTGCATCGATCGTGAGCTCTTTATGCGAAGCCGTATACATGAACGAACCCACCTTATTACCATAATAATCCAGGTACATATCCACAGCCGGTTCCCCGGTGATCATAAGGTCGTGCTTCAACACATCCTGGAATTCATCCTCCAGCGGAAACAACATGATCTGGTTGGCACTATCCACAACAGGCACCTCGTAGCAATACCTGGTAATGTGGTGAATTTTAAATCGTGGCATGAATTACAATCAGTTTCTGGTTGATATAAAGTCAAAAATAATGCTATTCGGTATTCCCGTTGTCAGGAATAGCCAAAATAGTGCTGGCCCAATGAAGTACCTACAGCATGCAGCTCATTACGTACACCGGTAAGAAACTCATGCAGTCCCTGCTGCATGATACTCTCAGGAGTAGAATACCGTACCCGGCTTTTTACCTTACCGATCATGAAGTCGATACTGTTATAAGCAGAAGTGGTTTGCTCGCTCTTCAGCCGCTCAAAATACCGGCTCATCTGATCGATAGAGTACATCACAGAGCGGGGAAACTGGTTATTCAATACGATCTGCTCCACCACCCGGCGCGCTTCAAAGCCACCAGAGTAATTTCTGAGATATAGCTCATAACCGGAAATAGACAACAGTAGGTAACGCCAGTAGGAAGTATCCGTAACATTGGAAAAATCAAATTTGCTGTCACTGAACTTCACATCGAGGATGTCGGCGCTTTGAATAGCCCTTTCAAGGAAGCGGCCAATATTCATGAACGAATAACCCTCACCTCTTGCCATGGTAATATCCGACGTACCATAAAACAACAGCCCCTGCTTGATCAGTATATCGAGCGCAGTAATAGGATCTTCTTTATATAAGAACTCCAGCAACTGCTCGTCGCGCACGGTATGATAAAAGTCATTAAGGCATTGCCACAACTCTTTAGTAATGTGATCCTGCACACTGCGCGCGTTCTCACGCGCCTGCGTCACAATGTTCAATACGGAGTTGGGGTTCTCCTTATCCGAAACCATGTATTGCAGCACCGTTCTACCCTGCGCGGCGATTTTGGTAGCTTCCTCCTCAGATAAGTAAGTGAATATCTTCAAAACCGGAAGCCAGGAAAAATATTGCAGGTCATCCTGCGAAAGCGCATAATTCGTTTTCAGCATCCGCAAAATACCATCGGTACGTTCCATATACCGGTTCATCCAGAATAAGCTATCGGCTACTCTACTAAGCATGTTAGTTTATGATTTGTTATTGCTGGTTTTTAGTTGAAATGTATGCTATCAAAGCAAACGCATTCACGATTGCCGATTGCCGACTGCCGGTTACACCGTCAGCACCCACGTGTCCTTACTACCGCCACCTTGCGATGAATTCACCACAAGCGATCCTTCGCGCAACGCTACCCGCGTTAACCCACCCGGCACAATACGAATACCATTAGGACCACACAGCGCATAAGGCCGAAGGTCCACCCGGCGCGGCTGCAGCTTTCCATTCATATAACAAGGCGCAGAAGACAAACTGATGGTAGGCTGAGCGATAAACTGTCGTGGGTCTTTTAAGATGGCCGTTTGGAAATCACTGATCTCTTTGTCAGAAGCAGTGTGACCCATCAACATACCATAACCACCACTCTCATTGGTTTTCTTGATCACCATCTTGTTCATGTTCTTGAACACATACTCCCGCTCTTCCACATTGCCCAGTTGATAAGTAGGAACATTTTTAAGAATGGGCTCTTCATTCAGATAGTAACGGATCATGGCAGGCACGTATGAATAAATAGCCTTGTCATCAGCCACGCCATTACCCACGGCATTCACGATAGCCACATTGCCTTTGCGGTAAGCACTCATGATGCCGGATACGCCCAGCGCACTGGAAGCATTGAACACAAGCGGGTCGAGGAAGTCATCATCCACCCGACGGTAGATCACATCAACCTGCTGAAGCCCGGCAGTTGTTTTCATATATACCCGGTGATTATCCACCACGAGGTCTCTGCCTTCCACCAGCTCGATGCCCATCATGCGCGCCAGCGTAGTATGTTCAAAATATGCAGAGTTATAAATGCCAGGAGAAAGAAGCACAACAGTAGGATTGCTGATCTGGCGGGGAGCCAGCGATACGAGATTCTTATGCAGGATATTGGGATACTCCATCACGCTGCGTACGTTGATCAGTGGCAGCAGATCCGGGAAGATCCGTTTTGTGATCTCCCGGTTCTCCAGCATATAGCTTACACCACTCGGCGTGCGGAGATTATCCTCCAGCACATAAAAAGTGCCATCATTATCCCGGATCAGATCGATGCCGGCAATATGAACATAAATATCATAAGGAACAGGGAAGCGCACCATCTCCCGCAAAAAGTGCGGACAACTATATATAATAGACAAAGGCACGAGCCCATCTTTAATAATGAATTGCTCATTATATACATCCTTTAGGAAAAGATTGAGTGCTTTCAGCCGTTGCTGAATACCCTTCTCGATGTAGTTCCATTCAGAAGCAGTAATGATGCGGGGAATAATATCAAATGGAAAGATTTTCTCGATGCCTTCACCACTATTATATACAGTGAAAGTGATCCCTTGGGTCATGAAAAGCCTTTTAGCCTGCTCTTCCTTTTTACTCAGCTCTTCTATACTCAGGTGTTGGAGGAAGTCGACGACACCACTGTATTGTTGTCGTACAGCGGCAGAGTCATGCATTTCATCCCAGGTATTCTTATCAGGGCAATAGCCATTCAACAGCTCGTTAAGCATAGCAGGGGGGCTTTGGTTAAGAATGGCAAGAAATCGTTGTGATAACGTTGACTAATCCAAATATAAGGAAAACAAAGTGAGAAAGAACAAGCTGCGGGATTATGCCAGATCAAAAAATGGAATCCGGATACATGCATGCTGCAAGGCCGATCACATCACATATTGATGTGAATTAGGCCCGTTGTGACATTCCTTTAACAACGATCCGCCTTACTTCGCTGTCAGATAGCCACAATAAAATATAGCCATGAAAGCAAGAAACACAGGCTCCGCATCAAACAATGCGATCAGGAGCACATCAGTATTGACAAGTAAGATAGCAACACGCCTTTTGATGATCTGCACGGCCACGGTCCTCTTCATCGCCTGCAAAAAAGATAAAGACAACCCGGCGCCGCCACCTACCGAAAAAACATTTCAGATAAACTTTAGCACTCCATCCGTCGTCTTCAACCTGGTCGACTCTGGATTCGTAGTACTGAAGAAAGCCGGTTCAGCCAACCAGATCTTCAAACGCTTTGAAAAGAAGGCAAACGCTCTAAGCTTTTCCATCGAAGACCTGACCGCCGGCAACTGGACCGCCGAGCTGTACATCTTCGCCCGCTTCAATGAGTCAGCCGGTCGCCGCTACGACCATGCACAGGGATTTACGATACCCACCGGCGGAGCCAAACAAAACATTACCCTCGCCGCACCTACAGGTACCATTACCGACATTTGGAAACCTTACGCCTTTTTCCGGCATGCAGGGCAAGGAGTCAGCGTAGCCGTGGCCCTCGATGCTACCAACCCGCATTTTGATATCGAAGTCAAGGATACAAAGTGGGACAGATACTATATAGAAAGATACGCCAGCAACAGGCTGGAGGGAGGAGCTAATGCGAAGGTGGCCGAGCAGATCTGGCTTTGCGAAAATAACTGCTACACATCCGACAAGTTTATTAACAACAATACAGCCTTTATACCCTTCACCCAGGAAGTAGGCAACAAACCCTGGAATAACGGCCTTATAATCGTTGTAATAGCCGATAACGACGGCCCCGCCGTCCAGTTCTCCCATGTCTATAATAAATAATAGCCCCATTCCCTGTCATTTCGAACGGAGCCATCCGGGACTATAAAATGTGAGATGTAGCGGCGCAGTGAGAAATCTGCTTGCGAAGTAAAGGAATAGCGAAGTAAAGGTAGCAGAGTAAAAGGCATATCGAAGCAAACGGAATTGCCCGGTCCTTCAGGGCCGGGGTTGAATAAATGACACCCATTTCGGGCTTTAGCCCAACATATTTTCCCAACTCAAATGTCCCCAACCCTGCAAGGTCGGGGCTTTTTTGTGTCGGGAAACTAAAAAAGACAGGCAAAAACCGGCGAAACGATAAGAGGCCGATTAAAAATTGAGGAAAACCAACCGGAAATAGTAAAATATAGAATAATTGATATGTTTCATAAACATTGGATTTTAGTAGCGTTATTGGTTTATGTTACTATGAAAAGTCATATTATGAACCAGTATATCTAATTTTTGACCCCCTTTCCACCCCAAAACACAAATATTTAAGATTTAGGTAACATTTTATTAATGAACTCACGCGTGTTAGTGTGGAAAATAACTGTATATATCTACGGTTTTTCCCCCTTTTTATTGTATTTTTAAAGCGTTGCTTGCTGCCATATTGAAAATTCCTATGAGAATCGTGGGTTTTATTGAAAATTTTCAAAACAAAGCTTCTTTTCATGGCAAGCAATCAGGGTAATCAGGGGCTTTATCATCCCTCATTTGAACGCGATGCATGTGGTATAGGATTCGTAGCGAATATCAAAGGCCACAAATCACATCAACACATTTCCGACGCACTTACTGTCCTGGAAAACATGGAACACCGTGGAGCCTGCGGTTGCGAAAGCAATACAGGTGATGGAGCCGGTATCATGATCCAGACGCCACACGAATTCTTCTTCGATGAGTGCATTAAGTTGGGCGTGCCCTTGCCGCCATTTGGGCGCTATGGTGTAGGAGTTATCTTCTTCCCCCGCGAAATACGTTTACGTGAAGAATGCCGCGATATATTCAACCGCACAGCCGAAAAGCTGGGCCTCGAAATACTCGCCTACCGTAAAGTGCCGGTAAATCCCGATGGCATTGGAGCTACCGCATTAAGCGTGGAGCCGGAGATGGAACAAGTGTTCATCGCTTGCCCCGATCATATCACCAATCCCGAAGATTTTGAGCGTAAGCTATTCTTGTTGCGCAACTATGCCAGCCACACCATAAATAATACAGTAAAGAAGGACGCGATCGGATTCTACATCGCATCCATGTCATATAAAACGGTCGTATATAAAGGACAGCTCACCAGCATGCAGGTGCGTCCCTATTTCCCCGACCTCAGCAACAAGCGCGTAGTGAGCGCCTTTGGCCTTGTTCACTCTCGTTTTGCTACCAATACATTCCCTTCCTGGAAGCTGGCACAGCCCTTCCGCTTCATCGCACACAACGGAGAAATCAATACACTCCAGGGCAACCTCAACTGGTTAAAGACCAGTGAGCCTGGCTTTGCATCACCCTACTTCACCAAGGAAGAAATGGAAATGCTGCTGCCTATCGTTACAGAAGGACAGTCAGACTCCGCCTGCCTTGACAACGTAATAGAACTACTTTCCCTCACGGGCCGTTCATTGCCACATGTAATGATGATGCTCATCCCCGAAGCATGGGATGGCAATGATGATATGGACCCCGTGAAGAAATCATTCTACGAATTCCACGCATCCCTCATGGAGCCCTGGGATGGTCCGGCATCTATCTCCTTCACTGATGGTAAGATCATCGGCGCTACGCTCGATAGGAACGGCTTACGTCCTTCCCGTTATTGCGTTACAACGGATGACCGCGTGATTATGGCTTCCGAAACAGGCGTATTGCCCATTCACCCCACACTCATCAAAGAAAAAGGACGCCTGCAGCCAGGTAAAATGTTTGTGGTGGATATGGAGCAGGGACGCATCATCAGCGATGGTGAATTGAAACGCACCATCTGCTCACAAAAACCATATGCAGAGTGGTTGAACAAATACAAGATCAGGTTGAACGAACTACCTGAGCCAAGAGTATTGTTTACCCACCTCGAGCATGACCAGGTATTCAAATACCAAAAAGCATTCGGCTATTCAACAGAAGACCTCGATACGATTATTGCCCCAATGGCGCTGGACGGTAAGGAGCCTATCGGTTCGATGGGCACCGACACGCCACTCGCTGTACTGAGCGATCAGCCACAGCACCTCAGCAGTTATTTCAAACAACTGTTTGCACAAGTAACCAACCCACCGATCGACCCCATCCGCGAACGCATGGTGATGTCGCTCGCTACTTTCGTGGGTAACAATGGAAACCTGCTCGAAGAAGATCCCCTCAGCTGCCACACGGTGGCATTGAAACATCCGGTATTGACCAACCATGAGTTGGAAAGCATCCGCAGTATCGACACGGGCATCTTCCAGGCCAAAACCCTGCAGTGCTACTTCAGGGCCGATGGCAAACCAGGTTCCATGAAAGCCGCACTGGACCGCATCTGCCGCTATGCGGTAGACGCAGCACAAGATGGATTCGAAGTATTGATCCTGCAGGATAGAGCCATCGACTCTGACCACGCACCGATCCCTTCACTCCTGGCCACAGCTGCCGTACACCACCACCTTATCCGCAAAGGACTGCGCGGTCAGGTAGGCATCGTAGTAGAAGCGGGCGATGTTTGGGAAGTACACCACTTCGCTTGCCTGTTGGCCTTCGGCGCCACAGCCATCAACCCATACCTCGCACTGTCCTCTATCCGCGATATGAAGTTGACCGGCAAACTGGAAACAACATTGGAAGTAGATTATCTGAAGAAAAACTACATCAAAGCTGTAAACGACGGCCTGCTGAAAGTATTCTCTAAAATGGGTATCTCTACACTCCAATCATACCAGGGCGCTCAGATATTGGAGATCATTGGTCTGAACAGATCAGTAGTAGATAAATACTTCACCGGTGCCACATCCCGCATCGAAGGAATGGGCCTGGATGAGATCGCCAAAGAAACATTGGCCAAACACACCTTTGCCTTTGCACGCAAAGACGTTCCGGTAAATCGCCTATCAGTAGGCGGTGTTTACCAATGGAAGCGTAAAGGCGAGTTCCATCTGTTCAATCCACAAACCATCCACCTGTTGCAATACTCAACACGGATGGGCGATTACAATACATTCAAGAAGTACACGAAGCTGGTAGACGAGCAGGGAGAAAAAGCAGCTACACTCCGTAGCCTGTTCCGCTTCAAACGCAACAGAACGGCTATCTCTATTGATGAAGTTGAACCAGCAGAGAATATTTATAAACGTTTTGCTACAGGAGCCATGTCCTTCGGATCGATCTCCTGGGAAGCACACACTACACTTGCTATTGCGATGAACCGCCTCGGTGGCAAAAGCAATACAGGTGAAGGCGGAGAAGATGAAAGAAGATATGAGCTGATGGAGAACGGAGATTCCATGCGCAGCGCTATCAAACAAGTAGCATCAGCACGCTTTGGAGTCACCAGCCATTACCTCACAGAAGCAGACGAGCTCCAGATCAAAATGGCACAGGGTGCAAAACCCGGAGAAGGTGGACAGCTCCCCGGCCATAAAGTAGACGACTGGATTGGTAAAACAAGACACTCTACACCAGGCGTGGGATTGATATCACCACCCCCGCACCACGATATATATTCAATCGAAGATCTGGCACAATTGATCTTCGACCTTAAAAATGCTAACCGCGCAGCCCGCATCAACGTAAAACTTGTATCGAAAGCCGGTGTAGGTACCATTGCAGCCGGTGTGGCCAAGGCCAAAGCCGACGTAGTGCTCATTTCGGGGTTCGACGGCGGAACGGGTGCATCACCCATCAGCTCTATCAAGCACGCAGGATTACCTTGGGAACTGGGCCTCGCAGAAGCACACCAGACACTGGTAAAAAATAAACTGCGTAGCCGCATCGTGTTACAGGCAGATGGTCAGATGAAGACAGGTAAAGATATTGCCATCGCTGCATTGCTCGGAGCAGAAGAGTGGGGTGTAGCCACTGCTGCACTGGTGGTAGAAGGATGCATCATGATGCGCAAATGTCACCTGAATACTTGTCCCGTAGGCGTTGCAACACAAGATCCTGAATTGCGCAGCCGCTTCTCAGGAAATGCAGACCACGTGGTAAACTTCTTCAAGTACATTACCCAGGAACTTCGCGAGATCATGGCAGAATTGGGCTACCGCACCGTAAACGAAATGATCGGTCAGGTAGATACCCTCGAAATGCGCGACGACATTAAACACTGGAAATACAGCAAGCTCGATCTTTCTCCTGTATTATATAAAGAACCAGCAGGTCTCTACACTGGTCTGTACAAACAGGAAGAGCAAGACCACGGTTTAGAGTCTGTGCTCGACTGGCAGTTGCTCGAAGCAGCTAAACCAGCCATCGAAAAACAAGAGCGCGTGGCAGCTTCATTTGCAATGAAGAATACCGATAGAACACTGGGAACAATTCTCTCCAACGAGATCACCAAAAAATACAAAGCAGCCGGTTTACCGGATGACACGATCCACTTCAACCTCACAGGAACAGCGGGTCAAAGCTTTGGAGCCTTCAACACCAAAGGAGTAACGCTGGAACTCGAAGGTGATGCCAACGACTACTTCGGAAAAGGATTGAGCGGCGCCAAACTGATCGTATATCCGCCCAAGCAAGCCTCCTACGTGCCGGAAGATAATATCATCATTGGTAACACTGCCTTCTACGGCGCCACATCCGGTGAAGCATACATCCGCGGTAAAGCTGGAGAGCGCTTCTGCGTACGTAACTCCGGTGCACGCGTGGTAACAGAAGGAACAGGCGATCACGGATGTGAATACATGACCGGAGGTACAGTTGTTATTCTCGGAGAAACAGGTCGCAACTTTGCAGCAGGTATGAGCGGCGGTATCGCTTACGTATATGACGTAAAAGCACAATTCGCTGATCGTTGCAACAAAGAAATGGTAGACCTCGATCCCGTAGATGCAGACGATGCCAAAGTCCTGCACGATATGATCACACACCACTACGCCTACACAGGCAGTACAGTAGCCAAATTTGTACTGGACGATTTCGAAAACCAGCTGAAGAACTTTGTGAAAGTCTTCCCGGCTGATTACAAAAAAGTACTCCAGGCAAAGAAAGTACCGGTACAGGTGAAGAAGTAAAAACAGTGATCAATAAACGTTAACAACTAAGACTAACAACAATAAACTATAAAACACAATGGGCAAGCCATCAGGTTTTTTAGAGTTTACGAGAGAGCTGCCCGGTAAATTGCCGGTGCAGGATAGGGTGAAGAACTACAACGAGTTTGTAGAGCGATTCAGTGAAGAGAAGCTGAACCAGCAGAGCGCCCGCTGCATGAACTGTGGAGTACCATTCTGCCACAGCGGATGCCCTTTAGGAAATGTGATCCCCGAGTTCAACGACGCGATATACCGTAAGAGCTGGGAAGAGGCATACGACATACTTACATCAACCAATAACTTTCCCGAGTTCACTGGCCGCATTTGTCCGGCTCCTTGCGAAAGCGCCTGCGTGTTGGGCATCAACCAACCACCGGTTGCCATCGAAGAGATCGAGAAACACATCATAGAAATAGCATTCGATAAAGGATTTGTAAAACCCCGCAAGCCGAATGTGCGCAGTGGTAAAAAAGTAGCGGTAGTCGGATCAGGACCCGCGGGCCTGGCTGCAGCAGCACAACTTAACTACGCCGGTCACACAGTAACAGTGTTTGAACGTGATGACGCAGCGGGCGGTTTGCTCCGTTACGGTATCCCCGATTTCAAACTCGAAAAATGGGTGATCGATCGCCGCATCGCATTGATGGAAGAAGAAGGCATTACCTTTAAATACAATGCCAACGTAGGCGTGAATGTCAAGATCAATGACCTCCTGCGCGAATACAATGCAATTGTACTGTCCGGCGGTTCAACAGTACCAAGAGACCTGCCGGTGCCAGGCAGAGAATTGAAAGGCGTTCATTATGCCATGACCTTCCTGAAACAACAAAACAAGCGCGTAGCAGGAAAAGATCCCTTGGCCAACCCTGAGATCGAAAGCAACATATTCACAGAAGATATTTTCGCAACAGGTAAGAATGTAGTAGTAATTGGTGGTGGTGATACGGGCAGTGACTGCGTGGGAACATCCAACCGCCACGGCGCACTGTCAGTAACACAGTTTGAACTGTTGCCCAAGCCACCGGAAGGAAGGACAACCTTCATGCCCTGGCCAACCTATCCCATGACATTGAAAGTATCCTCTTCCCACGAAGAAGGAGCACAACGTCACTGGGCCATAGCTACCAAATCATTTGTAGGCGATGAAAAAGGCAACCTGAAAGCCTTGAAAGTAGTCGACCTCGAATGGAAGATCACAGAAGATGGCCGTCCCGCCAAATTTGTAGAAGTTGAAGGTAGCGAACGCGAGCTCCCTTGCGAACTGGCATTGCTGGCGATGGGCTTCGTTCACCCACAACATGCTGGTCTCATCTCCGAGCTGGGGGTGGAACTGGACGAGCGAGGAAATGTGCGCGCAACCGAAAAAGCCTACCAAACCAACATCCAGAAGATCTTTGCAGCCGGTGACGTACGCCGCGGACAAAGTCTGGTAGTTTGGGCCATCAGCGAAGGACGTGAATGCGCCCGTAAAGTAGACGAGTTCCTCAGCGGCGGCGTATCCCTCCTCGAAAGCAAAGACCAGAACATCATCATGGCAGTTTAGCAAAACAACACAATAGAGTGCTGAAACAAGCCATTCACCGAAAGGTGGGTGGCTTTTGTGTTATATGTACACGTTAGGCCGCACAAACCCGCACAGTACTATTTATACCGTGATTTTTCTATAGATAACCACCAGCTAAATCAGCGTTTATATGATTTAGCCAATTATTTTACCAAGTGGAAAAAATATTTTTTTAGAATACTTCGAAAAACGACTCCTTTTTCTATTTCGGTATTTGATATTCTCTATAAATGAGGTGGGATAATTGTTTCAATGACTAAAAACTTATTAAAATAGTAACATTATAAATAATTGCATATATATCGGTTGATCAAAAACAGGCAAAAAAATGCTAATTTAGATTCAGAATAACACATAGTACTCATTCTTAATTTAACAACTAAAATCAACTGGTATGAAATTGAGCCTTAAGACGGTCGCTCCGTTTCTTGTCCTTCTCGTCGTGGCCCTCGCAGCCATGTTCGTCACTCCTGAAGCCGATTATGTTCCCGGCGAAAAAGATACCCAATACAGTGCAGCAGACATTGCCTGGGTTATTACAGCAGCAGCTTTAGTATTCCTGATGACACCCGGTCTCGCGTTCTTTTATGGTGGCATGGTACACCGCAAGAACGTGATCTCTACCATGATCAAGAGCGTGGTAGCCGCTGGTGTGGTAGGCGTATTGTGGATCGCAGTTGGTTTCAGCCTTAGCTTCGGTGAATCCATTAACGGGATCATCGGAAACCCCTCCACCTATCTGTTCTTTAAAGGGGTCAAATCTGGTCCGGCCTGGCCCGCAGCAGCCACCATTCCTCTATCATTGTTTGCCTTGTTCCAGCTTATGTTCGCTATCATCACCCCTGGCCTCGTGGTAGGTGCAGTAGCAGAACGTATTCGCTTCACATCTTATATATTGTTCATCGTGCTCTTCAGCTTACTCGTGTATGCACCCGTTGCACACTGGTCCTGGCATCCGGAAGGATTCCTCGCCAAAATGGGCGCATGGGATTTTGCCGGTGGTACAGTTGTACACATCACTGCTGGTTGCGCAGCCCTCGCAGGCGCACTGGTGCTGAAACGCCGTAAAGTACACCAGGAAGCCAGGGAAATTCCACCAGCAAACGTACCATACGTATTGATTGGCACTGGTTTACTCTGGTTCGGTTGGTTCGGTTTCAACGCAGGTTCTGCCGTTGGATCTACACCCCTCGCAGTGAACGCACTGGGTACTACCAACACAGCCGCTGCAGCTGCAGGTCTGGCCTGGATGTTCTTCGATGTATTGAAAGGTAAAAAGCCCTCTGTACTTGGCTTCTGTATCGGTGCAGTAGTTGGTCTGGTTGCCATTACGCCGGCCGCAGGTTTTGTGGGAATCCCCCAAAGCGTGATCATCGGTGTAGTAGGCGCATTGATCTCTAACATCGCAGTAGGCATCAAGCAAAAATCAACCCTCGATGACACCCTCGACGTATTCCCCTGCCACGGTATTGGTGGTATGGTAGGTATGCTGATGACTGGTATATTCGCAAACGAGCTGGCCCACGGTATCAAAGGTGGCCCTCAAGGCTTGTTCTACGGTAACCCTGCTTTCTTCCTGACACAACTGAAAGCAATGGCCATCGTAGTAGCATACAGCTTCGCAGTATCCTGGCTGATCTTCAAATTCATCAACTTCATACTTCCGCTGCGCGTAACTTCTGAGGAAGAAGAACTGGGTCTGGACGCGACACAGCACAACGAAAAATACCTGCAAGGCACATTACTCGTGCACGACAATGGTAAAATGGAAGATAAATTAGTGGAGAGCGGACATTAAGAAAAAGGTACAGCTAATAAACAAGCTTCTGACACAAGCTCATTCCGCCGTACCCTTTCCTTTTAACACTTAAAATCTTTAACAATGTTAAGAAAATTCTCTGTATTGGCCATAGCAGTGGCCTGCTCAACGTGTGCTTTCTCGCAAGACTCAACAAAAAAATCCAATTTCGTAATCTCAGGCTCCGCAGATGTGTATTATCGCTACAATTTTGCCAATCCAACGATAAAAGACGACACAGATCCACTATTTAATAATTTTAATAATGCGACCAGCTTCACCAACACACATAACACTTTTGCCTTAGGTATGGCCTCCCTTAAAGTGGAGCATTCCATCGGAAAAGTAGGTATGGTCGCTGATTTGGGATTTGGCAAAAGGGCAGAAGAGTTCTCCTACAATGACGCAAACACCCAACTGGCTGTAAAACAGTTATACGTAACCTTCGCACCTTCCGATAAGATCAAGTTCACCCTCGGTAGCTTCGGCACCCACGTAGGATACGAGCTGGTAGATGCCTACCTGAACAGGAACTACAGCATGAGCTACATGTTCTCCTACGGACCCTTCTTCCACACGGGTTTAAAGGCTGATATCAGCCTCGGCGGAACTTCTGCTTTCATGGTGGGTGTTACCAACCCTACAGACTTCAAGAGCGCCAGCGCCGAGCCTAAAATGGTCATCGGACAGTTCTCTACCGGTTCCAAAGATGGTTCCGTTAAAGGCTTCCTGAACTTCCAGGGCGGTAAATACACCGACAATGACCGTCTTACACAGTTCGATGCAGTAGGTACCTTCGGTATTTCTTCTAAATTCAGCCTGGGCCTCAACGCTACCTGGCAGTCCAGAAGCTCTAAAGACAATACGGGCAAATGGGGCGACTCAGAAAGCTGGTACGGAGCTGCATTATATGCAAACCTCGATCCCGTTAGCTGGTTTGGTCTCACATTCCGTGGAGAGTACCTTAACGATGATAAAAATGTGCTGGGTTTCAATACAACCATCTTTACCCCCACATTATCAGCCAACTTCAAGATCGACAACCTGACTATCATACCTGAATTCAGATTTGATAATGCCAGCGACAACATGTTCCTGAAGCACGATCTGTCAGCTACTAAGTCAACTGGTAGCTTCATCCTGGCAGCTACATATCACTTCTAATATCTCATTCTCAGTCACATAGGAGTTTAGTGTTGTTTTGTTAAGAATGAGAGGCACCGGGCGACCGGTGTCTCACTTTTAAAAACGACACTTACTTAATACAAAAAGGCGCAAAGGGAAATCCTTTGCGCCTTCTTTTATTTATATAAATATTGCTGATAGGCTGATCTTAGCTCCAAACGCTCGAATCTGAACTCCTCCTACGCCGAATTCCGGCCCGCATTGATAATCCCGAACGAGCAACGGATGACGAGCTTTTCGAATATTTCCTTATGACCGGCAGGAGCCTGCTGTTCCTCGAGTTGGCGGATGCGTGTCATAGCATACTGCTGAATAGTAGTAAGCGGTAAAACGATCCTTTCCCGTGTTTGAATAGACAGTTGCTCGACAGGATAGTCAAACATCAACTCACTTTTACCTGAAAGCTGGAATATATACTTCTTCGTCAGCTCATATTCGTGGAAGATCATATTCCAGATCTCCCCGTAACGGGCGTCATTAGACAGGTATTCCGTCAGTGGGAAAAAGCACTTCTTCATAGCCATCTCACAGTTGTCGATGAGCGTTTTGAAGAACTGGGAGTTCTTATAAAGCTGTTTAATGGCAGGTAGCTTGCCGCTCTTGTCCAAAGTCTGCAAAGCCATGCCTACGCCATAATAACCCGTCACGTTTTGCTTCAGTTGGCTCCAGGCGCCCACGAAAGGAATGGCGCGCAGGTCCTTCAAGGCAAGCTTGGAAGAACTGCCCCGTTTGGCGGGACGGCTGCCGATATTCGTTTCGCTGTAAAACTTCAGCGGACTAATATGCGATAAATAATTAAGGAAGTCTGGATGGTTTTTAAGCTGGATATAAGCCTTGAGACTTTCATCAGCCAGTTCCTTCAACAATACCTCGTCCTCCTGCTGCAACGTCTTCTCACGCGCAGAGAAAAGATGATTAGAGATGCCGGCATTCAACAACTGCTCGATGTTGAACTGAGCCGAATCGACGGTACCGAAATTGGAACTTACAGTCTGACCCTGAATGGTTAGCTGGATTTCCTCATTCGAAATATTATTACCCATAGACGCATAGAACTTATGCGTTTTACCACCGCCACGGGCGGGGGGACCACCACGGCCATCAAAGAACACCACATCGATACCATAGTTCCTCGACACGCTGGTCAGCTCCTCTTTCGCCTTATAAATACTCCAGTTGGCCATCAGGTAGCCACCATCCTTCGTGCCATCAGAAAAGCCAAGCATGATCGTTTGGCGCTTGTTACGGCGCTTCAGATGTTGACTGTAAACATCATTCTTGTACAGTGACTCCATAATTTCAGCCGCACCTTGCAGGTCATCGATAGTCTCAAAAAGCGGAACGATATCGATGTCCAGCGTATCCTTGCTCCAGCCACTCAATAAGAACAAGCCAAACACTTCCATCAGGTTCAGTGCACTGTTACACTGACTGATGATATAACGATTAGATCCCTCCGGACCATTATACTCCTGAATATTCCTGATCGCAGTAATACTCTGCAACGTATCCTTAATCACACCCTCATAAAGCTCTGCATTTGCAGAACCACTGATATTAGTCAGCAGCTTGATCTTTTCAGCAGCTGATAAAGAAGCGTAATTACCGGGTAGCAGCTTTTCTTTAGACGCTATCGCTTCCAGTACAGTATTGTGTACGGTACTCTCTTGCCTTACGTCCAGCGATGCGAAGTGCAAACCAAAAACCTGGATCTTATTGATCAGGCTTTCTACCAGGTGTTGGAACAGTCCATTATGCTGATAAGTGAGAATCTCCCTGATCTTGTACAATTCATCCAGGATGCCCTGCTTCGTAAGCGCAGTACGTTGGCCTGGAATGAAGATGTTATCATACAGTTGCTTTTCCAGTTCCGCCAGGATGGTATCGATGCCCTTGAAAGTGAGGCGGCGCTTCAACCTGCGTACGTCCAGGTAATAACATTTGATAATACTGCCACGCAGCAGATCGGCCACCTTCATAGTAGTATCGGCAGTCACGAAAGGATTACCATCACGGTCGCCACCAGGCCAGAAGCCCATGGTAATGATCGGGTTATTATCAGGCACTGCTTGCGGAAACTGATTCTTCAGGAAACTCACAATGCGGCCGGCAGCAGGATAAAATACATTCTCCAGATACCATACAAGGCTGATGGCCTCGTCATAAGGCGTCGGCTTCTGCTTCTTGAAGAAAGGCGTTTTACCCAGCTGTTGCAGGTACATATTGATCTGGCTGGTATTATTATCTGCCAGCGCTTTCGATAGATCATTGATAATGCCCAACACGGAGCCGGGATAAAATTGAGTAGGGTGGGCAGTAAGCACCATTCGGATGGAAAACTTCCGGAGCCTTTCAGCCAGCTTATCCTGCGCACCTTCCTGGATAACTTCCGATTCCAGGTACTTAAGCGTACCGATACCATTCATATCCTGCACCTCGCGGAAAGAAGCATCCTCCAGCGCATCAAATAATACCACCTGCCTTTCAACGTACTGGATAAACCGGAACAGCAGATCACACCGGTCCTGGTCTTTCTGATAAATAGTATGCTTTTCAAAAAACTCCTCGATGATCTGCGTAGGACTTAACTTATGCTTGTAACCCTCTTCGCAATTATTTAATAATAAGGATAACAGGATACCTGTTTTCTCGATACGATGAAAAGGGAGAGAAGTAAAAAGACTGTTGTAGAGCTGGAATTTGATACCAACAAAATTCTTGAATTGCTGCAGTCCTCTTGTCGACTGATGGTCCATATGGGAAATAATTTAAGCAATAATCAATTGATACATATAAGCAAGCAGCAACACAAATTGGGGGATGAAAGTACGATGAAAAATTAACAAGACAAAAACATGAGTAGCCAGGCATTAGCTATTAGGATTTAGCCTTTAGCTAACAGCTAACACCTAAAAGCTAAAGCCTTGGCTTTCCTTTACTCTATCCAATTAATAGACATTTTTCCGAAACTAACACTTGTTATCGGATAAAAGTGTATATTTGATCATCCATCAATAGTGGCACAGCAGCAATACCATATCATTTCTTCTACATCTACAGTAGCTACCACAGCTACAACAACGTCCACTATTACAACAACCCGCTAAGGGTTGTACAATTCCATATTACCATTTGGGCTCCAGAGCTGATCATACCGGGAAAAGGTATATCTTTTTACATCAAATCTTCATCAACTAATCATACACGATATGCAGGTCTTAAAGTTCGGCGGTACCTCAGTAGCCAATGCCGACAACATCAACAAAGTAGTAGCCATTGTACAAAAAGCAATACAGCGCGATAAAACAATTGTGGTAGTATCGGCCTTTGGCGGCGTAACAGATAAGCTATTAGCCGCAGGCGCGCTGGCTTCAGGCGCCTTTGAGTCCTACAAAGATACCCTGATCGAAATAGAACACCGGCATATCGAAGCAGTGAAAGCATTGGTGCCAATAGCAAAACAAAGCAGCATCCTGAGCTGGGTAAAACAACGATGCAATGAAATAGAAGATATCTGCAACGGTGTGTTCCTCCTCGGTGAACTGTCCGATCGTACACGCGATCGCATTGTAAGCTATGGAGAATTGATCTCCTCACAGATAGTAACTGCCCGTCTGAAAGCAGTAGGAGCAGAAGCAGCCTGGAAGGATTCAAGAGAATTGATCATTACCGACTCCAACCACAGCTTTGCCGCCGTTGATTTTGCAGTAACTGATAATAACATACGCAATTATTTTGCAGCAGCATCAGAAGCACTATTTGTTGTGCCAGGGTTTGTGGCCTCCAACCCGGCAGGGCTTACCACTACCCTGGGCCGTGGAGGGTCAGACTATACCGCCGCTATCTACGCCAGCGCACTGGACGCTAAAGTGTTGGAAATATGGACAGACGTAAGCGGCATGATGACAGCCGACCCAAGAGTAGTGCCCAACGCAAAAGCCCTTCCCCATATCTCTTACCAGGAAGCGATGGAACTATCACACTTTGGGGCCAAAGTAATATACCCGCCCACCATACAGCCGGTCATGAAAAAGAACATACCCGTATGGATCAAGAACACCTTCGAGCCCGATGCACACGGCACCGTCATTGAAAGCGAAGTGTCAAAAAGAAACGGCAACAATATCCGTGGCATCACCAGCATCAACGACATAGCCCTCTTGAGCTTGGAAGGCCCCGGCATGGTAGGCATACCCGGCTTCTCAAAAAGACTGTTTGAAGCATTAGCCAGCGAAGAGATCAATGTGATACTCATCACACAAGGCTCATCCGAACATTCAATCTGCGTAGGCATCGATATAGCCCACGTGGCAGAAGCAGAAGCGGTAGTTAACAAAGCCTTCGCTTACGAAATTGAGACCGGAAAAGTAGACCCGTTGGTAGTAGAAGTAGGATTGTCGATCGTAGCCCTGGTAGGCGATAACATGAAGAGCCACCCCGGCGTAAGCGGAAAAATGTTTGGTGCTATCGGACGCAATGGCGTCAACATACGCGCCATCGCACAAGGCTCATCAGAAAAGAACATCTCGGCCGTAATAGCAGCCCGCGATGTAAAGAAAGCCATTAACGTATTGCACGAAGAATTCTTTGAAACAACCTACAAACAAGTCAACCTCTTTATTGCCGGTGCAGGTAATGTAGGTAGCAAATTGCTGTCACAATTACTACAGCAACAAAGTTGGCTGCAGGAGCAATTACGCTTGCAGGTAAGGGTAATCGGCATAGCTAACAGCCGCAAGATGATCTTCAAAGAAGAAGGCATCAACCTCGGCAAATGGAAAGAAGAACTGGAAGCAGGACATCCGATGGAATTAGATGAGTTCATAAACGTTGCCCGTTCCTTTAACCTGCGCAACTCCGTATTTGTGGATGTTACAGCCAATGACCGGGTAGCACAGATTTATGAGCGCCTGCTGGAAAAAAGCATTTCAGTAGTGGCTTGCAACAAAGTAGCCTGCTCATCAGCCTACGCCTATTACAGAAGACTGAAAGACCTGGCCCGCGAATACAATGCCTATTTCCTGTTCGAAACAAACGTAGGTGCAGGCCTGCCGGTGATCGGCACCCTCAACGACCTGTTGCGTAGCGGTGACTCTGTGAACCGTATACAGGCAGTATTGAGCGGAACACTCAACTTTGTATTCAACAATTACAATGGCGAAAAAAGCTTTGCAACAATAGTAAAACAGGCGCAGGATGAAGGCTATACAGAGCCCGACCCTCGTCTCGACCTCAGCGGCACCGATGTAATGCGCAAGATCATGATCCTTGCCCGTGAGAGCGGCGAAAGACTGGAGATGGACGACATCACCAACAACACCTTTATGCCCGCCTCCTGCATGAAAGGCAGCGTAACCGATTTCTACGCAGAAATGGAAAAACAGGAAGCCCACTTTAAAGAGATTTACGAACAGGCAGTGAAAGCAGGAAAGAAACTGAAGTTTGTGGCAAGCTACGAGAACGGCAAAGCAGCAGTGGGATTACAACACATCGATCCCCAGCACGACCTCTACCATCTGTACGGAAAAGACAACGTGGTACTGTTCTACACCAATCGCTATGTAGAACAACCATTAGTGATAAAAGGAGCCGGTGCCGGTGCCGAAGTAACGGCATCAGGAGTATTTGCAGATATCATCAGAGCGGCACATTAACAAACGAATGTCAGGCAAACTAATGTCAGGCTGAGCCTGTCGAAGCCTCTAAGGGTGACTCACCCTGACACGATCAACACATTGATTTATGAAGAAAGTAAAAGTATTTGCACCGGCCACCGTAGCCAACCTCGTATGCGGATTCGATGTACTGGGAATGGCCCTCCATCGTCCACAAGACCTCATGACAGTAAGCCTGCGCGATGAGCCAGGCATAGTAATACAACACACCGATGGATACCAACTGCCGGTAGAACCGGAAAAGAACGTGGCAGGAGCTGCCTTGCTGGCCCTGCTGGAAGAAGTAAAAGAACCGGTTGGATTTGATATCACCATCGATAAGCGCATAAAACCCGGCAGTGGCCTGGGCTCCAGTGCCGCCAGTTCAGCAGGCATAGTAGTAGCGGCCAATCATCTGCTCGGCAATCCCTTTTCCAAAGAAGACTTGGTACGCTTTGCCATGAACGGCGAGAAGGTAGCGAGCGGCGTAAAACATGCCGATAACATCGCACCAGCCATCTACGGCGGAATAACCCTCATACGGTCCATCTTTCCATTAGATATCATACAGCTGACAGCGCCACCATTATACGTCACTGTCGTACACCCTCAGATAGAGGTAAGAACAGCAGATGCCCGGCAGATACTAAGAAAAGAAGTACAGCTGAAAAATGCGATCAAACAATGGGGCAATATCGCCGGATTGGTAGCAGGGTTTATGAAGAATGATTACGGGCTCATCGGTCGCTCACTGGAAGATGTGATCATCGAGCCGGTGCGCAGCATATTGATACCAGGCTTCGATGAAGTAAAAAAGCACAGCAAAGAAGCCGGCGCATTGGGAGGCGGTATATCAGGGTCTGGCCCGTCCATCTTCATGCTCAGCAAAGAAGAAAGCACCGCCCGCCAGGTAGAATACGTAATGACCGAAGTATACGTAAAACTCGGCATCGATTTCAAAACCTACGTAACCACCATCAGCTACGAAGGCGTACAAGTGGTGGACACTGAAAACCTATGAGAATGTTTTACTCAAAGCAATGCCCCGTCTTGCTTTAGAGGTGACACCTTTCGCTTGCGACGCAAAAGAAGGTGTCACTTCTAAAGCGAACTCAAGCGAACGACTCAAACGCAATGCCCCGTAGGGGCTACAGCTTTGTAGCAATCAACCAACAAAAGGTTTTTGCCCTGTAGGGGCAACACAAAAATTAAAGATCAAAGATGAAATATTACAGCCTAAACAAACAATCCCCCGATGTAGACTTCAAAGAAGCAACCATCAGGGGGCAGGCGCCCGATAAAGGACTCTATTTCCCGGAAACCATTCCGGCATTGGATCAATCACTCATTGACAACATTACCGAATATTCCAACGAAGAGATCGCCTACCAGCTCATTAAGCCATACGTGGCTGGCACCATGCCCGACAGCGAGTTGCAACGTATAGTAGGAGAGACGATTAACTTCCCGATACCATTGGTAAAAGTGCAGGAAGATATCTACTCACTCGAGTTATTTCATGGCCCCACATTGGCCTTCAAAGATGTAGGAGCACGCTTTATGAGCCGCTGCCTGGGATACTTTGCCCGCGAACGCAAAGAAAAAGTAGTGGTGTTGGTAGCTACCTCCGGAGACACAGGTGGAGCAGTGGCACATGGGTTCTACGATGTGCCCGGCGTAGAAGTAGTCATTTTATACCCTTCGGGCAAGGTAAGCAGCGTGCAGGAAAAACAGCTGACCACACTCGGCAAGAACATACATGCACTGGAAGTAAAAGGCAGCTTTGATGATTGCCAGCAACTGGTAAAACAAGCCTTTGTAGATACTTCGCTCACCAGCAAACTATTCCTCACCTCTGCCAACTCGATCAACGTGGCCCGTTGGCTGCCCCAGCAATTCTATTATGCTTTAGCTTATAAACAATGGGCCGATAAGAACAACCCTCCTGTGATCTGTGTGCCCAGCGGCAACTTTGGCAACATCTGTGCGGGCCTGTTGGCACACCGGTCAGGATTGCCGGTAAAACATTTCATTGCAGCCTGCAATGCCAACGATGTAGTAACACATTACCTCGAAGAAGGAAAATACGAACCTAAGAAAGCAGTACCCACCCTGTCCAACGCTATGGATGTAGGCAACCCGAGCAACTTTGTACGGGTACTGGAATTGTTCCACCAGGAGTTCGGCGCTTTGAAGAATGTATTAAGCAGCTACAGCATCACCGACGAAGAAACAAAAGCCACGATCAAAGCAGTATTTGAAAAATACAACTACCTGCCCGATCCACATGGAGCGGTGGGTTACCTCGCGCTACAGCGCTACCTGGCCCAACACCCCGGAGAAAAAGGCATGTTCCTCGAAACAGCCCACCCCGTTAAGTTTTACGATGTGGTGGAGCCGGTGATAGGCAAGGCTATACCATTACCGCAGGTGGTACAAAGTATGATGGTCCTGAATAAGAAAAGCGAGTTGATAGAGCCTGAATACGAGGCCCTGAAAGCTTACCTGGAGCGTTCATTCTGAGGGAAATACACAGGTCTAACAGTCAACCCGCCATATAACCGAAAATTAATTTAAAAAAGCATATTAAAATTTCATAATTCCAGGGGAAAGTTGTTATTTGTACGATAACAACTCCCCTAAACATGAAAAAGATTCTTTCTTTCCTTTTTGCCGTGCTTATAGGTGGCGCACTCTATGCCGGCGATGATGATTCCTTGAAATTGATGCGCGAGAAGTATCTGCAGTTTGCCGACTCTGTAAACAAAATATTGAAGTTCGAAACCGGTACAGTTACATTACCCAATGGAATTGCCAAACTGAACATCCCTGCAGGCTTCAAATACCTCAATGCTGAACAAAGTAAGTTTGTGATCAGCGATCTCTGGGGCAATCCACCAAGGACAGACATCGAAGGAATGATCTTCCCGGAGAATGGAACACCCTTCAGCGACAGCAGTTATGCATTCATCATCAGCTACGATGCAGCAGGCTTTGTAAAAGATGAAGATGCCGACGATATCAACTACGATGATATGCTCAAAGACATAAAGGCCGCAGAGCCAGCGGAGAACAAAGAAAGAGCAAAAGAAGGATACCCTTCCATACACATGGTGGGATGGGCTCAAAAACCCTTCTACGATAAGCAGAACAAAGTACTCCACTGGGCCAAAGAACTCCAGTTTGGCGATGCCGCTGGAGAAGTGAATACCTTGAACTATGATATCCGCATCCTGGGACGTAAAGGCATCCTCTCGATGAATGCCGTAGGTACCATGACAGAACTATCATTAGTCAAGAAAGACATCGATAAAGTAATGCACATGGCCTCCTTCACAGAAGGCAATACCTACAAAGACTTCGACCCTAAGGTTGACCAGGTAGCGGCATGGACCATCGGTGGCCTCGTAGCAGGAAAAGTGCTGGCTAAAGTAGGCTTGTGGGCTATAATTGGTAAATTCCTGGTTGCCAGCTGGAAGTTTATTTTGATAGGCCTTGTAGCCGTCGGAGGATTTATCTCTAAATTCTTTAAGCGTAAAAAAGCGACAGAAGCTGAACCAGAGCCACAACCCGAACCAATACCGGTGGCAAACATAGAAAAGCCTGAAGACAACAATACCAACGCATAACCAGCAATCGCTGTAAAATAAAGAAGCCCTCCCGAAAAAAAGGGAGGGCTTTCATTTTTCATGCTAATACAACAACAAAAAACAGACGAACAAAAAACTCATTTTAATCACTCGCTCGCCTCTGGCGAGTGAGTGTATTGTCGGGCCTCTGGCCCGAAACCCCTCAAAAGGATTTCGAAAGCCGTAGGCTATGAACAATTATATTATTCCAGCCAATTCCAGGCTCTTCTTCTTCAGTTTACGGATCTCCACATCTTCGATAATAGCTTCAGGAGAAAGGATCAGAGAAGTATTATTCTCCTTCCACCAGCTGTTATCACGCAACTCCTTAAATGGCAACACGCCAACCAGGTACTTACGGTCAGTTTCAGCATGCCATTCTTCGATCCACTCGAATTTGTCCTTAGGAATAAACTTCCAGTCATCGAAACTCACATACACACGGATATAAAAATCGGTGTTGAGCTCCTGCGGTGTATGGTGATAAAGCTTTTTATATTCGTATTTATATTGATAACGCAGTGCCGAAAGGTCACTCAACACAGCAGAAGCAGTGGGGAAACTACCCGCACCCTTGCCATAGAAGAATTGCTTGTCAGCAAAGCCACTCTCGATCACCACGCCATTATATTCATTCTTTACAAAAGCCAGGTGATCATCCTGCTTGATGAACTGAGGCAGTACGAAAGCAGCCACCTTACCATTCTGTAATTTCTTGGCTTGCGCTACAAGCTTAATGTCGAAATGCTTTTCAGCAGCTACAGTAGCGTCGCTGCCCTGGATATTCTGGATACCGTTGAAAACGATGCTGTCGATAGGTTCAACAATGCCGTAAGCGTGCGTGAGCAGGAAAGCCCATTTGTTTACGGCGTCGTAACCTTCCACATCGAGCGAAGGGTCAGTTTCTGCAAAGCCCAGTTGTTGAGCGAGGAGAACAGCCTCCTGGTAACCCAGTTTATCCTCGAACATTTTAGTGAGGATGAAGTTGGTAGAACCATTCACAATAGCCTTGATAGAATGCAGCAGATCATTATCATAATATTCTTCCAGGTTGCGGATCACGGGGATCGAAGCACAGGCAGCCGCTTCATACAGGAAAGAGCGGCCAGTCTTTTGTTGCAGACCCAGTAACTCAGGCAAGTGCTCTGCGATCATCTTTTTGCTGGCACTTACCACATCCTTGCCGCCTTTCAGCGCTGTCGACACGATCTCAAATGCCGGTTCCGATTCATTGATCACCTCAACGATTACATTGATCTCGGGGTCATTGAGCAAAACATCCTTATCAGTAGTAAATAAATCCGCCGGCGCTTCCCTCTTCTTGCCGGGGTTCTTGATACAAACCTTCTTGATAGAGGCTTTCAGCGAAGGAGTTTGTTGCAGCACCTTATATAAACCTTCACCTACTACACCAAAACCGAATAGACCGATCGTTAACTGTTTGTGAGCTTCCATGTACTTAATGCGATTTTTTTGTTCCTGAACTGTTAATTGTTGTTGTTTCTTATTGCACCGGCAATCGCCGTATAATTTTATTATATGTTCCTCTAACAAATTACCATCACCTAATGTTTAGCTACGCCACTTCTTGTTGCAAAGCCCTTGCTGCAAATTCATTGATGCCATCCAACGCTACCTGTAAATCCTGGATCAGGTCCTCCGCCTCTTCAAGGCCAATACTCAACCGGATAAGACTGTCAGACACACCGGCGCTTCTGCGCTTTTCGGCTGGGATGGATTTATGCGTCATAGTCGCAGGGTGACTTACCAGGCTCTTGATACCACCCAGACTTTCAGCCAGTTTGAATAGTTCAGTGGAAGTTGCAAAAGCAGTAGCTGCTTCCAACGTATCCAGTTTCAGGCTGAACGATACGATACCGCCAAAACCTTTCGATTGCTTTTTTGCGATCTCGTGGTTAGGGTGAGATTTCAAACCGGGGTAAAACACTTTATCTACCGCAGGATGTTTTTCTAAGAATTCAGCTACTTCTTGCGCAGTAGCGCAATGTTGGCGCACACGCAGGTGCAGCGTCTCGATACCACGGATCACCAGCCAGCTATCGAAAGGAGCGAGGATAGCGCCACAGGCATTCTGGATAAACTTGATCCTGTCACCCAGTGCCTTGTCTTTAGTTATCACCGCACCAGCGATCAGGTCACTGTGGCCACCCAGGTACTTCGTAGCAGAATGCACTACAATATCAGCTCCCAGCGAAAGAGGCTTTTGTAACGCGGGTGAAGCAAAAGTATTATCCACGCAAAGTAAACAGTTGTTCGCCTTGGCTATTTTGGCAATAGCCTCTATATCGGAGATCTTCAACGTAGGATTGGTAGGCGTTTCCAGCCAGATCAACTTCGTTTTAGGCGTGATGGCGTTGAAAACTTTCTCAGGATCCGAAGTATCTACGAAATTGATAGTGATGCCAAATTGCTCATACACTTGCGTAAACAAGCGATAAGCACCACCATAGATATCATCCACCGCCACGATTTCATCACCGGCCTTCAGGAGTTTCGCAATAGCATCGATAGCAGCCAGGCCACTGCTGAAAGCAAGACCCACTTCGCCACCTTCCAGTTTAGCCAACAGACTTTCGAGCGTGGCACGCGTAGGGTTGCCACTGCGGGCATAATCATAACCCTTGTTTACACCAGGCGCATCCTGTACAAAAGTAGACGTTTGATAAATAGGCACAGATACAGCGCCGGTTAAAGGATCTACAGGAATGCTGTGAATGAGTTGTGTTGTCGCTTGCATGATTAAACAGTTTTTTGTTCTGATCCACTACAGGGGATCGTGAACGATGTTAAATGTTGTGATTAGACAGTGTTCTGCGACAGCACTTATCAAGAGATGTTCTTCGGAAGATATTTCTGCAGCTTATCCTTCAGGGGAGGGCAACAAAAAAGCTCTTCCGATGAGTCAGAAGAGCTTTTCGAATATGTTGTTACAGTATTGTAGAAGCTATTGATCTGACTTATCTGTCCCATTTGCATGGGCTGGACGTGGCACCTTATCGCGCTTGGTAGCGTGACAGGTTGTCAAGGCTTCATCGGGCCATTTCCCTCAGCCTTTCTTGATAAGAGATGTAAAAAGAACTGGTGCAAAGATATAACGCGGAAATAAATTTCCAAATTTTCTTTCAAAAAAGCGACAGGGCCGGGAAGGCTGGAAGGCGGAAATGACTGAATAGGAGCGGGTTTGAATGAATACAGCCACTTCATAGATTTTACAAAAAAAGCGGTAAAACGGAATCTGATATTCCGCCTTACCGCCTTTCCGGCTATATTGTTATTCACTTAGAAGCGATAACCCAGAGATACACCGAAACCAGTGTTCTTCGTTTTGTAGTCATCAGCATCCGTGCCGGTAATTTCAGGACTGATGTTAGCAAGGCCCAGTTGAGCATTCAGCTGAAAAGACAACTTATTGCTGAACTCATAACCTGCCAGAACGTTAGCACCAAAATCGAAACGGCGGAACGTATATATTGCCTGCAAAGGAGTGCTGACATTTTTTTCAAACTCAAGATCCATATCGCCATCATCAGATTTGATCTTGCCGCCTATAGCATAACCAGCATAAGGGCCAAAGCCAAGCAACAATTTGCCGGTGCCCAATACAGGTTTATACAGAAAGTTTACCGGCAATTCAAGATAATTGATGTTGATCTTTCCATTATCTGCGTCATCTTCTGCTTTGGCGCCTTTGGTGGTAAACAACAAACCAGGCTGAATATAAAACTCATCAGCCAGCGGTATTTCAGCGTTCACACCAACATTGAAACCTGGCTTTAACTTGTTTTCCATATCAAAGCCAGCGTACTTGCCATTCAGATTTTGAAAGTTCACACCGGCACGAATGCCAAACGTAGTACCTCCTGAACCAGCAGAAGAACTTTGAGCCTGAGAAATAAAAGAACCTAAAACACACGCAGAGATAAGAGCAATTACTTTCGTTTTCATTTGCTATTGATTTTGATTAAAAGAGACTTTTCTACGTGGTTTAGCGTATGGGGTACAGTGATTAATTGATTATATTACTTACCGCTCTGAGCTTCCTTATTAGCGTCGCGCTTCATCTTGTCATTCGCAGTGATCAGGAAGTTCACACGACGGTTTTGCGCACGGCCGTCTTCAGAATCATTAGAAGCTACAGGAGCACTTTCCCCATAACCCTTCGTGGTAATACGGCCACCACTGATACCGCGGTTGCGCAAATAAGTAGATACGGCGCTCGCCCTTCTGTCCGACAATCCCTGGTTATAAGAATCAGAGCCCTTGCTGTCGGTATGCCCCTGCACTTCAATATCAGTATCAGGATATTCTTTCAGGATAGTAACCAACTTGTCCAGGTTGCCTTCAGCTGAAGCAGACAGATCGGATTTATCAAACCCAAACAATATCTTCTCACTGAACTCTACTACGATACCTTCGCCTACACGTTCAACTTTCGCGCCCGGAACCCTATTCTCGATTTCCTTCGCTTGTTTGTCCATTTTCTTACCTATTAAAGCGCCGCCTACGCCGCCAACAGTAGCACCAATAATGGCGCCCAGGGCAGTATTACCAGCTGCTTTACCAATAATTGCACCGGCTGCTGCACCGCCTGCTGTACCTATTACGGCGCCTTTCTGAGTCTTGTTCATGCTTTTACAACCGCCTAATAATATGGCAGTTGCTAAGATTGCTGTGAGGGTGTTTTGAAGTGGTTTCATGACATTAATTTTATTTAGATAATCCGGCAACACCCCTTTCAAAACTTATACCACAATACAAAAAACTGCCATATCTGCCTGAAAATGAGAAAGAAAATCCTCATACACCCCGTCAACCATTCAGTCTGGCATTTGTTCTTATCTTTGACCCTTCCCAAAAAATAATATGGCGAAAGTTAAAAAGGCAGCGCCGGCAGAAAACGGACAAACCGGCAGCAAAGCATCCCACGATGCAATTGAAGTGTTTGGAGCGCGGGTACATAATCTCAAGAACATTGACATTAGTATACCAAAAAATAAACTGGTTGTAATTACGGGTATTAGTGGCAGTGGTAAATCATCACTGGCATTCGATACCATCTATGCCGAGGGACAACGCAGGTATATGGAAAGCTTCGGCGCCTATGCCCGCCAGTTCATTGGCGATATGGAACGCCCGGAAGTAGATAAGATTACAGGCCTTTCACCGGTTATCTCCATTGAACAAAAGACGACCAATAAAAACCCCCGTTCAACAGTAGGCACCATCACAGAAGTGTACGACTTCATGCGGCTATTATATGCTCGCGTAGGAGAGGCCTATAGCTACAACACGGGCAAGAAAATGGTCAAGTTCAGTGAAGAAGAGATCGTTGACAATGTATTCAAGAAGTTCAAGGGTAAAAAAATAACAGTACTGGCGCCGTTGATTCGTGGACGCAAAGGACATTACCGCGAACTCTTTGAAGACATTCGCAAAAAAGGATACCTGAAAGCCCGCATTGATGGCGAGATAAAAGACCTCGTACCCAAGATGCAGGTAGACCGGTATAAGATACACGATATCGAAGTAGTGATCGATCGTCTTCCCGTTACGGATGATATGCGCGTTCGTCTAAGTCAGAGCGTGCAAAAAGCATTACAGGTAGGTAAAGATTTAATGTTCCTGCACGTCGAAGGATTGAAAGACAATGCTGTCATACAGTACTCCAAATTGCTGATGTGCGAAGACAGCGGCATCAGCTATGAAGAACCATCACCCAATAGCTTTTCATTCAACAGTCCCTATGGCGCCTGTCCGGTGTGTAAAGGATTGGGCAATGTCTACCAGATCAGCATGGAGGCCATCATCCCCGATAAGAACCTCACGATCAATGAAGGAGCCATCGTGCCCCTTGGCGCAGAGCGAGATGCACATGTGTTTAAACAAGTACAGCAATTAGGCAAGAAAAACAAGTTTAGCCTCGATGTACCGGTGAAAGACCTACCCAAAAAAGCATTGAACCTGGTGCTATATGGCAACGAGACTCCACCCGAGGAAGAAGAACAATTTGATTTTGACGAAACGGCTACCGGCGGCCCCTTATACCAAACAGAATACGAAGGCGTAATACCACAGTTGAAACGTTGGTTTGCCGGCGGCAACACAGACGCCCTGCGCGATTGGGTAGAACAGTTCATGGAACTGAGAGTATGCTCCTCGTGCAATGGAGCACGCCTGAAGAAAGAAAGCCTTTGGTTTAAAGTAGACGAGAAAAATATTTCTGAGCTCAGTGAGTTGAACCTCGATAAACTAATGAAATGGTTTACAGGAATAGAAAGCCGCCTGAGCAATAAACAAAACGCAATAGCCAAAGACGTACTCAAAGAAATACGCGAGCGTTTGCAATTCCTGTTGGATGTGGGTTTGACATACCTCACCTTGAACCGCGCATCCCGCACCCTGAGCGGAGGAGAATCACAACGCATCAGGCTGGCTACACAGATCGGCTCACAGTTGCAGGGCATCACCTATATATTAGATGAGCCCAGCATCGGCTTGCACCAGCGCGACAACATGCGGCTGATAGATGCATTGAAAAACCTGCGCAACATTGGCAACAGCGTGTTGGTAGTAGAACATGACAAAGACATCATGCTGGCCGCCGATCACCTGGTAGATATAGGACCCAAAGCAGGATTTCATGGTGGTAGGGTAGTGGCCCAGGGAGATCCGGCAGCACTCCTGAAACTGGATACACTCACGTCATCCTATATCAATGGACACCGCGCCATTGCAGTGCCAAAAGAGCGGCGCAAAGGCAACGGTAAATTCCTCGAAATAAAAGGAGCAAAGGGAAACAACCTGAAAAATGTAGACGCGAAATTTCCCCTCGGAAAACTGATTGTAGTTACAGGAGTTAGTGGCAGCGGAAAATCTACACTGATCAATGAAACCCTGTACCCGATATTGAGCAAACACGCCTACAACTCCAAAATGACGCCCTTGGAATACAAGAGCGTGAAAGGGCTGGAACATGTAGATAAAGTGATAGAGATAGACCAAAGCCCTATTGGTCGCACACCACGTAGTAACCCGGCTACCTATTGTGGTTTCTTTACCGACATACGGACCCTGTTCGCATCAGTGCCCGAAGCAAAGATCAGAGGCTACAACGCAGGACGCTTTTCCTTCAACGTCAAAAGCGGTCGCTGCGAGGTCTGTGAAGGCGGAGGCATGCGCGTCATAGAAATGAACTTCCTGCCTGATGTATATGTTCCTTGCGAAAAATGCCAGGGCAAACGGTACAACCGCGAAACACTGGAAATACGCTATAAAGGAAAATCCATCAGTGATGTATTGGATATGACCGTAGAAGATGCGGTGGAGTTCTTCCAGAATGTACCCTACATATATCGTAAGATAAAAGTGCTGGGAGAAGTAGGATTAGGATACATTACCCTCGGTCAAAGCGCCGTAACCCTGAGCGGGGGCGAAGCACAGCGCGTTAAACTGGCTACAGAGCTATCCAAGAAAGATACCGGCAAAACCTTTTACATCCTCGATGAGCCAACCACCGGGTTGCATTTTGAAGATATCCAGCACCTGTTGGATGTATTGTACAAACTGGTCGACAGAGGCAATACGGTATTGGTGATCGAACACAACATGGATGTGATCAAGGTGGCCGATCATGTAATTGATATTGGCCCCGAAGGAGGAGATGGAGGCGGCAGAATACTATTCGAAGGCACACCCGAAGACCTCCTGAAAGTAAAAGAAAGCCACACCGGTAAATTTTTAAAAGAAGAATTGAAATAAATGCAGAGAGTAATCATCGACATGGACGAAGTGATCGCCGACCCGATGGGAGATATGATCACATGGTATGAAAAACAATACGGCAACAAAGTAGACTACAACAAGATGACAGGCTCCTGGGTGAAAGGGTTCCCCGAAGAACACCACACGTTGATCTGGGACCGCCTGAGGTCACCCGGCTTCTTCCGTAATTTGACAGTGATGAAAGACAGCGTGGAAGTATTGCGCGAAATGAATGACAAATATGAGATATTCATAGTGTCTGCAGCCATGGAGTTCCCCAACTCATTGAAAGATAAATACGATTGGCTGCAGGAACATTTCCCGTTCTTTAGCTGGCGGCAGGTAACCCTCTGCGGCGATAAGAAGCTTGTTTACGGCGATTACATGATCGATGATCATGCACGCAACCTGGTACATTTTCCGGGCAAAAAACTGCTCTATTCAGCGCCACACAACCTTACCGAAACCGAATACCAGCGTCTCGGCAGCTGGGAAGAAGCCGCAAAACTATTCTTGTAAGCTAGCAACTTACCTTCTCGCGCTGCTATATTGCCGATTGCCGATACTGCCGACATTGCCGTTTCCTAAAAACAGATAGCCGGCCATTATTCATAGCCGGCTACCGGAGGATACTGGGGTTGACCAGAATTAGTTAAAATGCATCCAACAAGCAGGTGCAGGGAATGATCAATAAAATCTCTTTATCAGGGTACTTGGAACTAATAGGGAACGGATCGGTTTTTTGACTCAACCGGATATCTGGATTTTACTAATTTCCCTGCTGCTTATTGGTTATTACTTGAAGTATAGTAAGCAACATTGAAGGCCACCGCGTCATCGGATGATGACCTGGCCGTTTTCCAGACGTTCATCTTCACTGAATACCTCGTAGAGGTAATTTCCCTTTCCTATATTGTTCAGTACAGTAGTTTCTTTATTACGAATGTTCACTTGCTTCACCAGCTTACCTTCCACATTGAACAGGAACAACTGATAAACCTTACCATCATCACCATTCACATTGAAAAACAACACCTGATGATTGGCATTGGGATACAACTTGATCTTATATTTTTTCGTATTGACAAGCTTCTGTACCAGGATGGTGTCAGAAGGCTGCTGCCCTTTAAGCGCAGCGGGATGAACCCGCGAGGCATAAGAGGAAGAGACACACAAAGTAAGGATGCCGCTGGCCAGTAAGGACATGGCATGGCCTTGTAGTTTTCTCTTAGGTATAGATATTAGCATAGATTGACCTTTCGTTAAAAAGGCAGCTTAGTTTTGAAAAGGGTACGGATTAAGAAAAAAAACTTTATAACAGATCAGGACCAGTTAGAAAATGATAGGACAACGCGTTGAGTTGCCATAACGATCAGATACAAACCGGAAACCTACCTTGATATTAAAAGAATAATAGGCGTCATTATTAGTAGGCGTACCACGCTTGTCTCCCGGATTGAAACGGGTAGGCGTGTTAGCACCACTCTTATTCGCCATTGTAGCAGCCAACGAAGCTTGTGGACCAGGCATGTTAGCATAGAAAACAGCATCGTCAACATAAGTAGTACTTACGTCATCGATATAATCCGTGAAAGTTTTGCGGTGCAATACTTCAAGACTTACATGGAATGTTTCAGACAGGAAATACTTAACACCAACACCCATCGGAATATTCAATTGAGTAAGCTTATATTCTTCTCTGCCAGGAACGAGACCTTGACCTTCAGTGCGCAAAGGTTTCAGGTCTACCCATTCTTTAGTGGTAGGATGTTGACCTTGAGGATTAAATTTGAAGGCGCCTACACCGATCATACCGTAAGGACGCAGCTTCAACCACACATCATCAGGTTCGTTCTCAATAAAAACAGTGGGATATACTTCAGCCAGCAACATCAACTCCGTCAGTTTAGAACGGAAATTCGAGTTACGGATCTTACGAGCTTCTTCCAAACCACCTTTACCTTTAATGATGGCATCATCACCTTCCAAAGTACCGAAATTCAACGCCAGTCGGAAGTTGAGCAACGGTCTGGGAGAGTAAGCTGCATAAAGGCCAAACGCCAGTTTGGTCATCGCGAAGTTGTTATCTTTCAGGAAAGTTGTCCCTTTACCTTGCGTTCCACCAAGATCACCCAGGAAGTTGCTGGGGCCTAATGTTGCACCTATTTCCCAGGTTGCGGTAGAACCACCTACCTGGCCAAATGAAGTTACGTTGGCGGAAAGGACAATAAGCGTTAGTGCACAACACTTCCGCACAGAAGCGTGTAGAAACTGTTTCATTGAATATCAGATTTAGTTTTCAGATGGTCTGGGATCCGGCGACTAAAATAATAGCCGCTGAATTCACCTACAAGGAAACGCGGAAATATTTATTTTATGTGTGCGGTAGGAAAAAAATAAATATAAGATAGGTGTTTTACTATAACAGGTATCAGGAAACTACTGGTAGTAACATTTCGATATGCTCGATACCATCTTCAAGATACATGTCGCTGGATTGTTGAAAACCAAAGGATTCATAAAACCTTTTAAGATATAGCTGAGCGCCGATGCGGATAGGAGTCTTCCCAAAAATAGAATAACTGGTTTCAATAGATTTTTCCATCAATATCCGTCCTGCACCCGATTTTCTCATTTTGGGAGAAGTCACAACACGACCAATAGACACTTCTTCAAAAGAAATACCGGCAGGAACGAGACGGGTGTAGGCGGCCAGGAAACCATCATGCCAGCCCATTAAGTGCCACGAAGCTTGATCTTTATCATCAACATCCTGAAACACACAATTTTGCTCCACCACAAACACTTCACTGCGCAATTGCAATAAAGCATACAACTCACGGGGAGAAAGATCATCGAAACGCTTGCAGATCCAGGAGATCGCAGTAATAGTAGTACTCATGTGATAACAAAGGTAATATAGACAAACGTGATAAAAAGTGTGAATGAGCCTTTGGACGGTATGAGATTATAAATCCCCGGTTAATTGAGTAACGAACAACCTACCCCCAAAGCTAAAGGCTAACAGCTAACTCCTAAAAGCTAATACCCATACTTATCGCCCCACAGATTCTTCAAATAACGACGCAACTCCTCTTCCCGGGCGTTTTTCCCCGGCTCATAAAATGCCGAACCAGCAAGATCAGCAGGCAAATATTCTTGAGCAGAGAAGTTGTTCTCATAACTGTGCGAGTACTGATAATTCTTACCGTACCCCATATTTTTCATCAACTTGGTCGGCGCATTACGGATGTGCAGCGGCACAGGCAGATCGCCATGTTGACGAACAGCAGCCAGCGCAGCGTCGATAGCCATATACGAAGCATTACTCTTGGCAGAAGCAGCCAGGTAAACAGCGCATTGAGATAAGATGATCCTTGCCTCCGGATAACCGATTTTATTTACGGCATCAAAAGTAGTATTGGCCATTACCAAAGCAGTAGGATTCGCATTGCCGATGTCTTCACTTGCCAGGATCACCATGCGGCGTGCAATGAACTTTACATCTTCACCACCTTCGATCATTCTGGCAAGCCAATACACAGCACCGTTAGGGTCGCTGCCGCGGATAGATTTGATGAAAGCAGATATGATATCATAATGCTGCTCGCCACTTTTATCATACATCGCAATCCGCTGTTGCGCAATACTCATCACCTGTTCATCGGTAATAGCAATCGTCTTATTCGAAGTAGAACTAAGCGTATCGATCACAAGCTCAAAAAGATTAAGCAGTTTCCGGGCATCGCCGCCGGAAATATTGATCAGCGCTGCAGTCTCCTTTAGCTCGATCTTCTTTTCCGATAACACCTCATCCTTTTCCATAGCCAGTTGCAGCAGCTTCACAAGGTCTTTTTCCTCCAGCGACTTCAACACATATACCTGGCAACGGCTCAGCAATGCACTATTCACTTCAAAAGAAGGATTCTCGGTAGTAGCGCCAATAAGCGTCACGATCCCCTTTTCTACGGCGCCCAGCAATGCATCCTGTTGTCCTTTATTGAAGCGGTGTATCTCATCGATAAAAAGAATACCCTTCTGAAGCTGCCTGGCAGTATCGATAGCCTCACGCACATCCTTTACACCCGAGCTGATGGCGCTAAGCGTAAAAAAAGGAGCTTGTAAAGTATGAGCAATAATATTGGCAATAGTAGTCTTTCCGGTACCGGGAGGGCCCCATAAGATCATAGAAGGCACTTTGCCCTGTTCAATAGCAGTGCGTAAGATACTTCCCTTGCCGGCAAGATGCTCCTGACCCACCAGGTCGTCCAGCGTTTCCGGACGCATTCTCTCAGCCAACGGCGGCAATGTGTTTTTCATGCCGGTAAGGTAAGCAAAAACGAGACCCGGACAATAGACAATTACGGTACGTGCTGACGGATGAACTTTTCTATCTTATTGAAAGAGTCTTCCAGGTTGGGACCTGTCCAGCTATGCCCCTCATCAGGATAAAAAACATACTCGTTGTAAACACCAGCAGCCTTCAGCTTGTCGATCAGCCGCGTAGCTTGAGCAGGAGGCACAAGATTATCCTTGCCACCATGCAACAACAACGTGTGCGCCGATTGCGAATTCACAAAACTGATAGGGCTTGATGCCTCATACAATGCGGCATTTTGAGCAGGAGTGCCGCCTACTATTACCGCCAGCAGACCGGGCAAGGTGGGTTGCGGAGGATTGTTGTACAAATGAGTAAGATCAGTAGGGCCAAATAAAGAAACGATCGCTTTAGGAGCAGCATCCTGCGCATACTTATAACCCTGCAACAGCGCAAGGTGACCGCCAGCGCTGGCGCCCAGCAATACAAAAGTTTTAGAGAACTTATACTCGGTAGATTTATTCAGGAGAAAAGTTACGGCAGCCTTTACATCCTGCTCTTGCGCAGGAAACTTGTTTTGCCCACTCAGTGTAAAAAGCCGGTAATTGATATTGGCAAAAGCATAATCCGGTAACCGGCGCTTCAGTTGATCGATGTAAATATCAAAATCAGCTTTGTCACCATCGGCCCAGGCGCCCCCGTGGATCAGAACCATAAGTTTGGTAGAACTGGCATTGCCATCAGCAGGCAGGTAAAGATCCATCACCTGTAGAGCATCGGTACCATAAGCAACATTGGCCTTCTTATCATAAACAGGAGTTTGATCCTTTTCTTTCTTACAGGCGGCAAGATAAACGGTAATGGTTAAAAGGAGCAGGAGTTTTCGCATAGCCAAATTTACAACCTGCAAACGGTTGGCCCTACAACAATTTAGTGAATGAAATACAAATAAAGCTAAGGTTGATCCTCTTCCAGGAAACTGTTAATAGAAGCTTCATGATTACGACGAATGATCTTACGCAGCGACACCTGGTTCCAGAGAAGATAAAAGCCCGAAAGGCTGATGACGCCCATGGCAAAGAAAACAAGGACTCCCTGCATATTATTCTGCCAAAAATCATATTTAGTCAATTGATAAAAGCCATACCCTGAACCAACTGCATACAAAAGAGCAACTATCCAGGCAAAAAAGCCCAATGTACGCGAGGCGCGGTAGAGACCGTTTCCCGGCAATTGTGTCGGATAATACTTTTCCAGCAAATAAAGACTGACACTACTGTTGCCCAACAGAATGGAAGTACAAACAATAACTATAATTATCCCCCAGATATCTTCGGATCTGGTATAGGATGATATAGATTCAAAAGTGCGTAAAAGCGTATACGCGCCTAAAATAGTAGTAGAAGCCAGATGCAAATAAATCACCATACGGAATGCTTTCCACTTGATAGGCAGCATAACAAAATAGATTTAAGATTGATGGGGTTCTTGTTGGTCAAATTGTTCAACCCAGCTGTTAACGGTATTCTTATAAATAACCTGCCGCAACCGGTACATCCCAAATAAAAACAACAAGTGAAAAATAAAAACGAACACAGTCCGCAAGAGCAGAAAAGTAAAATTATAGAGAATGTAACTTTTCGTAATATTCACCAGGCTGAGAAAAGGAAGGATCTGCCATACCACTACTACCTTGGAAAACAGGAAAGCAATTAAAATAAAGTTTACCAGGAACAACAAATTGAAACGCCGCTTTTGAGATTGCGACAAAGGCGTATCGGGATAATTATCGTTCAGAATAGCAAGGCCCTGACAAACAAATAGAAAAACAAAACCATAACTGATCACACCAATCAATTCACTCCAGGTATTGCCACCTTGAAATAAACGGACAACATCCGAAACAAGGCAAAACAAAACCACGATCAATTGAAGGATACACATGATCCTGAATAATTTCCAACGCAGAGAAAGTCCGTTCATAACACACAATATAGAAAAAACAAAAGGAAAGTGATTTTTTAATAATATTTCTATCAGGTATAAAATTTTATAATAACACCTGTAAATAATGAAGTTAGATATGAAACCTGATATTCTTATATAACGACAATGCAAACGAAATAGAAACACTTGCCAACATTATTGTGTTTTTACTTCTTTTAATAAAGGTTTTTTTCTATCCTTGTCCTTGAATCCGTGTAAAAATTCAACCCTATGTACCCTAACTGTACCTATGCATTCAATGCCCTAATTGCAACTACGCGTGCCCGCATAAGGCACCTTACATATTTATATGGAGTGTCTTGGGCATTCCTCCTCCTGATATCATTACCTGCTGCATCGCAGTGTATTGCACCATCCATGGTTTTTAAAACACCTACACTCATAAGTGGTGTCGACGGAAGCGTTGGCGCTGTTTATAAGTTTGCCAATGTTACACCTGGCGTAGACGCTACGATACAGGTGATGGCCTTGGTAGGTGGAGCTGGTCTCAACCAGATGGACAATACCTCCCAGGGGTATTTCAATGCCTGGCAGCCCTACGTTACAGCAGGGGGCAATGGCACCTCATACCTCGACTGGAAGATTGTCTTCAAGAAAGGGGGCACAAACATAGACACCCTGTTACCCTGTCTGGCGATTACGGCAGTAGACATTGATGGAGACGGAAGCAGGCTGAAAGAGTTTATTGTGGCCTCTACACCTGGAGCCTATGCAGTGGATCCCAACACATACCTGAATGTTTCTTTCGATGGCGTCAACTCCACCGCAGTAGGAACAGTATTGACAGTACCCAACATTGATACGTCAGAAAGGAGGTACATGTTCCAGATGAACTTTTCCAATGTTGGTACCATCTATTACCGCAACGGATCCATTTCTACCAAAGCGTCATTCGATGTACGCCATACCTGTATATACTTCAAACCCTTCTTTTTTGAAGACTTGATCACGTTGCCCATCAGGTTAACTGCCTTCACGGCCAAAATAATAAAAGAAGGGACCCTGTTACAGTGGAATATAAACGAAATGAAAGACATACAAAACCATACAGTACAAAAAAGTACAGATGGCGTTTCGTGGAGTAATATAGGAAAACTGGATATCCAGGACGGCGTGCAGAACTATAACTTTACCGATAGATCGGCTGGAGGCAGCAGGGTATATTACAGGCTGCAGCAAACAGATGTTAACAATAGAACATCACTGTCGCGTATGCTCAGCGTGAACTATGGCGCAAGTACAACAGTAGAAGTAACAATGCCTACCATAGTTACCAAACTGATACCAGTCAACTTGGAGTCTCCCGCTGCTGAAACATACAACTTTGCAATATACAACAGCATGGGTAGCCTGATCAACCAACGTAATTATCAGGCACAGGCTGGCCCCAATTCATTACAATTGGATTTACCCGCATCCAGTGCAGTTGGAACATATGTTGTAGCCGTGCGTAACGCGCAGGGAGCCATTGTTACTCGTAAACGAATAGTGTTGCAATAGGAAGGCACACATTCGAATAAACTGTAAGCCACAAAGGCCCTACAGAGCCTGGCTCGATAAGTATTTTCCTGTAACAGGAGTAATACTATACCACTGTTTAGTGAGGGTTCATTTTTTTGACATGAGCGATTATTCTAATGTTGTAGAACAATCCGTCAAAAAAATTCAACCCTATGGATCCCAATTGTACCCCCTTGGGCAACAAAGTTCGTTGTTGCTATCAACACCTCCGGCGTTATGCGGCATTGTTTGCCTTCATAATTTGGGCATTTACAGCATCCGCACAATGCATCTCGCCATCCATGATCTTTGCCGATCCAACACTCATCGGCGGACGAAGCGGAAGAATAGGAGCTATCTATAAGTTCAGCAACGTAGCAGTAGGAGTAGATGCCACCATTGAGATCATCGACCTGGTAGGAGGCGCGGGTCTCAACCAGATGGACAACACCACACAAGGATATTTCAATGCCTGGCAGCCCTACGTCACCGCAGGCGCCAACGACACCTCATACCTCGACTGGAAGATTACCTTTAAGAAAGCAGGCACACTCCAGGATACCATGTTGACCTGTCTGTCCATTACGGCAGTAGATATCGACGGCGACGGGAGCAGGCTGAAAGAATTTATCAAAGCCTCAACCCCGGGCGCGTATGCGGTAGATCCCAATACCTCCCTGCAGGTAAGCTTTGATGGTGTCAATTCCGTGGCCATCGGTGGAGTAGCTACCGTGGCCAACATTGATACAGCCGCAAAGAAGTACATGTTCCAGATGAACTTCAAATACGTAAGCACGATACGCTACCGCAACGGCTCCATATCAACCAAAACAACCACGGATGTGCGGCACACCTGTATCTATTTTAAACCCTTTTTCCAAAACGGACTGGTAATGCTACAAGAGCAGGAAAGAACAAATACACCCCGCAACGACAGGCAGTTGGTCGTCACCACGCCGGGCAGCGTTGGCCGAACAGTGCCCGTGACCCTGAATACACCAGTTGCCGACACCTACCGGTTCTCAATATACCAGGCACAGGGATACGAACTTGCCCGCCAATCCCATGCCGCCCGCCCGGGCGCCAACCGGGTACAGCTCCAATTGCCCGGCAACACACCCACAGGCATCTATATATTAATAGTAACAAACCAACAAGGCGCCGTAGTATACCAGAAGCGGCTGCTGGTACAATAGCATTTAGGAAACTGACTTTAACTTCTTTACATGATTGTTATCGAGCAACGATTTCATTTGGGTAATAGCAATTTCATTCAACTTTGTTAGTCTCTCTTCTTGCGATAAAGATTGTCTGATAAATACTGCATTGATACTTTCAAGGTTGGTCAGTACCACTAATTGTTCCAATGTAGCCTCATCACGTATGTTGCCTTGCTTGCCCGGGTGCTCCTTTCTCCATTCTGACGCTGTTTTTCCAAACAGGGCGACATTGAGTAGATCAGCTTCACTGGCGTAGATAACGCCACTTTGTTGCCTAGTAACCTGCGGAGGTATTAGGGTGTCCTTAACGGCATCAGTGTGTATACGGTAATTGATCTTGGCAAGGGTACGTTGTAAATCCCAGTCTGCCTGCAGTAGCCGGCTTTCCTCGTCTTTCAACCGTTGGAACTCTTTAATGAGATACAGCTTAAATTCTGCACTTAGCCAGCTTCCAAACTCAAAAGCGATATCCTTGTGCGCATAAGTGCCACCCCCATAGCGGCCAGATTTGGAAACAATACCAATCGCATTTGTTACTTCAGCCCATTTTTTTGGCGAAAGATGGAAACTATTTAAACCGGCTTCCATTTTAAACCCCTCGAATTCGAGGGGTTTAAAATGTGGGTTATAAAGTTGTTCCCAAATGCCCATAAATTCTAATGTATTTCGGTTTCGAAGCCAGTTATAGATGATTGTTTCATCCCCAAAAGGTTTTACCATATCTGTCAGCGAAATATAATCCTGGCTGTTCACCTCAATAATAGTAATGAGGCTTTCTTTTACAAGAATAGTCTTGCTTTTTGACATAGCAGGTAAGTTTTGGTTACGTATTGTGTTGTGGATATACGCAATTAACCTGCAGACAGATTATTAAAATGAATTATTTGATGACGGTATTAAAGAAACACGTTGGGGTAAAAACAAAAAGGCGACACCTTCTCGGCATCGCCTTTTTCACGCAAAAAAATTTAATCTCAGGGGCTCGTTAACCTTTCTGGTTTCTCTTGGATGATTGGATTTTCGATAAGTACTTTTTCACAGAATGGTTAAGGGTGTTAACTTGGTTTTTTCAGGATATAAGATGCAAAAGAACTTAGTTTTCAAAAGGTGTGATCGCCACTTATTGGGTTAGGTATGGGTTACTAATTCATCAGGCACAGAGAAAAGAAAGTTGACTGACATTGGATTTTAGCTGGTTTCATAGAATATTAGAATTCTTTCTGGACGGTTATTTTAAGGACATTGGACGGTCTGAGGTGCTATTCCTCGTCAATCAACTTCTGAAACAAAAATATATGTGGATAACTATGTGGACAAGAGCATATTTGCTTCATTTTAACATTTCAGTTTTTACTAATGCCATCGTAAGTAACCTACTGCTTTATGTAAAAACACCGCATTTCATATCGTAATTATCCGAAATAATAAATAGTTTCAACAATATTAGTAATTAGTATAATTTCGTAAATATCCTATAGTATTTCTCACGAAAAATTCGCATTTTGTTCGCTGAATTGAACCGTACCCCTTTTAATAAATACAACTCCGAATGAAAAACATTGACAAGGTGATCAAAGTAGCTATTGCTGATGACCATGCCCTGTTCCGGGCAGGAGTCAAAACCTCCCTGTCTTCCAAAAGAGACGTGGAATTGATCGCCGAGGCAGATAACGGTATGCAGCTGCTGAATCTCCTCAAACACATAGAACCCGACGTTATTTTACTCGATATCCAGATGCCCATCATGGATGGCATCCAAACACTGCCCGAGATCAGGAAAGTGCGCCCCGAAGCCAAAGTCATCATCCTTTCCATGCACAATGACCACTCCATGATCAGCAAGCTCATGGAAATAGGCGCCAACTCTTATCTTACCAAGAACTCCGATTCAGAAACCATCTACCAGGCCATCAAAACCTGCTATGAGCAGGAATTCTTCTTCAACGAGCTTACCAATAAGGCCCTCCTTACCGGCCTGCGTACCAAACGTACCGACCTGGCAAGCCCACAGGAAGTAAACCTGTCCGATAAAGAAACACGCGTACTGAAGCTGATGTGCGAAGAAAAGACGACCAAAGAAATTGCCGATATCGTGGAGATCAGTCCCCGTACGGTAGAAGCCATCCGCGATAAGCTGAAAACCAAGACCGGCGCCAAGTCTATGGCCGGCCTGGTAATGTACGCCGTGAAGAATGGCATCATAGACCAACCACAATAATAAACTAACCTGTCACCCTGAGCTTGTCGAAGGGGCATAGGCCATCCTTCATGAGCACGTTTATACACTTTAATGGCAAAATACTTCCGGCAGACGATCCACTGGTCACAGCCGGAAACCGTGGACTCCGTTATGGAGACGGCCTTTTTGAGACCATGCGCGTCGTCAATGGCCGGATAGCATTACATGACCTGCATTTCGAAAGACTGTTCAACGGGCTTTCCGTACTTCAGTTCCAATGCTCTCCCCACTTTACCCCCGCCCATCTGGCAGAAGTCGTGCTGGCCCTCTGCCGTAAAATGAAGATCGAAAAAGGCGCCCGCGTACGGCTGAACATCGTCCGGGGTAATGGCGGCCTCTACGATCCCGACAACCTGCACCCCAACGTTATCATCGAAGCCTGGCCACTGGAAGTGCCCGCCGGCATCCAGGAAAACGGACTGGTCATAGATATATATACCTTGGCCCGGAAACACTTCGATGTCCTGGCCAATATCAAATCCAATAATTACCTGCCATACGTACTGGCAGCCCTGCACGCCAAAAACAACCAGCTCAACGATTGCCTCCTGCTGAATACAGAAGGCCGCATCTGCGACTCCACCATCGCCAATATATTTTGGGTAAAAGACGGACACCTGTTTACGCCCCCACTGTCAGAAGGCGGAGTAGGAGGGGTGATGCGCCGCTACCTGGTAGAAAACATAAACAAGCAGCAAGCCATCCGCGAAGAGCCCCTCACCCCGGAAATGTTAGAGCAAGCCGATGAAGTATTCCTCACCAATGCCATCTCCGGCATTAAATGGGTAGCCCGGTTTAAGGATAAACAATACAGCAACCAATTAGCCACCCGGCTCTATAACGAGTATATAAAGAAGCTCTGGGAATAAATTGTTTAACGCTCAGCAGCATTCTCCCAAAATCATTTTCACAATTGAATACAATAATACCACGGTAACTATCTTGGCTGGTAGGCTTGCATGCCAGTATACGAGCGTATCCATATAATCCAAAAAATCATAAAATCTTGGTTCAGACGAACATATTCTGGTTTCGCCGTGACCTCCGTCTCGATGACAACGCCGGACTCTATCACGCACTCAAACAAGGAATACCCGTGGTGCCGGTATTCATCTTCGACCGTAACATCCTCGATCAGCTGGACGAAAAAGCTGACCGCAGGGTAGAATTTATAAGGATGGCCCTGCTCGATATGCAGGAACAACTGCTAAAGCTGGGCTCAACACTCGAAGTCTACTATGGATACCCGGAGCAGGTGTTCAAGCACCTCATAAAGAAATACGATGTACAACAAGTGTTCACCAACCACGATTATGAACCCTATGCCCGGGAAAGAGATGAGGACATCCGTCGCCAACTATATGAAACACAAGTGCCGTTTCATACTTATAAAGATCAGGTGATCTTTGAAAAAGATGAAGTAGTGAAAGATGATGGCAAACCCTATACGGTATTTACACCCTATAGCAAACGCTGGAAAGCTACCCTCAAAGATTTCTATTTTAAAAGCTATCCCACTAAAAAATACCACAAACACTTTCACAAACAGTCACCCAGAGATATACCTACATTGAAGTCGATGGGGTTTAAGGAAGTGGACAAACCCTATCCCGCCAACCGGATGCGGGAAGAGCTTATTAAGAAGTATAAAGAGCAACGCGATATTCCCTCCATACAAGGCACATCACGGCTGGGCGTGCACCTGCGGTTTGGAACCCTCAGTATCCGCAAATTGGCAACCAAAGCATCAGACCTCAATGAAACCTTTCTGAACGAACTCATCTGGCGCGATTTCTACCACATGATATTGTGGCACTTTCCCCACGTAGGAAAAGGAAAAACATTCAGGCCCGAATACGAAAACATCCGCTGGCGTAATAATGAAAAGGAATTCGATCGCTGGTGCCAGGGCCAGACAGGCTATCCGATAGTAGATGCAGGCATGCGGGAATTGAATGAGACAGGCTTTATGCACAACCGCGTAAGGATGATTGTAGCCTCCTTTTTATCAAAACACCTATTGATCGACTGGCGTTGGGGCGAAGCTTACTTTGCTCAAAAACTCCTGGATTTCGATCTGGCCGCCAATAATGGTGGCTGGCAGTGGGCGGCCGGCAGCGGGTGCGATGCGGCGCCTTATTTCCGGGTGTTTAACCCCCATCTCCAAACACAAAAGTTCGATCCCGACCTTAAATACATACGCCAGTGGGTGCCGGAGCTGGAGGAGCTAAATTACCCCCTGCCCATCATCGAACACGATGTAGCCCGCAAGCGCTGCCTGGAGGTATACAGCAAAGCACTTAAAAAGTGATACGGCGGCATCGTGCTCCCGCTGCGGTGTTGCAAGACCCGCTATAACCCGTCTCACGATAATAAGGAGCAAATGGAGCATCAGTGCTAATAACGGGCAGGCTCCTTTGGAAAGACTTAGTGTATCCCGTACGTTTGTCTTGTCGCTATCGATGACAGCAGTGCAGAAAAGGATAAAAAGCTTTTACACCAATGTGGAGGAGTAAGCAGGAGAAGCAGATAAACAGGAAGTGAATACAGTGGGTATCGAATAGGAGTAGGGGAGCAACAAAGTGTAGATAGAGTAAGGATGGTGTATAGATACTGTATAGATAGTGTATACATAGAGTATCAAAATAGCAGTGCAAAGAAAATCAGCAGTTTTAGCCACAAAACAGCCTCCATGCTATTACCCATACGGAAAGACTTGGCTCGGTACTGGCGCAAGTATGCCGCCCGGCGCTGTGCGTGAGCGTACTTGTGCCCTACGTGAACAATTTCTATCAACCAAGAAACACATCCTTTGCAGGCAAGTCCCGTCCATGCACCCGGTTATAGATCTCCAGGAACTGCCGCACGGCAGCTTTGCCTTCAACCCCCAGGTCGATAGAATAATTATTTACATACAGGTCGATATGCTGGCGCATCACCTGCTCGCTCATTTCCTGCGAGTGCTGCTTCACATAATCGGTGATCAGCGGGTAATTAGAAAAAGCATATTCCACACTGGCGCGGATCAGCCCATTGATCTTTTGCTGAAGTTCCATGCCAAAACTTCTTTTCATTACGATGCCACCCAATGGAATAGGACTGCCCGTCTCTGCTTCCCAATATTCGCCGAGGTCCATTAATTTAACAAGGCCCTTATCCTGGTAAGTAAAGCGGTTCTCATGAATGATCACACCGGCACCCACCCTTTTTTGTAACACAGCATCTTCGATCTGGGAGAACACTAAGAATTCCTTACGCTTCGATGCAGGAAAAGCCAGCGAGAACAGCATATGCGCAGTAGTATGCTCACCAGGAATGGCAATAACATGCTCATCGACCTGGCTCGCAGCAATACCATTAGTAGTAGATATTAAAAGCGGACCTACCCCTTTGCCCAAAGCACCGCCGGCAGGCAGCACCACATAAGGCTCCAGCACGAGCGGCAACACACCATAACTAAGCTTGGTAATATCGAGCTTGCCTTGCAAGGCCCACTCATTAAGTGTTTGCACATCTTCCAGCACAACATCTACATCGATACCACCCGTATCGATCTTCTTATTCACCAGCGCGTCGAAAATGAACGTATCATTTGGACAGGGAGAAAAACCCAGCGTAAGTTTCATAAATCATTCAATTAATACTCCGGCTGTTGCTAACAGCTAACACCTAACGGCTAATACCTTTTAAAACTTTGATCAATTCATCATTCAGGGCCGTAATCGCCTCTTTTATGCGCCACTTAGTCTTATCCCTTTCCCCCACAAAATTGGAGATGGCCCTTAACTGCAGAAAAGGAATACCCGCTTGCAAAGCCACATAATGAAGCGCGGCCCCCTCCATAGATTCAACAGATGCCCCATACTTTTGTTGCAACAGCGCGATCCTTTCCGGCCGGGTGGTGATCTCATTAACGGAGAGACCCTTTACTACAGGCAAACCCGTATGTTCCCACTGAGCAATCCGGTCGTTCACCAGCCACTTATTAGAATAAGGAAAATCATTGCCCCCAAGAAACCCCATATCAGTAACATCCTTGAAAACACCATCCTCTTCAACACCGAGGTCCCCAACGATTTCCTGGTCTACCATTACGACCTGGCCGGGCGAAAGACTGGGAGAGAAGCTACCCCCGATACCGGCCTGCAATAAAAGGTCGGGACGGATTTCCTGCAGCGAAGCAGCCAGCGCATACGAAGTATGCAATAGACCAACCCCTGTGATGATCACCCCCATAGAATGACCGCCAACAGAAAAATCAGAGTCCTCCACGAAACCTATAACTCGCTGAATTTCAAACATTGTGGCGGCTGTTAACAAGATATGCATCTTGCAAATATCCTGAAATCCCCACCATATATTACCTTTGCGCCCTATTTTGTGAATATGGTGTACCTCACCCGAGTAGAACATTTTAATGCCGCCCATAAGCTGTACAACCCTGCCTGGAGCAAAGAACAGAACGAAACAGTATTTGGCAAATGCGCCAACGAACACTGGCACGGACATAACTATGAGCTTCTGGTAACGATCAAAGGCAAGCCCAACCCCGATACAGGCTTTTTATTTGATGTGAAGCAACTGAGCAAGCTCATAGAAAAGTATATACTCGACAAGCTGGACCACAAGAACCTGAACCTGGACGTGGATTTCATGCGTGGACAGATGTGTTCCACAGAAAACCTGGCCGTGGCAATATGGCAACAATTGCAGCCCCACCTGCCGGCAGAGGTAACACTCCATTGCATCAAGCTCTATGAAACACCAAGGATCTTTGTAGAATACTTTGGAGAGTAACACATAACCAGGCATTTTCGTCATTCAGCTGGTCATTGCTGCTTTCTGATGAGATCCATGAACAAAAAACAGGACAACCTGTTAAGCCCGTTTACCTGTATCGTTATATTAGCATATAGAAACATGAATAAGCGAGTAGCAGTATACCGGAAAGAACATTTCAATGCAGCCCATCGCCTGTACAATCCGGCATGGGACATGGCAAAGAATGATGAAGTATTTGGAAAATGCAACAACCCCAACTTTCATGGACACAACTATGAAGTAGTGGTAAAACTGGTGGGAGAGCCCGATCCGGTAACCGGTTATGTGATGGACCTGAAATTACTCAGCGATCTGATAAAAGAAGAAGTGCTGGAAAAACTCGATCACAAGAACCTGAACCTCGATACCCCCTTTTTCAAAACCGTTAATCCCACCGCTGAGAATATCTGCGTGGTGATCTATGAACAACTGCGGCCGAAGATCGATCCTAAGTTCGATCTGCAGGTACGCTTGTATGAAACAGAAAGGAATTTTGTAGAATACCCTGTTTAAATATAGAAAGTATGGCATATAGAAAAACAGAAGAGTATGATGAGAAAGTAACATCAGGCCTGATAGAAAGCTATCGCAGCGCCTTGAACCTGCTGGGAGAAGATCCGGAACGCGAAGGATTGATCAAAACACCAGAGCGGATGGCGAAAGCCATGCAGTTCCTGACACAGGGCTATGACCAGGATGCACATGCCATCCTCAACTCGGCCAAATTCCATGAGGCAGTGAGCGAAATGATACTCGTAAAAGACATCGAACTATACAGCATGTGCGAACACCATATGCTGCCATTTTACGGAAAGGCACACGTAGCCTATATTCCCAATGGATATATTACCGGGCTCAGCAAGATCGCCCGCGTAGTAGATGTATATGCCCGCCGCCTGCAGGTACAGGAACGCCTAACCACCCAGATACGCGATGCTATTAAAGAAACTTTACAACCGTTGGGCGTAGCAGTCGTGATAGAAGCATCACACCTTTGCATGATGATGCGCGGTGTACAAAAACAAAATTCAGTTACGACAACCTCCGCATTCTGGGGGGAGTTTGAAAAAAATGAAACCCGTAGCGAGTTCATGAAACTCATTTCCTCAGACCTACATTAATCCGTTTCTGATCGAGGTGACACCTTTTCGAAAGGTGTCACCTCGATCAGTGATAACTCTTTCAAAATTGCGCAGCGTTAATATTATTTCAATAATCAACGTTCGCACAATAAAACAATACAGGTTTTGGTTAGTTAAAGTCTTTGTGGCATTTTTGTTCGACTAAACCTCTATAGCTATATATGATGCATGCTTACGTATTTCCTGGCCAGGGATCTCAGTTTCCGGGAATGGGAAAAGACCTGTACCGCCTTAGTGTATTTGCAAAAAAGTTATTTGAACAAGCCAATGAAATATTGGGCTTTCGCATTTCCGATGTAATGTTCGAAGGAACAGATGAACAACTCAAACAAACAAAAGTAACCCAGCCAGCAGTATTCCTTCACTCAGTCATAGCCTTTAAAGGAATAGATGCCGGCAGGCCCGATATGATGGCAGGCCATTCACTGGGAGAATTCTCAGCCCTGGTGGCCAGCGGAGCATTGAGCTTTGAAGATGGATTGAAACTGGTAAGCGTGCGCGCACAAGCCATGCAAAAGGCATGTGAACTTACTCCCTCTACAATGGCCGCAGTATTGGCCCTCGATGATGCAAAAGTAGAAGAGATCTGCGCAGCCATACAAACCGAAACAGGAGAAATAGTAGTACCCGCCAATTACAATTGTCCCGGACAATTGGTGATCAGCGGTTCTGTAAAAGGTATTGAAATAGCTGTAGAGCGCATGAAAGCAGCCGGCGCAAAAAGAGCCCTGGTGTTGCCGGTAAGCGGAGCATTCCACTCACCCCTGATGGAGCCCGCGCGCGAAGAATTGAAAGCAGCCATAGAAACCATCACCTTCTACAACCCAACCTGCCCCATCTACCAGAACGTAGTAGCCAAAGCAGTGATCAATAAAGAAGAGATCAAAAAGAACCTGATCGACCAGCTCACAGGAGCCGTACGCTGGACCCAAAGCGTGCAGGCCATGATCGCTGATGGCGCTTACCGCTTCACGGAAGTAGGCCCCGGAAAAGTATTACAAGGGCTCATCAACAAGATCGACAAGAAAGTAGAGACCAATAACGTTGATTAACAATTGATTAGTGGAGTAGAGGCGGTTTTTGTCAAAAAATAGGACAGCCTGCAACGAAATTATCGTGAAGCAGGTCAGGCATAAAAACCTAACAGCACATGAGATCGCTTCTACTCCTCATAACCCTCTCCCTGATTATCATCTCCTGCAGCAAGGACAATAAAGATACCCCCGAGCCATCAAGCGAAGTCAGCGGTAAATGGATAGAGAAAACCCAGCGGCTTGATACGATCGACTTCGAGCCAGGATATCCGGGTACAATGGGTAATAACAAAGTGCTCTACCTCCAGGCAAAACCTTTCATGGATCCATCAGTCAGTACAGTTTACCCACGCATATACAGCAGTATGTACGGTTACTATTTTGAACAGAATTACATTTACCTGAGATCCTTCTTTAGCTCCTCGCTGGCTTACAATAAATATAGTTTTAGGTGGACTACCGGCAGGAAAAGCTTTATCGTAAAGAAGTTTTACGATCGAAAATCATTACCCTCCGAAATAGAGTTTATTCCATTGAAATAACAAGAGTGATTACCAGGTGGGTTTGCCTTTCCTACTCACAACTCACCACTGACAACTCACAAATTAATCGTACAGTTCATCCATTCGTCGGAGATCACAGCATTGTATTTTTTGTAGAAGTTGATAGCAGGCTCATTCCAGTCGAGCACCTGCCACACCATGCCGCTATATTTCTTTTCTTTGGCTTCTTCCAGTACCCTTTCAAACAACAATTTGCCGAGCCCCTGGCCACGCATGGCCTCGCTCACCAGCAGGTCTTCCAGATACAGTCGTTGCCCTTTCCAGGTAGAATAACGAACATAATATAAGGCGAAGCCATAAACAGTTGCCGGACTATCGGCGGTAGCCGACGTTTCCGCCACAAAGGCCCACCACACAGGATTGGCGCCAAAACCACTCTCCACAAAATGTTCCATCGGAACCGTTACCTCATCCGGCGCCTTCTCAAAAACAGCCAGCTCATGGATCAACTCCATCAAACGTGGACAATCTTCCTTCACCGCCCTTCTTATATTAATATTCATATAATTATTTCAAAGCTTGATCCATATCCGCAATAATATCCTGGATATTCTCCATACCCACACTGATACGGATCAATCCATCAGTAATGCCATATTGCTCACGCTTCTCTTTGGGAACACTATAGTGCGTCATCGACGCTGGGTGACACATCAGCGTATCGCAGGTGCCCAGCGAAACAGTCCGCGTGCACATCTTCAACTTGTCCATCATATTGATGCCAGCCTGCAAACCACCCTTCAGCTCAACACTCAACATAGCACCGGGGTGGCGCATTTGTTTCGCAGAAACATAATGATCAGGATGATCAGGTAAGCCGGTATAATTCACCTTCGCAACAGCTGCATGACCATCCAGGAAACCGGCAACTTCCATCGCATTGTGACAGTGACGGTCCATACGCACCTCCAGTGTCTTCATCCCATTTACCAGTAAAAAAGCATCGAAAGGATTACTATTGCCACCAAGCATCCGGTGCACCTTCTTGCCCCAGGCATTCATGAATTCGAGATCACGCCCAAGGAACACGCCACCGATAGAAGTACCGTGACCATTGAGGAATTTAGTAGTAGAATGAATGATAAAATCCACACCGAAGCGGAAAGGCTGTTGCAAATAAGGGGTAGCGAAAGTGTTATCACACGCCACCAGCTTGCCATATTGCTTACCCAGCTTGGTCAACGCTTCAATATCTACACACTGCAACGTAGGATTCGCAGGCGTTTCAATATAGATCATCTTGATAGCAGGATCAGCCTTCAATGCTTCCTCCGCTTTATTCAGGTCACGCAGGTCGGCGATCACAGCACTGATGCCGAATTCAGGCAACAACCTGTCCATGAACTCCTGAGAGCCGCCATACAATGAATAATGAGAAAGGATCTTGTCGCCGGTTTTCAATGTGCTCATGAAAAGTGCACTGATAGCGGCCATGCCCGAAGCTTGCAGATAACCCTTTACAATTAATGGGCTGCCACCACCATCGGTGATACCAAAACTTTCCATGGCAGCGATCTTGTCAGCAGCTTCATCCATGGTAGGGTTGCCCCAGCGCGTGTATATATAACCATCTTCCTGACCACTGAAACGGCGCATGCCCTGTTCAGCAGAATCATAAACAAAAGTAGAAGAAGCATAAATAGGAGTAAGATGCGCATACCGTGGGTCTTGTGCATGACCACCATGAATAGCGAGCGAGCTGAATCCCGTCAGCGGAAAGTTTTGATCTGCCATTATATAATTTATTGAAGGTTTGACGCCGGTAAGTAAAAAAACATTTACTTACCACCTTCCTGGCTAAAAATTAATAACCCCATTTAACGAGCGTAGCGCCCCAGGTAAATCCGCCGCCAAAAGCAGCCAGTACAATATTGTCACCCTTCTTAAGCTGCTTTTCCCAATCCCACAAACAAAGCGGAATTGTACCGGCAGTAGTGTTACCATAACGTTGAATATTCAACATTACTTTATCATGCGAAAGACCCATGCGGTCCGCAGTGGCGTCAATAATACGTTTGTTGGCCTGGTGAGGAACCAGCCAGGCGATATCATCACCAGTCAGCTTGTTACGCTCCAGCAGTTCAGCACTTACATCAGCCATGCCCTTTACGGCAAACTTGAATACAGCCTGACCCTCCTGGTAAGCATAGTGCTCATTGTTGGCCACTGTTTCATTTGAAGCAGGACGGAGAGAGCCACCAGCCTTCATGTGCAGGTAGTTGCCACCAGAGCCATCACTTCTCAGGATGCTATCCTGAACACCATAACCCTCAGTACTGGGTTCCAGCAACACAGCGCCCGCACCATCACCAAAAATGATACAGGTAGCGCGATCATTATAATTAATGATAGAACTCATCTTATCGGCGCCCACAACCACCACCTTCTTGTAACGGCCACTTTCAATTAAAGAAGCGCCGGTAGTAAGAGAGTACAGGAAGCCGGAACAGGCAGCCAGCAGGTCGAAGCCCCAGGCATTCGTGGCGCCCAGCTTATGACAAGCCACATTGGCTGTGGAAGGAAACATCATATCGGGCGTAACAGTACCAACGATCAATGCATCGATCTCAGAAGGGTCGATACCGCGCTTGGCGCACAACTCCTTTACAGCAGGCACCACCATGTCGGACGTTGCCAAACCTTCACCCCTGAGAATTCTTCTTTCACTGATACCGGTACGGGTACGGATCCATTCATCATTCGTATCTACCATCTTTTCCAGGTCGAAATTCGTAAGCCTGTCTTCGGGAACATAGCCACCCACCGCAGTGATGGCAGCCGTGATTTTTTGACTCATGCTTCTATATATCGCTTTAGGTATTGAATAAGAACATTCAAGAGTGGGCAAAATTAGGGAAAAGTAAGAAGTCCGGGGCCGGAACTACTACACCCTGTTTGCTATGTTACCGCAAATGAACGATTACGTTACTTAAAAATTACTTTTTAACGCACCGATAACTAAAAAAGGTAAACCATTAGCCCAAACCTATAATTTCCCTATTTTCGCACCCATGATCGCGTTTATACGGGGCAACTTCGTGTACAAAACACCCACCTTAGTGCATCTGGAAGCCAATGGAGTGGGGTATGAGTTGCACATTAGCTTGCACACATACTCCGCCATACAGGAACTCGAAAAAGGTTTGTTGTACACCTACCTGCATATCCGGGAAGACGCGCACATCCTATACGGGTTTTCTGAAGTAGCCGAAAAAGACCTCTTCCTGATGCTCATCAGTGTATCAGGAGTAGGAGCAGCTACCGCCCGGATGATGTTGTCTTCGTTGAAACCAGATGAAATAGTGCGCGCCATTGCCAATGGCAACACCAAACAACTGGAAAGCATCAAAGGCATAGGAAGAAAATCTGCCGAACGTATTGTGCTGGAATTGAGAGATAAAATCAGCAAGACCAACTGGGAAGTAAATATTTCCCCATTGAAAAACAATACGTTGGAACAGGATGCGTTAAATGCTCTGATGGCACTGGGTATCCCCCGCGCCGCTGGTGAACAAGCTGTTCAAAAAGTAATAAAAGCTCAGCCGGACCTCGCCGTAGTAGAAGATATTATCAAGAAAGCGTTAAAAACACTCTAAGCCTATCGCAAACGGAATTCTACCTTACTAATTCTTGGAGAAAAAAGATTGGTCCGCACATTCAAACACATTAGACTGTCAGCCTTATGTAGCGCTGTATTGTGGGTTATATGCAGTACAACAGCGTCGGCTTTCCAGGCACCAGCCCAGGGAAATCCTCAACGCCCCCCTGCAGATACACTCAAATATCCTATACATGACCGTCGGGGAGATAGATACTCCAATCCGACCAGGTCTTCGCTTGACCTCAAAGACCCTGTAAACATTACAGACTCAGTCATCTACGATCCCAAAACAAAGCAATACTACATCATCGAAAAGATCGGCAGCTTCTATTACCGCAAGCCGACCTACCTCACCTTCGATGAGTTTATGCAGCTCCAGTCCCGCAAGATGGAAATGGAATACTTTAAAAAACGTTCCAACATCCTCAGCGGTCTGAATAAGAAACTGTTGCAGCCCAAAATGTCGGTTACCGACAACCTGTTCAACCGCATCTTCGGCAACGGAAAAGTAGAGATCAGGCCCCAGGGCGAGGTAAATATCATAGCTGGCTACCAGGGACAGAATATCAAGAACCCGGCCCTGCCCGAAAGAGCTCGCCGCAACGGTGGTCTCGACTTCGACATGAACGCCAACCTGAGCGTGATCGGCAACATCGGTGACAAGCTGAAACTGCCTATTAATTATAATACACAAGCCAACTTCGATTTCGACAACCAGCTGAAACTGGATTATACCGGTACCGAGGATGAGATCATCAAACGTATCGAAGCGGGTAACGTCGCTTTTTCTACCAAAGGTTCCCTCATACAAGGTGCCCAGGGCCTATTTGGTATCAAAACCCAGCTACAGTTCGGAAAGCTGTTCGTGACGGGTGTGTTGGCCAACCAACGTTCCCAAAGACAGTCCCTCGGCTTGCAAGGTGGATCTTCCAGCATGTCATTTGAATTCAAAGCCAATGACTACGAAGAGAACCGCCACTTCCTGTTAGCCCAGTATTTCCGGAACAACTTTAATAAAGCCATGTCCAACCTGCCGGTGGTCAACTCGCAGATTCAGATCTTGCGGGTGGAAGTGTGGGTTACCAACCGCAACGGCTCAACGACAGAAACAAGAGACATCGTTGGTTTGATGGATTTGGGGGAACCTAATCCATACAGTCCTCAACCCCCCGGCACATTGGTTCCCCCCAACGGTATGCCCGATAACCGGGTAAATGGATTGTATCGGGCACTTGCCACCGACGATGCCAGCCGCCGTTCGTCTACCGTAACAGGTAAATTGGCCTCGTTAGGATTACGGGCCGTGCAGGATTTCGAAAAAACATTCGCCCGCAAGCTTAACCCATCAGATTTTTATTTCAACCCCCAGGTGGGGTTTTTGTCGTTAAGCCAACCCTTGCAACCGGATGAGGTGCTCGGTGTTGCTTACCAGTACCAATACAATGGCCAGATCTACCAGGTAGGAGAGTTTTCACAAGATGTGCCACCCGATACCACCGCTGCAGTATCAGGGACCCAAAAAGTACTGTTCCTTAAATTGCTGAAAGCAACTTCTCAGCGTACCAACCTGCCACTGTGGGACCTGATGATGAAGAACGTATATTCCCTGAAGTCACCCGATGGGAGCTACCTGTCAAGCATCCAACCCGGCGATTTCAAATTGAACGTATTATATGAAGAGCCCAGCCTGGGTAAAAAACGTTTCTTACCGGAGGGAGATAAAACGGGCGTGCCGCTCATTACCCTCTTGAACCTGGACCGGCTCAATGCCCGGAACGACCCATTACCCGATGGGGTGTTCGACTATATAGAAGGCTTTACCGTTATTTCCCAGCAGGCACGCATCATCTTCCCATTCCTTGAACCGTTCGGCGCCGACCTGGGTACCCAGGCCTTTGCGGGCAGTACACCGGAAATACGACAGAAATATTTGTTTACACCACTCTACGATACGATCAAAGAAATAGCCAAGACCTACGCCAACCTCGACCGCTACATTATCACGGGCTCAGCAAAAGGCAACTCCAGTACAGAAATATCACTGGGAGCCTTCAACGTACCACAGGGATCGGTCAGCGTAACAGCAGGCGGACAGGTATTACGCGAGAACGTAGACTATGTAGTGGATTACAACCTTGGTACTGTAAAGATCATCAACCAGGCGATCCTCAATGCAGGACTGCCGGTCAACGTACAGTTTGAGAACAATGCAGGCTTTGGGATACAGCAACGAAACTTCCTGGGGCTACGGCTCGACTATATGGCCAAAAACACGGCCCGCGAATCCTTACAGATTGGCGGTACGATGGTGCGTCTGGCAGAAAGACCCTTCTATACCAAGACGGGATACAATGAAGATCCTATCCGCAACACAATGTATGGGGTGGACTTCAATTACCGCACAGAAGCACCACGCCTGACCCGCTGGTTAGATAAACTGCCTTTCTACAATACAACGGAGATGAGTACCATCACCGCCTATGGAGAAGCAGCCTACCTCAAACCCGGTCACCCCAAACAAATTGGTGAAGGACGTAGCGGGTTGATCTTTATAGATGACTTCGAAGGAGCGCGCAATGCTATCGACCTTCGCTTCCCGCTGGTAAACTGGGGCCTCGCCTCTACGCCGGCTGGCAATGGCCTCTTCCCCGAAGCAGACTACCGCGACTCATTACCTTATGGATTCAACAGGGCCAGGATCGCCTGGTATAACATAGAACCAGTATTGCAGGACAAGCGCGCTGCCAATAACCCCATCAAGGGATATGAGGATTTTACAGACCCGCGCATCCGTCCGGTAAACGTAACACAGATCTATCCCAACCGTACACCCGATTTCGGACAGGCACAGTTGGTGACATTCGATATGGCCTACTACCCACAAAACAGAGGGCCTTACAACTTTGATGCTACCAATATACAAGCAGATGGAAAACTGTTGAACCCAGAAAAAAGATGGGGTGGTATTATGCGTGGCATCGACCAGGTAGATTTTGAAACCGGCAACGTAGAGTTCATCGAGTTCTGGTTGCAGGACCCTTATCTGAAGAATCCTGGTAGCAACGGAGGACAACTGTACTTCAACCTTGGAAATATATCAGAAGATGTACTGAAAGATGGTAAACGCTTCTTTGAAAATGGTATCAGTGGAGCAGTGACCAAAGCGTTGGAAGATTCAGCCACCCGTTGGGGTAAAGTTCCAGCCAACCCCATCCAGGTTACACAGGCATTCAGTAACGATCCTGCCGACCGTCCTTTGCAGGATGCCGGCTTCGATGGCCTGGACGATGAGGCTGAGCGTAGGAAGTTCCAGAACTACCTGAACCAACTGGCAGCCAACTTTGGTGTCAACTCAGACGTATATCAGCGTGCCTTGCAGGATCCTGCAGGAGATAATTTTACCAATTATCGCGATGCTGCATACGACAACACCCGCACAGGTATCCTGGGACGTTACAAGCAGATCAATAGCCCGCAAGGCAACTCACCAGTAGCAAGCACAGGGTCAGACTTCGTGAGCGCCTTCACCCTCTATCCCGATCAGGAAGAGTTCAACCGTGATAATACACTCAACGAACTGGAAGAATATTTTGAGTACAAAGTAGAACTCAAGAGAAATCAGTTCATCGTAGGCCAAAACTTTATTACCGACAGTATTGGATTTACACCCAGCGGCGGTATGCACGAGACCTGGTACCTGTTCCGCATTCCAATTGCCGGATACCAGAATAAGATTGGTAACATTCCCGACTTTAAATCCATCCGTTTCATCCGGATGTACCTGACAGGGTTTACCGATTCTGTAGTACTGCGTTTTGCCAAGTTGGAATTGGTGCGCAACCAGTGGAGACGTTTCAATTACGAATTGGATACTACCGGCCAGTATGTATTGATCCCTACCAACTCAGGAACTACCTTCAAGCAACTGGCAGTTAATATTGAAGAGAACAGCTCCCGTAAGCCTGTTCCTTACAGAACACCGCCCGGTGTTGTTCGTCAGCAACAATTGAGCAATAACAACGTAAACATATTGCTCAACGAACAATCGCTGAGCATGCAGGTATGTGCATTGCCCAAAAAAGAAGTACGCGGCGTATTCAAAACCATGAACCTCGACCTGCGACAGTATGGACGATTACAGATGTACATCCATGCGGAGTCGGTGAACTCCAGCACAGACATCAAGGATAATGAACTATATGGAGTGGTCAGGTTGGGTAACGACCTTATCAATAACTATTATGAGGTAAGGATACCGTTAAAGATAACACCGTGGTATACCAATGCAGATGACCTTATTTGGCCTTCACAGAATGAAATGGACCTTCAATTGGATAAACTCATCCAGTTGAAAGTGACACGCAATAACCAGAGCAACAATGCTACCTACTTTAAACAAACAGACGCCGATGGTAAAGAATACGCCATCCTCGGAAATCCCAACCTGGGAGAAGTACGCGTAATGTTTGTGGGCGTAGAGAACCGCAATAGAGAACTGGCCTGTACCGAAGTCTGGATCAATGAGCTTCGACTCAGTGAACTGAACGAAAAAGGTGCATGGGCCGCATTAGGCCGCATTGACTTCAAATTGGCCGACCTGGGTACCCTGTACCTTTCAGGAAGCTACCGCGGCATAGGTTTCGGTTCCATCGAACAACGGGTTAATGAACGTGCACGGGAAGACTTTACACAGTTTGACGCTGCTACACAGTTGGAACTGGGTAAACTGTTGCCACAAAAAGCAGGCATATCGATCCCCTTCTATGCCAGCATTTCCAAAACTGTCAGCTCGCCACAATACGATCCATATGACCTGGATATAAAGCTGAAGGATAAACTAAAAGGCGCGCCCGCCAACCAGAAAGATTCTATTCGCGAAGATGCAGTAGATGTAAAGACGATCAAGTCAGTGAGCTTTACCAACGTGAAGAAGAACAACACCAGTGGCAAAAAACAACAAATATGGAGTATAGAGAACATCGATGTCAGCTACTCCTATTATAAAGAAGAACAGCACAGCCCATTGATAGAAAACAATGAGTTGGTACGCCATCGTGCGGGCTTGGGATACAACTATTCATCATCCCCTGTATATTGGGAACCTGCAAAGAGACTCTTTAAATCGAAGTCGCCCTGGCTGTCGATCATCAGGGATTTTAACATCAACCCATTACCATCGTTACTGGGTTTCAGGGCAGATGTGAACCGGCAGTTTGGTGCCTATAGACCACGTAATGTGGGCGAAGCCAAGGGAACATTACCGGAAACATACGACAAGTATTTTACGTTCGATCGTATATATAACCTGCGTTGGGACCTTACAAGGTCATTCAACGTCGACTTCACTGCTACCAATAAAGCGTGGATCGATGAAGACAGCGGACGCCTGGATAAGCAGGATCGTAGCAGTATGTGGAGCAGGTTCTGGAAAGGAGGCCGTACCATATCCTATATGCAAACAGCCAACTTCTCCTACACGCTGCCAACAGCCAAAATACCGGTACTCGACTTTGCAACCATTCGGGCCAACTATATAGCTTCATTCAATTGGGTAGGAGCATCATTAATAGCCCGCAACCTCGGAAATACCATCTCCAATACACAACAGAAAGGAGTAACAGCCGAGTTTGACTTTACAAAACTGTATAGCAAGTCAAGATTGCTTAGAGCGTTCGAAGAAGAAGGTGCTGCTCCAACGCCAGGCGCACCACCAGTGCCTCCTGCACAAAAGGATACTACTGGCAAGAAGAAGCAAAAGAGAGACCGTAGCCAGCCACTGGAATTAAGCGGAGGGGTAAAATTTGCCGGTCGCTTCCTCACCATGCTGAAGCGGATGAACGTACAATACCAGGAAAATGCCAGCGCTACTATCTACGGCTACACAGATAGCACACGCATATTGGGAATGAACTTTAGATCCATGGCGCCGGGCCTGGGCTTCATCTTCGGTGGCCAGCCCGATACAAACTTTGTCAATACCATCGCAAGGAAAGGTTGGTTGACGTCCGACTCATTGTTCAACTTCCAGAATGTGCAGGATTATACACAGAAGTTGACCATTAATGCAACGTTGCAGCCAATCCGTGATCTGAATATCGACCTTACCCTGGAGAAGAGCTTTGGTAAGAACTACCGTGAATTGTACAAGGATACTACTGGTACCGGCAATAGCTTTGCCCGCCTCGCTCCTTATACTGCAGGTAGCTTCAGCGTGAGCTGGATTACATTCAAAACACTGTTCACCCCTGCCAATCCAAACGAGGTATCCGAGATATTCCAGAAGTTCGAAAGCTATCGCATCATCATGTCGAAGCGGTTGGCAGAACAAAACCCGTATTGGCAAGACCTGCCTGCTAACCAAAAGTTCCAGTCAGATGGATTCTATACAGGTTACAACCGTTATGCACAAGACGTGTTGATCCCTGCGTTCATCGCTGCCTATTCAGGAAAAGATCCCCAATCCATCACGCTGATCAAACAAAGCAATCCGAACATACGTTCCAACCCATTCTCAGGCATACTGCCCAAGCCCAACTGGGGACTTACCTATACAGGCTTGACACGTATACCAGGGCTGGATAAGATCTTCACCAGCTTCACCCTATCACACCGCTACAACAGCAGGTTGAGCATGAATAGCTTCAACTCTGCATTGCTGTATGAAGATCCTCGATTTGTGAGCTATCCGGGCTTTTATGATTCTACATCCGGCAACTTCGTACCATACTTCCTGGTACCTAACATATCTATAGAAGAACGCTTCGAGCCGTTGATCGATTTCGATATGCAATTCACCAACCAGGTAACAGCACGGTTCGGATTTAAGAAATCAAGACAATTGAGCTTAAGCCTGATCGACTTCCAGCTCAGTGAGATGCGCTCAACAGAGTTCGAGCTGGGTGCGGGTTTCCGTAAGCGTGGACTTTTCTCATTCATTAAATGGAAAGGAAAGCCACTGGACAATGATGCCAGCTTCCGACTCGACTTCAGTATCCGTGATGACATCACCGCCAACAGCCGGTTAGACCAGGACCAGGTATTACCAACAGCCGGTCAGAAAGTGATCTTTATTAACCCTTCGATCGACTATGTGATCAGCAACCGGGTTAACATTAAACTCTATTTCGACCAACGGCGTACAATACCCAAAATATCAACCTCTCCGCCCATCACCAACACAAGGGCAGGAGTACAGATAAGAATATCATTAGCACAGTAAAGAGCGGGCCGTCCTCAAGGACGGCTCACTTTTTTCCCAACCACAGTATGCTTCCCCCGCGCATGAGATTTGCATAGGAGATTTTCTGACCTGTTACAGGCAGTAGTCATGATAATTAAATACCTATTCAAATCACAAAAAATGAATTTATGAAACGACTAATCGTTGCAGCGTGCTTACTGATGAGTGCCACAAGCTTTGCGCAAACATTTCAACTGGGTATAAAAGGCGGCGTTAACGTCAGCAACTTTACCGGCGGAAACTTTGAGAACATTGATAAAAAATCGCTTGTAGGATTCCATGCAGGCGGCTTCGTCAGTTTCTTTTTGGGCGACAACTTTGCGATACAGCCCGAAGTACTGTTCTCCTCACAAGGTGCCAAACTGGAGAGTGCAGGTCAGAAACAGAACCTGAAAGTGTCTTACATCAATGTACCCGTAATGCTGAAATACCGCTTCAACGGAGGCTTTTACCTCGAAGCAGGCCCACAGATCGGATTCAAGGTAAACGAAAAGACAGATGACATGCAGATAGACGACTTTGCAAAGAGCACCGACCTTTCAGTAGCAGGAGGCCTGGGCTTTCATAGCTCCAGCGGCCTGGGTATAGGCGCTCGTTATACAGCCGGACTTTCCAAAGTAGGAGATTTCGACACAGGTAACATCGATCCAGATTTTAAGAATGGAGTAATACAGGTTAGCCTGTTCTTTACGCTGTTCAACAACAATAAGAAATAGGAGAGTGGATTCAAAAAAATTAAAGGGTGAGACGCTCTACATGAGCAGCTCACCCTTTTATTGTTCAAAACTAATAAGATAATTAAGTAGATATATTCAATAAGCTTCAGCTTGAATGGATGAGATAATTTACTTGGTGCTTCTTCCTTGCGCCTGATCACCGGGACCGTTCTTCTTCAGCAACATAACATAGCCGCATAGTTTTTTCTTCTTCTTGTTAACCTGCACGGGTTTGATCATGTGGTACTCGGTAAACTGAGGAACATAACTATAGCTGATGATATTACCATCAACCGTGCCCCATATGTTCTTTTTGTACACTACCTCACGTTCATTCCAATCGTACATGCGTACTTCATACAACCGCGAAGTAGGATCGCCAATAAAGATGAATTGGTAACCGGTTCCTTGATTCATTGGCATTACAATGGGCATTTCATACTCGCTTTCCATGATCATGGAAGCCTCGCGCATCACGGTAAAGCCCTGGGCAGAATAGATCTGTTTCAAACTGTCTACCGTTTGCTGATAAGGATTGCCACCTTCACAACCTTGCTGCTTGATGGCATCTTGCGCCAATAAAGAATTGGTGAAAAAAAGAAATAAGACGGGAATAGCCTTACATAGGAACTTAACCATAAAAAGGGTTTTTGTAGGGATGTGGATTATGATTCTATCCCAAAATAATCAAAACAGATAGAAATCGCAATCCCCCCTGGTTTATTTTCCCGGCTACTACTAATTGGCTGTATGTCAATTAGTTATTATCCCTTATAAAGGTACATGGAGTTAGCCTGCGCAGTACAGGTCATTACCAGGTCATTGATACAAACATGGGGTGGGAGCGTCGTTGTATAGTATACCACATCAGCTACATTCTCAGCCGTTAAAGGATCATACCCTTCATATACCTTACGCGCCTGGTCCTCATCCCCTTTGAAACGAACATTGGAAAACTCCGTGTCCGCAGCACCCGGATGAACAGCGGTCACCTTTATGTGGTGGCGCAGCAGATCGATCCGCATGCCTTGGGAAATAGCATTGACCGCATGCTTTGTAGCGCAATAAGTGTTCCCTTTTTCATACACCTCCTTGCCGGCAGTAGAACCAATATTGATAATATGACCCTTTTTACGTTCTACCATGCTGGGGATCACAGCTTTGGACACGTATAACAAACCCTTTACGTTGGTGTCGATCATGGTGTCCCAATCTTCCAGAGAAGCATCATCAAAATAATCCCTTCCCAAAGCCAGCCCGGCATTGTTAACCAGTACGTCTATAGCTTTCCACGAAGCTGGCAATTGTTCGATAGCTTCAAAACAGGCTTTCCTGCTGCGAATGTCGAAGCACAGCGCAATTACTTCAATACCATACGAGGAAGTAAGAGAGTCTTTTAATTCCTGCAGCCGTTCAGCACGGCGGCCAGTAATAATGAGGTTATAATTGTTAGCGGCAAACTTGACGGCGATTGCTTTTCCAAAACCCGAAGTGGCGCCCGTAATCAGTGCTATAGACATGCAGAATTATTTTATGCCGCAAGATACTATCTTATCAACATAGCAATCCCTTTCTGCACTACGGTCTTACCAGTGAAGTCTTTACCCTTCACTTCCCATACATACATCCCAGAGTCCTGAGGCTTGCCGCCCAACTTACCATCCCAGCCCATACCATGTTGCGTAGTCTGGAAAACGAGCTGTCCCCACCGGTTGAACACCCGGAAGTATTCCAGTTGTGTAATACCAACGGGGATGGGACGTAAACGGTTGTTCTGACCGCCATCAGGTCTGAAAGCATTGGGTACAAATATCTGAGGATTGGTGCGGAATACTTTGATGTTGATAGTATCGAGGTCAAAGCAGCCTTCAGCAGTATACACCTTCAGTTGATAACTGAAACTATTGCTCAGGTTAGCAATAGGGTCTTTAACATCATTCCTGTTGAGATAATTAGGCGGTTGCCATTCATAGAAGTCGGCGCCCCTGCCAGTCAGTTGCAACGGTTGACCAATCACAACAGAAGTATCATTCCCGGCAAAAGCAAACAGCTGCCTGCGCACAGTAACCGTTATCGTATCCCGTTTAGGTTTGTCACAACCTCGGCTATCATATACACTTAGAACATAATCAGTAGTTCTGCGGGGCCATGCCAGCGGATTTAAAATCGTTGGGTCACTTAAAGTATTGATAGGCGACCAATCAAACCGGTTGCCAATAATAGAAGCATTTAAGTTGGCTGTATCATCATAACAAATAATTGTATCAGCGCCGGCCCTGGAAGTTGGATAAGGTACAGCTTTAATTTGAAGTTCGTCGCGGGAAGAACATTTACCAATCTCCGCCAACACAGAATAAGTGGTGAACTCATCAGTAGGTGAAATCAGCGGATTCCTGGCATGAATATCACTGATAGGACTGGGAGATGGATTAGTAGTCCAGGTAAACTTCAAACCATCTGTAGAAGGCCTTAACTGAATAGTATCAGTAAGACAAATAATATCATCCGGTCCTGCATTAAGCGTTACTACAGGTACTACACGTACGCGCACAGTATCTTCACTCACACATCCATTCTCATCCAGTTGCACGGTATAAGTGGTCGTAGTTTTAGGGAATACCAGCGGGTCTGGTGTATTCGTTCGTAATATCTCCACCAGCGGCGACCAGCTGAAAACGCCATTCCCCGAGGCATGAAGTTGCAACGTGTCCTGGACAAATGCATTACTGCAAATAAGCGTATCCTTGAACGCGAGTGTGATCGGAGGCTTATCACGCACATCAGCCTGTAATGTAATGGTATCTACGCAGCCCTTATTGCTCTCAACGATCAGCTGAACATCCTTCATACCGATGGTGTTGTATTGCCAGGAAGAAGGATTGAGATGCGAAGTATCAGCTTGCGTGGTTTCATCACCAAAGTTCCAGCGCCATTTACTGACAGCACCATAACGCGCAGTAGTAAGGTCTGTGAACTGGATGGGCTTTAACAAACAAGTACCGGTGATCCTGAAATTGGGAAAGAAGCCGGGATACACTTTGGCGAGCGTGGTAGTAGAGTCAACACACTGGCCGGCCAGAATAACTTTCAGCTTGATGGTGTAAGTGCCGGTATCGGCAAACAGGTGTTGCATTCTTCCTTCCACATCAGTAGTCGTATCAGGCTTTGAACCATCTCCATATTGCCAGATGTACACCGAGTTGGCCGGGTTAACCTGTTCGTTCCTGAACGTAACGAGGAAGTCATCACAATAAGAATAATCAGGTTTCAGCAAAGCCTTCAACGGAATACAATCCGCTACGCGTATATGAATATCCTTCCGGTGAATATTGATGAGCTGGCCATCACGATATTCATACGCACAGGCAGTCACCACATATTGTCCCTCAACACTGGGCGCCACACCCGACAAAAGTCCGGTAAAACGATTAAGCGATACACTCAGGCCCATCGGCGACGAACCGTCGTAGGGCGCCCGGTAAGGAATAGAGTTATAAGGTGGGGGAGCAGCAGGGTCAGGTTGAGCACAGGTTAAACAATTATTACCACCACTCATACCAGGACCACCACCGTTATAAGCATTGCACAGTTGATAAACTACAGAATCAGCATCGGCGTCAACAGCTGAAAAATCAAAAGTAAAAGTAGAACCGAAGCAAATAGCTACGGCATCATGCGGATTGAAAACAGGGCTTGAGTTTTTATATGCAGGGCGGGAAATGACACCGGTAACAATACCGGGGATTTCGCACGTATAAGTAGCTCCATAATCGTTACTGCGGTTAGGCATATTCTGAATACCCTGGATGCGGCAGCAACGTTGGAAAGCGATTACATAACCGGCCGCATTGACAGGCAGGTCGATGGTCGCTTCAAAGTAGCGAAGGCGGTAGCAAACATCGGTAGGCGGGTTGCTGATACAGGGATTACTGTTCGGATCATACCGGATCCATTCTTCCCGGGTAAGGTCCACCTTGATGTTCCTGAACTGGGAATTATTCGTTTTATCGAAAATGGTGAAAGGCTGGGTATCCTCCAATTGGCCTTGCCCCGCATTACAATCTACATAAAGCTTTAATGTGACAATATACCTCGACATCGTAGCAGTGGAGTTCACACTGTCGTAGCGGTAATACATTTCACCACCCCTGATGTGGGCGGCAAAAACCGTCGGGATAAGGCAGGACAATAAAAGAAATATGAGTAGGACTTTCTTCATGTAATCACCTGCTCCTCATAGCAGTTTGGTTAAACAATTCAGGCATTTGCCAGAAAATCGGCCAGGAACTTGTTGCTAAGCCCCTGTTCCTCCAGCATACCCATATGAGCCGAATGCTTGAGCAGGTGGATATATGACAGCAAAGGCAGGTGGCACTGTTGCATCGCATGGTCGGGTGGTACTGCTGTATCATATTCACCTGCAATGAATAACACAGGATACGTGGATTTTTCAAGGACTGCCGTCCGGTCCGGACGGGCCATCATTGACTTGTAATATTGTACGAGCGATTCAGCTGAAAAGTTGGAATAACGCTCAATAAATTCCTGAACAACAGCGGCATTTTCCTGCTTAAAAGCAGGCGAAAAGAGGTTGGGAGTAGTTTGCTGGATAAACAGCGCAGCGCCATGCTGCAATATGAACTCGATCCCCTTTTGCCGGGTAGCCTTCTTTTCCTCCGAATCGGCATAAGCCGTAGAGTGAAAAAGACCGATCCCTTTGAGCCGATCGGGGTGCAACTCCGCAAAAGCAAGCATCACATACCCACCCATGCTATGCCCGATCATCACGAATGGCTCATCGCCGGGCACCTCGTCAGTTACGATCTCCTTCACGGCCGCTGCCAATCCTTCCATGCTCATATCCTCGCTCATACCCGAACGGCCACTGCCCGGCAGGTCGGGTACAATGAGCCGGTATTTTGCCTCCAATGCCTCAATCTGGTGCTGCCATACAGTGCCATCCTCTGCAAAACCATGCAGAAGAACTACAGGCGCGCCTGTGCCAATAACACGATAGAATAGGGCCCGTCCGTCAATATCGATGAATTTTTCAGTTGCTGCCATGATAATTACATTTTACTGCGATACCAGCTCCGGACAAGTATCAGGCCAAGGATGGGAGCAATGGCTGGGTTTAGTGCCTGTGGCAAAATAAACCACGTGGCGCCCAGCAATAAAGTGATAATACAAACCACCTTGAAATAAGATTTCACCCATTGCTTCTGCCGGTTCATCACAAATACCACCACAAAATGCGTAGGCAAAGCCCACAGCAGATTGAAATTATTGCGGCAAACATCGTCCACCCTGATCAGCCAGAGCGTAGCCAGCAAAACACCCAATAAGCCCAGCAGCAAAAAAAAGAAAATATCGAAACCACGCAAAAAGGCTGACGACCGGCTGCCCTTAAGAATCGACAGAATGGTAATAAAAATCAACAAACCGGTAAACAACACAAATGGAGTGAACCGGCTGCCGGTCTCTACAGCAGTAGTGGAGACGATAACAACAGGCTCCGTTTTCTGCACCAGCGGTTGGGCGCCGGAACTGGCATTGTCAAAACCCTTCAAGAGGTAGTCGGGGAGGAACATAGCTTCCCGGTTGCTGACCTTTTTATCGAGGTTACTGCCCAGTAGAATGTCAATCCCGAATTTACTCCAGGGTTGATGTCCCTTATCGAGGTACACATGCAAGAGGTTACGATAGCTGGGAGTTTCAGTAGGCAAAATGTTTTTGAACACCACCGGGCTGTCGGTGTTTTTAATGATCATATCACCCGCGCGGGTAGTGCAGTTATCTAAGTGAAAGTAATAATAGTAATTGCGGTTTTGTTCCTGAGCGTTATCCCGGAGCGCATTGAATATCTTGTTTTTTTCGGCACAGGACAATTGAATCTCCTGCTCGATAACACCACGCTGCTGCGATCGATACTCCTCTACAAAGTCTCTAAATGAATAAGCGGAGAGGGAATAGTACATAAGGCCCCGCGTAAAGTCCCAATAGAACTTGGTAGGGTCCGAGTCATCGAAAGTACCATAGTTGAAAACGATGTCCATGCCGGTGGCGCTGCTCGATACACGCACGGCTGTATGGCCAAACGCAGAGTACAACTCTTCACCCGGGCTACAGGTGAGCAGGCTGATGCGGAGTCCGCAGGAATCTGACTGAGAATAAGTATAGCGTGAAACAGAAAAGCAGAGCAGAAGCAATAATACTACCCGGGCTCGTTGCATGGACGGTAATTTCCCGAAAGATAGGAAAACAAGTTGCAAAGTTCAAAGGTTAACAAGTTGATAAGATACAGGGGCGCCCTGTCAACCTATCAACCTGTTAACTTGTCAACCCCTATCTGCTATAATTGGGGGCTTCTCTCGTAATCTCGATATCGTGCGCGTGGCTCTCTTTCATACCTGCATTGGTGATGCGTACAAATTGAGCCTGCTGTAACGCTTTAATGTCTTTGGCTCCGCAATAACCCATACCTGAACGAAGGCCACCAACATATTGATAAACGATCTCGCTCAGGTTGCCTTTGAAAGCTACCCGGCCTTCAATACCTTCTGGTACAAATTTCTTTACATCATCCTCTACATCCTGGAAGTAGCGGTCGCCGCTGCCCTGGCTCATAGCGCCAATGGAACCCATACCACGGTATTGTTTGAATTTCCGTCCTTCATAGATGATCGTTTCACCGGGGCTTTCTTCCGTACCGGCAAAAACACTACCCATCATCACGATGTTGGCGCCGGCAGCTAAAGCCTTCACCATATCACCGGTATAACGGATACCACCATCGGCAATAAGCGGAATCCCTTTTTTATGCAGAACAGAAGCAGCTTCCATGATGGCAGTGATCTGCGGAACACCTGCACCGGCAACGATACGCGTGGTGCAAATAGAGCCCGGTCCGATACCTACCTTCACAGCATCGGCACCTGCTTCAGCCAATGCCTTGGCGCCTGCAGCAGTACCGATATTACCTGCTATTACCTGTAGCTTTTTGAAGTTCTTCTTTACCGCTTTCAATGCTTCGATAACGCCTTTGCTATGACCGTGCGCACTGTCGAGGCAAACAATATCCACCCCGATCTGCTGCAGTGCAGCAGCCCTGTCGAGCAGGTCGCGGGTAATGCCCAGTGCAGCGCCGGTGAGCAGACGGCCGTAAGAATCTTTTACTGCGTTGGGATAACTTTGTAGTTGTAAAATATCGCGGTAAGTGATCAGGCCGATCAGTGTACCATCTTTCCTGATAACAGGAAGCTTTTCAATCTTATGTTGACGCAGGATCTGACCTGCTTTCTTCATGTCGGTTCCTTCAGGAGCAGTGATCAACTCTTTCGTCATCACTTCACTCACCTTGCGGCCACTGGCAGTTTCAAAACGCAGATCACGATTGGTGAGAATGCCTACCAGCTTTTGATTGGTGTTAACAATGGGAATACCACCGATCTTATTCTCCTTCATGAGGCGAAGCGCATCACCAATAGTTGCGTCCTCATGTAAAGTAATGGGGTCCAGGATCAGCCCACTTTCACTACGTTTTACCTTGCGCACTTGTTCAGCCTGACGCTCGATGCTCATATTCTTGTGCAGGATACCGAGACCACCTTCGCGTGCGAGCGCAATAGCCAGGTTGGCTTCAGTAACAGTGTCCATTGCAGAAGAAAGCATGGGAGTATTCAGTGTAATATCTTTGGTAAGTTTGGTGCGGATGTCTACTTCGCGGGGCAATACTTGCGAATAAGCAGGAACCAGTAAAACGTCATCGAACGTTAAACCATCGCCAAAAAACTTACTTGAACTGGGGGAATTTGTCCGGAGAGAAGAATTTCTTGTTGCCATGTGCAAAGGTAGCGTAACAGCACAATATGCTCCAAAAGATTTTTAAAAGCAGGTCGAAACTCCTTCTCTTACATTAACTTATACCGCTTTCCCGGCAAACATTGGATCACACCCTGCAATTCCATATTCAAAACGGCAGCCGCGATACTACTGCTGCTAAGACCGCTCTGCATATTAAGTTCATCAATGTGTACAGATTCTTTTTGTCCTAAAATAGATGCTACTTTCAGTTCATGCTCATTCAGATTTACAAACAAGTCCTGTTGTTGAACAACAGGCTTACGCTTATTATCCCAACCCATCATATCTATGAGCTGTTGAGTATCGGTGAGCAGCATGGCCTTATTGCTTTTGATAAGATAATTGCAGCCGGCACTCTTGCTGTCCGTGACTTTACCTGGATAAGCAAAAACATCTTTGTTATAACTGTTGGCCAGCTCTGCAGTGATCATGCTGCCACCTTTCAAACCCGTCTCAACAACAATAACGGCATCGCACATACCAGCTACAATACGGTTGCGCGCCGGGAAGTTATGCTTGTCAGGTTTAGTGTTACTGGTAAATTCAGTCAACAGGCCTCCGCCCTGTTTGATCATCTCCTTAGCCAGCGAAGCATGTTGTGAAGGATAGATACTATCCAGGCCATGGCCCAATACGCCAACAGTGGGCAAGTCATATTTGATGGCAGCATGGTGCGCCAGCGCATCGATACCAAAAGCCAGCCCGCTGACGATCAGCACACCCATGCCTGCAAGCTCTTTCACCAGCTTTTCGGTAATAAGCTTGCCATATTCAGAGCTACTGCGTGTGCCAATGATGGCAATGATGCGAGAGGCGTTGAGATTAGCTTCGCCCCGGTAGAATAATAGCGTAGGAGCGTCGCAACAATGCAACAGGCGTTGTGGGTAGTCGGTATCTGTAAGGAATAGTGGCCGGATCTTATATTTTTCAATAAAGGTGATCTCGTCTTCCACTTCATCAAAGCTGGTAAACTGACGAATAGCTTTAGCCTTTGCAGGGCCAATACCCTCAATCTTTCCCAATTGTGTAGGAGAGGCCTTAAAGATAGCGGCGGCTGTTCCAAAATGTTCTACCAATAACTTGGCGTGGATCAAACCAATAAGCGGCACCCTCGTCAGGGCAAGTTGATATAACAAATCGTTTTTCATAGCATGGAGCCATGAAAATATGTATTTTTTTATTATGTAACGTATTTGCTTGAAGCTTGTAGCTCGAGGCTCACAGCTTTCTAATGGCTCAACACCTTCATCTCAGTCCTTCTGTTCTGTGCCCGGCCTTCTTCGGTGGCGTTGTCTGCTACAGGAACGGTTTCACCAAAACCTTTAAACGATAGGCGCTGTTGATCGATACCCTTGCTGACAAGGTATTTTACAACAGCCTGTGCCCGGTTGTTGGATAAAGTGAGGTTGTCTTGCGGCTTACCAACATTGTCGGTGTGACCGCTGATCTGGATACGTATCGTAGGATTGTCACGCAACAACACAAACAGCTTATCGAGCTCGGAAGTAGATTCCGGCTTCAGGCTAAACTCCTTGCTGCCGAAGAAAATATTCTTTAGCACAATAGAAGCGTTGGCCTCCAGCGGCTGCAGAGGAATATCGATATGATAAGTAGAGTCAGGAGCCCTTTGGCTCAGAGAAAAGTTGTCGGAGAAGAATAAATAACCTTTACGGTTTACATTGAATGCGTAGTCTTTACCAATAGGTAACGTAACGAGGTAGTTACCCGTTTCATCGGTCTGCACTTTACTCAATACTTCTTGTGAAGCAAGGTCGGTAAGTTCGATCGCAGAAGGCAGGCCTTTGCTGGTCTTCTTATCAAACACCTTACCCTTTACCCACAGTGTCTTGGCCGGACGAATATCATCGCGTAATTCAAATGTGTAGATATCGAGACCGCCCCTGCTGTCGCTGCGGTCGCTGGCATAGTAAGCAGTCTTGGCATCAGCGGCTACGATGAGGCTACCCTCGTTCTCGATAGTATTGATAGGATAACCCAGGTTCATAGCCTTGCCCCAGGTGTTCTTAGGGCCTTTTTTGCTTACAAAGAGATCATCACCACCATAGCCCAGGTGACCATTGGAAGTGAAATACAAAGTTTGATTATCAGCATGAATGAAAGGGCAGCTCTCATTGCCGGCAGTATTTACTTCGGGACCGAGATTTTCCGCATCACTCCATCGCCCGTTGGAAAGGTAGTGGCACACATAAATATCACTGCCTCCATAACCACCATAACGTGAACTGGCAAAATAGAGATCACGTTTGTCAGGAGATAAAGTAGGAGCAGTATCCCATTGATCACTGTTGACTTTAGGACCAAGATTCACGGGGGCGCTCCAGCCATCATTCGTGAGGTAAGAAATATATAGATCGCAACTTCCAAAACCATTGCGAAAATTACAGCCCGTAAAAATGAGCCATTGCCCATCTTGGGAAATAGTCTGCGCCCCTTCATTGGCATCCGTATTGATATCACCTTCAAGTGGCTGGGCCTTCGACCATTTACCATCAACGCGCACAGAGCCAAAGAAGTCTTCATTATAATTCTTAACCCGTCGGGTGATGATGAGTTCATTACCATCGATCGTAAGGGTAGGGAAATATTCCGATACAACCGAGTTCACGCTATCGCCCATATTTTGCGGTTCAAACTTATAATCAAGTAGCGGCTTTTGCTTGCTGTATTCAATCGCAAACTGGTAACTTTTCTGGCGAAACTCGCCGGCAAGTCGGCTCTGGCTGTTCAAATTGGGAATGGTGAGAAATTCATTCACCGATTCCAGCGCTTTGGCAAACTCACCTTTGCCGGCCAGGTTGATAGAAAAAGGAAGATTGTAGTCTTTGAAATATTCAGCATCGATACTTTTAGCTTTGATATAGTTCTCGATCGCGCCATCATAATCTTTCATTTCACCATACATGCCAGCAATGGAAAGATAAGCATCGAGAAAACGTGGGTCAATTTTAACGGCCTCCTTCAGGATAACGATACCACCTTTGAAATCATCCTCCTGGGCTCTGGCGATGGCTTTTTCATACAGCGCAGCAGCTTTTTTATTCACTTTGACAGGATCATATTGCTGCGCCTCGATCAAAATAGGGGAGATCAGGAACAAGAAAATGGTACAGAAGCGTAAGATGCCCATGCTTGCGATTTTGTTGATTCAGATAGTACTTTCTCTTAGACGACGAAAACCACCTGAAAGATAGTACCCAAATGTTAAAACGTAAGCGGCAAAAGATTATTTCAGATTGACCACGAAGGAGTTAAGGAACATTCATGTATTTGTGGATCTGCAGCGAAAACTCCCATCGAGGGTTCTCCTTGATATATTCAACGATAAGGGGCGTCATTTCATTCGATTTATCCCACTCAGGCTGCAAGTATAGTTTGCATGAAGGGGAAACCAGGGCAGCGTATTTTTCAGCCCAGTCAAAGTCGCTCTTATTAAATACTACCACCTTCAGTTCGTTGGCCAGCGGCAGGATTTCCGGTAAAGGGAATTTGAATTTTTTGGGCGACAGGCATATCCAGTCCCATTCACCACTGAGGGGCGAAGAGCCGGATGTTTCAATATTGGTTTGAAAACCAGCTTCATGGAGAGCGGTAGTAAGCCCATCGAGGTTGTGCATCAGCGGCTCTCCGCCAGTGATCACCGCCATCCGGCCAGGGTACGCAGCCGCTGTCGATACCATTTCATCGATACTTTGTAAAGGATGTTTGGAAGCATCCCAGCTATCTTTCACATCACACCACACACAGCCCACATCACACCCGCCGAGACGGATGAAATAGGCAGCCTTACCTTGGTAATAACCTTCCCCTTGGATGGTATAGAAAGATTCCATCACAGGTAAACTGAGCACAGCCGGAGCAACACTAACTTCCATAGCGGGCAAAATTACGAAATAATCACGCCTTGCCGAAGGACAGCTTACCCTTCCAGGGGGCAACTTAAAACCCTACATAATACATATTAGCAATTCACAAATCCACCTATTAAAGATTAATGGTATAAACCTATTTTGGGAAAATTTGGCCAAAATTGGGAATGCCCGAATCGGGTCATATTCTTCAACGTGTTGATAAACAGGAAATTATTATTTGGAATAAAAAATGTTCTATCAGTGCAGCCGTGCCAAAAGGCATAGCCTTCAAAATCCACTATTCTAAGTGAAAAATTCACCTTATGAGGAACCTATTGCTGACTGTTTGTTGGCTAATCGGTATACAGACCGGTTATGCCCAAATCAACTACACCTGGAATGGCTCCAGCTCCACAGCCTTTACTACCCCGGCCAATTGGACCCCGGCCGGCGTACCAACTTCCACGGACAACATTACCATTGTAACTGGTAGTAATACCTGCATGCTTGCGGGCAATACTACAGTAAGGAACATTACGCTTAACAGCGGACAACTGAACCTCAATGGAAATACCCTGACCGTGACTGGCCCTTCAGCTACCTTCAATGCGGGTAGTGTGCAAAACGGTACATTGACTGTTACAGGCGTTGGTACTGTTTCCTTTGGCGCAGGACCAACCACCCTTAATTGTGCGGTCAATATGGACGCTGCGACCATCACAATAAGGAATGCTACCTTCCAGGGAGTAACAACCATTACCAAAACAGGCACCAGCAATGACTGGAGTTCCGGTGGCAATACCTTCAACGGTGTGTTGACGCTAAATAATACGGGTACAGGATACTTCCTCTTAGGCAACGGAAATCCCGATGTGTTCAATGCCGCTGCAACATTCAACAATACCAGCGCCAATAATATATATGTAGCTTACAACAGCACGAATAATATCTTCAATGGTCCCGTTGAATTTAATAATTCACCTACTTCCAACAACGGGATATATGTTAGCTCTTATTCGGCAGGTACGATCTTTAATAACAACGTAACTGTAACCAGCACTAACGGACTGGGGATCATGTTCTGTAACAACAACAGTACAGCCAATGCTACGCTGGCAACGGGCCGTACGATCAATATAGGTCCGGCAGGCTTTACAGCCGGAACACTATTGTTGAAGCAGTTCATTCAGACCGGGGCTACTCCACAAAGCATTACATTGACAGGAACGGGGGTATTACAATTTGGTCCGGCAGCAGCATTCGGTGGAAAATTGGTGACGTTCAGTCCTTCATTATATCTGAATGGAACAGTGTTTAGTGATTCAGCCAACTTTACCAAAACGGGACCTAATGATAATAATGGAACCGGCGGTAATATATTCAATGGCGTGTTGACGGTAAACAATACAGGAGCAGGCTACCTCATGATGGGAAACAACAATCCGGATACATTTAATCTGGAGGCGACCTTCAACAATATTGGTAGCAACCACATGTATATAGCGCACAACAGCACCGGGCATAGGTTCAATGGACCTGTAACATTCAATAATGCGCCTGCCACGAACCATTCAATTATGGTGAGCCATTATGCTGATACAACTACTTTCAACAGTAGTATTACAGTTACCTCTGTGAGCGGAAATGGAGTACATTTTTGCAATGGTGTTAATACTGCTACAGCCTGGCTCACAGCCGGCAATACTGTCAACATTGGTCCTGCCGGGTTTTCATCAGGTACCTTGTTGTTCAGGCAGTTTACACAGATCGGCGCTACCTCACAGAGTTTATTGCTGACTGGTACATCGAGACTTACATTCGGACCTACCTCTAAATTCGATGGAGATGTAACAACATCCAGCCCTTCCATATTTTTGAATGGATGTACGTTCAATGGGGCTACAGATATTACAAAGACAGGTACTACCGGCGATTACAATCAGGGCGGTAATATATTCAATGGCGTATGCCGCCTCACCAAAGGTGGTACCAACTTCTGGCTGTTGGGAGACAACAGGCCCGATATATGGAACAATGATGTGATACTTACCAATAAAGGATCAGAGCGGCTACTAATGAGCTGGGCCACAGTCGGCAACCAGTTCAATGGCGACATCTATATCAATAGTTCCGATACGGCTGCAGGTATTCAGTTTTGCGGCGGTAATTCAACAGCTACCGCTATCCTGGCTGCAGGTAAAACAATATTACCCGGCACTACCGGGCTAACGGCAGGATACCTGTACCTCAAACAATTCACTCAGTTAGGTACTGTACCCCTCAACATAACAGGAACAGGGACCTCATCCGTCATTCTCGGTCCCTCAAGTGAGTTCAATGCACCTGTGACAGTAATTGCGCCTGATATCACACCACAGGGATCTGTATATTATGCTCCCGTTGTGTTCACGAAAACAGGTGGTACTGCAAACAACAACAATCAGCGTCAGAATATTTTCCACGGCACAGTCACCATCAATCAGCAGAGCAGTACCGGAACATTCATGCTGGGATATAACTCTAATGAGTTGTTTAACGATGACATTATAGTTACATCTACAGGAACATCCGGTATCTATTTGGGAAGGCCCAATGGTAATAGTTCGCCGGTATTAGCTGCCGGAAAAACGATACGCGTGGGAACAGATGGATTCTCTGCAGGTTCACTGAATATAAGGACCTTCACACAATTGGGCAATGCTCCCATAAACCTGAACTTCACAGGTACCAATACCATGCTCTCGTTTTCCGATACTTCTCTTATTGGAGGAAACGTCACAGCAAGCACGCCAGCTCTCTATTTTGGCAATACCAGGTTCAAAGGAAAAGTGAACATCACTAAAACCGGGACAACCAATGATGGAAGCAGGGGGGCAAACAACTTTGAAGACAGTCTCACGCTCAATAATACAGGTACTGGCTATATTCAATTAGGCCAAAATGAAGCAGATACTTTCTATAGTGCCGTACAGTTCAACAGCAGCGGTAGCTCATACATAGGAGCTGCGTGGAATAATACCGGACATATATTCAATGGTAATATCACCGTGACGAGCACGGGCTCATCGACGGGAATTTATTTCGGCAATAATGGTGGATCCGCTGCAACCATGGCAGCTGGCAGTACCATTAGGGTAGGAGCTGCAGGGTTTACATCGGGTACATTAAGCGTAAGACGCTTTACACAAAATGGAAACGTTCTTGTCTACCTGCCCCTTACCGGTACATCTTCATTGATACTGGGACCATCCTCTTCATTCGGCGGCAACTTTATTGGGTCCAGTCCCTCCATATACTTGCAGGGAGCAATATATAACGGTACCTCTGCATTTACCAAAACGGGAACTACCGGCGATTATAGCGCAGGAGGAAACACATTTGTTGGTGTCAGCACTTTCACCAATACCGGCAGCAGCTTCTTTTTGTTGGGAAATAATAGTCCGGATATCTGGAATGATGATGTAACATTCAACAACCACGGTTCAGAACGGATACTGCCTTGCTGGGCAACTGCAGGCAACCAGTTTAATGGAAATATATATGTCAACAGTTCAGGAAGCGCTACCGGCATACGCTTTTGCGGTGGTAGTAGCTCTGCTACAGCTACGCTCGCAGCCGGTAAAACAATACAAGCTGGGATAGGAGGGCTGTATGCGGGCAACCTGATCCTGCAACAATTTACCCAATTGGGAAATGCACCTGTCAACCTGACCATGGGTGGCACGGCTACCTATATACAGTACGGTCCGGCATCCTCATTCGGTGGAGATGTCACTTCATCGAGCCCGGGATTATATTTCAATGGTTGTACCTTTAGTGGCACAGTAACTTCAGCCAAAACAGGTGCGAACAGCGATTACAGCAGCGGCAATAATACTTTTAACGGAGTAACGACGATCACCAACTCCGGAAGCGGATCGCTTCTGTTGGGCAACGGTAGTCTGGACCGGTTCAATACAACCGCTACTTTCAATAACACCGGTTCTGCAAGCATATATGTAGCACACAGCAGTACCAGCAATGTATTTTTAGGGGTTACAACTTTTAATAATACACCTACAGCGAATACGGCTATTTACGTAAGCCAGAACTCATCCGGTACCCGGTTCGACAACGATGTGATCGTAACGTCTACCAACGGGCAGGGCGTTCAGTTTTGTAACAGTGCAACAGCATCTGCTGTATTGGCTACCGGACGTACGATCAGCGTGGGCGCAGGCGGCTTTTCGGCAGGTACCCTGTTGCTGAGAAACTTTATCCAGCTGGGAACAGTACCACATAACTTTAACCTCACAGGAACAGGTGCGCTGGTATTTGGACCATCCTCTACCTTCCAGGCAGACGTAACATCCACCAGCCCGACCTTGTTCTACAATGGTTGCGTGTTCAATGCTACAGTCACGGCTACCAAAACAGGTAACACCAGTGATGCCAGCAGTGGCAACAATACCTTCCGGGGCGTAGCTACTATGACCAATATTGGATCAGGCTATCTAATGTTTGGCAACGGCAACGGCGATAGGTTCAATACAACAGCCACGTTCAACAATACCGGTACATCGCATATCTATGTAGCGCACAACAGTACCGGGAATATATTTGGCGGTGTTACAACGTTCAATAATGCCCCATCTAATAATTCGGGCATATTTGTAAACCAGAACTCGCCCGGCACTCAATTCAACAACAATATTGTTGTTACGTCCACCAATGGACAGGGCGTTATCTTTAATAATTCATCGACAGCTTCCTCGACTCTGGCAGCTACGTATACGATCAGTGTGGGTGGGGCAGGCTTTTCAGCCGGACAATTATACCTGCGTCAGTTTACCCAAACTGGAGCAACTGCACAAAACCTGACATTGACAGGAAGCAGTACATTACAATTCGGACCAGCTTCTAATTTCGGTGGTGACATTACAAGTACCAGCCCCGGTCTGCTGTTTCATAGTTCCGTTTTCAACGGCGTTGTGAACAGTACCAAAAACGGATCCGTGAATGATCAAAGCTCAGGCAACAATACGTTCAATGCTGCAGCGACATTTACCGTTACCGGAGCGGGCTACATGATGATGACGAATAACAATCCAGACGCCTACAACGGCAACGTAGCATTTGTGCAAACCAGCACCGGAAGAATGTACCCTAACTATAACAATAACAGCACTTATGCAGGTAATATCCTCGTAACAGCGCCATCGACATCAGGCATTGTGTTTGGAGTAGGAAATGGTACAGCTACCATGACGGGCAGCGGCGTACAAACGATCGACATTACTGCTGGAACGCCGTCGCCATCGTTTACCCGCCTGGTAATAGCCAATACCGGGGGAGGCGTTACACCCAATACACCCATTAGCATAAGCAGGACTCTTACACTCACGTCAGGATTGTTGAATACCACGACAACCAACATCCTTACGATGATGAATAATTCAACCACGGCTGCAGGAGATGCAACATCTACCAGCTATGTGAATGGCCCCATGCGCTATCAGAAACAAAGCTCGGGCACAACAACACTCAATTTCCCTATCGGAAAGGATGCTGATTGCCGCCCTGTGGTGTTGACCCTTAATCATAGTAATGGCAACTTGTATACTTATCAGGCGGAGCTGTTTAATGCAAGTGCTTCAGGACTTGGATATACATTGCCCCCCTCAGTAGACCGGGTATCCAGGGTGCATTATTATACGATCGGCCGTACCGATGCTTCTTCTGTAAATCAACCAACTTCTGGTTTGAGCGGTAACCAGACTATACAGATATTTTTTGGAGCGAATGATTTTGTTACCGATGGTGCGCAGCTTACCATTGTAAAGAATACCAATGTGACGCCTACAGCCTGGAGAGATATCGGAGGAACAGGAGGACCACTCTATAATGGTACTCATACGCTCGTTGGCAGCATTACTTCCACATCGGCGCCCAGTGTCTTTAATTCGTTCTCCACATTTGCCCTCGCCAACATTTCTGCAGGTATGAACCTGCTACCGGTAGGTCTCCTGAACTTTGATGCAAAGGCTCATCAATCGCAGGTTGACCTCGAGTGGGCTACATCGATGGAGGTGAACAACAGTCACTTCACAGTAGAGAAAAGCCGTGATGGAGTAAACTTCACAGAAGTGCAAAGAGTGAATACCAAAGCAGTGGGTGGCAACAGCAGCAATAAGCTAACCTATACAGCCACTGACCTGGCGCCTTATAGTGGATACAGCTACTACCGTCTTAAACAAACGGATATAAATGGTAGCGATCGTTATTCAAAGGCAGTCATCGTCTCTCTGGTAAAACAACCAAAGCAGTTTGCAGCATATCCGAACCCTTCTACCGGAACCTTGTATGTGAGCGGCATCAATACATCGAAGCCCAACATGACATTTGGCTGGTATGATGCAGCAGGAAAACTGGTGATGAATCAAACCGTACCAGTAAACAATGGTCTGGCAAGGTTAGAGACTTCACTCAGAAATGGTATGTATTTGCTGAAGTTTATAGCCGATGATGGCACGCAGAAAATGCAACAGATTATAATTAACAAATAACGGCCGACCCCCTAAATCCTTAGCACACCTTAATCCGTGCACCTGTTAACTACAAAACCCACCATACGGTGGGTTTTGTTTTATAGCAATAAGATGAGCATTTAGTTCTTTGCCAGACACGCTGCATACGTGTTCTTCATCAGCGCAGCTATGGTCATGGGACCTACGCCACCAGGCACAGGCGTGATATAACTACATTTGGGCGATACGTTCGCAAAGTCTACATCGCCTTTGATGGCATAACCACGTTTTTTAGAAGCATCAGCAACACGGGTAATACCCACATCGATCACGATAGCACCTTCCTTCACCATGTCGGCAGTTAAGAATTCAGGCTTACCCAAAGCGGCAACAATAATGTCTGCTTGCAAACAAAGCTCCTTCAGGTTCTTGGTTTGCGAGTGGCATAGCGTCACCGTACAGTTGCCGGGGTTGGTGTTGGCGCTTAGCAAAATGCTCATGGGACGGCCTACAATATTACTGCGACCTATCACAACAGCATGTTTGCCTTTGGTATCGATCTTATAATGTTCCAGGATCAGCATAATACCATGCGGGGTAGCTGCCACAAAAGTTGGCAAGCCCTGTACTAACTTACCTACACTGATGGGATGAAAACCATCTACGTCCTTGGAAGGATTGATGGTATTGATCACTGCTTCATCAGAAATATGCTTGGGCAGAGGAAGCTGCACCAGGATGCCGTCGATATCGGGGTCACTGTTCAGTCGCTCGATTTCCTCCAATAATTTATATTCACTGATATCTTCATCGAGGCGCACGAGGGTAGACTTAAACCCAATTTCTTCACAAGTCCTTACTTTAGAGCCTACATACGTTTCGCTGGCGCCATTATTACCTACCAGCACGGCGGCGAGGTGGGGGATTTTCTTGCCTTCGGTCCTTAACTGGCCTACATTCAGTTTCAATTCATCCTTTGTAGCCTGAGATACAAGCTGTCCGTCTAAAATTTGCATGGCGCAAAGGTAAAAATCTGTTTGGTAAAAAATTACGTTAGTTTTTCCAGTCCAATACTAATCGATTGAAAAACCATTACTTACTGCAAATCCTGAAAATAGGGCTGTTGCCCGCTTTTTGCCTGCTTTCCTGGCCTGCCGCCGCCCAATCCCTCCGCTATCCCCAGGGAGCGCCCTACACCGGGCTGGGGGCTTATAGTTACCAATTTGTAGATGCATTTTCCACCATGGCCAACCAGGCCGCGCTGGCCCGGCTGCCTGCTGCGGAAGGAGGCGTATATGCCGAAAAGAGGTTCCTGCAGGAAAAACTAAATAGCTACAGTGCGGTCGTTGCCCTGCCTACCGGCATGGGAGGGTGGGGCGTCAGCGCCCATTACTTTGGCACATCGGAATACAATGAATCGCAGGTGGGCATTGCCTATGGAAAGAAGCTGGGGCGGGTGGACCTGGGCGTGCAGATCAATTATGCCATGATGCAGGCCGCGGGTTATGGCAGCGACGGCACGGTGATCGTGGAGGTGGGGACGATCTGGCATATCACCGAAAAAGCACATGCCGGCATACATATATATAATCCATCGGGCGGGAAATATGGAAAACAGGCAACGGAAAAAATGGCCTGGCAATACAAGGTAGGGGGAGGGTATGAAGTATCCGAAAATGTATTGGTAAGTGCAGACATCATTAAGCAGGAAGACAAAGCGGTGAACCTGCAGGTGAGCATGCAATATTCCCTGCACAACCGGTTCATGTTGCGGGCAGGTATTGCCACAGCTGCCACTACCCCCTGGCTCGGCGCGGGCTGGACCTGGAAAAATGTTCGTGTCGATATTACCGGCAGGTACCATCCTCAATTAGGTATCACGCCCGGCCTCTTGCTACTATTCAGTGCCAAACAAACAAAACCTTCCCATTGAAAACATCCTTTACATTAATAGTGTTACTGGCTGCCTGCATGGCCAGAGCACAGGAGCGTGAAACGATAGCTGAACAACAACTGGAAAATCAGGCCGAGGTGTCGGACATGGACATGGAAGATGATAACAGCTGGCAACAACTGGAAACATTGCGCCGCCATCCACTGGATTTAAATGCAGCCACCATCACCGATCTGGAAGGGCTACCTATGCTCAATGCATTACAGGTAGCCAGTTTTATGCGCTACCGCAGCCTGATGGGCAAGTTGCTCAACCTGCACGAACTGCAAGCCATTCCCGCATGGGATGCACACACCATCCGGCAACTATTGCCATTTGTGAAACTGGGCACAGGATCAAGTGCTTACACTACTGTAGCACAGCGGTTTCGTAGTGGTGAGCATTCAATATTGCTGAGGGCTGCACAAACATTAGAAAAGGTGAAGGGGTTTCAATCCCCCGAATCTCCTGATAAAGCTCACTACCAGGGAAGCCCGGTGCGGGTGTTCACACGATACAAGTATGCCGCCAATGACCTGTTACAATATGGAATAACTGCCGATAAAGATGCGGGTGAAACATTCAAAGGCCACCAGCAAAAAGGATTTGATTTTTATTCGTATCATCTATTTGTCCGCAAACTGGGAACGATAAAAGCGCTGGCGCTGGGTGATTACACCGTGAATATGGGGCAGGGGCTGATACATTGGCAAAGCCTCGCTTTTAAGAAGAGCTCTGCTGTGATGCAGGTAAAACGACAAGGGCCGGTATTGAAACCATACAGCGCAGCAGGTGAATATTATTTTCATCGCGGTGCAGGTATTACGCTACAACAAAAGAGTTGGGAAGCAACTCTGTTTGCTTCTTTTAGAAAGTTGGATGCTAACCTGTCGGGTGATAGTGTGACCAGCATTTTGACAACAGGATATCATCGCACGCAAGCTGAAATAAACGAACGCTATAACCTCGACAGATTTACAGCAGGAGGCAATATCAGGTATAGCCGTCCCGGGTGGCATGTGGGTGTGAACACAGTACATTACCAGTTTTCCCATCCCTTAAAAAGATCGGCCGATCCTTATGACCTGTTTGCGGTAACCGGAAAACGTTGGAGTAACCATAGCATGGATTATGCATTTACGCATCGTAACCTGCATGTTTATGGAGAAGCAGCTATCGATCAGCAATTCAATAAGGCATTGCTCCACGGTCTGCTGGTGAGCCTCGATCCCAAAGCAGACCTGTCGCTTGTGTACCGGCTTATCGATAAGGAGTACCAGGCCTTGCAGGGGAACGCTTTCACCGAAAGTTATTTACCAGGCAACGAACAGGGATTGTATGCAGGCCTCACCCTGCGACCTGCTCCTGTGTGGCAGATAGATGCCTATGGCGATTTTTTTCGCTTCCCCTGGTTGAAGTACCGGATCAATGCGCCAGGTAATGGTGGCGACTACATGTTACAAGTAATGTACAAGCCCAACAAAACAGTAGAAGTAACCAGCCGTTATCGGCATGAACATAAACCTGCTAATAGTATAGACGACGAAGCAATTGTAAAACCAATAGAAAGAATAGTACGGCAAAACTGGCGCACCCAGGTAATCTTTCAAACAACCCCGGCAATAACTTTGAAAAGCAGGGTAGAACTGGTTTGGTACCAGGCTGGTGAAGTTGCTCACACAGAGAAAGGCTTTTCTGCTTTCACAGAAGTCTTCTATACACCAAAGCGATCTTTTACAGCCAATATGCGATTGCATTTCTTCGAAACGGATAGTTATAACACCCGTATTTACGCTTATGAGCAGGATGTGCAATATTCCTTTTCCATTCCCCCTTTCAGCGGCAAAGGGCTGCGGTATTATATAAATTGTAAACAAAACCTGGCAGCCATATTATTACCCAAACGTACCGGAAAGGTGAACTGCCACCTGTGGCTGCGCTTCGCCCAATTCCTATTCCCTTCAAAGATGCTCACCGGCAGTGGGTTAGATGAACTGAATAGTAAACAGAAGACGGAGTTCAGGGTACAATTGATGATCTCTACCCGGTAGTTTTAGGATACTCCCGGGATACTCCATAGATGCTCCGTAGATACTCCATAGATACTCCCTATTAAAGGCGCACTTTACTAAAACGTACCCAACCCATGCCTTTGTGCAGGCAACCATCAGAAACACATCAACACAATTATTCTCAACCACTTATCATTACCATCCATGCCCGTCGTAAACCCAATCCTTACATCCCCTGGCAACCTAAACCCCTTAGTTGCTAAAATCTCTACAGAAGTACTTGCGGTAGCAAACAACCGTTATAAACCTTTATTTGTCTGTCTCCTAAATATAAACTAAATTAGATATGCAACCAATATCTCATGGCAAAACAAATCGCCGGACTCTGCCGCCTCGAAGGCACCTTCGACCAACTTACCTTCTATAAGATGGACGGACAGTATTATGTCCGTGTCAAAAGCCGGCTCACTGCAAAGCGCGTCAAAACTAGTCCCGAGTTTAAATTGACCATGGTCTGTGCAAATCTGCTGGCGCGGGCCTCCAGGATCGGTTCACTGATTTATAAAGCCCTGCCACCCGGCTGGCGACAGTTTTGGATGTACCGGGGCTTCACCGGCGAAGCGTTCACCCTGTTAAAAAAGAATCCTTATACAGACGAGGAGGTAAAAGACCTCCTCTGGAAATGCTATGTCGAATACTGGGAGCAGCGCAAAGCCATTGAGCTGGATAACCCCATTTGGCAACCCAAACCGAAAAAGATCAGGAAGAGAAGAAAATACAGTGAAGAATCATTGAAGCGCCTCATGTATAGAAAAGACAAATACGGACGCTACAAATACCCCGATCTGGTAAAAGCAGATAAACAACGCATAGCCTGCGAAGCAAAAGAAGCCTGGGCCAAAGAATGCGAAGACAAGAAACGAATCCGCCTGATCAAAGCAAGGAATGAAGCATATACTCGCTTAATGGATAAATATCGGCAAGCACAGCAAGAAACAATCACCAGGCTATCCGGCCTCATGTATATAACACCTGCTGGTAATCTCTACAGCGTAATAAGCCCTCAAATTGTTAATCATTATGAGCGAAGACTGCAGCGACAGAAAATGCTTCTTCCGCATACCATTACACTATAACCTCCACTTGGCATACTTTTTATAGTCCCACGAAAAACCCTTATCAAATAAGGAGTTGAAAATTTCTGCTTACAGGTATCTACAATAATCACCTGTCAACCCATGTTAATGACTCGTTAACCGTATTGGATTAAAGAGACATTAAAACAGACACATTAAATAGTCTATTCTAAACGGTTAGTGTGATTGAAAAAGACAACAGAAAACTTGAAAAAGACAACTGTTATTTTTTGAGTCTTTTGAAAGCCTTGCCAGTACTGCGTTTCAAGGCATCGTTGCAAGATGTTATTGTTGTTAACGAGCGATTAACATAAATTAAAAACTCGTTAAAACACCGTTAAGGAACTCTTAAATAACCAGCGTTTGGTTTAATTGCATTGCCTTATGTATCGAAAATTCGGAGGGTACTTAGTTTGCCTGACACCGTAACAGTCACATTAATTACTCCTTCTGGGTTCGTAGTCACATTTATTTATCATTTAAAAGTACACATGAGAAAGATTCTATCGCTGCTAGCGGCGCTGGTAACATGCGCTGTTATGGCCTATGGTCAATCCCGCACAGTGACCGGCCAGGTAAAAGATAGCAAGGGAGACCCCATTCCTTTCGCTACTATCAAAATCAAAGGCACCAATACTGGATCTGCTGCCGATGCTAACGGAAACTTTTCAATCACCGCCCAACAGGGAGCCGTATTAGTGATCAGTGCTACCGGCTATTCAACTACCGAGTCAACTGTTAGTTCAGGAGGCACAGTGAATGTTGAATTACAGGCCAATACGGCCATGCAGGAAGTAGTGGTTACGGCCCTCGGCGTTTCCAAATCAAAGAGAGCGGTAGGCGTTGCCGTTCAGGAAATTCAGGGCGACAAACTGATGCAAACCAAACAAACCGACCTTAATACCGCACTCGCGGGTAGGGTGGCAGGTGTACAGGTGCTGGGTGGCTCCGGCGCCAAGTTTGGTACATCAACTGTTCGTATCCGTGGCGTAAACACACTCGGAACAGGTAACCCGCTGTATGTAGTGAACGGCATTCCTACCGATGGACGTGATGTAAACATGGATGATGTAGAATCAGTATCAGTACTCAAAGGACCTGCTGCTACGGCGTTGTACGGTCAGCGTGGTTCTGAAGGTGTGATCGTGATCACTACCAAAAAAGCAAAGCGCGGATCTGGAATAGGGCTGGAGTTTAACCAGAGCACTACTTTCGAAAGAGTAGCTACCCTGCCTGAATATCAAAACGAATACGGTGGCGGATATACACAGGACTGGTACACTTTCAAGTACAACCCCGCAACAGATGCTCCTGCATTGGCTGCTATGGACGGCGCTAAGTACTATGATTATTTCGGTGATGAAAGCTGGGGCCCTCGCATGGATGGTTCACTTTATGCACCATGGTATGCCTGGGATCCGGAAGATCCTGACTACGCTAAACAAAAACCATTTGTAGCTCAGCCCAACAACGTGCGTGACTTCTACAATACAGGTGTAGCGTACAATACCAACGTAGCTTTCTCAAAAGTTACCGACAATTCTAATACAAGGGTTTCTTATACCAACCTCGTAAGATCAGGTATCAGCCCCAACAGCCGCCAAACCAAGAATTGGCTGTCTATCAACAATACCATCAACCTCACCAAGCAGTTCAGCCTCAACACCAACCTGAACTATGTGTACGAATACCTGTACAATGTACCAACAGAAGGTTATGGAACACAAACTTCCGGTTCATTCAACCAGTGGTGGCACCGCGACCTCGAGATCGACAAACTGAAAAGATACAAAAGGTCAGATGGTACTTACACTTCATGGAATATCAACGGACCTCGTGACGTGAGCCCCAAATACTGGGACAACCCATATACGGAAGTATATGAGAATACTTCGAACAATAAGCGTCAGCGTGTATATGGAACGATCGGTGGTACTTATCAATTCAATTCCCACCTGAAAGCTGGTGTATTGGCAAGGGCCGACGTATACAACCAGAATTTCAACAGCAAAGTTGCATCAGGTACCCTCAACCTCGACGCTTACAGAACTTACACCAACAACACGCGTGAGTTGAACTTCGTAGGAAGCGTAGAGTATGATAATGAGTTTGGCGATCTGTCATTCCGTGCAGGTGCTTACGCTGAGAAAAGAACCAACTACAGCAACTACGTAAACGAAGCAACAGCTGGTGGATTGACCATTCCTGGTTACTACAACATTGCTGCTTCAAAAGACAGGCCTACTACCAACAGTACAGAAACACGTAAAGAAGTAAGAAGCTTATACGGCTATACTTCACTCGGCTGGAAGAACATGTTGTTCCTGGATCTGAACGTACGTAACGACTGGTCTTCAGCATTGCCCAAAGGCAATAACTCTTACCTGTATGGTGGTGTGTCTTCTTCATTCGTATTCACAGAAGTGATCCCGCAGAATGATATCCTGAGCTTTGGTAAGATCAGGGCTTCTGTTGCCCGCGTAGGTTCCGACATCGATCCCTACAATATTTACCAGACTTATACAGTAGGAACTCCTTACAGCACGTACCCCACATTGACTGTTCCTAACACTTATCCCAACAGCGTGTTGAAACCAACACTTTCTACTTCTTATGAAGTAGGTACTGAGCTGCGTTTCCTCCGCAACAGGATCAGGTTGGACTTCAACTACTACACCCGCGAATCTAAAGACCAAATTATCAGCCTCACGATCCCCAGCACAACTGGTTACAGTGCGGCGTTGGTAAACGCTGGTAACATTGCCAACCATGGCTTTGAGATCAACCTGGGTGGTACACCAGTGAAGACGAAAGACTTCACCTGGGATATCGACATCAACCTTGGTGTTAACCGCAACGAGGTGAAGAAGCTGTACGAAGACAGTAAGAACCTGGTGGTTAACCCTTCCGGTCTTGGTGCTTCTTTCGGATTCGTAGGTTCTCCTTCTATTTCAGTTAATGCCCGTGTGGGAGAATCTTATGGTATCCTGATCGGCGATGGTTACAAACGCAACGCTGAAGGAAAGATCCTGGTTGACGACGACGGCTATCCTGTGATCGAGCAGAACAAAGAACTGGGTTCTATCCTGCCTGATTATACCGGTGGTGTATTCAACGAGTTTACCTACAAAGGATTTACCCTCGGAGTGGCTATCGACTTCCAGAAAGGTGGTAAGCTGATGTCAATTACCCGCATGTTCAATGCAGGCTCTGGTCTGTCACAGGAAACAGTGGGTAACAACGATAAAGGCAATCCAAAGCGTGACCCTGTAGCCAATGGTGGTGGTGTACGCGTAGATGGTGTACGTGAGTCAGACGGTAAAGCCAACGATGTTTACCTCGACGCGAAAGAGTACTACGAATCAGTATTGTTCTCCGTATGGGAGCAGTGGGTGTATGATGCTACCTTCATTAAACTCCGTGAAGTAAAACTTGGTTACAACCTGCCCAAGCGCTGGTACCAAAAACTGCCTATTCAAAACGCTTCATTCTCTGTGATCGCACAAAACCCATGGTTGATCTACAGCAGCGTGAAAGGGCTCGATCCTTCTCAACTGCAAACTCCCTGGTATGAAGGCGGACAGTTGCCTGGTACTCGTTCAATTGGATTTAACCTGAAGCTGCAGTTCTAACCATTAAAAAAGAGAATCATGAAACGAAACATTGTTAAATATATAACCACCGGTTTGCTGGCTGCCACAGTAGTGGTATCCTGCTCGAAGCCAAGCGATTTTGGCGATCTGAACGTGGACCCGAACAATCCATCGGATCCTAATACTACCTTATTGCTCACCAATGCGATGCGTTCTGGATTGAGTTCAGGCATTGGGGCAGTGACGGCTGCTGATCCTCTGTTGTACGTACAGCAACTGTCTGAAGTATTCTATACCAATGCATCCCGCTACTCCAGCCGGATCTTTGATTACAATGCTTTATACAATGGTCCGCTGAATGACCTGCAAACCATCATCGATCTGAATACCAATGCCGAGACCAAAAGCAAACCGTATGTAGTAGCTGGTGGTTCCAATGCCAACCAGATAGCCGCTGCAAGAATTCTGAAAGCATTCATATTCATGCAAATGGCCGACCGTTGGGGTGATATTCCTTATTCAGCAGCGCTGAAAAAACTGGAAGACATCACGCCTGCATTCGACAAACAGCAGGATGTATACAAAGCGTTGTTTACAGAACTGAAACAAGCAGCATCAGGTATCGATGGCGGCGCTGGTCCTGCCGGCGACATCCTCCTCGGCGGAGATATGGACTGGTGGAAACAATGGGCTGCTTCCATACGCCTGACCATTGCGCTGCGTTTATCTAAAGCAGATGCTGCTACCGGTAAAACAGAGTTTGCCGCAGCATTCAACGATGGCGTGCTGGAAGACAATGCGCACACCATCAAGTATAATTACCTGAGCGATGCCAACAACCAGAACCCCTGGTACAACAACTATGCAGTGGCTAAGCGGTACGATTATGCTATCAGTAAAACACTGGTTGATAAACTCGCTGCAGTGAGCGATCCACGCCTGCCCGTATTTGCTGATAAAACTGCTGCAGGAACTTATGTAGGTATGCCTTACGGTCTTACTTCTCCTGTAGGATATTCAGCTGGTACTATCGGCAATCCTGGCAACATCTCTCTCATTGGTTCAGCTTTTCGTCAGCAAAACAGTTCAGCTGGTGTAACTACTTTTGCACAAATACAGTTTTCACTGGCAGAAGGTGCACACCTTGGATGGATTGCGGGTGGTGAAGCAGCAGCTGCTACTTACTACCTCGCAGGTATCAAAGCATCATTGGAACAATTTGGCGTAGGTGCTGGTTACGCTGCTTATGTGGCTCAACCAGCAGTAGCATATAATGCAGCCAATGCAGTGGAGCTTATCCAAACACAAAAATGGATCGCCAGCTACCTGGGCAACGGATACGAATCATGGGCAGAATGGAGAAGAACAGGTTTCCCTGTCCTGACTCCAGCACCAGGCGCTGCACCTGTTTCCGGTGGACAAATCCCTCGTAGACAAGCATATCCAACTACTGAAAGAGATCTCAATTCAGAAAATTATAACGTCGTAATCGGCCGTCAGGGTGCTGACGAGTTGACTACCAAGACCTGGGTTGATCAATAACCCCGATCGCAACGATTTTTTTTATTTCTTGTGACTGTAATAGCCGGTGTAGTTCTCTACAGCCGGCTTTTTTTCATGCATAACACCAGCTATTTAATATAAAATATGTTGTACAGGATTTGGAAACGGTAGACCATATACGTAAAACAGTTGTTCATAACGGTAGTAAACAGTGAGAATCAATACGATAAAGTTTTCGTGAAAAACATTGCAGCACTTTAAATTTTCCGTTTGTCTACCAATATTCCTTCCGATCCTATTTTAACATTTTTTTGGGCTATTAGAAAGTTCATATATTTACGTTAGGTCACATCTAAATTACAGTCACATGAGAAAATTTCTATCACTGCTCGCAGTGCTGGTACTGCTATCGGTATTGGCATATGCGCAAACCAAAACTGTTACCGGTAAGGTAACCGATGAAGCGGGAGAACCAATCCCATTTGCTACTATTCTAATTAAGGACACAAAGGTCGCCTTCGTCTCCGATGCCAGCGGCACCTTCACAGCAAAAGTCAAACCTGGAGACGTTTTAGTAATCTCTGCACAAAGTCTTACTACCAAAGAAGTTACAGTAGGCACCAGCAATGTGGTGAACATCACGCTGGCAAAAGGGAACAACGCACTGGCAGAGGTGGTTGTTACAGGTGCTTACAACACAAAAAGAACAGCGCGAAGTACCTCCTACAACGCGCAGGTAGTCACCAGCGAACAGCTGAACACCATTCGCCAGACAAACCTGAACAGTGCCCTCGCCGGAAAAGTATCGGGCATACAATTCCGCGGCCAATCGGCCGGTAAGCTGGGCGATCCTGGTAGCATTCGTTTAAGGGGTGCTTCAGGACTCGGTGGAGATGAAGGAATTATCTACATCGTAGATGGTACCATCCTGCCGAGTATCAACGACATCAACATGGATGATGTTGAAAGTGTTGACGTGCTGCAAGGCCCTGCAGCTGCAGCACAGTTTGGTCCTCAGGGACATAACGGCGCCATTGTAATTACCCTCAAGAAGGGAAGAAAAAATGCGCGCGGCATCGGGGTTGATGTAAACCTCGGTGGACAGATCGAAAAAGTGTATAACCTGCCTAATTATCAGAACACTTATGCAGGTGGTAATACATCTGATCTGAAGTTGTATACCTGGGAAGCCGGTCATCCCGAAGCATGGAAAGCACTCGACGGAAAGTATTATCACAACTATTCCGACGATGCCAGCTGGGGCCCACGTATGGTAGGCCAGGAATATATTCCCTGGTATGCCTGGTATGGCGACTCCAAGTATGCTTATAAAACTGCGAGGCTCACACCGCAGCCTGATAATGCAAAAGACTTTTTCAACACAGGTCACGTTCTAAATAATTCTATCTCCTTCAGCAAGGCCACTGATAATATGAATCTTAGGGTATCTTATGGTAACGTAGATGTGAAAGGTCTGCTGCCTACCACCTCACTTAAAAAACATACGTTGAACGTGAGTGGTACCATTGACCTGAACTCTCACCTTACTTTAGGCGCCAACATCAACTATTTTAGCCAGACCAGGAATGGTGAGTTCAATGATGATTACTCCAATCAAACAACCGGTTCTTTCAACCAGTGGTTTCACAGAAACCTGGATATGGGTATCATGAAGGAATTAAGAGGACTCAAAGCTGCCGATGGGGTTTTTGCAAGCTGGAACCACCAGGACCCCAGCTCTTTCGATCCTGCAAAGCCCAATGCTTTTTATGCAGGTAACTATTGGTACAACTTCTATACCTGGTTCGACCTGGTAAAGCCAATCGAAAACAGGGATCGTTTGTTCGGTGATGTATCATTGACTTACAGGATCAATAACGACCTGCGTATAAAGGCTACCTATCGCAAACAACAAAATACGATCTGGAATGAAGATAAATTCTCTTCCGACCTGGTAACCAGTGGTACACAAACAACTGGTAACTGTGCGCAGTGTAAAGGATACTATGGTACCGGAGAAAGTTATTCCAACAGGCAGAACATCGAATTCCTGGCTTCCTACTCTAAGAAAATCAGGGACTTTGCATTCAACCTGAATGCTGGAGCTGACTTGTTTAAGTCATTGTTGAAAAGTAACTCCGCCGCTACTGTCAATGGCCTGAACGTACCTAACTATTATGCAATCTCCAATTCCAAAGATCAGCCTACCATAGGTAATGGCCGCACCTTGGAAAAATACCGTGCACTGTTGGCTAAGGGCGATGTTGGGTACAAGAATTTCGTGTTTTTCGATTTCACGCTGCGCAACGACTGGTTCTCCACACTACCAGTAGCTGACAATAATGTGTTGTCAAAATCATTTGGAGCTGCCCTTGTATTTAGTGATCTGGTTAAACTCCCTTGGTTAAGCTATGGTAAAGTGCGCGCCTCCTGGGGAGAGATACCCAAAGCGTTGGGAACCTCCTCTACCTCATTTGGCGCCTACCTGTATCCCGGATTTGCTTATGGCGTAGGTCAGTATCAATGGAATGGCAACTTCCTGATGGGTACACCCGATCAGTTGGTTGATTCGGCTATTCATGGTGCTGTTAAAACACAACGGGAGATCGGCCTCGATCTGCGCTTCCTGAACAACAGGATCGGTATCTCTGCCACTTACTGGGATGGTACCGAAAAAGATATGCCCCTGGCTGTTAGCATCAACGGCGCCAGTGGATTTACTTCCAAGCTGATCAATACGGGTAAGATTACCAAGAAAGGGCTTGATCTCCAATTCAATGCCCGCCCGATATGGTGGGAAAACCTCCAATGGGAGATCAATGCTACTTATGCTTATCTGATCGAAAACAAAGTCGTGAAGATCGCCGATGGGCTTACACGGCTTCCACCACTGGAAGGATTGTGGAACACTACAGCTCCCGTACTGGTACATGAAGAAGGATTGCAATGGGGTCAACTGTTTGGAAACGGTATCAAAAGAATTAATGGAAAGCCTGTTCTTACCGCAGAGGGCTTTTATGTAAACGATCCAAACGTTCACTTCGGAAGCGTGTTGCCCAAATACACCGGCGGTATACAGAACAACTTCATCATCTTCAAAAACTTCAATGTCAACATCAATATCGATTACCAATCAGGCGGTAAGTTCTTCTCTTTGTCCGACATGTGGGGTTCTTACTCTGGTCTGACAGCCCGTACTGCTGCTGTGAACGACAAAGGGTTTCCGGTGCGTGATGCAGTAGCGCTTGGTGGTGGCGTGCGCGTAGATGGAGTAGATGCTGATGGAAAAGACATTGTAAAATATGTAGATGCCCAGGAATATTATCATGGCCTGTTCAATAACAAGACCATGGATGAATTTATCTATGATCTCACCTTTGTAAAACTTCGTGAGTTATCGATCGGGTACAACCTCCCGCTGAAAAAGTTGGGATGGGACAAATTTATGAACAGGGCCACTTTCTCGCTCGTGGCAAGAAACCCGGTTCTGATCTATGCAAATACCAGTGACTTCGATCCGTCAGAGATCAGTGATCTCTCTGGAGAATCAGGCAACCTGCCCGGATCAAGAAGCTTCGGGTTCAATTTGCGCATAGGATTCTAATTGGATAACCACAACAAATGAACAAACATGAACAAGAAAATATATACAGCCATAGTATGCTTATCGCTGCTTGTAGCAACAAGCTGTAATAAGCTGGAAGACTTTGGAGATGCCAATGTAAACCCCGGGGCCACTAATGATCCCATCCCCGGAGCGTTATTGACCAATGTGCAAGCTGGCCTGGCCGGCTATGCCACTCAAACCCGTGGCGGATTGTACTGCCAGTATTTTTCAGAAACGCAGTATACAGATGTTTCGCTGTATAGCTTGCCGCAGTTGGCATTTACGGGCGAATATTCCGGCGCCCTTTATGATCTGGAAAACCTGATCAAGCTGAAAGTGAACGGCAACATGACAGCGATATCCCGGATATTGAAAGCTTATATATTCTGGACCATTACCGACCGCTGGGGTGATGTGCCTTATTCAGAAGCGCTGCAGGGAAATCCAACGCCTAAATACGATACACAGGAAGATATCTACAAAGGTGTATTGAAAGAGCTGGCCGAAGCCGCTGCTCAACTCAACAACAGTGGAGGTATTACCGGCGATATCATCAATGGCGGTAACGTCAACAAGTGGAAACAGGTAGCTAATACGCTACGCCTGTTGATCGCTTTGCGGATGTCGAACAAATATCCGGCTGCCAGTGGATTGGCTGCTACGGAGTTTAAAGCAGCGCTGGGTGCGGCTGGTGGTATCATTAGTACCAATGCAGACAACTGGGTGGTGAACTATCCCGGCGGAAACTTCAAAAGTCCCTGGTGGGGATTGTATGATGGCCGGAAAGATTTTGCCGAAAGTAAAACAATGACCGATCTGTTAGGCTCACTGGGCGATAACCGCGCCAACGCATTTGGTGGTAAAACCGAAGACCTGAGTACCAGCAATCCCGATTGGAATCAGCCGTCTGTAACAGGCGTGCCCTATGGTTTGAAGAGAGCCAGTGCTGAAGCATTCACTGGTGCTAACCCGACCTGGGCGCGGGTATTGCGTGGAGATCTCAGGCAGGAAGATGATGACGCAGTAATGGTGAATGCAGCACAAGTATTGTTGGCCCGTGCTGAAGCAGCAGATCGCGGATGGACAACCGAGAATGCAACGACCTTGTTCCAGGATGGTATTAAAGCATCTTTTGAACAATGGGGCCTTAGCGCGCCAGCCGCCAGCTATTTCACGCAAACCAACGTAGCATTCACAGCTGCACCAGGAACAGGTGGCAACTTAAAACAGATAGCTACACAACGGTACCTCGCCACCTATCCCGATGGTATACAAGGTTGGTCCGAGTGGAGAAGAACAGGATTCCCTGTATTGACGCCTGCTCCCGATGCTACCAATACTTCCAAGCAGATAGTTACGCGATATGTATATCCACCTGCTGAATATGGAACCAACAAAGCAGCAGTAGAAGCAGCAGTGGCAAGATTGCAGGGAGGAGATACACAGGATTCAAAAGTATGGTGGGACCAATAACCGGCTAACAACCTTAAAACTGATTTATATGAGATCTACAATAATAAAATATACATTAATGGCAGGGGTGGCCTTGATGCTTTTTACGGCGTGCGTAAAAGATGAGGTAACCGACACCACCACACAAGGTAATACCTATGTGAAGTTGCTGGAGGCGCCTGAAGCTAAATTCTTCTTTGAACCATTTACGGAAGTAAGAACATTGCACCTTTTTAGCTTGCGTAAGGATGCCAATTCAGATGCAGAACTCAACAAACCATTGGCGGTAAAACTGCAACCCAATACAACACTTATCGCCAATTACAATGCTCAGAACGGTTCAGACTTTGAAGTGCTGCCGGATAGCTTATATACACTCGATCCGGGAAATCCTAAAGTGGGCAGCATTTACGAGATGAATATGACAGCCAGTCAGTTTGCAAAAGAGTTCACTATTAAGCTGAATGGCTCCAAATGGAACTTGTCTAAAAAGTATGCATTGGGCTTTACGATCACCGACGCAGGGGGCAAACCGGTTTTAACTGATAAGAAAGATATTATCGTATTGATCAGTATCAAAAACAAATGGGATGGCGTATACGTAGCACACGGTACGCTGTCAGATGCGGCAAACCCTGCTCTCGTTGGCATTTATGATGATCCCGGAGGATATGGTGTAGAGGTGGAGTATGGGCTGGAAACGATGAGCGCTACAGAATGCGTGGTGGTGGATTATACCTATTCAGGTGACGTTGCTATCCCGATTTGGACCGGTACCGGCTGGTCAATTTACGGCAGCTTTGGCCTGGTGGTGACCTTCGATCCTGCTACCGATAAGATTACTAAGGTGGTTAACTACTATGGACAGCCAGCTGGTAATACAAGGTCGGCTGAGCTCGATCCGTCAGGAGTCAATGCTTATGATGAGGCCACCAAAACAGTGAAGATCAAATATTTTATGAAGCAGCCTAACACAATTGTTGATCCGCCGCATATACGAACAAAGGTCGATGAAGAATGGAAGTTCGTTAGAGCCCGTTAGTAAACGATCAATATATACTTAATAACAAACGCTCCGGCCCCCTGGCTGGAGCGTTTTGCTTTCACCTTATCGGCGTGAAAACCATTATGTAGTTGCTGTTTTTTGCAGGGATATGTAGCAATTGATCCGGAAAAAATATTGGTGTATGCAGAAGACACAGCGTTTCGTACAGTTCATACATATGTGCAAATAATAAATGTTAAATTTTTTTTAAAAGGAACAAAATTTCCCTACTTTTAAATTGTTCAAACTATAAACTAACAAGTCACATGAGAAAAATTCTATCACTGCTCGCAGTGCTGGTATGTTTCACCATACCCGTATTGTCGCAAACGAAGGCCCTCTCCGGCCAGGTCACAGATGCTTCAGGAGCTCCCATTCCATTCGCATCGATCGTAGTCAAATCTTCCAAAGTAGGTGTTACTTCCGACGAGAACGGCAACTTCAAGATCAATGCAGCCGCAGGCGATGTATTGGTTGTTAGTGCTGTTGGCGTAAAGTCGTTGGAGTACACTGTAGGTGGAGGAAATGTACTGGCCATTAAAGTAGAAAAGACAGGTGTGCTCGAAGAAGTAGTAGTAGCTGCCTTTGGTGTAAGGAAAGAAAAGAAAGCCCTTGGCTATTCCGTGCAGGAAGTAAAGGGTGAGAACCTTACAGTAGCTAAATCTGTTGACCTTAGTTCTGCACTGGCAGGTAAAGTAGCAGGTGTAACGTTAGTGGGTTCACCCAGCTCTACCTTCGATAATGCCAGCGTTTTGATCCGCGGTGTTACGGGCCTCGGTCCTGTTGCTCCCATCTTTGTATTGGATGGTACCATCACCGACCAGGAAAGCATCATCATGGATAACGTAGAGAATGTGTCCGTATTGAAGGGACCATCGGCCACAGCAATTTATGGTCAGCGTGCTGCCAATGGGGTAGTACTGATCACTTCTAAAAAAGGCTCGCGCAGAAAAACAAGTGGGGTAGATGTGAACCTTGGCGTAACAGCAGAAACTATTTCTCTGCTGCCTCCTTATCAGAATGAATACGCAGGTGGTTATACTTCCAATGCTGCTACACCCGGAACTACGTACGATGCTGCCGGTAACTATCTGTTCAAATATAATGCTTCAAGACACCCCGCCTCCTGGGCTGCTTTCAATGGACAAACCATCATCGAGTATGGCGCCGATGAAAGCTGGGGACCTAAAATGGATGGACGTATGTATCGTCCTTATTATAGCTGGTATCCCGGAGATGAATTCGGAAAACTGTCAGCGTTAACGCCTCAGCCCAACAACGTTAAAGATTTCTTCCGCACAGGATTTAATTACAACAACTCGGTAGCTTTTACCAGCGGAGCAGATAACTATAATTTCAAATTCACCTATGGCAACCAAAACCGTTCACTGGTGCTTCCCAATGCAAAAAGAGACCAGCATCAGCTCGGTGTAAACGGCGCCTTCGATATCGGTAAAGCCCTTACTATTTCAACCGATATCATCTATACCACTTCAAGAACAAAAGGTAAACCGGCTGAAGGGTACGATCTCACAGGCTTGAACATTACCCAAAACTTCAACCAGTGGTTCCAGCGCCAGTTGGATATGGATAAAATGAAACAGTATCGCCAACCCGATGGAAGCCTCAACTCCTGGAATATTGGTGATCCTAACGGTAGTTCTGATCTCGCTGTTTATGGTAAACCACAATACTGGGATAACCCCTGGTTTGTTGTAAACGAGAATTTTGCTACCGGTTTGATCAACAGGCTGGTAGGTAACGTAGGCTTAAACGTAAAACTCGGTAGTCATTTCAACCTGCAATCATACGTGCGCATGAGCTACAACAACCAGGAAAATGATCAGCGTATGGCTACAGGTGGTTTGCAGCTCGACTACTACAAAACCGACCAGCGTATCTTCCGTGAAATGAACTACGAAACGAACCTGAACTATCGCTTCCGTTTCAATGACTTTACATTGGATGGCTTTGTGGGTGGCAACGTTCGTAACGAATATTTCAGCCAGCTGAATATGTCTACTGAAGGTGGTTTGTCTGCCCCCAATTATTTCGATATCAGCGCTTCTATCGCCCGTCCTACAGTGACCCGCGATTACAGAAAAAAACGAGTGAACAGCGTTTATGGAAAAGCTTCTCTCGGTTATCAGGGTTTCCTGTTCCTGGATGCGACTTTACGTAATGACTGGTCTTCTGCATTGCCGGAAGTAAACAACAGCTATCTCTATCCTTCTGTGAGCACCAGCTTCGTGTTTACAGAAATAATGAAGAACTCTTCTATTACCAATGTACTGTCATTTGGTAAGGTTAGGGCTTCCTGGGCACAGGTAGGATCTGACCTCGGATTCAACCAGGTATTATTGGCTATCAATAATGGCTCTTTGTATGGAAGCAATCCTTCCATGTCAATCGGCAACCAGTACCGCTCTGGTAATGTAAAGCCAGCATTGACCAAATCATGGGAAGTGGGCGCCGAACTTAAATTCCTCAATAACCGCTTAGGTCTTGACGTTGGTTATTACAGGAACAACAATACCAATCAGATCATCAACCTCGATGTGTCTACTGCCAGCGGTTTCTCTACCGCACAGGTTAATGCGGGTAGCATCGTGAGCAAGGGTATCGAAGTGTCCATCACCGGTTCACCCGTATCTACCAAGGACTTCTCCTGGGAAGTGAGCCTCAACTGGGCGAAGGCCAGCAACAAAGTGGAACAACTTTACCAGGAAAGTAAAACTTACGTATATGGTACAGCCCGTTACGATACCCGCCTCGAACACCGCGTAGGTGCAGAGTGGGGTATGATGGTAGGCCGTAAATGGAAAACAGATGGTTCGGGTAACCCTATCATCCTTTCCACCGGACAACCTGATTACCTGATCAACCAGGACCTCGGCCAGGTATTGCCTAAATGGACAGGTGGTATGTTCAATGCTCTGCGTTACCAAAACTTCGATCTTACATTCTCGATAGATTTCCAGAAAGGCGGATTATTCTATTCTGAAACAAGGAACTTCAATACCGGCACCGGTATGTCGGAAGAAACAGTTGGTAAGAACGATAAAGGATATGACTGGAGAGATTTTCCAGGCGCTTACACTCTGGCAGGCGGTAACACCGGAAATGGTGGTATCCGCATCCCGGGTGTATTTGCCGACGGAAAGCCCAATAACCGGTACATCAGCGCAAGAGGTTACTTCTACACAGCGATGTCTCGCGGAGCCGGAGATTTCTATGTGTTGGATGCTTCTTATGTAAAACTGCGTGAAGTAAGGTTGGGTTATTCCATACCTAAAAAAGTACTCGAACACCTCAAAGTTGTTAAGAATGCCAATTTCGGTGTTATCCTGAGCAACGCCTGGCTGATATGGGCCAACGCTAAAGAATTCGGTATCGATCCTTCTGAGCTGGAAGTATTCTGGAGAGAAGGTGGACAGCTTTCCCAAACCCGCCAGATTGGTGTAAACCTGCGTGTAGGCTTCTAATCTCTGATTACTAACAACTAATTGAAAAGTGTATGAAAAGAATATTTGTATTACTTGTTACAGTAGCTGCATTGGCTGGTTGCAACAAGTTCAAAGACACAAACGTTTCCCCCACCGTATTGTCTCAACCATCAACAAGGGGATTGTTGACCAACGTGCTGCAAAACCTTCCGGGTACTGCTTTTGGTAACAATACCGGCAACTTCTACGTACAATACTTGTCCGAAGGGCCATATCCCGGTGGTTCACTCTATAATGCACGTAACTTCGATTTTGCTTCATTTTATACCGGACCTCTTTTCGATCTGCAAAAGATCGTTGAATACAATACAGACGAAGCCACCAAGGGAACTTTCGCTGCACCAAACATCAACGGAGCCACTGACAACCAACTGGCAGTAGCACGTATCCTGAAAGCATATTTCTTCTGGTGGTTGACCGATCGATGGGGTGATATTCCTTTTTCTGAGGCCCTGAAAGGCGCCGGCTCTTTCGCACCTGCTTATGATAAGCAACAGGATATTTACACAGCGCTGTTCAAAGAGTTGAAGGATGCAGCAGCGTTGATCAAACCAGCTGAGAAAGGGGTAGTAGGAGATATCCTGCTCAATGGCAATATGGCTATGTGGAAAAAGTTTGCAGCTACCACGCGCCTGATGATGGCGCTACGCCTCACCAAGATTGATTTCGCCAAAGGCAAAACAGAATTTGAAGCGGCTCTTACTGATGGAGTTATCGCCAATGGTGAAGACATCAAGTATAAATATATTGCCGGCGATCCTAACAACTATAATCCCTGGTACAACAACTATTCTGTCAGTAACCGTAATGACTTTGCTATCAGCACTACGATGACAGATTACATGGCGCCTAAGAGCGATCCACGGTTAAAAGTATATGCGGAATCGTTAGCCGCAGGTGCGATAGTAGGATTGCCTTATGGCAAGAACGTGGCGATTAACATTCCTGCTGTTTATAGCCGCATTGGCGATTATTTCAGAGCTCAGGGATCACCTGCTACCATTTACTCTTATGCGCAGGTATTGTTTGCCATGGCCGAAGGTGCTAAGGTAGGTTACCTTACCGGTGGTGATGCAGTGGCAGAAACTCATTACTACAATGCCATCGAAGCTTCCTGGAGATTCTATGGTGTGTTTAACCAGGCTGCTTTCGATACGTACAAGGGGCAGGCTGGCGTAACCTATACAACCGCTAACGGTTACAAATCCATCATGACAGAAAAATGGGTTCACCTGTACCTCAATGGTTATGAATCATGGGCCGATTGGAGAAGAACTGGTTTCCCAACGCTCGTTGCTGCTGTGGATGCCATCGATCCCCGCGGTATACCTACCCGCCAGGGTTATCCTACACAGGAAAGCTCTATCAATGGCGTGAATTACAAAGATGCCGTACAACGGCTGGGTGGAACGGATGATAACTATGGCAAAATATGGTGGGATAAAGATTAATATCTATAAGAAGTTATACTACAAATGCCCGGTTGACATCATCCGGGCATTTGTTTTGTCCGTTGTCGATTTCCAATAAACTATCCTACTTTTACAGCCTAATACATTGGTAATGGATAATGGAAATCAGCAACCGAACCAGCTTAATATAGAGATCAGTGAAGAAATAGCCGAAGGTATGTATGCCAACCTCGCTATCATTACACATTCACACGCGGAGTTTGTAATAGATTTTGTGAACGTAATGCCTGGTACACCTAAGAGCAAAGTGAAATCACGCATTATCCTTACACCTCAGCACGCCAAGCGTTTCATGAAGGCGCTCACAGAAAACGTGACCCGTTTCGAATCCCTCAATGGTAAAATACAGGACCTGGAAGAAGTGCAACTGCCGATGAATTTCGGTGGCCCTACCGCACAGGCTTAATCTCACAAATTTCCTTCATCAGCAAAGCTGTAGTACCCTTCCTCGCTTACGATGATGTGGTCCAGCACGCTTATGTCGAATAGGCGGGCTGCATCTTTGATCTTATGCGTGAGCAGCTGGTCGGCCTGGCTGGGCTGTAAATTGCCCGATGGATGGTTATGGCAAAGAATAAGGTTTAGCGCATTTACCTCCAGTGCCTTTTTGACGATCAGCCGGGGATCGGCAACGGTGCCAGTAATGCCACCTTCACTAAGTATATGAAAGTGCCTGATCCGGTTGGACTGGCTCAGGTACAGCACGGCAAAAACTTCGGCCGGCTGATCGCGCAGTAAAGTGCGTAGATAAGCGGCCACTTCCCGGCTATTGTTTACGATCGACTTATCGAACGACTCCGTTGCATTGCGTCGTCGCCCCAGCTCCAGGGCCGCCATGATAGTAGCAGCTTTGGCATCACCGACTCCCTTGATTGACTTCAAATCGTTGATAGTCAGCTTGAAAAGACTGTTCAGGTTATTGCCTCCATAATTCATGATATCCTGGCCAAGCTCTATAGCCGACTTTCCCTTGACGCCGTGGTGCAGGAGAATGGCCAGCAGTTCTGAATTGCTCAGGTGCATCGTGTTTTTGCTAAGTAGTTTTTCACGGGGCCGGTCATCTTTTGCCCAGTCTTTGATAGGGTAATTTTTCGCTTGCATGTATTAATGGTAACTGTTAATTTTCGCGTTGAATAGTACCGGCAACGTGTAATAAGCATTACCAGTTTGTCGTTATTGTTAAAGAAAATCCAATCCTTTACAGACCTTTTAATCCAGAATCCCCATGAAACGGAAAACAACCTTTTTAGCAATCGGCGGCTATCAGCCGTTCTTGTTCTGTGTCGGCATGTATTTCGTGGCTCTTTTCTTCTCCATATTTATATGCTCGGCCATCTTCCACGTCTTCAATCCCAAAACCTCGATCGTGCGTAAGAATGATGCACCTACCGAAAAAATGGCCCCGGCCAAAGGAAAGCAGGTTTTGTTGACAGTGACCAAATAATTCCTGGCGCCTATAATTTGACTGACAGGCCTGGTATCCCCGGCTTGTTCACCGCTATATTCTGATGTGGCCGACGACATTTTGTCTGGCTACATCAGAATATGGTTTTGAGCATATTGGCGGGGAAAATATTTCCTCTTTATGGGTTCTTAAATCCCTGTTCTTCGTTATATCTTCGCCGCACATTTAAGCGGTATGCAAACGAATGTCAAGGTCTTCTCCGGTACAGGATCACAATACCTGGCCGAAAAAATCGCCCGAAAATACGGGATTACATTAGGAAAAATTACAATTTCAAAATTTAGTGACGGGGAAATACAACCTGTTTTTCAGGAAAGTATCCGTGGAGACATGGTCTTCTTGATCCAAAGCACCTTTGCGCCAGCCGAAAACCTGCTGGAGCTGCTGCTGATGATCGACGCGGCCCGCCGTGCTTCTGCCTATAAAGTGGTAGCGGTTATTCCTTATTATGGATACGCTCGGCAGGACCGGAAGGACAAGCCCCGGGTAGCTATCGGCTCCAAAATGATCGCCAATATGCTGGTGGCAGCAGGCGCCGACAGGGTGATTACCATGGACTTACACGCACCCCAGATACAAGGGTACTTCGACATCCCTGTGGATCACCTGGATAGCTCGGCCATATTTATTCCTTACATACAACAACTTCAACTGGAAAACCTTACCTTTGCGGCCCCCGACGTGGGAAGTGCCAATAGGATACGGGAGATTGCCAGTTATTTCAATGCCGAAATGGTGATCTGCGATAAGCACCGTAAACGGGCCAACGAAATTGCGAGCATGGTGGTGATAGGGGATGTTACCGACCGGGATGTTGTACTGATCGATGACATTTGTGATACAGGAGGCACCCTCGCCAAATCAGCAGGGTTGTTGAAAGACAAAGGAGCCCGTAGCGTAAGAGCCTTGTGTACACATCCGGTATTAAGCGGCAACGCCTATTCGAATATAGAGAACAGTGTGTTGGAAGAGCTGGTGGTTTGTGATACAATACCACTAAAACAAAAGATCTCGAAGCTCAAAGTGTTAAGTGTAGCAGAGCTGTTTGCAGTAGCTATCCGCAATGCTTACGAGAACAGGAGTATCACAGGATTGTTCATACACAGCCAGCGAAGAAGTTTGTAAGCTGTTAAGTATCGAACAAGTTTAAGCAAGAGAAAATTTTAATACAAATACAATGAAATCAATTACAATCGAAGGCCAACTGAGGACCGGAACCGGGAAACAAGCCGCCCGCCAACTCCGCTCTCAGGGTCTGGTACCCGGTGTAATCTACGGCGGTTCACAGGAGATCAACTTTGCTGCTCCTGTGTTGGCTTTTAAATCGCTCGTGTATACGCCAGAATTCTTATTGGCGGACATTAAGGTGGATGGTAAAAGCTACCAGTGCATCCTGAAAGATCTTCAGTTTGACACTGTTACTGATGCCTTGGCACACATCGACTTCCTGGAACTGGTAGAAGACAGACCTGTTGTTGCTACTATTCCGCTGAAGTTCACAGGTTCTGCTGCCGGTGTAAAAGCTGGTGGTAAGCTGATCACCAAGATCAAGTCCCTGAAGATCAAGACCCTTCCTAAGTTCCTGAAGGAGAATATCGAAGTAGACCTTACTAACCTGGAGCTGAACGCAAACATCCGTGTAGAAGATGTGGTAGCGGACAACTACGAGATCCTCAACTCACCTCGTATTCCTATCGCTTCTATCGTGATGACACGTCAGCTGAAACAGGAAGAAGCTGCTGCACCTGCTGCTGCTAAACCAGCTGCTGCTGCCGCTGCAAAACCTGCCGCCGCTGCTGCTGCGAAACCGGCTGCAAAGAAATAATAATTAGATTTATTATCTATATTAGCAAAGCCCGGTATCCCTTCCGGGCTTTTTTTATCCTTCCGATATTGTATGAATACTACTTTGTGAGTATAGGTCGTACACCTTTTTTTAACTACTTTTTCCATGTCAAAGTTCCTGATCGTTGGTCTGGGAAATATAGGACCTGATTACGCCGGTACCCGTCATAATATCGGGTTCGATGTTGCCGATGCGTTGGCCAGGAAACATGGCACCTTTTTTAGAGTAGATAGGCTGGCAGAGATAGCTGAGGTGAAGTGGAAAGGCAAACAATTGATAATTGTCAAGCCGACCACCTATATGAACCTTAGTGGTAAAGCAGTGAAATATTGGATGGATAAAGAGAAGATCCAGTTGGAGAATGTACTGGTAGTGCTTGATGACCTGGCATTGACTTTATCTAAGATACGTCTACGTCCTTCGGGTAGTGATGCTGGTCATAATGGTCTCACAAGTATTCGCGAGACCCTCTTGACAGACAAATATCCACGCTTACGTTTCGGAATTGGGAATAATTTTCCCAAAGGAAGACAAGTGGATTTTGTTTTGGGACGATGGGATAATATAGAATTACCAATAGTTCAACAAAAGGTGGAGAAATGTGTCGGAATCATTGAAAGCTTCGTCACTATTGGTATCGAAAGGACTATGAATGAGGCGAATAAATTGGAGTTTCCACTATGATTTGTTAATTTCAATCTTTATTTTCGCCAATAGTATCCATCCGGGTATTATATTTCAGCATCTAATATTCCTGTGAACCTGTACCCCCTGCCTTTCCAGGCTATGAAACTTGAAAACAATTATCTCAGTTAAACCCTTTGTTGAGTATGAAAATTTTCTGTGTAGGCCGTAATTATGTGGCTCACGCAAAAGAATTGGGTAACGAGGTTCCTGACGAACCTGTCATTTTTATGAAACCCAAGAGTGCTTTACTACAGGCACATACGCCATTTTATTATCCCGAGTTTACAAACGAATTGCATTACGAATGCGAATTGGTGTTGCGTATTTCCAAAAATGGTAAATACATACAAGACCGCTTTGCCAGTAAATACTATGATGCCGTAACTGTCGGCATCGACTTCACAGCGCGTGATATCCAAAATGAACTGAAAGAAAAAGGCCTTCCCTGGGAAAAAGCCAAAGCCTGGGATAACTCAGCTGTGATCGGTAAATGGATTCCCCTGCAAAACGTGAAGAATAAAAAAGACATCAATTTCTGTTTATATAAAAACAAAGAATTGGTGCAACAGGGTAATTCTAACCTGATGATCAACAACTTCGATAAGGTAGTGGCTTATATATCCAACTACTTCTCTGTAAATATCGGAGACCTCGTGTTCACCGGAACACCTGCCGGCGTAGGCGAGTGTGTAGTAGGCGACGAACTGGAAGGGTTTATCGAAGATGATAGCCTGCTGAGCGTAGAGATTAAATAAAGTAACATACTTCATACAGAAAGCCGTTCCATTTTTGGGACGGCTTTTTTCGTGTATAGCCAGCTGTCACAGCAAAAAGCAACACATTTTTTAATGAGTGAGACCCAAAGAGTCTGGGTAAGTCCCTGAAATACTTACTAACAGTTGTTCAACTTTTATATTTTTGCGCAGTTTATTGGCTATTTATAATACAGTTGCTTGTTATGATCCATCCAGATATCTTGCTGAAGGCTTATCGATTGATGTGTACTGCCGGCCAAATGGCGCAGACCTACGAGGCCAACCGGACAGTTTGTAAATATGTGCATTCCACTTCCCGTGGTCATGAGGCCATCCAGCTGGCCGCCGCTTTTCAATTATTACCCTGCGACTTTGTAAGTCCTTACTACCGTGATGAAAGCATTTTGCTTGGCTTGGGTTTTACCCCTTATCAACTGATGTTGCAGCTGCTGGCCAAAGCTGGCGACCCCTTTACAGGGGGGCGAGAGTATTATTCACACCCCAATTACCGCGGGGCCGATAAACCGGGTATCATTCACCAGAGCAGCGCCACAGGCATGCAGGTGATCCCGACCACAGGTATCGCACAGGGAATACAATACCTGGAAGCCACCCAGTCGCCGAATCTGAAAAAAGGACCTAGCGGAGAACTGCCGGCGGTCATCTGTTCGTTGGGCGATGCCAGCGTAACAGAAGGGGAGGTGAGCGAGGCTTTCCAGTTTGCGATATTGAAAAAACTGCCTGTCATTTACCTGGTTCAGGACAACAGCTGGGGTATCAGTGTGAGCGCCGAAGAAGCCCGTATGATGGACGCTTATGATTATGCAGCGGGATTCCCCGGCATGGAAAGAGTGCGTATCGATGGCAGTAATTTCGAAGAGAGCTATGATACCATGCGCCGTGTGGTGCAATATGTACGGCAGCATCGTACCCCCTACCTCGTACAGGCAAAAGTGCCACTGCTGGGGCATCATACCAGCGGCGTGCGCAAAGAGTTTTACCGCACGGCGGAAGATTGGGAAAAGCACCTCGCCAACGATCCGGTTCCCAAACTCAGGCAACACCTTAAAGAAAAAGGTATAACAGAAGCACAACTCCTTCAAATAGAACAGGAGGCTGCTGCTGCCGTGGCCGAACAGTTTCAGCAGGCGGCGCAGGCTCCGGAGCCAGATACAGCTACCGTAGGAGATTTTGTGTTTGTGCCCACGCCGGTTACCGCGGAAAAGGGCAACAGGAGCGGAACGACTTCCAACAAGATCGTAATGGTAGATGCGGCCCTGTTCGCTATTCGCGAGATCATGGAAGACCATCCCGAAGCTATCTTATACGGGCAGGACGTAGGCCGGCGCCTCGGTGGCGTATTCCGGGAGGCGGCTACCCTGGCCGAGCAGTTTGGCGACCACCGCGTATTCAATACCGCCATCCAGGAAGCTTACATCATAGGTTCTACTGTGGGTATGAGCGCCGTGGGGCTCAAACCCATTGTCGAAGTACAGTTTGCTGACTATATATACCCGGGATTTAATCAACTGGTAACAGAGATATCCAAATCCTGCTACTTAAGTTGCGGAAAATATCCGGTGCAAACCGTTATCCGGGTACCGATCGGTGCTTATGGTGGTGGTGGTCCTTATCATAGCGGTAGTGTAGAGACTACACTATTGTCCATAAAAGGCCTCAAAGTAGCCTATCCTTCCAGCGCAGCCGATATGAAAGGGCTAATGAAGGCAGCCTTCCTGGACCCCAATCCGGTGGTAATGCTGGAGCACAAAGGACTTTACTGGAGCAAAGTGCCTGGCACCGATGACGCCAAAACAACCGAGCCCTCCCGTGATTACGTATTGCCTTTGGGAAAAGGGAATGTCGTGTTGTACGCAGACGATCGATCCGTGAAACAAGGAGAATCCTGTTGCGTCATTACTTATGGAATGGGCGTGTATTGGGCAAAGGCTGCAGCAACACATTTTCCCGGACAAGTGGAGATCGTTGATTTGCGTACTTTATACCCATTGGATGAAGAGCTCGTGTACAGCACCGTTGAAAAACACGGCAAATGCCTTGTGTTGACGGAAGAACAACAATACAACTCATTCGCTGAAGCACTGGCTGGGCGTATATCCCGCCACTGCTTTCGCAGCCTTGATGCACCTGTAGAAATATTGGGTACAATATATATCCCGGCCATACCTATGAACCAGCAGCTCGAACAAGCTGCACTGCCTAATCCTGAAAAAGTAAAAGCTGCCATAAGCAGGCTGCTGTTGTTTTAGCACGTTTTAGTCCTATTTTGCTGCTCTTATCAAAACCTTATTCTACCCATTCAGTTGGTTATTCATGATAAGTAAATGAGCCAATTAATGCATACATCCCCACCATATACCGCTTGTAATATTTTAACAAACTGGTTATAATAAAAATTGTCTTATTTACGTAGAGTATCGTACTTAACACCCAGCTAGCGCCATGAAAAACAAATACCTTAAAGGCGCCCACCTTTCCGAGCGGAAAGTGCGGGAGCTATTGAAACTATTTTGCGAAGACCTCACCGCTACGCAAATAGCTAACATCTCCGGAATAAGCCGGATCACGGTGAATGCCTATTTTAAGCTCATTCGCACACACATAGCCAGGTTTTGCGAAGAGAAAAATCCCCTCCGTTACCAGAACGGTAACATTGCATTCCTTCCCATGGAAAATGGTCTCGACCATGCTGTGGAAACAAATGGACATGCAGGAAAAAAAGCCTTCTACGGCCTTTTTAAAAGGGATGAGCGTATTTACACAGACAAGATGTCCTGCGTTGACTCCAGTTGGTTGTACGACTGGGTTAAGGGAAGAGTCGAAGCTGATGATGCGCTTTTACAGAAGCACCATTTACATGTTTACAATGGAATTGCAGACTTCAACAATGTACGTTTGTTGCGCCTCAATGGTGGCATGAACGGAACAGCCAAAGGCCGTTCACACATTGATGAGATCGATCTGTTCTGGGGAATGCTGAAAGCCCGGTTGGTAAAATTCAGGGGGCTTAATGGCAACACCTTGTACCTCCATGTAAAAGAAACAGAGTTCCGGTACAATTACCGTGATGCAGACCTGTTTGAAATGTTGCTGGATATTTTGCACAAACAACCATTACATCATTCGAAAGTCGTCCGTCAAAAGGCCGACACGTAAACGAACTCCGGGGATTTCGGTATATGCCTATCGCAACTCATCCCTGGATCACTACAAAACAGTTGCGGTAATAGAATTTTTCTCATGTGACTCGCGGGTGGTTTCTACCACCCGCTCTTTTTTTGTATCTGTTGCAAGAATAGGATGCACTTTGAAGGCTGCTTTACCGGTAGTCAACACTATTTTCCATTTATATAGTACAAAAAATGTATACAAGATAATTAAGATAATAGTGTCACTGTCTAAGTAATTAACCAGCTTATATTTATGTTCATGATAATGTCAGCACATCAAGTTGTCGAGTAAACGCAGGCACTATAATTGTCTGCTGCTTTATTTATAATAGATATTGTGACAACAAGTATTCAATAATTACCATTCATCATTCGCATCATCATCAACAGGCAGGCAGTTTTATACATCAGCGGTTTACATTGATCGTTATCATCTTATCAAGCCCGTTAGTAGAGTATGTAATAGCTCTTCAGCTCTTGCCTTCAACAGGATAGCTTTGAAACAAAAGCTAACTGTATGAGACAATCTTTTCTTATTGCCATATGGTTGTTACTAATAACTGGCAGTGCGTGGGCACAAACCAGAACGGTAACCGGCAAAGTCACTGACAAAAATGATATGGCCCTCTCGGGCGTTTCAATTACGATCAAAGGATCTTCCACAGGCACCCAAACAAATGACAATGGCGACTTTTCGCTTAGCGTGCCCGGTACAGCCCGGACATTGGTCTTCACGTATGTTGGGTATGCAGTACAGGAAGTATCTATTGGCAGAAGCAACACTATGAATGTAAGCCTCACCACAGAAGAGAAAAAACTTGATGAAGTAGTGGTGGTGGCCTACGGCACCCAACGAAAAAGAGAAGTTACCGGCTCGGTAGCTGTAGTAGACGAACGCGCTATTAAAAGACAACAGGTAACATCTGTAGGCCAGGCCTTACAGGGAACCGCCGCTGGTGTGATGGTTGTCAACAATTCCGGTCAGCCCGGTGACAATCCGCAGATACGCATTCGCGGTATCGCCTCGCTGAATGCCAGTGCCGAACCATTATTGGTATTGGACGGTATTCCCTTCGATGGCAACCTGAACATGATCAACCCCAACGACATTGAAAACTTCTCGGTACTAAAAGATGGTACAGCCACCGCCCTGTATGGCAGCCGCGCAGCCGCAGGCGTTATCCTCATCAATACAAAACGCGGTAAGAAAGGAGCAGCACCTTCTATCACACTCAGTTCTACATTTGGATTAGCCTCCCGCGCACTGCCTGAGTACAGCTTTGTAAACTCACAGCAAATGTTTGAGCTGGGCTGGGAAGCGTTGCGCAACCTGAATATCGATGCAGGTATAGCCAATCCTACACAGGTAGCTACCGATGATCTTGTATCGGAGATCAAGTACAATCCATTTGGCATTACCAAGCCGGTAGGTACAGATGGGAAGCTGGTACCCGGCACCAACCTGTTGTGGAATACCGACTGGACCAAAGAGCTCACCCGCACCAATGCCCTGCGCCGTGATGTGAACCTTTCCGTTTCCGGTGGAGGCGATCAGTCGCGCTACTTCTTTTCAACCGGCTATCTTTCACAGGAAGGATATGTAAAGACTTCCAAGTTCGATCGTATCAACGCACGTTTCAACTATACCAGCAACCTGAATGACTGGCTGGAGTTAGGCGCACGTACTTCCTTTGTATTCTCCAGTCAGAATTATCCTGATCAGGCAGGCACCAACTTCGAGAACACCATACAATACATTCGAACCATGTCGTCCATCTATCCTGTGTACAAGCGCGGAGAGAATGGCGAAGAATTGCTGGATGCAGACGGCAACCCGATCTATGATTTCGGCAACCCGGATGCTACAAGGACAGTGAATGTAAACAGAAATTCGCTGCAGCCTTCCAACCTGGTAGCTACCACTTTGGTGAACACAGAATCACGCAAACGCTACCTCACCAACCTGAATACGTATGCAGATATCAAGCTGGCCAAAGGATTTAAGTTCAGGAGCAGCTTTGGTATCGATAAATACTTCTTCGAAACGTTGAGCTATGAAACCCCCGACTTCGGTAACGGCCAGAACGTAGGTGGCCGCTCGCAGCGCCAGAATGATATCACTACATCCTGGACCTGGAACAACATGCTGAACTATACACACGCTTTTGGCGATCACAACATCGATGTGATGGCCAGCACTGAAGCGTATAAATATGAGTTTAAAACACTCTCTGGCCAGAAGGTGGCTTTCCCATTCTCCGGCCTTACAGAATTGGGAGTTGCTGCCACTACAGAAGCATTATCCAGCGGTACTACCACTGAAACCATCAACAGTTATCTCGGTCGTCTGAAGTATGATTACAAAGGAAAGTATTTTGCAGAAGTGACCGTACGTTGGGATGGATCATCCCGTTTTGCAGAAGGCAACCAATGGGGCTTCTTCCCGGCGATAGGTGTGTCCTGGTTGCTGAGTGACGAAGAATTCATGAAGCAGGTAACCTTCGTCAACTTCCTGAAGTTCCGTGCATCTTATGGAGAAGTGGGCAACAACCGGTTGACCAGTTATTTCCCTTACCTCAGCACGTTCAGCGGTGGTTATGACAACCTGAACAACCCCGGTATCTATCTCGACCAGTTGGGCAATCCTGCTATCCGCTGGGAAAAACAAGGAAACCTGGACATTGGAGTAGATTTCGCCATCTGGAAGAACAGGATCACGGGTAGCGTGGATTATTTCAGGAAGGAGTCCATCGACCTGCTGTTCAACAGACCACTGGTATTTTCCGGTGGCATCCCATCAGTGGATGATAATATAGGCACGGTTATCAACTCAGGTGTAGAGTTCAGCATCAATGCGCGCGCCATCAGCAAGAAGAACTTCGAGTGGAACTCTATCATCAATGCTTCCTTTGTAAAGAACAAGATTACCAAGCTGCCACAGGAAAAATTGCTGGCCGGTGCTTACCAGCGTGAGGTGGGCAGGTCATTCTTCGACTTCTTTATGCCTGAATGGGCTGGTGTAGACCCCGCAACAGGAGACCCGCTATGGTATGCCGACGAAAAGGATGGTTCTGGTAACCCCACCGGTAAAAAAATAACCGTCAATACCTATGCAGATGCGACGCGGTATTATGTAGGAAGCGCTTTACCCAAGGTAACAGGCGGCTGGACCAACACTTTTAACTACAAACATTTTGACCTTAGCGTGTTGCTCAACTTCGCTTTTGGTGGAAAGACATATGATGCCGAATATGGAGGTTTAATGCATGGCTTCACCGCCAGCTTTGGAGATCAGCTGCATACAGATGTTCTCAACCGGTGGCAAAAAGCAGGAGATATCACCAATGTACCTCGTCTCGATGTAAACAACACCGATATCAACCAGCGTTCAACCCGATTCCTATATGATGGCGACTATGTACGCCTGCGCAACATCACACTTGGCTTCACCTTCAATCCCGACAAGAACCGTAAGGTCATAAAGAATGCACGGTTCTATGTACAGGCCGACAACATCGGTACCTGGAGCAGACTAAAGAAAGGTGCCGATCCCGAAACAGATGTAGACGGAACATCGCGGCCGCAATCATCTGTATTCAAGATCATTTCAGCAGGATTGGAACTTAATTTCTAAAGAACGCTTAAACACAATGATCATGAAACGATATAATATACAACAACTCTTTATACTACTGGCGATCGTAAGTATAGCCGGTGTGGGTTGTAAAAAAGATTTCATTACCGATCCCAAACCTACCGATGCTGTCTCTGATGTCGACGTTTTTAAATCAGTCAATGGCGTACGTTCCTATTTCACTGGTATTTACCGCAACATGCGCAGGCAGTGGTCCAACCTTGACAATACAGCGGGCGGGCTTACTGATACATGGGGATATAATTCCGTTAACCTGGCTCGCATCAACAAAGGAACTGATATAGTGAATCCTGGTGGAAATTATCAATTCGATTACCGTCACGAGAACCGTGAACCGGCTTATCGCCGCACCATTTTCACGTGGGGATTTTTTTACGAACATGTGAACCAGGTTAACACGCTTATAGAAGGAGTGACCCTGAGTACCAGCATTTCGGCAGCAGATAAAAAAGTACTGGAAGCAGAAGCAAGGGCTTTGCGTGCCTGGTTGTATTTCGAGATCATCCGTGAGTTCCAGCACACCATTGCCAGGGATCCCAATGCACCGGGCGTACCTTTATACACAGAACCTACGAGTATTGAGAATGAAGGAAAGCCACGCGGTACGATCAAGCAGGTGTATGACCAGATTAATGCAGATATAGAATTTGCTACCTTGAATCTGGGCACCGGCAGACTGCTTAAGAGCGATGTCAATATCAATGTAGCCTGGGGCATGGCTGCCCGGATATACCTGGAGCAAAGACGCTGGGCCGATGCGAAGAATGCTGCGCAGAAAGCAAGGGTAGGGTATACGCTCGATGCTCCTTCCTACAGCAATGGCTTTGGTGATCTTGCATCATCAGAAGTGATCTGGGGTTTTCCGCAGGCTTCCGACATTGGCGGACAATCACTGTACTATGGTACCCCCAGCTCATTTTTTGAAAAGACAGGGAATGGATATGATAACCTGTTTGTGAACTCCACATTGGTAGCTGCTTTTTCCAATACAGATGTGCGCAACACATTCTACCTCACCAGTAGTAACCCTACCAGTGCACAAAGGTTTTCTACCAACAAGTTTGGCAGCCCTTCGGCCGATGAAATACAACTGATCAATGGCGATGTCGTGCCTTTGAAAGAAACCTGGTTCAACGAAGCCTTGCCCATGATGCGGGTGGCAGAAATGTACCTGATCGAAGCAGAAGCAAAAGCCGAGCTGGCGGAAGCCGATGCCGGCACTATATTACTGACTGTCCAAAAGAACCGTGACCCTGCGGCAGCGGCTTCAGGGAATACAGGAGCGACATTGGTCACCGAGATACTCCTGGAGAGAAGGAAAGAGTTTTATGGAGAGCTGGGCTTTGACTATCTCGATGCCAAGCGCCGGCAGTTGCCACTCATCAGAACCGGTAACCACCCGGCTGCCTACCGGTTCAACATCCCGGCCAATGACAATCGATTTATCCTGAAGATTCCCCAAAAAGAATTCGATTCTAATAAGACATTAAACCCGGGCACCGACCAGAACGGGTAACTACTTCTCCGGGAATGTTAGCAGAGTTTGGTTTGGCTATCGCAACTTATTCCCGGAGTGTCTACAAAGTTGCGGTAACAGAATTTTTCTCATGTGACTCGCAGGTGGTTTCTACCACCTGCTCTTTTTTTAGGTGGATATCAGAGCCATTTTGTCACTCTCGGGTACTACCCAATTACCATTAGAATTTCGGACGTATTGAAGAAATGCCGGCCCGAAAGGCATCTTTCGCGTGAATGATTATAATGGTTTACACCTTTTACGCGGGCAAAAAAGCGATTGATGGCGCGATGAAAGAACTTTGAAGGGTCAAAAAATCAAGCCATGAGCAACGTGATAACAACAAGAGCAAGTGAGCAAGCCATGCGGAAAATGTCATTCCGGCATACTGAAGGATCAACTACACAAGCCTTTGCTTCCCGTAAAGAACCCTCTTTAACCTCCATGAACCTGACCACTCAATTGCAGGAGCTGTTGCAATTGCTGGGAACAGAAAAGAAGCAAGAGCCGGAATATCGCAACCGTTTCCTCGTAAGAAGAGGACACCAGTTCATCCCCGTGCCAGTGAGCGATATCCGGTACTTCTATTCAAAAGACAAGCTCTGCTTTGCCCGGACCCATGATAATAAGGAGTATATGTTATCCTTTACCATTACGGAGATCGAGGAGATGATTTCGCCAGCTTTGTTTTTCCGCGCAAGCAGGAAATACATGGTGAGCCATGCGGCCATCACCAAAATATTGGTGTGGTTCAATGGCAAGCTGAAAGTGGAAATAGAACCGGGCGCCACAGAAAGCATCGTGATCAGCCGGGAGCGGGTGAATAGTTTTAAAACCTGGCTGGGTGAATAGCAGCCCGGGTACCTTTTACAGGACCGGTTAAAAATAACTTTGTAGCAACAGCACATTCAGGTCATTCTTTCTAATATTGCCGGGTAAAATATTACAAGGTAGTATTAGAATCAGGGGTATGACCGACTCGATGTTTATTTTGCCAGACTTTCTCAAATTGCTTTTCCTGATGGCAGGCGCGCAGGGCGTAATACTGTCGATTGTTTTGTGGCGGCACAAGAGCAATCGCATTCAGAACAATCTGCTGGCGTGGTTGGTGATAATGTTTTCATTGAGCCTGTTCTATTATATCGCTACCTATACTAAGGCCATTTATTTTCATCCTTTATATCCCGGCGTAGTAGCAGGCTGGCTATTAGGTACGGTAGGCGCCAATTGCCTGTTGATGTACCTGCGCGCCTGCTTTGGGTTGCCGCCACGCCCTCCGGGATTTTGGTTCTATTGGATACCTGCTGCATTTTTTGTGGTGCTGATCGGTTTATATTATATCGCCGACAGACGAACAGGCGAAACCTATAGCAACATTGGATGGCTGGGACTTGGCTATATGGTGGCCATCACAGTGTTGTGTTATTATAAATACCGCTTGTACGCTTCTATGGGAACCGTTGGCCAGCGAAGCCAGAAAACGAAACGGTATCTACGGTACCTTCTCCTGTTCTTTGCTGCTTACTCGGTGGTGCAAATAGCTGGCTTTGCTCTTTACTATTTTATTCCCTTTGTGGTATCCCTGTATGTATCGGTATTGGTGAAGCTACTTACCACCATCGGCATTTATACCATTGCCTACCTCAATGTTCAATACGCCCACCAGGTGGCGCCCGTGTTTATGGCCATGCCGGTCGAACCTGCCGAAAAGTATAAGTTCTCCAGCCTTGATGAAGAAACTGCCAAGCAAATCAGTAGACAATTACAGCAACTGGTAGAAACAGAAAAGTTTTACCTGCAGCGTGATCTGAAGCAGAAAGAGGTGGCAGACAAGCTTAGCACTTCTGTTCATCACTTATCACAAGTGCTCAATGAACGCATGGGTATTAGTTTCCCCGATTTCGTCAATAAACTACGGATAGAAGAAGCACAACGCCTGCTGGCTTCCGGTGATGACAGCAAGATCGAATCAATTGCCCTCGATACTGGTTTCAACAACAAAGTGTCATTCAATAAAGCCTTCAAGAAGTTTACAGGACTCACCCCTTCGCAGTTCAAAATGCAGTCGCAGAGCGCTGATAACCTCGATGCCGGTCTTCCACACACGTAACATGTAAGAGCTACGCATTTGACATATGGCAATTATGACAATTTTGTGGCGTAGATTTTCGCATAATTTGGCTTTTCCACACCCGTTAGCAAAATAATTGACTACTACTTTCTGAATACACGGATGGATTGTATATATTTGCCTCGTTCTTTTATGTGTTGCTTATCAAGAAAGGCTGAGGGAAAACGGGCCCGATGACGCCTTGGCAACCCTTCTTTTGTTTCATGCTGTACAGAAATTGTGCATGATGCGGAGATGAAGGTGCCAATTCCTGCTCCGCTCGAAAAAGCGGAGGTAGATAAGTCTGTGTACAGCTTTGAAAAACATTGCTATCCGCAATTGTAAAATATTTTCATGGCTCACCTGGCTTATCAGCAGGTGAGCTTTTTTTTGCCTCCACCTGTGTTCAGTAACCAGTAAAAGACTTCCTCGATTGGCTTGTATCCTACTGAAGTGCTCCTTCATGAGTAAACAACAATCGCAGGAATTTCCAAGTGGGTTTTGTTTCTTCTTATATGTCAATGTCCGCTTTGTCCTTATCCCGGTCGCACCGGGATGGGACACGGGCAAACCGGGGGAGAAGAACATAAAGAACTGACAGTAAACTTTGTTTCAAATAGTAGATTTTCTCATGTGACCTTTTGGTTAACCAGGGATTGTTTTTACTTTCCCTGCTTTTTTTTAAACCCCTCGTTATACCCTTAAACCCGGACATTCTATGAGAGAGCAATGCAAACGCCTGTATGAGCAGATGTTGCTTGAAATGGAGTATTGCAAACAGCAACATCCCATTGAAAAAGAACAGATCGAATGCGCCTTCAGGACCTGTGAGATGAACTGGAAAAAACTGCAAACCATCCTCCACAACTACAAGTTTACCAGCGAATCAGAAGAAGCATGGTTCTTTAAAACAGTCAAACCCCAATTTACCGGCCTCATAGAGTACTATGCCCTCGTCTACAAAGCAGCCCTGTTCATTCCTGATGACGACGATCAACATGACATTTACAAGTTCTGGCAAAACGAACTACACCTGGCTACACGATTCTTCTCAGAACATGAGTCCTTCTATAAGTACTACAAAACGGGCATGACCGAAATGGATACCATCTATTTCGTGCGCGCCAACAACGATCCTACCATAACACTTACTGCAAAAGCATATGACATTGCACCTGAGGCAACTACCTCCCATGATCATCTTGTTGCCTCCATTATTGCCCGCGAACGCTACTTGGAATACGTGAATCTCCAGATGCAGCAGATCAGTCATTAATGTCTGCACTTTGAATATTTATAGGTCGCCGTAGGGGTAAACCACCTGCCGGTTGTCATATAATAAAGCGCAATTGACAGAAGCAGCAGCTATATTTGGAGGCAGATATCAAACCGTTCGAATGGGAGTTAATGATACGGGCAGCATTCAGTCACGAACTGAAAGCGGCGCCACTGTTTTTGAGGATGTTTTTAAATCACACTTTAAGAGCCTGCACGCCTATGCCTGTACCATTGTGAAAGATGATGTGATGGCCGAAGAAATGGTACAAAACGTATTTTATAAAATATGGGAACGTAAATCCCATCTCTCCATCCAAACTTCCCTCACTGCCTACCTCTATCGCGCTGTATACCATGAAAGCCTGAATTACATCAAGCACCAGAAGGTGAAAACCGCCTACCAGTCCTATGCTACAGCGCGCATGAATGAACAAACAGATAATGCAGAAAAGAAAATATTGCTGGGCGAACTGGAAGGTCGCCTGCGGACAGCCCTGCAAGAGCTGCCGGAGCAATGCCGTACCATCTTTCAGATGAGCCGGTTTGAGGAACTGAAGTACCAGGAAATAGCCGACCGCCTCGGCCTTTCCATCAAAACAGTAGAGAACCAGATGGGCAAAGCCTTAAAGCTGATGCGCCTGAAACTGATAGACTTTTTACCCTTTGTGATCCTATCCCTATTAAACCTGTAAACCAGAAAAGTTTGAGAGACCATATATACCATATGAGTGATGACCTGCTGGTGAAATACCTGCTCCGGGAAACAACACCCGGGGAGGACAGGCAGGTGGAAGCCTGGATAGCGGAAACGCCCGGCAACCAGCGGTACTTCGATCACTTCAAACTGATCTGGGACAGCAGCCGGGAACTGGCCGCACAAAGTACTGTCAGCGAAGAAGATGCCTGGCAGCGTTTCCAGAACAGGGTGAAGACAGGCAATACCAGTGAAACAGGCAGGGTGCGTTCCATGGGCCAACGCATAAGTGCCTGGCGCGTGGCTGCAACGCTGGTGGCTACAGCGGGTATCCTGGCCATGATCTATTTCCTGTCTGTGAAAGACAAGGATGCTAAAGCCATCATACTGGCTACTACGAATACCAGTGTGGCAGATACGCTGCCCGATGGTTCCGTGATCACCCTCAATAAGCACTCATCGATTAGCTACGAAAAAGCTTACAATAAAAAAGAAAGAGCAGTTGAGCTGGATGGTGAAGCATTCTTCAAAGTAGCACACAACAAGAACAAACCATTTGTAGTGCATGTGAATGGCCTTACCGTGACTGTTACAGGAACTTCTTTCAATATTAAAACGATCAATGGTAAAACAGAAGTGATCGTAGAGACGGGATCAGTACAGGTGAGCAATGGCCGGCAAACAATTGCATTGACGCCTAAGCAAAAAGTAGTGACAGGCGGTAGCGCTGATTCACTGACCAAAGAAGGAGTAACCGATCAACTCTACAGCTACTACCGCGATAAAGTATTTGTATGTGACAATACACCTTTATGGAAACTGGTAGAAGTGCTCAATGAAGCATACGATGCTCATATCGTTATCGAATCGAAAGAGAAGCGGAATCTACCCCTCACCGCTACCTATAATAACGAATCGCTTGATAAAGTACTGGAACTTGTTGCTCAAACACTTGAGCTTACCGTTACCCCCAATAATTCCCGAATCATATTGAAATAGATATACTCACAGACATTAGCTATGAAACACGAAGCAGGATTGGTAAGGGCCACCTTACTGGCAGTTATTTTATTGATTTCTTCAGGAGCGTTGGCACAAAATGTTCTGAACAGAACAGTGAGCTTTCAGGTAAACCGCCAGCAACTGGACCAGGTGTTGGAGATATTGAGCAACAAGGGCAACTTCTACTTCTCTTACAACAGTAATATCATTAAAAGGGATAGTCTGGTTACGTTGAATGTTTACAATAAAACGGTAAAGCAGGTAATGGAAGCTTTATTTCCTGAAGGGTATGAGTTCAAGGAAAGCGGCAACTACATTATCCTGCGCAGAACGCCTATCAGGATCTCGATGGTCACGGAACGAACGGCCAGTGAGGAGAAGGTATATTATGTAACCGGCTATATATTGGATGATCAGACGGGCGAAACAGTCAGCAATGCCAGTATTTACGAGAAGAATCAATTAGCCTCTGCCATTTCCGATGGGCAGGGGTTTTTCAGGCTAAAGCTGAAAAGCCGCTACAGCAAAGCAGCACTCACAGTAAGTAAATCATTGTATGAGGACACGACCATTGTAATAGAACCTAAATACAACCAGCGCGTTTCCATCGCCATTATACCGGTCCAAAATTCCGATAAGACGATTACGATCACACCCTATACATTCAATGCGCCCGATTCCATAGTTATAGCCGTGCGCAAAGCAGACAGCACACACTGGATATATACCTATCAAAAAGCCGACTCTGCCATGGTAGGAAAAACAGCTGTAGGTAAATGGTTGCTGACGACCTGGCAAAAAGTGCAGGCCATTAACTTGCAGAAGTTCCTTACGGCGCGACCCTATCAGCTTTCATTATTACCTGGCTTAAGTACCAACGGACGCCTCAACAGCCAGGTCATCAATAACGTGTCGTTGAACGTATGGGGCGGTTATTCTGGTGGGGTTAATGGCGTTGAGCTGGCTGGCTGGTTCAACATAGACAACAAAGATGTGCGATGGGTACAGGCGGCTGGCCTGGTCAACATAGTGGGAGGACAGGTAGACGGCGTGCAACTGGCAGGTATACATAATACAGTGGTTGATAGTGTGACCGGATTTCAGGCAGCGGGTATCTCCAACTTTGTGAACCGTCAGTTTATTGGTGCCCAGGTGAGTGGTATCTATAACCATGTGGGAGGTAGCATGAATGGATTGCAGGCCGCTGGCATAGGCAACTTCGGCAACAGCAACACCAAAGGCGCGCAGATAGCCGGTATACTCAACGTAAACCGCCGCGATCTTAACGGAGCGCAGATTGCAGGTATACTCAACGTAAACTTCCAGGAAACGAACGGAGCGCAGATCGCGGGGATTATTAACTATACTAAAAAACTCAAGGGCGTGCAGATTGGATTGATCAACATTGCCGATACCTCCGATGGCTACAGCATTGGCCTGATCAATATCATTTTTAAAGGCTACCATAAACTGGCCTTCTATGGCAACGAAGTATTCCCTTTTAACGCAGCCTTCAAAACGGGCAATTCAAAATTATATAGTATCCTGATGGCTGGCGTAGAGCCTACCAAAGACAAGAAAGCATACACATTCGGATATGGTCTGGGAAAAGAATATTACATAAATAATAAGTGGAGAGTAAATGCAGAGATCACTACACAGCAGGTTTACCTTGGTTCCTGGGAGTATTACAATTCCCTCAACCGGGCCGAAGTACATTTACATTATAAGCTAAGCAAGCACTTCTCCCTATATGCCGGACCATCGATGTCTGTTTATTACTCAGAGCAGAAAACCAAATTCGACGGCTACAAAAGCAATATACGTTCCATGAAGGATGATGACTTCGAAGTTTGGTCAGGCTTCACCGTTGGATTAGATATCTTCTAACAGGCATTCATACGCTAACAATGTTCATTCAGGGTCGAATAATTACTCACAGTGTTACGTAAATAGTAACCCTTACAATTTCGCTGTAATGATTTGCAGTAAAGCATTTTAGCTTGCTGACACCCCATTTACACATATGCGAAAATGATAACTGTCTAAAAAGACATATACCACACATTGTGTGCTTTGTGTGGATGGAGATATTATATATATCTGGATTCGCTTGAAGCAAGCAGTAACTTTATTTAGGTTTGTGTTAAGTCAATTGTTCAAGTCCTATCCTCATTAGTCAATCTCCTGTGTAATCAGTATCACGGTTACTATCCAATAAAATTATCCCGGATCGTATGAAAAACTTTACCCATTCCATTCAACAGGTGTGCTATAACCGCACGCCACAGACAATCACCCACACGGTTCTTCTCATTTCCATATTATTGACTACGGCACTTGGTGCTGCTGCTACGCCTGTAGTCTCTTTTTCACAACATCCTTTGCCGCGCACCGCTTGTGCAAACGGTACTGCCACCTTTTCAGTGGTAGCCAATGGTACAGGCACGTTAACCTACCAATGGTATGTAAGTACGAATGGTGGGGGAGCCTGGAATCCGGTAGCCAGTGGAAGTACTTATTCCAACGTAAATACAGCCAGCTTATCAGTACTCGTGGCCACCCCCGCTATGAACAACTATCAGTATCGTTGCGAGGTAACAGATAACTCAGGTACTACTCCGTCCAATGCGGCCTTGCTGACAGTAAGTGCAACGGCGGCGCCGACGGTCAAAACCGGCAACACGTCGGTATCCATCTGTGCCAACGGTGGAGGTAGTATATCTGCACAGTTCTTTTCAGGGCTTGACTATCAGTGGCAGGTGAGTACCGATCACGGAAGCAACTGGAGCAACATTGTTGATGGAGCTCCCTATGGCGGTGCGACAACAAGTATGTTGACCATCACTACTCCTGGTCTTTCTTTCGATAGAAACCTGTATCGTTATGTCGCTACCAATACAGTTACCAATTGCCAGGCTACCAGTGGGCTCGATACGTTGCATGTATTTCAACCAGTGTTCAGTACACAGCCTACAACGCCCCTTGCTGTCTGTACAGGCAGCAACGCTACCTTTACCTCGGTGGTGTCCAGTCCGCTTGCACTTACCTATCAGTGGACGCGACAGTCTCCCAGCCCGTCAACGACTTTGACCGATAATGCTACCTATAGCGGTACATCTACCAATAGTTTAACAGTTACGGGTACCACAACAACTATGAACAATCATAGATTCATAGTAACAGCTACCGATGCGTTTGGATGCGCTACTAATTCATCACTCGTTACATTAAACGTATACAATTCGCTTGCGATCAATACACATCCGCGTGATACGTTTGCGTGCGCCAATACAATGATCAATAATGCATTCAGGGTTACGATGTCAGGTGGTAGCCAGCCGGTGACCTATCAATGGGAAACGGACAATGGCTCCAATGGAGTGAACTGGTTACCGTTTGGTTCGTCTACAGCCACCACCAGTACGACCAGCCTGTTGAGTTTTACCAGCAATGTCCTCCTGTCTATGAATGGACACCGCTTCCGTTTATCTATAACAGGCACCTGTGGAACAATCTATTCCAACGAAGCGATCCTGCGGGTACTGGCCGATGGCACCTGGAGAGGAACCACCAATACCGACTGGCATACGGCCACCAACTGGTGTGGAGGTATACCTACCAGCACTACCGATGTGTTGATCCCCAACTGGGCGCCGCGTATGCCTACCATCAGTGGTAATATAGGTTACTCCCGTGCGCTGCATATTGAAAACAATGCCAAACTTACCATCAGTGGCGGTACAACCTCCATGAGTGGTCCTTTTAATATAGAAGGCACAGTGGCATACACAGCTGCTGGTGATCAACCAATACTACCTGCTGCCCATGGCTCGCTGGAGATCAATGGTAGTGGTAACAAGTACATGACAAGCAATATCGACATCAGTCATAACCTGGTACTGGGTGGCACAGCCAAACTGGTAACAGACAATAACATCCTCACCATGAAAACCGGCAGCAATCCGATAAGTGGTGCAACCTTCAACGGTGCAGTCACGAGTTGGATCGTTACCGGTAATGGCAATAGTGGAACAGGTAATACAGGTCTTGGAGGCTTACGCATCGAGCAGGTAGATGGTGCCGACGGAAGCGTGTTATATCCTGTAGGTGCTACACCGGCAGCTTACAATCCGTTGCTGCTTACCAACACAGGGACTGCTGATCATTTCACCATTGCAGTAAACGATCAGGTCATTCCCGGCGTTGCTTTCCAATCAAGCATCGATCGAACCTGGCAGGTGTCGGAAGCTACACCTGGTGGAAGCAATATTGCTTTGGAGCTGAGGTGGGCCGGTCCTGAAGAACTGTCGCAGTTCGATCGTACGATAACAGAAGTGATACGTTCAGATGGATCCAATATCGTGCAGGCCAGCAGCACAGCGGCTGCCAGCGGTTCCGGTCCATATACGAGAGGCGCCAATGCATTTAGTGTACTTACACAATTCAGTGTGGCCAGCCATTCTTCGATACTGCCCATCACGGGCAGGCCGGTACAGCCAAATAACCCGTTAACCAATCTCCATATAGCGTTGAGGCCATCAGTTACCAGTAAGGAACAGGCCAATCTCTACATTAATCTTACCTCCAAAAACCGCCTGTCCATTACCATCATCGATTTGATGGGTCGCGTGCAATACCACAAAGCCGCGCAGCTGGACAAAGGCGGGCACAACCTGGTGCTGCCGGTTGGCCATTTGGCCAAAGGCCTCTACTACGTTCGTGTTACAGACTTCAGCACTATTAATCAATCCCTGCACCTGATAAAACAATAAGTCAGGGAGGAACACACATCTGTTGCCAGCAAAATAGCACTATGACCCAATAAGAATACCAGGAGCATCATTGCTCCTGGTATTCCTTACCACCTAAAATAACACCGTATGAAAGTACCTCTCCTCAAATGGTATAAGCGAGTTATACCCTTACTGCTCCTGTTTTGTTTATTTGGTAATCGATTGTCGGCATTTTCGCCGGATTGTCCCATCGTGGCAGCCAATTTCTCGGGCTTGTCTGATGGTACTACCGTCAACAACGGTACTACCGGCTGGTTCATCAACTCAGCCAACGTAGCTTCCGGAGCAATATTCTGGGTGAAGTCCAATCGATTTCATGCACAGGAACTGGGAGGAGAGGGCGTGTGGTATTCCAAAGTATTTTCAGTGGCAGGCTATACCGATTTCCAGATCGCCACCAAGATCACTTCGGAAGGAGATATGAATAGTTCAGAGTATGTGAAAGTCTATTATAAGATCAACGGAGGTGCTGAAATATTGCTCGATCAGCGTACGGGCAATTTCGGCACCATTGATTTTGTCTCCCCTTTACTCAATGGCAACAACGTACAATTTGTTGTCAGGATTTACAACTACAACAACGGAGGCTCACAAACCTCCAAGTATTATATCGAAGATTATCGGGTGTTTAAAGAGCATGGTCCTTGTGCAGGCGGTATACCGGTATCGGTCTCAGCAGGTAATAATGGCGTGCTTACCTGTGCCAATGCTTCATTGACACTGAGCGCCAGTTCATCTGCTTCAGGCGTTACATATAGCTGGACAGGCCCCAGTAGTTTTACTTCTACCTCTCAGAATCCGGTGATTACAGTGGCAGGTACTTACAATGTAGTAGCCACCAGTAGCACGGGTTCAGGCTCAGCCAGCATTACCATTACCTCAAATAAAACGCAACCCGATGTTACGGCTACAGGCGCTTCACTTGGATGCGCCAGCAGCGTTACGATCAACGCTACCTCACCGGTAGCCAATGCGCAATATGCGTGGACAGGTCCAGGCTTCTCCAGCACCCAGCAAAATCCGGTGGTCACCACGGCAGGAACATACACGGTCGTCGTTACCAATCCGGCGAATGGTTGCACTGCATCACGTCAGGTGCAGGTAACGGCTGGTGGCAGTGTTGCCCCCGGCACATTCTGGCTCGAAGACTTTACATTTGCCAACGGTACTACTTCAGATGCAGGTACAACAGCCTGGACGCTGGAAAATACAGCAGCCGGAACATTCTCTGTGCAGAATAATGAGCTGATGGCTTCCTTTAATGCTGCCAATGAAGGCGTATGGAAATCGGATGTTATCAATATTTCCTCCAAAAGCAATGTGGTGTTTTCATTGAACCTGCGCAGCGGCACGGCTGGATCGAGCGATGCATTTGAAGACGATGATTACATCAGGGTTTACTATAAGCTGAATGGCGGAGCAGAAACTTTGCTCTTCAGTGATATCAATGGATTGAAAGGTACCACCACCGGTACTGCTTATGATACAGTGACTTCGTCGGTATTGAATGGTTCCAGCCTGCAGATCATTGTGCGGTTGAGAAATTCCAACAGTACCGAGCGATACTATCTCGATAATGTAAAACTCACCGGATACAATACGGGCACGGCACCGCTGGCTGTTTCAGTAAATGGAGTAGCAACCTGTACGTCCAATGCCCAGTTGCAGGCCACTGCCACCAGTGCAGTTTCTTCCTGGTCGTGGACAGGGCCAAACAGTTTTACGTCTTCTGCACAAAATCCTTCGGTAAGTGTGGGAGGTCAATACATTGTAACAGCCAATTTCACCGATGGCTGTTCGGCTACTTTGCCTGTAACAGTTACGGAAAACAAAACTGCGCCTGGTGTTACAGCCAGCGGCGGCAGCCTTGCCTGCTTTAGTAGTATTGTTATCAATGCCAACTCGGCATTGACTACGGCCACTTATAGCTGGACTGGTCCCAACAGCTTTGCCAGTACAGTGAGAAACCCTTCAGTTACTGCTGCGGGCACCTATACGGTTACAGCTACCAACCCGGCCAATGGATGTACATCCACGCAGTCGGTGCAGGTAACACCTGCTTATGGCGTTGCTGGTAATTTGTGGGTAGAAGATTTCACCCTTTCCAACGGCACTACTTCAGACAATGGAACTACTGCCTGGACAGTGCAGATACCATCCGGAGCTACGGCTGCTGTAAATAGCAATCAGCTCAGATTTAGCAATGTTGGTACCACTAATGAGGCCGTGTGGACATCCGGCAATATTAATATTGCCGGTAAAGCAAACGTGAGCATTACAGCCGGTGTAAGAAGTTCTATTACTGGCAGTGCGGTCATGAACGAGACCGGTGAATTTGCAGATTACATACGTTTCTATTATCAATTGGATAACGGTGCTATTGTGCAGTTTAGTGAAAGACGTGGCGTGATCAATAGCCATAGTACCACATTGACGAATTTATCGGTAGGCTCATTGAGTGGCAGCAGCTTGCGCATCATTGTGCGCGCCAGGGCCACTGGCAATGATGAGTTCTATCATTTTGATAATGTAACAGTGTCCGGTTCCGATCAAAACACGCTGTCGGTAATAGCTGCAGCGAACGGTACTATTAATTGTAGTAACCCCGCAGTAACCCTGACAGGTACTTCGGCAACCGCCGGCCTGAATTATAATTGGTCAGGTCCGGGTGGATTTGCGTCCACACTGCAAAGCCCATCAGTTTCAGTGGCGGGCATTTACCAATTGACAGTAACTGATCCTTCAACCAATTGTACGGCCACAGATACAGCATTGGTAAGCACAAGCCTGGTGGCCGGTAACATCTGGCAGGAAGCATTCCCGGTAAATGGCATCAACGTTGATACAGATGCAACGCCATGGTCGGTGCAAGCGCCGTCGGGTGCTGTTGCCGCTACCAACGGCAATCAGTTCCGCGTTAGCAATACCGGTACTACAGGAGAAGCGGTATGGACATCCGGCAGCATCAACATTGCAGGCAAAACCAATGTCACCATCTCTGCCGGCGTGAGAAGTTCTATCACTGGAAGCGCTGTGATGAATGAAACGGGTGAATATGCAGACTACATTCGTTTATACTATAAGCTCAATAATGGAGCTGAGGTACTGTTCTATGAGAAGAAAGCGGCTGTGAACAGTCATAGTTCAACACTGACGCCGGTTAGCATCAGCGCATTGAGCGGAAACAACCTCCGCATCGTTGTGCGTGCAAGAGCCACCGGTAATGATGAGTTCTACTACTTCGATAACATGCTGGTGACCGGCGAATCAGGCAGTGGCCTCAATGCCAGCGCCACAGTAAGTGATACATTGACCTGTACCACTACTTCCGTTACCTTGTTGGGTAGTTCAACTGCTCCGGGCGTAACGTATAGCTGGACAGGCCCAGGCGGATTCACGGCATCTACACAAAATGCCAATGTAACAGAACCTGGTGCGTATACCCTTACGGTGGCCAGTGGAAGTTGTACAGGTACAGCCACTGTTAACGTAGTGCGCGAGTACCTGCCACCAGCTAACCTCACAATTACACGTTCAACCAGTACAGATACCCTGACTTGTAATGTAAACCATGTAATTATTTTTGCCAGCTCTTCAACCGCAGGTACACAATATACCTGGACAGGCCCCAATGGTTATATTGCCAATGGTCCTGGCATCACGATATTCAATCCGGGCGAATACACAGTAGTGGCCCAACATCCGGTAAGCGGTTGTAGAGATACAGCTTCCTATGTTGTTCATGTGAACAGAACATTCCCGGGAGCATCCACAAACCCGATTACTGCATTGCTTAGCTGTACCAATCCAAGTATTGTAATAACAGCAGGTTCTACTGCTACAACTGTAAAGTATAGCTGGACAGGACCTGGCGGTCTTACTGCCACTGGCCCTACCGTAACGGCTACTGCGGCGGGTAACTATTTCCTGCTGGTAACAGATACGGTGAATGGTTGTACTACTTCCACAACAGCCACTATGGTTGAAGGAAGAACGACACCTTCCGGTCTTACGATCACAGCACCATCAAATGCTGATGCCATTACCTGTACGAATAGTCAGGTAACACTTACCGGTAACGCCGCTTCAGGCAACGTCAATTACAGCTGGACAGGTCCCGGAGGCTTCCACGCCACCACTTCTGTCATCAATGCTACGGTAGAAGGAGAATATACTATGACAGCTACAGGCACTGCCAGCGGATGTACTGCCAGTGTGAAACGTACGATTGTGCGGAATATGGCAGCACCGGCCAGTGTGAGTATCACACCTGTTCCTGCCAATGCACAGATAACCTGTACATTCGAAAATGTAACCCTTACCGGTAATTCTGCTACGCCTGGCGTAACCTATAGCTGGACCGGGCCTTCCTTTACATCGAATATTGCCAATCCTGCTGTAAATACAGCAGGTGCTTATGTGCTCACAGTCACTGATCCAGCCAATGGTTGTACAACAACCGCCAATATAACAGTGACCAGCGATAAGACACCGCCTGCAGGTGTAACAGCCTTCAGTGCCGACTTGTTGACCTGCTTTAGGGAAACAGTTAACATCACAGGTAACTCCGGAACACCGGGCGTAACCTATAGCTGGACTGGTCCGGGCGGATTTACAGCCAACACACGGATAGCACCAGTATCAGTGGCTGGTCCTTACCAGTTGAAGGTTACCAACCCAGCCAATGGTTGCTTTGGTAATGCGGTGGCCAACGTAATGCAGAACATTACAAAACCGGATATCAGTGTGTCCAATACCGGACCGCTTACCTGCGACATATTCGAAGTGGAGATACAAGGTTCATCTACCACGGCGGATGTCGATTATAGCTGGACAGGCCCTGAAGGATTTGCATCGAACTCGCCGGTTGAATTTGTATACACGCCGGGCGATTACATACTCACGGTACTCGACCTGAACAATGGCTGTTCGTCCATCGATACCACAACGGTCTTGCAGGACCTTACAGGTTGTCAGCGGGCAGGCACTGCAGCAAGATCAGCAGCCACGCAATCTGAAACAGCTGCGGGTAAAATGAGTACGGCGACACAGGTTGAATACAGGGCTTACCCCAATCCGTTTACCAACAGGCTCAACGTGGAATTCAAAACGCCACAAAATGCCCAGGTCAACGTAGGGATTTATAGCGCGGTAGGTACATGCAATAAAGTATTGTTCAATGGTAAAGCACAGGCAGGTCAGTTGTACAAACTGCCATATGATGCCACTGTGCTGCCACCGGGCATGTATTACTGTGTAGTGAGGATCAATGAAAAAGTCTATACAATTAAGCTGATAGCGATTAAGAAATAAGTTTTTTGTAAAGGGTCAACTGCCGGGCATGAAGCATTCATGCCGATTGCCCGGCTTTTTTACTTGCCTAAATCCAATGGAACATGAATAAACCATTACTTAACAACTGCAAATACCTGTTGACATTATCCCTGTTGATAGGTAGTCTTGACCACGCTCTCGCAGAGTCCCCTAAACCGGAAGTAGGCGCAAAGCTGCGACCGGTGGTTATTAAAACAAATCCTGTAAACCTCTGGGTTGAAAATTTTACACTGCTCAATGGCGCCGTTGCAGGTTCAGGTACTATACCCTGGACTACACAGTATACCGGCCCGGGGCAGGCTTCACAACGATTTGCTACCTATGGTAATGAATTTCGGGTAAACAATATTACCGTAAACGGTACAGGCACCTGGAGATCGGGCATCATCGATATTGCCGGTAAAACCGACGTGCAGATAAGCATCGATGTACGCAGCGGCATTACGGGAAACGGCTCACTGGATGATGACAACAGCGAACATTATGACTACATCAGCGTACTGTATAAAATTGATGGCGGTGCTGAACAGTTGATCTGGCAAAAGCGCGGCGCTATCAATAACAACAGCAATCTCTACGGCACCATTACAAAGGATTCCCTGAGCGGAACGACGCTGCAGGTAATTGTAAGAGCAAGGGCAACTGCTACCGATGAGTTTTATTTTTTCGATAACGTGATCGTTACGGGCGTCAACCCGGCTGCGGTGGATGCATTGGCTACTGTGAGCGGTACGCTTTCCTGTATTAATAATACGGTACAGATTTCCGGCAGCTCTTCTGGTACCGGCGTTAGCTATAGCTGGACAGGCCCGGAAGGCTTCACTTCCGGTGATCAACAAGCCAATGTAAGTGTGGCGGGTGACTATACATTGACAGTTACTGGCCCCGGTGGTGCAACAGCAACAGATGTCGTTACGGTGCCGGAAAACAAATCATTCCCTACGGGTCTTACTGCTTTCGTCAACGACCAGCTCACCTGTTTTATTTCTTCAGTAAATATCAATGGTAATTCCTCTACGCCAGGTGTCAGTTATAGCTGGACAGGACCGGGAGGGTTCACGGCTTCTACAGCCAGTGCGTCAGTAGCAGTAGGAGGTTTATATACTTTGAAGGTCACCAACCCGGCTAATGGTTGCTTTCGTACAATAACACTTACTGTGACAGAAAACAAAGTAGCTCCTGCGGATGTGGCGGCTGTCGCTTCAGGTATACTTACCTGCACCGAAACCCTGGTTACTTTAACAGGAAGTTCTTCTACACCCGATGTAGATTTCACGTGGACAGGTCCCGAAGACTTTTCATCCTCCTCTCCCGAAGAGTTTGTGAGCGTGCCCGGTAATTATACATTGACAGTTACCAACCTGTTGAATGGTTGTGTAACGACCGACACAATAACCGTAAAACAAGATCTTAGTGAATGTCAGCGCCGTATAACCGTTACTGATCAACCAAAGAGACAAGGTCGCCAAGCCCTTGCTGCCGTACGCTTTAACTAAAAGGTGGTAAGCGTCTCTGATTAGCGCATCCCCGGCCTACGCCGGGGATCTTTTTTGTCAGGCTGCACTTCTTGTCAGGCTGAGCCTGTCGAAGCCTCGCCCTTACATCCTCATCAAATTCGGATACAACCTGATGTACAACTGACCGCTAACAGGATTCTTCCCATACAGTTTATCCAGCTTTTGATCGGCATTGTAGATAGAGAGGTGGCCACCTACGGCCAGCCTTGCAGGGCCAAGTTTCAATACATTGTAGTTCAAACCGGCAGTAAGTGCATGTACACCATAGATGGCATCATGGCCATATTCATGTTCATCGAGGTCAAGCTCTTCAGTCGATTTCTGTACAAACTCATACCGGCTATAGAAAGCCCATTTCTTTACAGTCCACGAGCCTTCCAGCAAGGCCGCATGCTCGCCATCATGACCAGCTGTTTTATTCATGCCCCACAAGGCAGTAACATTGAGTGATTGATCATTTTTCATTGGTAAACTATACACAGCAGAAGCAGTAGTACGATTTACATCTTCTTCTCCATGCAGTGCTTCGGGACTCTTTACAAAACCATGCGACACCTGGAAAGCCCAATTGGCAGTAGGGTTATAAGATACACGTCCACTCCAGGAATCGAAACGCATCTTGTCAAAATTGTAGCGATCTTCATCAGGCTCACGACCAGTAAAAGATGAAGCCTCTAACTTGAACTTATCCAACCGAACCCCCAACGTAGCTACACCGAAAGTGATATGCGTGCCATCATTCCAGTGGTGACTGAGTGGTGCATCGGGATTGGGCAGTGCTGAAGGGCGGTGCATGAAAGCTACAGAGCCCAGCGCCGGCTCACCGGGATAACCAAAGTAACCAAACACATCTACCTTCTTTGAAATAGCATGCGTGTAACCAACTGATAATTCAGAGAACAGGTCATGCGGGTGTTGACGATCAACCAATGGTTTACCTTTCCAGGATTCTCCCGATTGAAACAACAGAGGATAACCAGAACCACCTGCAATGGGGGCATCGAGCGACATCATCGCGCTGAAGCGAAACAATCCTCTTTCACCAACCCTGCGTTGCCCCATCGCCATAAACCAGTTGGGGGCATCCCATTTCTCGCCACCTCTCACTCCTTTGTTTCCGATGTCCTGCCTGTTGTAGCGGAGAAATACACTTCCATGGATCATGTACATCCATTTCTTTGAATGCAACATGATACCATACATAGGCGAAGCATCGGGCAGCCAGCCGGTACCCGAACCATTACGGTTCATAGGCGCGTTCAAAGAAAACGCATGACTCATGGGCGCGCCCATGGGCATGGTACTGTCGTGACCTGCATGCTTGTCAGGCATCACATGTCCTGCATGTTCATTAGAGGAAGCAGGCTTTTGCGCAGGCTTCAAAGTGTCCTGCTGATGATGTTCATGCTGCGCATAAGTAGCTGTGAAAGCAAGAGTAGCGATGAGCAGCGCTGGTAATGATTTGTGCATATAGCTTGTTTTAAGCGGTGACTAATGATGACACAAAACTATTACCAGGGTAGGGGGTAGCTGTTATACCATTCCGGGTATTGTTTATATAATTCAGCGAAGTCTGTTAAAGAAAGTCTAATTGCACAGCTTAACTGTCAGACTGAGCCTGTCGAAGTCTTAAACGTTGTCCAGCGGCTTGCGGTTATGATCCTTCAGCTTCCTGAACTCGGAAGGCGTGAATCCGGTTACCTTTTTGAATTGCGCCGAGAGGTGGGCCACGCTGCTGTACCCAAGTTGAAACGTGATCTCACTGAGGCTGAGTTCACCATAAGCCAGCAGTTCTTTTACACGTTCTATTCTTTGAAGGATGACATACTTCTCGATGGTCACACCTTCTACTTCCGAGAACAACTTGCTGAGGTAAGAGTAATCTTTGTTCAGAGCCTCGGACAGTAGTACGGAGAACTTATGGTTGTCGTCCAATTCACCCGCATGAATGAGTTTAATAATAGTAGTACGTATCTGTTCGATGGTCTTGCTCTTCTGGTCGTCCAGTACCTCAAAACCAAGCGCCTCCAGGTTGGTCCTGATATTGCCCAATAGTTTACTGTCAGGCACTTTGTCCAGTTCCACTTCACCCAGCTTCACATGCAGCGGGTGCAGGCCTTCCTTTTCAAATACCTGCTTTACCACCATGATACAGCGGTTGCAGACCATATTTTTGATGTAGAACTCCATAGAACACAAATGTAATAAGTTGTGAATGGTGAATAAAGAGTTACAAGTTTCAAGATGCAAGTTACAGGGGCTTCCTTGCAACTGGCTGATTAATAGTAATGATGTCTTTCCTGTATGAGCCCTTGAAACCCGTAACCTGAAACCTGTAACCCATTTTTTGCCAAACCCGTCGAAAAGGAATGCCCGTCCATCTTACCGGGCCGCCAATCCGTCTAATTTTAAAAACATTTTAATAACGTCATTGTTTGAATTTCATAATTTCGATATATGGGCAAGGCGGAATCCATCAGTGATTTTTACAAACGTATCGGCACCCCTGCAGCCGAAGCCGGACGGGTGATTTACGATAAAAGAGACCAGCGGCAGGACGGGGGACACCTGAACGTGTACAAGCGTAGTGATTTCTACTGTAAAACATATTCACCTTACAACCGGCGCGACTTCTACAAAATATCCCTCATCATCGGAGAGGGCATGTTGTATTATGCCGACAAAGGAATTAAAATAGATAAACCTGCCCTGCTGTTTTCCAATCCTACAATACCTTACGCCTGGGAAGCCAGCTCATCACAGCAGGAAGGGTACTTTTGCCTTTTTGATCATGAGTTTGCCGACCGCACCCAGCGCAATGAAAGCATCATGGAATCGCCCCTGTTTAAAATAGGCGGCGATCCTATTTATTTTGTGACACCACAACAGGTTGATTTTCTCTGCGATATATTTGCTAAAATGCAGGCGGAGATTGCCTCGGAATATATTCATAAGTACGACCTGCTGCGCAATTATGTAAACCTTATTATCCATGAAGCATTGAAGTCGAAACCTGCTGATAGCTATTTTCAGCATACCAATGCATCATCAAGAATAGTAGCCTTATTCATAGAGTTATTGGAGAGACAGTTCCCGATCGATTCACCCGAACATGTGTTGCGACTGAAGACAGCCGGAGACTATGCACTGCACTTATCTGTTCATGCCAATCACCTCAATAGGGTGGTGAAGGAGATCACCGGCAAAACAACGACAGAGCATATTGCCGATCGTATTGTGAAAGAAGCGAAAGCATTGCTATTACACACGAACTGGAATGTGTCGGAGATCGGGTACAGCCTGGGTTTTGAATACCCTGCCTACTTTAATAACTTCTTTAAAAAACAAACACTCCAGACACCCCGGACCTTCCGTGCTGCGGTTGTTTGATTTTTATAATTATTTGTTTGAAATGTATAACGGCTGGGATGATTGCTAAAGGTACCTTTACATACTCAAAGAAAGTAAAACCTTACAAGCGATCGCCTGCCATTCTCTGGTATCACACTCAGATTGTAATTCACAAGCATGTCAAGAAATCAACTGGTTAGCCTGATAGGGCTGATGGGATTCATTTGTTGTTTCCACGCAGCGGAAGCGCAACAGGTACTCACCCTCAAAGAGGCTGTACAAACAGCCCTGCAGAATTATAGCGCCATTAAAGCAAAAGCCAATTACGTCAATGCCTCCAAAGCTACCGTGAAACAAAGCACGCGGGAGTACCTGCCCGACCTCAGTGTTTCCTTTCAACATGATTATGGAACAGTGAATGGACAAACAGGTCCGTTGTACGCGTTGCGCGGAATTAGTTCTGCCTCCTCTTCCGGACAGCCCATGGCCGAACAGAACTGGCACTCAGCTTTCGGCGCATTGTACCTCACAAATGTAAACTGGGACTTCTTTGCCTTTGGCCGCGCCAAAGAAAAGATCAAAACAGCGCAGGCAGTAGTAGCACGCGATGAGAGCGATCTTCAGCAGGAACAGTTCCAGCACGAAATACGCGTATCAGCCGCTTATATGAACCTGCTGGCTGCGCAGCGGCTCACCCAGTCCTGGCAAAACAACTTCGACAGAGCTGCGACCTTGCAAGGCATTGTAACTACGCGGGTAAAGAATGGCCTGAATGCTGGCGTGGATTCATCACTGGCCAATGCTGAAGTGGCCAACGCAAAAATAGTGTTGATACGCGCCAGAGATTATGAACAGGAGCAAGCCAATCAACTGGCTATATTGATGGGAGTGCCGGCACAGGAGTTTAAACTGGACACGCAGTTTGTTGCACGTATACCAGCCGCTTTCTATGATTCGGCTGCCAGCCACCCGCAACACCCCTTGCTTACTTTCTTCCAGCGTCGTATCGACCTCAGCAATGAACAGGCGAAATATTTCAAGACCTTTAATTATCCCACCTTCACGTTGTTTGGCGCATTCCAGGGCAGAGCCTCCGGTTTTGAGTGGGATTATGGCATTCAGGGATTTGATAAATACTCACACAGCTACGGAAAAGGCATCAACCCCGTGCGCGCCAACTACCTGTTGGGAGTAGGCATGGTGTGGAACCTTACCACGCCTTTGAGAATACAACACCAGGTAGCATCACAGAAATTTATTTCGCAAGCTTTGAAAGATGAATATGATCTTACCGATCAGCGGTTGAAAGCACAGATAGTACTGGCAGATAACAAGATCAAAAATGCACTGGACAGTTACAAAGAAGTGCCGGTACAGGTAAAAGCTGCATCCGATGCCTTTTTACAGAAATCGGTATTATACAACAATGGCCTTACCAACATGGTGGATGTTACACAGGCCCTCTATGCAGTGAATCGCGCAGAGACCGATCGCGCCATTACCTATAATAATGTATGGCAGGCTCTCTTGCTGAAAGCTGCCGCCACGGGTGATTTCGCTTTATTCTTTAATGAATTTTAACTGAACGAATCGTAGTTATGGGACTGATCAGAACAGCACTTCGAAAACCTATCTCCATATTGGTACTGGTGGCCGGGTTATTATTTTTTGGCATTGCCGCTGTGCGTACCATCAAGATAGACATCTTCCCGCAGATGAACCTGCCGGTAATTTATATATCGCATCCCTTTGGTGGTTACTCCCCCTCACAAATGGAAGCTTTCTTTGGAAAGCAATATGTAAACCTCCTGTTGTTTGTGAACGGTATCAAAACGATTGAGACGAAGAACACTCAGGGGCTTACACTGATGAAAGTTACCTTTTACCCCAGCACCAATATGGCGCAGGCCGCTGCGGAGTTGAGCGCTTTCTGTAACCGGGCGCAGGCCATCTTCCCGGCTGGATCGCAGCCACCATTCATTATACGTTTCGATGCCTCCACGTTGCCGGTGGGTCAGCTGGTATTGAGCAGTCCTACCCGCACCAACAATGAATTGATGGATATGGCCAACGTGTACGTGCGATCTGCCTTCACGGCCATACCAGGTATTGTGAGCTCGCCACCCTTCGGCGGTAACATACGTACCATTGTTATCAAAGCCGATCCTGAATTGTTGCGCTCACACCAGCTTACACCCGATCAGTTGGTGGAAGCCTTGCGTGTCAATAACCAGATATCGCCCGGAGGTAACGTGCGCATTGGTGATTACAACTATATCACACCTGCCAACACAATTATCAAAACAGTAAAGGACTTTGAGAACATGCCATTGTACAAAGGTGGTGTGCAAAACCTCTACCTGCGGGATGTAGCTACTGTAGAGGACGGCGCCGATATTACGATGGGTTATGCCCTGGTAAACAGCAAACGTTCCGTGTATTTAAGTATCGCCAAATCGGCCGACGCTTCCACCTGGGAAGTCGTGCAGAAATTGAAAGCTGCCCTGCCCAAATTCCAGGCACAGCTTCCTGAAGATGTGAAGCTGTCGTATGAATTTGATCAGTCGGTATATGTGATCAATGCGGTAAAAAGCCTGCTGAGTGAAGGAGCCATTGGCGCCATTCTTACTGGATTGATGGTACTGATGTTCCTCGGAGATGCCCGCGGCGCATTGATCGTGATCCTTACGATCCCCACCTCTATTATCGCAGGCGTATTGTTCCTGCAACTGTTTGGACAAACCATCAACATTATGACGTTGAGCGGTCTGTCACTGGCCATTGGTATCCTCGTCGATGAATCGACGGTAACGATAGAAAACATTCACCAGCACCTTGACATGGGCAAGCCCAAGGCCAAAGCCATTTGGGATGCCTGTAAAGAAATAGCGTTTCCCAAATTACTCATCCTATTCTGTATCCTTGCGGTGTTTGCGCCGGCCTTTACCATGCAGGGCATTCCGGGATCATTGTTCCTGCCACTGTCTTTAGCGATCGGATTCTCCATGATCGTGTCTTATCTCCTTTCACAAACATTTGTCCCCATCATGGCCAACTGGATCATGAAATCACACAAGGGAAAGCATCCGCCCGTAATGCCAGCCGGGCATCATGACGACTGGGAGTTGAAAGCGGCTATGGCAGAAAGAACAGATACGGACAACAATGGCAAGCTCACACGCTTTGAAAAATTCCGTGCCCGTTACATGCGATTCCTCGATCGCCTGTTAAAATTCCGGAAGCCGATAGCAGCACTTACATTAATAGCAGCCATCGCATCAGTGGTGCTGTTGCTGTCCAGTATTGGACGCGATGTATTGCCAAGAGTAAATGGCGAACAATTCCAGTTGCGTATCAGGGCCCCGCAGGGTATGCGGATAGAACGTACGGAAGAAAAAACAATCAAAGTATTGAACATCCTCGAGCAGATGGTGGGGAAAGAAAATATAGGGATCACTTCTGCTTTCATTGGTCAACACCCCGGACAGTTTTCCACCAGTCCCATCTACCTGTTTACCGGTGGTCCACATGAAGCCGTGCTGCAGGTGAGTCTGCATGAAGGATATAAAGTGAATATGGATGAGTTGAAAGAAAACCTCCGGAAAGAAATAACGAAGGCTCTGCCGGATGTTAAATTGTCTTTCGAGCCCATCGAACTTACTGATAAAATATTGAGTCAGGGATCACCAACCCCGGTGGAAGTACGCATCGCAGGCCGTAATAAAAAACTGAATGAAGAGTATGCCTACAAGATAATGGACAAGCTGGCGCAGATCAGCTACCTGCGTGATATTCAGATTGCACAGCCACTCAAATATCCATCGCTCAATATCAACATAGACAGGGTGAAGGCAGCACAGCTGGGAGTTGATATATCTGATATCTCACGCTCGCTGGTTGCTTCTACCTCCTCTTCTCGCTATACCGAAAAGAACGTGTGGCTGGATGAAAAGGCTGGCTTGAGCTATGCCGTACAGGTGCAGGTGCCGGAAGTTAAAATGGCCAGCGTGCACAGCATCGGCGAAATACCGGTATTGAGAAACATGCCGCGACCGGTGTTGAGCGATGTAGCTACGATTGAAGCAGATACTACTTATGGCGAAAACGATAACCTGGGTGCCATGCCCATCATATCGGTTACAGCCAACCTGGTGAATACGGACCTCGGAACAGCTACTGATGATGTGAAAGCTGCCATCGCCTCACTGGGTGAATTGCCCCGCGGCCTCACCATTGAACCGATTGGATTGGGAACGGTATTGACGGAAACGCTGGACAGTCTCCAATCGGGGTTGATCGTGGCTATCGTGGTGATCTTCCTGATGCTGGCAGCTAATTTCCAGTCATTCAAAGTATCCTTGGTAGTTTTGACTACGGTTCCGGCAGTGTTGCTGGGAGCATTGCTGATGCTACTGGCTACAGGCTCTACGCTCAACCTGCAATCATACATGGGTATCATCATGTCGGTGGGCGTATCCATTGCGAATGCAGTGCTGTTGATCACCAATGCGGAGCAGTTGCGCAAGCACAATGGCAATGCCTTGCAAAGCGCCCGCGAAGCAGCGGCACTCCGTTTGCGACCCATCCTCATGACGAGCGTGGCGATGGTGGTAGGCATGGTGCCGATGGCGGCAGGATTGGGAGAAGCAGGCGACCAGGTTTCTCCGCTGGCGAGAGCGGTGATCGGTGGACTGGTAGCTTCTACATTTGCTACCCTGTTGCTGCTGCCCCTCGTATTTGCCTGGGTACAGGGCAAAACATCTACCGCTTCCGTATCACTCGATCCGGAAGACAAAGAGAGCAAGTTTTATGTAGGCGAAGAATAACTATAAACATCGAATTATGACACCTAAACATATTGTATCCCTCACATTGGTTACCCTAAGCATCGGCTACACAGCCTGCAACTCTTCACACGGAGAGAAAAAAGCAGAGAGTGCGGTGGCGGCAGCGCCGGCCGCCCTTGATGTGTTCCCCCTGCAGAAAGATAAATTATCTACTGCCTTTCAAACACCGGCAGAACTGATCGCCTGGCAGCAGGTAGACCTCTATGCAAAAGAGAACAGCTTTGTGCGCAAACTATATGTAGATGTGGGATCGGAAGTAAAGGCGGGACAACTGCTTGTTTCCCTCGAAGCACCCGAACTCAATTCTCGCCTGGCAGCTGCTGAATCGAGATTGAAATCGCAGGAAGCGATCTATACAGCCAGCAAGTCCCAATACGACCGCTTATACGAGACCAGCAAAACACCCGGAACCATTTCACAGAACGATTTGGACCAGGCTGCTGCACGTAAGAACTCCGACCTGGCACAATGGGAAGCAGCCAAAGCAGCACACAAAGAAGTGATGATTACCCAAGGCTATCTCGAAATAAGAGCACCCTTCAATGGTGTCATCAGTGCACGTAATGCCAACCCCGGCGCTTACGTCGGCCCTTCCGGTAAAGGATCGGAGTTTCCCATGTTTACGTTGCAGGAGCAACGGAAGCTGAGGCTGGTGGTGTCGGTGCCGGAAGCATACACCGGATACCTGGATAGCAAAACCGCCGTATCATTCACGGTGAAGGCGATGCCCAACCAAACCTTCAAAGGACAGATCAACCGTTTGTCCGGAGCATTGGATGCAAGGCTGCGTTCAGAACGTATCGAGATCGATGTAGACAATAACAACAAGCGATTACTGCCCGGCATGATCGCGGAAGTAAACATTCCTTTCCCTGCGAAGGACAGCACCCTGATTGTTCCCAAATCAGCACTGGTCAATTCCACGGAGCGCACATTTGTAATACGTATCGCCAACAACAAAGCAGAGTGGGTGGATGTGAAAAAAGGCCGCGAGTCAGGTGGTAAAATAGAAGTGTATGGCGGTACCCTGCAACCCGGCGATCAACTGGTGAAGAAAGCAAGCGAAGAGGTCAGGGACGGATCAGACGTTAAGAATGTAAAGGCTGTAGCAGCATTTTAAATACTATCTAAATCGAAACGTATGCAATACAGAACACTTGGAAAGACGGGAGAGCAATTGTCGGCCATCGGATTAGGTTGCATGGGCATGAACCATGGCTATGGAGAGTTTGATGAAACAGAATCCATTGCCACATTGCATCGTGCGCTCGACCTCGGTATCAACTTCTGGGACACTGCAGACATGTATGCAAAGGGAAAGAATGAAGAACTGGTCTCCAAAGTATTGGTGCCCAACCGCGATAAGATTTTCATTGCTACCAAGTTCGGGTTCCGCTGGCGTGAAGATGGTACCACTTACTTCGACGGCTCTGTAACCCACCTTAAGCAGTCGGTAGAAGGTAGTTTGAAACGTTTGAAAATTGATACCATCGACTTATACTATGCCCACCGCATCGATCCCAATGTGCCGGTGGAAGAAATGGTAGGAGCCATGGCTCAACTGGTGAAAGAAGGGAAAGTGCGCTACCTCGGACTGTCCGAAGCATCGGCAGCATCCATCAGGAAAGCCTATGCAGTACATCCCATCGCTGCCCTGCAAAGTGAATATTCATTATTGACGCGTGGCGTAGAAGCAGAGATATTGCCCCTGCTCAGGGAACTGAGCATTTCATTGGTGCCCTATAGCCCATTGGCCAGGGGACTGATTACTGCTACAGTACAAAGTAGAGATCAACTGCCGGCCGACGACTTTCGCAGAACATTGCCCCGCTTCGATGAAGAGAATTGGGACAGCAATCAGCGGATGGTGGCTGCCTTTGCCGAACTGGCCAACACCAAAAATATGACACCTGCACAACTGGCCTTAGGATGGGTGCTGGCACAGGGGGATGATATAATTCCCATTCCCGGAACCAAGCGGCGGAAATACCTCGAAGAAAACGTGGGCACAATAAGCGTGAAATTGACACCTGCGGACGTACAGGAGATCGAAGCCTTGTTGCAAAAGTATCCCACCGCCGGAGATCGTTACAGAGAAGGAGCGATGAAGCTGGTAAATAACTAAGCGGCGGCCACTCGTCATTTACCACTTGCGTGTTTTCCTCTTCCAAAATGTGTGATTTAGCGCAATTCTTCGTACTTTTCTTACGTTGAATCCATGCCTGTAAAAGACCAGGGCTCTCGCTAAATCACACAACATGAAAGGAATCTCCATTACCCGGTGGTTCAGAGACGTCTCGATCGCTAAGAAACTGTACTTCACAGTGGGCATTATGGCCCTGCTGATTGCTATAGAGCTGGCGGCACTCACTTTTTCCATCAACACACTTTCCTCAGTAAGAGCCTACGTAAATGGAGAAGGACTTTGGTCTAAAGCCCAGAAAGACGCTATGTACCAATTACTGAAGTATGGACGTAGCAGGAATGAGGCCGATTACCAGAAGTTTAAAGATTTCATGAAAGTGCCGATGGGCGACCACAAAGCGCTGGTAGAACTGAGCAAGCCCGAACCGGATTTAGCTATAACCCGGCAGGGGTTGATAGAAGGCCGTAACCACGAAGACGATGTGGACGGCATGATAAAACTGTTTAGAAGATTTGCCACAAACGATTATATCAGCCGGGCCATTGAAGCCTGGTCGAATGCCGACAGGCTGGTGCCAGGCTTTTACGTCATTGGCGAAAAGCTACACACCGAGATCAACTCGGCCAACGTATCTGCCGAACGGATCAACGCTATTCTCGAAGAGATCGATCCACTCAATGAAAAGATCACACCCTTCGAAGACAAGTTCTCCTTTACCATGGGCGAAGGTTCCCGCTGGTTGGAAAGCCTGATATTACAGATACTGTTCATCATTGCCCTTACAGTAGAATTGACCGGGTTGATACTTGCCATCGTTGTAAGCCGCAGTATCCAGAAAGGATTGAATGAAATATTACACTCTGCACAATCAGTGGCCCAGGGCGATCTAAGCAGTCGCGCAAAAGCATTCTCCAAAGACGAGATCGGCATATTAGCTAATGACTTCAATAAGATGGCTGCCGAACTGGAGCGAATGACAGATGTGATCCAGGAAACCAACGTCACCCTCGAAAGGAAAGTATTGCAACGTACGGGCGAACTGGAACGCAAGAATAAAGAGCTGGAACAATTTGCCTACGTAGCTTCCCATGATCTGCAGGAACCCTTAAGGACCACTACTGGATTCGTGGAAGCATTGCGCAAACAATACAGAGGAATGTTAGACGTTCATGCCGACAGGTACCTCGATTACATCGCACAGTCATCCGACCGCATGAAGACGCTGATCAAAGACCTGCTCGATTATTCCCGGATAGGGCGGGAGAAGCAGTTTGTGCCGGTAGATTGCAACGCGATGCTGAACGAAGTGCTCACCGACCTGCAAACAGTCATCCATGAAAGCGGCGCTGTGGTGGTATCAGGTGGACTACCGGTAGTCAATGCCTTTCCCACCGAATTGAAACTACTCTTCCAAAACCTGATCAGTAATTCCATTAAGTTCAGAAAGCCCGGTATGCCACCGGCCATTGATATTCACGCAGAGAAGGAGAACGGCTACTGGAAATTCGCTGTTCGTGATAATGGCATTGGCATCGACCCCAGCCACCAGGACAGGATCTTCATCATCTTCCAGCGCCTGCACAACCGCTCCGATTATGAAGGATCGGGTATTGGCCTCGCCCATTGCAAGAAGATCGTTGAACTGCATGGTGGAGAGATATGGGTAGAATCGGCAGCCGGTAAAGGCAGCACTTTCTACTTTACCATCGCAGAGCACCCGGCCCATACCGAAGACACACACCTCAATGGCGCCCGACAGGCCATCAACCTCTAAACACTTACCGCCATATCCCTGAATGTGGCCATTGTCTGGTGTTCCTGTACACCGGAATTTTGCTTGCCCTGAAAAAAAGACCTGATACAAACAATCACGACGGTTGGTTCAGCCGTCGGTAAAATATTGTCGTATAACAGATTAAAGCTGAAAGGGTAAAAATTAATTCCATTGTTCCGGGACACTTTAATAATTTTGCGCCATCTCAGGACAAGACCCTGCAACTCTCAGGCAGGTATTATCCCAGGATTGACGCCCCCATGTCATCCCTGCTTTTGCAAGAAAGCAGCATGGTTACCTATGCTAACAATTGCATATTCCGGTACAGTAGTATTTAAAAGTGTATTATGAGCAACCTAAATAAAGAAAGGCTTTCTGTAAAGAAGAAGATCCTCCTGGCATGCCTATTGGCCATAGCCATGCCCTTGTTGTTGCCTGCACAGCAATCATCAACCACCGACAGCGTGTTGCAGCAGGCTACCATCGAGAATGTTATTCAGTATGCTGTAAAACGACAACCGTTGATACAGCAGTCGCTGATTGACCAGGAGATTACAGAGACCACTATTAAATCAAAACTGGCCGATTGGTATCCACAGGTAAACTTTGGGTACAATTTCAACCACATTTTCCAGCTAAACACATTTGTGGTGGCAGGCGAAGTACGTAATGTGGGTTTAAGAAACACCTCCGCAGTACAGTTTACGGCCACGCAAAACATCTTCAACCGCGATGTACTGTTGGCGAGCCGCACTGCGCGCGATGTGCGTCAGCTGGCCCGGCAGAACACCAGCAGCACGAAGATCGATGTGGCAGTAAACGTATCCAAAGGGTTCTATGATGTGCTGGCTACAGAACAACAGATCAAGGTGACCCGGCAGGACATCACCCGTCTGGAGCGCAGCCTCAAAGATGCACAGGCCCAGTACAATGCCGGCGTAACCGATAAAACAGATTACAAAAGAGCATCCATTGCCCTCAACAATACCAGGGCCCAGCTCAAAAGCAACGAAGAGTTGCTGCGCGCAAAAATAGAGCTGCTGAAAGCCTTGATGGGATACCCCGCCAGCCAGCCGCTCAACATTGTGTACGATAGTCTGCAGATGGAAAAAGAAGTAGCGCTGGATACATTGCAAACGGTGAACTTTAGCACCCGTATCGAGTTTCAGACCTTGCAAACACAACGCAGGTTGCAGCAAGCCAACGTGAAGTACAACAAATGGAGTTACCTGCCTACTGTGGCTGCCAACGGATCCTATATCCTGAACTTTCAGAACGATGAATTTTCCAAAGTATACAACAAGGACTATCCTTATTCCTTTGCCGGCCTTACCGTTTCCGTGCCCATTTTCCAGGGAGGAAAAAGGAAGTACAATATACAGAATGCCGAATGGCAATTGAAGTCGATAGATTGGCAGGAGACCGGCCTGAAGAATAGTATCAATTCAGAATATGCACAGGCACTGGCTGGTTACAAAAGCAGTCTGGCAAGCTACCTCGCATTGAAAGAAAATATGGAACTGGCACAGGAAGTATACGATGTGATCAACCTGCAATACCGTTCGGGCGTAAAAACATACCTCGAAGTCATTACAGCCGAGTCGGACCTGCGCACAGCACGGATCAATTACTACAATGCCCTGTACATGGTGTTAGCCGGAAAAATAGATGTACAAAAAGCATTGGGACAAATCAATTATTAATATCAAACATCTCAGTATATGTTGTTCAAAAGGATAGGATATTTCACAACTGTGGGTTGCATGCTGGCCATCGTTTCCTGTGGCGATAAAAAACAGCAAGCACCTGCCGCACAGGGACCTGCCCCGGCAATTCCTGTAACTACAACCAAAGTAACTACTACCGATGCGGTTTATTATGATGAATACCCCGGCACCGTTACCGCCCTCAACCAGGTGGAGCTGCGTGCACAGGTAAACGGATACATCACGGGCATCTACTTCCAGGATGGCGCCCGCGTTAAAAAAGGCCAGCGCCTGTACACGATCGATCAGCAGGCATATGAAGCCAACTACCAACAGGCACAGGCCAACCTGGCTGTACAGGAAGCCAACCTGGTGCGTGCGCAAAAAGATGCCGACCGCTACCACGAGCTGGATAAACAGGACGCCATTGCCAAACAGCAGGTAGACAATGCCGATGCAACCCTCGAAGCGGCAAAAAAGCAGGTAGAGGCGGCAAAAGCCAACATCCGCGCTGTACAAACCAATGTGAAATACTCCACCATCTATGCCCCGTTTGATGGTACCATTGGAATATCACAGGTAAAAGTAGGTGGCCCTATCTACGCAGGACAAACGATCATGAATACAGTTTCTTCCGACAATCCGATGGCAGTTGACTTTGCGATCAACCAGCAGGAACTCTACAGGTTTACCCAGTTGCAACAACAGGGTACTAAGCCGAAAGATTCGGTCTTCACCATTGCCTTTGGTAATGATGTATACCCTGTGCCGGGTTCCATCAGCCTCATCGACCGTGCGGTGGATGTGCAAACCGGCAACATCAAAACAAGATTGGTGTTCCCCAATCCTAAGAACATGTTGAGAGCTGGTATGACGACCAACGTACGCGTGAAGAACACTGCATCTACTGCTGCAGTAATGATTCCTTACAAAGCAGTGGTGGAACAGCTGGGTACTTTCTTCGTTTATGCTGTTACCGATAGCAGCACCGTTACCCAACGTCCGGTAGCCCTGGGCACACAGATCGGTGCCAATGTGATCGTGAAAGAAGGTGTTAAAGCCGGTGAAACGATCGTGGTGCAAGGCGTACAGAACCTGCGCGAAGGGGCAAAGATCACAGATGCACCCCCGCAACAACCCGGTGCACCAGGTGCAGCGCCCGCTAAAAAGTAAGAGATGATTGCACGTTATTATTTGAACAGAGGACTTTAAAGAAGATAACTAATGATAGCAGATACTTTTATAAAACGCCCGGTAACGGCCATCGTTATATCGATCGTGATCGTGCTGGTAGGCCTTATATCACTGAGTAGCCTGCCTATTGCGCAATACCCGGACATTACACCGCCTACCGTTTCGGTAGCGGGCAACTTCACAGGTGCCGATGCACAAACGGTGGAGCAAACCACTACCACGGCCATCGAAACACAGATCAATGGTACACCCGGCATGACCTACATGACCAGCAACAGTACCGGTAGTGGTCAGAGCAGTGTGACCGTAAACTTTGAAATCGGTACTGATATCAATATCGCCACGCTCGATGTACAAAACCGGGTGAGTGTGGCCGAACCTACCTTGCCCGATGCGGTAAAAAGGTTAGGCTTGACAGTACGTAAACGTAACCCCAGCATCATGGTGGCCCTGGCGCTTTATTCGCCAAACGGAACAAAAGACGCCACCTTCCTGGGTAACTATTCCAACATCTATATCAAAGATGCCTTGCTGCGTGTGAAAGGCGTAGGTGATATCGTGACCCGTGCAGATGACTTTGGTATGCGTATCTGGCTCGACCCGCAAAAGCTGGCAGCCCTGAACCTCACCACAGCAGAAGTACTGGCATCACTGTCAGAACAGAACCTGCAGGTAGCGGCCGGTACCATCGGTGGTAACCTCCAGCCCAATGCACAGGCATTTGAGTACAGCGTGCTCACCAACAGCCGCCTCAATACCAAAGACCAGTTTGAAAATATTATCGTGCGCACGCGCCCGGCAGATGGTAACATCGTTTACCTCCGTGATGTGGCCCGCGTGGAGTTGGGTAAATTCGACTATGGTGTAAATGCATTGGTGAAAGCAAAGCCTGCCGCCTTCATCCTGATCTATCAGGCCCCTGGCGCCAATGCCCTCGACACCTGGAATGGTTTACAGACAGCTTTGGGTGAGCTGAAAAAAGCATTCCCCAAAGATGTAGACATTGCAGTTCCGCTTGAAACAGTGACAGTAGTAAAAGTATCCATCGAGGAAGTACTGCACACACTGGTAGAAGCACTGATACTCGTGGTATTGGTAGTGTTCCTGTTTCTGCAGAACTGGCGCGCTACCTTGATCCCCGTACTGGCGATTCCTGTATCACTGATTGGTACGTTCATCTTCTTCATACCATTTGGATTTACGATCAACACACTGACCCTGTTTGCCTTCGTACTGGCCATCGGTATCGTGGTGGATGACGCCATTGTGGTGGTAGAAGCAGTACAACATTATATTGACCATGAGAAGCTATCACCGAAAGAAGCCACCCAAAAAGCGATGGGTGATATCTCCGGTCCGGTAATCGCGATCGCGTTGATCCTCGCAGCGGTGTTTGTACCGGTGGGCTTCATCCCCGGTATCGTAGGGCGTCTCTACCAACAGTTCGCCATCACCATTGCCGTCTCGGTCATTATATCGGCGTTCGTGGCCCTGTCACTAACGCCGGCCCTGTGCTCCATCATGTTGAAACCTTCCAAAGAAGAAGGTGCCCGCAAGAATATACTGGAGAAATTCTTCGATTGGTTCAACAGGGTATTTGGACGACTTACAAATTCCTATACAAGAGGCGTGAGCAAGTGGATCAAGGGAGCACCCTATGTGATCATAATGATGATATGCCTCTTCGTGGGCCTGTTCTTCATGTTCAAGTCTAAACCCACTGGCTTTATTCCATTAGAAGATGAAGGCCGTTTATTCGTTACTTACGAAATGCCGGAAGGTACTTCAACTACCCGCAGCGTGGCCATGCTCAAAGATGTAATGGAGCGCGTGCAATCCATGCCACAGGTGAATGTAGTAGGTGGTCTTGCTGGTTTGAACATCATCAACTTCTCGTTCAAGTCCAACTCAGGTACGATGTTCGTGAGCCTGAAACCCTGGGACCAACGGAAAGGAGAGGAAAACCATGTGCAGGCGGTAATTGCAGAAATACAAAAACGTACACGCGATATCAAGGAAGCACGTATCCTGGCCATTGCGCCGCCGGCCATTCCGGGTCTGGGGCAAACAGCAGGTTTCACATTCGAGCTCCAGCAAACCACCAGCACCGACAACGTGCAGGAGTTTGAAAAAGTAGCCCAGAAATTTCTTGGCGCACTTTACCAGCGTCCCGAGATCGGACTGGCCTATACCTTCTTCTCTACCAAAACACCAAGCTACCAGGTGAATGTGAACAGGGAGCAGGCGAAGAAGCTGGGTGTGCAGATCAATGATGTATATGCCACCATGTCCACCCTGTTGGGTAGTAGCTACGTGAACGACTTCAATATCTATGGACGGAACTTCCGCGTAATGGCCATGGCAGACAGCAGCTTCCGTTCTTCATTGGATGATTTCCGTAATTTCTACGTGCGCAATTCACAGGGTAGCATGATCCCATTGAGCTCATTGGTTACTACCAAGCTGGTGGAAAACCCCGCGGTAATATCACACTATAATATCTACCGGGCAATTGAGATCAATGGATCGCCGAAGCCGGGCTTCAGTAGTGGACAAGCCATTCAGGCTCTCCGCGAAGTAGCTGCACAGGTATTGCCCGCAGGTTATAGCTACGAGTTCTCAGGCATGAGCCGCGAGGAGATCAAAGCAGGAGATAGTACTACTACGGTGTTTGCCATCTCCATTGTGTTCGTGTTCCTCTTCCTCGCAGCCCTGTACGAAAGCTGGTCAGTACCATTCTCGGTATTATTTGCGGTGCCTATCGGGTTGTTTGGTTCTATCCTTACACTCCTGCTGCTGCCCAACCTCAGCAACAACATCTATGCACAGATCGGGATGGTAACCCTGATCGGTCTGGCAGCCAAGAACGCGATCCTGATCGTGGAGTTTGCCAAAGAGCGGGTAGATAAAGGAGTCGATGTGGTACACGCTACCTTACAGGCAGTCCAGCTGCGTTTACGTCCGATCGTGATGACCTCACTGGCCTTCATATTGGGTGTACTGCCGCTGGCCTTTGCAGAAGGTGCCGCAGCCGTTTCCCGTCAAACCATTGGCTGGACGGTATTTGGTGGCATGATCGCAGCTACCACGCTGGCTATCTTCGTAGTACCGGTATTGTTTGTACTGATCACGAAAATGTCCTACGGCCGCAAATTGAGAAAGCTGCAGGAAAGCCAAAAACAACAAGACCAAATCGACAAGAACATCACTACCAGCGAAAGCTAAAAATAAAGACCTGTCAGGTCTAAACTCATCCCCTCAGTAGGATTCAACAAAAAAACAGGGAAGGATTTACTCCTTTCCTGTTTTTGCTTTTATACCATTCCCTCTTCTGTCATTTCGAACGAAGCGATAGCGAAGTGAGAAATCCGCTTGCGACGCCTTCGCCAAAAGGTATCATCGTGAGCGAATAAAATATGTAACTTCATTAACATATGCAGCATGAAAACGAGCAGCCGGAATTTTGGGAAGCAGCCTTTACAGACAAGCAGGAAATGTGGGGCTTTGAACCAGCGCAGTCTGCCATAATAACAAAAGACCTTTTCATCGCAAAAGGAGTGAAGACTATCCTCATCCCAGGAATAGGCTATGGCCGCAATGCCCAAATTTTCAGGGACAATGGCATCACTGTAACAGGGATCGAAATATCAAAGACTGCTATTGAAATGGCAAAAAAGCATTACGGCACAGACATGATCATTCACCATGGTTCCGTAACAGATATGCCATTCGATGATCAGCAGTACGATGGCATCTTTTGCTATGCACTCATCCATTTACTAAGCAGCAGCGAAAGAGAGAAACTGATCCGTGATTGCTACAATCAGCTGTCAGCAAATGGCTACATGGTATTTACCGTGATCTCGAAAGAAGCACATACATACGGAAAAGGCACCTTGATAAGCAAGGACCGATATGAAATGTTCGGCGGCGTAAAAATGTTCTTTTACGACAAAGAATCGATCCGGGCAGAGTTTGGCAACGCAGGGCTATATGAGATCACAGAAATAACCGAGAACTATCCCTTCTTTTTAATTAAATGCACTAAACCCTGACAGGCTCGTACTGTAGTTGTGTGTTTAGCAGAACCAGTAAGGTCTTGTCTGAGGCCTCAGGCCGGCAAGGTGGCTCGAAGTAAACGCAAATTGCCCGGCCCTTCAGGGCCGGGATCATAAACGCCAACCAACCTTGGGCTTTAGCCCAATGCATTATTCGAAAGGTGTGCCTCTCTGTTTTTTAGTGTACAAATGACAATAAATACCTATCTTCCTACCTCAATGCTATCGCTATTATGAAAAAAATGCTTTGGTTACTACCTGCTTTGCTGTCCCTGTTTGCCAGCGCGCAAAAGACCCAACAAATAATAAGCCCCGATAAAAAGATTGTTGTTACTACAGGAGTCACGGATGGCCGTGCCTGGTACAGCGTAAAATACCAGAACAAAGAAGTTCTGCAAACTTCGAAGCTGGGCCTCGAGCTGACGGATGAACAATTTTCACAGGGATTGGTATTCAAAAGCATCTCGGCTGTTGAAAACGTGAAAGACGATTACACGATCCTCAATGCCAAGAAAAGCAACATACAATACAGGGCCAACAGAAGAATTTTGCATTTGACGAATGAAGCTGGCAGAAAGCTGAACATCATTTTCCAGGTGTCAAACGATGGCGTAGCCTTTCGTTATCACTTGCCCAACGCCGCTTCCAATCGCAAAATAGTCCTCGAGGAACATACCTCCTGGCACTTTGGCAATGATGTACTGGCCTGGCTGCAACCTATGCAGGAAGCACAGAAAGGTTGGGAACATGTATTCCCCTGCTATGAAGAACACTATATGCAAGGCATTTCACCGGCCACCCCTTCACCTACAGGCGCTGGTTGGGTATATCCTGCCCTCTTCAAAAAACAGGATACCTGGATATTGCTCACCGAAGCAGCAATAGACAGCACGTGGTGTGCCAGCAGATTACAATCCACCGCTCCGGATGGAGAATACAAATTAGGTTTCCCCGATCAGCGCGAAGTGTTTACCGGCAAAGGTTATTTACCTGAATTTGCCTTGCCTGGGTATTCACCTTGGCGCATCATCACCATGGGTAGCTTGAAAACCGTGGCTGAATCTACATTAGGTACCGACCTCGCAAGGCCCGCCATCAAAATAGATCCATCCTTTATTAAACCAGGCAAAGCCTCCTGGAGCTGGGCTTTGTTGAAAGACAACTCCATTGTATACGATGTGCAGAAGCGTTTTATCGACTATGCCGCCGATATGAAATGGCAGTATTGCCTCGTAGATGTAGATTGGGATACACGCATCGGTTATGACAAGATGAAAGAGCTGGCCGACTATGCCGCTACTAAAAAAGTAGGACTGATCCTCTGGTTCAACTCTTCCGGCGACTGGAACACAACGAAATACCATCCCAAGAGCGCCTTGCTTACCCGTGAACAGCGGGAGCAAGTATTCAGCCGCTTGCAGGGCATGGGCATCAAAGGCGTTAAGATCGATTTCTTCAATGGCGATGGCCGCTCCATGATGCAATACTACCTCGATATCTTGCACGATGCTGCCAAATACAAACTACTCGTAAACTTTCACGGCGCTACTTTGCCGAGAGGTTGGGCTCGCACCTATCCACACCTGATGAGCGCAGAAGGCGTGAAAGGATTTGAGATGATCTCCTTCAACCAGTCTGATGCGGATGCGGCACCGAACCATTGCACAATGCTGCCCTTTACCCGCAACGCTTTCGACCCCATGGACTTTACGCCCATGAGCCTATATAAAATTCCGCGCATCCAAAGAAAGACGACCAGCGCTTTCGAGCTGGGTCTGTCGGTGGCTTTCCTGTCGGGCATACAACACTTTGCTGAAACACCCGAAGGCATGACCCATGTGCCGGATTACGTAAAAGATTTCCTGCGCAACCTGCCCAACCATTGGGATGATGTACGTTTTATTGATGGCTTCCCCGGCAAGCTCTATGTGGTAGCCCGCCAGGCAGGTAAGAAGTGGTACATCGCCGGACTGAATGGTGAAGCAGTGGCCAAAACAGTTCAGGTAGACCTGTCATCCTTCCGCACCAAAAAAGCCACGATGATCACCGATGGCAAAGAACCCCTCTCTTTCGAGCAACAAAATCTACCAATAGCCGGCGGCAAAAAAACGACCATCGACCTGCAGCCCAACGGCGGATTCGTAATTGTACTGGAATAGAAGATAATGTCACGCTGAGCTTGTCGAAGCGTTGTCGAAGGACTTTCAAAGGGTGGGTCGCCCTCCAAGGGCGGCTCACCCTCGAAGAGTTTGTCCCGCCCGGCCAGAGCGCCTCACTCTGGTCAAAAAACTTGTCTTTCTTCCAGGTTTTCCCCCGAGAGCTGTCGGGGTCCATTTTTGGACTCTATTAAATTTGATCCCCTGTTGCAGAAAAATCTCTCCCCGGCAATGATGGACCCAGCCCGGGGATTTCGTAAATTCAATTAAGACCTCCGGTCAGGCCGCTCAAGGCGGCCAGACTGAAAAAGGATTGAAAATCTAACAGTTATGCAAATAAGGGCTTTTCTTCCTGCCAACTCCTGCCATTGGTCGGCCCCACTCGGCTGACACCCTTATCCGGACCTTATCCAGACCTTGTCGAGACATTATCGAGACCTTGTCGGGACTTTATCGAGACCCACTCCTATAGCAATCCTATACCAAACCCGGGTCAGTCCTATCCCAAACACCTTCCACATTCATCTTCCTTCACTTCCTCCGGTATTCGGCAGTTAACAAAAAACAGCCTCTTACCCACGGCGCTTGCCGGAATAAGAGGCTGTAGTAGTCTTTTATAGAACTATTAAGGCAGGCTCGCCTGTACTGCTTGTTGACTTTTAAGACGTTGAGCATCAGGTTGTGCGCCGCCAACGGAAACCACCATTTTGCCGGCTGCAGGTAGCGGCTGGCCATACTCATTGAGGGTAACCAGATCGCCCGGGGTAAGCCGGAACCGCACTGTCTGCGTTTCACCCTTCTTAATAAATACCCGCTGGAAGCCCTTGAGGCTGGAAATAGGTCCGCGACCACTATTGCCCTGGCCGGAAATGTACAGTTGAACCACCTCCTCACCGTCAGTCTTACCTGTGTTGGTCACTTGCACGCTTACGGCTACAGACTTGTCAGCCCCATCGGCTGCCCCAATTTGTAGACCACTATACCGAAAACTGGTATAGCTCAACCCATACCCGAAACCATACAACGGTTGACCTTTGAAGTAGCGGTAAGTGCGGCCTTGCATGGAGTAATCCTCAAAACCCGGCAGGTCGCTATCACTCTTATAAAAAGTAACCGGTAGTCTTCCGGCAGGATTATAGTCGCCAAATAATACGTCGGCAATAGCCGTCCCGGCATCCTGACCGGCATACCAGGCATTCACAATAGCAGGAACATTGGCGGCTTCCCAGGGAATAGCAATAGCACTGCCTGTCATCATCACAAACACCACCGGCTTACCGGTCGCTTTTAATGCCTTCAGCAATTCCGTTTGAACAGTGGGCAACGCAATAGTAGTTCTGTCACCACCATTAAAGCCAGGATAATCCACACGCATTTCTTCACCTTCCAGTTGAGGAGAGATACCACCTACAAATACAATGGCATCCACATTCTTCAAACGACTTGCCAATGCCTGCATATCTGACTTTACAAACTTGCCAGCCCTCAGCTTTACGTTCGCCTTCCCTTCACCCTGGTAATATTCTACCACCAGCCTATATGTTTTTCCTTGCTCTGCTTTCAATTTATACGTACGTGCGCCCCAGCGATTCCTTGTCCACGCATTGATCATTTCTTTTCCATCCACCAAAAAGCGATAGCCATCATCGGCATCCAGTTCAAAAGTAATATCGCCGGTGGTGGTAGGTTTAAAATCAGTGGAATACCGGATAGAAAAATTATAACCCTTCAGCGTGTCAACGATCAGCTGACCTTCCTGCCAGATATTATCGACAGCAGCTTCCACCCGTTTAAAAATAGGCTCACCCTTCAGATCACGGTTGTTGAAATACTCAGCCTGGAAACCAGTTTGTCCATTCCAGGAATACTGATTACCGATCTCCATGTATTGAAGCAAAGTATCATTGGTAAAATTCACACCTTTTTCATAGATCACTTCTGCGCTACTGCCCAGCTTGTTTTTGATCCCTTGTAAAGCAGTAACGATGTTGGAAGGAATACCGTTGTAGTTACCGAGCACAGCAATGGCGTTGTCGGCATTGGGGCCTACTACAGCAATTCTCTTAATGCCTTTGCTCAGCGGCAAAGTATTCTTTTCATTCTTCAGCAACACGATAGATTGACACGCCATCTTCAGCGCATGCGCCTTGTGAGCAGGGCTTTCCAATACGGTGGCAGGCGTTTGTGCCCACTTCACCATAGAAACGGGATCAAATAACCCAAGGCGAAAACGAATAGTGAATAAACGCTTCAGCGAAACATCGATTTGCTTTTCAGTGATCTTACCTTGCTTTACGGCAACCACCAACGCTTTGTAAGCATCCGTGCCACAGTCTATATCCGTGCCGTGCAATACGGCATCGGCGGCAGCGCTGGCTGCATCAGGATGCGTTTTATGATTCTTAAAAAAATCGTCTATTGCCCAGCAGTCGGAAGTAACATAACCGGTAAACTTCCATTGATTACGCAGGATATCCACCATGAGTTGATCACTGCCGCAACAAGGTTGTCCTTTGAAAGCATTATAAGCACACATCACACCAGCCACTTGTGCATCCACCAGTTCTTTAAAAGCAGGCAGGTAAGTGTTCCAGAGATCATAACCATCAGGACTCACATTGAACACGTGGCGCGAAGGTTCGGGACCGCTGTGCACAGCATAGTGCTTGGCGCAGGCAGCTGCCTTTAGATACTTGGGATCATCTCCCTGCAGCCCGCGCACGAAGGCCCTGCCCAGCATAGCTGTAAGGAAAGGATCTTCACCATATGTTTCCTGACCGCGGCCCCAGCGTGGGTCGCGGAAGATATTGATGTTGGGAGTCCAATACGTAAGGCCCACATAACGCTGACCTGCCCTGCCATCCTGGATCGCTTTATTATAGATAGCCCTTCCTTCAAGCGCCGAATAATCGGCCATTAGTTTCAGTGAGTTCGTATCGAAAGTGGCAGCCATGGCAATGGCTTGTGGAAACACGGTGGAGCGGTAAGGCGTTCTGGCCACACCATGCAGCACTTCATTCCACCAGTCATAAGCCGGAATATTCAACCGCGGAATGGCCGGAGTGGAATTCAGCATTTGTGATACTTTCTCTTCCAGTGTAAGCCGTGATACGAGATCATTTACCCTTTCTTCCATAGGGAGAGAGGGATTTTGAAACGTGTATTGTGTTTGACCGAAGCCGAAGGTAGTAGCAAGCAATCCCAATGCAAGAGCGCTACCCTTTATGAAATGGTTCCTGCGCATGCTATAAAAAGTTGAAAATTGAGTAGGAAATGTAAGCTAAATTAAGGTTGCAAATACCGGCTGGCATATTCGATAAAAAAAGACCAGTTTGGACCGGTAGTGTGCCCGCCCGCATGTTGCCGGTAAGCAATTTCACCATTGAGCAATCCTGTTTCCTGCTGAGGCATCTCAGTACTGCCAAGGTCTTTTTTTCCAAGCAAAGTATAAACGGGACCAGCATGAACACCAGCCACGAACATCCCTTTTGCATCGATCCAGGTGCCCTCTACAGAGAGCGAACCAGAACTGATGAACACAGGACGCGGTGCACACAGCGCAACCAATTCATGCGCATCCACTGGTAGATCATTGGGCGTAAGCGGACCTGCATACTTGATAAAGTTGCCGGCAAACCAATGATACTCTCCTGAAGCAGCAAGATTCTCCACCTGCTCCCCAAATACACGGCGTAATATCTTAGCGCCACCTGCACCAGACGAACCGATAAAGCCAATAGCAAACCTTGGCTCATAAGCCATCGCTACCAGCGCTGCCTTGCCATACCTCGATAACCCTTCAATGCCTACACGCTTCGCATCAATCGCTTTATCGGTTTCGAAATAATCCAATGCACGGCTGGCGCCCCATGCCCAGGCTTTCAGCGTGCCCCAGTCATCAGGCTTGCGTGGTTGCCCTTTATTCACGAGGCCAATGATGCCTTGCGTTAAGCCGGCACCATTGTCAGCCTGAAAGCTGGTAGGAACAATGACTGCATAACCCCAACCCTTAGCCAGCAATTGTTGCTGCCAGGAAGGCGGCGCATTACGCGAAGTATCACGTGGAGGATTGAAGCCGGGAGGAAACACAAAACCAAACTCCATGATCACCGGCACGGGACCTTTGGCATTGGCAGGTGTGCCAAGTGTCAGTTGTATATCTACTTTAATAGAAGGATACGATGAGTTATCTACATGCCCCACCAATTTTTTTACGGTCACGGGAATGTTGCCATTCATCTCTTGCGTAGTAGAAACCACTTCCCAGGTTACCTTGGGTGTTTTCTTAGGTGCGCGGCCATAGACCTCTCTATCGAATAATTCCACCAGCTCAGGCCGACGCTTATTCCACCAGGTTTTAGCGTCGGTTACTTTTTGTCCGTTGTTCAGTAACAGTGGATCGGGTAGGGTAGTATAAGGAGAAGCTTTCGATTCATCGGAGTTGGCAGCATTGGGCGCTTGCGGATTGCCCGATGGGCCTGGCCTCGTAGAAGTGATGTTCAGCTGTTGCAACATTTGTTTGTAATCCTGTTGCGTCAACTTATTGATGCTGTCGATGCGTAAACTATCAGCGCGGGAAAGCCTGCGCGGTTGCGCATCGGCGCCAGCTGCTAACAGCAACACCAAAAAAGGAGTAAGGGCAAGTCGTTTCATGGTTGTTATTTTTGAAAACTATATTAAGTAGAACTGTCACCCTTCGACGGCCCAAGAGGTGATACCTTTTCAAAAGGTGTCACCTCTTGGGCGAATACGTTGTCAGTTGTCCGTCCTAAACGGCGAAGCAGGCAAACCCTCTTTGTTATACAGGTTCGGATTATCAGGGTTATCAGCCCACGCATAACGTACGTAAACAGGATTAGTCACTCCATCATTCCATACTACTACCTGGTTGCCACTGATGGTAGCCTTGGCCCACACAAACTTCTTGTCAGCCCCTGCAATAGCAAACTCGCCGGGCGCTTCACCATCCTTCGTGATCAACCCACTGCCGGTATTGGTGAAATTGATGATGATCTTGTTGCCATCGACTTGCTGCGACTGGTAAAGCGGCCCCGAGAAAACCGAACTGCTGTCACCATACGATAGGTGGCGTGCCCATAAAGCCAGGCGCTCACCCACATCCTTTTTATTATCGGGGTGAATATCATTCCATTCACCAAGGTCGATAGCTACAGCCATCCCGGTGTTAGCTACAGCAAGCGTTTTCAATTGCGCTTCGCGCGTAGCAGCCCACTGACTTTCCGATGGCAGGTATTGCACATCCATAAAGCCGGGCAGTTGCACAAATAGGAAAGGAAGCTCACCCTGTTGCCATTTGTTTCTCCAGTCTTTGATCAAGGCAGGCATCAGTGAAGCATATTCCTTGGCGTTGAAAGTGTTGGCTTCACCCTGGTACCACAAGAAACCTTTAATAGTATAATTAGTTGTTGGAGCCAGCATGGCATTGTACAGTGCCGTAGGACTATTCTGTGCTGAAATAACACCGCCACCACCGGGCCTTACAGGAGCATACACTTCTCCCACTTTATACAACCAGGTGCCTTTGAGGTCGATAGTGTCTTTCTCGGCGGCGAGGTAATAAGGTTTGTCGGGAACAAAACCACCCTTGCCGGAATTATTGGTCACACGTATCACCAATACATTTTTACCTGCTTGCAAAGTGCCGGCTGGCAATTGGTACCTGCGTTGCGGATATTGATAAGTAGTATTGCCCACCTGCTTTCCATTCACGTACAGCACGTCGGCATCGATGATCCTGCCTAAGGCAATCTTCGCAGGCTGATTGGCCATAGCCGCAGGTACTTCAATTTCTTTGCGATACCACACCACACCATCGAGATCACGAATACCCTGATCTTCCCAATAACCAGGAATATTGATAGGGCGCCAGTTCACAGGCTTGTAATTCACGGCATACCAGGGATTGTTGGCAGCAAGGCCTTTATCCATTCCCTGTGAGCGCGGCGGCTGGTTGGCAATCGCTTTCCGGTTGTTGTCGTTGAACCAGGCAGTGTCTTTATTACGTGTGATAGTGCTGACAATTGCAGGGAATTCCTGTAAGCCCTCTTCACTGGTCCATGCCTGCGAAGGCGTACCACCCACGCTGGCATTGATCAACCCAATAGGTACTTTGTATTGCTCATATATTTTGCGCGCAAAAAAGTAAGCTACGGCAGAGAATTGTAACACATCCTGCGGGTTGGCTGCTTTCCAATAACCCGTTGGCAGGTCATCATGCGGCCCCTGCATGTCCGTCATCGTAGGTATCCAGAAATGCCTGATAGCAGGATAGTCGGCAGTAGCAATATCCTTTTCGTACCGCTCCCGGTGCAGGATCATTTGATGCACCATGTTCGATTGGCCGGAGCAGATCCATACATCACCAACGAGAATATCTTTCAGTACAATATGATTGCTCGCATCGATGTTCATCTGGTAAGGGCCACCAGCTTTCATAGGAGCGAGGAAGACGGCCCACTTGCCATCCTTGCCCGCAGTGGCTTTGTATTGCTTGCTGTTGAATTTGATGCTGAGTTTTTCACCGGGCGCAGCCCAACCCCATATCCTGATCTTCGCATCCCGCTGCAATACCATGCTGTCACGTACAAGCCGTGGCAGTTTTACTTCGGCATTAACTTGTTGAAACAAACATATCAATGCAGTACATCCAATGGCAATAATTCGTTTCATGCGCTTATTTGCTTAAAGTTTCATTAGGTCCGAGATAACTCTTTTGCGTATCGCCAAGGTCAACCACCAGCTTTTGCAACACTACACCCGGGTTTACCATCCAGAATTTTACCGTGTGCTTACCCTTTCCGCTGATGCGATGCTTGGTAGTTTTGATAATGATATTTTCCGAAACCCACTTGTTCCAGACGCCACTGATGGAGTTCTTGTCCTCCTTGTTGATGCTGATGATCTGAGGAGCTTCATCATCTATAGAAACGGCATATTGCAGACCGTCAGCTGTATTGTGAAAGTTCAGGGTAGGAGAGAAGTAAGCATTGAGAGAAAGCTCACCATCTTTGTAAGTATAAAAATCATACTCCAGACGCGGAGCATTGCCGCCCGGTGTTTGCTGTTTCGCTGTAACAGGGAAAGGAGTGATGGCGTTACCCGTACGTCCATGATCAGGCAGTACCTGCCATTTGATGCCAGGTGCATTGATCACCCTTGTATAGTGATCGGCTCCTATGGAAACACCTGATTGTTCTTGTTGATAGAATACATTACCTGTTACACCTTCGGGTATCAAAGCGTTTGCTACATCCTTCATGCCATCGACGGGTAATTGTGAAGCATTGTCGCCAGTCATATACTTAACTTCGGGCATAGATTGACGGGCTGGTTGTTGCCAGTTCGTATACCCAATATGCGTTTGACTCATCATATGATTCCACTTGCCATTATTGAGGCTATGGTATTGCGCAGTGATGATAGAGTCGTTGGCATACAGTTGCTTCACCTTATCTGCATATACATTGGCGCCGCGCAAGCCGTTTGCATTGGCTGCTTTATTCAGCGCAACATTGTAATACATTTCATACAGATTGGCGCAGGCTTTCACCGGATGCAGTACCAGTTGGAAATATGCATCCTGAGCAGCGGCCGGCAGTGCATTTCCAATAGCTACGGCCTTTTCCAGCAATTCATTATAATCATCAACTACATTTCTCCATTCATAAGTAGCAAGACTATACGTATTGGCATCCAGTAACTCTGGCTTACGCCGGCTGTTATACTTTGCATATTTGGCAAGAATGTCTGCAATAGCAACCGCATGTTCTTTACCAAACTGGCCGGCGGCCCAGTTTTCTGTGTATGCCTGCAATGCATCCGGACCGATCTTTTCCGGGTTCCAGGCATAGTCTAAGAAGAAGGAGATGGGCAGCTCCATGGGTTTGATATCACCCACATTCACGATCCATATTTCACGCGCTTTGTATTCCCAGGCCAGGTGCATCTGTTCCCAGATGCGCGGAAGCGGATTTGTATTCAGCCATTTGTAGTTGCGGGGACCGCCCACATAATCAAAATGGTAATAGATACCATAGCCACCCTTTCTTGGCTTTTCATCTGCTTTCGGCAACTTGCGGATATTCCCCCAGTTATCATCACACAGTAGCAACGTTACATCATCAGGCACACGCATGCCTTTATCATAATAGTCCTGCACTTCTTTGTACAATGCCCACAACTGCGGCGTAGCAGCGGCAGGTTTACCGGTTACTTCAGATATGATCTGTCGCTGGTCTTTCACGATCCTTTCCAGCAGCGCAGTGGCGGTTTCCCGGCTCATAGGTTCATCGCCATCACCACGCATACCTACACTCACGATCTTCTCATTGGTGGCGCGCTGCATGCCGCCACGCCAGAAGTTTTGTAGGTTCACGGCATTACTGTCGTAATTCCATTTGCCGTTTTTGCCATAGCGGCGCCACTCATCATGCGCCCGCATCAGCGGTTCATGATGCGAAGTGCCGATCACGATAGCATATTGATCAGCCATCTTTATATTCAGCGAATCATCATCATAAAAAGCATTGCCCCACATGGCCGGCCAGATATAATTCGACCTTAGCCGAAGCATGAGCTCAAATACTTTTTCATAGAAGCGATGATTAAAGCCGCCAAACTTTTCCTTGCTCCAGCCCGACAACGCAGGCGCCTCATCATTGATGAAGATGCCACGATATTTTACCGCAGGAGCTTGTACAGCGAGACTTGTTTGCGTAAGGTAAAGTTCCTCCTTTTGTTGCACTGGTACATCGGCCCACCAATACCAGGGAGACACGCCCAGCTGTTTGGACAATTGAAGAATACCAAAAGCGGTGCCCCGGCGGTCGCTGCCGGCAATCACCAGCGCTTTGCCAATACCAGGCAGAGGGGCCTGGAGCGTTTGCCATTGAAAAGCTTCCCATTTATTCTTTAGCGAGGTTGTGTTGAGTTTTTTAGCAGTGGCAAGTCGACCAATGACGCCTGGCCGGTCCAGTGAACCAACGATAATGAGGCGACCGGCAGAAGCAGGTAATGCAGTCAGTAAAGCCGGCTTTTTACCAGTTACCCTTTCAATATCTTCCTGTAACAGTGCAGCGGCTTTTTGTACTACAGCATGATCAGCAGGGTCTACATAAATAGCGGTAGAGGTTGATTTATCAACAATAGGAAAAGAGCCTTGTGTAGCGGTATTGCTTACGGTCTGTGCAAAGCTGCACAGGGCGAGCAATGAAAACAATACCACCATACCGGTTTTTTGTTTCATACGATTCATATAGGCAAATACAAGTTATAACAAAAAGGTGGGTCGCTTCTTCAGTCGCCAGCGTCTCGCTGGTGACGTTATTGGCAAGCCTCTGGCTTGCTTCATAGATCAAAAACCAATGCTGTTCCCTCCGTCCACCGGCAACACAACTCCCGTAATGAACTGCGCAGCATCACTCGCCAGGAAATAAGCAGCCTCGCCAATATCAGTAGGCTGACCCATGATGCCCATAGGCGTACGGCCAAACACCTTAGCCTTCCTTTCAGGGTCACTATCCAATGCCTTCGCCGTCATTTCCGAATAGATGAAACCAGGTGCAATGGCATTCACACGAATACCTTTGGGTGAAAGCTCCACAGCCATGGCCCGCGTCATGCCATCGATAGCTGTTTTACTGGCCGAATAAGCAATTACTTTCGGAAGACCATACTGCGCAGCCATCGAGCTGATGTTGATGATGCTGCCCGATTGTTTGGGCAACATATGCTTTACCACTTCACGGCTGAGCGCAAATACCGAAGTCACGTTAGTGAGGAGCACCTGTTGGAACTCTTCATCCGTTACCTCGGTGAATTCCTTCTTCATATTGATGCCGGCATTATTCACGAGAATATCGATCTGGCCAAATTGGGCAATTATCTGTTGCACAAAACCCGGTACGGAAGCAAGGTCAGATACGTCACAGGCTATCGCATGACATAGCTCACCCAATTGTTGTTGAGCAGCCGCTAATTTTTCCTTATTCCTGCCTGCAATGATGGTTTGGATGCCGTGTTGCACAAACGTCGAGGCAATGGCAAATCCAAGGCCAGAGCCGCCTCCGGTCACTATAGCTGTTTTTCGGCGAATTGCTGTCATTGTTTGTTGGTTTATGATCTTATGCTTAAATACTTAACTGTTTGGCTTTGCAAAAATATCTCAGGTTGTGCGATTTCTCAATGATGACTTACGGATGATCAGGTCCGAACGCATCACGATAGTATTGGTATGGCTGATATTGGAAATGCCTTGCAAGTGATTTACAAGGCTCCTGGCGGCGATCTCACCCATATCCTGCCCCCGGTAATCGATGGTGGTGAGAGAAGGCTCCACGATCCTGCCGATGGTGTCATTGTTGAAGCCTACCACAGCAATATCCTCAGGAATACGAACACCCTGCTCCTTCAAATGTTGCATACACACCGCTGCGGAGAAATCATTCGTAATGAAAGCCCCGTCTGGACGTGGTTCCATCTGTAATATCTGTTGGGCCGCTTCCACCCCACATCTTTCACTCAGGTCTTTGAGCAGCAGGTACTGGTCGTCAAAAGGTAAACCACGCTCAGCCAGCGCTGCTTTATAACCCTTGAAGCGCTGTGCATAAACGTTGCGCTCCAGGCTGCCGGTCACCATGATGATCCGCTTGCAACCCTGTTCTATCAGATGTTTGGTAGCCTGGTAACCACATTGATAATTATCGATGATCACCTTGGTGCTTTCCGAACGCTCTTCCACCCGGTCGAAGAAGATCACCGGTATGCCCCTGTCCTGGAACTGTGCATAGTGATCGAGCCCAATGGTGTCGAAGGCGAGGGAGGCAATAAGGCCGTCTACTCTCTTATGGAACAGGTTGGCTGCGTTGGCAGCTTCCTTTTTATAACTCTCGGAAGAATGCGCAATAATAAGATCATAACCTGCATCGGAAGTGATCCTTTCAATGCCGGCCAGTACCGAAGTGATGAAATTACTCTTCAACTCATGAACGATCACACCTATTGTATTCGTCTGTTGTTTCCGCAAACTGCTGGCGAAGATATTATGGCGGTAACCCAGCAGGCGGGCCGCTTCCTGAACCCTTGTCCGGGTCTTCTTGGTGATGGCGGGATTATCCTGCAAAGCCCTGCTTACCGTAGCAGAGGAGAGTGCAAGTTTTTTGGCAATATCGTGGATCGTAACCTCTTTCTTCTGTTTCATGTTTGCAATCGGTTGCTGAAGATCGCAAAAAAATATCAAACAGCCCCAAATTGTTTTTACAGGGCCAGAAACCCTGTATATATTATATATGCAGCAGCAATCAGCAGCTTCATCTTGTCCTGGTCATATGCGATAAGGCAAGAAATTTCAATAAAAAAATGCAATCGGTTGCTATTTTGTGTTTTTTGCCTATATTCGTTTCCGCAGATAAACCCATTGTCTGCCTAAACGATTGGAACGCTACTTAAAAATTGCCGTATGGAAAAGACTATTCGTCTCTCACGCGCCTCCGTTTTTCCTTGCATTTATGTCGTACTCTCCCGTCATGGGACTTCCCCGCCCACACCTGCGGTCTGTCTGCAAATGACCCGCGTTGCTAACAATCACATTTAAAACTGTCAACCAAAACGATGGATATGAAAAAAACTCAAAACCGAGAAAGGTTTGTCCTGCTAAGGCTGATGCAGGAAAAAATAACTGCCAGGTTCTTGCTGGTGCTGTTAACCTGTTTCGCAGGAACAGCTGCTTTTGCTCAAAATACCGTGAAAGGTAAAGTAACTACCGGTTCAGGAGAGCCGGTGGCTAATGCTTCTGTAGTGGTGAAAGGAACAGCGAATGGTACCAACACGGCTGATGATGGTACCTATACCATCACAGCGGCAAAAGGCACCACGCTGGTGGTGTCGAGCGTCAACTACGCTACCAAAGAAGTGAAGGTGGGAGATAACAATACAATTAATATAGAACTATCCGCAGTTGCCGGCGATCTTGATCAGGTAATTGTGGTAGGTTATGGTACACAACGCAAAGAAGCGGTAACGGGTTCCGTAGCTTCTATTGGCGGTGAAAAATTACGCGATGTGCCTTCTCCAAACATCTCTCAGGCGCTGCAGGGACGTCTGGCTGGTGTGGACATTGCACAAACCTCCACCCGCCCGGGTGCTACCATGCAAATACGTATCCGCGGTACACGCTCACTGAGCGCCGACAACAACCCGCTGATCGTATTAGATGGTATTCCCTTTATCGGGTCACTGGCCGATATCAACCCCAATGACATCAAAAGCCTCGACGTACTGAAAGATGCCTCGGCAACCGCTATCTACGGTTCACGCGGCGCCAACGGTGTAATATTGGTTACAACAGAAAAAGGCAACAAGAACAGGAAGCCACGCATCAATTACAGTGGCTATGTAGGCGCGCTGAAAGTGTTCGCGAAATACCCGATGATGAACGGACCCCAGTTTGTAGCACTCCGCAAAGCAGCCAATCAATATCCTAACGGTCAGGATGAAGCAGATAGCCTCAACACCGACTGGCAGGACCTGTTTTATCGCACCGGCATCGTTACAGATCAAAACATTAGCCTGTCTGGCGGCACCGAGTCGGGCAGTTACAACTTTGGCGGAGGATATTACCTCAACCAGGGTGTGATACCCACACAGCAATACAAACGCTATTCGCTGAGAGGTTCGATCGATCAACAGGTAGGTAAGTACTTCCGTGTTGGCTTTACCTCCAACTCCAACTTCAACCAAAGCCAGGGCAACCAGGTAGGCTTATACAATACATTAAGTATGACGCCGATCTCCACGCCCTTCAATGCAGATGGTTCATTGAAAAGAGGTATACGCATGGCGGCCGACAACCAATATGTATATACCAGAGATGTGGTGGAAAAATTAACAGACAACGACCAGTGGGTGAACGAAACACGTGGCTTTGCTACCTACAACGCTATCTATGCGGAAGTGAAAGCCCCCTGGGTTGATGGATTGAAATACCGTGTGAACCTTGGTCTTGATTACATTCAAACAAATAATGGTGCTTATACCGGTGCTGGTGTGGGCGATGCGCTCAACCCCAATACTGCCTCTTCTGCTTCTATAGACAACAGAAATACCGTTCACTATACATTGGAAAACATCCTTAGCTACGACCGCACTTTTGGTGATAAACATACCATCAATGCAGTAGCCTTGTATTCAGTAGAACAAAGCAAATACAACAGGTCCAACATGGCGGCGCGCGATGTGCCTGCCGATGCCCTTCAATACTACAACCTCGGTCAGGCTGCCGGTCAATTGACGATCGACCCTGCCAACCAGGACTATCAGTTGTGGGGCCTCCTGTCAGCAATGGGACGTGTAATGTATTCTTACGATAACCGCTACATGATCTCTGCCACCGTGCGTTCCGATGGCTCTTCCCGTCTGGCGCCAGGACACAAATGGCATACCTATCCTGCCGTGTCCGTAGGCTGGAATATTTCCAACGAATCATTTATGCGGAACGTTTCTTTGATCAACAACCTGAAACTGCGTGCCGGCTATGGAGAAACCTCTAACCAGGCCATCGCACCATATGCCACATTGGGACGTTTGGATACAAGACCTTACAACTTCGGCCCCAGCAGTTATTCCACAGGCTTCTATGTATCGCAGCTCCCCAACCAGGATCTTGGATGGGAATTCTCCAAGACCTGGAACGTTGGTCTTGATTTCGCAATACTCAAAAATCGTTTGTCAGGTACCATCGAATATTATATCACAAAAACCGAAGACATCCTGTTGGGCCTTGGTCTGCCACCCACCTCTGGTGTGACTGGCTATACTGCCAACATCGGATCGACAGAGAACAAAGGTTTCGAGCTGGCATTGAACGGTACCATCCTCGACAACCACAACGGTTGGACCTGGGACCTGGGTGTTAACTTCTATGTAAACAAGAATAAACTCACATCGCTCGCTTCCGGTCAAACACGTGATGAAGGCAACTGGTGGTTTGTAGGCCATAACATCAATTCAATCTACGATTTCGAGCGTATAGGTTTGTGGCAAAAAGATGATCAATACCTGAGTACCCTGGAGCCAGGCGGCAACATCGGTATGATCAAGGTGAAATATACCGGTGGCTTCAAACCCGATGGTACACCAGAACGCGCAATCGGTCAGGCCGACAGGCAGATCATGGATGTAGACCCCGATTTCCAAGGCGGTTTCAATACCCGTGTATCCTACAAAGGATTTGACCTGGGTGTCGTTGGCTTCTTCAGAAGTGGTGGTATCCTGTTCAGCACCATTCATGGTTCTAACGGTTACCTGAACCTGTTGAGCGGACGCCGCAACAACATCAATGTGGATTACTGGACAGAAAGCAATACCAATGCAAAGTATCCTAAACCCGGTGGTATTGTAAGCAGCGATAACCCCAAATATGGCAGCACCCTCAGCTACTTCGACGGTTCCTTCCTGAAGGTACGTACCATCACATTGGGATACGATTTCAGCCACAGCCTGCTCAAGAAATCCGGTGCTAAACTGCGCATGTATGTTACCGCTCAAAATCCATTTGTGCTGTTCTCGCCATTCCATAAAGAATCAGGCATGGACCCTGAGACGAACTCATTCGGTAATGAGAATGCATCAGTGAACCTCAATGCAAACCTGAGGCGTATCCTCACTGTAGGATACAACACTCCTGCAACCCGTAACTACATTGTTGGCGTTAACCTGACTTTTTAAAACATTAGTATATGAAACATCTGCTTATAAAATCACTAATAGTATCAGTATGCACAATGCTGCTGTTTACAAGGTGTAGCAAAGTGCTGGAAGAGCAACCCCGTAGTTTTTACGAACCAGGGTTTTTTAAAACCGAAAAAGGTGTGTTGGGCGGTATCACATCACAGTATGCCCACCTGCGCTTTTTATATGGTCAGCCCTATTATTACAACACCCTGGAAACGGGTACCGACGAATATACCTACGGCCAGGGCGCTGATGCCAACTTTAGGGATATGGACCTGAGTGGTGTAGGACAGATAACACCCCTCAGCAGCCGCTCGGATGCTTTATGGGGAACAGCGTTTTCCAACATCAATACCGCCAGCGGCATTATTGAGAATGCAGCAGCGGTAGGCTCCATCTCGAATGCGCTGGTAGCTGAGGCGCGGTTCTTCAGGGCCTTCGATTATTTTCTGCTGGTGCAAACATTTGGCGGCGTGCCCCTCGATCTGGGTGCAGGTGAGCTGAAGTTCAATACAACACCTTCCCGCAAATCAATACGTAATACAGTGCCACAGGTATACACCAAAGCCATCTTCCCCGATCTGGTGCAGGCTATTACTGATCTGCCGGATGTGCCAAGGGTAACCGGCGGTGTTACTAAAACAGCAGCACGTCTTTACCTTGCGAAAGCGTACCTCACATACGGCTGGTGGTTGCAAAATCCAGGCAATATTCCTACCTATCCGGCAACAGGAAGAACCGATCCAGATAACCATGATGCACAATGGTATTTCCAAAAAGCATACGACATCGCAGCACAGGGCATCGACAATCCTGGTCCTTTTGGCCTGGAAAGCACGTTCTATGATCTGCACCTGGGCGGTAACGACCGCAACAAGGAAATGATCCTGTATGCCGACCACACGCAGGAAAGTGAGTTTTACAACGGCGCTTGTATAGCCTGCTTTGATAGCGAAAGCGGTAATGGAAGGAACTCTGCTGTTTGGATGGTCACCTTCAACTACACAGTGGTTAGAAGTGCGCCAAATGCCGATGGCACAGGTGCTGCTGTAAGTTCTGTTCAGCGCGAAGCTGCGCAACCTTTAGGACGTCCTTACATTCGTATGTCTCCAACAATTGGCGCTATTAAGAACACATTTGCCGATAAAACATTGGATTCTCGTTATGATGGCACCTTCAGCACAGTGTACAGAGGCAACTGGCCCAAAGGAGGAACTACCAACGCGACATTATACAATGCGAATGACCTGCCGGTGACACCCGGCCAGCCTATCCTAACTTTCCTGGAAGATGAAACACTGGCTGGCGCCATTACTTATCCCACCGGAGCTAATTTTCCCGGAAAACTATCCAGCAATAGCATAGGCGCCGGCACAATTCCCGGAAGATCCGATTTCGTGATCTCTCCCAACGGTATCAGCAGAATTGTATTCCCCGGCTTATGGAAGATGGGTGTATACCGTACCGATAACGGTACAGGATTGGGTCAACCCAATGCTACCAGCACCCGTCCATTCAAGATTGGCAAATTCTCAGAACTGTATTTCATAGCTGCTGAAGCAGCCGTGAAAGGCGCTACTACCGTTACTGGTAAAACCGCCCGTGATCTCATCAATGTGATCCGCGCCCGTGCAGGCAAATGGCGTTTCTCCAACAAGAACAATGCAGCATTTGTAGCAGACAACAGTGCGGCCATGACGGCAGCCACCCCTGCTACGATCGATATTAACTATATCCTGGCCGAACGTTCCCGCGAATACTTCGGTGAAGGACATCGTTGGTTTGATCTGGTGCGTACCCAAAAGTGGGCTGAGCTGGCTGGTTCTTACCAGATCGGTGGCGCAGCGTATGGCAACCATACTCCACAAACTGTAACACGTACCATCGAGCCTAAATACTATCTGAGGCCCGTTCCACAAAGCCAGTTGGATGGCATGGATATGACAGCCGAAGAGAAAGTGGCATATCAAAACCCCGGCTATCAATAGATCATAGCAACTCCAATAAAAAAGATTGGCTGCCCGCCGGGCAACCAATCTTTTTTATATTTAACATCATCCTTGGGTGTCACCCCTGTCGAGTCTGTCACCCTGAGCCTGTCGAAGGGTACGTTCAACGAATAAACAAGCATCTCATATGAAAACAATCTTCCTTAGCCTGTTACTGATTGGCAGCATTTTCACGATGAAAGCGCAGGATGGACATGAACTCTGGTTGCGCAACGAGAAAGCAGCTGTACCAGTCAACATCGTTTCTGCGAAAACCACACCGGCGCTCACGATCGCAAAGCAGGAACTGCAACAGGGATGGCAGGGAAAGGCAAACGCCACCGTTACCCTCACGATCACAAAAAACAACAAGCTTAAAGCAGATGGCTTCCGCCTTACACCAAACGCAGTAGAAGCCAATACGGATCTTGGTATCTTGTATGGCGTGTATGAACTGTTACGTCGTCAGCAAACTGGCGAAGCTGTGCAGGATGAAATTTGCAATCCTTCTTACGACATCAGGATATTGAACCATTGGGACAACCTGAATGGAACTGTGGAGCGTGGTTATGCTGGTATGTCCATTTTCTGGCGTAAGGATGATCCGTTTACCGTGACGGAGAAAGATAAAACACGTTGGCAGGAATATGCCCGCGCCAATGCATCCATTGGCATCAATGGCACATCGATCAACAACGTGAATGCTTCCCCATCCATATTGACACCTGATTACCTCAACCGCGCAAAAGCCGTTGCAGCCGTATTACGGCCTTATGGCATCAAAACATATTTATCAGTTAACTTCTCTTCTCCCAAAGTAATTGGTGGCATCAGCACTTCCGATCCGTTGGACCCTGCGGTGGTAAAATGGTGGAAGGATAAAGTGAAAGAAGTATACGCACTGATACCGGATTTCGGTGGCTTCCTCGTAAAAGCCAACAGTGAAGGACAACCCGGCCCACAGGATTTTGGCCGCACCCACGCTGATGGTGCCAACATGCTGGCCGATGCACTGAAACCGTACGGCGGCATCGTAATGTGGCGCGCCTTTGTATACAGCCCTAATGATAAAGACCGCGCAAAACAAGCCTACAATGAATTTGTACCTCTGGATGGACAATTCAGAGACAATGTGATCATACAGGTAAAGAATGGGCCGATAGATTTTCAGCCACGTGAACCCTTCAGCCCATTGTTTGGCGCCATGAAGAAAACACCGGTGATGGCCGAAATGCAGGTAACGCAGGAATACCTCGGACATTCTATGCACCTCGCTTTTCTATCAACGATGTGGGAAGAATGTCTTAAGAGCGATACTTACCAGGAAGGAGCCGGCAGCACGGTGGCGCGTTGTACAGATGGCAGTATCTATCCCCAAAAACTTACCGCTATAGCAGGGGTATCCAATGTGGGTTTGGATACTAATTGGTGTGGCCACGATTTTGCCCAGGCCAACTGGTATGCATTCGGACGCCTTGCCTGGAACAATAACCTCAAAAGCGATCAGATCGCAGATGAATGGATCAGGCTGACCTTTCATCCCATCGCATCTTCCAATACAGGCTCATCATTATACTCAACCGACTGGCGAGAGAACTTCCTGGTGCCTGTAAAAAGAATGATGCTGGAGAGCAGGGAAGCAGTAGTAAACTACATGACGCCACTTGGCTTTCACCACATCATGTCGGCCAATGGTCACTATGGTCCCGGTCCCTGGTGGGCGCCCGAAAAAATGCGACCCGACTGGACACCGCCTTACTACCACCAGGCCAGCACGAATGGCGTGGGCTTCGACCGTACTAAGAAAGGAAGCGATGCTGTTAGCCAGTATCGTGAACCGTTGGCCTCTCAGTTGAATGATCCGGCAACCTGTCCGGATATGTTCTTACTCTGGTTCCACCATTTGCCGTGGGATTATAAAATGAAAAGCGGCCGTACTTTGTGGGATGAGATCTGTGTACATTACGATAAAGGCATTCGCCAGGTGCGTGAGTTTCAAAAGATATGGGACAGGGCGCAACCTTACGTAGACAGCTTCCGCTTTAAAGCAATACAACGTAAGTTGCGAACACAAAGCAGTGATGCTGTATTATGGAAAGATGCCTGCCTGCTGTATTTTCAACAATTCAGCCGCATGCCCATACCTTATGACCTTGAACGGCCGTTGAATAACCTCGACGAGATCAGGGCCAATGAATTTATTAAAAGAATACCATAAAGCTAAAGGTGGGTCGCTCTGCTGCGCGGCTTCGGCAGCACGGCGGAGCGGCTCACCTTTAGTTAGTAAAAAGAACACAAGCTTATGTTAATGCACGAGACAATGCGGTGGTTTGGGCCGCATGATATAGTTAGCTTAAGAGATATTCGTCAATCAGGATGTGCAGGTGTAGTTACAGCACTGCACCATATTCCCGTAGGCGATGTGTGGACGGTAGAAGAAATACAACTCCGTCAATCGATGATCGAAGCAGAAGGCATGACCTGGACGGTAGTAGAGAGCCTGCCGGTAAGTGACGACATCAAGAAGGGCAGGGGCAATTACCTGCAGCACATTGAAAACTATAAGATAAGTCTTGAAAACTTGGCAGCCTGTGGCATCAAAGTGATCACGTACAACTTTATGCCGGTGCTGGATTGGTTGCGCACCAACATCAGCTACACGCTCCCCAATGGTGCTAAAGCCCTTTATTTCGAGCGGCTGGCCTTTGTAGCGTTCGACCTGTACATGTTGAAAAGACCGGGTGCCGAAAAAGATTATGAACTGCCTGAGATCGCTGCAGCCATTGATTGGATGGGAGCACACAGTGATGAAGAAAAAGAGCAAGTATTTAATAATTCCCTCCTTGGTCTGCCAGGCAGCATGGGTCGTTTTACGCCGGAGGAAGTATTGGCAGCATTGGATTCTTACAAAGGGATCAGCACTGCCAAACTAAAAGAGAATCTCATTTATTTCCTGCGCGAGGTAGTACCGGTGGCAGAAAGGCTGGGCCTCAGTATGGCCATCCACCCAGATGATCCGCCATATGCTGTGCTGGGCCTGCCACGTGTGGTAAGCTCAGAGCAAGACATTACCGACATTATTCAAGCTGTGCCTTCTCCGGCCAACGGGCTGTGTTATTGCACGGGCTCACTGGGCGTAAGAGCCGATAATGACCTCGTAGGCATCATTAAAAGGTTGGGACAACATATTCACTTCCTTCACTTGCGCAATACCAAACGCGATGCCAGCGGCAACTTCTTTGAAGCCGACCACCTGGGCGGTGATGCCGACATGTATACCATCGTACGGGAACTAATAACACTGATGAGGCAACGCAATGTTTCTTTGCCCGTCAGGCCCGATCATGGACACCAGATGTTGGATGACCTGCATAAGACGACCTATCCCGGTTATTCAGCCATCGGTCGCCTGAAAGGACTGGCCGAGCTGCGCGGATTGCAAATAGGTATTTCTAGGTCAATGATTGACTGATAGGCAATTATCAATTTTCCCTTCTACTTACTGCACTTTTATTCCTGTGCCTTAAACTTTGTTAATACGAATCCGTTGGTTCGTAAAGCGTAGGAGCTGTTTCATAAATCAGGTTTTTCTATCCCGGTAGCCATAGATTTCTTTGCCTGTAAACTAAATTATCAATCTATGGCGCACAATGATTTTGCAGGCACTGCCCCGGTAAATCACGAACAAAAATGTCCTTGCGTATTGGTACTGGATGTATCCGGTTCGATGAGCGGGGAACCTATTAAGCAACTGAATGAAGGCCTCAAGGAATTCCAAAAAGAGATTCTTAACGACGAAACGGCCACCAGCAGGTTGGAGATATCTATCGTAACCTTTGGAAGCGAGATAAACGAAGTACAATCTTTTTCTTTATTGGAACACTTTAACATGCCTCAGCTGCTCATTAACGGTAGTACCCGTCTGGTAGACGGTGTACGGGAAGGCATACGGTTAGTAGAGTCGAGGAAAAAATGGTATAAAGATACCGGCCAAACCTACTACCGCCCCTATGTCGTGCTGATGACAGACGGCAATCCTGATGGTGGACAGGACGTAAACGGTCTCTCCGCTGAGATCCGTTTAGGCGTGGATAATAAAAAATTCAACTTCTGGGCCTTTGGCGTGGAGGGAGCGGACATGAAAATGCTGGAGAACATATCCCATCCACAATTCAAGCCGATGAAACTAAAAGGGCTGGATTTTATTAAATTCTTCCAATGGTTAAGTGCCAGCATGTCCTCTATTGCTTCATCCCGCCCGGGCGAAAGTGTCGACATCAGCCCTAAATCGGAAGAAACAAACCCTTTTCAAATCAAAATAGACTAACCAGCCTATGCAACCGATTAGTTGGAAAGTTGTAGGCACTTCCCTCACAGGTAAAGCGCATATCGAAAATAAAACGCCCTGTCAGGATGCACATCATATAGAACTGTATGGAGATACGAGTGGCATTGCTGTAGTAAGTGATGGCGCCGGATCTTGTGAATATTCACACCTCGGATCTGGCTTCGTAGTTCAAAGAGCCACAGAGAAAGTGAAAGGATTGTTAGATGAGAATCCTTGGCTCGATCTGGAACAGGTTGTAGATGAAAAGGATTGGTCAGCCGGGGTAACCACACTGTTCAAGGAGTTGCAGGAAGATCTCAGGCAGTTTGCACAGGAAGAGGCAGTAGATTTTAAATCCTTGAGTTGTACCCTGATCCTGTTGGTCTTTTCACCACATCGAATACTGGTGGCGCATATAGGAGATGGCCGCGCAGGCTATGCAAATCATGAAGGAGAATGGAAAAGCCTGATGATGCCCTTCAAGGGAGAACAGGTAGGGCAAACGGTTTTTCTTACCACCGAGTGGTTGCAGGATGCTTGGGATCAGGTTGTTGAAGCAAAAGTGATCAATGATTCCGTCAGCGCGTTTACACTCATGTCAGATGGCTGTGAACTGGCTTGCTGGAAATGCTATGACAAATACCCGGATGAGGAGCGCTACTATGATCCCAATAGCCCGGACCAGGATTTCTTTGATCATAACGTAAAAGCATTGCGTTCCATGTATATCAGTGAATTGAGCAATCAGGAAGTGGAAGAGAAATGGGCTGCCTTCCTGCAGAATGGCAACGACGTGCTACGTAAGGAAACAGATGACAAGACCATGATCCTCGGCGTATTCGTTGGAGAAGAAAATCAACCCAAAATATCAACTGCTTATGGCGATCAAGCTGACTACGAATAATGGAAAAACAATACAGGTTGAGGAGGAGGCATTCAGTTCGGGCGGGCAGGGTGGTGTGCACCACATCATTGGCGGACAATCGAATCTGATAGCAAAGATCTTTTACCATGAAAGTCCTGAAAAGCTCGCGAGGGCCAAAAAGCTCGAGGCGCGCATAGACTTTATGATCAAAAACTCTCCGGTAAAAGGGAGTTCGCAAACCATTCAGAATACATTGGTGTGGCCGCGGGAAATGCTATACCGGGATGGGCATTTTGTCGGTTTTATTATGCCCGTAGCAGGAGATCCGCAATCAAAGGAAAGACCGGTAAAACTGACTTTTCTTTGTAAGCCGGACCTGAGCCGGTTAATAAAGAACTTACCCCAGTGGGATAAGTTCAAGCGCACACAGCCCAAGGCAATGAAGACCCGCCTCAACCTTTGTTATAACATTGCCCGGACCATTCAGGCCGTGCACGATGCAAAGAACTATGTATTGGTAGATCTGAAGCCTGATAACATCCTGATCAATTCCAACGGCTGGATGTCGATTATCGACATGGATAGCATACAGATATCCCGCAATAACCAGCTGCTTTTTCCAGCGGAAGTGTTTACGGAAGAGTATGTTCCGCCGGAGTGGCAGAAAAACCATGCGGCCATAACCAAGTCGCCAAAGGACGAATCCTGGGACAGGTTTAGTTATGCTGTATTAGCGTATCAATTGCTGTTAGGCATACATCCTTTCACGGCTTCACATGCGAAGTTTCATGCTACCAGCGATTTTATCAGGGAAGGCTTATTCCCCAATGGAAGGAGGAAAAGTGAATGCTTCAAAATACCGCAGCCTCATATGGCGTTTACTACCCTCCCTCTCGAGATCCAGACTTTATTCCTGAAGTGCTTCGAAGACGGATATACCGATCCTGCTAAGAGACCCTCCATGCAGGAATGGTCTGCGGCGATCATTGATATCTTGAACAGGCCGGCGAAGATACACTGGTTCAAGTCAAGTGTGTCGGTGCGCGAAAACAGGAACCCCGTTCGCATCTCCTGGCAGGTTGATGGCGCCGATAAACTGTTGTTGGATGGTAAGACAGTGACGGGTCTTTCTTGGATGGACGTAACGCCAGACTATGACACTACCTATACATTAGAAGCCGTCAGCGGCTCTAAATCCGTGAAAGCGCAGCTGCTTATAAAAGTCGATCGCCGCGCGCCTGTTATACAACTCGATTGCCAGCGGTTACCTGCCAGTTCGGAAAAGAGGATCGTCAAGTTGAAATGGCATACGGAGCATGCAGAAGAAGTGCAAATAGATCAAGGCATTGGCAAAGTAGCCAAAACCGGAAACATGCAGCTAACGATCGAAAAAGATACCGTTTTTACCGTCACAGCTGTCAGTCCATTAGGGATCGTATCATCAAAAACGGTTAGCGTTGTGATCATTCCTAAACTTAATACCGCACCAACCTTGAAAAGCATACAACATAAATCTATCGGCCGGGATTTCAAATTGGATACAGAAAACCGGCCATGGAACAAGAAAAAGTAAACTCTCCACACAAAACAATCACTGGTTATGAACAAGTTTTTTTATTATCTCTCCAAAACAGACCCGAGGTTAATAAAGGGCTGCAGTGCCAAAGCCAAAAACACCCAGGCTGCCTTTGGCATATTCGTATTTTTTACTGGGATCATGGCATTTGCATCTGGAGCTTATGCCCTAAAGATGGCCTGGGGTACCAATGACGTCAGGTTTGCATTGGGCGGGCTGCTTTATGGTCTCATCATTATGGCCTTTGATCGGGAAATTGTAGCCGCCAAAGATAAAAAGGCTATCCTTGTCCGTATCCCATTGGCCATTATTATCGGCATCGTATTGTCTGTACCATTGGAACTGAAAGTCCTGGAAGGAAGGATCAATGAACAACTGGCCGATGAACTGGGCAAAAAGAATGCGCCTAACGTGGAAAAAAGAGAAAAAGAAACACAGCGGTTGAATGATACAGAGAAGGAACTGAAAAATAGCTTCAATCATCATGAACAGCAGGTGCAGTATTGGGCAGAAATTATGGATCAGGAGCTTGCCGGAAGAGCGATAGAAGGAAGAACACAACAAGCGGGTCCCGGTCCCGTGTATGAAAATGCCAAACAACATTGGGAGGAAGAGAAAATAGCTAGGGATAAAGCAAGAAGCGACCTTGATCAATTTATGAACAATAAACCCAAGCTGTTGCAAGATGCTACAGCGCTTTACAAGCAGGATATTCCTATGAAATCAAAAGATCTGCTATCTCGCTATATCGCGCTCCAACGGCTTAAGAAAAACGATACGCCTGGCGATGTACATAAAGCCGAAGAAGCCAAAGCCACGAAGTATATGTCGTTGGGTTTGGCGATTTTGATCATTTTCATTGAGTTATTCCCTGCGCTCATGAAACTTTTCAAGGAAAATACAGATTACGATGATTTGGTGGCGGCACAAACAGAATTGAATAAGGGGATTATTACTATTAAAACCAATCAGCGTCTGGACTACATAGTAAATAACCCAGGCGCTTTTATAAAACCTGATGCCATTGATTCAATCCAGGCGCAGATGGAGGTTTAGCGGTAAGATTCCTCAACCAGGTTGCTTATTTTAACTTTGCTAAAGATTCAGCGGCTTCTTTGATGTTGCCCTGCATCTTTTTCCATTTTTCAAGGACCAGTCTTTTGTAATCCTCTTTGTTAAGCCCATCCATGCTTGAGATGACCGGATGAGCAGCATTTACGATCTTGGCCGCTTCTTTTGAAATAGTCGTGTTGATAAGCGTTTTATGAACACCGTTGATCAAAGAAAAACGACTCTTGACCAGGGCAGACTTAAACGGCTCTGGTTTTCCATTGGATTGAGTGACAATAGCTGCCCTGTTTTCGTTGTCGATAACCTGCTGGCGCGCTTTTTCTTCCTCATGTTCAAGTACATATGAAAATTCTATAAACGTTAGCGTAGCCAATTGTTGCAGTTGTACATTGTCATCCTTAAGCCAGTCGAACATCAGTTTTTCTATCTCAACAAAAGGACGTGTTTTGTGGATCCAGATATCGTAATCTACATTGTTGATCTTGATGGATCTCTCCCCTCCTTCCAGCTCTTTTCGTTGTTCAAGGTACCATTGGCCGAATCCGTAAACAAGCTGATCACGCTCATCGGCCGATAGCTTCGGCAATAGGATGTCGATCAGGTCCCGCTTATTATTACTGATGCCTATCTGGTCTATGATGTTCAGCAGCAACAGGTTCTTCAGTACATGATTGTTTTCTTTTTCCCTGATGGAATACAATAGTTGATAAGCTGTTTTCCCGCTGATCAGTTCGTGCTCATCTTCCAGTTCTATAATTTTCCCAATAGCCAGTATCATCGCTGCCTGCAATTTGTCCCGGTCATTCAGCTCTCTTGGGTTGCTGGCGGAAGCGTTGCCCTCACAATACTTTATACAGGAACTAATGACCTTGCTTATCCTATGCTCATCATCGAGGAAAGCCAATGCCAGGCCGATGGCTACCGGGTAGATCAGGTCATTGTCTTTTAACAGGCGTTCCAATGGAACAATTTTCTCTCCGTTTACCTGCATGGATCCACTGAATTGTAAAGCATGGTGACGTATGATATCCGGGATGATTTGAATAAACCTGCTTCTGACCAGCCGGTGCGTGTCATGTAAGAATGAAAACAACAACTCGATCAACTCTTTCGATAAATGATTGGGAGTGTCGTAATTAGCTGCTTTACCAATGGTTAAAATGATGGCAGACCGCATATAAGCAACCGGCGTAGCTGCATTTTCCCGTCCTTTGATCAGTTCGCTCATAGCCAGGGTAAATTGCGAACTCTTTTGCCAATCGTTCAGTACTTCAAATAACTGTTTGTCGCCGCCGGGTATTTCACGCCAGTTGGCAATCGCTCCGGCTGCTATGTTCTGCAATTCCAGTGCATCCTGCGAAGCGAGTATCAGCAGTGGTTCCTCGATCAGGCTTCTCGATACCCTACCCAGGTCACTTAACAGATTGCTGACCATCATCCTCAAAGTATTTCTCTTTTGCCTGCTACCATATAGTTCCGAGTTGCGGTGACTGTTCTTGGAGGCTTCTATCGCCAAACTAACACCCACTTCCACAGCCATTTTGATATGTCTGCGATGACTATACCAGGAACTTTGTATCAACTCGATACGCTGGTTGGGATATTTGTTTCGGATATAACGTTGTTCGCGGTTCACCGTGTCGTACTTGAAAAAGTTGAACAACTTTTCAATGTCTTTATAATCCAGCGCCTTTAAGCCGTCGTGGCTGTATTGCCAGGCAGATTCTGCCAGGATCTTTGCTACGCCAAAATATTGGTCATCGAATAGGTCACTGAACAAAACCATGCTAAGGCCAATATATTGCTCTAGTGGGTTGAGCGCATGAAACCATTTGTGCAGCAGCGTATCCTGCTTATTAAGAGAGTGCTTGAGGCAGTCCTGAATGATCGTGAGATCAACAGTACCCTTTTGGGTCGATAGCTGCCGCACAAAAAAATGCACCTGTTCGGGTGTGGAGAAATTCTTTGCCAATTGCGATATGCTTCCACCCGGGAGGTCCGAGCTGGTAGTGACGGACCTCAGGCCATTACTGAATGATATGTTCCCGATCTCTTTATTGATGGCGTTGACCAATTCCTGCACGATCAGTGCCGGATCATAATTGATATTCTTGTCATCGAGATTTATCCAGTATTGCTGTTGCAAGGACGGTGTAAGTTGCCAGGCTTTTTGCGGCGTATCTGTGCTGATCAAAAAGTAAAGCTTCTGCTGCTGCGCGATCTTTTCCAATTCCTGCAAATCATAATTAATATGGTGAGGCTGCAACTTCTGTAAAATGAATACTCCCGGCTGGCAGCTGCCCTAGGCAGAAAACAGGCTTTGACGTTCGGTAACACCTATCCAATCGAAAACATCCAGCTTGGAAACAACCGTCAGTTCTTCGGCAAGGTAGCGGAGTAAGCTACCCTTGTCAAAACCATAATCACCCCCTACAACAATCAGCCTGTTCGTTCTTACATGCTGGATCATTTGGGAAGCTATGGTCGGGGGCAAATAACTTTTTTTGAAGCCACTGACATTGATCTTGGGGAAAAGCTCTTGCGGGTTATTATTGATAATATTACCCTTAAAGTCCCGGCCAATACCAATAATGTTCTTTCCGATCTGGATGCTGGTATTTGATGTACTCATATCAATGATTATTTAAAGTGCCATTGAAATCACGTCCAATATTGGTGACATTTTTAGGTCCAATACTCTTGTTGTCATTTTGGGGGATTTCGTTGTTTTCAGACTTCGAGGATTCGCCTTTTTTTTCTTCTTTGATACTCTTTTTGTATGCATGATAATCCCTTAGCCCAATATATTGGGCTATTCGATTAATGTGAGGAGGGCTGAACTCCACAGAAGATAACTGCTGTCCGATGGCTATTTTGATCGCCCTATAAGTATCGTAAAGATACCTCCCTTTAAATTGAATATCATGCGAAGGGTCTTGTTCATTGATCTCTAAAGCGAGTGTCTCTGAATCTGAGTGCTCATAGCTTAAGTTGGCTTTTTTTGCAGCGTCATCAAAGAGACGTAGAAGTACTTCAGGTGGGTATTGCATATTTTTTCAGATAAAAGAAAAGCCATTCCTACATATGCCAAAACCTGTTTTACCAACATGTCTAATTCCTTTTTGAACAGGTCAACAGGCTTCACGAAATACTCTGGAATTATTCCGGAATAACTATGTAAATACAATGAACACCAACTCAAAGCAATCGTCGCTAATATTCTGAATTTTGATTCAGACAAACGGAAAAGATAGAGTGGTCTTTGAAATACTGGTCTTCGAATGCAGGAAGTGCGCACAATACAGGCGCTTGGAGAAAAATGGCCATAAGGCTTAATGCCTGAGTTTTAAAAGTTTTCCAGGTAAATGTATTTCCTGCTTCAGGGAGAACAGTAAGAATAGATCATCTTCTTTTACCCGGCTTGTGATAGCTGGTACCGCTATCAGAGAATCATTAACAACTTAAATTTTAAAATTATGTTTCGTGCTAAAATTAGCAGGAAGAGAAGGGACCTGCATATAAATATATCCTTCAATAGTAAAATGGCTAAGGATATGCAAGATTCACTTAGCGACTTATTAAGAAAATTGTTTCCCCAGGAAACCCCCGTTGCAGCATTTGACGATGAAGGTGGCACAGGTAGCGGTGGTGGTACTGGTAGCGGGGGAAGTGGTGGCAGTGGTGGAGGTGAAAATCAGGGAGATCCTTCTCCCACACCACCGGATGATGGTAAGGGAAAGCCATAGAAGTTTTAGCTCATTTTTCTGGAGACAATGATCATGATCAAGAGTCGTATAGGGCGGGAAGAATCCCGCCCTATTTTATTGGCGACTTATCGAAAGTTATTTTATTTTACTACATTGTACAAAGATCTTCAACTTCAGCTATGGGTAAGGGTATTTTGTTTCTATTACTTTTAGTTTATGGACTACCCGGAAAAGGCCAAACCAAAACGATACTGACTGAGCAGCAAAATTGGTACGATCAGGGTAAATCCTTTTATCAGAAAAAAGACTACACAGCCGCGATAAATGCATTTAAACGCGCTGAGTCGATTGCCGTTCAGCAAAAAGACACACTTCTATTGATGAATGCACTAAGCAGAATAGCGCTGTGTTTTGCTGGCCGTGAAGACTATCAACAAGCCGAGAATTACTACCGAACGGTCCTCGTATTGGAGTTGGCTTACAAAGACTCCACCCGGATTGCCAAAGCCTATAACAATGTTGGATTCGCTAAACATTATTTGTCACAGCTGGACAGTTGCCTCTTTTATTACCACAAGGCGCTGTCAATTTATCGTTCTACAGGCAATGAAGGAATACCACAGTTTATCAAAAACATTGGCTTGGTTTATCAGATGAAAGGGGATGTGGAAAAGGCTGCGGCTTCACTTTTTGAGTCCGCAGAATTATTTGAAAAGCAGAATGATACACCAGAAGTAGCATCTATCTATAATATTCTTGGCAACATGTATAATGAGTCAGGCTATGACTCTCTTTCATTGCACTACCATAACAAAGGGTTGGAACTCAGAAAGAGCTTGAACGATGAGGTAGCTGTAGCCCAGTCACTCAACAACCTCGCTAATACGGTAAAAAGTGTAATTGGTACAGACTCTGCTTTGAGTTTATTCCGGCAAGCATTGGAAATTGCCATTCGGCATGGTAATAACAGGCTGCGTTCTGCCCTGCTTAACAATATTGGTGAGATATTTCTGGATCGTGGGAAGATAGATACCTGCAAAGCACTTTTTTTTGAATCCCTGAAGTTAAAAAGAGAACTGAAAGACCAGTATGGTATTGCACATACAACACATAACCTTGCCCGGGTTTCTCTTTTACAGAAGAAAAATAGTGAAGCAGAGAGCCTGGTGATGGAAGGATTGGCTATTGCTAAAGATATTAAAGCTGCTAAACTGCTTGTTAAGTACTACGGAATGTATGCTTATTTACTAACCGCCAATGAGAAGTTTAAAGAAGCAACAAGATATTATCAGCTCTATTTGGGACTTAAGGATTCGTTGCTCAGTGAATTAAAACTGAAAGCATTTTCCGAAGCAGAAGTTAAGTATCGTACCAATAACCTGGAAGAAGAAGTAGCTTATTTGCGTCCCCTTGAAAAAGAAATTGAAGTACTCAACCTGCATGCAGAGAACCAGCGGCAGCGATTAAAGTTTCAACATGCTGTTAACTGGGGTATGGGTATAGGTGCTTTTATGATGTTTATCTTAGTGCTGATGGCCCGCCGGGTAAGCGTACAACGGAAAAAATACAATGAGCTTCTTGCCTTGAAGAATGAAGAGATCTTCCACCGGGTCAAAAATAATCTCAACATCCTGATGGCTATATTTAGCGGTCAATCCCGTATGACCAGTAATGAAGAATTGAAGTCAATCCTGAAACAGAACGAAAGCCGCATCAAAACCATACGCCATCTTCATGATCGCCTGTCAAGGGAGCCTAATAATAACCTATCGGCTAAAATTTACTTTGAAGGACTCATTGATGATCTTCTTTTTACATCCAATTACTCAAAGAGTAAATGTCGCATTTCTATTGGCGATGTGCAGTTGGGTGCAGATAAAACGCTTTACATGGGATTAATAATAAATGAGTTGGTTACGAATTCCATAAAGCATGGATTGGGCCAGCATCCCGATCCCTTTCTCGAGGTGCTTTTGAAGCAGCATCCAGGTTATATAGAGCTAAAAGTGAAGGATAATGGACCGGGGATCCAAAGAGAAGCCAATCCCCGGCAGGAAGAATCCTATGGAATGAATCTACTGTACAAACTTGTCAGGGAGGAACTGGAAGGAGAAGTACAGTATAGTTACGAACAAGGAGCCGTTTTCACCATAAAAATCCCAACATGAAAATAAAAGTAGTGATTGTTGAAGACGAAGTGCTGCTGGCAGATGAAATGGAGTATGCGCTACGAGATGCTGGCTATGAAGTGGTCGGCAAATTCAGGGCCGGTGAAGACGCCATTCGATTTGTTCCAACTGTAGAGGTCGATATTATATTGATGGACGTCAAATTAAAAGGGAAACTGAATGGTATTCAAACGGCACAAAAGATCCGTGATCATAAACTTATTCCGGTAATTTTTCTGTCGAATATTTCCCCCCAGGGTAAGTCTGAGGCAATAACAGCCAATGCAGCTGCCTACCTTATTAAACCATTTAATGCGGCAGAAGTAGACATTGCCTTTCGGATTGCTCTGAAGAAGGCTGCTGAAGAAACAGCCGATAATAGCAGTGATGCCAGTGAACTATCGGACGATGGTAAACCTGTCTTTACGATAAATGATCGTATCTATGCACGTGATGGAGATAGATATATAAGAATCTTACCAGCCGATATTTTATACATTAAGGCAAAAGGAAGCTATTCGGAAATCCACACCTCAGGTAAGACTTTTCTTTTAAGTCAAAATCTTGCCAAGCTTGAAAAAAAGATTCCATTTCAACAGCTTGAACGTATTCATAAATCTTATATCATTAATACCGAAAAAATTACAAGTTTCGTCGGTAACTGTGTTTTTATTGTTGAAGAGGAACTACCGATAGGCGATAGCTATAAAGATGACTTCCTTAAGAAATTCAGGTTAATATAAATTTTTAAAGGTTCTATAACCACTATTTTATCCTTTCTTCTTCAATGAAGACGCTCTGATAATAAGATCAGCACGAAGCGTAATAGAGTTGGTGCTATAAAGATTACTGATCCCTTTGAGGTGGTTGATGAGATTGGTAACAGCGGCATTGCCCATAGTGTCTCCTGAATAATCCACAGTAGTAAGGTTAGGCTCGATGACCTTGCTGATAGGATCGTTATTGAAGCCCGCAAAGGCCACATCCTCAGGAATACGAAGCCCTGCATTTTTGAGCGCGATCATACAATAGACAGCAGCTGTGTCATTGGCGGAGAACACCGCGTCGGGCCGCTTCGCCGGAGCGAGATTAAGAATATGCTTCGCCGCATCTTCACCAGCCTTCTCCGACAGCGTACTCACAAAATGCAATTTCTCCTGGAAGGATAGGTCATGATCTTTCAGCGCCTGCCGGTAACCATCGAAACGCTCCTTGTAAACATTCCTGAGCACATTACCGCCGAGGTGCATAATGCGGCGGCAGCCCTGGTCGATCAGGTGTTTCGTAATATTATAAGCAGCGCCATAGTTGTCGATGACAATAGAAGTGCTGGCACTATGCGGGTGAACACGGTCGAAGAATACCACGGGGATCTTGCGTTTGAAGAAAGGTTCCAGGTGGTTGATATTCTGGGTATCATAAGAAAGAGAGATCAGCAGCCCATCCACCCGTTTGTTGAACATGGTAGAAGCATTCTGCTTTTCCTTTTCCGCGTCTTCCAGAGACTGCGCAATGATGAGGTTGTAACCGTGTCTGTTGGCGGCGTTTTCCATGCCCGCCAGCACGGATGACATGAAATAACTGTTGAGGCGCGGCACGAGTACTCCCAGCGTTTGGGTACTTTTACTTCTGAGGCTGCTGGCAAAGGTGTTCGACTGATAACCAAGCTCTACGGCGGCCTCGGCAATCTTCTTCCGGGTGTTTTTATTGACAGAGGGGCTGTTCTTCAGGCCCCTGCTCACCGTGGCGGCGGAGATGTTAAGGTGCTTGGCAATGTCGTAAATGGTGACTTCCCGGTTTTCGGCCATTATCTTGGTTGGTTGTTCACCAAAGGAAACAAGCTTTTTCGGAATAACAAAATGCCAAGGGTAGTTTATAAGTTAAAAAGTTAATAGGTTGAAAAGTTAGCAAGGAGAGGTGTTTTCCTTATTAACCTTTCAACCTATCAACTCGTCAACTATCGGACTATGCCAACTATCGCGCTATCCCAACTGCAGCACCTCCGTAAACACATTCCCAAACCTGTCCGTTGCCTTTACGGTAATCTTTTTAGCCGTGGGCGAGGGCTTGGCAAAGAAGAGGTGGTCGGTCAATGTAGGGTCTACAAACTTGTGTTTTTTGGGCAGTTGAGGTCCGGCATACAATTCTACCGACCAGGGGTCCAGTTCAACACGCTGCTCCATGGCGCCCTTGGCCACCTCATCTTCCCACCATTCTATCTTCCATTTCGGGTCCCAGTTCCACACGTTGGCGGCAATTTCATCGGGCGCGGTGGTCAGTTTACCTTTGCCATAGACACGCAACTGATGGTCTTTCTCCTTGCCAGTGGATTTGTAGTACCATTTAATGTCGTCGCCATCTACTTCATACACGCCATAACCATTGGGAGTACCATCGCTGCAGATGGGCCCGGTCCACCAGGCGCCGCACACAGTACCGTGTACGTGCTCCATCAGGTTGTCTTTCTCCCACTTCTCATTCACATGCGTGTGGCCCGACATGATATGCACTTTATAATTCTTCAATAGTTTATATAGCTGGTTCCTGTTGGCCACAGTACCGCCGATGGCTTCTTCCGTCAGCTTGTTCCTCCGTTGGTTGCCGGTGTCCGTAGGAATATGGTTGCTCACCACCACGGTAGAACCGGGCTTCACCAGCGCAAGGTCCTGCTCCAGCCAGCGCAGCTGAGTTTCCGTGAGATAGCCAATGTATTTCTTGGCAGTGCCGATAAAGAACACATTATCCAGTACCACGTAATGCACCCTGCCGCGGTTATAAGAATAGTAAGTAGGGCCGAATTGCTTTTTGAAGGTCCTGGCCGATACATCATCCGAACCACCGTCGATATCCATGTCATGGTTGCCGATCACATTGAAGAAAGGAATACCCGCAATGTCAACCGCTTCGCGGTAATCGTCGAACAATTCAAAGTGGTCCCACACGAGGTCGCCACAACCAACGCCATGAAACAACGTGTTTGCAGGATAGCCTGCTACCAGTTTTTTCAGATCGGGCGCTGCTTCTGCTTTGAGTTGTTCAGCATCCTTCTTGGAAATGATCTGCGTATCGGCCCATACCACGAAGTTGTGCTTGGTATCGTCAACAGTTAGTTTCTCCAAATTGAAGTCAGCCTTGAAAGAACCTTCCTTTTGTGTAATAGGTTGGTAGAATTGAGCAATCCCTTTGTTGTTGGGAAAAGCATAACCCGCAGGCAGGCTGATGTATACGAACTCTGCCGCCGAGTGGGCATTGAGGCTATAGTTACCTTTTTTATCAGTAGTGGTTATGCTAAAGCCGTCAGTTACTGCCACACCGGCAATACCGTTGCCATTGGCTTGCACGCGTCCTTTCAATACAAGACCGGTAATGAACGAAGTGCCGGCAGCCTGTGCGATCATGGTGGGTGCGGAAAATGCAGCCCCTGCAAGGCCGAATGTTCTAAGAAAACTTCTTCTGTTGAGCATATTGATTAAAATGATATTTATTTCAGCTTCGTTGCAGTCTCTCCTTCGATCTCTGCAACCAAAGATTCTTTAGTGAGTTGTTGATTCGTTTGCGTACGAGCCTTTGTCCATCTGCCCAGGGAAAGATTGTACTCGCCACCCAGCAGTTGAAAATAACCCTGGTCAGCGGTAGGGTAGGTGAGGCAAAGCGTATTCGATCCCTGACGGTAGAAAGGCTGGTCAGCGAGCGTGATGGGGTTCTTCACATCATACCAGTCGTTGTTGGTGATGCGATAGCCGGCAGCTGGTGGTCCGGCGCTGAACAAGCTACCCCCGTTAGATACAAAGATCACATCGACAGGTCTTGTGCTGGCATTTACAGTAGTGCCTTCGAATACAGCGAGGCCGGATGCGTTACCACTGTTGGCAAACAAGCCACCAGTCTTAGCCCCAAATCCATCGCCATCGGTAGTGGTGTAGTTGAAAGCACGAACCCAGTTGGAAGTAGTCATACTGGTTGAGCTGGCGCCATTGATCCTTTTGTTGCTGCCGCCAACATAAAAGTAAGTGCCTTTGGTAGCAGTACCTGTAGTCATATTGAACTTGTAAGTACGCTGATTGCCGGTACCCCATCCGTTGGACGGAATACCCGACGGGTTAGAAGCGTTGGCATTGTTGGTCACTACTACAGAGAAAGGAGTAGTGGCAAAGTTGATATCCTTGGTAGCCATCATTTGAATATACTCGTAGTTGCCATCACCGCCAGACACATCGGCCATAAAGCCGGTAATGATAATTGGCGGTATCTCGATAACGGAGCTGAGTACTACTACATCGTTGCCGGTGCGCAGGTGAAAGCGGGGCGCTACCGAATCTTTGCCGGCAGGTATATTGAATACGATACCATAGAAATTAGCCAGTACAGGAGCCGGCGTATTGGCAAAGTTGGAACTCGCTTCCGTATGAAGTGTTATATTACCAAACCCGTCATTCAGTGTTTTGTCTCCGGATAACACATCGCCAGGAGCAGGCAGAGGGTCGAAGCCACCCTTCACGACAACAGATAAAACACTTTCATAATCGCCTGGCTTGCTCAGCATGGAGCTGATGGGAACCCGCAAAGCAAGATATGGATTACCGGAAGAGATTTTGGTAACGGCGCTGTTCGTAAGGCCGGTGATCTGAAGAATGCCATTCTCTCTTTTCAAGATACTCCCTTCTACCTTGATATGAAGTGAGTCGCCTGGCTTGTAATTGGCGGCATCGGCTCCAAGGTTGATGGAAATACCACGCAGTAAATTAAGCCGGCGGATATCCTGTACCACTAGCAAGCCGGCAGGCAGGTTGCCGCCTGAGTGGTCAGATACCACCATGCAGGCAAGCGAGGTAGAACCCAGCATGTTTTCTTTGGTAAGTGTAACTTCCTGGCCTTTGTATATATTCCTCAGATCGTATAGCGCCAGATAAGGGCTTACCTCTCCGCCGGGATACTTGTCCTTTTGGCAACCCCACAAAGAGATCAATGACAGCAAAAAGAGCGTATATAAGGTGATCTTTTTCATTGTTCTGTTTTTTGTAACTGTTTTACGGTTTCTGCCACCACACCTGCGTGGATATCGCATCAGGCCCCTGGTTGGCAACAGCTATTTTGTAATTGGTTGGATTAGTAGATTGAACATATACCGGGTAGGTCATCCTGGCCGGCATTACACCATTGTTCTTTAAGCCTGGTCCCTTGGGTAAGTTGGGGTGACCGGTACGACGGTATTCAAACCACTGCTGCAGATCCACGAGAAACAGTGCATAATACTTCTGAAGATGGATCAGCTCCATTTTTTGATCTTCAGTATAGGTATCATCCCAGTCGATATCGGCTGCCGCCAGTTGATCCTGGATGTTATAGATCTTGGTAGAAGTATCGGGCCAGTTGGGCAACCACAGCTTGATGCTGGCGTCTGCACCGTTTTCATAAAATGTCTTGGCGGTACCATTGATCCATCCTTTTACGGCTGCTTCAGCGTACATGAGGTTCACTTCCGCAAAGTTCATGATCATACCGGTCATAGGGTCGTTCATTAAGGAAGGACCGGCGCCACTATTATTCGTGTTGGAATAGAAGTAGGCTTTCTGACCGGGATCTTGTCCGGGCAGGTAACCACTCGGTACACCTATGAAGTTACCCTGCGAAGGAGCGATGCCCCAACGGTTGGTTTTGGTAGGCGTACCGGTTCCATAAACCGGGATATTGATACGTGGATCATTCCACTTTCCAAGCGTTTCGATGAAAAAGCTACCGAGGCTCGGCGCCCTGAAATCCTGTTCGCGCACAGTGATGAAAGGAGAAACATAGGGGCCGGCACCCGTCCACCTTAAAATAGCCGATTCGTCGTTTTTGGATATCTTGGGATAAGTAGAGGCTTTCGTATCTACGATCTCTTTGATCTTGGCAATAGTAGCAGCGGCTACTTCGGCTTTGCCGGAGATGCGGAGCAACAACCGCAGATAAAGCGAATTACCAAACCTTCTCCATTTGGCAACATCACCATTATATACAGGATCGCTGGATGCTACGATAGCGGGTGGGCTGCTGCCCAGCAGCGTGTTGGCTTCTTCCAGCTTTTTAAAGATATCGGTATAGATATCCTTTTGTGTATCGAAAGCTGGTTCAAAACGAAGCGTGTCTTTAGCCTGGTTCGATTGGAAGTAAGGAACATCACCGTAGGTATCGGTGAGCATGGAGTATACCCACGATTGCAGAATGAGTGAAATAGCCTGATAAGATTTATTCAGCGTGGCTGTATCCGATGCAATCCGGTGCATGTCTTTCAGGTTGGTCATTTCAAGATACCAGCCATTGTAAAGGTTGTCAGACCAGTTGGAACGGTAGTCGTACCTGAATACAGTGCCTTCACCATCATTCCTGTTTACGGTAACCTGCATCAACTCGTTGTTGAAGTTGCGGTTGCGCAGTTGGTTATAGCCCATGATGCCTACCAGTGCAGGCGCCAGCAACTGGTGTGGTTGCGAAGAAGGCGTATTGTTCGGATCAGTATTGGTGTCGGTAAAATCTTTGGTGCAGGATGCAAGCACCATGCTGAACATCACTACTGCCAGTATAAATTTATGGATAGTCGTTTTCATTTTTCAAGAATTAGAATCCTACAACAAGGTTAAATCCAAATGTGCGGGTAGAAGGAAACTGTGCGATCTCGAAACCCTGCACAATGTCGCTGCCATTAAGCGTTCCAAACTCGGGATCAAACATGGGCCAGTCGGACCAGATAAATAGGTTACGGCCATATACACCGATAGTAGCACGTTGCAAACCGAGCTTTTTGGCAAGCTGTGGCTTGATCGTGTAATCGAGACGGGCCTCCCTGAACTTGATATAGTCGGTGCGGAAAGTGTTGCCCTCAGCATTATCAGTGCCCCAGTGTGAACGATAGTATTCATCGATGTCACTGGCGATCACATCATTCTTACGATACTTACCGTCAACATCCTGCACCACGCCATTACCGATGATGCCGCTGTACCTGCCCGGCAGGGTAGTGGCGAGCTTACCTTGCTCTGCCAGTTTATAGTGCATCAGAGAATGTCCTACTGCACCGTATTGCGCATCGAACAGCATGTTAAGGCGGAATTGTTTATAACTAAACTCGTTGGTGAAACCTATTTTCCATTTAGGGATGGTGTTACCGAGGTAAACAACTTCCTGGGAGATCAATGCTACGCCACTTTGTTTGTCGTAAACGATCTGGCCATCAGGAGAGCGTACATAACCCCTGCCATACATGTCACCCATGCTACCACCTACTTTGGCTACTATCTGACCGCCACCAACAGGACCGTTTTGCAGTACGATAGAACTATCAGGTAGTTCTCTTACGATGTTGGCATTGGTAGAAAATACGATATTGGTATTCCATTTGAAGCCGTTATTCTTAGAAGTAATCGGCGTGCCATTGAGCGCGATCTCCAATCCCCTGTTCAATACTTTACCAATGTTGATAACGGCATATTGATAACCGGCTGCACGATCAAGCTGGCGATTGAGGATCTGGTCTTTCGTAAACCCTGTATAGTAAGCAACGTCGACACCTAAACGGTCCTTGAACATCTTCATCGCCACACCCGCTTCATAAGTGATCGTTCTCAGTGGTTTCAGGTTGGGGTTGTTAAGTGCATAAGGGTTTTCCAGGCCGCCACCATATAAGCTACCCGCTGAAGAATAATAAAAGGCAGTGCGGTAAGGGATCATTTGAGCGCTGCCCACATTCGAAGCAGAGAAGCGGAACTTCAGGAAGTTGATGTCTTTAGGCATGGTCAATGCTTCTGAGGCAACGAAGCTCAGATTGGCCGATGGGTAAAAGAAACCGGTATTCTCTGTACGTTGGGGGGTAGCCAACGCACTGTTCCAGTCCTGGCGGGCAGTGATATCCAGATACAGCATGTTCTTATAACTGGTAGTGAGAATGCCATAAAAACTGTTGATCTCTACTTTGGTTTTATAGGGAAGCGTGATCAAAGGACCGGCAGCGTTCGCAAATGTATATACACCGGGATTGATGAGCGAGTCTGCGCGTTGCTCTTCACGGTTATACGTATTCCTCAGCGTGCTTCCTCCTCCTGTAACGGAGAACTCGAAATCCTTGTTGATCTTTTTGGTGTATTTCAACAGGAAGTCGGCGCTGGCTTCCATGGAGAAGATGCTTTGAGTACGGTAGCTACCCTTTTGGTATTTGGAGCCTGCATCATAAGGACGCTCCTGCGCACGCTGGTCATAACCCATGTCCATAGATGTGCGCATCATGAGGCTGAGCTCTTTGGTAAAATTATAAGTGGCCTGAACGTTACCCGTTACACCGTGGCGGTTCGTTCTGTTGATGAACTCGTTCACGATGGCATAAGGGTTTTCCGGGAATGAGCTGTAAGGATAGAAAATCCTTTTTCCTTCCTGACCCTTTACCCAATAATTCTTCAGCCAATCGAGGTCGGCGTTCGGTTGCCAGAAAATATACCAGTACATGATAGACTGATTACCGTATCCGCTACCCGGCAGGTTGTCGCTCCATTTGTTGGTATAATTTACCTTGGCGCTAACCTGTAGTTTTTCGTTCACCTTGGAGTTAACGGATAAGGATACTGTATTACGCTTGTAACCAGTATTAGGAATGATCCAGTTATTGCGAACATTCGTTACAGAAAAGCGGGCAGTTGTTTTATCCGTGCCACCATCCACGCTGATGGTGTTGGTGATCGTATTGCCTACATCGAAGAATTCACGGATCTTATTTTTATAGGGCACCCAGGGAGTAGCTACAGTGTCGCGACCCTGTAATCCATTGTTATATTGATAAAACATTTGACCATCGAACCGGGGACCGTAGGAAGAACTGGAGCTGGAGTTGGCGGAGCGGCCATAATCATAGTCTGCTTGCCCGTCCAGGCCAATACCATATTCCCATTGCAGATCGGGCCAGCGGTTGATCTGCTCCCAGGATACGTTGGAGTTGAGCGTAATCCCTAATCCTTTCTTTTTATTGCTGCCCGACTTGGTAGTGATGACGATGGCGCCGTTGGCTGCACGCTGGCCATACAAGGCTGCGGCGCCCGGGCCTTTTAATACAGTTACTGATTCTATATCTTCCGGGTTGATATCATTTAAGCCGCTGCCATAGTCGGCAGGCATGTTATCACTGCTGGTGCCGTAGGCTTCTTCGCCACCAATACCGGTGCGACGGCCACTGCCGTGGTTGATCACCACACCATCCACTACGATGAGCGCCTCGTTATCACCCGTCAGATTGTTTTCACCACGCAGAATGATCTTGTTGGTACCAGTAGGACCTGCGTTGGAGCGGATCATATTCAAACCGGCTACTTTACCCGAGAGCGCGTCGGTCCAGTTGCCGCTCATGGCATCAGTTAATTGTTTGCCGTCAACAGTAGTAGTGGCATAACCCAATGCTCTTTCTGCACGCTTGATGCCCAGGGCGGTTACCACTACGTTCTGCATTTGCGACTCATCCTTGATCATATCTATCTTCAGATTCTGGATTTCAGCAGCATTGAATTTCCTGTTCACAGGAAGGTAACCTACCGCTGATATTTCTACAGTGCCTTCCAGTAAAGGGATCTTTTTACTTAAGAAACCATTCTCATTAGCCACAGCAATAGAGGTCCCTTGACCAGCCTGCTTGATAATGACCGTGGCGCTGGGAACAGGTACGTCGCCCTCCATGATACTGGCCTGAAAGATCATGGTAGCCACAGTTTGTTTGATGGGCGTTTCTGATTTTTTGATCACCCAGCTATTGCCGCTGGCTGTCGCTTTAAAATTGGCAGGAGCCAGTACTTTGTTCAACAACTCTCCCACATTGGGCGCTTCATAGCTGGCTGATGTTACCCGCACGGCGGATAACTCATCATTGGCGTAAGCCAACTGCACTTTGAAGTGGCGACCAAATTCCTCTACGATCTTAGCCAGGTTACCGGCCTGGTGCCGGAACTTGAGCTGGGTACCCTGGGCCTGCACCTGCAGTAACCCTGCTGTTAGCAGCAGTACCAAAAAACTGATTCTTGCTTTTAGTTTCGCGTTTTGCATGTTTTTTACATTACAGTATAGACAATAGGTTAGCCTGCTGACCCCGCAGCCATGCGAGGCAGTGTATGGAAAAACGTTATTGAAATGATAGGTTAGTGGATATTGTAGCTCGTCAACGCATTTACTACTTTAAGGTTCTCGTTTAGCGATATGGTCATGTCCCAGGTCAAGCTAACTTTCATATCCAGGTCAATGCGATCGTGCGTTAATGTGATTCCGTAATAAGTTTCTATACAGCGTAGCAAAGTTCCCAATGAAATATTGTGCAGGCGAACATCGGTGCGCGCCCACCAGTCGGCAATAACAGGATCGATGGCCTGGATGGGACTGGTCTGTCCGATATGCGTTAACACCTGTTGTCCTGCAGTAAGCACATTCCTGCCGCCTGCATTGTCCAGCGCTACCTTCCCTTCCTTCACGGTCAGTTGAAGATCGGTCGAGTCGAGCCGGTTGATGGTGAATTCAGTACCCAGCACCGTTACCTGTTGTTTATTGACAGAAATGGCAAAAGGATGTTCAGCATCTTTGGCAACGCTGAAGAATACCGTTCCGCGGGTGAGTACGGTATTGCGTTTGTTTTTGAAATCGGGATACACACGTACAGTAGAATGAGGCGCCAGCCACAGTACAGAGCCATCTTCCAGTTCTACTTTGTGTGAGCTGTCGTTGGAAGCCAGTTCTGTCCATGATTCTACAGGTAGTTCCTGCTGCGCCCAGGGCATTTTTATAAGTACTGCTACCATAATAGCTGCTGCGGCACTAAGGCCAATATAAAATACTTGTTTCTTCTTCCGTCGGGTATGGTCGATCCGTTGATGGATACCGGTGAGCAGGTCCTGCTTGCGGTCGGCATCCATCGCGTTGGGGCGTTCCCATGCCTGCTGCCATTGCTGATCATCGTTAGGAGAATGAGTTCGTCTTGATTTACGGGGCATGAAAACGTCTTTCCATAATAGACGTTCGCTGTTAAGATCTGGTACTATACCTTTTTAAGGAAAATAGGGGAGTTAACGATTTGGTCATATTGGGGCCGTGGGCACGGTTACAGAAAGAACAACTGTACCTGTCTTAAGATCTTCACAATGCGTTGTCCCGCAGTGTGAAGCTGGTTCTTTACCGTTTGCTCACTGAGCTGCAGTTCGGCGGCTATTTCTTTCACGGAGCGCTGCTCTTCAATTTTCATAGCATAGATGCGGCGCATCTGGCCGGGCAGCTTTTCCATGGCGCCGCGCCACATATAATATACCTGCTTGTATTGGTACTGCTCATCAGGGGAGGGGGTCACTTCCTGGTGTTCGGGCATGTCATCGGTTAGGGTATACTTTCTTCTTTTGGTAGCCCGGATATGATCACTGATGCAATGCTGAACGATGGTATATAAGTAATTGCGGAATGAAGAGTGGATAACGATAGACTGGCGTTTGTGCCAAAGGCGTATGAACACTTCCTGTAATACATCATCTGCTTCTTCCGAACCATTCAGGCGCATGCGGATGTAGGTATGCACCGGTTCAGAAAAACGATTGAAGATCTCATCAAAAGCAGTTTTGTCCCCCGCCCGCAACTGCGCCAGCAACATCCCTTCATCGGGGGTAAAGTCCTGATAGTTCATATTGGCGGCAAACTTAGTATCCAAATGTAACGATGTGGCGGGAGCTATTTTACCAAATGTTTAATTTTTTGTTCAGTTGCGGTTTTATGCGTGCGAAACCCGGAACTTGGTGCCATAATTCTGCTGGTTCCTATGTCAATAAAAAGCTGTATCTTAAAGTATACAGCAGATGCAAACGATTGCGTTTCGATCTCCCCTCTATCCTCCCGAAAAAGCTACAATAGCCAGTGATCATTATTTAACCATTAATAACTCGTTTATGATGTGGGAAGATTTTTTAGCCAGCAGAAAAAAGAGGCTGGAGATACAGCATCGCATTGACCAACTCGAAAAACAGGTAACACAGGAACAAAACAAACGTGACCTGGCACAGCAGGCCTGCTTTCTCAGGAGCTTCCGGGAGAAGATGGAACAGGTAATTATGCCGGCATTCGGCAAATGTGTACAATCCCTTCACAGGTATGGTATCAAAGCACAGGAAGTAAACCGCATGAACCGGGCACATCCCAATGTGTCGCTCGACATTCGCTACGACCGGCAGAATTACTGTATGTTTTTACTGGCCCCCCTCGAAAGCGATGGCAAGGTGGCCATGCGTACGTTGATCCATAAGAACAATGAATGGAACTATGAAGATGCCACCCAGATAGATGTAGACCAGCTTTCTGAATCCCTCATCCGGGAAAAAGTGCAGGAAGCCATCGATGTACTCGATGAGCGTTAAAGAGCGATTCTCCCCCTTATTAATCAGGTCTTTATCAATATCTTTAAGAAATGTCATCCCATTGGGGTGACATTTTTCGTTTTTGACCATATATCTCTAAAACCCTGGTAAAATGGATGACCACAAGATCATTGACCTGATACGTTCCGGCAGCAACAGCAAGGCGCTGGCCGCTCTGTACAGGCATTTCCCTATGATGCAAAAGATGGTGCGTACCCACGGTGGCAGCAGGCAGGATGCCGAAGATATTTTTCAGGAAGCATTGATCATCCTTTGCACGCAGGTGCGCACGAAAGACCTGCAGCTGACTGCCAAACTCAGCACCTACCTGTTTAGCATTTGCCGTTACCTGTGGAAAGATGAGATAAAGAAACGCAAAGGACTTGCATTGACTGCTTTCGACACAGGCTTCACAGCCGCAGAAGAGGAGGCGCTGGCAGGCTTCCGGGAAACGGAGAAGCAGGCCAGCCTGGCCGAAAAAGCCCTGCAGGAGTTGGGAGAGCGCTGCCGCGAATTATTGCTGCTGTTCTACAATGGTGGTTTAAAGCTAAGGGACATTGCCACGAAGATGGGCTACAGCTCCGAAAACACCGCTAAGAACCAGAAGTACAAATGCCTCGAAGCAGCCCGCAATAGGTTGCAGGAACTGAAACAAACAGTGCAAACCCTTTAATCCTTCTGCGATGCGTAAAGAACTTGAACAAATCAAAACAATAGAAGACTACCTCGAAAACCGGTTGTCTGCCGAAGAAAAGGCCCGGTTCGAAGACCAACTGGCCAACGATCCTCAATTAAAAGAAGCGGTACAGTTGCAGCAGCAAGTAATGCAGGGCGTGCAAAGAGCTGCTTTAAAACAACAAGTACAACAGGCAGGACAACAATTCATGCGTTGGAGAAACTTTACCCGCTGGGGCCTGGGCGGTTTAAGTGTTGTCATCATTGGAGCAATAGCATTATATGTAACAATTGGTAGCGGAAAGCAGACCACTGGCTATGAAGGCACGCAACTGCCTGCTTTTAATGAAGCGGGCGAACAACTGTGGGCCGATGCTGATAAACATATTCCCGCGCAGGTGTTTACGATACAGGCAGGTAAGGATACCGTTATTGAAACTAAAAAGGGAATTGTATTGGCAGTGCCTGCCAATGGATTTCTTGACGAAGACAATAAACCCTTTACAGGCAGCATGTCACTGGTAGTAAAGGAAGCATTGGACGCCGCTACCGTCATGCAGGCCGGATTTTCTACCATGAGTGGCGATCAACTGTTGGAAACCGGTGGCATGTTTTACATAGATGCCCGGCAGGGAGATAAACAATTAAAAATAAATCCTGCTGCCGGTATTCATGCAGAAGTGCCAACGGATACCATCAGACCGGGTATGCAATTGTACAGCGGTAAACGATTACCCGATGGCCGGATCGATTGGATAAACCCTGTTTCGCTGGAAAAAGACCTGGTGGCAGTCGATATTCTTTCCCTTGATTTTTACCCGCCCATGTACCTCAAATCGCTACAGGCATGGGGCTACAATAGCAGTGATAAAGGATTCACCGATAGCCTTTATTATTCGTTGTCTCCTTATTTCGGCAAAAGGTCAGACGCAGTAAGAGCGCATGAGGGCGATTCAATAATCTGGCCGAAGTTTGATGAAGTATATATTCCTTTTAGTTATGCTGTCAGCCCTTCCACCATCCAGGCAATATGGAGCAACGAATTTCAAAATACGTTGCTGGCCACCCGTGAGTTCGAAGAAAGGATGTGCTGGATACATGCATCACAAGACAACGATGTACTTGAATTGTATATTAATAATCTGGACAGGAACCTGTGGGAGATCGATTCTATGGCTGCATTGCTGATCAGCTTTGATTATGTCAAAGAAAAGTTTGTAGCCTTTGCCGCCCGTAAAGATGGTAAAGTCAAAAAAGGTGTCACTTCCCTGCAATCCCTCCGCGATTACTACCAGGTAAGATCAAAAGCCTACCGGGCGGCCGCTATTAAAACCAATGACTCATACTGGGCAAAACAAAAAGAGCTCGACTCGTCGGCTGAGCGCAAAAGAGAGCAATACAATGACAAAGCAGTAAAACGGCAGGCAGACAATTTTCAACAGGAATTCCAGTTGAATTTGAAAGAAGCTTACCGGCAATTAGGATATGATACCAGCAAGTCATTCCAACCTCCACCTCCCGAGGTCTATCAGGTACAAGTAACCAACACTGGCTGGAACAATATCGACAGGGAAGTATTGGAAGCCACTGCAAACCGCACAACATTGGATGTTACCGACCCGGCCACCGGCAAAAGAGCCGTTATTCAATACCAGCCAGTATCGTTTGAAGTAGAGCAACCGCAACAATACGAACGACTGTATGTGTACCTGCTGCCGGATAAGTTGAGCAGCTTTATGCGGGTGGATAGTAGTATTGATGGAAAATACGCAGAGAACCTGAACGAGCTGATACAGTACAATGCCGTGGTCATTGGATATAAAGGTGAACAGGCTTTTTATTATACCCAGGCAGGCGTAAAGCCAGGCGAGTATAAAAACATCAGGTTGGAAGTGATCAGCAACGACCAGCTCAACAGTCGGCTGAACGGTATGGGAAAGCTCACACAGGCAGCAGACCTGCAAAAAGACCAGGACTATCTCCGGTTCGAGCACATCGACCAGAAAAGGATAGACAAGAACCTGGAGTCAAAAGAGTTGATCTGGAAACTGATCTATCTTATAAATGGCTGGCCATGGAGGCCGGCGGAAGAAAAATAAGATCCATATGGGTAAATATTATAACATACTGCTAAAAACAACCCATGTAGTAGTTTTGAAGGGGTGCAAAAGTCAATTTTGCCCCCCTTTTTAATGAATTATCCCCCTCCTGTTTCCCCATAGGTTGCTATTTTAGCAACCCATAAAACGATAAATGCAAGTATGAAAAGTATTAGTTGGTTAAGTTATATGTCCGTTTCCCTGTTGATGACAAGCCTTGCCTGCAACACCCCAAAGAAAGCAACCGTTTCTCCGGATAAAGCCCTTGTTCAAACATTCAATAAAGAATTTACCGATGCGGCCGCCCAGTATAAAATACTGGCAAAAGACCTCCCCGCTGACAAGTTCCCGAAGACGTATTTTCCCACTACTGGCAAACATGAATACAGCAATTCCGGCTGGTGGTGCAGTGGTTTTTACCCCGGCACGTTGTTGTACCTCCACGAGCAAACCAAAGACCAGGCTTTATACACAGAGGCCATGCGGATATTGGAGCCACTCAAAAAAGAGCAGTACAACAAAAGCACCCACGACCTGGGCTTCATGATGTTCTGCAGCTTTGGCAACGCCAATATCATGCAACCCAAACCCGAGTACAAAGAAATACTGATCAATAGTGCCAAATCACTGATCACCCGTTTCGACCCCAAAGTAGGTTGCATCAAGTCCTGGGATTCTAAAAAGGCGGAGTTCCTGGTGATCATCGACAACATGATGAACCTGGAGCTGCTATTCTGGGCCACCCAGGTCACCGGCGATTCTACGTACTATAAGATCGCAGTTACCCACGCCAATACAACCATCCAAAACCATTTCAGGCCCGATTACAGCTCTTATCACGTGATCAATTACAATCCCGAAACCGGTGCTGTACAACAAAAGCGTACCGCACAGGGCGCTGCCGACGAATCAGCCTGGGCGCGTGGACAAGCCTGGGGATTGTATGGTTTTACGGTGATGTACCGTGCTACCAAAGAGCAGAAGTACCTGGACCAGGCGAATCATATCGCGAAGTTCATCCTGACAAACCCCAATCTGCCAGCCGATAAAGTGCCTTACTGGGATTTCAATGCCCCCGGCATTCCCAACGCCTTGCGCGATGCCTCTGCCGCCGCCATCACGGCTTCGGCGCTGCTGGAACTGCAGGGATATGTAGCCGCAGATAAGAAGAAGGAGTATTTCAGCGCTGCCGAGACAATGTTGCGCTCCTTGTCTTCACCCGCCTACAAAGCGAAGCCAGGCACCAATGGTGGTTTCATTATCGAGCATTGCGTAGGCCACCTGCCTGCCAAATCAGAGGTGGACGTACCTCTCACGTATGCCGATTATTACTATGTAGAGGCAATGAAAAGATATAAGGAACTTTAGGGTTCACCCTTACTTGAACGACAGATATAAGCAGTTTTTACATAAGCAAGCAATCGTTTGGCCCCTTATGTCTATGGGGGGCTTTAAAAAAGATAATTCTTGAGATCATCACATTATAGCAACAAAGTCCTCCTCTGTTTGGGGAGGACTTTGTTATTTAGGGCATGAAATATTGCAGTGTCATAAGTTTTTACGCAATCGTTCCCGGAACAGGATGATGAAAATGGCAGATAATCTGCTTGTTCGATAGAATGTAGTCTGGTAGCGGATTACAGGCAAATGGGCATGATGCATGTGCCCTGTTGGAGGTAAGGAGCAAGGTTGGCCAAAACGATGTTGGCAGGTTGCACCGGGATAAAGAATCTGTAGCTAATTGTTACATTCGGTACAAAAGAGCGCATAGACACATGGATAGAAATGCCTCTTCTGCTAACGAAAGGCTTTTATGCCAACAGGTGGCTGCCGGAGATGAAAAAGCGTTTGCCATACTTATTGAGCGTTACTGGCGCACAATATATGGACAGGCCCTTGCTTACATCAAATCATCCCACCACGCACAGGACATTGTGCAGGAAGTATTTATAAAACTATGGGAGAAGCGTCAGGCACTAATGAATGTGGAACACTTCGACGCTTATCTCTTCATCATCGCCCGCAACCATATTATCAGTGAACTTCGTAAGAAAGTAGCCCTCCCCCTCGAAAAAGAAGTATTGGAACTGGTCAAAGAAGAAGGCGCACTGCCGGATAAGCAACTTTCTTTCAAACAATTGCAACAACATGTGGCAACAGCTGTCAATGGACTGCCTGCCCAGCAAAAGACGGCTTACTTGCTAAGCCGCGAACAGGGATTGTCCTTTGAAGCTATTGCAGGCGAGATGGGGCTGTCCAAAGAAACAGTGAAAAAGCATATCTGTCGCGCACTCAATGCGATCAGGCTATACGTGCATAACCGGGCAGGCATCAATATTTTGCTGCTCATCTTTTTCTTTATCTACCATCGCCTCCTGAAATAATTTTTAAAACGAGTACCCCTTATTTAAAATCCATGCGTCTTTAATTACAGACATAACCGCAACACCCATCCGGTCATTATGGATAATACACCCGTTGAATTATTGTTGGAGAAATACCTGTCCGGAACACTGGCGGAAACAGAACGACAACTGTTACATACCCTGTTGCAGGATCCTGCACAACGGGATAGAATAGCAGCCATTATCGACCGGGAAATGCGTGAACATGCTTTTGAAGCAACGGAAGATGATCAGCTATTGACGTTGATACAAAAGAATATCAAAGAAAAGATCCGTCATCCGGCACAAAGAGACAGATCGGCATTCTTTACTTTCCGGAGAGTATCGATAGCGGCCGCACTTGTTATGGCTGTTTTAGCTGCATGGTGGTGGACCCCAAGGCAGGCAAAGCAGGAAACAGTACAACAAACTGCAGCACCTATAGATAACGATGTTCAACCCGGTGGACAGAAAGCGGTATTGAAACTGGCAGATGGAACAGAGATTACACTCAATAACGCAGACAAGGGAACGCTGGCACATCAGGGAGAGGTAAAGGTTATCAAACAAGGCGATGGAAGCATCAGTTATGATCCTGCCCAGCAAGCAACTAAAGAAATACTCTACAATACGATAACGACACCCCGCGGTGGCCAATACCAATTGTTGTTGGCAGACGGTTCTAAGGTATGGCTTAATGCAGCCTCCAGTTTGCGCTACCCGGTGTCGTTTACAGGCCATCAAAGGAAAGTGGAATTGACAGGAGAAGGATACTTTGAGATCGCCCACAATACAGCGATGCCATTTTATGTAACAGTAAATGGTATAGAAGTGCAGGTATTGGGTACACACTTCAATATCAATGCCTATGTCGATGAACCAGCCATTCGCACCACTTTACTGCAAGGCAGTGTGAAAGTAGTAAATCGTCAATCATCAAATGCAGTACAGCCACAATCCGTAATACTTACACCTGGTCAGCAGGCTACTGTTTCCACAACAGCCAGTGAAGCCCTGCAGATCGGAGTGCTGGCGGCAAACATAGAAGAAGTGATGGCTTGGAAGAATGGGCTGTTCTATTTTAAAAGCGCCGACCTCTCCACCATCCTGCGGCAGGCAGCGCGCTGGTATGATGTAGATATCGAGAATGAAGAAATGATCGATCAACGCTTTTCCGGGCAAATATCCCGCAATGTAAATGCTTCACAGCTATTGCAAATACTGGAGCTCACCGGTAAGGTACGCTTCGGGATCACAGGTCGAAAGATCAAAGTAAAATCACCGTAAAAGAGAAAATGCAATAAGTAGTTAACCAAAACTGTACACCATCATGTTGTCGATTGCTTGCAGCAAGGCGTTGCTGACCAAACGCTTCTCCTTGTCGTGTGCCATACCGGAAGGAATTAAAAAGTGCACCATTATGAAATTAACTGCCATTCTGTTAACGATTGCCTGCCTTAATGCAGGCGCTACAACGACCGGCCAGACGGTTACCCTGCGCGAGAAAAATACGCCACTCGAAAAAGTCTTCCAGTCTATTACAAAGCAAACAGGGTATGTATTCTTTTACGCCGATGGTTTGCTCGATAAAACAGGCAATGTATCGGTAGAGGCGATCAATACTACCCTCGAACAGGCGCTTAACCTTTGCCTGGAAGGCAAGGGACTTGCCTGGTCAATCGTTGACAAAACCATCGTGATCAAGGAAAAGCCAGCGACTCCGGCACCGGAGAAGCCACTACTGCAGGTGGTGACAGGTAAAGTAGTCAATGGCCAGGCAGAACCACTATTCGGTGCTTCGGTATCCGAGAAAGGAACCAACAACAATACAATGACGAAAAACGATGGCACCTTCTCCATCGATGTGTCCCGTTCAAATGCAACACTGGTTGTTTCGTATATTGGCTATCAGACCAAAGAATTGAAACTGTCCGGACAGGCGCAGCTGTCCATCACCCTGGATAGTGCTAAAACCAGCCTCGATGAAGTGGTGATCATTGGTTATGGCGCCGTACGCAAAAGAGACCTTACCGGTGCTGTGGTATCCCTCAAAGGCGAAGAGCTGAAAGAAGTACCTTCTACCAATGTACTCGAAGCGGCCCAGGGAAAAATAGCGGGCGCTGATATCGTACGCAGCAGCGGACAGGCAGGTGCCGGTGTTTCTATACAGATACGAGGCGTACGCTCCGTAGCAGGCGGCAGCAATCAGCCCCTCATTATTGTGGATGGCATACAATACCAGCGCATAGAAGACATCAACCCCAACGATATACAATCGATGGAGATATTGAAAGATGCCTCTTCCACAGCCATCTATGGTTCCCGCGCTGCTAACGGCGTTATACTGATTACTACCAAAAAAGGCAGCAGCGGCAGAACGGAGGTCACATTTAACTCTTATGTAGGTACGTCACAGGCTACTATGTATCCCAAGGCCATGAACTTCGATGAGTTTACCGCCATGCGGCGGGAAGCCTATCGCGCAGCAGGCCTGTGGAACAGTGCTGCCGATGATCCCGTAGCATTTGCCGGTAATGGCGAGCTCAATGCCGTACAGAAAAGAATATGGACCGACTACCAAGAAGCCCTGATAAGGCCGGGATTACAACAGGACTATCAGTTAGGGCTCCGCGGCGGATCGGATAAGCTCAAAGCCTATATGTCACTCGATTACTTTAATGAAAGAGGCATCCTGCGCATGGATGACCTGAAAAGATATACGGGACGCCTCAACCTCGACTTTACCGTCAACAAGTGGATGACGGTAGGCATGCAAAGTCAATACACTTATTACAACCAAAGCATACGAAGAGACCCGCTCAATCAGGCCAATAAAGTAAGCCCATTGGGCGCGCTGTATGATTCGTTGGGGAATTTCAATTTCCTGCTCATTGACGGACAAACCGGAAGTCCATTGGCAGACCAACAACCGAACGTCTATAAAAACGCTGTACAGAATACGCGCGTACTGGCCAATGCCTATCTTGAATTGAGGCCAATGCCGGGCCTTACTTTCCGCAGTACCTTCGGGGCCAGCACTTCCAACGGAAGGAATGGAATCTATGCTTCTCCCAAATCGCTTGACAGGGGATTACAAGGCAAATCACAATCATCATACAGCATGAGCAATGGCCGTAACCTTAACTGGGAGAACGTGCTGACCTGGATCAAAAACTTTGGAGACCACTCCCTCACAGCTACCGGCGTAGCCAGCTATGTTGGCTTTCAGTCGGAAGAAGCTACCGCTACCGGTGTGAACCAGTTGTTGCCTTCCCAATTGTTCTATGCACTGGAAAATAACTCTGAAGAAATAAAGATCAGTTCCGATTTCCTCAAGTCGGACCTGGTATCTTTTGCCGGACGTATCAACTACGGCTGGAAAAATAAATACCTTCTCACGTTAACCGGCCGTACTGATGGTTCTTCCAAACTGGCCCAAGGACATAAATGGACATTCTTCCCCTCGGCAGCATTCGCCTGGCGCATCATTGATGAATCATTCATGAAGACCGTGGGCGCATTGAGCGATTTGAAATTGCGCTTAAGTTATGGCGTTGCTGGCAACGATCCGGGCAATGCTTTTATATATAGCACTCAAAGTCAGTTGCAGCGCCTTGCCTTTGGATGGGATAATGTGGCGGCACAGGCTTATACCTACTCCCGTTCTGTAGGCAATACCGCGCTTGGTTGGGAGCTGACCACCTCTAAGAATATTGGTCTCGATTTCGGTATACTGAATAATCGCATCACCGGTTCGGTAGAAGTGTATGATGCAGAAACGGATGACCTGCTGCTGACACGTGGTCTGCCACCCACTACAGGTGTCACCACAGTAGTGCAGAACATCGGTAAAACGAGGAACCGTGGTATAGAGATCACCCTCGCCACTACCAACATACAAACCAGTCAGTTTACCTGGACATCCAATATCACCTTTACGCATAACAAAGAAGAGTTTGTAGAACTGGTAACAGGTAAAGATGATATTGGTAACGGCTGGTTCATAGGCCACCCGATCAATGTATACTATGATTACGCAAAGATTGGTATCTGGCAAACCAAAGATGCTGCTGAAGCAGCAAAATATAAACAAAAGCCAGGCGAGATCAGGGTGAAAGACCAAAACACTGATGGGTCGATCGACACACAGAATGATCGGGTGATTCTGGGCACGCCCAGGCCGAAGTGGAGCGGCGGGTTCGACAATACCATCCGTTACAAAGGGTTCGACCTGAACATTTTTGTCTTTGCCCGTATGGGACAAATGATCAATGCCGACCGTTACGGCCGTTTTGATGCACAGGGTTTAGGCAACAGTACTTCGGGCATCAATTACTGGACGCCAGAAAACCCTTCTAACGATTATCCGCGTCCCAATAAGAACAGCAACCTGCTGTATCTGTCGACATTGCCCTACAGAGACGGTTCTTACTTACGCTTACGCAATATATCATTGGGTTACACGGTGCCGTCTCACTTGTTGAAGAACTCTTTTGTCAGCGGTATCAGAGCTTATGTTACCGCGAAGAACCTGTACACCTGGACGAAGGCCAACCTCGATTACGATCCGGAACGTGGCGGGTCGGAGAACTTCCCCATGACCAAACTCTTCGTATTTGGCCTCAACATTAATTTTTAATGTTCACAAAGCATCATCACATGAAACGCATACAATACTTCAACATACTACTTCTCCTGGCGATAGCCGGAACTTCCGCCTGTAATAAAACACTCGAAGAATACAACCCCGGTGGCCTCACTGCCGAATCAGTATACACCACACCGGAAGGTTTTGAAACCCTCGTTAATGCAGCATATACATACCAGCGCTGGTGGTATGGCAAAGAAGAAGGATACAATATTTCCGAAACTGGTACCGATCTGTGGACCAGTGGTAGTGGCGACGTTTACCTCGATCTTACCAAATACATCAACCTGCAGGCTGGTAATGGAGCATTGGCTTCGGAATGGCGTGAGTTATATGCCGGTATCAATCTCATTAACGGCGGACTACTTAACATAGATAAAGCAGGACTGGCTGCAACCACAAGAACAACACGGGAAGGAGAGCTGCGCTTCCTGCGCGCCTTTTACTACTGGCATATTGTAGAAACATGGGGCGGCGTACATTTCACACTGGAGAATACCAACGGTATTGTATCAACTGCCAACCGTAAGCCGGTAGATACCTTCTATGCCCAGATATTCCGTGACCTCGATGTGGCGATCAATAACCTGCCTGCCACCCAACCTCAATATGGCCGTGCCACCAAAGGCGCCGCTCAGGCATTCCTGGCGCGCATGTACCTGACAAGAGGTAAGAACCAGGAAGCATTGAACATGGCCAAAGCGGTGATCGATAACAAAGCATATCAGTTGCAACCTGTATATGCCGACCTGTGGAAGATGAATAACCTGAAGAATAAAGAGGTAGTATATGCGGTGAACTACAATGAAGACCTTGCATTGAACGACCTTTCCAATGGAGCACTGAATCCCTATGGTCATGGTCGCGGCAGCAACAGTGGGCACATGCTGTTTCTGATGAAATATGACAACTTGCCTGGCATAGTAAGAGACCTTGCCAATGGACGTCCTTTTGTACGCTACATGCCTACCCGCTTTTTGCTCGACCTGTACCCGGATGCCGACTCACGGCATGAAGGCTCCTTTTGGCAATACTGGTTTGCCAATACGGCTACCAGCCTGCTGAAAGTGGGCGACACGGCAGTGTACTGTACGGTGAAAGAGATAGACAATGCATTGGAAGCAACAAAAAAATACCAGATATACGATCGCAGCAAGACTTATAATGCCGACGGATCGGTGAAAGACAACAACCGCTATGAACAATTGTCCAAGTTCATGGACCCTACGCGTGCTAACTCCGGCGAAGCGCAGAGCGCACGCGATGCATTCGTTATTCGTCTGGCAGAAGTATACCTTATTGCTGCGGAAGCCGAATTGAATCTTGGTCACACGGATCTTGCTGCGGGATACATTAATACCATCCGTACCCGCGCTGCCAAGCCAGGCCGCACGGCGGAGATGCAGATCACGCCGGCGCAGGTAACACTCGATTTCATACTCGATGAACGCGCCCGCGAACTGGCCGGAGAACAGCTCCGCTGGTTCGATCTCAAGCGCACCGGTAAGCTCATACAAAGAGTGAAAGCATACAGCCCCGATAATGCGATCAATATCCAGGACCACCACATACTACGTCCCATACCCCAGGCGCAGATAGATGCCGTCACCAATAAAGATGAATTCAAACAAAACCAGGGATACCAATAGGTCGGGAAATACCCGTATGAGATCACTCTGATTACCTTCTTTCTCCGGTCATTTTCCATTCATCCTCCATTGATCCTCCGTTCATCCTCCGTTACAGGATGAAGGATGAACGGAGAAACAAAGGAGTTTCATTGGATATATTATGTTTAATAGATGCGCTCATCGGCTACTGTTTCACGAGCGAGAAGTCGTCGAACTGGGTCCAGGCGCTGCCGGCCGTATTGAGCGCAATACCCACTTTTACCGTGGCGCCATCAGGCACCGTAATGTTGTTGATGGTATAAGCCGTCCAGGCAGTGGTGGCCGGAAGGGCCAGCTCGTGGGTTTTTACATTATTCACATATACCTGCAACACCCGCTGGGTGAAAGTGCCGCCCGCCCTCGACCAGGCACTCACCATATAAGTTCCTGCGGCACAGTTGGTAACCGTATTTTGCATCGTGGTGGTATAAGCCGAAGTGCTCCACGTCTTCACCGCCTTGCTGCCCGAATGTATTTCTGCGGCAGCAGTGGCTATAGTGGCATTGCCTGTATACGTCCAGTTGGAAAAGTCACTTTCAAAACCGGGGTTCAGCAACAGGTTGGCGGAAACCGCACTCCAGGTGCCGGCCGCAAGGTCCAGCACCCAATCGCCACCATTGGTAGCATAAGCAGGTGCATTGATGGTGGGCACGCCGGAAGCGTCGAAGCTTAAAGGATACCAGCCATAACGACCAACGCCGCTGCCGGTAAAATTGCTCCAGCGATCTCCACAGAAGATATAAGTAGTGCCTGCGCTGCCAGTCACCGGCAATATAAAATCATGCTGGGTGTTGAAGGAATTGGTAGAAGAAGGATTAGTCGATACTAAAGGATTGGAAGTCCACGGACCGGCCATGCTGCTGGCAGTACGGTAGCGCGTTTCGCTGGAATTCCAGCCATTGCAAAGAGAAGTGAAGTAGTAATAAGTAGAACCCCGTTTGATGATGGCAGCAGCTTCCTGTACGCCTGCTTTCCAGCTGCCACCCGAAAACTCAGTATAGCTGCCGGCGACAGAGTGGGGGAGTGGTGTCATGAAATCAGTGTCCAGTTCTACGATCGCCTGCGCATAGTTTTCCTGCGGTTTGTCGAACGTGTACATGATCCAGGCGCGGTTGCCTTCTGTGTACACACCCATATCGCCCAACGAGTATAAAGTATTGCTTACATCGGGTAGCTTTTGTATCAGCTTACTGCTTTGGTAAGTCCAGGGGCCATTGATGGAAGTAGCTGTGAGGAAAGCATACCGGTTTCGGACACCTGCTATACCACTGCTGCCCCATTCAATACCCATCACATAATTGTTGTTATTGGGATTTTTGATCACCCAGGGACGGCCAACCCAACTGCCGCTGGTGAAAGGAATGCCAGCCATGCCGGGCGTTAAAGCAGCCGCCTCTTTCGTCCAGTGTTGCAGATCGTCAGAAGTGTAATGATTGATGGCATAGAACTGATAATCGCCGCTGTTGCCAAACTGCGGGCCAAACCAGTGGTATACGCCACTCTCCTGTATAATGTAACCGCCCTGCGCTTTGATCTCCTGTCCGTTCACATCCAGCCACACGGAGTTGTTGTCGATAACAGCAAGCGTGTTGGCGCTGAGCGTGATCAGCTCAATGTCGGATGCCTTTTTAGTATTGTCTGTAATGGCCGTGTCGGCATTATTCCTCGAACAGGAAACCTGTACAAGTGTTGCTAATAATAATGGATAAAACATGCGTTGTTTCATTTCAGTGGATTTGTTTATGTGATAGAATAAAGTTTAATAGTTTGACCGGAGCTAAAAGGTCGGACTGATGCGCACCGTTTCGGTGGTATAGGTTTGTCCCTGTTCCCCTTTCAGGCTGGCGGTTACTTCCAGCGTATTGTCCTTCTCGGTGAATTGTAATAACCCGTAATGCTTTTGCGTCACGAGGTTGCCAATGCGCAGCCGGTTCCTGTTCAGCGTATCCTGTGTAGAAGAGTGCGTCATACCACTGGAGGTAAATTCATAAATAGGATAGTTCACCCCGGGCACCATGACCTTGGTGAATTCACCGATATGGCGGTCACCGGTAAGCAGCATCACACCCTTTACACGGTGTGTGGCGATGAGCCGTGTAAAATGATCGAGCGAAGAAGGATAGTTGCCCCACATTTCCGTAGCATGCTCATTGGGAAAGAATTGCAGCCCGGAGCCGATGAGGTGTACATCAGCCTTGCTGTTCTTCAGTTCTGCCTCCAGCCACTTCCATTGTTGTTCACCGAGGATATCGGCTTTGGGATTAGGTATATAACCTTTCTTGTCGCGGGAAAGCGTATCCTGGTGATAGCGTACATCGAGCAGGATCACTTTCAGCTTCTTCGTGCCGATGGTATAATCATAAGAAGTATAAATGCCTTCCTGCTTACGGCGAACGGTGTTTTGCGGCTCACCCAAAAAATCCAGTGCAATTTGCTGGCTTTCCTTCTTGATACGGAAAGTCTTGTTGCCATCATTACGTCCGTAATCATGATCATCCCAGGTGCCGATGATCCTTGTTTGAGCGGCGAGCTGTTGGTACTCCGGGTTAGCCAGCTGTGTATTGTACTTGGCGCGCAATACAGCCGTATCATCCGAGTCGCCATAAATATTATCACCCAGCCATATCCAGATATCAGGTTTGTCGGCGATGATGGGTTTCCACAAAGGTTGTGGTAAAGTAGTCTTGCTGCACGAGCCAAAAGCAATGGTCAGTGTTTTGGGTGCTTCCATGAAAGCATACAGCGAAGCAATAGTCAGGAACAGCGTAAAGCTGATAGCGTAGGTTCTCATGATATGGTTATTGAGGTTTGACAGATAGAGTAGTGGAGTTGCTGGCGGGAATGTTTACCTGTACCAGTACCGCCGTATTCTTCCCTTTGTTGTAAGCGTATTGTGAAAGGATGGTGCCGCCGGTAACTTTGTATTTCCCTTTCTTCAACAGCAACCGAACTCTGCCATCATAAAAGTTATTGGGCAGTTCGTTTTTAATAGTAATAGTATTGGAGCTTGCTGTTCCATCATTGAGCGATGAGTAACTGGCCGATACTTTGGGTACACCATTGTCACCCAGCAGGTGATGGACATTCACGCCATCGGCATGCGTCTTCACTTCAGGAGAAGTCCAGCCGGCAGTGGTGCGATGGAAGTTGTAAAACCCTGTGCGCTGGTGATCCTGTGCAGTTCCCACACTCAATGCATAATAGGGACTCGTCTGCAACGTCTTTGTACGGTGATTATGGCCTACTAAAATCAGATCGGTACTATCGCCGGTGGGTGTTACGGTGGTATAACCGGAAGGTCCATCATAGTAATGCGACATCAATAAATGAAACTTCACGGCGGTGTCGGCTTTTGCCTGCGCATAATTGGCTTTGGCCCAGGGCAGGTAATCGGGAGCAGTCCATTCAGTACACAACACATAGAAAGAACCCATCCTGAAAGAGAAGGCGCGTTGACCCATGATGATGGCATAAGCGGCACGCCATTCTTTTATATCTACATAGTCAGAGAAACCAATGTCGTGGTTGCCCGTGCTCATCACAAAAGGAACAGATAACCCGGCAAGGCCATCGAGAAAACGTTGTACGCGTATTTTGGCGCTGTCCAGCCCGCACCAGTAGTTGTGTTCAAAATACAAGTGCATGTTATCACCCGTTTCGATCATGAACCGGGGATTGATCAGGTTCACCACGGGCGTCATCCATTCGAGCGCCTGCTTACTGCCTTCACCCCATTTCTTGCTCGATTTGCCACCCGGTTCCACAGCCAGTGGGCCTGATATATGTTGATCAGACTGATGCAGGATATAGAAGTCTTTTTCAAAATCAGGTACTACATGTATACTTCTTAATGATACATCAGTTGCTTTGCCCTGCGTTAATTCTAGCGTCATAAGCTCCGGAGAAATAGTAGCAGGCGTTTGTACCACTACCTGCCAGCCATCTTCTGTATCATGATGAATACGACCGTAAGAAGCACTTTTCACTACACAGGGCCACGCTGCAATGTCATTACGCAAAGTGGCTTTCCAGCCGGAAGCAGCAAGCGTAGCTGCTCCTTTCACTTCTACTGTAAAGCTGCCGCCGGGCTCAGTGAAAGCAGGGTTGTGTGCACGCGGCGTCCAGATGTCGATAGCAGGTGTTGTAGTTGTTTGTGCTGTAGCTTGGGTTGCCAATAAGACGTAACTACCCAGTAGCACAGATAATATTTTTCTGTTCATCAGTTTTAATTAAGTATTGTTAAAGTTGTCACCCTCTGTCACACTGAGCCTGTCGAAGTGTTGTCGAAGGGTAGTCCAAAGGGTGGGTCGCCCTCAAAACTTGTCCCTTACAGTCGCCAGCCTCTGGCTGGTGACGGCTATTTCAAAGCCTCTGGCTTTGCCTCCGGTTTACCAACCAGTATTCTGCTTCCAGCCCGATTTGATCAGTTCATTTTGAGGAATGGGAAACCAGTTCATCTTAGGCTCGTAAGTCCTGCTTTCAACGATGATGGGTTCGTATTGAAAACTGCCATTGGCTGCACGTGTGATCTCTACTCCGCGAAGTGGCACATTGAGGAAAGTGACACCCTCTTTCCAGCGACGTACATCCCAGGCGCGGTGCTCTTCAAATGCCAGTTCGATGCGTCTTTCCTGCTGTATCTTTTTACGCATCGCATCCTGCGACAGACCAGCTAATAAAGCCGGCTGTTTGGAACGGGTGCGTACCTTATTCAGGTAAAGCAGGATATCCGTGTTGGTAGGGTCGGCTTCATTCAATGCCTCTGCGTAGTTCAGGTATATTTCTGCCAGGCGGAACAAAGGCCATGCATGCACCTTCGTGGTATTGGTCACGAGGTTTACATCTTCTGCCACATGCTTTTTGAGGTAATAACCCGTCTTGGTAGCGCGGTCTACGCCACGGCCATCGCGGCCGCCAGTCCATGCTTCTACCGCTCTGCCTTTCCATGTGGTGTTATTAAGCAGGATGGTCTGCCCCAGCCGGTCATCGCGGTTGGTATAAGGCGCTGCTGCGTGAGCAGGGTTGCTCCAGTCGAAAGCAGTACCATCTTTCATTTCGTAAGCATCCACCAGATTTTGTGAAGGCGTGGTGCCACTTTGTCCTTGTTCATAACCCACGGGGTAGCTGGCACGTTCAAAACCATTGGAAGCAGTATAGCGACGGGCGAGGATCAGTTCCGTATTGGCAATACTGTTATACAAACTTGTATAGCTGGTTACAAGCGTATAAGTATTCGGGCCAAGGTCGATCAAGGCTTTGGCTGCCTGAGCGGCCGCCCGCCATTTATTGTTGTCCGAAGGTTTAGCATTGGAAAGATCATCTGGTGCGAGGTACAACGGACTGGCAGCGTATAATAACATACGGCTCTTCAATGCCAGGGCTGCCCCTTTCGTGGCCTTGCCCGATGCGTTGGCATCATTGGCAATACGGCCGGGGAAGATATTCAGGTCGGCAGCAGCCTTGTCGCATTCCGTTACGATAAACTGTACACATTCATCCAGTGAGTTACGTTGGATCTTGGTGAGGTCTTCATTGAGCGACAGTACGCGGGTGATGAGTGGCACACTACCATAACGCTTTACCAATTCAAAATAAAAGTAGGCGCGTAAAAAAGCAGCCTCCGCTTTCCAGCGTTTGATATCACCCAGGCGGTTCTGGTATTCAGTTTGTCCGGCAGGGTCCAGCCGGAAGGCATCGAGGTTAACACTGTCAACACCCCGCAGGAAGATATTGGTCTTCCGGATACCTGCATAAAAGAAATTCCATTGATCATCCGGGTTGGAGAAAGCATTCCAGCTGCCATTGTTGAACCGCTGTATGGTCGATCCTTCCCGCGTATGCTCTGCATCATCCGTGCCGGCATCGGCCATGGCGCCGTCGATGCGGTCGAAGCCACCGGGCAGCCAGGCATAAGTATCATTTAGGAACCTTTCCGAATAAGAATAAGAGACAAACACTTCGTCTTCTGATAAGAGCGTACCGATCTGCCTGTCGAGGTAATCCTTCTTACAGCTATACAGCGTCAGCAGCAATCCGGCCAGCACCAGGGTGCTTTTATAAGTGTATTTCATCGTAATAAATAATTTAGATCAGCAAAAGAGTTTAAAGGCCCACACGCACGCCCACAGTAATAGTGCGCAGCGATGGATAACCCGATAAACTTTCCGGGTCCATACCCGGTAATGCATCGATAGAAAAAAGATTATTGCCTAATACAAACAGCGAAGCATTGTCCAGCTTTGCCTTATTGGTCCACGAAGCCGGCACCCTGTACCGCAGTTCCAGCGACCGCAGCTTAAAGAAATTGCCATTGCGCTGCCAGAAGTCGGAGAAGCGGTAATTGTTGTCGTTAGCGCTGGTGGTCAAGCGTGGGTAAGTAGCAGTAGTAGCCGTAGCGGGTGTCCACCTGCCGAGGCTCATTTCAGTGGCGCCTGAATTATTCTGGAAAGCCCATACCCGTGCACCATTCAGGTACACACTGCGGTCGGCCACACCTTGCAGCAAGGCATCGAGGTCAAATTGTTTGTAAGAGAGCCCAAGCCTGAAACTATAATTCCATTGAGGAACGGTAGCATAACCCAACGCTTTGTAATCGTAAATGTCGATCAGCTTATCATTGTTCTGATCTACATATTTGATATCACCGGGACGCACCTGGCCAAATTGTGGTACAGGTAAACCAGCTTTCAACTGACCATTGTTTTCAAAGTCACCAGCCTGATAAAAACCATCCGATACCAATCCAAAAGGTTGACCCACTGCACGACCTGTTTGCTTCAGGTACTCATAAGGCTGTGCGGCTTCCGACATGTCCTGTATCTTATTGCGGGCATACAGCACACTGCTTTCAAGTGAATAGCGGAAAGCTTTGGAGGGTTCGCTTTGATAACCCAGCAATAATTCAAAACCCTTGTTGCTTACTTCACCTACATTCAGCATAGGCAGGGTTGCGCCCAGGAAACCGGGAATGGTGCCTTCGGGTGTGGCAGGAATATCATAACGCTTTTCAGCAAACACATCGGCAGAGAAATGCCAGCGTTTCCGGAAAGTACCATCGATGCCGATATTGGCAGTGGTTTTCTTCTCCCAGGTCACACCGGGATTGGCAAGACTGCCTTCCTGCATGCCACCGGCAGAGGTATTGTTATTGCCAAAAGGATAACCACCCTGCATGAAATAATACTGATCATACATAAACCGCTGTCCACCGATCTGGTCGTTGCCGCTTTTGCCATAAGAAGCACGCAGCTTCAACGAGCCATCTTTAAACAGCTCTTTCAGGAACGATTCTTCAGAAAGCATCCAGCCAAGCGATACAGCGGGAAACCAGCCAAAGCGATTGCCTTTCGGGAAGTTGTCTGTACCCATCAGGCTCAACACGGCCTCAGCCATGTACTTCTTATTGAAAGCATACGTGGCGCGTGCTGCATAATTCTGATAAGCAAAAGGAACATTGTTGCCCGCGATCGTGTATTTGTCCTGCACATACTGCACCATAGCGCCAATGTCATGCAAGCCAAAACTGTTGTTGTAGTTCAGGTTGAAGCGAACATTCGAACGCCTCCACTGATCGCCATATCCTTCAGAAGGCGTTAAAGGTGTATTCTGCCCGATGGTGGTATACACGGTATCGCCATTGGCATTCTTCGTCATGCTGGCCATTGCATACGTACGGTTTTGCGTAGAAGTGCCGGCAAAGAAGTTCGTGAAGGCAACGGTACCTTCGGCACTAAGCCCCTTCAGCCAGAAATCAAGATCATGCTTTAAGGTCAATATCCCCTGGAAGTTGCGGTTGTGGTTATTGTACATGCCGGTACCCAGCACGGTAGCCACCGGGTTCTTGTAAACCGAAGAGCCACCGTACACTTTACCAGGCGTATAAACGGGGAACGCATTCGGAGGCGTTTGTGAAAGCATGTCGAACAGCTGAGAAGCAGTAGTGCCATTCAGTGAGCTGCGGTCTTCAATACGGCCACCCATATACAAGGAGGCAGTGAGCCGCTTCGTAATGTCGATATCTACATTCGTCCTGAAATTGTACTTCATAAAACGGGCATTCGCATTCTCCCTTCTTTCCTTGTCTGTATTCTTGTACATGCCCTGGTTGATCAGCGCATTCAGCAATACAAAAAAGCGAACCCCTTTGGTGCCACCGCGGAAGTTGAGGTCGAAGTTCTGCACAGGCGTACTGCTGCGCAGCACCTCATCATACCAGTTCACATTGGGATGAAAATAAGGATCGGTGCCGAGACGGTACGCTTCGAGATCAGCGTCTGTGTACAGCAAAGGCTTGTTTTCATTGGCCAGCGCTTCATTGAATAGCCTTGCATAATCATAAGATCCCAATGGTTTGGGGAAATCATTGAAGCTTTGCCAGCCCGTTTGTGCACTGAAGTTGATCTGCGTTCTGCTGTTGGTACCCTTCTTCGTGGTCACCAGTAATACACCGTTGGCGCCACGCATGCCATACAGCGCAGTAGCTGCTGCATCTTTCAGCAGCGATACCGTCTCGATCTCTTCTGCTACCAATTGATTGAAAGGCGCTTCAAAGCCATCGATGATGGTAACGACGCCTGCATCGCGGTATGAGCTTCTGCCCCTTGCATATAAAGCGGGCGCATCATAACCCGGCTCTCCGCTGCCTTGCATCACAATGAGTCCGGGGATACGACCATATAAGGCATTGCCCAATGAAGGAGCAAACGTCTTCATAAGGTCATTGCCGGTAGTGGTGGCAATAGCGGCCGTTATTCTTTTAGTGGCCTGTTTGCCATAAGCTATCGGTAATGTATCAACCGTAATAGCCTGCTCTTGATCCTTAACGGGTTCCTGTGCCAGCACTCCCTGCGGAGCATAAAAGATACCGGCGGCCAGTAACCATGTATGAATTGAATGGATAGGTCTGCGCGTCATGTTTGTTAAATACAATGGTTCGTAAATAATTACCAGCCGGGATTTTGCAGCAGGTAGCCTTTAAATATCTCTGCAGAAGGGAAGGGATGCAGGTATTGCCTGTCGTTCCAAACCCGGTTCTCGAATACGGTTGGTTTGTAAGCAGCTTCATTGGCATTGCCGGAAACAGCGGTGATGGTAAAGCCATAGAAGGCGCCTTTCATCACACCTTCCTCATTGGCGATCAGCCAGCGGCGTATATCCCAGAAACGATGCTCTTCAAAAGCCAGCTCTACAGCACGTTCGTTGCGCACACGCTGGCGGAACTGTTCCTTCGTGAGGCCACGCGGTAGCGTAGGCATGCCCGAACGCTTGCGCACTTCATCCACAGCAGCATATGCTTCTTCAGGAGCCGCATCATTGAATTCATTGAGCGCTTCAGCATAGTTGAGGTATACTTCACCAAGACGGAAGACGATCCAGTTGATCACATACGTATCGGAGCCAGTCCTTGATAATTGGCGGGGAATGGTTTTGCGCATCCAGTGACCGCCACGGCAATAGGTGTTCATCGGAGCGGTGATCAGCGATATCTTGCCTACAGAACTGTTCCAGGTATCACCATGTGCGGCGATGGTTTGCTTGAAGCGCGGGTCCAGTTCATTGTATTTAGCGATGAGGTCGTTGCCGCCATTCATATTCCATTGCTGGGGAGTGCCATCCTTCTTCTCATAAAACTTTACAAAGTTGAACGGAACAGTTACGCCACCATCCTGCCAGCTGGTACCTGCCCACGCAGGAAGGATCACCTGCATAGGACGTGTGCCCCGGCCCCAGGCGCCATACGCTTTGCTGGCCAGAATGATCTCTTCATTATCCGGCTGCGTCCACATCGTTTCATAATTCTGGTCAGTACTATATTGCTTTACCAGTGTGCAGCCGGCGCCTGACGCCCAGTCGAGCGTTGCTTTGGCTGCATCTGCTGCGTGCTTCCAACGATTCTTATCATAGTTGCCAAAACAGATCAGCTTATTGTTGTTGCCAAAGTTCATATAAGGCGTAGCGGTGTTGAACAGCGGGCTCGCTGCATACAACAGTGTTCTTGCTTTGAGAGCCAGTGCAGCGCCCTTGGTAGCTCTTCCGCGCATAGCGGCAGGCTGGGAAGGAGGCAACAGGTTGGTTGCTTCATCACAATCTTTGATGATAAATTCAATGCAGGAATCGAGTTGACTGCGGGGGATCAATATTTCATCATCAGGCTGCAGGCGTTTGTTCACGATAGGAACACCACCATAGCGCTTCACCGTTTCAAAGTACAACAGCGCACGCATGAACAACGCTTCACCCTTTACCTGCTTCTTGAACTCTTCAGTAGCGCCCGGCACACCGTCCACACGTTCCAGCAGGATATTGCATTTACGGATAGCCTGCCAGCGGGAAGCTACCCGCTCATCTTCATCCCAGATGATGTTGTTGTTGGGAATAGAACCTTTATTCCAACCCTGCGCGTTCGTCCAGGTATTGGCCATATCCCCTTCGTCACAGGCTGCAGCGAGGATACCACCATTCAGCCGGCGCTCAAGCGCACCACTCAGTGGATAACCGTTGGGAACAGATGCCTGGTAAGTAGCGGCAACAAACGTTTCTGTTTGCGCCATGTTGGAGAAGATAACATCTTCTGTGATCTCCACGCCGGGTGGTTTCTCGAGGAAGTCCCGGTTGCAGGAGATAAAAAGTAAAGTGAGCCCTGCAAAAACAAATACTCTTTTCATGACCGTACATTAAAATTTTATGTTAACACCAAGGTTGTATACTTTCTGAAGCGGGTAAGCAGTGATCTCCGTATTGCCACCAGCGGAAGGAGATTCGGGGTCAAACTCCTTCGCATCACTCCAGGTGATCAGGTTGGCGCCGCTCACATATACCCGTATGCTTTGTATTTTCAATCTGCCCGTCAATTGAGCAGGCAGCGTATAGCCCACTTGCAAATTCTTCAGGCGCAGGTAGCTGGCGCTGCGTGTCCAGAAGGTGGATTCCTGGAAGTTGTGATCGGTATTGCGGTTGGGGTTCATAGACAGGCGGGGGAAACTGATGGGCAGACCCTGCGCATAGCGTTCAGGTGTCCAGCGTTCAAGAATGGCTTCCTTCGCGCTTTCTTGTCCATTGATGAAAGGCCACAAGGCACGGCCAAAATATTGGATGGAAACATTATCCGCCCCCTGCAACATGGCCATGAAGTCGATACCCTTTACAGCACCACCAAAAGAAAGACCGAATATCTTTTCCGGGATGTTGGAATAGCCGATCGGCATCCGGTCGTCTATGTTGATCTTGCCATCATTGTTTACATCGATGTATCGGATATCACCGGGTTGGAGCTTGTTGTTATTCCACTGGCTTACAGGGCGCTTGGGATCATTGATCTCGTCCCAGGTATTGTAGAAGCCATCAGCCAGCAGTCCGAAAAGCTGTCCGGTTCTGTTGCCGGTAGAGTTCTGGTAAGCATACGTTTTAGGCGCTTCATCCATGAACAGGATCTTGTTGCGCGCAAACGTGTAGTTGGCTTTTACCCAATATTGAAAAGCGCCCACTCTATCTTTGTAACCCACTTCAGCTTCATATCCACTGTTCTTCATACGCCCCAGGTTATACGCAGGCAGGTCGGCGCCTACGATGAAAGGAATAGTACCGCGGTTAGCGAGGATGTTGTTGCGGTGCTCCTGAAAATAATCACCCACAAAAGTGAAGCGGTCATTCAGCAGATTTATTTCAAGACCGATATTGCTTTTACGCGCCCGCTCCCAGGTAAGATCAGGATTGCCGATCTTATTCTCTACCGATCCCTGATACGACTGATAATTCTGACCTACCGTACCGAAGTAATAACTGCCACTGTATCCATACGACGAAGGCAGGTACAGGAATCGTTGGCCACCCACTTTATCATTGCCCGTCTCACCATAAGAGCCCCTGATCTTCAGGTAACTCACGATGCCGTCTTGCGGAAAGAACTTTTCCTGCGAGGCTACCCATCCCAGCGAGAAGGCAGGGAAAAGACCAAAACGTTTTCCTTTGGCAAAGTTCTCCGTACCATTATACCCCATGTTCAATTCAGCGAGGTAGCGATTGTCATAGTTATAAGTGATCCTGCTCACCATGCCCTGGTAGGCGTTCGGCACCAGCAAAGCGAGGTCGGGAGAATAATACTTCGTTTGATTATAAAGTACCAAACCACTTACAGTATGATCGCCAAAGCTGCGGCTGTAGTTCACACCGGCTTCCGCATACACCCTTCTGTTCTTACCCATCGATTCGCTGAAGCCCAGCGGACTTTCCTCTCCCTGCGGTATATACAGGATATTGTTGGCGTTGGCAGGGTCTTTTGTAGCGATGTAATAAAGAATATTCCGTGAGCGTGTGATGGCCTGGCTATAAAAGAAATCATATGCCGCTGTACCGTACACGGAAAGCCCCGGTGTAATAAAGTCAAGGTTGTGCGACAACTTCACGGTGCTGTTGAGGTTGCTTCTGTATTGCTGGTAGTAACCGGCACTGAGCAAAGTCCAGAAAGGGTTCACAACAGAAGTCTGTCCCTGCAGGCGGATCACCTTGCCATCGATCAATCCCGGAGAGCCCAAGGGGTTGGTCCAGGAAATATCACGCCAGATGGTAGAAGCAGAGTTGCCGGGAAAGTTCTGGTCTTCTATCTGCCCTGCCAGCTGCACATTGGCCGTGAAGCGTTTGGTGATGGTGAAATCGAGGTTGCTGCGGAAGTTGTAGCGGGTGTTTTTGGCGTTGGCGCTGAAGTCGGGGCTCAGGTCTGTATACTTATAGATACCCTCTTGCTTCAGATAACCACCGGAAATAAAATATTGCATCCGGTCGCCACCACCACTGATGTTGAAATTATGTTGCGTCTGGAAAGAATTATCCCGCAGAAAGATATCCATCCAGTTGGTGTTGGGATGAAAAACAGGGTCCGATCCGTTGCGGTAAGCTTCCAGGTCGGCGTCACTGTACTTCGGCGTATAAGGAGAGCCGGTTAAGAAAGTATCATTCTTCAACGCTTCATTATACATCCGGGCATAATCATAACTGTTTAAATAATGCGGTAGCATCGTGGGCGTTTGCATCGCCACATTGCCCGAATAGCTCAGCGAAGGCTTTTGATTCTTCTTACCACGGCGTGTAGTGATCAGGATCACACCGTTGGCGCCACGTACACCATAGATGGCGGTAGCCGATGCATCCTTCAATATATTGATCGATTCAATTTCATTAGGGTCGATGCTGTTGTATTCCGGGCGCTCGATACCATCGATCATGATCAGCGGATCGGCGCTGCCGGTAAAAGTACCTGTACCGCGTATGCGGATAGTAGATTGGTCGTTGCCGGGTTCGCCGCTGCGTTGCACGGCAATGACGCCGGGCAGGTTACCCACCAGCAGGTTGCTCACGTTGGCCTGCGGCCGCTGTAATAATTCTTTGGTACCCATAGAAGATACGGCAGCCGTTACACTTACCTTCTTTTGTTGTCCGAAACCTACGACCACTACTTCATTCATAGGGTCCGATGCGACCTGTAATTGAATATTGAAGTTCTTGCGGCCGTTCACAGGCAGCTCCTGTGTGGTATAACCTACATAGGAGATCACCAGCGTGCCAGTGGAAGGGACCCGTAAACTGAATCCTCCACGGTCGTCGGTGGCAGTACCGGTAGCACTGTTCTTCAGCCGTACACTCACGCCAGAGAGCCCTTCACCAGTGGCAGAAAGGATACGGCCATTGATAGTAGTATCGGCAAGAGGTGCGCTTGCTTTGATAATAGGCTGTTCTTTTTGTTTCACCACCACAGCATCATCCATGATCACATACGTAAGCGGCTGGCCCGAGAAACAGATATCCAGCGCCTCCTTTAGTGTGGCATTTTTAACATCGATATTGACTGTCCTGGCTGTCTTCAACGTTTCTTCCGTGTAAATGAACAGGAAGCCCGTTTGCCGGCGTATGTCTTTAAATATTCTTCCAAGCGATGCATTCTTGAGCGTCAGCGTTATCTTTTCCTGCGCCGTAATAGCCATGGCCGGCAGGAAAAAGATCAACAGCAACGACGCCATCAAAGTACTTCTCGTCCAGGCGCGACGGGTGGGTCGTTCGCCACCGGGCATGACATCCCCCGGCACTTTTGGTAAAGTTTTCAGTTTCATTACGTGTTTAAATAAAGTGTTGAATGCGCAGGAACAAACCGCCTGGCAGGTAATAAAGCTTGTCGAAGCTCTTTATGATAAGGTTATCAATGAAAAAGGATGATCTTTCTTCCTTCCATCCTGAAGTGCATACCTCCTGTCATTTCCAGTTTCTTCAGCAGGCTTTCTACATCCGATTTCCTGGATATCATACCCGTAAAATGTTTTGTTGGCAAACTTTGAAAAACTACCTCCACATTATACCACCTTTCCACTTGTTTCATTACCGAAGTGATCTCTTCATTGTTGAAATGGAAAATATTATTGATCCAGGCCACCTGCTCTTCCGTGTCCGTTTCATGCACCTCTATGCCCTGGTTGGCAGCCACCACTGCCTGTTGTCCCGGAGCTAAACGCACCGTTTGTATGCCAGGCTTATTAATACTCACAGCACCTTCCAGCAGGGTAGTTTTGATCTGTGGTTCATCACTATAACCCTTGATATTGAAATGAGTACCCAATACTTTCACATCCATGTCGTTCACAGCAGCAATGAAAGGGGCGAAACCATTTTGCTCACTCGCCTTCGCTATTTCGAAATAAGCTTCACCGGTCAGCTCCACGCGCCGTTCCTTAGTGGTGAACTTTGTCGGGAACCGCAGGGTAGAAGCAGCATTCATCCACACGCGCGAACCATCCGGCAACAATAGCTGGAACTGGCGTCCACGTGGTGTGCTGATCGTATTGTAGGCTATTACTTCATCATCGGTAGCCTCTTTTTTATACAACAGTTGGCCGTTCTCCAATTCTACCTTCGCGCCCGATTGCATGGCCACCAGGCCATTATTAAGACTATCGAGTACGATCTTTCTTCCATCTGCCAATGTAAGGATAGCACCATCTTTACCCGGACTGATCACTTGTACAGGTGAAGCATTATCCTGTTTGGTAATACTATCGGGTCGGGATGGTCTGTTGAAGAAGAGCACGCTGCCGGTCAGTATGATGACCGCCGCTGCTGCCCACCACAGCGTATTCCTCTTTTTCAGCGGAAGTACAACTGCTGTATTTTTCTTCTCCGCCGGTTGGTGCATACTGCCGATCCGGAAAATATTTTCCTGGATGACGGCCGATCTCTCCGGCGTTAGCGACAGCGGCGCCTCTTTATCACTATTGAAAGCATCCTGCAACAGCTGCTTGCACAAAGCTTCATTTTCAGGCAATAACAACAGGTCCTGGAACCGGGCTAACTCGGCTTCAGAGGCAGTGCCCTCCATGCATTTAGTATACAAAACGATCAGTTCCTCAGACATGCTGTTAATTTAATTTCCGCGTGCACCATAAAGACTATTGGAGAGAATACTTTGGGGGGGACGATCAGCCTAAATTTTTAAAAATAACCAGAGACATAACAATTGCGTAAGATTGGCCCATCCGGGGCAGGCAATAAGCCCTGATATTTTGCATAGCCTGGTCGAGGTTCCATTTAATGGTTTCGGGCGAAACCTGTAAAATGGCGGCCGCCTCATTTCTTTTATACCCCTTTTCTTTAATTAATACATATGTTTCCCGTTGCTTGGGCGTGAGCCTGTTAACAGCTTCCTGGATAAGTTTACGGAACTCTTTTTCTTCCAGGTCCAGGTTGGCATCTTCCCAGGCCGAAGGCGCCTGTCCATCCCAGCTGGTGATGTTTTCCCGCTTATATTTCAGTTGCTTCAGCGCAGAAAGCGCGTGGTTTTGAGCGATCGTATACAGCCAGGCACAGAAAACTTCAATCTCCGGCAGTGTTTCCCTTTTGAGCCACACCTTCAGAAATACATCCTGAACGATCTCCTCAGCTACCCATTGATCGCCAGTGAGGCGAAGCGCTGTATGATATATATTAGGTTGATAATGATTAAAGATGGTAATGAAGGAAGGTTCATCGCCATCAGCCACCCGGAGGAGGAGCTCTCTTTCGTGTGTCAATTTTCCTGTAGACATGGTTGCAATCGTACAAAGTTGCGGAAATCCCGAACTAAAGACAGTAAGATAAAGAATCTTTACATATTCTTAATGCAACTGCCATTTATTATCATCCCAATCGCATAATTGAGCAGGACATCATCTATGTAAATAGTTTGTTTTAATGATAATATAAAACGCCGTTCCCGCTTACTAAATAGAAGTGTTGAAGTAAGCAGTGCTGCATAATTTTATTCTTATTAATTATTAAAACCTTAAACTATGCAGAATTTCGTTTATGCCAACAACTACCGGTTGAAACCTGGTGAAAGTATCGGACCAACATCCAGTGATTTTACATTGATTCCTCACATTGGTATCCTGCAAGCTGGCTCAACTGATCAGCCAGCTATTGTGTTGGCTACTTTAAACCTGGGATATACAGCTGAAGGTCGCGACTGTACTTTGACAGTAGAAATGAGATTGAAATCAAGTCAACAGGAAGAAGTGGTGATCGCATCGGCTGTATTGGCGGGCTTTGATTATATCAATACGATTGTCTCCCTACAAGGTTCTTATGTGATACCCAAAGAAGGAACAGATATAGATATTCTGTTCTACTGGCGTATCATTGGTTCAACGAATGTTGTTTTCTTCAACGAGCAAACTTGGTCAGGAGCAGCCTTCATCTCCCCGATACCAGTGCCTGGCGCATGACTGGTAACGAACATCAGGCATACGTAAACTGTTTCCTGTATTGGCTGGGCGTTTGAAGCTTCACTTCCTTGAACTGTTTGCTGAAATGCGCCCAGCTTTTATAACCACTTTCATAACACACTTCCAGTATAGGCTTGTCGGTATTGGCCAGCAATTTACAGGCATGGCTGATGCGCAGGTCGCGGATAAAATCGAAATACGTCTTCTTGATATTCTTCCGGAAAAAGCGGCAGAAAGTAGGGATGGTCATATTGGCCACGTTGGCGATCTCTCCCAGCGTAATGGGTTCCAGGAAATGCTTGAAAGAATAATCGATGATCTTCTCGATGGCAGGATTCACGGAGTTGGCTGGATCATGGAAATCTTCCGTCAGCATTTTATATTGTTGCGAAGAACCGATCTTGTGCAGCGATTGGATCAGCAGCAACAACTTCTCAAAACCTTTCGCTTCATGTAGCGTCTGCATATCCTGCAGGATCTCTTTCCTCAACTTCTTTTGCAACAGAATACCGTTGTTCTTTTTCAGCAGTGCCTCGATCACTTTCATCTCCGGCATCTGCAGCAACCCTTCTCCCCAGCAATCACTGGTAAAGTGCACCACCAGCACAGCACAGTTCATTTTAGCATGATGCTTCCGGAACCAGTGAGGAAGGTTACCCGCAATGAAGAATACATCATTCACTTTATAATCACATACGTGATCGCCGATCAGGGCAGTACCATGCCCTTTCAGAATGCTGATCAGTTCATACTCAGGATGCTTATGCCAGTTTGTTTCGAAGTTGGGCGTTTCGTACACACGGCAGGCAAAGCTCTGGTTCACATCCGGCTCTACTTTTTGAATAAGCGTCTTCACTGGTAAATAGAAAGGATTTTATCAAACTTTGGCCATAAATGTACTATCATTTGATAAGATAGCATATTTTCTTTTCATAATAGCGGTTGTATGCGGCGGCAAATCCAGCAATATTTGCTCATTGTGCGAACACATAAAACGATTATATGAAAATAGTTACAGGAGCAACAGAGTTTTTTAAAGGAATTCCCGCCATTAAATATGAAGGCTTGCAAAGCGAAAATCCACTGGCCTACCGCTGGTACGATGAGAACAAAGTGGTAGCCGGCAAACCCATGAAAGACTGGATGCGATTCGCAGTAGCCTACTGGCACTCATTCGTTGGATCAGGTGCCGATCCCTTTGGCGAACCTACCCATATCTTCCCCTGGGATGCGAAGAAAGACCCCATCGAAAGAGCCAAAGACAAAGCTGATGCGGCTTTTGAGTTTATCACCAAAATGGGTCTGCCTTATTATTGCTTTCACGATGTGGACGTGGTAGATTATACCAATGATGTGGAAGACAACGATAAGAGACTGGCTACACTCACTCAATATTTAAAAGAAAAGCAGGATGCCAGCGGCGTTAAGTTGCTCTGGGGCACTGCCAACCTCTTCAGCAATCGCCGTTATATGAACGGTGCGGCTACCAATCCCGACTTCCATGTGCTCACCCATGCGGCTGCACAGGTAAAGGCAGCGTTGGATGCTACCATCGCACTGGGTGGTGAGAACTATGTATTCTGGGGCGGTCGCGAAGGCTACATGAGCCTGCTGAACACCAACATGAAAGCCGAGAAAGAACACCTCGCGCGCTTCCTCCACACAGCAAAAGATTATGCAAGAAAGAATGGTTTCAAAGGCACGTTCTTCATCGAGCCCAAGCCTTGCGAACCCACCAAGCACCAATACGACTATGATTGCGAAACGGTGATCGGTTTTCTGCGTCAGTATGACCTGCTGAATGATTTCAAACTGAACATCGAAGTTAACCACGCTACGCTGGCTGGTCACACCTTCCAACATGAGCTGCAGGTAGCCGTAGATGCCGGTTTGCTTGGTAGCATGGATGCCAACCGCGGCGATTACCAGAATGGCTGGGATACCGACCAGTTCCCTACCAACCTTAATGAGCTGACAGAATCTATGCTCATCATCCTCGAAGGCGGTGGCTTCAAAGGCGGTGGTATCAACTTCGACGCCAAGATCCGTCGTAACTCTACCGATCCCGAAGACCTGTTCATTGCCCACATCGGTGGTATCGATGCATTTGCCCGCGCACTCATCACAGCCGATGCGATCCTGCAAAAGAGCGCTTACAAAAAGATGCGTAAAGATCGCTACAGCTCTTACGACAGCGCTGAAGCCAAAGCATTCGAAGCCGGTAAATCTTCCCTTGAAGACCTGCGTGCTTATGCCATCAAAAATGGTGAACCAGCTGTACGCAGCGGCAAACAGGAACACATCGAAAACATCATCAACAACTATCTGTAATAAGATGAACAAACTAACGATTCTGCCGGCTGTTATCGCAGCCCTTGCCATCACAGGTTGTAGCGATGCCGGCAATAACACAACAACCAACGAAGCAACACCGGCTGCCGACTCGGCTACCGGAAAGAAATACCTTTCCCAGCCGTTGGTGAGCCAGATATACACAGCCGATCCGTCGGCCCATGTATTCAATGGCCGCATCTATGTCTATCCTTCGCATGATACCGCTACAGGTACGCCGGAGAATGACAATGGTGATCATTTCAACATGATGGATTACCACATCCTGTCCATGGATTCCGTGGGCGGACCGGTAACCGATCATGGTGTTGCTTTGCACATTAAGGACATTCCCTGGGCTGGCCGCCAGCTATGGGCGCCCGATGCAGCTTTTGCCAATGGTACCTACTATCTGTACTTCCCGCTCAAAGACAAGCAGGATGTGTTCAGGATAGGCGTGGCCACAAGCCAGAAACCCGAAGGGCCGTTTGTAGCGGAGAAAGAGCCCATCAAAGGCAGCTACAGCATGGACCCCACGGTGTTCAAAGATGACAATGGTACATTCTACATGTACTTCGGTGGCATCTGGGGCGGACAGCTGCAACGCTGGAACAACAACAAGTACGATTCTGCCGGCAAGCTCCGCACAGGAGATGAGCTGGCTGTGTTGCCCCGTATAGCTAAACTGAACGCTGACATGAAAAGCTTCGCCGAACCGGTGAAGGAAGTTAAGATCGTGGACAGTGCGGGCAACCTGTTCAAAGAGAAAGACAACGACAAACGTTTCTTTGAAGCTGCGTGGATGCATAAGTACAATGGCAAGTACTACTTCTCGTATTCTACCGGCGATACACACAACATCGTGTACGCTATCGGAGATAATCCCTACGGACCTTTCACCTACAAAGGTGTGATACTGGAGCCCGTGGAAGGCTGGACCAACCACCATTCCATCATCGAAAAAGATGGAAAGTGGTTCCTGTTCTACCACGATGTACAGCTATCCGGCAAAACCCACTTGCGCAACGTGAAAGTAACGGAGTTGAAATACAATCCTGATGGAACGATCGTAACAATTCGTGCCCAAAAATAATCCGGAAGAAATGCATACTATTAAAATCCTCCGGAATAGTAGTTGGAAGCAATTAATGCCTGTCATACTTTGGTTGACAGGCATTTTGCCTTTCGCCAGCTACGCACAATCAGGCACATCAGTTCCTGCCGGTGAAAAAGGCTTAAAAGATTATTACAAAGCTTACTTCTCCGTGGGCGTAGCCGTATCGCCACGCGCACTGAAAATAGATGAAGCAGGTTTGATCCTTTCACAGTTCAATAGCCTCACGCCGGAGAACGCGATGAAGATGGGGCCTATCCATCCCACTGAAAAGCAATACAACTGGGCAGGCGGCGATTCCATTGCAGCCTTTGCCAAACGCCATCAACTGAAGATGCGCGGACATACCCTCTGCTGGCACAACCAAACGCCCCCTTGGCTATTTGTTGACAGCACGGGTAAGAACGTGAGCAAAGAAGTATTGCTGCAACGTTTGAAAGAACACATCACCACAGTAGTTAGCCGCTACAAAGGGACCATCTATGCCTGGGATGTGGTGAACGAAGCCATTTCCGATAAGCCCAATGAATACCTGCGCCCTTCAAAATGGTTGGAGATCATTGGCGAGGAGTACATCGCTAAAGCCTTTCAATGGGCGCATGAAGCCGATCCCAACGCACAACTATTCTACAACGACTACGATGAGATCAATGCTGTTAAACGGGCTAAGATGATCCGGCTGATCAAAGACCTCCAAAGCAAAGGCGTTCCCATTCATGGTGTAGGCCTGCAAGGCCACTGGGCAGTGAACGAACCTTCCCGCGCACAACTCGACAGCACACTCCGCGACATTGCACAGCTGGGTCTTAAGATGCAGATCACCGAACTGGATATCTCTGTATATCCCAAAGAACACAACGCCCGCGAACGCAAACCGGAAGATAACAACGCAGCTTTTACACCGGAGCGCGAACAGGCACAGCTGGAAAAATACAAGATGCTCTTTGAGCTGCTGCGCCAATACAAACAACACATTACCGGCGTCACCTTCTGGAATATTTCCGACAGGAACAGCTGGCTGGATAACTTTCCCGTGCGCGGAAGAAAAGACTATCCCTTATTATTCGACAAAGACCTCAAGCCCAAAAAAGTATATTACGAAGTAGTGAAATTTTAGCAGCATTATAGCTTTTTATTAGCACGTATATTTACACGCGGCGCAGAAAAGAAAGCCGTTTTGCATGAAAAAGTACGTGTTCATTATCATTGCTGTTACCCACACTTTATCCATTGCTGCACAGCAAAAGCAACCAGCTGATTATGTAAACCCCTTTATCGGCGCCAGCACCAGCGCAGGTAAGGCCGGTGTCTATCACGGCCTCGGTAAAACATTTCCCGGAGCAGCTACGCCCTTTGGCATGGTACAGTTGAGCCCCAACACGATCACCGGCGGCGACAATGGTTCCGGTTATAGCTATGAGCACACCACCATCGAAGGCTTCGCTTTCACCCAAATGAGCGGCGTAGGCTGGTATGGTGACCTCGGTAATTTCCTCGTCATGCCATCCACGGGCACTTTATATACGGCCGCCGGCAAACCCAATAACCCCGGCAGCGGTTACCGCTCTGCTTACGACAAAGCCAGTGAAAAAGCATCGGCAGGTTATTACAGCGTACAGTTGACAGACCATAATATAAAAACAGAGCTGGCCGCTGCACCCCACAGCGGCATCATCCGTTTCACTTTCCCGCAACACCAGCAATCACGCATTCAGATCGACCTGGCCCGCAGGGTAGGAGGTACGTCCGTATTGCAATACATAAAAGTCGTAGACGATCATACCATACAAGGATGGATGAGATGTACACCCGAAGGAGGTGGATGGGGCAACGGTGCCGGCAAAGCCGACTACACGGTGTATTTCTATGCGCAATTCAGCAAGCCATTGAAGAAAGTAGGCCTGTGGAGCGCTGATATTCCCGGCGACTGGAAACAGAACCTGCAAAACGTAGAGAGCGATGTTTACCAACAAAAGGTAGCAGCCGCTACTATATTAGAAGGCGTAAAAGAAAGAGAAAGTAAACACCTTGGCTTCTATACCGAGTTTGCCACTACTGCCAATGAAACCGTCCTGCTGAAAGCGGGTATCTCCCTCGTAAGTATAGAAGGTGCAAAGAAGAACCTGCAGGCAGAGATCAAAGACTGGAACTTCGACAACGTGCGAAAAGCAGCACATACGCGTTGGAACACAGCCTTGGGAAAACTGAGCGTAGAAGGCGCTGGTGAAAACGAGAAAACAATATTCTACACGGCCCTATACCACACGATGATCGACCCACGCGCCATGGCAGATGTGGACGGACAATACCCCGGTGGCGATCAACAAATACACAGCACAAAGACCTTTACCAAGCGCACCGTATTCAGTGGTTGGGATGTGTTCAGAAGCCAGATGCCCTTACAAACGATCATCAACCCCGTGGTCGTAAACGATATGATCAACTCGCTGGTAGAACTGGCCGATCAAAGCGGTAATAAATACCTCGAGCGTTGGGAGTTCTTCAATGCCTACAGCGGTTGCATGATCGGCAACCCTGCGATCTCCATGATCACCGATGCCTATGCAAAAGGTATCAGGAATTTCAACGTAGAGAAAGCATTTACCTATGCTGTCAACACCAGCGAGAAATTTGGTAATGGCGATAGAGGATACTGTGCAGGTGGTGGCTCTATCTCCAATACATTGGAGTATGCCTATAGCGAATGGGCAATGTCGCAGCTGGCCGGTTACCTCGGCAAAAAAGAAATAGCCGGCAAATATGCCCAACGCAGCCAGTCGTACAAAAACATATTCGATACTTCCATGCATTGGTTTCGTCCACGGAAACAGGATGGAAGCTGGGAGCCCTGGCCCGCAGCAGGAAGAATGAAGCACGATTACGGCAGCGTAGAGTCCAATCCTTATCAACAAGGCTGGTTCGTGCCCCACGATGTACCGGGCATGACTGCGCTCATGGGCGGCCGTGAAAAGACAGTAGCAGACCTCACTACCTTCTTCGAAAAAGTGCCGGAGAACATGATGTGGAACGACTATTACAACCATGCCAATGAACCGGTGCACCATGTGCCCTTCCTGTTCAATCGCCTGCAGGCGCCCTGGCTCACCCAAAAGTGGACAAGAGCTATCTGCACACGTGCATACAACAATTCAGTAGAAGGATTGGTAGGCAATGAAGATGTGGGACAAATGTCGGCCTGGTATGTACTCGCAGCCAGCGGGCTGCACCCGGTATGTCCCGGCGACATACGCTATGAGATCACCAGCCCGGTATTCAATAAGATCACCATCCGCCTCGATCCCAAATATGCCAGCGGCAAAACCTTTACCATCATCGCAAAGAACAACTCACCACAAAACATATACATTCAAAGCGCCACCCTCAACGGCAAACCCTACACACATTGCTACATCGATCACAAACAGATTGCCACAGGCGGCACCCTGCAACTGGAGATGGGACCAGAGCCAAATAAAGGCTGGGGCAATTAGAACCCCTTTCCTTCGTATCTTGTTGCCCTTACAACAAGCCCGTATGAAAAAGATATCCCTCGCTATTGTATTGATTTCCTGTTCAATATCCCTTTTTGGCCAGTCGGCTAAAAGAAAGGCAGCCCAAAAGGAGACAGCTGCTAAAGAAACAGCCCCTGTCAGCGATAGAAAGCTGTGGTTACAGCACCTCGACAAGCTGGCGCGCCCGGTTTTGTCAAATCTCGCCGCCGGCACCCTGCGCGAAAAAATGCCGGTTACCCTGTCGCCCAAAGTCGACAATGCAGCCAATCGTGCACAGGTGGCCTACCTCGAAGCCTTTGGCCGGGTATTGACAGGCATTGCACCCTGGCTCAACCTCGAAAGCGGAGATGCAGATGAAGTGGCCTTGCGCAACCAGTACCGCGAATGGGCGCTCAAAGGCATCGCCAATGCAGTAGACACAACGAGTAAAGATTACATGCGCTTCACGGGCGGACAACCACTGGTTGATGCCTCCTTCATGGCATTGGGATTGGTGCGTTGTCCCTGGTTATGGGAGCATCTTGATGCCAAAGCACAGCAGGATGTAGTACGTGCATTCAGAGCCACCCGCACCATTGTACCGGGTTATAGCAACTGGATACTTTTCTCCGGCATGATAGAAGCCTTCTTTTGCAAATATGGATTTGAATACGATGGCGTGCGTCTTGAATACGGCATCCGCGAATTTGCCAACCACTGGTATGTAGGCGATGGCGTATACTCCGATGGCATGCAATACCACTGGGATTATTACAACAGCTATGTGATCCAACCTTACATGAGCAACATCTTCGATGCCCTGCGCACGAAGAATGCACGTGCGTATGATTGGTATGTGCCTAAGTTCGATCAGATCAGCAAACGCTATGCGGTGATTCAGGAGCGACTCATCAACACCGATGGAACATTCCCTGTTACTGGCCGCAGCATTTGCTACCGCGGTGGCGCTTTCCATCACCTGGCCGATATGTCCCTGCGCAAACAATTGCCACAGGAATTAAAACCTGCACAGGTAAGAGGCGCATTAACCGCAGTGATAAAGAAAACCTTTGAACCGGCCACTACATTCACAGCAACTGGCTGGCTCAACATTGGCCTTTATGGCAATCAACCCGGACTGTCTGAAGGTTATATCAATACTGGTAGCGTATACCTCTGCACCACAATCTTTTTACCACTCGGCTTGCCTGATACAGATCCCTTCTGGTCAGCACCTGCCGAGCCATGGACTGCTGTAAAAGTCTGGACCGGACAGGATATGCCGGCCGACCATGCAGTTGAAGTAAAATAAAAAGCTTTACACTGAATATTTATAAAACAGGTGACACCTTTCGTTTGCATAGCAAAAGAAGGTATCACCTGTTTTCATTGCAACCTACTCACAAGGCTGTGCGTATTCATAATACTCATATTCCCCTTCAGTGCCTTCATTCACTTTCAAAGTGATCTTGTCATACGGCTCCAGTTCCCATTCCAATACAGTGGAAGAGCCGAGATATTGCGAAGGGTAAGATGGATTGTCGTAATCCACATACCAGCCGATCACGTCGCCGGGCTGCAGACCTACGGCATAATAAGTCTGCCCGGGACAAGCCCGGAATTCATAAGGACTGGAGATCCAGGCTGAATTGTTTGTTGCTGAAGAGCGGTGCTGAGAAGGGGCGTGCGTAAAGCCCGCCAATACAATGAATAGGACTACCATTACCGGCAGTACATGCTTAGAGGTCATAGATAAAAGGTTTAATAATGAAAGAATACCCTTAAGATAGATCAAACAGGCAGCTGCAAATTCTTCCCGATTGGCAGGATAATAAGCCGGGTTGACCGTTCTGCAACCTGGTCCCCTGCGGCAAAAATGACATACTGACGTATTTAACCAAACGGCCTGTTAATTCCCGGTCTGTATAACGGCACACCCCATCAGGTGGAATGAAATTGGTACATAGTATTACTGAATAAACATATTTCTGTATATTAATATGTATTAGTTCATGCTTTAAAATAAATAAGTATGAGAACAATTCAGATAAACCGGATGATGCAGCGTATACTGGCCTTGACCCTGGTGTTGATGAGCACCCTGGCAACCACCACGCTGATGGCGCAGGACGACAAGAAAACAAAACAGGAAGAAAAAGCAGCAGCCGTTACGGCAATGATCAATGCACAACAGTATGTGTTCAAAGCACAGACTGCGCTGCCAACGCGTGGCCGCACGGTGCAGCTGACCACAGACTACATGGTGAAAGTAGGTAAGGACACACTCGTGTCTGATCTGCCTTACTTTGGCCGCTCATTCTCCGCACCTATCGACCCTACGAAAGGAGGCATACAGTTCAATTCCACCAAATTCACTTACGACGTGAAGGAGATCAAAAAAGGATGGCAGATTACCATCAGGCCCAGTGACGTAAGCGATGTGCAACAGTTCTTCTTCTCCATATTCAACAATGGCTCGGCTACCTTGCAGGTCACCAGTACCAACCGTACGCCGATCACCTTTAATGGATTTGTAGTAGAAAAGAAATAAGGAATTGGCAGCAGCCTTTTAGCAAATAGCTAATAATACAAAACCCGCTGATATGCTCAGCGGGTTTGTTATTTAGTGAATTCTTGTCTTCCTATTTCAACTTCTTAGGCTTTACACCCTCGAACGTGATCTTCACTGGTTGTATTAAACCATTCTTGTCGAAACGCATATAGTCAATACAAGTTACCCGGTGGTTAGCATGCGTTTCACTCAGCGGGCGACGGTGATATACAATGTACCACTCATCTTTACCAGGCACGGGGATCACGGAGTGATGGCCCGCGCCGGTGGCTACAGTAGAGTCCTGTTGCAGTACAGTGCCGATCCTTTCAAAAGGCCCGAAAGGAGAATTGGAGATAGCATAAGCCACGCGGTAGTTGGGGCCGGTCCAGCCACCTTCCGACCACATGAAATAATATTTATTGTCACGCATAAACATGAATGGCCCTTCAACATAACCCTTCGGCGTGATCTCTTTGAAAGTAGTACCATCTTCAAAAGGAACAAAGCCGGTGAAGTCATTCTTCAGCTTCACAATATTGCAATGACGCCAGCCGCCATAGATCATATAATACTGGCCATCCTTGTCTTTAAATACGAACTGGTCGATCGGCTGCGCACCATTATGAAATTTGTCCAGCAGCGGCTTGCCCAGCAGGTCCCTGAAAGGCCCTTCAGGTTTATCGGCTACGGCCACGCCGATGCCACCGGCCTGCTCGTTATTCTGGATATCATTCGCAGCAAAGAACAGGTAATACTTCTTGTCCTTCTCGATAATAGCCGGTGCCCACATCGCTTTCTTGGCCCATTTCACAGAAGCAGTATCGATAATGCGCGGATGCTTTGTCCAGGTGATCAGGTCATCCGAAGAAAACGCGTCCATGAACACCTGTTGCTCGTACCGGTCACTATAAGTAGGGTACACCCAGTATTGCTTGTTGAAGATGATACCTTCGGGGTCGGCGTACCAGCCTTCGAAAATAGGATTGCCGGAAGTCTTTTTAGATTGTGCACCTGCTACCAATCCAAGACCCATCAAACCGGCCAGAAACAGATATCTCATGTATAAAATAATTATTAAGCCTGCAATATACCACCCGGCAATTACAAACCTTCTACAATACGTCTCAAACCTTGTTAAAACTTGACCAGGAAGCCCACACCCAGCACCTGCTTGATCTGTGGCTTGGGTCCGCCCGCAGTACCATCGGCCTTTACGGTAGGCACATCATTGTCATAGATCACATCCACAGAAACGTTCATGTTGATCAGCTTCGACACCTTTACCGTCAGCACGTTTGTCCAGAAGATATCGATATTGAAAGGATCATGGCGGTAATTGGAGAACAGGTCCAGCTTCGTTTTATAATTGGTAGTAGGCGTAATATTCTTGTTCCAGTTCACAGAAGCATAGGCGCCAATCTCCATCTTCACATGCTTGCCACTGTCAACACCATAAGCAGCCACAGCCGACAGTGAATCATTCGTCACGATCACCCAGCGGGCAGTAATGGGAGACATGAACAGCGAGAAAGTCTCATCAGGTTTATAATCCATACCGGCTGATAACACCACGTAGGCGGGCGACGCAAAATTAGAAGTAAGCACCTTGGTCGAGTCGGTAGGGTAGGCATAACCCTTGGTAAACTGGCTCCGGAAGTTTAACAAACCACTCAGGTACCATTTCTTGTCGAGTTCATAACCGTACTTGGAAACAAGATCGATGCGGTCATCACTCTTACGCTGACCAAGGCTGGTGGTATTCACCATACCATAAGCCATGTCGAGATTATTATCCCACGAATTACGGCCATGCTTGTAATGAGCAAACACATTTGCCAAAGATGTCAGTGAAAGAGAAAATTTGTCACCCCCAGCCGACCAGTTGCTCAAAGCGCCCTGGTTGAGGTTTAACGCGATGCTGCCACCGGTTTTCCAGGTGCGTTTGCTGGTATCACTGGCATTCTTGGCAATGGTACGGCTCGATTCAGAGCGTAAACCTTGAACAGTTTTATCCTGAGCATAGAGACGGATGCTGCATAGGGCGAGCAGCAGGAATACATATTTCATAACGTTGGTTTTGAAAAACAGCCCCTGCCACAAAAACGCTGCCAAAACATAGTAGTCTGGCACGGTTCTTATGTTTTTTGGGAAAACACAGCAGATGAAAACACCTAATATGTTCCTGCGTTGGCTTACGTTCTTCAGTGTGATCGTTAATGTAGCGCTTAGCAGCCTGCAGGATTATATCGACATTGGTGGGCAATCGATGCGCGAAGTAACGGACCGCTATGATAGCCTATTTGTGCCGGCAGGATATGCATTTTCTATCTGGGGACTCATCTACCTCGCATTTATTATTTACGCCATTATACAATTGTTGCCGGCACAAAAAGATAAACCTGTCTATGATGCGTTGGCGGTGCCTGTAATAGCGATCAATCTGCTGGGGCTTTGTTGGCAATTCGCATTCCGCTACAACCAGGTAAGTCTGAGCGTGCTCATCATCATCGTAATGTTGGTGGCAGGTATGGTGCTGTTTATCCGAGCGCAGCAAGGCGTGTGGACACAGCACCGCAATCCCTGGTTGATGGTGCCGGCTTCACTGTTCCTCGGCTGGATCAGCGTGGCCACGATGGCAAACATAGCCCTGTGGCTGGTAGCGATGGGATGGCAGGGAGGCGGCATCAGTGAAGGCGCCTGGACCATGGTTTTGTTGGCTGCCGCACTGATACTATCCATCTTTATCAGTATTCGGTACAAAAACTTTATCTACCCGGCAGTTATAGCTTGGGCCACCTACGCCATCTTTGTATCCCTGCAAAGCGAATCTTCCCGGCTGGCGCAGGCCGCCCTGTACACGGCTATCGGCACTTTTATCCTTACCGTCATTGCTGCCGCCCGCAAAGGCAAACGATATTTAGAAAAACATGCACATTGAATATTGCGCTCAGTCGCCAGCCTCTGGCTGGTGACGCCTATTGGGGAGCCTCTGGCTCCCGCTGTATGATAATAATTTATTAATTACATCCTCCCAATAATCTCCTGCCACCAACAGTAACTTGCGCCGGTCTCCTTAACTTACCGGTATGAAAAGATTATTGCTCAGTTTGATCAGTTGCTACAGTATAATGGCCATGGCCCAGCCCACTGCATACACCACGGCCAATGCCCATTCACACAACGATTACGAAAAGCCATTCCCTTTTCAGGCAGCGTACAATGAAGGCTTCGGCTCCATGGAAGCAGACCTGTACCTGGTCAACGATGTTTTGTTGGTAGGTCATGATACTGCCATTGCAGGCGTCAATCCTTCCTTCGAGTCCCTATACCTGCAGCCACTGGAAAAAGCAGTAGCAAAGAACAATGGTTACCCCTATGCAGATCATACCAAAAAACTGCAGTTACTCATCGATCTTAAAAAGCCTGTACTTGATAATGTAGTCACCCTACTGCAGAAATATCCAACACTTACTGCATGCGCTAATATCCGGTTTGTGATCTCAGGCAGCAGGCCCGATCCGGCAAGCTGGCCAAAATATCCAGCATTCATTTGGTTTGATGGCAACCTCAACCAAACCTATTCTGCAGCGGTGCTGGAAAAGATAGGCCTGATGAGCATAGGCTTCACCAAATACTCCAAATGGAATGGCAAGGGACGTATACCGGCCCGCGAGCTCGATACCATACAACAAATGATCACAGGCGCCCATGCACTGGGCAAGCCCGTTCGCTTTTGGGCTACGCCCGATAATATGAATGCATGGTACCACCTCATGAAACTGAAAGTAGATTACCTCAATACAGATCGCATAGCAGAGTTGGGCGCTTTCCTGAAAAAGCTGCCGAAGACAATACACAAAAATGATAAAGCGCACGAGCTGTATCAACCACAATATAAAAATGATGGCCTGGTAAAGAAGGTGAAGAACGTTATCCTCATCATTGGCGATGGTACTGGTCTGGCACAATGGTACAGCGGATACACGGCCAACCACGCCCGGCTCAATGTATTCAACATGCGCAGCATCGGGCTATCGAAAACCAGCTCATACGATAACTTTATTACCGACTCGGCGCCCGGCGCTACCGCCCTCGCCTCAGGTGAAAAAACAAACAACCGCGCCGTAGGCGTAGACCATACCGGCGTAGCCCTCTCACTCATTCCTGATTACGTAGCGAAGAAAGGCATGAGCACTGGTTTGATCACTTCAGGCGATATGACCGATGCCACCCCGGCATCATTCTATGGCCACAGTGCAGAGCGTAGCAACAGCGCCGGCATATTCAATGACCTCGGCACTTCGCCGGTACAGTTGATCATGGGTTCGGGCAACAGCGCATTTAACAACACGATAGAGAGCGGCCTTAAACACCATGGATTTCGTGTTGTCAATTCAGTAGATAGCGTACGTCCCAATGCACCCCATAAATGGGTGGTAATGGATAAGCGTGCAGGACAACCAGTAGCAAAAGGACGTGGAGAATGGTTGCAGCAAGCCTTCGGCAAATCATTGGAAGTACTATCCAACAATAAGAGCGGCTTCTTCCTCATGGCCGAAGGCGCACAGGTAGATCATGGTGGCCACGACAATGACCTCTCCTGGCTGGCTACCGAAGCCATGGATCTTGACCGCCTGGTAGGCAAGGCTATGCAGTTTGCAGATGCCAATGGCGAAACCCTGGTAGTGGTTACAGCCGATCATGAAACCGGTGGACTGACCTTGATGGATGGCAATTACGAAAGCGGATACATCGGTGGGCAGTTTTCTACTGATGACCACACAGCTATACCCGTACCGGTATTTGCCTACGGTCCACAATCCCGGCTGTTCAGCGGCGTGTACGAAAACACCGCCATCTTTAATAAGATCATGCAGGCATTAGGCATACAACCCGGCAAAACGGCAGGAAACTAATATAAATCGCTGTTGGCCGTACATTTGCAGGATAAAGGACATCAACACCTATTCATGCCTTCATCAGTATTGATCATTGGTGCGGGTGCTGCCGGATTGATGGCAGCCCGTGAACTATCGGCCCGTGGCCATGCCGTCACCATCCTCGAAGCCCGCAACCGCGCGGGAGGACGTATGCATACCATACAGACACCCGCATTCTCCCTTCCCGTGGAAACAGGAGCCGAGTTCGTACATGGCAAACTGCCCGTTACCTTACAATTACTACACGAAGCTGGCATTCGATATACACCGGTGGAAGGCCGTATGATTGAAGTGCAAAATGGACACTGGCACAGGCAAGAACATTTCATTGACGGCTGGGACACCCTCATGGAGCGGTTGCAGCAACTTCAACAGGATGTGACTGTACAGCAATTCCTGGAAACACATTTTCCCGGTTCCCGCTACGATGCATTGCGCCGCTCGGTACAACGCTTTGCCGAAGGATACGATGGCGCCGACATCAGCAAGGCCAGCACGTTAGCTTTGCGTAGCGAATGGGAAAAAGAGGAAGAAGAACAATACCATATTCCCGGAGGGTACGAACAGCTGACAGATTTCCTCGTAGCACAGTGTGTGCGACAACGTTGCCAGTTGCAGCTCAATACACCAATAAAGCATATCCGGTGGAAGGAGGGGAGCGTAGAAGCCGTGGCCGAAGATGGACGCACATTTACAGCAGATAAAATAATCATCACAATACCGCTGGGTGTATGGCAACAGGAAAATGCTAAGAGCAGCATCGCCATATCACCGGCCATCGATCCGCAAATGGAGGCCTTCCGACAGATTGGCTTCAGTGCGGTGATCAAAATAAGCCTCGAATTCAAACAACCCTTCTGGCAGGAGTACGAAAAAGAACTTGGCTTTATATTCAGCGAAGAAATATTTCCTACCTGGTGGACACAACATCCACATCCCGCACCACTCCTTACAGGATGGATCAACGGCCCCCAGGCTGCTTCCTTTACACAGGCAGGACCACAAAAAATGCAGCAATACGCCCTCTACTCACTGGCAGGCATATTTGGATTACCACTGGTATTCCTCGAACAACAACTGGTAGCTGCACAGGTCACCGATTGGGGTGTCGATCCTTACACCCTTGGGGCTTATTCCTACGATATGCTGCCATCACAGGCAGCACGACAATTACTGCAGCAACCCGTTGCCAACACCCTTTACTTCGCCGGCGAAGCCCTCTACACCGGTGCCCACCCCGGCACGGTAGAAGCAGCGCTTACCAGCGGTAAAGAAGTCGCAAACAGGTTGATGCAGCAATAATAGATTGTTGAAGAGTTATTTCAATTCAGTCAGCCATTGTTGAGCAAAAGACCTGGCCGCAGTGATCGTTTCACGGCCGCAGCGGAAACAGCGCTTCCAGGTTTCATCCTTTGCCTCCAGCTTGGGATCGGCAAAACGTTTACTGCCACCCTTCTCCACCAGCTTCGCATCGAAGTCCATATCGGCCGTAAGCGCCAGGAATTCTTGCAATCTCCGCTTGATCAACACCTGCACATTCGCGGGGTATTCCTTTTCGAATTCCTTTACAGCCTCAGCATATTGCGAAGCATCCATATCATTACCTTCACTCAGGTTACTCATGTATAGGCCATGCTGTGGGTCTTTCGGGTCTTGTAAAGCCTTCTGCTCTGCTTTCAGCATTTTGATGGTGGCCTCATACAGCTTCTTCATATCACCAGCGGCTCCCTTCATGCCTTCTTCATTGGAGGCAATGTCATTTTTGATCTCCTCAAGCCTTGCCTTCACCTTCGCAGCTTTATCGGTTGGTGCAGCGGGCTTGGCCGATTCACGCGCTTCTTTGTATACCTGTAGAAAGTCAGGCGAACTACTGTACTTACGGATATAGTCACCCAGTTCTTTCACTACGCCGGCACGTTTGCCACTGGCAAGACCTTTCAATACAGAAGAATGCGGGAAAGAAAGATTACCCTCTTTGAAGTTGCCGAAAATATATTCACGCGCTTCATCCTCAGCCATTTCCAGTTGATCAAAAACATTTTTAACAACAACAAAAGCCATCGTGGACAATGCCAGCAGGCACACTACCCCAATGCGGGTCATCTTTTTCATGGTATACTTATTAAAGAATTAAAGAGATATAGTGCGTAAAAGTACAGGCAGTGGTGAGCGGATATGGGTACAATGCTACAAAATGACAAAAGCGGTGGATGAACCAGCAAAATGGCCGGTCGGGTTGCAAAACACGTATAACTACGCGGGATACAATTATTCTATACCGTGAACACGGTACGGGATTCTGGGTAGGAATTGATCATGGCGGGATATTTTGGTGGCACTGGTTGCGCTAAGTGTTGTAAATCATCATTTTTATCCGTTTTTTGTAAAACAGTTGATGAATATTACTTATTTTCAACGGTGCGAGACCTTATGAAATTTAGTTGTAGAGAAAACCATTAGCAATTTGGAAACCCTTATTACTAAAGAGACATTGAAATCCAAACTCAATGCAGGCGTTGAACCTGCCATTGAACTCCTGTATACCAATTATAGCCCCATGCTCTATGGCTATATCCTGCAATTCGTTCCCGAACAAAAAGAAGCAGAAAAAGTATTGGTGCTGGTATTCGGTACATTGGCTACCCGTTTGCAAGATGCCTTTGGCTCACCCCTCAGCATCTATATGTGGATGCAGGTGGAAGCACGGAAGCTGATATTGGAATACAAAAAGCAAAGACCTGTCAACGGCGCGCAACAAAACGGAGGGTATAATAAGAACGCTTATTACCTTACCCTGTTACGCGATGCTTCACCCGAACAGCGCATGGTGTTCAGTGAAATATTCCTGCACGGTAGAAGCAAAGACGAATTGGCCGTACAATTGCAAACAAATGTGCATGATATTAACAGGCTGCTCAATGAAAGCCTGCTCATCATAAGAAAAAATTTACAGTGAACCCGCACTCATATATAAACGATGGTACCATTGAAGCCTACGTACTGGGGCTGATGACACCCGTTGAAAAGAACGGGTTCGAACAGTTGGTACTGCAATACCCCGAACTTCAGCTGGCACTTGCTGATACACAGCGAAAGCTGGAAGCATTGGCCGCAAATGAAGCTGTACCACCACCGCCCGGTGCCCAGGAACACCTGTATGAATTCATAAAAGGATTGCCGGCTTTGCGGACCGACAACCGCGAAGTGCCGCCCTTTACCGAAACCAAACAGACAAAGCAATACATCACTGCAGAGGTCTCCTCCACACACATACGCGTGCACAAATACTGGCGCCTCGCATTCCTGGTTGTATTTATACTCTCTAAAGTATTCCTCGGATTCCTCATCTACTACATCATCAAATTCCACGAAGCAAAAGCTGAAATGAAAGAGCTGCAACATCAGCAACAGGAGCAGACTACAAAGCCTCCTGTTAATACTCTATCAAAATAGTAGGCAATATTTTGACAAAACCTGACCGACTGGTATCTTTGTGCCATGCACATAAGAAAACTACTACCAATTCTATTGATCCTCAGCAGCTTTGCAGGCACTCCGGCCACGGCCAGCGAAACAAAAGCGGTCCTGAAAAACGGCATCTGGAAAGCGGTCATACAGCGTCCAGACGGACAACAGATTGTCTTCAACTTTGAAGTAAAACCCCTCAATGGTAAACCGGTACTATATGTGCTCAACGCTACAGAGAGATTATTGGTAGATGATATCCGCCAGGAAGGCGATTCCCTGTGGATCACCATGCCATTCTTCGATGCGCACTTTGCTACTGTGATCAAAAGCGATGGTAGGCTCGAAGGCAAGTTTATCAAGTTCAGCGGCGACCGTCGCTCGGAAATACCCTTCTATGCATTGCCCAACAACAAAGAGCGCTATCCGGCTACTCCCAAGCCAGCTTATAAAGTTACCGGCCGTTGGGCAGTAACGTTTGGAGAAGGAAAAAGTGCATCCGAAGCAGTAGGTGAATTTGTACAGGGAGCCAATGGAAAAGTGACAGGCACCTTCCTCACGCCAACAGGCGATTACCGTTACCTCGAAGGAAGCATCCTGAAAGATACACTCAAGCTCTCGGCATTCGATGGTAGCCACGTCTATCTTTTTGCAGCGAAGCTCGATAACGACAGCACCATCACCCAGGCTACGTTCTATGCCAGCGGAACAGGAAAAGAAAGCTGGGTGGCACATAAAGACATCAACGCCAAATTACCCGATGGTTTCGATGCGGTGAAACTGCGCCCCGGCGAAAGCAAGCTCAACTTCCGTTTCCCTTCTACTGATGGTGAAGAGATCGGCATCAACGATGCACGCTTCAATAATAAAGTAGTCGTTATACAGATCATGGGCTCCTGGTGTCCCAACTGTATGGACGAAACAAAGTTCATGGTCGATTACTACAAAAAGAACAAACAACGTGGAATTGAATTCCTGGGACTGGCTTACGAGCGCACTACTGATTTTGAGCGTTCCAAAACAGCACTGGCAGGATTCCAAAAACGTCTCGGTATAAACTATCCGGTGCTGGTAGCATCAGCCGCAGTATCCGATCCCAAACGTACAGAGAAGACCCTGCCGCAGATCGAGCCAATAAAGGGGTTCCCTACCACGATCTTCATCGACAAAAAAGGCAACGTCCGCAAGATACATACCGGCTACGATGGGCCAGCCACGGGCCAGCACCACGAAGCATTCAAAAAAGAATTTGAGGAGATCGTAAGCTCATTATTAAATGAGTAGTATCCCTCTGTCGACCTGCCTGTCCCGCTCCGTGGGAAGCCTGTCGAAGGGGGTATGTCAATCAGCTACAACGAATTTGCATTATAATAAAACAAGGCTTTTCTTTGCCTTGTTTTATTTTTTAATACCCGCTATATGAGCTATATGAACTATCAACCTGCTGCCGACAGATACAGCAACATGCAATACCGCCGTTCCGGAAAAAGCGGCATCCAGTTACCCGCACTGTCATTGGGCCTCTGGCACAACTTTGGCCATGTGGACGTACTGGAAAACTCCCGCGCGATACTGCGCCTCGCATTCGATAACGGAGTCACCCACTTCGACTTGGCCAACAACTACGGCCCGCCCCCCGGTAGCGCTGAAGAAAACTTCGGGAAAATATTGAAAGAAGACTTTGCCGGCTACCGCGATGAGCTCATCATCTCATCCAAAGCAGGCTACACCATGTGGGCAGGGCCTTATGGCGACTGGGGTTCCAAAAAGTACCTGGTGGCCAGCCTCGACCAAAGCCTCAAACGCATGGGCCTCGAGTACGTGGACATCTTCTATCACCACCGTCCCGATCCCAATACACCGCTGGAAGAAACCATGAGCGCGCTCGATCTGATTGTGCGCCAGGGCAAAGCATTATATGCAGGTATTTCCAACTACCCGGCAGAAGAGGCACGGAAGGCCATTAAGATCCTGCGTCAGCTGGGCACACCTTGCCTTATCCACCAGCCCAAATACTCCATGTTTGTTCGTTGGGTTGAAGAAGGATTACTCGATGTGTTGGAAGAAGAAGGAGTGGGATGCATTCCCTTCTCGCCACTGGCGCAAGGGTTGCTCACCAACAAGTACCTGAAAGGTATTCCTGCAGACTCGCGTGCAGCTAAAGCCCACGGCTTTTTGAAAGAAGAAGAAGTAACGCCACAACGAGTGCAGCAGATACAAAAGCTGAACGAGATCGCCATACAGCGTGGACAATCACTTGCACAGATGGCACTGGCCTGGTTGCTGAAAGACCCGCGTGTGACATCTGTACTCATCGGCGCCAGCAGCCCGGCACAACTCACCGACTCGCTGCAGTGTCTGAAAAGCAAACCATTCACCAGCGACGAACTCGAAGCAATCGAGAAGATATTGAAATAAAAACAAAACCCTCCGGGGGATCTGGAGGGTTGCCTTCTATCTTGCAATAGAAGAAAAACTAACATCACCTATATCGCCTTCACCAAATAAACCATAATTACAACGGACAAGGTTAGGGGAAAACACACACTACACTAATTATGAAAAGCAACGCTTGATTGACATTGTAAAGTTGCGCCGAAATGCCGCATGATCCAACAAATAGAACTGGTATTCAACCAATACGCATACTTTGTATTATCACAGATAATGGTAATTACTTACCTGTTTGCCAGTTGCTTGATATCAGCTACTTCCAACGTCCGCTTCGAATAGCCATGCAACGCGGCATTGATCATAGCGAGACCTACTTCATGTAAAGTACAAACCTGCCTGGGAATAAATAAGACCATGATGCTGACGATGAATTTGTACAGCGCCTTTGCATTGCGTTGACCCTTGGTGGCTATCATAGCGCCGGGACGGAAATTATACGCGGCTTTGAAGGACAGTTGCTGTAGCGCATTTTCAGTTTTACCCTTCACCCTTGCCCACATTACCTTGCCGGTTTCGCTGCTATCAGTCCGCTGGCCCGATACAAAGTTGAAGATCATCGCCGGATTCAAACGGGCAAGTGTAGAAGCAAAATAAACGGTGGTATCGTAAGTAGCTTTAGAATAGTCCTGCTCATTGATACCAACAGAACTGATACCCACACAATAAAAGCACGCATCATAACCAGACAATGCAGCAGTAAACTGATCAAGCTGGAAGAAGTTGGGCACGATCAATTCCTTTAGCTTGGGATCGGTATACCCGCAGGTCCTCCGGCCCACGACCAGCACTGCTGAAATAGCCGGATGATGAAGGCATTCCAGCAATACTCCTTCACCTACAAAACCAGTTGCTCCTGTAATAATTACTTTCATCGTATTGATATTGTAATTTTTCTTTCACTTAAACACACAAAATTCTATAAAAAACAAATAACCGGTTTTGTTGAAAGGCTAATATTACTTTGTTGAGAGGTCCAACTATAAAATAGAGATAATACTTTTTCGTACACATGCGCACTTGTAGCTGGAATAGTTCTCGTCCTTTCGTATCAAAAATACCGAAAGGGATCAAAACGAATAATCTGGCCTTACCTGTACCGGAAACGGCTCATGCACATTTACTGTTACTACATTTTAGCACTACATTTGATTGACTACACTATGAGTGACAATTGGACAGCGGAAATGACAGAAAAGACGATTTGACAAACGGATCGGTCGAAGATCAAGGCAGGGTAGAGTATAGATGAGGTATAGATGCCCTATAGATACGGTATAGATAGAGTATTAAAATAGCGTAGTTGATTAAAAGTGCAGTTTTTACCAAAAACAGCAGGGCTGCTGGTGCCCCTGCTTCATTATAAATGTAGTTCTTTGAAATTGAACAGGAAGATTTCCCTTTTCAACCTGTCAACTTCTCAACTTGTAAACCCATTAAGATTGCTTACGTTTTGCCGCTTTCTTTTTCCCAGGCACAGCCTTCACCTTCCCGGCAACCTTGGCCATAGCAGCCTCAGCGTTCTTCTTGATGCGATATTTAACGATATTGGTGATCAGGCCAACAGGCATGGGTTGATCGAGCGGAAATTGAACAGAACCCTTGCCCGTCTTATACGGGGCAAGCGCTGCCTTGAAACTGGCCACACCTGTTGGCGCAGGAAAAAAGCCGATATGATTTTTGAACGCGGCAAAAAGCACGAGGTGACCGTCCTGCAAAAAAGCAGGCATGGCGTAGCGGATTGCTTCTTCGGCCTTGGGCGCTGCCTTTCGCACAGTTGCACGTATCTGTTGCAATATCTTTTGAATATCCGGTGGAAAGCTGGCAATATAAGCATCGATAGTCGTCGGTGCATTTTTCATACTGGTAGCCATATGCAAAAGAGTTAAAAGTGAAACAACTACCATAAAAATACAACCTCCATCCATGAATCAGGATGTGCGAAAACGACAAACGTAGGAGGGAAATGCGACAAAATACAATACCTGTAGATCACTCCTTGCCACGGAACGATTTCAACAAACGGCCCAGCCAGGAGCCGCCTGCTGCTTGAGTGGAAGCCGAAATAGTAGCAGGAATAGATTCCCGCGAAACGGCCCTTCCAGACTTTACACGTTTGTATTTCCTGAAAGTAGTATTGAACATCAGCACCTCGTCTTCTCCCGTGCTGATTTGCACACCAAGATGTCGCTTCGCTACCCCAAAAGCAAAGGCCTCCATCATTTGGTCTTCCGTATACTCGTAAGGACCATCAGGTGTGCCAAAAGAGCTGCGAAACAACAGGCGTTCGCCTGTCATGGACGATTGAGCATATATAGGAGTTTCTTCAGCTAATGGTTCACCATAGGAGGTGACAGGAATATCCCCGCTGATCGATTTGAAGCGAAGCCGCTTGCTGCTCCGCACCAGTGCATAAGCATGATAGTTCACCACGCTGTGGCAAACCGTCGTTAGGATTTCCGATTGAGGGAACAAAGAAGTGAGCACATGCTCGTAATCCATTAATGTTTCCAGTCGCCTCAGTTGGTCCAGCGCTTCCGTACATTGGAAATCATCACAAATAACAAGATGATTGTTGAAATACCCGATATTGATGGATTTGTCCCGGGGATACATACATTCCTCCAGCGTAGTATCTTCTACAAAAGTATAATCGGTAAAGCCAAGGCTGTCCAGCAAAGCACGCTCGTTTACGGTGCCGGGCTGGCTGATAGTGATCATAGAACATTTCATGCCCATGGTAAAAAAGGGAGGTTTAGGGACTTTAAAACTATACAAAAATAACGGCCATTGCAAGTGCCCACCCTGCAGCCACGGCAGGAACATTGAATTTCACCATCTGGTTTGGCAGCTACAAAGGCCACACATGCTGGACCAACTGTCATTCCGGCCGGTACAAAAGCATGGCGTCAAACTTGCGGGCATAAACAACTAAATTTGTAATAGCAAAACCTGTTCATGCAACAAACATTCTTCTACCAGGCCATGATCTATCTCGCAGCGGCAGTGATCATGGTGCCCATCGCTAAACGGTTTGGCCTCGGCTCTGTGCTGGGCTATTTGATCGCGGGCATCATCATAGGACCGGCCTGCTTCAAGTTCATTGGCACCGAAGGAGAAGATCTGCTCCACTTTGCCGAGTTTGGCGTGGTCATGATGTTGTTTGTGATAGGCCTTGAACTGGAGCCATCCCGTCTCTGGCGCCTGCGCCGTACGATCGTAGGCATGGGAGGTATGCAAGTTACCCTTACCACCATTGCAGTGGCAGGAATAGCCATGCTGATCGGACTTTCCTGGCGCGAAGCCCTCGCCCTGGGTATGATCGTTGCCCTTTCGTCCACGGCCATCGTATTGCAATCTTTACAGGAAAAAGGATTGATGCAGGCTGCTTCTGGCCAAAGCTCCTTTGCCGTACTGCTTTTCCAGGATATAGCTGTCATCCCCATGCTGGCACTCTTTCCATTGCTCGGAGCACACGGAGCTGATGCAGCTGCTACAGGCCATCAATCAGGACTTGCAGGCACGTTGCCTGCCTGGGCACAAACCCTCATGGTACTTGGTTCAGTATTGTTCATCGTAGTGGCAGGCCGCTATTTGATTCCACCCTTTTTCCGCCTGATTGCCAAAACAGGCATGCGCGAAATGTTTACCGCAGCAGCCCTGCTCCTGGTGGTGGGCATCGCAGTGCTCATGACGGCAGTAGGCCTTAGCCCGGCATTAGGTACCTTCCTCGCAGGCGTTGTGCTGGCCAACAGCGAATACCGCCATGAGCTCGAAACCGATATCGACCCCTTCAAAGGACTCCTCCTTGGACTCTTCTTTATTGCTGTAGGTGCCTCTATCAACTTTTCACTGATCATAGAACGACCCCTGCTCATATTGGGTCTCGTACTGGGAGTCATGCTCCTTAAAATGATTGTACTTTTCATCGTTGGCAGGGCATTCCGCATGAGCACAGCGCAAAACAGCATTTTCACGTTCAGCCTCAGCCAGGTCGGTGAATTTGCCTTTGTATTAATCAGCTTTTCGGTACAGGGAGGCATTTTGCCCAAAGAAGTCACAGATCCGCTAACAGCAGTGGTCGCTATTACGATGGCCCTTACACCGCTCGCCATATTGGTCAATGAAAAATACATCACCCCACGACTATGTGCTGTCGCTGCAGCCACGTTGGTAGAAAGAGAAAGCGATATCGTCGAACAGAACAATCCTGTCATCATTGCGGGTTATGGCCATTTTGGTAACACGATCGGTCGTTTCCTCCGGGCCAATAACATTAGCACCACTATCCTCGATACCGATAGCGACAACGTAGACTGGTTGCGCAGAATCGGATACAAAGTATTCTATGGCGATGCCAGCCGCCACAACCTCCTCGAAATAGCTGGAGCTCACAAAGCAAAGCTCATTGTAATTGCTATAGGCGATGCTAAAAAGCGGTTGGAGGTAATTGATACCATCAAAAACCATTTCCCCAACCTGCAGATGCTGGTAAGATCATCTAACCGTTGGGATGCATACGACCTCATGAATGCGGGTATGCTGCACATCTACCGCGAAACCCTCGATACAAGTTTGAGAGTAGGAGTGGATGTGATGAAAATATTAGGCTTCAGGGCCGAAGTGGCCGACACCGCCGCCAAAACATTCTTTACCCACGACGAAAAAGCACTTAAATACCTCTCCACTATTCGTAATGATGAAGAGTACATCACGGCAGCCCGCAGCAACATGGAAGAACTCACCCAGCTTGTACAGGCCGACCGTGCCGTACAGGAATCCCGTTTTGCACCACTCCCCATAGCCACACCCGTTCCCTTTGAAGAACAGCTGGCTACCATCGGAGCCGACGACGGTGTGGAGCAATCAGAAGGCGAACTTGGCGAACAATCCGTCACCGACCCATTATCCGCCAACCCCTCTCTCAATGAGGATGGCAACGATGATCCCGCCGGCGAAGAAGTCCGCCTCGCCCAATAGGTAGCTGGGCCTCTGGTCCATCGATGCAAACGCATTGCCGATTGTCGACTGCCGATTGCCGACCATTTCAGTAGAATTTCCTATCTTAACGCCCTTAATTGCGTATCCATATTAACCAGAAAAACAACAAGATGAATAAGATATACCTGAGCGACGCCGGCCCTAAAGTATCCCCGGCGATCTATGGATTTTACCGCTGGCACGAAGTAGACAACAAAGCAAAGGCAATGGAGAAGACCATCAACCTTTGCCTCGAACTCGGCATCAATACTTTCGATCACGCAGATATATATGGCGGCTATGAGTGTGAAGAATTGTTTGGAAATGCCATCGCACAAGGTTCCATCAAAAGAGAAGACCTGGTAATATTCACCAAGTGCGGACTGTTGGAGCCACACCCGGCCCGTCCCAACGTACGCGTACGCCACTGCGATACGTCAAAACAACATATTTTGGCCAGTGTGGAGAATTCACTGAAAAAACTCCGCACCGATTACATCGATATCTTCCTGCTCAATAACCTCGATCCCATTTCCAATCTGGAAGAAACGGCACTTACGCTCCAAAGACTGAAAGAGTCGGGCAAGGTGAAGAACATAGGTGTGGTAAACTTCTCTGTGTTCCAGCACCAGCTGTTGGCATCATACCTCAAAACGCCGATCGTTACCAACCACGTTGAGCTGAACTTGCTCAACACGACGGCGCTTGACAACGGACAGGTAGACTACAGCAAACAACGCTACATGCGTCCGCTGGCTTCAGCACCGCTGGCAGCCGGACAGATTGCTACTGGGCAAAGCGAAAAAGCAATACGTGTTAGAACGAAGTTGCAGGAGATAGGAAAGAAATACAACGCCGACCAGGAGTCGATAGCAGTAGCATGGTTAGTAAAGCTGGGAGCATTGCCACTCATTGGTACCACCAGCGAACAACGTATTCGCAACATCGTCAATGCCTTCAACATCGACCTCGACAACCAGGATTGGTACGAACTCTACAACGCCTCCCGCGGAGTTTAGAAAATTTAAGAGAATGGATCTCTTCATATTGCCCGGCCCTTTAGGGCCGGGATTTAAACTCGATAAATCTCTCTGGGCTTTAGCCCAATTATATAAACCTAACTACAAAAGGGTGAGCCACTTTTGGAAAGCGGCTCACCCTTTTGTATAGATAACTTAATTTGTAGAATGCTGTCATTTCCTACGTTACCATCCGCAACTATCAAATAAAACAAAGCCTTCTACAAAGCGAAGTGACTGGTTGCCTGTAATAAAAAGAAAGTGACAAGCAACGCGCGTGCAGCGCGAAACCCTTGCGTAAGCAAAAAATAAAGTGCAAAGAAAATAATAACATCGTAGCACGATGCATAAGGCCAAAGCCTGCATCAAAATAAACAATCACTTCTCCTCCGGAAGCACTAATAACGGCACAGTCGTCTTAGCAATCATCGCCTTGGTAGTGCTACCAAAAAACAATTTCTCCAACATCGAATGCTGATGCGGCACAATAGCCAGCAACTGCACCGGCATAGTCTGCACCAGGAACGACAACGCATCACTCACATCCTTATGTTGCGTATAAGCATATTGCGTTTCCAGCGCCCGTGGCAGGCGATGAAGATGCGTAGGATGATGCTTTAATTCATACACCTCATCAAACCGGTCACTCAGCACGCGCACGATGTATACTTTGGAATGAAAGCGTAGCCCGATCTCACTCAGCATGTCGAGCGTATGCTCACCATCTTCGGGAACGATATCACTGGCGAGCGCAATAGTATGTGGAGGTTGATAATGAGCCGAAGCGGGGACGGCAATAAGCGGAATAGGAGTGTGGGTAGCGAGGTCAGTAACAGTGCTGCCAAACAATCTCCGTAACAGGCGGCTTCCTTCCTGTATGCCACAGATGATTACGCCAGCTTTATGTGCAGTAGCTGTTTCTATGATAGAAGAGGACACTGGTCCGGCTGCCTGCAATAACTCCACGGTAATCCCAGTAATATCCACGGCCAGTACGTGTTGACGAAGCCGGTCTTGCACCACGATATCCGATTCTATTTCCGGTAATGTTATCACGGGCTCCACATTGACCACAGCAGGAGGTTGACAGGCATGAAACAGGATGAGTTTGGCGCCGAAGGCCCTTGCCATTCCCAGCCCGTACAGAAAAGCATTGTGCGAGGCATTGGTAAAATCCGTAGCAACCAGGATCGTTTCCATAGCAACGAAGTTTCAACAAAGATACTACTCCTCCGCAGCCTGTAGACTGACCTTCCTCATACTTTTACCTGACCCTTATTACCTCGTTCATCCTTCCTGTCATTTCGAACGGAACGCCCTTTATTTTGTCATTTCGAACGGAGCGATAGCGGAGTGAGAAATCTGCTGTCAAAGCAAAGGCATAATAGAAACAAGTGGGACTAACGCAATAGGTGAAGAAAGACAAATAAGAAGAGGAAGTTTACATAATCACGATTTCGCAAACAACTTAATAGCCAATAGCTTCTTGATATCCTTGACAAAACAGTCATCATTGATTTTAATGTAGCAACTTCGACCCTCGGTATGAGCGCCGGCATCCTGGATCATTTGCTTGGCTTCATCCGAAATACTGCTGTCGAGCGCTTCACGTACAGCCTTTTCACCCAACACGAGCAGGATAGCAAAAAAGTTATCACAAGGAATACAATACACGATAACACGCTTGTTGTACCTGATACGGATATGCCAGCCCACTTTTGGATAAAAATGCCAGAGCTCTTCGGCACCCGGCCGGTTTTGAAACACATAGTCCCTGATGTCCGACCAGTAGTCGTACGTATCGTCCAGCGTTTCGCGGAATAATTTATGGACAGGTTTCTTAGCCTGGTCCTTAAAAATGCTGCTGTACAAGTTCAAGGGTTTTAACGAGTAATGTAAACGGATGAATGATCGCTTATAGTGTGGCCTCGTTGCACAATAACAAACACCCCCCCTCCAAACACCCAACTTTTTTATGAACACAACCACTGTTATATTTACAGTGAATGCTGCCAAACAAACATTAATGAACACCGGACCGCGAAAGATACTTTTCTGCTTACTGCTTATATTGATCCATACCTTGCATGCCGTCGTGGCCAGCGCACAATCCTATGGCCTGGGTTTTGCCAGCCATGAGGTCATACAGGATAAGAGGACTTCACTGGAACTGCTGCCGGGAGGCGATTACTGTGCACAAGAAGACTTTGAACTTACCTTTGACCTTACTATACTGCCCGGACGCAGGGATTATTTTGGTTATATATTGCGAGTGATTAAAAATGAACAGGAGCACATTGACCTCATCTACGATGTGCAACCAGGCGGCAACCAGTTCAAATTGGTTATCGGAGGTAAGTTCACCAACATTGCATTTACCCTCGATTCACTCCACCTCTACGATCGTTGGAACCAATTCAGACTACAGTTCGATTTTAAGAACGATCAGATCATCCTCAACAATGGCGCTATCACCCAAACACAGCAAAAGGTAGGATTGAAAGCGGGTGACTGCTTTAAATATTATTTCGGCGCCAGCCAGTACAAACAGGCAAAGATTACAGACGTTCCACCCATGAAGATCAGAGACGTGAAGATCATGAAGGAGGGAACAGTGAAATACTGGTGGCCGCTGGATGAACGCGAAGGTAACAGTGTACATGAAAATAAACACGATAAAGATGCGGCAGTCATAAATCCGGTATGGATTAAAAATACCCATTATGAGTGGCGCCTCGTCAGACAGTTTACCGTACACCGTGCCCCTGGTTTCGCGTTCAATCCAAAACAGGGAACACTCTACCTCGTAACAGCCGACTCGTTATACAATTACGCCACCCTCAGCGGAGAGATCACAGCCACTGCATATGCATCCGGACAGCAACCCTTGCTGCGCGGCAATCAATCCCTGTACGACAGTAGCACAGGAAAATTATATAATATGTACATAGACCACCGGTTCGTGGCTACGTACGATTTTGCACACAACGATTGGGATAAAAAATTTCAGCCCGGACCAGTTACCGACTATTGGCACTTTAATAAGTTTTATTCACCACACGATACATCCATTTACCTGCTGAACGGATACGGGCATTTCCAGTACCGCGATACTGTTCGACGCTATCATATACCAACGGCAACCTGGAGTACAATACCGGTTACAGGTGATAAACTATTGCCACGCTACCTGGCAGCAGCAGGAGCCACAGCCCAGGGCGATGGTATTTATATATTGGGAGGCTATGGCAGCGAGACGGGCCAGCAGATCCTTGCACCGAAAAGCTATTACGATATGCTTTACTTCGATGCAGGAAAACGCACTTTTAAAAAACTGTTTGAAATTAAACCCGGCAAAGAAGATGTGGTATTTGCCAATACACTGGTTATCGACGAAAAGGCCAATAGATACTACGGTCTTGCCTTTCCCAACTACAAATACAGCAGCCAGCTACAATTGATACAGGGATCACTCGATAAAGCAGATTATACCCTGGTGGGCAATGCCATACCCTTTTCCTTTCGCGATGTAAACTCCTTTGCCGATCTTTTCTATTGCCCGGTTAGCAAACAACTCATAGCAGCAACATCATTACAAGCCACCGGCGATAAAGACGGCATTTACACTATTAATATATACGCACTCGCCGCACCGCCGGTAGGAGCAGGCGATACCGCGATCGGCAACACAGCCGGCTTATCTTGGTGGATATACCTATTGATCGCGATCATCATCGGTGCAGCCATAACTTATTACATCCTGCGCAAAAACAAACGATCCCGGCAACCATTGTCGCCACAAGCCGATCCACAGCCTGTGACGCAAAACATACCACCACCTGCAACCAGTAACCTGCAACCTGTACCTGCTAACCTGCAATCAGCAGCGGCCACTTCCGCCAACGCGATCTACCTCTTCGGCGAAATGCAGGTCGTAGATCAGGAAGGAGCAGACATCACCAAACAGTTCACACCACTCGTTAGAGAACTTTTCCTCATCATATTACTCTATACCATTCGAAAAGGTAGAGGAGTGAGTTCGGAAAAACTTACTGAACTACTCTGGTCCGATAAGTCCACACAGAGCGCCCGCAACAACCGTTCAGTCAACATCGCCAAGCTAAAAGCCATTCTCGACAAACTCCCCGGTTGCCAGCTATCCAATGAAACGGGAAACTGGAAAATAGAAATAGATTACGAAAATATCTATGTCGACTACCAACAGTACCTCCAGATCGTACAGGGTAAAACAACCCTCACACGCCAAAAGATTAACGACCTTGCAGCCATTACCCGGCGCGGTGGGTTCCTGAGTCACCTCGAATACCCCTGGCTGGCGACCTTCAAGGCCGATGTTTCCAACGACATTATAGATACCTACCTCAACTTCGCAGGTACGATCTCCATAGCCGACGACCCTGAGTTCCTGGTCAAACTGGCCAACGACATCTTCCATTTTGATCCCGTCAACGAAGACGCCATGGCCATCAAATGCCGGGCGCTCGTCCATCAGGGCAAACACTCCCTCGCCAAGACCGCCTTCGAAAACTTCGCCAAAGAGTACAAAACCCTCTACGGCGAAAACTTCCCCCGCGACTTCCAGTCCATCCTCGAAACCTGACCCTGTTACGGTAAATTTTGTCACCCTCATTGAGCTGTCACCCTGAGCTTGTCGAAGGGTTATCAAAGGGTGGGTCGCCCTCAAAGGGCGGCTCACCCTGGTCTAAAGGAAACCATCGAAGAGTTCGCCTTTTCAACCTGTCAACTTATTAACCTTTTAACTCATCACTTAATCGTTTAAGTCAAACTTTTTTCATCCCATAAAGCCCCATTAATCTTTTATTAATCATTCATTATGAACCACATCCCACATTTGTAACACGTAAGCCTTATCCCGCTGTCGGCCTCACCACCGGCATGCGGGTTACTGCTTATAATCAACGATTTGCTATTATGAAAAAAACAACCCGCTTTTATATTTAAACTAACGATTATGCGAATCTGCCTCCCCTTGCTCATGGCATTGTTGCTCATGAGCGCCCAGGCCTTTAGCCAATCCCGCTCCATTCGGGGCATCATTACCGACGAAACAAAAAAGCCCATGCAGGGCGTCAGCATTGTGGTGAAAGGTACCGCCAACGGTGCCAGCACCAAAGCCGACGGATCATTTAGCCTCAACGTCACCGGCGACAACGTCGTCCTCATTATCTCACACTCCGGTTTCGCCCGCAGGGAAATGCCGGTTACCGGCAACGAGCTGATACAGGTTACCCTGTTACCGGTTGCCGACAATATGGATGAAGTAGTCGTGGTGTCGGCCCTCGGCCTCACCCGGAAAGCCAAATCAGTAACCTATTCATCACAAAGCGTAGATGCTGACCGGCTTACCGAAGCTCGTGATGTAAACATTGTAAACGGACTGATGGGTAAAGTAGCCGGCCTCCAGGTCACTACTACCGGACAACCGGGCTCATCCAGCCGCGTGGTTATCCGGGGCGAAGGCTCCATCACCGGCAACAACCAGCCACTCTGGGTAGTAGATGGCGTACCCATTGCCAACAACATTTCCGAAAGGAACAACCTCGACTATGGCAACACTGCCGCCGACCTTAACCCCGACGATATAGAATCCATCGAAGTGCTGAAAGGCCCCAACGCGGCAGCCCTCTATGGCTCCATGGCTGCCAACGGGGCCATTCTCGTTACCACCAAAAAAGGTAAACCCGGCGATAAGAACCTGGGCATCTCAGTCAACCAGAACATGATGTGGTACACCATCACCGAGTTCCCTGCCTACCAGAATGTATATGGAGAAGGCAGCGGAGGAAGATTGGTGGGCGGTGCCAACCAGCTTTTCCCAGGTACCGGCGCTATCAATATGGGCACCAACGATAGGTCCTGGGGCGCTCCCATGTTAGGCCAGCCCTACAATGACTTTTCAGGCAAACCCCTGTCCGGTGGCTATAGCCCACAGCCAGGGAATGTTACCGACTTTTATAAAACAAGTCTTACCAATACTTCCAATATTGCCCTCAGCAAGTCGGATGCAGTATCCTCATTCAGGCTTTCCTATACCTACACAAAAAGTGATGATGTACTGCAAAACCAAAACAAGCGCGACAAGCATAACCTGAACCTGTATGCTACCCGCAAGCTGGGCACCAAAGTGACATTGGATGCGAGGCTCTTGTTCACCATGGACGATATGAAGAACCGTACCTACCGCAACCTCAATCCGTCCAGTCCCATGTCGGCCTATGTATACCTGCCACGCAGTACTAATCTCTCCGCCCTTACTCCCTGGGCAGATGCCAATGGCAATGCTCCGGGCCTTGGAAACTATGGTACAGTAGAAAATCCTTATTGGATGCTCTATGAAAATGAGAACAGGGATACCAGGAACCGTTACATCGGAGGCGTTATCGCTACGGTAGAGATCGTCAAAGGATTACGCTTCCGCGGACAGGCCACTGGCGATATCGGCACCTTCCAGGGATACGAATACCGCGAGCTCGGTTCATTAAGACAAAAAGATGGCTTCTTCTCCAACCGTATGCAGGAAGAGCGCAACTGGAACTTTGAAGCCATGCTCCAATTCAATAAGAAGATAAACGCAGACTTCACCGTTACAGCCAACGCTGCCACCAACCTCGCAACCTTTAACTCAGTAGTGAGAGAAGCGTTTATGGATAGACTACTGGTACATGATAAACCCAGCATTCACAATGCCAATACCCAACCCAGGGCCAGCGAAGCACTGGTGAGAAGACAAATAGGATCAGTGTACGGCAATGCCACAGTAGGCTTCAGGGATTTCCTGTATGCAGATGTCACAGCCCGTGCCGATAAGTCTACCACCTTGCCCGATGGAAACAACCTCTACTTTTATCCATCAGTAGGCGTCAGCTTTATCTTCAGCAACTTCGTGAAAAACAAAGACCTGCTTAGCTATGGTAAGTTGAGAGCCTCTTGGGCCAAAGTGGGTAACTCAGCACCACCAAACTCCCTTACCACCAACTGGTCGAATGGTGGCCTTTTCCTCGGCAACCCAACATTCAACTATTCTACCCGTTTGAACAACTACGAACTGAAACCGGAACAAACCGTTTCTCGTGAAATAGGAGTAGAGTTGGGATTGTTTAAACAACGGGTGAACATCACCGCTACCGTATACCAGGCCAATAGCACCAACCAGATCATTACCGCCAATACACCCAACGAAACAGGATTTAACCAGCGCGTAGTGAATGCAGGAGAAATGCGCAACAGAGGCATTGAGCTCACTGCCAGCGTCAATGTGATGCGCAGGAAAAATTTTAGTTGGGATGTAAGAGCCAACTGGTCGAAGAACGATAACCTCGTTATATCATTGCTCGATGGCGTGCCTACACTTCAGTTGGGTAGCAACCTCGGCGCCACTGTCAATGCCGTAGTGGGAATGCCCTATGGTGTGATCATGGGTACCATTCCATACTATGTAGGCGATACCATTTTAGTGCAGTCCAATGGCCGCCTCTATCCCGATATCAATAAATATGTGGGCTCATACCGTCCCGATTGGTTGGGCTCTATCGGATCTACAATACGTTACAAAGCCTTTGACTTCTCCTTCCTCGTTAATATCAAATCCGGAGGAAGCCTTTATTCAGCTTCTTATGGCCGTGCCAATGGAGTGGGCAATACACTTGAAAGCCTCGAAGGCCGCGAAGAATGGTTCTTCAGCAACTTCATCCTTGGTGAGAACGGAGATGAAAGAATGGGAATTGGCCAGCAGGTAGGCGCTAACCGTGTGCCCTATGCAGACAGTCGGGTAAAAGGAAGAAGATATAAAAACTCATACTTCCCCCTCACCGATGCCAACGGCGCCATTGTACTCGACAAAAATGGCCGCATGATACCCGGCAAGCCCAATAACATCTGGGCCGAACCCACACTCCTGGCCGGCGACTATACCCTCAACAACACAGAATACATTACCTACGATGCCAGCGCCATCAGGCTCACAGAGCTGGTAATCGGATATACCGTTCCCAACAAAGTATTCAAAAATGGTTTTGTAAAAGGTGTGCGTGCAGCTATCGTAGGCAGAAACCTCTGGCTCATACACCGCAACACACCACGCGGAATAGATCCCGAATCAGCCAACACATCGGGCAACGCGCAGGGAATAGAATCAGGCGGATCATTCCCCTATGCGCAATATGGATTTGATGTTAAAGTAAACTTCTAAACCCGCAACAATGAGAAATTACATCATAGCGATAACACTTGTCATAACAACCGTACTCTCCAACTCCTGTGCGAAGAACTTTGTGGAGATGAACGTAGACCCCACACAGTTTACGGAGGTTACGCCCGAAGCTGCTCTCCAGGGTACATTTAAACGACTCAATGATTTCATGTGCAACGGCAATTACAACGCCTATTGGGATATGGCCAACCTTATTAATTCAGGTAGCCGTTACGGCAGTGAAGAAAGAGGACTATGGCAAAACATGTACGTCAATGTGCTCGAACCTATTAATCAGGTAAAACTCATCTATGGCAGCCAGCCCGACTTTAACAACCGGGTACAGATAGCCCGTATTTGGGAGGCTTACACCTATTCCATACTCGTGGCCACATTCGGGCCTATGCCTTGCAGCGAGGCCAACAACCGTGATCACCTCGCTTCCGTTAAGTTCGACGATGAAGATTCAGTATACATCTATATACTCAATACACTCAAAGATGCGGCTGCCAAAATGGATGTCGCACGAACACAGGACAGACTTGTATACGATGCGATCTATGGAGCAACAGCTACCTCACTGATTAACTGGAGGAAATTTGCCAACACCTTACGCTTGAAAATAGCATTGCGTTGCACCATCAACCTGCCCCAGGTATCGGAAGAGCACATTCGTGATGTCATGAGCAATGAGGCCAATACCATCATTGCCGAAAGTGAAACCACTAAAATGCTCTATGAAAACGTGATCGGTAATGAGAACCCCCAATACCAACGCTTCAAACGTGGCTCCTATACACTCGATCCGCCGAGCATGAACGATTACCTCTTTGTACACTTCAGGTCATATAAAGATCCACGCATCGATGCCTATTTTGATTCCGTGCCCACCGCCAATGCAGCCGACAGGTATTTGCTGAGAGATACCATGCCCAGCAGGAACGATGATTCACTGCGCGTGGTAGATTACAGAATACCTCACTTTGGAAGAGTCAAATCACCTGCAAAACTACCGGGATGGTCAGCCCTCAACGGTCTTATTGATCCCCTCGGACAAAACGTGAAGCTCACCACATACTCGCGCATGAAAGGATATGGCTGGGGACCCAACAACCAGGCCATTGATCCCGCCACAGGCTTATTGGCGCCCGACAGACCCTTCATCATCCTGTCCTATGCCGAATCACAATTACTCAAAGCAGAAGCCGCAGCAAAAGGTTTCGGCGGTTCTAAAACAGCCGAACAATATTACAACGAAGGCATAGATGCCAACTTCGCTTACTGGAAAATAAGCAACACTGCACGCGATGCCTATAAAGCAAGAGATGGTGTGAAATGGGGTACCGTGGGAGTAGGCTTTACCGATTACGTAAGCATCGTGCGCGCCGATATTCCTGCTGATCCCCTCGCTAAAATATACACACAGCAATGGCTCAACTATTTTCCCGATCAGGCCTTTGATGTATGGTGCATTCAACGTCGCACCCGTACGTTCGATTTCTCACCACACACCAATCCCGGCAGTGGGGTAGTAGCCACACCTTGGTTGGAAATACCCATGCGCGCCAGCTATCCTACGTCAGTGATCAACCTCAATCCGGCTGGTTACCAGCAGGGATTGGTGAAACTCGGAGGATTGCAGAACGACGTAAACCCGCTCATTCCACTCAGGTTTGCAAAACAACACACCTCCAAAGATTGGAATGCAGTACCCGTTGCCTATAGCACACGCTACATGCAAAAATGGTATGGAGACTACGTGCAGGATCTTACTGCTGCAGGAGTTACCTATACCCTCATCTCAACTTTCAAACCCTGATTCAAGCTTGTTGTATGAAAACGAACAAACACACGATATACACACTCATAATAGCAGCCACCTGTTTATTCGCCTGTAAGAAAAACGATGGCCCTTCAGTAGACGATTATTTCCTAAACTATGAGATCAAAGAAATACCCGTCACGAGCGATTACACGGTAGGCGCCTTCTATTATTCCTGGGGCACTTTCAATGCCAACATCAAAGAAGTACCCACAGTAGGCAAGTACCAATCACCCAATGGCAACATTCCGGTCGATATCATGAAAAAACACATCGATACGGCCAGCACAGGAGGATTGGATTACTTCGTATTCCAGGTACGTTCCGTCAGCAGGGACCTAAATAACTTCCGGTTCGACTCCCTGATGGTAAAACGTTTCATTGATGCCAATACAGACAACAAGATGAAGTTTGCAGTAGCCTACAACTTCTCTACAGGCAGCTATAGCCTCAGCGCTACCAATATGCTCGACACGAGTGCAGTGCGCCTCGACCAGTGGTGCAAAGACATCGAAAAATTCGCTTCCTGGTTCCAGAATGCCAACTACATGAAAGTAAATGGCAAAACACTCCTGTACATCATGAACGCACACCAGCTCTTTACTATTGATGCAAAAGTGGTGTACAATACACTGCGTACACGCCTTAGCGCAATGGGCTTTGAACTGTACATAGGAGGCATGCAAGACCGTTGGACGCCACCGGCACGCTACATCTTCCGATACAAAGGAGGAGTAGATGCTATCTTCCATCAGTCATACGTATCCAACCTCAACCAGTACGACAGATTCTACCTCTTGCCACAAATGATGGATCAAAACTGGCAGTATTCACGCAAGTATTTCAAGGACTCGGCCAATGTCGATTACATCCCAACCATCAGCCCGGCATACAATGGCACCATCACCAATCCGGCTAATACGAACCCGATAGTAGGCAGAGCCGATAACGGAGAGATGTACAAGAAACTTTGTAACGTAGCTAAGATGAACGCCAGCGAAACAACCCGTCTTATCCTCATCGATTCCTGGAACAAATGGGATGAAGACCTGCAGTTGGAACCTGCACTCAGCTACGGTAAAAAATACCTGGAGCTCACTAAATCACAATTCAAAAAATAAATACACGTACCCGGATGATACCATCAGCAAGGCGCTGCGCCTTAATCACAGCCCTGTACCTTACCCTTTCCGTCGTTCGTATCCAGGCACAGGTCACTGCACTTGATTACATCGATCCTACCATCGGCAATGTGGGCACACTGTTGCAGCCCACAAGGCCCACGGTACAATTACCCAACCAGGTAATGCGCATGTTTCCCATTCGCCCCGATTACATGGACGATCAGATCAGCAGCTTTCCCATGCTGGTGGTATCACATCGACTCGGCGAAGCATTCTCCATGAAGCCGTTTAGTAAGCAGGTCACAGTAGATAGCTGGAAACAGGAACTAACTTATGACCATGACCTGGAGGTCACACGCCCATGGTACTATTCCACCTTCCTCATAGATGAGGACATCACGGTGGAATTTGCACCCGGCAAAAAGACGGGCATCTTCCGGTTTGAGTTCCCGCGTAACGCTGCACAAAAAGCCCTGCTGCTGGATATTTACAACAAAGGCGCAGGAGGTTGGAAATTGACAGGCGGTCGCGAAGTAGAAGCCATGGAAACCTACCATGATGATATTAAGATATATCTCTACGGAATGCTGAGCGCAAATGGTTCTGTGCAGGTGGTTACAAACAACCAGCTTGGTGCAGTACAAACCAGTGGAGGCACATCACCCAAAACCATGATCAGCTTTCCGGTAAGCACTACCGGCAAAATAGAATTCAGGTACGCCATATCCTACATCAGCCCCGAACAAGCAAAGAAGAACTTTCAGCAAGAGTTGACCAACACCACCTTTGAGCAGTTAAAAGCCAACGGAGAAAAAGCATGGGCAGGTGTCATCAACCAGATACAGGTAGAAGGCGGCACCCCGGCACAGAAACGTACATTCTACTCCGCACTCTACCGCTGCTACGAAAGAATGGTCGACATCACAGAAGACAACCAATATTATAGTGGATTTGATAAAAAGATTCACGATACCAAACGCCCGTTTTACGTAGATGATTGGTCATGGGACACCTACCTCGCTCATCATCCATTGAGAACGATACTGAATCCTGCGCAGGAAGAAGACATGCTCAACTCCTATGTAAAGATGTACGAACAAAGCGGTTGGATGCCTACCTTTCCCGTACTCTTTGGAGATCATGCCTGCATGAACGGATTCCATTCGTCCGTTACCTTCCTCGATGCACACCGCAAAGGATTGAAAAACTTCGATATCCGGAAAGCATACGAAGGCATGAAGAAAAATGCCAACGAAGCCACAATGGTGCCCTGGCGCAATGGCCCCAAGTGTGAATTGGACGATATCTATCACACGAAAGGTTATTTCCCCGCATTACATCCGGGAGAGAAAGAAACCGTATCCATTGTACATCCATTTGAAAAGCGCCAGGCAGTAGCCGTTACACTGGGCGGAGCTTATGACGACTGGGCAGTAGGAGAGTTGGCAAAAGAGTTGGGCAAACAGGAAGACTATAAGTTTTTCAACGCCCGCGGCTACAACTACAAAAACCTGTGGAGCGAAAAAGAACAACTCTTCATGCCAAAAGATGCGGCAGGTAACTGGGTCAACATCAATCCAAAATTGGATGGAGGCAAAGGAGGACGCGATTACTACGATGAAAACAACGGCTGGACCTATCTCTGGCAGGTACAGCATGATGTGGAAGGATTGAAGAAATTATTGGGAGGCACTGACGCCTTCGAGCAAAAACTCGACCAGCTGTTTCGTGAAGGATTGGGATTAAGCAGATATGTATTCTGGAACAGCTTCCCCGATGCCACGGGCAACGTAGGACAATATTCCATGGGCAACGAACCAAGCTTTCACATTCCTTACCTGTACAACTTTACAAGCGCACCTTGGAAAACACAGAAGCGCATACGCTTCCTGCTCGACACCTGGTTCAAGGATAACATCTTTGGTATACCCGGCGATGAAGACGGTGGAGGCATGACAGCCTTTGTAGTATTCTCGGCGATGGGCTTTTACCCGGTGACACCTGGCGTACCGTTATATACAATCGGCAGCCCCCTCTTCGAAAAAACAACCATCAACCTGAAAGACGGTAAGAAATTCACAGTCATAGCAAACAAAGCATCTGTAGTCAACAAATATATCCAGAGCGCAAAGCTGGACGGCAAGCCATTAAATACACCTTGGTTCACCCACGCCCAACTCATGGCCGGCGGCAAACTGGAACTGGAAATGGGCCCAAAACCCAATAAAACCTGGGGCACCGCCCCACAACAAAGCCACGGCTTTTAAAATTCAACAGTCGCCAGCCTCTGGCTGGTGACGCCTATTTCCAAGCCTCCGGCTTGGAGCCGCGAACAGTAACCGTGAACAACAACCCATACCCTGCAACCTGAAACTTGTAACACAAAAAATATGTATCGCTATCTTTTAACCATACTCTTATTCACCATCACCACTGCCTTCGCGCAGAAACACAGCCCAACCTCCGCCCACACCAGCTACAAAGGGCTGGTCATGGCTGGCTACCAGGGATGGTTCAACGCCCCGGGAGATAGTGCCAACCGTGGCTGGAACCACTATGTAGCCAGAAATAAATTCGAGGACGGCAACTGCAAGTTCGATATGTGGCCCGATACCCGTGAATACAAGATTACTTACGAATCGCCATTCACCCTGCCCGATGGAAGCCCGGCCAAACTCTTCAGTTCTTACGACGCCTCCACGGTTGATCTCCATTTCAAATGGATGAAACAATACGGGCTCGACGGCGTGTTTGTACAACGCTTTATAAGCAACCTGAAGAACCCGCGTAGCCTCAACCACAATAATGTGGTGTTGGCCAACGCCCTGAAGTCGGCCCGTAAATACGACCGCGCTATTGGCGTTATGTACGACCTCAGCGGTATGAAACCCGGTGATGGAGTGAAAGTAATAATAGAAGACTGGAAAGCATTGGTAGATAAAATGAACATGACTACCGGCGGAAAGAAACAGCCATACATCTACCACAATGGCAAGCCACTGGTTACCCTATGGGGAGTGGGCTTTGCAGGACGTGAATACAAATTGGCCGATGTACAGCCGGTGATCGATTTCCTGAAGAACGATCCGGTATATGGAGGATGCGCTGTGATGTTAGGTGTTCCCACGCGCTGGCGCGAATTACAGGGAGATGCGGATAGCGATAGCAACCTGCACAAGGTATTGAGGCAGGTAGACATAGTACAGCCCTGGTTCGTTGGCCGGTTCACCGAAAAGAACCTCGATCAGATGCAGGCCCGTGTCAAAGGAGATATGGAATGGTGCACAGCCAATAAAGTAGATTTTGTACCGGTCATCTATCCCGGTTTCACCTGGCACAACATGTACCCCAACAGTCCGCAGAACCAGATACCACGCAACCGCGGTAATTTCTTCTGGAAGCAGATCGTTGCAGCCCTGCAGGAAAACGTGCCTATGCTCTACATCGCTATGTTCGATGAAGTAGATGAAGGGACAGCCATCTTTAAAGTATCCAAAAATCCACCCACAGGTAAAAGTCGCTTCGTGACCTTCGAAGAAGACATCCCGGAAGACTACTACCTGTACCTCACCGGCCAGGCTGGCCGCATGCTACGGAAGCAACAGCCCCTGCAAACAGCAGTGCCGCCACCGGTAAAGAAGTAACAACACACTTCTTTGTCATTTCGAACGGAGCGATAGCGTAGTGAGAAATCTGCTATCGAAGCAAAGGTGTATCTAAGTAAAGGCATATCGAAGCAAAGGCATATCGAAGTAAAGGTATATCGATGTAAAGGCATATCGAAGCAAACGGAATTGCCCGGCCCTTTAGGGCCGGGGTTAAAAAAACAAAGTCCCTTTGGGCTTTAGCCCAATTTTTCTCAGCCTCCCAAAGGAGAGATCCCGAAGGAACTCTGCTGACAAAAAAGTAAATTCGGGTTAAAACCCGATTGTATGTACGCCATAAGAAAAACACTCGTACAACTCCTACTGACAGGAGTAACAATATCAGCCTGTGCACAGGCAACAAACAACAACCCATGGCCACTGGGCACTTTTGTCCGCCCGGCCAATGTCAATCCGGTCATCGCACCCGATAGCAACAGCCGCTTCTATTGCCCGATGAATAAGAAGCAGGTAGATTGGGAGTCGAACGACACCTTCAATCCGGCGGCAATAGCAAAAGATGGAACACTCTATGTTTTATACCGGGCGGAAGACAAATACGGCATTGGCATTGGCTTCCGTACTTCGCGCATTGGACTGGCAGCAAGCAAAGATGGGTTGAATTTTACCCGGCAGCCAGCACCGGTATTATATCCGGCAGAAGACACGCAGAAGGACATGGAGTGGCCCGGAGGATGCGAAGACCCGCGTATTGCAGTAACTGAAGACGGAACCTATGTTATTTTATATACACAGTGGAATAGAAAAGTGCCACGCATTGGAGTAGCCACCTCCCGTGATCTGGTAAATTGGACCAAGCACGGTCCGGCATTTAAAAAAGCCCACGGAGGAAAGTTCTTTAACATACCAACAAAATCAGCATCGATCATTACCACGCTGAAAAATGGTAAACTGGTCATTGCTAAAATACAGGGCAAGTACCACATGTACTGGGGCGAGTACCAAGTGAGCATGGCCACATCAGAAGACCTGATCAACTGGGAGCCTGTGCTGGATGAAAAAGGAGAGCTAAAATCTGTCATTAAAACGCGTCGAGGATATTTCGACAGCGATCTCACAGAATGCGGCCCGCCCGCACTGTTGACTGATAAAGGCATCCTGCTCCTGTACAATGGTAAGAACAACAAAGAGCATGGCGATAAAAGCTATACGCCCAACAGCTATTGTGCAGGACGTGTACTGATGGATGCAAAAGATCCCTTCAAGGTCATCGTGCGTGATGATAAGCCCTTTCTGGTACCCTCGGAAAGCTTTGAGAAAAGCGGCCAGTATCCTGCCGGTACAGTATTCATAGAAGGACTGGCATATTATAAAAACAAATGGTTTCTCTATTACGGCTGTGCCGACTCACGCGTGGCAGTAGCCGTATACGATCCGCAATCACCATAATCAACAATATGTTCTCGTACACAAAAACATTGATCCGTACCAGCGCTTGCATCCTGCTTGGAATAGCAACGTTCAATACACAGGCCCAGTCATTGACCTCCTACGTCGATCCCCTCATCGGCTCCGGCAGCCACGGCCACGTATTCGTAGGCGCCAGTGTTCCCTTCGGAGCTATACAACCCGGCCCAAACAACTTCTATAAAGGATGGGACTGGTGCTCAGGATACAATTATGGCGATAGTGTTCTTATTGGTTTTTCACAAACCCACCTCAATGGTACCGGCATTGGCGATTTGGCCGATGTGCTCATCATGCCTTACACCGGACCCATAAAAACAGACAAAGGAAGAGAAAAAGAACCCGGCAGTGGTTACGCTTCCCGCTACACACACGCTACAGAAAAAGTCCGCCCCGGTTATTACGCGGTCACCTTGGCCGATTACAACATCAAAGTAGAGCTCACCGCATCGGAGCGGGTGGCTTTCCATAAATACCATTTTCCGGTAGGTAAAGAAGCACACGTGATCATCGACCTCAAAGAAGGCATCAATGATCAAACCACTGATAGCTATATCAGGAAGATCGACGACTACACCCTGTTGGGCCGTCGACACTCCAAAGGTTGGGCCAAAGATCAATGGCTTTACTTTGCCATTCGTTCCTCCATACCACTCAGCAACTTCAATGTATACGATAACAACCAGTCATTGCAGGCCGATAGCGGCACTGGTAAAGCCATCAAAGGACTAATTAGCTTCGATAAAGCCCCGGCTACCTTGCAGCTGAAAGTCAGCATCTCACCGGTGAGCCCTGAAAACGCCTTGGCTAATATCACCGCCGAAGTGCCACATTGGGATTTCAGTAAAGTAGCAAAAGAAGCAGATAATAAATGGAACAAGGAACTTTCACGCATCAGTATTCAAACGAAGAGCACAAAAGATAAAAAGATATTCTACACCGCACTCTTCCACACGATGATCAACCCGGCCCTGTTCAATGATCACAATGGAGATTACCGTGGCGCAGATAAAAAAGTATATACCGGCGCAAAGTTCCAGAACTACAGCGTATTCTCATTGTGGGATACCTACCGCGCTACAAATCCATTATTCACCATCACCCATCCGGATCGCGTCAGCGATATGATGAATACGATGCTGGGCATTTACCAGCAGCAAGGCAGGTTACCCATCTGGCATTTGATGGGCAATGAGACGGGCACGATGGTAGGCATTAGCAGCTTACAGGTAGTGGTCGAAGCATACCTGAAAGGAATAAGAGGCTACGATGTAGAAAAAATGTACGAAGCAGTGAAAGGCACAGCCATGTCCGATTCACTGGGCATGATGTATGTGAAGAACCTGAAACCCATACCCGCAGATCGATCTGCCCGTTCAGTAGCCCGTGCGTTGGAATATGGCATCAGCGATGGCAGCATAGCCCTGTTGGCAAAGGCACTGGGCAAAACAGAAGACTATGAGTACTTTTCAAAGCGGGCCAGAAACTACGAGCTTTACTTCGATCCGGCATACCAGTTCTTCAAAGGCCGCCTTTCCGATGGAGCCTGGAAACCAACCTTCGATCCGGTTAAGTCCTACCGCCCCTGGGCCGATGACTATGCAGAAGGTAACGCCTGGCAATACCTCTGGTTGGTACCACACGATGTAGAAGGATTGGAAAAACTATTGGGAGGTCGCGAAACATTCATCAAAAGGTTAGATACCTTCTTCACATTGGTGCCGCCACATGATCCCAACGCATTGGTTGACCTCACGGGTCTCATTGGACAGTACGCACATGGCAACGAACCCAGCCACCACATCACTTATTTATACACGATGGTAGGCCAGCCTTGGAAAACAGCAGAGAAAGTCCGCCACATCATGAAAGACATGTACCACGATCAACCCGATGGAATCATTGGCAATGAAGACTGTGGACAAATGTCTGCCTGGTACGTATTCACATCACTGGGCTTCTATCCCGTATTCCCGGCCTCTGGCAAATACATCTTTGGCAGTCCTTTGTTCGATAAGGCCACCATCAACCTGCCCAATGGCAAAAAGTTTACCGTAGAAGCCATCAACAACAGCGCTGATAATATCTATATCCAAAGCGTAGAGTTAAATGGACAACCATACACAAACAACTACCTCCTCCACAGCGACCTCATCAAAGGCGGCATACTAAAGATCCGCATGGGCAATAAACCCAACACTCAGTGGACAACTAAGTAAAGAGGTGAATCGAAGCAAACGGAATTGCCCGGCCCTTTAGGGCCGGGTTAAAAACAGGTACTCCCTTCGGGCTTTAGCCCAATGGAATGTTTACCACGAAAACAGTTATCTTAGCGAGTACTATGAATACAAAGTTCGTGCGTCATACCATGCTTGCTTGCCTCATCATATTAAGCGTAATTACCAAAGCCGCCGGTAACACCAATCCCGTAATCCCCGGCGACTGTGCCGACCCTTCCATCATCAAAGTGGGTGACACTTACTATGCCACTGGCACTTCATCCGAATGGGCGCCACACTTCCCATTATTCACATCCAAAGACATGGTCACCTGGAAACAGGTAGGATATATATTCAATACAAAACCCGCCTGGACAGGCTCATCCTTCTGGGCGCCCGAACTCTTCTACCACAACAACACATTCTATGTGTACTACGTGGCCAGAAGAAAAAGCGATAACATTTCCTGCATAGGAGTAGCCACCTCCAAAGACCCGCTGAAAAGATTCACCGATCACGGAGTGATCATCGAACATGGCAAAGAAGCCATTGACGCTTATATACTCAACGACAATGGCACGCTCTACATGACCTTCAAAGCCTATGGCCTCGACAAACGGCCCATCGAAATACTGGCCTGCAAGCTATCCGCCGACGGATTGAAAAGAGAAGGTGATTACTTCAGCCTCCTGCGCGATGATGCCCGGCAGGGCCTGGAAGGACAGGTGCTCATGAAATGGAACAACCACTACTACCTGTTCTATTCAGCCGGAGGCTGCTGTGGGCTTGGCTGTAGTTACAATGTGCGCGTAGCGAGAGCTACCACCATTCAGGGGCCATATACCAATTACGAAAGCAATCCCATCCTTGCCGAAGGCGAAGCATGGAAATGCCCCGGCCATGGAACCTTTGTACAAACAGAGGCCAATAAATACTTCTATCTCTACCACGCCTACAGCAAAAAAGATGATGTGTACACGGGCCGTCAGGGATTGTTGGATGAGCTGGTATGGAATGAATACATTGGCTGGCCACAATTTAAAAACGGCAAAAGCCCTTCAGTACAGGCACCGGTAAGTAGTGTTGCGCAGATAGCTTCCTCCAATATCCGCGACGATTTCAATACTGCTAAACTTCCCCTCTACTGGCAGTGGGACTTCCGCCACACAACACCGATAACAAAAACTACTAAAGGAACATTATACCTGTCAGGCAACGCCGATACCAGCAACCACACAGGTACAGCCATCACAGTGCGACCTGTATCTGGAGATTACGAATTGAACACCGAAGTCGTCAATAACAACACCTCCCTTAAAGGACTTACCCTGTACGGTGATGCCAACCAATCGGTGGGCATAGCAGTGATGAACGATAAAGTACAGGTATGGGAAGTAAAGAAGAATCAAAAAAACATATTGACAGAAGCAGCAATAAATAAAAAGCCTGTCCGCCTGCGCATGCAGGTCGAGGCAGGTTACCAATGCCGGTTCTTCTGGAGCCAGGACGGCAACCAGTGGAACGAACTCAAAGCAGGAAACCAATCCTACTACGACGGCAGGCACCTCCCACCTTGGGACAGAAGCCCACGCCCCGGCCTTCTCCACTTTGGCAGCAACACCGCCCCCGCCGCCTTCTCTTTTTTCAGCATCACCTATAAAAACTAATGGTCTCCTGTATTCACTCGCTCGCCTCTGGCGAGTGAGGGTATTGTAGGGCCTCTGGCCCTTCGAAGTAAAAGTGTTTTCGCTCTGCGAGGCTTGTAGCCTCGCAGCCCTATTCCAGGGCCTTTGGCCCTATCGGGTACGCTTACGAACAAGTTGTTTCCTGAATTCTAAATTCTTTCCCTCAATTAAGCATTTATTAATCCTCCTGTTAAGCCTTCCATCTTTAATTGCATCCTGCCATCCTCTGCAGTGTTGCTTGTAGAGTTGTCGCTCTCTGCAGGTGACGATAAGCTGCAAACTCTTTTTTTGAATGGGTGTCAATCAGGTGGGTCGTTTTTGCAAGTAAACGGCTCACCACTTTTTAAAACAACAGGAAATAATGAGTGCCATCAGAAAGATCAGGAACAACGTATTGCTAAGTGCTATTTTGCTACCATGCCTCACACAGGCCCAACGTACCGAATACAAACAAACATTTGCCCCCACCGAAAGCTGGGTAAAACAAGCCGAGAAACCTTACCGTCAGGATATTTGTCTCAATGGCCATTGGCAGTTCCAGCCGATAGCCTTGCCGGCAGGATTTAGAGAAGGAGTTGACGCAGTACCTGTGCTGCCGGCGCCCAATGCACAAGGCTGGGAAAAAACACTCATCCGGATACCTTCACCTTGGAACGTCAACAGCTTTGCCGATAGGAACGGACAAGGTGGTGACTTCCGCACATACCCCAGCTATCCCGCCACATGGGAAAACATAAAAATGGGCTGGCTGCGCAAAACATTCACAGTGCCTGCCAGCTGGAAAGGACAAAGAATGCAATTACACTTCGAAGCAGTGGCCGGCGATGCAGAGATCATTGTCAATGGAAAGAGCATCGCACATCATTTTGGCATCTTCCTGCCATTCAATGTCGACGTAACCGATGCCATAGAGGTAGGTAAAGAAAACGAACTGTTGATCGGAGTGCGCAAGGCTTCTCTGTTCGACAAGCGCAGCGATTACGGCCGCCGCACCTACCAGGCAGGATCATTTTGGGGCCAGCACATTGCAGGCATCTGGCAGGACGTATACCTCGTGGCATTACCGCAAGTCCACATCACAGATGTATACGTCCAGCCGAAAGTCGATGCCGGTACACTCGAAGCAGAGATCACCATAGCCAACAACAGCAATACCACTGCAAACATATCACTCGGCGGCAAAGTATTCCCTTGGGTGGCCACAACAGGCAAGCTAGGTGCTACACCTGCTTTGTCTACACAGCCAGTCACGGCTACAGTTCCTGCAAAAGGAGAAACAAAGATTACTTTAACAGCAATAGTAAAAGGACAGCTGAAACAATGGACACTGGGGAATCCTAATTTATATGGACTCGTAGTACAAGCTACAGTCAACGGAAAAACCATCGACAACAAATACACCCGCTTCGGCTGGTGCCAGATCAAACTACAGAACGGAGAAGTATTACTCAACGGAAAGTCCATCGTCATGCGTGGCGACTCATGGCATTTTCTCGGCATACCACAAATGACCCGCCGCTATGCGGCGGCCTGGTATCAGGCTATGCGCGATGCAAAGCTCAATGCAGTGCGCTTGCACGCGCAGCCATACCCATCCTTCTACCTCGATGTGGCCGACGAAATGGGCATACTGGTATTAGACGAAACAGCCGTATGGGCCAGCGATGGTGGACCAAAGCTGAACGATCCTGCCTATTGGCAGGATAGCCGCACACACCTGGGCGAGCTGATCCTGCGCGATCGCAACCACCCCAGCGTATTTGGATGGAGCGTATCCAATGAGGTCATGCCGATTGTGCGCGGCGTAATGCGCAACCCGTCCGGCATGAAAGACACGCTCGTCAAATACTACGGAGTATGGGCCGACATCTGCCGCAAACTCGACCCCTCACGCCCATGGATATCAGCCGACGGAGAAGACGATGGCGAAGGCCACCTGCCGGTATACGTAGTCCATTATGGAGGATTCGATGCCATGAACCGCGCACAGAAAAGCGGTAAACCATGGGGAGTAGGGGAGGCGGGCAATGCATACTATGGTACACCAGAACAGGTAGCCGCTACCAATGGCGACCGCGCTTATGAATCATTCCTCGGTCGCATGGAAGGAGTAGCCGCTTCATCATACCAATCCCTCATAGCACAGAAAGAAAGGAAAGCCGTATACCAAAGCGTTTTCAACATGGTGTGGTATGGCCTCGCGCCTGTGCCCTTCGGTATGAAAGATCCCACCAAAGCCCCGACACTCAATGACGGAGTTTACTTCACACACTTTAAAGAAGGCGAGCCCGGCGTGCAGCCCGAAAGACTGGGACCTTACAGCTCAACCCTCAACCCAGGTTACGATCCCTCGTTCCCTGTATACACTACATGGCCTTTGTTTGACGCCATACGCGATGCGGCAGCAGATAAAGTAGTAGATAAATGGATGGCGCCGAAACCGGCAGCAGAAAAACTCCTGACAGTACAACCAGTAAAGCAAGTACAGGTACTGGCAGGAACAGGAGGTACACTGGCATCATCATTGAAACAAACCGGTGTTTTATTCACCAAAGAACTGCAAGGCATTCCTGATCTGCTCTTCATTGACGGAGCCAATCCACCCGCAGCCGATAGCCGTACACTGATAGAAAAAGTAACAAACAATGGCGGCACGGTGGTAGTGTGGGGAGTTGATAAAAATAAACAAGACGCATTGAGCCAGCTGCTGCCTGCATCATTACAGGTTACTGATCGCACAGCTACTTCATTGGTGAAGTTTGCACAATCTTCTACAGCCCATATCAAGTTTAAGAATCCACTCGATAGCATTGTTACAGGCATCACCGCCCCCGATTTGTATTTTTCAGAACTGCGTCCGGCAGAGATCACAACGCAGGGACTGACAGGTCCACTCGTTCAACAAAGTCGCGTGCTTTTAAGAGCCAATGAAACAGACTGGATGCGTTGGAACAAACAACCTGAATATGCAAAGACAGGTATGGTGTTCAGGTCCGAAGTGGAAGCCAAACCAGCCGGCGCAGTCCTCATAGCAAAAGAAATGGGCAAAGGTCGTTTATTGGTTACCACACTACCTGCCGCACCACGTCTCGCTAAAGCAGAGAAAACGATCCGCATGTTACTGGCCAACCTGGGCACACCGTTGGGCACAGGTAGCGATGCAGGTAAACCCTTGCTGAAAAACGGCACCATCGTACGCACATTATTGTCAGGAACCTGGCCGATAGAAAACCTGCAGGACGGGGCCGGTAAAAACTTTATCGATCCAGCCACAGGCGATATTATCAAACTAAATACAAATCCTAATGGCAAGCCCTGGAGCCTCTTACACGAAGAAAGCGGGCTGGTTGATTTTACCAAAGTAAAAATGGAAGGCCCTAAAAACAATGCCGTCGCTTACCTTAGCTTTTGGGTATCGAGCCCGCGCGCTCTGGACGATCTGCTGATAGAGCCCAACATTCCGGTGGTGAACATGGAAGTGGCAGCAGATGATGCAGTACAGGTTTGGCTCAATGGAAAACAGATCATCAACAACATTCGCAATGGCGATCTGGACAACGGCAAGGCAAAAGCAGATGCACTCAAACTCCACCAGGGTTGGAACCACTTCCTCATCAAAGTGATCCAACTCGGAGGAGAATGGAAATTCACCGGACGCCTCACCTGCAACCAACCCGATTTCCTCGCCGATCTGGAATCAGCTTTACAAAAACCATAACGATCTTTGTCACCCTGAGCTTGTCGAAGGGCACATACAATAAACACTCGTCATATGAATAAAACAACAGGCTGTACCCTTTTACTTATTACGATAAGCCTCTTATGTACATATAGCACGATAGCCCAGTTGAAGCTGCCAGCTATCATCAGCGACAACATGGTATTGCAAAGCAGTCAGCCCATACCAATCTGGGGCTGGGCCACGCCGGGAGAAAAGATCACCATTACATTCAACGGAAAAATCTTCACCACCACTACAGGCAGCGATAGCAGTTGGTCGGTAAAACTAAGCAGCTACAAACCCGGCGGTCCTTATGAAATGAACATAAAAGGAACTGCTGAAGAAAAAACAATAAATAATATCCTCATAGGCGAAGTCTGGTTAGCTTCCGGACAGTCCAACATGGAATTTGGCATCCAGAAAGAAGAACACGGAGCAGCAGCCATTGCTCAGGCCACGGATTCGCTCATACGTTTTTTCTACGTACCAATGGCAGCATCACTCAAGAGAGAAAAAGATATAGCACCAGTACCCGACGGATCTCTTCATGGGAAGTGGGTTGTATGTTCACCTGCGACAATGGCTGCCAAATGGGCTTGGAGTGGTTTCTCTGCGGCAGGTTACTACTTTGCGCAACAAATAAGAATAACCACAGGTAACTCCGTAGGAATGATCGGCAGTTACAAAGGTGGCACACCCGCGCAGGCATGGACCAGCGTAGAAGGTTTACAACAAGATACCGCGCTGGCGCACTACCTCAGGAGAAGACAGGAGATCATCGATAATTATGAAACAACACAAAAAGAGTATCCGCAAAAGCAGGCAACCTTTCAGGCGGCCAATAAAAAATGGTTGATAGATTCCATTGGCCCACGGCCACAGGCGCCCACATCACCCAATGGTGGCTTTGGAGCACCAGCCAACCTCTTCCACGCAATGATTGCACCTTTGATACCATATGCTATCAAAGGCGTGATCTGGTACCAGGGAGAAAGTAACGGCGATCGCCTGCCCGCTGCATTGGAATACGCTACATTATTCCCGCGTCTCATCAAAGACTGGCGGCAACAATGGAAGCAGGGAGATTTTTCTTTCCTCTTTGTGCAACTCACGAGCTTTCGCCCGGCAGCCAAAACGCCGTCAGAAGGAAACTGGCCATGGGTACGCGAAGCACAAACCAAAACATTATCACTCCCCAATACAGGCATGGCAGTAACCACCGACATTGGTGATGCGAAGGATATACACCCTACCAACAAGATGGATGTAGGTTTACGATTAGCCATCGCTGCAAGATCAGTAGCATACCACAAAAAGCTCATTTACGAAGGACCAGTCTATCGTTCCATGCAGATAAAAGGAAATGAAATACACATCACCTTCAAAAACATTGGCGGGGGATTGGAAGCACGTACATTAATGAGAATGTCACTACCCAATCCACCATTGTATGGTTTTGGCATCGCCGGCGAAGACGGACAATTTGTATGGGCCAAGGCCCGCATCGAAGGAAACAAAGTAATAGTGTCCAGCGACGCCATCAGGAATCCTGTAGCAGTTCGCTACAACTGGACCGACAATCCGCCCGGCAACCTCTTCAACAAAGATGGCCTGCCTGCCGGCCCTTTCCGTACCGACAACTGGCCACCACCAGCTAAATAGGAATAAACAACTCGCTCGCCTGCCCGCCGAATAGCGGGATGCGAATATTTTCACTCGCTCGCCTCTGGCGAGTGAGGGTATTCCGTAGCCTCTGGCTACTTTGTAATTACTCCTGCGGAAAAACCAACAACGAATGCTGACTGGCAGTATGCATATCACGCCACACGCGGTTGATCTCAGTAGAAGGGTCAGCCGCAACAATACCACAAAACGGATACAACATATCTACTTGCTGCCGTGCAATAGCTGCCAGCCGTCGGCTGGTATGACTGATCGATTTCAGTAATTCATCAGATACCTGCTGCTCCGAAACCATAGCCTGCCACGATTGCTCGATAGCAGTATAAAATAAGTTACGGGCCTGCTGAAGTTCCTGTACAGCGGCTTGCTGTATAGATAAAAGAGGGGGAACGGCAGGTCGGTTGCTGGGAAAGGGGCGATTGACTTTCTCTTCAAACAATTCACGGCAAAGATCGAGGAAATGAATAGCCATACCTGAATAATTAACCGCCAGCGTTGCTTCAGCAAATTGTAAGAAAGGAAAATGATACACGGGATGCGGCAAAACAGCCTTGTCCGGTTCAACGACGAAAGTCCTGTTTAAAGGCACGTGAACATCCTGCACAGAATAACCATGACTACCCGTGCCAACCATGCCAATACTGCTCCAGTTCTTGATGATCGATACTTCATCCGGTAGGAACCAGAAAGATTGCACAAGCGGATTACCGGCAGCATCTTCCAGCGGCACACCGTTTTTTTGTATACGGCAATTAGCCGTGAAAGCAGTAGCATGCATAGCACCGGTAGCATAATTCCATTGCCCGGAGATCACATAACCATCATCAGTAAGCTGGGCAACGCCACCAGGTTTACCACTACCTGCCAGACACACTTTAGCATCAGAATAAATTTCCTGTGCTGCCGAAGGTGGCAGGAACCCAACAAACCAGTTGGCCCCGCTGCACAACGTCACGGTCCAGCCGGCACTGCCATCCGCCCAGGCCAGCGCCTCTTCTATGCGTAGTGCTTCAGGCAGAGAAAGCTCCAGCCCGCCATATTGTTTCGGCACATATAAGTTGAACCAGCCCTGCTGATAAATGATTGCCAGTTGCTCATCATGCAACCGTCCCAAAGTCTCCGCTTCAGGGGATAATGACCTGATCGATTGAACAAACTCCTTTGATAAAACCTCCGATGGATGAACCGCTATAGTCATAATAAAATAAGTAAAAGATTAAACGTGAAATTGAACCTCCTCCAATACCACAGCTTGCATCTGATAATCGACAACTGTGAACATTAGTCCTGCAACCTGAAACTTGTAACCGCAAGCTTTAACCCTCAACTCCCAACTCCCTGTGCTGAATTCCTGACTCCGAACTTTGCTCTCCCTTCAAAATTCTACTCCACTTAAAATATCCAAACACTGCTACAATAAACAGAAACAACGTCAGCCCTGCATACAGCGGAAGCTCCTTATGAAACAATAAAGGAATGGCAAAAGCATTCGATACATTCAGCAAGACCCAGTTCTCGATCTTACGTTTGGCCAGCAGCCACATCCCGGCCCAGGCAGTACAGCTCACCCACGCATCCCAGAAAGGAACAGTCGAGTCGGTGAATTGCTTCAGTGCGAAAGACAACAACACAAAGCCAATCACCACGATCAGCGATACGGTGATCCAATCCTGCCGGTTACTGCGCGTGATCTTGATGGGCGGCTCATTTTTCTTTTTCACCCAATACCACCACCCATACACACTCATTACAATGTAATAACAGCTCAATAGACACTCGGCATACAGCCCCGCTTTAAACAAAATGAAAATAGAAAGACTGGTAGCGGCAAGGCCGGTAGGGTAGAGCCATATCTTATTGGCTTTGGCGAAAAGTACTTCCGATACGCCCAGCGCCAGGGCTACCCACTGAATAAACGGCGTTTCCGCCAACTGCTGACCTAATAAAGTAAACCACTCAGAAATGTTCATACGAAATAAATTAAAAATGATCGTACGAACCCAAAGGGAGACAAATGCGCTCACCACGCACCGGTAATTATTATTCCTCATCCCTACGCCGGTATTATCCGGATCAGGTGCTTGAAAGAAGCGAAGCTTTACGAGTCAATAGCCTTTTCAACCTATTAACCTCTCAACTTTTCAACTCCCTCCAATGGGTATAATCTCAGCCTTTATTTCAGTCTCCCGCCGAAACGGGAAAACAAGGCACCCCTCGAGTTGTAAGACCGCAAAGATAAGACTAAAAAGAAAAAAGCACTTTTCTTTTATGGAATAAAGAGTCATCCGCATCTCACCCAGTCTAAAGCGGTTTATTAACCCAGCAACAGAAATATGAATAAACCATTACTATCCTTTGCGATCAGTTTCCTGTTCGTGTTCATAGCTGCTGCGCAGCCTCCGGCGCCCGATAAAAACAAAGTACTCGACATGCTGCAGGAACAGCAGTACGAAGCAGCTATCAACTACCTGCAGCCTGCCATTGGCATCGACTCCTCCAACACACAAGCCCTGCGACTCCTGAGCTATGCATATTATATGAGTGAAGATATGCTCCATGCACAACGTTGCTTTCTGAAACTACATAGCCTCGAGCCCGATAACATCACCGCCAATCATTACCTCGCTTCCATCTACTACAACCGCGATCCCGATCTGTCCATGAGCTTTCTGGCTCGCCTCATCCGGCTACAGCCTGCCAACGCCAACTACTACCGTGGACTGGGCGAACAACTTAGCAGGGCGAAGATGAAAGACTCCGCATTGCAGTACCTGAGCCAGGCATACAAGCTGGCGCCCGGCGATTTTAAGAACACCGTAGCATGGGCAGAAACATTGATAGATCTTAAAGACTATGCTAAAGCAGATAGCTTGCTCGAAATAGGATTGACACGCGATTCGATGAACGCTTCACTGCTCAAATCACGAATCAGAAGTGCCTATGATGCCAAAGACTATAAAAGTATTCCGGCATATGGAGAAAGATTGATCAGCCAGCAGGAGTTGGGCTTGAGTGTTCTTACCAAAGTAGTCTTAGGATATTACAACCTGCAGCAATATGAAAACTGTGTACGCGTATGCGAATACATGCTGAGTATGGAATTACAGGTCGAAGCCGTGTATTACTACGAAGCAAAAGCATTGGCCAAACTAAAACAATACGATAGGAGCAACGAACTATTGGAAATATGCCTCGATAAAGCCATCTCTAAAAATGGAGAAATGTACTACTTCACTTTGGGTGAAAACTATGAAGCTGTCAAACAATACAAAAAAGCAGTAGCCTCCTACGACACAGCATTCTATTTATACAAAAGCCCGATCGCTTTATACAACTGTGGTCGCATCTATGAAGTAGAACTCAAGAACGAGCCACTCGCACGCAAGTACTTTACCCAATACCTCGCCCTCGCAAAACCCATCGAAGCCGACGAGAAAAAAGCCTACGCCTACGTCAAAGAAAGATGGGGCAAAAAGAAAATAATAAAAAAATAAAATTGACAACAACCAGCGCTAATACAGTCATAATTCCATCAATCATTGCTAAATAAAACTATAACGCGCTAAATTCGGTCATGCATAACCCGGTAGAATAGTCTATAATAATAACAGTTCATAATATGTTTTGTCAGCAACTTAAAATGTCTCTAACTTAGGTTGCAATATACCGTTAACAATTTCCTTGTTAAACCAAAACATTTATGAAAAACAGAAAGACTGCCATCACCATCCTGGCATTACTTGCCATTGTAACCATCGTCACACTCTGCAATCCCGGCCCACCTAAAACCGAAGGCAACGACGGAACAGGTATCACACCCGTCGAACTTCCATCAACAATTCCAGGGCTCAACGGCTTTCACTTCCCCGAAGATTCCAGTGCTATTTACAGTTGGTTGAACAATACCAGCATGCCCAACAACTATGACTCCGCAAGCGTATACCAACACGTATGGGGCATCTGGGCAGGGCTCACTCAACCTTCCGGACAAGTATACCAGGGCGATTCATTATTGATATTCGAAACCTGGTTAGGCATCACAGATATAAGAAACCTTATCCTTTCCGGAGGAAGTGGATGCGGAAGTACGGCCGTTAAAAAAACGCGTGCCCAGCTCCATGTACCCCATCAGTTCGAACACGGTTCCGATCCGGTCAGGCTTGCAGCTTTAAGAAAAGTGCAAGGCAATGCCATCAGCAACCCGGTAGATTTTTGGGTCACCGTTGCTTACGATCCTAATGCAGCCTGCTATGCGACCAACAACCAGATACTCAAAAGATCTGTAGTAGAGAAATACCGCGTCAAAGGAGGCATAGGTTCGATACCTAAATTCCCTCAAAAAGCGGTCACTATAAAACCTACTTACTTCGTAGGCGAACAAAAAGATGGATTGATTAGAATACCTGTATGGCCCGGCCCGCCACCCACACTGCAGGCTTATGGATTCAATGTCTGGAAAACGATAGTCTATGCAGATGTAAACAACAAGCAACAACCCAATAAAAAAGTAATACCGGCAGATACGAGCGATACAGATCCCGTACGCATTGCTGCAGCCACCTGCAACCTGAGCGACTTCATCAACTTCAAGATCGATTCGGCAATGGCAGCCTACATGAATGCGTCCGACAGCACAGAAGGACTTACCACAGCACAGGCTGGGCAAGTAGCCATATTGGTAGCGATGCACGTAACCACCAAAGAGATCAGCAACTGGACATGGCAGTCCTACTATTGGGATCCCAATCCCGATATGCCTTTTGAGCCCAGTTCCAAACTCGCAGCAAAGCTGAGACCTGCACTACTTAGAGGAGCAGCTGCACACTACGCGGCAACCAGCGCTTATGCCATGGTACTACCGAACCAGCCCATTGTAGGAGGGACCAACAAAGGCGCAATACCAATGCTCGGGTACAACCCTTACCTCGAAGCTGGGTTTGCTGGCCTGGGACCGATCACCGATAAAAATGTAGACTTCAATATACCCAGTTTGCTGATAGCGGGACCACCCTTTGGAGTACAAACCAATTGCATGACCTGTCACAGCCTTGCCACCATGGAAAGCCTGATTGGTTACTCCTCCGATCAATATATCAGCATGGATTCATCCATCTTCAAAGACAAAATACAAATAGACTTCGCCTGGTCGATCCAGGGTAACCTCATTCAGGATAAATAACCCACACTGTCACCCTGAGCTTGTCGAAGGGTTTTCAAAAGGTGGGTCGCCCTCAAAACTTGTCCCGCTCTGCGGGAGGGCGACTCACCTTTTTTGTATTCAGTCGCCAGCCTCTGGCTGGTGACGGGTATTTCAAAGCCTCTGGCTTTGTCCGCGGATGTGCTACATTCAAAAGGAGCCCCAGCTCCAACAAACGATTGCGTTAATTTATCGTAAACAATGCCATCCCAGGTTCGTATAGAATAAATTGCAGGCTTTTCTACAACCGAACCACGAACAATGAAGAAATACTTACTAATAGCTTGCGCAGCCTTGTTAACCAGTTACACCTATGCACAACAAGCCAAATATGTAGTCCTGGTAACCATTGATGGATTCCGCCCCGACTTCTACATGGACCCATCCTGGGGCACGCCCAACCTGCGTAAGATGAAAGACAGTGGCGTATGTGCACGTGGCGTCAACAGCGTTTTTCCTTCCGTTACTTATCCCAACCATACTACCATCATCACAGGCGTTCCGCCTGCTAAACATGGCGTTTATTACAATGCACCCTTTGAGCCAAAAGGAGCCAGCGGCCTGTGGTACTTTACTTACGATTCCATTAAAGTACCTACGCTGTTCGATGTAGTACGCAAGGCAGGAAAAAAATCAGCCAACGTGATATGGCCCGTATCAGTAGGCGCACCGATCGATTACAATGTACCCGATATCTGGTCACCCAAATTGAAGACAGATCGACGCGAGATCACAGGAGCCAACACAACGCCCGCAGGATTGTGGAAAGAGATACAGGAAAAAGCCACCGGAACATTAGAAGCGGCCGACTTCAATATGGTGGGCGAAGAACTCATCATGGATGAAAACGTGGCCCGCATGGGAGCCTACATCATCAAAACATACAAGCCGGCATTCACAACCCTTCACCTTGCTTGCACCGATCATTATGAACACGAGCAGGGTAGGGAAGGACACCTCGTAAGAAAAGCAGTGGCTGGTGCCGATAGAGGATTGGGGACGATCATCGAAGCGTTGGAGCGCGCAGGCATCATGGACAGCACAGTCATCATCGTCACCGGCGATCATGGATTTGTCGATATCAAAACCTCCTTCCAGCCAAATGTATTGCTGGCGCAGCAAGGATTGATTAAAGACATTAAGAAAGACGATTGGAAAGCCCAGTTCCATACTTCTGGCGGATCAGCCTTTCTGCACCTCAAAGACAAGAGCGATCAGCAAACACTCAACCAGGTACGCCAGCTCCTCAACAACCTGCCGACAGAACAAAAGAAGCTGTTCAAAATAATAGAGCGTAAACAATTAGATGAAATAGGCGCCGATCCCAATGCAGCCCTTGCCATCACAGCATTGAACAATGCTACGATTGGCGGCGGTACAACTGGCGCTATCGTGAAGCCAGCCAAAGGCGGCACCCATGGCTTTTACCCCGACTTTAAAGAGATCCAAACCGGCTTTGTAGCCTTTGGCCCCGGTCTGGCAAAAGGAACCATCATCAACGAAATGAACCTCACCGACATAGCGCCCATCATTGCACAATTATTAGGCTTGGAGTTCACACCCTCCAAAGTCCCCGCCGGAATATTGAAGAAGAACTAAGAAAACGCACCCAAAAAAGGAGACACCTTTTCAAAAGGTGCCTCCTTTTTATTGTCATTTCGAACCCTGCCATGCGTCCATGCCTTCACAGCCAGTGTACAGGGTGAGAAATCTGCTATCGACGCAAAAGAATCTCGAAGTAAACGCTTGTATGCTCTGCGAGGCTTGTAGCCTCGCAGTTTTATTACGGGGCTTGTGGCCCCATCGAAGCAAACGCCCTGCCGCGACCGAATTGCCCGGCCCTTCAGGGCCGGGTTAAAGATCAACCATCTTCCTTGGGCTTTAGCCCAATTCAAGCTCATCGAAGCAAACGCCTCTCGACTTGAACTCCTTGTACATCCTACGGCATTTCATGTCCCAATCATGCCAATACATCAACAAGAGAGATAACTCCCGGGAAATAGCAGTAAATTCATGAAGCAAAAATGGTCGTATATGGAAGAGTCCGACAAGCTAAAAAGAGTAGTAGAAGCGCGTATGAAACTAAAAGCCCGCTTCGAAGAAAAAATAAATACCACACCCTCAGTGGCCGATAACAAACCACTCGGCTCCGGCAAGCCAAACAGGCATGGAATGCCCGTGGTACCAATCGGACAAATCGTTACGCAAAAATGGCCGGTGCTCGATCTTGGCACCCAGCCCAATATCCCCCTGAGCGAATGGCGGCTCACCCTCGATGGAGAAGTGGAACATCCCGTCACCCTCACCTGGGAAGAATTCATGGACTTGCCACAAACCGACGATACCTCCGATTTTCATTGCGTCACTACCTGGTCCAAACTCGATATGAACTGGCGCGGCGTACGCTTGCTCGATCTTGCTGCTCTCGTGCAACCCAAAGAAACAGCCACCCACATACTCTGCTACGGGTACGATGATTACACCACCAATGTAGCCCTCGAAGAAGCGCTCAAGCCCGATGTGTTGCTGGCACACACGGTAGAAGGCAAGCCATTACCCAAAGAACATGGCGGACCGGTACGCATGATCACACCACAACTCTACGCCTGGAAAGGATCTAAGTGGATCAGCCGGATAGAGTTCCTCCCCCACAACGAATTAGGATTTTGGGAAGAGCGCGGATACTCCAGCACTGCCTACCCTTGGCGAAACGACCGTTACAGTTAGAATATCAACCAATATTCGAATTGACCGAAATCATTTAATCGGCACTTTTCGGCTTCTTGTTAACTTTATACCCCTGTAAGGCATACCCGTTGTATAAAAAGCGTGCTTTTACGTTTGTATGTATTGCGGCATACACTTATATTAGTGGTGCAAATCTCTCGGCCCTGCATTAGTATCACCTTCCTTTTTAAGTTATCCTACCCCTTTAACGAAAACACACGTCCCACATCCATGTCTGTGATTAATGCTTGCAACGCCTGCATTACCTGTTAACACACGAAGGAACTGTTAACTATTAAACACCTATGCCCGACAACGACATTATTAAGATCATCTATGCAGCCACCTATTTTGTCATCGCTGTAGCCTTCAGTATTGTACTGTTGATAAGATTTCTGAAAAGTACACGCAACAAGGCAGCGCGCAATCGACAAATAGCAGGCAGCGAAATAGAAGCCCAGCTTCTAAAGACACAGTTGGAATTGCAGGAGCAAACCCTCCAACACATCAGCCAGGAGATCCACGACAACATCGGACAGGCACTCACCTTCGTAAAGCTCAACATCAACACCATTGATCTTTACAAGGTAGAAGAAACACAAAGCAAGCTCGCCGAGTCGAAAGAGCTGATCACAAAAGCCATACAGGATTTGCGCAACGTAGCCAAAAGCCTCAATACAGACTTCATCAACGAAGTCGGCCTCGCAGCCTGCATACAATACCAGCTCCATTTCCTCGAAAAAACAGGATTATACACCACCCGTTTCCAGATGGCCGAAACATGGTGCAAAAGCCAGCCGGAGAAAGAGTTGGTGCTGTTCCGCGTAATACAGGAATTACTGAACAACATAGTGAAACATGCCGAAGCCTCGGTCATTGAAGTCAGGTTGGAATGCAACCCCGGCAAACTCCAGATCACTGTAAGCGATAATGGCAAAGGATTTCTACAACCCGTAGCAATCCTGGCCGATGGAAACAAAGGGCTGGGCCTTGGCAACATGAAAAAACGCATCGCCATCATACAAGGCAGCCTGCACATCGATAGCACCCTTGGGCAGGGTACCACGGCAACCATTGAGGTACCGGCCATAAACTACAATAGCCACAATACGGCAAATAAAAACAGTGATATATACAACTATTTGCCTGCGTAGCCCATATATCTTTGCCGGTATAAACACAAGATTATGGCTGCAGAAGAGCACATCGTTAAAATATTGGCCGCTGAATTCGTTACCCACAACGTGCGCCGGTTCACATTGGAAAAACCTGCCGGTTACAAATTCGAGCCCGGACAAGCCACGGAGCTAAGCATCAATAAACCCGAATGGAAAAACGAGCGCCGGCCATTCACCTTCACCAGCCTCAATGAGTGGGATCACCTCGAGTTCACTATAAAAATATACACCGATCACAACGGCGTCACCAACGAATTGGGCAAGCTGCAGCCCGGCGATGAATTACTGTTACATGATGTATGGGGAACCATCCACTATGCAGGCCCCGGCACCTTCATTGCTGGTGGAGCAGGCATTACACCTTTCATAGCTATTCTGCGCCAGCTGCACAAAACAGGCAAGCTCGATAATAATAAACTGATCTTTTCCAACCGCACGGAAAAAGACATCATCCTCAAAGATGAGTTTACAACTATGCTGGGCGATCGTTTCATCAACACCCTCACCAAGCAGAGCACGGCACAATATGACAACCGTAAAATAGATGCAACCTATCTCAAAGAAAAGGTGGGTGACTTCAACCAGTATTTCTACATCTGTGGTCCCGACGCCATGGTCGAAGAGCTCGAAGCAACCCTCCTCCAACTCGGCGCACCAAAAGAAAAAGTGATCCGGGAACAGTTCTAACCTTGGGGATTGCAGCTTTTGGTTTTCTTATCTTTTAGTATGAGGTATGCCGCTTCGGTCAGTGTTTCCATATGCTCATAAAGGAAAATCAGGTTACTGCGATCCCTGGCACTACTGAAAGCACGGTCACTGGTAAGCCCGGCCGTCAACCACTCCCAAAGCACTTCACGCACATCGTGTAGATGATACGTATCAAAGAAGTTATCTAATACCGATAGAGGATTTTCTTTCTGTTCTTTCGTAAGCCGCGCAAGCTCATTGGTTTTTGAAGATGTTGGATGACTCTTTTTCATGTATACTAATTTTGGAAAGTGAAACAATCCTTTAGCTATTAAAGACTATGTCTCTGTTTGCCAAAGAAAAACACAACGCCAAAACCAAAGCCTTTTCAGTTACTATGCATGCATTATTGAAGCGATTTAATCAAGTATCAATCTAATATACGAGCAGTCTATGGATTCAGTTTTATAAGACTGAATTATTCTAAAAGAAAGTTCACGTATTATCTTTAATAAAGATGGAACCTGAGAAGCTAACATACCAGTTAATGCGATTCGGCCAGCGAATGAAAGAGATTCGCAAATGCAAAGAATTGACTCTTCAGAACCTGGAGGCTGTTACAGGAATGCACAATAGTAAGATCAGCAAAATTGAAAACGGTCAGGTAAATGTTGAGTTTAATACCATTGCACGCCTGGCAGAAGCCTTAGGCGTAGAGATCATGGACCTCTTCGACTACGATGGCCCACTTCCTAAAAGCAAATAATTATTTTTTTTTCTTGTCGACGGAGCGATTGTTGGAAGTAGGGGCTTTAGTCACATCATTTGTAGTCGACTGTTTTTTAGCTACTTGCTCAAGATTGTCGAGAACTTCTTTAGTTCGTTGCTTATCTCCATTTACGGTATTACCTACAAGATATTCAGCCAATGCCTTTATATAAGAATCCCTTTCTTTATTTTCTGCACGGATAGTTTTTAATTCAGCAAGAACTTCGTGGATCTTACCATATTGAACTTCTCCTTCACGGGGAACTATTGAACTATCCAGGGAGTCATCAGTAGGGTAATTTACAGGCTCCTTATCAATTAAGTCCTTTTGGAACTTTTCCTCAATTGCTTTTATTACGTATGGGCTGGGAACTCTTTTCGAGTTCTCATTTCGAAGGGTTTCATAGGTATACTCTCCTCCCAACAGTTCAGCTACCCTCTTAATCGTGTAGCCTTTCCGCAGTTTAAGTTTATCGAGCAGTTCTCCTAATCTGTTCTTCCCTTTCAAAAAGAATGAAATAAAATTTTATAAAAAATGTCACTAAAAATTACAATCATGTCATATTTGACCTATATTTGTACTGGCTATTGTCACTTTTTAGACCAATAACCTTAGCCCATGAAGCTTACCACAATTGCTTTGTCCAAAGTCAATACCCCTGCGGTGCGGCACCAATTATCAGGCGTACTGCAACGCACGGAGCAAACCATCATCCGTTACATTCGCGCAAACGAACACAATGGACCACTCACTACCTTGGGAGCGATGGAGGTCATCACACAAATGACTGGACTAACTTACGAAGAAATACTTGAACGAGCGCCCGTTAGAACGATCGGCTTAGCGGAGAGCCAAAAAAAGCCGGTAAATACCGGCTTCGCGTAGGCGCAACACATCATACATACCAGTCCAGCGCGATCATTATACAAAACCTGTCCTAAGCAGGCGTATAATGTCTATCGCAATGCGAACACAGTGCAACACTCCAATAAGGCCCTGGAGAATTTTTTCGAAGCCTCCGGGCTTTTTTGTTGAGTTTATTTCCATATCTAATCCCCGGCAACTTTTAAAAGAGTTCTACACCCCCTGTTGCCAGCTTCTTGATTCATAACTGAGCAATACAATCCCACATCGAACTGTACCAATAGATGTATAATTCAATAGCACGCCCTCTATAGGAAGACGACACATACCTTTCAATATCACTTTTTGAAAAACCAGCGTAGTGCTGTAGAGAATGCTGCTATAACTTTTGTCACTAATGTAGAAAGGCCGAAGAAATAAAGGGAGGCCAAACTGATGCGCAATACTAATCATTAAATGGAAGACTACAAGAAATCTGATAAAGTCTTTTTTGACTTATTTTAAGCGGTTCTAAATAACGCTTGAACAATCACCCTTTGGCCATGATTTGTCAAAAAATATAGAACGCATAACAGGAACTTAGCCTCTCGGGTTTGCGCCAGAAGTGGGTTGAAAATTTGCCCCAACGTTGCAGAAAAACCCCTCAATGGAAACGATAAACCCGCTCGATAGATTTCGTAAATTACAAGTAGAGCTGTAAATCTGGCAGAGGTTATTGGGATCAAGAGGAGCTAATTGACCTGATCGCAGTGGTCCCAATAACCAGCGGTTAAACACCAGTCGCCACCCGGCCCCATTTGGCTAACACCCTTATCCGGACCTTTTCCGGAGGTTATCCGGACCTTATCCAGACTTTGTCCGGACCCTGCCCCTGATCCCCTCCATATCAGGCAAGTACCTGCCCCCAACCAGACACCCACCAGACTCGTCTTCCCCTACCATTCCCAGTATTCATCAGCCAAACCGATAATAAGCAAAGCTGCCAAACTGGCTCAGCCGCCCTTGCTTCATGATCGGGCTCTATCAAATCCGTCCTGTCACCATTTCCACGTAATCTTATCTAAATCCAACTTCTTCCGGGATTGTATCCACCATCTCGTCACGTTTTTCCCGGTAGCTTTGTCTACCCGGGATAATTAAAAGATATGGTTAAGGATTATCAACGTACACTGTTCTCCTACGCCTACAACATTTTGGGCTCCTCCGAAGATGCCAAAGATGCCATTCAGGACGTCATGACCCGCTACCTTGCCGGCCCCCCAAAAGAAATTGAGAACGAAAAGAACTACCTCATCAAAGGAGTCATCAACCAGTCCATCAACATCAAGAAGAAGAAACAGCGCATAGCCGGCGACCCCTTGTGGCTCCCCGAACCCGTAGCCACCGAAAATGCCGACGCCGGCATCAACCGCGACGAGATCATCAGCTACTCCATGCTGGTCCTGCTCGAAAACCTCAACCCAAGAGAGCGGGCCACATTCATCCTCAAAGAAGCCTACGACTATTCACACGAAGACATTGCCCAGGCCCTTTCCATTACCGTCGAAAACTCACGCAAGCTGCTTAGTCGTGCAAAGAGCAAATTAGCCTCGCCCGCAAAGCAGGTACAGGAAACATCCCTCGATACAAAAACTTACCTCGAAAATTACATCACCGTCATCAAGAGCGGTGATATGAAGTCGCTCGAAAAACTACTGGCACAGGAAGTCACTGTCATCACCGATGGAGGAGGAAAAGTCAGCATCGTCAAAGATCTTGTCGAAGGTTGGCAGGCCACAGCCGGGCTCATGTTCTATGCATACACCAACTATCAGCAACAAAGCACCGCGCGGTTGTCATTTGTCAATCACCAACCAGCCATCCTTTTCTACAGTGATGGAATACTCACCAACTGCCAGGTATCTGATATAAATCCCAATACACAAAAAATAGTACACATCTATTCCATGGTAGATCCCGATAAACTAAAAAATATCTACCCCGCATAAACCCTTGTCACGTTTTACATCGCTGCCGTGTTTATTAATGTAAATACACACACAGAAAATAAAACACGTAAAAACAAACGTTATGATCACCGTTAAAGTAACATACACAGTAAAAGACACATTTGTCGAGAAGAACAAAGAAAACATCAACACCTTTATCAAAGATTTCAAAACCCTTGGCGATGATTTCCGTTACACCGTATTGATCCAAAAAGACGGAAAGACCTTTGTGCATTTATCACAATACAAAAACGAAGCAATACAAAAACAACTCTTGGAAGTACCCTCCTTTAAAACCTTCCAGCAACACCGCGACGAAAGCGGCCTCGAATCAGAACCACAGATCGAAATCCTCAGCTTCGTTGCCTCTGCCCATGATGTATTTTAAGAATAGAATAGCCATCTCAAAAAAATAGTACGTTGTTAAACCTTAAGTGTCCTGCTGCCAATAATAAGTAATGAATGCTACACTTGAAGTGACTGGGAGCCTAAAGAAAATAAGGAAAGCTACACCTTGGAGAGGCGTGGCCCGTCAGGCCGCGCGGAGCGATCGGGCCTGACTTGATTTTTCTTTGGTTACTTTCTTTTCATCAAGGAAAAGAAAGTGACAGCCCCGCGCGAAAAGCGCGAAACCTTTGCGTAAGCATAAAAAGTCAAGGCAAAGAAAGTGACAACAAAGCCCTGCACGCCGTGCAAAAATGTAAAGCAAGAAAGTAAAGCGTCGAATGGCGACGCAAAAGCTTACTGCGCAAGTAAGCCGAAACAATCGAACACTGCCCGTATCAAAACCGTACACTATCCCATTAAAAGTAAATCATCAATCTCCTGACTCCTAATGAATTAGTAGTTTGGCATATTGCTGGTATACAGTAAGATACAAACGCCAGCTATGCTATTAAACTATTTCAGGATCGCCTGGAGAAACCTCGTTCGTGGAAGAAGCTTTTCCGCCATCAACATTGCAGGATTAGCCATTGGCATGGCAGGAGCAATCCTGATCCTGCTTTGGTTGCAAAACGAAGTCAGCTACGATAAGTTCCATAAAAACAAAGGCAATCTCTATCAGGTATACGGACTGACCACAACCGATGGAAAACAGTTTGCCATCAACATGACTTCCCAACCACTGGGACCGGCATTGCAGCAAGACTTTCCCGAAGTAATAGCCAACACACGCTTTGCTGAAGTAAACAGCTTGCTGATGACGGTAGAAGAGAAAAGCTTTACCGGCTTGCAAGGCAGCTTTGTTGATCCCGCATTCTTGAACATGTTTAGTTTTCCATTCACACATGGCGCAGCACAGCCACAACTGAAAGAAGCAAATACAATCGTCATCACCGAAAAACTGGCAAAGCAACTCTTCGGAAGCACTAACCCCTACAATAAAACCATTCGCCTCGATGGCAAAGACAACTTTGTAATAACAGGCATACTCAAAGACCTGCCCGCCAACACCCGCTTCCACTTCGATTACCTCTTGCCCTGGGCCTATTTAAAACAATTAGGTTGGAGCAACGACAGCTGGTTGAGCAACAACACAACCACCTTTGTACAATTACAACCCAACACATCCACCACAGCCTTTAACAATAAGATCAAAGACCTCACCCGCCACAAATCAGGACATGCCGAAGTATGGACCCATTTCCTGCATCCACTTGAAAAATGGCACCTGTATTCAACCTTTGAAAACGGACAGGCAGTAAGTGGTCGCATCACCACCGTACGGCTCTTTGCCATCATCGCTGCGTTTATATTACTCATTGCCTGCATCAACTTCATGAACCTGAGCACAGCCCGCAGCGAAAAGCGGGCAAAAGAAGTAGGCATCCGCAAAGTGGCAGGCGCGGGAAGAGGCATACTGATACGCCAGTTTATTATTGAGTCCTTTGTCCTGGCCCTTGCATCCGGCATCATCGCATTGATCCTGGTGCAATTTGTATTACCTCCATTCAATACACTCATCGACGCACAACTTACCATTCCATTCAATAACGGATACTTCTGGATGTGGGCACTTGCTTTTATAGCTTTTACCAGTATTCTTGCTGGCAGCTATCCGGCATTTTACCTGTCGTCCTTTAAGCCGGTAGGCATCTTCCAGGGTAAATTCAAAAAAGCCCAGTCATTACTGTCACCACGAAAAGCATTGGTGGTACTCCAATTTACCTTTGCCATCATCCTCATTATATCTACAGTCGTAGTGCACAACCAGGTTCGTTACGCCCAGGACAGGCAAACAGGCTACACAGCCAACAACCTCATCCATGTCAACTTTGTAGGCGACATAGAAAAGAACTACCCGCTCATCAAGCAGGAACTGATCAGTACAGGCATAGCTACCGGCGTTACCAAAAACATGGCCACCATCACACAGCGGGGTTCCAACACTTGGGGCCTGCGCTGGCAGGGAAGAAACCCCAACGACGATGAAACCATTGCACTGTACAGTACAGACGCTGACCTCATAAAAACAACAGGCTTGCAGTTGATCGCCGGCAGAGATATCGACATCAACAAATATGCTACCGACTCATTGGCTGTCCTCCTCAACGAAACAGCAGTAAAGAAGATGGGCTTCACCAACCCCATAGGACAGATCATCAACCAGCCTGCCGACAACAGAAGCTGGCAGGTAGTAGGCGTAGTGAAAGATTATATACTCAACTCACCCTATGAGAAAGTACCGCCGTTGGTGATCATGGGACCAGCAAGCTGGTACAGCACCATGCACATCAAGTTTAGCGCCGATCGGTCAATGGCAGATAACCTGCAGAAAGCAGAACAGATATTTAAGAAGTACAATGCCGGCTGGCCATTCGATTACAAATTCGTAGACGGAGAGTATGCCCGCAACTTCGACAATGAGCAGCGCACTAAAATGCTGGCCGGTTTATTCGCCTTCCTGGCCATAGCCATTTCCTGCCTTGGTTTGTTTGGCCTGTCCGCATACATGGCCGAAAGCAGGATCAAAGAGATTGGAGTGCGCAAAGTATTAGGAGCTTCGGCCCTTGGCATCACGAGACTATTATCAACGGACTTCATCAAGCTGGTATTGATCGCCTTTGTAATAGCGTCGCCCATTGCTTGGTACGCGATGAACCAATGGCTGCAAAGCTATACGTACCGCATCAACATGGGGTGGAGCATCTTTGCCATTGCAGGATTGCTGGCCGTCACCATTGCACTGGCCACCGTTAGCTTCCAATCCATCAAAGCAGCCCTCACCAACCCCGTCAAAAGCCTCCGCAGCGAGTAAACCGATCTGGGTGCTGTAATAAGCAAAGAATGCTACCCCCAAAGTGTCCCGCTGCTTATAACAAATAAAGCAAGCCACATCAGAAGTGACTTGCTGCCAATAATAAGTAAAGCATGCTACACCTGAAGTGTCTGGGAGTCTGTAAAAAATAAAGAATGCTACACTTGAAGTGACTGGGAGCCTAAAGAAAATAAGGAAAGCTACACCTTGGAGAGGCGTTAGCCCGTCAGGCCGCGCGGAGCGATCGGGCCTGACTTGATTTTTCTTTGGTTACTTTCTTTTCATCAAGGAAAAGAAAGTGACAATCCCGCGCGAGAAGCGCGAAACCCTGCATAAGCAGAAAGTAAAATGAAGAAAGTAACAGTAAAGACATGCCTGACACTTCACCTGCACATCGCATAATATCTCCACATGATGTTATTGATTGGTTAATGTAAATAATACACTTAAAGTATTAACACAAATCAACAAGTGAAACCTGAAGAAAAGCTGAAGAGAAAAAGCAGCTGACATCCACAATAATATTTTTATTGTACACACAATAGGGGAAACCACTGATCACCCGTTTTCTTTAAAATTCCGATAGAATCAGTGCGGAAGTTTGTAAAGATATTTAAACCCCGTTAGTAGCATGTACAATAAGATTTTCCGTAACAGGTTTTCATTCGTTTGGGTAATCATTGGCCTATACCTCATCTTGTCCACCCTTACCCGTATAGGATTACTATTCGCAACTACAGGCACAGGCATCACCGTTGGCCAGTTTACAGGGCTCTTCTCCATTGGCATCGTGTACGATCTGGCCATCGCATCTTTTGTCATCATCCCCTTCGTATTACACCTGTGGCTGCAGAATGAATACATCTACCGGAAAGGAGCATTGCCGTTTGTATGCTTGTTCTTCGCGACCTTGCTGTCCCTGTTGATGTTCACCAAAATAGTCCCCAAAGATTTCAGCCCTCAATTATATACAGCGTTGATCGGTTACATTGTCCTGCGATGGGCAATATACTTGGTCCTCTTTTTTGTACCAGCTTCCTTCCGTTCCCGCTGGCGTGCAGGCGTTTTATACTTCGGCTTCGTATTAGTTACATTTCTACTATTGCTCAATGTAGTAAGCGAATGGTTCTTCTGGCAGGAGTTCACCACCCGTTATAACTTCATCGCCGTGGACTACTTGGTGTATACCACCGAAGTCCTGGGCAACATCGCAGAGTCCTATCCTATAGTTTGGATCATGACGGTGCTGGTGCTCACAGCAGTAGCCCTTACGTTCATGAGCCGGCAGCTCATTCGCCACAGCGTTAGCCAGCCCTTATCATTTGGCCGGCGTACCCTGTTAGCCGTCTGCCTGTTGCTGATGCCGGTATTGGTATATATTGGAGTACCCGAAAAATGGCGCCATTTCAGCAAGAACGAATATGCCAATTCACTCGCCGGCAACGGCATGTACGAATTTGCAGTAGCCTTCACCCAAAACGAGCTCGACTTCTACCAGTTCTACCAAACCCTGCCCGATACAAAAGCGTTCCAGTTGGTAAGGCAGCAACTACAGTCACCCAATGCCCGCTTTGTTGGCAACGATCCTTACAGCATCGAAAGAGAGATCACCTATCCGGAGCCGGAGAGAAAACTAAACGTAGTGCTCATCAGCGTAGAAAGCCTGAGTGCTAACTTCATGCAGGCATTCGGCAGCGACAAGAACATTACACCCTACCTCGATTCACTGTCATCCCATAGCCTCTTCTTTACCAATTTATATGCATCCGGCACACGGACCGTCCGTGGCCTTGAAGCACTGTCACTTTCCATACCACCCACGCCCGGACAAAGCATTGTAAAGCGCCCCGACAATGCGAACATGTTTTCACTGGGCAGCGTCTTCCGTTCAAAAGGATATACCACCCAATACATTTACGGCGGCTATAGCTATTTCGACAACATGCAAACCTTCTTTGGCGGCAACGGATATACGGTCATAGATAGGTCGGCCATCAAGCCGGCAGATGTACACTACCAAAACATCTGGGGTGTGGCCGACGAAGACCTCTTTACACTGGCCCTCCACACCCTCGATTCCAATGAAGCCACGCGCAAGCCCTTCTTTACCCACATCATGACCGTTTCCAACCACCGGCCCTATACCTATCCTGATGGCCGCATTGATATACCACCATCCATCCAGTCGAGAGATGGTGCTGTAAAGTACACGGACTATGCCATCAATAAATTCCTGAAAGAAGCTCACTCAAAAAGCTGGTTCGATAGCACCATATTCGTGATCGTGGCCGACCATTGCGCCAGCAGCGCCGGCAGTGTGGATTTGCCCGTAACGGGTTATCATATCCCGATGCTTATCTATGCACCTAAAATATTACAGCCGGGCACAGTCAGCGATCTTACCGCGCAGATAGATGTAGCACCCACCATATTGGGCATGCTGAGGTTACAATACAAGTCAAAATTCTTCGGACAGGATATACTCAATACACCCGCTGAAAAACAGCGCGCATTTATCAGCACCTACCAGGGATTGGGATACATGCGAAACGGTAAGCTGGTAATACAATCACCCGTTAAGACCATACAGGAATATACGCCCGATCTGAAAACAGGCAATGCCACAGCTTCCCGCCTCGACGATAGCCTGGTCAATCAAGCCATAGCTTATTACCAATGCACCAGCTGGTTGCTGAGAAACAAGAAGCAAACCGAATTTACTCCTCCACAAACTCCCACGCACTCTGCCACGCATTCCGTTGCTCGGCATAAGAAATGAAATCCGAATAAAAAGGAAGTTGACTCAACGTGGCACTGTCACCAATCACCACGAGCTTTTTCCTTGCCCGGGTCATAGCCACGTTCATACGGCGGATATCAGAAAGGAACCCGATCTTATTGTCAGAGTTACTACGGGTCATGCCGATGTACACAATATCCCGTTCCTGACCTTGGAAGCTATCGATGGTATTCACAGTAATATTGCCATTGTACTCCTTCAAAGCAGGAGAGTGCTGCAATTGCTCTTTCAGTAATTCAACCTGTTGCTTATAAGGAGAGATCACGGCAATGGTGGGAAAGTTGCCGGGTTGATATCTGGTCGAAAGGTCAGCCACCAGTTGCGTAAGATGCCTGAACAAAAAGGCTGCCTCTTCAGGATTGGTAGTGCTGGTGCCATCCTGCTTTTCATCATACCCGCAACCAGCCGTATCTATAAACGACAACGGCCTGTCTGCATCAAACAACAAATGCCCCGCTACTGATTCATGCGCCTTCAACCGGTTGCCATAAAACACACCCGAAGAATAACCCATGATCATTTCATGCATTCGGTATTGCTCTTCCAGCAGTACCACAGCTTCGGGATACAGCTGCACACATTTTTCCAGTAGAGTAGTGGCCAGTCCTTTCTGAGCAGCCTCCTGGCTCTTGATCGTAGGCGGCAGTTGACAATGGTCGCCAGCCAAAACTACTTTTCTTCCCTTCAATATAGGTATCCAGCAAGCCGGCTCCAATGCCTGACCAGCCTCGTCGATCACAACAGTTCTATACTTAAGGTGGCGTACAGTATAATGATTGGCGCCCACCAGCGTAGCGGTGATCACCTGCGCCCTCGTTAGCAGATCATTCACAATATATTGCTCAGTGTTCTCTACCTCCTTCATGATCTTATGAGCCTCATCAAAGAGCGCCTTCCGTTGCTCACGCTCCGCCTTACCAAAGTTGCGCTTGTACTTATGCGCCATGTCCTTGTACGAAGAAGCCTGCTTTTTTAGTCGCTTCACCTCCTTCATACTGGGATGCTCCGATACCTTGCTATCCAGCGTGAACGACGTTAACTTCTCCGATACACGGGCGGGGTTACCCACGCGCAGCACACTCAATCCTTCATCCGACAACTTTTCACTCAGCAGGTCCACGGCAGCATTGCTGGGCGCTACTACCAATATTTGTTGCGGTTCCTGCTTAATAAGCGCTTTGATAGCCTGTACCAGCGTAGTGGTCTTGCCGGTACCGGGAGGACCGTGAACGATAGCGAGATCATTGGCCGATAATATCTTGTGCACCGCCGCCTGCTGTGAAGCATTCAGCCGGGATATGGTATAAGGAAAATGTTCTGTCTCAAAAGTGGGAGCGGCATTGCCGGAGAGCACCTGTATCAACCTCCCTTCCTCTTTCTTCTCACTCCGCACGATAGCCAGCTTGAGCGCCTGCTGCATTTCATCATAACTGTTGTCGTCAAACAACAGGTCGATGCCCAGCTTGCCATCGCGGGCCCAGTCGGGCAATTCATCAGTACGTAAAGTGATCTTCAATTTATTACCCCCTTGGAAAGTAACCACACCTTCCACACGGTCAGCCTTGGGATCATGGTTGGAAAACAGCGCTGCGGAAGCGCCAAACCGCAATTGATGCACTACATCCTGGTGAGTAGTGCGCTCCACCTCCACAGAAAGATAATCGCCCCGGGTCATTTCCGTATCCCTGATCGCGATAGGGTACCAGGTAAGCCCATAAGCCCGGCGCTCCGTTACCGAAAGCGTTTCAGCCTGCTGTTGATACAATCGCTTATCCTCCTCCTGCTCGATCTTCAATAACTCCTGCAGCTTCTTAAAATATTCCATGGCCGCAAAGGTAACACTACCCGGCAATTGCGCCAACGGCTCCACCAGCAACCACGCAAAGGAATGTTAAAGTAACCCCCGCAAACAATTTTTCCTGCACCGCCCACGCTATTAAAGGCCAAAACCGCCCATCCCCCGGGCCACTGATTTATGAAAATACACACTACCTGCTTTCTACTCCTCCTTTTCATGCAGCCACTCATGGCCCAGCTCGACAGTTCTGAAATACATTTCATACATGACCTCATGCGCAAATACCAGAGAATAGGAACCCTTCACTATGGTAGCAGTCCGGAGGATGCTGTCTTTAAAAGAGAAGTAAAAGAGTTTACAAAGCGGTTAATGGTAAACCGCAGGGGCGACAGTATTCTGCTCACTGCCAAAGAACAAACCTATTTGTTGCAGGAACTGAAAAAGCCAACTATTACCCGGTTTGCTGATAGCTTATTCCATGATTCAAAAATGGTAAATACAGACAGTATCTTCACGTTCCTTCATCGTAAAAACAGGCAGGTGTACGACTCATTAGTGGCTACAGCGGGGTTTGAAGCAGCAGTAAAATATATAAATAGTAAATCATCGTATAAGTCATTTAGATTTACAAGACCCCTTTATATCAGGAATGGAACGATCATGCTGTTTCATTTCATGTGGCTCACTGATACTGCTGGTGGAGAAACTTCCCTGTCTTTTTACAAGAAAGAAAACGGACAATGGACAGAATGGATATGTGTAACCGGAGGCGCATTTTGACTAATGACCAATACTCTTTAATCGACTGATTTATGAAAATATACATCATTTGCTTTCTGCTCTCTCTTTTTATTCACCCCCTCAAAGCCCAGTGGGACAGTACCGACCTGCAGTTTGTTCATAGTGTCATACGTCGTTATCAACCATCAGGCACAATCTACTATAGCAATCATGCCATACCTGGCGTACTCCGTAGGCAAGTAAAAGAATTGTCAAAACAAGTAGTCGTAAACCTTAGCCTGCCAAAAGACAGTATCGAATTAACGGTTACTGAACGAAAGTATTTACTGGAACAATTAAAAGATTCGGCAAACATTGAATTAGATGACAATTTGCTACCTGATTCTAAAAGGATCGAAGCGGATAGTATCATGGATTTTGTGTACCGTGCTAACATGCGGCTGAGGGATACCTTGAAAGTGCTTAGGCATACAATAGCCAGTGTGTGGTACAAAGTAGCCAGATCGATGTATAATGCTATTTATTTTACCAGACCCATTTATATGAGGAATAGGACCATACTCCTATTTCATTTTATGTGGTGTACATATGGAGGTGGAGCCACCTCCTTTTGCTTCTACCGTAAAGAAAATGATAAATGGGTAAAGTGGGTTGAGGTAGCAGGTGGTAACTATTGAGGTAGGCACCTGTTTCATTACGCCCAGTACACCTTTGTCTCATACTCCATCGTGATCATTCCATCCTGCTGGTAGGCATTAAACAGCTCCGTAAGTACGCCCATCATGGCATCATATCGCTCATGACCCGGCATAGGTATATAAGAAGCAGAAAGTAGTTGACCCTTCAGTGCTTCCCAGGTAAGTTGCTCCTGGTGAGGAAATATGGTCAGCTGCATAGCAGCCGGCGCAAAGAAGTCGACCAACACATTCCGCACGTCACGGCCGGAAGTAGTATAGTCAGTTCCGAAATCCGATTTCAGCTTATCATAAGCTACGAGGAAAGGAGACTCCTGCAGCCGGATATTCCAGATGAGCGCAATATGACCACCAGGTTTAAGAACACGCAGAAATTCTTTTTTAGTGACCGTAGGTTCCATCCAGTGAAAAGCCTGCGCCACGGTGATCAGGTCAACAGATTGAGCAGCCAGCCCCGTTGCTTCACCCTGCCCCTTCACACTACTGAAGCCAGGATAATGCGATAACTGGCCGACACTTGCTTCACGCATAGCATCATTAGGCTCCACACAAGTTACCCGGTAGCCATTCTTCAACAACAGCTCCGCAAAAATACCCGTACCCGCACCTACATCAGCAATCGTACGATCTTGCGTCAGCCCAAACTGCTCCCTGAAAAAAGTAAGCACCGCTTCCGGATAAGAAGGGCGATACTTCACATAATTATCCACTCTTTTCGAAAACCTGCCCGTAGGATCAAGCGAAGAAAGGTCTGTGGCCATAACACAACTTTGGAGCAAAGCTAAGAAATAAAAAAGCCTTCCCGCATCTGGGGAAGGCTTCCTGATAACCCTAACCTCGCCTTTATGAAAAGTGGAACAATTGTAAGATTGTTGATTACTGCATATTAGTAAAGAAAAATACCTGACCAGCCATGTCTACCTGCACAATGATATCTTTACTTCCCTGTTGCAGCTCTACGAAATAATTATCTTCATCTGCAAACTGGCGGCCATACATTAACATATCCGTATCGTTATTCTCATTGTCATCATACATAATCACGTCACCTACCTTATAATCTTTGTATTTATTGTTGATATACTTTTGAGCAGCAGCAGGAAGATCAGCAAAAGCCCTTGCCTGTGTAGTGCCTACCAGTTGATTCCTGATGTCGTAATAAGCCGTTGTCTTTTTCCCGTCCAGCATGAAAGTGGCTTCATCAAAATACTTCGTACGTTTCCAGGTTACATCTGTAATATTATTGCCAAAGTCTGCGCCAAACTGTTGCTTCGATTGATAAGTCACTTCCTTACCTTCCAGCTTCCTTAATTCCTTACGTTCTTCCTTCTTTTCTTTTTTGGCGGCGGCTACTTCTTTATTAGATTGTTGTATGTCTTTTTTAACAGTGGCATACTCATTTTGAGCCTGCATAGAGGCGGTGGCCAGCAAAAGGGCCAGTGAGGAGATCATCAGCTTTTTCATTGTAAACTATTTTAATTGGTTTTGAATTATTTGCTGATGTAAAGCTACACACCGCAAAACCCCTTGAAAAGCGCCAGTCGGCCAACAGGCCAAAACAGTCGTCGACAAGGCATGAGCGATACGCGCAGTATATTACTGCAGGAAACTCATTCATATAACGCTGTCATTTCGAACGGAGCCATTAGGGGTTTAAACCCACAGGAAGGTTGGGCGTAGTGAGAAATCTGTTTGCGACAAAAAGGTAGTTCTTACAAAGAAGCGTAGAAGTGCCGTGCTTCCTTCAAGGCAGGAATACAGATATGCTGCACGGCTTTGATATGCATCAATAAAATACTTTCATCGGTATTATCCTGCTGTTCAAGAATGTCGAGATGAGGTTGCAGCTTTTCAGTAAGCCCCATTACCGATACGGAAGTCTTCATATTATGAGCCAGCACACGTAGCATAATAAAGTCCTTTCTTTTCAGGGCAAGCTCCAGACCCTTCAGGTCTTCCGGTATCATCTCAAGGAATTGTTCCGTTACCGTTTTCTCATACTCCTTATTACCATTACTCACCTCGCGCATATACCCAAGGTCGATGTGCCGGTAGTTGGTGGGTGGTGGCTGGTACAACCCTTTCTTAACCGGCGCTTCCGTTTGTTGCCGCCCCGTAAACCGGACGATCATCCGGTACAATTCCTCTTCCTGTATTGGTTTGGAAATATATTCGTTCATACCGGCACTGAGACATTTCTCCCTTTCTCCCGCCAGCGCATGCGCGGTCATGGCAATGATGGGTGTAGACAGTTGCAACGTATGCCTGATCTGCGCAGTGGCAGTATAGCCATCCATGCCAGGCATCTGAATATCCATGAGTATCAGGTCATACGACGCACGCTGTAACCTTTCAAGCGCCTCTTTTCCATTGGCGGCGATCTCGTAAGGCAGTTCCCAATAGCCAAGCAGGTGGTGCATCAGTTGCTGGTTGATCTCATTGTCCTCTACTACAAGAATGCGCACATCAACAGGCGCAGCATTTCTAAGCGAAGCGTCAGACCACTTGCGTTGATTGTTGATCACTTCCTGCGTGATCTTATAAGGAATCACGATGCGGAAAATACTTCCCTTATCAGGCTCACTGGTCACATCGATGGAGCCACCCTGCAGCTCTACAAGGTCTTTCACAATGGAAAGGCCAAGACCTGTGCCGCCATATTTACGGGTAATAGAATCTTCAGCCTGTCGGAACCGCTCAAAAATACCAGGCAGCTTATCTGGGTCGATGCCAATACCGGTATCACTTACTGTGATGCCCAGTAAAATATTCTTCTCCTGAACACCTTCGTTACTGATAACCACAGCAATGCTTCCCTGTTGCGTGAACTTCACCGCGTTGCCGATCAGGTTTACCAACACCTGCGTCAGCCGGGTGGCATCACCATTCAGTGTATCAGGAATAGAGTTGTCCACCTGCGTGGTGAATTGCAAACCCTTCTCTTTCACCTTTTCAAGAAACATAGTCTCTACCGAATACAGCAATTCCCGTATGCTGAAAGGTGTAGGCTCTATGCGCATCATGCCCGCTTCGATCTTGGAGAGATCGAGAATATCATTGATAATAGTGAGTAAGCTATCGCCCGAACTTTGGATGGCTTGCACATAACCCGTTGATACAGGGTCTGTCTCCCGCTTTTGCAACAAACTGGTAAAACCCATGATGGCATTCATGGGCGTGCGGATCTCATGACTCATATTCGCCATGAAGTTTTCCTTGATACGCGCAGCCTCACGCACCTTCTTCTCCGAAGCATCCAGTTGACGGATCAGTTGATTCTGCTGCCCGATACGATTAATGATGAACCAGAACAAAACAGCGCCGCTGATGAGTACCAGGATGATCAATACCATACCGGCAGTCCGCGCCTCACGTCCGTTCTTATCAACCTCGTTGGTAAGCGTGCCCAGTAACTGTTGCCGGCTGCTGTCGATCTTGCGGGCCGTAGCCATGATATCCAGCGTAAGCTGTGCATTTTGAGGAGTAGCAAACAGGTCTTCCGCGGCAGTCTTGCCGGTGCTGTGAAAAGTATCCAATATGCGGTGACTGAAAAGTAACTTTTGTCTTACCAGTGTATCCAGTTCATCGATGAACCTCACAGAGTTGTCGTCATCATTGATCTTCTGTAGCATGCCAAGGTCCTTTTCCACTTCGGCCACCTGGCGCTCTATGCCCGGCAGGTCAACGCTATCACGTTTGGTAATAGTTTGAAGCACACCATTCTCCACGGCATGTACCCCTTTTTCCAGCGCACGCAGTTCATTCTCTACCCCAAACTCATACAGGAGGCGTTCATTACCCGAAATAAGACCATTGATGTTTTTAGCGGAATTGTATTGCAGATAGATCAGCAGCAAGTTGCCGGCAATAAAGGCAGCCAGTATATAATAAATGATCTTTTTACTGGTCATTGCTATTAAATAATAGGCTAATGTAGTTTAAAAATGATCACCCCTGCCTATGCTTCCTTTTGCCAACCCTTCTGAGGGATAAGTACGTCAGACCAACAAGTAAGCAAGTGTCTGCAATGAATAATATGATGAGAAAAGATTTCATACCTTAAAAAAGAAGGCCCCGGTAGAAACCGGGGCCGTTAACCAAAACTAACTGCTTATGAAAAAAGATTAAAGAACTATGCGTATCTGCTCTATTGCATTTTTGCTTTATCGCATTTGCTGATGTAAAGATGCAATCAAATCCCGCGCCCGCCAATAGCAAGGCGGCTATTAGGCACAATGAGTCGGTGAATCCGGAAATCCGGTCGGTGGAAACTAACCATAACCCCAATCGTACTGCACACAGTCGCCAGCCTCTGGCTGGTGACGGGTATTTCAAAGCCTCCGGCTTTGCTTAAAGTATATTCATTCTCTTATTCAGCGCACTGCGGTAGGCATCCGCCACAGGGAGAGATTTGCCATTGATAATCAAGGCGCCATCCTGGATCGTCTCGATCTTGCCCACAGCCACTATGTACGAACGGTGCACGCGCAGGAACCTCCCCGCAGGCAAGCGCTCCTCCACGGCCTTCAGCGTGGTGTGGACGGCGTAGAACTTCGAAGGTGTGTACAATTTTACATAATCGCCCATAGCCTCGGCATACAAAAGATCATCGAGGCCCAGCCGGCGAACAATATTGGAGTCGCGGATAAAAATAAACTCATCCTCAGCCAGCTTCACCTCTTCCTTATTACTGTCGAGGATATCCCGCACGCGGTCGATAGCCTGTATAAAGCGGGCAGGAGTGACGGGCTTCACGATGTAATCAGCTACATTCAACTCAAACGCCTCAGCGGCATATTCCTTCTTGGAGGTAGTAAAAACAATGACAGGCCCATTATCGCCCAGGTTGCGCGTTAGTTCCAGACCACTCATGCCTTGCATTTCGATGTCCAGCAACAGCAGATCTACCGTTTCTTCCCGGATGAAGTTCCAGGCTTCCATGGCATTACTGCATTCGCCCAATACGTTCAGGTCCTTCACCTGGCTGGCCAACTGTTTAAGCGTAGTTCTGGCGATCTTGTTGTCGTCGATGATCAGGCAATTCATATATAAATATAACGACTTCTAACAATTCGTCAGCCCGCAAGGCATGCCATCAGGCTCCACCTGGATGGTGGGATGCTGAACATTCTGCGCCACGATGATCTCCCGCGCCCTTTCCAGCAGGCTGCTGAGTCGGATAGTATCGATGGGTTGCTTCACAACAAGGTGAAGCGAAAGGATATTCTTTTCACCATCCATTGTCCAGCTATGCACATCATGCACGCCGGTCACTTCAGGCAGCTTCTTTAACTCGGCAATGATAGTCTGTTCATCTACAGAAGCAGGGGCAGCCTGTAGGAAGATCTTTAAAGTAGCAAGGATATTACGCGTAGCATTATAAAGAATAAATAAAGCGATGCCAACAGAGAGCAGCGGATCGATCCAGTACCAATGCGTAAAATACATGATCACAGCGCCCACCAACACAGCTATCCATCCCAGTGCATCCTCCACGAGGTGCAGCATCACAGCCCGCTGATTCAGCGATTGACGCTCGCCCTGACGTAAGCGCAGAATGGCAAGCCCATTGAAGAGGATACCCGCTACGGCCAACCACAACACACCGGTCGTTTTCACTGCTTCTACAGCAAAAAAACGGGGAATAGCCTCCGTTAAGATCACGATAGAGCCAGCCATTAATATTAAAGAAGTGAGAAAGGCCGCCAGTGTAGAGAACCTTCTTTTACCATAACTGAAAGTCGAAGTCCTGCCCTGGCCCGATTGCTTTTCCAGCACCAGCGCCGCTGCAATAGCGATACTATCGCCCAGGTCATGAATAGCATCAGAAAGAATAGCTACAGAATTAGTATACAGGCCACCGATAAACTCGATAATAGTGAAGAGCACATTAAGCACCAGCGCCACACGCATATTTTTAACTACAGGGTGAATATGCAGGGTAGAGGAGGCGTGGTCATGGTCACCATGAGAACAGTTACCATGTTCATGAGAATGAGTAGGATGATCGTGGTTTGCCATACTGTAAAGGTACGGAGAGAGAGCGTTATACCTTTTCTTCCACCATCGTAAGTTTCCGATGCCGTAAACCCCAAACAGCCATGCTGTCCAGTACCATGGTGAGCGATTTTCCCGATTTCGTAAGTTCATATTCAATACACACAGGAATAGAATCGTACACGGTGCGTTTGATCATACCATTCAGCTCCAACTCTTTAAGCTCTTTGGACAACATGCGGGCAGTAATATTGGGAATACCGCGCTCTATTTCCTTGAAACGTTTCTTGCCAAACAGTAAAGTACCTATGATCGGCAGTTTCCATTTGCCACTCAACACGTTGAGTGTGTCATTCACCGCAAGGATGAATTCTGTTGAGCAGCTTTTAACATTTTTTAACTCTTTTTCGAACGGCGACATAATGAGCAAATTTAAGTACAATCGGTCTTTAGGGGGATCACTATACTAAAATATACCGGTATACTTTTGTATAGTGCTTACTTTTGTATAGTAAAGGTAAATACTTTTGTGATGGAAAAAGAGAGACGCCTTTTTAAAAACAAAAACAATCACCCAATGTTCAAGTTCAAAGCAATTACTGTTGTAGCAGCTGTAGCGCTGTTATCGTTTACCCTGCCATTTGCAATATCCTGGAAATCTGACAATGTACACTCAAGATTCGGATTCAGTGTGAAGCACATGGGCATTGCCACCTTTAATGGCAGCTTTAAAGATTACAAGATCTCCATCAGCCATAATGCAGAAGATTTTTCAGATGCTGTGGTAGAAATGACTGCTGAAGTGAAAAGCATCAACACCGACAACGAAATGCGCGATAAGCACCTGCAAAGCGCAGATTTCTTCGATGCTGCCCAATTCCCTCAGCTCACTTTCAAAAGCACATCTTTCAAGAAAGTGTCTGGTAACAACTATAAAGTTGCCGGCGACCTCACCCTGCATGGTGTTACCAAAAAGATCGAGCTGGACGCCGTACTGATAGGAAAGGCAGTTCACCCCCAGAGCAAGAAAGACATGGTAGGCTTTAAAGTGAGCGGCACCATCAAGCGTTCCGATTTCGGTATCGCTACCGGATTCCCCACTGCAGCCCTGGCCGACGAAGTTGCCCTGGCAGGTGATTTTGAATTCATAAAAGACTAACTTAGTCAAATGAAGAAGATCATATTTTCATTCGCAACACTGCTGGCATTAACAGCAGTGTTCGCTTTCTCCGTAGCGAAGAGCTGGGAGATCAAGAAAGACTATAGCATTAAGTTTACCAACGACGATGCTGCTGGCATCTTCAAAACCTTCACCGGAAGCATTGTGTTTGATGAGCAGAACCTTGCTGCCTCCAAATTCTCTGTTAATATTGATGTAAACTCCATCAATACCGGTAATGGCATGCAGAACAAACATGCCAAAGGCGACGAGTGGTTTGATGCAGCAAAATATCCGCAGATCGTTTTTAATTCAACAAAGATCGCTAAGACAGGCACTGGCTGGCAGGCTACCGGAACACTGGAAATGCACGGCGTGAAGAAAGAGATCAATATCCCATTCGCCTTTGTACCCAAAGGAAATGAAGCGGTATTCTCCGGCACGTTCACTGTAAACCGCAGCGATTACGGCATCGGCAAACCAGCCACAGGTACGGGAGCATTAGTGAAGATTGAAGTGTATGTACCTGTTACCAAAAAATAAAAGGTACACACATGTTTAAAAGAGCATTCCTGTTAGGTATAGTATCCGGCGCATTAGCCGGCGCGGCATCCCTCATATATGCCAAAGTATACCACGATTCACTGGGAGTTGATTTCTCTGCGGTGGCAGCAACCACTTCCATTTTCGCCGGTTCCATAGGAGGCGGCGTATTGGCGGCACTGGGCTATTGGCTGTTGTATAGATTCCTGAAAGACAAGGGAGAAATTATTTTCAACCTGCTCTTCACCATCCTCAGCTTTGCCAGCATCCTGGCCCCATTGGCTGCGAAGCTTCCCCTGGAAGCTGAAATGCCCGAGCTGTTCCCCGGACTAACTGTTCCTATGCACTTCTTCCCGGCTTTGGGTTGGTTTACACTCAAGCCGCTGTTCATAAAACAGGAAGTAAAGAATTACGATAAACCGACAGGCATTTAAACCGATAGGCTATATTCAAAACGCTAAGGCTGTTCCCCACGAACAGCCTTTTGTTATTTTAGCCAATCAGGCCGCCGAACCGATCGGCTGTTCAATTAGTCAGGCCGCTCCAGCGGCCAGACTGCTTCGTCTCCTGACTCTGAACTCTCGACTCTCTACTCCGAACTCTTCCTCACCTCTATCACTACAAATTTCGATGTAGGCGTATTACTCTTTTCTGCCACACTGTCAATCGGCACCAGCACATTAGTCTCAGGAAAATAAGTAGCAGTACAACCGGCAGGAATAGCATACGGCACTACAATAAACCTGTGCGCCACCCTTTCTACCTCGTTATGATAATTGAACAGGTCCACCACATCGCCACTTTGCAGGCCCCGCTGTCGCATATCACCCTGATTCATAAAGATCACCCGGCGTTCATGGTAAACACCGCGGTAACGGTCGTCGAGGCCATAGATGGTGGTATTGAACTGGTCATGACTGCGAACAGTCATCATTAGTAATTCATCCTGACCCAATACAAGTGGCTCCTGCATAGCAACATTGAAATGCGCTTTATTGGTAGCTGTATCGAAATGGCCTTCGCGGTTACAGTTGGGAAGATAAAAGCCGCCAGGCAGGCGCACCCGTTTATTATATTGATCAAAGCCCGGAATGGTACGCTCTATATCATCGCGGATATGATCATAATGCTGTAAGTATTTGTTCCAGTCCACCGGATTGCGGTTGCCCAACGTGGCTTTGGCAAGGCGGCACACGATCACCGGTTCACTCAGCAGGTCATCGGATATGGGCGTTAATATTCCTTGCGAAGATTGAATAACACCCATAGAGTTTTCACAACTCACAAACTGCGCTTCACCATTCAGTATATCCTTATCACTGCGGCCAAGGCAGGGAAGGACCAACGCTTCATCACCATGCACCAGGTGACTGCGGTTTAATTTGGTAGATACATGCACAGTCAGCAGGCATTTGCTCAACGCCGTTGCAGTGTATAGTGTATCAGGAGTCGCAGAGAGGAAATTACCACCCATGGCAAAGAATACTTTCCCTTTACCATTGTGCATGGCTTTGATACAGTCAACAACGTCCAATCCGTGATCGGCAGGCGGTTCAAAACCGAATGTCCGCTGAATAGATTGAAGAAAGCGAACCGATGGCTGCTCATAGATGCCCATGGTTCTGTCACCCTGCACATTACTGTGTCCGCGCACAGGACAAGTGCCGGCCCCCTTCTTCCCAATGCTGCCTTTGAGCAATAATAGATTCACAACCTCTTTGATGGTATCTACAGCATTTTTATGCTGCGTAAGACCCATGGCCCAGCATGCAACGATCTTCGTTTTATATTTCAAAAGATTGGCTACTTCTTGCAGTTGCACCAGATCGATGCCGCAGGCTTGCACCAGCATGTCCATGTCGAGCTCACGCAGGTGTTGCACCAGCTCATCATAACCCAATGTATGGACCCGGATGAAGCCACGGTCAAAAACCTTACCTGGATCCTGCTCCTCGGCCTGCAACAATAACTTTTCCAATGCCTGCAGCAGCGGCATATCACCATTGATCTTTACCGGTAGGTATACATCAGAGAGTGGGGTAGTCATGTGCAACATCCCTTTCAGTTGCTGCGGATTATTGAAGCCCATCAATCCCGCTTCGGGCAATGGATTGATAGAGATGATCAGCGCACCATTAGCTTTCGCTTTCTGCAACGCAGAAAGCATACGCGGGTGATTTGTGCCAGGATTCTGGCCCATGATGATGATCACCTCCGCTTCATAAAGGTCTTCCAGTTTCACACTCCCTTTACCGATCCCCAGTGATTCGCCAAGCGCCACACCACTGCTTTCATGACACATATTACTGCAATCAGGCAGGTTGTTGGTGCCATAGGCACGAACAAACAACTGGTACAGGAAGGCCGCTTCATTACTGGTGCGTCCTGATGTATAAAAGATAGCCTCGTTGGGAGAAGATAAACCGTTGAGCGTTGTCGCGATCTTACTGAAAGCTGCATCCCAGGAAATAGGCTGATAATGCGTAGCACCTTTAGGAAGGAACATAGGTTGCGCAATACGGCCCTTACGTCCGATCTCATAATCGGTAAGCGCGGCCAGCTCCTGCACACTATGTTGAGCAAAGAAATCCGGCGTTAATTTTTTGGCCGTAGCTTCCTCTGCCACAGCCTTGGCGCCATTCTCACAGTACTCAGCAACCCCACTACGTTCATCGTCCGGATCAGGCCAGGCGCAGCTGGGACAATCATAACCACCCTTCTGATTCAGTTTACTCAATGCCTTCCACCCACGCACAACACCAGCTTCGCCAAATACATGCTGGAAGGCATGAAGCACAGCGGGAAACCCTGCAGCACTTGTTTTCACAGATCCAAGCTTCAGGCCTGTAAACAAATCCGGATTTTCCGCCCCCTGTATCGGAGATGTATTCTCTTCATTCATAACACCACTATTATGTTGTTAAAAGAGTTTCCACTCGTTGCCTCAATGCCTTGCTGCCTCGTTGCCTTCTCTACTCGTTGCCTTGCATTTCAATCCGTGCCTCCCCACAATAAATATTAAAACGATGATTACGCAGGAAGCCCACCAGCGTCATATTATTCTCCTGCGCCAGCTCCACGGCCAGGCTGGAAGGAGCACCCACTGCCGCCACTACTTTGATCCCAGCCATAGCGGCCTTCTGTATCAGCTCGAAACTGGCACGGCCGCTCAGCAGCAGCACCTTGTTATCCAGCGGCAACAGGTCTTGCAACAACGCAGCGCCAATGAGTTTGTCCAGCGCATTGTGACGGCCCACATCTTCACGAAGCATACAAAGCTCCCCTTCAGCAGTAAACAATCCGGAAGCATGCAGCCCACCGGTACTGTCAAACACGGCTTGCTGTTGCAGCAAACTGGCTTGCAGCCCATGCAGCATCCCTTCGGCGATCAGCAAATAATCATTGGAATTGCTGAGGAAGGGCGATACCGTTTTGATGGCGTCGATGCTGGCCTTGCCACAGACCCCGCAGCTCGAAGTAGTGTAGAAATTACGGTCGGCTTGTTGCAACCGTGGTTGAATATCAGGATGCAACGTTACCCGCACACTGTTCATGCCGGGCAATACAGGCGATATATGTTGGATAGCTTGCCGTTGTTGAATGATCCCTTCCGTAAACAGGAAGCCCGCCGCCAGTTCCTCATCGTTGCCAGGCGTGCGCATGGTAATAGAAACATTACGGTGCAGCGGTTGCGGACCATAAGACAATTGTATTTCCAGCGGTTCTTCAATGGCCAGCACATCATCAGCCACCAATACCTGTCCCCCTTCTACTCTCCGGATGGTGCGTGTTATCACAGCATGTGTCTGCATTAGAAAACTTTAATACCCGAAAGTTAGTGCTATTTTAAGACTTCAACCTTAGGAGGCTATCTTTGTTATTCAGGCAAAGGTGGGTCGCCCTGCAGCGCTGCATAACCCGCGCAGCGAGGGCGGCTCACCTTGCTCCTTGTCACAAGAAAGCATTACGTAATGAACGCAGAACAACAACGATTACAACAGGAAGGCTGGAAAAGATGGGGCTCATATGTGTCAGACAGGCAATGGGGTACGGTGCGTGAAGATTATAGTGCCAATGGCGATGCCTGGAATTATACCACACACGATATGGCCCGCAGCATGGCCTGGCGCTGGGGCGAAGAAGGCATTGCCGGCATCAGCGACGATCACCAACTGCTATGCTTTGCACTGGCCCTGTGGAACAAGCGCGATGCCTGCCTCAAAGAGCGTTTCTTCGGCCTCAGTAATCAGGAAGGCAATCATGGCGAAGATGTGAAAGAACTGTACTACTACCTCGATGCTACGCCCACCCACTCCTACATGAAAATGCTGTACAAATACCCACAGCAGGAGTTTCCCTATGAACGGTTGGTACGCGAAAATGCGCGTCGTGGCAAGCAGGACGAAGAGTTTGAATTGATAGACACTGGTATTTTCAACGACAATAAATACTTCGATGTATTTGTAGAATACGCCAAGGCCGGCACAGACGATATACTCATCAAGATCACCATTCACAACCGGGGTGCCGAAGATGCCAGCCTCCACGTGTTGCCCACCATCTGGTTTCGCAACACCTGGTGCTGGGGCAGGCACGATTACAAACCCACCTTATACCAGGCAGGAGACAATACCATCGGCCTTTCCCACAAGGACATGGCCATGACCTGTCTACATTACGAAGGCAATGCCCGCACCCTCTATTGTGACAATGAGACCAACACCCTCCGTTTATACAACTACGACAACAAAAAGCCCTGGCGTAAGGATGGCATCAATGACTTCCTGATACATAAAAAAGATTCGGTCAACCCCATAAAAGAAGGCACTAAAGCAGCGATAGATTACGATATCACCATACCTGCAGGCCAATCCCACACCATCCGTTTAAGGCTGTGCGATCATAAGGAAAAGGGAGAATTTGATCACTTCGATACCATCTTTGCGAAAAGAATAACAGAAGCCAATAATTTCTTTGACCACCTGCAACATACCATTGAGAACGAAGATGAGAAATTAGTCCACCGGCAGGCAATCGCCGGCATGCTGTGGAATAAACAATTCTATTCCTATAAAGTACAACAATGGTTGGATGGCGACCCGGCCATGCCCACACCACCGCCCCAGCGATTGAAAGGACGCAATGCCGATTGGCGGCAGGTCAACAACGAACACATTCTGTCAGTACCCGATAAATGGGAGTTTCCCTGGTATGCCGCCTGGGACCTCGGCTTTCATTGCGTAACCATTGGTATGGTAGATCCCGACTTTGCCAAATACCAGTTGCAGTTATTGACAGAAGAGTGGTACATGCATCCATCCGGCATGCTGCCCGCCTATGAGTGGTCGTTGGGGGATGCCAACCCTCCGATACATGCCGGTGCAGTGTACCGGGTGTTCCGCCAGGACGCAAGAGCTAAAGGAACCAAGGATTATGATTTCCTCGAATCAGTGTTCCACAAACTACTCATCAACTTCACCTGGTGGGTAAACCGAAAAGACAGGATGGGCAGCAATATCTTCGAAGGCGGCTTCCTGGGGTTGGATAACATTGGCGTATTCGACAGAAGTGCCCCTTTGCCCGACGGCGCCACGATCGAGCAGGCAGATGCCACGAGCTGGATGGCGATCTATGCGCTCAACATGCTCCACATTTCACTGGAGCTGGCCACGCGCAATAAAGCATATACCGGCATGGCCACCAAATTCTTTGAACACTTCCTCTACATCGCAGGAGCCATGGCCAGCATGGGTAAAGAACATACCGGACTCTGGGATGAAGAAGATGAATTCTTCTACGACCAGGTACGAGCACAAGACCGGAGCATTGTAAAGCTGAAAGTGAAGAGCATGGTGGGACTGATACCCTTGTTTGCTGTGGAAGTGATCACCGAAGAAACGCTGAAGAACAATCCGGTTTTTGCCGAGCGCATGCAATGGTTCCTGAGGCACCGGCCCGATCTCGCGTTGCTGGTATCACGCTGGTTCGAAGAAGGAAAACGCGATGTACACCTGTTGGGCTTGCTGCGCGGCCACCGCATGAAGCGATTACTGAGCCGCATGCTGGATGAAACAGAATTCCTCAGCGATTACGGCATACGGTCTATGTCTAAAAGATATGGCGAACAACCCTATAGCATACACATCAACGGCGGGGAGTTGAGAGTACAATACGTTCCCGGAGAAAGCGACAGCAATATATACGGCGGCAACTCCAACTGGAGGGGGCCGGTATGGATGCCAATGAACTTCCTCATCATCGAAAGCCTCCGCAAATACCACTTCTATTACAGCGATGATTTTAAAATAGAGTACCCAACCGCTTCAGGGCATTACCTTACCCTGAAAGAAGTGGGTACTGCTATTGCCAATCGTCTGCTAAAAATATTCCTCCGCGATGAGAAAGGCAGGAGAGCGATATTCGGTGATCATGAAAAAATGCAAACCGATCCCCATTTCAAAGACTATGTGTTGTTTCACGAATACTTCCATGGCGATAGCGGCAAAGGCCTCGGTGCTTCCCACCAAACCGGTTGGACAGGCCTCGTCGCCAACCTCATCATCATGAAGAATGGCGGATAGATTTCTTTGTCACCCTGAGCCTGCCGAAGCCGAATGCTGTCACCCTGAGCTTGTCGAAGGGTTTTCAAAAGGTAGGTCACCTTGGTTAACTGGTAGCAGCAACCTCCAACAACGGCTCCAGGTCTTCCAGCTCCGCCTCAGTAAAAAGCTTTGACTGAATATAGAACCGTACACCCAGGGGGATCTCTAAAGAGAAACTGCTGCCCCTGCCCGGCGTAACGTCGAGGATCAGTTGCGTGTGCTTCCAGTATTCAAACTGATCCGCGCCCATGAAGAATTTACAGCCATACACTTCACCCAGGCAAACATCACTGCCACCGGTTTTAAATTCTCCCACAGGAAAGCACATGGGTTGACTCCCGTCACAGCATCCGCCACTTTGGTGAAACATTAAAGGCCCATTTTGAGCCCTCAGCCGGTCAATCAGTTCATTAGCCTTATCAGTTGATAGTATTCTTGGTATAGCCATAACATACATTTAAATAAAAGAATACGGCAGCGCCACGCGCCGCCGTATCAGCCTCTGATCTTTACATCCCTGACACTTAAAAGAATCCTAATTTCTGTTTGCTGTAGGAGATCAGCATATTCTTGGTTTGACGGTAATGATTCAGCATCATCTTGTGCGTCTCACGGCCAAAACCTGATTTCTTATAACCGCCAAAAGGAGCATGCGCAGGATAAGCATGATAACAATTCACCCACACGCGGCCAGCCTGTATAGACCTTGGCACCTGGTACATTTCATGCGCATCCCTGGTCCACACACCGGCGCCCAAACCATACAGCGTATCATTGGCGATCGCAATAGCTTCTTCCGTTGTTTTGAAAGTGGTTACAGAGGTAACAGGCCCGAATATTTCTTCCTGGAAAACACGCATCTTATTGTTGCCCCTGAAAATAGTAGGCTTGATATAATAGCCATGTTCAAGGCCGCTGTTCTGGTGAAAAGCTTCACCACCACACAGCACTTCAGCACCTTCCTGCTTGCCGATATCGAGATAACTTAAGATTTTATTATACTGGTCTTCACTCGCCTGCGCACCCATCATCACGGTGCCATCAAGTGGGTTACCCATTTTAATAGCCTTAGTGCGTTGAATTACCTTACTCATGAACTTGTCATAAATATTTTCATGCACCAATATCCTTGACGGACAGGTACAAACCTCACCCTGGTTCAACGCAAACATCACAGCACCCTCAACAGCCTTATCGAAAAACTCATCATCGGCATCCGCAACAGACTCGAAGAAGATATTAGGGCTCTTACCACCCAGTTCCATCGTCACAGGGATCAGGTTTTCAGAAGCATATTGCATGATCAGGCGGCCGGTAGTAGTTTCACCGGTGAACGCTACCTTGTTTACCCGTGGAGAAGAAGCGAGTGGTTTGCCAGCCTCTACGCCAAAACCAGTTACAATATTCAACACCCCTTTAGGAAGAATATCGCCAACCAGTTCCATCAACACCATAATACTGGTAGGCGTTTGTTCGGCAGGCTTCACAACCACTGTACATCCTGCTGCCAGGGCTGGCGCTATTTTCCACGTAGCCATTAGTAGCGGGAAGTTCCAGGGAATGATCTGACCTACTACGCCAATTGGTTCATGCAAGTTGATACTCACAGTAGTTTCATCATGTTCGCTGATAGTTCCTTCTTCACTCCGGATCACACCGGCGAAATAGCGGAAATGATCGATAACCAGCGGAAGATCAGCCGCCCTTGTTTCACGAATGGCCTTGCCATTGTCGATAGTTTCCACAATAGCCAGGTATTCAAGATTATCCTCGATCACCTGCGCAATTTTCAGCAGCAGGTTACTGCGATGACTTGCGGCAGTCTTACTCCAGGTTTTGAAAGCCTCGGTAGCCGCATCGATCGCCAGATCGATGTCCTTGGCATTACCCCGGGCAGCCTGGGTAAAAACCTTCCCATCGATAGGAGATACATTATCGAAATATTCACCGCTGGAAGGGGCAACCCATTGTCCCCCAATATAGTGATCATATTTTTCTTTGAATGATGGCCGGGCGGCCACATTGCCTTTTGGTGCAGACGCTGTTGCAGTACTCATAATGGAAGATTTATCGTTAGAAAATTAGACACTGAATTTCACACCTTACAGCGGCAGAAGGCACACACGATCGTCTTTTAAAATAGGACGATCGTACTTTTCTTTTTGTAAAGGGCGGCATTATTGTTTAAATTGTAGGTAGTAAAAGATTGCGCATGCCATCCAAAAATCTCTTGCGTACAGTAGACCTGACGCATCCTAAATATTTACAGACATTGGTGGAGAACCGGCGCGTTTTCAACCTGCAGAATTGTGAACTGAACATCTTCGAGACCTACCAGGATGCCTTTCATATCCCGCTGACATTTAACGATTTTGTGATCACCAGTATGGTGAGAGGTAAAAAAATAATGCACCTGTTCGATAAACCGGCGTTTGATTACCTGCCCGGCGAAACAGTGATTGTGCCTGCACACGAAACAATGGTGATTGATTTCCCCGAGGCGCAACAAGACAATCCTACCCAATGCATTGCCCTGGCAGTGGATGCTGAGTATGTTGCCGAGACGATGTCCTACATGAACCATTATTACAACCACAAAGAAGAAATGCGCGAGTGGAAACTGCAGTTCAACCAATACCATTTTGCCAACGATACCGAAGTAACAGGATTGATCAATAAACTCATCCGTGTTTGCAGCAGCAGCGATAAAGCAAAAGATGTATTCGCTGATCTCACCTTGAAAGAATTATTGATCAGGCTGGTGCAAAGCCAGCACATGCAGCAGGTGGCCATCGAAAGCGATACACAGAAGAACAAAGACAGGATGCACTACATCCTTCATTACATACATGAACACCTGACAGAAAAAATAGCAGTGGATGCCCTGAGCAGAAAAGCCTACTTAAGCCGCAACCTTTTCTTCAAATGGTTCAAGGAGCAGGTAGGTATCACCCCGCTGGATTATATCAACAACGAACGCATCAAGCTGGCCAAGCAATTACTGGGCAATCCTCAGAACAGCGTCAACTCGGTAAGTATACAATGTGGCTTCAATGATGTCAACTATTTCATCCGCCTCTTCAAAAAGACCGAAGGCATTACCCCCCGCGCTTATAAAGATTGCATGATGCAGAACTAAAAAGATTTATTACTTTAGGCGTAGGCCTGTAATATGACATCATCAACAAACACTGCTTTATGGGATCAGCTACGCCATGGGGATGAAAAAGCATTATATGCCTTGTACCAACTATATTATGATGAATTACTGCAATATGGCCTAAGGCTTTGCGCCAACACCCACGACAGTAAAGATGCCATCAACCTTGTATTTGCCAGCCTGTGGACCAACCGCCAGCAATTGCCCCAGGTCACCCATCCCAAAGCCTACCTCTTCACCTGCTTTAAGAACAGGATGCTGCGCACCCTGCAGAAACAGCAACATAAGTTAGTGCCCATCGATACGGCTGCCGAAAGCCTTGTTTCCACCGCCTCCGTAGAAGAAATGCACATCGAACTACAGGAGCAGGAACAGCTTAAACAACGGGCTGCACAGATTTTGAGCCAGCTCACCCCCCGCCAGCAGGAACTGATCAGACTCCGCTTCATAGAAGAAATGAGCTACGAGAAGATCGCCCTCCACCTCGACATCTCCGTCCGCACCGTCTACAACAGCATCCACGAAAGCATCAAGACCCTCAAAAAGGTTTTCGGGCAATAATTACGTATCCCCCTTCTGTCATTTCGAACGGAGCCATTAGGGACTCTTGAAAGCAGGTAATGGCGGCGGAGTGAGAAATCTGCTATCGAAGAAAACGTCTCACAACTCACAGCTTTTTCAAAAAAAGTTCCCATCCAGACGGTAAAACTTCCCCTCTCAATGTATCTTATATAATACAGGGTCATGATTTGCCGGCACAGGCACAGCGTTTTACCCCTGTAACCCATTGTATGCCTGACTATAATAATTACACCATAGAAGATTACCTGGCCGACGAGTCCTTCGTGAACTACCTGCTTCAGCAGAATGAAGCAGACGTAGCGCAGTGGAAAAGCAGGAAAGAAACCGGCCAGTTGGACCCGGCAATATTGGCGCAGGCTACCCAGCTGTTTTTTGCCCTAAAAGAGCAGCAAAAGTCAGTCAGTGCTAATAAAGCGGAGGAGTTGGCAAAGCTGCAGCAATTGATTGGCGCCGCAGCAACGCCTGTAATCACCATGCAGGGTGAAGGCCGTCGCAAGCGTTCATTCCTCCGCTATGCCTGGCCAGCCGCTGCGGCAGTTCTTATCATCGCAGCCGCTACCTGGTATTTCTATCCCTCACACATCGAATCCGCTACACCCGATAAGAGTTTCATGGCCTTCGCAGCCACACAAAACAATATCCAGCGCTTTACCCTGCCCGATGGCAGTGAAGTAATATTAAATGGTAACTCATCCATTAACCTTGCGCCCGGCTTCAACAAAACAAAAAGAGAAGTACAGCTCATTGGAACAGCCTTTTTCCAGGTAGCGAAGAATCCCGACAAACCGTTTACGGTGATTAGCGGATCAGTGAGTACAACAGCATTGGGTACCTCCTTTTACATACACCAGTCGTCCAATGCAGCCCCTACCACGGTGTCACTCCTTACCGGCAAAGTAAGAGTAGATGTAAAAGGTCAGTCATCCGTACACCTCGTGCCCTACGAAAAGGCCAGCTACCAACAGAAAGAAGAACTGGTAAAGTCAACATTCGATAACGACGCGCTCGTAAACTGGACAAAAGGATTGGTCATATTCAAAAAGGCCAATTGGGAACAGGTAAAAAGTATCATAGAAGAATATTTCGACAAGAAGCTCGTCATTACTACCAGCAATCCAAAGGATATCAGTTTCACAGGAGAGTTCAAGGCCGATCAGTTGGAATCCATCTTATCGTCCCTGGAATTTACCTATGATTTAAAATACACGATCCAAAACCAAACCGTCAACATCGCCTTTTAACCAGGCCGCTTAAACAAAACTGCTTATGACCTACACAACCAACGCTGTGGGCAAAGTCACCACTTTGCTCATCAGTACCGTCTTGCTGTTGTTCTCACTACTTCCCTTGCAGGGCATTGCCCAGGAAAACCAAACGGTGCAGATAGGATTCACAGATGCACCCATGGAAAAAGTATTCAGAGAGATCACCCAAAAAGCAGGCGTTCGATTTGCCTACGATGCAGGCAAAGTAAACCTCACCAAAAAAATTACACTCCCCACCGCCAGTTACAAATTGAAAGACCTGCTGGATAAAGTATGTGCCCTGGGCGGACTTACCTACCAGTTGAAGAACAACACGGTAACAGTAAAGACAATTAGCACAGACGCAACAGAAGTCAACACGGCATTGAAAGGCAAAGTAGTTACCGATACAGGCGATCCACTACCATCAGTAAGCATCTACAACGCCAAATTGAAAGTCACCGTGGTGTCCGATAAAGAAGGCGCCTTTGAAATCCCTGCCGAGCCAAGGACGCGCCTGGTGTTTACCTGCATTGGTTATGAAGACAAAATGATGCAGGTGGAATCACTGACGCAGCCATTGACGATCGCACTCACTTCTTCCGCTAAGAACCTGAGTGAGGTAGTCGTTACCGGCCTTGGTATCAAGCGCGAGAAAAAAGCCCTTAGCTATGCGGTAGGCGAAGTAAAAGGCGAGGCCATCGACAAAGCCCGCGAGCCCAACGTCATCAACACACTGGCAGGCAGGGTGCCCGGCCTCATCATCAGCAATACAGCAGGTGGCCCCGGTGGAGCAGCCAAAGTGCTCATCAGGGGCAACACAGATATTACCGGTAATAACCAACCCCTATATGTGGTAGATGGCGTGCCCATGGACAATTCCAATTACGGTGCATCCAGCAATGATAAGTATGCTTCAGGATTTGACCTGGGCGATGCCATCTCAGCCATCGACCCCAATGATGTCGAAACCATTTCTATCCTCAAAGGCCCGGCAGCCTCTGCGCTCTACGGCAGCCGCGCTGGTCACGGTGTCATCATGATCACTACCAAAAAAGGCACAGCACGCAAAAGCCTGGGCATAGAAGTGAACTCAACTGCCACCTTCGAAACATTACTCACCCGTGCCGATGATAACCAATATGAATACGGGCAAGGCATGAATGGAAACATTCCTACCAGTCAGTTGATATCCCGCAACACCCTATTCTCCAACTTCGGCGCAAGACTCGATCCAAATCTTAAGATACCATCCTTCGATGGCGGTACGGCATCTTATGGCCTTGTCAAGAACAACATCGAAAATTTCTTCCGCACAGGCACCACCTTTGCCAACAACATTGCACTTACAGGTGGTAATGAGATCAGCAGCTTCCGTTTCTCCTACAGCAACCTGTACAACAATGACATTGTTCCTAAAAGCTACCTCAATCGTAACACATTTACTTTACGCGGTACCAGCAAAATAGGTTCACAACTGAGCATCGACGTGCGGGCCACATACATGAACGAATACGTAAAGAACAGGCCCGGTCTTGCCGACGATCCCAGCAACATCGGGTTCAACTTTGTGGGCCTTGCCAACAACGTAGACCAACAAGTATTTGAAAAAGGATACCAGGATCAGTTTGGCCAATACGTAGAGTGGGGTGGAGGCCAATACCACCTGAATCCCTATTGGGTTATCAACCGCATGAGCAACACTACCCGTAAAGACAGGCTCATGAGCATCATACAGCTCAATTACAACCCCACCTATTGGTTGTCCCTGCAAGGAAGGATCAACAACGACTTTACCTTCCTGGGCTTTGAGAAATTCAGTCCACCTACCACACCCGGCGCATTGACCGGTCGCCTGGATGGCACCGACACCCGCTTCTCTTATACTTCGGCAGACATGTTGATCACCATGAAGAAGCAAGTGGGCAGCTTTGATGGATCAGTCAACATTGGTGGTAGCATGGAGTTCTATCGCAACCGTGGCACGGCCAAGCTCGGCACCAACATGGTGGTAACAGATGCCGTTGCCTTCAACAGTTTCAAAACAAACACCGTTACAGAAACCAATATCAGGAAAAGGAATAATTCATTCTATTCCACCCTCAGCCTCGGATACAAAGGCTACCTGTTCCTGGATGCCACTATACGGCGCGATATTTCTTCTTCTCTCCCCACTGCCAACAATAGCTATTGGTATCCTTCGCTCGGTACATCCTTTATCGTATCGGATGCGTTTGATATCAAGAGCAGTTTCCTGAATTACCTGAAGGTGCGCGCTTCGGCAGCAGAAGTAGGTAATGATACCGATCCTTACCAACTCAACCTGAACTATCAACTCAATCCATTACAGCCTTCCAATACGGTTATCGGAGCCATTGCCAACGCGGCCAACCCCAACCCTAACCTGAAACCAACCCGTACCCGCAGCTTTGAAGCAGGCGTAGATGCAAAGTTCCTGAACAACAGGCTCGGGCTGGAGTTTACCTGGTACACCCAAAACTCAAGAGACCAGATCAACCTTATTAATATTCCTTTCTCCGGCGGATTTGCCACACAGATCATCAACGCAGGCAACATCACCAACACCGGCGTGGAAATATTAGTGACGGGTAAACCGGTAGTGACCAAAAACTTCAGCTGGGACATCGCCGCCAATGCTGCACACAATAAAAATACAGTCAAGTCGCTGGCAGAAGGCGTTGCCTACATTACCCTCTCCGATGCAAGATGGCTGGGTATCTCCGTGATTGCAGAACCCAACATGCCTTACGGTACGATACTGGGATACGATTACCAGCGTGCACCCGCCGGACAATTCATTCTCGACCCCATTACCCTACAACCGTTGGCTGGTGACAACCGCGTACCAGTAGGAAAGGGTACCTGGGATTGGACAGGCGGCCTCACCAACACCTTCCGCTACAAGAACATTTCATTGACAGCAGTGATCGATATAAAAACCGGCGCCGATTTATTTTCTATGACGAACCTCTTCGCCGTAACACGCGGACAACATAAGATGACACTGGCCGGTCGCAAAGAATGGATACAATCAGAAGAAGCAAGGCTGGCAGCAGGGCAAACCCTCGAAGCGTGGATGGCCTCCGGCAATGCAAAAGGATATGTGCCACAGGGTGTAGTACAAACAGGCACCGATCCGGATGGTAAACCCGTTTACACTGCCAATACAAAACCTGTGGATCCCAACGTGTATTGGCCCCTGTACTATGGCGATGATAAAGGAATTGCACCGCCATTCATTTACGATGCCAGCTACATCAAGATGCGCGAGATCGTAGTGTCGTATTCACTACCTGCGCGCTTATCGAAGAAGATCAATGCCCAGTCCATTTCATTGTCAGCAGTGAGCCGCAACCCTTTCATCATTCATAAGAAAGTGCCCAACATCGATCCGGACTCCAATTACAACAATGGCAACGGACAGGGCCTCGAATACGGTTCATTGCCCGGCAGAAGAAGCTGGGGTATCAACCTGAACATAAAGTTTTAATACCAACACAAACTGTTATGAAAAAATATATATGCCTCATATTACTTACCGGGATGCTGGCAACAGCCTGTAAGAAATTTGGCGACACCAATATCGATCCTACAAAATCTTCCAACCTTGACCCCGCTATCCAGTTGGGCTACGCACAACAAAAGTTCTCCGGCGACCTCAATGTGCAGGAGCGTCTGGGCGTGATACTCACGATGCCACTGGTAGGCCATATCGGCGGAGCATGGGCCAACCAATACGGCCAGTTCTATGTAAAACAGGAACGTTACGCCTCACTGCTGTGGGAAGACAATTATGTGAACGAGATCAAGAACATAATCGATGCGGAAGAGCGGAGCCGCAACAACAATACGGCTAAAAACCTCAATGGCATGTGCCGCGTGATGAAAGTGTATCTCTTTGCCCGCCTCACCGATCTGTATGGCGATATACCCTATACAGATGCCTCGGCCGCTTACAGCAAAAGCAAACCGGCGCCAGCGTACGACAAGCAGGAAGATATCTACAACGACTTCTTCAAACAGCTGGATACGGCTGTTACTAAATTCAATGAAGGACAGGACCTTGTGAGCAATGACGCCTTTTACAAAGGCAGCACTGCTAAATGGAAAAAGTTTACCGCCTCCTTGCGCCTGCGTCTTGCGCTGCGCATTGCAAAGCGAAACCCCACCAAAGCAAAAGAAGAAGTACAGAAAGCATTCAACGCAGGAGTCATTGCATCACAGGACGACAACTGCCTGATGCGCCATGATAATGTGCAGAATGATTACAGTGATCTCCGTGGTAATGGCTTATCGGCAGCCCTCAATCAGGGTGATCTGATTGGTTACAGGATGACGAGCACCTTCATCACCCAGTTACAAAACTCCAACGATCCCCGCCTCTACGTGATGGCGCGCAACTACCTCGATAAACCATTCAAACCCTTCGAGCGGGTGGATATCACCGAACAGGTAAAAGCACAGGTAGGTTCATTTGGTGTGCGTCCTGCCGACTTCATCTGGGACAACTGGCAGAACACTATTTATGTGAATACACCTGATGCGCAAGGCGTACCCGTTACCAATAACGAGCAGTTCATACAAGTATCTAATTACTTGATTGCCCCAGGCGCACCTTTCCTTCACCTCGGATATGCAGAAACCGAATTCCTGCTGGCAGACGCTTCCATAAGGTTCAACATGCAATTGGGCGCTACAGCCGAAGAACATTATAAAAATGGATTGGCAGCAGCCTGCCGCCAGTTGGCCATTTATCCCAACGCACCTGCCATCAGCGATGCCGATATCACCAAGTTCATTTCCGATAATGCTTTGCAGCCCGGCAGAGAGTTGCAACAGATCAACACACAGTTGTGGATTGCCCTGTTCATGAATGGCCCCGAAGCCTATGCCAACATACGCAGAAGCGGGTTCCCCGTGTTGCCGTCAGGATTCAAGTCTGGTTATTCAGATGCCACCCAGATGCCAAGACGCATGGAATACCCCATTTCAGAAAAATCACTCAATGCAAAACATGCCGGCGAGGCCATTACCCGCATGGGTGGTAAAGATGACTGGAACAGCCGGGTATGGTGGGATATGCCGTAATGCAAGAATGTGGGGCGTCCCGTACTTTAGTCGGGACGGCTCATCCTGAAGTAGCACCGGTTCACATTTATGAACAACATCAATCAACACAGTATGCAACTTATCAATCGTAAAATATATTCCCTCCTCACCCGCATAGCAGTTGTGATAACTGGTATCACACTACTGTATGCCTGTAAAAAGGATATAGCTGAAGATCCCGAATTCGGCGAAGGCGATTACCCGAGGATCTTTTATGCCCAAGGCAATTTTCCACAAGCCATCATCATCAATCAGAACGATACAGCTAAATATGGCGGCATCACCTATTCACCGGCCGGCAAAGTAAAGATCAGCTGGAAAGTGAACGATCAGGTAAAGTCGAACGATACCAGCTTTGCTTTTGTGCCCACCGCAGGCGGTGAGTACAACATCAAGCTGGAAGTAGAGCTCAATGGCCTGATATCAACCCGCAGTTCACAGGTAGTGGTAAAACCTGCTACCTATACGCGAAAGAATTTCAATAAAGTGGTCATGGGGTATCTGAGCTATGATGGTCTTGGAACCGATGTTAAGTGGCCATTCATTACCCACCTGGCCGCACAGATCGGAAGAGTAAGTTCCGATGGAGCATTGGATATCACGAGAGGCAATGCTAATCAGCTTGCTGATGAATTGGTGGCGAGAGGGCATATCCGTGGTATACCTGTATTGCTGGCTCTCTTTGGTAGATTGACTCCTGTAGATGGCTGGGCTTTCTATGAAAGCGATGACATGGGACCAGCCTTGCGTAACGCATCACTTCGCGCTGGTCTGGTAACACAGGTTAAGAATTACCTGGCCGCTACGAAGATGGATGGCGTGGAAGTAATGATGACCGACTTCAATGGTTCGCCAAATTATAGTGCAAACCTTGCAGCGCTGGGCCTCTTTATTAAAGAGTTGAGAACAGCGTTGCCTGCCAATAGCATCATTACCATTTCAGCAGGTACAGGTTGGCAGCATTGGGAGTATCCCGATCTCACACCTGTAGACTGGGTGAATGTGCGTGCATTTGAAGATGGGGTACACGTAGGGCCGGGCGCACCGGTAGGTCAGGCCTCTTCCCTCGACTTTATGAAAACAGCAGCCGACCTATGGCGCCAGTTCCATGTGCCTGCAGAAAAGATCGTAGTAGGGTTCCCTGCATTTGGCCTGCGCTACAACGAGCTGGATGCAAACGGCAATTGTGCCAGCTGGGGTGCTTATGATTACACCACCTACAAAAACATATTGACACTGGATGCTGCTGCCAATGTTAAAGAGTTCGTGAACTCCTCCAAAGGCATCTATTACAACGGCGTTCCTTTGATCAAAGCGAAAGCCGACCATATTAAAACAACTAACTACAAAGGAATGTATGGCTGGTACATGGACGCCGATGCTGCCGACAGCACCAAGTCATTATTCCGTACTGCCTTCAGAGCATTGAATTAAATGAATCAATGAAGAATACCTATTTATTGGCCTTCCTGCTTCTGTTTACCTGCACCAAAAGCACGGCACAGAAGCAGGAGTTCATGGTGGGCGGCTATGTGCCATCATGGAAGGACGGTTCCGCCATCGACTACAGCAAACTGACCCATATATTCTTTGCATTCATCAAAGCAAACCCCGACGGGAGTTTCCTTGCCTTCACACCCGAAGAGCAGGCAGCTTTCAACACATTCAAGACCCGCTCCGCTGGTAAGAAAAGATTTATCAGCCTCGGTGGTGGCAGTGATCAAACTTTGCCAGTAATGGCCGCCACAGAAGCAGCACGCGAAAAGTTTGCTGCCGCTTGCGTTCAATTCTGTAAAGACCATGACCTGCAGGGCGTGGATATGGATTGGGAACAAATAAGAGACAATACCAATGCTGCCAACTATGAAGCATTGATGAAAGTATTATCCGAAAAGTTACATCTGCAACAATTACTACTGGTAGCCACCGTAGCCCACGGATGGGGCGGTGAGTTTTATACCGCGCGTGCGTTGAAGTATGCCGATTGGATACAACTCATGGCCTATGATCAGGCTGGCGCCTGGGCTGCCAGTCCTTATGGTAATCACGCCACTTTTCAGCATGTGTTGGATGCCGTTGATTTCTGGAAGCGCAAGGGCTATACCAAGTCATCCCAGATGGTGATCGGCCTTCCATTCTACGGATATAAATTCAAGAGCGATGCCGGTGGCCTCGCCGACCAGGTACCGTATAAAGACATTGCAAGTTGGTTCCCTTTTCTTACACCAGCTGTCAATGAACACAACCTTGTTGTCTTCAATGGCCCCGACCTGATCAAAGAGAAAACCAGTTACGCCAAACGAAAAGGTTTCAAAGGCGTCATGGTTTGGGAACTCACACAGGATATCCCATCCGACCAACCTAAATCATTATTAAAGGCGATTGAAGAAGCTGTAAAGGATTGATAGTGAATGAGCAGATTCTTTAAGGTTGCAAATTGCAACCTTAGACGAGCTTTTGAGGTTTCAATTTGAAACCTCAAACGAGACGAGAGAAGAGGTGTGTGTTCTTATTCTGTACTAAAGCATACGACCATAGATGCCTTTTTTTCTGCAGCCACCTTCTTGCCCTGGCAGATGCCGGGTTGCCATTTACCCGTCAGTTTAAGTACCCTCACCATTTCTTTTTCGAAAGGTGTGAAATCGGTAGTGTCAGTTTTATCATTTATGCGTGGCTGAATGATGCTTCCATCGGTATCTACAATGAATTTCATTTCTATTCTATCTTGTGGGTTATGCTCATCAATCCCTTCCTGCGGATACTGCATATTCTTGTTGAGAAATCGTTGATAGGCAGCTGTACCTCCACCATATTCGGGTTCAATCTCCACTTGTGTGTACACTTGCTTCTTAAGCGTACTATTATAATAAGATTTACAAGGAGCAGGGGCTTCAGCCTTAACGTCAATGCCATCTTTCTGAAGGTTATCCGCCATCAAGAGTACCGGGATCAGTAATATAAAACTCCACTTAAGCATACAGGCTATAATACGTTGTATTGTTAAAAAGATACGTTGTCCAAATCTCCCTCCTGCAAAGTCCATTTACCACCCTGCCAAAGATGAATCTGGACAATACTTTTGTTCTGTCAATAACAATATAAGAAAATAAAAACGAAAACAATGACAACACAAAGCCAAAAAACAATGACCACGCAGGAAGTGGCAGCCCGCTTCCATGAACTCGCCCAACAGGAAAAATGGTTTGAAATACAGGAAGAGTTCTTTGCAGAGAACGTTAAAAGCGTAGAGCCAGCCAACTCACCCTATTTTGGGTATGCAGAAGGTAAGACCGATGTTGGTAAAAAAGGACAGGAGTTTGTAACCCGCATAGAGGCTGTTCACAGTTTATATACCAGCGAACCACTTGTTACCGGTAATCATTTTGCAGTGGTAAGAGAGAAAGAACTTACAGTGCGGCCACATGGCAGGATAAAGATCCACCAGATCATGATGTATGAAGTAAAAGATGGGAAGATTGTGCTGGAACAGTTCTTTTATTAAGAAGCCTGCTACTACCTGTTGTCGAAGTAAACGTCTCTCACGTCTCACTTCTATCCCTGCTGCGACAACAGTACGATCGCAGCAATGACCAGCAACGCGAGCAGTATCACCAACACTACTTTTGAGGCTGATACCGGTTTTTTACCATGGATCTTGCCGGTTTGTCCATTGATCAGGAAGTGATAGGTTTTGCTCTTGTAAGCATACGTACATATCCAGAGCGGTAAAAGAATATGCTTGTAAGTCTGGCTGGAATAAACAGTATCCACATTCAGGTTGCGGTAAGTGTCGATACGGCAGCGGTCGGCGCAGGCTTCATAGATGGCATCTTTCATGATGGCTTCCGCCTTGTCATACCCATCATTTACAGCGATATCATATACATCGGCTTTCCAGCCAGACAGGTACTTCGCGTCGAAGTTCACCAGCTCTTGCAGTTGATAAGGGAAAATGCTTTCATATTCGTTTTGGGATAATTCCGTAGCGCCGCCGATCAGTATATCGTCAAAGAAATGATCGAACGAGCCGCTGCGGTATATCCATTCCGTACGCTGCACCTGCCTCGATTGCCGTTTGCCTTCACTATCGGTATAGTATTCAGTTTCGTAATAATAACGGCCGCCATAACCACTCCATTCACTGTTGGTCTGTGCGTCGTAGGTCCAGAAGGGGAGGTATATGCCGTGCAGTGCATCGTGGCGGGCAAATTGCTTCAGGTCGCCGGGCGCCCACCAGCCTTTGCCTACCCAGGTTTTGAAAACATCGATAGATTGCTGCTTGTCGACCTTGAAAGGCACCATACCGGATGGCTGGATGATGCGGGTTTTATAAGCTACGGGATTGACGGCTTCGAAGTTGCAAAAGCTACAGGTGAAAGTCGGCGTTTCGGTAGTGAAGACAGACTGAGAACCACAACGCTCACATTTATACACCAATTGCTCTACCGTAACGGCAGGGTCGGTGGTGCCTGCCATTTGCTGACGCAAAAGGTTTTCTTTGATAAGATCAGTGGCTTTATCGATGGCTACCTTGGTGCCGCAGTGTTCACATTCCAGTTGCTGCAATTTGGGACTGAAATACAACTGTGAATTACATCCCGGGCACGGGAATAATAAAAGAGGTTCTTGGGTTGCTGTTTCCATGGAATGGTCTCATACAGAGTGGGTCGTCCCGTACTTTAGTCGGGACGGCTCACCCTGGTTATTATAACTTGCCGAGTATTTCTGCTTTCTTTTGATTGAATTCATCTTCCGTTAAAATGCCCTGCGCTTTCAGTTCGCCCAGCTGCTTCAGCAGGTCTACCAGCTTTTGCTTTTCCTGCGGATCATTGGCCGGAGCAGTGTTATTACCTTGTTGCTGCTGAGGCTGCAACAGGTTGGTCAATATCACACCTGCGCCGATACCTGCAGTGCTTGCCGCACCGGGATTGTTGGACAGATTCTCTATCGCAATACCACCCTGCATCTGGTTGAACTGGTTTAGCTTGTCAGACAACATATTCAACTGCGTGGTCTTGTCGAGCATCTTCTCCACTTCTTCGGGAAGCGTTACATTCTCGATGTAGAACTTGCCCAGCTTGATGCCCCATATATCAAACTCCTTCTGGAATACAGGTTTCAGTTTCTCACCGATCTCGGTAAAGTTGGCGGCAAGGTCAAGCACAGAAACACCGGCTTCAGCCAGGCCTTCGGCCAGCTTGCTCACGATGGTATTACGCAGTTGCTCACTTACGCCCTCGATGCGCACCCAGGGATTGGTGCCGGCAAACTCCTTGATGAACTTCTTGGGATCGATCACCCGCATGGTGTACGTACCAAAAGATCGAAGGCGTACTTGCTTGAACTCAGGGTCGCGTACGATGATGGGATTGGAAGTACCCCACTTCAGGTTAGTAAACTGCTTGGTGTTTACATAATATACATCAACTTTGAAAGGAGAGTCGAACAGGTATTTCCACGACTTCAATGTAGTGGTGATGGGCATGTTTTTCGTGCTCAGTTCGTGCCGGCCGGGGATGTACACATCGCCAAACTCACCTTCATTCATCAGCACGGCCACCTGCGATTCCCGTACGGTAAGTTGCGCACCGTTCATGATCTTATTACCCTTGTCCGGAAACTTGTAGATCACGGTATCAGTGGTATCATCTACCCATTCAATGACCTCGATAAACTCATTCCTGATAAAATCAAACAGTCCCATATGAAGTTGTTTTAATTGGAGAAAGGTAACTAATTTATACAGTTAGTAGTAAACACGCCTGAAAAATTACATAAAAACAAAAGGCCCTGCAAAATATTGATTTGCAAGGCCCTTTACTATACTACTTAGTGGGTATTTATTTATACTACGCCTCCCATCAGCGGGTCGGTCTTGGAAACAACACCGGTTTCCACGTGACCGGCGAAGCGCTCTTCAAACTGGTCATAACCCTTCACTGATACACTGACGTCGTACCAGTGGAAGGAGGTAGTAAGCTTCACGGGCACAGCTACTTTAGCGCCCGGAGCGATCGTCTTTACCTGCTTGCCGGTTTTGTAATGGTTGTCGTTGAGCGTAATGGTATGCGCTTTGGTATCGTTGTTGATGATGGTGATCACGATGTTACCGGTGAGCTTTTGATTGCTTCCCTGCTCGTAAGTGCAAGCCACTTTCAGCAGCGGGTTGCCATTGTTGCCCTTGAACTCTCGGAAGAAGCCATTGGGAGCGTACACGCGCAGGTGATACAATCCATTATTGAAGCTGCTCAACTTCCATTCGTCCTGCAAGCGGTCACCGGCTTTCACCGAATAATCCCAGGCGCGCATCACTTCCTGCTCATAAGCATTCACAGCATACACCCGGAAAGGCGAGCCAGCAGCTTTGTTGCCAAACACTTTATTGCCCGCAGTAAAGCTTACTGCAAATTGCCCGGTAGCTTTATCAAATTGCCCGTCGGTATACATCTCATACGGGAGGGCACAAGCTGCCCGCACACCCTTTTCCTGCTTGGGTATAAAGGAAGAGCTGAGGGGATTGTTTTGCACTGCTTCCAGTTCTGCAGCAGACAGCTTCTTATAGTTGGCAGGCATCTCCTTGTATTGTGCCTGGTGAATGCTTTCTATGAAAGCATCTCTTTCCAGGAAGGCAGGACGCTCTGTCTTTTCTCCATTGTAAGGGCGGAAGACGGAAGTAAGGTCACCACAAATGGTACGGCGCCATTCAGTGATGTTTTCTTCTTTAACCTGCTTGTTGAACTTCTTTGCCAAAAAGTTTTCGAGGAACTGCAAAGAAGAAGTGTGGTCAAATACCTCTGAGTTTACAAAGCCGCCTCTTGTCCACGGAGAAGCAATGATCATTGGCACGCGATACCCCAAGCCGATGGAGCCTTCACGGATGCTGGCAGGATTAGCAGAAGGATTTGTTTGCTGGTCTTTGGTAGCAAAGTCAAGTTTTGGGTCGATGCCTGCTGAAACTTTACCGGTGTTTTCTTTATAAGGATTGGGCACTACATAAGGCGCCATGTGATCGAAATACCCATCATTCTCATCATAGGTCAAAATGAAAATGGTCTTCTTCCATACTTCGGGATTCTGCAACAATATTTCCATCGCTTCGCTCACATACCAGGAGCCATACCAGGGGTTGCCGGGGTGATCGGAGAAGTTGGCGGGAGACATCAGCCAGGATACAGTAGGCAGTGTACCATTCTTTACATCTTCACGGAACTGGTGGAAGATATCACCCTTCGGAACGTTCACCGTTCTTTCTGTGCCATTGTCAGCATATTTCATCGAAGTGATCTCATGGAAGAAGGGATCATTGGTATTGGTGCTGAATGCTTTTTCATTCAGAGCCTTCAACTCCTTGGTCAACTTGTCATAGCTCTCAGCTGTGAACTTCTGCTGCGCCACTTCAATGCGTTCCAGCACTTTCTTAGCGGCAGCCAGTCGTGTAGCAGTTCTTTCATCGCCAGTTTGCTTTTCGAGGTCGGCGATCTGTTTCAGGATATTCTCTTTCTTCGTTTGCAGGTTGGCAATGCCACCGGCATGCAGACGAACATTGTACTGCTTGAAATATTCGAGGATGTTGGTGCCGAAGTTGCTCAGCCAGGAACCTTCTTCACTCTTCAGCGTATAACCCATCGTCAGTTCATTCTGGTATACCTTCCAGGAAATACCATTTTCTTCGAGACGCTCGGGATATGTTTTCCAATCCAGTTCGGGGTATTCATAGTTACTCACGTTCCACAGGTGGGCAACAGCAGCCGCTTCATTACGCTCCCTTACGGTGCCGGTCATCCAATAATGACGGTTGGGGTGCGTGCCTGTAATGCTGGAGCAGAAGTTATGATCACATACGGTAAAGGCATCAGCCAATGAATAATAAAATGGGAAATCTTTACGATCGCAATAACCCATCGTCAATGGCATATCACCAAACGCTTTGTTACGGGCGCGTTTTGCTTCCAGCCACTGGTCATATTTACCATTGTTCATGGCATCGGTCTGATCGGTCCAGCCATGCGGCAGTGAGCCCATCCAGGCCACTTTGGTATCTTTTACATTGAGGTGGAACGGACCATAGGTATCACCATTTTTGTTGGTTTGCAACCATACGGGGTTTTTATTGGGCAACTGAATGGCGCGTGGATCATTGAAGCCGCGAACGCCCTGCAGCATACCCAGCTGGTGATCGAAAGAGCGGTTTTCCTGCATCAGGAAAACGATGTGTTCAGCATCATAGAAAGTAGTGCCGGCATCGGGGTCGATGGCCAGTGCTTTTTGAATAACAGGTGGTAACGTATTAAAGAAAGCAGTGCCGCCAGAGAGCAAGGCTGCTTTGCGCAGGAATTCCCTTCTTGTATCCATGTACAAATTTTTTTATGGGGTGTAATATATCTACTTCCGTGCAGGTAGCTTTTGCGCGATGCCATACAAGGTAAAGCATAATAATGAGTTAACCTGTGCGTGTTATATTCTGACATAATTCCCGATTCCACTTCCGTTAATCCAAACTCCTCATCCGTTAAGCGTGTCTTTTGGCGCCTCGCCACGCAACCTAATTTGGTGGCTCCTTAAAACACACTTGATATGAAAAAAATATACACAGCCTTATTCCTCCTGTTGTGTGGCACCCTGCATAGCCATGCACAGGGTATCTACCAGTTCTGGGGCACTACAGAGGTTGGAGGTACTGATGGACAGGGCGTTTTGTTCTCTTCCAAGTATGATGGCACTGGTGTGAGGCCGCATAAAGCATTTGAATTAAGCGTGCCCGGCAACTCACCGAGAGATAAGGGGCTGGTGAATTATAATGGCCGGCTGTTGGGTGTAATGTCTGGTGCGGGCGAACGCAATGCAGGCATTATCTATGAATACAATCCTGCTACCAATACGTATACCAAGCTGATCGACTTTTACAGGATCGGCGCCAGATATCCAAATGGCAGCATGGTGATATTTCAAAACCGGTTGTATGGCGTTACTTCCGGCACTACGGACGATCTTAATGGTGTTTTGTATGAATATGATCCTGTTGCCAATACGTTATCTGCCAAGCATATTTTCCAGGACGGCTCCGGCACAAGTCCGAACGTGGGATTAGTGGTATACAACAATAAATTGTATGGAACTACTTTTGATGAAGTACTCTTTTCTTATGACCCGGTGAATAATGTATATGCAAAGCTGGCTGAGTTCAACAGTACGGTTGGGTTTACGTCAGAAGGCCCGTTGCTGCTTTACAATAACCGGTTGTATGGAGTGTCTTCCAATGGAGGGTTGAATAGTAAGGGTACTTTGTTTGAGTTTAATCCGGCCAATAATATCATCACCAAAAAAGCTGATATGAGCACCATCGGCGCGGAGTCACCGGCTGGTGGATTGGTAAGGATCAATAACAAACTATATGGCGGCACCTGGCGGGGAGGTGTCAATGATGAGGGCGCGATCTTCGAATACGATATTGTGCAAAACACATTCGTCAAAAAGGTTGATATGTCGGCGGCAAATGGTAATGCGTTCTACAGCCCCTTCCTGCTGTACAATAATAAACTCTATGGTCTTACTGCTTATGGTGGCACAAACGATGAAGGCGTCCTGTTCGAATATGATCCAGCTACCAACACCTACCTGAAGAAGGTAAACTTCAATGGCCCGACGATGGGCTCACATCCAAGTTCTCCGCTGCTATTACTGAACGACAGATTCTATAGCGTTACTTATGATGGAGGATCTGCCAGCTTGGGCGCTTTGTTTGAATACAATCCGCTCATTAACGGAATAACCAAAAAGATTGACCTCTCCACTTCTGCTACAGGCCACGTTCCCAAAGGAAAGCTCACTTATTACAGCGGTAAATTGTATGGTATTACTGAAAACGGCGGCAGCGATGACAAAGGAGTGATCTTCTCTTACGATCTGGCTACTGGCACCTATGCAGTGCGTCAGCACATGACAGCTGCTACTGGTTATGTGGGTACCATTGACAGTGACCTGGGTGGAATGATGCTGTATAATAATAAACTATATGGCGTTGCGAAAGGTAGTACTGTTATTGGTGGAGCATTGTATGAATTTGATCCCCTGAACGATAATTATACGGTGAAGCACCATTTCAGTCAGGCTACTGGTTACCTCCCTGAAGGCGCTCCCGTGCAATACAATAATAAACTCTATGGGATCACTATTGGCGGTGGCAATAATGGTCAGGGTGTTTTATATGAGTATGACCTGGCCACGAATACCTACGCTGTACGGGTTACGTTCGGCGGATCTTTTGGTGGATACCCACGTGCAGCATTAACCCTGCACAATGGAAGGCTGTATGGCACTACTACCGAAGGTGGAGCTAATAATAACGGCACTTTGTTTGAGTATATACCTGCCGGTAATGGATTTATCAAGCGATACGATTTTTTGCCCGGCGCAGGAGAGGTGTATAACGCCGGCATGGTTGTGTACAATAATAAATTGTATGGCACTACCAATCCTGATATGTTTCAGGGAATAGATGGGGTGCTGTTTGAGTACAACCTGGCGACCAATACCTATACCGAAAAACATCAGTTCCTGTCTCCCGGAGGGTCCTATACGCAAGGCACTATGCTATTGTACAACAACAAGCTGTATGGAACTATGACGAATGGTGGTGCTGCTTATGGTGGCACTTTATTCGAGTATGATCTTGTATCGAATACTTTCAGTGAACCAACCAATTTCACTTCGCTGGAGGGGCGCGAGCCGCTGACTACGCAACTTATAACAGTGCCGGCGTTGGTAGCGCGTGGCACACCGGGCTCCTGCACGGATATTGGTACAACGCCTATCAATGCGGCCAATGCCAGCCAGTGGGTGCCTTTTACAGATGAAGGCGGCAACGCGGTGCTGGAGATCAATGCCAATGGTAATGTGCTCGGCAATGTGCAGGTACAATTCTATACACACAATGGCACTACACGTAAAGATGAAGCAGGCCGTCTATACCTGGATCGTAATATCACTATCAAAGTAGATAATCAGCCTGCCACGCCGGTGAGTGTTCGCTTCTACATTCGCAAAGCAGAATTTGAGTCATTGAAAAATACACCCGGTTCAGGGATCATCAACGTGAGCGATCTTACGCTCTTTAAAAACAGCGAAGCTTGCGGAGAGGCAATAGTATATAAGGCTGCTCCACTGACATCTACTGTTACTACCTGGGGATTGGATTATGTATATACCGCGCAGGTAAGCTCTTTCTCTACTTTTTATGTTGCCAGTGAAGCCTATTCGGCGCTGCCTGTGAAGTTGGAGTATTTTAAAGGAGTGATAGAGGCGTCGGTAAGCAGGCTGCATTGGAAAGCTTCCTGTACAGAGAAAACAGATTTCATCATCGAGCGCAGTACCGATGGGATCCATTTCGGTCAGATAGGTGTGGTGTCAGCTACTGTAGTTGATTGCGGGAATCCTTTCCAGTTTGCCGATCAACAACCGCCACAGGGCAAAGCCTGGTATCGCTTACAAATGAAAGAGGCGGGTGGGAATGTTACTTATTCCAACATCATCCTGCTGGATCGTGGCCAAGGACAATCAGTCAGCATACAGTTAACACCCAATCCGGTGACGGGCAGTCAGGCCATCTTTACGATCTATTCACCCGTCAGTAAATCAATACCGATGATCATTTATGATGCTACCGGCAAATTGATGACCCGGATACAATGGCAACTACAACCTGGCAACCAGGTGCGAACCATCGATGTGCACCAACTGCCGGCAGGCATATATCAGGCAGTGTGGTATGACGGTAACAAAAACAGTGCGATCAGGTTCATTAAACAATAAAAAAATCTCACGGGGATAAGCGTTGGACCTTTTTACGGGGTAACAGTACGGGAGAAATACGGTATTTTACTATATACTTCGTTGACTTGTTGCTCATAAGGTTGTTTGTTGTAATTTCACTGCATAACGCTTATCCCTATGAGTTTAATTACCAATAGTGAAGTAAAGAGTTTCCTGGAAGGAGCCACTCCTCAAACTTCAGCACGTATGAAAGCCATCGCCGATGTAAGAACAGCACATCACGATTTCAACAGTCTGTACAAGTTTGTAAGTAGTCAATACAACGACAATATTCCTCCCGATGTATTACAGCTGCTACAGGAAGAAGCCCAATACTTCACAGCAAAATACAATCCCCGACCCGTCGAAAAATAGGGTCTTTGGGTATCGCGGTATTATCTTACGGTTATTTATTCCACAGCTCGCTGTTAAGTGATTTTCAGTATTTTAAGAAAAAAATCATTTAGCAGTTGCATATCTTTATTCTCCGTCGTTACTTTGCTGTATGGAGCAGTCAGCAATCACTTATGAGTACGAGCGTATTACCGATATTAAACGCTTAAAATTCATTGTAGACAGCCTTGCAAAGGCAATTCCCGCAGGTGGCAACATCCTCGATGTAGGTTGTGGTAATGGTGTGATCAGCAGGCACTTAGGCCAGTTTGGCTACAATGTGCTGGGTATCGACATCAGCCAGAAGACGATCGAAGTAGCCCGCAGCAAGAACAAGCTGCCCAATGTGCGGTTTGATGTGATCAGCGCCGAAGACCTGATTGCCCAGGGTAAGCAATTCGATGCAGTGATCTGCAGCGAAGTGTTGGAGCATCTTCACCAGCCCGAAATTTTACTGAAGACATTATACAGGTCATTGAAAGATGACGGTACGCTTGTGGTAACAGTGCCCAACGGCAAAGGACCACGTGAGGCATTGGTGACAAAGCCGATGCTGCGTGCCCGCAAGAACCCCGGTCTGCAAAACTTCATCAATAAGATAAAGCGGATGTTGGGTTATAAAGGCACTACTGTACAGTCTCAGGCTGATAACCTCGACCACGTGCAATTCTTTACCCAAAAAGACCTGGAAAAACTGGCTGCCGCCAACCAGTTTAAGATCATACGCTTCAGCAAGACCAATTTTGTGGAAGATGTATTCCCCTTCTCCCTCGTCACCAAGCGAGTGAAGGCCCTGCAATCACTGGATTGCCAGATTGCCGAGATCCTGCCTTACAACATGACGGGTGGCTTCAATACCTTGTGGAAAAAGGTAGTTTAATCGGGCACTAAGACATTTTAATTTATACGCCCCTTCCGGATTACCGGGAGGGGCTTTTTGTTGTTGGTCAATAGAGGCTGAATCGTCAGTATGCCAGTTCTGGCAATAAGATTACTGAACTGATAAGAAGGAGGAGAACGTGGATAGATGTGGAATAGGTCTGACAGGGGATTGGTAGGGGATTGAGTAGGAATTGCTGAAGAATTGGGTCTCGATAAAGTCTCGATAAGGTCTCGACAAGGTCTCGGTAAGGTCTCGGTAAGGTCTCGATAAGGGTATCAGCCAAGTGGGGCTGATCGGTGGCAGGAGTTGTCAGGAAGTAAATCCCTTAATTTCATAACTGTCGGATTTTCAATCCAAATTGGGTCTGGCCGCCTGGAGCGGCCTGACTGGTGGTGGTGTTTGAATTTACGAAATCCGCTGGCGGGGTTCATCATTGACGGCGGAAGATTTTTCTGCAACAGGAGATCAAAATGCCGGGGTGTCCATGTGTTTTGCCGGTATAGTTCAAAGAAGGTACATTTATCAGTTATGAAGCGGATAAAAGTATGGCTCTTGTTGACCGTGGGTTGTATCACTGGTCTCTCAACTACATTCGGTCAGCAGTCGAAGGAACTGGTGGGCATGCAGGTATTGTATGATCCCAAAGTAGTTATGATCGACGGTTGGCTAACCGTGTATTACGAACTTAAGCTCACCAACAACAGCAAAGATTCTCTTGTCCTGCAAAAACTGGATATACTTACTGAGGACAAAGTGCTGGTAGAGTCAATGAGCGGTGATGAATTAAGCAAAAGATTCAGCAGAGATATATCGCAAGCCGGAACAGCCGTATTGCCCCCGCATGAAACCGGCCTCGTTTACATAGAGGCCGACCTGCACATTGTGCCTGCTGGTTTAAACCACCGGCTTACTTACACAACGATACATCCCAAAAAAGAAAAGACGGCAACTGCTTACGGTGGTAGTGTTGGTCATTTGCCATTAACGCCTGTGTTGATCGGTGCGCCGCTAAGTGGTGGCGCATGGGCGGCGGTGTATGATCCTTCCTGGAAGCGTGGGCACCGGCGCGTGGTATACGCGGTTGATGGGAAAGAGCGTATTCCCGGGCGGTTTGCCATCGACTTTATATTGCTCGATTCGTCAGGTCGCTATGCCGCAGGTGCAGAAGACTCCATAAAAAACTGGTTTGGATATGGAGCAGCTGTAAAAGCGGTGGCCAATGGCGTAGTGGCATCTGTGCGTGATGACTTTCCGGAAAGCCCCACTTTATCGGGACATCCTGCTTACGCTGCTGATAAAGCAACGGGCAATTATATTTCTATCGACATGGGCAACGGTTACTTTGCTTTCTATGAACACCTGAAACCCGGCAGCATCCGGGTGAAGCCGGGACAGCGGGTAAACCAGGGAGATGTAATTGCTGCGCTTGGTTTTACCGGACAAACTACCGGACCACATCTTCACTTTCATATTGCCAACGCCAACTCACCGCTGGGAGCGGAAGGAGTACCTTTTGAATTTATACAGTTCTATCAGTTGGGTGCTTATCCCGACTTTGGGCAGTTTGGTAAAATGCCCTGGACACCTGTGCAACGAACTGAGATCATCAAGCAGCGTCCTGGTCCTAACACGGTCGTCAGTTTCGTTCCTTAACAAGGTTATTTTATACAGTTGCCTGTTCCGGATGGGATGACTGTATGGGAAGAGTAATTATCACGCAGGTACCTACGGCCATTTCGCTGTCGATGTTGATCACTGCGCCGATGGGATCAAGTCTTTTTTTCATATTGGATAATCCAAGCCCTTTGGTATTGGCTTTGTCGGCCAGCAGTGATTTATCGAATCCTTTACCATTATCCTGTACTTTGATCGCCAGTTTATTCTCTGTGTAGGTGAGTTCCAGTTCTATTTTGCTGGCAGCTGCATGCTTCACAATATTATTGAGCAGTTCCTGTACAATACGGAAAAGCACCATTTCCACATCTGCAGGAAGATTGGGTATATTATCCGATGTTATAAAGGTGGTTTCATACACACCCGTTTTTTGCAGGTAATCGAGCTGGTATTGGACACTGGTGGCAAGTCCTACATTATTAATAAAACTGGTGTTGAGTATTTTGGAAAGGTTGCGAAGGTCCTGGATCACTTTGGTGATCAGGTTTTTTGATTCATCCAGCTTTCTTTCTGTTTCTGTTAGCTTGTTCAGGTCGATGGTATTGATGTTGAGCTTTACAAAGCTCAATGTCTGCCCGATATTATCGTGGATCTCCTGACTGATTTTTTCCAGTGTTTGTTCCTGTATTTCCAGTTGGGTGTGCAGTATCTGTGTTTCGTATTCCCGGCTGATGTTTTCTTTTTCCAGCGCGAAGTTTTTCTTCGCTTTGTCGAATAGTTTCACCAGCAGGAGAATAAATCCTGCCAGCAAGATTAGGAATGCGGAACCCGTAATCAGGATGCTGATGATATCTTTGACTGAGATCTGCATTGAATGATTGAGATCGTTATACTGCTGTATAAAAATAAGGATAATACCTGCGAGATGATGTTTTGAATCGTTGAGTTGATAACAAGTATCTTGCTTTTTGCTAAAAAATCATACGCGGCAGCACACAAAGAAAAACCGGTATAGAAAATGAGTAGACCTGCCACTATCCAGAATCCTGGCACTTTGGGGAGGGATTGGTGGTGGGACGGATTCCTGATATGGGTATAAAAGAATAGCAGGCACAACAGGCAAATGAGGAAAGAGCCAATATTGAGCGTAATGTTAATGAGGTTATCTCTGTCACCCCATATCAGATACCAGATCATGATCAGAACTCCCAGGAAGAATATGGTATAATATATTCGTGATTTGTATTTAGACGATAAAATTGAAATGTAGACAAGGAACCACGCATAGAAAGTGAAAGAAATAATAATGTATGGATTGTACAACCAGGCATTGTAGGACTCCAGGGCAGAGTAGGCAATGCTGGTTGCCCATATTTCTGTAATACAGGTATAAACAAGAAAGGGTATCCACAAAACCCATTTCCCAGGTAATGACCTGAATAAAATAACAGAAGTGATGCAGGCCACCACTTCTGTTGATAATGTTATAAAACCTAATATCGTCATGGTTTGGTGTGGGATAAGTCGAAAGCTCCGGGATCTTCGTTGAAAAATTTAAATGCCTTTTTATAGAAATAAGTTTGTGTTATACCCGCATTTTTATTAAATGGCGATATTAACGAATCGAGTATTAATACCTTTAAATTTTTGCCGTCATCTCCTTGCCAATAGTCGTCTCCATTTGATATTTCATGAAAGGGTATTTCTTGGCGTACTTCGGAGAAATGTACAGGGGCCATGAAAATTGTGTACTTATCTCTTAATAGGAAATTTGTATCCTTTGAGTTTATTTGCATATAATTGTAGTCATAGGTTTTGGAAAAGTATAATGCCACCCCTGGCTTGAATTTAGTGGGGAATTCCTGCTTTTTATTTTTTTGTATGCTGTCTTCATAGTCTCTAAAGAAGGTTTCTAATTTTTTAGCGTATGCGACAAAGTCATCAATGTTATGTACAATACACTCTGTCTCGGGCCTCTTTGGCATGTCTGATATTTGTCGTTCTAATTGTATTCGTCGTTGTGCTCTCCGTTCATCTTCATACTTTTGTTTAATGTATTGTGCTCTAACAAAAGGGAGTGTATTTGATTTTTTTTCATTTAGTGCGACGATAACTGGATTAGTTTTTTTTGTGTCCAGGAGTGTTTTAATTCCAATCCCTGCACCAATTCCAATTCCTAATGCAGCAATGATGATTATCGTTGCACTTGTGTTATTTACAGTCATGATGTTTGGTTTGTATTTTGAGTATTTAGGTAAGCGCAAAGTAGATTATGAACTAAGTGTATAGTACCGTTAAAACACCTGTTTTTCCGCGTAGTTATTCTTATTTACGCTCTACTGATATGGTCGTTATTTTTAATTTGCCTGCAATAGTGAAGTGCGGGATGGCTATAATATTTGCAGAATTCCGTAATAATGTCCATCTTTTGCCGCTTTTTGTCCATTGTCGTTTGGATTGAATACGCTGATTTTTGTTATTCAACTGCTTGCTGTTATGGAAACACGATACGCGTTTAAGCACGGATATATTCTGGCCATCTCTTTTATCTCCGCTTTGGGTGGCTATCTGTTTGGTTTCGACTTTGCCGTTATCTCCGGTGCACTTCCTTTTTTGAAAGAACAATTTGCTTTTAATGAATACTGGGAAGGCTTTGCCACTGCTTCACTGGCATTGGGCTGTGTGCTTGGTTGCCTGGTGGCAGGCAATGTTGCTGATAAATATGGTCGCAGGCCGGGATTGATGATAGCTGCCGCTATCTTTTTTGTTTCTTCCCTTGCCATGGCTTTTTCTGCTACAAGAGGTTTATTCATCGGCGCACGTTTTGTGGCTGGTATCGGCGTGGGCATGGCGTCTATGTTATCACCCCTGTACATTGCCGAGATAGCACCGGCAAAGATCCGTGGCAGGATGGTGGCCATCAACCAGCTGACCATCGTGATCGGTATATTGGTTACCAACCTTGTCAACTATTCCTTGCGCAATTATGGGGTAGATGCCTGGCGTTGGATGGTAGGGCTTGGGGCAGTTCCTTCGTTGCTCTTTCTGATAGGTGTGGCCTGGTTGCCGGAAAGCCCGCGCTGGCTGTTGACGATGGGACATCATTCGAAAGCAGCTACCATCCTGTCGAAGATTGGCGGCAGTGAATATGCAAAAGATACGATGGCTTCTATTGCCAATACAGTGAAGAGCATTACAAAAGTGAATTATGCTTCTGTGTTGGAGAAGTCGGTTTTACCAGCTGTGATCATTGGTATTGGTCTGGCAGTGTTCCAACAATTCTGTGGCATCAATGTAGTGTTCAACTTTACCACTACCATTTTTGAAAGTGTGGGTTTCAACCAGGACGATCAGTTGAAGCAAACAGTGTTTGTAGGGGTGATCAACCTGGCTTTTACTTTCCTGGCCATGTGGCAGGTGGATAAGATAGGTCGGAAACCGCTGATGTTGTTTGGTGCGGCAGCGTTGGCTTTATTGTATGTCGTGAGTGGCTTTATGTTGCAGCAAAAGTCTCCTGCTGCAGCGTGGCCTTTGCTGGCAGCCATTGCCACCTATGCCATGTCGCTGGCGCCGGTAACCTGGGTATTGATCTCTGAAATATTTCCTGATAAAGTGCGTGGTGTGGCTACTTCAGTAGCAGTGATCTCGTTGTGGCTGGCGTATGCATTACTTGTATTTACCTTCCCGATACTGGCGCGCAAGATGGGCGCCTTTACTCCCTTTTATATCTATGCTGTTATTTGTTTACTGGGCTTCTGGTTTGTGTGGCGCAAGGTCAAAGAAACCAAAGGGAAATCACTGGAGGATATGGAGAATATTTTTACGGGGCATTAATGTTCTACGTTTTACAGTCGCCAGCGTCTCGCTGGTGACGGGTATTGGCAAGCCTCCGGCTTGCGTCGACAAGCCAGCCGCTTGTAATACCCTCATCCCGCCTTCCGGCGGGAAGGCGAGCGAGGGGGATAAAAAATTATTGATTACCCACATTCAATTGATCCAATATCGGCTTATGTAAACTCTTCAATTCATTTTGTTCCGGTTTCAACAGCTCCAACACTACTATTTCATTCTTCCCTTTCTTAAGCCATTCAACAGGCACATATATCGTTTGCTGCGGACCGATGGACCAGTAGCGACCAAGGTGGTGGCCATTGATCCATGCACAACCTTTGCCCCAGCTGCGCATATCGAGGTAGGTGTCGCCTGTTTCTTTCAACTCAAACGTCGCCTTCTGCAATACCGGCTCATTGGCCACCGCTGCTTTGGGAGTGCCGGATACTTTATTGATGTTGTCGAAGGGGAGCGAATATTGTTGCCAGCCTTTCCACTCCTTGCCGTTGAAGGTTACTCTTTCCGTAATGCCTTTGTTGTTTTTCAGCAGGTTGGGACCAAAGTTGATGCGTCCCATGTTTTCTACCAATATGTCGATGGTAACGGTGCCGGCGGGCAGATCAACCTGCAGGCTGTCTTGTTTCAGACGTCTGTCGAGCACACCCACTCTTTTGCCGTTGACGAACACGATGCCGAAGTCGCGCAGTTCTTTGATTGACAACATACCTGATTGTCCACCGGTTTGTTTTGTACGGTACACAACAAAGCCATAAGCCTGGTTCAGCTTCTCGAAGGAGAGTGGCGTAGTGGATTCTTTGGGAGCAGGCAGTATAGAGAAGATACCGGTTGGCTTGCTGAATGTAATAGCGGGTAATACAATCGTAGGCTTCGTGGCAGGTACTTCCGGCAGTGTTTGTCCGGCAGGCAGGTTCTTTTGAATGGCCTCGCGAAATAACATGAACTTGGGTGTGGCATTACCTGCTTCGTCCAATGGGGCGTCGTAATCGTAGCTGCTGGTCTGCGGTTCATAGAAGCCGGTATCATAACAGTTAGCGCCATTCATGAAGCCGCGTGTGGTGCCGCCATGAAACATGTACATGTTGATGGAGACGCCGCCTGCCAATACTTTGTTGAGCCTGTCGGCATAATGTTGGGCGGGCACTGTGTGGTGTTTCTCTCCCCACCAATCGAACCAGGCAGGGTACCACTCCGATACATAGAAGGGACCTTTGCCATTGTTGTATTGGCGAACGAGTGATTTAATTTTTTCCGGATCGTCGATGCCATTCACGGCAGGCAACAGTCCGGGCAGATAACCTTTGGACAGGTCTTTTACCGGATCACAGGTATACAGGTGGCAATCGAATCCGGCTTCGATAAACATTTTTCTATTGAGATCGAGGTATTCCCTGTCGGAGTCATAAGAGCCATATTCGTTTTCAATTTGTACCATCAGGATATTACCACCGTGGGTAACGAGGTAGGGCGCGAGGCGCTTGCCTACTTCCATTATGTAAGTTTTATATTCTTTCAGGTATTGTGGTTCTTTACTGCGAACGATCAGGCCTTTTTCATTCTGTAACCAATAAGGATATCCGCCAAACTCCCACTCGGCGCATACATAAGGGCTGGGCCTTAGCACTACCCAAAGACCTTCTTCCTGTGCAATTTTTACAAAAGCAGCAATATCATTGTTGCCCGAGAAGTCGAACACACCTTTTTGTGGTTCGTGCAGGTTCCAGAACACATAAGTACCAATGGTATTGATACCCATGGCCTTGGCCATCTTCATTCGTTGGCGCCAGGCTTCTTTGGGCACACGCGGGTAATGTATCTCAGCCGAGATCATCTGCATGGGCTTACCATCGAGCAGGAAGTTATTGTCGTCATAACCGAACTGATGTTTGCTTTGCGCCGTGGTAAATAAAGGGGATACTAACAACAAGGTCGCTATTATCCATCCAACAGCTTGCTTTGTGACTATTCGTTTTTTGTAGATCATGATCCTGTAGGGTATTTTATGTATTACTTTTTGCGTGGTGCGGCGATCACAAGTGTGGTAACGCTTTCGGGTTCCAGCAAAAGGGGATTGTTGACGGATTGTGGTTGCAGTTTTTTGTTGGGGCTGGTTACATAAGCGCGTACACGCGTAAATGTTTTTCCAGTGTGTTCATTTAGTTGCACGGTTTGTGTGGTCCTGGCCGTGTTGATCAGCACGGCTACTACGGTGCCTGTCTTCACATCTTTGTAAGCGGTGGCCAGGCAGGTGCTGTCAGGGGACAATAAGGTGGTGGCGACTCTTTGCATACCGGGCCTGATGAAGCGGCTGTAGTTGCCGAGCACCCACATCAGTTTACTATCCTGGTAGTGACCACCGGTTTTACTTTTGTCGATATACACCAATCCATCTTTGTAGTTGTATGGCGAAATAGACAACCACCATTGCCAGGCAGTGGCATTGGCAATAGCCAGATCGGTATGGATGGTGCGTGCTACGTAGAGGGCAGACCGCATGCCGGTATCGCGCCTGCTGCCGTTGATCTCTCCACCGTTATCGCCCAGTATGCAATACTCCGATTGCCAGAAGGAAAGTCCTTTTACGGAAGCAACACGGTTGGCCAGTTCCTGGCGAAGCGTGATGGCATCGCGAAAAGGGGAGGTGCTGAAGTAACTATGTCCTGCAATGGTTTTGCTCACCGTCGGAAGGCCACCAATGTAATTGGCGCCTGCCGGATCCATTAAGTCCTGCACCTGGTTGCCCTTGCCGGGTTTGTCATCATCGCGCAACAGGTATTTAAGATGGCCTGCTTCGGAGACGAGTATTTTAGCAGACAACCGGCGGCTGACAAGGGCATCATTCAATGTCCTTACCAGCCCGGCGATCTGCGTGTTGTTATAAGGATTACCTTCCTGTCCGCCATCACTCCAATCCCATTGTGGTTCATTGACCGGACTGATGTATTGAATACGTATGCCATTCTTTTTTTGTAATCCTTCTATTGATTGAACGATATAGTCGGACACCTTGCCATACACAGCAGGTTCAATATTGCATATGCTGCCCTGCGTATAGGCTTTTTGGTTATTGGTGTATTGTACGGGCGGGCTATTCAGGAAAATGAGGAACTGTGGTACGCCTCTTTGCTTCGCCGCTTTGAGGAACCACTGCTGACCGGCCTGCCGGTTGAAATCAAATTGCCCATCTGTACCGGTAAATGATTCAGCGCGGCGCCATTCATCACGTATGCCGCTGGAATCGCCTTGCTGCGTGCTGCCGCCGCCGAGGTTGAACCGCCACATGGAAAGACCAATGCCTTTGGGGCTGCCATCGGCCAGCGTGTCGAGGCTGAATAGCCAATCGGCAATACTGTCTTTCTGCGCATCCGGCCATAAGCCAACGAACTGGCCTGCCCATGCATCTGAGGCACTGAAGTTGTCGATGGTCTGGAAAGTGGTACGGGTGTCGATGGTCAGGGTAAGGGGAGCCGTGGTTGATTGTGCACCTGCTTGGCCACTGCCCAGGAACATTCCTGTTGCTAATACTCCTTTTAAATAATGTTTTATCATCATGAGCCGTGGTGAATTAACCTGTATATTATGAATTATAGTTGAACTATCTGCCACTGCTGATTGCGTCCGCCATTCCACGGCCATTGTATGATGCCTGCACCATTGGTGGTAGAGGCTCCATTTACGTCGAGCGATTGCCCGCTGTTGCGGTTGATCACTTCAAAATAACCAAAGCCCTGATCCAGTATCTGCCATTGCTGGTTGTTGCCGCCCCAGTAATCCCACTGCACAATGCCGGCCCCGCCTGTGGTAGCACTGCCATTTACGTCCAGCGCTTTGTTGCTGTTGCGGTTGATAATACTGAAGTAGCCATTGCCCAGGCTCGTGATCTTCCACTGCTGGTTGTTGCCACCCCAATAATCCCACTGGATGATCGTGCCGCCATTGGCGGTGGATGATCCGTTCACATCGAGCGACTTGTTGCTTTGACGGCATATGATTTTATACCATGCGCTGCTGTTGAAACTGCCCGCTGGCAGTGTAACCGTGGTATTGTTCCAGGCATACTGCAGGCGCGACAAGCCCGACGCATTGTTGGTGGTAAGCGTGGTACCACTCAACGTGAGCAAGCTGTAGCTGTCGCCATTGCGCAGCCCCGGCCAGTATACACATCCTATGCCTTTTGCCCGCACCCGGTTGGTGATGCCCTGAAAGTAAGCGATCTCCCTGTCGGTACCAGCAGCGTTGATATAATTCTTCCCATTGGTCATGGGTATACCAAACTCTGTAACGATGGTGCGTGTCGGATAAGCAATCGACTCAATAGCTGCTTCCCAATCGCCCACAGTGGTCTTGTTGTTATCGAACCAGGTATAATTATGGTACGACAAAATGCAATTGACCAAACGACTATCGGCACCCACCACATTCACGTTTTGTGCATATCCCTGGCCATCCAGCAACACGCGTTCATCGGGCACAGATGGATAATTGTTGAGCCAGGTGGCATACAGGTTGTTCAGATCGGTAGTGCTGTAACCATGTGGCTCATTGAACACTTCAAAATACACCCGGCTGTTGTTGCCGTATTTATTAACCACCGCCTGCCACATGTTCCAGAACTGCGTGGTATTGTCTACCAATCCATCTCTCGAACTGGCGCCTTCCCAGTAGGCAAGGATCACATTCATGCCTTTGCCGGCAATGGTATCGATGGCGCCGGTGTAAGCATTCCACCACGATTCCAGCACAGTGGATGGGTTGATGGGCAGCCGCACCGTATTGGCGCCCCGTTGCTGAAATGCATTGATGATATTGCCTGCTTTTGACTTGGTGGTGGCATAGTTGTCAGCAGAATTCAGTCCGCTGATCACTACCCAGCCATCTTCGAAATTATCATCCGGGTCGGCCCAGTTCAATCCTTTGAAACTGGCGGTACTGGTCACTGCGAGGGGTGCTACCGCAGCCGCTGCAGGCTGCGGTTGATCACCCGGCGTTTGTTCTTTGATGTTTTTGGTACAGCCCGCCAGCAATAGCAGGGCAATGGCATACGAGCTTGCATGCTTCATAGCAATCGTTTTAGGATGGTTTAATAATTAATGGCAAATGATATAGAGTGTCACCCTGAGCTTGTCGAAGGGTTTCGACAGGCTCAACCTGACAGTTAAACTATTTTAATAATTATCGTTCTGCTTCAGTTTGTTGTTTGATGAAAGTATTTCCGCTCTTGGAATGGGCAGCCAGTAATGTTTGGTTTCAAAATGACGTCCGTCCAATGCTACTTTCGGTGTATAAGTATAGGTATTGCCTGTTTTGGTAACGATGATGCCTGTCGCCGGTTTGTTTTCGGTAACATCCGCTATCTGCCATCTTCTTACATCGTAATAACGGTGTTCTTCAAAAGCCAGCTCTACTCTTCGCTCATATCGTACCACATCGCGCAGGTTAGCCTGTGAAACTCCGGCAGCCACAGCGGGCATGTTCACGCCTGTGCGGGCACGTACCAGGTTAACTGCGGCACGGGCTGTCATTGTAGCACCTGCTGGTAGCACATCGGGACCGTACGCTTCGTTGGCTGCTTCTGCATAGTTGAGCAGCACTTCGGCATAGCGCACATAGTACCACGGCTGAAAGCCTGCATTACCCCAGGGGTTCTGTAATGGATAAGCATCGTTCATAAACTTCTTCAGGTTGTAGCCCGTTTTGGAAGTATTCCAGTTATCAGGACCATCTTTACTATCCTTGCCACCGGGTACATACAGATCAACTGTGCCACCACGATAGCTCGCGCCATTGTAGAGAATGGTGGCAGCGAAACGTGGATCACGACCTACATAAGGAGTAGCGGGATTGTAAGTGGAAGTAGGGTCAGTAATGGGTTTACCGTCCATCATGCGGTAGTCATCCACCAGGTTCTGCAAGGGCAGGTTGCCACCCCAGCCACCATAGCCGTTGGGACCGTTGGCGATTTCAAGGTGCGTGTGGCCGGCGTTCCTGGTATAGAGACGTGCAAAGATCAATTCCGTATTATCTGTGCCAAGGAACAAGTTGCCATAACCACCCTGGTAAAGATTGTATTTGTTCATGCCGATCACAGCTTGTGCTGCAGTAGCGGCTGCTGCCCAGGTGCCTACATTATACAGTGGGCTGGCAGCGTACAACAACAACCTTGCTTTCAAAGCCAGCGCAGCGCCTTTGGTGGCGCGGCCCAGCGGCCAGCTGTCGTTGTTGTCTGTTGGCAATCCCGCTGCTGCTTCATCCAGCTGCGCCACGGCGTAGTCGATGCTTGCTTTCAGTGAGGCGCGTTGGAACAGTGCATCATCCTGCAGGTTATCGCTCAATGAGTATACTTTATCGCCCATCAGTACTACACCGCCATAATTGCGGATGAGGTCATGATAACGGAAAGCGCGAATGAACTTCAGCTCAGCTCTTAGCCTTGCTTTGCGGGCGTCACTCATCTTCATACCATCCAAACCATTGAGGGCAAAGTTGCATTCACGGATGCTGCGGTAGCTGCGTGGCCAGATGGTGCCGGCCATGCCGAGGTTTTCCGGTGCAAGCTGACCACGTTGGATGAGCCAGGTATTGTCGTCGTTGTTATAAATAGATTCATCGGTGATGGAGCTCCACATGCTGTACTCGAAACCTCTTCCAAAACCAGGATCGGTACCATCGCCTTCTTTGTCCTGTAGTCTGGCGCCGATATAGCGGTTCACTACAAATGCTTCAAACACCACGGAGTCGGCCAGTACGGCGGTCTCAGCAATCTTATCGGTGGGCGTGATCTCCAGGAAATCTTTTTTGCAGGAAGCCATACCGGCTGCCAGTGTTGTTGCACAAAGGAGAGAAAAAATATGTTTGGTTTTCATTGTTTGCATTTTTAGAATTAGAACCTGACGTTTACACCTACGTTGATGATGCGTTGCTGCGGGTAGAACTGGCCGCTGCCACTGTTGCCTTCCGGATCATAATCCTTCACCTTGGTAATGGTGAAGAGGTTGAAGGCGTTTACGTAGATGCGGGCCGACTGCATGTGTACACGGGATAGCAGGTTGCCGGTGAGGTTGTACCCCAGCTCCACGTTTTTCAGTCGCAGGAAAGAAGCATCATTCAGCCAGAAGGTGTTGTTGTACAAACCACCGTTGATGGAGGAGGATGTACGGGTATCTACGCGGGGATAGCTGCCGTTGATGTTGGTAGGGCTCCACCGGTTATCGGCCCAGCTGCTGTAGAAGTTGCCCACCGTTCCTGACTCAGGTAGCACATATTGACTTACCTGCGCCTGTCCGGAAAACACCATCGACAGATCGAAGTTGGAATAGTCGAGCGAGAATACCGCGCCATACATGATCTGCGGAATGTTGCCATACTTCGTTCTCACCTGGTCGTCGGCTGTGATCTTGTTGTCGCCATTGTAATCCTGGTAGATCAGGTCGCCGGGTTGTGTGTTGGGCAGGTGAGGCGTCTTATCGATCTCATCCTGTGTGCGGTAAATACCGATGGCATTGTACAGCAGGTAGGAGTTGAGCGGGTGACCTGTTTGGCGTTGGTAAGGCAATACGCCGGGTGCTTCATCGATGAACACGATATTGCTCTTGGCATACGTGAAGTTGCCGCTAATACCATAATGCAGTTTGCCTTTCCGATTATTGTAACCCACGGTAGCTTCAATGCCTTTGTTGTCTACTTTACCAATGTTCTCAGAAGGCACCAGCGGGTCGCCGGAGAACGGATTCACGATACCAGATACAAAAGGAATGGATGCATTACGCACGGCAAGGATATTGGAACGTTGTTGCCTGAAGTAGATCAACTCAAAAGAGATATCGTTCATGATAACACCCTCGAGGCCTATGTCCAGTTTGCGGGCATCTTCCCAGTGGATGTTTTCGTTGGCAATTTTGGTAAGGTCAAGACCAGGCACGATCACTGGCCCATTGCTCGTTTGTACCACGTACTGGTTCTTGAGCGAGTAGTTGGTGAAATACTGGAACAGACCCACGTTGTCATTACCCAATGCTCCATAAGAAGCGCGTAGTTTCAGATCGTTGACAAAAGAGACATTGCTGAAAAAGGCTTCTTTTGAAATACGCCAGCCTGCTGATACAGAGGGGAAGTAACCATACTGGTTGCCTTTCGGGAAAGTAGACGAGCCATCGATACGCATCTGTACTTCTGCGAGGTATTTCTCGTTGAAGTCATAAGCGATCTTGCCGATATAACTTTTACGCGTGAAGCTGTAGCTGCTGCCGCTGTTGTCGCGGTCGGTGGCAGCCGTACCGCCTTGTGAAAGTTCCGGCGTCAGCACGCTGAGGAAGTTGATGCGTGAAGCACCGAAGGTCTCGCGGTTGATCTTGCTTTGCTCATAACCTACGAAGGCGTTGATGTTGTGGTTACCGAAGGCCCGTTGATAGTTGAGCTTGATATTGTAGGTAGCCTGCGACATGTTTTGCTGACTTTCGTTCAGTGTAGCGGCGTTGTTGGAGCCTCCAACGATCCTTGTTTCATAGGCGCCGGTGCTCTTATTGTAATTGTACAATAAATAAGGTGTGCTGAAGGCTTTTGCGAATGACCATGATCTGTCGAAAGCTGCAAATCCATCGATGGACAATCCTTTAACAGCGGCAATGTTGTAGCTGCCTTTAAGGATGCCGTTGAATACCTGCGTGGGATTTTTATTGATGCCGCCTATGCTGGTAGCCATCATCACCGGGTTGTTGCCCTCGATACCGTTTGAGGGGAGTCCGTTGGGATAACGTGCAGGCAGTGTGGAATAAGCCCTGTAAATAGAGCGGAAGATATCGCCTGCGCCACTGATCGGGAACTGACGGTTTTCTTCACGGCCCGAGAGGTATAAGCCTACCTTAAAGTCTTTGGTAATATTGGCATCTACATTGGAACGGAAGCTGTATTGTTTGTACTTGGTAGCGCCATCTTTGTAAAGGCCATCCTGGTAAACAGTGCCGGCAGATACATAATAACGCACATTGTCCGAGCCACCCGCGATGGAGATGTTGGCCTGGTTTTGCAAGGCGCTTTTCTTCAATGTTTCGTCTGTCCAGTCGGTATTGGGATAATTCAGTGGATCGCTTCCGTTGCCAAACTTGGTGATCTCTTCTGCCGAGTATTGCTGGTTCAAACCACCGGCCCTGTTATTATAATAAGCAATTTCATTGGCGATGGTAGCATAGGTAGCAGCATTCGCCATTTTAGGCAGGCGGGTGGGAGAGGAGAAACCCTGGTTGAAGCTGGCGCTGATGGTTGGCTTGCCACTCTTACCACGCCGGGTAGTAACGAGTATAACACCGTTGGCAGCGCGGCTTCCGTAAATAGCAGCGGAGGCATCTTTCAGCACAGAGATGCTTTCAATATCATTCGGGTTCAGCCTTTCGAGGCCACCAATTTGTCCGGGCACTCCATCTACTACTATCAGCACATCATTGTTGCCGGTAGTGGCCAGACCACGGATGGTGAAGGAAGAACCGTCATAACCCGGCTCACCGCTGCGGTTGTTGATCACGATACCGGAGAAGCGGCCTGCCAGCGAGTTGGAAATATTAGGTTGCGGGCTCTTGACCAGGTCAGATCCTTTGACCACTGAAACGGAACCTGTTACGGTGGCCTTCTTTTGGGTGTTGTAACCTACCACCACTACTTCACCGAGACTGCCGTTTAGCAGTTCCAGCTGCACGTTGAGGTCGGTACCGTCAACGATTTGCTCTCTGGTAGTATAGTTTACGTGGGTAAACACCAGGGTAGCCCTGTCGGGGGCAGCGATGGAAAACTTACCCTGATCATCGGTGGTGCTCACCGTGGTGGTGCCTTTCACCGTAACGGTGACTCCCGCCACCGGTGCGCCGCCCGATTGAACAACGCCACTCACGCGTTGCTGGGCCAAAACGGAAAAACTGATAAAAGAGAAGAGGCAAGTGAGGAACAGTTGTAGGGTCCTGCGGTAGCCGGTCAGGGCACCCGCATGCGGAGGACATGGCAAAGATCGTCTCATAAAAACAAGCAGGTTTTAGATATTGTAATAAGTCGAAGTGCCGAAACAGGTCCATACATACGATGGCCTGTTGGCGAGACTAAAGGTAAAAGCGAGCGGAGGGGATGGATGGTGGATGAACAGCTAAAATGAGGGGGGTAAATTGCTATTTTAGAAATTGTCCCCTATGATTAGTGTTGATAATCAATAATAAAAGACCTGACAGGTTTTTGCCGGGCATAGAGCAGAGTAAAGCTGTCAGGTCTCAAATTATGAATATGTATCAATTTTATGGTATATGATTATGCCAGATACGGTTAATAAAACTGTTGGCTTTTGCCTGATCAATCATGTAGCCATAGTATGCAGATCTGGTTAAAGGATTGCTACGGTTAAATCCGGATTATTCCGCGTGAGAACATTGTAAGTGAACTCTTTTTGTGTCATAGATCCATCGGACCATTTGATAATTAGAGTATAATCAAATTCCCATTTTTCATTTCCATATGGTGAAATCGTAAACCGTAATACAGATCCACCAATTTCATTCTTATAATGAGTGCCCATAACAGGCAAAGCGACACTGTTTGAAGAATGAACAGCCCAATAACCACTGATCCTTCTACGTTCAGCGATTACCATATCATTAGCACGTTTTAATACTATGTTTAAAAGTGTACCATCTTTTTTATCAGAATTAATGGTGTTAAATACCATGTCTATAGATGCAATGCTAATTTTCACTTTTCTAATTTTAATAGTAGTGAACAATAGCTTTATAACTTCTATGATTTTATCTATGTAGTACATAAAATAGGAGTTTTATTTTTTGAATTTTATATCGATGCGCATATTATATAGAGTGGATATGATTCGAAATGACAGAAGATATTGCCCTCTTTTTTGGAATGATTGTAAATAATGTCGAATAGCTTCTATTGTAATAATCTTTTTAAACCCAGATCGTTGATTAAAGTCATAAGTAAAAAAGACAGGAATAAGCCAAATCTCTATTTAACAATCTCCTAACAAACGAAAGGGATGAACGGCATAACGATTTCGATTCATTGACGTTTTAATTTTTCACGAATAATATTCTTCGATATAATAATTGGAGATAGGTTATTCATTCTGAACCCATTCCAATATCTCCCGCTACCCTCACGTGTTAAGCCTCTAATAGTTTTCATTTTTTTTGAGATTGTTGTGTCATTTTTCACTTTCTCAAGTCAATTACTATAACCGCTGATGAGAAAATTCAAATCTTATTTGAATAATCATTAAACACTATTTCTATGTCTAAATGCGTGGATGGAATCAGTCTGCCTAATCAAGGCTCCAACGGCGGGGATAATGGAAACACAGAATTTTCAGCTTCAGAATTGTATAAAAAGTATAGTGAAGCAATTTATTATAACGCTATAAAGTGGCTGAAGGAACACCCCAATAAAATAGAGCTTGCAAAGGACGTAAGGTCAAATGTTGCTTATAAAATAGTAAAGTATTCTCAAAAGAAATCATTTTCCGAAATAGGAAATATCGAGAGTTGGCTATTTGTAGTTACAAAACATTGTGCTTTCGATGCTATAAAGCAAGTAAAAAATTTGCCCCGTTCATTTCCTGTTATGGAAGATATTTATAATGAAGTTGTAGAAGTGTGGAGTGAAGAATGTGAGGCTTACTGGGATGAAACGAGTTATAGAATTGTAATTATAATTAGCGAAATGGATTCGCTTAAAAAGAAAATAGTGGAATTGCGATTCTTTAAGAAAATGAGAATTAAAGCAATAGCAGAGGAATTAAGTGTCCCAGCTTCAACTGTTCGCGGACAATTGCAGTCTGCAATTAAAAAAATGAAATCTATACTAATTAAATAAAATTATCTTCTTATGGAATACTCAACAATAGATTTTGAGCAATATTATGCTAATAAGATGGCTCCTGATGAATGCAGGGAGTTCAAACGCTTTCTTGCGGCTTCAAAATTTAATGCTGCTGCCTATGAAGGATTTTGTATTTCAAGGGAGGAAGAGGATAAAATCTTACCAGGTAAAGTGATTAACATCTGTCCATCTAATTATAGTTGGGTGAAGAGATTTGTTATAGCAGTTGCAGTCTTGATATTGGTTTGGATGCCTGTTAAAGAGTATTTTTCAGATTCTCATGGAAGAGATTTACATAGTTCAGTACAACCAAATATAGGTCCGGCGTTTGTAGAAAATGAACTGAAAGTCACAAGTGATGTGAACATGAATGTTTCTAAAAATGACTCATTTTTAGGAGCGAAAATTAAAAAGAGGAATATTGAGTTTCAGCAGATTGCTAAAGCCAGTACTCCCATTACTTCATTTGAAAACGTTAAGGATAAAAAAGACTCATTAATGAATTTGGAATATTATTCGAAATCAAATGTGGAGTTAATTTGTCGAAGTAATATTATTGATCAAAAGAATGTGGGAAATGCGATAAGCAGCTTCTCAAGCTCTGCGTCGACTATTAACGAATTTAAATCAAAGCTAACAAGTGCCAATGGTTACTATGTTGGCAGTTTCTTTAATGGAAAGATGTTCATCGATTACCCTTACAGATTTTCAAATGATTTTAAGCCCTTTATTCCCTGGGCTGCAACCAGTAAAATTCAGATAGCAGGGTATCCTGTTTTTTCGTCGCATCTCTCTTTTAGGAGTAGTTTATATTGGGGTTCAATTAAAGGATTTTCGATGGATTTTTCAGCCGAAGAAATGATAGGTGCTGGATTTAATGAGTCGAATCCTTTGAAGGGATCAATTAAAAATATAAACCGGGTCGGATGCTATCCGACTATAGTAAATGTTGCTTTGAGTAGCAGTTGTTGTGCGGAAAAGTTAAACTTTGAATAAATAATTATTTATAGTGATTCTTAATTTGTAAACGCTATTCTTCCTTTTTCAACAAATTCAAATCCCCATTAAACGACTGCCGGTACTTCTTTATATAATCCGACGGCGTCATGCCGAAGAGCTTGACGAACTGTTCGCGGAAGTAGCGCACGTCACCGATGCCCACCTGGAAGGCGGCCTGGTTCACGTTCATTTGTTCCCTGATCATCAGTACAGCTGCCCGGCGTAAGCGGATAGACCGTACAAAGGCATTGAGCGACTGCCCGGAGATATGTTTCACTTTATTATACAAGGCCGACCGGCTCATGCCCATTGCTTTGGCAAACTGCTGGATGGTAAAATGTTCGGCGTCCAGGTTTTCTTCTACTACCTGAATACATTTTTTCAGGAACTCACGATACTCGGCCGGCACCTTCACCGCCGACTCCTGCAAGGTGATGTTGTCAAAGAAGTAACGCTGCAACAGGTTTCGGTTCTTGAGCATGGTGCTCACCCGCGCCAGCAACAACTGGGTGTCGAACGGCTTGGTGATGTAGTCGTCGGCGCCACCTTCAATGCCTTTTAGTTGGGTGTCGGCAGACGAAGCGGCGGTGAGCAGGATCACAGGGATATGGCCCAGCGTCTCCGACTGTTTTATCTTACGGCAGAGCTCCAGGCCGTCGAGACCATCCATATTGATATCACTGATGATGATGTCCGGTAGGTGTTGTTTGGCCAGTTCCAATCCTTCCAATCCATTCTGTGCCATGAATAAGAAGTACTGCTCCTGGAAAATCAGTTCGAGGTAATTCCTGATCTCGGGATTGTCATCTACTACCAGGATCGTTTTCTTATCGGTGATCATTTCCCCGGCAGTTCTTCCTTCGGTCACAGGTACCAATTGTTTTTGATCGGCAGTAGCTGGTGTTTCTTCTTCAATCAGCTCATCCAGCAATTGGTGGGTAGTGTTGGCCTCTTCCCTGATAATATTGTGTGGCAGGTGGGCGATGCCTTTTTGCAGGGTGATGGTAAAGGCGGCACCTTTTTGCGGCTCACTGGTTACCGTGATGGCGCCTTTGTGACTGTCTATATAATATTTAGACAGGTATAAACCGATACCAAAACCGGTCTTCTGCGTGCGGGCCTGCTGGAACTTTTCGAAGATGCGGTTAATGGCAGCCGATTCTATACCACAACCTGTATCGCTGATGGTGGCTACAACTGTATCGGCTGTCTGATGGATGTTGCACTCGATAGTGCCACCATCGGGTGTAAACTTAAAAGCATTCGACAGGAGGTTGAACAATACGATCTCCAGCTTTTCATGGTCGGCATAAATATCTATTGGTTCACTGGGTGCCGTGAAATGGTAATGAATATTCTTAGCCTTTGCCTGCTGGGCAAAGCATTGGAATACTTCATTGCAAAGGTGAACAATGTCCAGCTTCGATATCTTCAAAACATCGGCGCCACTATCGGCTTTGCGGAACAGTAACAATTGATCCACCAGGCTGAGTAGCCGACGGGCGTTGCGGTATACGATGTTCAGCCCACGCTCATCCTGCGCCGTATTCTTCTGTACGATCTCTTTCAGCGGATTGATGATGAGCGAAAGCGGCGCCCTGAACTCATGAGATATATTGGTAAAGAAGCTTAGTTGCTTTTCTGCAAGTTCTTTGTCTTTTTCATGTTCGATGTGAGCCAGTTTTATTTCATACCGCAGGCGTTCCTGCCGTCTTGAATAACGGAGATACAAATAAATAAGCAGCAGCGAAGCCATGATGTATAAAGCATAAGCCCACCAGGTGCGGTACCATGGGGGCAGCACCACAATGTTCAACAGTAAGTGTGGCTCACTCCACTGTCCATCGGGATTCTTCACTTTCACACGGAAGGCATATTGCCCTTCCTGCAGCCTGGAGTAGTTGGCTGTTCGAATGTTGTTGACATAGTTCCAGCTCTTGTCCCATCCTTCAAGATTATAAGCATAACTGATCTTATCGGCACCAGTATAAGCAAGTGCAAGGAAGTCGAGTGATAAAACGGCTCTATCGAATGGTACTTCTATTTCGCGGATAGTTTCGAGCTGGCGGTTGGTAATGTATTGTGCAGAGGCAGCGGCAGGTTTGCTGTCGATGGAGAGGCCGGTGAGGAAAACAGCGGGCATGGCTTTTAGGTCCTGCACACTATCAGGATAAAAGATGTTGAAGCCTTTGATGCCACCAAAGGCAAATTCTCCGTTAGACAGCATGAGTGCTGCATTGAAACTAAACTGGTTGCTTTGCAGGCCATCCAGCTGTGAAAAGTTGCGGAAGGTTTTATCGCGCAGGTTAAATTTCGAAAGACCATTGAAAGTACTCAGCCAAAGATGCCCCTTGTTGTCTTCCAGCATACGCAGGATCGTATTGTTGGGCAATCCCTCATTGGTACTGTAACGTTGGTATTGACCAGTCTTGCGGTCGAATAATAATAGTCCTCCTTCCTGCGTGCCTACCCACAGGTTGTTGTAGCGATCCTCATGAATGCTGCGAATGGTATAACCAATGGGGTATACCTGGTGTTGTTTGTGTAGCCGGTCGATGCGGATAAGTGATGTGTAGTTGCCACCCCACAGATCGCCTTGCTTATCCTCGGTCATGCATTGCAGATTCTGAATATGCTCATCAAATAATTCAAATGAATTGCTGGCCGGATTGAAACGGTACAATGAGCCGTCGTTGGTAGCACTTGCCCACAAGGTTTTCTGCGCATCTTCATACAGGCACCACACATTGTTCTCCGCAGAGCGGGTAACTGGATTGTAGCAGGTGTAATGTTCAAAACTATTGGTGGCAGGGTTGAAGCGGTTGATGCCGCCAAACCAGGTAGATATCCAGGTGCGGTTGGCTGCATCGCGTACAATGCTGGTGATAAAGTTGCTACTGATGGTATTGTCACGGCCCTGCTCATGCCGGTACTCGGTGAAGGTGTTATTGTTGCGGTCCCAATAGCGCAGGCCGGCGCCATCGGTGCCTACCCACAGGTTGTGTTGGTTGTCTTCACAGAAAGAGAGAATGAAATTGTTGGCAGGGCTGCTCTGTCCTTTGTCGGGATGTTTTACTTGCCGGAATGCAGTGCCCCGTACTTCAATGATGTTGATGCCGCCGCGCAAAGTACCAATCCATTTCCGCGCCTCCTTGTCTTCATAAATGGAATAGACAGCATTGCTGTTGACCAGTGAATGACCATCCCTTCCGGTAAAAGGCTGGGCCACTGCTTCGCCTGGCTGCTGCACCAACAAACCGCCTCCATCTGTAGCGATCCACAATGCGGCATTTCTGTCTTCGCAGATGTTGACCACCTTGTAGTTTCGGGTCAGGTGATTGTCGGAATACTTGTTTTGTTGTACATCATAAGCAAACAGTCCCTTTTCATTGCCCAGCCACATTTTGCCTGCTTTCGTCATCCGGAGGCAATTGGCCTGCCCGATATCCTTGTTTACCAATCGCAGGCTTTTGTCATGCCTGTTGTAGAGGAATAAACCAGCCTGCTGCACAAAGATCCATATCGATGAAGCATCGGTGTTGGTTTCTATGGCTGTAACATCGTAGCTATCGCGGTTGGGATACCCTTGTGGTAATAATATTTGTGTGCCGGTAAGGGCATTGTTTTCGAACAGCAACAAACCAGTATGATTGGTGCCTATCAATACGGCTCCTTTATTGATGGCCTTGATCACATGTACATTGTCCTGCAAAGGTTTTGCTGTGCGTTGTGCGGAAGGCAGAAAGGTGAGCGTGGTAAAAGCGGCTTGTGCAGGATCGAAGATGCAGGCCCCTTTTTGTCCGCCTATCCAAAGATTGTGTTGTTCATCCCCTTCAATAGTATATACACTGTTGGTGATCAATGAGCGGGCATCGCCAAACCGGTTGCGATATACTTTGAACTCATATCCGTCGTAGCGGTTCAATCCATCGTAAGTGCCAAACCACAGGAAGCCCCGGTAATCCTGGTAAATGCAAGTCACGGCATTATTGCTCAGTCCATCTTCGATGCCGAGGGAGCGTAAAGGAACATCGTTGGCGGCAACGGTGAGTGCAGTTAGGACAAAGGCGGCAATCGATAGTATCTTTTTGTAGCGTCTCATGTATGGTGCATCTGATATATAATTTAGGACAATTTCGTCACACTGCCATCCGTCCGCTGGTTATTTAACTTCCGGAAGCAGTCTTGTTGCGGTGGCGGTATTCTGATGGCGACATGCCCATGAAGCGGGAGAATATCCGCGAGAAATAATATTGATCCGAGAAGCCCAGGTCGTCCGCAATCTCTTTGATGGCCTTGGGGGTGAAGGCCAATGCCTGGCAGGCATGCTGCACTTTCAGGTGGTTGAAATATTCAACCGGCGAAAAGCCTGTTCTTGTGCGAAACATGCTGGAGAAATGGGACACGGATAAATGAGAGAAAGCAGCGAAATCATTCAGCGTGGGGTTGCTGTGTATCTTCTGCTGCATCATTTCGATGGTTAGTGCGATGGCATCTTTATCCTGCGTATTCCCCGCACGGTTGTACTTCTCTTCGTACAACAGGGATGAAAGGAAGTGATAGAAGATCATATTTACATAGCGTAGGTTGTCGGCACTGTAACCCCGCTCCAGGTTGTAACATATTTCTTCAAAAAGCTTGATACGGTTTTCATTGTAAGAAAGATACGGCAGATAGTTCTGTGAATTGTTGGTGATGAGGTTTACCACATAGGTAGCAATATCCCCTTTAAAATGCACCCAGTAAATAGTCCATGGATCGCCTTCCAGTGCTCCATAACGATGAGGTGTGCGGGCAGGTATTACAATGAAGTGAGAAGGTGAAATGTCCATCCGTTTTTTATTGATGGTAACCCATCCGCGACCTTCCACGCAATAGATGATAATATGCTGGTTCACGCCATTGGGCCGCTCGATGTAATGCTGGTTGGCTTTGGGATAATAGCCAATGTCGGTAATGTATATCTGACGCGTAATAGCATCCTTCATCAGGAAGCCTGAATGTATTTTTTGTGGCAGTACAATGAGCTTCTGACCTTCAAAGCCTTCTTTTTTCCTGGATGATTGCCGGGCCATATTCCTGTTTTAAGCTATTTGAGATGACCGTATAAAAGTCCATCTTTTTCAGAAAATAACCTATTTCCTGTGCAAAAGGGGAATACGAATTTTGATGACAAGTTAGGTACCGGTATTTCTTGCTCCCCGGTTACCAACAAAAAAGCCTAAAACGATTGCAATGAAAAAGTCGACTCTCCTTTTATTTTCCCTTATTGCTTTTATGGGTATTCAGGCACAGACAAGGGTGCTGAAGGGCAAAGTGACCGATGCGGACACGAAGCTCGCGCTGGCCGGTGCGTCAGTGACCACCATTGGCAATGCCGCTGCGCAGAAGACAGGCGCAGACGGCGAATTCTCCCTTTCTGTACAGGGAAAAGTGATCCTCGTTATCAGCTTTGTAGGCTACAAAACGCAAAGCCTGAATGTGGCCGAAGCTGATACCTTCATCAATGTATTGCTGCAACCCAGCTCCGAAGCCATGGGTGAAGTGGTGGTAATTGGTTATGGTAAGCAACAAAAGAAAGACATTACCAGCGCCATCTCCAGCATTTCGGGTAAAGAGCTGAAAGAGTTGCCCGTCACCAACGTCAACCAGGCATTGCAGGCGCGCATTCCCGGTATGCAGGTCGTAACGGCTGGTCACCAACCTGGCGCCGGCACCAACGTGCGCATCAGGGGTATCAATACCATTACGCAGGGCAGTGGTCCTATTTATGTAGTAGATGGGGTAGTGGTGAGTTATGATATCCGGGAGATCAACCCCAACGATATCGAGTCGATCGATGTGTTGAAAGACGCTTCTGCCGCAGCCATTTATGGTTCCCGTGCAGCAGAAGGTGTAGTGATCATCACCACCAAACGTGCCAGCAGCGGCCGCACTACCGTAAACTATGATGCTTACTACGGGTTACAGAAAATGATCAAGACGTATGATTTTGTAGATAATATTACTGATTATGTAAACCTGCGCCGTCGCGGGTTAAGTGATGAAGATCCGGTGGCCTGGCCTTATGGTCCCGGCATCGATACGCTGTTGTTCAACGGCGATGAGCGGCGCAACATGGCGGCTGGCCGGTGGACAGACTGGGTAGGCGCTGTTACACAAACTGCTCCTCAGCAAAGTCATACCATCAGCATCTCCAATGGTTTTGGTAAGAATAAGTTTTACCTCAGTGGCAACTACCTCAACCAGGATGGTATTATCAAGGGTTCCAATTTCGAGCGCTATTCTGTAAAAGCCAATATGGAATCGGAAGTAAGCGCCAAATTGAAAGTAGGCGTCAATACCAACCTTTCTCATATCACCAATGATGTAGTCAGTAATGAAGTATTCTATAATGCGGTAACCATCAGTCCGCTCATGTCGATCTATGATTCGCTGGGCAAGCCTTCTGCGAACATCGATCCTTCCAGCGGCAACCTGTTGTTCAACAACCCGGTTACGCTTACGCAAACGCCGCAGCATAATGTGGATGATCGCTTCATCGGAAACCTTTTTGCCGAGTACCGGATCATAAAAGGAATGACTTTCCGGAGCAGCTTTGGCCTGGACGTATACAAGAATCAACGTTTCGAATATTATCCCCGCACCACCAGTGCCGGCTTTGCCAAGAAGGGTGTAGCGAAGATCCAGAACTTCGGCTGGCGCGATTACCTGTGGGAAAACACACTCGCTTATAATTATTCTCCTTCTGCCGATCACGTGTTCGACTTCCTGGCGGGTGCTACCTACCAGCGCAGAAGGCAGGAATGGAATTATGAAGAAGGTTCCGGTTTCCCTACCGATGAATTGACATACAAGAATATGGGACTGGCCAGCAACCGCGATGTAATTGCCAGTGATTACTTCAACTGGTCGGTAGGTTCACTGCTGGGCCGTGTGATCTATAAGTTTAAAGACCGCTATATCATCAATGGAACGATACGCCGTGATGGTTCGTCCAGGTTTGGTAGCGAGAACCGTTATGGTTACTTCCCCTCTGTGAGTGCTGCATGGCGCCTGATCGACGAGCCTTTCATTGGTTTGAAAACAAGGTCGGTGATCAATGACGCCAAGATCCGCGTTGGTTATGGTGTGGTGGGTAACCAGGAAATTCCCATCCCCGCTATCTACACACAAATGAGTCCCGGCGCTTATCCTTATAATGGCAATCAGCAAACTTCCGGCTTCCAGCTCAATACTGGTACAGAAGGTAACCCCGGACTCAAATGGGAGAGCCAGCACCAGCTGAACGTTGGCTTCGACCTCGCTGTTGTTGATTCCCACATCCGCCTCACTTTTGATTATTACAATAAGAATATCCGCGACCTGCTGATGAACAATCCGCTGGCGCCCTCTCAGGGTTTCGACAGCAAATGGATCAATATATCTGAAATGAATACCCGTGGTATCGATATCGGATTGAAGTTGCATATCATCAAGACCCGCAACTTCGATTGGCAGATGGACATCAACTGGTCTAAGTTCAAATCGAAGATCACCAGCTTGCTGCCGGGCGTGGATTCTTTAAGTCCTTACCTCAAAGTAGGCGAAGCGCCCAACAGCCTGATCGTGGATTATGTGTATGATGGATTGTACCAGGAGGGCGACGATGTCTCTCTGAACCCTGATGCAAGACCTGGTGATATTCGCGTGAAAGACCTTGACAAGAGCGGTAGCATCAACCAGTATGACCGTACGATCATTGGCCGCACTGTTCCCAAAGGATGGGGTGGTATCTGGACCTACGTTCGTTATAAACAATTCTCTATGACTGCCTTTGCCAACTATACCTACGGGCATATGATCAGCAACAAGGCTTACCAGGATTACCTGTACTATTCGAGCAAAACAGCTACGCGTACCATCAAGGATGGATTGAATTACTGGACGCCTGAGAATACGAATACCGATGTGCCGCGTCCCAACCAGTTTGGCCGTTCTTTAAGGGCATTGCAATCCGGCACTTCCAGCTTCATGGTGCAGAAGGGTGATTTCATCCGCATCAGGAATATTACCCTGGGTTATGATATTCCTTCTTCATTATTGACGAAAGCAAAGATCAATTCCCTGAGGGTATATGTGCAGGCAGTAGAGCCTTTCCTGTTTACGAAATACAAAGGCATCGATCCTGAGATCAGCGTGGGGCAATACGATGTGTATCCCCGCTATCGCACATTCCTCTTTGGTTTACAATTAAGTTTATAATCTATTAAACAGCATTGCTATGCTTGCCAACATACATTTTTTAAAACAACGATTGATGCCTGCCTTACTGCTGACAGCAGTGCTGGCTACCGGTTGCAACAAGAAACTGGAGATCACGCCCGAGACCTTCGTCTCTCCCGAAGACCTGTATAAAGATGAGCAGGGCGCCATTGCCGGGGTGACGGGTGTTTACCGGAAGATGATGGAATTTAATAATGGTGATTATTATTTCATGGGCATAGTGGGTACTGATGAAGGTAAAACAAGTTCGTTCGTGCCTACCTGGGGTGGCTACTGGCAACACTATGATGGCATCAACAGTTACAACAGCTTGTTGAGTGCACAGAACCAACTGGTACAGGGCACCTGGAATTCTTTGTACAAGGGTATCATTAATGCCAATACGGCTATCAAATACATTCCTACTTCCAGTGCTTCACAGAAAGTGAAAGACAGGCTGACGGGTGAAGCGAAATTTTTACGGGCTGTCTTTTATTTTAAGTTGGTGCAGTTCTTTGGTGGTGTGCCCCTGCCTACGGAAGTGGAAGACCCACAGGCGGATGCCAATGGTGGTAAACCACGCAGTGCGGTGGATGCTGTTTATGCATTGATCATTGCCGACCTCACCTTCGCTGCCAGTAATCTCGACAGCAAAAGCATTGCTGAAGTGGGCCGGGTGAACAAGGAAGCTGCGCAAACTTTGCTGGGCAAGGTATACCTCACGCAAAAGGATTATACCAATGCCAAAGCTGCTTTGCAACCTTTGATGAACACCACCGCTACGGCGCTGATGGCCAATTATGCTGACCTGTTCAAGGAAGTAAATGAGAACAATATCGAATCGCTGTTTGAGATACAGTACACTAATGAGAATGGTAATACCAACGCGCAGGCCAATACCCTGGGTGGCTGGCATATCTCCAACACCGACTCCGGTGGTGGCGGACACGTGGTAATTCCTACTGATTATTATGCCAACAGTTTTGAAGATGGCGACGCCCGTAAAGATGCTTCTATCCGCTACAAGTTTTATGATGCCAATGGCAATGTAGTAGACTATTGGTGGTGGGCGGACGTGACCAAGCCTCACGTGAAGAAGTATGATATTACGGATGGCAAGTCTTTGAACGGTGGCCTTTCTTCTCGTAACCTGTACTTCCTGCGTTATGCGGATGCGGTACTGATGTATGCTGAGGTGTTGAATGAACAGAATGCTACATCGGAGGCACTTACTTACCTGAACAAAATTCGTAACCGGGCCAAACTGGTGAACTGGGAAACGAAGTTGGGACATACGCCCACGCAGCAGGAGCTGCGCGACGAGTTGTTGAAAGAGCGCATGCGTGAACTGGGCTTTGAAGGATGGCGCTGGTTCGATCTTAAAAGGACCGGTAAGCTGATCACGCAAACAAAGGCCAACAATCCCGATGCGGCGCCTTATATAGCAGAGAAGAATGCGTTGTATCCCATTTCGGCCCGTGAGTTTGAGTTGAACCGTGCGCTGAAACCAGGCGATCAGAATCCGGGATTTTAATAGCAGGCAAGTGGAGAGTAGTAAGTGGCAAGTAATAGGACTGCTGTTCACTACTGGCTACTCGCCACTTACCACTCGCCAATAAAAATCTTACATTGAATAGAACGTTATTTTTTATACTGTGCTTCATCATTGGAACGGAAACTGTCTCCTCCCAGCAAACGCAGGTGGCGGGCGATAGCCTGGTGGTGAGCAACCAGCATGTTCGGGTCGTGGCCAACCTGCATTCGGGTGTTGTGCATTACCGGTTTGCTTCCGGTACGCAGTTTGAAAACACTACTGCATACGTGGAAGAGGTGAAAGCAGGATACTTTAGCTCCACCAGCCTTTCCAGGCACAGCTTTACGACCGATAATATCAACGACCCGCTGGGGAAAGGCATTTGTATTAATCTTGTGCATGAGGCCGCCGATAAGCCGGTGAAGCTGGTACAATACATTACCATTTATGAATCGCAACCCTTCCTGCTGTTGACGGTGGAGGCATCGGGCCGGGAGAAAGGAAGTGTGATAGAAACGAGGAATATTTCTCCGCTGACAGTGCTGCCAGCCCAGCAAGGAAAGATCATGTTGCCCGGCAGTGGAGCGCTCTTTACCGATTACCCGTTTGATAATGACAACTGGGTGGATGTAATATCCCGCCGCTGGCCTGCTGATCAGAAAGGTGTTGATGGTATTAGTTACGAGCTGGCATCTGCTTACGACGAGAACACCCGTAATGGTTTTGCAGTAGGTAGCCTGGTACATGATTTCTGGAAAACAGGTATCCGCTATGCCACCGGAACAACCAGCAGTAGAATAGATTCTTTCATCGTGTATGGCGGTGCTGCCACCAAAGACAATCCGGCACTGCCTGATTCCTATGGCGGTAAAGATGGTACGCATGATTACGTGGCGCATGGCACGCAGGCAGGAGAGTCGGTGTATGCACCGCTGATCTATTTGTCTGCTTCTTCAGATATACGCAATGATCTTACCGGATTTGGCAGTACGGTGAAGAAAGTGGCTGGCAGCCTGAGCTGGAAGAAACCTGCTCCTTTTTACTGGAACAGCTTTGGTGTGGAAGGTGTGTTGGGCTACGAAAAGGTGATGATGCCATTGGATGTGGCGAAGGTGTCAGACTTCATTCACTCGCTGGACAACTTCAATAAGACCACGCAACCGGTACTGAGTGTCGACTCTTACGATCAGGGCATTTATTCAACGGAAGTGTTGAAGTCGATCAGCCGATATGGCAAGAAGAAAGGACAGCAGATGGGCTTTTATTTTATTCCCTTCGCGTTGTGGACCTGGAAGAACAATATCAATAATTCAAAACTCACCAATACGGATCACCCATTGAGTGAGGTGATCCTGCTGGATGAGAAGCGCAATTATATTCCGTACAAAGATGGAGATTGGGGCGCTTTTCCCATCGATCCCACGCACCCTTATACCCGGGATTATATCATTGGGCAATTGAAGAAAGCAAAGGCCATCGATGCCAGCTTTATCAAAATAGATTTCCTGTCGGCTGGGGCGCTCGAATCGAACAGGCGCTACAATCCTGCTATTCGCTCGGGCATCCAGGCATACGACTATGGCATGAAGATGTTGAAACACCTGGTGGATTCCATCATGGGACCTGATGTGTTCATTACCCAAGCCATCTCTCCTTTATTCCCGCATCAATATGCACATACACGGTTCCTCTCTACAGATGTGTATTCTCATTTGCGGAATGATCAGCAAGGTTTCCCGCATTATGGCAGCACGTCAGCCTCGATGGTGAGCGCCACGCATTTCTGGTGGACGCAAGGTAGTCTGTGGCCCTACACCAATATGGATGTGGTGGTGATGAAGAACTTTCAGAAGAACAAAGATATCTCAGAGCAGGACGTGAAAGTGCGGATATTCTCCATGATGGTATTCGGCAGCATCTTTGGTGATGGTAGTGATTACCGGAATAAAGAAGTGGCAGAGCGGGCAAAGAAATACCTGAACAATCCTGCTGTATGTGAATTCTTCAGCAAGCCGAAGGCTTTTACGCCACTGCGCTTCCCGGTAGGTAATGCACAGAACCAGCGGTTGAGTTTTTACCTGCCCGACGATACAATACTGGTGGCTGCTTTCAATTTTGATAGCGAGCAACCTTTTAAAGAAACGTTTCAACAGGCGGCGCTACAATGGCCGGATAAAGAATATGTATTGCAGGATCTGTTAACCGGGAAGGAAGTGGGGAAGGTCAGCAAAGGACAAACCTCCTTTACGATCGAAGTACCGGTGAAAGATGCAGTGATGATCAAACTTGTTCCTAATCAATAATAGTGTTATGAGTGTAAAAGCATGGGTTGAAAAGATAACCTTACCTACTTACGGAATTGGCGAGCCGGAAAAGAATCCGATGTTTTTAGAGAAACGCGTGTACCAGGGCAGCAGTGGCGTGGTATATCCCCACCCGGTGATCGAGAAGATCGCTGACGAAAAACACAACCAGGAGTATACGGCTGTGTTCCTTGAAAATGAATACCTGCTGATCATGGTGCTGCCCGAACTGGGTGGCCGCATTCAGCGGGCTTACGACAAAGTACGCAAACGTGATTTTGTATATTATAACCAGGTGGTGAAGCCGGCATTGGTAGGATTGGCAGGCCCCTGGATATCCGGCGGCATCGAATTCAACTGGCCGCAGCACCACCGTCCCAGCACATTCAGTCCGGTAGACTATACGATAGAAGAACAGGAAGACGGTACCAAAACCGTGTGGGTCAATGAAACGGAACTGATGTTCCGTACCAAAGGTATGGCCGGCTTTACCCTGTACCCGGGCAAGGCTTACCTGGAGATCAAAGGCCGGTTGTTTAACCGTTCGCCTTTTACACAAACTTTCCTGTGGTGGGCCAACCCCGCCGTGAAAGTGAATGAACACTACCAATCGGTATTTCCACCGGATGTATATGCCGTGTTCGATCATGGCAAGCGCGATGTGTCAGACTTCCCCATTGCTACTGGTACTTATTACAAAGTAGATTATGCACCAGGCACCGACATTTCAAGATATAGCACGATCCCGGTACCTACTTCTTACATGGCCATTCGTTCGGGTTATGATTTCATGGGCTGTTATGAACACGATACGCAGGCCGGAATGCTGCACGTGGCTGATCACCATGTATCGCCCGGCAAAAAACAATGGACCTGGGGCAATGGAGACTTTGGATTTGCGTGGGACAGGAACCTGACTGATGAGGATGGTCCTTACATCGAATTGATGACGGGCGTGTTTACCGATAATCAGCCCGACTTCAGCTGGCTGCAACCTAATGAAGTAAAAAGTTTTGAGCAATACTTCATGCCCTATGCTTTGGTGGGCGCGGTGAAGAACGCTACGAAGGAAGCCATGCTGAACCTTGAAGTGGAAGGCAATACGCTTCAGGTGAAAGTATATGCTACTGCCCTGTATAAGAATGCACAGATCACGTTGTATCGGGATGGCAAGGAAGTAAAAAAGTATACGACGGATATTTCGCCTGCACAGGTATTTATGGAGGAGTATGCTACAGGAGCCCCGGTGAATATTACAGAATGGAAGTTGTCTGTCACCGACAGCAGTGGTCATGAACTGGTAAGCTGGCAACCTGAAGCAACGACTGAGAAAAAAGAAATACCGGCTGCTGCTACAGCGGCGAAGCTGCCTTCCGAGATTGAGCAGGTAGAAGAACTGTTCCTGAACGGCCTGCACCTGGAGCAATATCGACATGCTACTTTTAACCCCATCGATTATTATGAAGAAGCATTGAGAAGGAGTCCGGGTGATGTGCGTTGCAACAATGCCATGGGCTTGTTGCTGCTACGTCGGGGGCAATTCGAAAATGCAGAACCTTATTTCAGGAAAGCAATCGCCACACTTACGTCAAGGAATCCGAACCCTTACGATGGAGAGCCTTACTACAATCTTGGTTGGTCGCTGCTGATGCAGGACAAGCTCAACGATGCGTATGAAGCTTTTTTCAAAGCCACCTGGAACGATGCCTGGCAACACAGTGGTTTCCTGATGTTGGCACGCATCGCTGCAAAGCAGCAACGATATGAGTTGGCATTAACACACATCAACAAAGCATTGATCAGGAATTACCATAGTCATACAGCCCGCCACGTAAAGGCTGCTTTGCTACGTAAGCTGAACAGGCCACAGGATGCTTTGCAGGTAATTGCTGAATCCATTGCCATCGATCCGTTCAACAACGGTTGTTATTACGAACGATACCTAATCCTTAAACAACTGGGCGATCAGCAGGAAGCAACGAATACCCTGCAACAAGTGCAACGCCTGTTGCGCAACGATCGCAATAATTACATCGAGCTGTCGCTGGATTATGCACATGCAGGCTTGTATGCCGAAGCGGCCGAACTACTTTCCCTGTTCATCAACAGCAACGGCGCCATTTCGCCGCTGGTATATTATTACAAAGGCTGGTATGCTTTGCAGGATAAACTACCCGCCATTGCCACCGATCTTTTTGCAACGGCCAGCCGGCAAAAGGCGGATGGTTGTTTCCCCAATAAAATTGAAGAGGTACTGGTATTGCAGGCTGCTTTGGCCATGAACCCTGCCGATGCGGTAGCTGCTTACGCGCTGGGCAATTTCTGGTACGATAAGCGGCAGTATGCTGAGGCTGTTGAATGCTGGGAACAATCAGCAAAGGCAAATGATACTTTCCCAACTGTTCATCGTAATCTGTCGCTGGCTTATTACAACAAGCTGCAGGATAAGCGCAAAGCATTGGCTTTATTGGAAAAAGCATTTGCACTCGATACCGCCGATGCGCGGGTACTGATGGAACTGGACCAGTTGTACAAGCTATCCGGACGTTCCTTTGAGCAACGAATTGCCCTGCTGGATCAGTTTCCGCACCTGGTAGAACAACGGGATGACCTATATCTGGAACGGATAACTTTACTCAATAGCCTGGGACGATTTGAAAATGCAAAAGCATTGTTGGCCGCACGTCGTTTTCATCCCTGGGAAGGCGGTGAAGGAAAAGTGGTAGGGCAGTTCCTGTTGTGCCACCTCGAACTGGCGAAGCTGGCTTTGTTGCAAGGGGATTATCAAAAAACTATTGACCTGCTGAAGGCGCTGGAACAGTATCCTGAAAACCTTGGCGAAGGAAAGTTGTACGGTGCGCAGGAAAACGATATTCATTACCTGTTGGGTTGTGCTTATGAAGGCTTGCAGCAGGATGCAAAAGCCAACGAATACTTTAGGCAGGCAACAGTAGGCATCAGTGAACCGGTGCAGGCTATCTATTATAACGATCCGCAACCCGATAAGATCGTGTACCAGGCGCTGGCATGGCGCAAGCTGGGTGAGCCCGCGAAAGCGGATGTTATCTTTAAGAAGTTTATTGCTTTTGGTGAGCAGCATATGAACGATCAGATCCGCATCGACTACTTTGCTGTTTCCCTGCCCGATATGCTGGTGTTTGACATCGACCTTAACCGGCGCAATAAAATACATTGCATGTACCTTGTGGCATTGGGCCACCTGGGGCTGGGCAATGAAGCGAGGGCATTGACTTTGCTACGGGATGTATTGACCATGGAGGTCAACCACCAGGGCGCAGCCATACATTTGAACATGGCGCCCTTCTTTGCTGGTAATGTTGCAGTGGGTTAATTAAAACAGGATTATGGAATTGACAAGACAAGGGATATTGAAGGTTGCCGTATCGTCGTATACAGATAAGGCAAATGAAACGATCTATACTATTGTACTGAATAATGGGGCTGTCACAGTAGAGCTCACCAATATTGGTTGCGCTATTGCTGCCATTCGTACACCCGACAGGAACAATAAAAAAAAGAATATCGTAGCGGGGTTTAAAGACCCGGAACAGTATAAAGTAAACAAAGATTATTTTGGTTGTGTGGTGGGGCGCTATGCCAACCGCATCAGCAATGGCGCCTTTACACTGGAAGGAAAACGTTATCAGCTGGGTACCAACAATCCGCCCAATCACTTACATGGTGGCTGGCAGGGGCTGAGCCATAAGATATGGAAGCTGGAAGCCACTATTGAAAAAGAGGAAGAGTGCGGTGTTGTATTTTCCTATGATAGCCCTGATGGTGAAGAAGGATACCCTGGTAATCTGCAGGTGAGGGTACAATATGTATTGGACAATCACAACAGGCTTACGATCACTTATAAGGCAGTGACCGATAAAAGCACGCCAGTCAATCTTACCAATCACAGTTATTTCAACTTAACTGGTTTTGAGCAAAGCACTATCCTGCAACATGAACTGCAGGTATATGGCGACCAGTACCTCGAAAAGAATGGTAACAATGTTCCGTCTGGCAAGCTGCTAAGCGTGAATGGCACGGCGCTGGATTTTACAAAGCCTGCGCCAATAGGCCGGGGTATTGGCAGCTTCGTGGCAGACAGGGGCTATGATCACTGTTTTGTTTTGAACAGGCAAGAGGGCAAATGGCTTGTAAAAGCAGCTGTGCTCAGTGAGCCAACAACAGGTCGCACGCTAACAGTGTATACAGACAAACCAGCCATGCAGGTATATACCGCCAACTTTTGGGATGCCGCCAGCAGTGGTGAGCAGGGGATAGTATATCAGCAACATGGTGCTGTGGCGTTGGAAACACAAGGTTATCCCGACAGCGTGAACCAAGCCCATTTCCCCAATACCATTGTGCGCCCGGACGAGCCTTATACCTCAAAAACCGTATTTGAGTTCGGGATCGATAAGTAAAACCTTATTTCTTCAACAACTCCTGCGCTTTTTCTGTGATCACGGAGCTGATCATGCCTTTGAAAAAAGATACGGCGAAAGGTAAGTCTGAATTGATCTCTACATTCGAGTCGTTCACTTTGATATCACCCGCGAGGTCAAACCCTTTGGCACTGAAACTGAAATTACCTCCATCACCCTGCCACTGTTCTTTCACATTCGAGATGGTGCCTTTCTGCTCTTCCTTCAGATTAGTCAACAATTTTTTGATCCTGTCCAGCGCTTCTGCTTTGGGAAGTTCGTGTGGTATATTAAGATTAAGCTTTGACATATAATTGGTTTTACGGTTAATGCTACAAATTCTTTACCAGCAAGGGCAAAGATATCCTATTCACCTATGAATCAGGTAATTTTGCAGCAGCATGCTGCAAAATTCAAGTAGACCTTTTTGCACTGTTTGCGGTAATATTGTGGTAACATTGAAACTTTACCAAAATCACTTGCATGCCGGAGATTGACGGGGACGGCATAGTCCAGGAAAAGGAATTGATCCTGCGCATCGCGACGGGCGATGAACAGGCATTTACCGCGCTTTTCAGGCGTTACTCCTTTTCTATGGGTATACTGGCCAATAAGGTATTGCAGGATGAGGCGGCCCGGCAGGATGTGATGCAGGAAGTATTTATCAAGCTCTGGCTCCATCGCGAAGAATTGCCGAATATTCAATACCTGCCGGCTTGGCTGAAGAAGGTGACATTGAACGAATCGCTGATGTACCTGCGCAAAAATGCAGTTTACGACAAACGGCTGGCTGACCTCGTATTACCTCATGCTGAAGAAGAGAACGTTTCCCAAACCATTGGCTTCAAAGAGCTGCAACAGAAGATCCGGGACTTTATCAGGGATATGCCCGAGCAACGAAGGATGATCTATGAGCTCAACCGGGTGGAAGGGCTTTCGGCCAAAGAGATTGCCGAAAGGCTCAACCTTTCTCATGGTCATGTGCGCAACACGCTGAGCGCCACGCTCAAAAGCATTCGCGACCACCTCGGCCCGCTGCCTTATGTATTATTATCCATCCTCCTGCCAACTAAATTTTAATTATTTATTAAAAAATTGTTTCCACGGACATGACACTCCTGTTGTGTCGCGCATCTTTTATACAATCTTATGAATCAACAACGATTACATTACCTGGTTGGGCAGTTCATGAACAACCAACTGACCGTAGAAGAACAGCAGGAATTCCATGTGCTGCTGAACGATGCTGAACATTATCCTAACGTATTGGCTGCCTTCGAAACATTGGGAGGGGATGTGTATGCTTCGGAAGAAGCAGATGAAACCCTGCTGCCCTTGTTGCAGCGGGCGCCTCTGGCAGATAAACCTGAAATGACTGGGCAGGCCCCCGTACGCAGGCTCCCGTTCCTGCGCAAATGGGGTTGGGCTGCCGCAATTCTGGTGATGCTTTCGGCCGGTGCTTATATCTGGCGATCTTATTTATCCCCTGCTGACCGGGATTCCCCGTTATCCCAGGTTGGCACGGATGTGGCGCCGGGCCGCGATGGTGCTATCCTTACGCTGGCAGATGGTAGAAAAATTACTCTCGACAGCCTGGGCAATGGCACCATCGCTAACCAGAACGGAACTGAGGTAGTGCTGAACAATGGGCAGCTGAAGTATGAAGCGGCAGCTGGCAAAGGCGATGCGGAGCAACAGTGGAATACCATGTACACACCCAAAGGCAGGCAGTTCAATGTAACCCTGCCGGATGGTACACGCGTGTGGCTCAATGCTGCCAGCTCCATCACTTTTCCTACAGCGTTTACCGGGAATGAGCGCCGCGTTCAGTTGACAGGCGAGGCCTATTTTGAAGTGACGAAAGACAAAACGAAGCCATTCTTCGTAAAAATAAATGACCAGGCGGAAGTACAAGTATTGGGTACAAGTTTCAATGTCAATGGTTACGGCGATGAACCAAATATCAGCACAACGCTGCTGGAAGGCAGTGTACAGGTACGCAACAGCAGCAAGCAACAGGCAGGACAGGCGGAACGCAGCGTTGTGTTGAAACCTGGTCAACAGGCGCAGATCGCAAATGATGCAGTAACCACATCGACTTTAAAACAGGCAGATATCGATAAGGTGATGGCCTGGCGATATGGCGCCTTCAACTTTGAGGATGCCAGCCTGCAGGAAGTAATGCGTCAGCTGGCCCGCTGGTACGATATCGAGGTGGTGTATGAAAAAGGTATTCCCAATATCCAGTTTTTCGGAGAGATGAGCAGGGACATGACCCTTGCAGGGGTACTCAAGGCGCTCGATGCTACCAATGTCCATTTTCGTATTGTAGAAAACAGGCGATTAGTTGTAGAACCCTAAACAGTCAAAAACAGGTATAATAAAATATGATTAAATAGCAAGCAAACACAATCCCCACAAAACAGAACCGGAAGTGCGCTAACACTTCCGGGGATGTTCAGTTGAGCCAAAACAGGTTTACTCGATACCGTTTTTTTACAACCAAACAATGCAATTTATGCAAAAAACTGCTTATGGGCCCTGGTCCCGTAAGGGTTCCGCATGTGCGGAACGCTGGTGGTACAGGGTCTTTTTAAACAGCACCAAACAAGTAGTAGCGGGCCTGATCGCTGTAGGCCCGGACCCAACTTTAAAAAGGAGAATGCTGATGAAAATCAACCTAACTGCGGTATTCCTCTCAACTGTCTTTCTGAATGTATATGCTACAGGCATATCACAAAGCATTACGTTTTCGGGAGAAAATGTTCCGCTTACCAAAGTGTTTCAGGTCATCAAGAAGCAAACAGGCTATTTCGTGTTTGCTAACAAGGAAGTACTGACCAATATTAAACCCGTCACGCTTTCTACTAAAGATATGCCCCTGAACAATTTCCTCCAGCTGGCATTCAAAGATCAACCGGTAGGCTACCTGATCGAAGGAAAGACTATCATCCTGTCGCGAAAGCCAGTGCCTATTGTGATTGAGCACAGACCGGCGCCGGCGCCAGCCGATACGCCGAAAGTGCTGGTTTCCGTATACGGAAAAGTAGTAGACGAAAAAGGAGGAGGCATTGTGGGCGCTTCCGTTATGTTGAAAGGCACAGCCAGGGGTGTCACCACCAACCAGGGAGGTAATTTTATATTCGCACTGATCCCGCTGGGCGGAAAATTACAGATCAGTTATGTAGGGTTTGAGACCAAAGAAGTAGATATAAAACCAGGCAACATCACCATCGAAATGAAAACAGCTTCTTCAAAGCTGAACGATGTGGTGGTGACCGGTATCTTCAATCGCCGGGCTGAAAGTTTTACCGGTGCTGCACAAACCTACACGCGCGATGAGTTGATGAAAGTAGGCAATGTCAATGTGATCCAAAGTCTCAAGAACCTTGATCCTACTTTTGCGCTGGTGGATAATCTGGCTGTAGGTTCCAACCCCAATGCATTGCCCGAAATTCAATTGCGTGGCCAGTCAGGCTTTCCTGATCTGCGGGGCGAGTACCAGACCAATCCCAACCAGCCTTTATTTATTCTCGATGGATTTGAAGTATCGCTCACGCGGGTGATCGATCTCGATATGACGCGGGTGGCCAGCATCACACTGTTGAAAGATGCGGCTGCGAAAGCCATTTATGGTTCCAAAGCAGCCAATGGGGTAGTGGTCATTGAGACCCAACGTCCCAAAGCCGGTAAAATACAGATCACCTATACCGGCAACGTGAACGCAGCCTTTCCCGATCTAGACAGTTACAACCTCACGAACGCTGCGGAAAAACTCACCGTAGAAAAAAATGCAGGGCTTTACAAAGCGCAAGGTAATAGTAGTGTGTTTTATGCCGACCAGCAATATGCATACGACCAGGAGTACAACCGCATATTGGAAGAAGTGCTGCGTGGCGTAAATACTGATTGGAAAGCCAAACCGGTGAGATCAGCCGTTGGTCAAAAGCATACGCTGTATGCTGAGGGTGGCAGCGATCAGCTCCGGTATGGAGTCGACTTTCAATACAATACAGTGCCCGGTGCGATGAAGGGTTCTGACCGTACCACTATTTCAGGTGGCGTGAACCTTTCTTATCGTACACAAAAATGGATGGTGCGCAATATCCTCGATGTAGTATTCAACAAGGGCACCAACTCTCCCTGGGGCAACTTCTCCGATTACACGCGCATGAATCCCTACTTCAGACCTACGGATGAAAACGGGAATGTTACGAAAATTGCCGGAGAGAATATCATCATCGGATCGCCGGTAGGCAACCCGATGTGGAATGCTACGATCAATACGAAAGACTTTTTACAATACGCACAGATCAACAACAACTTCCAGGCTGATTTTATGCCTATACCAGAGTTAAGGATCACAGGGCGTGTGGGCATCAGCTCGGAAGAAAATAATAACGAGGTATTTTATCCTGCCAGCCATACTACCTTTCTCAGCTACACAACGCCTGAGCTGATACGCCGTAAAGGGCAGTATGTGTACAGGGACGGCAGGATCACCAAATTTGCTGCCGACCTGATCGGCTCGTACAACAAAATGTTTGGTGATCATTTCGTGAGCCTCAACCTGCTCTGGAATATCAGTGAACAAATGAACCGCAATACTGATTTCACAGCAGAAGGATTTCCCAATGATTACATGGAGGACATCATCTTTGCACGTCAGTATGCGTTGAACGGACGTCCTACAGGTTCAGAGAATACGACACGCGATCTGGGTGGTTCCGTTGCTGCCAACTATTCCTTTGCCGATCGCTACCTGATGGATGCTTCTTTCCGCGCCAACGCTTCTTCCCAATTTGGCAGAGACAAGCGCTGGGGGCCCTTCTGGTCTTTTGGCCTGGGGTGGAACCTGCACAAGGAGCGGTTTATGGACCATATTAAGTTCATCGATCAGCTGAGGGTGAGGGGATCGGTAGGGTATACCGGTTCACAACAATTCAACTCTTATCAATCAAGGGCAACGTTCAATTACAATTCCACGGATGATTACCTGGGCAACTTCGGCGCCTTTTTGCTGGGCCTGGAAAACACATCACTCCAATGGCAGCGCAAGTTCGATCAGAATATTGGTTTGAACCTGGCGATGCTGAACAACAGGTTGAACTTCCGTTTCGATTATTATATCTCCAATACGGATGACCTGTTGACGGATGTATCTGTGCCGCTCTCTACAGGTTTCACCTCTTACAAAGAGAACCTGGGTGAAGTACAGAATACGGGTGTAGAGTTTCAGTTGAACTATAGGGTGTGGGCCGACAAGAAGCGACCAGGCAATTACTTCAGCTTCTATGTTGCCGGCACGCAAAACAAGAATAAGGTGAGAAAGATATCCAACTCCCTGGAGACATTCAATAAAGAGCAAACAGCTACGATCACCAACAGGCCAGTGGTTCGCTATACCGAAGGGCAATCGCTCACCGCTATCTGGGCAGTTCCTTCTTATGGTATCGACCCAGCGAGCGGTCGTGAGATATTCGTTAGGCAGGATGGAACGATCGTGCATGCCTGGAATGCCAATGACCTGGCAGTAGTAGGTAATACAGAGCCAACGTTCAAAGGAAACGTAGGATTCAATTTCGAATTCAATGGGTTTAGTCTGAATGCAGGTATGCTGTACCGGTTTGGAGGACAGATCTATAACCAGACGCTCGTGGATAAAGTAGAAAATGCCGACCTGCGCTACAACGTAGACCGTCGCGTTTTCTCCGACCGTTGGGTAAAACCTGGTGATGTATCCCGCTTCAAGAATATTGCCGACAGGGCTACCACACGTGCCACACAACGTTTTGTGGAAGACCAGGACGAATGGCAGATTTCTTCGGTGAGCATGTTTTATGACCTCAACAGGCTTGCCTTTTTCAAAAGCAAACGTATTAGCCGTTTAAGGCTGGGTGTCAATATGAACGATGTAGCTCGTGTGTCTACGGTAGAGATCGAGCGGGGGACTTCGTATCCCTTTGCCCGCACTGTTTCTTTCAGTTTGACAGCCATGTTCTAACCTAAAAAATGAACGTTATGAGAAAAAACAACTATCTCCTTATACTGATGCCGGTCTTGTTGGCATTCACAGGATGCAACAAGTGGCTGGACGTAAAACCCAAGACCCAGGTGGATGCCGATGTGATGTATGATCGTGAGTCGGGATTCAAAGATGTATTGTATGGAGCGTATGTAACCATGGCATCAGCCAACCTGTATGGCCGGGAAATGACCTTTGGTTTTGTAGATGCGGTAGGAAACGTATACCCGAATACTGGTTCTTTTTACCAGCAGGTGCGCAACAATGATTATACGAATATACAGGTGGAGCCGCTGATCACTGCGATGTGGACCAACACCTATAAGACCCTCGCTAATCTCAATAATCTGATCAGCCATTTAAATACGGCCGACAGGAACATGTTCAAGACCGACAACTACAATGTGATCAAAGGAGAAGCATTGGGGCTGCGTGCCTTTTTACATTTCGATATGCTGCGCCTGTTTGCTCCATCGTTTAAAGCCAATGCAGCAGCACCGGGCATTCCCTATGTGGTGAAGTATAGTTTTAACCCTACGCCCATTTCCACAGTGGGTGTTGTACTGGACAGTGTGTTATCCGATCTGAAAGCGGCTGCAGAGTTGTTGCAACAATCTGATCCCATCAAAACAGGCCGGGTGATCTCTGCCAATGTCGATGATGGCTACTTGTTGAACCGTAATTATCGCCTGAACTATTTCGCAGTAAAAGCGGCAATGGCAAGGGTGTATTTATACAAAGGCGATGTGGCCAATGCTGCCTTGTGTGCTGACGAGATCATTACCGCCACACAGTTTACCTGGACAAAACTGGATGCCATCGCCGTATTGGATGAATCGAAAAGGGACAGATCGTTCACCGCTGAGCAGGTGTTTGTATTGGACGTGGCACAGCTATCGAACAATATCATCGACCGCTTGCAGGAATCGGTATTCAACACCGCTTCTTCTGTGTCGTTGTATTTCCGTAGTGCAGATATCAACACCCTGTATTCGTTTGCCAACGATTGGCGCAAATTGTATTTCTGGTCGCCCGAGCGCTCCAGTGCACAGCCCGACCGGTATAACCTGAAGCTGCGGCAACCCGAAGGGATACCCATTAACCTGGCCCGTCGCCTGCCGCTGATTCGCCTGCCGGAGTTGTACCTCATCTCTGCAGAAGCAGCTTTCGATACGGACCCTGAAAAAGCACGTGGCCGCATCAACACACTACGTCGCAACAGGGGCTTTGAAGTGGACATACCTGCAGGTACAGCTGCTACGGCTCTCCGCAATGAACTGTTGCTGGAGTATCGCCGGGAGTTTGTTTGCGAAGGAATATTATTTTATTACTATAAGCGGATCGATGCCAGCAGGATGGAGTGGGGACCCGCTGTGTTTGATAAACAGAAATATGTGTTGCCCATCCCGGTTGATGAAACACAATTCCGCTAACCGCATCGACTAAAATTATTCGACAATGAGAAAATTAATCATATTGTTCACGGTCCTGGTGGTTAGCCTGCTGCCGGGATGTGATAAGCAGGAATACCTGTACCAGGATGTCTCTACCCGCATTTGGCTGGGACAAAAGGTGGTGGAAGGCAATATTACCTACACGAGGGATTCTGTTGTAACATCTTTCATGCTAAAACCTGCCACTGCTCAATTCGATACGCTATACGTAGTAGCCAATGTTACTGGTAAAACGGCGCCTGCAGATCGTCCGTTTACATTGGAAGTAGTAAAAGACAGCACCAATGTCACCGCTGCTGATTATACGATCGGGGCCACCATCATGCCGGCTAATTCTTTTACCGCACAAATACCGGTTATCGTAAAGAAGAATGTACCGGGACTGAACCTGAAAAAGGAAAGAGCCAAACTGGTATTTCGCTTTGTACCCAATGAACATTTCCTGCAGGGAGAACCAACGAGGAATATGTTTCGCATAGTATGGTACGATTTCCTGGCGCAACCGGCCTCCTGGTTTGTCATTCAACCTCAGGTAGGCAATTTCTCCCAGGCCAAGTACCGTTTCATTATTGATGTATTGGGTGTCACGGAGTTTACCAGGTACCAGGGCAATTTCAATATCCTGTTGGCAGTACAGGCGGCGCTTAGAAATGCACTGAAAGAATACAATGAAAATCCTGCCAACGCAGGAAGACCGGAGGGTTGGCCTTATCTCGATGACAACGGTACTCCGCTGACAATTTAAATCACTTATGCTTAAACGATCATGAAAAAATATACAGTCGATATAATACTGATCACCTGCCTTGTATGCGCCGGCACATTGATGTTGGCTGCCTGTTACAAGGATAAAGGAAATTATGACTACAATGAACTGGAGCAATTTTATGTGGATTCCATAAAGGTGGGGAAGGAGTTTATTGTAGGCCAGTTCGATACACTGAAATTGAAATCGGGCCTGGTGTATGCAGGCGATCGCTCTAAATTGAAATACAGTTGGAGTGCTTACCTGGTTCAACCGAGCCTCAACGGTAATAAAGCAGATACGCTGTCTACCACTGAAGACCTGTCTGTTCCCATTCCACTTTTCCCGGAAAAGTATTACCTGGAATTTACAGCTACCGATCCTGTTACCGGACGCCGTGCCGCTGCAAGGTATACGATGAATGTAGAAAGCATCGGAGCGGGCTTGCTGGTATTGTATGAGAAAAATAACCAGGTGGATTGCGATCTCATTAAAACGAAGTTGCTGGAAGGGTTGTTGCCTGCGGATGAAGTGGTGAGAAATCTGTATTCCTTAGCTAATCCTACTATGCCTTTGACAGGTGAAGCAATAGGGATCAATGCTTTCAAATCAGGAAGTGTACAATACATTAGCCTGTTTAGCAGCAATGATGGCGTTGCTGTTTCTCCGGCTGATATGGTTATCAATAAGAAATTTAAAGACCTGTTTTTCCTGCCACCCAATGCTCAAAAGCCGCAAGGATATTTTGCGCCACTTGGATTTAATACCAATAACTACGAAACCAGTGCCGGGTATGAGTTCCTGGTAAATAACGGGCAATTCTATGCTAATATGGTGTTATTTGCCTTTGGCCGTGAATCAGCTTATTCCCTGCTGACAAAAGCTTCAGGCAGTTATAAAGCATCGCCTTACACTATGTTCGCTCCCGGAAGGATTGTGGTATTTGATGAACAGAGCAGGGGATTCCTGCAGGCCAGTCCTTTAGGCACTACGTTGAGCGCATATTCCAGTTCAACAGCCGGCACACCACCTTTCAATTTCAATAACATTGGTAAAGACCTCATCTGGTTGGGATATGGTTATGGAAGCATAGCAATGGGTTATGGCTTCTTTAAAAATCCTGGCGACGATGGTGCACGCTATATCTATGTAATGGACTTTGCCACTTCCACCGCGAAGTATATCATGGATATTTCTGCTTTCGACAGGATCACAGAAGCAAAACTATTTGCCCTGGGTATGCGTGGCCAGCTGATGTACTATGCAGCAGGCAACAAGATTTACCAGATCGTGTTTGATCTTTCTACAGGAACAGCGTCTCAAAGCATCGATGCATGGCCTCATATCCCTGTGGGCGAAGAGATCACCTGTATAAAAACCTGTCCACATCCTGGCAGGAACTTATCGGAAAATGCAGTAGACAAATACCTGATGGTAGGTACTTACAACAACAGTACAGGCATGGGCAAAGTATACATGTTACAAGCCAATGTAACCTCCGGTACTTTACAGGCCCAGCCTGCAGCAGTATACGAGCAATTTGGAAAAATAAAAGACATCGCATTCAAATTCTAAATCTCATCACAATTCATCATTCATAGCAAACAGCCGGCCGCCGTCCGGAAGGCCGGCTTATTAAAGTAAAACCATGTCAAAAAAAGTACAGAAGCTCCTCTCCGGAGGCATGCTTGTGGCTATGATTTGCTGTGTCCATACCGGCACGATAGCCCAACAACGAGATCGCAGGCGCAACAATACCCAACCGGTTGTTCGCGATACCAGCCAGAAAAAAGACAACAGCGCTGCCATGAGAGCAGCAACTGCCCTCCTGAATGCACGTAATGACGGGCCTAAACCCTACAAGGAAGTGATCACTGCCAAGGCAGTATCGTACAAGAGCTTCCTGACCGTGCACAAGATCGACGAAAAGTATTTCATGGAAGTACCCGATGCTATGCTGGGCCGCGAAATACTGGTCATCAACCGCATTGGTGTGGCCCCGGCCGATTTCCGGAGTGCCACTACACCCATCGGTTATGCAGGCGATATTATCGGGCAGCAGGTATTCCACTTTGCAAAAGGAGATGGCAACCGGTTGTTCATCCGCACCAAAAGCTACAGAGAGCGGGCAATGGATAGTTCGGCCAATGGCCTGGCGCGTTCCCTGGAACGGAACAACATGGAGCCGATCGTCAACAGCTTCGTAGTGAGAGCAGTCAATGATAGTACCCATACGTCGGTGATTGAAATTACCGACCTGCTGGGTCAGGATAATAACCTGTTTGGCTTTTCTGCAACGGCAAAGAATGTAACCGGACTGCAAATGGTATTATCCGACAGGTCGTTCCTCGACAGCGTAAAAAGCTACCAGGATAATCTTGCGTTTACTTTCATGCGTACCTACAACAGGGTGCGGGGGTTAGGATCGCAGCCACAGCCCTATACCTTCCAGCTACGTACAGGCATGATCCTGTTGCCTGCTGTGCCGATGACTGCCCGTTTTGCTGATAAGCGCACAGGCTGGCAGGACATTTCTTACATCGACTTCGACAACAATCCTATTGGTGTTGTCAATAAAGAAGTGATCGTACGCTGGCGCTTGGAGCCTTCCGATAAGGAAGCTTATCTCTCCGGCAAACTCACTGCGCCGGCACAACCCATCAGGATGTACATCGATCCTGCTATGCCGGCCAAATGGAAGCCAGCTATAAAAGCAGGGATAGAAGCATGGAACAAAGCATTTGAAAAAGCAGGATTTAAAAATGCCATCGAGGTTATACAAGCCCCTGCATCAACAGGCGTTTCCTTCCTCGACAATGCGCAACGCAGCGTAGTTGTATTCATGCCGGGTGACGGTAAAAATCCAGGCAGCATGGTAGTTGATCCCCGCAGTGGCGAGATTCTACAGGTGCAGCTTAATTTTTACCTCAGCACACTTGATACTTTATACAAGCAATATTTTATACAGGCCGGTGCGCTTGATAAAGCAGCTAATAAGCCGGTGTTTGATGATGCGCTCATGGGCAGGCTGGTAGAAGCCTATGCCATGCAAACAATGGGTCGGCTGTTGGGGTTGAAAGCCAATGCCGGTGCTTCCTTTGGTAATAAGATTGCAGACCTCCGGAGTAATAGCTGGTTGTCGGATCATGCCTTTAATGGTTCTGCCACCGATCCTGTATTGGTGAACTATGTGGTACAGCCAACGGATAAAGTGGAGGTACAAAACCTGTTGCCCCGTATCTCTGCAACAGATGAATGGATGCTCAACTGGGGATATCGTGTAATGCCAGGTAATGAAAGCACATCACTGAATAAATGGATCAAAGAGTTTCCTGTAAAGACTGCCGAACCCTATATCGGCGATGCCCCGTTGAACCTGACCCTGGTAGCAGACCCACGCAACCAGTTGGGCGATCTTGGCAATGATGCTATACAGGCAGCCACACTGGGTATCAACAACCTGAAAAAGATAGTGCCACACCTGGTAGAATGGACCAGTGAACCAGCAACCGGTAATGAACGCGCCGGTGATATGTATGAAGCATTGCTAAATCAATATACAGCCTACACCCGCTATGTGCTGAATCAGCTTGGTGGCGTATATACCAATGTGCGCAACAGTGACCAGCCGGGCCATGTATTTTCTTTCGTGCCGCAGGCGGTGCAAAAAAAGTCCCTGCTGTTTCTGCATCAGCAGGTTTTTGAAACACCGTCCTGGCTGGCCGATAAAAATGTATACAGCCGCACCACCTGGCGTTTTGATTCCGTGCTGAGTATTCAGCGTGCTCTGTTGGGTGAAGTATTGAGCCGTGGCGTGTTGACGAAATTACAAGTCGTAGTCCTGAATGATCCTGCCGCTGCCTATACGCCCATGACATTCCTGAATGACCTGAGTGCCGGCATCTTTTCGGAGGTGAACAACAACCAGCCTGTGAGTCTGCCGCGTCGTGAACTGCAACAGGAATACATCACGCGTTTGATCGCGCTGACAGATGCATTCGCCAAAGCCGATAATGACCTGCCTGCTGTGCTGGGTGCCCATGCCCGGAAATTACTGAGCCTGTTGAAACAAAAACAGGTATTGTACACAGGCATCAACCAGGCCCACGTAAGCATGCTATATGAGCGCCTGTATACAGGTATTTATAAAAACGCATCCACTGCAAAGAAAAATTAATCACATGGCCATGAACAAGATCAAAATAACAAAGACAGTGGTGCCACTCGCCCTGTTGCTGACAGCGTATAGCTTATTAGTTGTGCCGCAAGCCGCAATGGCCGGCGCCACCCGGCAGTTTCCCGGGCTGGCCGCAGGTAAAGACTCTGTGAAGCCTTATGAAACAGTAGTGCCGGCCAGTGCAGCTACTTCAAAAGGATTTATTACCGTGCACAAAGTGAACAACCGGTATCTGCTGGAGCTGCCCGACAGTGTACTGAACCGTGACCTGTTTACGGTAAACCGTATTACACAATCGCCACAGGATTGGCGTCATCCGTTTGGCGGACTCTGTAGCTATGGCAACGACTGGATTGGTCAGTCGCTCTTTCGCTTCACCAAAGAAGAAGGCGATAAACTGATGTTGCAAGTGATAAGCACTACCGAGCGGAGCGATACGGGTGAGGAAGGAGTTTATGACGCAATGGTGCAGAACAACCTTTCACCGGTATATGCAGCCTTTCCGGTCAAAGCGTATGGAAAAGACAGGCTGTCGGCGGTGATCGATATGACGGATTATTTCAACAGTGATAACCCGGTGTTTGGCTACCTGGCTGAACTGAGAGCGCTTGCCATGCCCGGTACCTTTGCTCCTGATCGTTCTTTTATCAACAGTGTCCGCGCTTACCCGATGAATGTGGAAGTAGCTTCTACACGTACCTATGCAGCAGGAGCTGCTACACTCACGGCCGTTTACAACAGTTCTATCATCCTGTTGCCGAAGGAACCTATGAAGGGGCGCAACTTCGATCCGCGCGTAGGTTACCTGGCTGTAGTGTATTCCGAGTATAAGCAGCTCGATGCCAATGGTGGCATATTGCCCAAAGCCAACATCTGGCGCTTTCGCGTGGAGCCGAAGCCCGAAGACCTCGATAAATATTACCGGGGTGAATTGGTGGAGCCTGCAAAGCCCATTGTGTTTTATATCGACCCGGCCACACCTAAAAAATGGGTGCCTTATCTCATAGCCGGTGTGAACGATTGGCAGAAAGCCTTTGAGAAAGCCGGCTTTAAAAACGCAGTGCTGGCAAAAGAAGTAGACCCTTCCGATTCTACGTTCGATATCAATGACGCTCGCCACAACGTAGTAGTCTATAAAGCATCCGCCATCGGCAATGCCATGGGGCATACGCTGCAAGATCCACGCAGCGGCGAGATCATCGAGTCGCACATACAATGGCACCACAGCGTGATGGAGATACTGTATAAATGGTATTTTACACAGGCGGGCGCTATTGACACAGGAGCACAGAAACCTCAGTTTTCCGATGAACTGATGGGACAGCTGATCCGGTTTGTTTCATCCCATGAAGTAGGCCACGCCATAGGATTGCGCCACAACTGGGGTTCATCTTCCACCTCACCCGTTGAAATGTTGCGCAACAAACAGTGGGTAGAAGAACACGGTCATACGCCTTCTATCATGGACTATGCGCGTTTCAACTATGTAGCGCAGCCGGAAGATCATATCGACCGCGTTGGTATATTTCCCCGCATTGGCGATTATGATCAATGGGCCATTGAATGGGGTTATAAGCTATTGCCACGGGATGCCAGTGCTGCTACCGAAAAGACAGCTCTGAACCAATGGATTATCGATAAGCTCAACAAAAGCGATCGCTACCGTTTTGGTATTGGAGACGATCCATCTGCCAAATATCCCGACAACCAGCGCGAGGATATGGGTGATGATGCGATGCTGGCAGGGACGTACGGCATTAAAAACCTGCAGCGTATAAAAAACAACCTCGTGAAATGGGTGCAGGTGCCGGGTGAAAATTATGACAGGCTGGAGGATACCTACAAAAGCCTGGTAAGTCAATACGAATGGTACGTTAAACATGTAACCGCCAATATCGGTGGCGAGTATTTTACACCCAAAACAATAGAGCAGCCGGGAGCAGTATATAGCTACTTCTCGAAAGAAAAAGAACAAAGAGCTATTGGCTTCCTCAATACGGAGTTGTTTAGTACACCCACCTGGCTTGGTGATGAATTCATCTATCGCAATACAAAGACCGATTTCAGTATTATCGAAAATATCCAGCGTAATGCGATCAAACAATTGCTGGACCCCAAAGTATTTGCAAAACTGCGTTCGCAGGAGTTGGCCGACGCTTCGAATGCTTATACAGTAACTGACTTGCTAAACGGTATGGCTACGGGCATTTTCGCTGAACTGCGCACCGGTAAGGCCATCACAGCCAACAGGCGTTTTGTACAGAATGCGTATGCCAACGAGCTGGTAGCTTTGATGGCATTGCAAACCAACCTGTACCTCGATGCCGGGGCAGCGATCAGGCAACAGGCCCGCGAACTGATGGCGCTCAGTAAAAAGGCAGCTACGACGAGTCAGGATGAACTGATGAAAGCCCATCTCGAAGGCCTCCATCAGCGGCTTTCAGATGCCATGCAGAAAGGCCGCTAAGTAAAAGGGTACAAGGTCCTGACATAATGAGGGTGTCTCCTGGTGTGCACAACCAGTGATGACACCCTCTTACATTTTGCATACATCATTCGGCTGACATAGCCAATACCCTTATGTGGTAATAATAAAGCGTGTTGAATACACTATTGTTGCAACACGGTAAAATTTCAGTGGCTTCCGCGCTGTTGAAGACTAAACTATCAGTAACTTGTCCTTGCATAATTAATAACCCATTGTATGAAACAATCAATCTTCTCCATAAGCGGAGTGCTGCGTCTCCTCGCAGGCTTCTTTTTTATTTCCCTCGCTATTGGTTGCGTATCCATTAAGCCATCAACTGTACAGCTTTCTGCACAGGTAGGAGAGCGGTTAAGTGAGATGGAGAAGATCCATCAGCTGGCCATTCAGAAATACTTCGATATGGAGAAGCAGAAGGTAGAAGATTTTCTCACCAACACCTGGGAGCCACAGTTCCTGAAAAACTTCCTGGGCACTTCACAAGTGTTGGATATGCTGCAAAATGTGTCAAAGATCGACGATAGAGGAAGAAGGTCCATCAAGAGTGGCATTGCAAGGTATTTGACAGATACGAGCGAAGCGGAGCGGGCAACCAAAGAACTGGTGGCCAAACTCACTGAAACGAGAAAAGGAGAAGATGGCCTTGTACGAACAGTGCTTACCAAATTTGTAGAGAATAATAAACTCGACGCAGCTGTTATACACATCAGCTCACTGTTGGGTACGGACGAGCCTGCACGCATTATCATGGAGTTCACAGAAGCTGCTCACGAAGAGATGCTGGCCCAAAGAAAAGAAATGCTGGCGCCCATCGAGCAGGCTCGTGCCGAAGCTGTTGCTTCCCTGAGTGAAGCTTATGCTGAACTGATCAGGGGACAGAGCACGATCACCGGAAGGCTGGAAGCTGCTGCAAGGCGTAGCAAACAACAGGATGAGTTACTCAACAAACTGGGAGTTGGCCAGGTGCCCAAGGAGCTGGTAGATAAAATGACGGATATTACTAACAAGGTCAACAAAGGATTGGGAGCAGCTAATACTGCTGTTAAAAAACTGAAAGATGGTGAAGGAGTGATCTCTGCCTTCAAAGACGCATTCAAATAACAGTAACCTTAATAATTTAAAAACAACAATATGCCAAACCGTTTTACTCCAGCTGCAAAAGCGGCAAGGGAAGCTACCAATAAAGAACTGGCTACTGAAATCGCCGCTGTCAGCAGCTTTAGCCGCGATTCCATCAATGAGATATTACCCACCAAAAAAGACAAAGAAGCTTTTGTAAAGTTGATGGAGCAGGTAGAAGCAGATACCGACATGGATAATAAACTCGCTTACCTGACTGATAATATTAAAACAGCTGGTGTCGTTGCCATCAACTTATTGAAGGCCTTAGTATAGAGCCATCCTTGGCAATGTAGTAGGCAGGAAGAAGTCAACGAAACCTCGTTGCCTTAATGCCTTGCTGCCTCGTTGCCTTGACTCTTTACTCTGAACTCCAGACTCTGAACTTACTCAGCAAACGCTGCTTCCAGCTTTTTAAGATCAAACTTCCTCATACGCAAAAAGGCCTTCGTCACCCTTTCTACTTTTGCTTTGTCTTTGCTCTTTAGCATTTGGCCCAGCTGCACTGGCTCTACCTGCCAGGATACCCCGAACTTATCCTTCAGCCATCCACACATACTTTCTTCGCCACCGTTTGCTGTCAGTTTGTTCCAGTAGTAATCGATCTCGTCCTGTGAGTGGCAGGGAATAACGAATGATATCGCTTCATTAAAAGCAAATTTGTGCGCAGCAAAACTATCCATGACCATAAACTCCTGCCCGGCAATATTGAACTGTGCATGCATCACCGTGCCTTCCGGGTCCTGTGCACCCGGACCGTTCTTCAGGATGCCCCTGATCGCTGAGTTGTCAAAAATTGAAGTATATAGGTTGAGTGCTTCTTCTGCCCGGCCAGCCTGGTCACCAACAAAGAGGAGAGAAGGCGTGATCTTTTGACCATTGGTGTCGGACAGCTTTCCTTTCGAGATTTGCCAGGAAAGGCCGTATTTGTCTGTAAGGAAACCATATTTTTCGCTCCAGTCATATTTGTCGAGCGCCATCATCACCATGCCACCTTCAGACAGCTTTTGCCAGAGCGCGTCTGTCTCTTCCGCCGTTTCGCATACCACGAAGTACGAGATAGAAGGATTGGGTTTAAATATAGGACCACCGTTCAATCCCAGGAGTTGCAGGTTGCTGATGTTGAATTCTACCGTCATCACTGAGCCTTCCGGACGCTTATGCGTTTCATAGCCTGCCGCACCATACCGGGTGATGTCGCCAATGCTGGAGTCGGGAAAAATAGAAGTATAGAACTTTGCTGCTTCTTCAGCCTGGTCATCATACCAAAGGCAATGCGTAAAACGTTGCTGATTTACCATAACAAATTGATTTAAGTGATCGGTTAAGCAACCTAAAATTACCATGCCTGCCCCACAATGGGGTAGGGCATTTGCGGCTTTCTAAGAGGCAGATTGCGACGAACTAAAGAAGCCCGGGGCGACGGCCCGGGCTTCTTTGATGAAACTGCTGGTTGTTTTAGGTGACTAACGATGTCCACCCGGGCTATCAAATCTTTCAACACCTTCTACATTCATTTTAAGCGAAGTAATCCTGTCAACTGCACCGGTAATGAATAAGAGCTTATTATCCTTGCCGGCAAAAACATTGTTGGTGGCCCCATTCGTAGGAACATTGAATATCCTCTTGCCTTTGGGGTCGAAAGCAGTCACACCCTCACTATTACTGATGTAAATATTTCTCTTCTCATCCATCGACATACCATCACCACCCATATCGATAAACTTCTTCATATTGCTGAGTGTGCCATTGGGTTTGATATCAAACACCCAGGTGCCACCCAGGTTATCGGGCGCCCATTTATTGACATACAGCTTCTTTCCATCTGGGGTGCCAACAATGCCATTGGGCCATCCGTCTGCGTCCCATCCCATGCTTTCAGTCGTTACCCTTACCAGCTTGTTGGTGCCAGGCGCCAGGTAATAAACATAACCACCCTTGCCGGTGGCAGCTTGTTCTGAGTGAGTGGGTGGCCATCCTTGTTTGCGGGGATCAGAAGCATCCCAATAGTCGCGTGGGAAGATGGGATCGGTAATGTACATGCCACCGGTTACGGGATTGATCCAAACATCGTTCGGGCCATTCAACAATTTGCCATTGTAATTTTTAGCAAGTACTTTACGATTGCCATACTTGTCGATACGCAATAGTTCACCATGCATATCCGCACAGGAAATAAGATTGCCTTGCTTGTCGAATGCCATACCATTTGAACGGCCGGTACCTTGTAAAAACAAAGTCACCTTACCAGAGTAGGCATCCCAACGATAAATACGGTCATTAGGCTGGTCGGTAAAAAATACATTGCCCCGTTTGTCAACAGCGGGACCTTCCGTGAAACTAAAACCTTTTTGAATGGTGTCTAATTTTCCATGAGCATGGGGAGAAACAAGACAGGTAGGATCGAAGATAGTGCTGCCTTCGGGCTGAACACATTCACAAACAGGAGGCCGTCCACGGCCATCTACATCAACAAGCAGGTCTGGTTCAGCAACGGCATTTTTAGCGCAGGAAGAATACCCGAGAGCACATAAGACTCCCAGGAAAAAAAGAAGACTTTTTTTCATAAGCAAACAATTGTAAGGTTATCAATGTTAATATGGGACTGTACGCAAAGTATTTGAACCCGTTGAAAAAAGCTACCAATAAAACGCAGTGTAGAATGTTGTACAAGCTCCACGTTAGTAACATTGCATACTCCAACTTGTCCGGACGGTCCCGGTTTCCCACTTTTACCTACGCTTAAAGTACGCTCGACATACGCTCCTGATACGCTTATGGTACGCTCAATACCTTAAGGAAACGTTAGATTGACAGGGAGCAGATATGAGGGATATATGGGAGAGATATGTCGTAGCCCCTCACCATGATTTCCTGTATCACCAGCGTACAAAGAGCAGCCTGTTGTATCGCTACCGGACAGCACTATTGATAAGGGTGAATATTAACCTGTTGATTATCAGTTTTATGTGTGGGCGGCACATCGATTGAATATTTAACCCGAATCATTTAAAACAAGTGTATGTTCCGCAACTTCTTCAAAACCGCATGGCGAAGCCTGGTAAACAACAAAGCATATAGCTTACTGAATATTGTGGGCCTGGCAGCAGGAATGGCAGTAGCGTTGTTAATTGGCTTGTGGGTGCAGTACCAGGTTTCATTCGACCAGTTTCTGCCGGACAATAAACAAGTATATAAGGTTGGCAAGCGAGTTACGCAAGATGGTGAAAAACGGGTGTCGATGGTTACGCCGCTGCCACTGGCAGAAGCAATCAAAAAAGAAGTTCCGGGTGTAAAATATGTGGCTGCCACCGATTGGCTGAGGTCGCACGGACTGGTAGTGGGCGAAAAACAACTTTATATAAACGGTGCTATAGCGGGCAGTGATTTCCTCAACATTTTTCAATACCCGTTGCTGCGCGGAGACAAAGGCCAGGTGTTACAGGACCCTTATTCGATCGTATTGAATGAAACCACAGCCGCGGCACTCTTTGGAACGGAAGATCCCATAGGAAAGATGGTCCGCTTCGATAACAGCCATGACCTGAAGGTAACAGGGATCATGAAAAATGTACCGGCCAACTCAACACTCCAATTCAATTATGTAGTGCCTTTAGCATATAGTATAATCAATAATGAAGGCTTCAAAAACGCAGCAGTCAATTGGGATCAGGTTACATCGAATATATACCTGGCACTCGACAAAAATGTTACTTACAAGCAGGTGCAACCTGCCCTGGAGAAGATCTTCGCCAAATATCATCCACGGGAGTACGCCTCCGACAAAACCGAGACTATCCTCCAGCCATTGACAGACTGGCACCTGTATGGCGAATTTAAAAATGGAAAGAGAGCCAACGGCTTCATCACCTATGTCAGCCTGTTTGCGCTGATTGGCGTGCTGGTATTGGTAATTGCCTGTATCAACTTTGTGAACCTGTCTACCGCAAGGTCCGAAAAGCGCGCCAAAGAAGTAGGAGTCAGAAAAGCCATCGGTTCCTCACGAATATCTTTGATTATGCAGTTTATGATGGAGGCCATGCTGATGTCGTTTTGCGCATTTACCTTATCGCTGTTCATCGTCGTTATTGCATTGCCGGCATTTGGAAAAGTGGTGGATGCGCCTATCGTATTACCTTACCAATCGCTTTCATTCTGGCTGATCATGTTGGGGTATGTTTTGTTTACAGGCTTCCTGGCGGGCAGCAGGCCCGCTTTTTATTTGTCATCCTTCAAGCCCGTTAAAGTATTGAAAGGACGATTGAACCTGGGCAAAAGTGCCGGGCTTCCACGGAAGACGCTGGTAACGCTTCAATTCGTTTGCTCCATTGCATTGATCATCGGAACGGTGGTTGTCTACCAGCAGGTAAAACATGCGCAAAACAGACCGTCAGGATACGATCCCAAAGCACTTATCATGACGGATGCAAGCAAGGACCTGAAGAGGAACTATGAACCGCTCAAGCATGACCTGCTCGCCAGTGGCCTGGTTACTTCCGTCACCAAATCATCCAGTCCTATTACGGACAACTGGAGCTTCACCAGCATGGATCGTTGGCCCGGCCAACAAGAAGATAAAGCATTCATGATTGCAACGGTCGGTGTAACAGACAAGGACTATTTTACCACCATGGGTATGCAACTATTCAAAGGCAGGGGATTCGAAGGAGCCGGAGATTCATCGAATGTAGTCGTTAATGAAGAAGCTGTAAGACAGATGGGGTTGAAAGAACCCTTGAATCAGTTGATCACCTGGAATGGAATTGTGCAGTCGCGGATCGTTGGGGTTGTTAAAAATGCCATCATGGGTTCACCCTTTGGTGATGCAAGACCAATGCTCTTTGCCTATGATCCCAATTGGGCAAACTTTATCAGCTACCGGATTTCCCCGGCCGTAAGTACACAGGAAGGATTGCAGGGGTTGGCGCCGATCTTTGCTAAATACAATCCTGCTTACCCCTACCTCTATAAATTCGTAGATCAGGAATACGCAGCCAAATTCAAGTCCGAAGTGCTGGTAGGAAAATTAGCAGCCATATTCGCCATTCTCGCCGTTTTTATATCCTGTCTCGGATTGTTCGGACTTGCCGCATTTACTGCTGAACAACGTACCAAAGAAATTGGGATTCGCAAGGTACTGGGAGCATCCGTATTTCAACTTTGGTTGATGTTGTCAGAAGAGTTTATGCTGCTGGTAGGACTTAGCGCAATGATTGCCATTCCCGTCGCCACCTGGTTTTTAAAGGATTGGCTTGCCGGGTATAGTTACCGCGTTGATCTGGAACCTGGCGTATTTGTGGGGGTAACGATAACAGCTTTAGTGATCTGTGTTGCAACAGTCAGCTTTCAGTCGATACGTGCGGCACTCATGAATCCTGTAAAAAGTTTAAAAGAAGAATAAGCGATCATTTCATCCACACCATATAAGGATATACACCCCGGTTGCCGATGGCGTAGAAGGGTAGTGCCCGGAAAGAGACTGTTTTGTTACCGCTTTGTAGGACACCTGTAATAACGTTTACGCCACCTGCAATGGCCGGCTGGTTCACTACTTGTAAAGAAGTGGTTTCATCAACTTTGTAACTGTTCATATCCGGATTGTCGATGCCTTCTACGGCATACACCAGTGGACCGGCAGCAAGCGCCCGTTTTCCTGCGATGGTTTCCACGGCAGCAGCTGGCGCCACCCATCGCGGTTCAATAGGTAGGTCCAATTCTATCCGGTCGCCTTTTTTCCATGGCCTGTTCAGCGCAATATATCCGTTCACCACATTTACCGGAACAGTCTTTCCGTTTACTTTTATAACAGGTTTACCCTTCACAGTTGACGTGTAGAGATCAAAAGGATTTTCTTTTCCTGTAGCCCAGCCGGGAATACGCATGTGTATAGTAAAAGAAGATGCCTGTTCAGGCGTTACCGTAACCTGCACTTTTCCTTTCCACGGGTATTGTGTTTCCTGCTTCAACAACACTGAATTATGCTGCAATGCTACCCGTGCTTCACTGCCTATGAACAGATTGACATATACATCCTTATCCGTTTGCGCATAGATAAATCCCGGCAGCGCGCCAATCATTTTCAGGAACATGGGCGGGCAGCAAGGACAGCTATGCCATTCCCATCGTTTGTGCTGCGTAGCTACTAAAGGGTTTTCATAATGATAATGCTGTCCGTCCTGTGCCACGCTCGACAGCATGTTGTTGTACAACACGCGCTCCAGTTCATCTACATATTTACCATCGGCCTGTAGCTCGTTCATGCGTTCGCTGAAGAAAGCAGCTCCCAACGATGCACAGGTTTCGAGGTAAGCCGATTCGGGCAGGTAATAATCCTTGCCAAATTTTTCATCTTCAGGAATGGCGCCCTGCCCACCGGTAATAAAGAGCCGGCGACCGATCATGTTATTCCAATACTGGTTGGCTGCATTACTGTAGCGTGGATCATGATTGTGCACAGCCATAGCCGCAACAGCGGTGCCCAGCAAGGTGGCCCGCACGGCATGACCCTCTATGGTTTGTTGTTCAAAGACTGGCTGATGGTCCTGGTTGTAACTTCCATCGCTGTGGCGGTTGGTGCCATCACCATTGGCATAATGGCCACGTTGCTCTATCCAGAACTTGACAAGGCTGTAGTAGTTTTCTTCCTGTACTGGCGCGCTGATGCGTTGCTTCAACGCCGGTTCATTTTTAAACAGCTGATACATTTTAAGCAACGCTTCTTCCGGCCCTGCATGAGCCGGTACAATATTCTTTTTCGGAGCAGGCCCCATGAGGCGACACATATAATTGGTCATTTTCACAGCCGCTTCCAATAGTTTCGTTTTGCCGGTGGCTTTATAATAATGTACACCTGCTTCTATCAACATACCCGCATTGTACACATCGTGTTGCCAGCGGTCATTGCCACCGTTCAGTCCCCATCGTTGACCTGGTTTGTTCAAAGTGGTCCAGGTATTAATATAACCATCAGGGTCTATAGCCTGTGCCGCCACGATGCGATCGATATAAACATCGAGCTTCTTTTCCAACGCTGCATCAGGATGAGCGATCAGTAGATCAGCGGCACCGCGGATGGTTTCATATACCAATCCATCATACCAGGGCGGGCCATCACTGGTGCCGGTGTTTTGTTTTCCCTGTGCCACCAGGTCGAAATTGAGAAAGGCGTTGCGTGTGCGGCCACGTTCTGCTTTTTCTTTGATGAGGTCTTCACGGTCTGGTTGATAATGTCCCTCCAGTTTGTTCAATACATCATATACAGTTTTAGTGTTCCAGATGGCCAGCTTCGGTGACCAGAAAGCATCTTTCACTTTCACCGATTCCAGTTTCAATGGCGTCAAGGTAGCTGATGTTTGCGCCAATGCGCTTCCCATCAACAAAGCATTCACTATAATTAATGATAAGGCAGTTTTAAGCATACAGGTTTTTATCTTTCAAATTGAAGAATGGTATAAGAGTAAGCAGGGAATGTATATAAAGGCTTTTCGCCATTCAGTACTTGTTTCGTTTCGACAGATCTGATCCGCTCAGGTTGTTCAGGCGTATTGATGGCGCGCAGCTCACCCGATAGTGTGGTTGCCTTTACAGCAGGCTTTCTGCCTATAAATCCTTCTATCGTTAATGAGGTAGCTTCGGCTGTTCCGGAAGCGTTGATCACATGCAGCACCAACACCTTTCCATCTTCACTGCGCGTAGCAGTGATGTCCAGTACATGAGTTGCAGAAGCTGCCACCCGCAAAGGCTGATGATGATGTGCGGCCATCTGTTGTGCATAGAAAGGCGGCATGCCCCACACCTGGGAAGGAGTAAAGAAAATTTGCCCCTGGTCCCAGCCATTGTCGTTCTGGCCGAGCGGTTGCAGCGCATTGGCCGCACAGGAAGTAATAACAAACGCACCATGCCGGCGCACGGCGTTGAGCGTGGTAGCATGCCCCAGCGCTCTGGCAAGATTGTGAAGGCCGCCATTCTCTTCGAAGATGGCGCATTGCATGCGCGTGTTGGGGTCCCATTGCAGGAACAGTTCCCGCATGCGGGTAAGAATACTGTCTACTTTAATGCCTGCGCGTGGATCATCGGCATCCGTATGCAAGTCCCAATAATCAGCCTTGCCATTCAGTGCGCGGAAAAGTTTTTCGGAGTTGGGTGAGTTGGGCCGCCACCAAACGGAGTTGATGAATTGGATAGAAGTATCTTTTGCACGCATGGCTGCATGCAGTAGGTTGAATCGTTCTATATAATGATCATACTCTGCAGCAACATCGCCATTGAACAACACTTCTTCATTGCCGATCTCGAAGTATTTCACTTTGTAAGGAGCTGGGTGGCCGTTCTTTGCCCGTTGCTTTCCCCAATAAGTAGTTGTATCACCTTTAAGATATTCCACCATATCTGCCATGTCTTGTGGTGTCTCTTCGATGTTGACGGCGAAGGCAGCTTCAAAACCGGCAGCTTCACAATATTGCAGAAAATCCTCGATGCCAAAGCCATTGGTAGACCAGGGGTACCAGTGTCCGGTATAAGGAGGTCGGCGATCACGTTCACCAATCATTTTCTTCCAGCGATAGCCGGGCGCATTGACCATGGTGCCGCCATAACGCAGGAAGTTGAGCCCCTGCTCCTGCATTGTATGAGCAATGTCGGCACGCAGCGGCAATTCTTTAAATCGGTCTTCACCTGTCGATAGCAGTGTCGCCTGATCGGCCCGGAGCTTTCCTCCCTTGGAAAGATAAAATACAAAACGGGCTTTGGGATCAGTAGCAGTTGACGTAAGACGGAAACTATATTTCTCCCATTGTTGCGTAATGCCATTGAGTTGTTGAGAAGCATAGACCTTACTGCCATCGGCGCTTTGCAATGCCACGGTAACCGGCCCTTGCAATCCTTCACCTTTCAGCCAGATGCTGCCTGCCAGTTGTTGTTGCCGGCGTACCGCAATGCCCCAGCGGTTGAGGCCGCTGTTGGCAACACCAATAATACCAGCGCTGCCATCGTGTACAATGACCTGCGCCTGCCTGCCATTGAAAGCAGCGCTTGTATCAAGTGCAAAGCCACCGGCTTTTGTGGTATTGATGCCGGTCCACATACTACTGACATTTTGCACCGGTGTAGGTATAAAACCGGGTGTCAACTGCTGTTGCCCCTGCCGGATGAGTATGTGTTGAAAAGAAGCAGCAGTATTGTAAGTACGCAACGCTGTTTTGCCGGCAGGTAACGGATCGTTGGTATCAGTATAATCCAGTACGGCAACATTGTTGAGCCATATCTGCAGGCGTGCACTTGTAGTAGTTACTTTCAGCGTATTCCATTCCGACGGCACAAAACTGACCTTGGTTTCTTTCAGCAAAGCCCAGTTGTTCCGGTGTTTGCCCAATACCAGCACCTGCCTGTTGGGATCGAGGCTGATCTCATATCCCCAAAAGTTATCGGTGCCGGTGCGTTCATGATTGACATGCGTAAGCAGACCGGCATTTGTTTGGGAAGCACCAAAGCTGATCTGCACCTGTATGGTAGCTGCTGGCGCAAGCGCTTTTTCAAACACCAGTTTGTAGCCCGGTCCGGCATTTACTTGTACACCCTTGCCTGCCGGCTGCCATTGGCCGCCAAGTACTTTCCACCCGGCAAAAGAAGCACTGGTCCGGGGTTCTTCGAAGCTTTCACCATATAGGCGTTGATCATATAAGCCACCATAAATTTCATGATTAACATCTTCTATACAGGCTCCATACAGCTTTTCGGGAATACGGTTGAGCACCCGCGAAGCATCGATAGTGATGGAAGATTGACGGGCCTGAACAAGCAACGGCAGTAGCACGATGGGCAAAAGGATACGTAAGGTCATATGATAGATTGGGCAGCAAGTATGCAAACTATGTGTTATTTTGTCAAAAATGAGCCATTAATCCAGTAACTTCTGGCACCAGTTTGCCCATTTCTTGTACAAATTTGACTATATGAAGATTTTCGAGGAAAAGATCATTGCCGGCGACAGGTTGTTTGTGGTGAAGGAAGAAACCTTTCCTTACAATGACTTCCCCCTGCATATCCATCCGGAATATGAGCTGATCCTCGTCATGAAAAGCAGCGGCAAGCGCTACGTGGGCGACCACATCGCCAACTTTTTTGCAGGCGATCTTTGCCTTTTCGGTCCACAGCTGCCACATACATTTTATAATAAGCATTTACCCGGCGACCGGGAGGTGCACCAGGTCGTTATCCAGTTCAGTGAAGATTGCCTGGGCGAAGGTTTTTTCGATAAGCGACCCTTCAAACGCATCAAGTTGATGTTGGAGCGTTCGCTGCACGGCATGGCTTTCAGTGGCGCCGTTCGTGAAGAGGCCGCAGGTATCATGAAAGCGATGGCGAATGCCGATGAAGTAGAAGCGACGGCGTCTTTACTCAGCTTGCTGAACCTGTTGTCGAGGTCCGATGATTACGAATTATTATCCATGCAGGAGAAGCCGGCAGCGAGCATTCAAAAAGATACAGAGCGTATGAACCGCATATATCATTACCTGCTCGATCATTTCAAAAGAGAGATCGGTCTCGATGAGATAGCAGCAGTGGCCCATCTCTCCCCATCAGCCTTTTGCCGCTACTTCCGGAAGCACACCCGTAAAACATTATCGGAGTTTGTGAACGAGCTGCGCATCAGCTATGCCTGCCGTTTGTTGCAACAACGCGAAATGAGTGTGTTACAAATATGTTTTGAATGTGGCTTCAACAATATTTCTTACTTCAACCGCCAATTCAGGCAGCAGATGGGTGTCTCTCCATTGGTATATCAGCGGCGGGGACATTAAGTACATATATGACCGGTATACAGAGAAATGCCCCCAAAAGTATTGAACCTTTGGAGGCATTTCATCACTGTTGACACACGCTTTCTATAGGGAGAATAATTCTGCCAGTTTTTTCTCCAGGTCCGGACCACGAAGATTTCGCGCGATTATTTTGCCACTGGGATCTACCAGGAAGTTGGTGGGAATAGCACTAACCCCGTACATAACAGCAGCCTTGCTTTTAAACCCATTCAGTTCGGAAACCTGCGTCCAGGGCAAATCATCTTTTTTGACAGCGCCGAGCCACGCCCTTCTGCCATCCTCCTCGTCAAGAGAAACACCCAGTATGGTGAACTTTTTGTCCTTATACTTTTTATACGCTGCCAGCAGGTTAGGATTTTCAGCACGGCAGGGCTTACACCACGAAGCCCAGAAGTCTACGAGTACATATTGTCCGCGGAAATCAGAAAGCTTGACAGGCTTACCGGTAGTGTCATTTTGCGTAAAGTCCATGGCCATGACACCTGTCATGGTCTTCCTGGCCGTCTCGATAACGTCTACTACTTTTTTCCCGGCGTAAGACGCACGCAAGTCAGGAGATAACTTTGCAAACTTGAATGCTGCCGTATCCGGATTGAAGTTATAAGCGAGTTCCACTTCTTGAAAAGTGACGAGGGAAATATAAGAATTGGGGTGTGCAGCAATGAAAGCACGGTTCACACTGTCATACCCTGCCTGCGTGGTAGCCATTACTTTTCTGACAGACTTCAGGTATACACTGTCTTTGCGTTCTTCTGGTGTCTTGGCATTGTAAACAGCCATGAGCTCTTTGGCACTATCGCGGTAAGGTTTCTGCAATACTCTGAGCGCCTTGTCATCATCATATGCTGTAGAGCCCTTGACAATGCCGTGTTGCACGGAGTCTTTGGCGGTAACGGTAATATTGGAGTTTTCAATATAAAAATACAGCGCATCGACACGGCCGTTCTTTGCCCTGGTAACGGTATCATGCTTCAGGGAAATGACAGCCATGGTAGGTCCGTCGAGTTTGCCGGTGAAAGTGAAGCTTCCCTTACGCATTACAACAGAGTCCTTCACGTTTTGACCATCCTTGTTGTAGCTGAGATAAGCGATGGCGGGTGCGTCGACCGACCCGATTTTGCCATTGATGGTAAAGCCATTTTGGGCCAATAAAGATACAGGGAGGCAGCAGGCCACTGCCAGGATAATGTTCTTTGTCATCTTTTATTTCGTTATGTTATTTAATAAATGGGAAAAATGTTTAGGGTACGAGTGATATGCCACTGATAAATACCGCGTCATAAGCAGCATTGTATTTAACAACAGCCAGTGATGTGAAACGTAGGTATTTCGCAGTAGTTTGCCCAATATCGATGGTCTGCATATTGTTGATGATATTGCCGGCAAACGTTCCTTTGTCAATCCAGTTGGTTCCATCCATACTCGTTTCTATTTTGATAGAAGTAGGATAGCCCCCCAGGGTAGGGTACCTCAACGCTGTTGGCAGGTAATAATTGAGCGCAGTAAAAATGACCTCCCTGTTGAAGTTGATAGATACCCACTGCGGCATATTTTGCTGAATATTGCTGGCCCAGAATGTAGTAGTATTATTGTCGTCCAGCAAAGTAGTAGCAGCTGAAGTGCCATTTACAGAAGAGAAGCCGGCAATGGTCCACCCCGTTTTATTGATGAACAATGGTTTGCCGGTCTTGAACACAAAATATACTACCCGGTTGCTGGCAGTACCATCCACCTTTCCATCCACAGATTGGATCACCAGTGGCAGCACGTATGTTGTATACTCTTTGAGTTTGGTCTGTTGCCCGATGTTGATAATGGCAGAATCGGATAACGTAGCGCCGGCGGAAATACGCGCCATTGACCTGTAAAACAAATAAGAAGTAACAGGCAATAAAGAAGCATTACCATATTGCGCGCGGAATGCAAGTAGTTTGTTCGTATCGACACTGAAGCCTATCCAATGATCGTGAGAAGCGGCGTCGCCGGATAAGGCTGCCCGTAAACCCAGTGTAATGGTCGAATCCTTCAATATAGAAAGAGGCATTTCAACAGTATCCTTTCCGGCAGCAAGTTGAAACGATATACTGTTCTCAGGTAATGCAGGCGGTGCATCATCTTTACTACAGGCAGTTAATGCCTGGATAAAACAATAAAATAGTCCAATATAAATAGTACGCATGGAGAAGAATTTAGTGTTATGGATTCTGTTGCATATCCGGGTGAAAACTGATAACCTGCACCGGTATTTGCAAAGTGTAACGATCACTGTGCGGTGGCAAAGTAGCAATCACGCTTCCCTGCGCATTATACCTGCGCACGGTATCCATCCTGTTTTCTTTGTCCAAACGGCGCATGTCGAACCAGCGTAGCCCGCAGAAACCCAGCTCGTGATTCCTTTCCGTAAAAACTTCCTGCAGCACTTCTTCTCGGACACCGGATTGATAACGTACATAACTGGCAGTTGCAAACCTGTTCTTGCGCACTTCATCCAGTTGTTCCAGCGCAAGAGATAGATTATTGCCGCGTGCTGCACATTCAGCTACGATCAACTTCATTTCCTGTACGGAAGTGCCCGTGTTGGTATAATACAAGATCGGATTGATAGCCGGGGGAAAGTAAAGCGTAGCACCCCGGGTAGTGAATTTATAACTGTCGGTACTGTAATACAGCTTTCTCACACGAAGATCATTGCTGGCAAAAGAACGCATAAAGTCCAACGTAGCAGCTGTCTGTCCAAGCACCATTCTGCCATAGATTACATCGGGATGCGTGCCCAATAAATTGGTAGAAGGAAGCGTACCATTGAAGTCGATCATCGTTGCCTTGCCATGCACCAAAGCAAGAGCCGCATACTTTTGTGCATCTGCATAATTACGGGCATAAAAGTATACCCTGGCCAGTACGCTATAACCAGCGGCAACAGAACCGCGAAAGCGGTTGGCGCTGTTATCAGCCGGCAGGTCGGGAATAGCTGCATTCAGATCGTCGATGATCCGCTTGTAGATTTCCGATATGGTGCTGCGGCCGGGTACCTCCTGCGTCACATCATTGGAGATAACAAAAGGAACTGCCAGGTCCTGATTGGCGGTAGTTGAGTCATATGGTTTACCATATTCATTGACTAGGTAGAAGTATTCCAGCGCACGACCCAGCAAAGCTTCAGCTTTAAGACCACGTTTCTGAGTAACGGTACCGGCCGTAGCATTATCGATCCCTGCCAGTACGGTATTGAACAAATTGATTTTTGCATAATGTTCACCCCAGAATGTAGGAGCAGCACCAAGATCGGTAGAGAATTGTGGCGCCCATGTATAGATCAGTTCGGAGAGCTGTGTGGGAGGAACAGGAATATTGGGTGCATCAGCATTATCGCTGAGGAAGTTGGCCCAGCAAAAAGGTTGCCCATAACCCAATATAAGCGTTTCGTCATTCAGCCATTGGTCATAATCGGCCACGGTGGACAATAACTTTTTTCCTTTGGGCGTAACGTCCAGGTATTTGTCGCATCCGGTGAAAAGGACACCACAAACGAGCAACCCGATGAAAGAATATTGATGAAGTTTCACTTGCGTACAATTTAAAAGTTGGTAAAAATGCCGATGGTGTAAGTAGGCGTCAGATACGATTTCTGATAACTGTTGGTAGCCATACTATAGTTGTATTTGTTGAGCCCAACGGTCCATACATTAGAAGCCTGGCACTTCACTTCAAAATGCGTAAAACCAGCTTTTTTAATAAATGGTGTGTTATCAAGACTATAAGAAACAGTCACGTCAGCCAGCGTGATGTAATCACCATTCACCACATACTTGTCGGCAAAGTTGTAAGGATTCACGGCGTTGTAATTATTATAACCAGCCAGCGCCATCACATCCGTAGTCAGCTCATCACCTTTGGCCCTCCAGTAATTGCCGGCCCCTTCCAGTGGTCTCGACGCAGCGGGATTGGGCCGTGGTACCCTCACCTTAAATCCACCATAATAGTTGACCATGCAGAAGAAATAGAAATTACCGATATCGACGCGGTTGCTCAATCCTGCATTGATGGTAGGAATGGAAGAACCCATATAGCGGGTAAGACCGGAAGTATCACTTTTCATGGCAATAGCGCCGGGAGTAGTAGAGCCGGTTTTATCGGTATGATAAACCTGTCCTTTCGAATTGTATACAAGAGGATGGCCGGTACTATCGAGCCCGCGATAATTGAAAGCAAACAGAGCGCCGACAGGAAAGTCCTTTACATAACCCAGTTCATTCAACGTTTGCGGATTGAAATCACCTTTACGGTATACTTCCAGCACCTTGCTGGTGTTGCGGGCAACTACAAGCCCTGTATTCCAGTTCAGTTTGGCCGTGGCTATCCAGTCCGCATGCAGGCCGATCTCTATACCACGATTATTGATAGTAGCCCTGTTGACCAGCGAAGGACTAACGCCGATGGTGGGATCGATTTGTGCATTACCCAGCAAGTCCGTACTTCTTTTCTGATAAAAGTCGACCGTGCCGGAGATATGCTTGAAAATATGATAATCCAGACCAATGTTTAAGTTCTTCGTTTGTTCCCAGCGCAGGCTGCTGTTGGCATAAGAGAACAGGCGCAAAGAAGGGCTGGCAGGTGAAGTATAGGGGTTCATACCTGCCTGGGCAATAACCTGCGGAAGAGACATTTTAGCTACGTTGCCATTGAAACCATAGGCCAAACGCAACTTAAGCAGTTTGATCCAGTCGATATCCTGTACAAAACTTTCTTTATGGATGTTCCAGGCAGCGCCAACCGACCAGAGCGGCTTGTATTTATACTTTGGATTGGTGCCAAACAGATTCGATTGATCGATGCGTACACTACCAGTAAGCGAATAGATATTTTTAAACGAATACACGATGTTAGAGTAGCCGGATAAAAATCTATCCTCCGCATACAACTGCGTGAAGTAATTGGTAAAAGCATTCGCAAACGGCTGAGAGAGTCCGAAAGAACCCCTGATGGCAGAAGTGTTGATAGAGGCGAAATCAACAGGCTGATGCAACAAGGTCTCATCGTTGTAACCAAAGTAAGAAGCGAAGTTGGCATTGGTGATCACATTCCTGATCTCGGCACCCAGTATGGCATTGATAGAATGTGCACCAGCGATCCGCTTGTTGTAGTTCAACTGCGCCCGGCCTGTATAACTGGAGATATTGTCACTTTCCTGGCGCAGGTAGCCACCCCGGGGAACATTATACTTGAGCGTTCCATCGGTATTGATAGTTACATAACTGTTCACATTGCGCCGGGCAACGGAGGAGTTCTCAGAAGCAAGATAGCGTGTCTCCAAACGTGATGTTTCATAAATGCCGCCAAAAGAAAGGTCGAACCCGCCACCAATGATAAAATTAAAGTTGCCGGTGAATCGGTTGTTCACGGTCCGGTTTTTTTCTTTGATCTCGTTTAGGTCTACCAGCGGATAATAGAGCATGTTGTACAGGCCCTGAGACATGAGCACGGTATTATAGTAAGGCGAAATACTATTGCTGATAACAGGCACTGCATTTCCGTTCACATCCTGAAACCGTTCGTAAGGCGAGGTAGAAGTGGGGCCTGGCACTGGCGTCCAGTTGGAGCGTTGCTCCTGGTAGTCAGTGGTCAGTTCCAAAGAAAGCCTCTTTGAAAATTTCAACGTGCTACGGGCGGAAAGTAAGGTCCTGTTGTTGTCGTTCCTTACCGAGTTGCTATTATTGCGTGTATGATTAGCCGTGATATAATACAGCGCGTTGCCGCTGCCACCCGATACATTTAGATTGTAAGATTGAGTGAGGGCCGACCGGAGGAACAGGCGGCTGTAGTCGTCGATGTTGTCATAGTTTTCCAGATCGGCAAAAGATTGGGCAGTTTGTTCGGGCGTGATCATCTTGGCGGCCGATTGGGCAAGTATATAATATACGGGATTGCGCGCTACGGTGCCGGCGCTGGCAGTTGCCAGTTGCCCCCAGGTAGCATCGTTGATGCTGCTGCCATAAAGCGTTTTATAATAGTTGCTAACGATAGAAGACGCATTATCGGCCCATCGGTAGCGGCTATAGTTTTCTTTCGGCGTGATGCCGGTAGTAGCCCGGAAAGCAAATTTGGGTTGACCCTGCGAGGCTTGTTTTCTTTCTATCACGATCACGCCGTTCGATGCACGTACCCCATATACAGTAGCGGCAGCGGCATCTTTCAGAATAGTAACCGATTTGATCTCGTTGGGATCGATCATGTCGAGCGTGAGCTCGGTAGGATAGCCATCCACAACGATCAGGGGATTTTGATTGGCAGACATGGTGCTGATGCCACGGATGTTGAATAATGGCCTGCTGGAAGAGCCGTTGGGCGTGATGCTTGTAAAAGATACATTGTTGTTGATCATCAGGCCGGGTAGCCTGTTTACCAATCCATCAAGAAAATTGGTACTGACCCGCGACTCATACTCTTTCGTACTGATCTGCGAAACGGCGCCGGTACTTTGTTCCGGACGGATACGCTGATAGCCGGTGTTGACAGGCGTAACGACAATTTCATCGAGCTCGGCCGCTTTCATTTTCAACGTTATGTTGAACTCCGTTTGATTACCTGCTGTAACAGTGACCGGTTGATAGCCCACGAAAGAAAAAGTGAGCCTGTCCCCTTTGGCCGCAATGATCTCGAAGTTGCCTTTACTGTCGGTAGTAGTGGCCGCATAAGTACCCCTGCCCGGTGAAACCACGGAAATAGTAACGCCGGCAATAGGTTTGCCCAAAGAGTCGGTCACGCGCCCTGTGATCGGTGGGGGAGGAGCAACCGGTTGAATTTCATAAGCAGGTTTCCTGCCCGGCAGTCCCGGTGTCACAACCGTGGTAATATTGATAGTCTTGCTTTCGATGGAATAGCGGAAAGGTTGGCGGGCAAAAACTTCTTCGAGGAACTGTAACAAAGGTTTATCCTTTGCCTGGATCGTCACTGGCTTTGCGACCGATAAAGCATTTTCCGGATAAAGAAATACATAACCGGTCTGCCGCTCTACAATTGATATTACCGTTTCAAGAGACACATTCCTTCCTGAAAAAGTGACACTTTGCGATAGACCTTTGGCGCTCACAGATAAACACGCCGCTAAAAGGAAAAAGATCGTTAGCCTCATAACTAACAAAGTTTTGGTGATGCGACAGTTGCTCCCACGAGCCGGCCATCTGCAATGAGCAGTTTTTAGCATACTTTTGTTGCTGTTTGGGTGATGAAAAAGCAGTCCGCGAAGACTTGTTGTTACATTATCCAGCTATACAGCCAGTGATGTTCGTAGCATTACTGGCTTTTTTGTTGGATAAATAGTTTGTCTATCTCTATATAAGCATTGATTAGTTTAATCTCATTTAATAACCAGGGTTCGTCCATCCAGTTGAGCCTCCACACCATAATCATGCAGAAAGCGAATGAGCCCTGATAATTTCACTGCCCTGTCCATTTTACCTTTGAACCTGATATCCGGTACAGCACCTTCATACCGCACATCTACATCATACCATCTCTCCACTTCCTTCATAAGCGTTTGAAAGTTGGCGCCGGTGAAATCGAAAATGCCATTCTTCCAGGCCAGCACCTGCGCCATATTTACGTTGTCCGCTATCGAAACCGAAGAACCGTTGTTGCCGGGCGTTTTGCCTGCTTCCGTATCCTGGATAGCCTGCTGTCCGGGCGATAACACTACACCGCCGGTACCCGTTTGTGTGTTGGAAGCCTTGCCAACAGCGCGGAGTTTACCCGTAACCAACGTTGTTTTGATAGTGCCGTGATCCTTATAAGCGTTGATGTTGAACTCCGTACCCAATACTTCCACGGCGCCTTCACCATTGATATCAACAAAGAAAGGCTTCGCCTTATCCTTTACCACTTCAAAATAGGCTTCGCCGGTCATGGTGATACGCCTGGAGTTGCCTGCAAAAACAGTAGGATATGTCACAGAGCTGGCTGTGTTCAGCCAAACCCTTGTCCCGTCCGGTAAGGTCAGTCGGTATTGTCCACCTTTAGGCGTCCGCATGGTATTCATCAGCACGGCATTATCCGCCGAACCCTTCTTTTCGTAGCGGATCTCTCCATCCGGTGTTTTAACCACGGATGAATTGCCCTGTTCTGCAATGGTCCCGCCGCCAGTGCTGCTGTCAAGTGAGATGACGGAGCCATCACCCAATATGAGCGTGGCCTTCTGACCGGCAGCTGCGATCTCTGTCGTTGCAGGCGTGTTACCCACTTCCCCTGATCCTGTTTTTCGCAAGGTGGTCCATAACAAAAGCCCCGCACTTAGCACAATAAACAAGACAGCCGCATAGCGCAACCAGGAACGACGGAGTAAAAAGACACGCTTGTGCTCCACTGCGGGTTCGGCCACATGTATAGTGGGCGGCTGAACCAATGCAGCCTGAGCCGCCGCCTCTTCAAACTCCCGGAGATGCGTTTGCCAGGCGCCAGGTTGAAGTAGGCTATCATACAACTGCGCATTTTCAACAGAAAGGGCGCGCCATTCCTGCAGGGCAAGCAATTCTTCCGGTGTCAATTCACCACCGGCCTGTTTCAGCAACAGGTGTGCTATATAAGTTTCTGAATAAGGCATAATATATAATACGGTATATAGTATTACCGCCGGCTACCCCTTTCGTGCCAAAACAGTCAATATTTTTTTTAGGAGAGCCAGGTCGGCGCTAAAAATGTAAGTCAGTAGGAAAAGGAGGAAAGACCTTTTGCGTATCCAGGTGCGAAGCATTTCGATAGCCCGGCGCTTTTGGCTCCTGACGGTGGCAGGGTTCATGCCCAGCATGACAGCGATTTCCCGGGGATTTTTGCCCTCATAATAAGAAAGCTCGAAGATCTGGCGGTAATCAGGTGCCAGTTGAGCAATAGCATCAGCCAGTAACTGGCCCATCTCAGCCTCCACGATCCGGTGGCTGATAAGCTCGTTGCCCGCTGAAATTTCTTCCGGTGCAGGAAGTTTATGAAGATAAGATTGTTGCCGGTCCCGGGCGTCTAAGGTTTTAAGCGCCTGATTTCTTACGGCAAAATAGAGGAAGTTCTTAAGGTGTTCGTTGGATTGAAGCTGAGCCCGGCCATTCCACAGATGCAGAAAAGCCTCCGCCACCACATCTTTTACCTCTTCCCATTCCAGCCGGAATCGTTTCGCATAATAAAAAAGCCGCGCTTTGAACAAGTCGTGCGCTTGCCTGAAGGCTTGCTCATCTCCGGTGGCAATGCGATTATAAAGATCTTCAGACGGCACGGGAGAGTCTACATGTAATTGCTGATCATTCAATGCGCAGGTAATTCGCTTTTGCTGCAAATTAAAACAAAACGGTTTGATAACTGCTTAAATCCATCAAACACAACTACAGTAGAAATAAACAAGATCAGTGGTATGTAATGGGGCATTATTCTGCCAATCGTAGCTTTCGAAGTACCCATTTTATGAGTGAATTAACGCAAGTGATTGAATATCAATTATTCTTTTTAGTGGTGTAGAGGTTTTGACGTACCCCTGATTTTGGCTATCTCTCATACTAATGCAAAATTGCATAACGTTTAATTGCCCATCGGCTGCTTAGAATGCTTATGAGTTTTTTACAGCTGTTACTCAACAGCTGTGATGCCTTGCAATGCATTTCAGCGCCAGTATCATTATTTTTTAACACTTGCTAAATCGCTAACGAAATGCTTGTAATCTACACAAACTTATTCCGGAGCACCTCCGGCCTCCTTCATAGGACTATTCTTTCTACACACGATTTTACGGTTTAACGCGAAGCCTTACAGTAAGAATTTCATTTATCACCAAAACAACCCCCAATGCGCTTTATGAACAAAAGACAACTTTTGTGCCGGCTGCTACTATTGCTTCTGGCGATTGTCGTTCAACAGGAAAGTATTGCTCAAACAAGAAAAATCAGCGGCTCCGTTAAAGATGAGCAGGGAGCTCCTGTTGCCGATGCTTCCGTATTGATCGGAAACACTACCATTGGAACAACTACAGATTCCAGGGGGAGTTTCTCATTAACCGTTGATGCTTCCCATAAGATATTAATAATAACCAATCTGGGCTTTGCGGCACAGCAAATAACGATAGGCAACAAATCTGTCTTTTCAGTTACCCTTCAAAAAAGCGATGTGGATAACATGACAGACGTGATCGTGGTGGCCTATGGTCAGCAGAAGAAGGCTTCCGTAACCGCTGCCATCAGTACGATCAGCGCGAAGGAAATTGTACAGTCTCCTGTTGCCAATATCAGTAACTCGCTGGCTGGCCGTTTACCAGGTTTGACCTCCTTACAAGGCACTGGTAAACCAGGTTCAGATGCTTCTACCCTGTACATCCGGGGTATTGGTACGTACGGCACCAACACGGCGCCCCTTATCATGATCGATGGTATCGTTCGTGATACCTACAACGATATCGACCCCAACGAAGTGGAGACCATCAGTATCCTAAAAGACGCCTCTGCTACGGCGGTGTTTGGGGTACGTGGCGCCAACGGGGTGATCCTCATCACTACCAAACGTGGTAAAGAAGGTACGCCCAAGATCAGTGCTACAGTTCAAAGCGCCTTCAACCAGTTTACCAGACTGCCTAACTATGTAAACTCGCATCAATACGCCACCCTGCGTAATGAGCAGATCTTTGAAACCTACTGGCAGCAACATGCCAACGATCCCGATGTAGTAGGGTTGGCCAATGGCTGGGCAACATTCGTGCAGAAAAGACAAACAGGCTACGTACCACAGTACTCCGATGAAGACCTGAAATACTTTCAGAATGCCCATACGCCTAAACTGGCCGATGGTTCTGTCAATCCTTATTATGATCCTTATTTCCATCCAGACCAGGATTGGCAGGAGCAGATCTATAAAAACTTTGCACCTCAAACCCAGGCCAACGTCAACGTTACGGGTGGCACCAAAGGGTTGAAGTACTTCATCTCAGCTGGTTACTTATCGCAAAGAGGTTTGTTCAAAACCGATTACATGCCTTTCTCCAAAGAGATGGACTACAGAAAAGATCGCTATAACCTGAGAGGCAACTTCGACTTCCAGGTAAACGATAACCTTAAAGTGTCTGTAGATATTGGTACCCAGTTCGTACAGGTATCCGGTATGAACAACGATGGATACAACTATGAGAAGAACCTGATGTGGACCAACCCCATGGGCTCTCCCGGTTACATCGATGGTAAGTTTGTATTTATCTGGCAGCGCACCGCCGAGCAGTTCAACCCATTGTACAGCCTGGCTATGCGCAATGCATATAATATTAATAATAACAGTACGCTCAACTCTGCGCTCAACATTATTCATAAGCTCGATTTCGTTACAAAAGGCCTTACGTTCAACGTAAAAGGTTCTTACGACAGCTATTTCTCCAACACCGCTGGTGGTCAGTCGTACCCGGTAATGTATGCCGCGCGTGAGAATCCCAATGGAGATAAGCTCAACCCGATCCTCGTGCAGCTCAACAATGAAGCCCCTTCTCAACGTTGGGCCAACTGGAATTCCGGTAAGTGGCGTACCTGGTATGCAGAAGCCGCACTCAACTACAACCGCACCTTTGGCGATCATGCCTTCACAGCACTGGCCATGGGCAACCTCAGTAAGCGATTTGATCCAGGCTACCAGTTTAGCCTTCCCCACGCTTACCAAAGTCTTGTAGGTCGTGCTACATACGCTTATAAAGGAAGATACCTTGCCGAGTTTAACGTAGGTTACAACGGCTCTGAGAACTTCCCGGAAGGGATGCGCTTTGCATGGTTCCCCGCATGGTCATTGGGCTGGATAGCCAGCAAAGAAGATTTCTGGCCAGAGAATGATGTTGTTACTTTCCTGAAAATAAGAGGATCGATTGGTAAAGTAGGTAATGATGTGATCGGCAACGCCCGCTTCCTGTATTTGCCCGACGTGTGGGCTTATAGCGGCGCCGTAATGCAGGGTTATTATTTTGGTCAGTACGGCTCCAACCGTACGAATGTGCGGGCAGCTTATGAAAGCAGGTTGGGCAACAGCATGGTAACCTGGGAAACCGCCCAGAAAGCCAACCTGGCTGTCGTGGCTAATTTCTGGAAAGATAAGATCACGGCAGAGTTCGACATATGGAATGAAGACAGGTCAGGTATCTTCAGCAGAAAAGGAACAGTACCTGGTATCGTGGCGGCTGATCTGCCCTTCTATAACTTAGGTAAAGTAAGGAACTGGGGTACTGAACTGGACCTTACTTTCCGCGATAAGATCGGCAAGAACTTTAACTTCTGGGTAAAGGCCAATTATGGCGCCAACCAGAACAAAGTTGTCTTCCAGGATGAAGCCATCCTCACAGGACTGGAATACCAGGCCCAAACCGGTAAGCCGATCAGGCAGGGCAACTTTTTACAAGCAGATGGACTCTACACTTCCTGGGCTCAATTGTATGAAGTAGATGCCAACAACAATCCTATTTTATCTAAACCAGTACTGGCCCAGGGTGCTGATGGTAAGGCTTATAAAAATGCCGGTGGTCAGGATGTTTATCAAAAAGACCTCACCTTCAACGGTGTGCCTTTGCAACCCGGTGATATTAAGTTAAAAGATATCAACTACGATGGCGTGATCGATAACAGGGATTACCAAAGATCCGGTTACACCGCTATTCCAAGATTGACCTACGGTATATCAGCAGGCTTCAGCTACAAAGGATTTGATATGTCGGTATTGTTCCAGGGAGCTTCAGGCGTATCGGCCAATCCTATGCCCGCTACCAACCTGCACTTCAACGGTACCACCGAAGCATTGTTTGAAGTAGACTGGACGCGCTTCACGCCCGAGCGTTATGCTGCCGGTGAAGATATCAACTTCCCCATTGCCGCCTACAATCGCCAGGCATATGCAAATACCTTCTTCAACCTGAATACCTCTTACGTGCGTTTAAAGAACGTGGAAGTAGGGTATACTTTCCAACGCGGTATCCTCGGCAAGATCGGCGCCAGCAGCGTTCGCGTGTATGCCAACGGATTCAACCTGTATACCTGGAACAAGAACAAGATTTGGGGCGATCCCGAGAACATGGGCTTCATGGGATATCCGCTTACCCGCACGTTCAATGCCGGTATCAATGTTGGATTTTAATTGCTGAACAGAAAAAAGAAAAACAATGAAAAGATCATATATACCTCTTATGCTGATTGCCGGATTAATGACGGCTGGCATAATGACAAGTTGTAAAAAAGATTTCCTTGAAAAACCGAAAGGTGGTGACGTTACCGTAGACACCATTTTTCATACGATGATGCAGGCACAATATGCAGTGGCTGATATGTACGGCTGGAGCATACCTACAGGTTTTGTAATGAACAACTCCGCCGATAGCCGCGAAGATGTGCTTACTGATCAGGTACACCTGTTGTTGCCCGGCGCCAACTGGGTAGCAGGTAACTTAAACTACCAATATTACATCGCAGGTGGTATGGGACCCTCGTCAAGCATTGACCGCGGACCAATTACCCAGCGTGGCAACACCGCTGCTGTAGCGTTTGTAAATTGGTATAAAGCCATCCGGAAATCCAACCTTGTCCTGAAGAACATCGACAAGGTGATAGATGCGCCAACCGAATGGAAGACCGATGTAAAAGGGCAGGCGATGTTCTGTCGTGCTATGGCCCATTACAGCGCCTTCCGTTTATACGGTGGCATCCCCATCGTATCTGAGGTATTATCGGGCGAGGGAAAGATCGATATTCCCCGCGCCTCCATTCAATCACTGGTAGATACGCTGGTTAAATGGTGCGATGTGGCTGCCACTATGTTGCCTCCTACCAGACCAACCAACGATTATGGCAGGGTCACCAGCCTCGCTGCGCTGGCATTGAAGGCAAGGATATTATTATATGCAGCCAGCCCGTTGTACAATACGCCTGAAAGTATGAAAGCTTCCATAGCGGCCGCTCGCTATGGAGATGGCAGAGATACTCTATTAGCCTATGCTTCTTACAGCAAAGAACGTTGGAAGAGAGCTGCCGAAGCTATCAAAGCAGTGATCGATGGGGCAGGAGCCTCAGGCGTTCAGCTGTACAATACAGGTAAGCCGACCACTACCGTCAGAACAGACAACTATGCTGGTTTGGGAGATTACGAAGCGGTGTTCAACAACGTATTCGGTACTGCCGGCACCTATGGCAATCCCGAAATGATCCTCGTAAATACTTACCACCAGAACGACCCTAACCGTGATGGATGGGCCGACTGGGGCAGGTACAACTCCTCCAAAGTTCGTATGCAGGAGTGGGGCGCTAAAAACAATGTGCCCGTTGAGTTCCTGCAGATGTATGAGAAAAGAGACGGTACCAAATGGACTGCCACACCTTCCGGAAACGATTTCAAAGCCTATTTCGAAGGCCTGAACCTCGATCCCCGCGCTTATCAATCACTGGCTTGGGGTGGTCAATGGTACAATGGCGGTAAAACATTCCTGGCTTATTATAAAGCCTCTACAGATAACCCTGCTTCTTATGCGAAAGGCAGATTGGCAGATGATACCAATGCTGGTGACAACACCGGTAGCGCTGTTGAGTGCGCCAAGTTTATTGCCCGTGTCGACAACAACAACGACGGACACTTCGCATGGCCCGTATTCCGTTTGGCAGAGTTCTATTTGAGCTATGCAGAAGCACTGAACGAATACGAAGGACCTACGGCTGAATCATTCAATTACCTGAACATGATCAGGCAACGCGCAGGTATGCCCAATAAAGATGCATCCATGCTGCCCGACCAGGTTGCTTTCAGAACCGCTATTCAAAATGAGCGCTCGATAGAACTGGCTTTTGAAGATCATCGTTACAACGATCTGCACCGTTGGCTCACTGCACACGTGGTGCTGAATAAGCCGCTCAATGGATTTGCAGTAACAGCTTCCACAAACGGCGTTACACCAAAACCAACCAATCCATTCCTGAACTGGACCCTCGTTTCTTATGGTAACAGAACATTCCCCGTCAAGTATTACTATGTACCCTTCCCTTATAGCGAAGTGAGTATGAAATACCTCGGTGGAAAAGACTGGGATGGTCAAAACCCTTCATGGTAATAACTGCTTATTTGAAAGATTAACCCGAAAACAATGAAATATAAAAATATAAGTCTTGCTTGCTTGGTGTATTTGTGTGGGTTCACGGTAACCCAGGCACAATCAACCAGTGCCAGCTTACCTGATACGATCGTTGTACCCACGAAACCTACTGGCAACCTCATTGACCAGGGGCTTAGGTCAGAGCAAAGCTGGAGAACTACCGGCGCCATATTTACGATCACCGGAGAAGAGTTGGCGAGGACGAATGCCGGTAACCTGCTGAATACTTTACAGGGAAGAATACCGGGCTTAACAGTAGCTACAGGTTCTGGTGAGCCCGGGTATGATAACCCAACTTTATACATGCGTGGACAAAGCAGCTGGAACGTAGCTGGTAACGCCATCGCTATTTACCTGGACGGATTCCAGGTAGACCTGAATGCCCTGCAGGCCCTTTCACCCTTCGAGATTGAAACGATCTCCCTGTTGAAAGATGCCGCCGCATTGGCTATTTATGGATTCGACGGTGGCACGGGTGTATTGAGCGTTCGTACCAAAGAAGGTACATTGACTGGTAAAACGAAGATCGAAGTGAATGCACGCTACGGAAACCTGCGGCCTATTTCCATGCCCAAAGTAATGGATGCCTATGGCTATGTGACCGCTTACAACAAAGCATTGCAGAATGATGGATTACCCATTAAGTATTACAACCCGGAATTGTACAAAGCCAAAGACGATCCTTTTCATCCCAATGTAAACTGGTATGATAAAGTATTGAACAATAGCTCTACCACACAGGATTATAGCATCTCCTTCCGCGGAGGTAACAACAAAGCCCGCTTTTTTGTACTGGGCGGATACACGGATTTTGCCGGCGCCTACAAAGATGCCGATGCGATAGACCTTGATTTTGGTACCAACGCCAAGTACAGAAGGCTTAACCTGAGAGCCAATGTAAATGTGCAGGCAACGAAGAACCTGTCCATCAAAGCAACAGTCTCCGGTATTTCCGAAGACCGTAGCACTCCGGCAGGCTTTACTGCTTCATCACTTTTTTCCAATCTGCTACGCATACCGGCAGCAGCATTTGCAGTGAAAAATTTGAATGGTACCTGGGGAAATAATGCGGTATACAATTTCAACCCCGTACAGCTGTTAAGACAAAACGGTATCTACAACTCCCACACGAGAAGTTTGCAGACCAACGTGAGCTTTAACCAACGATTGGATGCCCTTGTTAAAGGTTTATCACTGAATGGTGGTATTTCCTACAGCAACCTCTACATAGGTGTGTATGAAAAGCGGTTTACGGTACCTTCCAATGAAGTAACGAAAGACGCCTTTGATAATCCGGTACTTGACGCCAATGGAAATGTGGTGTACAAAGTATTAGGAGCGGTAGGTCAGAGTATCAACGACGGCGGTAACACACACTGGAACAGGAATAGCATCCAGCTGGGCTTCAATTACGATAGGACCTTCGACAAACATACTTTCACCGGTATGTTGCAGGTAAACCGCTCCAGCTACAACCATGATGGTCAGACATACGCAGTGGTTCAGCAGGGAGTACGCGGAGCGTTTACGTACGACTATGATCAGAAGTACGTAGCTGATCTTTCCTTCTCCTATGCAGGTTCAGGCGATTTCCAGGAAGGTGATCGTTACGGTATATTCCCTGCCTTGGGATTGGGCTGGATAGCCAGCAAGGAAGACTTCCTGAAGAACAACAAAGTGATCGACTTCCTGAAAGTAAGAGCTTCTTATGGCATAACAGCCAACACCAATGAAGACTTCCGTTTCTTATTTGAAAGATGGGGCATCACCGCTCCCGGTATTATCCTCGGAACCAATAATGCCGGAGTTGGCGGACGTAGCGAAGGCGCTTATCCCAATGCCGACTTTACCTGGGAGGAAAAGCAAACAGCCAATATCGGTGTTGAATTAACCCTCCTGAAAAAGCTGAATGCTACGATCGATGTATTCAGGGAAAAACGTACAGGCATTTTAGAAGCACCGGTTGGTGTGCCTGCCTATACAGGTTTTGACCTTAGAAGCACCAATAGCGGCGAAGTAGTAAATAAAGGAGTTGAGGTGTCACTTCAATACCGGGATCAAATAAAAACAAACATCGAGTATTATGCCGGAGCAACCTTTGCTTTTGCCCGCAATGAAATAACCAAGAGAGCCCAGGATGCACAGCCATACGACTACCTGTACCTGAAAGGATATAGAATTAACCAGATCAGGGGATTACAGGAAGCCGGCTTTTACCAGGTAGCTGATTTCGATGCAAACGGCAATTTAAAAGCAGGCATCGCCAAATCGACCTACGGCCAGGTTCGTCCGGGCGATTTGAAATATGTTGATCTGAACAACGATGGTATTATCAACGATTACGATAAATCACCATTGAAGTTTGCAAGGCTTCCTGAAATTACGGTGGGCTTCAATGTAGGCGTTAAATATGCAGGATTCGATTTCGATGCCTTCGTTCAGGGAGTAACGAACAGGACGGTTAGCTTACATGAAGATGCCTTTGATTATGTACATCCTTTGGCCAACAACAATAACATCACAGCTTTCTCCAACAATCCATGGACGCCTGAAAATGCTGCCACAGCTACTTCTCCAAGATTGTCTACCCTGGTAAACAACAACAATAACCAGCAGGCAGACTTCTGGCTTCGCGACGGTGGCTTTATCAAATTGCGTAGCGTTGAAGTAGGTTATACCCTTCCCGCAAAAAGCTTCTTAAGAAAGTTTGAAGTATTCAGGATCTACCTGAGCGGCAACAACCTGTTGAGCACAAAGATCGATGGGCTGGAACCGGAAAGACTTTCCATGGGTTATCCTTTGATGAAGACAGTGACAGTGGGCCTTAAAGCAAAATTTTAGAACGAATTGAAAACTTACAGGATGAAAAACAATCATTATATCATCATAATAATAGTCGCGGCATTAGGTCTTACTTCATGTAAGAAAGACTTTCTGAATGTGAAGAATATCCCTGCGGATATGCCGATCGAACTAATGTACAAAAGATACGATTACATACAGGGCATTGTATGGAATGCCTACAGCTATATGCCGGATGGCTATGCGTGGGTTGACATGGAAGCGGCAACAGATGATGCCTACCATACAAACGTAAACAACCGGTCACATACCTTCAACTATGGCGTGTGGAACCGCTTCAATAACCCGGACGGTGTATGGGGCAACTACTTCAATGGTATTTTTCAGGCCAATCTCTACCTGAAACATAAAGGCGATGTAGACCTGTCTCCCTATTCCAACAGGATCGTTAACAACGATTCCGTTGAATACAAAAGGAACTCTACCAACATTAAGCTGATGGAAGGAGAGTGCTATTTCCTGAAAGCATTCTTCTACTTCGAACTGGTAAAGCGTTATGGTGCAGTTCCCATTATCGATCAGGCATTGGATTACAACCAGCCATCTACCTGGCAGGGTTTACCAAGGAACACGGTAGACGAGTGCTTTAAATACATCGCTTCTTTGTGCGATAAAGCAGCCGTTATTATTCCGGACAGCGTTCGCACAAGCGCGGTAACCAGCTGGTACGAATCCGGAAGAGCCACCAATGCAGCCATTAAAGCACTCAAGGCAAGAGCCCTGTTGTATGCGGCAAGCCCCTTATTTAAAGAGGCTGGTTCTACTTATACCTGGGCAGATGCTGCAGCGGCAGCCCGTGAAGTAATTGCCATGAATATATTCAACCTGGATGCATCCTATACCAACGTGTTTGGTGCAACCAATGCCGCTTCTACAGAAGCGATTTTCTTTAAGCGTTATGGCGGTCAGAACGGTTTCGAAAGAAGCAACTTTCCGATTGTATTTGAAAATACCAATGGCAACAGCGTTACGCCCAGTCAGAACTTTGTAGACGAGTTTGAAGTGAAGACTGGCGCCACATCGGTTCCTTTCGATTGGACCAACACAGTACACGCTGCTAATCCATACGCCAACCGCGATCCACGTCTCGCTGCAACAGTGATATTCAATGGCGCTTCCTTTAAGTCTACCACCATTCAAACCTACTTTGGCGGCAATAGCGGTCAGCCTAAGTTGAATGCTACCAAAACAGGCTACTACCTGTCGAAGAATGTGAACCCAACAGTAGACCTGCTCAACAATACCACCACTACACACCAGTGGCTGTATTTCCGGTATGCAGAAGTGCTGTTGAACTATGCCGAAGCAATGTTCAATGCTTATGGCGCCTCCGGCGATCCTTTAAACTATGGTATGACTGCTTTGCAGGCCATTAACAGAGTAAGAACACGCAGCACGATGCCTGCATTGACAACGGTAACAACCGATGCGATCGTTCATGAGCGCAGGGTAGAGCTGGGCTTTGAAGGACATCGTTGGTGGGATGTGCGCAGGTGGAAGATCGGAAATGTACTGGGTAATCCTGTAAGAAGCATTTCTATCACACTCAATGGATCGAATTTTGTATACACCCCCACCAAGTTGGAAGACAGGGTATTCGATGCTTCTAAGATGTATTTGTACCCCATTCCCGAAGCTGAGATCACCAAAACTGGTTGGACACAAAACACCGGCTGGTAATCCAACAAAAAGCATAAAACATCATAAATACGATTAAAATTATGATTATGAGATCATCAATAAAAAGCAGGATACTGACAGCCACGCTCTCTTTGGCTTTGGGCGGGTTCATGCTGATGGGTTGTGAGAAAGACGCCAACAACAGCTATGAAGTGTATGAAGCGGTGGACAGCCTGGTAGCTACTTTCACGGTAACACCCGTACCGGGCAACGATACCAAGTTTGTGATCACCAACACAACCAAAGGCGATGTGGTAGGCACCCGGTGGGATGTAGGTAAAGGCGGTGGAGCCGTTATGGGCAAAACTACAGATACCGTTTTCTATCCGTTGGCCGGCACCTATACCATTAAAATGCAGGCACTGGATAAAAGAGGAAAATTGTACAATGCGCCTTCTTTGACTGTAACGACCACTAAGAACGACCCAGCCTACGACAACCTGATCAAAGGCGGTAAAATGAATGCCGGTGACGAGCAATATTGGAGTAAGTATGATGCCAACGCCAATAAGATTATCTGGACATTAGCCAACAATGCTTACACGGCTACTACGAATACAAGACCGGTAACAGCTTCTGTAAACGGTGGTATTTATCAGGCAGTGCAGGTAGTGGCTAATAAAACATACCGTTATACAATGAACGGTGCATACGGTGTAACACAAGATGCCTGGTTCCAGATATTGTTTGGTCAAACCGTTCCTGCAGATGGTAAAGATTATTCCGACAACCAGAAGTTGAGCTTCATCACCTGGGGCACCTGGACCGCCTTCAACGGTACAAGAACAGCTGATATGACATTTGGCGCCAGCGGAACGATCTATGTAGTGATCAAAGCAGGTTGCAATGCTTCTAATGGACACTTTAGTCCGCAGGGCCTTGCTGCTACGAACATTGATTTCCGTCGTATCCAGGAGTAAGAATACACAAGTATAATAGATAATAAAACGGCTCCCCCAATCATTTGAGGGAGCCGTTTTATTGATAGGCTACGTGTGCGAACGCAGTATGCTGTTATTTTAATTTCGGCAGCGCCTGCCACCATTTCAACAACCTCTCTTTAAGCCTGGCAGCGATAGCCGGCTCACGCTCTGCAACATTGATCGTTTCGCCTTTATCTTGTATGATATTGAAAAGCTGAATGTCCGTACCATCACTATTCATCAACAACTTCCATTCGCCGGACCGCACAGCAAGATTAGGGCTTTTGTTTTTCGGGCCAGGATACTTGTAGGCAATATCGTTACGGCCATACTCCCAGAATATATCCTGTGTTCTTGCTGCAGGCTTTCCCAGCAAAACTGCACTCTTATCAATTCCGTCGCCATTGTAATCCTTGGGGATAGTCACCTTACCCAGTTTGGCAAAAGAAGGAAGCATATCCAATGCGCTGATCACGGATGATTCGTCTACCGTGCCTGCCGGAACATGCCCGGGCCAACTGATGATGAAAGGCATGCGTGTGCCGCCTTCATACAAAGACAGTTTTGTGCCCCGTAGGCCGGCAGCCCTGTCTCCCCGGAAGTTGGGCAAAGGACCATTATCGCTGGTAAAAACAATAATCGTATTCTTGTCGATCCCCAGCTTCTTTAATCCGTCAATCAATCTGCCCATTTGAATATCATATTCCTTTAACACCAGTTTAAAAGCCACTTCCTCCTCCGGCTTCATAGGCGTAGTCCTGCTTTCTTGTGGCACCCAGGGCGTATGCACTTCATCGGGCCATAAGTTCACAAAACAAGGTTGCCCCTTATGCCTGCTTAAAAAATCCAATGTCTTATCGACAAAATACCGGGTGCGGTCCCATCTTTTAATACTGTCCTTATCCGACCAGATCCAGTTGGTGGCAGTAATTAACGGATCAGGATCGGGGCTTTCATAAGTGCTGGCATGTTCATCGAAACCATACCGTTCAAATCCCGGCGCATCTTTTACATCCCTGCCACCACCCATATGCCATTTGCCGAAATGCCCGGTAGCATAGCCGGCATTCTTAAAGAAGCGGCCGATAGAAGGAGCTGCAGGATCGAGGTAGTCTGCCTGCTCAGCATCCTTGTTGTGTTTTTTATTATCGAGATAAGTCGCAAAGTTCCACCTGCCGGGATACATGCCGGTAAGAAACCCGGCCCTTGACGGCGAACAGATGGGAGCAGCGCTATAATACTGTGTAAACTTCCGCCCGCTTTTCGCAAGCTGGTCTATGTTGGGCGTTGGAACAAATTGCCCGCCAAAACAACCGATATCACTAAAGCCCATATCATCCGTAAGGATGAAAATGATGTTGGGCCTGTTGTCCGGTGGGGTAGGAGGTACTGCATAAACTGATTGCAGACTATTGAGCCATACAAGGATTATAACTACCGGTAATACGCTTAGCTTCCATTTCTGTTTACCCATTGATCCCATTTTTAGTAGTTATAAAAATAGGACCATTTACTGAAAATCCTGCTTTCAGGGGATAACTGCCATTCATCATGATGTCTATTTTTAATCTTGAAATAGATACCATGCTTAAAATCTTAATATACCCAGCCTTCCTGTTATTGGTTACAGCTAAACTACAGGCACAGTTTGACCCACTGACGCCACCAAAGAAAAAAGTAGAAGTAATAAAACAAAGATCCCCGGGATTGGAGTCGACACCAACGCGTAATCCTACTCCTGCTCCGGCAGCAACTTACAACCTTACTGCAGTCAAGGTCAATATCGGCACGGGCAACGATAATAAAGAGTCATTATCTAACGTAGGAATTGAACTGTGGGCAAGAAATGACAAGTTTCAGATCTTTGCTCAGAACAACCTGACCAATGAAATGAAAAAGAACGAGAACACTCCGGTAGGATTGGAAAGAACTACTTTTTACACATCGGGCTCTCAACCGAATGCAATCCCTGTCAGGTATAATACAAGTAATACGGGTACCAGTATCATCTCGCTGAATGATCTTCAAACTTACGGTCTCTCACTACGCATCATCTATAAACCCAACTTTTTTGCCGATGCCTGGAAAATAGAGAACGTGAGTGTAACACTTGAGTTTCGTGATGCAAATAATAACCTTCATCCCACACTGGGTCGAAAAACGATCACCTTCACTAACACCAGTACCTTCTTAGATAATTATGATAAGCGCATTCTTATTTGTACTGCAGATAACTCTTTCAATCCACTGACCTCCTTTGTGACGAAAGACTTTTCCCGGAAATGGTAAGTCCACATAGCCAGGACGCCGGAAAGCAGGAGGAATAAAACAGAGTTTCATCCTTCCCAACTTTCCGCATCCAGGTCTTTTTATGCATGAAGGTCTTTCCAACCTCCTACATCTTACTTCTTACTTCCGGTTTGCCCGGCAACGGAGTTCCTGCTGAAACGGGACCCCGGCAAAACCACCAAAGATTGCAGGAAGCATCCTGGTTGGCTATTGTACAGAAGGCTGCCAAAAGCTTGCTCCTTATAAGAAGCTACGTTTAAACAACTACTGAACAACGATTGCCGGAGTGTGGGCGAGGTAGCAGTGTACTGCCGTTGCCGGTGCTGCTTTGAGATCATCGTATGTGTAGCGATATATTAAGTTGGCCGTGGCCAGAGGAAACAACAGAAGATAAGCACCACACATTGTTCTTCATGTTTTGCTGAACCTCAAACCGGTATTGATCAGTTACCAGCTTGTGAAAACAACGTCAACATGAATGAACCTTTTGAAGAAGTTGGTCATGACTAACAGTCCAGACAAACGTACAACAACCGAATACCCGTTTCCAAATTTTTCTGGCCACGATTCGGAATAATGGGAATATTAGGAATTTTAGTTACTATTTTTCTTATTATTCCTAAAATTACCAAACCACACCAGAAAAATTTGGAAACCGTATTACCGGTACTGTATATTCGACGCTTGCTATTAAAGACGAACAATAAAATAGAAATGGGAAAAATTCCGGAAAAGGGAAGAAAGGAGTAGCCGGAACAGAAAATGAGGAAGGGATACAGAATAGATAGTCCATGGATGGTCCATGGATAGTCCATAGATCGACCATAGATAGTCCATACTAATAGCACAAAAGGGTAAAACAGGGGCAATTTGCAAAAAAGGGCAGGGCAGGACGCGCCATTATTGTAAAAGCGGTATCGAATTAATCTGTCACCTGTATTATGCCCCATTGGGGCTACAGCTTTGTAGAGAATTACATCTAACGTATCTTTTGCCCCGTAGGGGCAACACTCTTTGCCTTGCTCCCCAGAGCTTGTTCTGTTCTATCGAAAAGCCTCCGGCTTAAAAATCACCTTTTTTAAGGATGCCTGTATTTCTGCAATACCTATAGGTTTACAAGATAATAGGCATATAATGAAAAGGTTACCCGTACTGTTGTTTATCCTGTTATCCGTAAACTGCTTTGCCCAGCGCGACACGAAAGAGCTTCCCGTTGAGAAAAGAATGTCCCATGCGGAAATTGAAGATTATTATATAGGCTGGGAAGGCGGCCTGTCTGACCCCAATAAAACAGTACCAGCCAAAACATTGGGTAGCAGGACCTATACTGCGAAGCAAATGAACGACTCCCGTAAATTCATTCAGTGGATGCAGGCCAGCTATACACCCAAAGGATGCATTGGCATCGCTAAGTATTTCCAAAACCGTGGAGCGGATAAATACAAGAATTTCGGGCTCACCACTTTTTATCACGAAGAGTCTATTCCGCACTTGTACGGCGCTTTTGCCCAAACCTGGCAGCCCATTAAAAAGAAAGCCGATGGCACATTTGTGCCTGTTGCTCATGAGCCATTTGGTGAGCGGTGGAATATTTCCGTTAACCAACTGGAATACATTACGACCGCTATAAACTGCATTTCCACACCGGGCGAAAACTACTTTATGATGCCCACGTATGTTCCCGGAGAGCAATCGGCTGCGTCCTTCCCTTACGCTGCACAAAAATCATCCTACCTGAATTTTGATAAACATCCCAATTTGCAACCATACCGGCACTTTGTAATCCCCAGCGATATGGAGCTGGTTGCCGGCAAAGGCTTATACGTGGTCATTATCACTAAAAACAATCAGCCATTTCCCGTTGAAGGCATTACACTGGGCGAATTTTTAAACCGCCTCGAAAAGAATATCCCTACGCTACACAAAGATTTTTACGAGTCCAGGACACCCATTGCCGGCGCTTTGGAACAAGCACAAAAAAACATGGCGCTGATAAAACAGACTTATAAGAACAGGTTCGATGAAGAAGCGCGTATCGATCCCGCCGTTGGGTTGGACTTCCTTGATATAAAGGATGCAGACAAAGGAGTTTTACAGGCACTTGAAATAAAGAGCGGCCGCACCACATTACCCGTTTTGCGTTTAAAGAAAGGCGTAACGGAAGCCTGTAAAAATAGCCCGCAATGGATAGCTGTATATTGGTCAATGACCTTGCCCGATCTGCCAGCTTCCGTACACATGATGGAAAGCATTCTCAACAACTTCAACTTTAAGTATGTATACGATTATCATTTTGGCAATGATAAAGTAATAGCACCTTATAAACCTCTACGTCCACCCCTGGCAGAATCCCCTTCTGACAAAGCAGCTGTGGCATCATCCAAAACAGCGGAGTCCGCTGCAAAAGACAAGAACGTCTTGTTTTTCGATGACTTTTCTGCCGTGGCCCTTGATGGCTATCCACCCAACTGGAAAAGCGGCAATGATTTCAGGACCGGCTACAAAGCAAAGGTGAAAGAGATGAATGGTTCAAAATGGATGGAGTTCACCAGTCATAAAACATACCCGCAGATAACTGCGCTGTCAGCCGATTTCAACCTTAGCTTCAACCTGGCCGTGGTAAAAGACATTCCTTACAGTACCAAGCCCATCACCATAGGTTTAACCGACAAAGATGTTTCCCTGCATCCAAGCGCCGGATTCAGTGGTCTGGAGATAAAGATCACACCCGGCAACAGCGGCAACCCCGGCAACCTATGGCTCGACGGTGGTTTGGGAAGTGGATACAGTGCTGTTGCCTGTGAAAAAGAGAATAACAGAACATACCCTTACCTCAAAGTACCCGGATTCTCAAACAACAAGCAACTAAACACCATCACCCTGCAGGTCATCAAGAAGGGTGAATCACTCCAGATACTATCCGACGGACAGATAATTTACGAATGTAAAAAAGCCGTACCGTCCACCATAAAGTTGAAGAACATCGTGTTCTTCGGTGGAGAGAATGACGATTACCGGAAGAATTATTATTACATCGGCAATGTGAAAGTTGAGCGATTGTAGTAATTGGTAAGGTGATTATAGTTGCTTGAGTCTGTTTATGGCATTTTGATTATGCGGATCATATTTTAAAGAGTCCCTGAAGCTTTTTGCTGCATTTTCTCTATCTCCTGCCATCAGGTATCCTTCTCCCAGGCTGTCATGCGCATTTGCCGACTGCGGAAATAGGATCGTATTGAGCTTTAATACATTTATTCCTTCTGCTGTTTTTTTATTGAAGAGGAGGTTCAAGCCCAAGTTGTTTGCCTTCCATTCTTCCATTTTAAAACCTGTTTTATGCTTAATCAAATCATTGTAAAGATCAGGTAGGTCATTATAGTTTTGTCTTCTGGCCAGGAGGTTGAAGTCTTCAAAAGAAAAAGGCTTGATCAGACTTTTCTTCGATTGTTTAGTTATCACATCGTTCATTACACCGTTAGCTCCGGGTTGATTGTCCAGAAATGCTTTTGCCTGCGTGTTGTTTGTTAGGAAAGCCTGTAGAAAATTTAAGCAATACATGGTCATCCATTTATAGGAATCCATGATTAGTGTGTCAGCTTTATCTTGTCTTTTGTCCCGGTCCTGAAAGAGCACACCCATTGAACTGAAGTAGGGGTGAGTCATATTATTGAACCTGAGGTAATAGGCATCACTGTATAGTAGTGAATCGTAAAACTCAAATTTGGTATTCAGCGTAGTATCGATATTGTCTGCCTTCATTACCTCCAATGGAATGTCTTTTTGCGACATGAAGATGAATGGCACATTTACTTTGGCAATGTTATAATAAGGCGATGACTGGATTTTATGATACTGGTATTTTATGCTTCCATCCAGGCAGATCATTGCTTTGATCCTCGGGTCCATCGTTTGTGCCAGCACATTCGATATGCCTCCAAAGCTAAAGCCCATTACCGCAAGATGTTCTAAGTCGACAAAAGGAAGTTTTGCACTCTCTGCAATTAAGAAACGGATATCTCTGGCTTGTGTTTCAATATCCCGTATACTTGCGCCTTGCAAAAAACGGGTTTCCGTTCCCCGGCTGGGACTGGCGATGACTACAAATCCACAGCTGGCCAATAATTCACACAATGCGAAATTCTCTACCGAGCTTGCCTGGTAGCTTGGTGCGTATACGACAACGGGGAATTTCCCTGGCAGCGGCTTGGCATTAATGAAGGCTTTGACCACTTCTTTGAAGTGAGCTCTATTGTCTGAGGTATTAGTATAATAAAACCAATCGAGGATTCTTTCGTTGGGCAATGCTTCCCATTCTTCTTCCTCTTTCAAAATGGTCATGTAGCTTTCCACCGTCATTGGTGTATGAGGAGATGGTGGCTGTGCGGGAAACCATACACTTATCGGGATGGGCCTTGCAGTAACTTTATTGTCCCAATCGCCCATTCTCTGATAGGTTCTGGTGCTATCGTTCCGGAGATAGTGTTTAAATCCGACTGTATGTTTTCCGAAGGGCAATGATAATTTCGAAAGAGATACCTGGGCTTGGGAGTTATAACACAATAACAGGACACATAAAAAGCATGAGATCCTCATGTTAGAATAAGTTTGATTTAAGATGGGCGCATTGAGCTATCGCCCACGTCTGGAAAATACAAAAAATGAAAAAGCCCCGACTTATCGTCGGGGCCAATCTTAAGTGCCCAGGACTGGATTCGAACCAGCACACCCTTGCGAGCGCTGCGACCTGAACACAGTGCGTCTACCAATTTCGCCACCTGGGCAGGTTTTTTTCTGTTTCAGGGCTGCAAAGATAAGGGTAAACCTATTCCCCTCAAAGAGATTCTTTTATTTTTCTGCTTTTTTCTCTTTCCACCCAATCAGCAATACCCCGATGATAACCAGCGCGGTACCTACGATCTGTTCCAGGAAAATGCTTTCACCCAGTATCCAGTGCGCCTGTAGGATGGTAGATACCGGACCGATGCTCGAAATAATGGCCACATTGTTCGAGCCGATCCGCTTCATGCCATAGGAAATAAGGAAAGAGGGGATCACGGTGGCTACCACAGCCAGGAGAATGCCATACCACCACAGCCCCGCGCCCTGCTGCAAAGCTTGGAAGTTGCCTGCAAACAAAAAGTGGGTGAAAATGCCACCCGTAGCCGCCAGCATCGCATAAGCCGTAAACTTGGTGGCGCCTACTTTGGGGATGATATAACCACTACCCGCGATATAAATGGAATAAGTGATGGCACACATAAAGATCAGCAAACTGCCATAGTAGAAATTAGGATTGCCAGTGTCTACCCGTAGCTCACCAAAATAAGCCAGGCCAATGCCCACATAAGTAAGTACCAACGCCCAGCGCTGGGCACGACGGATAGGCTGCTTGAATACAAAAGAGTTGATCAATACAGCGAAAGTGGGGTAGAGGAAGAGGATCAACCGCTCAAGCCCCGCAGAAATATATTGCAGACCCACAAAATCAAACAAACTACTCAGGTAATAACCAAAAATACCCAGCACCAACACCACTATCCATTGACGCCTGGTGAGCGGCGTAGCGTTTTCCTGTTTGTTCACCAGCCAAACGGCGCCCACATAAAAAGGTAGCGAAAAGATCATCCTTAGCGTAAGGAGCGTCAAAGCATCTACCGACGCATGGTTGAAAGCCAGCTTCACAATAATGGCCTTGGTAGAGAACATAATGGCGCCCAGGAAAGTGATGCAAAAGCCCATCCATGTAACCCCTTGATACTTATTACTGTTCATGTGTATGTCCCCACTGGTTGATCTTCAATAAAGCCTTTCCGAATGTAAAAGTATCGCTTTTTTTACGAGTAATCCTGAACGCATTAGTTTTCGGTTACCCGGCTAAGTGATACGTTATAAGAAATAATAAATTTTATCTGTAGAGTCCGCAAATAGCAAGTGGAAATAATGGCCAACGGAAAATAGGAATGTAATTTAAGAGAAACCAAAAACCTTGTTTTATGAAAAGAGAACTAAACATGCTTATGACATCAGCCATCGCTTTGGCAACGATTGTAATCAGCGCACCTGCACAGGCCCAAACCCAAATCAACCTTGTAGCTGCTCCCGGTGCAGGCATCGGTATAGTGATCCCCACACTGCGGGTACAAACAACTTCTACAGGCACTTCCACACAGCAAACCGACGGCGTATTGATAGAAACAGGAGGCGGATGGGCCAACTATGGCCTCACCAGCATTACCACAGGAGGCGGCAACTACAATGAAGGCCTCAAAGGCATTTCCTCCAGTGCCGGAATCACTGGTATTGGTGTAATGGGCATCTCTGATGGAGCGGTGTCCTCCAATTATGGTGTATACGGCATTGGGCAGAATGGTGCCTTCAACTGGGCCGGCTATTTCAATGGCGATGTATTTACCACAGGCTCTTACCTGCCTTCCGATGAAAGATTGAAAAAAGACATTCGCGGCGAAGGATCACTCCTGGATAAAATTAAACTACTGAATCCCGTATCCTACAATTATAAGAGCGAAGAAGTGGGTTACCTGCAGCTGCCCAAAAACAAGCAGCATGGATTAGTAGCCCAGGAACTGAAGAAAGTGTTTCCTGAAATGGTGACAGAAGTAGAGCATCCGAAATTCGTCAACAGGCGGTTCGAAGGCTCCGAAAAAACATTGGCCATCAATTACACCATGATGATCCCGGTATTGATAAAAGCCGTTCAGGAACAACAGGAATACATAGAGAAACTGGAAGCAAAGCTCGATCAGCTGACCGGTAAGCCATCCGCTGTCAATCAACCGCTCCAGGGATTGTACCTCGGACAGAACAACCCCAATCCATCAGGATATTCGACCGAGATCAAGTATACTATTCCGGAAGAAGTAAACAACGCCAGCATTGCAGTGTTTGATCTGACAGGCAAAATGCTGTTGCAGTTCAAGAGCCTGCGCGGAAACAGCCAGGTTGTTATTAATAAATCCATGTTACCCGCCGGTAGCTATATCTACAGCCTGATTGTAAATGGACAGGAGTCCATCACCAAAAAGATGATCATCGCCCGTTAACCTTGCCACACAAAAAAACAGGGGCATATTATTACCGCCCCTGTTTATATCATTTACCGGAAACCGGCAATACTATACACTTACATTGAAATCGCGCAGTGCATCGTTCAGGCTCGTCTTCAGATCGGTGCTGGCTTTACGCTGACCGATGATCAACGCACAACCTACCTGGTAATCACCGGCAGGGAACTTCTTGGTATAAGAACCAGGGATCACCACGCTGCGGGCTGGTACACGGCCCTTGTATTCCACGGGCTCAGGACCACTCACGTCGATGATCTTGGTGCTCTTTGTCAATACCACGTTGGCGCCGAGTACAGCTTCTTTCTCCACGATCACACCTTCCACCACGATACAACGGCTGCCGATAAAACAACCGTCTTCGATGATGACAGGAGAAGCCTGCAACGGCTCCAGTACACCACCAATGCCTACACCACCACTCAGGTGCACACCCTTGCCAATCTGCGCGCAGCTGCCCACAGTAGCCCAGGTATCCACCATCGTGCCCTCATCTACATAAGCACCGATGTTTACATAAGAAGGCATCAGCACCACATTTTTTGCAATATAAGCACCGTGACGGGCAATGGCATGCGGCACAGCCCGTACGCCCAACTCCTTATAATTACTCTTCAGCAACATCTTATCATAGAACTCGAAAGGACCTACAGTCCAGGTTTGCATCTGCTGGATGCCAAAATACATGAGGATAGCCTGCTTCACCCACTCGTTCACTGTCCAGCCCTGCTCACCGGGAGAGGCCACACGCAACAATCCCTTATCGATCTCGGCAATCGTTGATCTTACCGCTTCACTATATTTATTCTCTTTCAATAATTCCCGGTTATTCCAGGCTTCTGATATCAGTTGTTGTAAATCCATGACGAAGAAATTTTTGCGAATTTACTATATGACAGCCAAATTTACCGGAAGAAAGGTCGGGGAGGGGTAAAGAGCCCGTTTTGGAGAACGATCATTACACCAATACATTTGCAGCATGGATTTTAATACGGATGTAGAAAATAGTCTGGCAGCGCTACAGGCGGGCGGACTGATACTCTATCCCACAGATACGATCTGGGGTATCGGGTGCGACGCTACCAACGCCGAAGCGGTGCAGAAGATTTACGAACTCAAGAAAAGGCCAGCCGAAAAAAGTATGATCGTACTACTGGCCGATCAGCGCGACTTGCTGCAGTATGTGGCCAGTCCCGACCTGGCGGTCTTCGACTACCTCGATAGCACCACCAAGCCCACTACGGTGATCTACGACAGCGCCATTGGCCTGGCCGATAACCTGATAAATCAGGACGGCTCCATTGCCATCCGTATTGTAGATGAAACTTACTGCAAGCACCTGATCAAGCGTTTCCGCAAGCCCATCGTATCTACCTCTGCCAACTTTAGCGGAGAGCCGTCACCCCGTACCTTTGCGGAGGTGTCGGATGCCATCAAACAGCAGGTGGACTATGTGGTGCATTACCGGCAAACCGATGCCACTATCGCGGCGCCTTCGGCCGTGGTGCGATGGGAAAACGGACAAGTAACAGTAATCAGGCCATGATGCAATTCCTCGTCATACAAACAGCCTTTATCGGAGATGTGGTGCTGGCAACCGGCATCATCGAAAAACTGCATCGTCAATACCCCGATGCACAGATCGACTTCATGGTGCGCAAAGGCAATGAAGGTTTGCTCAAGAATCACCCCTTCCTGCGCGAAGTACTGGTATGGAACAAGCAGGAAGGCAAAATGAAAAACCTGTTGAAGCTGTTGCGCTACGTACGTACCCGCAAATATGATAAGGTCATCAACGTACAACGCTTTGCTGCTACGGGATTGCTCACTGCCTTCTCCGGTGCCAAAGAAACCATTGGCTTCGACAAGAACCCATTCAGCCGCTTCTTCAGCAAGAAAATAAAACACATCATCAGTGATGGCGCCACTACCCGCCATGAAATAGAAAGGAACAATGAATTGGTAAAAGCATTTACCGGTGATGATATCATGAAGCCACGGCTATACCCTTCAGCGGCTGATGAAGCAGCAGTAAAACAATACCAACAGTTTCCCTACATCACTATTTCACCGGCCTCCGTGTGGTTCACCAAGCAATACCCGGTAGACAAATGGATAGCGTTTCTGAAACAATTGACGAACGACCAGCACGTATACCTGCTCGGTGGGCCGGGAGATGCTGATATGGGAGAAAAGATCAGGCAGGCAGTACCACATCTGTCAGTTACCAATCTCTGCGGCAAGTTGAACTTCCTGCAATCCACCGCCCTCATGAAGCACGCGATGATGAACTATGTCAACGATTCTGCCCCCATGCACTTTGCTTCAGCGGTCAATGCGCCGGTCACGGCAGTGTACTGTTCTACACTGCCTTCCTTTGGCTTCGGACCGTTGTCGGATAAACGCTTCGTGGTGGAAGTGCTGGAGCCACTGCCTTGTCGCCCCTGCGGATTGCACGGCCGCAAAACCTGTCCCCTTGGGCATTTTAAGTGCGCCTATAACATCAAAGAAGAACAACTACTTAAAGTATTAGACAATTAATAGCTCAAAGCTTCTCATTACATTTGTCCCATGGATATTCGCTGTACCGATAAAGAGTTGTTTGTTTTCAATAAAATTGCACATGCGGCAGAAGGCCTGGGCATAGAAGCCTGGATCATTGGAGGATTTGTGCGCGACAAACTGATCGGACGCAATACCAAAGACGCTGATATCGTATGCGTAGGTGATGGCATTGAACTGGCCAATCGTGTGGCCGACCGTTTCAATCCCCGGCCCCATGTTGCCTTCTTCAAAACATTCGGTACGGCACAGATCAAACTCAAAGACGGAGAAGAAGCAGCCTTTGAAATAGAGTTCGTAGGCGCCCGCAAAGAAAGCTACAGCTACCATAGCCGCAATCCGGAAGTAAAGCCCGGTACCATCAAAGACGACCAGGACCGGCGCGATTTCACGATCAATGCAATGGCCATTAGCCTCAACAAAGCTGACTATGGAAAGCTGATCGATCCTTTTGAAGGACTGAAAGACCTGGAAAACAAGCTCATTCGCACACCCCTCGATCCGTTGCAAACCTTTAGCGACGATCCCCTGCGCATGATGCGTGCCATTCGCTTTGCATCGCAATTGGAATTTACGATCCACCCACCGGTATTTCAGGCCATCAAAGACAATGTAGAGCGCATCCGCATCATTTCACAGGAGCGCATCACTGATGAGCTGAATAAAATACTATTAAGTAAAAAACCATCCGTTGGGCTCGATCTGCTCTACAAAAGCGGATTGCTGCACATTATTTTCCCCCAAATGGTCGACCTGGTGGGGGCGGAATATGTTGACGGACTGGGACATAAAGATAACTTTTACCACACCCTCCAGGTAATCGACAACATTAGCCAGCATACCAATGATCTCTGGCTGCGTTGGGCAGCCTTATTGCATGATATTGGCAAACCCCCTACCAAGAAGTTTGAAACAGGACATGGGTGGACCTTTCACGGGCACGAAGTCGTCGGAGGGCGCATGGTGCCCCGCATATTTACCCGCCTTAAACTGCCACAGAACGAGAAGATGCGTTTCGTGCGCAAACTCGTCGAACTACACCTGCGACCCATCAGCCTCACAAAAGAAGACATTACGGACTCTGCTATCCGCAGACTGCTATTCGATGCAGGTGATGACATAGATGACCTCATGTTACTGTGTAGTGCAGACATTACGTCAAAAAACAAGCAGAAAGTAAAGCGCTACCTCGAAAATTTCGAGATCGTTAAAGAGAGGCTGCGCGAAGTAGAAGAAAAAGATCGTATTCGTAACTGGCAGCCACCCATCACCGGAGAAATGATTATGGAAATATTTGGCCTTTCCCCCTGCAAACAGGTCGGTGACATTAAAAATGCCATCCGGGAAGCGATCCTGGACGGAAAAATTGACAATAATTATGACGCAGCATATGATTTTATGATGAAAACGGCAGAAGAAATGGGACTGAAGCCCCTCGTATAATTACCATTTCCCAAAACGTTAGCTGGTATGATAGTTGTGCGGAAAAGATATTGCAGAATTATATTACTTTTGGATCAGTGAAGAGTGATGAACCTATGTAAGCTGCTTCGGCCAGTTGCCGCTACGAACCAAAACCAAAAACCAGAAATCGAAACACACATTATGGCTGTACTAAAATTCAGGATATACTTTGAAGAAGACGATAGCATCTATCGTGATGTAGCTGTAAAACACACCCAAACGTTTTTACAACTGCACCAGATCATCCTGAAAGCATACGAGTTCGATAACAAACACCAGGCTACTTTCTACCGCAGCAATGACCAATGGCAGCGTGGAAGAGAGATCAGTCTGGCAAAATACGATGGCAGGACGTACAAAGTGGCGCCCCTGCTGATGGAGGAAACAACCATCGGTTCAGAGATCCGCGATCCCAACCAGAAATTCATCTACAACTACGACTTTGTAAAAGGATGGAGCTTTATGGTGGAGCTCATCAACGTCTCTAAAGAAGAAAATGCCAAGCTCGATTATCCCGCTGTCGTAAAGACGGAAGGCATTGCACCGTCACAATATGGCACCAAAGGACTGGTAGGCGATAAACTCACAGAAGTCGAAGAGAAATACGACCTCAAAGCCGGCGCAGAAGGCTACGGCACAGAGGGAGACGGTGATGATGACGGATTGGAACTGGGCGAAGAAGCAGACGACGAAGGCGGCAAGGAAGAAGAAATATAAACATCCCCAATAAACTTATACCGGAGGTGATGTCCAACAGCAGGAGATCACCTCTTTTTGTTTTAATAACCTGTCATGCAGCAGAAAACCTGTATTGTGATCGTTGGCCCTACAGCAGTAGGAAAAACAGCCCTTGCTATTCGGGTGGCAGAGCACTTCAATACAGCCATAGTTTCAGCAGATTCACGGCAGTGCTTTCAGGAAATGACCATTGGCGTAGCCAAACCATCTGTAGAAGAGCTGTCACGTGTGCACCATTACTTCATCAACTCTCATTCCATTCACGATGAGGTCAACGCAATGGTATTCGAACAATACGCGCTACAGTCCGTTAACCAGATATATGCCAGCCAAAATGTGGCGGTCATGACAGGTGGCACGGGATTATATGTAAAAGCATTTTGTGAAGGATTGGATGATATGCCACCAGTGTCATTAACAGTGCGGGAGCAGATCAGTGAAGAGTACCAGCAAAAAGGATTACCGTGGCTGCAACGGCAGGTGGAAGAAAATGATCCATTATACTATAGCAATGGAGAAATACACAACCCACAACGGCTGATGCGCGCGCTGGAAGTGAAACTGGCCACCGGACGCTCAATCCGGTCCTGGCAGCAGGGAAAAAAAGCAGCAAGACCGTTCCGGATTGTTAAAATTGGACTGGAATTAGCGAAAGAACAATTGCACCAAAACATACATCAGCGTGTCGATATAATGATGCAGCAGGGATTATTGGAGGAAGTGAAGGGGCTATTGCCGGTACGCCATTTGAATGCACTTCAAACCGTGGGCTACAGTGAGTTGTTTAATTGTATGGATGGAAACAGTACGTTGGCGCAGGCGGTGGAGGCAATTAAGACGAACACCCGTCAGTATGCTAAAAGACAAATGACCTGGTTCCGGAAAGACGCTGACGTACAATGGTTTTCCCCTAAAAACGAAGCTGCCATACTGGAATATTGCCGGCAGGCAACGGCCGGCTCCTGAAACAAGATATGTTTGCGCTTGTCTATTTAAATAGGCTAAGAAGTAATACTTAGACAAACATAAATTTTGTTAATATTATGATCAGATGACCACTTGGATGCGAAATTATTCTAATAAGATAACCGATTTTTGTAATGCCAAACAACCAGCCGGGAGCGAATCCCGGCAATCCGTAGAGATCCCCTGTGAGGACTTTAAAGTGAAGGGTTAAGGTTTTTAAAAGAACCTTGAAAACAAACCCCGCCTTTTCAGGCGGGGTTTATTATTTTATCGGAATTAGATATATCGAAGTGAAAGTGTATTTGCTCTTCGAGGCTTGCAGCCTCGAGGGCCTATTACAGGGCCTCTGGCCCTATCGAAGTAAACGCATTGCCGATTGCCGACTCACGATTGCCGTGGTTACAACTTAATCCCAAACGTCAGCATAATATTACTGCTGTTATCCTTGATCGTAGCAAAGGTATTAGCCCGTGGCGCATCAACGCGGTAGGGGAAGTCCACATCCTTATTCAAACTATGCACATAAGTAAGATCGATGAAAATACCTTTATCACGATAACCCAAACCACCACTCACGTTCATTCTGCGTGCCTTCAGTTCTTTATCCTCATAAGGATTGCCATAATAGGCAAAACCAACACGCGTCATGATGGTATTGAACTTCAGCTCACCACCCACACGGAAGTTGAAAGCACCCTTGTAAGATTGCTTCACAGCTTCAGTCACTTGCTTGAAGTATTCACCTTCGCCATTGTCCTCCGCTTCATTGAAGCGGGAACTGCCATAAGTAACATATTCAATATCGGCAGAGATGAATCCCCGCTGATTAGAAACATCTTCCACTTCATTCAACACATAAGAACCGCTCAACATAAACTTCCAGGGACTTACTAGGTCATACTTGAACTCTGGATTAGCACCATTATACAAAGTCGCGGAAGTGATACTGTCTTTGGGGAAATCAGGATCGAAAGAAGTTTCCAGATCGGTCACCATCTTGGCGTTGGTTCTATCTTTCAAGGCATACAGGCTCGGAGTATGTACTGCTACGCCCAGACGGAATCTTTCAACAGGTTTGAAGATCAAGCCCAGTTTGGCATTCAAACCAACACCCTTGGAACTGAATTCCTCATGGTAAGTAGAGTAATTGAAATCATTCACTGCACTGGTAGGGTCCGATTCTGTAAATGTACTGGTACGCTGGTAGTTCACAATGGGAATACCGATGCCAAGGCCCAGATAAAGCTTGTCATCCATATTCGAAGCAAAACCAAGCGCAAGCTCGGTTATACCTCCTTTGGTGATGATCTTCCGCTCCTGATTCACGACACCCAGGTCTTCTGCACGGGAAAATACCGTATTGTTATTGTCCACATCCAACAAGTAAGTATACAGCCCCATCCGCGTCTGCAGCGATAAAGACTGGTTGTTGATCCCCATATCGATGATCTGCTTATTCGTCAGCGAAGGATTCGCGTCTTTGGTATTCGCGTAATAATTGAAAAACTCATTAGCCAATGGCTCTGTGAAAGAACTGTAATCGTTAGTTCCTTTATAATAATAGGTACCTGCAAAATTCGCTACCCGGTTCACACCGATGCTGAAAGACTTGCTGGTCCACTTGCTGTACTTATCACTGAAGCCAAATACCAAACCGGAAGCCCCCAGGTTGAAGCGGTTCAGGCCATCAGCCGAGGCATCGGTTTCCCGGAAGTTGCCCTTGCTGCGGGCCAGCGTAAAGCCAGGGCTCAATACAAGCTCACTGGTCTTATAAAAACCAAGTCCGGCAGGGTTTACCCACAAGTTGGTGATCTCGCCACCCAGCGAGCCCATAGCCCCGCCAATAGCCTGGCTGCGGGCCGAGCCCGAAGGCACGTTCCAGCTCATACGCAAAGCATCCTCCGGTATCTGCGCCACTGCCTGCTGCGTAGCAAACAAGGCGGCAATCAGGTAAAATTTTCTGTTCATGTGTTTCTCAATTCAAAATGATCGGGGAAGTACAAAAAAAGAGGAAACAAAATTCAAGATATCCTTAAATCCTGGTTCCTCTCATAATTAGTTGGGCCATTAATTGCCGCCACGGCTGGGCCTGCTCACGCCACCACCTCCGCCGCCACTGCTGCCACTTGATGAAGAGGACGAGCTGGAAGAAGAAGAAGGAGTGTAAGTGCGGGAAGAGGAAGAAGACGAGCTCGAAGGCGTATAAGTCCGGTTGGGCCTGTCGTTAGAAGAGCCAGTATTGTAATAAGTTTCCCGGCCACCACCACTGCTGCCACTATTACCATTGGAAAACACCCGGCGAATGCTGCTGCCCAGGCTGTTGGTAGTACGTGTATTGCCGTTATTGTAAGTAGGGCTGTTATAGCGCAAACCAGCTTTGGTAGCACCCAACGGCCTGTTGGTATTATTGTAATTCGTATTCGTATAGCGATCCAGTGTGAAATTACGTACAGCTGTATAAGCCGGTTGATTTCCCTTTGGATTTACGATGATGATGCCACCACAATAAGGATTGTAGAAGCTATTCCAGCGATACATGGCATTCCAGTAATTGTTGAAGCCAATACCGTAGTTCCAATAAGGATTGAAACTGTTATAATAACTTCCGCCGTAAGGATTGTAATAACTGCTGTAATTCCAGTCATAATCATCGAAAGCGCTCCAGCGATAACGGTCGCGCACCCGCATCCGTAACCAGCGGTCGTCATACGAATAATCATCCCCACCACGGTAAGAACCTTCTCTTTTTTGTTCAGTTTCTACATACGCGGCACCTTCACGGGCAGGAGAATAATATACATCGTCTGGGGTCTTGGTTTGCCCGGAACGATATACCGAGCAACTGGACAAGCCAATTACTGCTATAGCGATGAAAAGTAGAAGTCGGGACATGGTTAGTGCTATTTTAATGATTTACGATGCGAAGTTGCTACTTTTGCGTTCTTTCAGAATAAAATTACAATAAAAAGGCGGCCAAAGCCATTAAAAAATGCAGCCAGAATGTTAAAGTTGGTAGTGAAAATCAGCCATAAAGGGCCCTTTTTAGACGACCAACAACCTTCCTGCATCGATCGGTAAAAAACGCCCGGTAATTAACAACGGTAAAAAATGAGCAAAGAGATCACCAGCAGAAGTGCAGACTACTCACAATGGTACAATGACCTCGTTATTAAAGGCAGCCTGGCCGATTATTCGGCCGTACGTGGTTGTATGGTAATAAAACCCTATGGGTTTGCCCTCTGGGAAAACATGCGCGATGCCCTGGACAAGATGTTCAAAGACACTGGCCACGTAAACGCCTACTTCCCCCTCTTCGTACCCAAAAGCTTGTTCGAGGCCGAAGAAAAGAACGCAGAAGGATTTGCCAAAGAATGCGCAGTAGTTACCCACTACCGCCTGAAGGCCGATCCCAATCATAAAGGCAAACTGATCGTAGACTCCGAAGCTAAACTCGAAGAAGAACTGGTGGTGCGCCCAACCAGCGAAGCCATCATCTGGAATACTTATAAGAACTGGATACAGTCCTACCGCGACCTGCCCATCCTCATCAACCAGTGGGCCAACGTAGTCCGTTGGGAAATGCGTACCCGCCTTTTCCTGCGTACCGCCGAGTTCCTCTGGCAGGAAGGCCATACCGCCCATAACACCAAACAGGAGGCCATAGCAGAAGCTGAACAAATGCTGCATGTATATGCCGACTTCGTGGAAAACTGGATGGCGCTGCCGGTGGTAAAAGGAATAAAATCCGAAAGCGAGCGTTTTGCCGGCGCGGTAGAAACCTATTGCATCGAAGCCCTCATGCAGGATGGAAAAGCCCTGCAGGCCGGTACCTCCCACTTCCTCGGACAAAACTTTGCCAAAGCATTCGAAGTAAAATTCTCCGATAAAGAAAACAAGCTCGATTACGTATGGGCTACCAGCTGGGGCGTAAGTACCCGCCTTATCGGTGCGCTGGTAATGGCGCACAGTGATGACGAAGGACTGATCCTGCCGCCGAAGATCGCACCCACCCAGGTGGTGATCGTGCCTATCTATAAAGGCGAAGAAAGCAAGCCGGTGATCGACGCCAAAGCCAATGCCCTCATGGCAGAGCTCAAAGCAGCCGGTATCCGCGTTAAATACGACAACAACGACAATACCCGTCCGGGCTGGAAATTCGCCGAACATGAAATGAAAGGTGTACCCGTGCGCATTGCCATCGGTGCCCGCGATATCGAGAACAACGTGGCCGAACTGGCCCGTCGCGATACCCGCGAAAAAAGCAGCGTATCCTTCGACGGACTGGCCAACAGGATCGTGAACCTGCTCGACGAAATACAAAAAGCCATTTACAACAAGGCCCTGGCCTACCGTGATGAGCACATCACCAAAGTCAACAGTTGGGACGAGTTTGTAAAAGTGCTGAGCGAAAAAGGCGGTTTCATCTCCGCCCATTGGGATGGCACAGCCGAAACAGAAGAAAAGATCAAGGAGCAAACCAAAGCAACCATCCGTTGCATTCCGATCGACAATCCGGCTGAAGAAGGCGTTTGCGTATTCAGCGGCAAACCCAGCACACAAAGGGTGCTTTTTGCCCAGGCCTATTAAGAAAAGAATAAGAATTACACAATAATAACTGGCTCATGCGTTCAGTAATAGAATGTATGAGCCAGTTTGTTTTTTAGCGGATAGCATTTTTCACTATCTTGAATACACAATCCATGGGTATGACGATCGGAATTTTAAAAGAACCATCAGCCGAAACACGAGTATCCCTGTTACCCGAAGCGGTAGCAACACTGACCAAAAAAGGAATCACCCTACAGGTAGAGGAGGGAGCAGGCGAAAAAGCCTTTAGCAGCAACGACGACTACACCAAAGCAGGCGCCCACATCAAGAGCCGGCAGGAAGTGCTGCAAACCTCCGACATCATTTTAGCCATTCACCAGTTCACCGAAGTAGATACACTCCCTGCACAAAAGATCATCATCGGCGTATTCCAGCCCTTGTTCCATCCCGGCCTCATGCAGGATTGGGCAAAGCAGGGAATTACCTCCTTTAGCCTCGACATGTTGCCCCGTACTACCCGTGCACAGAGCATGGACGTATTGAGCTCACAGGCCAATATAGCGGGGTATAAAGCCGTATTGCTCGCTGCCAATAACTATGGCCGTTACTTCCCCATGTTCATGACGGCAGCCGGAAGTATTGCACCCGCCAAAATATTGATCCTCGGAGCAGGCGTAGCCGGTTTGCAGGCCATTGCCACGGCAAAACGCCTCGGGGCAGTAGTAGAAGTATTTGATACCCGCCCGGCTGTGAAAGAAGAAGTGATGAGCCTTGGCGCCAAATTCGTGGAAGTGGAAGGCGCTGCCGATGCATCCAAAGCCGGTGGCTATGCGGTAGAACAAAGCGAAGAATACAAACAACGCCAGCAACAGAAAATAGCAGAGAGCGCAGCCAAAGCCGATATCATTATCACCACCGCGCAGATACCCGGTAAAAAAGCGCCCATCCTGCTCACAGAAGCGATGCTGGGCAACATGCGCAATGGTTCCGTGATCATAGACCTGGCAGCAGCCACAGGCGGTAACACACCCTTTTCCAAAAACAACGAAACAGTAGTGCACAACGGCGTGCGCATCATTGGCGACAGCAACCTGCCCGCCAGCATGCCCTCCGATGCCAGCAAACTATACGGAAAGAACGTGCTGAACTTTTTACAACTCATCACCACCAAAGAAGGTGCTATCAACCTCAATTGGGAAGATGACCTCGTAAAAGGATCATGCATCACCCATGATGGAGAAGTGAAGCATGAAAGAGTGAAGCAGTAGCGAACCGTGAAACCTGAAACTTGTAACCTGAAACGCGGAACATAAAACATAGAGCATGGAAGCAGTACTCAAATGGCTATCCGATAACCAGCAGATCATCTACATCGTTATCCTGATGATCTTCGTGGGAATAGAAGTAATTGGCCGGGTGCCCAGCGTATTACACACGCCCCTGATGTCCGGTGCAAATGCCATACACGGTGTGGTCATCATCGGCGCCATCATCGTGATGGGCAAAGCAGATGCCGGCAACTATGTGGCCCTTATATTGGGCTTCCTGGCAGTGGTGTTGGGTACGCTCAACGTGGTAGGAGGGTTTGTGGTCACAGACAGGATGCTGGAAATGTTTAAATCGAAGAAGAAATAACGAACTAACGACCTATGGAATTTAGTATACTCACGCTTTGTTACCTGATCGGCTCAGTAACCTTTATCATAGGACTTAAAATGCTGTCCAACCCCGCCACCGCGCGCAAGGGCAACCTGATAGCGGCTGTGGGCATGACGGTCGCCATCCTGGGCACCATCTTCCTTTACCGCGATGACGAAACAGGCGAAAAGCTGCACAACTATATATGGATATTTGCCGGCCTTCTCATTGGCGGAGTCATTGGCACCCTGGCCGCCAAAAAAGTGAAGATGACGGCCATGCCCGAAATGGTGAGCCTCTTCAACGGTATGGGCGGCGCCTGCGCGGCATTGATCTCCATCATTGAATTTGGCCACTATGCTGCCAACGGATTTAAGAATACGATCCACGAAGCTTATGAAGTAGGGGAGCAGGTAGACGATGCGGTACTGTCATTGGGCGTACAAACAGGCGTGTTGATCACCATCTTCGCTGGCCTCATCATTGGCTCTGTTTCCTTTGCCGGTAGCATGATTGCCTGGGGCAAGCTCAACGGGAAAATAAAAGACTTTGCATTTAAAGGACAACACATCGTCAACCAGGTTATTCTTATCACCATCCTTGGTTTGTCTGTGTTCCTCATCTATAAGATCAAAATGACAGTAGGCTCTACAGACGATGCGCCGGATCTGCCACTCAATATTGGTTATATCTCCGCACTCTTCTACGGCGTACTGGCATTGTCATTAGTGTATGGCGTGTTCTTCGTAATGCCCATTGGCGGCGCCGATATGCCTGTGGTGATCTCTCTCCTCAACTCATTTACAGGTGTTGCTGCCGCTTGCGGGGGCTTCCTCTACGACAACAAAGTCATGCTCACTGGTGGTATACTGGTAGGTGCTGCCGGTACACTACTTACGATACTGATGTGTAAGGCCATGAACCGTTCCCTGCTCAATGTGCTCATTGGCTCTTTCGGTGGCGGTAGCAGTGCAGCAGGTGGAGGTGGCACCAAAGAACAAGGCTCCTACAAAGAAATATCCCTCAGCGATACAGCGGTCATCATGACCTACGCCCACAAAGTCATCATTGTACCAGGATATGGATTGGCCGTAGCACAGGCACAACACGCATGCCATGAGTTGGAAAAACTGCTCGAAAGCAAAGGCGTAGATGTGAAATACGCCATCCACCCGGTGGCTGGCCGCATGCCCGGACACATGAACGTCCTGTTGGCCGAAGCCGATGTGAGCTACGACAAACTCCAGGAAATGGAACAGGCCAATGAAGAGTTTTCTACGACAGATGTGGTGTTGGTACTGGGTGCTAACGATGTAGTGAACCCCGCTGCCAAGACCGATCCCGCCTCACCCATTTACGGCATGCCCATTCTCGATGTGGAACTGGCCAAAAATGTGATCGTCAACAAGCGAAGCATGAAACCCGGCTATGCAGGCATCGAAAACGATCTCTTCTTCCAACCCAAAACCTCCATGCTCTTTGGCGACGCCAAAAAAGTATTGCAGGACCTCATTGCAGAGATTAAAAACTTATAAGCTGTAAACAGGTACTCATACAAGCAACCATGTCTGAGAAAAAGACTTTCCTGGCACCTGTTTATATTATGGCTTTCTCTTTTTTGATTGGAGCTGTTTTGGAGTGGCCGGCTTTTTTATCTTATGTAAGTCTGGTAAAACTCAGTCCCGGGTCTGAAGAGTCGTTGTCCTATAGTCTGAAGGCATATTGGATAAACCGGCTGATCAATATCGGTATTTTTTGCGTAATAATACTGATAGAGAGTTTTGTTTATTGGAGAATACGAAAAAGAAAATACAGGAAAGACTTTGCCATAGGTCATGCAGTTGGAATTGCGTTGACATTGGCAGTGCTACCTGCAGGTTTTGCAATAGCCCAATCTTTTATAGATTTAAGTGTCGCTTCGGAAGAAACAACGGATACCATACGAACCATGAATATACTTTACGGCGGATTGCTTAGAGTGTTTTTCATAATGGCACATGTTTGCTTTGCGCTGGTGTTGATAAGCGTGTGGAAGAACCGCAAGAATAGATCAGGTGATGTGGTGCCTGGTGAAAAGGATATATTGAATGAATATGCCGACCGATAAGTATGATGAATAGAAAACACTTTACGGCTCCCGTTTATTTATTGGTACCGCTGATCATTATGCAGGCTTTCGCTTTGTACTTTTTTGTTAGCATGTCTGTACACAGCTTATCGTCAGAACGAGAGTTCATACGTAAATACGGTGTAGATAATGGGAATGCGCCTCGCACAAGTGAAAAGTTTATCAGAGAAAGTATGCGTGCTGGCACCACAATTCTCGTATTGATAGGAGAGTCCATCATATTTTGGCGAATCAGAAAGAAAAGATATAACAGGTGGCTGACGATCGGATATATACTACCGCTGATATTCATCTTAGTGGTACTTCCGATTATGGCCTTGCGTATGGGAATCCCTTTTGATTGGCTCGTTCCAAATGATATGTTATATTGGACAGGTATCGGTATAGCCCATGTATTTTTAGCGATCATGGTATGGCAGTCACGAAAGAAGAAAGCCTTCATTCCCACTAACCCGGCGAACATACTCGACGATTACGCCGAAAACAATTAATTCTTCATGCTAGCACCTAAAACCTTTCCTGTCCAGCTGCTGATGATGATTGTTCTCATCACATGCGTAGCCTGCTTCCTGGTGTACGATCTGCCGCCTGTCTATACAATCAACAATGCGCCCCCGGTATCTTATGAACACACTACGTTACAGCTTGGTATCATTATCATTTTAATTGGTGAAACCATTGTCTGGTGGCGCATGCGTAAACTGAAATACCACAAAGGGCTATTTGCCGGCTACTTCATTGCCCTGGCAGGCATCCTTATCCTATTGCCGGTGGAGGCGTGGTTGAAGGGCCAGCACTATCATTTTCTTGCCAAAGACCATATCCTTGTTTTCTTTGCAGGCGTTGTCTTTTCCCATGTTTGTTTAATAGGCGCATTGAGGCAAGCATATGCAGTGAAAGGCAGGCCGGCAGCCGATCCCTTCGAAGCGATAGACGAACTCCTCGATTGAGCACCACGTCTATGCCAATTCCCGATTCGAACGTACATTTGCCCGATTAATACAGGGCAATTTGATCTTACCACAAGCACTATTGGATTCGCTGGAAGGCGTGAAAGGATACAACCGCGAAACGTTCGAAGCCGTACACCAATCCGGTGAACAGGTTACCTCTATCCGTTTCAATCCGTTGAGACAGTCCGCCCTTGGTTCAGAAAAGGAGCTTGACAGTAATCAGGAGTCATCAAATACAAGCGACCCATTGCCGATTGCCGATTCCCGATTGCCGATTCCCTGGACCTCCCACGGCTACTACCTCGCCGAGCGGCCCTCCTTCACCTTCGATCCTGCCTTTCACGGCGGGTTGTATTACGTGCAGGAAGCCTCCAGCATGTTCCTCGAACAGGCATTGAAACAAACAACCGATCTAAGTAAAGATATCCGCGTGCTCGATCTGTGCGCAGCGCCCGGTGGCAAATCCACCTTGCTGCAATCACTTATTACACCCAATAGTTTACTGGTTAGCAACGACGTCATCAAAACACGCGCAGCCATCCTGGAAGAAAATCTCACCAAATGGGGCGCGGTCAATACGATCGTTACCAACAACGATCCCGCACACTTTGCCCGCCTGGAAAGCTTCTTTGATGTCATGGTCATCGATGCCCCTTGCAGCGGCAGCGGCCTGTTCCGGCGCGACGAAGAGGCTATAGCCGAATGGAGCGAACAGAATGTACAACTCTGCAGTCAGCGTCAGCAGCGTATACTGGCCGATAGCTTGACCGCTCTTAAAGACGATGGCGTGCTTATCTATTCTACCTGCTCTTACTCCAGCGAGGAAGATGAAGCAATCGTCGATTGGTTGATGGAGGAATTTGAATTCGAAAGCCTGCCATTGCAGATACAACCCAATTGGGGCATTGTAGAAACCATCAGCGAAAAGAAAAAAGGATATGGGTATCGTTTCTTTCCCGATAAAGTGAAAGGCGAAGGATTATTCCTGGCCTGCTTCCGTAGACAAGGTGGCGGAGGAACAGCCCCCCGTGTACCGAAAAAAACAAAATGGCAAAAAGTAAGCAAGGCCGAAGCAGAGATCATCAATCCCTGGCTTAAAAAAGAGGCAGCAGTGCAATTATGGAAACAGGGAGATATGATCATTGCTTTTCCTTCCTCACTCGAAGAAGCACTGCACATCACTGCCGAGCACCTGTACCTGCGCAAAGCCGGTACAATAATTGGTAAAATAGCAGGAAACAGCCTGGTACCCGATCACGCCTTTGCTCTCAGCAACCTGCTATCGGAGAATATTGTTGAAGTAACGTTAAAAAAGGAAGAAGCACTGCAATATTTGAGAAGAGAAGAAGTTAAGATACCGGCCACAAAAACAGGATGGACGCTGGTAAAATACGACGGAATAGCATTGGGTTGGATCAAGGTGTTACCCAACAGGATCAACAACTATTATCCATCTGCATGGCGTATATTGAAAAGTGGTAACAATTGAAAATATTCCACATCTTTGCACGGTGATGAAATTCATGACTATGTTGAAAATCAAAGTATTACTTCTTGTTTTAGTAACCTCGGCCACCACACTGCGTGCGCAGCAGCTCAAAGTGCAGGGCACATCCCCTTCACTCTACCTCACGCACACGGTAGCAGCCAAAGAAAACTGGTACAGCATCGGACGATTGTACAACGTAAGCCCCAAGGAAATTGCCCCGCTCAACAACAGCAGCATGGACAAGCCCCTGGCCATCGGGCAAGCCCTTAAAATACCACTCACCACCAACCTGTCCATCGACGGAACGAAGGCGGCAGATGAAGTATTTGTACCGATCTATTACACGGTACAGGAAAAAGAATGGTTATACCGCATCAGCCAGAACCACCAGAAAGTACCGGTGGCCAACCTGGAAAAGTGGAACAACGTTACCAACGACCAGCTGAAGCCCGGCATGAGCCTCATAGTAGGATACCTGAAAGTAAAACAGGGACAAAGCGCATTGGCTGCATCAGGCACCAATAAAGTAGTAGCAGTAACAGCAGCGCCACCCGTTGCCAAAGCAGAACCGGTGAAAGAAGAGCCGAAGAAAGAAACACCTGTAACAACAACACCGGCTTCCAATACAAGCACAGCGGCCAATACAACTACCACGCCCAACAAAGAAACAACTACAGGTACGGTGAAGACGGAAGAGCCTAAAACAACGCCGCCTGCACCAGTGGTAGAAAAACCTGTTACTACTACACCCCCTGTCACAACTCCAGCTTCTACAACGCCAGCCACCACCACACCTGCAAATACGACCACTGCACCCAGCAGCAATAACACGTCTGCCGGTAGCGGCAACCACAAAGGCGGTTATTTCAGGTCGCAGTATGCTGAAAGCGGTAAAACGAATACCGGCAATGCAGGTATCTTCCGCAGCACCAGTGGCTGGAAAGACGGTAAGTACTATGCATTGATGAACAATGTACCGGTAGGCACCATTGTAAAGATCACCTTCACCTCGACACAAAAGACTGTTTACGCCAAAGTGTTGGGCCAGTTGCCCGAAATGAAAGAAAGCATTGGTCTGATGGTCCGCCTCAGCGATGCCGCCGCCTCCGAGCTCGGCACTGAGAACGGCAAGTTCTATGTAGATGTAAAGTATTAATAGTTGAACTTAAATAATTGCTATGCGGGGCTTGTAGCCCCGCATTTTTATTTTGTGGCTTTTAGCCACGCAGTAAATCGATGTTAACACTAAAACCTATAGCCGCGCAGAAACTCCTCTATCGTCATACGTTTCTTTCCCTCCAACTGAAGATCCAACACATGAATATATCCATCCGCACAGGCAAACTTCAGGTAAGTCTTGCCATTGGTATCAGCGGTACCCTGCGGAATCGTAGGTGGCGCGATCTCCTTTTTAGAGCGGTAGATCTTAAGCACCTTATCCTGCAGGTAGGTAAAAGCACCCGGGAAAGGTGATAACCCGCGAATAAGGTTATGAATATCAAAAGCCGGCTTCTGCCAGTCAATCTTGCACGTCTCCGTAAATATCTTGGGCGCATGCTTAAGCGACGAAGTATCATTGCCGATTGTCGATTGCCGATTGACGGTTTCTTCCTGCGGTTTCTCCTCAATCGTTCCCGCCACCAATCCCTCCACGGTCTTCACCAGCAGTTTGGCGCCTACCTCTTTCATATAATCATGCACGTCACCGGCGGTATCATCTTCACCCACGGCAAAGCTGTCCTGCAATAGAATGTTACCGGTATCGATGGCATGTTGCAACTTGAAAGTAGTCACACCCGTTTCTTTTTCACCATTGATCACAGCCCAGTTGATGGGCGCTGCACCACGGTATTGCGGCAACAACGAACCATGTAGGTTCACCGTTCCCATTGCCGGCATATTCCACACCACTTCAGGCAGCATGCGGAAAGCCACTACGATCTGGAGATCGACGCGCAACGCGCGCAACGCTTCCAGGAAGGCGGGGTCTTTCAACTTTTCCGGTTGCAACAGGTGCAGCCCATGCTCCACAGCATACTTCTTCACAGCACTTTCATTCATCTTCATGCCACGGCCCGCTGGTTTATCAGGAGCAGTGATCACACCTACAATACGGGCGCCTGCTTTCACCAGCGCATCCAGCGATGCCACCGCAAACTCCGGCGTCCCCATAAAAACAATCCTTGTATCTTTCAATTGGTCATTCATTACTCAATTATTACAATAATACCCACTCTCTTTGTCATTTCGAACGCAGCGATAGCGGAGTGAGAAATCTGCTATCGAAGCAAACGTCTTATCAACCCATCAACATTTCAACCTGTCAACCTCACTCAAAATCCTCATAGATCAAATACTTCTTCCTGATCTCCTTAAACTGCTTCAGCCCCGGCTCCCAGCTCTTGCGTATCTCCGCTTCAGAAGCCTCTGCTTTCACCTGTTGTATCAACACATCATTACCTGCCAGCTTATTGAAGAAGTTACCCTTGTTGAGGAAAAAGGAATCCTTGCGCGGAAACAGCTTATAAGCCTCCAGCAAATATTTGATCTGTACCTGCCCATTCACTTTTTTCAACACATCGGCAGGCTCACCACTGAGGTCCCAGCCATAGCAAAGTTGATCTTTCAGTTTGGGATTGGTAGCACCGGGTTTACTACGCGGTGTAAACGAAACCAGATTAGCAGGCAGCGCAGGATGGCCAAACAACTGGAAAGGCTTATCCGTACCCCGGCCTTCACTTAACACAGTACCTTCAAAAAAACAGGTAGAACCATACCAGTAAATCGATTGAATATCGGGCAGGTTAGGAGAGGGCTTCACAGGCAGCACGTATAGACTCTTGTGCGTATAGCCGGTGCAGGGAATAATGGTCAGCGAAAAAACTTTGCTGCTGGTAGGCGCACGCCGCCTTTCCAGCGCAGCCCGTTCAGGCGAAGAAGGAATATGGATGGGAGCAGTTACGGGCTTTTGTAGCCATTGTTCGCCAGCCAGCATATAGGCATATTCGCCCAGCGTCATGCCATATACGATGGGGATGGGCTGCATGCCTACAAACGACCGGAAGGCAGTATCGAGAACCGGCCCGTCCACATAAAACCCGTTGGGATTGGGACGGTCAAGAATAATCAACGGTTTATTATTTTCAATCGCCGCCTCCATATACTCCTGCATGGAAGATATATAAGTATAAAAGCGGGTGCCCACATCCTGGATGTCAAACAACAGTATGTCGGCATTTTTAAGGTCATCAGCCGAGGGACGGTGTTTGGCGCCATACAGGGAAACAACCGGGATGCCCGTTTGCGGATCGGTATAATTGCCCACCTTCTCACCGGCATCGGCCGTGCCCCGGAACCCATGCTCGGGTCCAAAGATCACGGTGATATTGACGCCCTTTTCCTTCAGCACGTCTACGATGTTCTTATTGCCGATAGTAGAAGTATGATTGGCGAAAACGGCTACCCGTTTACCTTGCAGCCGTGGCAGGTATAGCTCCGTTCTCTCCGCACCGGGTACGATCCCGGCTGCTACATTGCCGATTGTCGATTGCCGACTGCCGACTGTCTTCACACCAGCCGCGCTAACCTTCACACAAACTAACACAATCATTATGATGAATATCCTTCTCATTACTTTAAGTGATTGATAGTCAAAGATAGTCAATTGCAACCACCAGATGCAGGAGCCAATAGCCTGTATAAGTTCCAAACAATCATAGTCGGGTCGGTAACACAAATTTAATCTCCCGTACCAGTCCTTTCATCCCCTGACTTCAAAACCCTCCTCGTAGCCTTTTCCCCTGAAACTTGCAACCTGCAACTGGCAACTGACATCTCGAATTTCCCGTCCCTGGTATGATTTTTTTCCCGTTACTTTGTCGGCAGTAACCGGTCTTTCTTCTCGTCCGTGTATGATTAGAAACGAGGTGGTGACTGAAGTTTAATAACATACTAAAACACTTTGTAAATGCAACAAGCAAAATCGGGTGATACCGTAAAGGTGCACTACCATGGCCGGTTAACAGATGGAACAACCTTCGACTCTTCAGAAGGCCGTGAACCACTCGAATTTGAAGTAGGTAGTGGCTCCGTTATTGCCGGATTCGACAATGGCGTGACTGGCATGGCAATAGGCGAAAAAAAGACCATCCAGATACCCGTTGAGCAGGCTTACGGTCCCAAAGACCCTGGCATGCTGGTAGAATTCCCCAAAGCCAACTTTCCCCCGGATATGAACCCCGAACTGGGCATGCGTCTCAACATGACCAATGGTTCTGGACAGGTTATCCCTGTGGTGATCACTGATATTAAGGAAGAAAGCGTGACCCTCGATGCCAACCATCCCCTTGCTGGCGAAGACCTTATCTTCGACATCGAACTGGTGTCCATCGGTGGCGGTGCTTCCCGCATCATAATGCCTTGATTTACTGTGCAGAAAACTGCATTTTAGGATAGTAAAAGCCCGGTATGAACTTACCGGGCTTTTTTATATTTTGGCCTCAAATGTATACCCTATGAAACGCGTTTACACCACTATCCTTGGTTCATTCCTGTTGCTGTTCACTGCTCAGCAAACCCAGGCCCAGGAGTCAGATACGGCCGTTGCCACCCGCAATGCCATGAAGTTTGCAGAAAGCTTTGTAAAGGCCCATTTCTACCAGGACTGGAAAACCTATACGGAACTTACCAACCCCACCGCCATTAAATATTACGGAGGAGCCCAGCAGTTCAAAGAACATGTGGTCACCATTTATTTTCGTAACGAGCCCAAGCTCGAAGAAAAGCCGGAAACGATCCGTGTCATAGAGATGCGCAACGACATCGATCAATGGCAGTGTGTGATAGAAAAAGTGCGCAACACCTTTATCAATGATAAAAAAGCACTGGTAACGTCTTACCTCGTAGGACAATCCAACGATGCCGGTCAAAACTGGAAGTTTGTAGATGTAAGCCACAACTCGATCGAGAACTTCTCCCTCATTTTCCCGCCGGTCTTTGGCGATCTGCCCATCCCCTCCGGTAAAGTGGAATACCCCGGAGAAGTGGTAGCCGAGCCGGTTGTGGAAGCCCCTAAAGCAACAGCTAAAAAGAAAGCCACCAAAAAGCGCTAACCAGCCCTTTAAAAATAGTAGTATAGTAAGTTAGATGGTCTGTCCCGCCTCCGGCGGGACTTTTTTATGTCAGTCGCCAGCCTTCCCGCCGAATGGCGGGATGACGGGTATTTCAAAGCCTCTGGCTTTGCTTCACGCCTTGGTTCGTGTCCTCACGAACCAAGGCGTGCCTTTTCGCCCCTGCTCAGCCTTGTTTCTTACCCGCTGGTTCTGGCGCAAGTATGCCGCTCGGGCCCTGCGCGTGGCGTACTTGTGCCCCCAGTGCCGCATCCCAAACAGGCCTGTACAGGCAAAACAACACGGCCAGCAGCAACAACCCCGTGGCCACCGCCGACCCCTCAAAGCCAAAAGCACCACCGGTGAGCAGGTCATCCCCCTTGCGCTCCATATGCCAGATCGATTGTCCGCTCAGTCCGCTCACCTCATACCCCAGCACCGTACCCTGAAAGAAATTCCAGCTGAAATGAAAGAAAACCGAGAACCATAAATTGCGGGTATACACATAATTGATGCCCAGCAACAAGCCCCCGGCCAGCAGATTTACAATAGCCACCAGGTTCAGGTGTGCGTTGCCTATGTGCATCAATGCAAAAAGCACCGTCACCGCACCAAGTGCCGGCCACCGGGGCATAGACAGCAACATATTATTCAGCATATAGCCCCTGAAAGTGATCTCCTCGCTCAAAGCAGTCAGCGCAAACAATACCAGCCCCGATACAATTGGGCCCACATCCAGCCGGGTTTCCACCCAATCGATCTTTTGCGTACCACATAAGATCAGCGAACCGATACCCAGCAACACAATCCCCAGCAGGAAACCCGCCCAGGCGTACCGTTGATGCCCTTTCCACGTAAAGCCCATGCTTAGGATGGACTGCCGGTCCACAAAACGGCGGAATACAAAAACCAAAATGATAGACAGGAAGGTGCTGCCGGCAACCACAACAGCATCGAGCGTAGGGTCGTTGATGAGCTCCTTGGTGGTAACTTCCGGATGCTGCAGTATCCAGGCGGCCCCGGCAATACTGCCAACCAGTAAATAAATACCAATATGTACGATAAAAAAAACAATAGCGCGCACCCAGCCTTGCCGGATAGCGGGTAGGGGATGATTGGTTACAGCCATAATAATATATCTTGCCAAAAATACAATCCCATGTTCGATAAATATTCCTTCACCGTACAGGAAAAGTTTCTAAGATATGTGCAGATAGACACGCAGAGTGATCCCCAATCGAAAACCTTCCCCTCCACCGAAAAACAAAAAACACTGGGTCGCATGCTGGTGCAGGAACTCCTGCAGATAGGCCTCACAGATGCCCACCTCGACGAATACGGATATGTATATGCTACCATACCGTCCAATACCGATAAACAGGTGCCCGTCATCTGCTATTGCGCCCACATGGATACTGCGCCCGATTGCACGGGCACAGGCGTGAAACCGATCGTGCACCACAAATATGATGGCGGCAATATCGTGTTGCCCGATGATCCCACACAGATCATTACACCCGAAGCACACCCTTACCTGCGCAAAAAGATAGGAGACGACATCATCACCGCTTCCGGCACCACGTTGCTGGGCGCAGACGATAAAGCAGGCATTGCAGTGATCATGGACATGGCCCACTACCTCACCACCCATCCGGAAGTAAAGCACGGCACGATCAAAATACTCTTTACGCCCGATGAAGAAATAGGACACGGTGTAGACCATGTGGACCTCAAAAAACTGGGCGCCGATTTCGCGTACACCCTCGATGGTGGAGAACGCGGTTCCTTTGAAGCTGAAACCTTCTCGGCCGATTCTGTCACTATCACAGTACAGGGCGTGAGTGCGCATCCCGGCTATGCAAAAGACAAACTGGTAAATGCCATTAAAGTGGCAGCCACTTTCCTGGAGCAATTGCCGAAAGATAGCTGGTCGCCCGAAACCACCGAAGACCGCTATGGCTTCGTGCACCCCGTGCAGATAGAAGGCACGATCGAAAAAGCCACCCTGCAGTTCATCATCCGCGACTTCTGGACGCATAAGCTCGCCGCCTATGAAAACGCCCTGCGCGATGAAATGGATTATGCACTCCGGAAATTCCCTGGCGCCAAAGCCGAGATGGTGGTAAGAGAGCAATACCGCAACATGAAAGAAATACTCGACAACCACCCGCAGGTATCCGAATATGCAAAAGCAGCAATAGAGCGGGCAGGAGTAGAGGTGATAGAAATGAGCGCCCGAGGCGGCACAGACGGCTCACGCTTATCATTTATGGGATTGCCCTGCCCCAATATCTTCACCGGCGAAATGGCCTTCCACGGCAAACACGAATACGTAAGCGTGCAGGATATGCAGAAGAGCGTAGAAACGATAGTTCATTTGGCTATGATCTGGGAGGAAAAGGCGTAAGCATCCAACCTTTTAACCTGTTAACTCGTCAACTGGTCAACTAAAATACATTGTCATTTTGAATGCTCCCTCTTTTTTGTCATTTCGAACGGAGCGACAGCGGAGTGAGAAATCTGCTATCGAAGCAAAAGGAATACTATCCTTCCTGGTGATTCTCTTGTCCGTATCCGTCCACGCCCAGAACCTCGTCTCCAACGGCGGGTTCGAAGACGAGAACATTTGCGTTGAATACAAGCAAAACTGCGCCCCTGAATCCTGGGTTGCCAATTCCTTCTACGACAACTATTACTATTATACACCCGGCAAAGCCTACGATGGAACACACTTCGTAGGCCTTGCTTCCGGAACTGCTTATAAAACACCCGGCACGCACTACTTCATTCGTACCCGCCTGCTCTGTGGCCTGCAGACCGGACATCAATACCAGGTGGAGTTCTGGGTGCGCTCCCGGCACGATATATTGGATAGTGTAGGTGTTTATTTCAGTGCCGGCGATTTCCTGTATGAGAAAAGGAACTACAAAGAAATACAGCCACAGCTTTGGGCCATCAATGCACTGGACACCCTGGACGCAGACCCCAACAACTGGCAAAAAGTGCGGCTCATTTATACCGCTACGGGAGAAGAAGGCTACATCACCATCGGTAGCTTCAACCGCAAAGAGTGGACCTTTCGCAACGCGCCCGACATGCAGCGCAATTACTACTTCTACCTCGATGCAGTATCGCTCATACCGCTCGATAAGCAGGAAGGCCTTTGTCCGCAGGCCGATAGCGTGAAAGCCGATATCTATAGAGAAAACCAGCGCCACGAATTTCTCAGAAGACAGGTATACATCAATACCAAAAATCCACCACCTGTCAAGCCCCTGCCCAAAACAGCCAACAGGCCCATACCACCCAAACAACACATCGATACGCTGATCATCCCGGATATTTTCTTTGCCACAGCCAGCTACCAGCTATCGCCCAAAAGCTTTGGATCACTCGATAGCTTTGCCCGCAAGCTCAATAGCTTCCAGGTCGATTCAGTCGTTATAGAAGGACATACTGATAGCGTCGGCACATTGGCCTACAATGAAGCACTATCACGCAACCGCGCAATAGCCGTAAAAGAATATGTAGAGAAAAAATTACCAGCCGGAAAAATCTCTTTCACCACCCGCAGCTATGCATTCCTCCGGCCCGTACGCAGCAACAAAACGCCCGCCGGCCGCCAGCAGAACAGAAGAGTAGAGATCTATGTCTATCGAAGAGAGTGAGCCAATATATTTTTCATAATTTTATCCGCATGCTCCCGCGAATTCTCGATAAACCACAAATGCGTATTCATACCCCCACATACCACCCCCGCGAGGTACACATTCGGCAGATTGGTCTCCATCGTCTCCGGATTATAAGCAGGCTGTAAAATAGCATCATCAGAAAGCTCAATACCCACCCGCCGCAGGAAATCAAAATTGGGTTGATAACCCGTCAGCGCAATCACATAGTCATTGGGAATAGTCACCACGCCATCAGGCGTAATGATATCCACTTCATGCTCCCGCACAGCCTGCAGGTTTGAATTGAAAAACACTTTGATGCTACCCTCTTTGATGCGGTTCTCCATATCAGGCTTCACCCAATACTTCACCCGTTCGCCGATCTTATCCTTCCGCACGATCAGCGTCACTTCCGCACCCTTGCGCCAGGTCTCCAGCGCAGCGTCGATGGCTGAGTTGCTGGCGCCTACCACCACTACTTTTTGCAGCGCATAAAAGTGCGCCTCTTTATAATAATGCAGCACCTTGGGCAGCCCTTCGCCGGGAACATCCAGCAGTTTGGGAATATCATAAAAGCCCGTAGCGATAATGATATGCGTAGCCGTATACGAAGCGCGCGAAGTACTCACCACATAATGTTGATCCTGCCGGATAATATCCTGCACCTCCTCCTGCAATTGCACATGCAGGTTGTTGGAAGTCGTGACCCGCCGGTAATATTCCAATGCTTCAGGCCGGATGGGCTTCGCATTGTTCGACACGAAAGGAACACCACCGATCTCCAGTCGCTCCGACGTGGAAAAAAAGGTCATGTTTAATGGATAGTTATACAGAGAATTGGTCAGACAGCCCTTCTCGATGATCACATAATCCAGACCCGCCTTTTGCGCAGCCAGTCCACAGGCCAGCCCGATTGGCCCGCCACCTACTATCAATAAAGAATAATGTTGCGTCATGATGTGTAACAAAGGCGCAAAGGTAGGGAATAGGCAATAGCCTTGCCGCCTTCCCGTCTTCCCGGCTGAGTATTTCACAAAAAAGACTACTTTCAGCAAAATATTTATATATGGATCTCCTTCAATCCTACTGGTGGGTCATCATTGTAATCCTCATCTTGTTTGCCGGACTAAAAACCATCAACCAGGGTTATATCGGCGTTATCACGATGTTTGGTAAGTACCAGCGCGTGGTGCGGCCCGGTCTGAACTTCCTGATACCCTTTTTCGAAAGGATCTATCGCAGGGTCAGCGTACAAAACCGCTCAGTGGAAATGGAGTTCCAGGCCGTCACAGCCGATCAGGCCAATGTATACTTCAAAAGCATGCTGCTCTATGCAGTACAAAACAGCGAAGAAGAAACGATCAAAAAAGTAGCCTTCAAATTCCTCAGCGAGCGCGACCTGATGCAGGCGCTTACCCGCACCATCGAAGGCACCATCCGTTCATTTGTGGCTACGAAGCGCCAGGCTGAAATATTGGGCTTGCGCAAAGAGATCGTTGAATACGTAAAAGAACAGATAGATCACCTGCTCGAAGATTGGGGATACCACCTGCTCGACCTGCAGATCAACGATATCACCTTCGACCAGCAGATCATGGATTCCATGAGTAGGGTAGTGGCCAGCAACAACCTCAAAGCTGCAGCAGAAAACGAAGGACAGGCACTCCTCATCACCAAAACCAAATCAGCAGAAGCAGAAGGTAATGCCATCAAAATTGCTGCAGAAGCAGAACGCCAGGCAGCACAATTGCGTGGACAAGGTGTGGCCCTGTTCCGCGAAGAAGTAGCAAGGGGTATGAGCCATGCAGCAGCAGAAATGAAACAAGCCAACCTCGATACCAATGTCATCCTCTTCAGCATGTGGACAGAAGCCGTGAAAAACTTTGCCGAATACGGCAAAGGCAACGTCATCTTCCTCGACGGAAGCCCCGATGGCATGGAAAACACCATGCGCCAGATACAAGCCATGATGATAAAACAATCAGGAAGTTAAAGAAGCCCCACCCTTAATTCACATTCTTTTAAGAAATATTAACGGCGTCAAAACGTTTTAGGCACACATTTGATACATTTACAGCACTAAAAACAATACTGGATGAATTGGTTTTTTCTTCAGATCAATGCAGATTCACTCAAACAGGTTATGCAACCCAGTGGTACAGCGCCCTCTATGAATGTTATGGAAATGTTGGCACACGGCGGTCCCCTCATGATACCCCTGGCACTGTTACTAGTATTGGCAGTATTTTTCTTCTTCGAGCGCCTCATTGCTATCCGCAAAGCCAGCAACATCGATCCCAATTTCATGAACATCATCCGTGATAATGTGTTCAGTGGCAACGTATCAGCTGCCCGTTCCCTCGCCAAGAATACTACCAATCCGGTAGCCCGGATGATCGATAAAGGATTACAACGTATCGGCAAGCCCATCGACGCCATCGAGAAAAGCATGGAAAACGTAGGCAAGCTGGAGATCTATAAAATGGAGCGCAACCTCTCCATGCTCTCACTGGTATACGGCATCGCACCGATGTTCGGGTTCCTTGGCACCATCTTCGGTATGCTGCAGTTGTTCTACAACATCAATGCATCAGGCGACTTCACCCCCGCGCAGATCGCCGGAGGTATCTATACCAAGATGATCACTTCAGCCAGCGGATTGATCATTGGTCTGTTGGCCTATGTAGGATACAACTTCCTCAATGCACAGATCGATAAGAACGTAAACCGTATGGAAGTAGCCAGCGCAGAGTTCATCGACATCCTGCAGGAACCTACGCGATAACCATTGTCACCCTGAGCTTGTCGAAGGGTACTTTAAGAGAGACACCATTAGAATACTGAAATAAAGTAATAAATGAATCTAAGAAGCAGGTTAAGATCACATCCGGAGCTACACGCAGGAGCCTTGAACGACATCCTGTTCATCCTGCTGTTCTTCTTCCTGATCGTGTCTACCATTGCCAACCCCAACATTGTTAAGGTCAACAACCCGAGGGGAACAAAAGATACCAAGGCCAAACAACATATCACTGTGTCGATCGACAATGCACAACAATTCTACATCGGCACCAAAAGAGCCGATCCGATATTGTTCGACACCTTGCTGAAAGCAGAGATCGTTAAATTCAAACAATCCATCGATACCCCTGTAGTCGTTATCAATGCCGATACCACTGCCTACTGGGGCGAGATATTCCGCATCATGCGCGTCTCCAAAAGCGTAGGCGCCAAAGTAGTAGCGAACGTGAAATAAGAAAAACGTTAATAACTGGTGCAGGCATGCAGGGCAGATAATTGAGAGAGGGGGCTTGTGCCAAACAAGATATACCCTTCATCCAAACAAACCCTTATGCTGGAAGACATTGTTGAGCCGGTCCCCGACAGGACAGCGCCCACCGACAACCGTAAAACACTATTGCTGGCCATTGCAGCATTGACCGCGCTTTTCTTCGCCCGGCACTTTTTACGGGATGTATTACCACAGTGGGTAAATATAGGTGAGGGCACCATCAATGTCTACGGGCTCATGATATTTCTCAGCATGTTCGCCGTATTCCACTTCACCTTTAAAAAAATATTGTCACAGTCTCCGGGCACCAGTATTGTATATCTGATAGCGATAGGGTGCATAACAGTACTCTTTAGTGAATTGATTTTCCAGTCTTACGTTTTTGTTGCAGCCAACTATAGCGTGGAACAGCGTTCCGGAGGACTTGTGTATTTTCTGCGCAACATCCTTTTACAACCCGTTATTTCCCTGGTGATAGCTGTGCCGATGGCGGTACAAATGAAACTTAAAAGCAAACTGCTAGGAGCAATAGTAGGTTTTGCCATGATAGGCCTGTTCTGGTACCTCGTAGTATACCTGAAGCTTTTCGAAGAAATGACACCCAAAGGCTAATCAGCAATTCCTGACTCAGGACTCGCAACTGGCGCAAGTATGCCGTCCGGCTCAGCAGCGCTGGGTACTTGTGCCCATCGGAAACAGTTACCTCCTCGCCCGCACCATCCTGTCTTTCCCCTGCATATCTTTCTTCACAACCGTATCCTCAAAACCATATTGCCGGAAAACCGCTTCCGTAGCAGCACCAAGATCTTCATGGATCTCCACATAAATACTACCACCCGGCAATAGCTTCTGCTGACCAAACCGCGCAATATGCCGGTAAAACAACAGCGGGTCATCATCGGCTACAAACAAAGCGAGGTGTGGCTCATGCCGTAACACATTGTCGTGCATGGTAGCCTTGTCTTTAACAGGAATATAAGGAGGATTGCTGACGATGATATCTACCCGCGGCAGCAGGTCCCAGTCATACGTGCGCAGAAAATCCACTTGCCGCCATTCGATGGCAGCTTCATGCGTATCCCCATTTTTGCGCGCCACCTGCAAGGCGCCGGCGCTCACATCACAGGCATGCACTTCGGAGGCAGGCAAGGACTTCTTCAAAGCGATGGGAATACAGCCACTGCCGGTGCCAATATCCAGAATGCGTACATGCGGAAAACGAAAATCCTTTACATGCGGTGGTGCCGGTAAAAAATCCGAAGTAGGCAAAACCTGTGCAGCTGTAAGCGGAATAACATCGAAATTGGTAAACCGGCTTTGAATAGCGCCCGGGTCTTGTTCCGATACGATCCAGTGTACCAGCTCCTCTGTTTCCGGCCGGGGAATCAATACGTGTTCATCCACATACAACTTCAACCCGTAAAACCAGGACTCATGCAGCACATATTGCACGGGCACATGATCGAGCAGGGCAGTGGTATAGCCAGCCAGCGTAGCTTCCTGTGCCGCAGAAAGCGGGTCATACTGATGTATCAGGCGCTCCATCCGCTCCAGCCCGGTCACACTTTCCATCACCCAATTGGCAATATTGGCGGCCTCCCGCGGATCATAGATCAATTGTAACTCCACCCTTAACTGCTGTTGCGCCTGCTGGATCGTCATGCCGCAAAGGTATGGGAACTCTCGACTCTCCCCACTCGCTCGCCTCTGGCGAGTGAGCCTATTGCGGGGCCTCTGGCCCGGGCGACTCTACCGCTCGAAGCTGGCCGTTCCTCCGTATCTTCGCGCCTCCTTGACCAAACACGAAACATATCTCCATCGCTGTCTGAAACTGGCGCAGCAGGCAGCCGGCCACGTGGCGCCCAACCCCCTGGTAGGGGCGGTGCTGGTACACCAGGACCGCATCATTGGAGAAGGTTTTCACCGGCAATACGGTGGACCACATGCCGAAGTCAATTGCATCGACTCCGTACAGGAAGCCGATCGCCCGTTGATCTCCCAGTCCACCATGTACGTGTCGCTGGAGCCTTGCGCCCACCACGGCAAAACGCCACCCTGTGCCGACCTTATCGTGCGCCACCGCATACCCGAGGTTATCATTGGTTGCCGCGATCCCTTCATAGAAGTAGATGGCAAAGGCATCGACAAGCTCCATGCCGCCGGCATCAAAACCACAGTGGGCGTATTGGAAAAAGAAGCTACAGAGCTCAACAAACGATTCTTTACGTTCCACAAATACCACCGGCCCTACATCCTATTGAAATGGGCGCAAACGGCCAATGGCTGCATCGCCAATGAAGATTATTCCCGGCTCCACATTAGCAACGAGCTCACCAACCGGCTGGTACACAAATGGCGTAGCGAAGAAGCAGCCATACTGGTAGGCACCAACACGGCCCTGTTCGACGATCCCCAGCTCAACAGCCGCCTGTGGACAGGCCCCGATCCCATACGCCTGGTGGTCGATATGGACTTGCGGCTACCATCATCCTTGAAAATCTTCGACAAAAAAGTTCGTACCATCGTATTCAACACGCTGCAGCACGAAGAGCAGGGCAACCTGCACTACTACCAGGTTACCAAAGATGTGAGTCTCGTGCACCAGATCGCCAATGCGTTGTACCAGCAAAAGATATTGAGCGTACTGATAGAAGGCGGCACACGATTGCTCCAGTCATTCATTGATGAAGGATACTGGGACGAAGCCCGGATCATCACCAACGAGCAGCTGTTTGTGGATGCAGGTATCGCAGCACCGGTCATCGGAGCAGCAACGCCGGCAGCGCAACAGCACGTAGGAACAGATACCATACAGACCTTGAAAAGGGGAGAAGGATGACACCAACCATTACAACCAACATGCAGGAACAGGAATTCTATTATACCGTCGAAAAGCCCGCCACCGCGGAGTATAAGGACAGGGGCAGTAAATTCATCGCCTACGCGTATCCCATCAATACGATAGAAGAGTTTAAACAGCGCCTCGAAGAGGTCAAGAAAGAACATCCCAAGGCAACCCACCATTGCTTTGCCTACCGCATAGGTACCGATAAAAATACCTTCCGCGTGAGCGACGACGGCGAGCCATCAGGCACTGCCGGCAAGCCCATCCTCGGACAGATCGACAGCAAAGAAATCACCAATGTGCTCATCGTGGTGGTGCGTTATTTTGGCGGCACCCTGCTGGGCGTACCCGGACTGATCAACGCCTACAAAAGCGCCGCTGCGTTGGTGCTGCAGGTAATGCCTGTCACCCAGCGCTTCATCGAAGTGCCCTATATCGTGCATTTCGACTACTCACAGATGAACGACATCATGATGGTGGTAAAACAACTCAACTGCACAGTCATTGAGCAGGAGCTCGGCCTCTTCTGCCACCTGAAGATCGGGATTTCCAAAGCCCGCCTCCAGGAAGCATTATACAGGTTGAATGATATCCGTAATGTAGAAGTGAAGAAAGCTTAATTCTTATTTGAACCGTTCGCTCACAACGAGGTCTTTACTGCCCGCAGTATATTTATAAAACCCTTCGCCACTCTTTACGCCCAGGTAGCCCGCCGTCACCATATTGGTCAATAACGGACAAGGCGCATACTTCGGATTACCGAAACCTTCATACAGCACGTTGAGGATAGAATAACATACATCCAGTCCGATAAAATCAGCCAGTTGCAAAGGCCCCATTGGGTGAGCCATACCAAGTTTCATCACCGTATCGATGGCTTCCACGCCTGCCACGCCTTCATACAAGCTATAGATAGCCTCATTGATCATGGGCATCAGGATGCGGTTGGCAATAAAGCCGGGATAATCATTCACCACACAAGGGACCTTACCCAACTGTTTGCTCAGTGATACGATGATATCGGTCACCGCCTTGTCGGTAGCATACCCATTGATGATCTCTACGAGCTTCATCACGGGCACGGGATTCATGAAGTGCATGCCGATCACCTTGTTGGCCCGTTTGGTAGCAGCAGCAATTTTGGTGATGGAAATAGAAGAAGTATTGGTAGCCAGGATGGCAGCAGCAGGAGCGGCCTCATCCAGTTGGCGGAAGATCTTGAGCTTGAGGTCTATGTTTTCGGTGGCAGCCTCTACCACGAGGTCGGCTTCTTTAACACCGGCCGCCAGGTCAGTAACGGTAGTGATGTTGGCAAGCGTAGCATCCTTCACACCTTCCGTGATAATGTTTTTAGTCACCTGCCGGTCGAGGTTCTTACTGATCGTTTGCACAGCCTTTTCCAGCTGAGCGGCATTAACATCGATGAGGTTGACTTTAAAACCACTTTGGGCAAACACGTGCGCGATACCATTACCCATGGTACCCGCCCCGATAACTGCAATGTGTTGAAGAGACATGAATCGTTTGGATTTGATAAAAAGATATGACAAGCCGGGCAAAAGTAGGAGAAAAAACAATGTCAGACTGAGCTCCTTCTGTCAGGCTGAGCCCTTGATTCTGGCGCAAGTATGCAGCCCGGCCCTGCGCGCGGCGTACTTGTGCCCCACCTGACTAAAATCATATTCCCTCCTCACACCAGTCATCATTAAAGAAACGGTTTATGGGCAATTTTACAGTGTAAAAACGAACCGTTATGTCAACAACAATTCATCCATCAGTACAACCAGTATACGTAAAAGAGCATACTTCATTATTCGCCCGCTTTATTACCTGGGCCGATGGGCAGGAAGAACGCCGCTTCATGTGGCTGGCCTTAGCCCTTGGCGGACATGGCTGTGTACTAACACCTCTTACTATATTATTGGTAGTAGCGCTCACAGGCTTGAACCTTGCCTTGTTCCTGACCGCACTGGGAGCCATGGCCCTGGCGCTGATCGTGAACCTCGCGGCCATGCCTACCAGGTACACCATTCCCGCATTCTTTCTGAGTGTACTGGTAGATATAGGCGTCATCGCCACCGCAATCGGAATGGCGCTTAATTAATTGGTCTTCTATTCAGTCTTCCTTAATAAACAGGTGCCCGCCTCCGCCGGATGATTGTGCCGGTGGAGGCTTTTTTTCGAAGCAAAAGCATGCAATATACTGGCGCAAGTATGCCGCCCAGCACAGCGCGTGGAGTACTTGTGCCCTTTCTTATCTTTATGAACCAACCTCCACCACAACCTTACCCTTAGCCGTACGATTCTTCATAGAGCCGTAGGCCTCCGCCACTGTCTCCATCGTATACCTCGCCTCATCCAGTCTCGGCATCAACTTACCAGCTTCAATCAATGCTGTCGCCTCCGCCATAATCTCCCCATGATGCTTGCGGTTCTTACCCGTGATCAATGGATACAACGTAAACACACCCGAATACGACCCACTACGAAAAGACAACGGTGCAAGGTTATGCGTGCCCCTTCCCAAAATACTCACCACATGACCATATTGTTTTACGATGTTGAACGAAGCCGCCAGTGTTTCCTCACCCACCGTATCCAGAATCATGTCAAAACCTTCACCACTCGTATACGTTTTCACATAATCCTCCGGCTGCTCACGCGTATAATCGATCGGCGTAGCACCATAACTTTCAATCAGTGCAAAGTCTGCTTGCTTTACCGTAGCATACACTTTAGCCCCGAGCCCTACTGCTATCTGCACGGCAATATGTCCCACCCCACCGGCACCACCATGGATCAATACGGTCTGACCAGCCTGCAACCGGGCCGCATCCACCAACCCTTCCCACGCAGTAATGAAGATCAAAGGCACAGCCGCCGCCTGCCGCATAGATAAGTTGGTAGGTTGCAGCGCCAGCAGGTCTGCATCCACGGCAGCATATTCCGCCAGTGAACCCTGAATGCCAGCCACCCCGCCCGTCATCCCATATACCTTATCACCCGGTTTGAACCGGCTAACCCCTTCACCAACAGCTTCTACTATTCCGGCCAGGTCCACGCCCAAAATAGCGGGCAATTGCGTCCTGGCATGTGTAGCTACACCAGCCTGTATCTTCAAATCCAGCGGATTCACCCCACTGGCATGAACCCTTACCAATACCTGTCCTCTGCCAGCCACGGGCTTCGGGACTTCCTGTAAAACAAGCGGTTGATTATATTCCTGTAAAACGAGCGCTTTCATGATTGTCCTTTTTATTCTTTTAAGATGTTGAAATTCTAATGCTTATCTGTATTCCTCGTTGCCTCAATGCCTTGCTGCCTCGTTGCCTTTCCTGCACAAAGGTCGCCTCTGCAAGCCCTCCCAAAGTTGTATTTGTACATCATTCTGGTGTACTTTTGTACCATGATCAAGGACAACCTCCACCAGCCGGTGGAACTGGTGCTGAAAGAATACATGGACGAATGCCCCCGCGGCCTCCATGCCCACACCTTCTTTGAACTGGTGTACATTGTAGGCGGCAGCGGCACACAACACATCAATACGGCCGAACTACATTACAAACCCGGCAACCTCTTCCTGGTAGCGCCCCACGATAGTCACCTCTTTCGCATCGAGCAGACCACCCAGTTCTTCTTTATCCGTTTCAACAGCGTGTTCCTCCAATCCGCCAAAGGCGATTCCATTCTCATGGAGCGGCTGGAGCACATCCTGCAGCACGCCAACCATGCACCGGGTTGCATCTTAAAAGACGAGACCGACCGCCTCACGGTGAAGCACCTTATGGATGGCCTCATCCGCGAGCACCTGCAGCACGGCCTTTACCACCAGGACCTGATCAGGCATTACCTGCAAACCCTGTTGGTACTGGTGGCGCGCAACATCACCCAGTCTTTCCCGGCCATCATCAATGAAGCCAGCGAAGAAAAGATCGTTCGCATCCTCGAATACATCCAGGCCAACATCTACTATCCCGAACGCCTCCGCGCGGAAGCCATCAGCAATGAGTTTGGTGTTTCTGAAACTTATCTCGGCCGCTATTTCAAAAAGCACACCGGCGAGACTCTGCAGGAGTATTTGCTGGGCTACAAACTCAAACTCATCGAAAACCGGTTGCTCCACAGCAGCATGCGCATTAATGAAATCGCCGACGAGTTTGGCTTCACCGACAAAAGCCACCTCAATCGCATCTTCAAAAAATACAGGGGCGTCAATCCGGGCGTATACCGCAAGAGTGGGGGAGAAGTAAAAGCAGAAGCCGCGCAGTAAACAATAATAATCATGAACATCCAATATTGCTCCGATCTCCACCTGGAGCTATCAGAAAACACAAAATGGCTAAAGGCCAATCCGCTTGTTCCGGTGGCGGATATACTGGTGCTGGCAGGCGATATCATTCCATTTACAGAAATGGAGCAATGCGCCGATTTCTTTTCCTTCCTAAGCGATCATTTCAAAACCATCTACTGGCTGCCCGGCAACCATGAATACTATGGCAGCAATATAACACAGCGTAGTGGCGGTTTTCGCGAAGCCGTCCGTCCAAATGTATTCCTGATCAATAACCAGGCGGAGCAAATAGACAACAATATAACACTCATCTTTTCTACGTTATGGTCCCATATCGGCCCGGCAGCGGAGTGGGATATTGCCCGCGCGGTTACCGATTACAGGTCGATCATGCAGGGTGATGAACGCTTCCGGCCATTGCACAGTAATCGCCTACACCACGAATGCCGGCAATTTATTGAGCAGGTTGTAGCGGATGCCACCACCGCCAACATCGTCGTAGCCACCCACCATGTACCTACCTTCATGTACTATCCCAAGCAATACAAAGGATCAGTGATCAATGAAGCCTTTGCCACGGAACTATATGATTATATCGAACAATCACCCATCACTGCCTGGATCTATGGCCACCACCATTCCAATAACCCGGAGTTTATGATCAGCAACACCCGGATGCTCACCAACCAGCTAGGCTATGTGCGTCGGCGAGAGTATTATGGATTCCGGAAGGATGCGATAATAACTCTTTAAATAGGTGTTTTCACCGTTTTTTGTATGAAAATCGGAGTGCATTTTTCCTATTTTAATTTCTCAAAGACAGAAGAATTAGCTTTGGGAAGTTGTATGCATTTAGTACCTGTTTATTGATAATTTTTTATTATGGATTTTATTACTGAAGATGATTTAGACCTTATCACTAACAATGCGAAAAAAGAAGTATCTGATGATATTTTTGATGAGCTAAAAGTTGTATACGAAAAATTGAACTTTTTGTGTGAGCGGTTGAAAGAAAAAGGGTATGATTGTTCAATAAGAAAAGACCCTCGCAAACAAGCTGGTCCTGGAAAATTTGTATTTCAGGAGTATCAATGGGCAAGGGTATATCCTTCAGGATTTTTTCAGTACTGCGAAAATAAATTGAGTTATGTTATCGGATTGAGCGATTCTCTTCATTTTCATATGATGGGATTGAAAGAATATCAAAATCTTCCGGCTTCCTTATCGGCTAATAAGGAATGCTGGACTGAAATCGATATTTCTAAGTCAGACTACGAATCCGTGGTAAGGGATTTTATTAAGTTTGATCAATCTTATCGATCACTGTTAGTTGATACAGCCATCGCTCTTGGAATAACAGAGGTACAAAAAATTAAAAGCGAAAATAATATGAATGATATTTTGGACGTATTACGTGCAAAAAAGCAAATCATTTTGCAGGGACCTCCCGGCACAGGCAAAACAAAACTGGCTAAAGAATTAGCCATTGAATTAACAAGACCTAGCCAAATTACGATACAGGATATTAAAAGAATAGTCAAGCCAGGTTCAATTGTATACAGCATTAATGATAATCTTCCTTATAAGGTGGTAGTGGTTGATGAAAGTGGAATATCGTTACAATTGGAGAATGGGAACATGCAGAGACGTAATTATAATCATATAATTGACTCATACTCCAATTTGATCAGAAAGAAACCATTAACTGGTGGAGATGCTTATCAGGCTGCAATAGCAAAATACGTTCTTAGCTGTTTTGATAGTAGATTGATTAAGGTGGTTCAATTTCATCCATCATATACCTATGAAGATTTAATACGAGGAATCGTAGCGGTTCCCAATGGAGGTCAGATAGAGTATAAGAATGTTAATAAAGTATTAGGGTTGCTTGCAGAAGAAGCATTAGAGAATCATCAATTGTCCCAGAGTAATAATTCAGGAACTCAACAGGATAATTGGGTTCGAGATAATTTTAATGAATTTAAAGATAGCATTGATAGTGAAATCGTGGCGAAACAATATTTGTTGACTGATACTGTAGGTATTTTTAAAGTGGACGATGATTGTTTCAGGTATGGAAGTGATTGGGAGCACTCAAGCAGGCTGAATTTTACTGATATCAGATCGTTAATAAGAGCAGTATTAAATGGAACTTTAGATATTAACCAGAGTACGATTTCTAAGGATCTTAACACGCACGCTCACTATCGTGCTACATACTATCTGTCTTTACTGCGGAAATTCTTCGATCGATATCAATATATGCCAACTTCAGAAGTTCATATTATTAATAACTATGTTCTAATTATTGATGAAATCAATCGAGCAAACCTTTCATCAGTCTTAGGTGAACTGATTTATGCGATGGAATATCGTGGAGAACAAGTTGAAAGCATGTATGCAATCGAAGGGAAAAGGGGATTGGTACTACCTCCAAATCTATACATTATTGGTACGATGAATACTGCTGATAGAAATATTGGACATATTGATTATGCAATCAGAAGACGTTTTGCTTTTGTGGATGTTTTACCGAAAAACCTTTCTACCGAATTAGGATCTAAATTCTATAACAATTTATTTGCTCTGATAGCTGGTCTTTTTGATTCTAATATTTCGCCTGAATTCGATAAAAAATCCGTACAAATTGGACATTCTTATTTTATCGAAAACCAAGATAAAAGTGGTAACATGAAAATGCGTCTTGAGTATGAAATAAAGCCAATTCTTCTTGAATACGTTAAAGACGGGATTTTGGTAGGCGAGGTAAATGGAGTAAGTGTGCGTAATTACATTTTATCTCTTTCATTATAGTATATGCATCGTCTGTTATTAATTTCAGAGCAATATCAAGAGAAGGCATTAGATAAGATTTCTGATTATCAGCGATCTGTTCTGGTGGAATCCTCCTATAATAGGTTTTTTATTTATAAACCTGACCAACTATGCTATCGCATACAAAGGCGGGAAGATAATTTTTTTGCTGAGTCAAGTTATTTTGTAGGAGCCGATTGGATAATACCAGGAATTGCGTCCGTTTATGTTGAACCTAAATTAAACAGTACCTCCGAAGTGGATTTCCTTGCGATGCTTATGCAGAGCCTGGAGACAACTGAAAATATAGAACAACTAGATAAACTTTTTCATGTTGAATTTGATCAGCCCTGGATAACAATTCCACAGCAAAAGGATTTGCTATCTCCAATTTTGATAGTCCAGTTCCTAAAGTTGCTTCAGCGAATAGTAAGAAAAGGGTTAAAAAAATCCTATTACCGGACAACTGCAAGTCTTAATGGGCGGATAAAGGGGAAAGTACTTGTTAGCCAGCAAATAAAGCAGAATATTTTAAACAATAGGCTTTCTCAGACAATTTGCAATTTTCAGGAATATGGTATCAATTCTGCAGAGAATCAATTTTTGAAACTGGTATTAGGATTCGTAAGCTCCTATTTAAATAATAAGAATAATTTTTTTAGTTTATCGCAAACAAACGAATTAAAACATATTCTTAATTATTGCGCTCCTGCATTTGACGAGGTTTCAATATTGGCTGATCCGCATGAGTGGGTCAAGGTTGACACTAATCCTTTTTTAAAAGAATATCCTTCCGCAATCAATCTGGGAAAATATATATTAAAGCGTTTTTCTTTTAACATAAGTAAAACTGGCCAATGTCAAAATGAAACACCTCCATTTTGGATTGATATGAGTAAACTTTTTGAGTTGTATGTCTTTCAAAAATTAAAGCAGATTTTTCCAGTACCAGGTAGTGTATCTTACCACGATACATTTCGGAGGAAGGAGACAGATATATTAATTACTGAAAAGGGATTTCAGTGTGTTATTGATTGCAAATATAAACCAAGATATCATTTTCAGGCACCATCTCTAGAAGATGTTAGGCAATTGGCTGGATATACAAGAATGAAGGGTGTTTACAGTAGACTTTCGACCCCTTCAAGAGAAAATATTAAAGGAGTTATTGTTTACGCTAATCAAAAATCTGAAGCAAATATTGAAAAGGGAAAAATGTTTTCAACAGAAATTACGGGCTATGTATCATTGTATAAAATTGGGATTAGACTACCTGTATTAGATCGAAGCTAAACTTTTACTAATGCCTTTATGAAACTCATCTTATTCAAGCAACCCTTTTGATCTATTACTTTTTCTAGATTTTTGATTTGTAAATAGCCCGCCAGTATATTTATCATACAGTTCAAATAAAAACTCGATCCTTTTAGTTTCATTGGAAAATGGTTGAGCCCTATAACATAGATCTACTGTTTTATCAAGCACTAAGTGGGCCTTAACCAATGCAGGTGGCATGGTACTAGGTTGATATAAATCTGCAAGGCTATTGTTAGGAAATTGTGCCCTTACATGGAGTATATCAAGAGCTGCCTTTTCAACCATTTGTTTTTGTTTATCTGTTATATTTTCAGGCCATGGGTAATTGTTATATACTAAGCTGTTTGAATACCTAAAATCACTTTTTAGCCTACCACATACATACTTGACCCAAGTCATGTGCATCTGTGATGTCAAGACTCCGAATATATACGAGTTTGCATTAGGGATTGTTCTCGCAAGATCACTAGCAATTACGTCTTTATCTAAAAAGCCTATAGGGATATACTTTCGGTTTTCTGAAGATACTCCTGGTATAATAATATAATCGGAATTAGGTTGCCTTATTTCTCCAAATAATGTGGGATATTCAGCAAGTTTTCGTGTTGTAGGTCTAGAGCTATTCAACCTGTATTCTTTTACTGCCTCAATTCTTCTAATTATTTGTTTCAAATTTTTGAAATCATTTGGATTAACATCTTTTAGCCAAATACACCATCTTTTGATATTGTTAATAAATTCTTGTGATCCTAAGAACGGTCGAATGATTTTGATAGCCGCAGGTTCATTTTTAATCAATTCATTTCTTTCTTCGTCAGTGAGTAATAAATTTCCTCCGTCATTAGCCATACTGCCATAAGTAATTTCGGGTACTTTACAGATAGGTTTCTTTCTTGTAGGGATAAAAATGTCTTTGCCTTCAACTAAATATGGGTTTATGTTTTTTGATTTTGTCTCATGAGGTTCGCTAGTGATATTGTCATATTCATAAATCACTTTTTCTGTGACATCAAAGTTTGCAAACCCTACGATTACACAATGAACAGCTGCATTTCCTCTAGCTTCGTTTGACCATTTAAAAGTTCTATGTGCAAAATGAATTTTAATATGATACTTGTTAAAAAGCTCATTCCATAGTATTGCGACCTGCTCCCCTTGGGAGATTGAATTCGTGCTTACAAATGCCGTCTTTGTTCCATTTATGTTTTTCCCTTCTCCTAAATTTACAGCCTTCATATATTCTGCAGCTCTTATATACCAGGCAGTAACGTAGTCTAATACTCCTGCACCACTAACACCTTTAAATGTGTCGTCCATATCTTCTTTTTGTTCAGCACTTTGATATTGCTTACCCAAGAAGGGAGGATTTCCTAGTATATAATCATATTTTAACTGTCCTGTTTCCCATGGCATTGGTTCAATCAAGCTTTGCCAGTTAAGCCTTAGAGCATTATAATGTTTTATCGTTGCACTCTTTTTTAATGGTAATCTTACATAATATTCTCCAAATGTCTGGCTAACCAGTTGATTCATCTGGTGATCAATCAACCACATTGCTACTTGAGCGATTTGGGCAGGGAATTCTTCATATTCTATCCCATAGAAAGCATCTACATCGCATTTAATCAGGTGGATTATGTCAATTCCTGCTTCGGCAGCTACTTCCGGGCGAAGTTTTTCATGTTTGAAGAGAAGTGTTTTGATAATTTCAATTTCCAACAATCTGAGTTCCCTGTATGCAACTATTAGAAAGTTGCCACATCCGCACGCTGGGTCTAAGAAGCGTAGCTTACTTATTTTATCATGGAAATTTTGGAGTTTTCCTTTATGGTATTTGATTGCTTCAAACTCTTTCCAGAGTTCATCCAAAAATAAAGGTTTAATAAGTTTGAGAATATTCTTTTCACTTGTATAGTGAGCTCCTAAGTTTCTGCGTTCTTTTTCATTCATTACGCTTTGAAATAAGGAACCAAATATGGCAGGTGAAATTTTTCCCCAATCTAACAAACAGCAATCTAATAATATCCGACGCATGTCACTATCAAATGCGGCCGTGGGCAATCGTTCTTCAAAGAGTTTACCGTTTACATATGGAAAAGCAGATAGATTCTCGTCTAAAAACTTTAAGCGGGCATTAGTAGGAGTATTGAGAACATCAAACAATTGTGCTAGGTGCCCTGATAGATCAGAGCCGTCATCTTCAGTTCTTATGTCCAAATATTCATAAAAGATCCCTTTTTCAAATATGTTGGTATCATCCGCGAATAGGCAAAACACTAAGCGTACCAAATATACTTCTAAATGATGACCCGAATAGCCAATGGCTTTAAGCTTATCGTGCAATTTACCCATCAGTTCAGCCGCTTGTATATTGACAGGGTCCTGCTCTTTATATGTTTTTTTTATATACCCTGCTATTTCACTGAATAGACCAACATGGTTAATGAGATCTTTCAATTTAAATTCAGTTTGAGCATTATTTTCAAGATCGTATAAACGAAAACGCTCAAAATCGCTAACAAGGATATATTTGGGAAGTTCTTTTTCGTTCAGTCCTGGAAAATAATCTTTGGCTTGTTTATAAGCTCTGTCCAAGTCTTTTCCACGGCTTTTATGTTCAATCAAAATCATACCCTTCCAGAGTAAATCAATATATCCTTGTTTGTCATCAGCTTTCTTTACCTGTTGCTCAAAAGTAGCTACCCTACGGCGACTAATGCCGAAAACATTAAAGAAACCGTCCCAAAATGATTTAGCTTCAGCATTTTCATTTGTCTCGTCCTGCCATTCTTTGCTAAAGTTTGTAGCTCTAGTTTTGATTTCATTCCAACTAAGAGGCATATTAGTAATTATACTTAAGTTAATAATAGAGTAATTATCAAATCTAATAAGATATTATGACTTTAGTTCTGTTGGATAAATAAATCAGTTAACTGTCCGATGGTCTGACTTACTTATATGTGCATCTTTGATTGTCCGAATTTTCTTTCAAAGCGTCCCCATGATATTTGCTACTGCATCTGCCACCAACCACCGATCCCAACCCCTCATACAAAAAAATAAAAACCGCAATAGCTGCTCCATAAAATTATGGCGGCATGCCAACCCATCCCTCCAATTAGTGATGATCTACGTCAATAAAATTAACCAACCATAATAAGGTATCTCCTCCTCAGAAAGACAGCCGCCAAAAGGTTCGCCATAAAGCTCTAGTACTAATCTTCACCACCATCTCCCGCACTAGCCCCACCAACCCATTCAGCAAAAGTAATCCGCGCATTTATTGCGCATTCCTTTTGGCCTTGCGCGAATGCCGCCATACCGCTGTCTCGCAGCGTTTTTGCTGTTGTTTAAAATTTTTTAGTATGAAGTATTATCTCGTTGCTCGTTCTTGTTGTTGCCTGGTAGGCATTGAGCAGTGCCGCGGTTATCGCGTTAGCCGGTCGTTGCAGGCTGCTTTTGAAAAGGAGTTCGCAGGCCGTGTCCTCCTGGCCGGTTCCGGTCCTTTGCCTTTCCCGGTTTCTTATGCTGTCTATCAGGGGCCTCCGGGCCCTTCCTTCTGATAACCGGACATTAAAATTGAACATAGCTATCGAAGCAAATGTATCCACACTTAGTAAGATAAGGATACAGAAACAAAAATACGTCGTTACACTAAGGTGACCAGTTGTCAATAATTAGTGAAGAATGTTAAGCCATGGAGAGGAGTTGGCCTGTCAGGCCGCGCGGAGCGATCGGGCCTGACTTGATTTTTCTTTGGTTACTTTCTTTGCATCAAGGCAAAGAAAGTAACAATCACGCGCGAAAAGCGCGAAACCCTTTGCGTAAGCAAAAAAGGTCAACAAAAAGAAACTGACGAAAAAGTAAGCAAAGAAAGTAACTACATCCTGGCACGATAAAACAGTAAGAAGAATAAAAAAAGCCCGGATAGAAATCCAGGCTCGGTCTAAATCTGAGATCCTATGACTAAAGGACGGGAGACGAAAGAATATTTTCCCTTTTCAACTTTCCAACCCTCCGGTAATCCCCCCGCACACGTGTTACGCATGCAGAGGGCGGTTTTCAAAGGATCGGAGTTAAAACGGGAGCTATCCTTCTTGGTTCGGTTGCGTCACAGCCTGGCTCACAGCGCTGGCCACGCCAGCCGCCACAGCCACATAACCGGCAACCTTCACCACAATAGCCGGCAAGGCTACCGGGGTAGTAAGAACGGCGCCGGCAACGGCCGCCAGGATAAGGCCCCAGTTACGCAACTTCGCAAAGAAGGGCGGGGTAGGGCTCGTCATTCTTTCTTGAATACTCATAGAACGGATTTTAAAAATGAAGGAATAAATACACACGCTGCAACACAACAGCCCATACCTTCCCCAGTCCCTCGGACAGACGCCCGTGTGGCAGGTGGCTGGCGATCACCACGCCCAATAAAAATGCTGGAAAAAAGTAAAGGAAGCTGATCACAGCACTGCCACATCCCTTAGCCCGCTGCAGCTAAGAACGAAGAAGAAGGACAGTAGAGTCGCGACACATATAGAGCCATCAGGCAGAGCGGCCACATCCACCTGATACAACTAAGCTGCAACAGAACAATCGGCAAGAGCACCCGCAGCACATTGCACCACCTGTAGCGACAGCGGCCCGTCAGCACCCATACAATAATACCGCCCGTTCACTGCCTGCAAAAGCTCCACACCCATCACAAAAACCACGGGCAGGTTAGTTTGAACAGGTATCTTGGCTTGCAGGGAAAGTTGTATGGGTTCACGAATATCCTGGTAATCACTCCGCACCACATCACAGGTAAAATGATCCCGCTCAAAATCCAATACCGCCGCACAGGCAACAAATGACACATGCGTATAACGAAACCGGTAGCCCAGGCAAAACCGCGCATCGAAAGGAGGAGACACAACCCGGCATTGTCCGTTGCGCTTATCGATAGAAGCTTGAAAAGGCGCATATAAAACACGGTACAGAGGCTTCCGGTTGAAAAAGTCAAAACCCTCCAGCAGCGTTACATCTCCGAATGAAGCCTGCCGTTCACCACGCCCGTTACAGGTGTCCGATTGTATCACCTGCAGCATTCGCTTATGCAGGCGCCCGGCCAGTTGAGGATCACGGCGGTTGCGCAACAGTTGACCAAACGCGGCATACAACAACCGGGAACCAGCCGCCGCACGGCCAAATTCTAAAGCATTCTCCGCTACGCGGGGCAAATACGGAGAGAAAGGTTCAGCAAGGATTTTCATAGACGGAGTATTTGTAGTGATAAAAAAGTGGAGCGTTAATAGCGCTTCGATACAAACGTACAACACCAACCAACCCATTTCCAAATCACCTTGTCCGAAAATGGCCATAATGTCCAAAGTGTCCGAATTGTCCGGACATTTCGGACACTTTGGACAAAACGACCAATAACGGTCACCCACATTTGGAAACTGGTAAACAGCAGCTGTATGTTTGTACAGAAGAACAACAACAACGCAAAAAAGAAGAACAAAGAGGGCGCACAACAACAGATGATAAAAAGCAAACACAGGATCAGACAACAACACAAAGGCAGGATAGAGCATGGCTACTCCATAGATGCTCCATAGATACGCCATGGATAGAGCATGCAAATAGCGTACTACATAAAAAACAACAGCTTATGCCAATATAAGCAGGGTAGCTGGCGCCCCTGCTCAAAAGCAAAAGCACGTTGATAGCCGTTGCACCGCGGGCAGCGGCAGGTACCATAATTCGAAACCTATAAAAACAAAAACAATGGCAAAACAAATAGGCCTTGTCAAGTTCAAAGGCACCATGGAGGATTTCACGTTCTATACCTCCGAAGATGGCTTCATGGCCCGTAGAAAAGGAGGCGTCAGTGCCGAGCGGATCAAAAACGATCCGAAGTTCAGGCTCACACGCCTCAACGGCCAGGAGTTTGGTATAGGAGGCATTGCAGGCAACCTCTTCCGCTCCGCCTGGAAAACGGAGATGGCCAAAGCCGGCGACTCACGCGTCACCAGTCGCATCACCAAAGCAATGGTAGCCATATTGCAAACCGACACGGTAAGCGATTACGGATACCGCAAAGTGGAAAACGGTAACCCGTCTTCACTCCTCGGCTTTGATTTCAATGCGAAAGTGTCGCTCGACAGCATCTTTGAGCCCAGCCAAACGATCAGTATCAATCGTACCACGGGTCAGGCGGTCATCACCTTGCCGGCCTACACGCCCGAAAAAGACATCGCCTCGCCCGATGGCACCACCCACTACAACATTTTCGCTGCAGTGGCCGCCATCGACTTTGCAAGCGATGCGGTGATCACAAACCGGCAAAACACAGGCAACCTGGTATACGATAACACGGAAACCGCTGCCGATACCTTAACCCTCACCTTCACCCCCAATAGCCCCTTTCCGGTATTCCTGGTCATGGGCATTGAGTTCATGAAGATCGTGAACGGTAAAGTATACGAACAAAGCAAGGGACAAAATGCCCTGCAGATCGTGGCAGTCGATGTGCCGCCCGCAGAGGAGATCTGATCCTCCATCCACCACACGGAACCGGGTTCGTCCCGGTTCCCTTTATAAAACCAATGATCCCTGAAACTTGAAACCTGCAACCTGTAACTACTAAAAAAAGTAATCATGAAAAAAAGCGAACCCCGCGTCACCAAACGCTGCATCCCCGGCGTCACCCTCCATCCACGCGATGGCTACTACCAGATTCGTCACATCGGCCTCACAGCCCAGCGCGTCAAAACCGATCCGGCCTTCCACAACACACGCCGCGAAGCCAGAAAGTTTACACACATCGTTAAAGTAGCGAAGACCATCAACGATGCTATTTTCCGTACAAGCGGCATCAAAAAAACACTACCGCGCATCATCCCCCTGGTGAAGAAAGCATTGAATGCAGATACGATAGGCGAGCTAAACACAAGCAACCCGGCAGAAGCCGGCTGGGCATGGTTGCAAAACTTCGAAGGCGATCCCGCCAACCCATGGCACGCAGCAATAAGCGTCACGCCCGGCATACAGGTTGTCCCGCAGCAACAGCAGTTCATCGTCACCTTCCCGGCCATCATCCCCGCATCCGTCATCCACCCGCCGCTGGAAATAACCCATAGCAGAATATACACCCTGTGCGCGTCTATAGATGTCGGTAATTACACCTATAGCACACAGAAGGCACGCACCACCATCATTCCCTGTTGTAATAGCACTATACAGCTAAAACCCCTCATGACGAATGTCAAAAAAGAAGAAGGACAGCTCCACTTGTTGGCGATGGGAGTGGAATGGTATGGCAGGAGCAATGCCTGCAATACCCTGCAACGAAGCGTTTGGCCAGGCATAATACGATTGACCCATACCTTGGTCACACCAAAAACATTAAAAAAAGATTAAAAGTGGTTTTCCAAAAAAATGAGTAGAACCCGCATGGAAAATTCAAAAACAAAATTTAGTTTTGGATAGCATCACACTTACGTTGAAGTAATAAGCATCACACAAGAGCAACAAAACTAAACCTAACCGTATCCTTACGCATCACCTCATTTCTGGTAAACGCTTTTATTCCCTGAGTTACAATGATACACGCTGGATGACCGGCAGGTAGCAGTATGATTGGCTGCACTTACGGTTGTAGGCTATAACACACCTATGCGCAGTTCTCCTCCTCAAAACTGCCAGGGTAGCCCTCCCATGCGCTGTACAAACCATTTCATCATCTTAAAAAACATTTACCATGAGTGATGGTCATTACCACCGGATCATAAATGCGGCTAATGTAGCAACAGTACTGGAAGTCGACGACCGTACAGCCAGGCGAACCATGAGTCGCATGCGAAAACGTTTTGACAAAGAAAAACACCAGCCTATTACGTTGGAGGACTTCCTCCTCTATACGAAGCTGAAGCTGGAGTTTGTATTGGCAAAACTGGGTTGGAAAAAACAGTAAAAAACAAACTATCCATGCTCGTCACGGGTAGCGGCCAGATCGGGCAACGGACCCAACCATAAGAAGTGTGATGATGGTTAGACTCAGGATTAGTAGCAACGGTACAGATACGCATCAAACTTCACGTACTGATGAAGCGTAAACCTTTCCTTTTTGACTGTACAAGGTCATCGGTTATTGATTAGAGCTTGTTGCAACAAAAAACTGCCGGCTTCACGCCGGCAGTTTATCGTTACCCCAATGCTAACCGCTAAAGGCTAAAAGCTAATACCTGAAGACGAACGCCTCATTCCTTCCACGCTACACTTCTTTGCGCTTCACACCCGTTTCATCCACATACATTTCAACACGCAATCATCCCACAATAGGTTTGCAACCTCAAAACAAACAACAAAAGTAAAGTCATGAAAAAACAAATGTTATCCGCACTCATCCTGTGCGCATCGATCGTATCGCTGGGTGTAGGCTGTAAGAAAGAAAAAGACACAACGCCAACGGGCACCCTGCTCAACTACACCAACCTCAAGTCCACCACCTTCGACCGCATCGACATCATCGTAGACGGTAAAGTAGCAGGCACCATCACCAAGCCCTACACCACCAAACCCGTGTGCGGAGATGCCAGCTCACCAATTGCAGCAGCCATCAAACTATCGGTAGGCAACCACAAAGTATACGCGTTGCAATACAAAGATGGCAAAGAAGTAGCCGAGTGGCCCGAAACCACCGAAGTCATCAAAGAAGACAAATGCACCCTCGCCAACTGGGTAGAATAAAAACCAGGCACACACAGAAGTCATAATAGGAAAGCCACGACTGTACCCTCGCTCAAAAAGAAAACTGCCGGCACATGCCGGCAGTTTCGCTATATCAAAAAGATTTAATTGCTAACTGCTAAAACCTAAAAGCTAACACCTAAACCTGACTCACGACGCTGAACTCTATTTACTGTTCTTAAAATCCCCCCGCTTCCACGCCTTGATAAACTCACTCCACGCAAACGGATTGAAGATATTCTGCGGAGGCGTTTGACCATAATAAGTAGCCCGGCGGGCATTATTATTAAGCAAGATGTTCGAATTTTCACCACCATCACGCGGCAGGTTGCGGGCAATGATGCGGCGCTTCGTCTCATCATTGTTCTTGCGGGCGGTCTCCAGGTCATCATCCGGAACAGGAATATTCACGAAATCACGCTCAAACTGCTCCTTCGTAGGCCTTGGCTTGATGATCGTCACCGGCAGGTAATCCGCGTCGGTCACCAGCAGTTGGATCATGCTATAATGATTGCCCTCAAGGTCACGGGGAATTTCCGCCAGCTTAGGCTTATAACCGATAGAAGTAAATTCTATAATATCACCCTTCTGCACCACGATCGAGAACACCCCTTGCTCATTCGTTTGGGTACCGCGGCGCTCACCTTTAATAGTAATACTTACCGAAGGAATGCCTTTCAGGCTGTCAGCAGTCATTACCACACCGTAAAGTTGGATCACGGAATCCTTCAGCTTTTCGAATTGGGCATCGGCCAGGAACGGAAAAGCGGTAGCAAACAAAACGGCGAGTAGTAAATGTCTCTTCATGCGGTTCAAATATACAGGATAACCCCAAATAAGATCAACAAAATGACCCCGTTATTGGTTAATTTTGCAGCAATCCGATTCATTTTAACAAAACAATTAGATGATGACCCCCGACAAAGTTTTAGAGGCTTTGAGTAATGTGCAGGAACCTGATCTTGGAAAAGACATTGTTACCCTTAATATGGTGAAAGACATACTCATCGAAGGAAATTTCGTATCCTTCACCGTAGTCCTCACCACCCCGGCCTGTCCCATGAAAGACATGATCAAAATGGCCTGTGTCAACGCCATTAAACTCATATTAAATAAGGATGCCGTCGTAAAAGTCAACTTCACTTCCAATACAACCACCAAACGCAACGATACCCGCGCCATACTTCCCCGTGTCAACAACATTATCGCTGTAGTCAGCGGTAAAGGTGGCGTGGGCAAAAGCACCGTAGCCGCCAACCTGGCCCTCGCATTCGCCAAACGTGGCGCCCGCGTAGGCCTCATGGATGCCGACATCTACGGACCCAGCGTACCCATCATGTTTGGCGTGCGTGGCGAGCGACCCATGATGCGCCAGGTGGAAGGACAGGAAAAAGGCATGATCGTACCCCTCGAGCGCTACGGCATCAAGATCATGAGCATTGGCAACCTGGTCGATGAGAAAAACGCCGTCGTTTGGCGCGGACCCATGGCCAGCAGCGCCATCCGCCAGTTCGTCACCGATGTCGACTGGGACGAGCTGGACTACCTCTTTATCGACATGCCCCCCGGCACCGGCGATATCCACCTCACCCTCCTGCAAACGGCCCCGGTAACGGGCATCGTGGTCGTCACCACCCCGCAGGATGTGGCCCTGGCAGACGCCAAAAAGGCCATCGCCATGTTTGGCCAGGCCCAGATCAAAGTACCCCTCATCGGACTCGTAGAGAACATGAGCTACTTTGTACCTGCCGAACTGCCTGATAATAAATACTATATCTTCGGAAAAGAAGGCGGTAAGAAGCTGGCCGAAGAATACGATATCCCCTTCCTGGGCCAGATACCCCTCGTACAGTCCATCCGCGAAGGCGGCGACTACGGCATCCCGGCCATGGTCGGCGACGATCCTGTCACCAAACAAGCCTTTGAAGAGTTCGCCGGCAACACCATCCGCTCCATTTCCATGCGCAACGCCAACATCGGCGCCAGCCGCGTAGCGGAAGTGATCGAGTAGGGGAGCAAACAATACCCAACAAAATGTAACTATAAATACCAAGCGGCGGGCGGACCCCAATCCACCCGCCGCTTGATTTACAGGCACATAATTCCAATATTACCACGGCATTATATTTGAACATAAAATCCTAAATGAACACTATGAAACCCAAAAACAGCCTCCTGCTTTGCCTCACCATAGCCTTTGCATTATCCACAATCACAACGGCCACCAGCTGCACCCACAAAACCTACGTAGTAAACAAACCCCTCCCTCCCGGACAAGCCAAGAAACTCACCGGCTCCAAATCCGCCAAACCCTACGCCCCCGGCCAACAGAAGAAACAATAAGAGAAAAAGCAACTCATACCCCAATCTGTCCCATCTACACATTTCCTCTATCCACCTAAACGCAAGTTGGTTACCTTCGTCCCATGTACGAACTGCCTTATTTCATGGAAAAGGACTACGCTAAGATCAAGTCCTTTATACAAACCCATCCTTTCGCCATCATCACCGGTGTCGACGCAAACCAGAACCCGGTAGCCACCCAGATCCCGGTACTCATCACCGAAAAAGAAGGCAAGCTCACCTTCCGCGCCCACCTCATGCGCCAGACCGACCACCACAAAGCATTTGTACAGAATCCCAACGTGCTGGTACTCTTCCCCGGCCCGCACACCTACGTCAGCGCCAGCTGGTACAGCAACCCGCAGCAAGGCTCCACCTGGAACTACATGACGGTCCACGCAAAAGGGACAATACGTTTCCTCGAGCCAAACGAACTATTACAAATACTCCGCGATACCACCACCCACTTCGAAGGCGCTTCAAACACCCTTGGAGCCTACGATACACTGCCGGAAAAATATGTACAGCAGATGGCAAAAGCCATTGTAGGGTTCGAGATCACGGTCACAGCCCTCGATGCAGTCTTCAAACTCAGCCAGAACCGCGACGAAGCCAGCTACCACACGATCATTGGCAAACTCAAAGAAGGATCAGCCGATGCCCGGTACATTGCGGCCGAAATGGAACAAAGAACATCACAATTATTTAAACAACAGTAAGACCGGCATAAACCAAACATCATGTATTCTTGGGATATGAAAGGAATGAGAGAATTCTTCGAACTGGCCCTGATCGTATTATTAGTAGTAAGCTGTCACGCCACCCGCAAAACCACCAAAGACCTCAGAACACCGGCAGCCTTGCCTGCATTCGATAAAGAAGCACACCGCGGAGGCCGTGGCCTCATGCCCGAAAACACCATCCCGGCCATGAAGAACGCCATCGACATAGGCGTCACCACCCTTGAAATGGATGCAGTGATTACCAAAGACGGACAAGTCATCCTTTCCCACGAGCCATTCTTCAGTGCAGCCATCGCCACAAAGCCCGACGGCACACGCGTAACCGCCGCCGAAGAGCGCAGCCTGAACATTTACCAGATGACCTTTGCCGAAACACAACGCTACGACGTAGGCCTGGCAGTCAATCCCGGATTTAAAGACCAGCAGAAATTCGCAGCCACCAAGCCCTTGCTCAGCGCTGTCATTGATACAGTCGAAGCTTACACCAAAAGCAAAAAACAGGCGCCCGTATTTTACAACATCGAAACCAAGAGCAACCCAAAGACCGACAACCAATACCATCCCGCACCCGAAGAGTTTGTTGAAAAACTGATGACAGTGATCCTGTCAAAGCACATCGAGCACCGCGTGATCATACAGTCCTTCGATTTCCGCACTTTACAAGTATTACATACCAAATACCCCGAGGTAAGAACAGCCGCACTGGTAGCCGACGCCCGCGGCCTCGAAGAACACCTCAAACAATTAGGCTTTTTACCCTCCATCTACAGCCCCCTGTACACCCTCGTAAAGCCCGAACTCGTTGATTCCTGCCACAAAAAACAGATCAAAATACTCCCTTGGACAGTCAACGACAAGCCCACCATCGAAAAACTTAAATCCCAGGGTGTCGACGGCATCATCACCGATTATCCCAATCTCTTTTAATTGAACATTTCCACCAATCCTTAAAATCCAATAAATCCCGGTTCAGACATATCTTTGCCCGGTTTAAAACCGAATGGCAATGAACATCGATCTTAGAGGAAAAACCGCTGTCATAGGCGGCAGCACACAAGGCATTGGCCTCGCCATCGCGCAGGAGCTGGCTGCTATGGGTGCCACCTGCATCCTGCTGGCGCGCAATGAAATGATGATGCGGCAGATTGTGCAAAGACAATTGAATACGGGAGGGCATCAAAATCACAGCTACAAAGTGGCCGACTTCGCGCAACCCGAACAGGTGCGTAAGGCCATTCAATCAATAGTAGATGTTACACCCGTACACATCCTCATCAACAATACCGGCGGACCGCCACCCGGCCCCATTACAGAAGCAACAGAAGAAGCCCTCCTGGCAGCATTCAGCCAGCACATCATCTGCAACCAGATATTGGTAAAAGCAGTAGTGCCGGGCATGAAACAAGCTGGTTACGGCCGTATCATCAATATTGTTTCCACATCCGTACGCATACCCGTCGACAACCTCGGCGTGTCCAATACCATGCGTGGCGCAACAGCCTCCTGGGCCAAAACATTGTCTAACGAACTCGCGCCATTCGGCATCACGGTCAACAACATCTTGCCCGGCTATACCAAAACACAGCGCCTCGATAGCCTGATACAAAACAAGGCCGGCAAAAGAAACGTCGACATAGCTGTCATCGAACAGGAAATGCTCAGCGAGATACCAGCCCGGCGCTTCGGCGATGCTTCCGAACTGGCAGCTGTAGCCGCTTTCCTCGCCAGCCCCGCCGCCGCCTACGTCAACGGCACCAGCATCCCCGTCGACGGCGGTAAAACCGGTTCTATATAATGAATTGCATAGTGTAGAATTATGTAGTGGCGAATTACATAAAAGTAGTGAAGAATCAATGTATCAATTCGTCAGCCATTTAAAGCTAAGGTTGCAAGTAATAAGTGAAGAATGTTACATCATGGAGAGGCGTTGGCCCGTCAGGCCGGCCGGAGGCATCGGGCCTGACTTGATTTTTCTTTGGTTACTTTCTTTGCATCCAAGGCAAAGAAAGTGACAATCCCGCGCGAGAAGCGCGAACCCCTTGCGTAAGCAAAAAAAGTAAAGTAAAAAAAGCTATCAGAGCAAACGACCCATATGACATTTGAAAACACACTCGAACACGCAAAAAGACTCGACCAGGAAGATCCACTCAACTCCTTCAGGAAAGAATTCCTCATCCCCACCCACAACGAAAAAGAACAGATATATTTCTTAGGAAACTCTTTAGGTCTACAACCAAAAAGAACAAAATCCTACTTACAGGAAGTCCTCGACCAATGGGCGAAGTACGGCGTAGAAGCCTTCTTCATGGGCGAAAAACCCTGGCTCGAATACCACGACAAACTAACAGGTACTTTAGCCACCATCGTAGGCGCACACCCCCATGAAATAGTGGTGATGAACCAGCTCACGGTGAACCTCCACCTGCTGATGGTCAGCTTCTATCGGCCGCAAGGCAAACGCCGCAAGATCATCTGCGAAGCCAAAGCCTTCCCCAGCGATCAATACATGCTGGAGACCCACGTAAAACACTACGGCTACAATCCGGAAGAAACCATCATAGAAGTCGCGCCACGCGAAGGAGAACACAACATCCGGATAGAAGATATACTACAAACAATTGAACAGCACAAAGAAGAGGTTGCACTGATACTATGGGGCGGCATCAACTACTACACCGGGCAGCTCTTCGACTTGGCCGCCATCACCACGGCAGGTCACGCCGCAGGCGCCAAAGTAGGTTTCGACCTGGCCCATGCAGCCGGCAATGTACCGTTACAGTTGCATGAGTGGAATGTAGACTTCGCGGCCTGGTGCAGCTACAAATACCTCAACAGCGGTCCCGGCGCCATTGCAGGCGCATATATCCATGAGCGTTACCACACGGCGGCCGATGTACAGCGCTTTGCCGGTTGGTGGGGCTACAACAAAGCCACCCGCTTCCTCATGCAGAAAGGATTTGTACCCACCCCATCCGCCGAAGGCTGGCAGCTCAGCACGCCATCCCCTTTACTCTATGCTGCCCATAGAGCTGCCCTGGAAATCATAAATGAAGCAGGGTGGGAGAACATACAGACAAAAAGAAAAAAGCTCAACAGCTGGTTGTGGTTCTTATTAGACGACCTCAACAAAACTACCGCAGCAAAATCCATAACCCTCATCACCCCTCAACAAGAAGTCGATCGTGGCTCCCAGGTCTCCATGCTCATGCAGCGCGCAGGAAAAGAAAAAGAAACATTCGACCAGCTCACAGAAGCAGGCATCATGGTCGATTGGCGCGAACCCAACGTCATCCGCTTGGCCCCTGTACCACTTTACAATACCTTTGAAGAAGTTTGGCAGTTCGCAGAAACCCTGAAGACCCTTATAAACCATGCTTCTAAGTAAAAAGTAGGAGGAAAGGGCAAAAGAAAAATAAGTAAGGAAAGCTACACCTTGGAGAGGCGTTGGCCTGTCAGGCCGCGCGGAGCGATCGGGCCTGACTTGATTTTTCTTTGGTTACTTTCTTTTCATCAAGGAAAAGAAAGTGACAATCCCCGCGCGAAAAGCGCGAAACCCTTGCATAAGCAAAAAAGTAAGGTAAAGAACGAGAGAAAAGCGCGCCGCAGGCGCCAACCCTCAAAAGCAAAAAACAGAAAAAAGAACAGAAAGCAAAAAGATAAACAATGACGCGCGAAGAATTAGTTAAACAGATCAGAACAAAGAAATCTTACCTCTGCGTAGGCCTCGACACCGACATCACGAAGATACCACGACACCTGCTGTCAAACCCCGAGCCCATATTCGAATTCAATAAGCGCATCATCGATGCCACAAAAGACTACTGCGTCAGCTACAAAATAAACACCGCATTCTACGAAGCCCTCGGCCTCATCGGCTGGGAAGCGATGGAACGCACAGTTGATTACATTCCCGATACCCATTTCAAGATCGCCGATGCCAAGCGCGGAGATATTGGCAATACCTCCTCCCAATACGCCAAAGCATTCTTCGAAACCATGAACTTCGATGCAGTCACCGTAGCACCATACATGGGCGCCGACAGCGTGAAGCCCTTCCTCGAATACAAGGACAAATGGACCATCCTGCTGGGCCTCACATCCAACAGTGGCGCAGCCGACTTCGAACTGCAGCAGGCAGGCGAAGGATTACTCTATGAAAAAGTGCTCACCACAGCAGCACAGTGGGGCAATCCCGGCAACCTCATGTATGTAGTAGGCGCCACACAAAGCGATTGGTTTGAGAAAGTACGCAAGCTCACACCCGATCATTTCTACCTTGTACCCGGCGTAGGCGCACAAGGCGGCAGCCTCAAAGAGATTTCCCAAAAAGCGATGAACAAAGACGTAGGCATTCTCGTCAATGCCAGCCGCGCGGTCATCTATGCCTCCGACAAAGAAGACTTCGCCGCCAAAGCCACCGAAGTGGCCCAGTCCTATCAACAGGAAATGGCTACCTACCTGTAACTATTAGAAAGTCTTCTCCGGCTTCCCCGGCACAAAACTGCCGATGGGAGCCGTATACCATGGAAGAATTTCGAATGCCAGCCTACCCGAAGAAACCGCCTTATCACTCTGTAAAAGAGCTTCTACTTCTTCCCGCGTAGCGCAGTCAAAAATGAAAATACCCTGCCAGCCCTTTTCGTTCTTACCGAAGGGGCCGGCAACTTTGATCTTCCCTTCATTATACAACCGGTTGATATTATCCAGGTGAGCCTTTTGAATAGCAGCCGCACCGGTAGAGTCCTGGCTGCGGTTGGCGCCCTTGGTCAGCACCACCAGCCAGTATTGGCGGATCTGTTCTACGGCCGGTTTAGCAGCAGGAGAGGAAGCTTGTGCCGTCACCGAAGGTGACAACGCAATAAACACTACAACAAACAGCAGGAGAGGAGCGATCATTTTCATGCAGATCAATTTGAAATAAAGATAAACCATCATATACCCCAAAACAAAGCACAACGGACAAACCCTGTAAAACACCCGATAGATCGATACCATCACCATCCCATCCTGTAACTTGAAACCTGTAACAAACAAAAAACGGGGCCCTGCTTCCAGGTACCCCGTCGTAGAGAGTCTTCGACTCTGCTGACTGCAAAAGTTAGAATATATCTGTTAGTTATAGCTTTACTCGCATCACGAAGCAAACGCATTGCCGATTGTCGACTGCCGATTGCCGCCTCAAATATTCCTCGTCTTCTTTCCCTTCCCCTTCTTATCATCCTCATCCACATCGAACGGCAGGTTATGTCCGATCGTCACATCACCAAAGCTGGCCTTCACCTTCACCGCTGCACTACCACTGCCCGACTTACCAGCATATTTGAAGTCAAACTTCGGCCCGTGGTCATCATCTTCACCTTCCTTTTTGATAGCGAAGCCCGTCTTGTTCCGCACTTCAGAGAAGCTGGTACTGATGTTCCAGTTGGCAGAGAAGTTCGTGTTCACGTCCAGCAGCAGCTGCGTATAGCTGTTGCGGATGTCCACGTTCTTCGCATTGTTGTCGATACCCACCTTCACACCACTGTACTCGAAGTTGGCCCGCACATCACCCGTGAGCTTCTGCACAATGCCTTTGGAGAACTTGATCGACACCTCACCATTACCCATGCTGCCGATGGTAGCCTTACCGAATTCTACATTCACATCGGCATCGCCCGTCAGGTTACCGGTAGTCAGGCTGCCGAATTTGCTTTCCAGGTATACTTTCCCTTTATAATCACCAATGGTCATAGGACCAAATTCATTGCGTGCATCGAGCTTATTGCCGGATGGCAGATACACGACATAGTCGATATTGAAGCTTTGCCTTTCACCCTTGCCACGGTTATTGGTGTTGTTATTCCCGATCTTCGTTTGGAAAGACACGGTGCCACCATCCTTGCTGTCTTGGATCTGAATAGCATCCAGCAAGCGCTGTGCACGGTCATCAGTGCCGGCTTCGGCCACGATGGTCACATCCACCTTCACTTCGTTCTTATCCCAGGTGGCGATCTTCATTTCGCCAAACTGATTGCGCAGAGACACCTTGTCTGTGCTGGATAAAGTATACGATTTAGAGTACGTCTTCTTCTTCTCCACCAGCGGGTCGCCATTGGCCAGGGCCGGTATATTCAGGGCAAGGCAGCTTAACAACAATACCGAACTATATGCTCTTAGAATTACTTTCATCACTTCCCGATTTAGATTGTTTGATTTGTTGAATAATCTGTAACTGCTGGTTCAGTAATTCGGTCTGCAGCTTCAAATTCTGAATCATAGCTTCCAGTAATTGTTCCCGGTTCACATTCGTGGGCAGTTCATTCTTCAATACCTTGTATGAACTGTCCAGTTTGTTGATATCGCCGAGGAACTGTTTATATAAAGCAGGGTTATCCTTTTCCAGCTGCTTTAATTCACTTTGTTTAAGTTCGATCAGTTGTGTAAAATGATACACCTCTTTAGCATACGTAGGATCGATGTCCTTCAACATCGGATCGGCAGATGGCTGATCTTTCACAGGAGGTTTGGCATCTACCACAGCAGGACCTTGCACATTAGGTTTGGGGCCCAATAAATGGAACACACCAAAACCAGCCAGCACAAGAATCGCCGCCGCTACACTCCAGCGCATCACCTTCATAGCCATGGTGCTTTTCATGGACACTACCTTCCCTTCCTGTTTTGCAGGGATCAACTCTTTTTCAAGTTTCGACCACACCTGGGGAGCCGGATCTTCATTATCAAACTCATCCCGGTGGTCACGCATAAACTGTTCAAATTGACTACTCATAGAAAGAACCTTGTTTTATAATCGACAGTAGTTTTTGTTTCGCTCTCACATACTGTGTCCGCACGGTATTGTGCGAAATACTCAATATGCCTGCTATCTCTTCATGATCATAACCCTCCAGCAGGTAGAGGCTGATCACGGTACGGTAGCCGTCGGGTAACTTCTGGATAGCCTTCTTTACTTCGGCTACCTGGTATTGCACCTGCGCTTCGTCTACCGTTTCATCCTGCGGCAGCGTATGCACGCCCGTCTCACTGTTCTCGTCGATCTCCACAAAATGCGCCCGCCGCTTACGCAGGGTATTGATACTTTTATTAATCACGATCTTCTTCAACCACGCACCAAAGGTAGAGCGGTAGTGAAAATCGTTTAATGAGCGGAAGGCGTCCAGGAATGCTTCCTGAAGTACGTCTTCGGCGTCCGCTGAATTGTTTACAATCCGCAGACTGGTGTTGTACATGGCTTTGGAATAGCGTTGGTATAACTGTTGGTAACCCAGGCTGTCACCCTGCTTACAACGTTCTACCAATTCATCCCGGATGATTGCAGTCAGCTCCAAAATGAATGATTTAATTGTTGTTCATAGTAAGAGACACAGGTACTTAACACATGTTGCATACCAATTAAAATTAATTTAGAAATTTCTATTCAGTGACCTCAGCCCCATGGCAAAAACAGGTCACTTATAGCCTAAAGCTTGCCTCTCTAAAGCTAACACCTATTAGCTATTTTTACTACTTTAGCAGAACATATAAAGAGAACAAAACCAATCACTATGGCCGCCAAAACCGATCAGTTCGTTAGCCCCGATTACTTTGCCCTGGATGAACTATTGACCGAAGAGCAAAAGCTGGTCCGCGAGTCCGTGCGCAACTATGTCAAAAAAGAGATATCCCCCATCATAGAAGACTATGCACAACGCGCTGAATTTCCGGAACATATAGTCAAACAGCTGGGCGAATTGGGCTGCTTTGGACCCACCATCCCGGTCGAATACGGCGGCGGCGGCCTCGATTACATCAGCTACGGCCTCATGATGCAAGAGTTGGAAAGAGGCGATAGTGGCGTACGCTCCACAGCCTCCGTACAAGGCTCCCTGGTGATGTTCCCCATCTACGAATTCGGCAGCGAAGAACAACGCAAAAAATACCTCCCAAAGCTCGCCAGCGGCGAATGGCTGGGCTGCTTTGGCCTCACCGAGCCCGACCATGGCTCCAACCCGGCAGGCATGCTCACCAACATCAAAGACGCCGGCGACCATGTCATCCTCAACGGCGCCAAAATGTGGATCAGCAACGCCCCCTTTTCACAGGTAGCCGTGGTGTGGGCCAAAGATGAACAAGGCGACATCCGCGGCGTTATAGTAGAGCGCGGCATGAAAGGATTCAGCACCCCCACCACCCACGGCAAATGGAGCCTCCGTGCCTCCGCTACAGGTGAGTTGGTATTCGACAATGTACACGTACCCAAAGAAAACATATTGCCGAAAGCAAAAGGCCTGAAAGGACCACTGAGTTGTTTGACAAAGGCGCGTTATGGCATCGCCTGGGGATCAGTAGGAGCAGCCATGGATTGCTACGACACGGCCCTGCGCTACTCCCTGGAGCGCGTACAGTTCGACAGGCCCATCGGCGGCTTCCAGCTGCAGCAGAAGAAATTGGCAGAAATGATCACGGAGATCACGAAAGCACAACTCCTCAACTGGCGGCTGGGCGTGTTGATGAACGAACACAAAGCCACGCCACAACAGGTATCGATGGCCAAGCGCAACGGTTGCGAAATCACCGCCACCATTGCCCGCGACGCCCGGCAGATGCTCGGCGGCATGGGCATCACCGGCGAATACTCCATCATGCGCCACATGATGAACATAGAAAGCGTCATCACCTACGAAGGCACCCACGATATCCACCTCCTCATCACAGGTATGGACGTCACTGGTTTGAATGCGTTTAAATAAGTTGGTAAGTTAATAAGTTGAAAAGTTGGTAGGAGAGCTTGTCAGGCTGAGCTTGTCGAAGCCCATCGAAGCAAACGCATTGCCGATTGCCGACTGCCGATTGCCGAAAAAGAACGAACAATGAAGATCGAGATCATACAATACGATAAGGCATACGAGGAAGAGACGATCAACCTGATAGTAGGCATCCAGGCAGGAGAGTTTGGACTACCCATCACAGCCGATGACCAGCCCGACCTGCGCAAGGTCAGCACCTTCTACCAGCAAGGCAAAGGAAATTTCTGGATCGCGGTCGATAATGGGAGAGTAGCCGGCTCCATCGCCCTCATCGACATTGGCAACAACGAAACAGCCCTGCGCAAAATGTTCGTACACCCCGATTACCGCGGCAAAGAAAAAGGCGTGGCACAACGCCTCATGGATGAACTGTTTAGCTGGGGCCGTCAGCAGGGCGTGCAACACATTTACCTCGGCACGGTCGAACAATTCAAAGCCTCCCATCGTTTCTATGAAAAAAACGGGTTCCGCGTGATCGATAAACTACATTTGCCTGTCACATTTCCCACCATGCCGTTGGATACGATATTCTATACCTATACATTTGACAAATAATTCTTGCCTATGAGAATAATACTGATAGGATTCATGGGGTCAGGTAAAACACACTGGGGAACACAGGTGGCCCACCGCCTGCAGTTACCCTTCTTCGACCTCGATGAAGAAGTAGTGAAAGCAGAAAACGATACCAGCGTCACCGATATCTTCGCCACCAAAGGAGAAGAATACTTCCGGCAAAAAGAAAAAGACATCATGGAACAATTGGTCGATGCCAACGAATCCATGGTACTCTCCTGCGGAGGAGGCACCCCCTGCTTCTTCAACAACATCGAATACATGAAAAAAGTAGGCATTGTGGTATGGCTCAACACCCATGTCGATGTAATTTTGCAGCGCCTGCTCAAAGAAAAGGCGAAGCGGCCATTGATCAAAGACATCGACGACGAGGGATTGCGCACATTCATTATCCGCAAGCTCAACGAACGGCGCATGTATTACGAGCAGGCCGATGTTATACTCGATAAAGAAGACGCGATCTCGATGAACGATTTCATACAAACAGTATTACATGCATAAAGGATTTCTGATGACGGCCACCCTCCTGGGCGCCCTCTCCGTAGCACTCGGCGCATTTGGCGCCCATGGACTCAAAAAACTGGTCCCGCCCGAAACCATCACCACCTTCGAAACAGGCGTACGCTACCAGTTCTACCACGTCTTTGCACTCCTCGCAGTTGCTATACTCTATGATAAGTTTTCCGCCGATTGGATGCGCTATGCCGGCATCTGCTTTATCGTTGGCATCATCCTCTTCTCCGGTTCCCTATACATACTCACCACCCTCAAAGCTACCAACACGGTTGGGTTGAGTGGTATTGGTGCCATCACTCCCTTCGGAGGATTGTTCCTCATCGCCGGCTGGGTCGCAATGTTTGTCTCAATAATGAAGAAGTAAATATTAAATGCTTTTCACTCGCTCGCCTCTGGCGAGTGAGGCTATTGTAGGGCCTCTGGCCCTATCGAAGCAAAAGTGTATTTGCTCGCAGCTTAAAGCGGAGCTTCAAACGTCACCGTACACTGTTCCTTATTACTCTCGATAAGGAACGAGCCACCAATGCTCTCCATACGGCGGCGCATATTGCTAAGCCCATTCCCGAAACGGCGAAGCTGTTCGGTATTGATGCCTACGCCATTGTCAGATACGCGGATGATAAGAGAATTATCTTTAGTAGAAATATCGATTTGCAGATGCGTAGCCTGTGAATGCTTCATGGCATTGTTGAGCGATTCCTTCACACTCAGGAAAATGTTCCGCCGCTTCTCCCCGCTGATATCGGCTTGCGGTATCAGGGCGGGCAGCTTTACAGTACAGTCGATAGGCGTGCTGTCGAAATATTCAATGGCATGCGCCCGGATATAAGCCACGAGACTTTCCACCGTATCATTCGAGCTCTTCATCGTCCAGATGATGGTATTCATCTTGCCCAGCAATTCATTCGCACTGCTCGATATTTTTTCCAGTTCAGGGATCGACTGACTCTTCATTTTGGTCTTCAGGATCTCACTCATCAGGCGGATCGCCGTCACACCCGAGCCCAGTTCATCATGCATGTCCGCCGAAATCCGGTCACGCTCACCCTGCATGGCAGTCACCACAGCCATCTGCTTTTCGAATTCCTTACGCTCGTTCTCCAGCTTCAGCCTTTCCCGCTCCTTCACCCTTTCCACGATGTCGCGGCGGTTCTTATACGCAAGGCCCGAAAGGAAGAAAGCCAGCTCCAGCACCAGTCCGATCTCGTAATACAGTAAAGAACGGTTGAGGAGATTCCAACGAGAATCGACATCAGTAAAACTTAGTTTAAACTGCATCATCAGCAGTGAAAGAAGCGAGAATATGACCAGCGACAGGTTGCCCAGCGCCAGGTAATTCAATAAAGTATCCTTCTTTTTAATGCTGAAAACGATGAAAACGATGCCGATCACCAGGAATATACCCTTCATCACCACATTTTCCAGGATGTTGAGCACTACATATTTGTCAGTGAAGAAATAAAGTAGGGAATAAATAATGAAGAATACGGTCAATACTCCCTTGGCCCAGCGCATGAACCGGTCCAGTTGAGGATGCAGCACCTTGGTGTTGAGGAATTGGCGTACGAAGAACAGGTAAGTGAATACACTCGCCGTCATCACCATGAAGTCGAGATACTCCTCATAAAAGAAATGAAAGTCTGACCCCGATAACGTAAGAAAAGACTTCAGGAACAACAGCGCGGCTGTACAAAAAGTATACAGCGCATAAAAAATGAATTCCCGCGCACGGCTCTGCAGATACACCGCCAAAGAATAAAAGATCATCATCAGCAGGATGCCCGTCGCAACATAAGTGATCGTGTTCAGCAGATAGTCACCATCAAAGATCGACGACCGCCATTGCCTGAAATAATCCTTCTCAATAAGGCGCGGAATGATATTATTCACATTCGAACGCATGAAGTTGAAGCGGCAGTAAAACGTCCGCGTTTCATGCGGTTGCAGCGTGATAAGCCTGGCACCCAGCGGTTTTTTGAGATTGGACGTATCTGGTATTAAAACCGGTGGAGCAGAAAGATTGCCGGAGTCGGCACTGAACAAACGGATATCCTTACAATAAAAACCGGGCAAAAAGAAAACACTTCTGACCGAATCACTGCTGTTCGTAAGCGTGAACCGCTCGAAAATATCCTTTTCGATATAGTTGGTCGGCAAACTTTTCCTGAGCCGCTGATAAGAAAGAGAACCAATAGCATTGTCCTGCACGGAACCCATGGGCTGCACAGCAACTTCAAAATGGAGGTGCAGGTCTTCCGACCGGAAAAAGCGGATGCTGGCGATATCTACGCCGTTTGAATCAGCTTGAGCGTAACTATTGAAGTTGGATAAAAGCAACAGAAAAAACATCCCGGTAAACAGGACCGTAGCCACACGAGAACGGCAGGGTGGGTGACTGACCGATGTAAAACGTTGGTGCTCCCGGAATTTCATGTTGTTTGACCTTCTAAAATACAATATTTACCAGCACCACACGCTTTTATTTGATTATACCACAGTTTTGTTCAACTACTTATCTTTGTACTCATGGCCAATCGCTTAAAATCGGGCAAAAACAAAGCAGCTGATACCGACAAACTGAAACCTGAAAAAGAAGAGCAGGTAACCGTCAAACAATTAGTCAAAGACGAGCGTACCCACAAAATTGCCGGCACGGTGTCCCTGCTGGTAAGCCTCTTCCTGTTCATTGCCTTTGCATCCTATCTGTTTACCTGGCGCGAAGACCAGGACAAAGTCTTTAAAGGAGCCTCCATACTGTGGCCCTCAGCCGGTGTCAAAACCACCAACCTGCTGGGCAACATTGGCGCCTACATATCACACCAGTTTTTCTACAACGCCTTTGGGCTTGCCTCCTTCCTGTTCTGCACACTTTTCTTTGTGATGGGAGTCAATGCACTCTTTGGCAAAAAAATATTCTCAGTCTGGAGAAACGTGCGCTACCTCATCGTAGGCATACTCTTCTTCAGCGTGGCCTTTGCCTTCTTTGCCGGTAAAAACCAATTCGCCTGGGGCGGTGCCATGGGCACCATGATCAGCGACTGGCTGGTGAGCCTCATCGGCAAAATAGGAACAGCCGCCGTGTTACTGCTTGGCGGCCTGGCCTACTTCATCTGGCGTTTCAACCCGGTATTCAAAGTACCCGCCTTGCCTGCTAAAAAAGCCGCAGCAGTACCCGAACCGGTATTGCCCGTCAATGAAGAAGAACAGGAGCCGGCGCCCAAACCCAAAAAGACGAACAAACTCAAGAAAGGCGAACAACCAGCCCCCTTGCTGGCGCCTAAGTTGGAGATAGACGAAGAGCTGCTGGATGAAATGGAGTTGGTAGAGCGACCAGAAGACGACGAGCCACCATTCGACGTTACAGAGCCGGAACCATTACCGGTGAAGCCACCGGTAGTGATACCACCCGTAACGCCGCCGGTCAGCAAGAAAATGGAGAAGGCCCAGCAGGCCGCCGCTGCACTCGAGCTGGAGATCAAATCCATGCCCGAAGAACCGGCAGGCGAAGAAGTGGCAGAAGAAACAGGGGAGGAGGTAGAAGAAAAGAAACCAATCATCACTACGCCCTACGAGCCCACGCTCGACCTCAGCGACTACCAATACCCCTCACTCGATTTGCTGGAACAGCACGGCAGTGAGAAGATCATACAGGATGCGGCTGAACTGGAAACCAACAAAAACCAGATCATCACCACCCTCAAGAACTACGATATCGATATCCAGAAGATCAGCGCTACCGTAGGGCCCACCGTTACCCTCTATGAGATCGTACCGGCGGCGGGTGTGCGCATCTCCCGTATCAAAAACCTCGAAGACGATATTGCCTTGAGCCTCGCGGCCCTGGGTATTCGTATCATCGCGCCCATACCAGGTAAAGGAACCATTGGTATCGAGGTGCCCAATGTGAAGAAAACAGTGGTGAGCATGAAGACACTGCTGGCATCCGAGAAATTCCAGGCCAACAGCTTCAGCTTGCCGGTAGCCATTGGTAAAAAGATCGACAACGAAAACTTCATCGTCGACCTGGCCACCATGCCCCACTTGCTGATGGCAGGTGCCACGGGTCAGGGTAAATCAGTTGGCCTCAACGCCATCCTCGTTTCCCTGCTCTATAAAAAACATCCGTCACAACTGAAACTGGTACTGGTCGATCCTAAAAAAGTAGAACTTACGCTCTACCGCACGATCGAGAACCACTTCCTGGCGAAGCTGCCAGGCGAAGAAGAAGCCATCATCACCGATACCAAGAAAGTAATACATACACTCAACGCACTCTGTATTGAAATGGACAACCGGTACGACCTGCTCAAAGAAGCAGGCACCCGCAACATCCGTGAGTACAACGAAAAGTTCATCAAGCGCAGGCTGAATCCCGAGAAAGGACACCAGTTCCTGCCCTTCATCGTGTTGGTAGTCGATGAGTTTGCCGACCTGATCATGACAGCCGGTAAAGAAGTGGAAATGCCGATCGCACGTCTCGCGCAGTTGGCGCGGGCGGTGGGTATCCACCTGATCATTGCCACCCAGCGCCCTTCAGTAAACATCATTACCGGTACGATCAAAGCCAACTTCCCGGCGCGTATCGCCTTCAAAGTATCCTCCAAGATCGACTCCCGCACGATCCTCGATACAGGTGGTGCCGAACAGCTCATTGGTAAAGGCGACATGTTGATCTCCTACAATGGTGAGTTGACACGTCTCCAGTGCGCGTTCGTAGATACACCCGAAGTAGAAAGCGTGTGCGACAACATCGGCGCTCAACGCGGTTATCCCAATGCATTCATGCTGCCCGAGTATGTCGATGAAAAAGAACTCGAAGGAAAAGACTTCGACCTTTCCGATCGCGACTCCCTCTTCGAAGATGCAGCCCGCATGATCGTGAACAGCCAGATCGGAAGCACCTCCCTGCTACAGCGGCGTATGAAACTTGGCTACAACCGCGCCGGTCGTCTCATGGACCAGCTCGAAGCAGCCGGCATCGTAGGCCCCAGCCAGGGAAGCAAGGCGCGCGACGTCCTCATCAAAACCGAAATGGACCTCGAACAACACCTTGCCAACTTTCAATAACTGTTAATTATTTCCTAACGAATAAACGGACCGGGGATAATCGACGTCTAAGTTTCTGACACAAAGGGGTATCTTTGCCGCCTTTAAATATGTATCAATCACAAATACCTATAAATGAGATCAGCACTTTTATTCTGTAGTTTATTATTGGCTGGGGTAACAGGATTTTCACAAAATAAGATTGGTGAACAACCAGTTAGCAGCGATCCGGCTGCCAAAAAAGTACTCGATGAGGTAAGTGCCAAGTTCAAGACCTACAAGGCTGTACAGGCCGCTTTCTCCCTGAAGAATGAAGACGCCAAAGGCAAAGTGCTCGACAATAAGAAAGGAACCGTATCCATGAAAGGCTCCAAATACCGCGTAAGCTTGGTTGGCGGTGCCGAGATCTTCTGCGACGGCTCCAACATCTGGACTTACGACAAAGGCGCTAACGAAGTGACAATCACCAAGCTGGAAGGCTCTTCCAGCATGATCACCCCCCAGAAATTATTCACCAACTTCTACGATAAAGACTTCCTCTACAAATTGAATGGCGAGAAGAAAGAAGCCGGAAAGACCCTGGTAGAGATCGAAATGACGCCCGTAGATAAAACAAAAGCTTTCCATAAAGTATTCCTGCTGGTAGATAAGACCACCAAGTCTATCTACAGCACCCGCATCCTCGACAAGAGCGGCACTAAGATATCTTATACAGTAAGCTCACTCAACGGTAAAGCGCCCCTCACAGATGCGATGTTTGCCTTCGACAAAAGCAAATATCCCGGTGTAGAAGAAGTAGATTTAAGGTAAGGAGTTAGCTATTAGGTATTGGCCTTTAGCTAAAGGCTAAACGCCAACAGCTAACACCTGTTTTCACGATCCCCAGCGAAACGTACTGATGTCCAGCCCAGCCAGGTCGAGCACCCGGTCGGCCACAGTGGCGGCAGCTTCCTCGATGGTAGTAGGGCGGCTGTAAAACGACGGAGAAGCAGGGCAGATAATACCCCCCGCCAGCGTCACGGTCTCCATATTGCGGATATGAATGAGGTTATAAGGCGTGTCCCGCACAACACAGATGAGCTTGCGGCGCTCTTTCAGCACCACATCGGCCGCCCGGGAGATCAGATCATTGGATACCCCCGTAGCGATCCTGCCCAGCGTACCCATCGAGCAGGGCGCAATGATCATCGTATTGAACCGGCCCGAGCCCGACGCAAACGGCGCATTGAAATCCATCTTATGGTAGAACTTGACACGTTTACCCTTCACATTGCCCTGATCAGCAAAATTGGCTTCCATCTTCTTATAATCCGCGTTGCCAAGCTCCGTTTCCCACACCTGTTTCGCATTTTCTGTCATCACCACGGCCAGGTCCTCCCATTGATCGGCAATTCCCAGCAACTTATTCAATAACAATTGCGGATAGATCGAGCCACTTGCACCCGTAATGGCCAGCACAATTTTATGCATGATAATTGAGTTAACTTTAAGATACTACAAACAAAAGTAAACATGCAAACCCTCAAACTGGTTGTTTTCTTTACCTGGATCACTGTTTTTTCCTGTGGACAGCGGCCGGTGGAAGGAAAAGCCAAAACCCAATGGCTCACATTGCAGCAGGTGGCCGATAGCCTGCAAAAGCAAAAAAGACCCGTGTTGATTGATCTCTATACCGATTGGTGTGGTTGGTGTAAAGTCATGGATAAAAAAACATACGCCAACAAAAAAGTAGGCGCCTACCTGCAGGAGAAATTCTATGCCGCCAAAGTCGATGCTGAATCCCGTAACGCGATTACGTGGAAAGGCAAGACCTATACCTTTAATTCGAATTATCGCACCAACGATTTTGCTGTTTACCTCACCCAGGGGCAACTCTCTTATCCCACAACAGTCATCATACCGGTTGATGGCGAACCCCAGGCCATTCCCGGATACCTCACACCACCCGAGCTCGAATTGCTCGTCAAATATTTTGGTGAAGGCCACTACGGAAAGACCGATTTTAGGGAGTACCAAAAGAGCTTTAAAACAAGTTGGTAGTGCATTGAATCCGGGTGGTAACTAACCTGCCAATGTTAAAATATGTTAAGTGCAGGTGAATATCCGTCATTCGCTGAAACATGATAAGAATAACGGTTTAGCAAGGAATTTATAGTGAGACGATTTGACCGCAAACGTTTGCGTAAGGGGATATAAGCAGATACATTATAGGAGAGAATAATATCGGTAGGAACTTACCTATTTATGGGTTGATTTAGATCAATTACTCCAAAAAAAATTGCAGTGTGCAACCATTGTTTCAACACCAGCATCTTATATTTGAATTTTCATAGGATAAGGTTTAATGGTTAATGGTATTTGATTAGTGCAGTCCCGCTGAAAGGCGGGACTCTTTTTTTATAGCTACTTTAACATTTCATCCCAGGCTTGTATTTACCTCATCAACCTCCGCAGTGAAGATAACATCCCAGCGTAATGCGAATAGCTACAAACAATGAAGTAATTGTAAACTTTCATGATCTACCCTAACCTTATCAACCTATAAACCTTTCAACCTGTCAACTTCACTGCAGTATCGTCAGCTTACTAAAGTCGATAGGCTCAACAGGAATCACGGCAAGGCCGGGAGTAAAAGTATCCGACTTACGCACGCGATAAGAAAATACATTGGGGTGGCGATAATTTACATACGTCAGTTCCGTAAACTTTTCGCGATGCGCATTCAGGCATGAGATCTCGATATAATAACGTGCAGGAGGAACCTTGACGATGACGATCTGATTATTGACGGGATAAAATACCTTTTTGATGATACCAGCGCCGCTGTGGTCGTAGCGGTCAAAAACAACAAGAACAGAATCGGTAAAAGGAGTGCGGGAAGCATTGGTGAGACGGATAACAACATCTACACTGTCGGAAGGTTGTTTCTTTTGCGCAAACAAAGGAGCACCGACAGAAAGACAGCATACCATAACCATAATAACTTCTTTCATAGAAGTTGGATTTTACAAAACATCGCCTTTAGTGTGTATCCGGGGTAAAAAGTACACATAAATTCCGGCTTATGCCAGTAACTAAGCGTAAAAACGATGAATTGTATGATTATGACGATAAATCGCTTGATATAAGCTAAAAACAAAAGGGTCATTCCAATTCGTGGAATGACCCTTTGCTTTATGTCAAATCGATATTAGTTTGCTTCGGCCATGTCTGGGATGGCTTCTACCTTGTATTCACCGGCGTCCAGCTTCTTCTTTGTTTCTTCAAAAGCGATCAGCGTGCGGCTGATATCTTCGTCAGTGTGAGCAGCTGTAGGGATCAATCGGTAAATGATATGCCCCTTGGGAATGACGGGATATACCACGATAGAGCAGAAGATGCCGTAGTTCTCACGCAGGTCCATCACCATGGCAGTCGCTTCTTCAACGCCACCCTTCATGTACACAGGCGTTACTACCGAATCAGTTTTTCCAATATCAAAGCCCTTTTCTTTCAACCCCTTTTGCAGTTTCATCGCGTTCTCCCACAACTTGTTCTTCAGCTCGGGGCGCGTGCGCAGCAGCTCCAGGCGCTTCAGGTTACCCATTACCAGCGGCATGGGCAGGCTCTTGGCGAAGATCTGGCTGCGGATATTATAACGGATATAATCGATGATAGACTTGGGGCCAGCTACAAAGGCGCCAATAGAGGCCATAGATTTGGCAAAAGTGGAGAAATACAGATCGATGTCGTCCTGTACACCCTGCGCTTCACCGGCGCCGGCGCCAGTCTCACCCAATGTACCGAAACCATGAGCATCATCCACCAGCAAACGGAAATCATACTTGCCCTTCAGCGCAGCGATCTCTTTCACCTTGCCCTGGTCGCCGGCCATGCCAAACACACCTTCCGTGATCACCAGGATACCACCTGCCTTTTGCTTCTCGATCAGTGCAGTGGCACGTTGCAGTTGCTTTTCGAAATCTTCTATATCATTATGCTTGAATACATAACGGTGGCCGGGGTGCAGGCGCAGACCATCGATGATGCAGGCATGGCTCTCAGCGTCGTATACGATCACGTCATGACGGCCACACAATACATCGATAATGCTCACCATACCCTGGTAACCAAAGTTCAACAGGATGGCATCTTCCTTGCTCTCAAACTCGGCCAGTTGTTGTTCCAGCAACTCGTGATAATTGGTATTGCCACTCATCATCCGGGCGCCCATGGGAGAGGCCAGGCCAAACTGAGCAGCAGCGTCTGCGTCGGCTTTGCGTATTTCGGGGTGGTTAGCCAGCCCCAGGTAGTTGTTCAGGCTCCATACTATCATCTCCTTACCCCGGAACTTCATGCGGCTACCGATCTCACCTTCCAGCTTGGGGAATGCAAAATATCCATGCGCACGTTCACGGTGTTGGCCTATAGGGCCATAGTTTTTCAACAATCTTTCGAAAATGTCTGCCATATGATGGATTTGTTAAAGGTTGATTATGATCATCTCAAGTCGCAAAAATAACGTTTTTGGGCCAATGGGATGTATAGAGCTTGTCAACAATATGTCCCGATAACCGGCAGGGCGCTGCTTTTCATCGATTCGTTGGTAGAATGTTAAAAAAACAGGCAACCGATTGTTGATCAAATTTTAATACACCAAAACCAACCTGCCTATATCTTTGCCGGAAAAATAACCAGGTAATGCGAAAACTCCTTCTTGGTACTTTCTTGAGTATCCTCTCCCTCGTTGCACTTGCCCAGCGTAAAGCCAAAACCACCGATGTAAATATTCCCGTACGCCCTAAACTGGTAGTAGGCATCGTGGTCGATCAGATGCGTTGGGATTATCTCTATCGCTATTACGATCGTTACAAAGATGACGGCGGATTCAAACGCATGCTGAAGCAGGGGTTTACCTGCGATAACGCCTTTATTCCATATACGCCCACGATTACGGCTTGTGGCCACACTTGTATCTATACAGGCAGTGTACCTGCTATTCATGGTATCACCGGCAATGCCTGGTGGGATAGAGAACAACAACGTAGCGTATACTGCACAGAAGATAAAACAGTGAAGTCTGTAGGCTCTACAGGCGCCAATGGAGAAATGAGTCCCCGCAATATGCTGGTTACTACTGTCTGCGATGAACTGCGCCTTGCTACTAACTTCAGAAGCAAAGTAGTAGGCATCGCGATCAAAGACCGTGGCGGCATCTTGCCCGCAGGCCACTCTGCCAATGCTGCCTATTGGTATGACAGCCGCACGGGCGACTGGATCACTTCCACTTACTACATGAACGACCTGCCACAATGGGTGAAAGACTTCAATACACAGAAAGTCGCAGATAAATATTACGCACTTGATTGGAACCTGATGTATCCCAAAGAGACATACGTACAAAGTACGGCTGATGAAAAGCCTTACGAAGGCAAATCATTCGGCGCTGACCAGAAAGGCTTCCCATATGACCTTAAAAAGTTCATTGGTAAAAACTATGGCACCATTGCCAGCACACCCTATGGCAACTCCATGACTGCCGACATGGCCAAAGCTGCGGTGATCAATGAGCAACTGGGCGCCGATGATATCACCGATTTCCTGGCTGTGAGCTTCTCTTCACCCGATTATGTTGGACACTCTTTTGGACCTAACTCAATAGAACAGGAAGATGACTTCTTGCGCCTTGATACTACCTTTGGCAACTTCTTCCGTTTCCTCGATGAGAAAGTAGGCAAAGGACAGTACACCGTATTCCTCAGTGCCGATCATGGTGTGGCCCATGTACCCGGCTTCATGAAAGAAAACAAACTTCCAGGAGGCACTATCGACGACGATCGTTGGGGCAAAGAATTAGCCCAGGGCCTGAAGGATAAATTTGGCGCAGAGAAACTGATCACCAGCAACTACAACTACCAGATACACCTCGACCACAAGAAGATCGATTCCCTGAAGCTGGACAAGAAAGCCATACAGCAATGGATAGTTGATTACCTGGGCAAACAGGAAGGCATATCCCGCGCCTTTGCCATCGATGAGATCATGACCGTGCCGCTTACGGCCAAACAACGCGACATGATGGTCAACGGCTGGTATCCCCGTCGCGATGGTGATATCCAGATCGTGTTGCAACCCGGTTGGCTCGATGGCGGTGCTACTGGTACCACACACGGCCTCTGGAATCCTTACGATGCACACATTCCCATGGTGTTCTACGGCTGGGGCATCAAACCCGGCAGAACCAACCGTGAAACTTACATGAGCGATATCGCACCCACCATCGCTGCTTTATTGCACATCCAAATGCCCAGCGGCACTGTTGGCAAAGCAGTCGAAGAAGTATTGAAATAAGCTGCGAGCTATTAGCTACGAGCAAAAAAGCGGGCGATGAGTAAATCATCGCCCGCTTTTTTTATAGCCTCCGGTGTAAAGGTGTACTGCTCTGCGAGACTTGTAGTCTCGCAGCCCTATTCCAGGGCCTTTGGCCCTATCCAACACCGTACACCCTACTGTAACAAAACCGTACACTGGCCCGTTTTTCACCTACATAAATACATGATAAATAAGCCCCTGCATTCCGGCATTCCCTTTGAAGTACGAAGACTTTCTGTAACACAGTAAAACCAAGTTGTCATGCTGAAAAACTACCTGCTGCTCGCAGTCAAGAATTTCCGGAAACAAAAAATGTTCTCCCTCATCAACATCCTGGGTCTCACCGTAGGCATTACCTGTTGCCTCATGATCTTCCTGTTCATCATGAGCGAGTTCAGCTATGACAACTTCCACAAAAATGGTGACAACATATACCGGGTGATGCGTGTAAGCCATCAGTCAGGTTCACCAAACCATATCGCCTGGCTTTCGCCCATGTATGGGCCAACCCTCCGCAACGCTTATCCCGATGCGGTGGTACAGACCATGCGTGTGTCTCCCGACAATGACCTGATCACCTATAAGAACATTTCTTTCAACGAAAAAAAGATCGTATCGGTTGATAGTAACTTTTTCACCTTCTTTAGCTTTCCGTTATTGAAAGGAAATCCTGCCACCGTGCTCAATGATCCTTCGAGTATCGTAATGACGGAGACCACTGCCAAAAAGTATTTTGGTAATGAAGATCCTATTGGTAAAGAGATCGAATTCAATAAAAATCGTCGCTTCAAAGTAAGCGGTATTGCCAAAGATGCACCCGTCAACTCCCACTTGGAGTTCGATATCGTGATCCCCAATACCCTTTGGCACAACTCACCCTTTTACACACAGTGGCCCAATAACGGGTTGTATACTTATGTGCAGTTAAACCCTGCTGTAAAGCCCCAGGAGCTGGAAAAACAATTTCCTGCATTTATGGACAAATACCTGGGCGCCTATTACAGAGAAAATGGTTTTAAAATGGACCTTACCATTAAGCCACTGAAAGGCATCTACCTCGATGGAGAATCAACCTTTGATCCCGTAAAACATGGCAACCGTAAGACCGTATATGTATTTATGAGCATTGCCGCGCTCATCCTCATCATTGCCTGCATCAACTTCATGAACCTGGCCACTGCAAGAGCTACCGATCGCTCAAAAGAAGTGGGACTCAGAAAAGTGTTGGGCGCCGTAAAGAAACAACTGGCCAGCCAGTTCATTTTCGAGTCACTGTTGATGGCTACGGTGTCGGCGGTACTGGCATTGGGGACATTGAGATTACTGATGCCGGCCTACAATAGCTTCCTGGGATACGACCTGCCGTCTGGCTGGACCAATCCCTGGTTTTATGCCTGCATAGTAGGCATCATCCTCGTAGTAGGACTCCTGGCAGGCAGCTATCCGGCCCTGCTGATGTCATCCTTCTCACCCATAGAATCCCTGAAAGGAAAACTAAGGATAGGGAAGGGAGGCGCCATGTTCCGCAAAGTGTTGGTGGTATTCCAGTTTGGTATCTCCGTGTTGCTGATCGTATGCGTAGCCATTGTGATGAAACAGATGCATTACGTAAGAACTGCCAACCTGGGTTTCGATAAAGAACAGTCCATGATCGTAAGGCTCGATAACAGCAAGATCAGGGACAACAGGGTAACCTTCAAGAACCAGCTACGGGCAGATAGGTCTGTAGTGAACGTGTCATTGATGACGGGCGAGCCAGGCGGCTTCCACGACATGTATGGCTTTGAAGCAGAAGCCAAACCCGGAGAGAAGATCATGCTCAATACAGAGTTTGCCGACTTCGAATATGCTGGTACCCTGGGATTGAAAATTATCGCCGGTCGTGATTTCTCACCACAGCACACTACCGACTCTGTTTACTCCGTATTGATCAATCGGAAGGCAGCTGAAACATTAGGCTACACGCCTGAGCAGGCCGTTGGAAAATGGATAAAGAATATAACAAATGATACCGTGCGCCGCACGATCGTAGGTGTGATAGAAAACTATCACTTCACTTCTATGAAACAAGTGATAGGGCCACTGGTAATTTCCTCCAAAAAGAACGATAGGCGCCTGGCATTGATAAAACTGCGTACGACAGAATTGCCTGCAACCATCGAACGCTTAAAGAAGATATATGCGGCCAACGCAGTCGACCATCCATTCGAATACGATTTCCTCGACGAAAGATTTGATAGGTTATACAAGGCAGAAGCAAGACAGGAAACCCTGTTGGGTATCTTTTCCATCATTGCTATTGTCATTGCATGCCTCGGTTTGTTTGGCCTGGCCTCTTACACAGCCATAAAACGTACACGCGAGATCGGCGTACGCAAAGTGCTGGGCTCTTCTATCAGCAACATTATCCTGCTATTGACCAAAGACCTGCTGAAGCCGGTATTGCTGGGTACCCTTATAGCAGTGCCTCTCGGTTATTGGGTAATGCAGCAATGGCTGCAAGGCTTTGTCTATCGCACTGATATCCAATGGTGGCTGTTTGCGATAGCGGCACTAATTGGCGTATGCATCGCCGTGGTCACGGTGAGCGTGCAGGCCATCAAAGCAGCACTGGCCAACCCGGTCAAAAGCTTGCGTACAGAATAATCCTCATATAATATAATTACCATGATCTGCCGGTAATTGGGTAAATACCCCAACTTTTGCCTCATTTTTATGAAAGGCTGTATATTGTTCCGCTGTACTGATATTTTTGTACGGCTAAAAACATACATGATTATGCAAAAACCCTTTGTTGCTTTCTCCCGATGGCTGTTGCTCTTGGCCGTCATTATTGCTACGGGGCCGTCTATGGCCCAAACTACCGATCTCAAGGCTGTCTTGCCGGTAGATGCTAAAGTGAAGATTGGTAAGCTCGACAATGGCCTTACCTACTACATTCGTCAGAACAAAAAGCCCGAACAAAAAGTAGAGCTGCGCCTGGTGCTCAATGCCGGTTCTATCAATGAGGACGATGATCAGCAGGGCCTGGCCCACATGGCCGAACACATGGCCTTCAACGGTACTACCCATTTTAAGAAGAATGATATCGTTTCCTTCCTGCAGGATATTGGTGTTGGCTTCGGCAACGACCTCAACGCTTATACCAGCTTCGATGAAACAGTGTACATCCTTCCCATTCCTACCGATAAACCCGGTAACCTTGAAAAAGGCTTCCAGGTATTGGAAGACTGGGCCCACAACGTTACCTACCTCGATGATGATATTGTAAGCGAAAAGCCCATCATCCTCGAAGAAAGCCGTATGGGTAAAGGCGCCAACGACCGCATGTTCAAAAAGATCTACCCCAAACTTTTTGAAGGTTCCAAATATGCTAAGCGTTTACCGATCGGTCAGGATAGCATCATCCGCGGCTTCAAGCCCGATGTGATCCGTCGTTTCTACAAAGACTGGTACCGCCCCGATCTGATGGCGGTGATCGTGGTAGGAGACATAACACCTGCCAAAGCCGAAGAATTGATCCGCAAGCATTTTGCAGGCCTCACCAATCCTACGGCGCCCCGCAAAAGAGAATACGCTGATGTACCGGCTTATGCTTCCAGCGATGCAATGGTGATTACCGATAAAGAAGCGACCAGCTATACGGTTTCTATCAACTATCCTGCTTTCAAAGATGCTCCTTCTTCCACTGTAGGCAGCTACCGCGATCGCCTGGTAAAACAAATGTTTGTATCACTCACCAACCAACGTCTGCAGGAGCTTACCCAACAGGCAAACCCTCCATTCCTCTTTGGTTCAGTGAGCTTTGGTTCTTATGCCCGCGGATATGACGCCTTTGGCGCCTTCGCCGCTGCCGGTACTGGTGATGTGAACAAAGCCCTCAATGCAGTAGTAGAAGAGATCGAAAGAGTAAAACGCTTTGGATTCACTGCTGCTGAACTGGAGCGTGCCAAGAAAACCATGCAAGCCAACTACGAGCGTGCCTGGAACAATCGCGATAAAACAGAATCCGATAACTATGTCGATGAATACGTGAACCACTTCCTCCAGCAGGAACCCATTCCCGGTATCGACAAAGAATACGAATACGTAAAAACACTGGTGCCCGGCATCACCCTCGAAGAGGTAAATGCGGTATCTAAGAAGTTTAAAGACGATAAGAACCGCTTTGTATATGTAACCGGCCCCGAGGCTAAAGAAGGAACCAAACTGCCCGAAGGCAAAGAACTGCTGGCTGCTATCGACGCTAAAGAAAAAGCAGAGATCAAGCCTTATGAAGAAAAAGCAGTAGCCACTAACCTGTTAAACTCTGCCCCCAAAGCAGGAAAGGTTGTTACCAAAACAAAGAATGCAGCACTGGGCACCACTGAGCTGAAACTGAGCAACGGTGTAACAGTTACCCTGAAATCTACCGATTTCAAGAACGACCAGATCCTGATGGGCGCCAGCCGTCCTGGTGGCAAAAATAACTACGGCCTGGCTGACAAATACAATGCAGAATATGCAGTGCAATTAGTGGCCACCATGGGCGTAGGAGAGTTTTCTCCCACCGACCTGCGCAAGGCACTGGCTGGTAAAACAGTGAATGTGAACCCCAACTTCTCTGCTATATCAGAAGGCGTACGCGGCAGCTCCAGTGTAAAAGACCTGGAATCTATGTTCCAGCTCACTTACCTGTACTTCACAGCGCCCCGTAAGGACACAGCACTCTTCCGTTCTTATATCCAGCGCAACAAATCGCAGTATGCCAACATCAGCGCTAACCCGCAAGCGGTGTTCATTGATACCATGTACAAAACCATGTTCAACAACAACCCGCTGGCGCCGATAACCGTTCCCAACAGCAAGTTCTTCGACGAGGTAGACCTCGACCGTTCCTTGGCCATCTATAAAGAGCGTTTTGGTGATGCAAACGGTATGAACTTCGCTTTCGTGGGTAGCTTCAAGGAAGAAGAGATCATCCCTTATATCGAGAAATACATCGCCAGCCTGCCTGCGACTACTAAGAAGTTCTCTTTCGTAGACAACAAAGTACGTCCTGTAAGTGGCAAGCAACAGCTCAATGTCAATAAAGGCAAAGAAGAGAAAAGCCTTATCCTGGCCTTCTATTCAGGCGAAATGCCCTACAGCGAAGAGATGGACCTGAAAGCCCAGGCCCTGAGCGAAGTATTGAACATCCGCATCATTGAAGAGCTGCGCGAGAAAGTACAAGGCATCTACGGTGGTGGCACCTTTGCCGGCATCGAGAAATATCCTTACACCAACTACAGCTTTGTACTCCAACTGCCTTGCGGTCCCGAAAAAGTAGATACCCTCCTCAAAGCAGTTAGAAAAGAGTTTGCCGATATCGCTGCCAAAGGCCCCGATACCAGCTACCTCAACAAAGTAAAGACACAATGGATCGAGCAGAATAAAGTGAAGAAGAAAGAAAACGGCACCTGGCTGGAAGCCCTGCTGGATATCAAATTCAAAGGCGATAACCCCGATCGTTTTGTCAATGCTGAGAAGTATATCAAGAGCCTGACCACAAAAGATATACAACAGGTAGCCAAGATCATTCTGGACGGCAAGAACCAATTCTATGCTGTGCAGATGCCTGAGAACTACACCGGCAAGACCCCGGGTGGCGAAACACCGAAGAAAGGCTTCTGATGCACAATCGCATGCAGTAAGAAGTTAAGAACATAATAAGAGAGCCCTGATAATTGTCAAGCAATTGTCAGGGCTTTTTCTTTGCCCTTATGCGATTGGTATAGTAAATCCACTATGGCATTGTCTCTGCAACAGAGTTGCTATAAAAGTATTTTGACATTTTATTTTTCGTCATAACTTACAAGTATAGCCGGATCAACAATTCTTTCCCCCTAAGCATTCGAAATTTTCACTTAGCAACATCTCTCTGATTAGCAACTCCTCCTCGTAACATTTGTGTGTAGTATAACCCTGCATACCTGTCATTCTATTTTTGTTAACCAAAAAAAACAAAAGCACATGAGAAGTCTTCTAAAAGTGGCAGCTTTGTTTGCCCTGCTCGCACTTGTAGTATTTTCTTGTAAAAAAGATGCAAAGGAAACACCTCAGCAAGAGGAGATCGCGCAAGATGTGTTGACCAAGATCTATGAATTAGGATTCGGCAACAAGAACGTTGTCCGTCATCCGGAAGGGTACCTGGTAGAAGGTGACATTGTAATTACCGAAGATGACCTGCGTGAAACACCCGATCGCAAGCTCATCCGCGTAGGCGATGAAGAACAGTACCGTACTACCAATACGGTAACAGGTCTTCCCCGCAACATTACCATCCGCCTCAATTCATCTTTGCCCTCCCGGTATACTACGGCGCTTAATTCAGCGATCAGCCGTTACAATGCATTGGGCTTGCGTATCACGTTCTCCCGGGTTACCTCCGGTGGCAACATCGTGATCAACCCGGCACCCTCCGGCGCTGGTTACCTCGCCTCAGCAGGTTTCCCAACATCCAGTGGCAACCCATATAGCTCAGTACTGGTAAACAGAAGCTACCTCGACACCTGGAACATCAATACAGTTACTTCCATCATCGCACATGAAGTAGGCCACTGTATCGGTTTCCGTCATACGGACTATGCCAACCGCGCTTACAGTTGCGGTGGTTCAGCCGTTAATGAAGGATCAGGTGGTGTGGGCGCTATCCACATTCCCGGTACGCCTACTACTAACGCGGTATCCGGCTCCTGGATGCTGGCCTGTATAGGCAATGGCGTAAACCGTCCGTTCATCAGCAGTGATATCACTGCTTTGAACTACATCTATTAATCAAAATCCCCCGTATGCGGGGCCACGACTACACAAAAGCCGGTAAGTTTAATTACCGGCTTTTTTTTATGAATACACTTTGTTAAGGCTTTCTGTATTAACAAATTCTCAATACAAAGAGGCATATGCTTTGGATTTATAAGAGCAGAACCAAATCAATAGTATTATGAAAAGGATAGCAGTTGCGTTATTAATCGTTACAGGATGTTCCCTTTCTTCGATGCAAGCCACAGCACAGGTTAGTATAAGTGTCAACATAGGTTCCCAACCCATGTGGGGACCATCAGGATATGACAGGGTGGATTATTACTACCTGCCCGATGTGGAAGCTTATTACTACGTACCACGCCAGCAATTCATTTACCTCGATGCCGGCCGTTGGGTATTCGCCGCCAACCTGCCGGGAAGATACCGGGGCTATGATCTTTACAGCGGGTATAAAGTAGTCATCAACGAAGCAAGGCCCTATGATCACTTCTACGACCACCGCAACAGGTATGCACGGTACAGAGGATGGCGCGGTCGCCAGGAATGTATCCGTGATCACCGCGGACCAAGGCACTATGATGACGATCGTGGTCACCGCCGGGGTCATAAACATGATCGTGGCCGCGGACGTGGCAGAGGACATGATAGAGATTGGAACTAATCTACATAGCATACAAGCCCCGCTTTAAGCGGGGCTTTTTGATCAATGATAGATCCTGATCAGTTGATTAGTGCTGGGCGGATAACTGCTTATTACTTCATAGTGAAGACCCAGTTGCTGCAGGCACAACAGCGTAGTGGGGTAGGCAGTGATAATATAATCGCTGTTTAGTAGCACTTGCTTCATCTGGGGATTGGAACAATCCTGTTCCTGGTCGGGTAAATTGGTAGGGACAGGTAATAGTTTATTGTTTCGCAGGCTATAATAATTCTCATACACGCCTCCCATTGAAAAACCAACGGCAGGACGTTGAGGTTTTTGATCGTACAATTCCCGAATAGCGCTGGAAGTATTTGCCTGCAGCGACCACTCAAAACACAGTTCTCTGTCCGTCTGTTTATTAAGGTGCACAACGATCAGTACGAGCAGAATGGCCGCAATACCTGCACCTGCTATCCGGGATACTTTAGAGAGCGACAACAATTCACCAGCCGCAAAACAGATAAGTAGCATACCGGGTATATACCATTGCAAAGCTGTGCGGCCATATAGAAAAGGCGTTTTAAACGACAAGTGAAAAAAGATATTCAATAGCAGGATGCTTAGTAAGGGAATGCTGAGCAGGAAACCGGTACTGGCTACCTTGCTGCGCAGGAAGTGAAAAACATAATAAACACAGGCTAATACCAGGCAATAAAAAGAAGCCTGCGTAAGTACAGGCAGCAACTGGCCATAGTTTGCTCCATATAAACTTCCTTCCCACACGGTGCCAAACAAAGAGCTGATAAGATCGGTATCGCCACCATAACCGAGATCGTTACCGTAATATTTAATGAACAGGAGATCGCCAACAGTAAGCAGCAGCAGTAAAATATAAAAAGACAATAACCTTATATTTCGCCGGTCTATGGTATATCCTTTCGGTTTGGGAATAAGTATGGTATAGGCATACCACGCTGCCATGCCAACAACTGTATAGAAATAAGAAAGGTTGGAAGCAATGGCCAGCGCATTCAGGATGAACATCCACAACCAGTTGCGATACCGGAACTCATTAGTGGCAGCTTTTATAAAATAAACAAGGCCCCAGGCCTGAAAAGTCATGGCCAGCCCGTAACCGCGTGCCAGTGAAAAGAAATCCAGTACATACGGGTTGAATAATATTGCTGCATAAAAGATGATCCGGGCAGGCATGCCTTTCATGAGTTTTCCCAACCGGTAAATGGCCCAGGCGAAAAAAGGGAAGGCCATTACGGAATGCAGACGTAGCCAGCCTGGCGTATTATAAAATAGCACGTCGGATATTTTCATGCAGATACTGTTCAGCCAATGCGTGTTGGCCGATCCAAACATGGCAATAAAGTAGTTGGTCTTTATCAACTTGAAGGAGTATGCTTCATCGTGCGTCATGTCCATTCGAAAAGCATGCATTCGCACAAATAACCAGAGTGCAAGCGTAACCAATAAATATACAATGGGCAATAGCCGTGATAAACGTGTAAGTAATGGAGTGCTTGGCATGAAACGGAAAAATACAAAAAAGAGGCGACGCCTTTTCAAAAAGACATCACCTCTTTTACCATGAGCTATAGTTTAGGCAACAGTAATATCCTTATCCAGGTACACATCCTGCGTAGCCTGCAGCAGCTCCACACCTTCATTGAAAGGACGTTGGAAAGCTTTACGGCCCAGGATGAGGCCCATGCCACCGGCGCGCTTATTGATAACGGCGGTGTAGATGGAATCCTGCAGATCACTGGCACCCTTGCTTTCACCACCACTGTTGATCAGGCCAACCCGACCACTATAACAGTTCAATACCTGGTAACGGCAAAGGTCAATGGGGTGATCGGTAGTCAGCTTTTCATAAACCAGTGGCGATGTTTTGCCGTGCTTGGTAGCAAGATAACCACCATTATTGGTAGGAAGCTTTTGCTTGATGATGTCGGCTTGCAACGTAACGCCGAGGTGATTGGCCTGACCGGTAAGATCAGCAGAAGTATGATAGTCCACACCATCCACTTTAAAACCATTGTTGCGGGTATAGCACCATAGGATAGTGGCCATGCCCAGCTCATGCGCCAGCTCAAAAGCTTCTGCTACTTCCTTCAATTGGCGGGCACTTTCAGCAGAGCCCCAGTAGATGGTAGCGCCTACAGCCACAGCCCCCATATTCCACGCGCTGCGCACGGTGCCAAACATGGTTTGGTCGTACCGGTTAGGCAGACTTAAAAACTCATTGTGGTTGATCTTTACCACGAAGGGAATGCGGTGAGCATACTTGCGGCTCATGATGCCCAGCACACCGTAGGTAGACGCCACAGCATTGCAGCCACCCTCTATAGCCAGCTTCACAATATTCTCGGGATCGAAATAAATAGGGTTGGGCGCAAAGGCAGAACCGCCACTGTGCTCGATACCCTGGTCTACCGGGAAAATGCTGCAGTAGCCGGTATTGGCCAGCCGGCCATGGCCCAGCAACGTTTGAATACTGCGCAGTACAGGATTGCTACGGTTGCTGTTGATCCAGCTCTTTTCTACATGGTCGGGAGAAGGGAGGGAGAGCGTTGATTTGTCAATGGTCTTGCATTGATGCTCTAACAAATAAGCGGCCTTGTCGCCCAGCAGGTCTGTAATTTTCTTGGATGGCATAATCGAAGTAGTATTTGATCCCGCAACGCGGGACGTATTATGAAAATACAACCACTGCGATATCCGTGCTGGCCCTGCGGGTTAACAAATAATAAAAAAAGTCCTGCTATGCAGCAGGACTTTTAAGTATTTAGGCATTTCCATTAACAGGTATCAAGTTAACCAGCCTGTCAATGAATGTTTTGTAATTTTTATGCGTTCCTATTGATACAGTTCAGGTCCTCGAAAGCTACTTCCAGGCGTTTGATAAACGTTTCTTCACCTTTGCGCAGCCATACACGGGGATCGTAGTATTTCTTGTTAGGCTTTTCAGCTCCTTCAGGATTGCCCAGCTGACCTTGCAGGTAAGCTTCGCTCTTCTTGTAATAATTGAGCACGCCTTCCCAGAAAGACCACTGCAGATCGGTATCGATATTCATCTTGATAGCACCGTAGCCGATGGCTTCCCGGATCTGGTGTTGAGGAGAACCGCTACCACCGTGGAATACGAAGTAAACGGGCTTAGGACCAGTCTTCAGGTTCTTTTCGATATAGTCCTGGCTGTTCTTGAGGATCACAGGGCGCAGCTCCACGTTGCCGGGGCTGTAAACACCGTGTACGTTACCAAAGGCAGCTGCTACACTGAACAGGCGGCCTACTTTGCTCAATTCGGTATAAGCAAACGCTACGTGCTCAGGCTGAGTATAAAGCTTGTCATTTTCAACACCACTGTTGTCAACACCATCTTCTTCACCGCCGGTTACACCCAGCTCGATCTCGATGGCCATGCCCAGGGGCTGCATGCGCTTGAAAAATTCAACAGAAGTATGGATATTCTCTTCGATAGGCTCTTCAGAAAGGTCGAGCATGTGAGAGCTGAAAAGAGGTTGTTTTTTCTCTTTATAGAATTGCTCACCGGCGTCGATCAGGCCACTAACCCAGGGCAGCCATTTCTTGGCAGCGTGGTCAGTGTGCAGAATTACAGGTACGCCGTAGTATTTAGCCACATTGTGGATGTGCAGGGCGCCGGAGATACCACCCGAGATATTGGCTTGCAACTGATCGTTAGGCATGCCTTTACCAGCTATGAACTGCGCACCGCCATTGGAAAACTGGATAATAACGGGGGAGTTCACCTTGGCCGCTGTTTCCAGAGTAGCATTGATGGTGTTGGTACCAATGGTATTTACTGCCGGCAGGGCAAATTGGTTCTCTTTTGCATCTTTGTACAAGGCTTCTAATTCTTCGCCAAAAAGCACCCCGGCTTTATATTTTTTCATGATTCTGCTATTTTATCTTTTAATTAATTAATAAAGAGTTACGAACGTTGCAATTTATTCAAGAACGGATTAGTTTTCTTAAATAGTGCGGCGAAGATAAGAAATAGTGGGGTGGCGGAGAATATCCGTTAAAATTTATGTTTTTAACTGGTTAGCAGCATCTTGTAGGCCGGGAAGTAATTAAAAACATAACCCTTCCGCCTTGCAGGAGCCGGTAGAAAATGATATTTTCAGCAGAATATACAGGCAGCCAAACATCTAATACACATGGAATTGAGACTTATGGTAGTCCGGACAGGTGACCCGGAAAAGTTAGCAGGCTTTTATACCTTATTGGGATTGGTATTTGATTACCATAAACACGGCAACTCTCCTTATCATTACTCCACAACCATTGGGTCTGCTGTTTTGGAGATATACCCACTGGCTAAGGGGCAGGAAAAAGCAGACAATCATTTCCGCCTGGGATTGGGTATCGACGATTTTGATACAAAGATCACCCTGCTAAGGGAAAATCAGGTTGTCTTTTCCATGGAACCAGCGCAAACCGATTTCGGTTACATGGCAGTGATCGTGGACCCTGATGGAAGGAAAGTAGAGATATATAAACAATGACTTTGAATTAAACATGTTGATTTATGGCCTATATAATGGTCGATATAGAAAGCGATGGCCCTATTCCGGGCGACTACTCCATGATCTGTTTTGGAGCAGTGGTAGTAGAGGAAGGATTAAATAAAACATTCTACGGACAACTAAAACCCATATCGGATAAGTTCATTCCCGAAGCGTTAGCTGTTTCCGGTTTTACAAGAGAGCAAACGCAGGATTTCGATGATCCCAAAGCTGTCATGGAAAAGTTTGCTGCCTGGATGAAAGAAGCCGTTAAAGACAGACCCGTCTTTATAAGTGATAACAATGGCTTCGACTGGATGTTTATCTGCTGGTACTTTCACCACTTCACCGGCAGTAATCCTTTTGGCTTTAGTTCCTACAACCTGGGCAGTTTGTATAAAGGGATTATCAAAGACACGTTCAAGAACTTCAAGCACCTGCGGCAAACAAAACATACCCACAACCCGGTTGATGACGCGAAAGGAAATGCAGAAGCCTTGCTGACAATGAAGAAAGAGTTCAACCTTAAAATAAAACTCTGATTGTATCAATAAACCGACTCCTTGAACTAAACCCTGAACCATGATCCCTAAAGTGCTATTGACAGCAACCTTATTCATCCTGGCAATATCCACCCTGACAGCACAGGAAAAAACTACTTACAGAGGAGATACGACTATGTATGCTTCGCTCAGGAAAAAGATAGTGTTGGTGTCAGACAGTATCAAAAAAGCACCCAACGATAAAAGACTATATTTCACAAGAGCCTATTTGCTCAATGATGTGGAGCGGTGGGCCGATGCTGAAGCTGATCTTACGAGGGCAATAGCCCTGGACTCTACTGAGTACAATTACTACTATAAAAGGGGCGCGGTAAGGCAACGGCTAAATAAAGCCAGTGACGCTTATATTGATTTTACGGAAGTTATCCGATTGAACCCTTCGTTTGAGTGGGCTTATCTCGACAGAGGTATCATCCTTCAGTATTTAAAACTTTTTAAAGAAGCTGAAAAAGATTTCAGGACGGCGTTGGTAATAAAGCCCAACTGGGCGAATGCTCTTTTTAACCTGGGGATGAATCACAATGACCAGGGCGCTGTCGATTCTGCGTTGTATTATTACAAACAGGCAATCCTTTTCGACAGTACCGAGTACAAAGCCCATAACAACATCGGCAATATTTACAGCAAACAAGGGAAGTTTGACCTGGCAATTCAATATTTCGATAAGGCACTGGCCATCTGGGACAAATATGAGGTGGCACTGATCAACAGGGCCAATGCCAGGATGAACAAAAAAGACAAAGCCGGTGCCTGTGCCGATCTCCAACGGCTCATTCAACTCGGCCGGCAGGATGTAGCACAGTACTATAAAAAATATTGTGAGTAACCTTGTTACAGAATAAGATGGATATTAATCCTCAAACTTCCCCAGGTTCTTTTGAATAAGCGCCAGGTTCTTCTGCAGCGTTTGCTTCAGCTGGCGCTTTACCAGTTGTCCCATCGACTTGCATTTGGCAAAGCCTGTAGTATGGAAGTACTCGCCCAACTCTGTTTTTAATTGCAGCAGTTTCTCGGGGGTTGATATCTTGTCTGCAGCCATGGTATTCAGCAGGTCCATCAGCCGGAAGCGGGTAGAGGCCACCCGGAAAGCCATCATGGTCCTTTCCTCTGCCTGGTATTGATCTATGGATTCTTTGTTGAGGTATTTGCTGCACAGGTGCACCAGCTCAATATTTTCCTTGAAGAACTGTGGCAGGTACAGGTTCTTCCTGCCTTCATAAGATTGCTGGTCAAAGTCGATGGCCCGGATGCGGTATTGATAATCCTCGATATCCGGCGTAATATCTATCACGAAATTATAAGAACGCATATCACCCAACAGCCGCACAAAGCAACGTTCATTAAACTTCACGAACTCCTTTGCCAGCCTGATCTTATTGGTGGCTGGACTGTTCAGATGGGTTTGGATAAACAAATCACCGGGAATGCCTGGAATATGCTCTTCCACCAATGTATTGCTGTGCGTAAGATAAGTGATGCGGTTGGGCGATAACAAGTGCTCCAGCTCCAGCCCATAAATGCGCGAGGCATCAGCAATCTTGATATAAAAGTGGTCGTAGTTATCGTTGAACTTGTTGATGATGCGAATACGGAAAGGATGCGAGTTGCCAAAGCTGCAATAATCGATACGCGCCACGTCCAGGTGAGCAGTAAACGTAAGGTCTCCCTCCGTTTTCAGGAAGGCATACATCTTTACCAGCCCTTCGCGGATATATTCCCAGTCGCGCATGTCATACACCACCTTTTCCCACAAGGTGTCCTTGCCATATTTATCTTTCAGGGGAATAGAGTAGGTAATGCGTAACAGGTCGTTGTACGATACCGGCAGCTTTACCTCGCGGCCATGTATTTTAAGATATTGACGCAGGCGGTCGGGCACAGGAAACATGGGTTTCTTGCGCGATGGTTTATTATTCTCTTCCGGTGTGAAATTGGGTACCATTGGCCTTCAAATTACATAAAACTAACTGATCTGTATGCTATTCAATAGCTCCTTAAAATATCCGGGCGCTTCGAGCAGACGGCTGCCATACCAGCTAAACATTTCTCCATCCGCCAGCATGATGCGCGTAGCGGGCAGGTATTCCTGCAATTCATCGATGTGGGGCTGCTTGAAAGGGTAGGGCTCTGAAGAAAGGAGCAGCAGTTCGCAATCCGCTTCTCGCAGGTCATCTACACTAATGACAGGATAACGCGTCTTATGTGCAAAAACATTCACCAGTCCACAGCGTTGCAGCAGGTAATGGATGAAGGTGTCGTTGCCGATGGTCATGTAAGGATCTCTCCAGATCAGGTAGGCTGTCTTCACAGAAGGCCCACTGGTGAAAGAAGCAAAAGCAGCTTCAATAGCGTGAATAGTTGCTGCAGCTTTAGCCGTTGTATCTGTAAGCTCACCCACAGATTGGATCATAGCCAGTGCATCTTCCAGTGTATTCACATCACTCACCCACACGGGGTAATGCCGGGCCAGTTCTTCTACCTGGTCCTGCATATTCTCTTCCTTATTGGCGAGAATAAGATCAGGTTGAAGATCATGCACCCAATCTATGTGCACATTTTTAGTGCCGCCGATCCTTTTTTTAGAACGGAACCAGGCTTCGGGGTGCACACAGAATTTGGTAATGCCCACCACTTCATTGTCCAGCCCCAGATGAGCCAGCAACTCCGTTTGTGACGGCACCAGCGAAACGATCCTTTGGGGAACGCCTGGCAGCGTAATGGTCCTGTTCAACTGATCGGTGAATGATGGCATAGCGCAAGTTACTGTGTAAAGAAATAATGCAGCGCGGTATGGAAAAAAACAGGTTTCCCATCTTACAGGCCTAATCCTGCTTATGCTTAAGAACTACTTCACCATTGCCTGGCGCCACCTGCTGAAGAACCGGCAGTTCACGATCCTCAATATTGTTGGCTTGTCTACTGGCCTCGCCTGTACGCTACTCATCTGGTTGTGGGTGAGGGATGAAATGTCGGTCGACAGGTTTCATGAAAACGAAGCACAGCTGTTTCAGGTGATGGAGAACAGATCCCTTTCCAGCGGCATCATCACTTCCCGGGAAACATCTCCCCACCTGGCCGAAACGTTGCCTGCGGTGATGCCCGAAGTGGCACAAGCAACGGTTATTACACCTCCTTCCTGGTTTCCCCGCGTAGCACTGTCTACAGACAATAAAAATGCGAGAGGCACAGGGGTCTTTGCTGATCAGCATTTCTTCGACGTGTTTTCCTATCCCTTCATCAGCGGTAATGCCAAAGAAGCGCTGGCGAACAAGGATGGTATGGTGATATCGGAACAACTGGCCATGAGCTTATTCAACCGCATAGATGTAATAGGACAACCCATCACCTGGCAATTCGTTACCGAAAAACGGAACAGTATTATAACAGGTGTTTTTAAGGGAACACCGGCTAACTCATCTATACAATTCGATTTCCTGTTATCCTTTGGGTTGTTTAAAGAGATGATGAACATGCAGGGGCCACTAAGTCCGGCATCGAATGGCGGTCCCTTCTTTACGTATATAGTCTTGAAAGAGGGTACAGAGGTGGCGGCCTTCAATGAAAAGCTGAGTGTCTTTATGAAAGGCTATAGCAATGGGCAGGCACGGCAAATGTTCCTGAAACCATATGCAGAAAATTACCTGTATGGTAGTTATGAAAATGGTGTACAGTCTGGCGGGCGTATTACGTACGTGCGGCTCTTTTCGCTCATCGCTATTTTTATCCTGGTCATAGCCTGCATCAACTTCATGAACCTCGCCACTGCTAAAACTGCCGGCCGGATGAAGGAAATAGGTGTTCGTAAAACAATGGGCGCCGGACGTATTTCCCTTATCGCGCAATATCTCTCTGAATCCTTCTTGCTGGTATTGGCTTCCATGCTGCTGGCCTTGTTAATGGTACTGTTTTTCCTGCCAGCCTTTAACCATATTACCGGTAAAGAACTCACAGTACAGGTCGATGCAGGGTTTGTGTTCACCCTGTTGGGGATTACTATTGTCACAGCCTGTCTGGCGGGCAGCTATCCGGCCTTTTACTTGTCAGGCTTCCACCCGGTGGCAGTATTAAAAGGAAAGCTGAAAAGCGCTGCAGGTGTGTTGTGGGCACGCAAGGGATTGGTCGTTTTTCAGTTTACGCTGTCGGTCATCTTCATTGTAGCAGTATTGGTGGTGTGCCGGCAGATAGCCTTTGTACAATCCCATAAAACAGGTTATGATAAAGACCAGGTGCTTTATTTCGATGCAGAGGGTAGTGTGGGCACCGGCATAGATGCTTTCCTGGCAGCACTGAAGCAAGTACCTGGTGTGGTCAATGCGTCCAGCATGGCAGGCAATGTATTGGGCGGACCTTCTAACATAGGCAATCGCTTTCAAAAAGATGGAGTAGACGAGGTGGTGCCTTTCAGGCCCTTCCTGGTCAACTACGGTATGATAGAAACACTGGGCATTGAAATGAAAGAGGGACGTGCATTCTCTACTGCCTGGGGTATGGATACAGCCCGACTTATTTTCAATGAAGCGGCAATCGAACTCATGGGTATTAAAGACCCGATAGGTAAGGTGATTAAATTCGATGGCAGAGACAGGGAAATCATCGGTGTGGCTAAGAACTTTCACTTCCAATCCCTGCATGAAGCAGTAAAACCCCTGTTCTTCAAGCTGGATGCGCCCGGCACCACAGTGATGGTGAAGATCAATACGGCCAGGGAAAAAGAGACCATCGATCAGCTGAAGTCTTTCTACGCAAAATACAACCCCGGCTTTACGCTCGACTATAAGTTCCTGGATGAAGATTACCAGGCCCAATATGTGGCCGAAAAACGCGTAGCAACACTCTCTAAATACTTTGCCATACTGGCTGTAATCATCTCCTGCCTGGGCCTGTTTGGGCTGGCATCCTTTACAGCTGAGAAAAGGCGCAAAGAAATAGGGGTACGGAAGGTGTTGGGAGCTACGGTAGGGCAGGTAATAATGTTGTTATCGAAAGATTTTCTGCGGGCGGTGGGCATTGCCCTGCTGATCGCTATACCACTTTCCTGGTGGATGATGCAAAGCTGGCTGAACGGGTTTGCCTGGCATATCGACCTCGGGGTGGATATCTTCCTGGTAACGGGCGTTTCGGTGGCTATACTAACATTGATAACAGTGAGCTTTCAGGCGATACGAGCGGCAATCGCGAATCCGGTAAAAAGTCTGGATAGTGAATAAAGAAAACGGAGATTGAAAAGGTGTGGAGGAGACCGCTGCTGCCTCCTGCTAAATAGAATAAGGATCATCTAGCAGGAGGGTATTGGAATTTGCAGGCGGTTCTTAACACACAGGAATTGGAACTCAATTGGTTTTTTCTCGGACGTTGGATCTTATGGACGGTTTTTTCAAGGATACGATTGGACTTGGTTCTTTTTCGGACGTTGGACTTGGACGGTTTAAGGACTTGGACTTGGACGTTGGTTTTTCACAGGCTGGACTGGCAATCGTTGGACATTGGACGGTTCACAAGGACATTGGACTCTTGGATTTTAAAAGGAAAAAGAAGTTGATTGATACTGGATTTTATGGATTTTCTGGATATTGGATGATGTCTTGATCTTTACATCGGATATTGGATATGATTGATAAGCTATCAATCAACTTCGATAACAAAGATATATCCACATCGAAATGTTAACAAGAGCAGAAATTCTCGATTTAATTTATTCGGTATTTACTGCAAAAATCGTAAGTGTTTCAGGGAATACATGGGAAGATAACGAAGGTAGTATGGGAATACTACGTTTTTGCCCCGGGGAAATGGCCATTTCGTTGATCGGCATCAAAAGAAGTCTACTGTAAGTTACGTGTTATCCACATATACACAGCCATATGAAAAAACTTTAATCCGTTTTTAAGACTGTTTAATTCCCCTTCATTTTAGGGTCATTGAACGGCCAACAAAGCGCATTGATCGAATAAAGTTCAGGTTCAGCCTTTTGCGGCCCATCTTTGTATCAGATTATTTGAGGAACCCTTTTTAACCCCCTATACCCTCCTCAATAAGTGAAACTTGATAAAGGAGCTGAAGAACTCAGTATTTGGTCTCTGATTAAAAGATTTCCGTGGGCTGGTGAGTAACACCAGCCCATTTTTATTTCTCCCTATTAGTCGTTCTGCAGGTACAACAAGTAAACAAGTCTTTACGCCAAAAAATAAGGGCTAACCTTAAAGGTCAGCCCCATCATATTAGGTAAGGGGGGATGCCAGATCAGAGTTTAAAGGCAACGCCAAGGCGTGCATTGGTAGAACCGATCGCTCCCAGTTCCACAAAGGCGCCAATATTGCTGGCGAAGTAATACTTTCCACCGGCAAAAATACCGAGGTATACGCCGCTGCCATAAGAAGATTTCAATCCTCCTCCGCTATAATCGTCTTTCCAGCTGAATACCCGGTAGCCCAATGCAGCGCCACCATATAAGTCAACCTTTTCATTGCCGATGTTCAACAACGTATTGAAGTGATAAGAACCCCTGGCGCCGAAATACAGCGCAGTGAACTTGAAGTTGCCAAGCTCCTTGTACTTGTAAGACAAATAATCGACATTACCACCCACGCTGATATCGTCTGTAATGCCTACCTCGAAAGAAGCACCGAAGGGAATACCGCCACTATAGTAGGAGTTGATACCAACACCCACGTTTAAGAGTTTGTCACCTTTGGCATAACCACCATTCTGGGCGCCTGCCAGTAAGGAAAGGAATAAAGCACAGCATAAAACACCGATTTTTTTCATGACTACCGATTTAGATAAAAAATAAGTGGCCAAAGTTATTTCGGTCCTTAAGGGCAAACAATACCGGAAGACGAGTAATTGTAACTACTGGAATTCCGGTAGTGGCCCTTTATGCTGTATGCATTAGCCTTGCTGTAGTCATGAAAGCAGGTGGTGTTAACTGCCCAGCGCCTGTATTACATCATACTTGGTAACGATGTGGAAGTTGCCGGCTTCATCTTTACTCAATACGGCGCCATTATCTTTATTGATAAGCGTACGTAATTTTTCGAGTGGTGTACTGAACTCGACTATGGGAAAGGCCGGTTCCATAACACTTTCCACGGTGGCATTTTTTATATCGGGATTGGAGAATACTTTTTGGAAAAGACCACTCTCACTGATGGCGCCTATAGGGCCATTACCATTGACTACCGGGATGTGCTCGATATCATGCTTTTTCATCAGTTCCACGGCATCGGATACCGTATGCTTAGGTTCTACGGTCACCAGCTTTTGCTTCACAGGCCGTCCATTTACAATGTCCCTGAACGTTTTCACATCCAGGAAGCCCCTTTCCATCATCCACTGGTCGTTGTAGATCTTGGCTACATAGCGGCTGCCGTGGTCATGAAATATACAAACCACTACATCGTCTTTTTTAAGACGGTCTTTCAGTTGCATCAAGCCCTGCAGGCAACTACCGGCGCTATAACCACAGAAGAGACCTTCTTCTTTGGCAATGCGACGGGCCATCACCGCCCCGTCTTTATCGGTCACCTGTTCAAAATGATCGATCACACTCATGTCGTAGTTCTCGGGCACAAAATCTTCACCGAAGCCTTCTGATATATACGGGTGCACTTCGTTCATGTCTACCTCACCGGTACGGAAATACTTGGTGAGCAATGAGCCATATACATCGATGGCCCATATCTGTATGTTGGGGTTCTTTTCTTTCAGGTACATGGCCGTGCCGGTAACGGTGCCACCGGTTCCTGCCGTGCACACGAGGTGGGTGATCTTGCCATCTGTTTGTTCCCACAGTTCAGGACCAGTGGTTTCATAATGCGCCAGCCTGTTGGCCAGGTTATCATATTGATTACACAGAAATGAATTCGGTATCTCTTTGGCCAGCCTGCGGGCCACGGAGTAATAGGAGCGGGGATCATCCGGTTCTACGTTGGTAGGACACACGATCACCTCGGCGCCTACGGCCTTCAGGATGTCCATCTTTTCCTTCGACTGCTTATCGGTAGTAGTGAAAATACATTTATATCCCTTTACGCAACCAGCCAGCGCCAGCCCCATACCGGTATTGCCACTGGTACATTCGATGATGGTGCTGCCGGGTTTCAGCTTGCCTTCCTTCTCCGCTACTTCCACCATCTTCAGCGCCATCCGGTCTTTAATGGAGTTACCCGGGTTGAAATAGTCCACCTTGGCCAGTATGGTACCAGGAAGATCCTTCGTGATCTTGTTCAGCTTTATCAATGGCGTATTGCCAATCGTTTCCAGGATGTTATTCTTGATGTTCATTATATAAAGTTAAGGAAATAGCGAGGTGAAGAGGCTGCCTTCCTGGCTTATCCTTACATTAAGAAACCTGTCATCTTAGGGTCATCCTGGGGTTTTCTTAGGGTATTTTTAGGCTTTTGTAGGGCTTCGTACCCTAAAATAATTATAGGATAACCCAATCTAAAGCCTAGATATTACGTATGTTACTAATATCAGCAGGCCTGCTGGATAGTAGCATTAAACAATAAAAAACTTTTTATGGCTATCAGCGAAAATGTATTATTGAAAAAGCTGTCCGGACACCTGGGCAAACAGATCGTGTTCAAACAATATGGCGAAAAACCGTGGTTAGCGCCTACCCGAATATGAGTCGCCGTAAGCTTAGTGCTAAGCAAAAACGGGTAAATACCATCATGAGAGAAGCCAATGAGGAAGCACAAAGAATAATGGCAGATGAGGAACAAAGGCATGCAGCACAGGTACGGCTGGACGTAACAAGCAATAAGTTGTACACTGCATTGATCAGCGAATACTTTAAGGCGATACAACCAGCCGGGAAATCTTCGTCAGGTAAGTAGTAGCATACAATCTTTACTTAGTGTGGAGTAGAGATCGTAAATTTAGGAAACTCTCTTATGCGAAAGCTAATTACCGCCGTCATATTAATTGTTTTTTACAGCCATCCCCTTTCAGCCTGTCTTAATTATTACCATGTAAGCGAACATGGAGTACACGGTAATGGTGGCGTAGATAACCTCGCTTATTTTTACCGGTTCCATGATGAAAAGGATTTAAAGAAAGCATGTAGGGAGTTTCAGAAAACCAAATGGCAACACAAAGAATATTACTTTCATTCTCATTATTCCAACTATGGGGCCAACCTGCTTAAGTTGGGGTTTTACAAAGAAGGACTAAATATATTCCGCTATCTCGTACAACAAAAGAGTGAGGAATACAATGTGATTGCCAATCTTGCCGTGGCCTATGAGTTGAACGGACAAACCGACAGCGCCCTTATATGGTTGCGCAAAGCCCTCGTTATAAGGCCCGATTCACACCACAACAGCGAATGGATACACCTGGCCATACTGGAAGCAAAAATACAGGAAGCTAAAGAGCCTGGTTGGTTGCAAACTCACCCGGTGATCCCTGATCAACAACTGACCGGAAAAACACAGGCTCAACTTATCAACTCGTTTTCATACCAGTTGCATGAGCGGCTGCCTTTTACAGCCGCGCCCGATCTGGCAGTATCGAAACTGCTGGAACAGTTTGGTGATATTTTAATGGGTATATCAGTATCGGAAGCCTGGAATCTCTATGCAATGGCACAGGTTTTTTCGCCTGCCGGTTCAGAGGCATTGCAGGCAAAAGTGAAGAAGGCGCAGGTGCTTACAGAAAAGTATAGTAAAGAAATTCCCAAAGGGCCTGGCGTGAGCCATTGGGCCACTGCGGCCTCCGTTCAAAAACTGGTAGATACTTACAAGGCACACCAGCCATTAAAATCCACCTCTATAAAGCCGGTTTTATATCACTAATCGTAATTTTGTTGGATTAACTTCTGATCATTTGAAAGCGTATTTTATCAGTGGGATGGCAGCCGATGAGCGGGTATTCAAATATGTCCGTCTGCCCGAAGGATATGAAATTGTACACCTTACGTGGATTACACCGCAGAAGGAAGAATCCCTGTCGTCCTACGCCATCCGAATGGCAGAAAGGATCGATATCAGCGAACCGTTTGTACTGGTAGGCCTGTCGTTCGGCGGCATGCTGGTCACTGAAATTGCCAAGCGCTACCCACCTGTAAAAACCATCCTCATTGCCAGCATTCCCCTGTCGGCACACCTGCCAGGCTATTTCCGGGTAGTGGCTAAGATGCGGCTGCACAAAGTAGTACCCATCGGGTTGGTTAAAACAGCCGCCCGTCTGAAACGCTACATCACCAATGAGAAATCGGAAGATAAAAAGCTGTTGTGGGAGATCATCAAAAGCAGTGATTCTAAATTTATCCGCTGGAGCATGGAGGCAGTATTGAGCTGGAAGAATGAAGAAATGCCGAAGACAATACTGCATATTCATGGCACCCGCGATGAAGTGTTGCCTGCCCGGTATACTACACCCACGCATATAATACCCAAAGCCGGTCACCTGATGGTGATGTCCCAGCCGGAAGAAGTAAACAGGATATTGCACAACGCATTGGCAGTATAGTACTTAAAAATCATATTTAGAACAGTAATCCCTGTTGATAAAACAAAGTTTTTTCTTTCATTCCTTCACTTACATTTGCGACCCTGATTTATGTCAGGAGTAAAAAATAGACCATGGAAGTAAAGTACGTACAAAAGATTGCCGAAAAATTAAGCCTTACACAAAAACAGGTCACCAATATCCACGATCTGCACGCCGAAGGAGCTACCATCCCCTTTATGGCACGTTATCGTAAAGAAGCAACCAACAATGCTGATGAAGTGGCGATTGGTAATGTGGTGGAGCAGATCAATTATTTCAACGAGCTCGACAAACGCAAGGACACCGTGATCAAAACGATCGACGGATTGGGGAAGCTGACACCCGAGTTGAAAGACCGTATCGAGAATTGCTACGACGCTACCGAATTAGAAGATATTTACCTGCCCTATAAACCCAAACGTAAAACAAGAGCCACCCAGGCCATCGAAAAAGGATTGGAGCCCTTGGCTAAAGTGCTGTTCGAACAAGGCAATGAAGATCCCAATGCCGAAGCGGCGAAGTTCATTACCGACCAGGTGAAGGACAACAAAGAAGCATTGCAGGGAGCGCGCGATATCATTGCAGAATGGGTATCTGAGCATGAGCAGGCACGCAATAAAGTGCGCCAGTTGTTTACCGAAACAGCTGTGTTCACCTCCAAGGTGCTTACCAGCAAGAAAGAGGAAGAAGAAGCACAGAAATACCGCGACTACTTCGAATTTAATGAGCCGTTATCGGACAGCCCTTCTCACCGTGTACTGGCTATTCGCCGTGGTGAAAAAGAAGGCTACCTGGTGATGGATATCAATATCGATAAGCAGACGGCTGTAGATGAGCTGGACAGGATCTTTATCAAAGCATCCAATCCCAACAGCACGGAAGTAAAGAAAGCCATCGAAGATAGCTTTGAGCGCCTGCTGAAATCGTCCATCGAAAACGAGTTCCGCCTCGTAAGTAAGAATAAGGCCGACGAAGAAGCGATCAATGTATTTACAGAAAACCTGCGCCAACTGTTGCTGGCCTCTCCGCTGGGGTCCAAGAAAGTGCTGGCCCTCGATCCGGGTTTCCGTACAGGTTGTAAAGTAGTGTGCCTCGATGCACAAGGCAACCTGGTATATAATGGCGTGATCTATCCGCACCCACCACAAAATGAATGGTCGAAGAGTGAAGCAGAAATAAAATTCCTCGTTGAAAAATATGGTATCGAAGCCATTGGTGTAGGCAACGGTACTGCCGGCCGTGAATCAGAACAACTGGTAAGAGGCATTGACTTTGGCCGCCCGGTAAGCGTGTTCCAGGTCAATGAAAGCGGTGCTTCTATCTATTCCGCTTCTGAAGTAGCGCGTGAGGAGTTTCCTGACCAGGACGTAACCGTACGTGGTGCGGTGAGCATTGGCCGCAGGTTGCTCGATCCGTTGAGTGAGCTGGTAAAGATCGATCCCAAATCCATCGGGGTAGGGCAGTACCAGCACGACGTGAACCAGACCAAACTGAAGGACGCACTGGATAGAGTTGTAGAAAGTGCGGTGAACTATGTAGGCGTGGATGTAAACACCGCTTCCAAGCACCTGTTGTTGTATGTATCCGGCCTCAACAATACACTGGCTAAAAACATTGTAGAATACCGTGCTCAAAATGGCGCTTTCAAAAGCCGTGCAGAATTGAAGAAAGTACCCATGATGGGACCAAAGACCTTCGAACAGTGTGCAGGGTTCTTACGTATCTCCGGCGCAGAAAATCCTTTGGACAACTCCTCCGTTCACCCCGAGAGCTATTTCGTGGTAGAGCAAATGGCCAAAGACCTGCAGGCTTCCCTGGAAGACCTGATCAAGCAATCCGAACTGCGCAAGAGGATCAATAAAAAGCAATACATCAGCGAAACGATTGGTGAGTTCACCATTGCTGATATCCTGAAGGAATTGGAAAAGCCGGGCCGTGACCCACGTGCTCAGATTGAAGAGTTCCGCTTCGATGATACGATCAAATCCATCGAAGATGTGAAGCCGGGTATGACGGTGCCAGGTATCGTGACCAACATCACCAACTTCGGTGCGTTTGTAGACATCGGCGTAAAGCAGGATGGCCTTGTACACATTTCTCAACTCAGCAACACCTTCGTGTCCGACCCTAACCAGGTAGTGAAGCTGAACCAGAAAGTAACAGTAACCGTTACGGAAGTAGATGTTGCCCGCAAGCGCATTGCCCTTACGATGAAGGATCAGCAGAAAAGCAGTGGTGGCGGCGGTCAGCAACGCAGGAACGAAGGCTCAGGTGGTGGTGGCAACAGGCCTGCCGTTGGTGGCGGTAAAGGACAGCCTAAGAAGCAGGAGCCGCTCAATCCTTTCCAGGCCAAGCTGATGGAACTGAAGAAGAAGTTCAATGATTAGAGTATAAGTGCTGAATTATATCTACGTATCGAAGCCGGTTGTATAACCGGCTTTTTTTTATGCGCACGTATAAGTATAGCGGTGATAATTGAGGTATAATACTGGTGAATTACCGTTAACAGATAACCGCTTATATTTTGCTGAGATAAAAGAGATATAGTTATTTTTAATAACTTCTATATATAGGGTATTTGCACGGATCGATCCTGCCATTATGTTTAACCATAAAAATTTTATCATGAAAACCAGGATTTTTCTGATCGCTATGCTATTATCTGTAACGCCCTTCCTTCAGTCTGCTAAGTCATACGAGGCAAAGGCGGTTAAAAAATTAGTTTGGACAACCTACTGTGGCTATGTTAGTGTTGGCTGTGGCAGCACGCCAACCAGCCCGGGCGGCCCTATTGAAGTAGTGATTGCCAGTGATGGCACCACTGCTTATCTGCAGCAGGTCACAGTAGCCGGTAGTTCAATACCTTTCTCTGTCATTTCTATCACGCCTTCTTTTGGGGCAAACGTATTTTCTGTAAACTTCAATTATCTCTGTCCTTCAGCCAGTGTTTGGAATAACTACACCGGTGGAGCATATACTTTGGAGTGCCCATAATGTAGAATGATAGACCATAATAATAAAGGGTAAACTTGCACAGCAGGTTTACCCCTTTTAACAAGATGACTACGGAAAAACAACACTGAATACTGTTCCCTTACCTGTTGTTGATTGCACATCGATACGAATGCTGTGGTATTGGGCAATACTCTTCACAATAGACAGCCCCAGCCCATAACCTTCCCCTTCCGTGCGGTTGGCCTTTTTAAAGCGGTTGAATATGGTGTCGATCTCTTCATGTGGTATACCTACGCCGGTATCTTCAATAGCTACAGTCCAGGAAGCGCCGATCCGCCGGGCAGCGATGGTAATGACTCCCCCTTCTTTATTATACCGTATGGCATTATTGATGAGGTTATAAAACAACTGGAAGAGTAGGTCATGGTTCATCCTGGCTATAACAACATCGGCAGGAATAGCTATGGTAACCTGCAGGTCCCGCGATGTGGCCCTGTGCTCCAACTCTTCCATTACATCGGTTATCAGTGCTTTTATATCGATGGTATCTGTACGGGCAAACTGGTCATTCTCGATGCGGGAGATCAACAACAAAGAGTGGACGATCTTCTTCAGCCTGTTCAGGGTTTTCATCATGCCCGTGAGCTTTTGCTGCAACTCCTCATCCATCTCGCTATCCACCATCAGGTTCTCGATCTTGTTTTGCAGGATGCTGATGGGCGTCATCAACTCATGCGAAGCATTGGAAGTAAACTCCCGCTCCTTATCGAACGCCTCCTTGATCTTGCCCATCAGTTCAAGCAGGGAGTGGTCGAGGTATTGAAAATCGGAAGTGCTGGTTTTAACAGGCGGCGCATGCTCCTTAAAAGGAAACCGTGTATTGATGAGCCGGGTGCGGATGATTGTGCCCAGCGGCCGCAATACCAGGCGCGTATAAGTAAGATCGACTAAGATGGTAAGAATGATAAGAACGATCAATACATACAATGCCACCCGCTGCAGAGGCCGGTTATACTGGCTGATGGTGGCAGTTGTTTTGCCTACTTCAAGGATATAATGCTTGTTTTGGTAAGTAAATACATGCCGTAATATCCTGTAGTTTAAAGTGTCGCCTTCTACAAGTCGGCGGGAGGTTTCTATAGTGTCTCTAAAAAAGCCGGTAGAGTCGGGTTCCAGGGAAATATATTCCTCCTTGAGCATGGTATAGCTGCCATAACTGTCCTCCCCCTGCAAGTAGTAATCGATACCATTGCTGTTGATGGCCTTCAGCACTTTCTTCTTTTGTTCGCGCAGGTTATAGTTGGTGTATTCAGAAGCGACCCTGTTTACCAATAGCGGCAGCAGCAGCACGAAGAGTACTACAATCGCCAGCTTCGAGAGCGTAATGAAAAGGGTTAGTTTGGTAAATAGTTTCAAGCTTAGATCTTTATTTTATAACCAATGCCACGGATCGTTTGCAGCCATTCGGCCGGCGCATAGGCAGTCAGCTTTTTACGAATATTCTTGATATGCACATCTATAAAATTAGAATCATAATCGTCATCAGAGAAATTACCCCAGATATGTTCACTCAATTGTGAGCGGGTGAGCGGCCTGTTCTTGTGCAGCAACATATAGTTGAGCAGGTCAAACTCCTTACGCGACAGCTCGATCTCCTGTCCTTCAAAAAGGATCGCCCGCTTGCTAAGGTCAACCATAAAATCACCCAATGCAACCAGAGAATCCTTCAAGCCCGATTTCCTGCGCGAAATGGCGTGCATACGCGATTGCAACTCAAGTAACGAAAAAGGCTTGGGCAGGTAATCATCAGCACCCAGGTCCAGCCCCTTGATCCTGTCTTCGAGATCACCACGGGCAGTCAATATGATATAAGAAGCATGGGGGCAACATTTTTTGGCTTCCTGCAACACATGCAGCCCATCTTTATCCGGAAGCCCGAGATCGAGGAGAATGAAATCATACTGGTTTTCTTCCATCATCTTTTGCCCCTGCCTCGCTGTAAAGGCAAGATCACAGAGATAGAAGGCTTTCTGTAGAAATGCTTCCATTTCCAGCGCCAGCGATCTTTCATCTTCAACGATCAGTACTTTCATAAGCTTAAAACTGGTAGTAAAAGCTAAGGGTGAAAAATGAGTTCGTCCTTTCTGTGCCTGCAGCCGGCTTCTTGCCCAGCACTGACAATTGATAAGCTACTTCAAACAGGTAGCTGGCCCGGTTGTAAGCAAGCGGCAGCTTAAAGTTATAGGAAAGCAGGTCAAAACTGGTTTTAGTGGTAGTAGTCGTTTCACTACCATTCTGACCACCTCCTAATATCGGTGGCAGCAGCACGCCCAGCAAGCTATCCCTTAAACGCTTTTCTTTCACATACGTCTCGTAAAAATGCTGCGTGCCGCCCACTGCATTGACACCAGGTGTTATTGACACAAAATCTTTAGGGCTGAATAAACTACCGAGGTTGATAAACTTACTGGTGCCGAGTGTAACGAATACATCCTGCGTTTTCCCAAAAGCATAATCAGCGTTGAGGGAAGTGCTCAGCCAGTTAGTCAAAGTAAGCGAAGCGCTCACATTGTCGGCATTGGCAGCCTGTATAAAAGGCGAACCGGAAGGAAAGAAAGTATGGCTATAGCTGATATCGGCAGCAAGCGTTTTGCTGAGGTTGAAAGATATACCTGCGCCAAGGCTGGTGGCAGAAACAGCAGCGCCGGAGTCATTTAGTAATTTATATCCCATGCCGCTAAAGTAAATACCGGAACGTAGTTGATACGTAGCGCTGGCAGCGATATAAGGCATGCTTTCCTGCGCACGCTGGCCATAATAGCTGGCATTGTTGGCATACGATACACCCAGCGTAAGTGTGGATTTGTTGACGATGGCTGTATCCGGAGCTACCTGGGCGCTGTCGGCTTGCGCAAAACAATACGAGCTCAGGAGCGCGGTTGTTAAAAGGGCAATAATAGATTTCATAAACAGGCGGATTTAATGCCCGATGAGTCCCGTAATAGGCTTTATGATCTTCGGCCTGATGACCTTGATCGGTTTTACCGGAACAGTTGGTAAGGGAACCGGTTTGACCTGCCTGCGGGATTTCGGAACTTCCTTTATTTTTTTGTCTGGCCTGGTAGTGGGGGATGGCGATTCTTCTTCAGGCTTTTTCACTTCCGGAAGGGTATCAGCAACACTCCTCATTTTATAGATGCCTGCCAGGTTACGGAAACCTTTCATGCCCCCATCATTACCGAAGCCGGTAAGCGGCCGGATGATGAAAAGCAGCACAATGAAAATGAGTCTTCGTGTCAGCATGATAGCCATTTATAAAAGTAACAGATTTTTACCTTCGCAAAGGCAAAAATCTGTTACCACGTTTGTTATTGAATACCAAGTCTTGCCACGCTGGTGATCCTTGTTTGCACGTGGGTATTGACTTGTACAGGCTTCACCATGTTGCCTGCTTTCTGCACGCTGGTTTTCACCCTGGTCTTTACCGCGCTGCCTGTTTCCTGGACAGTGGCAACTGTTTGGTGAACCTTTTTCACACTGGCTGATTTTACTTGTTGAGCCGCTGTAACAGCGGTTTCAGAGGAAGCTGCAGCCTGTGTATGAACAAACGCGTCGTTACTTACTTTGTTGTTGTTGATCGATGCCTGAGAGCTTGAGCTGGCGCTTGCCTGGGCAGATGCCTGGCCATTGGGTTGGGCAGGTTTGGTTACCTGCACATTGGTATTAACCTGTGTACTGGAAGTAACAGTTTGCTTGTTGTTAGCGTCTTGTGCAATAGTGGCGCCGGAGATAAATAATACGGCTGCCAGTAATAGTGTAGTTTTCATAACGTTTCTTTTTAGGTGTTTTGTAATTGTTATTACAATACAATATTCAGGGCCGAAGATGAAGGGAAAATGAAAAATGGGAAATGGCTTGTGGAGGCAGTTGTTTTCCATATTTTGGAAAAGCATACGTAATAAGAAGCCCCTCCGGGGAACCGGAAGGGCATACCGGAACATAGTGACAATAGATCACCATGTAAAAGGGTAAGTTGTTTGAAGCTTACCCTTTTGCATTTTACTAAGCCAGTATTATTTGTCTGATTAGATCTTGTGGTTAGTGCTTTTCCTGCAGTTGCTTTTTCTTTTTACCAAGATACATGTCCAGCAATATGAGTCCCAACACTGCATTGACCATCACGAATACGCTGGTATATGTGCTGTTGAAGAGCTTGCTGAAATCGAAGCTGTTGATGCGGTTAGCGTCGATATTAAAAGGTAGGGTAGTGCTGCCGCTTCCTCCGCCCGACCAGTTGACTGAGCCAAAAGCATAGATGAGGAAGCCGACAATGGTAAGCATGAAGAAACCCATTATTCCCCAGATGAGGCGCTTGTTGATATACGATTTGGCAGCAGGAGCAATCTGATACTTCGCAATATCCTCCATCACGTTTTGCGTAAAACGCATGGAAGGCTCATCCAGCTCCAGGCTGTTGCTCATCAACTGGTGAACATCCAGCAGTTCGTGGTATTTATTCCGCCACTCGATATTGCTATCGATCAACTGCCCGATGATGGATTTCTCTTCGGGCGTTGCAATCCCGTCGATATAATCCCACAGGCGCTCTTCAATGGATGGTTGCGTATTCATACTGCTCATTTTTACTAATTCATAATGTCTTTTACTTCCTGCTCGAAATGGGTTTCCATCTTTTCCTTCAGCCGCTGCCGTGCCCGGTGCAGCCGCACCTTCACGTTATTGGGCTCCAGTCCCATAATATGACCTATTTCCTCCAGGGTTTGTTCGCCCTGGTAAAATAAAGTGATCAGTTTGGCATCGTCCGGGCTCAATAAACGGATGGCTTTGTTCACCATCTGCACTTTGGACTTCTGCTCCACCTGGTTGGCTTTGAATCCGGAATCGGTGCTTTCCACCGTTTCAAACACCTTCTCATTATCCAACGAATGCGTATCCAGTTTCTTCTTGCGAAGAAAAGTGATGCAGGTGGTGGTCACGATGGTGTATAGCCATGTACTGAACCGCGAGTCCCCGCGGAAATCGGCCAGGCTGCGATAAGCTTTTACAAATACGTCCTGGGCTATCTCTTCGGCGTCCTCCCGGCTATTGGTGTATCGCAGCGTGATGGTGAAAACGTAGTTCTGATAGCGTTTCACCAGGTCGGCATACAACGATTGCTCACCACGCAGCACCCTGCTAATGATCTCATTATCATTCGTTCCGGTATTCATTACTGTAGATAAGACTACGGTCGGGAAGTTTTGGTTACAGGGAAAGGTAAAGAAATTTCAGGGTAAGGGGTGATACATATAAATATGCATCCGGGAAGAACCATCTGTACGAAAAAAACATCAGCTTATCCTGTAACCTCATTTCTTCACCTGTAGTCTTAGTTACTGTACAAGGCACTGAAAAAAAAATCTTCAGCAAGCTGTAACCCCGGGGCCGAAGCAGTAGTCTGATACAGAAACAAAGCAAAAACAACTTTTAAAACAATAAAAACTTTAAGCCATGGATGAAGGACAATTAGCGATACTTTGGCTGTTACTCAGCAGTTTAGCGCTCTTCTTAATGATATTTGGTATTCGATACCTCCGCAGCCGGGAAAATATGGCGATGATCGAAAAGGGACTTGATCCCAAGCTCAATCAGAACCGTCCGGCACCTTTTCAAAACCTGAAATGGGGATTGCTCCTGGTGGGCGCCGGTGCAGGATTACTGGTAGCTTTTATACTGGCCGATTATGTACTGTACCGTCCCGACAAGTGGGGCCACAATGAAGCCGATAACCCTGCCATCTACTTTGCCATGATCGCTATCGGCGGTGGATTTGGACTGATCACCTCTTACAGGATCGAAAAGAAGGAACTGCTGGATAAGAAAGAAATCTAACATCAGCGGTAAGAAATACGAGATCAGAAATGGCTAAAGAAACACAGTATAGCAGCCATGAAAACAAGAGTATAGTATAGCCAAATAGAAAAACAAAAACGCAGTATCGCCGTAAGGTGATGCTGCGTTTTCTTTTAAGTACCTGGTGTGGTAGCGAATTGTATTTATGCTGTATTCTGAATACTGTATTCTACTTCTTAATCTCCTGAAGCGCCCGGATCACCATCGTATCACTCAGGTTATTGACCTCATAATATCCCGGCATGCGCCACAACTGGCGGGCCAGCCAGGTTTTGATGCGATGCTCTACTTCAGCCTTGTCGCGACCTACAAGTCCCTGCAGTTGCACAGAATCTTTGGCCGCATACGAGACCAGGCTGTTCCAGGCAGCTTCTGACTGATTGAAGCGCTGGGCAAAATCAGTAGGATTCTTGAACTGATCGAAGTAAGAGCGATTTTGAATGTAATAACTATAGATAAACTTGCTAAACGTTTGGTTATTGAACAGCGCATATACCGGCGCTGAATAACCTGCCGTGTCAAAAGGAATAAAGATATCGGGCGTAATGCCACCGCCGCCGTATACCGTCCTGCCTTTGGGCGTTTTGTAAGCCGGGCCGGTGTGGTTGGTGCTGGTATCACCTTTTATCATCTCACCATTGTGGAAACGTTCGGATACTTCGTCATTATAAGCCGCCCTTCCTTTATTATACGGCTTCTGGATATTACGGCCCAGCGGAGAATAATAACGTGCCACTGTAAGGCGAAGCGCAGAACCGTCAGTCAGGTCATATTGTTCCTGCACCAGGCCCTTGCCAAAAGTACGACGGCCGATGAGCGTAGCCCTGTCCCAATCCTGCAGTGCGCCGGCCACTACTTCACTGGCAGAAGCAGAGTTTTCATCTACCAGCAGCACTACTTTACCTTGCTCCAGCAAGCCGGGGCGCTTGCAGCGGAACTCCTGCCGCGTTTGCTTATCCCCTTGTGTATATACGATCAGTTTATTATCACTCAGGAATTCATCTACTATATCTACAGCTTCACCAAGGATGCCGCCGCCATTGTCGCGTACATCAAAAATGAGTTGCTTCATGCCCAGCTTCTGCAACTTCTCGGTAGCCTGCATAAACTCTTCGTAGGTAGTACCGGAGAATTTATTGAGGTGAATATAACCGGTAGTAGCATCGATCATGTAAGCAGCATCTACTGAATACAACGGTATAGTACCACGCGTAATAACAGTCTTAATTGCTTTCCCGTTCCTCAGCAATTCAACCGGTACTTCACTGCCTCCGGGGCCACGCAGCAACTTCTTGATCTTATCACCATCGATATTGCCGGCAACGGCGGAGTCGCCTACTTTCAGGAACTGATCACCGATCTTCAGGCCGGCTTTGTCGCTGGGACCGTCAGCCAGTACATTGGTAACGTTCACCGTATCATTGATGATGTAAAACTCCACACCGATACCTTCGAAATTTCCCTGCAATTCTTCGTTTACATCATCGAGGTATTTAGCGGGGATAAAAATAGAGTGAGGGTCGAGGTGGGCCAGCATCGCCTGTATGGCATCATCAGTAAGCGTATCCGTATTCACTTTGTCTACATAGCGCAGGTTCACGAGGTCGATGACTTCCTGTACGGAAGAGCGCTTGGCAGTTTCAAAAAGCCCCCGGGAATAGGGGATATTCTGGCGCAACTTGAAGCCGATCATCATGCCTGTTATCAACACCAATGCAAACAATAAGGGTAGCCATACCTGTAGTTTCTTCATCTCGCAAAAATATTTTTTAAGGTCGGATGTCATAACCTGGCGCGCTTTTTTTGGTAAAAAAGCATAGATAATTGCGGTTTTCTGCTGCTTTTTTGGGAAATCGGCTGCCTGGCAGGTTACTTCATGCGGGGTCGCTCAATTTTAAAATTTAGGGGCGAAGTTCATAATTAATTCTCAATTCCACGCTTTACCTTCGTTAAATGGTTGCTGCTGAGTATGAAAGATTAAACGGAATTATCTATGGCCATTTTGATTGCGGATAGCGGGGCTACCAAATGTGAATGGTGCCTGGCAGATGACACAAAGAAAAAGAACAAGACGGTATTTACGCAGGGTATCAGTCCCTACTTTTTAAATACCCCGCAAATAGAAGCAATTATCCGTAATGAGTTGTTGCCCGGGCTGAAAAATGCCTCCGTAGAAGCGGTGTTCTATTATGGTACAGGTTGCAGCAACCCCGCCAATGCCAAATTGGTAAAAAAGGCAATTACCAACGTATTTCCGGGTATAGAAGTTCAGGTTACACATGACCTGTTTGGGGCCGCACGTGCCTTATGCGGCCGGGAGAAAGGGATTGCCTGCATCCTGGGCACTGGCAGCAATTCATGTTATTACAACGGACAAAAGATCGTTAAGAATAGCCCGGGATTAGGATATGTGTTGGGCGATGAAGGCAGCGGGGCCTACCTGGGCAAGAAGGTGCTGCAATACTACCTGTACAATACGTTTGATGACGAGCTGAGGTTTAAGTTTGAGGCTAAGTACAAGGATATTAATGCAGTAGAGATACTGGAGAACATTTATAAAAAACCGTTTCCCAATCGTTATCTGGCCACCTACACCCTCTTCCTGGCAGAGAACCGCGGGCATTATATGGTTGAGAATATTATCGAGGACGGGTTGAATGATTTCTTCTTCACCCACCTCTGTAAATATGGCGAAAGCTGGAAACTGCCTATCCACTTTACCGGTGGCGTATCCTACGCCTTCCGGGATACGGTAAAAGACCTGTGCCATTCTTATGAGTTCGAATTGGGACAGATACTGAAAAACCCGATGGAAGGACTGGTGAAATACCATTTGCCCAGGTAAAGCCGTTCATAATAAGGGCAGTCCTGATTTTATTGATAATCAAAGCATAAAAAAGAAAGAAATAGCATACATGTCAGCATTCAACAAAGTAACTGAGCAGTCGAGTCATTACAGGCATTTGGAAAAGATGAGTATTCATGAGCTTCTTGCCAATATCAATGAAGAAGATAAGATCGTGCCCCTGGCAGTGGAGAGAGCGATACCACAGATTGAGTCATTGGTAACAGCCATCGTAGATAAAATGCTTGCTGGCGGACGCTTGTTTTACATGGGAGCTGGCACCAGCGGAAGGCTGGGTATATTAGATGCTTCTGAGATCCCCCCCACGTATGGAATGCCGCACGGTCTGGTGATCGGTATTATTGCAGGCGGTGAAATAGCTATCCAACGTCCTGTTGAACAGGCCGAAGATAGCTGGGAGCAGGGATGGCTTGATCTTCAACAACACAATGTAGATATCAATGACGTGGTGATTGGCATTGCAGCCAGCGGCACCACCCCCTACGTAATAGGCGCCCTCAATGAGGCCCGCAAGCAAGGTATCGTTACCGGTTGCATTACCTGCAACGAAGGATCTCCCCTCGCCAAAGCCGCTGAATTTCCGGTGGAAGTAGTAGTAGGCCCCGAATTCGTGACAGGCAGCACCCGCATGAAAAGCGGTACCGCCCAAAAACTGGTACTGAACATGATCTCTACCTCCGTGATGATCCAGATCGGCCGGGTAGAAGACAATAAAATGGTGAATATGCAGCTCACCAACAGCAAGTTGGTCGATCGCGGCACCAAAATGGTCATGGAAAGAACTGGTATTAACGATTATGATAAAGCGAAAGCCCTTCTTATCAAGTTCGGCAGCGTGAAAAAAGCCGTTGACTCCCTGGGATAATTCCAGATTTTTAAATTAGTTAACACAGATTTGTTCTTTATCTACGAATATTTCGTACCTTTCTGTACATCATTCAACCAATTAAATACCGGTCTATGAAGTACAGAATTTTACTTGCCACTACAGCTTTGTTTACCATGCACTTCGCTTCCGCTCAACAGACAGCGAAGCAAGCGTATGCCATTACAGGTGCCACCAAAGGTTCTTTTGTGTGGACCGAGGTAAAGCTCATCGATCTCAGCACCGGTGAGGTAGTTCAATCCATCTATGATAACAAGCAAAGCAATACCAGTACAGTTACCAACGCTAGATCAGGTAAGGCAGTTACGCTGAAGGATGGTAGCGGTAATGTAGCCGTAGACAAACTTCCTTTCTCGACTTTCTCGGCTGCCTGTGCTTTCGACAAGCAACATAACCGTCTTTACTATACGCCCATGGCTGTACCAGAACTTCGGTACATCGACCTCGATTCCAAAACAGCTTCCATTGCCTATTTCGAAGGCGAGGCATTTGGCGTAGCCAAAGACCTGAAAGATGAAGGTAACCACATTACCCGCATGGCCATTGCAGTAGATGGTCAGGGATATGCGATCAGCAATGATGGCAATCACTTCATCAAGTTCACAACTGGCCGCAAGCCGGTGATCACTGACCTTGGACCTTTGAAAGATGATCCTGCCAATGGCAGCATCTCCATCCACACAAAACCCGCCAGCTGGGGTGGTGATATGGTAGCCGACGCATTGGGTAACCTCTATGTGATCTCTGCCAGCCGCTATGTATTTAAAATAGACATCAGCACACGGGTGGCTACTTTCGTGAAGGTCATCGATGGCATCCCTGCTACCTTTACTACCAATGGAGCAGCAGTAGTGGCCGATGATAAGTTGATCGTGAGCAGCGCCAACGTGGTGGAAGGCTATTACGAAGTGGATATGAGAGAGTGGAAAGGTTCTTTGCTGCCCAACAAGGGCAATGTGTTCAATGCTTCTGACCTGGCAAACGGCCAGTTGGCTTTTGAATCATCCAGAACAACCACCATTCCTGCATTCATTTCGCGCGAAGCATTGCGCAATGACAAGATAGCCTTGTATCCCAACCCGGTCGTTAAAGATATGTTCCGCGTAAGCTTCAACACCGAAGCCGGCAACTATAACATACAACTGGTTGATCTTTCCGGTCGCCTTGTTGTACAGAAGATCGTAAGCATCGGTTATGAAGGACAGGTAGCAGAAATAACCCTGCCCACTAAACTGTCCAAAGGCATGTACCTGGTAAAGGTGCTGGACAACTCCAAAAAGAAAGTATATGCCGATAAGCTGATGGTAGCGGCTGATTAACGGAAGCCAAAGCTTTAATCAATAATAGACCTGTCAGGTCTCTAAACGGAAAAAGGTGGGTCGCCCTCAAAGGGCGGCTCACCTTTTTTCATGTATACAGTTCATACCACCCCTTTACAATTCATCCATGGAAATACCGGTCTGTTTTTATAGATATTCAATTCACCCGCTTCGATAGTGTATAAAATATTTCCGCAATTATTTTCGCATCCTCAACACCCATGATCATCCCGGTATGATGTATACGAACATCATGTAGCCGGTATCCAATTCCTTTTACCAGTCATATTATGTATGTCACCAGCCGTTGCAGGCAGGTGAAGTGGATCTCTATTTTTTAAACTATATGTTTTTATGAAACAATTTATTACACTTTTGATGTTTGTGCTGATCGGTCAGACGGTTGCTTTTGCAGCAGCACCCACCGTACCCAGCAGCAACCTTACCTTTAAAGACATTGATGGCGCACGTTTCACCGGCAACTTCGAAGAAGGAAACGGTAACATGCGCATTGTAGTGATGAAAGAAGGGTCGGAAGTTACCGGCTTTCCGGTTAATGGGGTGGATTATGTGTCCAACAGTGATTTCGGAACGGCCGGCTCTGCATTTACGCAACCCGGTGAGTTCGTAGTAGCGGAAACAAGCGGAGAGGCCTTTACTGTAAATAAGCTGAAGCCCGGCACCAGGTATTATGTAGCCATATTTGAATACAATGGTACAGGCACTACTACTGAATACCTGATGTTATCACTTACCGGCAGCGAGATTACTGTAACAGCGCCTACTGCACAGGCCAGCTTTTTGCCAGCCACCAATGTTATCGGTAACAGCGTTACGATCAACTGGGCAAAAGGCAATGGCGATGGCCGGATAGTGATCGCCAGAAAAGGAGCACCTGTGAACGTAATACCAGCAGATCTTACTGCTTATTCACCAAGTTCGGATTTTGGTTCCGGTACTAAAATAGGTACGGACAACTATGTGGTATACAGGAATACAACCAATACAGCTGCTTTGGTTGTAAAGAACCTGGAACCCAACACTACTTATCATTTTGCCATTTTCGAATACAAAGGCAGTTCGTCGCCGGTACACTTGACGCCGGGCGCTACTTATACTGCCACTACGCATGCCGGACCCACGCAGGCGCCTACTTCTGCCACTTATAATTACGTAGAAGGAAATAGTTTACGGATCTCTGTTTCCGGAGGCAATGGTACCCGCCGCTTGTTTATTGTGAAAAAAGGAACTGCCGTTACCAAGGCGCCTGTTAATGGCACTACCTATACAGCCAATGCTGCCTTTGGTACGCCAGGCACTGAGATTGGAACAGATGAATATGTGGTAGCGGCTACTACCAACAACTATGTTGATATAACCAATCTTGAACCTAATACAACCTATCATTACCGGGTGTTTGAATATGATGTGGACGCAGCAGGTAACACCTGGTATCTTACCAACAGCTTTTTTACCAGGAGCACTTCCACAGCAACTACACCTACAACAGTGGTTTCAGAACTGCAAATGGTAAGTGTTTCCGGTAGCAGTGCAACGTTTAAATGGAAAAGCGGTAGTGGCAGTGGTCAATACCGGATGATCATGATCAAAGCAGGTGGCCCGGTAGATGCTACACCTGTCGACCTTAAGAAATACACTGGTCACACCAACTTTGGTGAAGGCGAAGTGGTAGCAGGCGACAACTATTGTCTCGTAGGCCTTATGAATGGAAGCCAGAACACTGCCAACAAACTGCAGGCAGGTGTAACCTATCATTTGGCTATTTACGAATTCAATGGCGATGATCACCCCGTTTATTCTGCTTCGGCTGCCAGGATTAGCTTTACAGTTCCGCTGGAGCCCACGGGTGCTTCCACAAATCCAGGTATGACTTTGCAGGATGGTCAGTCGTTCCGTTTCTCCTGGAGCAACGGTAACGGAGCTAAAAGAATAGTGATCGCTAAAAAAGGAAGTGTCGTTACTGCTACACCAACGGACCTGATTGATTACACAGCCAATAAGGAATTTCAACATGGCGAAGAGATCAAGCCCGGAGAATTCGTAGTACTCAACAGTTCAGCAACATTTGTTGAACTCGAAAACCTGGAAATTGGTGCTACCTATCATTTCGCCGTATTTGAATACAATGTAGGACAGGACGGTAAGCCGGATTACCTCACATCTTCTTTCCTGATCCATAATGCATCCACTGTCACCTGGCCAACCACGCAGCCGGTGATCAACAATGTGAGCAATATACAAGCGGCTCAGGCTACCATTAGTTATGCAAAAGGTAACGGAAGCACCAGGCTGTTTGTTATGAAGAAGGGCTCACCGGTGAGCGTTTTGCCACAAGATGCGGCAAAGTATAATTACAGCGGCACCTTTGGACATTCTTCCAGTCTGATCAGTGATGGCAATTACGTGGTGAATATGCCCACTAATGCATCAGGTACATTTAATGTCACCGGCCTGGAGCCCAATACGACTTATCATATAGCCGCTTTTGAATTTAATGGTGCTAATGAACCAGCTTATTTGAAAACTAATCCTCCTGTGACCAGCTTTACTACAGTTGATGTTCCGGGTGCTACAGTGCCTACTACTGCAGCTTCAAATCCTTCAACAGATAATGTGGATGGTAACAAGCTCACGCTGAAATGGAACAGTGGTAATGGTAACAGGCGTATTGTAGTGATGCGGGCAGGAAATGCAGTAACATTTGTACCTGTTGCAGGCACTTCCTATACACAAAATTCATCCTTTAGCAGTGGTGCTGACCTTGGTGATGGACAGTATGTTGTATATAACAATACAGGAGCTTCAGCAGACATTACCAATCTTCAACCTTCCACTACTTATCATTTTACGGTATTTGAGTTCAATGGGACCGGCACGCTGATCCGTTACCTTACTTCGGCAGTATTAGCTGGTACGGTTACAACAGCAATACCTCCGGCAACACCGGTCAGCAATGTCCAGGCTACACCCGGCGCTACCAGTCTTGCTATTACCTGGAACAGTGGCACAGGTAGTGGTCGTCTTGTAGTAATGAGGGAAGCAAATGCTGTACAGGCAACTCCTGCAGCGCTGAGCGTTTATCCTGCTAACTCGGTATTTAAAAGCGGCGTTCAAATTATTGCCGGCGAGTATGTAGTATTTGCAGGCAGTGGCAATGGTGTAACCGTAACAGGGCTGCAAGCCAATAAGACTTATCACTACAGCATTTTTGAATACAATGGCAGTACGGCTCCGGTTTACAATACTACTACAGTGGTGCGGGGATCGGCTACCATTTCCTCAACCTTGCCCATCAGCCTGCTTTATTTCAGAGCGAAAGACAACAATGGACAGGTATTACTCACCTGGGCTACAGCACAGGAAGTAAACAACGCCTTCTTCACGGTTGAACGCAGCCGGGATGGTGCAAGCTTTGAAGCGATCAAAACGATTGCCGGTGCAGGCAATAGCAACCATACCATTGAATACAGCTATGCCGATGCCCAGGCAGGCTCCGGAAAGAGCTGGTACCGCTTAAAACAAACAGACCTCGACGGACGGTTTACTTATTCCAACATTGCCACCATCGAGCAGGAAGCAACGGGCAAAGGAGTGAACATTTATCCGAATCCTGTACAGGGACGTTTCAAGGTCGAATGGACCGGTAATAGTAAGGATGGCATACTGTCGGCCTTTGATACAAGAGGCGTGTTGGTAAAACAACAGAAGATAACAGCAGGTCAATATATTAATAGCGTCGATTGGAAAGCAGGTACTTATTACCTGACTGTATATGCAGGCGGCAAACAATACAGCAGCGTGCTGATCAAACAATAAGGCACCATAAATTGTTGCAAGGTCCTTACAGGTGAAGCCCTGTAAGGACCTTTTTATTGACATACCGGGCTGGCATATTAATTTTAGGAAGCTTAAATTTAATATATCATTCCCCAATGCCCAATAAATCGTGAAAACCAATATAATTATTTGGAAACCCCCTGTCGGAAACTGTAAATTGTATCATGCACGAGATTGAACCATTTTATAACTGGCGTCATATTTACACCAGTGAGCAGGATGAGCGGTCGCCCTTCTTTGGGCGGGTGTATTCGGAATTTACCTTTACCCAGGCTATTTATAATTACCTGATACATCCCCAATGGGATGACTTTGGTTCCCGTACCCTGTACCTGAAAGTGTTGATGGCCGACTACGAAGAACATTATGCTATTATTGAACTGATCGGGGAGTGGAACGATGCTATCGAGAACGACATTATGGAATTGAAACGGGAGGTAACCGACCCCTTCTTCTCTATGGGCATCACCAAATTCATTTTGATCGGTGAGAACATATTGAACTTTCACAGTGGCGATAAAGATTATTACCAGGAGTGGTTTGAAGAGGTAACCGATGAAAACGGATGGGTGGTGATCCTGAACATGCCTGAGCAGACACAATACGATTTTAAAAGAGCCAAACTGAACCGCTATGTAGAGCTCATGCAGCTGGATAATTGGCGCACCTACAAGCCTTTTCACCTCTTTAAAAAGATTGACGAAGAGATTCAAAAAAGGCTGGATTAACGACTGGGAGCGGGTTTCAGGGTTAAAAGGGCAGGTTGGCCATCGTAATTGGCCCCTAAAAAAAGAATTTTGTTTTTCACAATTACTGATTATTTTTGGGTCCATGTTAAAGGCGAAAGCATACCGTTATTTTTACTTTTATTTTTACTTCTACTTTACAAGTAGGCCGGGAATGCTTTTGTTGACAACGAAATAGAACAAGTAAAATCAACATAAGGATCCCGGCCAAAAGGCCGGGATTTTTTTTGCCCTGCGGTACTGTCTATCAGTGCAGTAGGCTTTAAAAACAACCGATGGAACATCAGCGTCAATTAGATCCCTTACAGAGTAGCTCTTCACCCAAAGCGGCAGGAAAAGGTATTCGGGTATCGATACAAGGCTACGAAGGCAGTTTTCACCAGGTAGCAGCACAACAGTTTTTCGGCGCAGCAGTAGAAGTGATACCCTGTGCCACCTTTCGCGAGGTAATAAAGATTGCAGCCAATAAGAAAGAGAGCGAAGGAGGGGTGATGGCCATCGAGAATTCCATCGCCGGCAGCATCCTGCCCAACTACAACCTGCTGCAGAAAAGCAACCTTACCATCATTGGAGAAATATACCTGCCCATCAAGCAGCAACTGCTGGTAAATCCGGGCGTCAAACTGGAAGATATACGCGAAGTACATTCCCATCACATGGCCATTCAGCAATGCCTGGAGTTCCTGGACAAGTACGACTGGAAGCTGGTGGAAACAGAAGATACCGCCCTTAGTGCCAAACACCTGCATCAGCATAGAAGTAAGCATACTGCAGCTATTGCCAGCAAGCTGGCGGCAGACCTGTTCGAGCTCGAAGTATTAGCGCCGAACATCCATACTATGAAAAGCAACTACACCCGCTTCCTGGTGTTGCAACCCGAAGGCGTAGCACAACCGGTAGCAGATGCCAACAAAGCCTCTGTTAACTTCCACACCGATCACTCACGTGGCAGCTTGGCAAAGGTGCTTTCAAAGATCGCAGAGGGAGGTATCAACCTGAGTAAGCTGCAAAGCATGCCGATCCCCGGCAGCGATTTTCTCTACAGCTTTCATGCAGACATGGAGTTTGATACAGTACAACAGTTTGAAGAAGTGATTAAGAATATCAGACCCATTACGGCAGAATTAAAGATTTACGGCGCATACAAAAACGGCAAATAAGCTTTATGAATATAGCTACTTCAAAAAGGTTAGAAGGTATCGGCGAATACTATTTCTCACAAAAGCTGCGGGAGATAGATGAGCTGAACAAACAGGGCAAGCAAATAATCAACTTGGGGATTGGTAGTCCTGATCTGCCTCCGCATCCGGATGTGATCAAAACCCTGCAGGAAGAAAGCGCTAAAACCAATGTACATGCTTACCAAAACTACAAAGGCTCACCAGTGTTGCGCAAGGCGGTGGCTGATTGGTACGGCAAGTGGTACGGAGTATCGCTGAACCCTGATACCGAGATACTGCCCCTCATCGGCAGCAAGGAAGGCATTATGCACATTTGCATGACCTACCTCAATGAAGGAGATAAAGTACTGGTGCCTAATCCTGGTTACCCCACCTATAGAAGTGCTGTGAAGTTGGCTGGTGGTGAATGTGTGGACTATGAGCTGAAAGAAACCAATAACTGGTTCCCTGATTTTGAAGCATTGGATGCATTGGTAAGCAAAGGCGGTTTCAAACTGATGTGGGTTAACTACCCGCAGATGCCTACCGGTCAGTTGCCCAATCGCAGCCTGTTTGAAAAGCTGGTAGCCTTTGGAAAAAAACACAACATCCTGATCTGTCACGATAACCCTTATAGCTTTATCCTGAATGAAACACCTGCCAGTTTACTGAGTGTGGAAGGAGCTAAGGAAGTAGCGATCGAGTTGAACTCATTGAGCAAATCACAGAATATGGCTGGCTGGCGTATCGGCACTTTGTGCGGCGCCAAAGAACGTATCGATGAAGTGTTGCGGTTCAAGAGCAATATGGACAGCGGTATGTTCCTACCGGCACAACTGGCAGCAGCCAAAGCATTGGGATTAGGCAAAGAGTGGTACGATAGCGTGAATGTAGTATATGCAGCCCGTAGGAAGAAAGTGTTTGAATTGCTGGACCTGTTGGAGTGCGTGTACGATAAAAGCCAGGCCGGAATGTTTGTATGGGCGAAGATACCTGCCGGTTATAAGAATGGTTTTGCACTGAGCGATGAAATACTGTACAACGCCAATGTGTTCATCACACCCGGTGGAATCTTTGGCAGTGCGGGAGATCAATACATCAGGGTGAGTCTGTGCAGTCCGGAAGAGAAGCTGACCGACAGTATAAAACGGGTAAATGAATTATTCCTACAGGTAAAAGACAAATAGAGATGTTCAATACGGTTACAATAGTCGGCGTGGGTTTGATCAGCGGCTCCTTCAGCCTCGCACTCAAAGAAAAAGGACTGGTAAAAAAGGTGATCGGTGTAAGCCGCACCGCCGCCAGTGCACAAAAAGCGCTGGACCTGGGATTGATCGATGAGGTGCTGCCCCTGGAGCAGGCCGTGGTCCAAAGCGACCTGATCTATGTGGCCATTCCGGTAGATGTGACCATTCCGGTCATGAAACAGGTGATGGACTTGGTGACCGACAAGCAGATCGTGGCCGACGCAGGGTCTACCAAACATGCCCTTTGCGAAGCCCTGAACGACCACCCCATGCGGAAACGCTTTGTCGCAACCCACCCCATGTGGGGTACCGAATACAGCGGGCCCGAAGCCGCCGTGCGGGACGCCTTTGTGGGCCGGGCCTGTGTGATCTGTGAAAAAGAGAAAAGCGACCCGGCAGCCGTAGAAAAGGTAGAAGCGGTTTATAAGGCCCTGGGCATGCACATGACCTACATGGATGCCAACGGCCACGACATGCACGCAGCCTATATTAGTCATATTTCACATATAACATCTTTTGCCCTTGCCAACACTGTTTTGGAGAAAGAAAGGGAAGATGACGCCATTTTTGAGCTGGCAGGCGGCGGTTTTGAGAGCACGGTGCGGTTGGCCAAAAGTAACCCGGCCATGTGGGTACCGATCTTCATGCAGAACCGGGAAAACGTGCTGGACGTGCTGAACGAGCACATCAGCCAGCTGCGGAAATTCAAGAGTTGTCTGGAGAAAGAGAACTACGCGTACCTGCAGGAATTGATAGAAAATGCTAATAAGATTAAAAGGATCATAAAATAAGGATGAATACTGGTACCCAGGGGTCTGCAAACATTAAGTATATGTTATTTCAGCATCATAATGAATGGATTAGGCCAAGGCGGGCAATAGTAGTACCTTTGCGCAAATTTTAATTGATATGATGACTTTTGCAGAGTTGGGTTTGGATGCGAAACTGGTACAGGCTACCGACGCATTAGGCTTTGTAAACCCGACCCCTATACAGGAAAAGGCGATTCCTGTTCTTTTAAGTGGCACGAAAGACCTCGTGGGTCTGGCCCAGACTGGTACCGGTAAAACAGCCGCATTCGGACTGCCTCTGCTGCACCTGCTCGATGAAAAACAAAAGCACCCCCAGGCGTTGGTGGTTTGCCCCACGCGGGAGCTTTGTTTGCAGATTGTGAATGAAGTAGAACAGTTTAAGAAGTTTATGCCCGGAATGTTTGTAGCGGCCGTATATGGCGGCACATCCATCGGACAACAGATACGGGACCTGAAAAGAGGTGTTCAGATCGTAGTGGCAACTCCCGGCAGATTGATCGACCTGATTGAACGCAAAGCGATCAATTTAGAACAAATTAAATATGTGGTGCTGGATGAGGCGGATGAAATGTTGAACATGGGCTTTAAGGATGATATTGAATTCATCCTCCAGAACACCCCCAACCGTGAAAGCACCTGGTTGTTCAGTGCGACCATGCCACCGGAAATACGCCGGATCAGCAAGAAGTACCTGAAAGAGCCAGTGGAAATAACCGTAGGTAAAACCAACACGGCCAATAAGAACATCGATCACCAGTATTTCGTAACCAGTGCGCAGCACCGTTACCAGACCCTGAAAAGACTGATCGATTTCAATCCGGGTATTTATGGCATCATTTTTACCCGTACCAAGGCCGATGCGCAGGATATAGCTGAGAAGCTGACGCGCGAAGGTTACGATATCGACGCATTACATGGCGACCTCACACAGCAGCAACGTGACAAAGTGATGGGCGAGTTCAGGGAGAAGACCTTACAGCTCTTAATAGCTACCGACGTAGCAGCCAGGGGTATCGACGTACAGGGTATCACCCATGTGATCAACTATGAGTTGCCCGATGATGTGGAAGTATACACACACCGTAGCGGTCGTACCGGCCGCGCTGGTAACACCGGTGTTTGTATGTCGATCATCCACATCCGTGAGATGGGTAAGATGCGCCATATCCAAAGCATCGTACAGGCGCCTTTCCATAAGATGGATATCCCCGGCGGAAAGGACGTTTGCCGCAAGCAGTTCTTCCACTTCATGGATAAGCTGTTGCAAACCGATATCAGCCATGGTGACTATGAAAGCTATGTGCCGATGTTGGAAGAAAAGTTTGCCGATGTAAGCAAAGAAGAAGTGCTGAAGCGCGTAGCAGCGATGGAGTTCGACAGGTTCCTGAAGTATTATGAAAATGCGGAAGACCTGAACATATACGAACAGCGCAGAGAGCGTTTCGATCGCAGCGCTGGTGGAGACAGAAGAGGTGGTGACCGTGAAAGGATTGCTGGTCGTGACACAAGAGGCAGGCAGTATGGCGCTGGCAACGGCGGCGGTGGAGATTACGCCCGTCTGTTTGTGAACCTGGGTACCAAAGATGGTTTTTACAAAGCCAGCTTCCTCCAGTTTATCCTCGACATGAGCGACCTGCGTAAGGAAGTGCTCGGAAGGATCGATATGAAGGAAATGAACAGCTGGATCGAGATCGATAAAAGAGCGGCCAAGCAAATGATAGCGGCCATCGACGGAAAGAACTATAAGGGAAGAAGGATCAGGATGAATGACGCTGATAGCAGGCGTTAGTTGACAGGTTGAATTGTTGACAGGTTGGAAAGAGTAAACACAACCTGAATCTCAGCCTTCCCTGTCAACCAATCAACTTATCAACTTATTAACTAATAATATATGCAAGCAATCGACACCAACAACATGAAGGAACTTGTGCAAAGCAAGTGGAATAAACGCCCTTTGATCATCTCTGGGCCCTGCAGTGCAGAAACTGAAGAGCAGGTATTAGAAACAGCCCAAAGACTGGCCAGCACGGGTAAGGTAGACCTGCTGCGTGCAGGTATCTGGAAGCCCCGTACAAGACCCGGTAGCTTTGAAGGCATCGGTACCAAGGGTTTGCCCTGGATGCAGAAGGCGAGGAAGTTGACAGGTTTGCCAGTGACTGTGGAAGTGGCTACCGGCAAGCAGGTAGAAGATGCGCTGCACTTTGATGTTGACGTACTGTGGATTGGTGCACGTACTACCGTGAACCCCTTCAGCGTACAGGAAGTGGCCGATGCTTTGCGTGGTGCAGATGTTCCCGTGCTGATCAAGAACCCCATCAACCCCGACCTCGAACTGTGGATCGGCGCCGTTGAAAGGGTGGCGAAAGCTGGTATCAAAAACATTGGATTAATTCACCGTGGCTTCAGCGCTTACGGCAACACAGAATACCGCAATGCCCCCATGTGGCACCTGGCAATTGAAATGAAAAGACGTAATCCCGGTATGCTGATGATCAACGATCCTTCACATATCTGTGGCCGTCGCGATATCCTGCTCGATGTAGCACAAAAAGCCATTGACCTCGACATGGACGGATTGATCATTGAAAGTCACATCGATCCGGACAATGCCTGGAGCGATGCCAAACAACAGATCACTCCTGAGCGCCTGGCTGAAATGCTCGACACCATCGTTTGGCGTAAAGAAGACAGCAGCTCTGAAGAATTCCACGTGGCCCTCGAAAAACTGCGCCAGCAGATCAACCACCTCGATGACGAGCTGATGCAGATATTGGGTCAGCGTATGAAGATTGCAGAAAAGATCGGAGAATACAAGAAGAACAACGAGATCACCATCCTGCAAACCAACCGTTGGAACGAGATCCTCGAAAGGGCATTCAAGAAAGGCGACAAGTTGGGACTTTCCAAAGAATTTATCACCAAGTACTTTGATGCCGTGCACATGGAAAGTATCAACCACCAGAACAAGATCATGAACTCCTAATGATACAGCTGTCAGCCTGAGCTTGTCGAAGGCTACTTTGATAAACCCAGGCTGACAGCTTCGATTTTCGCTCTTAGAAACGATACACACATGATAGGTAACCAGAACAAAGTTTATCTGTTTATCCATATTATCTGGAGCGTAAAAGACAGTGAGCCACTGCTCACAAAACCCATCCGTGCCATCTTGTTTTCCCAACTGCAGAAACGTGCCGGAGAAAAAGGCATCAACGTACTGGCGGTAAATGGAGTAGAAGATCATGTACACGTACTGTTGCAACTGCACCCTGCGCAAAACCTCTCGCAGGTAGTGAAAAGCATTCGCACGGATGCTGCGGACTGGCTCAATGAAACCAAGCTCATTGCCAGCCCCTTTCAATGGGAAGAATCTTATGCGGCTCTGTCTGTGAACCCCAGCACCATTAAACAGGTGACGGATTTCTTAGGTAGGCAGGAAGAGTACCATAAGACAAAGACCCTTGAAAGCGAACTCGAAGTGTTTGATAAGATACAGCTATAAGAATTTCCATGCAGAAGAAAACGTATCAGTTCACCGCCAAAAAAGTAGATTACTATTTCGATGCCGACTTCGCCTGGCTGGAGAAGCTCATTGATAAAGAATATACAGTAGTGGTTACGGACGAGAACATCTTCCGTGCCCAGGCCAAAAAGTTCAAAGGCTGGAAGACGATCGTCCTGAAGCCCGGCGAAGAACACAAAGTACAGGCAACCGCTAATTACGTCATAGAACAATTGATTGCATTGGGTGCCGATCGCAAAACCACCTTGATTGGTGTTGGCGGTGGCGTTATTACTGACCTCACCGGTTATGTGGGCGCTGTCTACATGCGTGGTCTGCGTACAGGCTTTGTGCCCACTACGATATTGGCGATGGTAGATGCCTCCATTGGTGGAAAGAATGGTATCGATGTAGGCATTTATAAAAACCTTGTGGGCACTATCCGTCAACCGGATTTCCTATTGTACGATTACAGCATCCTCAAATCCCTGCCTGAACACGAGTGGATCAATGGCTTTGCCGAGATCATCAAACACAGTTGCATTAAAGACGCTCCTTTGTTTAGAGAGCTGGAAAAGAACAAGTTAAAGTATTACCAAAAAGATAAAGCAGCGTTGAGCAAGCTCATCCGTCGCAATGCGGTGATCAAATCAACGGTAGTAGAAGAAGATGAATTCGAACAGGGGGAACGCCGCTTGCTGAACTTTGGGCACACGCTGGGACATGCCATAGAAAACATGTATGCTTTGTCACATGGACAGGCCATTTCCATCGGAATGGTAGCTGCCTGCCAGATATCAGCCCAGTTAACAGGGTTCAAAGACAGTGAGAAAGTAAGCAAGGTGCTGGCTCAGTATGGACTGCCTGTACACACAAACTTCGACAGAAAGAAAGCATTCGACATATTGAAGATGGACAAGAAACGGGAAAAGAAAGACATGAACTATGTGCTGCTCGATAAGATAGGAAAAGGAGTAGTGAAGTCCATCCCGATGACGCAGTTAGAACAAATTATTTCAAACTTATGATTGCAACAATTCAGCCATCCGGTATAAAGGGCACTATACAGGCGCCCACTTCCAAAAGCTCTATGCAAAGAGCCTGTGCAGCAGCTTTGCTGACCAAAGGAGTTACCATTATTAAGAATCCTGGCAATTCCAACGACGACAGAGCGGCCCTCGGTGTTATCCGCGGACTGGGCGCCTATGTAGAGCAATTGCCCGATGGATCATTGAAGATCACAAGCAATGGTGTAAACCCCGATGCTGGTGAAGTGAACTGTGGTGAAAGCGGTCTGGGTATCCGTATGTTTACCCCGCTGGTAGCTTTAAGCAACAAAACAATTACCATCAATGGCGAGGGTAGCCTGCTTACCCGTCCCATGGATTTCTTTGATACAGTGTTGCCGCAACTGGGCGTGGAGATTGAATCCAACAAAGGAAAACTGCCACTGAAAGTGAAAGGCCCGTTGAAGCCCACAGCCATTGAAGTAGATGGTTCTTTAAGCTCTCAATTCCTCACCGGCCTGTTGTTTGCCTATGCGGCATCCGGCGCCAGTGATATTGCCCTGACAGTAAACGACCTGAAGAGCAAGCCATATATAGATCTCACCCTCCAGGTGATGAAACACTTTGGCTGGGATGTAGAGAACAGGGATTATAAAGAATTCTATTTCCCGGAAGCGGTAGTAGACCAGGCATCTGCCCAGGCTACAAAAACTTCTTCTACAGAATATACAGTAGAAGGTGATTGGAGTGGCGGAGCCTTTCTGCTGGTAGCGGGCGCTGTTGCAGGCCCTATCACCGTGAAAGGGTTGGATGTGTTCTCTACACAGGCCGATAAAGCTATTCTGCAAGCGTTGATGAGCAGCGATGCAAAAGTGTCTGTAGAAGCAAACCAGATAGAAATAGGACCGGGCAAATTGAAAGCTTTCCATTTCAACGCCACCGAATGCCCTGACTTGTTTCCTCCGCTGGTAGCCCTCGCTGCTTATTGCGAAGGCAAGACAGTGATTGAAGGAGCTACAAGGCTCACGCATAAAGAAAGCAACCGTGCCCTGACGCTCCAACAGGAGTTTGGTAAAATGGGCATTCAGATAGACCTGCAGGACGACCTGATGATCATTCATGGCGGCACTGGCGTGAAAGGTGCGCTGACACATTCTCACCACGATCATCGCATCGCAATGGCTTGTGCAGTAGCAGGCTTAAAAGCAGTGGGCGCTACAACGATCGAAGAGGCCCATGCTATCAATAAATCCTATCCTGATTTTTATCAGCATATTCAACAATTGGGTGCTGCGGTACAGATTAAAGAATCACTTCAACAAATCTAAGGATGAACAGTTTTGGCAGAATATTCAAGGTTACCATCTTTGGTGAATCACATGGCGAAAGTGTAGGCATTAACATCGATGGCTGCCCTGCCGGTCTTCCATTGACCGTAGAAGACTTTATGCCCGATATCGAGCGGCGTAAAGGCGGTACGCAGAAAGGAACGACACCGCGTAAAGAAGATGATATTCCTATCTTTAAATCAGGCGTATTCAATAATAAGACAACAGGGGCGCCAATTACGATCCTGTTCGAGAATAAGAACACCCGTTCCGGCGATTACGAAAAGCAGCGCTCTGTACCGCGCCCGGGGCATGCAGACTTTGTAGCACACCAGAAGTTTGGCGGTTTTGAAGACTTCAGAGGCGGTGGTCACTTCAGCGGCCGGTTGACGGTTTGCCTGGTGGCTGCCGGTGTTATTGCCAAAAAGCTGATGGCTATCCAGCAAAGCGAAGTAAAAGCATCCATATTGGAGATAGGCGGTGAAGCCGATCTGGAGAAAGGATTGCAAAAAGCGATCGATGCCAAAGACACCATTGGGGGTATCGTAGAATGCCGGGTAAATGGCTTGCCCATTGGCCTGGGAGAACCTTTCTTTGATTCAGTGGAGTCTGTATTAGGCCACGCCGTATTTGCGATCCCTGCTGTAAAAGGCATTGAATTTGGAACAGGCTTCGCGGCTGCCCGTATGTTTGGCAGTCAGCACAATGATGCTATTGAGGACAATACGGGTAAGACACGTACCAACCATGCCGGTGGAGTAGTAGGGGGCATTACCAACAACAATGAGCTGGTATTCCGCATTGCTGTTAAGCCTACCTCTTCAACACCGAAAGAACAGGTAACCCTCAATTGGGAAACCGGTGAGCAGGAGACTTTTTCAGTAAAAGGACGTCATGATCTTTGTATCGCTTTGCGTGTGCCGGTGGTGCTGGAAGCTGTGACAGCGGTGGTTATGACAGACCTGTATATGCTGCAGCAACACATCAAAAGAGTTCTGTAATACAATGCCAACAATCTACCACATTACCACGCAAGCCGAATGGGAAACCGCTTCCCGCACAGGCGCCTATGAAGCACCATCCCTGAAAGACGAAGGCTTTATCCACTGTTCTCAGGCAGAGCAGATAGCTGGTGTATTGGAACGCTATTTTAAAGGACAAACAAACCTTGTTAAGTTGGTGATCGACACCGATAAACTAACCAGCCGGTTCATCTACGAATGGTCGCCTTCCACAGCTGATACATTCCCGCATGTATATGGGCCTATCAATACGGATGCTGTGGTAAACGTTGAGCCTATTGCTAAGGAAGATACTGCTCTTTAATGGCGGTTACCACATTATTGCGATCTAATAAAACGATATAAGGTCGTTCATCATTCATCCGGATGCGTAACTCATGTAATGGGCTCTTCTTTAACCGCATGGCTGATTTACCAAGTACTACAGTGTAGCAGCTGACATTTTTGTCGACAGCCAGTTTACGGATACGCTTATTCTCATTCAGTATATACACATCGCTCAACACAGAATAAACAGTATCACCCTTATCGTCAAGGGTTGCTATCGCATCGTTGTATTTCTTTGCTACTTCAACAGCTTTGTCGCCATAGTAGAGTTGAATATAATCGGCGTCTATATACAGCGTCCCATTTTCCTCATATAGTTTCTTAATAGTGCAAAACTGTAAGGAGTCGGAAGCTGCAGGAGGTGTCACTGGTTCTGTGACCGAGTCAGGATAGATTTGATTATGGGCTAACATTTCAGCAGTATCGGCAGCAGTCAAAGAAGCTGCGGAAGTATTATCATCCGGTATATGATTTTGTACTGTTGTAGTGTCTCCTGATCCATTAGTGGGAGTTGTTGTGTCGTTGCTGTTACAAGCTGGTAATAGGATGATTAAAATTGCAAATAGGGTAAGGGATGTCTTCATATTGAATAGCTTATCTGTTGGATTCTTTTCTTAGCAAGTTAAAAGGGATATTCAGCACCTCATAATCTTTGTTGTTGGGCCAATAATAATGCCACCATTCCGTTTCAAGAGGGGCAAAACCATGCTTGTGCATGATATTCCTCAGCAATTGGCGGTTCTTAAGTACCGCCTCCGGCAAACCGGTAAAGTTTTGATGCGCAGTGTCCGTAAAGTTGTCGAATCCGGTGCCCATATCCAGTTCTTTGCCTGTTTTTTGATCGACGATGGTAAGATCTACAGCCAATCCCCGGTTATGTCCCGATCCTTTGGACGGGTTGGCCACATAACGCTCATCTTGTACCAGCTCCCAAAAGCTTACCGTAACAGCATAAGGGCGGTAAGCATCGAATATTTTCAGACCATATCCCTGGCTATTAAGTTCCCGTTGTACGGCTGCCAGTGCCTGGGCTGCGGGCGCCCGCAGAAATGTGTGGCGGGGCGGAGGTGTGTACATCCGGCTGTGCATGAAGTTATTGGTAGTGGCATAGCGCAGGTCGTAGCGGATAAGAGGGCTTAGGCTTTGCAATTCAACCATCTTTTTAGACGAATCGGCCAGTATTTGTGCCCGGTAAGCAGGTAGATTATCCGTAAATGCCACCCCGTAGCGTTTTAAGTCAGTTTCCTGTGCATCAAGCGTCTCCGGATGGAAAAAAATTAACATGAACAATAGTAAAATATTACACTGATGTGCTATTTTGTATATCATTGCAACTGGTTGATGCTTAAATCCATCTCTTGAAAGATACTAACTTTTTGCACTGATAATTAACTCAAACAATGAATAAAAGTACGTATGCGGGTCTGATGGGTGGGTGTTTGTCAACTTGCTTACTCTTCCTGTTCGCCTGTAATATGGCTACCGTAAAACCGCCGGAAAAAGACATTGTAGAGCAGCCAGAAAAGTTTGAAGTCCGGGTGAGCGATAATATCAAAACAGCCCTTACTTTCATTTTGGACAATAAGGGACGGCTTAGTGATACCGTTCTGTTGGCCAATGATTCTCTCGTTAACAGCCTGTACGAAAAAGAAAACTATCAACCACTGTGGTGTGCTAAAGAAAGCTGGTCACCACTCGGAGATTCCCTGTATGCGTTCATTGAGCGTTCCAAAGAATATGGTTTGTTTCCTTCCGATTATCATCTGCGGGCGATAGCAGGTATCCGCACAAAGATTGCCACCGATTCCGTAGCGCGTAGAGATGCTGCTCTATGGTCGCGTGCCGACCTGATGTTAACGGATGCTTTCTTTCTTACTGCCCGTCACCTCAGGCTGGGACACCTCGAAAGAGACAGTCTTACCATGCGCAATGACTCAGCAGTAAACAATGATTTCTATACGCAGGTATTTCACCTGGCACGTCATAACAACAGTGTTACGGCAGCTTTTCACGACCTGGAGCCTAAACATGCTGCTTATGATTCACTGAAAATGGGGTTAAGGTTTTTCCTCGACTCCATTCAAACCTTTCGCCGGTATACATACATCAAGTATCCCAATAAAGATTCAGCGTCGTTGTACAATGCGTTGCAGCGCCGTTTGTTTGAAGAAGATATACTCCCTTCAGCTACTGCACCTGTAGATACCGCTGCATGGCGGCAGGCTTTCGTTACGTATCAGCAAGGGAAAGGATTAAAGCCTACCGGAAAGGTTAATGAGAATACGGTCAACAACCTCAACAATACCGATTGGGAGAAGTTCAAGCGGATCTCTATTACCCTTGATCGTTATAAGATGTTGCCTGATACCCTGCCCCTTACTTATGTATGGGTGAATATACCTGCCTACAGCATGCAGGTAATGAATATGGATACGATGGTGATGGAGTCGAGGGTTATTGTGGGGCTGCCTAAAACAAGAACACCATTGCTTACTTCCAATATTACCAATTTTATCGTATACCCGCAATGGACGGTTCCTTACAGCATTATCTTTAAAGAAATGCTGCCCCAGATACAAAAGAACGTTGAATACCTCAATAAGCAGAACCTGATGGTGGTGGATAAAAATGATAGCATCATCGATCCCTATACCATCGATTGGAAAAAGCTCAGCAAGAACTATTTCCCTTATCTCCTGAAACAACGCCAGGGCGATGATAACTCTTTAGGAGTACTGAAATTCAATTTTGCCAACAAGTACAGCGTATACCTCCACGATACCAACGCCCGGTGGTTATTTGCCCGGGGCAGCAGGGCTTTGAGCCACGGTTGCGTACGCGTGAAGGATTTTATGAAACTGGCCGATTTTCTGGTACGTGACGATACACTTAAATACCACCCTGATACGTTAAGGAACTGGATCAAACGGCAGGAGAAACACGTAGTTTCCAATTTTCACCGGGTGCCGATCTTTATCCGTTACTTCTCCTGTGAAGGAAAGAACGGTAAGCTAAAGATTTATGACGATGTTTACGCAGAGGATAAGGTGTTGAGAGAGCGGTATTTTGCCGACAAATCCATCCTATAAATAATCCCATTGTTTGCTATGACGAAACGCATACTGTATGCTTTATTGCTTACCGGAGCGCCGGTAATAGCGATGGCGCAGGACCATAAGGACAGTATTGCCCTGACTAAAAAAAGGAATGTGGCAAGAGTTCAATATGGCGTTGCCAGCTATTACCACAACAAATTTGAAGGACGTAAAACCGCTAATGGAGAGATATTTACGCAAAAAGGAATGACGGCAGCAAGTAATACCCATCCGCTCAACTGTTGGGTAAGGGTAATCAATAGCCGAAATAAGAAGAGTGTTATAGTACGTATTACGGACAGAATGCATCCCAAAAACCCCCGGTTGATTGATCTAAGTCGTTCTGCAGCAGCCAAACTCGGCTATACCGGACGGGGATTAACACGCGTAAAAGTAGAATACCTGGGTCGGCAAAAACCAGCCAGTGAAAGCGTTGCTGAAGATAATAAATAATTTCTTCATTTAATTGGTACCCGCTACATTTGTCTTCATTAGCGAACCAAACTGCACGGTTTTATGAAGAAAATCTTAGGTCTTGTGCTGACCTTAACGCTGATGCACACGATTGCGTTTAGCCAGGATGAAGATTACATACAAAATCCAACATTCGGCGTTCACTTCATTTTTAATGACTTCAAATCTGCCCAGGCCATACGTTCTACTTCACTGGGCGCAGCATTACGTAATAAGCAATTCGGCAAGATAAAGGAAATGTCTCCGGGCCTTGCTGTCAACTACCTTCATGGTCTTTCACCTCATTTCGACTTTTCGGGTATGCTTACAGGATCGTTCCTCGACTACATTTACCAGGATGGTACCAGTTCGGGTAAGGATCACCTTTTGATGGAGCTGGATGCTTCTATCCGGGGCAAAATGTTCAGCAATAAATATGTAGTATCCCCTTATTTCCAGGTGGGTATCGGCGGCTCCAAATACAAAGGATATTGGGGCGCCTTCATACCCGTTGGGTTAGGCATGCAGGTAAACCTTTTCGATGAAGCATTCATGCTCATCAACACACAATACCGTGTTCCCGTTACCCCAATCACCAACTACCATTTTATGCACAGCATTGGTTTGGCAGGAGTAATAGGAAAGCGGAAAACAACACCTAAGCCAGCTCCACCACCACCATTGCCACAGCCGCCACCGGATGCCGATGGAGATGGTATCGTTGATAGCCTGGATGCCTGCCCACACGTAAAGGGACTTGCCCAGTTCAATGGTTGTCCGGATACTGATGGCGATGGTATCGCCGATAAAGACGATAAATGTCCCAACGAAAAAGGGCTGCAGCGCTATCAGGGCTGTCCCATTCCCGATACGGATGGCGACGGTGTAAATGATGAAGAAGATAAATGCCCTTCGGTAAAAGGCGTTGCCCGCTACCAGGGCTGTCCGGTGCCCGACCGCGATAAGGATGGCGTAAATGATGAAGAAGATAAGTGCCCTGACCTGCCAGGTGTAGCAGCCAACAATGGCTGTCCGGAGGTAACTGCCGAAGTGAAGAAACGTATTGATGTAGCAGCCCGGAATATTTTCTTCGCTACGGGAAGTGCCACCTTGTTAGCTAAATCTAACAAATCACTGGACGATGTGGCTAAACTGGTAAACGAAGATGCCAACCTGAAACTGGACATAGAAGGTCATACCGACAATACCGGTAAACCTGCCAGCAACCAGACATTGAGTGAAAAACGCGCAAAGGCAGTATACGATTACCTGGTTAAGAAAGGCGTAAATGCCGATCGCCTCAAATCAGCAGGCTTTGGGCAGGACCAACCCGTTGCCGACAACAAAACAGCTAAAGGTCGCACTGCCAACAGAAGGGTAGAGTTGAAGTTGCACTACGATTAACCCAGTTGTCGCTTATACAACTGGATCGTATTCTCATAACCCAGGTACAGGGCGTCGCTGATCAGCGCGTGGCCAATGGATACTTCCAGCAGGCCAGGAGTATTTTGAGCGAAATAAGCAAGGTTCTTGAGGTCCAGGTCGTGTCCGGCATTGATGCCCAACCCCAGTTCATTGGCCCTGATAGCTGCAGCCCTGTAAGGCGCTACGGCCTTTTCTTTATCGGCGAGGAACTCACGGGCATACCCCTCTGTATATAATTCGATGCGGTCGGTGCCGGTTTCGGCAGCCCCATTTACCATTTCTACTACGGGGTCCACGAAAATGGATACCCTGATACCGGCAGCTTTGAATATTTGTATGGTCTCCCGCAGGTAGACGGCATGAGTGATGGTATCCCAACCATGATCGGAAGTCAATTGTCCTTCGGCATCAGGCACCAGCGTTACCTGGTGGGGCTTTACTTCCAGCACAAGGTCGATGAACTTTTGCTCGCGGCAGTTCCCCTCGATATTAAACTCGGTTGTAATGATCTTTTTAATATCCCGAACGTCCTGGTAACGAATATGCCTTTCGTCGGGCCTGGGATGCACCGTTACACCATCAGCACCGAAGAGTTGAGCATCTACGGCTGCTTTTACTACATCAGGATTGTTGCCGCCGCGGCTGTTGCGCAAGGTGGCAATCTTATTTATGTTCACGCTTAACTTGGTCATGCCCAAAATTAATGAAAAGAGGCCACCCCGTAATGCGGGACGGCCTCTTGTTCAGGGCGCAGGGAGTTGCTAATGCGCTAAGTTTTCTTTGGTTACGTTCGTACTGAATAAGAGTTTTCCTTCGTTGTCGATCAGGTCCAGATGATAAGTTCCTGCTGATAAAGCAGTAATATCGTTGATGCTGGTTACATTGGTACCTTTTACCAGGAACCAGCTAAACATCTTTATAATGTGCCCTTCGTTGTCGTACATCCGTACGATGGTGTGCCTGCTCTGTTCACTGGTAACATCCAGTGTCATGGCTGTAAAAAAGGAGTTAGGGCGTATCAAAACTTTTGTAATCACTGTATTCTTTTTTTCCGTGTTAGCATTGGTTTGGGCATCGTTCACCGGTGCTGTCTGTTGTAAAAGGCGGCTCAACTGACGTTGAATAGCCAACTGCTGCTCTGCTTTCTGCGCTTCTGTACCGGTGTTGATAGTGTGCTTCACTGGAAAAAGGATTTGTGCCATACATTACCAACCAGATGCCGGTTTTGGCACGGGCTGAAAATCAGCCGCTTAAGGGAAAGCCAACCATGCCATTTGTCCCACCATGGGAATTAAAATCGTGCTTTTGGGAATAGAACAGACCCTGGGGTCACAATATGAGTAGGAATACGGAAGCTTTTGCAGCTATTTGCGTATTTTTTGCAGAGAATTATAGGTAGGATTTGTGCAATTTTTGGTGTAAATTCAAATTCATTCATCCACCGCCACTCCAGTCCCCACGGAGCCAACAAAAGGTTAGCAAAATCACCCAAAGTTATAGAGCTATTATAGAGGAGTTATAGAGGTCTTATAGAGGAGTTATAGAGGGTTTACTCCGTAGATGCTCCATAGATACCACATAGGTAGTAGTAGGTTCATGTATTGACCCTTCCTCATCCCTCGCTGCCTTTCTCCTAAAACCTTGCAATCAGCTTCAAATTCAGCAGGCGGGGCGTAAGCCGGTTGGGCATGGCAAAAGTAGAATTGGAGAAATCCTTGATCAGGAGATAAGAAATGGTGTTGTCCCGATCGATGAGGTTGAAGACTTCCAGCGTAGCCCAGATGTTCTCAAAATTGCGGAAAGGACTATGACTCCTGCGGTTGCTTTTCTCGCTGTCGAGCAGCAAAGCGCTGAAGCCCATATCTATCCGCATATAAGGCTCTATCACCAGGGCGTTGCGGTACTTAACACTGTTGGGAATATTGTAAGGCAGGTTGCTGCCATACAGGAAGTTCAGGTATACTTTAAAGTTCTTGTTGGTAGAGAGATAATCCTGAAGGAACATGCCAAACGTCAACAGCCGGTCTGTAGGACGGCGCAGCCAGCCACCTTCTTTCAGGGTACTGTCGATCGGATTATTCAAAGAGTCCAACTTATAATCGTAATAAGTGTCTTTATCAAGGTCTTCGCGGCTGCGCATAAACCCAATGCTTATCCAGCTTTCAGCATCCTTCACCAACTCGCCAAACAAGCGCATTTCCAATCCGGTAGCATAAGCCTTTGCCCGGTTCTCTCCAAAGTAACGCAGGCGAACATTATCGATGTCATAAGGCACCACATCGCGCATGTTCTTATAATAAGCCTCCGCGGTGAAGCGGAAGGGGCGTGCACCATATTGGAAGTTATAATCCAGTCCACCCGTTATCTGCCAGCTTTTTTGCGCTTTCAGTGCTGTATTGACAGTACCATCATACCGGCGTAACTCACGATAGAAGGGCGGCTGGTTGTAAATACCGATGGCGCCACGAAACACCATATCCTGTTTCCAGTGAGCAGGCTTCCAGGAGAAACCAACCCGTGGTGAAACAAGAAACTCTTTGTTAAGCGTATTGTAATTATAACGTACACCTGCCTGTAAGGTAAAGCCGGTAGAATCGTTGAAAATGATATTGTCCTGGATATAACCGGTCAGCCGGGTGATATCGATATCAGCCCTTGACTTGATTACCTTATTCAGCTCGAACATATCGGGGTTATAAGGCAGGTTATAACCAGCAGAATCCTGGTATTCCCATTCATGCAGCTTGTCATCGATTGTTTGTCGTTCTATGCTTTGGCCCCATTGAATGTAATGCTTACCCTTGTCGAGCGTTCCTTTATGAGAAGCATTCCAGATGCCGATATTCAGTTTATTACGGGCAAACGTCTGGTACAGACCCGCACCCAGCGGGTTCACGATCAGACCGAAATCAGGTTTGCCCTTATCAAAAGAGCGTTCACCAAATAAGTAAGCGCCGGTAATATCCAACGATTCACGCTCATCATTCTCAAAACGGCTTACCATCCATTTCAGGCGCAGGTTCTTTCTGGGTTGTTGTATCCAGGAAAGGCCCAGCATATTGGTGCGGTACTTGTCTTCCTCACGGCCATCGAAATAAATATCCAGGCCAAGGTTGGCACTGAAGAAAGGTGAGAAAACAGACGTGGTAAGCTGACTGAACTCCGGTACCAGGGTAAACTTCGTTTGCGATAAGTTGCCCAGTAACTCCAGTGAGTTGCGGCTGTTGATCTGGTAAGTAAGTAAAGCCTGCAGGTCGGCGGAAGAAGGCACATAATTACCTTTTGTTTCCTGGCTGCTCAGCAGGTTGCGGTTACTGCGGTTACGCACACCTACCAGGAAGCTGAACTTATTGTTGCGGCTGGTCCCTTCAAGGTGTAAACCCTGTTCCAGTAATCCGATATACGCCGATCCGCCAAACTGCCGGGGTTTCTTGTATTGGATGTCCAGTACGGATGACATTTTATCGCCATACCGGGCCTGGAAGCCGCCATTGTAGAAGTTGACATTCCGAGCCATCTCAGGATTGATAAAACTGAGGCCTTCCTGCTGACCACTGCGTACGAGATAAGGGCGGAAGACTTCAAAATCGTTTACATAGATCAGGTTCTCGTCATAGTTACCGCCGCGTACAGAATACTGGGAGGTAAGCTCGTTGTTGGAACCTACAAATACTTTGATGAGACTTTCAATGCCACCGGTTGGAGAGGGGATATTGATCGCATTCTTTGGGTTGAGCACGATAAGGCCGGCTTCCCGTCGTTGCCGCTGGTCCGTTACCACTACGGAGTCCAGTTGGCGGGCGCCTCTTTCCAGGCGCACGACGATATATTCCTCCTCCTGCTCATTCAGCAGGAAGCTACGTTGTTCAGTCTTATAACCGGTATAGGAAAAAACGATGGCGAAAGCTTTGTCCACAGGCGCCTGCAACCGGAAAGTGCCGGAATCGGAGGTGGCTACCCCTGTGCGGCGGCCGAGGATGGCGACCGATACTTTTGCAATAGGCTGTTCATTCTCATCCACCACTTTACCCGACACATAGGCCGGTTTCTTTTGGGCAACGGCAGTCAAAGACAGGCAGGCGAGGAAGCAGCAAAGTAGTAAAGGTGTAACTCTCAACCGGTCAGATTTTAATGCTGTCGAAATTAGTTGAATTTGTGATAAGGCTAAAACAGAAAAATCCATTATTTATTTTATTTTGGCAGCTAAAACCCAGGCCATTACAGCCATAACCCACCGGCTTTACCATTATGCGTACGCTTTATACCTCTGCCATCTGTTTGTTGACCATTTTGCTGCTGATCACGGCCTGTGGAGAATCCGCTGCCGTTAAGGACAACGAAGACAAACCCAATGCACCCTACATTTTGAAGGAAACAGTAGCCACCGGCGACACGGGTATGGCGAGATTCTCCGGCATCAAAAAGCGCAATGAGCTGGACATACTTTGCCAGCACTGGGAAATGCCCGGCAACGAAGGCGCTACATCGGATGAGTTACTCAGAGATAAGAACGGTGACCGTTTTACACCCGGGCTTGATCTTTTCACCGACAGCACTTTTTCTATGAACCCCAGGGGAGATATCATCATTGGCACTTGGCGTGTAAACAAAATAGGACAGGAGTTGGAGCTAAAGCTAACATCTGCAGCAGGACAAGTATCCTGGAAGATCTATGAATACAGTTCACGCAGCATGCGGCTGATTACTATGAACGAGACAGGACAACCGTTGTACCTGAACCTCGCTGCCGACGGGTTGGTGCATAGGAATATACTAAATGATCCTTTTCATCCTGCCAACAACCAGTGGCGTATACAGCCTAAAAAGCCAGAGAGTGATAGTATCATCGCACAGAAGGCAAAACAATGCGTGAAATTCTATACACTGTTTTACCGGGATAATATCCTGCGGCAGAAAAAGACGATCAACTATGCAGGATTACCCGACATTTTTGACTGGTACAGAAGAGGCATCGGTATGCCCGATTGGGAAGACATCCGGCCATCCTGGCTTAGTTGCTTTTATGACAGTGCCGATGCCCGGAAAGGATATGGTGTGCTGCGCAAGGTGATCGTAGATTACGAGTTCAACTGGCCAAAAGGTGCCCCCGATTGGCGTATGGAAACCGAGAGCGTGTTGGAGCAAATGTACCATAAGATGTAATCCCTCAGCTGATTGTATATGCCAGGGAATGCCTATATCGCCGGCGGCTATTAAAAACCAGTCTTTTTTTCTATTTTGGGCGCGGCACTAAATCCAAACCTATGCGAAAACCTTTACCCTATTCGCAAATTTTACGGCATTATTGTGTACTACTCTTACTGTGTAGTCTATGCCTCCCTATTTTTTCACAAACAATTTATGTAAGCACTGCAGGCAGTGATGGCTCCGGTGATGGTTCAATCGGTAATCCTTATCGTACCATTACCCATAGTATTGCCATGGCAGCTGCAGGCAATACGATTGAACTGGCCAGCGGTACCTATGATGAGTTGGTAGTGATCGATAAGTCTGTTACCATCGATGGTATAAACTCCAACCTCGTTACAGCAACTTTTACCGGTGTCATCAGTAACACCAATTATACTTCTGCAGGAACTGTATTGCCTACTGTGTTTAAAGTGACAGCCCAGAACGTAACGATCAGGAATATTAAGTTTGTAGTAAACCTAAACCTTGTACACTCAGCAATACATACTTCCGGAAATGCTTCCGGCTTGCAGGTATTGAACAATGAGATACGGGCCAGTGCCAATGGAGGATATCCTTCAGTCCAGGCAGGCCTCGCACTTGTATATGCCCGGACAAATGCCATTGCTATTAATCCTTCCATTAACTATGGAGCGTCGAAATATACACTGGTGAGTACCGGATTGTCCAACATTAAAATAGCGGGCAACTTCGTTACCGGCACCACGGCAGCTATGAATGGCGTTATGGATGCTAACTTCAGGGCGGCAGTCTATGCAGATTATGTAGGTAATATTGAAGTAGGTGGCACAGTAGCGGAGAAGAATATATTGCAAACGATCAACCACGATGTAATCCTTCGTTTTATCATGGGAGGGCCTATTACTATCCGCAACAATGAGTTCAATGGAGGCGGTGTTGAGTTGTCTTCTACCAATGATGGTACCGGTACCATGCTCGTTGAATCCAATTATTTCAATTACCTGCCGCCGGTAGTACCTAATTTCCCATTGGTGAGGCTAATGAATAATATAGCCAATAAGCAAACCATTTTTAAAGACAATAATTTCTACAACCACAACTGGTACATTAACCTGGCCAATTACAATAATGTTCTTATCGATAACAACACTTTTACACCTGTTATCAGGGACGCAGCTGCTAACAACGATTTCCGTTTGATCACTGTTAATACCAAAGTGCTGCAATCATCAGCCATACCCAAAGTTCACAATACGGCAAGGTTCGTGAGTAATCAATTCTTCGGCGTTGCAGGAGCTGATGGTACAGGCATTGCTTTTTACAACCATGATGCTCCAGCTACAATGGGTTTATACGTTGTGGGAGAGCCCGGCAAAGAGAATGTTTTTAATGCAGATATTACACGGTTCTATTATATTGATAACAACAACGGGCAAGCCACTACTTCTCTTACCGGTCCCTATCCTGAGTATAGTGGTATTTTCAATACTACCACTGCTTACTGGACACAGAATATCCTTGCTTCTCAAAACTACTATGATATTGGTGCAGGTTCACTCTTGCAGCCTTTATTGATGGATGGTGCTCAGCGGGCTACCCTGGCAAGCATGGTCACAGACCAGCTCGATGATGCCAACACGGCTATGGTAGTGCTGTACAGCTCAACACTTGCTTTACAGCCCCGTAACACAATACGTCCGGGAGATCCTGAGTGGGGCACTTTTGATATTTATCCCAATCCTGTTACAGCCGGATTGAATGTGCAGGTATATACACGTAAGAAGCAATCCCTTCAGTTGCGGGTGTTCAATATGAGTGGAGTTTGCCTGAAAACATTGCAGGCAGCCAGCAATACCAACGTAAATGTAAATATGGCAGGGTTGCCGGCAGGGGTGTATGCGATAGAGTTGGTAACGCCTGAAGGCAGCACAGTGCGGCAGATGCTGAAGCGATAATGATTACAAAGGCCATTTAACCGGCTTCCTTTCCTGCGATGAGCGGTAGATAGCGTTGAATAACTCTACGGTTCTTCTGCCATCGAGACCGCTTACAAGAGGCTTGCGTTGTTCTATAACAGCAAGGATAAAATCGCGTTGCTGTAGCCGGATGAAATACTCAACAGGATTAACAGAGTTGAAGAGCGCGGTGTCTTCCTGTTGCCATTGCTGCAGTAATGCTTCTTCACCAGCAACCGTCCACAGGTCATTCAATGGCGGTTCAGTAATGGTAGAGCGGCCGGGCAGGAACATGCTGCCACCATCGGTTTGTACACCGGCAGTAGCGCCATTGGAGCCATGGATGTGCACTTTGCCATAAATGCCGGGTTTCTGCGCATTGCTAACCATGATATTGGCAACGGCGCCATTCTTAAAACGTACAATAGCTACAGCGGTATCGTCCACTTCAATATAGGGATGATTGATATTGCTCCACGCACCATACACTTCTTCAAACTCACTACCCATGAACCATTGTAACAGGTCGAGCTGGTGAGGCGCCTGGTTTACAAGTACACCGCCGCCTTCTTCTGCCCATTTGCCGCGCCACGGATCACTTTTATAATACGTTTCATCGCGCCAGCCATACATCACCACAAAACCCAGCATGGGAGTGCCCAGTTTGCCATCATCGATGGCCTGCTTTATACGCAGGCAGGAAGGAAAGAACCGGCGTTGGCTGATCATGCCCAGCTGTTTGCCGGCAGCTTTGGCCGCATCGATCATCGCATCACAATCGACAAGGCTGATGGCGAGCGGCTTTTCAACCAATACATGCGCGCCGTTTTCAAAAGCAGTAATAGCAGCCTGCTTATGAGCAGGGTGGGGGGTGCAAATAACGACCACATCCACTTTCTCCCGGCGTATCATCTCCGCAATATCAGTATACGGACGAGCCTGGTAAGGAGCGCCGAAAGCAGTGGCCTTCTCCAGGCTTCTGCTCTGAACAGCTACCAGTTCAGCCTCTGCAATGTTCATCAGGGCTTGCGCATGAACCTGCGCCATTTTACCACAGCCAATGATGGCCGCACGAAGTTTTGTCATCGGAATACTTATATATTTCTTTTAGTCAACTGAGCAATACTGTCGCGGTAGGTTTCGCCCACCGGAAGCTCCATATCCCCGATAAAAATACTGTTCTTTCTGATAGAAGAGATACTGTCGATCGCAACAATATAGGATTTATGAATGCGCAGGAACTTTGAAGCAGGAAGCTCTTCTTCCATATTCTTGACCGTAGAGCGTACCATCAGCGCCTTGGCGGGAGACTTCAGGTGGATCTTCACATAATCGCGCAGCCCCTCTATCCACACCACATCCTGGTACATCACTTTTACAAGGCTGTAATCGACGTTGACAAAGAAATAACCGGCTGCGTCCTGGGTGGCCTGCCCTTGTCCGTGCTTTAACTGGTATAATTCAAGCGCCTTGTTACAGGCTTGCATAAAACGGGTGAGCGCAATGGGCTTTAGCAGATAATCTACTACATTCAGGGTGTAGCCCTCCAGCGCAAACTTTTCATAAGCGGTGATGAGTATGAATAAGGGCTTATGCGTAAGGCTTTGGATAAACTGGATGCCTGTAAGGCCCGGCATCTGTATGTCGATAAAGACAAGATCGATTTCCTGTTGCTGTAAAACGGCCGTTGCTTCGAAGGCATCGCTACAGGTGGCAACGAGCTGCAGGTAAGGAACTTTGTCTACATAATCTTCCAGCAACTGTAAAGCCAGCGGCTCATCATCAACTGCTATGCATTTTAATGTCATCGGCTAAGTTTATCTGCAATGACACTGTGAACCAGTTGTCATTGTCCGTGATCAGCAGGGTATGCCTGCCCGGATACAATAAATTTAAGCGTCTTTTTACATTTGCCAGCCCGATGCCGGAAGTTTTATCTTTTATTTCCGTGCTGGCTGCGTTGAACTTGTTGCGTACGGTAAAATGTAATAAGTTGTTCTTAACATAAAGATCAATCTGGATCTCAGGTTTTATAATATGCCCGGTACCATGCTTAAAAGCGTTTTCAATAAACGGTATCAGCAACATGGGAGCAATCTCCTGGTCTGAGTCGGACGTGTTGAGGTTGATCTGTAGCGCTACTTTACTACTCAGGCGCTGCCGTTGCAGGTCGATATAACTTTGCAGGTATTCCGTTTCCTTCCTGATCTCCACTTTATCCCCGTCAGACTCATACAGGATATACCGCATCAGGGACGAGAGTTTTAGGATAGTTGGCTCCAATTGATCACTTTTAGCACGCGCCATGGCCAGCATATTGTTGAGCACGTTGAACATGAAATGCGGGCTTATCTGGGAGCGCAGGAACGACAACTCACTTTTCATGGTTTCCTGTTGCCGGGCCTGCAATAACATATCATTCTTCGATTTGTCGACCAGCATGCGATAGGCAATACTGGCGGCTACCGACATCAGGAAAGGGGGCAGGTTGAAACTGATAGCATTAACCAGCCTGAAAGGCCGGTCGATAATGACCAACTGATAAAACAAGGAGTGGATGGAAATAGCTGCCACATACAAAACCAGCAAGAGGATCACCAATATGCCATACCGCTTTGTATACAGGAATTTTGGTATGAGCACATAAGCATTCAGATAGAAAATGGCCACCCAGCAAATACTGGTTAGGTTGCTGAGATAAAAATACCGCAGCGCATTGGGGCTCTCCCGCAACCGGCTGTCGTAAAGCCGTAGCAGGTAAGGCAGTGAAAATACTGCCATCCAAACCAGCGTATGAAACAGAACACTCCGCCAGCGTTTTTTATTCGTCAATATTAATTCGTTGCTCATAATTGCAAGTTGAAATCAGACTTCTTACCTCATACCTCTTACTTCTTTGTTATTCATACCTCAGTGCTTCAATAGGATCGAGCTTGGACGCATTCCTTGCCGGGTAATAACCAAAGAATACACCGGTGAATGCACAAACCAGGAACGATAAAATGATCGAAGATTCCGACACCAGCGTAGGCCAGGACAACAATAGTGTTATCAAATTGGAGGCCACTACACCTAATGCCACACCTATAATACCTCCTGTGATACTGATAAAGATCGCTTCTATTAAGAACTGCAGCAAAATATCGATGCCCCTTGCCCCGATCGACATACGCAAACCGATCTCTTTGGTACGTTCCTTTACGGAAACATACATAATATTCATGATACCGATGCCGCCCACCAGCAATGAAATACCGGCGATGGCTGCCAAGAGCACAGTAAGTAACTCACTGGTAGAGCTGATGGTGCTGATCAACTCGGCTTGTGTACGAACGGTAAAGTCATCCTGATCGGAATCCTTCAGCTTATGCTGCTTACGCAAAATACTGGTTATTTCTGCGGTAGCCAGCGCGGAGCTTTGCTCATCGATGGCCGAAGCATAAATGGTTTGCACATAAGGAATAGCCAGTAATCGCTTTTGTACAGTAGTATAAGGCGCCATGATAATATCGTCCTGGTCCTGGCCAAAAGCATTCTCGCCTTTTTCCTCCAATACACCAATTACTTTGAAAGGTATTTTCTTAAAGCGGATATACTTGCCCACGGGATCTTCTCCTGCGCCAAATACATTCTCTACAATGGTTTGCCCGATGACGCATACTTTATTAGCCGTCTTTACATCCTCATCTGTGAAGTTAGTACCACTCTTCAACTTCCATTGTCGGATGTTGAGGTAGCCCGGGCTCACGCCCTGCATACTGGTGGGCCAGTTAAGAGCGGCGTTGATCACCTGCCCACTGGCAGTTACTGCTGGAGATATTTCAGTGATGTATTGTGCTTGTTTCTTAATAACATCCACATCAGGCAACGTCAGCGTTTGCAGTGCAGAAGAGCCAAGTCTTGCACCACCACCAACAGTTGTATTACTGCTGGGCCGTATAGTGATCATGTTAGAGCCCATGGTTGATAACTGGTCGCGGATGCTTTGCTTGGAACCCTGACCAATGGCTACCATGGTGATCACCGATCCTACGCCTATGATGATGCCCAACATGGTGAGGAAAGCCCTCATCTTGTTGCGCAACAAGGCACGCCAGGCAATTCTGAAAAGATTGAATACATTCATAACACAACGATTTAATAGTCATCCTGTACAGGCAATGCCGCCAATGCTTCCTGGGCCGAACGTACCTTTTCATTCTTCACATCCTTCACAATACGGCCATCCTTCAAGGTGATGGTACGGGAGCTGAAAGAAGCAATATCTGGTTCGTGGGTCACGAACACAATGGTCTTTCCCTGTTGCTGGTTCAGTTCCTGCATCAATGATATGATCTCGTAGGAGGTCCTGGTATCGAGGTTACCAGTAGCCTCATCGGCCAGTATCATAACGGGCTGGTTCACCAGCGCCCGGGCAATAGCTACCCGTTGCTGCTGACCACCCGATAGCTGGTTGGGCAGGTGATCGAGCCTGTCGGCCAGCTTCACCGCTTCCAGGGATTCAATAGCCCGCTTGTGCCGTTCACGCACACTTATTTCTTTATTGTACAACAAGGGCAGTTCCACATTTTCCAATGCGGAGGTGCGGGGCAACAGGTTGTATGCCTGGAACACAAAACCGATCTTTTGATTGCGTATCCTGGCCAGGTCGTTACGCGATAGCTTGCCTATATTTACATTGTCCAGCAGGAATTCACCATCCGAAGGTTTATCCAGGCAACCGAGAATGTTTAGTAAAGTAGTCTTGCCCGATCCACTGCTGCCCATGATGGTCACAAACTCACCCGCTTCGATGTGGAATGATATACCTTTCAGCGCACGCACCGTTTCACTGCCCATTTTAAACTCACGCTTCAGGTTCTTTATATCGAGGATTGTAGTTGCCATAGTATTAAGTATAAGTTGTTGATGTCGCCCGGAGCCTTTTGATGTCGCCCTGAGCTTGTCGAAGGGTTATTGGGGAGGACGATTACCACCGCCTCCTCTGTTACCACCGCCACCACTACCGCCCTGGCGTCGCTGCGGCATAAAGGGACTGTTAGCTTTGGCGGTCTGCTTGCCCTTCAGCTGTTCATAACCAGTCACCACTACATCATCAGTACTAAGTCCGGATATGATCTGCCGTTCCGTTTCATTGTTCATGCCTGTCACTACCGGGCGCAGAATGAGACTGCTGTCTTTCTTCACCCACACATACCCTGCTTTTTCAGTACGTTTCTGCCCGCTGTCTACCTTGGCCGGTGGCTTGCGATTCTCCTTGCCTTCGATCGTGTATGATTTACTGATCACTGAGTCCGGGCGAAAAGTGAAAGCACTCGCAGGCACCAGCAGGGCGTTTTCAACTTCTTTGGTATAGATGAAGATGCTGGCTGTCATACCAGGCTTGAGCCGTTTATCGGCATTGGGTGCATCGATCAGCGTAGTATAGGAAACTACATTGGCAGAGGTGGAGGGCTGCAACCGTATTTCTTTCACCCGGCCACTGAACGTGTCTTCAGGAAAAGCATCTACGGTGAAAATAACCCGCTGTCCCTGTGCAACATTGCCTATATCTGCTTCATCCACAGAAGCCTGCACCTGCATATTGGTAAGGTCCTTGGCAATGCTGAACAGGGTGGGCGTATTGAAACTGGAAGCCACTGTTTGCCCCTCGCTTATACTACGTGATAGTACAGTGCCATCGATGGGAGAATAAATATCTGTGAACGACAGGTTGCGATGGGCAGAAGACAATTGCGCAGCTACACTGTTCACATTGTCTTTCGCAGCATTATACTGGTACTGCGCGGTCTCCAGTTCAGCCTTACTGACGGCGCCTACATTGTACAGTTTCGACTGCCGTTCAAAATTGCTTTGCTGGTAAACGAGGTTCGACTTCGCCTGTTGCAGGTTGGCACTGATCTGTTCCACCTGTGCCTGTAACAGTGCTTTGTCAAGCTGCGCCAGCAACTGACCTTTCTTTACCGTGCTGTTGAAGTCAACAAGCACCTTGTTGATGGTGCCCGAAACCTGGGAACCCACAGCCACTGTATCCACCGGTTGCAGCGTACCGGTAGCTGTGATGGTATTGGAAATAGTACCATACTGCGGTTTTTCCGTATTCAGGATGATGGTGGTTTTCTCTTCCCTGAACTTCCAGTACCAGATACCTGCTCCCACTGCTGCCAGCACCAACACCCAGATTAGCCATTTTACCTTTTTCATTGTATATCCGTTTTATGCTGATTGTCAATTTTGTTTAAAAAGTGATCGGATCACCGGCATAGAAATCATAGATCTTTCCATACAGGATACTGCTGTATTTCGCCTGTACGTATGCCTGGGTAGCCTGCACATATGTATTCTTTTGTTGTAATAGTTCTACCATGTTCACAGATCCGAGTTGCAACTGTTCATTGGTGATCTTATACGTTTCTTCGCTCGCCTTCATTTGCGTATTGGCTGCGGTATACTGCGCCAATGAGTTTTGCCAGTTTATATAAACCTGCTCGATCTGCTGGTTCAAGGTATTCTTAGTATCCAGCAGTGCCAGCTTGGCCTGCTCGATGAGAATGTTATTTTTAGCGATATTGGTTTTATTGACCCGTTTGCTGAAGATGGGAATACTCATATTGACGCCCAATGATTGGTAGAAGTTGTTGTTCAACTGCTTCAGGTAAGCATTGCGCTGGTTGTCAGAATAGCCGGTAGAGAGCGAAGCGCCAAGACTTATAGTAGGCAGTGTACCTGCCTTTACTTTGGCGAGGTTAGTCTCTGCCAGTTGAACGGCCACCTCACCATTAGCTACTTCCGGTCTTTTTTGTTGTGCTGCGGCCTGTGTTTGCAGTAAGTCCTGTGCTGAAGCATCAACAGTAAGCGATGATGGCACGGTCACCTCAAAATCATAAGTAGTAGGCAATAGCAATAATTGCTTTAAGGCAAGATTGTTTTGCCGGTAAGTATTGTTGGCATTCACCAGGTTGTATTCGTCAGATGCTACCTGTGATTCAAATTGCAGGAAATCTTTCCTGGAAAGACTGCCGGCATCGAACTGCTGTTGCGCCTGTTTCAATTGAGCCCGGGAAGTGGCCAGCAGCTCTTCCATATTCACAATATTCTCTTTAGCCAGTAGTATGTTCAGGAATGCCTGTGTAATACTTAACGTAATATCATTCTCTGTTTCCTGCACGGTGAGGTTGGCCGCTTTCAGTGAAAGCTCTTTAGCCTTGATGTCATTCTTCAGATAACCGCCATTGAACAACACAATGGAAGAGCTGAGCGAGTAGTTGCTGCTGAAGTTGGCCTGCGTTTGGAAACCACCCACTACTGGGTCGGTGTTAGTACTGTTTACCATCGATTGGCTCACCTGGCCCGCGAGGCTTGGCAACCTGGCTGCTTTCGATTGCAGCAGGTCTTCATTGGCCGAATGGCTGCTGAGCTTTTGCGTGTTGACAGTTATGTTGTGCTGCTTTGCATACGCAATGCTGTTCTCCAGCGTCCACGTGGGCGGGAGGTTTTGTAATAATGTATCCTGCGCATGAACCAGCGAAGGAGCAAAGACTGTCAGAAGTATTAAGAAAATAATGACCTTTTTCATATCCTGCTGTATTAGATAAGCACCCAATCCTGTTAACTGAATGCTGACCCAAAACTACCTGTGAATGAAGGCCGTGGATTGCTAAATACGACAAACAGGCAAAATGGTGCTGTTAACCGGGAAAAGAGCGCGTTGGGATATTTGGCTGACAATGTGTATTTTAATGCCCATGGACTTTAATTTTTACGACCAGTATAAAACCCTGTCAAACGTTGAGCTATTAAAGATTGTCAGAAACCCTACTGGTTATCAGCCGGCGGCTGTAGAGGCTGCCACCCGGTTACTGGCTGAAAGAGAGGTGCCTCAGGCCGATATCGATGAAGCAGAGGGCTACTTTCAGGAAATAGAAGACAAAGCAAAGAGTAAAACAGAAAAGATAAATTCCTACAAAGAGAAGGCAGCTGATTTTCTGGAACCCATTACTCACCCCGGACCGGACATAAAAGCAGTAAAGTGGCTGAATATTTTCCTCGTAGTAGTTGGATTGAATTACTTATGGACGTTTTATTTAACTGTAAGAAACTTTGTTCGTATACTCGGTTGCCGTGAATGCGGATTTGATTATACCCATGGTCTTCAAGGGTTGTATCTGTTGTATATACCAGTTGTCTTTTACCTGCTGTTAAAGCAAAAGCGTTGGGGATGGATATTGTTGTTTGCTGATAATGTTATTACGTTTATCATTGGGTTGTGGTCGTCTGTTGCTTTCTTCAAGTACCTGCGTATTCATCGTGGAGACCCGACCACTTTCTTGCTTACCATATTTCTGCACGGAGGATTAGCCTTTTTTCTATGGCGGAAAGATATATCCACTTTTTTCGGTGTAACGAACAAAGAAAAAAGGAATACCATAGGCGTAGCGCTCCTTCTTGCGTTGCTGTTTATTGTTTTGACAGAAGGGTGATCACACAAGGCCCACCCGCAGAAATAGTGGGAAATAAAAAGGTCGTGCTTCGGCTTTCGGCCATACCGATTGGATAGTTGCCGCCAATGCATCTATGGGATTATAGCCGTTGGCTTTTATGAAATGCTGAATACTGGACCAGGTGTTGAAGTAACCTATAAGATCTTCTTTTGTCCACTGCACTTCGATATGGAAAGCAGGAGCAGGGAGCTCCCGGTAAGGAAAAGCTACCGTAGCATAATGGTCATCTACATACCTTCTTTCCGCGTCCCAATACGGTCCCGTTTTTTGCTTGTAGAAATCGTAGATGAGTGTGTTGAGTGTGGGATCGGCGCTTTGTATAAGACTATATCCCCAAACAGCAACAACAGCCCCTGGTTTTGCTACTCTTACTACTTCCTGATGGAAAGCCTCAAAATCGAACCAATGATAAGCCTGTGCTACGGTAATGAGGTCAACACTTTTATCCGGAAGACCTGATGCGTGCGCAGGAGCGATGTAGTAAGTGATCTTTTCGCGTAGAGTTGCTTGCTGTAGTTGTTTCTCGCTGATGTCAGTTGCAAATACTTTGTCGAAATAACGCGCCAGTTCAATGGCTGCCTGCCCATTGCCCGTAGCACAATCCCAGGCTGTGGAATGATGGGCCGCCAATGCCGACAGGTGATCATACAAAGCTGCCGGGTAAACCGGGCGATACTTTGCATAGATGGCTGCCTGTTGGGAAAATAGGTCTTTGGCCATGATTCACGAATTACACTATGCAATGTGTTTGAGCTGGCGGATAGTGGCTTTGGGATCAGCTGATTTAAACACCGTGCTGCCTGCTACCAGTACATCGGCACCTGCTCTTACAATGCTGGCTGCATTTTCCAGTGTTACACCGCCATCGATCTCGATCCTGGTATTTAGTCCTTGCTCATCGATCATTTTGCGCAGCTGCCTGATCCTTTGTATCGTCTGAAGAATAAATGATTGTCCGCCGAAGCCGGGGTTCACGCTCATGATCAATACCATGTCGATATCTTGCAATACGTCTTTGAGGCTGTCTACCGGTGTATGCGGGTTGAGGGAAACACCCGCTTGCATACCCAGCGATTTGATCTGCTGAAGATTTCTGTGCAGGTGCGTGCAGGCTTCTATATGTACAGTGAGTATATCGGCGCCTGCTTTTTTGAATGCTTCGGCATAACGCTCGGGCTGTACGATCATCAGATGCACATCGCAGATCTTTTTAGTAGTAGTACGGATCTGTTCGATTACCGGCAATCCAAAACTGATATTGGGAACAAAAACACCGTCCATTACATCGAGGTGAAAATAATCGGCCTCACTTTCATTCAGCATATCGCACTCCTCCTGCAATTTCAGGAAGTTGGCGGCTAACAGTGATGGTGCTATTAATGGCATTGAGTAAGGTTGATATGTTAATAAGTTTAAAAGTTGATAAGGAGATACGTTAATGTAACAGGTTGGTCATTTATACGGGATTTTTCCTTGTTAACTTTTCAACCTGTCAACCTATTAACTTGCACTAACCTTTCAATCTTTTAATGGCTTCCTTCGCCTCTGTAAATTGTTTATCCAGTGAAAGCGCCCGCTGGTAATTCTGTAGCGCCTGATCATTCCGTTTGGTTGCTTCATAGCAACGCGCCATCCAGTAATAAGCATCAGGGCTGGTATTGGACACGGTGGCAGCCATGCTAAATACTTCAAGCGCGGAGTCATACTGTTTTTGATCATACAGTACGATTCCTTTTTCAATATAAGCATCCGTAAACTTCCAGTTGCGTTTGATACATTCTTCAAACTGCTCCAGGGCCGCTGCATATTGTTTGGTATCCGAATAGTAGACGCCTTTCAAAAAGGTGGCATCATTGAAATAGGAGGTGTCCCTGATTATCAGCGCATCACAAAGTTCCAATGCCTTTGGATTTTTAGTATTTGCATACAGGTTGGCCAACGGCAGACCTGTATAGTTAGCAGGTTGCAGGGAGTAAGAACGCTCCATGGCCGCTATCGCTGCCGCTGTATCTTTCAATTGCACCAGCAGGCTCCCTTTCTCGTACCAGGTCTCAAAATCGAGGGAGTCTTTTGCCAGCAACTGATTATACTGTTCCAGCGCTTGCTCGCTTTCGCCTACCTGTGCATACACTTCACTCAGCCGACGGCGGAAGGACGGGTTAGCCGGGTACTTTTCAATACAGGATTTTAACAGTTCAACCGCCGTAGCTGGTTCATCAACCAACATCAGGTTGGAAATATATTGCAGGGCAGTACCTTCATCAGGCGCCAGCTCCCAGGCTTTTTTATAGTCGCCTGTAGCCAGTTCATGCTGGTTGTTTTGGGAAAGGCGTATGCCCCTTGTCAGGTACAGTTCGGCATTTTGAGGTGCAGCTTTGATGCTGTCTGTTATTCCTGCATATGGCGGTTTTGATAATATAGATTGGGTGGTGCCTGTGTCGTTCTGGCCACAACCGGCCACCAGGAGGCCCAGTAAGCAATATCCAATGGTCTTCCAACGCTTTATCATAATCATAGAACAAAACTAACCGATTTTGGGGATGTTGCTTATGACAATATTCTGACAAATAAGGACCGCCTCCAAAATACCTTTGCCCCGCTTTTACAGCGGGTTTTGATTAAAAAAATGAATACAATGAAACAATTCCTTTTCCTGACAGGCGCACTGGCACTGGTGGCCGTTACTGCTTTTAAACCGCTTTCACCGGTTCCTGCAACCACTGTTCCTGCCGGAGATACTTTGTTATACCCCGAAGAAACACATTTTAAGAATATTCAGCAACTAACTTTTGGTGGCGATAATGCTGAAGCCTATTTCAGCTACGATGGCAAATACCTCATTTTCCAACGTACCAGTGCCAAAGATGGCATTCCCTGCGATCAAATGTATGTGGGCAAAGTGCCCGCCAATGGCGAAAAGTTTGAGTACAAACTGGTAAGTACCGGTAAAGGACGTACTACCTGCGGTTTCTTTACCAAAGATGGCAAACATGTGATCTATGCTTCTACTCACCTCGGTAGTGCCGATTGCCCGCCCGTGCCAGATCGCTCCAAATATGGCAATAAATATATATGGCCGCTCTATTCCAGCTTCGATATTTTTATGGCCGACCTGGATGGCAAGATCGTAAAGCAGCTTACCAAATCGAATGGGTACGACGCAGAGGCCACCCTTTCGCCCGATGGCACCAAAATGATCTATACAAGTGTAAAAGATGGTGATATCGACCTGTATATTATGGACCTGAAGAGCGGTAAAGAAAAACGCATTACCAATACCCTTGGTTATGATGGTGGCGCCTGGTTTAGTCCGGATGGCAAAAAGATCATCTGGCGTGCTTCCCGTCCGAAGACAGAGGAGGCGATTAAGGAATACAAAGACCTGCTGGCCGAAAACCTTGTAGCGCCTACCAGCATGGAAGTGTGGGTGGCCAATGCCGACGGCAGCAATGCCCGCCAGGTTACGTCGTATGGACAGGCCAATTGGGCGCCAGCTTTTATGCCCGATAGCAAGCGTATTATCTTTGCTTCCAACCACGAATACAAAAGAGGCTTTCCTTTCAACCTGTACACGATCAACGAAGATGGCAGCAACCTGCAAAAGATCAGCCGGGATAAGGGGTTTGATGCCTTCCCCATGTTTAGCCCCAACGGTAAGAAGATCGTATTCTGCAGCAACCGCAACAATGGCGGCACGCGTGACACCAATATATTTTTAGCAGACTGGGAAGAGTAAACAATCATTGTCACCCTGAGCTTGTCGAAGGGTGGCTTCTGACGAGAGGTGACAAACTCCTGACAATTCTTGTTTTAATTGATTTTTGCGTTGTAGCTTTGGTCGGTTGTTGAATTTTTTACACTTCCAATACTGAACTAATATGTATACAGGTCTGCTGCATCTACACAATCTGCTTCGCTGGGTAATCCTTATTTTATTGTTGGTGGCATTGTTCCGTCACCTCTCCGGTATGAACAACAAAAGACAAGTGAGTGCCGGTGACAAAAAAGTAGACCTGTTCCTGATGATTGCGGCGCACATCACTTTGTTGGTAGGTTTGTACCAGTGGTTTGTTGGCCCATGGGGACTGAAACTTATTACGAACAACGGCATGAAGGTAGTTATGGGAGATGACGGTTATCGTTTCTTCGCTATCGAGCACCTTACCGGTATGCTCATTGCCATCGTGCTCATCACCATTGGCCGTGGCAAGGTAAAAAGAGCTGTTGACTACACGGCACATAAGAAAGCCTTCTGGTTCTTCCTAGTGGCCCTGATCGTGATCCTTGCTTCTGTGCCCTGGCCTTTCCGTGCAGCTGTGGCAAGACCGCTGTTCCCCGGTATGCACTAATATAAAAAGCTGTTAGCCATTAGGTATTAGCTGTTAGCTACACCTAATGGCTTTTTTATTGGCATTCGCTAAAAGCTAATAGCTAAAACCTAACAGCTATCTTCATGGCTATACTTTGGTAATGATGTAATACATCTTACCCATGGGGAAGATCCGTTTCCATACTTTACCGGTTGATTTCTCTATCCAGGTCATGGCGTCAGGTGCATTACCGGCGTTGCCTACCTTGGCTATGTAGCAATTGATTGTTCCGGCATTGGTAGCCAGCATATCGTCTCCTACATATTCTACCTGCCAGGGGTCCATACCATTCCGTTCGAAGGTATAGGCGTTGAGGGTGGCTTTAAATCCTTTTTTATAAGGCAGCAGGCCAAACAGGTATTCCAACAGGTTGGAATCAAAGTAGCCTTCTTCCATTTTATGCAAGGTGTCGATCTTTTGGCCCGATTTATCGGCCACCACATGTACTTCCCGGCTACGGAAGTCGAGGTTCATACTCATAAAGTGTGGGGTAGTCACCATCCGCATGCGTACCGGGGCCAGCGTAGTAGTGCTGGCAATGGTAGAATCGAGCAGGGTGCGCCCATCAGGCAGGTTGAGTTGCTGCGTCAATATCAGCCACCCTTTGGTGCTGTTCACGGATACCGTGTGGCGACTCGTAAATTCACTCATTACCTTCCCGGCAGAATCGGCCACAGTGATCTTATATACACTAACAGAAGGTTTAATGAGTTCGTAGCGGAGAGAAGGATCGCCCGCTTTTACTACCTGCTGTCCCCGGCTAATATGGGTGAGCAGCAAGAGCATGGCTAATAATAGAAACTTATCCATATTGGTTATTTTTAGAGTACAAATTTGAAGAGCGGAAAACAGGCCAGCAAACGTATTCAACTGAGCAGCCTGTATTTTCAATGCCTGCCAATGTCGATTAAATGGCTGAAACCATTGAAAAAAAGAGGGTATTTGTTGAAACCAGCAGGCAATAATACTACCGGCTGTTAATTTTGAAAGTATATGAACTCATCGAAAAAGGAGATGCCTTTCCTCCGAACGCAGGTGACAGTATGGGTGTTCATCACATTGCTGATGTTTCTCATGATCTCTCATGAGGGACAACTGTTTGGCCGGTCTGCCGCCTATGCCATTTGCAATTCCGTTTTGTTTGCAGTCATTATGTATACCAATGTGCTATGGCTGGTACCTGCCTTTTATCGCCGGAACAAGAAATGGTTATATGCGTTACTGGTAATCTTGTTACTGGTTGTCACTACCTGGGTATTTGTACAGGTGCAGATATTTATTTCGAAAGTGTTACCCGATAAAAGAATGCCGGTTGAACGGGAGTCGGGTACTGTAGTAAGGTATTATATGTTTACCTTTTTCCTGAACCTGATGGTGTTCCTGTTCAGCCTGCCGTTGCGGCTGGCGTTCGATTACTTCACCATGCGCAAACAGCAGGAGCAGTTACAGAAACGTACGGCAGAAGCGGAGCTCAACCTGTTGAAAGGACAGGTACAACCCCATTTCCTGTTCAATACCCTCAATAATATCTACTTTGTAGCACAGCGGGAATCGCCTGCCACAGCCGTTTTGCTGGAGCGGCTATCCAATATAATGCGTTATTTTGTAGATGAAGGTCCTAAAGAGAAGATACTGTTGACGCGGGAGATCGATTTCATCCGGGACTATATTCACCTGGAGAAGCTGCGCATGCGCCACCCGATGCAAATGGATTTCACGGTGAAAGGCGAGATTGCTGAAGTGAGTATTCCACCCATGCTGCTGATCCCCCTGGTAGAAAATGTGTTCAAGCATGGCATCAACAAACGTAGTGAAGAGAACCTGCTGGTATTGAATATAACGATAAGTGAAGGCAAGCTGAGCATGGACGTGCGCAACAGGGTGTTTGAAGAACTGGAGCCTGCGCAGCATGGAGGTAATGGCCTGGCTAATTTGAGGTCACGGCTGGATCTCTTGTATGGCGATCGCTATATACTGCAGACTTCTAAGGATGTTTTATTTTTAGCACATTTAACTATTCCCTTGTGAGCGTGATCACCTGTCTTATAGTAGATGATGAGCCCAATGCGGTGCAACTGCTGGAAGATCATATCCGCAAAGTGCCTTTCTTACAATTGAAGGCAAAGTGCTATGATGCGTTTGAAGTATTGGAGTTCCTGAAGTCGGATACAGTGCAGCTCATTTTCATGGACATCAACATGCCCCAGCTTTCGGGTATGGACCTGGCTGCCATGTTGCCTAAAGAACAACATATCATCTTCAGTACCGCTTATGCCAATTATGCGCTTGAAGGCTATGAATATAATGCCGTGGATTACCTGCTGAAGCCGGTAACCTTTAAGCGGTTCATGCAGGCGGTAAACAAGGCCCAATCGCTCTTTACCCAACCCCGGCAGGAAACGGTGGTGAAGGAAGTGCCTGCCGGCGCAGACTATATCTTCGTAAAATCGGGCAAGCAACTTATTAAAGTAGAGTATGACAAAGTATTGTACCTCGAAGCGCTGAAGGAGTATGTGAATATTGTAACTGCCGATAGTAAGATGATGATCTATAAGCGCATGAAAGAATTGGAGGAACAACTACCTGCCAATTTCGTACGTATCCATAATTCCTACATCGTGAACATCGACCATATCCAGCATATTGCCGACAACCAGGTGGTGATGGGCAAAAATAAACTACCTGTTAGTGCCTCTTACCGGGAGGCTTTCCTGCAATTGGTGAATAAGAAGCTCCTCTAATAAAGCTGTTAGCCATTAGGTATTAGTCGTTAGCTTAAAGCTATCCGCTACCTAATGGCTTTTACTATCAGCTACAAGCTAATAACCAACAGCTCTCTCATGGCTTACTTATTCTGTCGCGAAAATATCTTGCTTACGATCTTCCATTCACCATTTACCTTTAGCAGGTTCATATAATCATTCATGATCACCTGGGCGGTTTCTATCCTGATCTTGGCCTGTGCTGCGCTGCCTTCTATGTTCATCGAAACGATCTCTATCTTCCGTTCTATTTTTGTGGTATTGCTCTTTGCCCGGGCGATGAACTCTGCAATGGGTACGTCTTTAAATTCTCCTGATTGATAGTCTATGTATTTCATGAAAGCAGATGTGTGAAAGGCTTTCTCCATGCGGTTGCCATCTCCACTCATATAATTTTCGAGACATGCTTTTACGGCAGCTTCTTCGTTAGAGGCCTGTGCTTGCATTGTTAATGGAAGAGCAGTAAAGCTGGCTGCTATCAGCAGCAGTACGGTTACAATTTGTTTCATACAGGTTGTTTTATATGGTAAAGTGTTTGTAGGACAATATTACTTTGGTGATCCCCCCTTGAAAAAACACTTCGCTGGCAGCCTTGCTTTTTTCGACCTTTCGGGGCTCGGAAAAACCGTCGAAAATAAAAGGGTTACGGTCGAAGTAAGTCAGGTAATCTCCTTGTTTTGCAACAATTTGCGTATTTTGATCATGATGGCCGTACTATCAATAGAGAGGACTCTGCGTAAGAAACTGCTGCGTTTTCAGGCAGCCGTGTGGGTATTGTTGTATGTATTCCTTGGCTTGTATGCTATTCAGAAGTGGGAGCAACCCATGTATGGTATTGGATCGGTAACGATTGCTACATTAACCTACGTCATAGCTGTATATGGTAATGCCGCCTGGCTGATACCGCGTTATTATCAGCGCAACCGGCGGACTTTATATTTTACACTTTCTACCTTGTTTCTGGCCACATTGCTCATTGTGCGCATGTATGCAGAAAACCAGCTATTGATGCCACTGCACCTCTCTTTTTACACCTGGCAACTGCCGCATTTCTCAGCTGTGTTCATTACTAACTTCCTTGCTTTCCTGTTTGGGGCGCTGTTGCGTATCACTATTGATCATGTATACCTGCTACGCAAGCAGGAAGAGATGCGCAACCAGCAGCTGGCTTCCGAACTCAACCTGCTGAAAGCACAGGTGCAACCCCATTTCCTCTTCAACACGCTCAACAACATCTATTACCTCGCCTATACAAAGAATGAAAGAACGGCCGAAGTGGTAGCCCGTCTGTCGGACATTATGCGCTACTTTGTAGATGAAGCGCCCAAGGAGCGCGTGCCCCTCCTCACTGAAATAGACTTCCTGGAAAACTATATCGAACTGGAACAGATACGCATGCTGCACAAAGCTGCAATTGTCTTCGACCGGAACAGTATCAATGATGCCCTCATCATTCCGCCTATGCTACTCATCTCGCTCGTTGAAAATATATTTAAGCATGGAGTAGATAAATCGGTGGAGCAAAACGATGTGGTGATCACGTTGGAGCAACAGGATGGTTATCTGCACTTTACTACTAAAAACAGTCACTACGATCATGAGTGCAGGTCGAAAGGTGGGGTAGGCCTCACTAATCTCCGCAAGCGGCTGACCTTATTATATGGAAATGATTTTACTTTGACTACGGAAAAGACCGAGCATTGCTTTACTGCCACCCTCAAATTTCCTGTAGCAAAATGATCAACTGCCTGGTAATAGATGATGAACCGTACGCGGTGAACCTGCTGGAAGAATACATCAGCCAGGTGCCTTACCTGCAGTTGCAGCACAAATGCTACAATGCGCTGGAAGCATTGACATTCCTGAAGCAGTCGAAACCTGACCTCATTTTCCTCGATATCAATATGCCCCATCTGTCGGGCATGCAGCTTGCTACCTTGCTGCCACCCGATCAGCCCTTTATTTTTACAACAGCCTATTCTGAATTTGCGGTAGACAGCTATGAGAAGAATGCGATCGATTACCTGCTGAAGCCGATTACTTTCGAGCGCTTCCTGATGGCAGTGAATAAAGTATCCAAATTGAGCACTACGCCGGGCGGGCATCCTGTGGCGCCACCTTCGGCACAAAAGCTATTCCTGAAAACGGGTAAGGCGATTGTACAACTGGATTATGATGATGTACTGTTGATCGAGGGACTTAAAGATTATGTGGTGTTCCATACCAAAGAAGGGCGACATGTAGTGTATAAGCGCATGAAAGACCTCGAAGAAACGTTGCCGGCCAATTTCTCCCGGGTACATTTATCCTACATCATCAACCGGCACCATATCCGCCGCATCGAGGATAACCATGTGTTTATAGGCACTGAACGTATCCCTGTGAGTGAGAAGTACCGCGAAGTGTTCCTGTCCCGTATCAATAAGGGTTTACTGTAAGCTACTACGGTCAGGCCGCTCAAAGCGGCCAGACTAACCAAGTGAGTATTACCTATCTGTCAAGCGGTGGAAAATCATACGCCTCATAATGCTGAACATGTGGTTCAAATTCCAGCAGGTATTTTTCATCTTCATCGTAATAATGGGCTTTGCTGATATCATCTCCGGCGAACCCTTTGATGCTCCCGAGGTCATCCCACCAGGAAACGGTCCAGATATGAGTAACGTCACCTTCTGTCTTTTGCCAGATTTGCGCGCCCCGGTTACCAGGTGTTGCTAAATATTCCGGTATGCCAGTGTCTATCACATATTGGCGGTAAACGGCAGCATCAGTGGTTTTTGTGCGGCCATGCCATATTCGGGTGATCATACGTGTAAAGGTTTGAACGGTAAAATTAGGAGATGATACCTTACCTGACAAGTGTTACTGTACCTCTCTGTGTGTAGGAAGCGCCTGTATAATCCACGGCTTTTACCATCCATACGTAGATGCCGGCGGCTTGCGCTTTGCCACCTACATTGCCATCCCAGCCATTCGCTGTTGAGGTAGTGCTATATACCATTTGCCCCCAGCGATTGTACACATTGAAATACTCCACGTTCTTCATCCCGGCTGCAATGAAACGGAACACATCATTGTTCCTGTCGCCATTGGGAGAGAAGGCTGAAGGAACGAATATAGAGGGGCGTGTTTTAAATACTTTTAGCCGCAGGAAGGCAGAGTCTACACAATCCGCTTCATTATACACAAATACTTTATAGCGTAATCCATCAGAAGGTGAATTGTAAGTAAAGATGGGATTGGGAATATCTGTAGCCGATAGTGCTTCTCCCGGTATCCATTCGTACCGTACGCCCCCGGTAGCTTTAAGCTGAATGGGTTGTCCAATGACTGCTGTCGTATCGCGTCCGGCAGTGGCAACGATATCAGGTAACACAGTCACCAGTATGGAGTCCAGCCCTGCCTTGGGACATCCACTGGTAAGGTCATAAGCAGCCAGGATGTATTCTGTCGTGCTGCGTGGATGAGCTACCGGATTTAAGATGGTGGCATTGCTGAGGGTGGCGGCTGGTGTCCAGGCCACTGTCTTACCATTTGTGCTGGCATTCAACTGCACAGTGGCGTCGTGGCATATCATGATATTGGGGCCGGCATTCGCAATAGGGTAGGCCACTGTAGTGACCTGCACATCACCTACAGCCGAACAGCTGCCTATATAGGCAGTTACAGTATACAATGTGTTGAAGGAAGTAGTGGCAACGGGCAAAGGAATATTGGGGTTCTGCATTTGGGTGGCCGGCGTCCATACATAGCGTAGTCCATCCGATGAAAGGTGTAGCTGTATCGCATCTCCCTGGCAAATGATCGTATCGTTCATCACCTGTAATGTCACATGATCTACCACCCTCACCAATACTGAATCCTGGTTAATACAGCCATTATCATCCAGCGTTACATAATAACGGGTGGTTGATATGGGTGCTACAGTAGGCGTAGGAGTATTGGGATTGGTCATATTGGTGTTAGGAGCCCAACTGAATACACCACTCCCATTGGCCTTCAGTTGTAAGTTGTCGGGGATACAGATTAATGTATCACGGAAGGCAAGTCTGATAGGTGGTTTGTCTACGATCTGCACCGATTTAGTCAACGTGTCTATACAGCCCTTGGTGTTGGTCACGATGAGCCTTACCGGTTTGGGGCCTAAGCTTGGATACGTATAAGTGGGATGTTGATCTGTAGATATGGCGGTGGGCACACCCGGCTGGCCAAAATCCCATGACCATTTATTTACCTGTCCATACACAGTAGTCGACAGGTCCCTGAACCTGGTGGGCTTGTTGATGCAAATACCGGCAAAGTCGAAAGCGGGTACAAAGCCCGGATATACCCGGGCGAGCGAAGTAGAAGAGTCGGCACACTGGCCATTACGATTGATGACCAGCTTAACGGTGTAGAGGCCCGTATCGGCAAATGTAAAAGAAGTGGTAGAGGATGCCGATGAGTAAAGTGGCGTACCGGCTGCGTTGGTGATCTCCCAGTTGTAGCTGTTGATCAGCGGGCTGGTAGACAGGTTGACAAGGTTGATGGTTTGCGTATTGTCGCAAAGCATGTAACCCGGTGGAAGAGAAGCGGCAGCCACATTGCATGATGTGATCTTTATCTGCAGGTCTTTGCGTTGTATAGCTATTACTTTATTGTCGCGTATTTCCTGCACGCATACGGTAACAACGTAAGTGCCTTCCGGCGGTGCGATGCCGGTGATCAAGCCCGTATTGGGATCGATCTGTACCTGCGTACCCAGCGGCAGGCCTCCATTGAAGCCATTGCCATAGGGCACCGAATAGTAAGGAGGTGGATTGGGTGGTGAAGCATTGCCCCCGCCTCCGATGGAGCCACCTACATAAGCATCGCAAAAGGAGTAATGCAACTTATCTTCAGTATCGGGATCGTTGGCGGCAAAGCTGTAGGAGAAAACATTGTTGGCGCATACTACCACCATGTCGCTGCCGGTAAAATGGGCGCTGCTGTTCTTAGGGCCTTCGGGATGAGCGCTGGTGCCGGGAATTTCACCACAATAGGTGGCGCCCACATTGCTGTAACCACTTACCAGGTTGCTGATGCCGTTGACACGATAGTTGACCTGTGTGGCGATGGTGTAGCCTTCAGCCGAAGCAGGCAGCGTCACTTCAAAGTCGTAATAACCTACGCGGTAGCAAACGGGTGGGGGATTGGTAATGCAGGGACCGGCATCTGTAAGATTGAGTGTTTCCTGGTTGCCCAGCGGCACGGAAACATCGGTGAACCGTGCGCCGGTGCCTTTATTAAAGATACCGATAATGCCGGGGTTGCTGAACTGGCGGTTGCTGAAGCAGTCCATGAATAACTTTACGGTAACCCGATAGCGGAACTGACCGTTGGAGGCGCTGATGAGGGTATAATAGGTTTCCCCGCCGGTGATATGATCTGCGCTGGCGTTTAAAAACAACAGGAGGAAATAAAAGACCAGACAGCCTTTCCTCATGAAGCAGTTCCCATTGGTATGTACAATGGCAGCAATGACTGTAAGATTTGGCGGGTTAAAATTCCTTGTGTTTCTCTTCTACTATTAATATACGACTTTTTGGGGAGAAGGTTGGCTGGGAGGACTATCTCTTTCCCAGCTCAATCACATTGCAATCTTTCATATCCTTGCCGTCGATGGCGAAAGTGATGAGTGTGCGCACTTTATGCCAGCCTTCCCGGCCAGCGGCGCCGGGATTCATGTGCAGACAGTTGATTTTGTCGTCGTAAATCACTTTTAAAATATGGGAGTGGCCGGCTATAAACAGTTGGGGCGGGTGGGCGGTAAGCTCCTTTTTAACGGCCGGGTTGTATTTGGGTGGGTAGCCACCTATATGGATCATACAGACCTCTACTTCCTCGCAGGTCCAGCGTAGTTTTTCAGGGTATACGCTCCTGATCTCGTTGCCATCGATATTGCCGTACACTCCTTTCAGCGGCTTGAAGGCCCCGAGTTGCTCGGCAATGGCCAGCGTCCCGAAATCACCGGCATGCCAGATCTCATCACAGTGTTCAAAGTGTTTGAATACGGCCGGATCCAGGAAGCTGTGGGTGTCTGAAATAAGTCCAATACGCGTCATACGGAAATCAAAATGTGGCAGCGAATATAACACAGGTTTATTGGGTGCACAGGAAGAATTGGTTATTTTGAAGCGTAATTATCAAAACATGAGCACCGGGATTGATCTTCAATTTATACGAGAAACATACCAAAGGATGTCGGATGAGGAATTGACCGCTGTGGTTACACAACGGATGGAAGGGTTGACGCATGAGGCCACTGCTATTGTGAAAGAGGAGATCAAGCGGCGTGGCCTGCATGATGGTTTGACCAAAAGCGTTGATGTACAGCAAAGGACCTATACGACTGCAGAAATAGATCAATATTGCGAACTGATACAAAACCTGCCGTGTCCGGTTACTGGCAATGCTTCAGTAAAATTGAATGCCACCTTGGTGGCTGAAGCAGCAGGAGTCCTGTTCTTTTCGCACTACCGGGAGCAAATAGTGGTTGGCAGCCCGGAAGTATTGAAGAAGGCAAACAGTAAAGCTATGATCAGATCGGCGCTGTTGGGTTGGTGGGAGTTTCCCGGAGGAATCCCCAAAACGATACGTGCATTGATCGTTAACGGAAGGAACAGAAAGCGTGATTATCAGCAGGGACCGACCGATTATTTACGCACCTTTGTATTGTCGAGGATCGGTGAAATAGAAGCTTACAGACATGATAAAGGCCAGTTGAGCAGAATGATCGGCAGTACAAATTTATAAACCTGACACAATGGTTGATATTCCATTCAAAAACAAAGGTATACTGGTAGTGCTTTTCCTGATTGTATGGCTGGTTTTGACGGCTGTAGTTGGCGGAGAGTTGTATCGTAGCGTTGGTGGTATCTTTTCAAAAATTGATTTCTACAGCATTCTGGGAATAGCATTATTGCCTACTGCGGTCTGTACCTGGTTTATCCGGTACGATTATTACAAAGACAAGCATGGAAATAAAAAAAGGATGGATACGGTACATGAGTTACTGTACATACCGCTGCGCATATGGGTATACATTCTTCCCGGATTGTCTTTAGTACTCTTGGGCAATTCATTGTTCCATTATTTTCCTGCTTTTGGATGAGGTCCCTGCATAAGGACGTAGCAGGGATTAGCCGGTAAATCCTTCCTGTTTTATGCTATCTTTATAGCAACGATTGAAAATATGCCTTTTCACCGCAATTTCATCTATTGGATCGATAAACGCCGCTGGAAATATTATTTCCTGATGGTGGCCTTGGATGCTTCGAGTTAGTGGGAGCCCACAACTTGTCTTCTTATTATCGAATCTTCAAATTTTAATTGCTATGCCTTACTATCATAAACTCGGGCAGATCCCGCATAAACGTCATACCCAGTTCCGCAAACCCGATGGCGGTTTATATTCCGAACAGTTATTTTCCACCGAAGGGTTCTCCAACGATTACTCTTTGCTATACCATAATCATCCTCCTACGCAGATCATTCATACGGATGAACCCATCAATGTGGCGCCGAAGGTAGCGGAGGAAAAAATGCTGAAGCACCGCAGTTTCGAGGGGTTCAGCATTAAGCCCGAAAAGGATTTTCTGCAAAGCCGTAAACCGGTGTTGGTAAACAATGACTGCCACGTCGTATTGGCGGCGCCACAGGGCAGCATGGACGCCTATTATTACAAGAATGCCGATGCCGATGAAATGATCTTTGTACATGAAGGAGAGGGCGTATTGCGTACCATGTATGGCGAACTGCCTTTTGCATATGGCGATTACCTGGTGATACCGCGCGGCACCATTTATCAGATACATTTCAGGGATAATCATAACCGGTTATTCATCGTAGAATCATTCAGCCCCATCCGTTTTCCTAAAAGATACCTCAGCAAATATGGTCAGTTGCTGGAGCATTCCCCCTATTGCGAACGGGATATCCGGGCTCCGCAAAACCTGCCAACCTTTGATGAGAAGGGCGACTTCCTGATCAAGACTAAAAAGAGAGGTATGCTGTATGGCATCCATTATGGACATCATCCTTTTGATGTGGTAGGGTGGGACGGTTGCTGTTATCCGTTTGCCTTCAGCATTCATGATTTTGAACCAATCACTGGCCGGGTACACCAGCCGCCACCGGTACACCAAACCTTCGAAGCCAACAACTTTGTGGTATGCTCCTTCTGTCCCCGGCTATTCGACTATCATCCGCAAGCGGTACCGGCACCGTACAACCACAGCAATATCGACAGCGATGAGCTATTGTATTATGTGGATGGCGATTTTATGAGTCGCAAGAACGTTACACGCGGTATGATCACGCTGCATCCGAGTGGCATTCCGCATGGCCCTCATCCGGGTGCGGTAGAAAAGAGCCTCGGTGCCAAAGAAACCAAAGAGTTGGCCGTGATGGTGGATACCTTCCATCCGCTGCAACTAACGGTGGAGGCACTATCCATTGAAAATCCGGACTATACCATGAGTTGGGCTGAATAATAGTTTCAGGTGTTAACTTATTATTTCCCTGCCGCTGCTATAATGCCGGCAGGGAAATGTTTTTTTAAGGGTGTTTGGGGAGCCGGCAGTAATAAATATCCATGTTAAAATGTCTCTAATGCTGAAACAAATTGGCTCCTCTGTATACTAATAGATAACATCCTTCGGCGCTATGGATAAAGCACTAAAATGTATTATCTTACCGCCGCCGGGTTGATCCCGGACCGACAATACCCGTTATTGTTAACCCCTATAATCCTTTGTTTATGGAACTACTCGACTCCCTCGAGCCGTTGCTGAGAATGTTTTGGTTTGTTGCCATTCCAGCCAGTGTGATCTTCCTCATACAAACCATCATGACCTTCGCGGGCGCCGATTCAATGGATGGCACCGCCGCTGATTTTAATGGCGACCTTGGTCATACTGACGCTCCCTTCCAGCTTTTTTCGTTGCGCAACCTGATTAACTTTTTGTTAGGCTTTAGCTGGACAGGTATTTCTTTCTATCATACCATTTCTAATCCCACGCTACTCATTACCATTTCGCTGGCAGTGGGTATTTTATTCGTGTACATCTTCTTTCTTGTCATCCGGCAAATTCAAAAGCTGGGTGAAGACAATTCCTTTAAGTTTTCACAAACACTTAATAAAACAGCCGAAGTATACCTGACGATCCCTGCCCGCCGGTCGGGCAAAGGTAAGATCATGGTAAGTGTCAATGGTTCCATGCGTGAGCTCGATGCCATGACCGACCGGGAAGAAAAGATCCCTTCCGGCGCTATCGTGAAAGTAATCAATGTTGATACTGATAATATTTTAATTGTAGCCCTTATTTAACCCCTCGTTTATGACACCTATTATGATTATTGTAGTTGCAGCAGTAGTGCTTTTTGTAACCATTCTGGCGTTGGTATCGCGCTACAAGCGATGCCCAAGTGATAAAATATTAGTGATCTATGGCCGCACCGGCGGTGCTTCCGCCAAATGTATCCATGGAGGTGGCGCCTTCATCTGGCCGGTGGTACAGGACTATGCTTTCCTTGACCTGAAGCCTTTGTCAATTGAAGCGAACCTCACCAACGCGCTTAGCCGCCAGAACATCCGCATCGACGTACCCTGTCGTTTTACCATTGCCATTTCTACTGAGGCCGACAGCATGAACACAGCTGCCGAAAGATTGCTGGGTTTATCAGGTGAGCAAATTCAGGAGTTGGCCAAGGATATCCTGTTTGGTCAGTTGCGTCTGGTGATTGCCACCATGACCATTGAAGAGATCAACTCTGACCGCGATAAATTCCTGGAGAACATCTCCAAGAACGTAGACAGTGAACTGAAGAAGATCGGCCTGAAGCTGATCAACGTAAACGTAACCGATATCAAGGATGAGTCTGGTTATATCGCTGCCCTAGGTAAGGAAGCGGCTGCCAAGGCGATCAACGAAGCCAAGATCAGCGTGGCTGAGCAGGAGAAGATCGGTGAAACCGGTAAAGCCCTGGCTGACCGGGAAAAGGATACGCAAATTGCGGAAACACACCGTGACCGTGATGTAAAGATTGCCATTACACAAAAAGATAAAGAGATCAGCATAGCCACTGCGGTGCGCGATGAAACCATTGGTAAAGCAGAAGCACAAAGAGATACCCGTGTAAAGACTTCAGAAGCCAATGCCATCGCTATCCAGGGGGAAAATGAAGCCAAGATCTCTATCGCCAATTCAGAGGCCGCCCGCCGGGAGAAAGAAGCGGAAGCTTTGCGTATTGCTATGTCTGCCGAAAAAGTACAGGCTGCGAAGGCGCTCGAAGCGTCGTATGTAGCGGAGCAGAAAGCTGAAATTGCACGTGCCGAAAGAGAGCGCTCTACGCAATTGGCGAATATTGTAGTACCTGCAGAGATTGCCAAACAACGAGCTATCATCGAGGCACAGGCTGCTGCCGAAACCATTCGGGAGAATGCCAAGGGTGAGGCTGATGCCATCTACGCCAAGATGCAGGCTGAAGCAAAAGGTTTGTATGAGATACTGACCAAGCAGGCGGAAGGTTACAAAGAAGTAGTAGCCGCTGCCGGTGGCGATCCTAATAAGGCGTTCCAGTTGTTGCTGATCGAAAAGCTGCCTGAACTGGTGCGTACACAGGTAGAAGCAGTGAAGAACATCAAGATCGACAAGATCACTGTGTGGGATTCCGGTAACGGTACCGAAAACGGCAACTCGTCTACCGCCAACTTTGTTTCCGGTATGATGAAGACCGTTCCGCCGCTCAATGACCTCTTCAACATGGCTGGCCTGAACCTGCCTTCTTATCTGAAAGGAGATGATGCGAAGGATGGAGAAAAGAATGGGGAGAGTAAATTGATTGATTAATACCTCTGCTGGTTGTACTCTTTAATGCCATTTATGAAATCAACATTGGTTATTGCAGCAGGACTCTTGTTTTATTTTTCATCAACAGCGCAGACATCTATGGAGGTAACCCCGGAGCTGCAAAAGAAGTTCAAGCTGGAGATTGAAAAGGAGGTACCTAAAAAGAAACAACAACTGGAGAAGGATAAGGTCAATGCTGCACAGATTGAATTTATCCTTGATACCTTCCGAGTGGAAAGGTTTATGGAGGAATACATAAAGGTTAATTTTTCAGACTACAGCATGCGCGATGCGGGATATGAAACTGCGAAACTGTATGACAGCCTGCTGAATAAGTACTACAAGAAACTACTGGCCACTTTAAAAGGAGAAGATAAAAAGGTGTTGGTCCAGGCACAAAAGTCGTGGATCGCTTTCCGTGACAGTGAATCAAAACTGGTAGACTTGATCAGCAAAGACGATTACTCAGGTGGAGGCTCTATACAGCAGTTGACGGAATCTGCCGAATACCTGAACCTCATCAAGGAAAGAACGATCGCTATTTTCGATCACTACATCAGGGCTACACAAAACTATTAACCAAACTTCTTATGCAACCTATTGATAAGGTCATAAGCATTGAAGAAAAACTGGGGTTCAAACTACTGGACGAATACAAAGAATTCCTGCTGGACGAAGCAAGTCATAGCCAGTATAAACTCAAACACTTTGACAGGATCCTGCCAGATGGATGGAAAACAGATGGCAGGGTTGATTCGGTGATAACAGTAGATAATTTCTGGCGGTTCAACCAGGACCGGGAACACCTGGAAGAAATGCAGGTACACTTCGAACATCCCAGAAGCTACGTAGAAGTCGAACACCTGTGTGTCATCATGGAAGGCAGCGGGACTATTTGTATGGCCATGCAGGGCACACACAAAGGCAAGATATACAGTGTCGACAATGGCGACTTTGGTATCGTATACCAGACTGATAATTTAAAGCAGTTTTTGCAAAGTTTATATTGAGGGCCCTATTATGCGCTTAAAGAGAATCATATGCCGGTTTTTAAGGGTGCCATGGAAGCAGCAGCCGGAGTCGCGCATGGAAAAGGAAAAGAAGGGACTTGAATTGATTAGGGAAGAAATTATCGTATCAAATCCCGAATTGCTCAACATAGCGCAGCATAATATGCTGGAAGAGTTCTTTTCTTATAACCTTTGGTTCAGGCACGAAGAAAGGGCTTGCCAGATTTATTATTATGGCGACGAGCCCAATCCCCGCTATATTTTTAAATGGGATGATTGTCCACTATTAACTGTATACACCAGTAACGCGAGCGGTGCCGGGACCTTGATCAAAAAATGGGTTGTCGATAAGGCAATGCCATCTGTATTGAGCAACGAATTTCCTGAAGTACATTTTGATCCGCTTGCTGCGTATTACGAGCAGGGCGATGGAATAACCGGGGAGTTCATCATAGGTTGGGATCTTGTTGAGGATTCCTATAAGGATGTACTGCCTGATAAAGCGAAAGAAATACTTCAGCTTATCCGGGAAATGCGGGCAAGAGGATTTGATAAAACTTTGAGGGCTGGCACTTCTTTATATAGTTTAGTATTATCGAGATCTCGCAGGTATGGCCTTCGGCTCGAACAAAAGAGTATAAGGTTTGAGTTCACATTTATTAAGACTGCCATGGAAGTGTGGACTTTCGACAGAAGGCAATTGCCATTTGACAAGATAGCTTATAATGATACGATCGATCAACTCTTGCGGGAGCTTGAACACGAACCGATCGATTAACATAAATACCCCATCGGCCATCAATCTACCTCCCAGGTAGTAATTGCCAGTTACTCCCAGCCTCCTCTCATCCGTGTATCGTTCCGGACAAAAGTGCACTTTAACCTGCATGGTTGAAGCAAAGGTGCTGTATTCATAAAGAAACGCTGAATTTTCACCTATCTGCCTTTTTGTCTACATAGAATATCCATTGATTCTTCGTTGATCTTCCATTCTGTAACGGAAGATGAACGGAGGATCAATGGAGGATGAATGGAGAATCAATGAAGAAATAGGATAACTAAAATGATTTTATCCCGGCAACAGTGACTTTTTAGCAGGTTGCTAAACCACCTCAGTAAGGAAGCGCAAATCCCTGGTGAATGGTGCCAATGCTGGTTTTTACCCAATCCCACAATTTTTAAAACTGGTCATCCATGTTTGACAATTAATCGATTAGATATTTTTTGAAATAAATCCGCCGAAATGCTTGGCGATATTGGCTACTTGGTTATACCTTTGGTTTAACTATTTGGTTAAACTGCATGGTTGAGGAGACAAATAAAGATCAAAGTACGGAGCAGAAGATCCTGGCAGCAGCCAAGGCGGTGTTCATTGAGCAGGGGCTGGCAGGGGCCAGGATGCAGGACATTGCCGATAAGGCCGGGATCAACAAGGCGCTTCTGCATTATTACTTCCGCAGCAAGGACAAACTGTTTGAGATGGTATTCCATGAGGCAGCCATGAAGTTCCTGCCCAAAGTGAGCATGTTGTTTGAGGCCGATATGCCTTTGTTTGACAAGATCAGGTTGTTTGTAGACAATTACATCACCATGGTGATGGATAATCCTTTTATTCCGCTTTTTGTGCTGAATGAGATCCACAAGAACCCGACAGATTACATCAATAAATTATGGGGAGGTCGCACGCCGCCTGTAGCCGAATTTGGCGCCCATGTGGAGCGTGAAATTGCGGCCGGTAACATCAGGCCCATCAAACCCTTTCACCTGATGATGAACATGATCTCGATGTGCGTTTTCCCTTTCATTGGAACGCCGATCGTGAAGGGCGTATTCGGACTGGAGAATGACCAATTCATGAAACTGATGAAAGAGCGGAAGACCCTGGTGGCCGATTTCGTTATCAATTCGATTAAGCTATAAAATTTTTTTATGTACACGTTGACCAAATGGTTAAATAAAATGGTTAAACATTGGAAGATAGCAGCCCTGCTGCTATGCGCATCGCCGGTGATGGCGCAGGATAGCACACTGCTCACGTTGGAGCAGGCTTATGATCTCTCGCGGCAAAATTATCCGCTCATTAAGCAAAAGGGATTGGTAAAGCAAACAGCCGAGCTGTCTATCGACAACCTCAGCAAAGGGTTCCTGCCACAGGTTACGGTATCAGGACAGGCTACCTACCAATCGGCAGTAACCAGTGTGCCCATCAAGGTGCCGGGCATCGATATTCCTACGCTGGCAAAAGATCAGTACCGCATACAGGCAGAAGCGACGCAGCTTTTGTATGATGGTGGCGCCACCTCCGCTCAGAAGAATATGCAACAGGTCAATGCGCTGGTAGAAGATCAACGTGCTGAAGTGGACCTGTACAAAGTGAAAGAACGCATAAACCAGTTTTACCTTGGCATTTTGCTGTTGGATGAACAATTAAAGCAAACAGAGTTGGTGAAAAAAGATATCCAGCTGGGCATTAAAAGAGTGACAGCCCAGGTAAACAATGGTACTGCCTTCCGGTCCAACCAACTGGTGCTGGAAGCCGAGCTGTTGAAAGCAGAGCAGCGCACTATCGAATTACAAACTACCCGCAAAGGATGGCTCGATGTGCTGTCCTTATTCCTGAATAAACAATTACCGGAAAATACTGCGCTGCAGCTGCCTGTTGTAAAAACATACATCATGGCGCCCGGTATCAATCGTCCCGAACTTAAATTATTCACTTATCAGGATAGTTTATTCAAAACGCAGAACCAGCTGATCAGTGCGAAGAACCGTCCACGTGCCAGCCTGTTTGTGCAAGGTGGTTATGGCCGGCCCGGACTGAATATGCTGAAGACTGAGTTCGATTGGTTTTATGTGGCAGGTGCCCGCCTGAACTGGTCATTGGGCAACTTATATACTACGAAGAAGGAGCGGCAATTGCTGACCGTGAACCAACGCATGGTGGACGTACAGAAAGAGTTGTTCATGCTCAACACCAATACACAGTTGAAACAACAGGAATCAGAGTTGAACAAACTGTCAAAATTGATTGCTTCTGATGAGCAGATCATCGACCTGCGGGCCAAAGTAAAAGATGCCGCCAATGCGCAACTGGAGAATGGCGTGATCACTGCCAACGATTACCTGCGGGAAGTGAACGCAGAAGACCAGGCAAGACAGGCATTGATAGCACACCGCTTGCAATTACTGCAGGCGCAGATCAACCACGAAACCATATCGGGCAACCAATAACTTATAACAAGCAACAGGAATAAATACAGTTTTATGAAAAAGATCATTACAGGAATAGCCATCATAGCTACTTTTCTTACAGCCTGCAATGGCAACAAGGTGAATTATGATGCCTCCGGCACTTTTGAAGTAGATGAAGTGATCGTGTCTGCTGAATTGACCGGCAAGCTCTTATCATTCGATGTACGCGAAGGCGATTCCATCGCTAAAGATAAATCGGTGGGTACCATCGACGCGGAAAACCTCTCGTTGCAGAAAGACCAAGTACAGGCCAGCATTGAAGCGCTGAGAGAAAAAACGGCCGACCTGTCGCCACAGGTAAAGCTGTTGCAGGATCAGCTGGCGGTTCAGCAATCGCAACTGGACAGGCTGACGCGCGAAAAACAACGTACAGAGAACCTGTTGAAGCAAGACGCTGCTACCGGCAAACAGCTGGACGACCTCAATGCAGAGATCGATGTGGTGAAGAAGCAAATGCTGGTAACACAGCAGCAGATCAATGTGCAGCGCAGCAATGTAGGTACGCAGAATCGTAGCATCCTTAGTGAAGGCAAGCCACTGGAAAAGCGGGTAGCTCAATTGGATGATCAGTTAAAGCGCGCCAGCATTACAAACCCCATTAGTGGCACGGTGATCACCAAGTATGCAGAGGCCGGCGAAATGACTGCTGCCGGCAAAGCCTTATATAAGATCGCTGACCTCTCTACCATGACCCTGCGCGCTTACATTAGCGGCACACAACTCTCCCAGGTGAAGCTGAATCAACCAGTGAAAGTGTTGATCGATAACGGCGCTAATGCCTACCGGGAGTATCCTGGTGTGATCACCTGGATATCTGATAAAGCAGAGTTTACACCCAAGACCATACAGACAAAAGAGGAGCGTGCCAACCTGGTATATGCAGTGAAGGTGAGGGTGAAGAACGATGGTTTTATCAAGATCGGAATGTATGGAGAAGTGACTTTAAAATAATCAACATGCCAGCAGTAGTAGCCAACAATATTGTTAAGAAATACGGCAAGAAAAAGGATGTGGTGGAAGCCCTGCACGGTATTTCTTTCGAAGCAGAGCAGGGAGAGCTATTTGGTATCATCGGACCGGATGGTGCAGGTAAAACATCTTTGTTCCGCATCCTCACTACTTTATTGCTGCCCGATGGCGGAAGCGCCACGGTTGATGGCCTCGACGTAGTGAAGGACTTCAAAGCCATCCGCAACAGGGTAGGGTACATGCCCGGCCGCTTTTCCCTCTACCAAGACCTTACGGTGGCGGAGAATATGGAATTTTTTGCTACCATTTTCAATACGACCATCGAAGAGAATTATGACCTGGTGAAAGATATCTATTCTCAGATCGAGCCTTTCAAAGACAGGCGTGCCGGTAAATTATCCGGTGGTATGAAGCAGAAGCTCGCATTAAGTTGCGCGCTCATTCACCGTCCTTCCGTGTTGTTTCTCGATGAGCCTACTACCGGTGTGGACTCTGTATCGCGCAAGGAGTTTTGGGAAATGTTGCGCAACCTGAAGAAGCAAGGCATTACGATCCTGGTGTCTACGCCTTATATGGACGAAGCCAGTTTGTGTGACCGGGTGGCGCTGGTGCAAAACGGAAAGTTATTATCTGTCAATACGCCTGCCGGTGTAAGGACAGCCTTTGGAAAACCCCTGCTGGCAGTAAGGGCCACCAACATGTTGGCCCTCCTGAACCACCTGAAGCAATCCGGAGCCGTTGCCGATGCGTATCCGTTTGGAGAATACCACCATGCTGTGATGCGCGGTAATTATGATGTTGAACAGTTGCGTCACTACCTGTTGCAACTGGGACATGAGCAGGTGGATATACAGGCCATCGAACCGGATATCGAAGACTGTTTTATGGACCTGATGAAAAATTAAGTAAACATGAATGAACAAATAGCTATAAAGGCCGATCTGCTTACCAAGCGCTTTGGTGATTTTACTGCCGTGGATGAGATTTCCTTTGAAGTGCGCAAGGGTGAGATCTTTGGGTTCCTGGGAGCCAACGGCGCCGGTAAAACCACTGCCATGCGCATGCTGTGCGGGCTTTCTATCCCTACGGGGGGCACTGCTACCGTTGCTGGTTATGATGTATACAAACAAACCGAGCAGATCAAACGGAGCATCGGCTACATGAGCCAGAAGTTTTCCCTGTATGAAGATCTGACTGTGAAGGAGAATATTCGCTTCTATGCCGGTATCTATGGCAAGAGCGATGCTTTCATCAAAGAGAAGACGGCATTCCTGTTGCAGGAGCTGCACATGGAAAGCGAAGCCAATAAGCTGGTGCGTTCCCTGCCATTGGGATGGAAACAGAAGCTGGCCTTCTCGGTAGCCATCTTCCACGAGCCGGGTATTGTATTCCTCGATGAACCTACCGGTGGGGTAGACCCGGTGACGCGGCGTGAATTCTGGAACATGATCTACAATGCCGCCGCCAAAGGAATTACCATTTTCGTTACCACCCACTATATGGATGAAGCAGAGTATTGTAACCGGGTATCCATCATGGTGGATGGGCGCATCGATGCGTTGGACACACCTGCACAGCTGAAGAAGTCACTACAGGCCTCCTCTATGGATGAAGTGTTTTTGAAGCTGGCCAGGAAAGCGAAACGGAATGCGGATTAGTTTTCAGTCGCCAGCCTCTGGCTGGTGACGGTTATTTTCTCGCCTCTGGCGAGACAAGAAATCATCAAACATGAAACAGTTTCTATCTTTTGTAAAAAAAGAGTTTTACCACATCGGGCGCGACAGGCGAACGCTGTTCATCCTGCTCGGCATGCCCATCATGCAGATCATCATCTTCGGGTTTGCATTGACCAATGAGGTAAAGAATTCGAAGATCGCCATTCTCGATAATGCGCAGGATGTAGCTTCTACCGCTATCAGCAGTGAACTGGAAGCCAGCCGCTATTTTGATATTGTAAGTGAACTGCATTCCTATAAAGATATTGAGGCTGCTTTCAAGAAAGGCGCCATCAAACTGGCAGTGGTGTTCCCCCAGCAGTTCAACGACGACCTGCAGCATTTTAACAAAGCCCAGATACAATTGGTGGCCGATGCCTCTGATCCCAACGTAGCTACCACGCTCACCAACTATGCCACGTCTGTTATTATGGATTATCAGGACAGGGTAACCAATGGCCGCAAGCTCCCTTATACCATCAAGACAGAAATGCGGATGTTGTATAACCCGCAGCTGAAAGGCGCTTACAGTTTTGTGCCGGGTGTCATGGCAATGGTGTTGATGCTGGTGTGTACTATGATGACGGCTATTACTGTGGTGCGGGAGAAAGAGACAGGCACTATGGAGATCATGCTGGTATCGCCAGTGCGTCCTATGAAGATCGTTATGGCAAAAGCGGTTCCTTACCTGCTGTTGTCGATGATCAATATTGCCAGCATCCTGTTGTTGAGTGTGTTTGTATTGGATGTGCCGATCAATGGCAGCCTGCTGCTGCTGATCGCGGAAAGTGTTTTGTTTATCCTTACTTCCCTGGCATTGGGGCTGCTGATCTCTTCTTCCACCGATTCACAACAAACGGCGATGTTCATTTCTTTAACGGGCTTGTTCCTGCCTACGGTAATGCTGAGTGGGTTCATGTTCCCGATCGAGAATATGCCTTTACCATTGCGCATCATATCCAACGTGGTGCCTTCCAAATGGTACTATGACATTGTGAAATCAGTCATGATCAAAGGGCTGGGTATTACGGCTATCTGGAAAGAAACGCTTATCCTGACAGGCATGACGCTGTTCTTCCTAACATTAGCCATTAAGAAATTTAAAATAAGACTGGCATGAGAACCCTGAAATTCCTGCTGCAAAAAGAGTTCCGGCAGATCTTTCGTGACCCGGCTATCCTCCGCATCCTCTTTGTGATGCCCCTGGTGCAGCTGATGGTATTGCCGCGCGCGGCTGACTATGAGGTCAAGAATATCAAGCTGAGTGTGGTAGATCACGACCACTCCGACTATTCACGTCAGCTGGTTTCCAAGATCACTGCTTCCGGTTATTTCAAACTGGATCACTACTCCGGCTCGTTCAAGGAAGCGATGCATGAAGTGGAGCATGACCGTGCCGACTTGATCTTGGAGATTCCTGCTTCCTTTGAAAAGACATTGGTAAAAGAAGATGAAGCGCCGTTGTTCATGGCTGTGAATGCCATCAATGGGGTGAAGGCAAACTTAGGTGCTGCTTACCTGCGCACCATTGTACAGGACTTCAACCGCGAGGTAAGAATGGAATGGGTGCAATTCCCCCGCTTCGATCCGGAAATGAACATACAGGTTACTTCCTCCAACTGGTTCAACCCTTCCTTGAATTACCGCTACTTTATGGTGCCGGGCATCCTGGTGGTGTTGGTGACGATGGTAGGCGCATTTCTTACCTCACTCAATATTGTGAAGGAAAAGGAGATCGGTACCATTGAGCAGATCAACGTAACGCCTATTCATAAGTATCACTTTATCCTTGGCAAGCTGATCCCTTTTTGGGTGTTGGGTATGGTAGTACTGAGCCTTGGATTGATACTGGCCAGGTTTGCGTACAACGTTATACCTGCTGGTAGTCTGCTGACTATTTATGTTTTCGCAGGTGTGTACCTCCTGGCTGTGTTAGGACTGGGGTTGTTGCTTTCTACCTATACGGCCAACCAGCAGCAGGCCATGTTGCTGTCCTTTTTCATCATGATGGTGTTTATCCTGCTCGGTGGTTTGTACACTTCCATCGACAGTATGCCAGCCTGGGCACAAGCGGTCACTAAATTTAATCCTGTGGCCTACTTTGTAGAAGTAATGCGCATGGTGATCCTGAAAGGCAGTAGCCTTGCCGATATCAAAAATCAGCTATTGGTGGTATTGGGCTTTGCTGTGGCGCTGAATAGCTGGGCGATATTAAGTTATAAGAAGAGAGCATAATAAATAAGGATTGGCATTGTAATGAGTCAGGCATTGATTGATCCGCGAAACAAGCGGCTATTGGCAAAACCAATAGCCGCTTTATAGTTTTATTTCATGGCTATACCTCAGTGTTTATCCCCATACCCCTGCCGCGATAGACTTCCTGATAAACGTAGCGAAGTCAGTAGCCGGGCGGCCAAGTGCACGTTGCACGCCATCATTTACGTGAGCATTCCTGCCATCAAGTATCTCGCTAAACAGGTAGCTGAGCAGCCCTATATACACCTGGGGAATGTTGAATTCCTTCAACAGGGCTTTGTATTCTTCCATAGGAATATGCTGGTATTGGATGGGCTTGCCGGTAGCCTTTGCAATTTCATGTACAGCTTCTTCAAACGTCAGCAACTGTGGCCCGGTTACTTCATAGACCTGTCCGTTGTGTTTGTCGTTCGTCAACGATTCCACAGCAATTTCTGCAATATCATCGATATCGATAAAAGGTTCACCCATTGGGGGAACAGGTAATGCTACATGGCCTGCTATGATGGATTCTACCAGGTAGCCCTCACTAAAGTTCTGGCAAAACCAGCTTGCACGGATAATGGTATAGTCGACGCCGGCATTGATGATCAATTGTTCACAGGCCTGTGCTTCTGGTTCGCCACGGCCAGAGAGTAATACCAGGTTTTTAACGCCACTCTTTACTGCCAGTTTACTGAACTTGTCAATGGCAGGCACGGCCGCAGGGACAGCCAGATCAGGCTGATAAGAAACGAAAACAGCATTTATATTCTGTAAAACAGGCGCCCACGTTGATTCATCTTCCCAATCGAAGGGAATGGCTGCTGATCGTGAGCCGGGACGCACGTTAAGGCCCTTTGCTGTCAATTGATGAAAAACCCTGCTGCCGGTTTTACCTGTGCTACCGAGTACGAGTATCCTGTTTGTTGTGTTACTTGTTGTCATGATGTTTAATTTTCAACAAAGCTATTTCTGCCCGTTCCGGGGAAATAGAACAAAACCGACAGGACCGAAATAATCTGTCCGGGGCCTTGCAATTGGTCATGGATCAGGTGCAGGTCGTCAAAGAAATCCGTAGGAGAATCAGGTACGGCTTTCATTTGCAGTAGCATGAAAGCATTGCTCATAATCATTGTATGGTTGCTGGTCTTTGGGGGGGTAAATGCCCAGGGTGGTTACCGCTTTTCGGGCAGGGTATTGGACTCCGCCACCCGGCAGCCGGTTGCTTTTGCTTCCGTGTCGGCTTTTACACCGGGACCGGTTGCGTTTAAAAGTGTTATAGCCGACAGCCTGGGTGTTTTCCGTTTGGAAGGGATGCCTGCAGACAGGTACTTCCTGGTGATCAATGCAGTCGGGTATAGAAAGTTCATATTGCCACAACCTGTGCTTGCTGATGCTGCTGGTAATAATACTGCAGTGTATTGGTTGACCCGTGATACAGGTATGTTAACCGCTGTAACAATTACAGGAGCTAAGCCCCTTGTGTCTCCTTCTGTTGATGGGTTTTCTTATAATGCGGCCAATGATATCATTCCGGCAGGCTTAACGGCAGGTGATCTGTTGCGGAGAATACCGATGCTGTCTGTGAACCAGCAGGGCGGCCCTATGCTGAGGGGAAGTAGTAATATCCGTGTGTTCATTGATGATAAACCTTCCGACGTTTATGCGGCTTCAGTGGCTGATGCTTTGCAGCAAGTACCCGCTGCGGATATTGAGCGTATCGAAGTGACCCTGTATCCATCGGCACGATATGAAGCAGAAGGCACAGATGGTGTTATCAATATCATTACCCGGCGGAGTCGCTTCGATGCAACCAATGGTATCTTGCGTATACAGCTCGCCAATCGCAGACAAAACATCAACCCTGATCTGAACATCAGGAGAGGAAATTGGATTGGCACTGTTAATAGTGGCTTTCAGATTTATGATAATCAAAATAGCGGCGCGCTGTGGCGCGAGGATAGGAGCGGGAGTGAAAAGCAACTGTTGCAACAGGAAAGCCGGTGGGATAACAATGGGCGCATATTTTATATTGGCGGCAATGTGATCTATGTATTCAACGATCTGCAAAACATCAGCGGTGGCTACCGATTTCGTTTCAACCGGGATTATACTTCCAGGCAGGCCGACAATTATTACTTCGTAAATAATTCCCTGCTCAATACTTTTACGCGTCACACCAACCCCTCTTCGGGTAATGACCTGCATACCTTCAACCTTGCTTACAGCGGTAAGTCGCGCGACCGAAAGCGGCAATTCAATTTGTTGGTAACACAATTCTTTCAAACAGGCAGTGATGAATACGATCTGGATCAGTTGCGCAGTGAGGTCATAGACTACAAAGAGTTATTCCGGGGAGCGATCGATAATAAAGAGTTGTTATTGCAGGCCGATTACCAGCAGCAGGTAAATGACCGCATCAACTGGGATGCAGGCGCCAGATCAACCTTCCGGAGATACGGTAGCTTCAATGATTTTAGTGTATACGATTTCCCTACCGACCTGTTTGTGAAAGATGATAACAGGTCAAACGCATTTGATTATCGCCGTGATATTCATGCAGTATACAGCAATATGGTCATCCGTCTCAAAACCTGGCAGGTGAGGGTAGGAGCGAGGTATGAACACACGCTCCTGCAGGCCGATTTCAAGGATACGGCTTTAACAGTGCCTGACTTTAAAAACCTTGTTCCCAATGTGCTTGTCTCCAAAACATTCAATCGCCAACATACACTGAAGTGGAGTTATGGCAAACGCATCACACGACCTTTCCTCGGGGCCATCAATCCCGCCGCCAATTACAGCGATTCCCTCAATATACAGGCAGGCAATCCTTACCTGCAACCAGAAATAACGAACCGCTATGAAATGGGATACACTTACGCAGGTAAAAGAATAACACTGATGGCTTCCCTGTATTATAATGCTACCCGCGAGGCAATCGAGCAGGTGCGTCTGCCACTGGATGGGAAAGTGTTCCTGAACACCTGGCGTAACCTGGGGAAAAACGATGTGTGGGTAAGTGCTTTCAGTATAACAGGCAAATGGACAAAACTGTCGCTAACAGTTACTACCAATTTGCGGCGGTTGGAGTTGGAAAGTAAAGCATTGCAGCTGTCCCGTACAGGATACCAGTTCAGCGGAAATGTTAGTTGCAGTTACTTATTCAACAAGGGCTACAGTGTGGAAGTTTTGGGTGCTGGCGGCTCTCCCGATATCACGTTGCAAGGAAAGCGGGAAGTGTGGCAGTTTTATGGACTGGTATTGAATAAGAAATTTAAAGGCGATAAGTTTTCCATGAGCCTGCGGGCCGATAACTTTCTGATGCCACCAAACGTCGCTTTACGGCAAACCACCGATATGCCTCACTTTACCCAGTACACAGATACACGTTACCAAAGCCGCTACTTCGCATTGTCTGCCACCCTGAAATTTGGTAAGAAGGAAGTGAAAGCTCCTGTTGTACGGCAGGATGGCGGTGGTGACAATTGACAAAAATTCACCTTGCTCACTCATTAATTATCCTGTCTGTAATACATCTCTTATTTACATTTGCTGCTCAAAACACGTACTATGGAATACAGACAATTGGGCGAAACAGATCTCAAATTATCAGCTATTACTTTTGGCGCTTGGGCCATCGGTGGCTGGATGTGGGGCGGGACCGACAGGAAGGATGCAGTAAAAGCGATCCAGGCTTCTTATGCAGAGGGCGTTACTTCTATCGATACAGCGCCGGCTTATGGACAGGGATTAAGCGAAGAGATCGTCGCAGAAGCCATTCAGGGCATACCAAGAGATAAAGTACAAGTGCTTACTAAATTCGGTTTGCGCTGGGATGTAAAAGAAGGAGAGTTCTTCTTCAAAAGCAAAGATGCTGCCGGTAACGACCTCGATATTTATAAGCTGGCTTCCAAAGCCAGTGTGATCAAAGAATGTGAAGATTGTCTGCGTCGCCTGAAAACAGATTACATCGACCTGTTCCAGATCCATTGGGCGGATGGTACTACTTCCATTGCAGAAACGATGGAAGCATTGGCCTTACTGCAACAGCAGGGAAAGATCAGGGCAGCGGGTGTATGTAACTATTCTACAGCACAGGTAAAAGAAGCAGAACAGACGATCAAGCTCGCTTCAAACCAGGTGCCTTACAGCATGGTGCTGCGAGATATTGAAAAAGAGCTGGTGCCCTATGCATTGGAAAATAAGAAATCAATTATTGCATATAGCCCTTTGCAGCGAGGTCTGCTTACCGGCAAAATAAAACCCGGTTATAAGTTCAGTGAAGGTGATACACGTGAGGGCAATCGCTTTTATACAGAAGAGAGCATCGCCAAAGTAAATGCCTTCCTGGATACTTTACGTCCGTTGGCGGCAGAGAAGAATGCCTCGCTGGCTCAACTGGTGATCCGCTGGACCATCGAGCAGCCAGCTATTACTGTAGCCCTCGTAGGCGCCCGTAATGCGGAACAGGCAGTACAAAATGCCAAAGCCATTGAAGTAAAACTTTCCAAAGACGATATCACATTCATTAATAAGCAGATAGCTGCATTGTAAAATACTGTACTGTGTGAATGGCAACGGGTAATTGGTACTCAACCGGTTACTTCGTTGCCATTCTTCTTTGGGGTCCATAGATATCCCGTTAACCAGCCGCTAACAATCCCGTAACATAAGTGAATGTTCATTCATTTATCTTTGCTCTATCAATGAGAACCAGAGATACGGATAAAGAGGGACTGGTGCGCCAGAAAGCCATCGAAATGATTGTAAAAGAAGGACTTGATGGCTTTAGCATGCAGAAACTGGCCAAAGCAGCCAATATTTCCCCCGCCACTTTATACATCTATTATAAGGACCGGGAAGACCTGTTGATCAGCGTCTGCCTTACTGTAGTCGATGAAATGCTGGCCATCAGCCTCAAGGACTTTCATCCGGAACTTTCGTTTGCCGAAGGGATGGAGCTGCAGTGGCGCAACCGGCTGGAGTATTTCAGGCGCTACCCGGTTGAAATGCAGTTCATGGAACAGGTGCGCTATTCGCCCATGTATGAAAAAGTCCACGAATCCGTCACACACAAATTTGGTAACGTATTAGGTCCCTTTGTACACAGAGCCATTGCCAATGGGGAATTGAAGCCGGTGCCTTTTGAAGTGTACTGGTCGGTGGCATTTGCGCCGCTTTATCAGTTGATCAAGTTTCATTCACAGGGCAGCCATAAAGACAGGAATTTCAAGATCACCGAAGAGATTATGCTGATGACCCTGGAAATGGTACTAAAAGGCCTGAAGCCATAAAATATTTCACGGACCAGTCCGTCTACCGCTACGGAGTTGGCCGGTAAACACAACACAGAATCAAACTATAGCCATGAATCAGACACAACAAGTAAATCAAAAACCATCCTTTACACCCTATCAAAAACTGGTAGTGGCCATCCTGGCCCTGCTGCAGTTTACCATCATCCTGGACTTTATGGTCCTTTCGCCGTTGGGCGTTATCCTGATCAAGGAATTAAGCATTACCCCCAAAGAGTTTGGATGGGTAGTATCTGCTTATGCATTTAGCGCCGGCATCTCCGGTGTGCTGGCAGCCGGTTTTGCCGATAAGTACGACCGGAAGAAGCTCCTGCTGATCTTTTATGTAGGCTTTTTAATAGGAACCGCCATGTGTGCGATGGCTACCAGTTTCCACACCCTGCTCATAGCAAGGATCGTAACGGGGTTGTTTGCCGGCGTGGTAGGTTCGGCAAGCATGGCCATCGTTACCGACCTGTTTCCTATACAGATGCGCGGACGCGTAATGGGCTTTATCACTATGGCATTTGGCGGTAGCCAGGTGTTCGGTATTCCTATCGGCCTGCAGCTGGCCAATAGTTGGGGCTGGCATTACGCTTTCTGGTTGATCGTCTTGTTCGGTATCATCCTGGGCGCCGTCATATTGTTCTATATGAAGCCGGTTGCGGATCACCTGAAATTGAAGACAGAAAAGAATCCGTTGGATCACTTGCTGCATACGGTTACTTTCAAGCCCTACATCATAGGCTTTTTGGGTACCATGCTGCTGGCTACCGGGGGCTTTATGCTGATGCCTTTTGCAAGCACCTTTACCATCAATAACCTCGGCATTCATCAGGATGAACTACCCAAATTGTACTTTATTACCGGTATTTGCTCCCTCATTACGATGCCATTGATCGGCCGTGTGGCAGATAAACTGGATAAATACATGGTATTCCTGGCCGGTACAGCCCTCAGCATGCTGATGGTGATTGTGTATACCCAGCTTGGCCATACCACCTTTGCCATGCTCACCCTCATCAATATCATCATGTTTACCGGTATCATGTCGCGCATGGTGCCGGCCGGAGCGCTCACCAGCGCCATACCACAACCGCAGGACAGGGGCGCTTTTATGAGCGTCAACTCATCCGTGCAGCAGGTATCCGGCGGTATTGCGGCTGCGGTGGCAGGTTCCATCATCGTGGAAAATCCAGACAAAACCCTGTCTCACTTTGATACGGTAGACTATGTGACTGTAGGAGCCATGGTAGTGGCTGCCGTGATCATGTATTTCGTAAACAGGCAGGTACAAAAGAAAATGGGCGTCAGCAAGCCCGCCAAGCCGGTAGGAGAGGCGCTGGCCACGTAGTTAGCCCCTTGTTAAGGCCCCATATTTAATTTTTTTGGAAGGCATGGTTTTGGTAAATTAGGTTAACGAATACGCCGCGGGGATGCAAAAGACGCTGATGTGAGGTAACAACACCGATCGTTGTCGACTTTGACTTCCTGTGGCTTTTTTAATAACCTAAAATTGCTGTCGTATGCTTAAACTTTCAGAACTGCAACCCGGAGACATTGTAATGGCTGAATTTGAAGGCCAAATGATGGAAGGAACTGTGAAGGAACTGAACAAAGAAGACAAAGAGGTGTGTGTGGAAACAGCCGTTCAGGAATTCTGGTTCAAACCCGAGCACCTTTTCCCGATCCCTTTAACCGAAGACCAGTTGCTAAAGCTTGGTTTCGAGAGAGTTGAGAATGGAGACGGTTCTGTAAAGTACAAAAAAGACTCCTTCCGCGTATTAGTCCCCCATAAAGGCGATTTCAATGACCTCGAGATCTGGTGGCGCGAAGACCGCCGGCACCTCCGGCAGGCCATAAATGTACACGAGCTTCAGAATCATTATTATCAGATGACGAAAGTAGAGCTCAATCCGGCCTGATTTTCAATGAATTTATTGTTACCTTTGCCGACTTGAAGGCCAAAGCGCGGAAAGAACGAAAAATTTATGTTATAATTTCTTATTTCCGTGTGATAATCCTATCTTTGCGCCTCCTTAAACGAATATGGGAAAACAACCGCTGATTAAACAAGATGGAGTAATTCTGGAAGCATTGTCAAATGCTATGTTCAGGGTGAAATTGGAAAACGGTCATGAGATATTGGCCACCATCTCTGGAAAAATGCGGATGAATTACATCCGGATATTGCCCGGAGATAAAGTGGGAGTGGAGATGAGCCCGTATGATTTGTCCAGAGGAAGGATCATTTTCAGGTACAAATAAGAAAAAAGAAATAACATGAAAGTTCGTGCATCCATCAAGAAGCGCAGCGCCGATTGTAAGATCGTGAGGAGAAAAGGAAGGCTGTATGTGATCAACAAAAAGAATCCGCGCTTCAAGCAAAGACAAGGTTAATATTTATTGACCATTTAGAATCGTTAATTAAAATTTCAAATCGAATATGGCTCGTATTGCCGGTGTAGACTTACCAAAGAATAAAAGGGGCGAGATTGGTCTTACCTATATTTTTGGTATTGGTCGTTCTACTGCTCAGTATATCCTGGGCAAAGCAGGAATTGATTTCAGCAAGAAGGTGAATACCTGGAATGATGATGAACTGAACGCTATCCGTAACATCATTACCAATGAGTTTAAGGTAGAAGGTCAGCTCCGTTCTGAAGTTCAGATGAGCATCAAACGTCTGTTGGACATCGCCTGCTACCGCGGCTTACGTCACCGTAAAGGTTTACCCGTTCGTGGTCAGCGTACTCGTACAAACAGCCGTACACGGAAAGGTAAGCGTAAGACAGTGGCTGGTAAGAAGAAAGCAGCTAAGAAATAATGCTACAGAGACACTGTTACACGGTGTCTCTGTTTTCATATTTTGCCTGTTACCCCTGGTAGCGGGCAGAAAGAGGCGCAACATGTTGCGTCTCTACGAATTTGGGTCAGTGCCGGATCGCTACACAGCAGGAGGATTGATCCAGTCCCGAAAGCAAAAAGCGGGATTATTTTAAAAACGTAAAGATTACCTGTTTACAAAATCATGGCAAAAGCACAAGCAAACAGCGCAAAAGCCGCTGCGAAAAAAAGAGTAGTAAAGGTTGACTCTTATGGCGATGCACACATCGTAGCCAGCTTCAACAACCTCATCATCAGCATTACCAACAAGAATGGCCAGGTTATCTCCTGGAGCAGCGCCGGTAAAATGGGCTTCAAGGGTTCTAAAAAGAACACTCCCTATGCCGCTCAAATGGCGTCTGCCGACGCAGCTAAAACCGCTTTCGATGCAGGCGTTAAGAAAGTAGACGTTTACGTGAAAGGCCCCGGCGCTGGTCGCGAAAGCTCTATCCGTGGACTGTCTCAAAACAACATCGAAGTAGTGCAAATCAAGGACGTTACCCCGCTGCCCCACAATGGCTGCCGTCCCCCCAAGAAAAGACGCGTATAGTATTTCGAAGCCTGGATTACCCGGACCCAGCGTACTGGCGTTTCCGGATTTCCATTGGATGACTTCGGAGTATATTTTATAACAGGGCGCCCGATTTATTTTTAAGATTTTTATTGATCAGGCGTCGACACCAAAAAATCACCAAACAATTATGGCACGTTATACCGGTCCAAAGACAAGAATCTGCCGCATCTTCGGCGAACCCATTTTAGGTAATGGTAAATACCTGAGCAAGAACAGCAATCCTCCCGGCCAACACGGTCCTACCAAGAAACGTAAGGCTCCCGGAGAATATGCGCTGCAGTTGAAAGAAAAGCAAAAGGCCAAATACACATACGGCGTACTGGAAAAACAATTCCGCAAAACTTTCGAAGAAGCTAACCGTATCAAAGGTGTTACCGGTGAAAACCTGATCAAGCTGCTCGAAGCACGTCTTGACAACGCCGTTTACCGCCTGGGTCTGGCAGCTTCACGTCCAGGTGCACGTCAATTGGTTTCTCACAAACACATCACTGTGAATGATGAAGTGGTAAACATCCCTTCATTCCAACTGAAACCAGGCGACATCATCAGCGTTAAAGAAAAAGACAAAGCCAACACATCCATCACCAGCCAGTTCCGTGGCAAGAACGCTAAGTTCTCCTGGCTCGACTGGAACGAAGGAGAAATGAAAGGTACTTTCGTAGCTTATCCTGAGCGTGAAAGCGTGCCTGAGAACATTAAGGAGCAGTTGATTGTTGAATTGTATTCTAAGTAATCGTGAACTGTGACCGGCAAACGGTCGCCTGATCCGGTACTCTGAATAACAGCAATACAAATTGTTCAATAGTTTAAGGCGGCATCATCGCCAAAGCCTTCAAATAAGTAAAAACAGAAATTTTAAAATATGGCCATTTTAAATTTCCAAAAGCCAGATAAGATCGTTTTACAGAAAGCAACGGAATTCGAAGCACAATTTGAGTTTCGCCCGTTGGAACCCGGTTTCGGTGTAACCATTGGTAACGCCTTACGCAGGGTGTTGTTGAGCTCACTGGAAGGTTTCGCCATCGTAGGTATCCGCATTGAAGGAGTAGACCACGAGTTTGCTACCATCAAGGGCATTACCGAAGATGTACTGGAGATCATCCTGAACCTGAAACAAGTTCGCTTCAAAAAGAAAGTGGACCATGAAGTAGGTCAGGAGAAGATCACCCTGAGCATTAAGAACAAAGCAGAATTCACAGCCGGTATGATCGGAGAGGCTACACAGAGCTTCGAGATCATGAACCCCGATCTGTTGATCTGCACTTTAGATACTTCTGCCAAACTGGACATTGAACTGTCTGTTTCAAAAGGACGTGGATACGTTCCTGCTGAAGACAACAAGGTAAAAGATGCTCCATTTGGTTACATCCCTACCGATGCCATCTTCACGCCCATCAAGAACGTGAAATACGCTATTGAGAACACGCGTGTGGAGCAAAGGACGGACTATGAGAAGCTGATCATGGACGTAACTACAGACGGCACTATCCACCCCGAAGAGGCGGTGAAACAAGCCAGCCGTATCCTGATCCAGCACCTCATGATCATCACCGACGAAAACATCACTTTCGACAATAAGGAAGACAAGAAAGAAGATGTGGTGGATGAGCAAATGCTGCAACTGCGTAAGATACTGAAGACGCCACTGGAAGATCTCGATCTGTCAGTACGCGCCTTCAACTGTCTGAAAGCAGCTAAGATCAACTCCCTCAGCGAACTGGTACAATACGAGCAGGAAGACCTGATGAAGTTCCGCAACTTCGGTCAGAAGTCACTTGCTGAAATTGAGCAGGTACTGGCTGAAAGAGGTTTGCACTTCGGTATGGACCTGAGCAAACTGGGATTGGACAAAGAAGAATTGTAATTTTTGATAACAGTAGACTGTAATTCCTGACACGGTACAGTCGGTAAAATTTAAAAGTCATGCGTCACGGAGACAAGATCAACAACCTGGGCAGGACAGCGTCGCACAGAAGAGCGTTGCTGAGCAACTTAGCCTGCGAACTGATTGCCCACAAGAGAATCGTTACTACCCTCGCCAAGGCCAAAGCGTTGCGTACGTACATCGAGCCCCTGATCACCAAGGGTAAGGAAAATACCACACACCAACGTCGTGTAGTATTCAGCTACCTGCAGGATAAAGAGGCTATCACTGAACTGTTCGGCACTATCGCTGAAAAGATTGGTGGTCGTCCCGGTGGTTACACCCGCATCATTAAGCTTGGCATCCGTCAGGGTGACAACGCTGAAATGGGGTTAATCGAACTGGTAGACTTCAACGAGATCTACGGTAAGGGTAAAACTGAAGCGAAAGAACCCGCTAAGAAAACACGTCGTGGCCGCTCCACTAAGAAAGCTGGAGATGCTAAGGCTGATGAAGCGAAAGAAGCCGCTGAATAAGCATGATTTCGAATTCTTTAGTATATCAAAAGCCCCGCACATCGATTGCGGGGCTTTTTTTAGGTCAGCCAGGCCGCTCCAGGCGGCCAGACAGGCCTAACGAAATGATGTACAAACTGTGAACAATTTTAACTTCAAATACATTTAATAATTCTTTTCTTTGCAAAATTTTTCGATACACATGTCCACATCACAAAAACCTGCTGTTCTGTTATTGGCGGATGGTACCGTTCACTTTGGTAAAGCCTTTGGAAAGATTGGTACTACTGCCGGGGAAATTTGTTTTAATACCGGTATGACCGGATACCAGGAAGTGTTCACTGACCCCAGCTACTACGGTCAGATCATCATCATGAACAATGTGCATGTTGGTAACTATGGTACCAAAGACACCGATGTAGAGTCCAACAACGTAAAGATCCGCGGTCTGATCGGCCGTAACCTCGAAGAACAATATTCCCGCAAGCAGGCCAACGCCTCCCTGGAGAAGTACCTGCAAGATAACAACATCGTTTGTATTGAAGAGATCGACACCCGCGCCCTGGTGACGCATGTACGCCAGCAAGGTGCTATGAACTGCATCATCTCCTCCGAAATACTGGATGTAGAAGAACTGAAGAAAGAACTGGCAAAAGTGCCCAGCATGGACGGTTTAGAGCTGGCCAGCTTCGTGAGCACTGAGCAACCTTATACCATGGGTGATGAAGCTACAGCTGCTGTAAAAGTGGCTGTAATGGATTATGGTACCAAGCGGAACATCCTGCAGTGTATGGTAGACAGAGGCGCCTTTGTAAAAGTGTTCCCTGCCAAAACCTCCATCGCAGAACTGAAAGCATTCAACCCCGATGGATACTTCATCTCCAACGGCCCTGGCGACCCTTCTGCTATGGATTATGCAGTAGCTACGGTAAAAGAGATATTGAAAGAAAGCAAACCAACCTTTGGCATCTGTCTGGGGCACCAGCTACTGGCCCTTGCCAGCGATATCGAGACCTTCAAGCTGCACCACGGTCACCGCGGATTGAACCACCCCGTTAAGAACCTGCAGACAGGTAAGTGTGAGATCACTACCCAGAACCACGGTTTTGGTGTGAATCCCGAATCAGTGAAGAAAGCGAAGAACGTGGAGATCACACACGTGAACCTCAATGATGACTCAATCGAAGGTATCCGTCTGAAAGACAAGCCTGCGTTCTCCGTGCAATACCACCCGGAAGCAACCCCCGGCCCGCACGACAGCCGCTACCTCTTTGATGACTTCATCAACCTGGTAAAAGAGCACAAATAACAAACATAGCAAGGCCTTTCAAAGGCGCTGCTTACAATGCAAAAAAGGGTGAGCCATCTTCCAAAGAAGGCTCACCCTTTCCTTTTGGCGTAAATGCAGTATTTTTAGCCGGTAAACTACAGTATGAAGATCGCAATCATCAATGGGCCCAATCTGAACCTGCTGGGTAAAAGAGAGCCGGGTATTTATGGAAGTCAGTCATTTGACGAATACTTCGAGGCACTCAAGCAACAATACCCGCAGGTAGACCTGCATTATTACCAAAGTAATGTAGAAGGGGAGTTGGTTAATGAAATACAGCGTGTGGGATTTGACTATGATGGCATCATTATGAATCCTGCCGCCTACACCCACACATCAGTAGCCATAGGCGATGCTATTGCATCTATCAAGACACCCGTTGTGGAAGTACATATCTCCAATGTACACGCGCGTGAAGAGTTTCGTAAACTGTCCCATGTATCGGCCAAAGCAGCGGGCAGCATCATTGGACTGGGCCTGAAAGGCTATGAACTGGCACTGCAATACTTACTAAGCAGGAAATAATCATTACAGAAATACCCGCATCAGCAGGGCGAAGCCATGGTCTTCTTTGGAGTTATCCAGCTTGCGGATGATATGAACGCCATTGGCTGTCCATATTTTGAACATATCACCTTTCTTGCATTGGGCAAGCGCCTGTTCGATCTGAGGCATCAATGAGCCCACCGACATCCATCCAAGGTCACCTTTAGTGGCACCCTCCCCACCCATAGAGTAGGTCTGCGCCATATCCTCAAAGGAGGCTGTCCCCTGTTTTATACGCGTCATGATATTCGTAGCAAGAGAGTCGGCAAAACGTTTGGAGAAAACGGCGGTGTCCAGGAATATCTGGCCGGGATGATTGAATGCTGCAGGTGCTTTAGCGAGGATCTGCACCAGCGTCTTCCCGTTGTTATAAGGGCCATACACCTTACCAACCTTACCATGATAGGAGAGGCTGTCGGGCAAACCAATAAACCGGCTCGTGCTGCGGATCACAATAGTATCGATGACAAACTTCTTCTTCAACACATCCTTTACGTACAAGGGGGCATTAGTAGCCTTTTCCAGCTCTGCCTTGATCTGCGCCACGGTCTTCTTTTGCGCAAAGGCTGCTGTAAAGCCAAGAAAGAAAAAAGCAAATACAAACAGAGATTTCATGCACCTAAAGATAACAAAAGAGAAAGACCTGAGAGGTTTTACCTGGCCGCGCCAGAGAACTCTCAGGTCTTTTAACTAATCTTGTATTTCTTCTGTATCCTGAATGCTGTATTCTGAATTCTTTTCCTACAACGACTCCTTGATATCCTGCATCAAACGCAACGCGATGTTATTAGCCGTTGTTTCGAAGTTGCTCTCTGCATAAATACGGATGATGGGCTCTGTATTGGAAGTACGCAGGTGAACCCAGTCACTGTCGAATTCGATCTTTAAACCATCCTCTGTATTGACAGGCTGGTGCTTATACTTCTTTTGGATGCGCTCAAAAACGGCCTTCGCATCGAAACCATTTTCCAGTTCGATCTTATTCTTGGAAATAAAGTAATCAGGATAACGCGCACGGAATGATTTCATGCCATTCTTATGCGTAGCAAGAGAGCTCAGGAATAAACCAATACCGATCAACGCATCACGGCCATAATGGAAGTCGGGAACGATAATACCACCGTTGCCCTCACCACCAATAACAGCTTTCACCTCTTTCATTTTGGTCACTACATTCACTTCACCAACAGCAGAAGGGAAATATTCTCCGCCATGTTTGATCGTTACTTCCTTCAGCGCCTTGGTGCTGCTCATATTACTTACTGTGTTGCCAACCCTTTTGCTCAATACATAATCAGCTACAGCAACCAGTGTATATTCTTCGCCAAACATGCTGCCGTCTTCACACACAAAACAAAGACGGTCAACATCCGGATCAACAGCAATACCGAAGTCGGCTTTGTGCTTTCGCACGGCATTGCTGAGTTCAGTAAGGTTTTCCGGTAAAGGCTCTGGATTATGCGCAAACTTACCGGTCAGTTCTTCATTCAGTAAGATCACTTCCACACCCAGCGCTTTCAGCAAGGGAGGAACGAACAACGCACCGGTAGAGTTGATGACATCAACAACAGCCTTATATTTCTTTTTTTGAATATCAGCTGCGTTTACCAGCGGATAATTGATGATAGCATCGATATGCTGTTGCAGGCTTGTTTCCTGAACAGTATACGAACCCAGTTTATCTACAGCAACAAAATTGAAGTCTTCTTTGCTGGCCTTCTCCAATACAATAGCACCATCTGCAGCACTGATGAACTCACCATGCTCGTTCAACAACTTCAGTGCATTCCACTCTTTGGGATTATGGCTGGCAGTAATGATAATACCACCGGCAGCTTTTTCCCATACCACCGCCAGCTCAACAGTTGGCGTAGTAGACAAGCCAACATCCACTACATCGATACCCAGACCGGTGAGTGTATTTACCACCAACTGTTGTACCATGGAGCCGCTGATACGTCCATCACGACCTATAACTACTTTACGATTGGAACCTTTTTCAATTAGCCAACTGCCATAGGCGGCAGCAAACTTAACTACATCCAAGGGGGTTAAATTGTCTCCGCTTTTACCGCCAATAGTGCCGCGAATACCTGATATGCTTTTGATCAATGCCACTGTGCCAAGGGTTTTTATCGGTTACAAAAATAGGGTGTTTGATACTACACAGTAATTACCACTTGTGGGTATTTTACAGGATATAATGACCAGATCGTTTGTTGCGGTACACGTATAATTGAAAAGCACATCACAACAGGGATGAGGCGGACAAGCATCGGAACCGGGAAATTAAGGAAAGAAACAGATATATGACCAAATTGTGGAAAATGATATCCGGGCAACCGGTTGTCCATAAAATGGAATGACCTATGTCATAGCATTGAGACAATTGTCTGTTATAAAGACCCATAACAGCCTTACTTCGCTGCTTTGAATACCTGTGGCTTTTCCTCCTCACAGTACCAGCTTATCGCTCGTTGCCTCAATGCCTTGCTGCCTATTTGCCTTTTTTAGCGTTTCTTCTTATTATTCAACAACAGGTATTTACCCGATTCGTACAAAGCCTCAGTCAACATTCGCATCTCACGCATAGTGGCAGCGGTAGCAGAATCTTTACCCGGTGCAGTATTATTGATGATAGAATACAACTCCTCCTTACCTGTCTTAGGCTGGTGACGATAAAAGTAATCACCTTTGATCACACCACTCAGGTCATTATCAGGATCAAAAGTAAATGCAAAAGGATGCGTTGTTGAATCCAACAAGTCTTTACCCAATGTAGTATTGGTATAAGCAATGCGGGAAAGACCAGCAATAGTTGGCAATACATCCACCTGCGAACAGATCATATCCGTACGGCGTGGCTGAATAAAAGAAGGGCTGTAAAAAAGTAAAGGAACATGCATGGACGTTAGACGTTGTTCTGTCCAGGCTTGTGGAAACATACCACCAGCATCACCAGGAATACCATGATCACCAATGAACACAAAAATGGTGTTATTGAAATACTTTTCCTGGCGGGCAGCATCTATGAATTTGCGATAACTAAAATCTGTATAGCGAAAAGCATTCAGTTCCTCCAGTGTCTCGAAACCATACTTGCGTAGAGAATCCATCGGAACATTTACCTTCTTAAATTCGGCCTGATCTTCTTTGGGAATAGTATAAGGACGATGATTGTCGGCCGTTTGGATCACAGCAAAGAAAGGTTTGCTTTGCTGCGCCAGCACCTTGTTCGATTCCAGGAAAAGATTCTTATCACTAATCCCCCACACATCGACAGTGGGCGATTGGAAATCTTCTCCTTCATATAAATGAAGTCCGGTAATATTATTGGTAAGTACACCCCGGATATTGGCCCAGCTGGCACTGCCACCCAGGAAATACAACTTCTCATATCCGGCAAAATCATTGATGATACTATGCTGATCTACGGCACCCGGATTACGGCTGGCGGTCTTAGGCATTTCCACATCAGGAATACCAGTTACCGTAGCCCACACCCCCCGGGCAGTGCCATAAGTAGGCGTAAAGCAACGTTCAAAGAACAACCCGTTACGGCTGAGGCTGTCAAAAAAAGGTGTTGTATTCAAGGGGTTACCCCACATGGAACTCTTATAAGCACTGAACGATTCACAGATCACAAGCACAATATTGGGCTGCGTGGACAGGCTATCTCCAGCTGGAACAACTTTCCTCTCAAAGTTCAGGACTTGGTTACTGTCGGATATATTATAATACCGGGCAATCACCGGGTAAAGCTCCTTTACCTTCTTCTCATCATATTTATTACGGAACTTGAGCGTATTGAAGAACGATTCAAAAGGATTCAGCGCCAGGTTGGCCTTGTAATCGTTACCGAGCGCAAAAGCATCACTCCAGCGTAGGGGGTACTGATTGAACCGGCCGAAAATAAAGAAACCCAGTATCAGGAAACAGATAACAGCACTTAATATCCTTGCCCTTTTACCCACAGGTTGCGGCCGGTTATGGACCCGCCGCCAGGCGCGACGGATAAACCACATGATCATCCAGGTGGCTACTGCAAGGCCCAGGATCAGCCGGATCACCGGGTACGACTGCCACGCCATAGTCATGGAAATGCTGGTATCTTCTAGGTAGTTCAGTACGCTCGCGTTCAGCCGCTGTACGAGGTAAGCATAGTGGGCAAAATCCACCACAAAAAGGAACAGGAACAAGAAAACAAGGATATTCAAGAAAATAGTCCAGAACCGCTTCCCGCCAGCACTTACAAAAGGATGTAGCGGCCGGATGCTGCCGATCAGTAACATTATCAACAATACCAATGATATGGTGCGCAGGTCATAGCGCAGGCCGAGGAAGAAGGCCTTACCGAGATCGGCCATTGAATTACCTTGCTTATTGAAAAAGAGATACAGGCCAAAACGCATCATCGTGAATAGCATGAGCAGGATAAAACCTGTCCATAACATCCAGCGGATGAGTGCGGGCAATCGTACAATTCGCTTCATTACAATGAAATAAGCGCTAAAATTAAGGGAATCCTACCTTTTCTTTATTTTTGTTACTATGATATTTGACCCTGCTACCAATCTGTTATCGTTTTGGCATCAGATACAACCCTTTGATACATGGCTACTTACGCACATGAACCAGAACTGGGGCAGCAGTTTTCTGGATACCGTGCTCCCCTTCATGCGCGAAACCCTGTTCTGGATACCCCTTTACCTCTTCCTGGTACTTTTTGTGATCATGAACTTCAAAACAAAAGGATTGTGGTGGCTTTTGGGTATCATATTGACGGCGGCACTCAGCGATATCATCAGCAGCCAGATCATTAAACAGTACGTGATGCGCGTGCGGCCCTGTCAGGACCCCTCCGTATCCCAACACATTCGTTTTTTTATCAACTATTGCCCCAGCAGCTCCAGCTTCACCTCGTCGCATTCCTTTAGCCACTTTGCCCAGGCCATGTTCTTTTACCTTACACTGCGCAGTGTGATAGGAAAATGGGCCGGACTGTTCTTCGTTTGGGCATTTATTATTGCCTATACACAAGTATATGTGGGTGTACACTATCCATTTGATGTATTTTGCGGAGGTCTGCTCGGATGCGGTCTCGGTTTTGCAACGGGTAGAATATTTAATAACAAGATCGGAATACTTAGATTAGCTTAGACAAATTATATATATAGCCCTCATGGCAGAGATTTTTATAATACTTGGATTAATACTACTGAACGGATTATTTTCAATGGCTGAGATTGCACTGGTTTCATCACGTAAAGCCAGGCTGGAAGCACAGGCCAATAAGGGCGATAAACGGGCGGAAGAAGCACTGAAGCTGGCCAACCACCCCGATCACTTTCTTTCCACCGTACAGATTGGCATCACCCTCATCGGGATCCTGACCGGTGTGTACTCTGGTGAGCAGCTGAAAACCGACCTGGTGGAGTATTTCAACCGCTATGAATCCCTTCGGGAATACAGCAGCGGGCTGGCAACCACGGTACTCGTTATCCTCATTACTTATTTTTCATTGGTACTGGGCGAACTGGTGCCCAAACGTATAGGCCTCAGCAAGCCCGAAGCCATCGCCAAGGTAGTGGCAGCGCCGATGCGTATCGTGAGCATTATTACCTATCCCTTTATCTGGTTGCTGACCAAATCAACCCAGCTTATTGTTAGCCTCTTGCGCATCAAGGCCAAAGACAACCAGGTTACGGAAGAAGAGATCAAAGCCATCATCAGCGAAGGCACGGAACAGGGCGCCATCGAAGAGGCAGAGCAGGAGATCATCGAGCGCATCTTCCACCTCGGCGATCGCAACATCACCTCCCTGATGACCCACCGCAGCGACATCATCTGGTTTGATGTAAACGACAACGAACAATCCATCAGAGATAAAATATTGAGAGAGCCACATTCGGTATACCCCATCTGCGAAGATGACCTGGACAATATCAAGGGTATGCTATCCCTCAAGGATATGTATGTGACTAATGATCTTACACTCTTCAAACAGATCATGAAGCCGGCTCTGTTCGTTCCGGAAAACGTGACCGCCTACAACGTACTGGAGAAATTCAAGGCCACCCGCAACCATGCCTGCTTCATCGTAGATGAATATGGTAGCGTACAAGGCATGATCACGCTGAACGATATCCTCGAAGCGATAGTGGGAGGGATGCCTGAAATAGACCAGGCCGATTACGAGATCGTGGAACGCCAGGATGGCTCATTTCTCATCGACGCACAAATACCATTCTACGACTTCCTCACCCGGTTCGAAAAGACCGAATACATGCACGAAGGCGAACAGGAATTTGATACCCTCGCGGGATTCATACTCCACAAGCTCGAACGCATACCACACACCGGCGATACCCTCGAGTGGCAGGGATTCCAGTTTGAGATCATCGACATGGATGCCCAGCGCATCGACAAAGTACTGGTCAACATCTCCGACGAGATCAAAGAAGAACTGGAAGAAGATTAGGAGCAATAGTGCCCGGGTGTTATATTTATGAGACACCAACCCTAAAGCACGTTTGCTTAATACTGTACTCACTATTTTTATCGCATTGGTCTGGCTGATCAATGGCTTATACTGCAAGCTATTGAACAAGGTGCCCCGTCATCAGCAGATCGTAGCCCGTATACTGGGCACTGCCCATGCTGGTGTACTCACCAAAACCATTGGCATCCTGGAGATCGGCATGAGCGTATGGGTGCTAAGCGGGTTTTACCCTGTCATTTGCGCCTGGCTGCAGATAGTACTGGTAACAGTCATGAACACCATAGAATACTTTCAGGCGCGCGACCTGCTCTTATTGGGAAAGATCAACGCCATCATAGCCCTTTTCTTTAATGGCCTGATCTACTTTAATACCTTTATACTGCCAGCCTATTTTGTACAAAACCCTGTCTGATGGAACTCCTGAAAAATCACCCCTTTGCAGTAGAAGCCTTTTTCGAACGGTCGCTGGTGCTTACCTATGCAGTACCGAAAGAAGCGTTACAAAAGTTGATACCTGAATGCCTGGAACTGGACCTCTTGCACGATCAGTGGGGATTCGTAGCGGCGGCATTCGTACAAACGCAAAACCTCAGGCCCAAAGGCTTTCCCACATTCATGGGCAACGATTTCTTCCTGATCGGCTTCAGGATATTTGTACGGTACCGTACTTCAGCCAATAAAAACCTGCGTGGCCTATACATCCTGCGCTCAGAAACAGATAAACGGAAGATGGCAGTGATGGGCAACACCTTTACCCATTACAACTATGTACATACCGATATCGTCCAACACATCGATGCTTGCCAAACTACTATACAGTCGAAAAAGTCGGGCATTGAAATAACAGTCGATACTGCGCAGCAGGAAACAAGCCTACCAACTGGATCACCCTTTGCAGATTGGAAAGAAGCGCGACGCTTTGCAGGCCCCCTGCCATTTACATTTACTTACAACGCAGCCCGGAAACAAGTATTGATCATCGAAGGAGTAAGAGAAAACTGGACACCCCGGCCGGTACACGTCGTAAAACACGAAATAGGATTTGTCAAAAGCATGCAATTGCCCGGAATAATATTGGCCAATGCATTCATGATAGAAAACATACCCTACTACTGGAAAAAAGGCAAAATAGATAAATGGATGCACTAAGTAGAAAGCCCATGCAGGGCGTTTATAATATTATCCGTTTCAACTGGCATTTCTTTGTCATTGCCATCATCGGGATAATTGCATTGTTACTGCTGGCAAAGTACCTGGCGACCATATTACAGGTGTTGCTAATAGTGGCCGCAGTTGGTATGCTACTTACGATGATCATTTCACTGGCAGTATCCTGGTATGTATACGACCGGTCGACGCTGTACACCTTGAACTGGCTGCCGCCTACATTGTCCCGGCCACAGGCACATATAGTGAACATACATGCAGGGTTCGATGAAACAAGCGCATTACTTGCAAAGAAATACCCCGATGCTTCCCTGACCGTTTTCGACTTTTACGACCCACAGCTGCACACCGAAGTATCCATACACCGGGCGCGCAAAGCATATCCTCCATATTCCGGCACACAAGCCATCAGCACAGAACATATTCCGCTGGAGGCAAATACGGTGGATCACATTTTCCTGATACTGGCAGCACATGAGATCAGGAACGACGAAGAACGAGTAAGGCTGTTCACGCAATTAAAAAATGCGTTACGGCCCAATGGCACCATTACAGTAGCAGAGCACCTGCGGGATATCAATAATTTCCTGGCCTACAACATAGGCGCCTTTCATTTTCTATCGCGCCGCACCTGGCACAACACCTTTGCACAGGCAGGCTTACAGGTGGATAACAATTTTTCCTTAACCCCATTCATAGCAGTCTACACCCTTACAAAATAATGGAGCTACAAATAAAGATCATAGGAGCCATACTGATTTTCTTATCCTTCGTACATGGAGCCTTCCCCAGGTACTTCCATTGGAAGCAGGAGTTTAAAACACTAAGCCTCATCAATAGACAGATGATGTATGTGCACACCTTTTTTATTGCATTCGGCGTATTGCTGATGGGAATTATGTGCCTGTGTTGTACAAACGATCTGTTGAATACACAATTAGGTAGAAATATTGCCTTGGGATTAAGCATATTTTGGGGAGCACGCCTGGTCTTTCAGTTCTTTATCTACTCGCCCAAGCTCTGGAAAAACAAACCATTCGAAACAGTGATCCACCTCATCTTCTCCATGTTCTGGGGATACATAAGTCTGGTATTTCTGCTCATCTATTTGATGTAAAATTCCTTTGATGATTGTCAAATGCATACTCCCCTGAAACCCAGTCCTGTGGCTGGCCGGCAACGTATTCGTCAATAACAATATTGTGTGTTTTCCTGACTTTGCAGTAAAAATACGGTTTTAACATTTCGCTCACTTCTACGCTTGACCTGTTGCTAAAATGGCACCATCTTTGACTCATCCGAACCGTTAGAAAACAATTAAAAGTCTGAACTTATGAAAAACACAATTAAGTACTTGATGGTACTCATAGTGCCTGTGATGGTGGCTACATCCTGCAAAAAAGATGTAAGTGAAAATGAACCCACTACCCCTACAAATGGTACTGGGACCGGCACAAAGCCACCCGTTGAAAATAAATACAATAACGTAGTAGAGACAAACCCAGCTGTGCAGAAAGGTATTACAGTTAATGTAAACAACAACATCGGGGGATATATGCAGGCGTTGCCGTATCTCTACGATAGTACTACTAAGCGTTATCCCTTACTGATATTTATACATGGAGTAGGAGAGTTGGGTAACGGCGCCGATCAGTTGCCAATAGTAGCAGGACCTGGTGTTCCGGGATTGATCAAGAATAAAAAGTTCCCTGCCAACTTCAAAGTAGGCGATAAGAACTTTTCATTCGTAGTGGTATCTCCCCAGATCAAAAAATGGGATTACGCTACCATGGGAAAAGACATCAATGATATGATCAACTATGCCATCTCTAAATACAGGATCGATACCACCCGTATTTATGTAAGTGGATTGAGCATGGGAGGAGGATATACCTGGGAAGTGGGCGCAGCATATGCCAAACGTTTAGCAGCTATCGTACCGATTTGTGGCGCTGCAACATTGAGCGATGCCAAAGCGAAGACAGTAGCCACTGCGAAATTAGCAGTATGGGCACTCCATAATGACGACGACAAAACAGTGTCACCCGATAATTCCAAGACCAGTGTAAACAGGATCAATGCAAACAGTCCGTCGATCCCTGCTAAATTGACGATATGGCCTACCGGTGGACACGATGCATGGACAAAAGCCACCGATCCGAACTATAGAGAAAATGGAAAGAATATATACGAGTGGATGCTACAGTACAGCAGATAAAATAGTTGATACCCTATAACCATTCATCAATAAGAAGATTAATCAATCGACCTTGAAAAAAATAATGGCGCGGCGCGAAGATATATTGTTAAGGCTCTGATAATGTATTCAAGCGCTGCGCCCTCTTTTTTACTATAACAGAATGCAGGACTGCGACAAACCCCTGTCAACTTTTTAACCTGTTAACTTTTCAACCTACCTTAAAACTCGAACTTCGCCTCCTTATCCGGATAGTTCAGCCGCATACTCTTCCGGGTTCCTCCTACCGACACATGCATCAGATTGAGCTGCTTATCATAAGCCTCGTATAAAATACTGTTATTGATATCTACCTTTTTGGGCGCTGCAGGCACAGCCGCCTGAAAATAACTCCAGATAGCATCATTCTCCCGCTCAAAACCTACAAACTCGAGCGCCACATCCTTGCCATCCAGTTTTATCAACAGCCGTTTGCGCACGTACTCCGATACCTGCTTGTCGGTCTCAGCCTTGTCTTTGGGATTAAACAGATCTACTTTTTTATTATACAGTGAACTTAGGGTCTTCTCGAAATCATCCGTAAATATCTTACAGCTTATTTCCAGGTTCTTATCAGTAGCATTGTAGTTGATTTCCGACACACTCACATACAGCGGATGTACCGCAGTAGCAGTGGGGGTAGGAGAGGCAGGGCCGGAAAATAAGCTACCACACAGGAATAACCACTTATAGAGGAGTAGCACCATTAACATCATAAATTTTTCTGTTACAAATCTCTTAATTATTTTGGTACCCGTTTGATAATATGCAGGATTTTACATTTTATTTTCAACTCGGCATAGAACACATCCTTACCCTGGATGCCATGGACCACATTCTGTTTGTTGCCGCCCTGTGCCTCCGGTACCTGTGGCAGGATTGGAAAAAGGTCGTGATCCTGGTTACGGCATTCACCATAGGGCATTCTATCACACTGGCATTGAGCGCGTTGAACTATGTAAACTTTTCTACGGACTGGATCGAGTTCCTGATACCCCTCACGATTGCCGCCACCTGTATCAATAACATTACGCAGCCGGCTGCCAGCCAGCAAAAGCGATTGCCATTGATCTACTTTTTCGCATTATTCTTTGGCCTTATACATGGATTGGCATTCGCAGGGCAGTTTCTCAGCCTGGAAGGAAAAGAAGGACTGATATCACATTTGCTGGCCTTCAACATAGGAATAGAAGCGGCACAGTTGCTCGTAGTGGTGGTCATACTATTCCTGTCGTGGGTGGTAGTACAGTTATTAAAGATTTCCAGGATAAGTTGGCTCAGAGTAGCCTCGATAGTCATCCTGGTTTTTTCATTGATTTGGGCATATCAAAGATTTCCATACAACAAAAACACACATGATGAGAATGTCACTGCTCGTGGGAGTAGCCTTTACCGGATTGTTTAGTACGGCCGTTGGTCAGAACATACAAAACAACCCAGGCTCCAACCACGGAAACAAATTTGAACAATTGGGCATCATGCTACCTACGCCCAATGAGTACCGCACAGCCAGCGGCGCCCCCGGCCCCAAATATTGGCAGCAGCGGGCTGATTATGATATTAAGTGTGAATTGGATGAGGCGAACCTCAAGCTCACAGGCAGTGAGACGATCACCTATTTCAACAACTCGCCCAACACACTCACCTACCTCTGGTTGCAGATGGATGAAAACGAGCACAGCTCGGTTAACAATGCCAACTACCAGAACAGCCGCACCATGCCTTCGCAGATCAATACCGCGATGGTAGATCAGCTCGAAGAGCAGCGCAAAGACAACGGCTATGGCTTCAATATCACCAAAATGACAGATGCTTTGGGTAAAAGCCTGAAGTATACAGTCAACAAAACCATGATGCGCGTAGAACTCCCTGTACCCCTCAAACCGGGACAGAAGTTTGCCTTCAACATCAACTGGAATTATAAGATATCCGACCGTATGAGCATGGGCGGACGTGGAGGATACGAATACTTCCCCGAAGACGGCAACCACCTCTTCACCATGGCACAGTGGTACCCACGCCTTTGCGTATACAGCGATGCAGTGGGCTGGCAAAACCACCAGTTTACCGGCAGGGGAGAGTTCGCCCTCACCTTCGGAAACTTCAAAGTACAAATGACAGTGCCTGCCGACCACGTGATAGGTAGCACCGGCGAGTGCACCAACTATGCTCAGGTACTGACACCTGCGCAACTTGGCCGCTGGACGAAAGCCCAGACTTCCAAAGAGCCCGTAGAAGTAGTAACACTGGAAGAAGCGAAGAAAGCAGAACCACAAAAAAGCAAAACCAAGAAGACCTGGATCTTCAAGGCAGATAATGTACGCGACTTTGCGTGGACCTCTTCCCGTAAATTCATTTGGGATGCCATGCCTACCTACGTGGAAGGCAAAAAAATTATGTGCATGAGCTTCTATGGAAAAGAAGCGTATGGATTGTACCGCAAGTTTTCCAGCAAAGCCGTTGCACATACCATCCGCAGCTATTCCAAATTCACCATTCCTTACCCATACCCTGTAGCTCAGAGTATCGAGGCAGCCAATGGTATGGAATACCCCATGATCTGCTTTAACTATGGTCGCACAGAAAAAGATGGCACCTACACAGAAGCAACCAAGTACGGCATGCTGGGGGTTATCATCCATGAAGTAGGACACAACTTCTTCCCCATGATCATCAACAGCGATGAACGCCAGTGGAGCTGGATGGATGAAGGCCTCAACTCATTCGTAGAATACCTGACAGAAGAACTGTACGACAATAAATTCCCTGTACGTGGTAAAGGACCAGCCTGGGCTATCGTAGACTACATGCGCCTGCCTAAGAACCAGTTGGAGCCTATCATGTCCAATTCAGAGAACATCGTAGGATTCGGCCCCAACGCTTATACCAAACCAGCTACTGGTTTGAACATGCTGCGCGAGACGATCATGGGCCGTGACCTGTTCGACTACGCCTTCAAAGAATATGCACGCCGCTGGGCCTTCAAACACCCTGAGCCTGCTGACCTCTTCCGCACCATGGAAGACGCTTCCGGTGAAGACCTCGACTGGTTCTGGAGAGGATGGTTCTTTGGTACCGATGCTTGTGACATTGCACTGGATACGGTGAAATACTTCACTGCAGACATTACCAAAGACCCTGCTGCACCTAAAGAAGGCGCTACATCTACCCGTAAACTGGAAAAGCCCCAGACTTCCCAGTTCGATACCGATGTTTCCAAAGCACGTAATAAAGACGACAAGAACATCCAGTTCCTCGTTGATCAGGATACTACCCTGCGCGACTTCTACTGGCGTTATGCCCGTGGACTGGAGCCTTATGACTCTACAAGCTACCAGGTGCCTGTAAACGCTTTCACAGAAGCTGCAGATGCTGCTGCCAAACAAAAAGTAGCCGGCAAACACTTCTATGAACTTACCTTCAGCAACAAAGGAGGATTGGTAATGCCGATCATTGTTGAATGGACATTTAAAGACGGCACAAAAGAAGTAGACCGTATACCTGCACAGGTATGGCGCCTGAACGAGCAAAAGGTGATCAAAACCTTCATGAAAGATAAAGAAGTAGAATCAGTGAAACTGGACCCCAACCGCGAAACAGCCGACATCAACGAAGGCAATAATAGCTGGGGTACTATAGCTGCACCTTCCAAGTTCTCCGTGTTCAAACAAAAACAACAAGCACGTGGACAGTCTTCCGGCATCAACCCGATGCAGAAGTCCGAAGAGAAGAAAAAAGCATTCTAAACTAATAGAATCATCTTATACAAAACGCCTCCCACTTTGATGGGAGGCGTTTTGTTTTTCCGTCGCCAGCCTCTGGCTGGTGACGGCTATTTCAAAGCCTCTGGCTTTGTTTACACCTCCGATCTCTTAGTCCCTTGTTGCATCTTAAATTCTTGCAATTCGTAAACATTCGTGTTACACTCCCAAAAACAAAAAATCGCCAAAGCCATTGGCCCTGACGATTCAATATGATTGATTACTTCTTAACAGCCCTTGAACAAGCTCACCAGCCCTACCACAATTACAGGGATCACCCAGAAGAAGAGTAAACTTTTTTTATGCATGACGTTGGTTTAAATCTGGTTATGTAATGTAAAGATACGACAACTGCCATAGCCCGGCTTACCGCTTATCCTCCTTTGCCCCGGTCGGCTATGGCTCCTTTTTATCTTGTGTTTCCCCCTGATTATCAGATTTCTTCCTGCGGCCGCTTTCCTTCAAAGCCTGATCTATGATCCATTCCAGCTGACCATTCACACTACGAAACTCATCCGCGGCCCACTTCTCAAGGGTCTTGAATGTTTCTTCATCGATACGTAGTACAAAATTTTTCTTACTACTGCTCACAAAGATTGGATTTAATATGCCTGCTTATTTTGATTCGACAGTTACCGGCCTGATCTGCTCCAGCGTGTACTGCAGTACTTTTAGCTTCTGCGTGCCTATATACACCTTTTTGCCATTCTGTAGCACAAACTGGATTCCCTTGCTGCCATTCGTATTATGCATTTTGCCATACTCCCGGGTGATGTGATAGCCATACTTGAAATAAGGATATTTCCTTACTGTGATCGTGGCTATCTCCTGCCAGCGAAACATACGGTACTTCTTTACAAAAGGCCACCAGCGATAAAATAACCCTTCTTCAGTGACCACCGTTTCCAGCCGGATAATATAAAAAATGATAACGTTAATGGCAAACGTACCTAATACTATTCCAATAACAAGCAGCTTTTCCCAGAGCTCCGTTTTCTTATCCTGCGACATCACTGCGACGATAATCCCAAGAGGTACCAACGCACTGCTGATAAGAATAGCCCATAGCCATAGCTGCCGGAACTGCTGCACTTCCTTGAACAGTATCTTACCAGTTGGTTTCAATACTTTCATACAGCGGGCAGTTATTGATACAATGTACCGGTATTCAAAATAGGTTGAGCGCCCTTTTCACCACACAACACGACCATCAGGTTGCTTACCATGGCAGCCTTCTTCTCTTCATCCAGCGTTACGATCTGTTTGCGTGATAACTGCTCCAGCGCCATTTCCACCATGCCTACAGCACCCTCTACGATCTTGGTACGCGCAGCAACAATGGCAGTAGCCTGTTGGCGTTGCAACATGGCGCCGGCTATTTCAGCAGCATAAGCAAGGTGGCTGATGCGTGCTTCCTTTACCACGATACCGGCAGCGGCCAGTCGCTCGTTCAATTCCTTTTCCAGCATTTCATTCACCTTGTCACCACCATCACGTAAGGTAATAGCTGCATGCTCATCCTCCATATGATCATACGCATAAGTAGTCGCGAGGTGGCGGATCGCCGCTTCACTCTGAACCTTCACATAATGATCATAATTTTCCACTTCAAAAGCCGCCTTGTAAGTTTCACTTACCTGCCACACGATCACCGCTGCTATCTCGATGGGGTTCCCCATCTTGTCATTTACTTTCAGTTTCGCACTCTCCAGGTTTTCGGCCCGCAGAGAGAGCTTTTGCTTCTTATACAGTGGGTTCACAAACAGCAGCCCATTATCCTTTACCGTGCCTACATATTTACCAAAGAAAGTCAGTACCCGGCTATGGTTGGGGCTGATCACAATGATGCCCATCGACAGGTACACGCTGGCCAGAAAAGCAAGAACACCAAAAAAGGCATAAGTGCCATCACGCTCCTGTCCGCCTTTGCCAAACAGGAAAATAGCCAAAACGAAAAGCAACAAAGAAAACAACAAGGCAAGGAATCCCGAAATAGGTTTAGTGATCTTTTCCATATAGAGTGTTTTAGGTATGATATCAATTTGATATCAAAGATATATTATTCTGACACCGGTGCAAGAAAATCCAGACAAACGGAAATATTGCCACCACAAGTGGTAGGGGAGGAAAAACAGAACAAATGCCGGCAATGGCTTCCCGGATCAGCGGGGTTGAAGTCTGGTTTTATAGTCTCCTAAACCCTCCATCTTAGGGTCATCCTAGGGTTTTCCTGGTGTTTTCTTAGGGTTTTTGTTAGCTTTTTAGCCTAAGATATCCCTGAGAAAACCCTACTATAACCGGAAGATAGCCTGTAGAAAAAGCTATTCAAAGCCTTTGATATTAAGGAACGAACAAAGACTATCCCGCCCTATGGAATTAGGGGTGACGCTAAGTCAATGACATTGAAAAAGCAGCATTAAAATCTGTAATTGGATGGAAAACAGGCAAATGCATACCTGACGAGAGGGTATTTAATTACCGGTACTGCCGTCACGTACCTTAACCTTTTTCTTACCGGCATTCTTCTTTTCGAAGTCGAGCACTTCTTTGGGCTTTTCTACTGCCTTCTTTTGGGAGGATGCGGCAGTAGAAGCTTTTTCCTTTTCCAACTCACCCAGTACATAAGTCTCGGTACGGGCTACAGCATTGGTTTCAGGATCATAGTATTTCCAGATGCCATGGCGCAGGGAGGCTCCTTCATTCTTGACAATCACCGTTCTATAAGTATCGAACTTATCCGGATCTTCAATCATAAGGGTATCGAAAGGCTTGTCGGGATTAATCGCTTTCCATCGTTGTTCAAGCCGCAGCTCCCCATGCTTGTTGAAGTAGCGGCATACACTATCCTTCAGCCCCCATTTATAGAATTCGATACCCACCAGGTCGCCCATTAAGCTGAACAGGCGCCATTCACCATCCTTCCGGTTGTGTACATACCATCCTTCTTCCTCAAAGCCAGGCTCGCCCCGTACCGTTTCAAAACGGTTTACCCAGGGCCCCTGTTTGCGCCCGATCACGTCAATACGGTTCAGCGTATCGCCATTAGTATTGATCTTATAATCTTTCCACTGCGAAAAAGCATTCACAGAAAAGAACAATAAAATAAAGGTGATCCAACGCATCTCGGTAAATTTAACAGGGTAAAAGCACAGCAAAAACCGACAATAATAACGCCAAAGTTCCTCATTTCATTGCAAACGAAACCCTAAAGCCTTCCCCACATCAACTTTTCGATCAGCTAACCTGTGAACCACACATAATCCATTGAACTACTGGACAATAAGCCTGTTTTCATTATTCAATGATTGCCGCCTCTTATTGAACAATTTCTATCAATGGTTGTTGATTGTTGCGATCTGATTATGAATCCGATTATTTCCATAGGCAATTTGCAATCCCTATAGTTGGGTATTTTCAAATGAGAATATTTCAGAAATTTGCGCCCCATGAGCCACACCACACGTATATATTTCGACAATGCGGCTACCACAGCCCTCGATCCTCAGGTATTGGAAGTCATGATGCCCTACCTTACCGAAAAGTTTGGTAATCCATCATCCATCTATTCCTATGGTCGCGAAACAAGGTTGGCCATCGAAACAGCCCGTAAGAGTGTCGCCAAAATATTGAATGCACATCCTGCAGAGATATTCTTTACATCAGGAGGTACCGAAAGTTCCAATACAGCCATCAATGCTGCCGTATACGACCTCGGCTGCAGGCACATCATCACATCGTCTATCGAGCACCACGCCACCCTGCACACGGTAGAAAACCTTTACCACCGCGGACAAGCGGCCCTCAGCTATGTAAAGCTGCTGCCCGATGGCCATGTAGACCTCGAAGATCTCGAACAATTGCTGGCAGGTTGTGAAGACAAATGCCTGGTTACCCTCATGCACGCCAACAATGAGATCGGAACAATCCTCGACATACACGCTGTAGGAGAGATCTGCAAAAAATATGGCGCCGTCTTCCATTCCGATACAGTACAAACAGTAGGACACTTTCCATTCGATCTCCGCAATACACCGGTGCATTTCATCACAGGGGCAGGGCATAAATTTCATGGCCCCAAAGGCGTAGGCATACTCTATGTCAATGAGAACGTAAAGATCAAGCCCCATATCCATGGCGGATCACAGGAGCGCAACATGCGCGCAGGTACCGAAAACCTGTATGGTATTGTAGGCTTTGCCAAAGCGCTGGAACTGGCCACTGCACAATACGAGCAGGACAGCACCTATATCAAAGGCCTGAAGCTCTACATGAAAGAGCAGCTTCAGCAAAACATCAAAGGAGTACATTTCAACGGCGATCCCCTTGGAAAGAGCCTGTACACGGTACTGAGCGTATCCTTCCCGAAGACGGAGAAGTCAGAAATGATCCTGTTCAACCTTGATATCAATAATATTTGCGCCAGCGGCGGCAGCGCCTGCACGAGTGGAGCCGACCAGGGTTCACATGTGATACGCGCCATCAATAACAATCCCAACCTGATCACCGTTCGTTTCTCCTTCAGCAAACACAATACGAAAGAAGAGATCGACCAGGTGATCGCCAAGCTGAAAGAGATTATCTAAACACTTTCTGTATTTCATTAGAAATACTGCTCAACGAAGGGTACCATTAATTTGGTACCCTTTACTTTTCCCAACAAACACTTACCTTTCAATCCAAATCATGCTATATGAAACCTGCACTCTTCTCCATATTGGTCTGTGCCGTTCTTCTGGGCTCCTGTAAACTGATGCCCAAAGAGGAAGAAAAGAAAACGGAAGAAACAAAGCAAGATACCACCTTCATAGCAGGGCCCGACTGGTACAAACAGTCGAATATATATGAAGTAAATGTGCGCCAATATACATCTGAAGGCAGCTTCAAAGCCTTTTCGGCTTCGCTGCCCCGTCTTAAACAAATGGGCGTAGACATACTCTGGTTCATGCCTGTTACCCCCATCAGCAAAACCGACCGCAAAGGAACATTGGGTAGCTATTATGCGGTGGCCGACTATAAAGCCATCAATCCCGAGTTTGGTACGATGGATGATTTTAAACACCTCGTCAACCAGGCACACGAAGAGGGTTTCAAGGTTATCATAGATTGGGTAGCCAACCACACGGGCGCCGACCATCCCTGGCTTACCCAGCACCCCGATTTTTATAACCGCGACAGTACCGGAAAAGCCAAATACGTATTCGATTGGACAGACACCCGCGACCTCAACTTCGATAACAAAGAAATGCGCGATAGCATGATCGCTGCCATGAAATACTGGATCATAGAAACCGGTATCGATGGCTTCCGTTGTGATGTGGCAGGTGAAGTACCTGCAGACTTCTGGAAAGACTGCATCAGGCAGCTACGTCAGGAGAAAAAAGTATTCATGCTGGCCGAAGCAGACAAAGGAGAATTGCACGCTGCCGGGTTTGATGCCAGCTATCCCTGGGACATGTTCCAGACGATGAAGAAAGTGGCAACAGGAGAACGCAATGCCTTAGCACTCGATACAGTACTCATGCGGCAGGACAGCACCTTCCCCGCTGGCGCTGTAAGGTTGTACTTCACCAGCAACCACGATGAGAACAGCTGGAACAAAAGCGACTTCGCTACCTTCCCCGGTTTAAAACATGGCGCCTTTGCAGTATTGACACAAACTATGCGCGCCAGTCTGCCACTGATCTATAGCGGGCAGGAAGAACCGGTATTGAGAGCCATCCCTTTCTTTGAGAAAGATAGCATGGGCTTTAAGAAATATGCCCGCGCGCCATTCTATAAAATGCTGCTTGAGCTGCGTAAGCGCAACGAAGCATTGGCCACGGATGCCAGCTTCCGGAAAGTATCAGTAGGAGACGACAAAGCCCTGTATGCATACGTGCGTGAAAAAGGAAAAAGCAAAGTGCTGGTCATTCTCAACCTCAGTGCCAAAGAGCAAACCATTACGATTAAAGACAACTCACTGGTAGGAGAGCCCATGAACCTGTTCCTGGGCGCCAAGGAACCCTTTAAGCTCAACCATTCCTTCAACATAGAACCCTGGGGATACATCGTTTGTGAGTACTAAACCAGCCCAATATATCATCGGCGTAGATATTGGTACCACCAACACCAAGGCAATCGCTTTTACGGTAGAAGGCAATGTGATAGCACAGGCTAATGAAACCTATACACCACTTGAGGCTACAATTGCAGAACAACATGAGCTGGATCCCGAAACATTGTTTCAGGCAGTTTTGCGCACAGTAGGGCAGGTGAGAGCACAAGCAAAAGAAGCAACCTTGTTGGGAGTTGCCTGCAGCAGCGCCATGCACAGCCTCATTGCTGTAGATAACAACGGTAAACCGTTGACCAACGTTATTACCTGGGCCGATCTCCGCAGCAGTGCACAGGCCGACCAGTTAAAACACTCAGAGGCAGGCAAACGTATCTACCAGCGCACGGGTACGCCCATACATCCGATGTCGCCATTGAGTAAACTTCTTTGGATAAAAGAAGAACGGCAGGACATATTTAGAACAGCTCATAAATTCATAGGCATCAAAGAATGGGTCTTTTACCGCTTCTTTGGCCAATACCTTATAGATCACTCCATCGCTTCGGCTACAGGGTTATTTGATATCTACAACTTTGATTGGAATGCAGAGGCCCTCACGCTAACTGGCCTTACGCCAGATCGGTTGTCAACGCCTGTTAGCACTACACACATAGTTAAGGGACTGGCAAAAGAATATGCCGACCTGTTGAATATTGATCAAACTACCCCCTTTATCATTGGCGCCAGCGATGGTTGCCTGGCCAACGTGGGCAGTGGCGCTTTGCAGCCCGGTGATGTTTCATTGACCATAGGCACCAGCGGCGCCGTGCGCATGATGGCTGCCCGGCCACAACACGATGTGAAAGAGCGAATATTCAATTATATCCTCACCGAACAATGGTACGTATCCGGCGGACCAATCAACAACGGGGGCACACTACTGAGGTGGTATGCCGAACATTTCCTGGGCCGCAGCTTTGAAAAGACTGCAGATTTCGATTGGTTTATACAACAGGCTGCACAGGTGCCGGCCGGCGCAGATGGACTGGTTTTCCTGCCTTACGTACAAGGCGAACGGGCGCCTGTTTGGGATGCCAATGCCAAAGGCGTATACTTTGGCATACATGCAAAACATACACAGGCACACTTCATGCGCGCCATCATAGAAGGCATTAACAATGCCCTCTATCAGGTCACTCAATCTATCGAAGAAACGATCGGCCCGGTTAAGAACATCTACGCCAGTGGAGGATTTACGCAATCGCCGCTGTGGCTGCAATGGATGGCCGATCTGTTTGGAAAAAACATCACCATATCCTCTACCGCTGATGCATCTGCTGTCGGCGCAGCCATATTGGGCCTGCAGGCACTGGAGATCAGAGATACACTCAAGCATCCCAGCACAACGGCTCAATCCGGAGTACACTTTACGCCTGACCAACAACAGCACAAAGCCTATCAGCGTAACTTTGCAGTATACAGTACCCTATACGACAAACTGAAAGATGTATTCCAACTTTAATGGTATACGTCATTTGATCGCTTTCCGTCCCCACTTTAGGTAGTTACCACCTGTAATAAAAAAGTTGAAATTGCAGACAGCATCAGTACCTTAAATTATAATCCTAAAAGTGTCAACATGAGCCAGCAGTCCATCTTAACGAAAAGCCGAGTACAATCTATAGATATACTACGCGGCATAGTAATGATCATTATGGCACTGGACCATGTGCGTGACTTCTTTCATATCGACGCCTTTCAAAGCGACCCGATTGATCCGGCTACATCACACCCCACACTTTACTTCACCCGGTGGATCACCCACCTTTGTGCGCCTACCTTCGTGTTCCTTGCAGGCACATCATCCTACCTCGTAGGTTTGCGCAAAACAAAAGCGGAACTAAGCAGCTTTCTCATCAAGCGTGGACTTTGGCTTATACTGGTAGAAGTAATAGTGGTGACCCTGGCTTTGACATTCAATCCACTCTACAATATGCTGGTGCTGCAGGTCATCTGGGCCATTGGTATCAGCATGGTCATATTAGGATTAGTGGTGAGACTGCCATACGCTGCCATCTTTACAATTGGATTGATAATTGTTTTGGGACATAATCTCCTTGATTATCCCGAAGCAGCAGCTCCCAACCGCCAGTTGGGATTCTGGTGGGATCTGGTGCATGGGTCACGCTTTGCTGCCTATCCCTATGCGGCGAACCGTATCGTGCTGATTGTATATCCCTTCCTGCCCTGGACGGGATTAATGCTCATGGGATATTGTGCAGGGAAACTGTTTACGGAACAGTTCACTTGCATACAGCGAAGGAAAACATTATTCTACATGGGTGCTGGGTTGATCCTGCTGTTCCTGGTACTTCGGTTTATCAACGCCTATGGCGATCCGGTTCCCTGGACCACACAAGCGAATACGACCCGAACGATCATGTCATTCTTCAACGTCAATAAATATCCACCCTCACTCATGTATACGTGCATTACGATTGGCATATCGTTGATAGGGTTGGCGTTGCTGGAAAATGTACAGAGTCCTGCTGTGGAGTTTGCCAAGATATTCGGGCGGGTACCGTTCTTTTACTATGTGTTGCATTTCTTCCTCATACACATCATCACGGTAATTCTTTTCTATTTGTCGGGTTATGGAGCAAAAGATATCGTCTCGCCCCAGGTACCATTTTTCTTCAGACCAGTGCAGTTTGGCTATCCCTTGTGGGCCGTGTACCTGATATGGATAGGAGTTATTCTCTTATTGTATCCCTTATGTAAGCGGTATAACAGATATAAAAGTACACACCGCCATTGGTGGCTCAGTTACCTGTAAGTATGTCGGGCTGAGCCTGTCGAAGCCGTTTTAGTTCTCACGATTCACCTTTCACGTCTCACGGCTTTTATCCCAAGCTAATTTTCCGTTTATACACCATCTCACTGCCCGAAAACAATTGCAGGAGATAAGTGCCGGGAGAAAGACTTTCGGCATCGAGTGGAAAGCTGACCATTTGGCCGGCCTGTAAGATGCCCGTCTTCTGCTCATACAGCTTGCTGCCGGTAAGGCTCAACACGGCGATGCTGGTGTTGTCCAGCTTCTTGTTGGTTTGTACAAACAACCAATTGATCTTATCAATAATGGTTGGGTAGATCCTGATAGGCAAAGTAGTACGATTTAGGGTTTCACAAAAACAGGGTACATGGCAATAGCCATTGCGCTGACTATGCATCAGCAGCATACTTTCATAATAAAGGTTGGGTTTAATGACGGCAGGTACGAAGGAAAAACTTAGAACAAGGCGTGTGTTAAGACAATTCAAACGGGACCGTTGTACGCTTTATTGCTCGTATAAGTATACTCATACACTTTTTGATATATGACAACCCACTTTTAAGCGTAAACCAGCAGAAGTGTAGAAAAAATACGACCCCAGGGTCTGTAATACAACTATTTGATTTTCCCCTTGATCTCTTGCAGTTTCAACAATGCCTCAACAGGAGTAAGACGGTTGATATCGATGCCTTCCAGCAGCTTGCGGATGTCATCGAAAGTCTCACTGTGCGCATCGAAAATAGAGAGCTGGAACTTTTGAGAAGAGATGTTCTTTACGGCCTGACCGACGTTCGAACTTTGAGGAGTAGAACTATCCTCGTCCACATGTTTTTCTTCCAGTTGATGCAATATTTCATTGGCACGCTGAATGAGCGCAGGAGGCATGCCTGCCATCTTGGCCACGTGGATACCAAAACTATGCGTGCTGCCACCTGGCGCCAGCTTACGCAGGAAGATGATCTTATTGCCTACCTCTTTATTGGTAACATGGAAATTCCGGATTCGGGACAATTTATTCTCCAGTTCGTTCAACTCATGATAGTGTGTAGCGAACAAGGTCTTGGGAGCATGACTGGCATTGTGGAGGTATTCGGCAATACTCCAGGCAATAGAAATACCATCATAAGTAGAAGTACCCCGGCCAATCTCATCCAGTAAGATCAGGCTGCGGGCCGTGAAATTATTGATGATGCTGGCCGTTTCATTCATCTCCACCATGAAGGTCGATTCACCGCCACTCAGGTTGTCGGAAGCGCCTACGCGCGTAAATATCTTGTCGGTTAAAGGCACATGAGCGACATCGGCAGGTACAAAACTCCCCATGTGCGTCATCAGCGTAATAAGCGCGGTCTGCCGCAGGATGGCACTCTTACCACTCATGTTGGGGCCGGTCAGGATAATGATCTGTTGAGAAGACTGATCCAGGAAGATATCATTGGCGATATACGCTTCACCCGGCGGCAGGTTACGCTCGATCACAGGGTGGCGGCTTTCCTTCAGCTCCATCTCATGCCCGTCATGCAATACCGGCTTCTTATAATTATACCGCAAAGCATTGTCGGCAAAACATACCAGGCAATCGAGGATAGCCAGGATATGCCCGTTGGCCTGCATAGGAGCTATAAACTGCTGCAATTGCAACAACAGTTTTTCATACAGCTCCATCTCGATGGCCATGATCTTATCCTCGGCGCCAGTGATCTTTTCCTCATACTCCTTCAGCTCCGGTGTGATATAGCGTTCAGCATTAGCCAGCGTTTGCTTTCGTATCCAGGAAGCAGGAACCTTATTTTTATGAGAGTTGGTTACTTCAAGATAATAACCAAATACATTGTTGAAACCGATCTTCAATGAGGAAATACCGGTTGTTTCAGCCTCCTTTTGTTGAAGCGCAACGAGGTATTCCTTGCCACCGGTGGCGATGGCCCGCAATTCATCCAGCTCGGCATGAACCCCTTCCCTGATAACGCCACCCTTGGCAGCCACAGCAGGAGGATTGTCCATGATCATTTGCAGGATAATAGCTATGATCTCCTCACAGGGATTCAATGTGCCTGTCAGTTGAGCAAGATATTTATCGGAAACACCGGCACACAGGGCTTTGATCTCCTGCACCTGCTGCAGGCCACGCGCTATTTGCAACACTTCCCGCGGACCGATCTTCTTCACAGGGATTTTGCTGACCAGCCTTTCCACATCACCACACTGCTTGATATGGTGACTGATCTTGCTGCGTAGCTCCACCTCTTTGATGAAAAACTCTACGAGGTCGAGCCGTTCATTGATACGCGCCCCATCTTTCAGCGGCAGCAGTATCCAGCGTTTCAGCAACCGGGCTCCCATAGGGGAGACGGTATTGTCCAATACCTTGTGTAAGGTATTGCCGGCCTCACCATTGCCGGTACCGGTCAGCTCCAGGTTACGGATGGTAAAACGGTCCATCCACAGATAATCCTCGCGGTCGATCCGCTGGATGGAAGTAATATGTTGAAGATTGGGATGTTCGGTATCCTTCAGGTAATGCAACACTGCACCGGCAGCAATAATAGCTTCCGGCATTTCCTCTACCCCAAAACCCTTTAAAGAATGCGTTACGAAATGTTTGAGCAGGCTCTCCGTAGCATACGCCTCGTCGAAGATCCAGCTCTCCATCGTATAAGTATAGAACTTGCTGCCAAAATGCTCTTTGAAGTGCTTTTGGTAACTACGCTGGAAGATAACTTCAGCCGGCTTCAGCGTTTGCAGTAACTTATCAATATACTCCTGGTTGCCCTCGGCCACAAAAAACTCACCGGTGGAAATATCGAGAAAAGCAATACCCGCTTTGTTGTCCGTAAAGTGAATACCTGCGAGGAAGTTATTACTGTTGTGCTCCAGCAATTTGTCGTTGGTAGCTACGCCGGGCGTCACCATTTCGGTTACACCCCGCTTCACGATGCCTTTAGCTTGTTTGGGATCCTCGAGCTGGTCGCAGATGGCTACCCGGTAGCCTGCTTTCACCAGTTTGTGGAGGTAAGTATCCATAGCATGGTGAGGGAAACCGGCCAGTTCTGAAGCGCCGGAAGCAGCGCCGTTATTCCGTTTGGTGAGCGTTATGCCCAATACCTGTGCGGCAATAATAGCATCACCGCCGAAGGTTTCATAGAAGTCACCTACACGGAACAACAAAATAGCGTCAGGATATCTTTGCTTGATGGCCTTATGCTGCTGCATTAAGGGAGTATCTTCACCTGCTTTTGCCATGGGGGGCAAATATAAATCCTTTGCCCCCCTTTATAAAAATTGGCCATCCTAATGTGGAGAAAACGTGGATTACTTATTGAAATACTGGTAGTTGGAGCCGTTTACTACTCACAACTCACTATTTCAGTGCAAACACCACGCTCACATCAAAATGCAACTTGATCTTATTGAAATCCATACTGGTATTCTCTGCGGCGCCACCTACAGCATCCATAGCAACATTGGCTTGTGCAAAACGATACTGGTAAGGCTGAACAATCATATCAGTGGGCTCAGTGATGGTGACAGCCATAAACACCCTTTCATCGACAGCTGCAGCCAGGTAAGTAGCCTTATCCTTGGCAGCCTTGATGGCCTCGATCTTTAGTTGTTTGCGAAACTCCTGCAACTTACTGTGAGAAGTACGGGCAATCCGGAAATTACGTGTAGCCTCATCATCCAGTTTTGCTACCAGCTCATCCATCTTCTTGCTGTTGGCAAACTTTATCTGGTAAGAAATAGAAGCCATCAACTCCTCCTTCTTCTTTTTCTTTTTGATCCAGGGGTTACCCATATCACCATCATAAGAAGCAATAGTAATGATGGAGTCGGGCAAACCAATACTATGGCAATTATTCAGGAAATCAGCTTTGATCTTTTCAAGATTGATCTTGCCACTACCTTTCTTTTCATACTCCTGCAAGTCAACTATCACATAGATCTCGTCGGGTGTCACTTCCATTTCAGCACTACCGGTCACAGAGATGGTTTTAGGAAACGGATTAACGACTGTTGATTGCGCAAACCCGGTGAACGATGTCAATGCAATTAAACAGACTGGGATAAACTTTTTCATACACTTCATTTTTTATATAGATGTAGGAGTAAAACCAATTACATAACGTTGCAGCCCCATTCAATTAAAGTACAGAGTATATTAACATTTCCTTAATTTCGACACAAGTTTCCTAAACACCAAAATCCATGAGCTCATTCCGGGAAAGACTGAAACATACACACATCGTTCGCAAATTCATTTATGCCATCGTAGGCATTGTTTCCTATCCCGGATTGGTATTCATGAATAAATTGAAGATCACCGGCACAGAACACATCAAAAACCTTCCCCGCAAAAACGTACTATTTGTAAGCAATCACCAAACTTACTTTGCAGATGTAATTACCTTCCTGCACATCTTCTGTGCTGTAAAATGGAGAAAGCAGAACAGATTGGGGGTGCCCTATTACTTGCTGAATCCCTTCACCAACGTGTACTATGTAGCAGCAGAAGAAACGATGAAGGCCACCTGGATCAGCAGACTATTTACAATGGCCGGAGCACTCACAGTAAAAAGGACCTGGCGGCCCGAAGGAACAGAAACACGTAAAGGACTTGACCCCAGCGACACCCGAAAAATATCGCGCGCATTAGAAAACAACTGGATCATCACCTTTCCGCAGGGAACCACCAAGCCATTTGCTCCTGGCCGCAAGGGAACGGCACTGATCATCAAGATGACAAAACCGATCGTAGTACCGGTTGTCATCAATGGCTTCTGGCGGGCATTCGATAAAAAAGGATTACGCTTTAAGAAGAAAGGGACCCTGCTTACCGTACGGTTCAAGGAACCAATTCAGGTAGATTATGACGCCCCCTCCGAAGTAATCCTCGATCAGCTCATGGACGCCATCGAGCAAAGCAAAGACTGGATGCTCAAAGGTGCTCACCACCGCGCAAAACAAAAAGCATAGCTGTTTTCTACATCTGGAATAGCGCCTTTAGCTCTGTAGCATCAGCGGGCTTCATCTTACCCCCCATAATTAACCTGAGTTGTCTTCTGCGCAGCGCACTTTCAAAGAGATTCTTTTCTTCTTCCGTTTCGGGAATTAGTTGGGGAACAATACGGGAGCGCCCGTTGGGGTCAAGCGCTACGAAAGTATAATACGCTTCATTGCTTTTATAACGGTATTGCTGAATGGCGTCTTCGCCCCATACCTTCATGTGCACTTCCATAGATGAGTTGAAAGCACGGGATACTTTAGCTTCAATATGTACTACGTTGCCCAGCTTAATGGGGTTCTCGAAGGAGATATTATCAACAGAAGCAGTAACTACAGGAGCAGCGCAATGCTTCATGGCTGCCAGGGCGGCGGCAATGTCCATCCAGTACATCAGGCGGCCACCCATCAGGTTGCCAAAAGTGTTGGTGTCGTTCGGCAGTACCAGTTCAGTCATCACTACATACGATTCCTTGGCAGTCTTTGCTTTTTGGGTCATAGTACAAATTTGCCGCAAAGATAATCGCCAAACATCGAAAGTCCTATCTTCCGGACTTTCTGCCTAAACAGTAGCTTTTTCGCACCCGGCGAGGAAATCATTATCGGCATCGGCGCCAATGCCTGGTGCTTCCGGTACTTCGAGGAAGAAGCCCTTATATTGAATACCACCAGTTACAGGATCAGCCTTATGGCCAAGCATGCAGGTGTCCATATCATAAAATTGTACATTGTCATGCGCCAGCGCAAAGTGACCAAAAGCAGTCAGCGCCACCCGGCTTTCCAACATGCCACCCATCATACAGGGAATGCTATGAGTCGCACAAACCTCGTTGATCCGGATGGCTTCAGCTATACCGCCCGATTTGGCAAACTTGATGTTCACATAGTCGCAGGCGTCAGCCTTGATCAAACGCTCCGCATCATGATGATCAAAAACACTTTCATCGGCCATGATCTTTATAGGAGACTGCTTTTTTAAAGCAGGCAAGTGATGATCGTTCCAGTGACGCATAGGCTGCTCACAGAATTGGATATTATATTGCCCCATAGAAGTCAAAGCATACAAAGCATCCTCATAACTCCAGCCCTGGTTGGCATCGATGCGCAACACAATACCATTACCTACGGCCTCCCGTATCTGCCGGATACGCTCTACGTCTTCCTTTGCATCTTTGCCCAGCTTTACCTTGATCATCCGCACACCCCGTTGAATGAAATCAGCCGCCGCTGCAGCCATCTTTGCAGGAGTATCGATACCAATAGTAAGATCGGTTTCCAGTTCCTTCTGTTTGCCTCCCAGGTACTTGAACAAAGGCACTCCGGCCTGTTTGGCAGCCAGATCATAAAGCGCCATGTCGAAAGCACTCTTAACAGTACTGTTGAACGCTGTAAAAGCATCCAGCTCCTGGAGGCGGTCTGCAATAGCATCAGCAGTCTTACCCTTCCAAAGTCCGGCAAAATCTTTAGCCATTTCAAAGCAGGTATTCTGCGTTTCGCCAGCAATCATAGGAAAAGCAGAACACTCACCTACGCCATATAAGCCGGCATCCGTATGCACACGAATAAAAGTATTTTGGGCAAAATGCATCGTACCCGTAGCAATAGTAAACGGGTGCATGGGAATACTGAACTTCCAGATCTCGGTATGCGTAACTTTCATAGCGCCCAAAATAAAGACATTTAAAGATTCCCGATCACTATTTTTCCATTCTTTACAGGCAATCCATGGAATAAATACAAAGCCTGCCGGTTCTTACAGATAACAATCGATAGGGCACCCCATTAGCTGAAAAAACTGCTGAAATACGCACGAAACTTTTCCTTACTTTTGCGCCTAACATTTGTTAGCAAGTATGGATAATCCTCACCCCGCAATCTCATTCGACAATACAGAATACGCGTTTGCATACAAGACAGACCAGGAGCTAAAGAAAGCCAACTTTCTCTTTTCCAGTATGGGATACGAGTCATTGGTAAAGCTGGGTACCCGCATCACCCCCTGGGCCATCAGAGTAGGATTGCCTATTAAAGGAATTATCCGCAATACGATCTTCAAACAATTTGTAGGAGGGGAGACCCTTGAAGAAACAGCCCGGGTAGCTAATAAACTGGAGCAGTTTGGTGTGCAGGTAATATTGGATTATGGTGTGGAAGGCAAAGAAGGGGAGGATAATTTTGATCATGCCTGCGAAGAATTTATAAAGGTAATCAACTATGCAGCCACCCAGCACAGCATGCCCTTTATGAGCATCAAAGTAACCGGCTTTGCCCGCTTTGCATTGCTGGAAAAACTGGACGCTGCAGCCACTGATAAAAGCGGATACGAGGGACGGGTCCACACTGAAGTCCTCAATGAAGAAGAAAAAGCCGAATGGCAAAGAGTCGTGGCGCGTATGCACAAGATCATCAGCGCTGCCGCTGCCAAAAACATAGGCGTATTGGTAGATGCAGAAGAAACCTGGATACAGGATCCAGTAGATGCCCTGACCATGCAAATGATGGAGCTGTACAACCTCGATAAAGTAGTTGTATACAATACCGTTCAGCTATATCGTCACGACAGGCTTGCTTTCCTGAAGGACAGCTTCGAACAGGCAGTGAACAAGAGATTCATCCTCGGAGCCAAACTGGTGCGTGGCGCCTACATGGAGAAAGAAAGAAGGCGGGCTGAAGAAATGGGATACCCATCACCCATTCAGCCAAGCAAAGAAGCCAGCGACCGCGATTACAATGCAGGAGTGGAATTTTGTATCGAACACCTCGATAAAATATCATTGATAGTAGCCTCCCACAATGAGTACAGCAGTCTGCGCGCAGCGGAGTTGCTCGATCAAAAGGGGTTACCCCATAACCATCCCCATATTCACTTTTCCCAGTTGTATGGTATGAGCGACAACATCACCTTCAACCTGGCCAAAGCTGGATTGCCGGTAAGTAAATACCTGCCATTTGGGCCTATTCATGATGTAGTACCTTACCTCATGCGCCGTGCACAGGAAAACTCCTCTGTATCCGGGCAGACTGGTAGAGAGCTGGGATTGATCAGGAAAGAAATGCAAAGAAGAAAACTACGGTAGTATAAGATCAGAAGGCGCGGGGAGTAGTGGTCGTATCGACCGCTTTGGTACCCGTTCCTTCCAGTGATTCTTTATAACGTCTGAGAGCAGTAATAATGCTTTCAACAACTTCAGACTGACCCTCTTCACTGTTGAGGTATTTCTCTTCCTCTTCGTTGGTAATAAAGCCGGTTTCCACCAGGATGCTTGGCATGCCAGTGGCCTGCAACACCCAGATTTGTTCCCAGTTCCGTTGCTTTACACCACCACTTGCACGGCCCCCTTTGGCAAATTCCTCTTCAACCAGGTTGGCCAGCATAAGGCTTTTACCAAAATACTTTTTTTCATACAATTGGGCCCTGATCCTTGCTTCTGGCGAGTTCATATCGATCGGTGTCGAGGTATGCGTGCTGTCTCCCGAAAACTCACCCCCTTCCTCTGGATTGATAAAAGTGCTCTTCACGCCACTGCGGTCAGCCGCCCATATATAAGTTTCAGTACCATGCCTTTCATTCTTAACCCAATAGTTTTCAGTAATGGGCACCCGCACCGTTTTCTTTCTCTTCTTGGCCCCTTTGCCTACAGTGATGGTTTTTGTTGTATGGCCAATAGTGCGTTTGGCATACCAGCCGCCCGCTTTTTGGGGAGTAGCATTACAATGAATACTCAGGAATAAGTCACCCTTTACCTCATTAGCCAGCTCGGCACGCATGCGGTTAGCGGTCCGGGAATCCACATTCACACCAAAAACAGTATCGGAAGTACGGGTATACACAACACGAGTATCAGGAAAAGCCTCCTGGATACGCTGTCCCAGCTTAAGAGAAATAGCCAGCGCTATATCAGCCTCATAGGAAAACAAACCCTTAGCCCCACGGGCAGGGCCACCGTGGCCTGCATCCACAACAATGGTAGATAATACCCCTTTCTGGCGGCCATCACGGGGAGGAGCCTTCGGCTCTTTGCCGGTAAAGGATACAATCGCTGCCAGCGTAGCAACAAACAGTAATAGAGTTACGGGTTTTCTCATCATCACCTGTATCAGTTTAACGAATTTTATAATCCTGACACCATCTCACCACAGGCATCCTGTAGCTTGGGCTATACGATCTAACGATAAAATACAATTTACAATATGTAATGTTTCAACTTTTTTGAGCCACTCGGTGAAACCCATTATTCACGATCCTTTCACATTTCACTTCTGGCATCGGAAAACTGGTCTTTACCCCTCGACGCTGAACTCTTGACTCAGCATTCTCGACTTACTTCAATTTGGCTGCAAAAAGCTTCAACGTCCGCTCCCAGGCCAGTTTGGCAGCGGCCTCATTGTATCGGGTAGGGGCCGTATCATTGTTAAAAGCATGGTTGGCGCCTTCATAGATATATACCTCATAAGCGGTACCGGCCTTCTTTAGCGCCTCCTCATAAGCAGGTATACCTGCATTTACCCGCTCATCCAGGCCGCCATAATGAAGCTGAACCGCAGCCTTGATCTTGGGCACATCCGCAGCATCGGGCTGGCGGCCATAAAAAGCGACAGCAGCCTTCAGGTCAGGTACATTCACGGCCAGTTGATTGGCCAGCGCGCCACCCCAGCAAAAGCCCACACAGCCCGTTTTACCATTACAATCCTTCCTGCCTTTCAGGTAATCAAAAGCCTTTATGAAATTATTCAGGTTCTTCTTGGCATCCAGTTGGGCAAACAGGCCACGAGCCTGTTCCTCTTCCTTGGGCGTTCCACCCAGGGGAGATAAAGCATCCACACCCAGCGCCAGGTATCCGGCCAGGGCCACGCGGCGTGTCACATCCTCAATATGTGGATTGAGGCCACGGTTTTCATGGATCACCACCACTGCACCATATTTGCCGTCCTGCTTGGGCCTGGCAAAATATCCTTTCATCGTTGTACCTTCTTCTCCGGGATAAGTGATGTATTCAGTAGTGATGCGATCGTCCTGTGGGGAGATCGTAACCGCATTATCATACTTAACTTCCAGTTGTGCCAGAGCCGACATGGCTGCAGTCATGCTACCGGTCAGCAGTACTAACCTTTTGATAAAATCCTCCCGTTTGAGCGGCTTGTGAGTATATTCATCAAAGAGATTAATGATCTGTTGGTTCATATAATAAGAATTTGAGTGATTAAAGGATATCCTCTAAAGTTAACGAATCCCATCGTAGACCGGTTGCCACTTTTCATTTTTTTATCCGCTTCCCGATATCATATTCAAAACGATACTGTAAATTGCACTCCCCCGGATCGTTAGCTCAGTTGGTTTAGAGCGCTGCTTTGACAGAGCAGAGGTCACTGGTTCGAGCCCAGTACGATCCACTACTTTCACCTGCATCCATATAGGTGAACTATCCACAACCAACGGCATACAACTGATTAGATGCCGTTTTCTGTTACAACCTTTCGAAGTGCTGCATTACACAGCATTTTTCATCCAGTAGATCAATTACTTCAACACGAGGCATTGTTTGGTAGCAGCATTAACTCATTTTATTATTCAATATCCTTAAAAAATGAAGCTGCAATCGCAATTCACAGAAGTAGTCCGATTGATTAAAAAAGCCCGCTCAAACGCTTACCAGGCCGTCAACACAGAGATGATCAACCTCTACTGGAATATCGGGGAATACATCAGTAAAAGAGTAGAAGTGCAGGCCTGGGGAAAATCAGTAGTAACCCAATTAGCTACATACATAGAAAAGAAAGCACCTGACCTCAAAGGATATTCCGACAAAAATCTTTGGCGGATGAAGCAATTCTATGAGACCTATAAGGATCATCCAAAACTCTCAACACTGTTGAGAGAAATTAGTTGGTCGCATAATCTGGCTATTGTTTCAAGGTGTAAATCAATGAAGGAAAGGGAGTTTTACCTGATAATGTGCAAGAAAGAGCAGTATGCGTTTCGTGAATTGGATCGGCAGATTTCTGCAGGATTATTTGAACGGTCAGCAATAGGTAAAGCAAAACTCTCAACACTGTTGAGAGAATTGACAGGCTCGAAGAAAAGCTCAAAACTGCCGCCAGCGATGGTAAAATCAGCAAACTCCAAAAGCAATCCAATTCTCTCAACAGTGTTGAGAGAATTGGATATAAAAGACTCATTTAAAGATAGTTATGTTTTTGAATTCCTCAATCTTCCTCCCGATTACGATGAAAATCAACTGCAAAAAGCGCTTATCAGTCAGATGAAGAACTTCATTCTGGAACTTGGGCGCGACTTTGTATTCATGGCCGAAGAATACCGCTTGGAAGTAGGCAATAGTGACTTTGAAGTTGATCTGCTCTTCTATCACCGCGATCTGCAATGTCTCGTAGCCATCGAACTAAAAACAGATAAATTCAAACCAGAATTCTTAGGTAAGCTTAACTTCTATCTCGAAGCATTGGACAAGGACGTAAAGAAACCACATGAAAACCCAAGTATCGGCATACTGCTTTGTAAAGACCAGGACTCGGAAGTAGTCAAATATGCATTAAGCAGAAGCTTGTCCCCGGCCCTTGTAGCTGCCTACGAAACACAATTACCTGATAAAAAACTATTGCAACGCAAACTGCATGAACTAATGGTCCCTCAAGGTTCGGATACTTAATGCTTTATAAAACTGTCAACGTTGTTAACTGTTTTACCCCGGCTGCGTAGTATAAATCTACCATTGCCCTCGTCAGCCACTTGATGCAAGTTTGTGTAATAAATAAAAGCCATGAAAATCGCATTACTTATCACACTGCTACTGGCAGGTGTCAGCACTATTGAAAAAGACAAATTAACCGGAAGATGGGAATCAAGACCTTCTCCTAAAGGAAGCGTCACCGGTGTCATCTTTAAAGAAGATAAAAGCTTCGAAGGTTACGTCAATAAAAAGCCCTTTACAAGCGGTGTATATGCTTGGGAAAACGACCTGTTTACATTCACGGATAACGGCTGTGATGGAAAAAAGGGCGTTTACAAAATAGCTTTTTTCTCCAATGACGACTCCCTCAGGTTTGTACCGGTTGAGGATAGTTGTATCCAGCGGAAAGAAGGAATGAGCAAACTGGTCATGGGGAGGGTAAAGTAATATTATGAGAAAGATCTTTCTGTTGCTAATGATAACAGTGCTATGCGTTGTGCTTACTTCTTTGATCAATAACGAACCACATACAAAAGCAGAACTCGGAAAGCTACTCTTCTTTGATCCGGTACTATCCCGGGATCGTACAATTAGTTGCGCCAGTTGTCACTTGCCCGAAAATGCGTTTGCAGATACCTTACCAGTCAGCAAAGGCGTAAATGGTAAAACGGGAACGAGGAATACGCCTTCGGCTATGAATGTAGCTGCCCAACGTTCCTTATTCTGGGATGGAAGAGCAAAGACCCTGGAAGAGCAGGCCCTTGCACCCATAGAAAATCCCGTGGAAATGAACCTGCCGATAGAAACAGCATTGGCCAGGTTGAAGGCAAGCAGCGAATACAGGAAATACTTCAACAACCTGTACAACAGCGGCCCCACACGGGAAAACCTGGCACATGCAATTGCTGCCTTTGAACGAACCCTCGAAACCAGCGATAGCCCTTTCGACAACTGGAAATTTACAGGGGACAGTTCTGCCGTAAGCTCCGCAGTAAAAAGAGGGTTTGAGATCTTTAATACAAAAGGGAAGTGTGTGAAGTGCCACTTTGGGGCCGATTTTACAACCCATGAATTCAGAAATGTTGGGTTATTCAACGGCAAAAACCTCAATGATAGTGGTCGTGCTACAATTACCGGGACGATGGATGATATAGGTAAATTCAAAACCGCTGGGTTGCGGAACATTGAAATAACCCCTCCCTATATGCACAACGGGATGTTTAAAACTTTGCGGGAAGTCATTGAGTTCTACAATGATCCACAAAAGATTGTTCCCAATGCGATTAACAGAGATACGCTGTTAAATCAACCAATGAACCTGACCAGCGAAGAAAAAGAAGACCTTGAAGCATTTTTACAGTCACTTACAGATAAGCGGTTCACTACAATAAAAGCTAAACAATATACTGGTAAGAGGCCGCATGGGGTACATCAGGCTTTATCAAACTAACATCATTCGGATTCGTTGGTATCTTTTTTCATTTGCTGAATGATATTGCTTACCTCTTGTTCGGTACTCTTGAGTTTGGTTTTACAAAACTCGAGCAGAAAAGAAGCACGTTTTAATTTTTCGGCCAACACATCCACCGACACAGTTTCAGCTTCAATGTCGGAAGCAATTTCTTTCAATTCCTCATAGGCGGCCTCATAAGTCAGTTTTTTCTCTTTCATCAGCTGAGTGTTTATCCTTTATAGTAGTAGTAAAGTTGGTATTGTCTAACAATACATTAATGTCTGCGCCCACTGGCAACAAATCGGCATTGGTGGTGATCTTTCCCTGATAGCTTACCAACGCAAACCCTCTTTTCAAAATGCTGGATGGATGCAATACCTGAAACAGCTTTTCCATGCCTCTTAATTCATCCCCTTCATGCGATAAGAAACGGTAGCTGGAAAACTGAAGTTGGTGATTGATATTCAGCAGGTCCTTTCGCTGGCTATTGAACACCATAGCAGGCTTGAGAGTCAACTCATGGCTGATGGAATCCAATTCCCGCCGGTAGCGGTGCAGGCTTGCCTGCGCTTCATGCAAGAGTTGGCGTTCTGTATTCACGAGTTCAGCCTTTTCATCAGCCATCCATTGCTGGGCTTTCATCAATATCCGGTGTTGAAGCAACTGCACCTTGTCTTCGAAAGCCCGGTTATGAGCTATCAGGAACTCCGCTACCTTGGTAGGAGTTTTAAGCGGCGTATGTGCCATCAGGTCCACGATCGTTTCATTATGCTGGTGCCCGATGCCAGTAATAATGGGAATGGGAAATTTAGCGGTTACCTGGCCCAGTACAAATGTATCAAACACCAGAAAGTCGGTAGGGGAGCCTCCGCCCCGGATGATCACAACAGCATCATACGGCTTACCGGAAGTAAACACATTTAATAACCTTTCCTTTATCTGCGCTGCATTCCCTTCGCCCTGTACGGTAGTAAAGTAGGTATCGATAAAGAAACGGTAACCGTACTGGTTATTCAACAACGTGTGATGGAAATCCTGGTAGCCGGCCGATGTTTCAGCAGTAACCACAGCAATATGCTGTAACACGATAGGCAGAGAAAGTTGCTTGTTGACAGTGATATAATTATCACCAATCTTTTGAATAAAACCGCTGCATTCCGTCAGCAGACGTTGCAAGGTAGCTTGCTTCTGTTGCTCCAGTTGGCCAATGGTATAGCCTGCATCGATATCCTGCAGCGTGAGCTTTAGACCATATACAGCACTATAATCGACAGATACTTTTACCAAAACCTGGAGGCCATCAGTAAAGCGCTGGCCGGTAATCCTTTCGAAAGCTTCGATCTGTCGCCCACCGGTAGTCCAGGCTACAGCACTCACTTTTGCCTTCAGGCCGGCAGATCCAGCCTGTTTTTCCACTAGGTCGAAATAATGAAAGCCCCTTGCGGCTTGATACCTGTGTCCGGTAATCTCAGCTATCACCCAAAAATGCAGCCCTTCAAACCTGTCTTTCAACACGGCCTCAACCTGCGAGGTGAGCTCAGATAATTGAATGGCTGGTAAAGTGGACATATGGAAAATCCTTTGAACAATCCCGAAATTATTGAATACCGCTGACCGCACAAAAAAGCCGGTTGGTATTTACCAGCCGGCTTTAGATTATTAAGTTCGATCATAATTACTCAGAAACGACCCTAAAGCGGAGACCTGCAGTAACATAAGGATGCTTGTTGAGCAAATGATAAGTGTTGGCTCCATCCTTCTTAAAGTTGAATTGGTACATATAGCCGCCTTCCAGCCTCAATCCCAGCCAGGAAGTGAAATTGAGCATAGTGCCCACGCCGCCACCAATGCCTCCGCTGAAATTACGTTCTCCAACCACCTTTTTGTTATCCCAGCTGTCATTGACCAGGTCTTCCTCTTTGGGGCCACCCAATGTTGACATTTGGAAACCGAGGGTTGCATACGGTTTGAACAATTGCTCATTATTCTCATTCTTCAATAAATGATAGCCCCAAAAATAGCCCAGAATAAGATTGGGTTTAGTAGTCCCACTTACGGTTATCGGGGCATCATTATAATTGGTGGTGTTGAATGAGAAAGAATACGAAGGCAGATATGTGATATCACAATTATAAAACCACTGTTTTCCATCCTGGTCTGTTCCAAATGATAAAGTATAACCAATAGGGCTACCTTTTCCGTCACCCAAGGCAAACAGTCTTGTGCCGAGGCCATACGTTCGGCCGGTTTTTTCAAAAAAACTGGCTTTCTTGTATTGAGCCGATACACACGTATACAAGCACAATACAAGAAGAGAGAGAATAAGGTTTTTCATGCAGAGAGAGGGTTTATTGTTTAGGAGTTAGTAAAACATACTTGAAAGTGCTGTTATAAGCTGCGTCGATGAAAGCCAGCATATCATTCCACTTGGCGCTGGATACATTTTTCAGCTTGTAAACCTTCTGAACACTGATCACCACAAGGCCACCCTCTTCCTTAGCTGCGAGTATAAAAGAACCAGTTTCATTATCTACAGACCTATTGAGCTCTGTCAACCCTTCTACTTTATAGCCAGCAGGTATTTTGAACTGGATATACCAGTTGTAAGTTTTGGGGTAGCGAACATCGATATCGTATTTCCGGTTCCTTTCTTCTTTCCTGATCTGTAGCTGAGGTCCCATAAGACCGGTAAGGTTCACCAGGTACTTTTTTCCAGCCATCCTCACCACATCAGCCATCTCAAACTCTTCTTTGAAAGAGAGTGTGCTCTTTTTCTGCGTACGGCCGTCACTGATCAGGGAGAACCTGGCATCTTTGATACGTTGGTGAAATTCCGATTGAAGCGACTCCTTTACAAAATCAGGCTTTTGCTTTTTAAACTCATCCTGTAGTGAGCGCGCAGATTTTGTATACTCCTCAGCCTCCCTCGACTTCATCTTTTCAGTAGGATCACTACCACCGTAGTTTACATAGTCTTGCAACATATAAGGAGTAAACTTGAGAGCGTTGGGACTTGCCTTTGCTTTTTGAATACCCTTAAAATGAGAAGTTCTGGTGACCATTATACCTTTCATATCGGGGGCCAGCTCTGCAACGATAGCATAGGAAGCACTATTGTCAGCGGCGGTAGTACCGGGCAGGGAAAAAGGCTTGATTTCCTGCGTACCTGTTTTCTTGGCAGGTGCATAAATAATATACGCCTCATTAGATAGCAGACCCTCTTCCAGATCGCCAGGGTTGGAGAAGTCGGTTACATTGAAATATAATTTATTGCCCACCTTGATAACGTACCTGATCTCCTCTTCAAACAATACTTCATTCAACTTGCCAATATTGTTACCGATGGTAATAATAACATCTGATTTAATATCCTTCTGATACAGCAGCGAACCGAAAATATGAGCAAACTTTTTATCGCTTAGGTACGAACGCTGGAAAAGGATCTTATTGCGTACCACATAATACGCATTATTGATATAAGTCTGTTCATCCCAGTTCTTAGCACCCAGCTTTACCAGTTCGGAATAACAGGCATCAACAAAATTTTGAACTGTAGTCATGCCACCCATAAAAGAAGCATAACTTACCCTTTCATAATCTTCCCATGCTTTTTTGGCCAACTCTTCCTTTGAAAAGTTGCTTTTCAACTCACCCTTCTCACCTATGAACGCACCCTTTGCCTGGTCATTATTAGAGTAGATCACCTGGAATTTGATAATAGGATATTGAATAAGAGGACTCACAAAATTCACGTCCTTCTCAGTATCCCGGTTCCTGTCGGTAAATACATAGCGGAAAAACCCTTCCGTAGTACTTTCCTTTTTGAAAGTAGGAGCACCATTCAATGACAGTGATTTGAAAAAAGACTTATCATCCGTCTCGATAGCAATTTCATTGAACAGCACAGGATAGCCCTTACTACATACTTCGTAAATAGGGCTGAACTCGATATAGCCCGAAGCAGTCACATCCAGCTTACTCTTGGTAGTAGTTACATATTCAAGGATGTCGCCGGGTTCCAGGTTGGGCACAGGCACCTTATAATAATTATAACCTGAACCAGCTACCTGGTCAAAAAAGCTTTGGAAGTATTCCGGAATATCGGTGCCGGCCTCAACAGCTACAGCACTTTTCAAATCGATATTAGTGGCAGTATCACCCGGCTTGATAATACGAGCAATAAAACCATCCTCTTTCGAACCATAGCGGAAATAGATCTCAGACATCGCTTTAACAGAGTTGTTATCATTCAGCTTGATCCGGAGCCTGATCTTTTCAAAAAAATACAAGCTGCGTTCTCGGCGGGTGAAAAAGCCGCCACTACTCTTGCGGTCAAACAACACATTCCGGGAAAAGCCGATCACTACAGCCGACTCCTTTTCCCACTTGGAAGGAATATTAACCTCCGTAAAGGCTGGAGCTGGTTCCTTCAATATAGAGCGGGCGTTATTTTCCAGGTTATCCAGGAAATCTTCATCGATATAACTTTGGGCCATCAGGCTGGGAGCAAAGCCAATGCACAGGGCCATCAAAACGACAGCAATGCCTGTGCGGGATATATATAATTTCATGAAGCGGTTATTTAGAGGTGATGCTGAAAAAATAGCTACTGAAAGACTTGATCGATTCAAGGAACTTTTTCCAGTTGGCGAAGTCATTCTTATTGATCATGCTGTTTTTGATGACCAGGTACTTCTTAAGGACGATCTTATTACCCGTGATGGTATATTCTCCCTTAAATTCATACCCGTCAAACTTCATTTCCAGCTTTTCCGGCACATCGGCAAACTTATTGCCAGTAGGAACCGTAAGCGAGAACTCATCCTCAAAACTTAACACATAATCAAAGTCATAGCCACTCTTGCGCTTTTCATCAGGCATATACCTTTCCAGCGTTTTAGGGAAGAAATCAAGATTGATATACTTGTTGCCCGAGATAGTTTGTACGTAATTCGAAAGATCGATATTGCCCGAAATGTTGATAGGGATCTCCCGGTTATTCAGATCACTTGTTTTTACATCCGAAGCCTCCACATTGTCATTACTGAATTCCAGGTAACTATTCAGGAACTTCTCCCGGCTGGTAATAGGGAGCTCATGATACTCCTGGTGAAAATCTTTTCGCTCATTACCGGTAAGTACTACCTGCATCTTACCCTTCAATTGTTCATTATTCAATGTAAAATCTCCTTTGGTAAAAACCTTGTGATCATCACCCGTAGTTAAAGGAACCTTTTTAATATCAAACTTTTCACCATTAGCGATCATTGCCTCCTTACCCTGAATACGGTAAGCATTCTCACCAAACGGAACATACTTTTCCGTCGCATCCAGGAAATACTCCTTGCCTTTATAATAGAGCGTAGTAATGGCATGATTGTTTACACAAAGAGCTGGCGTTGCCTGTGGGTAGGGAAGAGCTCGGGTACCAATCCAGGTAAAGTGAGCATCATAACCAGCCATCTTCAGGAATTCAGTAAGGAGGTTAGCCATGCCCTTACAATCACCATACTTATTGGCCAGCACATCCTGGGCAGAAGCCGGGATATAACCTGAATAGCCATCTTCATAGGCGATATAGCGGATCTTATCCTGCACCCAGTAATAAATAGCCTTTATTTTATCCGGGTCATTAGTAATGCCAGCCGTGATCTTCGATAAAGTAGCTTTGATCTTGTCAGGCTCGTTATTGGCCATCTTATACAACCTGTTATTCCAGTTATATACATCACTCGTTTTGTCAAAACCTTGCAGCACTTCCCCTTTATTCTCGAACGATTTAACTTGAATAATGATATGCGGATCGGTATAAGCCCTGCCGATCTGCTTGAACTCAGACTTGCTGGCAGGAAGGTCTTTCATAGTAAATACATAGTTGATAAAGCCACCCTTCTGACTTTGCTTCTTTTCAATCTTGAACCCTTCAAAGTTCATCGCCTTGAAATCGATAGAAAGCCAGTCGGGAACTTTGAATTCGAATACCTGTTCCCTTACCGGGTAAGCCATGTGGAAGAAAAGACGTGTGAGGTATTTGGCATCAGTATACTCCTTCTTCACAATCACCTTGGCCACATTACCCTTCTCGGCAAACCGGATAGGGAAATACTGAACACGGCTATCATCGAAAAAAATATTCTCATCCGTTACAGAGCGGTCGATACCCGATCTGTCGGAAGGCATCCATTTACTACCCGTTTTAATATTCTTTCTGAATTGCTTGAGTCGAACGAACTTGTTGTAAAATTCGGCATACGTAGTACTGGCATACTTTTTCAGGGCTATGAATTCCAGTTCCGTTTCCTCCTGTACTACCACCACTTTGTCATTCAGCGTATTGGTACCTTTGCCAAAAGTGAAAAAATGATACGCAGAGCGGCAGAATACCTGGTCATCCTTGTACTGCCGGGCCAGCGTTTCAGCATCCGATTGGTCTTCCGGGTGAACAACTTGGGCAGTCACCATACCAAAACAGCACATAGCAATAACAGTAAGAAAAGAGTTGCGAACGGTCCTGGCAGACCGTAAAATAACTGCCGCAGGACGATCAGGCCCGCTGGCAGAGAGGAGAGTTGGGTTCATGAACGATGGGTTTGGGCAATACAATAATATTAAAAGTCAGCCGGTTAGCTGTAAAAACGCGCTCTGGCGCCCTTTTATTGCTGCAAATCAGTCCCGCTGAATTTGGGTGTAATATAGCAGGAGTCTACCTTATGGCAAATTAATTAACTGCGTTAAAGGCTGACTTTCATTACATGGCTGGCAGCAATAAAAAGCAATGTCGCTTAACCGGCAGGGTTTTAAAAACCCCAGTTGATAAAAGGTAATGATCGTTTACTGTTTACATTCCATAAACCCAATTGAATACCTTTTAAATTTTTGCAGAAATTGAGAAGGCTTATTTGTACCCCTCGACCCTTAATAGCCCTGTTGCACAATCCACTGATCACAACACCCCTGAATTCGCCGGTCGTGTTCAGGATACCGGAAATGTGCAAGCCGGTTGTCTCTAAAACAGACGACATACCGCCATTTATACTAAGTCCCCTTACACGCATATCGCCAATTAGCCCACCCCCACTAAGACTCAGGCCGGTAACTTCGGAATTGATTTCTTTTTTGTTTACAGAATCAGGATAACTATTGGGATGAGGCGTGTTGATCACAAAAAATATCCCATACATAGCTCCAAACATACTCAGCAGGTCAGCGTTGATATTAACGCCACGTATGATCAGAGAGTCGTTATCGGCAGTAGTCATGGTTTGTATTCCGAGGTTTAATCCACTTATTTTGTTTACATTGGTTGGAGTGAACCACACCCATTTTTTAGGAGGTAAAGGCTTTTTGCGGGGAGTTGTATCTTGATCAACAGGCGGATCAATCCCTTCATAATAATAAGTAATGCCACGTCGCTCATAAAGCCAGTTAACCCCCTGGGCCGTAAGATAAGGCACCAATTCATAAGTCACAGAACGGCTGCTGTCTTTTGAATAAGACACAACGGTATCATGGCTAAAACCCTTAAGCGTATCGGCTGTTTCAAATACATAGCGTTTATTCCTTAGAGAAAAGCTGGAATGAAGGCCCATCATACGGTCGGCAATCAGCTTTAACTTTCTGAGCTGGCTGGGGTGAAGAGCCAGTGTATCAAGACGTGCGTTATCAGAAGCAGCCTCGTTGGCTGAAACATAAAGCGAGTAATAAATAGAATCATTACGTATATCTGATACACGTATGCGTAGCCATCTTTTATCTTTGAGCACAACATTATAGATACAATTCCGGTAAATATAAAATGCACGGCCTTTGCCCGGTTGATATTCCCTGTCCTTAAAAACAGCAGTCTTCCCCTTTTTTACAAAATAAAGGTTTTGAGATGCTACTTCCTGGCCAAGGCCAATAGCTGCAGAGAATAAGCATATCAGGAAAATAATGATAATACGTCGGTTCATAAACAGGGTTTGAGGTGATAACCACAAACCTATCCTGCCCGACAGGTAGTTCCCAATGGCAAAAAGCTACCAGATTAGCCAGTTTGGGGGAGGGCCATAAAGCAAACCACTTCCGTTCCCTGTCGTTACGAAAATTCACTTCCAGAACCACTACACGACATTTTAATGGCGGAAATCCGTAAACAAATTAAGAGAATTACGGAATTTCAGTAATTTCCTTGCGCAATGGAAACAACACAACTCCAGCAGCAGCTTTTTCGACACCTGAAAGAAAGCCTGCCGGCCCACCTTTCCCTCGTAGATGAACTTTGCCACCTGTTGGACCTGAGCGCCGATAGCGTGTACCGCCGTATTCGCGGCGAAAAGCCTGTCACGCTGAATGAGCTGAAACAAATATGCGAGCATTACCATCTCTCACTTGACCAATTGTTACAGCTGAAAAACGATTCAGTGCTTTTCCAGGCGCCAGGCATCACATTCCAGGCAGTTCCCTTCACAGAACATATAAAAGGCATACTGGGGCAGTTCAGGTATTTCAACTCCTTTAAACAGGGGGAGATTTACTACCTCTGCAAAGACGCGCCCTTCTGGTACTTCTTTTTGTTTCCGGGAATGGCAGCATTCAAAACATTCTTCTGGTCCAAAACCATCAATAACGAACCGGCACTGGCCGATCAGTTATTTTCATTAGAACAATACCCCTTCACAGAATGCTTTGCCATCGGGCAGCAAATATTGGAAGAGCACAGCAGGATGCATACAGTGGAACTGTGGAACCTCGAAAGCATGCACAGCAGCATTAACCAGATAGCTTATTACAGAGAAGCAGGCATCTTCCGCGATAGAAAAGATCTTCTGGCAGTGGTAGATTCTTTCATACAAATGATCGACCACTTACAGGCCCAGGCAGCCAAAGGCGTGAAGTTTATGCCGGGTGCTACGGACGTGGCACATAGAGGGCCGATCCAGTTTTATGTGAACGAACTCATACTCGGCAACAATACAATCCTGCTGAACCTGGACGATAAAAAGGTGTCCATGATAACCTATAGCGTTTTTAGCTATCTTATTACACAAGACGATAGGTTTGCCGCCAGGGCATTTGACACATTCAATACCCTGCTGAGCCGTTCCACCCTTGTTAGTAGATCGGGAGAAAAAGACAGGAACAAGTTCTTTAATACCCTGCGCGATAAAGTGAATGAACTAAAAAAATAAACAGAATGGCACGTCATAGTAAGGCAGCCTGCTCAAAACATATTACAGATTCCTGAAGAGCCGGAATTGCACAATGCCTGTCCGTTGGAAGAGATATTGAAAGCTCACACGCAAAACACCAAAGCCATATTGCAGGCTCCTGCTGAAATTAATAGAGGAAGCTTCATCAAAATACTTGGTTGGACAAGTGATTTCAGCAACATCGAAACCCTTATAGAATATCTGTGCAAGGATCTCATTGTCGAATATAAAATCGTCAGAGTTATGCTCGAAGGGGATCGCCAGCAGCACATCCCGGTGATAAGCCCTGTAGCCCGTATGGTATTCGGACAACTTTTGTCCCATTAGCAGATTTTGTACTGCGGTCAACAGTCGGTTGGCTACGTATTTATAAAAAGGCATTCCTCCCTTCAAGGCCCCTTTACCCAGGATCCGGGACCCAAGCACAACCGGATACACCTTATTGGCAATCAATGACACCATAGGCCCAATAAGCGCAGGCGTGTATTGATAGTCAGGATGGAGCATGACAATAATGTCGGCGCCGGCCTCCAGCGCTTTTCTATAGCACGACTTCTGGTTGCCGCCATATCCCTTATTACTCTCATGACTGATTATGTGAGAAATTCCGATGGCCTTGGCTTTCTTAACCGTATCATCTCTGCTGGCATCATCCACAAGGATCACTTCATCCACGACCGTACGGTCAATTTCAGCATAGGTCTTTTCAAGGGTCAACGCAGCATTATAAGCGGGGAGAACAACGATAACTTTTTGGCCATTGATCATACGACAAATAAGATCGGACAAGCGTCCAATCCCTTTCATTACGAAAGGAGTTCAAAATAAGTTGCCTTGGGAAAGCTTGGTATAACAAGAAAACCCCATGGCCTCCAGCCTCTATTCAATACTGAATGCAGTCAGTAATCCCCGAAAACGAACCTGGGGTTTTCATATGCAATTACCTGACACTTGGAAATACAAAAACGTGGCACGTAGGAATTTCTCGGCGGTGGGAGTGCGGGTATTATTTTCTTTTGAAATATTTGCTTCTCTTGTACTGGTTGCTGGCCAGCATATTCACTGAGTCGAAAGAAATATCGATCAGGTCGCCGATCCGGTTTAACTCTTCCAGCGTGAAATCTTGTGTACGCTCAATAAGCTTGGTCATTCGGTTATTATTAGTCCCCAGGTCCTGCGCCATGACAGTTTTAGGCAGGTAAGTAAAGATTTGCTTGAATTCGGTAATGTGCCCCGATTCAATCAGCTTTTTAACCCCTATATAACGTTCATCCTTTGTCATACCTCAAAGAAAAAAACAAATGATAAATAAATTAGCATAAAAGACAGATTGTCGTTTTAATGTTATAGCCTGAACCCTGTACGATTGAATCTGTAATTATTTTAAGTAATAACCGTATTGGTTCCTGTTATAAACCCTGTAATTGAGTACCAGTAAGCGTATCATAGATGTGTAGCATGTCCAATATATAACATGAACAGCCTGCTATGGAGAGCTGCAAGGGGAGGTTTTGAAGCTGTAAAAATACTAAAAATATTAGTATAATAGCCGCTGTGGAAAATATCTTGGTAAATCCCGTTCGCATCATAGCGTGTCGGATATACACCATTGATCACACCTCTTTCACCCTTCAGGAAAATGCGCACCACGTTAACATTCATAATTTTACCCAGTTTGTGGTATTTGAAATAATTATATAAGATGTACCTTTATCCTGTTATTGATAAAAATCATCCCCCATCAACCCTTTCCTCAGAATTCCTTTTAATTGTTAAGTCTAACCTTATCTGTCATCCGTATTGTATTCCTGAAGGATCTGCGTAGCCTGGCTTATAGCCATAGATTCTTGTACCCATAATTATTGCTGTTGAACACATGTACAGATCACCTCGACGGTGTAATGGCATCGTCATGTACATGATCAAATAGTATCGTTGTATGCCAACGATAGAGGGATACACATGCATTGGATTTACTAAGTTCTCAAGTACTGGTATTTTTTATAATCATTTAAAACTTCACAATTATGAAATCGCTAACGCTTTATGCGGTAACCTTCATGCTGTTTTTGGCATTAACCAACAAAGTCGTTGCCCAGGACAAAGCCATCTCCGAAGCAGACAAAAAAGAGATCATTAAACTGTTTGAAGGAGTGGACAAAAGCAAGTATAGACTCCAGTTCAACAAAGGAAAAGAAGTCTATGGTGCGAGAAAAGTAGCCATGAGAGACCTTGAGCAGGTTCGTAAAGTAAGAAACCCGCAGGATGAATTAGGATACGTAGTATTGATCGTATCCGATGATGGCATCGTATACATCGTCGCAGTTTCCAAAGGAGGAAAGCTCGAAAGCGTTTTGGGTAGGGAAAAAGCTGCAAAGCTCAATACCATTATGTCCAAATATGCCCGGTAATAAATTTCATTGATAAAACCATGTTCAAAAGCTTGCTTTTGAACATGGTTTTAACTCGAAAAAGTATGAAAAAGAAAATAGTTTTCACCCTTGCCTTTGCCCATTTAATAGTAATACTGTTAACCATATTCCATGTGTTGGATGAAAAAGTGTACCATAAGAACGAGCCGCTTGAAAAAGCACTGGTACTTATGTGCAGCATCAATTATTCAGTGTGGCGCTATGGGTTCTTTTCACCCGATGTAGGAAAAAGCAACGAGATCGAAATAAAAACAGTCGATTATGACGGGCGTGAAAAGACATATTCCACCCTTAAAGGATTTAGTTTTTATTGCAAGAACCAGGACCTCGCCAAAAGATTCTATGGATACAAAGTCTACAATGCCGGAGATACATCTATCCAGGACATATGTGCCCGTTCCTTTTCAACCCGCATGTTCAATCTTCAACCCGACATCTGGAAAGTATCATATACCCTTCGAAGCATCAGGTATCCCACAATGAAAGGGTTTTGCAAAAAAGAACCGGTAAAAGTGTCAGAACTATACTCAACCGATTTTGTGCTCACAGGACACTAAACATTTAGAACAACATTACTATGCGTACAAGCACATTATACAAAAAAGCATATCGCTTTTTTAATGACCCGGTGTCACCTGCACCCCTGGCAATATTCCGGATCTTGATTGCAGCGTTCACATTGTTGCAGGCAATATTATGGTACAACGACTGGCTGGCCTTTATAGGCGCCGATGCATGGATACAGTGGGAAATATCAGAGATACTGATATCGGACCTTACACTCCACATGGCCAGGGTTTACAGGTTCTTCTCCTTCCTGCCAGTGACCCAGGATGAATTTGTAATGGGATTCTTCTGGGTGTACGTAATAAGCGCATTCCTTTTGTTGATAGGCGTATTTACGAAAGTCTTTTCATTTCTTACCTTCCTTTGCCACTACATCCTCATGTGTACCATTGAGGTGTATGTATATGGAGTAGACATCTTTTTGCAAATAGCATTATTCTACGTTATGCTCATGCCGGTGGCAAGAATGTATTCATTAGATGCGCTTTGGAAAAGAGTGCCAACCACTCCATCCTGGGAAGTTACACTCTCCCTGCGCGTACTGCAAATACACATGGGGCTGATCTACCTATCGGCTGGCTTCGAAAAACTCATCTCGCAGGAATGGTGGGGAGGCAACGTGATCTGGCGCTCATTGGTACAGCCCGATTTCAGGCAATACGATTTCACCTGGTTGGCCGATAAATCCTGGCTTTTCATAACACTAAGCTGGTTTACAATCATCATTGAAACGGGCTATTTTATTTTTATCTGGATACCCAAAGTGCGGGTATTTTGGTTGGCTGCTATTATAGCCCTGCATGTGGGAATATGTGTTTTTCTGGGGCTTTGGCTCTTCGGGCTCATCATGATACTATTATCAGTTTCGGCCTTTGGAATGGATGCTTTGAAAGATATCCGGCGCTTTAGAAGAGCCCGGCAGCCGCAAAATATAGAAATGGCCTATAGCATATAAAAGGCCGCCCCGAAGGAGGCGGCCGGATTGTCACAAGAGAGGTACGGTAAAGTTTACCTGGCTTTCTTGAAAACCAGCGTATCATACATTAAGAACTCTCCAAAATTGGGTTGAGTCATCACAATAGCAGCGTAAATGGTTTTGGTAGCAGGATCATATCGGCTGGTAGTGATGGCTGCATTGACTTTGCCAGCACGCCCATTGCTGGGATTTATATAATAATTCGGCGCATCTACCAGTTTATCACTGCCATCAAAAGTGAGAATCGGCGTATACGAACCAAACCTGCTCCAGGCAGTAGCCGTAGTCTGGATAGGATGCGTGTAATCATTTGCATAACCGGTATTGTGGAAGGCTACCGTATTGGGGCCGGTAGTGATCAATGAAATATCATACGGCCAGGAGTAAGGAGTAGTGGTAAAGCCCCGGTCGTTAGCCCCTTGCCTGCTTTTCAACGTATATACCCCGTCATATTTGTTCTTGGCAACAACAGCAAACACATTCGTGCTGAAATTCCCGCTGATAATACCATACGAGGCAGATTGAATGGAAACAGGAAACGCGTATTTCTTGGTAAGGTCAAATAAATTGGTCTTGAACTTCACGTGAATGACAGCACTCTTTTGCCCCTTGGGAATAGTTACTTTGGTAGTTGGCAGTGAATACATATTATCGGGCAGTAACGTATAAGTGGTGGCGTTCTCCGTATTGTAGATAGTCAAAGCATCCGCCTTGATGCCAACAGTCACCTCGATATCCTGAGGTGCGGCATGCGCTCCCGAATAATTTACTGTAAGCGCAAGATCAGCTTCCGGAACAATATTGTAACTAATATTATACAACGGATAAGTGCTGGTTGTGGGAGATGCAATGATATCTATGTTCAAAAACTCAATAGTGTTTTGCGTCCCTTCGGGATCGAGCAGGTCCTTGTCTTTAAGGCAGGAACTAAACCCGATAAGAGAAACTATGAATATGAATACGTGCTTTTTCATTGTAGTACATTAAAAGTGAACAATTACTTTCTGCGGTCCCAGAAAACATAAGAGGTGAAAGTGTTGATACCCTTCGGCACATTGTCTGGGTTCACCTGGAATTCATTGTTGGGATAAAGGATCCTTCCAGGCAACCTGTCTGGGGCAGTAGAAGCAGAAACAGTCGACACAAAAGTGTTGCTCTGATTCAGAGGGAGTGTATTGTTGATAGTAGGATAACCTGTCCTTCTGAATTCAGCCCATGCTTCCCGGCCGTCAATCATATTAAGAGCGATGTACTTCTGGGTAATGATTGCTTCCAGCTTTTGCTCAGGCGTAGTGGCCAGGTCATAATTTACCAGCCTGGTACCGCTATTAATAGTTAGATAATTAGCTGCATCTGTGACCGGGTTATAGCCGGTAGCTACTTTATTATCTACCCCCTTGTATAAATACAGGAATGAAGATTCAATACCCTTATTGAAGAGTGACTTTGCATTACCGGCAATTAGCCCTTTCTCTACAGCTTCAGCTTGCAGCAAATAACTTTCAGTAGCCAATAACAGCGGTTGCCCCATAGCAGGTCCTTTAAGTACACCCACAGAATTGGTGGAATTAGCATAGTTCACAGTTTCTGTGTACCAGGAAGTGTTATCGCTGGGAGCAGATTGAATACCCGAAGAAGTTACGCCCAGTTGATTGCGGGGAGGGTATAAACCACTCTTAAAGCCCCTGAAAATAACATTGCCACGACCTTCGTCATCGATCTTGCTGCCATCATAAAAAGTTAGGATCCAGTAAGTGGGGATGCGCGAACGACCACTGCCGGCCTGTGCACCGGTAGCAGAGCTATGGTAAGTATTCCAGAAAGGATTTTGTTGTCCGGCTACTTTGGCAAAGCCTGGGTTCACAATGGCATCTTCAGTCAGAAATCCATCAGCCGAAAAAGTAGGATTACCGGTGAATGTATTGGTTTTGGAAGCCCTGATCCTTAACTTGAGCTTGATCGTATTGGCAAACTGTTTCCATTTTACAGTACTGCCACCAAACACTACATCAGCCGTGCCCAAAGCATTAGGGAATTTGGCATTGTCGATAATCGCGATAGCTTCATCAAGTTCGGTATACAGCTTTTTATAAACGTCCTGGGCAGCATCATACTTGGGAGTGAGTTTGTCCAGACCTTTCAATGCATCAGTATAAGGTATTTGGTCATACTCGTCGGCCAGCAATTGATAATTGAAGACCTTCATGATCCTGGCAACAGCATTGAAGTAAGCGAAAGTATCACGACCATTGGTTTCGGAAATGATATATTCATAATCCTCCAGATTGTCATAAGTACTGCTCCATAAGCCATTAAAACTACCGGTAGTGAATTCATAAGTGATCGTATTGCCCCAGCCTCCGAAGCCGCCTGCATTCGCAAAATAACCGGCCTGCCAGGAGCCATAATCATGAAAAGAAACGCCCAGCGTAGAAGCCGTATAAACAATAGCCTGGGGTAGCACAAGACTCGCTTGCACCGAAGTGGGGGAGTTGGGATTGGTATTTACATCGAGAAATTTTTTGCACGATGGCAGAGATGCGATAAACACAACAGCCATCAATCCTATTTTGATAAGTTTCATCTGCGTTGTGATTAAAAGGTTAAAGAAATGGTAGCGCCAACGTAACGGGAAGGAGGCTCGCCAAAAGTGGTGATACCGATGGTGTTCGAGTCGGAGAAGTTATATTCCGGATCGGTATACACGTTGGATTTGGGAGTAAAGATCAGCAGATTACGTCCCTGAATACTGATGCTGGCGTCCTTGACCACCTTTGTTTTTTGCAATAAGGTGCGGGGCACGGTATAAGTAAGAGAAACTTCCCGCAGCTTCCAGAAATTCCCCTTGGTAATATAGTTGGTGGTGATCCCCGTATTGTAAGCACTGCTGGTCCAGAAATCGGCGCCGCCATCCCTTACAGCAATATTGGTATTGGCAATATATTCGCCAGGCTTGGCAGGATCTTCATAAGAAGAGTTGGGAATAACAAACCGCTCTCTGTTATATAGCACACTCCTGGCCGAAGAGCCCGAGAAATCATAAGTGCCGCCACCATTCTGGAAGATCACAAAACCACCCCTGAACTCACCCAAAGCCCACAAGCGAAGATTTTTATACTTGAGCGTAAAGTCAAGGCCCAGTCGCTCCTTGGGATTGGTATTACCCAGCACCTTGGTATTAGGATCGGCGGAAGGATAACCGGTTTTGCGGTCAACAATGATGCGGTTCTGCGGATCACGGAGATAATCGGTACCGATAATGACCGGAAACAGCAGGCCCTCCACAGCAAAGATGGTACTACCGATATTCAATCGCGGAAGATCAGAGTTGATAGAAACAACCTTGTTCTCATTCCAGGTAAAATTGCCCCCCACCGTAAGTTCCCATTCGGTATTCTTGATAGGCGTTACATGTAGTAATGCTTCGAGCCCTTTATTAGTAACCTCACCGGTATTGGTGCGGAAGCTGGAGAAACCGGTGGCAGTAGAAATGCCTACAGCCACAGTTTGATCAGTAGTAGCAGTAGAATAATAAGTAAGACCGGCAGTGATGCGGTTTTTATAAAACTCACCATCGAAGCCAAACTCCCAGCCATTGGTGATCTCGGGTTTCAAGTCGCGGGCCACAATGGTATTGCCGGCAGTAAAGCCAGCACCGGATGAATAAGGAAAACCATTAGCTTGCCCGAATGTTGGATTGAGCGCATAAGCGCCAATGTTGATATTACCCACCTGAGACCAACCGGCACGCAGCTTTAAGTTGTTTACAAACTCAACCGTTTTGAGCACAGGAAAGGCACTTTGGGGAATGAACGACATGCTCACCGCAGGATAGAAGAATGAATTGTGTGCGGGGTCCAGTACAGACACCCAATCATTGCGGCCGGTAGCCTCGAGGAATAAGAAGTCCTTATAGCCAGCCTTGAAGCGGCCATAAACAGCATATTGACGACTCTCTGCATTCGATTCAGATGCCCCTGGCTGAGGCGATAGCCGGTTGCTTACATTATATAAACCATCGACTACAAGACCCGAACCGGAAACATCAATCCCCTTCGATATATCACTGCGAACGTGGTTCGCCAGCGTTAAACTAAGATTGAAGTCGCCAAACTCTTGCGAAGCAGTGGCCAGGAAGTCGCTGGTAAGCTGCGTAGAATAGAAAGCTCCATCAGATACGCTACCAGTTACGTTGGATTTACTGCCCGTAATATAAAATTGATCATAGATGAATTTGCCTACCCACGATTTATTACTTTGATTACGCGTGGTGATACCGGCCCGGTACACGAGGTCGAGCCATTTGATTGGCTTCCAGTTTAGCTCGAGGTTGCCGGTCAGATAATCGTTTCTGGTCTTTGACCGGTTGTTGCCAATATAGAAATAAGGGTTTTGATAATAGTCGTTGTAATAACCCTGCGGATTGGCAAAAGGATCATTTACCCAGTCCTTGTATTGCGTCAAAGGAACATGCGCAGGAGTATTCAATAAGTTTTGATAAATAGTACCACCGGCAGAAGTTTGATCGTAGCGGTTTTGTACATAGTTAAATTTATAAGTCACTTTAAAATTGCGCGTAACGTTGCGCGTGCCATTAGCCCTTACAGAAAAGCGGTTATATTTATCCTTCCATGTAACACCTTTCACATTTACATATTGCACAGCTACATAGGAAGTAGAACGCTCATCACCTGAAGACACAGCAAGGTCCGTTTGATTGGTAACGCCAGTTTCCCAAAAGTCCTTCCGGTCATTAACAGGCGAGTAGGGGATCTTTTGAATACGGCCATCTTTCAGCGGTCGCCCGATATCTACAAGCGATCCATCGAACGCAGGGCCATATTGCTGGTTCTCGTATGGAACATATGCAGGCACCTGACCTTGATAACCCGATCCAAAACGGTCCTGCAATTCAGGATAAAAACTCACCATGGCAAGCGTAGTAGTGTTGGATAACTTAACGGTACTCATGCCAGGTTTTCCCTTCTTGGTGGTGATGATAATAGCGCCATTGGAAGCATCAGAACCATACAGTGCTGCAGCACCCGCACCATTCAAGATATTAACATCCTCAACATCTTCCGGATTGAGGTTGCCAAGGATCGAGCTGGGAACAACAACATTGTCTACAACAATAAGCGCAGTATTATCACCCAGCAAAGAGCGGTTGCCGCGTAGTACAGCACGGACAGTTGGGTTCACACCTCCACTCAAAGAATTGACTTGTAACCCGGCCACCTTCGCGGTTAGGCCCGCAACAAGGTTCACAGGCTTGGCCTCCGTCAGCTGTTGTGTGTTGATGGAAGTTTGGGCAAAGCCTTGCTCTTTCTTTTTCGCTTTAATACCCTGCGCACCGATCACAACCTCTTCAAGAATGTTGCCCGATAATTCAAGCTGAACACTTAGAATAAGCGAATTGCCAATGGGGATTTCCTTTTTGTTGTACCCGATGAAAGTAAATTCAAGCGCAGTAGATCGCTCTGGAAAAGAAATGGCGAAGTTGCCTGAATTGTCGGTCTGGACAGTGACCTTGGTACCTACAGCTTTTACAGATACACCGGCGAGCGGAATGCTCTTCTCATCGGTTACCCTTCCTGATAGCTTTTTAGTCTGTGCATAAGCGGCACCAGATAGCAATAGGATGCAGGTAACCAGCCAACCGGAGTGGCATAGTTTTCTCATGTGACTGAAGTTTTGATTTAAAAAATGAATGATTGACACGACATCGCAGCCATTGATGTTATGGCCACAACGCCACTTTGTTGAAATATTTTAATGTTATAAATAGAGTTCAAACATTACACACCGGTAGCTTGGGTATGGGCAAAGCATTCCGGGCTGTGTTTAAATAGTAAACAAAGCATGAACATACGGCAGGCCGACTGCGTCTTACAACAGTACAATCGAAGATGGATGGCTATACCTTGGGATACAGAGGAGAATCAAGAGATACAGAACGATCTTTTTCAGTGCTCATTAGTACAAGATCATTAATCGTTGGTAGGGTATCTGCAGAACGATAAGTTCTGATAAGTAATATTGGATTGGGTGTGGCTAAAACATGGTTGATGCAGGAAGAGAATTGCGGGGTTGTGGATTGCTTATCTTGATGATACATTGGAAAATTAAGAGGATTGTGTTAAATAAAAAAGGATTTTTTTAACAAAATGTTTGTCTGCAACGCAAATGATTGCATCAGAATAGAATATAAAATCACCTGCTAATGCATCGAGCTTCCTGGTAAGAAGAAGTACATATTCGATTTTGGTATTATTCTTGCAACAAAATCGCGGCCTTTGCCATTCCCTTCAACCCCCGCCGTATTAAGTTATTGTCCTTATTCCCTCATGTGCCTAAGTTGATTAGTATGAGAAATTGTACTTAAAATTTTTCATGATGTCGCTATTGTTGCTTGTGTCCTTTTATGAGTTCAGACAATTCCTGCAAATCGTTCTATGGATTGCTGTTCCTGCCACGCTGGTTGCTATAGGGTTAACCATCTTTTTTCATTATCGCCGTAAGAAGAAACAGGAAGAGCTGGGGCTCGCCTTTCATGATAATAATGGTTGGGCCGAAAACCTATCGGTCACACCTACACCAGCTTCCATAGTAAAAGCTACAACCAGTGAAACACCACCGGAAGGGCTGCCCGACTGGTTGGCCAGTGCCAACCCGGATAATACTACCTTGATTAAGAAATACGAACACGAAGTACGGCGCTACCGCGAAAACTATGCACTCCTCGAGCAGGATTTCCGTGAACTCGAAGGAAAATATACCGACCTGCGCAACAAAGCCTACAACGGAAACGGAAGTAAAGAAACAGATACAACACTTGTAGTGGAGCTGCAGGATGCACAACAACGCTTGCAACAGGTCCAGGAAGAAAATAATCGCTTGCAACAATTGGTGTCAATGAGCACGCCACCAGCCAATGGACGGGAAAAGGAGAGCATGCATGTTCTGCAACAATTGCTCGAACAGCAAATTAAAAACTATCATCTCCTGGAGCATCAGGCAGGAGATTCGGCCGCACAATTGGAACAGTTACAGGTTACAGTAAATGGTTTTGACCAGCAGATCCGGCAGCTGACAACCGAACTCGGCCAGCAACAGCAGCAGGCTGCAGAATGGCAAACCCAGCTCGAACAAAGCCGGGAGGTCATTCAGACTAAAACAGACCACATCGAAAAACTGGAACATAACGCACAAGACCTCCAACAACAACAGGCGTTGCTACAAACAGAGATAGCCGATCAGCAGGATGCCATGCGAACCTTGAAGGAGCACCTCACTTCCGAACAACAGAAAGCCACCGCGCTTGAAACTAAGTTGGAGCAGAGCAGCCAGCTACTCACAAGAATATATGCAGAATTAGCAAAAACGATCAATCATAATGAATTGATGGCCAGTTAAAGGCAATTTTAACATTTAACCACATACGGCGCTGCGCGGCAATTCGTTATAGTTTCGTTAACTTACAACAAATTGCCCCGTATGAGAAAGTATGCACCCGCAAACAACTTTATCATTACACTATTATTACTCATCGTCATCACGGCATTTCACCCCCCAATCCACACTATTTCCCTCACAGGAGCCTGGCATTACCAGGAAAACGGACGTGAAGAAACCATCACCTTTGTAGATGGATACTTTGTACATGCCGTTTACGACAAGACAGGAAAACAATTTCAGTACACCTGGGGAGGCCCTTACGTGCTGAAAGACGATAAAATAGAAATTACTACCCAGTTCAATACCCGGCAAAATGAGAAAGTAGGGGAGGTGGTCACCATTCCCTGGACTGATAACAATCAACAATTAGTGGCCAATGTAGAGGGTGGAGAGAAAACCTGGAAGCAATTGGACAAAGGATTGGGCGACCTGGCAGGCGTTTGGCGCATTGCTGGTCGTAAACAGGGAAACCAACCCGTCACCATGCAACTTGGTCCCCGTCGTACCCTAAAAGTATTGTCTGGCACCCGGTTCCAATGGATCGCATTCAACATCCAGACCAAAGAATTCTCCGGTACAGGAGGAGGAGCCTATACCTTCAAAGACGGTAAATACACAGAAAATATTGAGTTCTTCAGCCGCGACAACACCCGCGTAGGCAGTTCCCTCACCTTCAATGGAAAAGTACGGGGCAACGAATGGGACCATACCGGTCTCAGCTCCAAAGGCGATCCCATCGACGAAATGTGGAAGAAGCTGAACGCAGAGTAAAAGGCCGGGACTTCAGGTACTTATACACAAGGTGGGGATTCCTTCTGGCTGCCGGACACACCGACTTCCGGACTTCTTCTTACCTTGCACCCATGCAACAATACCTGGATTTACTGCAACACATATTTGATAAAGGAGTTACCAAAACCGATCGTACCGGCACCGGCACTACCAGTTGTTTTGGTTACCAGATGCGGTTCGACCTGCAGCAGGGATTTCCATTGGTCACTACCAAGAAACTACACCTCAAAAGTATCATTTACGAGCTGCTTTGGTTTCTGCAAGGGGATACCAACACCAAATACCTAAAGGACCATGGCGTCAGCATTTGGGACGAATGGGCAGATGAGCAAGGGAACCTCGGACCAGTGTATGGCAAACAATGGCGTAGCTGGGCCGGAGCCGATGGAAAAGCCATTGACCAGATCAGCGATGCCCTCAAACAAATAAAGAACAACCCCGATAGCCGCCGTATCATAGTAAGCGCATGGAATGTGGCCGAACTGCCCGAAATGGCACTGATGCCTTGCCACGCATTATTCCAATTTTACGTAGCACCCGGAGAAAACGGAGGAAAAGGAAAACTCTCCTGCCAGTTATATCAGCGGTCTGCCGATGTATTCCTCGGAGTACCGTTCAACATAGCCTCCTATGCATTACTCACCATGATGATAGCGCAGGTATGCAATCTGGAACCGGGAGACTTTGTACATACCTTTGGCGATGTGCATCTCTACAGTAACCACGTAGAACAAGCCAGGTTGCAGTTGACGCGCACGCCCTACCCATTGCCCGTCATGAAACTGAACCCCGGCGTTAAAAACCTGTTCGACTTCACCTTTGAAGATTTCACCCTGGAAAATTACCAGTCGCACCCGGCTATCAAAGCACCGGTGGCAGTATAAAACATGAAAATAGCATTAGTTGTAGCGGCTGCGGAAAACAATGTCATTGGGAAGAATAACCAGTTATTATGGCGACTGCCCAACGACATGAAATTCTTTAAGAACACCACTTGGGGAATGCCGGTGATCATGGGACGTAAGACCTTTGAATCATTGGGCAAACCGCTTGCCGGCAGAACCAATATCGTAATCACCCGCCAGGATAATTGGACGGCGCCCGGCGTGCAGGTAGTCAAAAACCTGGAAGACGCCTTGGCAGCAGCGGCAGAAACCGATGCAAAAGAAGCCAGTGTCATCGGAGGAGGAGAGATATATGCACTGGCCTTACCCCTGGCCCAAAGAATATACCTTACAAGAGTACACACTACCCTCGAAGGCGATACCTGGTTTCCGGAATTCGACAAACAACAATGGGAACTCTTGTCCAACCTCGATTTCCCCGTCGACGAAAAACATGCTTACGCCTACAGCTTCCAGGTGTGGGAGCGAAAATCGGAAAGTTGAGGCGCATCGTTGGCGAATTAATAGCTTCTGAATTCTGTATTCTGAATCCTGTATTCTTTTCCTATGTATTCCCGTTGGCAATTAGCAAAAAAATACCTCAACTACTACCTCACCGCCTCCAACGGAAAAGGACATGGCGTGCATTCCCCCTTCGTATATACATTCATCAGAGAGGTACTTAATGATAAGCGGCACTTTGCAGCCTACGACCAGGTAGAAACGTTGCGCAAAAAACTGCTGGCCGATAATACGCAATTGGAAGTCGAAGACTTCGGCGCTGGATCAGCCATCAATAACAGCCACAAGCGACCCATAGCGCGAATAGCCAGGAATGCAGCCAAGACAAAAAAGCTTAGCCAGCTTTTGTTTCGGATCGTGCATTACTATCAGCCAGCTACCATCCTGGAACTGGGCACTTCACTGGGAATATCCACCAGCTATATGGCCCTTGCCAACCCGGCTGCAAGGGTGATCACAGGGGAGGGGAGTAAGGCCGTGGCAGAACAGGCAAACAATAACTTCCACCAGTTGGCCTTGCAAAATATTGAACTGGTGACAGGCAATTTCGACGACACCCTGCCGGGAATATTGCAACAGACATCAGCCATCGACCTTGCCTTTATGGATGGCAACCACCGCCTGGAACCCACAATGCGGTACTTTGAACAATTACTCCCCAACACAACAGAACATTCGATCATCATTGTCGACGACATTCATTGGAGCGAAGGCATGGAGCAGGCCTGGCAGCAGATCAAAGAACATCCTTCGGTAACACTCTCGATAGACCTGTTCTTCATAGGGCTTGTATTCTTCCGCAAAGACTTTAAGGTGAAGCAACATTTCACTGTCCGTTTTTAGCATAATATACAATGCTAAAAAAAACAATTATATTAGTATCCTTAACAGTCAAACATTTAAACCAAACACTTAATGGAACAGCAACCATCCAACGAACCACTATTTGAACTTCAGGTAGATTACGATTCTGGCAATATGTTCAATGAGTCCAGCAAATGGGCAAAATTTATTGCGATCGTCTATTTTGTATGTATCGGATTATCCGTCTGTGGATTAGCATTGTCCAGCACATTTCTGATACAAACCTTTGGGACTCTCATGCCGGAACTGGCATCGGCAGGAGGATTGATAGTAGGTATAATTATAACAGCACTTGCCATCTTTACCTACACAACCATCCTGTTGTATCGTTTTGCCATGCAGATTAAACAAGGTGTTTACAACCGTGATCAGGCTACATTTAATAGTGGGCTGAAGAACCTGAAAAACTACTTTGTGGTCTATGGCATATTTACCCTGCTTGCCTTAGTATTGAATGTAATTGGCTTTATCGGAAAACTTTTTTAATACCCTTTAAACACACCAAATATGGAAAATACTACCAATCAGAATGATAACCTGTTTAATCTAAGCATAGAAGGCGCTGCCAGAGACCTGCTGGTCGCAGCGGCTACCTGGGCACGTATAATAGCAATAGTAGGATTTGTAAGCGCGGGATTATCAGTACTCGCAGCAATGATTGGAAAGCCCGACGATAGTGGAGCAAGCATTGTAGGAGGAGTAATAGGAGCCATGATAGGAGCAGCGATCGCTGTAGCTATTAATATCTTCCTTTTTAGGTTTGCGACCAATACGCTGGCCAGTGTTTCCAACATGAGTCAGGTACAATTCAATGAAGGAATCAGCAACCTGAAAACCTACTTTAAAATAGTAGGAATTATTGTGATCATCGTAATAGTATTGGTCTTACTGGTCTTTATGTTCTATGGCCTTGGAAGAGGGATACAGTCCTAAGCAACAGTATAAAGAATATAAAAGTACCTGCAGCCATAGGCGCAGGTACTTTTTTTATCCTAATTGGTAGAGTAATAATTATAATCCTTCAACAACGTTTGCAGGAACTCGATCGAATCCTGATCACTTTCCATCTTCAACTTCGACTTGATCCTGTCTCCGATCTTCATCGCCAGCTGGTAATCATTCTTCCTGCGAACACTTTCAATAATACTTTTGAGCGTATTGATATCCCGGTCACTCAGCTGCATCACTTGCGGATAGCGGGGCTTATAAGTCGATTCAACTTCGGTGAATACGGTATCCTCCCAGGAAGTCCTGTTCTTGAGGTCGATTAAGATGGTGCCGGCCAGCAGGTCGCCCACGCGTTGGGATTTGGGCGTGAAGATCACACATGCCAGACCGATGAAAATAAGCGGCAACACCCACCACGGCAGCACCTGGCTAAAGACTGCTCCCAGCAACCACCAGGGGAAATCGATCATCCTGAAAAGCCAGCGGATCAGGTATTGACCAATACTGGGCTGGCCCCCTTCGTCAGTGATTACCTTGATGCGTAGGGCCATTTTTCCCGGCGTCTGCCCGTTCATAGTGATTTCGCATATGGGAAAATAGATCAGGGCGGGGATCAACATCAACACCTGCTGCCAGCTGATCCCAAACATAGCAGAATCAATGATCGAAGACATTAGCTGCAGGTAAAGCCATAAGATGAACATATCGATCAGCCACGCAAACAAACGTTTGTGGAAGGGCGAAATGGGAAACTCCACTTCAATATTGAAACCCGTATCTAACTTAACCAGTAGCATATTGCAACAATAGGAGAATAATTTCGTTTAGCATACACTAAACGCTCTTAAAATTAATTAATTATACGAAAACACGAATAGTACCCATTAAACAGGTTATACGAGGCTGGGGTAACTGGAAAAACACCGATAACATTGGTTATCAGTCTTTGTTCAATGAACTTTTTCGTGTAGGTTTGGTAAACATAAATTGTACCCCCGGTGAGAGAAGGCCTTTTTCTGAAAAAAAATATCGACAAGTGGAAACAGTACCAGTACGAGTCTGCTTCCAATCCCGACGAGATGGCCCAGCAATTTACAGAGCTGGTCAACGACCTGGGGTATGCCAAAACCTTTTATCCCCACAGTAAAGTTACCCAATACCTCAACGGCCTTGCTTCCCGCATTTACCTGGGCATATACAAGAACAAACGTGAAGAAAGCTCCCGTTTTGCCCGCTTCTGGACAACGGAACTACCCTTGACAGTGCGCAAACATCACCGGGAATTGCTATACGCATTCCTCATCTTTGCCGGCTTTGCTATTATGTCCGCTGTATCTGCTGCCAATGACGAAACCTTTGTGCGCGGCGTACTCGGCGATGGATATGTGGAAATGACAGAAGACAATATTGCCAAAGGAGACCCCTTTGGCGTATACAAAGACGAGAACAAAGTCACGATGTTCCTGGCAATCGCCCTCAACAATATCCGCGTATCCTTCATGGTATTTGTGGCTGGGATTTTCCTGTCCCTTGGAACCGCCTGGTTTCTCTTTCAAAACGGCGTTATGTTGGGCGCATTCCAGTACATGTTCTTTGCCAAAGGATTAGGATGGTCATCCGTACTGGTCATATGGATACACGGCACATTGGAAATATCAGCCATCATCATTGCCGGAGGTGCCGGGTTTATAGTGGGCAACAGCATCCTGTTTCCCGGAACACGAAAGCGGATAGATTCATTGAAAGCCGGCGCTAAGAACGGCCTTAAGCTGATGATAGGATTGGTGCCCATATTCATAGCTGCCGCCTTCCTCGAAGGATTTGTAACACGGTACTCCGAAATGCCACAGTGGTTGAGCATCACCATCCTCGCCCTGTCGTTCAATTTTATACTGTGGTACTTTGTTCTATACCCAATTCGGCTCGAAAAAAAGAACCTGCAAACCAAATCGTTGAAGTAGCCCGGCATGTTACCCGAAGAAATACAAATATGGCTGAAAAGAGCGGGCAGGATTTTCATATACCTCCTCTTGCTTGCAATGCCGGCTATAGCAGTGGCACAAGACGATGAAGAAGTCGTAACTGATACGACTGTCACAGTAGCTCCGGAAGAAAGCAGCTACCAGGACGAAGAAAAAGAAATAGCTCCTGTAGATCCCGAATTACGTAAAGTGCCCGACACTACGGTCAACAGGTTTCAGAAAGACGAAGCATTTGTTTATGCAAACGATCCGGCATATTGGACCAAAGCGAAAAAAGAGGAAGAAGAGGAGGACGATAGGCCAAGGCGGGATCGCGTTGGTGAATTTTTATCAGATTCAACAGTCCGCACGATCATTTATATCATACTCGGAGTTATACTGGTGCTCATTATATACCGCATAGTAGTGGTCAATAACCTGTTCATGACACCAGCTTCCCGCAAAAGAATAGAAGAAAACGAAGAGCCGGAAACCGAGATAGACGACAATAGCCTCGATACGAAGATCCAGAAAGCAATACAGGAAAAGAATTATCGGTTGGCTATTCGATTTATGTACCTGAAAACATTGCGCTCGCTCAACGAAAAAGGGTGGATACGATACCACGCCCAGGGCACCAACAACGAATACATCAACCAGGTGCACCATTATGGCGCAGGCAATGAGTTTCGCTTCCTTACTCACGTATTCGAATACGTTTGGTATGGAGAATTTGCTTTGACCGAAGAACAGTTTAACAAGGTGCAACAGAACTTTCAACACTTCTATAATACGGCAAGACTGTGAATCGTTACCTGATATACATATCATGTTGCTTATTGGTGTTGATCGGTTTCACCGCATGCACCAAAAAGAAGCAGTTGGACGAGCGGGTAACCCTACGACGCAACGATAAAATCCCCTATGGTACATTCTACGCCCGTGAGAACCTGCAACGGATTTTTCCTGAAGCTTCTATATTCAACCATAAAATCACCCCCGATCCCGATCATAAATCCAACACACGTGATTGGCTGGGATATGAAGACAACCTGCAAACTACCTGTTACATCATTGTAAGCAACCAGGTACTGCCCGATGAAAAAGAGATTGAAGGCCTCTTTAACCTGGTGCACAAAGGAGCCAAAATATTTATCTCCTCTTCGTCCATCGACGAAACCCTGCTCGATAGCCTGCAGTTGAAAGTCTCCATGTACAACGGATTTGTCAATTATCATGACACACTTACAGTGCGTGTCAACGATCCGGTATCCCTGAAGGAAAGCAGTTACACATATCCGGGCAAAGCTTTTGACAATAGCTTTAGCTATGTAGATTCATCCATCGCAACAGTGCTCGGAAAGAACGCAGAAGGAAGAGCAAACTTTGTTAAGATCTCTTACGAAAGCGGAGGAGCCTTCTACATACACCTTGCCCCCATGTCGCTTACCAACTTTTTCCTGCTCCACAAACAGAATAATGCCTATTATGACCAGGTATTCTCCTGGATACCGCGAAATATGGAAACTGTGCGTTGGGATGATTACTTCCGTAATAGTATTCGTGGAAGTTCAAAAGACAATGATGGAGCAAAAGGAGCTGGAGATACACTCAAGTGGTTAAAAGGACAGCCCCCGTTCTATTGGGGAGGATTGCTTTTATTACTGTTGCTCTTGCTCATCTATCTCTTCGAGTCAAAACGCAAACAAAGAGTTATACCAGTAGTTGAGCCCCTCAAAAATGCCTCCCTCGATTTTGTAAAAACGATCGGACGGATGTATTTTCAACGGAAAGACAACAAAGACCTGGCTTATAAAATGACACAGCATTTCCTGGGACACGTGCGTAGCCGGTACAATATCCGGACATCGGCCATGAACGAGGAATTTGTGCAACGACTGGCTTACAAAAGCGGGTACGATCAGCATGCAGTACAACAACTGGTCTACGACCTGAATTATGCATTGGATGCTCCCCAGCTGTCAGATCAGGCATTGCTGTCACTTAACCATAAACTGGAAACATTTTATCAATACGCCTAAAGGCGCGAACATTAAACACATAAAGCCTCATACATGGAAGAGACTTTTTTCGAACTCCGCACCGACCTTAGCTCCCTGCAACAGTCGGTAGAAACCTTAAAAAGAGAAATAGCCAAAGTGGTAGTAGGGCAGGAGCAGATGGTGGAGCTATTACTCACAGCCGTATTGGCTGATGGGCACGTCATCATAGAAGGTGTGCCAGGGGTTGCCAAAACACTCACCGCCAAGCTGTTGAGCAAAAGCATCTCAGTAGGCTTTTCCCGTATCCAGTTTACACCCGACCTCATGCCGAGCGATGTGATCGGTACCTCGATATTCAACCCGAAAGAAACATCTTTCCAGTTTAAAAAAGGACCGATCTTCAGCAACATCGTACTCATAGATGAGATCAACCGGGCCCCCGCTAAAACGCAGGCCGCCCTCTTTGAGGTGATGGAAGAAAGGCAGGTTACCGTTGATGGACAAACTTATCAGCTGACGGCGCCATTCATGGTCGTTGCCACACAGAACCCCATCGAACAGGAAGGAACCTATCACCTGCCAGAGGCACAGTTGGACCGTTTCCTCTTTAAGATCAACGTAACCTACCCAACATTGGAACAGGAGTTCCGCATCCTGTACAACCAGCACCACAGCACGCTCAACAGCATGCTGGACCAGGTGACATCCGTAATATCTGCCGAACAGATCGAGGCATTGCGCAACCAGGTACGGACTATCCGGGTAGAAGAAAAGCTGATCAGCTTTATCACCTCTATTGTGGCCAACACCCGTAATCATAAGTCCATCTACCTCGGAGCTTCGCCACGTGCCTCCATCGGAATACTCAATGGAGCCAAAGCACTGGCAGCAATGCGTGGACGCGATTTCGTAACACCGGAAGATATTCTATACATCATACCACCCGTATTGCGTCACCGCATCGTACTCACGCCCGAAAAAGAAATGGAAGGCGCCAGCACCGATGATGTAATAACACAAGTAATACAAGCAGTAGAAGTACCCAGGTAAATATGCGATTCTATAATAAGTACATAAAGCCACTTTTCTTCGGTAGCCGGTTCTATTGGTCGCTGGTAGCAGTCATTGCAATATTCCTGCTATCCTACATTTGGACATTCCTATTTGTAGTGGGCCAACTTGGTTTTCTATTTCTGGTAGTACTTGTAATATTGGACTATTGCATCCTGTTCCTCAACAAGAAAGGAGTGATAGCCGTTCGCGAGCTCACAGAGCGCTTCAGCAATGGCGATGAAAACAAAGTGCAATTGCAGCTGAAGAGCCATTATCCGTTCCGCACACACCTGAAGATCATAGATGAAATACCTGTCCAATTCCAGCGCAGGGATTTTTTGCTGAAGACATCTATGGCAGGAGGCGAAGAACAACACCTGGTATATAACCTGCGTCCTGTAGAGCGGGGGGAGTACACCTTCTACGATATCAACCTCTTTATAAAAAGCCCCCTCAGCCTGGTAGTGCGTCGCATTACAACAGAGCAGGAGAAAATGGTGAAAGTATTACCCTCCTACCTGGCATTACGCCAGTTTGAGCTCAAAGCATATTCCAACAACCTGGCAGAAGCCGGCAGCCGTAGGATCCGTAAGATCGGCCATAGCCTGGAGTTTGAGCAGATCAAAGAATATGTAATAGGCGATGACATCCGCAGCATCAACTGGAAGGCCACTGCCCGCAAAGGCGGACAATTGATGGTCAACAACTTTGTCGACGAACGTAGCCAGCAGGTATACTGCGTCATAGACAAAGGACGCGTCATGAAAATGCCCTTCGAAGGAATGTCCCTGCTGGATTATGCCATTAACGCAACCCTTATATTGTCGCGCGTAGCCCTCATCAGGCAGGACAAGGCTGGCCTCATCACCTTTGCAGAACAGATCGGGCATTTTCTCCCAGCCGACCGCAAGGCAGCGCAGATGGGCACGATCCTCGAAACCCTCTATAACCAGCAGACAAAGTTCCTGGAAACTGACTTCGAAAAACTCTACGCACTCATTCGTGGACGTATTACACAGCGTAGCCTTATAGTGCTATTCACCAACTTTGAATCATTAACGGGGCTTCAACGCCAATTGCCCTATATCAGAAGCATAGCCCGCAACCACCTCGTGCTGGTGGTGTTTTTTGAGAACACAGAATTGAAGCAACTGACAGATACAAAAGCCAACGATATAGAATCTGTGTATGTCAAAACAATAGCAGAGAAATTCATACACGAGAAAAAGCTGATCGTAAAAGAACTGCAGCAGCACGGCATCTTTACGATCCTTACCGCACCACAAAACCTCACAGTCGACACCGTAAACAAATACCTCGAACTCAAAGCCCGCCAGGCCATTTAAGGATTTAGCTATTAGCCCTTAGCCTTTAGCGAAGCAAAGTGCTAAACGCTAACACCCAAAAGCTAACCCCTGTTTTCATATCTTCGCCGCATGAACCAGGGCAATCCGAACATATTTGAAGAAGGACAGGTACTGCTGATCAACAAACCACTCGAATGGACCTCATTCGATGTAGTGCGAAAGCTCAGAAACCAAATGAAGATCAAAAAAGTGGGCCATGCAGGCACACTCGATCCCCTGGCTACTGGTTTACTGATACTATGCACCGGCAAGTTTACCAAGCGCATCAATGAATACATGGCGCAGGAGAAAGAATACACAGGTACCATCACCCTCGGGTCAACAACACCAACCTACGACCTTGAAAGCGAACCGGAGAACTTTAAAGATTACTCCTCCATAACAAGAGAACAACTGGAAGCAGTTACCAAACAATTTACCGGCGAGATCATGCAGGTGCCACCTATACACTCCGCCATCAAAAAAGATGGAAAGCGCGTCTATGAATTAGCCCGCCGTGGAGAACAGGTAGAGCTGGAAGCAAGAAAGATCACCATCAAAGAATTTGAGATCACCGCAATCGAAATGCCATTAGTGTACTTCAGAGTAGTGTGCTCCACTGGCACCTACATACGCAGCCTGGCCAATGATGTAGGTGCGGCCTTAGGTATTGGCGGCCACCTCAGCGGCCTTTGCCGCACACGGATCGGAGAATTTACCCTGGATAAATCAATGACCGTAGAAGAAGCACAGGAAATGATTAAGAAAGCAACAGCCTAAAATGGATATCCTATCCCCAGCTGCAGTTGTCCGCTGCCAATATCAACCTTCTGGAACCAGCCGTTTTTAATAGTTGCATAACGCGGATTCTTGATCCGGTAGGCCCAGTCGAGGCGGATCAGGAAAAACTCGAAATCGAGACGCAAGCTCGTGCCTGCCCCCACAGCAATATCTTTATACAATCGGCTCAATTTGAAAGAAGCCTCCGGTATCTCCTGACCATTCTGGTATTCTTTGCTCCAGATATTGCCGATATCTACAAACAAAGCACTGTTGATCTTGATGCCCGCGATCGTAGTTAAATTGAAACGGTACTCGGCGTTGAACTCCAGCTGCATATTCCCAAACCTATCTACCCGGGTAGTGTCATTGACATCATACAAGGTGGAAGAGCCCGGTCCTAAACGTCTTACCTGCCAGGCGCGCATACTATACGGGCCACCGGCAAAAAACGCTTTAAAGAAAGGAAGATTATTCTCCTTCACAACAACACCCCCCGTATCAGTTTTACCATAAATTAAAGCAACACCACCAAAAGCACGAAAAGCCCAGGACGACTTCTTGTAATTGATATAATGCTTTATTTCACCATCGATCTTCACAAAGCGGCGGAGATCACCCTGTTCCAGTTTTTTAATAAGCCCAAACAACGCACCGCTCTCCTCGATACGTCCACGAATAAGCGTGAGCTTTCTGTCATTATCATACTGTTTTCCGGCTGTCACGCTGAAAATGGTGCTGATGATCATTCCATCATTGAAAGCAAAGCGATAAGCAGGAATATCCTGCTCCAGCTTGACCAAACTATCAGTCTTTTGAAGATTGGTATACTCGAAATTGAAAGGAATAAGCTGATAACTTTTAGTCCAGCGTTGATTTGCATTGTCGGGGTCGGCAGCCCGTGTCCTGCGCCGCGTCCATTCATAACCCCAGGAAGTATTGAAAGAAGGAGCCCTGAAAAAGTCGCGTCGGTCGGTATAAGTACCGGAAAAGTTCAATACAGTACGACGGGCAAGCGTCCGCTCACTGCCATCAGTTTTAGGAGGAAACCAGTTCAGCAGGAACCTGGGAAGAATGACTTTCGGGAAATAGATATTATGCGAAAGGCTGGCCTGCAGCGTTTGTACCAGGTGAGTACCAATCTCGATACCAAACCGTGCAATAGTACTGGTTTGAATAGCCTCCCGGTAAGCATTGCGGTTCAGTAGCCGGAAGTTGAGACCCAAACCGAAGAAAGTGCCCTGTGAAAGGAAGTCACTCACGTTACGGCTCGTTTCATAATCGATATTGAGGCTGTACTTCATGGCCGGGTACAGGCGCAATACGGCATCGAGCAGCGGCACACTATCTTGTCTTTCCATCAGGCTGAGGTCTACGTTCTGCCAGGCACCCAGCTGATTGAAAGTATTGATCACCCGGTAATAACGACGTTGCGAGTACAGCGACCCTGGCCGTAAACGGATATTGTTGGCAATAAAAGGCAGTTTGAAACGCCTCGAATTATACAGGAACTTATAGCCTTGGATAGTAGTGCTGTCAGACGGGGTGTAAGAAGAATCTTCCAACAGCGGCTGATCAGGATACACCGTCACATTGCCGATATAGTACTTTTGAATATGAGCACTGTCTTTCACCGCCCTTTGCTTGATCGTGACATTGATCGTAGGCTTTTCCCGTTTCTTACTCAGTGAATCCAATAAACGCAACTGCTCAAACGGGTCCAGTGTCGGGTCGATCAGGGCAGCTACCACAGTATCACGTTCCGCAAACAAATTTTCCTTGGTAACCTTATAATAACCACTGTCCCGGTACATGGCCACCAACCTGTCGAGCTCCGCCAGCACCTTTTGGTCCGAATAAGGTTCCCCCTTCTTCAGCAGCGATTCCTTACGCCCCTTCAATGCCAATGCCTGCAACTCCGGGGTCTCCAGTGCATAACCGACAGAGTCGACATGCGTAGCAATACCCGGTCTCACAATAAAAGTCGTATGAACCCTTTTTTGTTCCCCTTTGCGGCGATTGGGAACAGTATCGATAAAAAAAGTATCCTCGATCACCGGTTGAAAATACCCCAGCGAGTAGAGCGCTTTGGCCATGAACACCTTCGACCGGCCAATATTCAGTGAGTCGAAAACAGGAGGGCGGTTCAGGTCATAGTATACGCCAGCATAAGAGACCGTACGTACTTTCATGCTGTCGTCGATCTGACCCTGCAGTTTCGTTTGCAGCTCCTGCTTGTCATAATCCGGCGTCTTTCCCTGGATATTGATAGTCGTTTTATAAACAAAAGGCTTATTAGCGTTATAATTACGGGGCACGGTAAAGCAGGAAACTGCCAGCATAGAAACCAGCAGGCCACATAAAGACCACTTGGAAAAACTAAAAAAGGTAACTTGCCGGCCGGATGACATATAACTTATAAACGAGGTGCAATGTTGGTTAAATCGCAGGTCAAATATATTCAAAGTTTAAGCCAGAAAAAATCAAGAGATCAGGAAGGCGTATTTATAGCCGAAGGCCCTAAGATAATTAACGAACTCTTAAGTAGGCCCAATATCCGGTTGCAACAGTTGTATGCCATCCCGGAATGGATCAGCCAGCAAGGTCAAATGCAGGCTGGTAGCGTGATAGAGATTACTGCACAGGAACTGGAACGATTGACACAGTTGCAAACCCCCAACCAGGTAATAGGCATATTTAAAAAGCCGGAATTCCCGGAAATCACCAATTACCATGAGCGCCTTACCCTCATGCTCGATACGATCCAGGACCCCGGCAACATGGGCACCATCATCCGCTGTGCCGACTGGTTTGGCATCGACACCATCATCTGCAGCCGCGACAGCGCCGATAACTTTAATCCCAAAGTGGTACAATCAACCATGGGCAGCATTAGCCGCGTACAGGTGATCTATGACGACCTGATCCCATTCATACAGCAGCATGCTGCAATACCGGCCTATGCCGCCACTTTGCATGGCACCAGCCTCCACGATATGCCCCCCATAAAAGAAGGCATCCTGGTCATCGGAAACGAGTCGAAAGGAATAGGAGAGGAGTTGTTGAAACATTGCCGTCATAAGATCACTATCCCGCGCAAAGGCCACGCAGAATCCCTCAACGCAGCAGTCGCCACAGGTATCATCCTGTCACATATTGTACGCTAACTAAACCTTATCGCTTTTACTGGTCGTATCTTTCTTACGATGATAGTGGGGATCAATAAAACAAGAAAGCAGATCACGAAAGTGCCGATATCCACCAATACCACCTGCCACCATACCACATCAGCAACAGCCTTCGACATCCAGTAAGCATCCTCAGGCAGCGGGATGAACCCATACTTTTGTTGCAGCCAGCAGATCAGCAAGCCCAGCACATTTCCAAACAATAAACCAGTGAAAGTAATAACTGCCCCATGATATAGGAAGATCTCTTGTACCGTATAATTGCTGGCGCCCAGCGCTTTTAGAATACCCACCATGCGAGTGCGTTCCAAAACAAGGATCAGCAGGCAGGTGATGAGATTAAGCGTAGCGATCACGATCATGATGATCAGCACGATCAAAATGGTCTTATCTTGCAGCGCCAGCCAGTCGAAAATATTCGGGTAAATATCCTTGATAGTCACCCCCTGCATGCCGACAGGCAACCCGGTTACGATATTTTCAGCCACGTCCTCCATCTTATCGTAATCATGCAGGAATATCTCGTATCCGCCCACCTGGTTCGAATCCCAGTCGTTCAAACGTTGAATCAACTTCAGGTCGCCAATAGCTATATGCTTATCATAATCCTCGATACCCGTCTTATAAATGCCGGCAACAGTCAGCTTGCGGGGGCGGGGAGGAGCCCCACGTTGAATGAAATAGATCAGCACCTGGTCATTCACCTTCAGGTTTAGCTGCCCAGCCGTATAAGACGACAAATTGATCTCATTACTATAACCACTATCAGCAAAATTGACCCACCGCCCTTCAACCAGGAAGTTTTGTAGGTTATTGAAATCATACCCCTTCTCCACGCCCTTCAGCAAAACAGCCTCGATCGTAGCAGAAGTTTTAAGGATTGCATTTTTGGTAGCGAAAGCCTGAACAGTCTTGATCTCGGGGTCGATCTTTTTCAGGTTCAGCACCGAATCATTCTTGGTGATCGGCGTTTCTTCGGCGATGGATACACGGGCGCCATTATAACTCTGAACACGCACATGCCCCCAAAAGCTGAAAACCTTCTGGCTGATCGTCTTTTGAAAACCATTCGCAAAAGCAAGCGTAAGGATCATTACAGCCACACTGATCACGGTGGCGCCTATAGACAGGCGGATCACGAACCGGGAAAAAGATCGTTGTTGATTAAAAGCGATGCGGCGGGCAATAAAAGCGGCGATGTTCAATCGGCATGATTTTTCGGTCGTAAAAATAGCAGAAAGCAACCATACCACTCCAAAAAGCTGTCTTTAAGTGGATTTCTATAACTTCAACCCATGAAACGGATGAAAAATCTATTGCTTACCATTATCCTCGTAAAGCTGGCAATAGCCACGCAGGCGCAGATTCCCGATGCAGTTTATTCTCCCCGTATACAAACAGTACTCCTGCATCCTCCAGGCAACCAGCTGGCGCCCCCCATCATCCAGTTGGGCGCAATAGGAGCGCTGGAGCTCCATTTCGACGACCTCGATGCCAACGTTAAAAATTATTACTATACCTTCCAGCTCTGCAATGCCGACTGGACGCCGGCCATTCTCAGCCAGTTCGATTACGTCAAAGGCTTCTCTCAGCAACGTATCAACACCTATCGCGTATCATCCGTAGCCTTCACACGCTACACACATTACCAGGCTTCATTACCCGATAACAACTGCGCACCCAGTCGTACGGGCAACTACATATTGAAAGTTTTCCTCAATGGAGATACGTCCAAAACGATCATAACCAAACGCATGATGGTGTACAGCGAAGCTGCATCCATCACGGCACAGATCCAGCAGCCATTCAATGGACAGATATTTCGCACACACCAGAAATTACAATTCAAAATAGCCCTCAACGAGCGCCTCAATGTAGTAAACCAGTTCCAGCAGGTTAAAGTAGTACTGATGCAAAACTACCGCTGGGACAATGCAGTCACCAACATACGGCCCTCATTCTTCTCGAGAAATGTGTTGGAGTACAATACGGAGAACGATGCTGTATTCCCGGCCGGCAAAGAGTGGCGCTGGCTTGATATGCGCAGCTTCCGCTTTCAGAGCGATCGGATAGAGAAAGCAATATATGGCAACACCAGTACAGATATCATAGTGCGGCCTGATGCCAACAGAAGCACACAGCGGTTCAACTTCTTCAGAGACAACAATGGCATGTTCACCATCGAAACCACCGAGAGCATCAATCCCTGGTGGCAGGCAGATTATGCTACGGTGAAATTCACCTTTGTGCCAGGCAACAATTCGCCCTTCCCCGATAAAGATGTATTCATTGTAGGACAACTCACCAACTACAACCTCAACGACAGCGCTAAGATGATCTTCAACACAGAAAAAGGAGTCTATGAAAGATCACTCTTCCTGAAAATGGGATACTATGATTATTGCTATGCCACCATCGACCGCAACGATCAAAAAAGGCTTGCTTCCTTTGAATATACCGAAGGCAATTATTGGGAAACCGAAAACAACTACACCATATTAGTATACTATCGCCCATTGGGTGGCCGCGCCGATGAATTGGTAGGGCTCACCACCGTCAACTCCCTTACCGGCCGCCCACGTTAATAATTGAACATTGAGCGTTAAATCCTGTTATAAGTAAAGAAGCAAATGCTGTCCCGGTAGGGAGTGTAGTAATCCGGCCTTCCTTTTCACCCTTTCAACTTATCAACCTGTCAGCCATTGCGCATTGACAATTACAACATTGTAAACTGTGCTAAAATTCTCAATGTTCACATTTTCAATGCATAAAATTCAATTCAGTAATTGGTAATTGATTGTTTTACCGTATCTTTGCAGCCGGCAGGTCTTACACGACCAGCTCCTGTTGAACCCCCCCAGGGCCGGAAGGCAGCAAGGGTAGACGGTTGTAGCGGTGCGATGTAAGTAATCTGCCTTTTTTTCTTTTTTTTATCCAAGAGCCTGGCCAATGGTAACCTGCACACTTCTTACCTCCACACAATTTGCTTCCAACGCAGCGGCTACAGGTACATCCAAAATAACATCTCATAAATTTTAAATAGTATGAAATTTTTCATTGATACAGCTAACCTGGCGCAGATCAAAGAAGCCCACGAATTAGGTATCCTGGATGGCGTTACAACCAATCCCTCTCTGATGGCCAAAGAAGGCATCAAAGGAGAAGACGCAATCCTGAAACACTACCTCACCATCTGTGAAATGGTAGACGGCGACATCAGCGCTGAAGTACTCTCTACTGAGTTTAAAGACATCGTAGAAGAAGGAAAGAAACTGGCAGCTATCCACCCAAACATCGTGGTGAAAGTGCCTATGATCAAGGATGGCGTAAAAGCGATCAAGTACTTCTCCGACAATGGTATCAAAACCAACTGTACACTGGTATTCTCTGCTGGCCAGGCGATCCTCGCCGCTAAAGCAGGCGCTACCTACCTGTCACCCTTCATCGGTCGCGTTGACGACAGCAACTGGGACGGTGTACAACTGATCGAACAGATTTCCCACATCTATAACCTCCAGGGATATAAAACAGAGATCCTGGCCGCTTCTATCCGCAGCCCCCTCCACATCGTAAAATGTGCAGAAGCAGGAGCAGACGTAGTGACCAGCCCACTGGAACCAATCCTCGGATTGCTGAAACACCCGCTCACTGACATCGGACTGGCTAAGTTCCTGGAAGATGCTAAGAAAATGGCTGCCCCCGCACTGGCAGGCGCGAAATAAGCAACAGATTATAAATAATTACCGAAAAACGCTCCCAACCCGGGAGCGTTTTTTTTGTTGTACGCTACTTGCGACGCAAAGGCGTATCAGCGCAAATGGAATTGCCCGGTCCTTTAGGGCCGGGATAACGAATCACCCCAACCCCTCTGGGCTTTAGCCCAATTGAGCCCAGCTCCCCGCTGCCCTTCCCCAGGGTTCCTGTCCGGATACTAAAGAGCTCAAGACTACCAAAGGCTATCCAAAAGCAAGACAGAGGCAAGATAAAAGCAAGGAAATAGCAAGGTAATAGCAAGACAACAACCCTCAAATGCAGGCTGGACGCGGAAATCTCAGTTTGAGTACTTTGGAGAAGTGGTATAATAAACTATAAATCAACATATAGCAGAGAATTAAAAACGAAAAAGTCAGTCTCTCTCCCTTATCAACCTTTCAACTTATTAACCTGTCAACCTTCAAACCTGTTTGCCTTTCCCGGAAATCACCCGTCTAAAAACAAGTATATTCACCTACCCTAATTTAACGAAAAAAAGTCAACTTAGGGTCAAATACAAGCACTATGAACATTCAAGTACTACAACCATTCCTGCCATCCAGGGATCGCACCAACAAACCGGAATTGATAGTCTTGCATGCAACCGCCGGCGGAACGGCCAAAAGCAGCATCAACCATTTAAGAGGAGTGGGCCTTAGCTACCACTACATCATCACGCGCGACGCAAAAGATACCAGCAACAGCGCCGCAGCCCAAAACACAGAGCCGATCATTTTTCAGTGCGTGGCCAACAACAAACATGCCTTCCACACAGGATCAACAATACCCGCACCCGGAGGCCAGGGCATCAATAAATCATCCATTGGCATTTCACTGGCCAACATACAACGCAAGACCAACCCCGAGCCATATCCGGCAAAGCAAATAGCCGCCCTCAATGAATTGCTGGCACACCTCAAAACAGCAGTGCCCTCATTAAAATTCCTGACAATACACGCAGTCGTACAACCCTGGAACCGGGCCGACCCATTGAAGATCGATGGAAAGAAACTGGCCGAGAAACACGGCTACATTTGGTGGGTGCCAACAGCTGAACAGATCAAAGCCCACACACCGAAGTAATATTTAAATACTAATTGAAGTTTCGCTTCCTCCTGCGTGCAGGAGCAGATCCACCTTGGAGCACTTCGTCCATGGTTTTAAGTCTTTCCACGGTATCACGCGTCTTCATATAAATAACAACCTCTTTCCACACCTGCGGATTGCCCTTCAAGGTGGCTTTCACTGTTACAGCAGAGTCTTTAAAGGCACTGTCGATAATAAGACTGTTCCCTTCAAACCTGCCTGCTGAGCAAGAGAAGTTCAACTCCTTTGCCGTTAGCGGCTGCCAGCGGCCGTTAGACAGTTTCCCATCTACATTGATGTAATTGTGAACCCCCTTCTTCAGGCTGTCCGTATACAGGTGAAAGAAAATACTATCCACCTGTTGCGCCTGAGCAGAACGCCCCGCCAACATCAGCGTAGAAAATAAGATATAATAAAATAATCTCAAGAGTAAGCGATTTATACACTACAAGAACGGGAAATACAGCCAAACAGTTGTATCCCTGAGCTGTTAAATATACAAGGAAGCCTCAACCTATCCCTTTCATGTAATTCGTGTTCCAATATAGCAAGAAACGGGTTGAGCAGGCCGGCGAATACAGGGAAATTGCATACACTAATAAAAACCACCATGCTTTCCGAAAAAATATTAAATTTTGAACCTGTGACTACCAATGCTTACCAATACGAGCAGATAGCGCGGGCCATTGATTACCTGTACGTTAACTTCCGTGCCCAGCCCAGCCTGGAAGAGGTGGCGGCCCAGGTCAACATGAGCGCCTTCCATTTTCAGCGCATGTTCACTGAGTGGGCAGGCATCAGCCCCAAACGCTTCCTGCAATTCCTCACCACCGACTACCTGAAACACCGGATTACCGGGTTCGATAATCTGTTGGATGCAGCAGACGCAGCCGGACTATCCAGCCAGTCGAGGGTATACGACCTTTTTGTAAATCTGGAAGCAGTGACGCCACAGGAATACAAAGAAAAAGGCAACGGCATCCGCATAGAATATGGATTTCACAACACCCCATTCGGAGAATGCATAATAGGAGTTACAGGCCGGGGCATATGCCACCTGTCCTTCCTGCAGGAAGACAACAGGAGCACAGCAGTAGAAGGACTCGAAAGAGCCTGGGAAAATGCAACAGTGCGTGAGAACAGCCGCAATACAGAGACGATGGCGAGCGCTATCTTCAACCGTAAACCGGGAAAGCAGGAAAAGCTGAGTGTGCTGGTGAAAGGAACCAACTTCCAGGTCAAAGTATGGAATGCCTTGCTGGAAGTACCCTATGGCAATGTAACAACCTATCAGTCCATTGCCCGGCATATTGAGTTACCCAACGCCTTGCAGGCAGTAGGAACAGCCATCGGGGCCAATCCCATAGCTTACCTGATACCCTGTCATCGTATCATTCGCAAAAACCTCATTATTGGCGAATACCACTGGGGGCCCGAACGCAAAAAAGCCATGCTCGGTTGGGAAATGGCAAAGACAGCGATCTAAAACATTTCAGAAGAAGAGCTTGGTCGATGTGATGTTGTCATTTTGAATGTACTTCTCCCTTACTTGTCATTTCGAACGGAGCCATTAGGGCTTTTAAAATTTACGAAATAACGGCGCAGTGAGAAATCTGCTTGCGAAACAAAGGCATATCGAAGTAAAAGAAATTGCCCGGCCCTTTAGGGCCGGGATTAAGATCAACCAACCTCTCTTTGGGCTTTAGCCCAATGAAGCCATCAATCAAAGTAAGCCACAGGATCAGAACCAGTCGCCTTTTTATACAACAACTCGATCTGCGAACGCAGTATCCTGTCCTCCGACAATTCCGGCAATTTATTCAACGGAAAGAAACCTACGTCGAGGATATCAAACCCCTTTTGCAAGCGCAACTCTCCCGTCAGCTCACACAACAAAGCAAACTTATACACGTAAAACGCCTGCGCAGGGTGGGGGTGACACTTCTTATCAAACACGGCCAGCAGCCGCGTAGCCTTTACAGCCAGCCCGGTCTCCTCGCGAAATTCTTTTACAACCACTTCGCCAGGTGATAACCCAATATCCGCCCAGCCCCCCGGCAATGTCCACTTACCGTCAGCCATTTCTTTCGCCAACAGAATTTCACCTGCTTCATTCAGCAGCAAACCACGCACGTCCACTTTGGGAGTAGGATAGTCCTTATTAGGCGCGTAAAAATTTCGGATCACTTCTACCGGTTGATCGATCAGCAGACCAGACATCTCATGACTGATCTCCAGCAGCTCTGCATACCGCTCCCGGTCATAATCATTAGTATTATATAAAAGGCCAATGTCGGCAATAGACTTGATACGCTTGGCGAGATTAAGCAGGGTACTATTCACGATACTTTATATATTATAAGGATACTGCGGCAAAAGAAGTGCTAATTCCCAATGTAGCGGTTTTTTATTAAACCTCAATGAGTTAGTGTTATTTATAGTGTGTATTACCTGTCAGAGTTATTCACGATGCAATACCATTTTATCCACAAGTTGCCGCGGATATCCACATGGTGCAGTGTTTGTGTATAATTCCATGTGGGTAACCCTGTGAAGAACTATTACCCTGTGTAATTTGTATCTCCATTCTTCTATATTTGCTGTCCTTAAAAAATAAGACACTGTGCGATTAAAGAGTTTAGAAATTAAAGGTTTCAAGAGTTTTGCCGACAAGACCATACTGAACTTCGATGAAGGAATTACTGGCGTTATCGGGCCCAACGGCTGCGGTAAAAGTAATATCATCGATAGCATCCGGTGGGTTATTGGAGAGCAAAAGATCAGTCACCTGAGAAGTGAGAACCTCGAAAGCCTGGTGTTCAATGGTTCAAAAACACGTTCAGCCAGCGGATTGGCAGAAGTGAGCCTCACCTTTGAAAATACCAGGAACCTGCTGCCCACAGAGTTCAACACCGTTACCGTTACCAGGAAGTTCTATAAAAGTGGCGAAAGCGAATACCGCCTCAATGATGTACAATGCCGCCTGAAAGACATCCAGAACCTCTTCATGGATACGGGTGTCAGCACGGACAGCTACGCCATCATCGAGTTGGGCATGGTAGACGAGATCATTAAAGATAAAGAGAACAGCCGTCGCCGCATGTTGGAACAGGCAGCTGGTATTACTATATATAAGACACGTAAAAAAGAGGCCAAGCAAAAACTGGACGCCACCGAGCAGGATCTGGCCCGTATTGAGGACTTGTTATTCGAGATCAACAACCAGTTGAAAAGCCTCGAGAACCAGGCAAAAAAAGCAGAGAAGTACTACGAGATAAAGAAAGAATACCGCGAAGTAAGCATCGAGCTGGCCAAGGCCTCACTGGAAGGGTTCAACCTCACCTGGCGCGACCTCAATACCCAGTCTGAAACAGAGACCGATAAAAAGATCAGGCTCGAAGCAGAGATCGCCAACGAAGAAGCAGTGATAGAAGCTGAAAAAGTAGGCTTCATCGAAAAAGAACGCGCCCTGCAAAGCATGCAGCACGAGTTCAACGACTTGCTACAAACACTAAGAACAAAAGAGAACGATAAGAACCTCGCTTCACAACGACTCAACTTCCTGAAGGAAAAAGAAAACAACCTGCAGGAGTTCATGAACAAGAGCGAAGGACAGCTGAAAGGACTGGAAGAGAGCATCGAGTTTACCAGCCTGCAGATAGGAGAGGAAGAAGGAAAGCTCGAAAGCCTCCAGAACCAGCTCGAAGACCTGAAAGAAACTTCAGAGGAAAAGCGCAAAGTATTTGATGAAAAGCGCGTAACGGTCGACAGCCTCCGCAGCGAGAACCTGAACATGCAGCGCAACCAGTTCGACGCGGAAAAGAAAGTGGCCATTGCCGACAACTCCATCCGCAACCTGGAGCAAAGCATTGCCCGCCTCGAAGAAGAGCAGGAAGTGCGCAACAGCCAGCTCAAACAACTGGAAGAAGAGCGCATCACCAAAGAAGAAGAATTGGAAAGCCGCCAGCGTGATCTGCAACAACTGCAGGAACACCACGAGCGCACCAAAGAACAGATATTACAAACGCAAGGCGAAATGGAACGCCTGCGTCAGGAACTGGCCGAAGAAAGCCGTAAACTGGATGCCAAAAAGAACGAATACGACCTGCTGAAAAGCCTGATCGATTCCATGGAAGGCTATCCCGAGAGCGTAAAGTTCCTGCACAAAAACCCCAACTGGAACCACACAGCGCCCATCCTGTCAGACATCATCTACGTAAAAGAAGAGTTTCGCGCAGCAGTAGAAAACGTGCTGGAGCCTTACCTCAACTACTACGTGGTAAACGACCTGCAGGAAGGCCTCCAGGCAGTACACCTGCTCGATGCCAATAAAAAAGGCAAGGCAAACTTCTTCCTGCTGGATAAGCTGAACGGACAGAACGGAGCAGCAGCACAACAGCCCGAAGGCACGATCCCTGCCATGCAGGTGATCGAGGTAGATGCACAATACCGCCAACTGGCCGAGCACCTGCTGGGACAGGTATTCATCGCAGAAAACGAAGACGCACTGAGCAACAGCAACGGCGCCATCGTACTCGAAAAACACGGTAAATACGTAAAAGGAAAATACTCACTCACCGGCGGTAGCGTAGGTGTGTTTGAAGGAAAGAAGATCGGTCGCGCCAAGAACCTCGAAAAACTGGCCGAGCAGATCCAGGCACAGGAGATCATTGTAAAAGGATTGAAAGACGCGATCCAGGAGAAACACAATGAAGTGCTGGCCTACAACGAGCAGTTGAAAGAAACAGCCATCAAACAGGCACAGGGAGATATCAACCACCTCACCAACCTAGTGTTCTCCCTGCAAAACAAGATCGAGAACCTGCACGGCATGAAGAGCACATCGCAGAACAGGCTCGAAGAACTGCAGATCAACCTCGAAAATACAAGCTCATCCATATCAGGTACCCGCGAAGAATGGCAGCAACTGGTAGCCCAGCTCAATGAAGTGCGTGATAAGTTGCAGGCAGCAGAAAGCGATTACAAATCAGCAGAAGGCCAGTACCACAGCGCCCTGGCTACCTACAACGAGTTCAACCTGCAGGTAACACGCCAGCAGAGCAAGATCAACGCACTGACCACGGAACTCCAGTTCAAACGCAACCAGCTCACAGGCCTGCGCACCCAGATCGATACCAATGCCTCCCAGTTGAAACAAACCGTGGAGAACATTACCGAAAGCGAAGAAACACTCGCAGGAGCAGAGAACGGGTTGATCGATATGATGCGGAAGAAAGAGGAGTCAGAGAAAGTGCTGAACGAAGCCGACCAGACATACTACAACATCCGTAATACACTCAACGAAAAAGAAAGCGAATTACGCCATAAAGTAAAAGAGCGTGAGCAACTGGAACACCTGCTCACGGATATTAAGGATAGGCTCAACGAGTTGAAGCTCCAGCTGGCAGGAATGAAAGAAAGGCTGAATGTGGAGTTCCGCATCAACCTCGACGACATCATCGACCAGCCAAGAACAGGAGAAGTGCCCACAGAAGAACTGCAGGAAAAGAGCGACCGGATGAAGAAGCGCCTGGAAAACCTCGGCGAGGTGAACCCTACGGCGATCGAAGCATTCCAGGAAATGAAGAAACGCTACGAGTTCATCCTCGAGCAGAAGAATGACCTGGTAACGGCCAAAGACAGCCTGTTACAAACCATACAGGAAGTGGAAGCTACTGCCAACCAGCAGTTCCTCGACACCTTCAATCGCGTGCGCGATAACTTCCAACGCGTATTTAAAGCACTCTTCACAGAAGACGATACGGCCGATATGATCCTCGAGAACCCGGAGAACCTGGCAGAAACGAGCATCGACATCGTCGCCAAGCCCAAAGGAAAACGGCCTTCATCCATCACCCAGTTGAGTGGGGGAGAGAAGACCCTGACCGCTACAGCCCTGCTGTTTGCGATCTACCTCATCAAGCCCGCCCCCTTCTGTATCCTCGATGAGGTGGACGCCCCGCTGGATGATGCCAACGTAGGCAAGTTCACCAACATGATCCGCAAGTTCTCCGAAGAAAGCCAGTTCATCATCGTTACCCACAACAAACAAACGATGAGCACCGTGGATGTGATATATGGAGTAACCATGCAGGAGCCAGGCGTAAGCAAACTGGTACCAGTAGACTTTAGAAGTCTCAACTAAGCTCAATCAGGTCTCGTTAATAAATCAAAAATCCCGCTTTCGTGCGGGATTTTTCGTTTACACTATTTTGAAACAGTGAAGTATTAATGTCCGTGGCCACCTTTACCCTTGCCACCACTGCCGCCATGCGGGTTCAGCGCACCCAGATCACGGTCAAACAGGTACATACCACCCTTGTCTTCACCAATTAGCTTCAGCTTATCCAGGATCTGACGTGCCAGGCTTTCCTCTTCGATCTGCTCCGTCACATACCACTGCAGGAAGTTGTGCGTAGTATAATCCTTCTCTTGAATACAAAGTTCCACCAGCGCATTGATCTCGTTGGATACCTTCACCTCATGAGAGTGAACGATCTCGAAGATCTCCTGGATATTCTTGAAATCCTTTTGCGGAGCGGCAAATGGAGGAACGATCGCATGACCGCCACGATCATTGATATAATGAAATAACTTAAGCATGTGCTGGCGTTCTTCGTCAGAATGATGATAAAGGAACTGCGCTACGCCAGTATAACCCTTTACTTCTGCCCAGGAGCCCATGGCCAGGTAATACATGGAAGAAAAACCTTCCAGATCGATCTGCCTGTTGAGCGCTGCGTCAATTTTACTGGATATCATAATATCTAAGTTTTGGGATGAATATACGAATTTCTAATTTCGACACTTCTAACCAGCTATAAAAATAATCAACTATGCATACAATCCTGTTACTATTGGCATCCAATATATTCATGACAATTGCTTGGTATGGTCACCTCAAACAAGAAAATGTACCATTGTGGAAAGCCATACTGGTAAGCTGGGGCATCGCCTTCTTTGAATACTGCCTCATGGTGCCTGCCAATCGGCTGGGCTACTCCAATGGCTTCAACGGCTTCCAGCTAAAAATGACACAGGAAGTGATCACCCTGGTTGTATTCACCGTCTTCGCCATTGTCTACCTCAAAGAACCCTTCCATTGGCGCTACCTCGTAAGCTTCGGATTATTATTAGGCGCAGTATATTTTGCGTTTAAGAAGTAACATTATAAGACCTGACAGGTTTTTGCCAGGCGCAAGCTAAGCGAAACCTGTCAGGTCTCACAGCTCGCAGCTTATTGAACTAACCTTGCTATTCTCCCATTACCGCCTGCTAAGAAAACCGCATTCCCTTTCTTAGCCTTGCTGCACGTGTGAAAACCTTCCTTGGAGATCAACTGCCAGGTGTTGCCACCATCATTGGAAATATCGACACCCGGTACGCCACAGGTGATCAGCTGCTGCGCAGTAATATAAGCCACACAACTGCGGTATCCATTGGGGCCAGCCAGTGGCTCATGCCAGGTCTTCATACCGTCGGTTGAGATAAGACAGTTTTGAGTAGTATCCTGTTGATGCTCATAATCACCCGCAACAACGATAGCCTGCTTGCCATAAATAGCGATAGAATTAGGGCCGGTCATCTCCTGACCCTGAATGATCGGCAACGTTTCAGTGCGGCCTGGCTCGATGAGGCGGGCCACCTTGCCACCAGATACAGCGGTAAACGATCCATTCTTGTGATACCGGACATTAGTGCCGCTGGCCGCAAAGAAACCCTCCTCCTTGGCCGGTATATCAGCAGTAGATCTCTTCCAGGAATTGCCACCATCATTAGTGGTTACGATAAATATCTTTCCGTCGATAGGGTCACCCACAGCAATACCTTTTTTGTTATCATAAAAATCCATGGCATCGAGGAACATGCCCTTGGTAGTATCGTGAAAAACGGTTTTCCAGCTTTTGCCACCATCGGTAGTTTTGAGGATATTGCCCGGCTCAGCAATAGCAACGATCACAGCAGTCTTGTCATCGAAAGCCTCTATATCGCGGAAATCCCTTTTCTCGAAGCCCGCTACAGTTGTCCATTCCCAGGTCTTGCCGCCATCGGTCGACCGCCCCACCTTACCCTTGCTGCCGCTCACCCAGATCACTTGATCGTTCACCACACATAAACCCCGCAGGCTGGTCTCGGTGCCGCTGGTAAGAACTTCGATACGCTGTGCTTGGGTAGTAGAAGCCAAAAAGAGAAAACAGGCTAGGAATGTCGTTTGGATAGATTTGATCATCATGACGTTAAGGTAAGCAAAAATCAAAAAGCCATCGCACTCCTCCCAGAGAACGATGGCTTTTCGAATGTCTTAATTCTTTCAGTCGATCGAAGGTAAACTCATTTCATAGACATTGGATACTCGAACATTTTGATCTTTGGCGGCTGGGTTTTCAGGATATCGACTGGGTTTCACGGACATTGGACACGTTGGTTTTTCCGGTCTTCAGATATTGGATACTATATGGTCTTTCAGGATTATTCTAACAAACCTTGGCTACTACCAGAGATCACAGGATGGGGTTCAGTTAGGGATTTCAATAGGACTTTTCAATCGATATTGGATGGACTTGGATATTGAACTTCGGACTTTCGTGGGATATTGGATCAACTTAAACAAAGGTAACGTTAGACCATTATTTGACATAGCGCAAATCTGCCCTGTTTTTCGGCTTCAGTTATTCCCCGTCGTATCGTAAAAATCGCTATCTGATCTCGCTATATTACTTTTACGCGAATAGTAGAACTGCGAAAAACTACCGGATTTTCGGGTATATACTCGATGTTTTATGGTATTTATACGGTCTTTCAAAAAGGGCACCCTTAGACCCCACCCGCACCATTTTAAGGGGTACACCCCCTCCCAAACGCAAGCCGGGCACGGATTTTAAAGTATACCTGCCCCCTTGCCTTAACGCTCCACTAACCGGTATTTCACTCGCTCGCCTCCGGCGAGAGAGGGTATTCCGTAGCCTCCGGCTACAACATCTAAACCTGTTAGGTAACCGAAGCCCACCGTAATTTTACTGCCCTTAAAAACAACAGTCGCCAGCTTACCGCTGGCGACTGTCCAAAATGTATTTAAACAACTATTAGAACCCTTTCTTGGCCGACTTCAACTTAGGTAAGATGAAGTTGTCGAGCGGACTTTTCTCAGCCACAGTCTTCTCGATATCGCTGATCTTGCGCGGCGCTGCCCAGGAAAGCAATTCATAATCCTTCTCCTTGATCAGCAGGTCATCCTCGATCCGTACAGCAATACCCCACCACTTCTTGTCACAAGGGCTGTTCTCAGGAATGTAAATGCCCGGCTCGATGGTGATCACCATACCCTTCTTCAGCTTGGAAGAAGCACTCCGGTCGTGTACATCCAGGCCAATATGATGACCCAGCCCATGCGGGTAGTATTTATTCACGTCTTCCTTCTTGCTGATGATCCCCAGCTTCACCATGCCATCCGCAATAAGTCCACGGGATACCTTATCCAGCTCTTGCCAGGTAGTACCCTCTTTGCACAACTTGAAAGCAGCTTCCTGCGCTTCATATACCAGTTCATAGATAGCCTTTTGCTCGGCAGTAAACTTACCGTTCGTAGGCACGGTGCGCGTAACGTCGGCAGTATAACCATGATATTCAGCGCCCACATCCATCAACACCATCTTATTCTCTACATGCAGCTTCTCATTCTCCTGGTAGTGCAGCACACAACCATTATTACCTGCGCCAACGATAGAAGGATAACCCACATACTCGGCGCCATACTTTTTATGAACGAACTCGTGTAAACCCTGCACCTCTCTTTCCGACATATCAGGTTTTACCGCTCTCATCACTTCAGCCTGTCCCTGGCAGGATATTTCCACCGCCTTGCGCAGCAAAGACAGTTCCTCTTCCGTTTTTATCTCCCGCAACTGGCCGGTATATTGACGGAACTGTGTAGTGCCAAAACGTTTATCCTGCGCATAATTATCGGTGATCTGCGCCTTCTCCTTTAGTTGTTGGATCAGGTCAAACAGGTCGGCATTATCATAACGCGCGTCAGCCATATCAGTAGGCAGACGGTCGAGAATGATCTTGTCAAACTTCGAGAAGTCGATATTAGTGCCCTTGAAGTCTTCCCCGTTGAAAACATGTGTAAAGCCCAGCTTTTGCTTGGCCCCTTCCACACCCATTCTCTTACCGGTCCACTGTTCGGCCTGCGCATTACGCTTTTGTACAAACAGGAGCTCCTTGAAAGTGCTGCCATCAGCAGCCGTTTGAGGCTCTTTGAACACCAGCAACATAGAATGAGGCTCTTTATATCCGGAGAAATAATACATATCAGGATTCTGATGATATACATAATCCACGTCATTCGAGAAGTTGCGGGTAGGGAAGGCCCATACAACAGTCACCGAATTGGCCGGCATCAAAGCACGCAAAGAATCCCGGCGCCCTGCATGGAAAGCAGGCGTCAGGTAATCATCAGGAAGGTCATCCGATTGAGCAAAAGTTGGGGCGGTAGATAGCAGCGCAGCCGCTATAACGAAATCGCGTAAACGCATAGTTAGTTTTTTAAAGCATCATTGAATACAATAAAAATAATCAATGTTGTAATGGCAATCCGACCAAATGGGTTGGGCGGTAGGGAATACAGGCGAATGGCGGGTTTCAGCCCGAAATGAGACCCGCATGATCGGCGTTAGAACTTAGAAAAACTTCCCAATTTTAGACACTAAATTCAAGGTATTTGGGTAGAAAAAAGACCGTGAAACGGTAATTATACGAGCCCCTTTCAAAAGCCGCAAAACCCTATCGTATTTTATGCAGGAGGTTTCAAGGTAGTAATACTGAAAAAGCCATAGCATGCAATATTTCGTTATTTTTTTGCGATTTTACAGAGTAATAGCCAGCATAGTGAAAGATAACATTTACCTGGTCGTATCAGTCTTAACGGTCATCATGTCCTTTGTACCTGCAGTGATCGTAATGCTTAAAAAACTTTGGCAGGCTTCCCCCTTTCAATACTTCGCGATATACTGGATCATCAACGGATTGGTCAATATCATGTTCCTTTTTGACAAGATCAATAAGCAATTCGTTGAAGTTACCAGCGTCATATACAATGCACTCGATATTCCGATGATGGTAGGCATCATCTATCTCTCAGCCTTTTCACTGGCACTCAAGAAATTCATCCGCATAGGAATGGGCATCTTTATACTATTCGAAATATTCTGCCTCATACGCGGAGGATTAAAATACGACTCGTTGAAATATGTGCTTGGAGTAGGCTTATTATTCATCATGACCATTATCATCTGGCAGATATCACTCTACCTCCAGCAGGTGGTACATGCTACGCGCGAAAAAGCCCTGCTCCTCATCCACGGCGCCTTGCTCTTTCAATATGGCACCTACATCGTAGTATATATATTCGATTACTTCCTGCAGAACGTAGCAGATGGGGTCGATAAATTCCTGATCTATTACATCTCCACCATCATCTCGATCGGTATCGGCAGTAGCGGACTATTGCTGAAAGGATTGCAAAAACTGCCCGCCACCACAGCCATCAGACGATCTTTCTGGGCGGAGTCGCAGGAAAGACCTGGAGCACAATAGCTGTAATGAACAACAAGTTCTTGAACAAGTTGGAAACCGCATGCATGGCCCAGTTCTGTTCCCATTGCTTACCCACCGTAATAAAGAAGAAAAAATTACCCGACAGATACACCAGGCAACCCAATGTGATCCAGAAAGCCGCTTTCTTATGGATCAGCTCCATAGGATCATCCATCAGCCATTCGTGAAACAACAACAGACTGTAGCTGATAATGAGGATCACAGCCGTACCCGCATTAAGACGGCTGTAATAAACTATCCCGAATTTCTGTAGCTCGAAGATCAATGTTATGAGGAAGATCACAGACCCCGCCAATACCCACCTTTTATAAGCCCTTCTTTGGAAGAACCGGTAAAAGAACAACGTGAACACAGTGTATTCAAAAATGGTAAAAGCAAAAGACAATACCCGGGCAGCTGAAGAACTGGACACGATAAATGCTGGAATGCGGTCAACGACAAAAGCAACAATGGCATAAATGGATAACAACCTGAACGTAGGGTCCACACGGACCGGACGTTGTATTAGAAGAAGAATAGGTATGGCCAATAACGAATAGGACGATATAATGGCTGCAAGGGGTGCTACAGTCATGCCTTAACCGAATTACTCTAAATGTAGCACTAATAGATTACAAAAGAACAATGAATGTGACGAATGGGGTATGAAACGCCAAAATCAGGTTGTCACCTGATAGATTTATTGAAAATTGTTGTGGTATTGCTTCAAAAAGCTCGTTGCCCTTATAGATCGATGATCGCATAAGCCTTTTCACTCAAATAAGGACCGCCCGGATGCTTGGCTGTATAGTCCAGGTTGATCCAGTACTTCCCATCCTGCTCGTGATAATAGATATTATCGATAGGCCGGTCGCTGAAAAGATAAATGATCGCCTGCTGCAGGTGATCGAAAGCCTTCTTATCACCGGCATACAATTCAGGATACAGGTGCCCCTCAGACAATACCATGCGGCAATGGGCACCGATGGCCTTAAGGCAGGAGACCATAACAATCGAGTGATCGTCACAATCGCCACCCATTCCATTCAGGATAGTTTCGCGGGCAGTGGCAAAATACTCGTCCCGCTCAGAGTCCGACACATACTTGAAGTTGGAATTGATATACTTGAAAAGAGAAAGCGTACGAACGATAGGACCATACTTAGTATGATATTCATCAAAGTTGTCCAGCGAATGCTGCACGGCAAAATTCCGTACCACAGAGTCACTGGAGTTGACTTTGGATTGCAGCGCCTTGATAGTCTTGGTAAGCGGGCCGTCGAAGATACCAGGCGTAAGCACGAGGTCCGTTTCCTTTTGCCCGTTGCGTCCCCAGTTGTTTTCAACCATCGTCTTATAATCAGTCACCATGCTGCTGAAACCATATCCATTGGTGAGCTGGTTATATATTAGGACCAGTACACACAATGCAACCGCAGGGATCAATAAAAAGCGGAATAATCGTAATATAAGCCACGTGGCCAGGCCGGCCAATAAAAGTGAAACAGTAAGGTCAAGATTCCAGTCACCGATCATCAATGGCGGAATATACCGGTTGATGAGCGGGGCCAGGGGTAATATCGTAAGAATGCTGACAATGACCAGCAATACTTTACGTATTGTAATATACTTATCGTCATTTAGATTCATACCTGTAGCATCCATTATATCCAGTGAAAATTGTACCAATTTACTCTTGATTACCATGATATCCAGCTAAGCAGGTAGTTTAAAGGAAAAAGGGTGCATTTATCATCTCGATAAATGCACCCTGAATTTATACAATTTTACGTTAAATGGAATATAAAATTCCGGTACAGCACAAGGAAAATAAGTAGTAATAAGAAGCTTGGTAAGTAGAAAGACGTATTCTCATTACTCGTCATCTTCTTCGTAATAAGCGTCCTGGTTGTCGTTGTACACAGATTCCCATTCCTTCACCTTGTCATCACTCAACAGTTCCAGGATATCGAAAATGGCGTCAGTCTTCTTTTTCCATTCCAGTACCGGCACTTCCGAATAATTAGTGACATACAGGCAATAATCCGTTTCTACCGTTACTTTGATCAGCGATACAGGGCTATCTTCTTTCTCCTGTATCAGGTAATAATAACCAGACTCTAAAAGTGCATACGAATACATACAATCTCCCTCCACCGTTTTAGTTAAGTGTTGTGTTTTAAAAGAAACTTAAATGGTTATAGTAAGTAATTACCTTTTTCCAGGCACATCTTTCAAATGGCAACGATCCTGGTAGAATTTAATGGATATAGCGGGGGTTGGTAAGGTAGAACTTTGATAGGTTGGTAAGACCAAAATTAGGGTTTTAATACTAATCGCCGCCCCCCGAAAGCCGCCAGCGCTCAAATTTTTACTTAAGCTTAATAATTAGGATAATTTAGTATTGATTATTAATTACTTACAAATTAATGAGAATGTTATGATTGCCTGTTCCAGCTACCCATACTACCGTCGGCAGGTAAAATATGACCGGAAAAAACTGCCCGAATAAGGGCATGATATATTACCACCATCTTTGCGATATTTGCCCTTTTTTAAAGCAGCAAAAGCAGAGAATATGCGTATCGCGATCAATGGAATGGGACGAATAGGCCGTTTGTTATTCAGGAGACTGATAGGACACGAAACACTGGAACTGGTAGCTATCAATGACATTATGCCGCCAGACAACCTGGCCTACCTGTTGAAATATGACTCGGTGTATGGTACCTTCCCCCACACCATGAACCTGCAGGATGATGATACCCTCATAGTAGATGGCCGGTCTATCAGCATCCTCCAGGAGCCCGATCCGATCAAGCTGCCCTGGAAAGAACTCAAAGTAGATGTGGTCCTCGAGTGCTCAGGTCGTTTCACCAGCCGCGCAGGCGCCTCTGCACACCTCGCTACGGGCGCCAAAAAAGTACTGCTGTCTACTACCGGCTCTTCCGAAATACCCCTCATGATCTATGGGTTCAATCAACATTTGCTGACACCCGAAACAGATATTATTTCTCCGGGCGGTTGCATGACCAACTGCTCCACACATATACTGTACCTGCTCAATTCCATCGGCATCGAGTCGGCACACATCAACGTGTTGCATTCCTACACCTCCCGCCAGGGAATCGTGGATGCACCACACAAACAATTCCGCCGTGGACGTGCTGCTGCTGAATCGATCATCCCCGTAGAAATAGACCTGGCCCATTCACTGGAAGGCCTGTTCCCGGTATTGCAACAAAGGATTGCTACAGTGTCCACCCGTGTACCGGTAGCCAATGGCGCCCTGGCCGACTTTACCATCCAGTTGAAACACGCCACACCAGCGCAGGAGATCAACGAGCTTTTCCGCAAAGCTGCAGCAGGAGAATACAAAGGCATTATCGATTATACCGAAGAACAACTGGTATCATTGGACATCAAGGGCAACACCCATTCCTGCATCGTCGACGGTACCCTTACTTCCGCAGTAGGTAATCATGTTAAGATCATCACCTGGTTCGACAACGAATACGGCTACACCAGCCGCATGCTCGATTGGCTCCTCTACTGGCAAAAGGTACTTTCCTAAAGCTGTAAAGCAGTTCTAAGCTGTCTATTGAAGTATCTGGCAAATGCTAAAGGCTAATAGTTAACAGCTAATGGCTCTGCTATGTGGAAAACAGGGATTACAAGAAAAAATATGTAACTGGGATTCACAATATTAGCAGTGTGGAACGTTAATAACCCTGTTGATAATTTGTGAAAAACCAAAATTCCAGTATCATTGCCCCTCTTAAAATCTAACCCAATGAAGAAATTAACCAATCTGCTGTTGGCCGCTATGGTCATGTCCCTATCTGTGCAGGCACAATTCAAAAAAGACAACGATCCATCACCAGGCTTTATCAATGCGGTGGAGGCCATTCTCGGAGATTTCCCTTACAACTACAGGCACATTACAGGCGAGCTGGTAGAGGCTACCGGCGACTGGCACCAGTATGCATCCAAGGTTACCCTGCCAGGAGCCGAAAACTGTATGATAGGAGTCTATCATTCCGAGTTGGACACCACGGCCAGTTGGCAGGCACTGATGTTCCGGAGCGAAGGCTTCCGGCAGGCAGCTACTGCCTACAAGCGACTGTACAATCAATTGAAACAGTGCAGGCTCAAAATGGTAGATGGCAGCGTGTACTACCTCGATGGCGATTATGAAGAAGCCACAGAAGACAATGACTTTATCACCAGCGCCCTCAAGATCGAAACAGCTGATGAGCGATTCCGCGAATTCCACATCGAGTTGGAACTCCTGTTCAAGATGGATGAATGGGTGGTCAACGTAAACATGGTGAGCAAGAAAAAAGACAGCGACATGCGACCCGACTGGATGATGACCGGAAAGTAATTTTTTAAAAAAGCCGCCTCTAAAAGGCGGCTTTTTCGTTTTAATCAATCAACCCTATAGTCTTCCCGCACAGGATTAAACGCATCCAGCACACGGCAATCAGTCAGCGCCACGGCACTATGAGGAACATTGCCGGGAATCACATGTACCGAGCCGGCTGTAAGCACCATCTTCTCACCACCAATCACCATCTCCAGTTCACCTTCCACAACGAAAGTCACCTGCTCATGCGGGTGCTTATGCTCCGGGAGCGGACTTCCTTTCTTAATGTCTACAATCGATAAGGTGATATGATCACCATGAACAAAACGCCCAAAGTAACCGGGCACGATCTCTTTACCTTTAATATTATCCAGGTGTTGCATGAAATATTTATGAATAGTTGTTAATAGTTTAAGATTCAAAATAACATACACTGCCGCCAACCCACTCTTTATCCTTGTTATAACGTACGCCGATCATCTTGCCTTTGCTCAATCGCGCCAGGTTGATCGCCGGGCGGGGCCGGTCCCAGCCATCCTTCCACAGATACATAATGCGGATCTCTACCTTGGCAGGCACATCAGGCGTGGGGATCACATCGGCATACTTCACCTTTTTCTGAAGGATCCAGTTCTCAGGGTCTTTGGTGTGCTCGATATCTTCCGGCTTTACATCTATTACCACACCTTGCCCTGCAAAAGAGAACAGCGGCTTCAATACATAATTCTCCAGATCGACAGGCACTTGCTTCAGCTCGTTGAGAAACCAGGTCGTAGGCACATAAGGATGACGAATAAACGGAAGCGTAAACTTGCTGATGCGATAAAACCAGTTGGGATGCGGCACCCATTCCACGTCGAGATTTTGCGTGATATCTACAAAACTGCCGAGCGAAGCCTTCTGCGCATTCAGGTCATCAAAGATCATGCGGTTATAAATACGCTTCACTTCCGTCTTTTTTCCATCCTTCAGGTAGAAGAGCTTTTTCCCTTCCTGTATAAGTTCAGTGATACACACGGGCTCGATGCCGAGATAATCACGCGTGCAGTAAAAATCGATCTTGGTCTTCTGCTCATGCGGTTTTATTTCCAGGAGGATCACATTCTCTGGATTCAGGTCACCAACGATCACCTCTTTCAGTTGTGCGAGGTAGCTATCATGATTCAAACCATTGAGGTATTGCGTATAATTATCTGGGACCGGAAAGTACTTACGCATCAGGTCAGGATAAAACACCTGGAAACCAAACAACGTAGGGAACCCCTGCATCTCGATCAACTGCGGTTCCAGCGAACCATCCTCACCCGTGCAGATGCCAAAGTCGAAGGCGATCATATGAGCATGGCCATTCTCATTAGGAACACGTTCTGCAGCCGGAATAGCCCTTTCAGTCAGCTCCTTGAACTTTTCGTCCGTGATCACATCGATGATACTTTCACAGGCGTCGAATACTTTCTGGCCAAAAGCCTTGTCGATGAACACAGGCGTCTCGGCCAGGCGAAACTCGATGGCGCCAGGATACCTGCTGTGAAGATCTTTCAGGAAAGCCTCATACTGATCAACCGTAAACGTTTCGTTATACACTTTGCGGAGACTGGGAACCATGCAATATTGTTTTATGGAAGATACGAAGAAATGGTTAGTGGCAAATGACCACTAATGGTGAGGCTTTGTACAGAAGCCTGCTTGTTACCAGCTACATGCCGGACAGCTACAAACGATAACATTAAGCCTCTACTGCAATCAGATTATCGATCGACTGCTTGAGGAAATTAGGTATTACGTGAGAGTAAGTATACAGGATCTTATCGGGGTCGTTCAGCTGTTCGATCATAGATTCCCATTTCTCGAAACCATGGTTTTCTATAACCGTTTGCTTTTTGTCTTCCCGCTGCAGGTAGATACTCATACCGGAGGCATCAGCTTCGGGGTGAAACTGCGTACCGATCATGTGCTTGTTGAAGCGAATGGCCATGATAGCCCTTTCAAGCGGCACATGCGGACGTTCCTTTTCAATAGCCAGCAGGGTAGCGCCCAGCTGACGCAAACGTTGAGAGTCGGGTTTGATCACCTGGTAATCCCGGCTGTCAACACAATAAAAAGGATCATGCAGGCCGGCAAATACAGGCTCATCCTTGCCAGCTTCCAGCATGTGCACGGGGAAAACACCAAATGCGGTAGACTTCCTTTTACCAACCTCGGCTATTTTAAAATACCGGCAAGCCAGCTGGAAAGAATGACAAATGAATAAAACGTTCTTCTTAACCGGGTTATGAGCGGCACTGTTATAGTCTTCAACAGATTGTAACCAGTTGAAATACAGGTTTTCCCACTCGCTGCCTTCACTGTCTAAAGGCGAGCCGGGACCACCACTGGAAATATAAATATCGTAAGAGAGGTCAGGAAGTTCATGCTTCAGCCTTACGTCAAACTCGTCCCAGGTGATCTGGAGTTCGTTAGCGTGTCCGAATTGAGTTAACAATTCCCGGATACAGCGCATCCCCTGGTTGGGTTGGCCTTCATAGAGATCAAGAATTGCAATGTGTATCTGTCTCTTATCGCTCATATACATGCCTGCAAACATAATGTTTTTTATATTTTCTTATGTGCAGGATTATTATAATAACATACGAGCGATCAGGAAGTTTATTGTGTTCCTTTTACTTATTTATAAAGTGCTTTCTGCATCTGCTCAGCTACAAACTGGTTGCCCTTCTCATTAAGGTGCACTCCATCAGTAGTGAGGATGTTCCTGTCTTTGTTCTCAGGATTATTAGCCAGGTTGTAATCCAGAAAAGCCTTGCGCAGATCGATCAGGCCCACATTATTCTTTTGAGCAATATTGCGGATGATACCGGCATACTTGTTCAGATCGCCATCCAGCTCATTGGTAAAGTCGGTCTTTTCGCCAATAGCAGCAGGCGTGCAGATATACACCTTGATATTTTTGGCCTGCAGCTTCTTGATGAGCGCATTATAAAACTTCTCAAATTTATCGGCATCAGTACCGGTGCCAGATGTTTTCTTGTGCCACACATCGTTCACACCAACCCATACCACCACAGTAGTAGGATTTTTAGCCAGCACATCATCATCCATGCGCAGGTACAGATCATACACCTTATTACCGCCGATGCCAGCGCCGATCAATTCATCCTGCACATTCTTTTGCTTCAGCATATCACCCAACACCATAATGTAACCACCGGGCTTTGCACCAGCCTGGGTGATGGAGTCACCAAAAAATACGATACGTTGTTTTTGCTGCGGAAGTGTAAAAGCCATTAAAGCACCAATAATAGAAAGGATAACGAAAACTTTTTTCATATGTCAACGGGTTGAGTACCAAAACTAATGGTTTTTCTTAAACCAGTCCACAGCTTTGTCTACAGAAAAATTGACAGTCGTTTCGTTGTCATAAAAGTCAAACTGGTTGCCGGTAGTCCAAACAAGATCCTTCTGCGGGCTCTTCAACTGCTGGTAAAACAGCTTGGCCCCATGCGGTATCGCCCCTTCTTCGCTATGCACCAGCAGGGTAGGAGTGGTCAAAGAACCCGCAATGCGGATACCGTCAAACTCCAGCCACTCCGGCCACGAAGCAACAGCCAGTTGATTGGGCCAGGCAGGAATAGCGCCCCGTGTCTTATCGAGGTAGTAAGTAAAAGGTCCGTACATGGCCGCCGATGCATCCGTTTCACTGACAGCCGGAACATATTCCATCACGCCACTACCGGCATATTTCACTTTGGCTTTGCGGCCTGCCTCGATGCGCGACTGAACACCGGCCTCGCCGCCATACACTTCACGCACGATGGATGCATTGTGTAGCCAGGGAGCTATCAGACTGATACGCTTGATGCGGTTGTCGGCCGCAGAGGCCCTGGCCAGGTAACCGGCGCTGGCACAAATGCCCAAACCATACACCTGTTCTTTATCAGCAAAAGGAAGCGAATGAACATAGCTCACAACATGCTTAAAATCGGTGATCTTGTTCTCGGGCGATTCATAATTACGCGGCTGCCCTTCACTGGCGCCATTGAAGCGGAAGTCAAAAGCAAGCGCCACGAACCCTTTGGCGGCCAGCTTACGCGCATACAAGCCAGGCATTTGTTCTTTCACAGTAGTCCAGGAGCCGGTAACGATCACCACGGGATATAGTTGATGATCATCAAAGCCGGCCGGCAGATAGAGGTCGCCGGATAATGTAAGCCCTTCACTACTGAAGGAAACGCTCTTTTGTGAGATGTTTGTTGACATAGAAGATGAGTTGTTGGATGAGGTAGATAATTGTTTGGCCTTTTCAATGGCGAGCTGTGGCAGGTTGGTATTGCCATCCTGGTATTTGAAGTTGAACCGCATGCGGTCAGCCTTCCATTGCCCGTTTTTGTAAACGAGGTGAAAGTTGTACGTACCTACCACAGTCCACAGGTCTTGCTTCGTGTCGTTAGGTAAGTAATGCGTGGCAGTACCGTAACAAAATACATTTGCTTCCTTATCATCATAGGTGATCTTGAAATTACCGATCTGGTGATGCGTGCTCTTGAAGCCCGGGAAGATTCCTTTCCACGAAGCAATGATATCTCCGGCAGGAAGCGTAGCAGCAGGATTACCACTAAGCGAAGAATAGTCCAGCAATACCTTGCTGTCGAAAGCGGTAGCAATGAGTGACCAATCTCGCTCATCAGCGCCTACAAAAATATTGGTCACCGTTTCGGTAATAGCAGATGTGTGATTCATGTTACGTGATGTTGTTTGAGCCTGTATGGACGATGCCAATACAAGACCGATCAGGAAGGTTAATAAAGATGATTTCATAATTATAATAATTGAGCCGAGCCGAGGGTGGGTCGCCCTCAAAGGGCGGCTCACCCTGGACTAAAGAAGAGTTTTAACTTCAGATCATATTTTATCCTTCAACCCAAAGGCACGGATGACGGTAACGGGATTGAAATATTCATGGTATTCAAGTATTTTACCGGCAGCATTGAACTTGAATAGGCAGAGGTAATCATTATTATAAAACCCTGCATTGCCTTTCAATTGTATGATGCCCTTAAACTTCACTAATATAAGCGCCGGGTCTTCCATCGGAAAGATTTCATCGATGGGGAATTGCATACGTTCAAACCTGTCAGGCACAGGCGTCCAGAAAGCTTCAAGCGCTGCACGACCTTTCACGGTGTCTGGGAAAAGACCGGAAGCATAAGGATTTACCTGTATGCCTTCCGGGTCATACATGTCGAGATAAGCAGGGATATTCTCCTGCTCCAATAGAGAAAGGAATTGTTTAACGGCCCCAATGTTCCGTTCACGGGTTTGCTCTTTTGTCATGGCTGTTGATGGTGTAGTTGATTCACCAGCAGGTTGCTGCTTACAAGCCACCATACCGGTAATGATTATCATGATGAGAAACAGATAGCGCATACGATGCTGTTTGGTACAACAAAAGTATTCGCACTATCAACAGCCGGATAACGCATTTCACATTACCAATGACGAAAATCAAATGATAAGTTGACGAGGTATAGTCAGGCCGCTCAAAGCGGCCAGACTGATTTTTGAACGCAGCAAGCTGCACAGAACGCGTTGCAGTTTGATTTACAGGTTTTGTATGCGGGCTTTAGCCTGCTGGTAAACCTCTTTTACCACATGGTCTTCCACCATTTTTCTGGCAGAGCGATAGGAACAAATGCCATACACCTGTATTTTGCCTGAAATATGAATATCGCCCGTAATGTTATATTGAGTTTGAACCACTTTTCCATTTTTCTCTCGAGAGAGAGCAAACAGGCCTGAACAAGTTGCAGCTATCTTGAAATTACCTGATTTGATCAACGGGGTCCAGATAGCACCCGGATAAAACGAGTCTATTGTAACTTCAAAAGAATTACACGCTATATCGCTGCCTATAACCGCTTCATTGTCCAGCAAAACCTTGATTGGTATGTTCCTGACCTGGCCTTCAAAATTACAGGAGTCATTCATTGTTTTAGTCCAGGCAATGCTGACTTCCAGAGAAGAATTAAGAGAAGTACTTGTGTTCATGAAATTACTGGTTGAACTGCTGGTTATTGAGTTCTTGTGCCAATTGAGTTCAAGGTAGCCTGTCTCACGAAGAATGGTGATCAGGACTAAAATGCCTAATATGATAAAGCGTTTGTTACGGCGTGTCATTAGCCAGGGGTTAAGCATGATGGTTCGTTGCCAAAATACTATAGTTTTCGGATAAACGCAAATAGCCTATCTATTCAACCCCTTCCGGTATTCATTCGGCGTTTGCTGCCGTTGCTTTTTGAAGAAAGCAGTAAAATGAGTAGGCTCATCAAAAAAGAGCCGATAAGCAATTTCTTTAATAGAGAGATCGGTAGTGCTCAACAATGACAAAGCCATGTTGAGCATGTATTCATGGATCAGTTGCTTGGCTGTTTTACTGGTAATGCGCTTCACCACAGTATTGAGGTAGTTGGGATGCACGGTCAGTTGACGCGCATAAGAAGCCACTTCATGCGGTGCAAACTCCTCACTGCTTTCATAAAAAGAGGTTTCGATCAACGTTTGAAAGCGCGACAGCAACCTGATATCTGCCGTTCGGTTCTCCTGTGCCTGTTCACTCATGCCCGGCGTATGCCGGTCGAAGCTGCGCTTTACGTACAGCAGCAGCATATAAGTATAAGCATGAATGAATTGAAACTTATCTTCATTATCAGAATGATATTCCTTGTAGATCTTTTTAAACACCATGTCCAGCAGCACCTGCTCTTCTGCTTCTACAGGAAAAGGGATGGAATGGTCGAGGCGCAGGAAAGGAAAGTCGGCCAGCAGGTTGATGCCCAGCGGATTCTTGCGGATGAAGTCTTCCGTGAACATGATATAGTAACCCTGCCAGTTCAGTTCAATATCCCAGGAGATGGCCTGATAAGGAGAGTTGAAAAAGATGGTACACTCCTGTCCGTGATGCTTGGTGAAGCGGCCGGTTTGAGTGACACCTTCACCTTCCATACGCAGAGCAATAGCATAGAACTCATGACGAAAAGGCCCCACCTTTTTCTTGACCGTCTTCATATTCTCACTAAAGTCGCGAATGTCAAAGAAAGCATACCGCGGCGGCGGAATGTTGATATTACGGCAGTAAGCGTCTAAAGTCGTGAGATGTTTCATCTACTTCTCAAACACTTTTTCCCCTTGTATAAAAGTAGAAAGTACCTGTATATGCAACAGATCAGCTTCAGGTGCTTTCAGCAGGTCCTTATCGATGATGATGAAGTCAGCCAGCTTGCCGGGTTCCAGGCTGCCCTTTTCTTTTTCTTCGAAGTTGGATTTCGCGGCCCAGATGGTCATGCCGCGTAAAGTGTTCTCACGCGTGAGCGCATTCTCCATTTGATAACCATTCTCAGGCCAACCTTTGGCATCTTTACGCACTACAGCCGCATAAAAAGTTTTGAAAGGAGAAATATCTTCCACCGGGAAGTCAGTGCCCAATGGTATCCAGCCATTTTGTTTCAGCAGATCATTGAAAGCATAAGCGCCTTTCACCCGCTCAGCTCCCAACCGGTCTCCAGCCCAGTACATATCACTGGTGGCATGTGTAGGTTGCACGGAAGGAATGATGCTGTACTGGCCAAAGAGGTTGAAATCGTTTTTATTGATTACCTGGGCATGCTCGATGCGCCAGCGAAGATCATTCTTGCCGGTGAGATACTTGCCATAAATATTCAGGATGGTACGGTTGCCGGAATCGCCAATAGCGTGTGTACACATCTGGTACTCTTTCTGGAAAAGCAGGTTGGCTACCGAATCAAAATGTGCAGGATTGCTGAGTAAGAAACCTTTCCAATCCGGCCGGTCATTATAAGGGGCAAGCAGACAGGCGCCGCGTGAACCCAGCGCACCATCGGCATACACTTTAAAAGAACGCACGTTCAGGCGGTCAGTCTTTATCTTGCCTTTAGCAAAGATGAAATCATAATTCTTTTTAGCATCACTGAGCATGGCATACACACGCATCTTCAGGCTGCCGGCACGCTGCAGACTGTCGATGAAAGTAACCTCCTCATGATCCAGACCACAATCATCAACAGTAGTCAACCCTACTTCAAAGCAATACTGTTGACCCTGCAACACACCCTTGGCAATTTGTTCAGGAGTAGGCGCAGGCACTTTCTCACGAACAAGATCGATGGCGTTATCGATCAGTATACCGGTGAGCTTGCCTTGCTTCACTTCCACGGTGCCACCGGTAAGGGTCACGCCCGGACGAAGGCCGGCGAGCTCGAGTGCTTTCTGGTTGGCAATAGCAGCATGACCATCTATACGGCCAAGCAGCACGGGCCTGTCGGGGAATAGTGTATTAAGTTGATCATTCGTAGGAAACTCCTTTACAGGCCAGTCATTCTGGTCCCAGCCACGCCCAATGATCCATCCTTCGGGATTGTCGGCAGCATAAGCCTGTAGCTTTTTGAGAATATCATCCCAGCTGGCAGTACCTACAAGGTTGGCAGTCCTGAGCCCCATACCATAGCGAAAAAAGTGCGCATGTGCATCTATGAGTCCGGGATAAATGAACTTACCCTGTGCATCCCTCTTCTCTTTGGCATCATATTCCGCCAGTAGGTCGGCTGTTTTACCAACGGCAAGTATCTTCCCGTCTTTTACTGCTATTGCTTCTGCGGTGCTGAATGCTGAATCCACCGTATACACAGTAGCATTGAATACGATCAGGTCAGCGGGTTGTTTGCTTTTACAGGAGATGAGTACGATTAAGAATATCCAGTAGAAATGCCTCATGTTGTTGATATTAATATTCAGTTGATATTTTTTGCCCTGACAGGTGCGCCATGTATATCCCGATGGCTTTAAAAGCCGTGTTGGGTGGCTCGTGCCTGTATACGTCGTGCTGTATTGTTTGCCCCCACTTTTTAGTGATGCTTTCTATACGCCAATGTGAACCATCAGTGATCTTAGGACCATCCTTAAACTGTTTCAGGCCCCAGTAATCAGCATATTCGATCTTGGTGGTAAGAGAATCCCATTGATGCTGAGTAATCTCCTTTTCGAAAGATTGCCACACCTTACAGGTATCAATCCGGTTTACAATCCGTTTTACAGGATCCACAATGAAGTTGCCATATTGCACAAACCTGAGCCGGATTACTTTGCCGGTTTTGTAAATAGTTATAATGTATTTATAAAAATCGAGCGCTACATTAAAAGAAAAACGGTAGGATTCCTCCGCATCAAGCTTTGTTAAAAGAGGTTCTTTAGAACAATCTATGTCATTGTTATATAATGCATAAATACTATTACGTCTGCTAAGTTCCTTATTAAGGTTGATGAACCAGGCCGTGTCCCTTTGCAGGAATTTCTTAAAGATGAGATAATTCAATTCATCCGGTGGCGTACGAACGGTATCTATCCTTTCCACATACCGGTTGATCACACTGTCGAAAGAATTCAGGCCCGTGTCTTTAACAGGTTCATGATGCGCGCATGAACCCAACAATAGTGTCAATAAGCTGGTGATACAGGTCAGCGATACCAGGTGGCGCATAGATTAATTTTTAAACCTTTCAGGATGTTTAGTATGAAAATCTGTTGCGTCCTGGTAAGCCTTCGCCACAGCAAGGATAGTAGCCTCATCATACAAGTTGCCAACCAAAGTAATACTATTGGGCATGCCATTCTGATTGAAGCCCACGGGAAACACCACTACAGGGTGACCGGTGAGATTCGTCATCGCCAGCTGACTACCACTGAAAGTAGGCACTATGATCACATCATACTGTTTGGTAAAAGCATTCAGCTTTTCGATGAGATTGTACCGGTGACGGTTGGCATTGATGTATTCAACAGCAGGTATCAGGCGCGACACGCGGAAACCATTAGGCCAAAAGCCTTTATCCTGACGGCGGATGAGATCATCCTGTGAGGTGCGCGTAAGCTCATCAAAAGCCGCAGCCGATTCTGAGCTGATCACCACGTCCATGATGTTGAATGGATAAATAGCCGAATCAGGAAAGTTGACCTCTTTGATATTGGCTCCTGCTTTGCGCAACGTTTCCAATACGGCCCATTGAGGCGCGTTGGCCGGCAGGTTCTTAAAATAGTTCCCTGCGTAGGCAATGCGCAATTTGGGAAGATCGGCTTTGCCGGTATAATTGAATGCCCGTGCAATAGCACTGGCATCTTTACCATCCGTTCCTTTTAAATAATAAAACACAACAGCTGCATCCTCTGCGCTGCGGCAGATAGGACCAGCCTTGTCAAGGCTCCAGCACAATACCATCGCGCCACTGCGGCTTACCGATCCAAACGTGGGCCGCAGTCCGGTAGCGCCACAGGTGTGGGAAGGAGAAACAATGGAACCCCAGGTTTCAGTACCGATAGCAAAAGGCAGCAGCCCGGCCACGGTAGCAGAAGCTGAACCGGCAGAAGAACCACTGGAGCCCAACTGCAGGTTCCAGGGATTGCGCGTGCGGCCGCCAAACCACAGGTCGGCATAAGCCAGCTCACCCAGGGTGAGCTTGGCACACAATACAGCTCCGGCTTTTTTCAATTGAGTATATACAAAAGCATCCTCATCGATCACCTGATCTTTGTAGGGGACCGATCCCCACGTAGTCTTATAACCCTTTACAGCAAAGAGGTCTTTAAGACCATACGGAATGCCATGCAACGGCCCCTTATAAATACCTTTCTTCAAGGCGGCATCCGCTTCCCTGGCTTGCTCCATGGCGAGTTCGGGCGTAAGCGTGATCACACATTGCAACGTGTCTCCCCATTTCTTAAGACGGTCTAAAAAGAAAGTCGTCAACTCCACTGAGGTGATTTTTTTGTTCTTTATCAGCGAAGCCAGCTGCATAACGGAATAGAACGCGAGTTCATTCCTATTGGCCGGTAGCGATATATTGGCAGGAATATTCCAGTTGATGGCTGTTTGCTTCACCGGCACTACCATACCATGCGGAGCAGGATCAAAAGCAAAGGGATAGGGCAGGTCATTGGCAATAGGAACCTGGTGCATCTTGCGGTAATGCTGCAAGTTCTCGTTCAGCCCATCCACCATAGAATCCTTTTCTGCTGCTGTCAGCGACAGGTCAATCAGCCTGGCCGCCTGTGAGATCGCGGCAGTATCTGGTTTCTGTTGAGCATATAAGAAATGAAAAGAAAAAAGCAAAAGAGCCAAAGCAAGATACTTCATGATGCAGCTGCGTTTTTTGGTGAAGGAGATGCTAATCCCTAAAGATATTGGATAATTTCAAGTTTTGGGTTGCTGGCTCCAAATGCGTTAATTCCTGTTAATACAAAGGGTGAGCTATCCCGAAGGACAACCCACCCTTTTCAGTATATGCCTGATTTAGTGAGGTCTTTTAATAATACGTTGCGTAACCACCTTGTCGTCGTAGAACATCCGGAGCGTATACACACCATTGCTGAAACGGCTGAGATCAACCTTGATATTGGTGCCTGCATTACCGTTGTAAGAACGCTGATACACCACCTGGCCCGATGAGCTGATCACGACCATACCTTTCAGATTGGCGGGCGGTATCAGGTGCCGTACTTCAAAGGCATCGCTGAAAGGATTAGGATAAATAATATATCCTTCTGACTTCAGCTTCGCTGGCAGCGTTACCGTGAATATGTTGATATTATCCAGGAAAGTATTGTTGCCACCATTGCTGGTATTCTTGAACACTACCTGGAAGCTGCTCTTACCGGCAACAGCCCTGGAAATGTCGATATGTTCCTTTCTCCAGAAATGATTGTTGGGCACAAAGCCGATCGGATCGGTAGTATGATCATATACCGGTGCCGTGTTGGGATCGCCAAGCGTTTGCAATTCAGCACCCCATTTCTTGTACACAGAAGTGAAGGTGAGGCCGCAATCGGAAGTGACCAATACTTCGAGCGTATCCATTGGAAGACCGGTGCTGCCTGGGAATACCTTGGTAGCATGCGCTACGTCGAAACGGGCATACACAGAGTCGGCCGTTTGTATCCTGATCACTGGAGAGAAGAGTTGGTCTGTTTGTCCGCCACCACTTTGGTAATTGCGTATCCACGCCGAAGCACTAAGCTCAGTAGAACTAAGCGTGTTTCTTTCCCATGTATTATTCGTGCCCGATGTAACGAGGCCCCAGCCGGCAGGAGGGAAGGTGCCGGTTTCAAAGCCCTGCGTAATAGGCGCATCGGTAGGCGTAAAGATGGTGAACCTTAAACGGAGCGTATCATTCGATACATCCTCATCTGCGCCATTATTAGGATCGGAAGTATACACAGTAAGAATATGGGCGCCTGCGGTTATATTCGATATAGTGCCCAATGCATAATCAGTGACAGCTCCTTTGGGAAGAGAGCCTGTCCAGGTAAGCGTAGTTACCGGGCCATTGTCGATGCGGTAGTTAACCTTCACTGTAGTCAGATTGGCTTTGGCTTTATTGCCAAGCGTAATGGTAGGTCTGATGCTGAAGTCATTACACTGGAACGGTGGCACCCCTTTGATCGCGATCAAAGTTGCATCCCTTGCCGACAACGCTGCAGCTGTAACACCAATATCATCGATGAAGATGTTGTTGCCATAAGCATTCACATTCCTGAATTTAAAGATCATCTTTTGCCCGGCCACGATAAGAGGAGTGAGGTTGACTTTTTCCGTACGCCACAGGTCTTCAATATCCTCAGGGTCGAAGTCGCCGGTCTCTGTATCAGTTTGCGTTTGCAGATTTTTACCCGTTTTCTTATAGATGATGAACCAGTTTTGACCACCATCATTCGAAGCATGAACCTCCAGGCCATCCCAGGTATAAGCGGCATCATCATAACGTGCATGCGCCACACGGAAACTAAGTATGGAACTATCAGAAGTGCCGAAGTCGATAGGAGGAGTAATAAGTTCGTCGAGTTGCCCGGGTTCATTATACGAATAGTTGGCAGCAGCTACGGCGCCAGTGGTGAAAAAGTTTAGGTCACTGAGCGTCCAGGTATTGGTGCCGGTAGGGTTATTTACATACCACAGGTCACTGGCAGCTGTTAAACGTGGTGGAAAGAACGGGCCATCGAAGTTCTCAGCGAAAGGAGCAGTCAGCACATTGGTGCGAATACTCACACGCGAGATGATGGTATCATTATGCAGGTAATTATCAGTAGCCGCATTAGGCGCTGAAGTATACACTGTCACGGTATGGCTACCCCTTGCCCCTGTAATGGAACCCACGCTGAGCGTGGTATCGCGCAGCGGATCAAGGCTGATAGGGAAAGTTGTAGTTACAGGAGCGCCTATGTCAATCTGTACAGACACGGCAACGGAAGTAAGGACAGTAGAACCATAGTTGCGTACTGTTACCTTGATGGGCGTATTATCCACTATAGGGCTTCTGGTATCGCACTTGCCCATCGGCGTCATGCTCACAAGGAAGGCATCTGTAACAGGAGCAGGCGGCGTAAAGGCATCAGACGTTTTTAAGCTTGCCCGGTACATATCGATAGTTGCGGTCACCCGTTCCTTTTGTCCCTTGGTAAAGAAAAACATGGAGCGGTCATCGAAATAATTCATGAAGTTCATGTACATCATGCCCGGTGGCGAAGGAGCACAGCCATCGGAATACAGGCCACTCACGTTCCCAAACATAGTCTCTTCAATCGCTTTCTCAGGAGGCGTATCATCATTGGAGGCGGCGTCCGTCAATGGCCAGCCACTTTGTATCCTGAAATCGAGGTTGTTGCAGGCAGCATTATCGCCAAACGTATGCCACAGGTAAAAATAATGCCCCACCTCATGCGACAGCGTAGCACCTTCATTGTACAGCGGCGAAAAGTTGCGGCAGGGATTAGCGCCGAGTGTTATCAAGTGGATAGCTACTCCTTGTGGGCCGATGGCAGCTGAATTGGTAAAAGGAAAAGTAGCGATACCCAGCAGGTTATCGGTGAAAGTGGCACACCAGATATTCAGGTACTTGGTCACGTCCCACGGGTCGAGGCCCCCAAGTGAAGTACTCTTTAATTCATTGATATTGTTTTGCGTGAACGTCTTGGTGGTGATGCGGCGCTCGATGCCATTTGTAGCAGTCCCGGTGGGCGTGCGACGTGCAAGCACAAAACGAACAGGTATATTGGCGATGGCTGATATAAACTCAGGAGCAAATACACCATGAGCCTTATAAAATTCCGCTTTTTCACCAGCAAAGTCACGGTTCAATATTTCCAGGTGCTCATACATATCCCGGTCGGGAATCACATTCACTGCGCTGGCAGCACCCACAAGGTGAAATACAACAGGAATTACAATGTCGCCGGGCAGTATGCGTAAGCCGCTCTGTTCTTCCTTGCGTTGGAGATAAGCCTGGTATTGCTTTTGACCCTCTTCCCGCCACCGCTCTACAATAGAAGGGTCTTCACGGACGATCTTGTTGAGCATTTCCATGGTGCCGCATCGGTGAATTTGCTCGGGAGCAGGCGGGCGGTGTTGCTTTTGGGCGGTAGCCACCAGGGTCATGCATAGGCATAAGGCTGCTAACACAGCACTTAGAGTAGAATTTCTCAAGGCATAAAGTTTTGGTTCAGTAATAGAAGACTCTCATGTGTTACTACACTCAATTTACTATTTTTTTAACACAGTTATAGCAGCGATCATTTTTTTAATAGCTAAAATCCTGCTCCAGTCTGTACTTTAGCACAATCGTATAATCAATTAAATGCTTTCAACATGCGTAACTGCTATCTGTACGGGATATTGGTATGGGTTATGATCGTTGGTGCCTGCTCAGGCCACCAATCTACCCAGTCACCCGTAAATGATTACCTCTATGTAAGTGACACCGGTGTGCGTGTAGCCGGTATTAAAATGATACCTGTCAATACACCCATTGGCACCTTTAAAGTGTGGACCAAGCGATTTGGTAACAATCCATCAATCAAGGTGTTGCTGCTACATGGCGGCCCGGCCATGACGCATGAGTACATGGAGAGCTTTGAAAGCTTCTTCCCCGAAGCAGGCATAGAGTTCTATGAATACGACCAATTGGGGTCATATTATTCCGATCAACCCACCGACAGCAGCCTGTGGACCACCGCTCGTTTTGTAGAAGAAGTAGAACAGGTACGCAAAGCCCTGGGGTTAGATAAAAATAATTTCTTCCTGCTGGGCAATTCCTGGGGAGGCATCCTGGCCATGGAGTATGCATTAAAATACCAGGACAACCTGAAAGGCCTCATCATTTGCAACATGATGGCCAGTTGTCCGGACTACGGAAAATATGCCGCAGATGTATTGGCTAAAACGATGGACCCCAAAGTGCTGGACACCATCCGGCAATTGGAAGCCCGCCAGGCATTCCAGGACCCCAAATACATGGAGTTGCTCATGAAGCATTTCTATAGCCAGCATATCTGCCGTCTGCCCGAATGGCCGGAGCCGGTGAACCGCAGCTTCAAACATGCCAACGGAACCATCTATACACTGATGCAGGGGCCATCTGAATTTGGTATTGGTGGCCGTCTTGCCAACTGGGACCGAAAAGCAGACCTGCCCTCCATTAAAGTACCCACGCTTACAGTAGGAGCAAAACACGATACGATGGACCCCGAACACATGAAGTGGATGAGCACACAAGTGCAAAAAGGGGCATACCTCTATTGTCCCAATGGAAGCCACCTCTCCATGTGGGACGATCAAAAAGTGTTTATGGAAGGAGTAATTAAGTTTATTAAAGAAGTAGACGGAAAAAAATAATTACTGGCAACCGAATATGAATCGGGGTGACATCTTTTCGCTATCGAAGCAAAAGAAGGTGGCACCCCGATTAAGTATTATACGCCGTGAAGAAACTGACTTTGAATATAATCAACCACGTTGCTGAGACTTTGCGTTTGCTCGTAAACCTTTAATTGCCTGTCGGCGCCGGTACCCTCTTCCATCATGCGGGCCACATAATTCACTGCATGACGGCTGCCCAACGGATCAACCACATCATCGATGAAGTCAAGCAACTCATAAATGAGCACCCGCGCATTTACTTCTTCCTCTTTACCAAAATCGATAAGACGGCCATCGATACCATAACGGCTGGCGCGCCACTTATTTTCATTGATCAGCGCACGTGAATACTGAATGAAGTTAAGATTCTGGTTGCGCAGCTTATATATCTTGGCACATACCCCCTGAAAGAGCGCAGCAATAGCAATGGTTTCCGGCACGGTCATAGGCACATCGCAGATACGGAACTCTACCGTATTGAAGAAAGGATGCACCCGCAGGTCCCACCATATTTTTTTAGCATTATCGATACAATTCGTTTTTACCAGCAGCTTGATATAATTGTCATACGCCTCGATAGAATCGAAGGTTTCGGGAATGCCGGTACGTGGGAATTTATCGAAAACTTTAGTGCGGAATGATTTGTAACCCGTTTGACGACCCTCCCAGAAAGGAGAATTGGTGCTGAGCGCATAAATGTGCGGCAAAAAGTAGCGCGTGCTATTGGCAATATGATTAGCCATTTCACGACTCTCCATGCCAACATGCACGTGCAAACCAAAGATGAGGTTGCTGCGCGCCGCTTCCTGCAACTCATTCACGATCTCATTATAACGAACGTGATCAGTAATGAGCTGACTTTCCCAATGGCTGAAAGGATGCGTACCTGCAGCCCCCATGGCATAACCCAGGCTTTGAGCAATGCTGGAAATGGTTTTACGTAAAGTGGCTACATCGTTAAAAGCTTCATCTACATTCTGGCATATATCCGTGCCCACTTCCACTACAGCCTGATGCATCTCGGCCTTTACCTTGTCTTTGATCACTTTTTGCCCTTCCGTAACAATGCGTTGCTCGTGACTCTTCAACTCGCGGGAATTAGGGTCCAGTACCATGTACTCCTCTTCAATACCCAGTGTAAATTGCTTGTAATTCGTATTTGACATCAATCGATAGAAAATTTGAAATTTTTAAATGGATATGGTGTACAAAAAAACTCATGACGCTAAACGCCCGACGCATTATTGCCGATTGTCGACTGCCGATTGCCGGCTCTAAAACCTCGCTTCCACTACTGCTTCCACCAGTGGACGGCGATCAATGCTATGTCTAACATATTCACCCCATGTAAGGTTGTCGCGGTTGGGTTCCTGCGCCAGTGCACGCTCGATGGCATAGTTGGCAGCCGTTTCAATCACCCAGTTGAAATTGTCTTCACCCACACTTTGCAGGTCGGCATCAGGCGCCGGGTTGCAGAAGTCGATGGCATAAGGAATACCATCACGTATGGCCAGCTCTACAGTATTGAAATCATAGCCAAGATACTGGTTGATGCGCAACACGATCTCTTCCATCTGTTGCAGCCTCTCAGGCGAAGGACGGAAATCACTGGTATAGCGCAGATGATGTGGATTGCGCGGCTCATACGGCATGATGCGAACATGCTTGCCACCAATACAATAACAGCGATAATATTCTTCGAAAATGATCTCTTCCTGCAGCAACATCACCAGTTGCTCCGTTTCCTTGTGTTTGCTGAAGAAGTCATCCAGGTCATGCAGCTTGTAAACGTTCTTCCAGCCGCCACCGGCAAAAGGTTTCATATAAGCAGGGAAACCTACATAGTTGAAAATGCCTTCCCAGTCGAGCGGGTAGGCGAGGTTGCTGAACGATTGATCGGTAGTATCAGTGGGCAATTCGTAAGAAGGCAGAATTACCGTTTTGGGAACGGGCACACCTATCTTCACAGCCAGACAGTTATTAAAGAACTTTTCATCGGCGCTCCACCAGAACGGATTATTGATCACAGCCGTTCCACTGATGGCTGCATCCTTCAGGTAAGCTCGGTAAAAAGGCACGTCCTGGGAGATACGGTCCACGATGACAGCGTATTCATCTGCAGCACCTTGCACCACTTTGTCGATCCGCACCGGCTCGGCTACCACACCATTCACCCCCTTACTGTTGATCCTTTCCACAAAGGCCATCGGGAACGATCTTTCCTTCCCGAAGAGAATACCTATCTTTTTCATCTGTATAATAGTTTTATGATAAATGTAGACTGGAGAGTGGTAACCAAATATATCTGAATGAAAGGGAAATACCAAATTCCCGATTTTCCCTACTTTTGCCGGAATATGCACATTGAGATTAGTACCGGCACCATGGTAGAGACCGTAGCATTGCCATCTGAATTCCTGGACCGAACCGTAACTGTAAATTTTTATCTGCCGACCCCAACCGCCCGACCAGAAGAGATTAGTCTGTTGCTGGTAAACGATGGGCAGGATCTTGAAGCGATGGGATTTGATAAAATGATCAGCTACCTGTCGGAAACTAACCAGGTAACCCCGCTTTTAATAGCAGGTATTCATTGCGGTGAAGACCGTCTTAATGAATATGGTATGCTGATAGGCCCCGACTTCAAGGGTCGTGGCACCAAAGGCCCCGCTTATCAGCGATTCATTCTCGAAGAATTACTGCCATTTATTTATAGCCACTATAAAGTTTCTTCCTTTAAGGAAACTGCTTTTGCCGGCTTTTCACTCGGCGGGTTGAGTGCCATCGATGCAGTATGGAATCATCCCGGCGTGTTCTCCAAAGTAGGCATCTTCTCAGGCTCGTTGTGGTGGCGTTCCAAAGACAAGGACGCTAAAGACTACAACGGCGACAAACACCGTATGATGCACCGCCAGGTGCGCGAAGGAAGCCATCACCCCGGACAAAAGTTCTTTTTCCAGTGCGGTATGCTCGATGAAACAGAAGACCGCAACAAGAATGGCGTCATCGACTCCATCGACGATACCATCGACCTTATGCGCGAGCTGTTGCAAAAGGGGTACAAGGACGGAAAAGATATGTACTACCTCCAATTGCCCAAAGGCAAGCACGATGTTCCCACTTGGGCCAAGGCCCTGCCCGTATTCCTGAAATGGGGCTGGCGCGGCCGCGGCGAAGAGTAGGAAATGATTTATCAAGGTACATCTTTACAATAGGAGCGGCACAGGGCGAATACAACGCTCTGCGAAGCGTAGCTCTGCGAGGCTTGTAGCCTCGCAGCTCTATTCCAGGGCCTTTGGCCCTCCGAAGTAAACGTGCCGCATTCGAATTGCCCGGCCCTTTAGGGCCGGGGTAAGAAACATCACCTTCTTGGGCTTTAGCCCAATGTTCAATATTGCTCTGCGCAACTCGCAGCTTTTCTTCTTCCAGCCGTTGCTTCTCCATCGTCCTTTTATAACACGCATCATTCATCGCTTTGTGCTGCCGTTTCCGCTCTTCCTCCTCCGGGTCTCTCCATTTAGGTTTGCCATCTTTGCCTTTGCGTTTCAACAGACGCTGTATAGATTCATCGCTGTACTTTCTTCGCTTTCTTATCTTCTTAAGCTTGGGCTGCCAGATAAGATTATCAGGATCAACAACCTTGCTTTGCTCCCAGTATTCAACATAACATGTCCACAAAAGCTGTTTTACTTCTTCGTCGTTGTAGGCATTCTTCTCTAATAAAGTAAAAGCTTCGCCAGTAAAGCTGCGGTACATCCAAAATTGTCGCCAGCCGGGTGGCAGCGACTTATATATTTGTGAGCCGATTTTGGAAGCGCGAACCAACAATTCTGCATGAGCCATCGTCTTTCTAAACTCGGCACTCTTTTTTACTCTTTCGGAGGAAAGGGAACTTTTAACGCGGGCATAGTATTGCCCGTCCATTTTATAGAAGGTAATATCATCGAAGGTGCCTTCAAGGAAACAGAGTCCGGCTATTTGTTTTGCCATGGGAACTAGATTATATACCTGAATTTAATTATATTCATCAACCCGGGCAACAGGTATAGGCCATTTTAGGCCAAATTGTCCGAATTGTCCGGATTGCCCGAAAACGCCTCAAAGGCTTTCCGATCCTGGTCATGCCGGGCTACTCTATTAACTGGCGTAAGTATACAGCCAGGATCCGAGCGAGGCGTACTTGTGCCCCGGAAAGGCTACTCCCGGTTTCCTGAAGGGATGATGAATGGATGCTTTATGTCAACGCCATATTAAAGGCGCACTTCACTAAAACGGGAACTGTGTTTCAATTACTGCTTTCTAATACTGTAGGAGTCTAATTAATTCATAGTCAATAACTCAGCTGGCGCAAGCCTGGCTTCGGAAGGGGCGTACTTGTACCCTAATATTTATTACTTACAATTACCTCCACAAAAACATTCTATTGTTTCACCCTGAGGCGTCTTGATAGTCGTTAAAAATTGTGCTTTCAACGCAGCCCACGATGCTTCGGAGTATCGGCATCCGGCATCGAGCCTGATCAATAAGTTCTCGTGCTTTACAACATAATCATAGTCTTTGCTGAAAATTCCACCCTCATCACCGGTGGTTTTGACGGTAGCCAATTCCTTGAACTTATCTGCTGCGGAGCGGTTATTGGCATAATTGTAAATCGTTATGCTGAAGCCCAGGCCTTTAATATCCCCTTTCCGGGAAAGGAACCTCATTTCAGATATATTTTTGAGGGCAGCTGCTTTAAAAGGTGCTGCATAAGTCTCGTACTTGTAGGTGCGTGGCTCTATAATGGCTTTTTCAGTTAGCAGATGGTCAGGCGTAATGATCTTTATGATGCTGTTCTCTACAACGTCTTTGTTGCCATTCTCACAATGAATATTGGTAAATAACGCGATCAATAGAAATACTGCAATACCGGGTTTAAAGGGTGGTTTCATGGTTGGGTTTTAAATTACTGCCGCTATAATAATACATTTTGGGCAGAAATAATAGCGGGTACCCCCACCTGATAAAACGGAAAGAGGCCGCCTCTTGCGAGACAGCCTCTTTGCATTAGATACAATCATCAATCTTTAGAAGTTCACTTTGGCGCCCAGTGTCCAGGTTGTACCGAAACCGGGATAAACACGGTTGTTCAAACCAGAGCCTTTGTCACCAATAACGAAGTCTTTTGCATTATAGCCAGTTTGGCCTTGAGGAATATATTTTACATCACCTGTTGATTCTGCGATATATTCTTTATCGAAAATGTTGTCTACGTTCAGACGGAAAGTAACCTTCTTACCATTAACCTTTACAGTATAAGAAAGCATACCATCCAGCAAACCATAAGAAGGCAGCTTCCAGGGCTGTATGCCAGACTGAGTGGCATCTGACCTGCTCTCAGGAGTAAAGTTGGCGTAAAGATTATCAGCATAGAAATAAGAAGCCCTTATCCTCAGACCTTTAAAGATCTCATAAGTAGCGCTCAGGTTAGCAGTAGTTTGAGCCGCGTCACCTACTTTCAGGTCTTTGGTATACAAGGTAACAGTACCGATCTTGTCGTTGTTGTCATTGTATACATCGGTAGTTACATCCTTTTTCCATTTCCAGTCACCCAGAGACAGCATACCCTGGATTTCCAGTTTGCTCACAGGACGAACGGTAGTTTCTATCTCGATACCCTGGTGCAAGGCTACCATACCGGCGATGTTGGCGCGGAAAGTTTGACCTGATACTGGATCAGGGAAGTTGCGGATAAAGTTCTTATCCTTCCATTCTGTTCTGTACAGGTTCACGTTGGCGCTGAATATTTTAGACCTGAAGCCATATCCCAGCTCTGTGCTGAAGATCTTTTCGTTCGTGATATTCTTGGTAATATCTACGTTGTTGTTGTTGGGCCAAACGGTATTGAAGAAAGGCGCCCTTTCAAAGTAACCAACGTTGGCAAAAACGTTGTGCTGATCCGTGATACGGTAGTTAGCACCACCCTTTGCGATGAAACCAGTAAAGTTCTTCTTGTCAGACTCCCAGATCGGGTTCGTCTTTTTGTCGTACAGGAAGTGATCGATACGTTGGTAGTTAGTGTTTGACAATGAACCAGCTGCGAATACACTCCATTTGTCTTTGTTGTACTCCGCAGATACATAACCACCAACTTGTTTTACAAGACCGTCATTGTTATAATCGATGGTGCCATCGGCGTCATAAGGCGATACATATTTATTAGGATTGTTCAGGTCTTTGTTCTCAAAATAAGCAGCTGTTCCCAGCGGGTCTTCAATTCTCCTGTAGTGAAGGCCTTTGTAATAACGCAGATCCAGGCCGGCATTAAATGAGATAGCAGAGTTGATGTCGCGTGTAACATTGACAATAGCGCCATACCAGTTGTGCTCGTTCATGGATGAACGGCGGATGATACCATTGCCAGACAAGTCAGCTACGTATTGACCTTGATACTGACCTGCAGTAGGCCATTTGGGGTTGAAAGGTGTTGTACCGATCTGAGGATACTGAGCAACACCTGTATTCCATCTTTCGATATCATCGAAACGGATCAGACCATTAGCATCTTTAGGTACTGTGAAACCAGTATATGAACCAGAACCGTTGGGAATAGAACCAATATTGCCGGTGCCACCACCACGGCCAAGTGAAGCATACAATACTGCACTAAGATCAGTACGGTTATCTATTTTCCAGTAGTAGTTCAGATTGGCTACAGGCTTGTGGTAGAAGTTTTTGCTCCAGCTAAACTCTTCTCTGTGGTAATAGCCCCAGGAATCGTTGTATTTGGCGCCGCGAACAACGGTAGTTGCATCGTTGGGGTTACCATAGAAGGTAGCGTAAGAGATACCGGCACTTCTTTGGTTATGCCATTGAGGAGCACCAGTCGCAGTCAGCGTAATGGTGTGTTTGTCGTTGATCTCCCAACCTAAGGTGGCGAAGTAGTTCCAGCCCTGGAAGGCAGTACCTGCTACATAACCATGACCTGCGGTATAAGAAGCGAGCACTGACAGCGCCAGTCCGGTCTTTTCGTTTTTGCCGGTGTTGTAACCAAAAGTATATTTCTGGTAGCCATCGTTACCAATAGTAACGCCGGCCTGTCCACCTTTCTCCATTTCTGTAGCCTTGGTAACGATGTTGATGTTACCACCTACTGCACCGATAGAGAGTTTGGAAGCACCCAAACCACGTTGAACCTGAACACTGCTGGCGATATCGGAAAGACCAGCCCAGTTGCTCCAGTAAACAGCGCCGTTCTCCATGTCGTTTACGGGTACGCCGTTGATCATTACAGCTACGTTGGTTTGAGCAAATCCGCGCACGTTGATACGGGAGTCACCGAAACCACCACCAGATTTGGTGATGTAAGTGCCTGGCATTGTTCTTAATATCTCAGGAAACTCTTTGTTGCCGATCCTTTCTTCGATGGCTGCAGCGCGGATAGTAGAAACAGCTACAGGCGTTTTCCGGTCGATCGCAATGTTACCGGTTACGATTACTTCTTTCATCGCTACCTGGCTGGAAGGCATGCTGATCTCGCCAAGGCTGGCGCCTGGTTCTACCTCTACAGTTTTAGCGAGGTAGCCAACAGAACTGATAACAAGCGTAGCTTTTTCAGTGATTACGAAAGTGAAGCGGCCATCAATAGCCGAAATAAGATTAAGCTTTTTAGAACCCGCTGTAACTGAGAGAGAAGCGCCGGCAATAGCTTCTTTGGTATCAGCATCTACCAGGCGGCCGGTTACAGGGGAATTTGATTGAGCCCATAAGGCAAGGGGTCCGATAAGGACAAGAAAAAATAGAGTGAGTGATCTTCTCATATATGCATGTTTAATTTCTGGTGTCAAAGAAACAATGATCCCTGTTGCTGTAAAGGCAACAATGTATTATCAAATAATTAATTTGCTGTAATAATACACATCATGTTTCATGGCAAAGAAGCCCGAATATTTCATCGTAGCAAGAACCGTTTTGGAGAGTTCTCAAGGGGCTATAGTATGCATCAGCGTGCGGCAAAAGTAGCCTAAAAAAACAGACTGTTCGAACCCTGTGCTATTAGTTTTTTACACAGTCTATTAAGAATCGAACACTACCCAGTTACCCTGAATTGCTCCATGTGGTGATGCCATGCAGTCCGCATGGCGTCACGCTTTCCACAGGCAATGGATGAATCTTAATTGCTGCACGTAAATCAAAAAATAATTATTGCATAAAAAAGGTGAGCCGCCCATCAAGGGCAACCCACCTGTGTGGTGTATTGCTATTATTTACAATCAATTAAAGATATAACGAAGACCCAATTGTAGTCCCCACGTGCTGGCGGTAGAGTAGTTGGGTTGGAAACCTTTTGAATTGGCAGGGTTGAAAGTGAACTTGGGATTGGCCCTGTTGAAAGCCTCGTTGCCGGTATTGTTGGAGCTCGCACCCGATGTAGGTAGCCCCAATACGCCCATATCCTGGAAAGTCCCGAAAGTGTACTGGTAGCGATATCCCCACTCGGAATTGATCAGGTTGAGCGCATTGATGATATCCAGGCTCACCTGCAGCGTATGCTTTCTTTCGCCGGTACGCAAAGTGAAGTCCTGCATCACCCTAACGTCGAGGCTATGCGACCAGGGAAGCAAGGCGCCATACTTTTCCATGTACTGGCCTTTATGCTTGCGCAGGTACCGGTCGTTTTCGATATAAGCAAAGAAGGCATCACTTTGTTGTTTGGCAGTATAGGTATTGGTGCCCACCTTAAAGCCCTCTACGAATTGTATCTCGGAAGGATCTTTGGGTATGTAGAGCACATCATTAGACTGACCATCTCCGTTAATGTCAGAGCCATACCGGTAAGTATATCTTTCCTGCGGTTGTCCGCTGTAGAACATACCAATGGTAGTAGCAGTTCTGCCACCCCAGTAATTGAAACGTTTAGACAGGTTAGCCACTACGCGATGCGGCACCGCATAGTTGGATGGTCCCTGATCAGGTTTGTTAGGATTGAAGATGATGTTATTGGTATTGAAACCGCTGGCACTTTGGTCACTGCTGCCGATGGCTACTTCTTCTGCGAGCGTGTAAGTATACGCGATACCAGCTTCCCAGTTTTGTGAGAAGGACTTCTGTAACTGTGCTGTAAACGCGAAACTGTAACCTTTGCTGGTGTTGTCCAGTACGATCATCTGACCGATGTTGTCGTTCAGGCGTAGATTATAATAAGGCCTTTTATCAGCAGCGCCTCCGAGTGTTCCGTTCTGCGCACCGAGGTTGGCATTACGGAAATAAGCATTGTTGACCTGTTTGGTGTAGATCGCTTCGAGCGTGAACACATAATTACCGGCAAAGCGTTTATCCATTGCCAGATTGCTCCTCCACACCTGTGGCAATTTGAAATCCTTATCAACTGCACTGTAAGAAGGACGGCCAGAAGGAATGCTGGTGCCTACCGGTGGAATATCGGCTTGCGCAGGAATATAAGCAGTGCGGTCTATATTATAACGGATGTTGGCCAACTGTGCGGCGCTTGCGTTGAACTGACCGCGGATCACACCATTATCACCCACCTGGTTTACGAGCCAGATGAAAGGAATACGGCCGGTGAATAAGCCGGTTCCACCACGTATGATGATCGACTTGTCGCCTTCCGGATCATAAGTGAATCCTACACGGGGAGAGAACAGGGGTCGTTGTTTAGGCCACTTGCTTACGTCGAAGTTCTCATTGTTGCCATTCTCATCTTTAAAGGTAATGGCTTCCAATGCCGGGTTTCTGTCAGGCTTATAAGGATAGAAAGGCAGGTCAACACGCAAGCCATAAGTAAGCTTGAACTTTTCAGAAGGTGCCCACACATCCTGCGCATAGATGCCCAGCTGTGCAAACTTTGCTTCCGGAACTTTGATGCCCAGTCGGTTAGTAGGATCATAAGCCACCGAAAAGAAAGTAGGGGCCTGGTTGGCGAGGAAAGATGCCAGCGATGAATAACGGTAGTAACTCGGGCCTGCGCCACTGGTGAAAGAGTTGGCAAATTGCATGTTATCGTAGCTGGCGCCAAGCGTTACAGTATGTTGCCCGAGATTGAGCGTAACGTTATCGGCGATATTCAGTGCTTTATCACTGATGTTATTTAGGTACGAGAACAGATCGGTACCAAATGATATGTACACATTATCAGCATCGCGCATGATATCTACAAAAGAGGCGGTACTGTTTGGATCACGTTTCAACTGGTTGTCGGTGTAAGAACCGATCAACTGATTGGTGACCTTGGTGCTGAAGTTGGAGTTCAGTTCTACCACACCTGATTTTACCACTACATTATTCTTGAAGTTGGAACCGGTGTAAGCCATACCGCCGGTAGCACGGCCGCCCCTGCGGCTATTACCACCGATACGGGGAATAGGGGAGGCGGTACTGGAAGCATTGATCTGATCGTCATCATCTGTTTCCGACTGCGTATAACGCAGCGTTAAACGGTGCTTGGAAGTAATGTTCCAGTCTACACGGCCCAGGAATTTCTTATTCTCTGTTTCGAATCCATAACCTTGGTATTCACCCGGATCATATTTATAAGTGGTAATAAGATATTGCCTTAAATTGTCGAGGTCACTTTTCAATACGCCCGTTACGTTGGGGCCTGCATCAGCAGCGCTGTTTTTGGCTACGAATGTTTGGCCGGGCTGCGTTCTCTTTTCCTGTTCATAGTTCAGAAAGAAGAACAGCTTGTCTTTAATGATCGGGCCGCCGATGCTCGCGCCAAAGATCTTGGTCGACCTGTCGTCGTTGGCAACAGTTTGACCTTTTACTTTTTTTCCATTGAAGCTTTGATCCCGGTAATAACCATATACGGTGCCATACCAATTATTGGTACCCCTGCGCGTTACGGCATTGATGCCGCCGCCTACGAATCCCGATTGGCGCACATCATAAGGGGCAATGTTCACCTGTATCTGATCCAACGCATCGATAGAGATGGCGGAGGTGGCGCCACCGGGCACCATGCCATCGCCGCTGCGGCCGAAGTTGTTATTGAACAGGGAGCCATCGATGGTTATATTATTATACCGGTTGTTCATGCCGGCAAAGCTGTTCCCATTACTTTGTGGTGTAAGACGGGTGAGGTTAGTTAAGCTGCGGGAAATATTGGGCAGGTTCTGTACCAGCCTGTTGCTGATGTTGGTAGAGGCACCTGTTTTCACCGTGGTGCTTCTGCGGCCCGCGCTGATCGTTACGGCTGTCAGTTCGGCGCCGGCGCCTGCAAGAGTGGCCTGCAAGTCGAATTTTTCACCCAAAGGAATATTGATATCTCCTCTTGTGAACTCGGAATAGCCTACATAAGAAACTTTGACGGAATAAGGACCGCCGGGAGGAATATTGGCGACATCGAAACGGCCGCCTGTCCGGGTCAAAACGGTGAATACGGAACCCGTGGGTTCATGCTTTAAGGTGATGGTAGCGCCAACCAGAGGTTCTCCCTTATCTGTTTTAATAACGCCCGTCATACTACTGGTGGTAACCTGCGCTACCACGTTCGTACTGATTCCTATGGCCAGTAACAACAGCAAGGCAATCATAGATTTACTCATATATGCATGTTTGATTTCCAATGTTGGATACAACGAACTGCTGGCATGCGAAAAAGCCTTAACCCCTTGGGTTAACAGTTTCGTTGTTCATCGATACAGATAGGGTCTGAAATGCTAAGGGTTGCTGTCTGATAAAAGCCTGTTGGTCGGTCTGGTGGAGAGTTTCAAGGGAGGATTCAGGTTTTTAGGGCGATGCGACAAATGTAACAGAAAATAAAAGGAAAAGTTAAAATTGGGTGCACAGGTTATTCACAGGAAAGTAGCAAGGGGGCAAAGCCATTATACAGGCAAAGCCTGTAGGAAAAGTGCTGCACGTTCATACAGGTATAATACACGATACCGCCGCCCGGCAACCTTTTCCTCCTGAATGGCGTTATACTAATCAGTTACAAACAGTTATGCCTGCCGGCGATGGCTGAGATTACACGATTTCACTTATTGGCTGAATAATCTCTTAAACTATTTGTTAATCAATTGTTTACAGGCAATGCTTCCGGCATACGTAACTTGAAATTTGTACCCTTATTTAGTAACTTTGCTCAAATTTACTCCATGCTCGATACTATAGAAAGTGCGATTGAGGATATCAAAAACGGGAAAATGATCATTGTGGTCGATGATGAAGACCGTGAAAATGAAGGCGATTTTGTGACTGCAGCCCGTAATGTGACCCCCGAGGTGATCAACTTTATGAGCAAACATGGCCGTGGCCTCATCTGTGCTCCAATTCCGGAAACCCGTTGCGAAGAATTGCAATTGGGATTGATGGTTAATAATAATACCGCCCTTCATGAAACAGCTTTCACCGTATCGATCGATTTGCTGGGACATGGCTGCACAACCGGTATTTCTGCCCACGACCGGGCCAAGACCATTCAGGCCCTGATCAATCCGGATACCAAACCCGAAGACCTGGGCCGCCCGGGCCACATCTTCCCTTTACGTGCCAAGGCTGGTGGCGTATTGCGTCGTGCAGGACACACAGAAGCAACGGTTGACCTGGCCCAACTGGCAGGTTTCGAACCCGCAGGCGTGCTGGTGGAGATTATGAACGAAGACGGTTCTATGGCCCGCCTGCCCGAACTGCAGGAGATCGCTAAGAAGTTTGATCTTAAGATCATTTCCATAAAAGACCTCATCGAATACCGCCTGAAGCAGGATAGCCTGATCGAAGAGATCGTGCGCGTGGACATGCCTACACAATGGGGACATTTCAAGCTCATTGCCTTCCGCGAAAAGATGACAGGTTTAGAACACCTGGCCCTTGTAAAAGGAGAGTGGAGACACGATGAGCCGGTACTGGTAAGAGTACACTCTTCCTGCTTTACCGGCGATATCCTCGGTTCCATGCGTTGCGATTGTGGCGATCAGCTCCACACAGCAATGGAGATGGTAGAGAAAGAAGGCAAAGGCGCTATTATATATATGAACCAGGAAGGCAGAGGCATTGGGCTGGTGAATAAACTGAAAGCCTACAAGCTGCAGGAGAACGGATACGATACCGTTGAAGCAAACCTGCACCTTGGCTTCCCCATGGATAAGCGCGACTATGGTATCGGCGCCCAGATACTCCGGGCACTGGATATTACCAAACTGCGCCTGATGAGCAACAATCCTAAGAAACGGGCTGGCCTGCTGGGCTATGGTTTGGAGATCGTGGAAGCAGTACCCATTGAGATCTGTCCCAACCCCCACAATGAAAAGTACCTTACTACGAAGAGAGATAAATTAGGTCACGAGATTTTGAAAGGATAAGAATGCGCTATTAGCTTTTGGCTAATGGCTAAAAGCTAATAGCTAACTGCTATTATTTATTCCCTACAGTATCATTCCTCGTGCTATCGGATGCAGATACGCTGGTAGAGTCTTTTTCTTTCTGCCTTTGTTCAGCCTTTTCCCTTCTTCTGCGTTCATTGCGGAAGATATCGCCCAGCCGCTCGAAGTCGTGGCGGTAACTGATACTGGCGCCGGAGCGGTTCTGGCGGGCGCCCACACCACTCATATAATTATAAGAATCGCGGTAGAAGAAAGTCAATACCACTTTACCATCCGCCCTCATTTTCCATTCGGCGGTAATGTCCGGCAGGAACTGCAGATTCTGGGTAGCCTGTACCTGCTGAGAACTCAGCCCAAAGTCGAGCGCGCTGCCGAAAGTGAACGTAAGCCGCTCATTCAGGAAGCTCTTACCGATGTTGAAGTTCAGGTTGGTACGATCGATGTTCAGCCTGTTCTGGTTCGCATTATCGATAAAATTAGAGCCGCTGTATATCTGCGCATTGAAGTTGACCTTGATACTTTTATCATTGAAGATGGTCTGGAAGATATTGGAAAACTGACGGCTAAGCGCATTAGACAATACGCCGGAGATGCTGTTGATCACCACACCCTCAAATGCAATATTGGCCAATGCTCCCTGGTTGCTGGAAGTAGACAGTGGACCAAAGCTGTTGAATACAATGAGGAAAGCTACCTGCTTGTTCAGTTCGTTCTCATCGTTTTGGATACGCTGTAAGATGGCCAATGCATCAGCATCGTTTTTCAGGGCACTACCCTGGGGCAGTTCTATCTGGAAGCTGATCTTGGGCTTCATAAGCTGATCTTTCAGCGTCGCTACCACAATCACCCTGCCACGGTATTTACGTACGTTGTTGTTGATACTGCTACTGTTGGAACTGGTGCCTGATTGCAGGGAAAAAGCATCAAGCCCGAGGTCGCTGAAACGTACGTTATCCGCCTCATATTCTGCGTCGATCTTTATCGTAGCACCATACGGATCACCTTGCCATTGAATGTAGTTGCCAGCATTGGGACGCAGCGTAAACGGCTTGCGCAGCAGCGACTGAAAGTTGAAATTATAATTACCCCTGTCGATATCATAACGGCCGGTGATGGAGAAGTCACCATCGCTGGCGGCCTTCATCTTAAGGTTGCCATGCCCTACGGCCTGGATCACGTCACCGGTCAGCTCATCCAATATCACATACATGTTGATGTAGTTATTGGCAGTCACATCGAGCGTTACAGAAAGGTTGCTTTCATTGAAAGAGCTCACCTTTTGCATTTCGCGTCCATACACTTTCCATCGGATATAATCAGTTTCCCCGCTTTGTTGTGAACCACCAGAACGGATATAGAGCTTGGAACTATCTGCCGGCTCACCCCTGATATCCATCTTCATATCCTCCAGCCTGTCCTTCAGGGTCATGTTTACCTTGGCGAATACAGTTCCAAAGAAAGGGTCCTTTCCAGTGTTATTGGTTGCCAGCACCAGCAGCTTGTTGGTGTTCATGGCAAAATCAAAATCCAGGTCATCGAACCCTTGGTGCTTCAATATACCGCGGCTGACGGTGCCTGTATTACCATATTCATCTTTGATGGCAAACGAACCAAAATTGATATGGTCCTCTTTAAAGTCGAAGGAGGCAGACGGTATCTTGTACAGCACGTTGGTGTAGTTGACACGCAAGGTGCCGTTGCGCAACTGCACTTTTCCGAGATATTGTAATTTGTCGGTAGGTCCGGTGATCCTGAGCTGACCCGTAGCGAAACCGGTAATATCTTTGAATACGCCCGACAGGTATTTTTCGAGGATGTCGATCTTGGTATCCTTGAAGTTGCCCGTAACGTCCAGCGGTACTTTGCTGTTCGTACTATCGATCAGATTGTATATCCCCTTCACATCAAATACATAATCCTTGTTATCGGACAATGCCGCAAAGTTTACTGCGCCGGTGCGCTGGTTGTAGTTGGCATTGAGCTGGATCTTACCCAGCGAGTCATTTTCAAACCTGAACTGTTCAGCCTCTCCCGCCATATCTACCTGTATCTTGCCAAAAGGATTCATGATGTCCACAGTGGCATTCAACAATCCTTCCAGGCGCGTAGCCTTGGTGATATAAGGTGCGAAGTCGCCAATATTGATCTTTTTCAGGTCTACCTTGATATCATTGGTATTGCCAATATCCGAAGGCTGCGTGGTCACGAGGATCTCTTGGTCACCACTGTATATTTTAACGCCATCGGCAGTAACGAGCTCTTCACTCAATACCAGCTCTCCGTTTTTGTCGATCACCCAGTTCTTCCCATTTACATCGAAATGCGATTCATTAAATACGATGCGAACCCCTTTAGGCATGGTTTGCACACGCGCCACTACATTGGCAGAGTTGAGCGTTTGGCTGGCGCTTGTCTTAAGCGTAATATCCGATACGTCGTTGGCCGAGCTGATGTTGATAGTAGAACCAGGGAAGTGCAGACTGTCGTTGATGTATACATCTGCAATGGAATTCTCCAGCTTCAGGCTGTCGAGGTTACCCGTTCCCTTCAACACCACGTTGTAGAAAGCTACGTTCTTATAACTGAACTGCGGTACCTCCACATTCAGGTCGAGCAGGTTCTCCTTGGTGTTGATACGGCCCGTAACAGTACTATAGTTGAAACCATTCAGGTTCTTATCGAAGAAGTCGAGATACTCATCTACTTTCTTGGTGGTAACCACAAAGCTGAAGTTCTCATCCGACTGGATGGGCCTGCGTCCTTCACCAATGTAACTGGGATAGTATTTATGCAGGAAGGTACGGAAGGCGATAGGCAGGTCGCGGATAGAGAACTGACCTACGAGTGCCGCATCAAACTCATTACTGAGCACGGTGATCACTTTGTTGGTGCCCATGGTCTTGGATTCCACGTTCAGCGAATCGAAAGAGATACGTTTCCCTTTCTTGAATACAGACGCTTCATATACCCGGGCTGTACCGAAGAAGTTATCGATATTGTCACCACTGAAGTTGAAACGGAACTTGCCGGCTACTTCCACGCTGTCTTTCATTAACCGGATCATTTTCAGATCAGCTTTGGTAATGTTGGCGTCGAAATTGAACTGCGGTATATCCTTGCTGAGGTCTACAAGTCCGATCATTTGGAACTGCAGATTGGGATCATCCGATGTCAGCTCTCCATTGAAGAGCCGCTTGGCCACAGTTCCTTTTACAGTAATGTTTTGATAGTTATAACCGCTTACCTCCAGCGACTTGATCACCCCGTCCAGTTTTGCGTTGAGGCTGTTGGCCTTCATGCCAATACCATAAATGCCGCCATTGAAACTGATCTTGCCGATCTGCGCCACATCCACAAAAGGACCCAGGTGAAAACTGTCAGTCCTTAATTTACCGGAGTAAGTAGGCGCCCCTTTTTCCGGGAACTTCATATTGAGGTCACTCACGATAGTTCCAAGATTGGTGTGGATGGTACCATAAGTAACGAAGTCATTAATGAAGCCGGTGAAGTTGCCCCTGAACTGCAGGTACTCCAGTTTATCGATCCTTGGTTGCTGAACAGTCTTTAATTGCGGAACAATAGTAATAGCATCAGGATAGGTGGTCCTGAAATCATTGGCCACGAAGTCGATGAAAGTATTGTCGATATCTGGCAGACCTTTGATACTGATGTTTCCATTGAGGTAGGTATTCTTTCCGGCCTCGATGATCAGTTTGCGCGCGGTGAGGTTATCTACAGGCCCTTTGATCTTTCCGCTGATACGTATCTTCTTTTTCCAGTCCTGAAGCGCAGGCGCAAAGAAAGCAATATCATCACTGTCGAGCTCTGCATCATCGAAGTCTCCTTCCATACGCACCTTGGAAACAAAATCGCCCATGTCATCGAACGTATCGTAGTGCATGGCGAAGTAGTTGTTCAGGCGGCTGCGGTTGGTTTGCAAATTCAGTGCATGAAACTCCATAGCCTCGGGATGCATCAATACACTGGCATCGAGCCGCTTTACAACCAGCCCGCTGCGTTCCTTCGTGGTAAGGTGCATGCTCAGTGTAATAGAGTCCTGCTTGAACGTTACCTGTTTGAAGTTGGCATTGATATCATTGAAGTTGATATGGCTGGCATCGAAATGCGCTACCAACGCATCATCAGATTGCCTGTCACTTTTAAAGGTTCCTTTTTTCAGTACTACCTCATTGATGAGGATGTCCCAGTTGCCGGGATTCCAGCGTAGGTTCTTGGGATCATTCACAAAAGTTTCTTCCTTGTATTTGGGGCGCAGCGAATCAGGGCGCTTGCCTTCGTAGTTGTACAAGGCAAACAGTGGTTGGTCGATATTGAGCGTATTGATCCTGATCTGCCGCTGCTGCATGTCCAGCTTTTCTGCATCGATGTCGAGATTGGCGAACTGCATGGTCATGTCCTCGCCGCGCCAGCCATCACGCTGCAGCACAGATACATTATCAAACTCTACTTTCTTTAGATCGAGATTGATGCTGCCCTTTTTAGCCGTAGTGTCCTTGGGACCGCTGAAATAGTCAGACAGGAAACGATAGTTCCAGATGGAATCCTGCCGCTGCAAATGGATCACGGCATCCTCGAGGCCAATGTATTTAAGCTCTATTTTGTCTTTGAAGAAGAACCAGTCAGTGATATTTACCTTGATGGCGCCAGCATAGAGGAGCGTGTCCTGCTGGTGGTCCTTGATAAGCGTGCCTTCCAGCACCATTTTGTTGAATAACGCAAAATCAACATGTTTGATCTGAACGGTAGTCTTGAGATCCTTAGAGAGACGTTTGGTAACCTGGTGTACCAGCCAGTTTTGGACGGGAGTTGTTTGGACGGCCAGCCAGGCCAGTAAGATCAGAGCGATCAGTACCAGCAGCACGGTCCGGGATATTTTCCAAAACTTTCTCAGGGCCTGCGTAATTCGGGTGTAAAATTAGGTAATCCCCCTTGTTGAGCAAATTCAGTACCAATGAATTGACGAGTGGTTGATAAATATCAGCTTTAGGAGCGGATTAACACCGAATTGGGGATAACCCACCAGCACCATCCGGCGCCCCCCGAAAACTCCGTTTGAGGTAAAAACTTCTCCGTCAAGGCGCTGTGACAGTTTTGTGACAATCCTATTTTCGCCCTATAAAATTTACACCCATGGACAAACACTTTGTAGCAGTTAATTATATCTCCTGTTCGGCAGAATACCGCCCGCGTTTCGAAGAACTTTTTGCCTCCCGGGCCCATGCCATCGACAAGATGCCCGGCTTTATCAATATGCACGTATTGCGTCCCTTGCAGGATGGCGGCGATTACCTGATCGTGAGCTATTGGGAAACCGAAACCGCTTTTAAGGACTGGACAAAGTCGGATGCTTTCCGTCAGGGACATAAACGTGGCTTTGAAGACCTTGCCAAAGCGAAAGCAGAAGGAAAAGCGGCGCCCATGAGCAGTGACTTCAGGACTTACCAGGTTATCAGCGAATAAATAGTCTGAAAAGATATTATATGAAAACCAGCAATGAAAGAAATAAACGGATGATGGCCTGGATAAAGCGGCTCGGCTTTTGGGGCTTCCTCTTTTTCCTCGTAAAAGGATTGTTCTGGCTGGCGCTCTTCTTCTTTGCTGTAAAAAAGTAGCACAGCTTTTACATTACATTATTATTCTCCACCACAATGCCTGTATAGAACGAACACGCCTATACAGGCATCGTTGTTTTGTACAATCGTTCGCCGAAACTTTAATATATGTATTTCCTACAATTATTCCGTATGGGGTAAGACGTTCTCCCTGTATGGTCAACCATTCCATCAACCTTTGCACATCCAATTTTAGGATTGCAATTATGACATACAGGATTATCATCTGGGCAATTACGATCATACTGTTAGGTAGTTCATGCGGCAAGGTCTATGACCTTAACGGATCGGATTGGGAAGCCGATGTTCCACCGAGCGATTCCGTTTTCAACCGCGAGATACAGGTATTGGATCTGGGCGCCCATCTCCCCGCAGGTCATGAACCACTGGATGCTGATGATCCTATGTTCTTCAGCCTTGAACGATTCAGCTCTATCGGTATTGGATACCGCAGCACCGACCGCTGGGATATTTCATTCAGCGGCATGTACCGCAGCACGATCTCCGGCAACAACGGAAGCCGCGCCGGATTTGGCTACGGCACATCGGCCATTGGTGGCCTGGTAGTGCTGGATGCTGCTTTTGATGATGTGACACAGATTCCCGACGACAGTAAGTTTCAATATCCAGGCTCAACAGGGCTGGATGACCAGGGCGCTTTTGGTCTTCCGCTGGGGCATGTGGTATATACTTTCTTTGGCAACTTTTTGAGGCCCGATAAGATGAAAGATATCGATAACCCTGATCCTGCTATACAGGCGGAAGTAAACGCCTATCAACACATGATGTATTGTCTTTCCCAGCGTACTGTAGAAACTTTTAAGAACGTACATCCCCTACGGCCACGCACTATCATTATCAAAACAGCCAAAGGCAATTATGCCAAGATGGAGACACAAAGCATGTACGGCGGCATCCTGGACCCGATGGAGATGCGCAGAGGTAAGAATATTAAAATGCCGGCCTACAGTTTCCGGTATGTAGTGGTGAAAGCAGATGAACGCCGCTTCGGATTCATGGTCAACCGTTCTAAACTAACTATAAAGCTATAATTCTATAATAAACGCTATGAAGCAACCTGCGACCCTTTCCCGTTTTTATCAGGTCTTACTGGTAATATGTTTTTTCGCGACTGCACTGTCGTGTACGAAAACGGAACTCGTCCCTTATGAACGTGCCTCCAACAATACGATCCTTGAATATAAGATGACCTATGCCGGCGACACGCTCCTGGGCGCTATCGACAATATCAGCAATACGATCAAGCTCTATGTTCCATATTATGTAGGAGTAGATGTGCTGGTGCCCACCATCAAAATAGACAAAGATGCCAAACTGCTCGATGCAGCTAATAATGTGATCAACCTCGACGGAGGTATTCTGCCTGTTCCATTAGATACTACCGGTTATTTGTACCAGGTAATGGGAAGGGACAGTGTAAAACGCCGGTACACACTTGTCATCGAGATTGCACCACATCCTGATACGTTGAAGGCAGGTTACCTGTTTACCACACCAGGTGGTTCTATCATCAATTATGTTACCGGCATCGACAAGTCTGTATATGGCAGAATGCCCATCTATGGCAACTTCGGTTCTACCAGCGCAGGGGCAAAATTTACACTTACGCACCGCGTTTCCAAAAAGGTCTATACCGATGTGTTGAAGACTTATGAGGTAACCCCCGGTTCAAATTATTATACAATGATGGTCGACATTTCGGCCTATGCTGATAGTGGGTATTACGATGTGGAAATAAAACACCAGGGCCGCAAGGCACAGTTGCCTCCCATGCACCTGGTATACCAGAAACCCAAGTTCACCAATATTAAGTCCACTGCTGCCTATGCTGCCGGCGATACCGTTACATTCTCCGTCATCGGGCTCAATACCAACAATACCCAAAATGGTGTCCTCCTGGGGCTGGAGCGCATATATATGAAATTTGTGAAGTCAGGCTTCAATTTCGGCGGCGCTTATCCCGCTACCTTCCCCAATGATCTCTTTGGAAAAGAACTGGAGATGAGGGTCGTCAGCAGCTCCCGTACAGAAGTGAAAGCTATCTTCCCGGATGTGCCCGCCGGCGCTGTTGGCTCCTACATATACGCCTTCTCACTCGACTTCCCGGGCATCGGTTTCTATTTCGACTTCAACAATGAAACAGGTTGGGGCAAGAACAATATGCTGGCCACCACCGGACGCCTGTTTACAATCAACCCCAAACCATAAACCTTCCCTTCAAACAATCAATAAGTAATGAATACGATAAAGAGATTACTGATAACAGCAGTAGTGCTGATGACGGGTATGTTTTCCCTGCTGCCTTCCTGTAAAAAGACGGAGTATGAACAGGAGAAGAAACCATATAAGCAGATTGAAACTTTTTCATTGAAAAGTTATGCCGGCGATACAATAAACGCAGTGATCAATGAGGGAAATATTGTGGTGTATTGGGCAGCAGAAACAACACTGCCTGCCACCATCCGCCCGGTGATCGTGGTGTCGCCCGATGCTACGATTTCTCCTGCTTCCGGCGCCGAAGTAGCTTTCAATGTCAACACGGTTTATACAGTTACTGCTGAAGATGGTACTACCCAAACCTATCGCCTGAAGCCGGTGATCAATTATCCGGTACCTAAGATATCATCAATCAATCCGGCCAACCTCCATTTTATATCTGGCACTACGGTAACGATCAGCGGTGAATATTTCCTGGCAGGTACTGCTGCCGACGTACGTGTGTATGCCCAACGGCTTAAAGACGGTTTTGAGTTTGACCTGCCGATCGATCCAACAAAACTCACCATGACCAACATCACGGCCAACCTGCCCACGTACACCCCTTTGCTCGACACAGGAGCCCATAAAGTATGGGTGAAGATCGGCAACCGCGTTTCTGATACGAAGGCAGTTACGATCCGCATTCCCGATATCAGCTACACCGATCTGTTGAAAGTATCCTTCAAGGATGCGGGCGTTGCAGTGGCAGCAGGTGATAGCATTACCATGCGCATAGCGGATGAGCACAATGGCAACGTGGTGAAGTGGTATGCAAAGAAGTTCTCTAAACTGGTGATTGAGAATTATTCCTTTGAAGCACCGGCGCTTACCCAAACTGATAGCACGATCAAGTTCAAGCTGCCGGATTATCCAGTTGACCGTGCGCCCAACAGCTTTGTCCTGTACTTCAAGGATGGGTACGGCAATGCTGTCTATCTCTCCAGGATCATTGGTGTCAATGCGTTCCCCAAGATGCCCGTCAAATAATTCATTGTAAAATCTACCCAACCATGCAGATAAATAAATACTTACAATTTTTTACGGTATCGATGACTTTTGTGGCCGTAGGATTTACGGCCTGTAAGAAGACCGAGATCATACCGCTGGAGAAAGTCTCCAAAAACAGGATACTTACGTATTCAGTCACCAATGGCGCCAATACTTTACAAGGTGCGGTTGACAATATCGATAGCACCATTACGGTGTATCTGCCTTATTACTCCGGCATCGACCACCTCGTTCCGGAAATAACGCTGGAAGAAGGCGCCAGCCTGATCGATGCCGCCGGTAACAAGATCAACCTGGATGGAGGCGTGGAGCCAGTACCAGTAACCACAAAGGATTATACTTACCGCGTATTGGGTGATGATGCATCTGTTCGGAAATACAAGCTTATCATCGGCCTGCAACCCTATGCACCCAAACTGGTGGCGGGTTATCTGTATGATTACACCAACAAAAAGATAGATGATGTTTCCTCCATCGATAAGGTATTGGGCGGGCAAGTCTATATCATGGGCAATTTCGAATCTACCAGTACCAATATCAAATTCACCGCTACGCACAGAAAATCGGGAAGGGTAGTGAATGACCTGCTCAAGACGCTCAGCGTATCCACCGATGCGGCCGGTTATTATACTGCTTTGGTGCAAACCTCCATTGAAGCTGATACCGGCTATTACGATATACGTATGGAACAACAAGGACGTACGGCCGATCTTCCTGCTATACGCCTTATCCTGCGGAAGCCTTATTTCGGCAGCCTGTCTACTATACAATCAACCTTGCATGTGGGAGACACTGTTAAGTTTGCTGTGAAGACCGGTAATACGCATGATCCTTACAATGGCGTAAATGCAGGACTTAAACGCGTGTACATGAAGTTCAATAAGTCAAAGCTGCTTGCCCGCCCGGCAACATTACCGGAAAGCATGATGGATACGCCCATCGAGCTGAAGGTAGTTAAGAATACGCGTTCTGAAGTGTGGGTGATCTTCCCGGAAAATATTCCTGTCGGCACTTACCAGGGCAATCAAAGCAATGGCGTTTCTATCGACACCGGCTACATCATCTATTATGCTGGTACAGAGTTCTATTTCGATTTTGAAGATTGGACCGGCTGGGGCAACAACAACCTGCTGGGACTTGCTTCCACGCTCTACGTCCTTCCGAAATAAATCACATTACTCACCCTTTTAGATTACTATATGCAAAAGCTCAGGACCCATACTTTTTTGTTCATGACAATCGCTGTATGCGCAGCACTGTTTGTCATCTCCTGTAAAAAAGACAAAGAGTATACTAAATACCCTTACAACAATATCGAACGTTTTGCGCTGAAAGGCTATGCGAATGACACCATCAAAGGTGTTATTATCAAAGACACTGTATTCGTTTATTGGGATGCTTCAGCAAAGTTGCCGGAAAGCATTACGCCTTCCATCATCGTGTCCGAAAGAGCTACCATTTCCCCCGCGTCGGGTACGGCTGTTTCTCCGGCCTCATCGCCTGTTTATACAGTTACTGCCGAAGATGGTACCACACGCAAATACCAGTTGAAATTTGTATTGGGGCAAGCGCCTCCCATTGTTACCAGTATCGCCAATGCAGATTTTCTGCAATGGTCGGGCACGACTTTGATGCGGATCACCGGGCAATACTTCCTGACGGGCGGAGACACATCTGCTATCAGGCTGTATGCGCAGCGCGTGAAAGATGGTTTTGAATTTGATATGACGTTGCGGCGTGATCTTATCAATTCAGTGACACTGTCAGCTGGATTACCTGTTTATACTGCTGCGATGGATACCGGCCGGCACAATTTCAAGCTGGTGGTTGGCAAGCAAACCATCAATGCAGGCTCCGGGTGGATCGGCGCGCCGCTTATACTGGGCACTTATCTCTCACTGGAAAACCGTCCTGCAAAATATTATCCCGGTGATGTGGTGACCATTAAAGTCGATGATGGTCTCAATGGCGCTGTATACAACTGGTACAGAGGAAAAGTGTCCCGGATCGTTTTGAATCTGATCAAACCTCCTGCGACGAATTCTACGGCACAATTACAGATCACCGATATCGAGCAGGTAGGCAATACCCTGAAATTCAAGATGCCCGACAATGCACAGAATTACGCTGATTATTATATCGGTAATACCGTTGTGTATTATCCAAAGTACAATGCTAATGGTGTACCATCTACAAGTACTGGATTTTTCAACCCGAGCGCTACCGACAAGTTGTACATAGGTGCACTAACCCCCGTTAAAATTGCTGCCTGGCATTTCGATGCACTGGGAGGTGGCGTGCAGCCAACCGTTAAACAAATAACAGCAGACGTAGGCACTGGTACACTGTACTTCGATGGCACCAATGGCTCCGACAACCTCACCATCGGTACTAATGTTGTTTCCTACTCCGGCAACATTCTGGGCGATGACAGACCGAGCCCGGTGGCGTTTCCCAATGGCTCTATAGTCATGGCTGGCCCCTCCGCCAACACGAAGGGAATGGTATTCAAAGTGTCCACCACTGGTATCAGAAATTTGAAAGTAAACTTTGCTACGCGCGGAGAGCCTACGAGTTTCACTACCTACAAGATATCATACAGTACCAATGGTGCCAGCTTTACAGATTTCAAAACGATCACCGGCATGAACGTGCTTGACTGGTCGTTGCAGCAACTGGATTTCAGTGCGGTCACGGCGCTCAACAATGCTGCCAATGTGTACATCAGGATAACTGTTGATGGCAATACGATGGATTCCGATCCTTTTGGCTCGAACCGTTTTGATAACCTCATATTCAGCGGAGTTTCTAATTAGGCAATAGAGAAAGCAAATGATGATGCGTAGCAATCGATCCGTTTACTGGCTTATAGCAGGAGCAGCCCTATGGTTGTCTTCCTGCTATAAGCTGGAAGATAATATGGTGAACTATGAAGACAGCCATAGCAAGGTGATATACAACCTGCCGGGTGATACCCTTGCCTCCGATGGATGGGAAGATAATTATGAAGCAGGCGACACGTATCTGCGGCAGCGCTATTACAGTGCTTCATGGACCGATTCCATTCGTTTCGTGCCCTGGGGCAAGGAGATGATCAATGCTGCGCGGGGTGTCGACGTTAATACAGAAGGTAACGTCGTATGGCTGAACAATGCAGGTACACATCCTGTCGGCGCCCGGGAGAACGAAGCTTATTCCAATACCGCAGATAATCACCAATACATTTTCCGCAGTGGTGTGTGGTACCAGATGGATATTGACGGAGATAAAGGAACTGCTGCCAACGATAGCATATTTATCAACTGGCGGGGATTTGTTCAATCGGCCCCGCCCAATCCGGAAGTAAACTGGGCTTATCGCGATAACGACAACCAGCGTGTTTATCAATACAATGGAAAAGCCTGGGTACTGATGGTGAATGATGCCAACTACCGCGATAACACCAATTTCATCCAGGTGCAGTACAGCAAGAGCGGTAAAGAAACCGGTCAATACAGCATGTTCCTGTTCCGCTTCAGCGATGGCCGGCAGCAGTTTATCCGTGATGCGGCCGACTCGGCCCGCTACCTGAAAGACGCCTCCTGGGATATTGCCTTCACCGATAATTTCAACAGCGTCATCTGGCTTAACAATGCCGGCTATAAAAACAATCCCGGTTATGGAGGCCCTTTGACGAAGACCTCCGTGGTAATGTATGAGTATGGCTACGAGTTTATGAACGAAGCACCTCCTGATGCGGTATTCGATGCGGTGCCGCCGGAAAATATGCAAATAGGATACGCATCGGAATATGGCAAGGGAGTGAATGCCTGGTATGAATACAGTAGTACCACACATATTGCGCAGCCCTTTCCTTACCGGGCTTTTTACCTGCGCCTTCAACGCATCGATCCGGTAACCGGCGCCAGCAGTTACCGGTATGGCAAGCTGCAATTGATCAGCATGTACAAAGGCGCCCCGGAAGTGGTGACCGATCTCAACTGGCCTTCCCCTTATTTCACCTTCCGCTATTTTATCCAGGAAGACGGCAGCCGTAATGTAAAGACAAAAGACTAAAAGGTGGGTCGCCCTCCAGGGGTGGCTCACCTTAGTCAACCTATTAATACAAACAGATGAAATTCTATATAGCCCTTGTACTGTTGATGATTAGTGGATCTATCTTACAGGCCCAACAAACTACGTTACAGGGAACAATAACAAGTACCGATCAGAAAGCGTTGGCCGGTGCAGTGATCACCATCCAGTCTTCAGGCAAGGTAATCACCAGTGATGCACATGGTAAATACCGTTTTGCATCGATCGCTTCAGGCCGGGTGATCCTTCACGTACACATGATCGGGTATAAGGACTATACTGATACATTTACTGTATCCGGCGCCACCTACACAAAAGATGTGCGCCTGGAGGTCAGTTATCATGCTTTGGAAAACGTGAGCGTTACCGGCGCACGGCGTGCAAATGCCAATGCCGAGACCCTGGTAAAGGTCGAGAACAGCATTATGCCGGTTACCATTATCGAGCGCCGCACGATCGAGCTGATGGGCAGCCGTCGCCTCGATGAAGTGTTGAAAGAGCAAACAGGTATGGCCATTGTAAATGACATCGGAGGAGGTTCTCGCTCGGTAGGCGTACAGATGCAGGGCTTTGGCGGTGAGTACATCATGGTGCTGATCGATGGCCAGCCAATGGTGGGGCGCAACAATGGCAACTTCGATCTTTCGCGTATCAGCGTTTCCAACATCGAGCGTATCGAGATCACCAAAGGAGCCGCTTCCAATATCTATGGCGGCGATGCATTGGGCGGTACCATCAATGTAATTACCCGTCATGAGGTGCACCAGGCACAGGGAATGATCTCTGCAAGCTATGGCAGCAATGAAACAATTGACCTGATCGCAGATGGAGAAACACCTGTACTCAATAAGAAAGGCAGCTTGTCGCTCAATACGAATTATTACCACACGGGTGGTTTCAATACCAGTCAGGGAACGATCAAGGGTACTACAGCGCCACCTTACGACAATTATGCGGCCCAGGGAAGATTCCGTTACAAGTTCGACGACAGGAACCTGCTATCGGTAAGCGGTCGTTTTGGATTACGTCGAAGCTTCATGACCAAAGATTATGGCGCCAGCTATATTACCGAAGATGAGCTGGACGAACAGGACATAAATGCTTCCGCCACTTTCGATCACCGCTTTAATGATCAGTGGCGTACCATGACGCGGTATTACTTTACACGTTATGTGGCCGATATGAGCGTTGCACTTACGCAGGGAGACAGCGTCAGTCAAAACAAGTTTGGACAAACACTGCATCGCCTGGAGCAGCAGTTTTCATATGCACTGAATAAACAGCTATATGTTGTTGGTGGAGTAGGGGGCACCCATGAAAGTACGGACCGTACTATTCTACCCACGTCGAAAGATATCAGGTCTTATTTCGGCTTTTCACAGGCCAACTGGAAAGTGATGCCTAAGATGGAACTAACACTGGGTCTGCGCTATGATCATATTGTAGATTATGGATGGCGCTTCGATCCCAGTATGGCAGTGCAATACAAAGTCCTTCCATCGTTGAGTTTGAAAGCCAGCTATGGAACAGGATTTAAAGCACCTGATACCCGCAAGCTGTATCAGGTGTTTTATAACCCGGCTTATAACTATATGATCGCCGGCAGTGCTATTCTGCGTGATATTATCAACCAGATGCTGGCAGCCGGACAGATCAGCAAGTATGAACTGGAGCCGGTTTATAACGAGATCAAAGGCAGGAATTTATTGGCCGAGTTGAGCAAGTCTTACAACGTCAGCCTCGTTTGGGAATCACCCAATAAAACGATCAAGGCCGAAGGAAGTGTGTTCTATCATGATATCACCAACCAGATCAACAGCGTCCTGATCGGTACCGATATCAATAGCCGCGTTATCTATTCCTACCGCAACAATGCAAAGGCTTACTACAAGGGTGTAGAGTTATCATTGAATTATAGCCCCATCAATGATCTTGCTATCAGCGGCGGGTACCAGTACCTGATCGCTAAAGACAAAACGGTAGAAGATGCGATCGTGGAAGGTGGTAAATATTATAGTCCCCTTTTTGATCCCAATACAGGTTATGTGAACTACAATCCTTCCTCCAAAGATTACTGGGGTATAGAAAACCGGTCCAGGCATATGTTCAACGCACGGGTATTTTATACCTACAAGCCCTGGGGGCTTAGTGGCAACGTGCGGGTAAACTTCCGGGGCAAGTATCCTTTCAGCGACAAGAACAACAACGGCTATATGGACCGCTTCGATATATTTGTAAAAGGTTATTACCTGTTGAACGCCGGTATAGAAAAGAAATGCTTTAACCGCCGTCTTTCTCTGCGCTTTAATGCGGAAAATCTGCTGAATTTCGTTGACCCCAAAGTTCCCTCTCAACCCGGACGGGTTTTTATGGCAGGCGTAGCATATAATTTCGTTGGAAGCAAGTAAGCTCATGCGGTAGCCCTTCGACAAGCTGAAGGGTGTACTGCTTTATCGTTTCAGGGTTTTGGGAGCTACCCCGAAGTGCTTTTTAAAGGCCCTTGTGAAATGAGAGATATGTTGATATCCCGTAAGGAAGGCTACTTCAGAAACAGATTTTCCGGCCAGCAGCAGGCTCTCGGCCTCTTTCATTTTCACTTCATTCAGGTAGCCGAATACCGTGGTCCCGAACACTTCTTTAAAATGCCTTTTGAGATACGCATCATTGGTGCCCACCTGGTGGGCAAGATCGATCAGTGAACAGGGGCTTTGTATATTAGAGATGATGATCTCTCTTACCTGGTGCATCCGCTCTATGTCCGCCGGTTTTAATTTGGGATGTCTGCCGGCGTTCAGCACGTTGGTTCTTTGTTCAAATGCTTCCAACTCCAGCGCCAGCAGCTCACCCACCTTGCTACGGATGTAGAGTTGTTTGTACCTCCCTTCCAGCGGGCATTGCAACATATCATATAAGATACCACTGCTTTTTGCCTGGATAAAGAGGTTGGAACCACTCATCAGCGCGGGCTTGTTATCCGCTATGTTCTTTTGCAGCACATCGAAGAAGGGATGGTCTTCGGGCAGCGCTTTCATCATCAGCTCCGGGCTGATGCCCAGCTCAAATATCTCCAGCCTTTCATTGGGTTCCCACTGAAGATGGATCTCCTCCTTGGGCAGAAATACATAATTGTACTCCTGCTTCTTGAATTTGAAGGCAGTATGATTACGCTTGCTGTTGTTGATCTCATAGGTCTTCAGACCGCTGAGCGTATAACTGAGCTGGATGAAAGGATGCTTGTTCTTGATAACAACCTTTCCAGGTTCTGATGATTGAACGTTGTAATATCCGAAGTTGATCCCATCGGGGGAAGACAGTTCGAAAATAGTACCGCGATGGCCAGGTCTGTCCACTGCCCGGCGATTTTGCTTTAGCAGGTTATCGCCTTTCCGGTATATGTCAAACTCACAAGACATAGGAGTTGCATATTGGATAAGCGTTCTCATGTACAGGTAGCGGATTTGTCATAGTAATGTAATTAATGCCGTGCAATACTATGACTTTTGTCATTCTGTGTAATCCCCAATCAGGAAAAATAATTATGCTAAAAGGAAACAGTTACAGATCAGCCCTATTAAATATGATGAAAGTTTCCTTGCAGGTAAATTTATTTCCGTTAATGGTAAATCGGCATTGGGTCATTTGATATTCGCTGGATCTTTTATGCCATCACTGGCATTGTATTCAGCTGATTTGCCGGGTTCTATAGAAAGACTTTTCCAGTCCTGGTCTTTGATCATGCGGCCGATGTATACAATTTGTCCAACATGATAAGGGTAATGGGCCAGTTGCCGGTTGATGGCATCGATAACGATGAGCGGTTCCCGGCGGATGGTAATAGTCTTTAAGAGGTCTTCTTCTGTTAATGATTCAAGCGCTCCAAGAAAGCAGGCCCATCCTGCTGACCACATATCTATAAGTTGTGCTCGTGTATATTGAATGACTCCAAACTCTTCATCCCGTTTGCGCCATTCCTTTTCACCATCTTCGGTTAGGAAGTTGGTCCAGCGGCTCAGCATATTGCCGTGCAGGTGTTGTATAATAATGGCGATACTGTTGGAAGCGGCATTAGGCTGATACAGAAAATCCTCATCATGCTGCAATTGCTCAAAAGTCTTTTCACCCAATGTCTTGTAATAACGCAGGCGTTTGATAACACTGACAAGGTATTCTTTTCCCAGGTAGTTGGACATACTACTCATTTCACGTAAAGGTATGAAAGAAGGTGTTAGCCCTTAGGGTTTAGCTGTTAGCAACAACACCTAAAAAGCTAACAGCTAATGGCTAAAAGCTTGAAGCTCCTCAATACCCCGCTGCATGGTCATCACCCCGCTTATCGCCAACAGCTTCAAAACTGCCATCAGGTAAGATGCGGATCACTTCTGTGCGGCCGATAGCGCCACGCTCAGTGATCTTATAACCCATTTGCTTCAGCTGGTCACGTATTGCCTGGGGGAAATCTCTTTCTACGGCGATTTCGTCAGGCAGCCACTGGTGGTGAAATTTGGGTTTGTTCACAGCATCATCGGCGTTCATATCAAACTCCAATACATTAACCAATGTCTGGAACACAGAAGTAGTGATAGTGGTGCCGCCGGGCGTACCTATCACGAGATAGGGCTTACCATTCTTCAATACGATCGTAGGCGTCATGGAACTCAACATACGTTTGCCGGGCACGATGGCATTGGCATCGCCGCCAACAGCGCCATACATATTGGGCACACCGGGCTTTACACTGAAGTCGTCCATCTCATTATTCAGCAGGAAACCTGCACCACCTACAACAGTCTTGCTGCCATAGCCGCCATTGAGCGTAGTGGTTACAGCTACTGCATTGCCATCTTTGTCGTAAGTACTGAGGTGAGTAGTTTCTTCACTTTCAGGAATGATGCCTGCTTGTATAGCGGCACTGGTGCTCGCTTTGGACGGATCGTAATCCTTCATGCGGTTTTTTGCATACACATCACTGGTGAGCGTTTTCACCGGCACTTTAAAGAAGTCCACATCACCAAGAAACTTGGCCCTGTCGGCATACGCTCTGCGCTCTACTTCCGTCATCAACTGCACGGATTGCACAGTTTGGAAGCCATAGCTTTTAATCCCTTTGTCTTCTATCATCTTCATCATCATGGGCAACAACACGCCGCCACTGCTGGGCAAAGGCATGGTAACAACGCTGTATCCTTTATAATCGAATGTAGAAGGTTGCCTTTCTTTGGCAGTGTAGCTTTTCAGGTCATCATAACTGATGATGCCTTTACCACGCTGCATCTCTTCCACGATGAGGCGGGCAGTTTCCCCTTCATAGAACCCCGCCTGTCCTTTATCGCGCATGCGCTTCAGGGTATTGGCCAGGTCTTTCTGCACGAGGGTGTCGCCGGCTTTCCAGGGCGTCTCTTTTACAAAGGCGGGCGTTACAGTGTTGTATTTGACAAACGATGCCCGGCTGCGATTAAGGTCGCTGGCTTCGTCGGCAGTAATCACGTATCCCTTTTCAGCGAGGTCGATGGCTGGCTGAACGAGTGTTTTAAAAGGCAGCTTGCCATATTTGGCGGCAGCAAATAATCCCGCTACTGTACCTGGCACGCCGGCCGCCAGGTGGCCATTGATACTGAGAGAAGTAATGGCGTTGCCGTCCTTATCGAGGTACATGTCACGGTGTGCATTGCCCGGTGCTTTCTCGCGGTAGTCGAGCGTTACATTATTGCCGTTGGACAGGTGGGCCACCATAAAGCCGCCGCCGCCGATATTGCCGGCAGCAGGGTATACTACCGCCAGTGCAAGCTGGGTAGCGATGGCTGCGTCAACAGCATTACCGCCCTTTTTCAGTATGGCAAGGCCCACTTCACTGGCGAGGGGATGAGCTGAAACAACGGCACCCTGTGTACCGGTTACTTTCTTCTTTATAGTGTATTGGTAAGGGTTGACCTGCTTGCCAACAATCGATTTGTTGCCAGAACAGGCCTGCAAGAACAGTGCTACCAGTAATATATAAGTGATATTTTTCCTCATATAACGTTTTTTCGGTTGGGGGCGTAAAATTACCAAAGCTAATTCAATAAAATATTTTAACTTACGTATAATCAAAATGCCAAGGCCGCGGGGCCGCACATTAAACCAAACTGGACACAAGTTTATGAGAAAATTCATTTACCCGATCTACGGGGTGAGTGTTCTTGCATTCCTGTTACTCACCTTCCTATGTTCTTCAGCTCAAATTACCACCGGTACTATTAAGGGAATTGTTAAAGATGCCAAGGGCAATCCGCTCAGTGGCGCTTCCGTTGCTATTGAAGGCCAACGGGGTGGCACGGTCACGGATGCAGCTGGCAATTATTCATTACGCGTAGCACCCGGTACCCACACACTCGTTATCAGTTTTGTAGGCCAGGGCACCCAGCGCTTCCAGGTTACGGTAGCTGCCGGCAGCACGGCCGAACAAAACGTGGACCTGAAAGACGAGATCACCGACCTCAGCGGCAGCGTGGTGGTCATCGGTTCACGTTCACGCCAGCCGCGCAGCAAGCTCACCACCACGGTCCCCGTGGATGTGATCAACGCCCGGGAAATAAAACAGTTTGCCCAGACTGATATTACCCAGCTGCTAACCCATGTGGCGCCTTCTTTTCAATCGGCCCGTCAAACGATCTCCGATGGTACCGATCATATCGACCCGGCCGGTCTGCGTGGCTTAGGCCCCGATCAAACCTTAGTGCTGGTGAATGGCAAACGCAGGCATACCACTGCACTCGTTAATATTAATGGTACGGTAGGGCGGGGCTCTGTAGGTACGGACCTCAATGCAATCCCTGCTGCCGCCATCGAACGCATTGAAGTGTTGCGCGATGGTGCTGCGGCGCAATATGGGTCAGATGCCATTGCCGGGGTGATCAATGTAGTGCTGAAGAAAAGCTTCAGAGGAGTTACTATCTCTGGGTTGGTTGGTGAGAACATCACCACGATGCCCTATGGCGAAGGAGTGAATATTACCGATGGCCTCAACCGGCAGATCGATATAAGTGCCGGCATGGGCTGGAAGAATGGAGCCTATATCACAGCCAGTGGCCAATGGCTGAAACGTGATGGCAGCAACCGCAGCGGCCTCGATAACATTCCTTTGTTTTATCATGGTAATGCAGGCGCGTTTCCTCCTGCCGCCGCTATTCCGCCGGGCGTTCATCCCACGGATTACTATCGCTGGCTGATGGACCAGGACCGGGCAATGGTGGCTCAGCGCAAATACGACCGTCACAATATAGTAGCAGGTAATTCCTCTTCCGATAATATTGGTGCTTTCGTAAACGCGGGTTTACCGATCAGCGATAAAGTAGAAGCTTACCTTACTGCAGGACGGTCTCATAGAACCGGTGCTGCCAGCGGTTTCAGCCGCAACCCCAACTCATGGAGCCAGCAACCGGTACTGGCCAACGGACAACGTTATTATTACGATGGCTTTCTGCCCCAGATACATACCACCATCGATGACATTTCACTCATAGCCGGTGTTAAAGCTGATCTGGGCGCCTGGGCGCTCGATATCAGCAATACCATTGGCCGTAATGCCATCCGGTACGATATCAAGAATACCGGCAACGCTTCATTGCCTGCTTCAGATGATGTACAAACTGAGTTTTTTGCAGGTAAACTATCCTTTCTGCAAAACACGGTAAACGTTGACCTCAACCGGCAGTTTGATATTGGTGCTGGTAAGACGATCAACTTTGCTGTAGGCGGTGAGTACCGCTATGAGAAATATCGTATCGAACAAGGTGAATTGAATTCCTGGCAGGATACTTCTACGAGTGGCAGAAGGTTTCAACCCGATCCGGTGCCTTCCTATCCCGGCTCGTCTGTAGTATATACGCCACCAGGCGGTCCTGCAGTACCGGGTGCACAGGTATTCCCGGGTTTCAGGCCTTCCGATTCTACCAACGCCCACCGAGATATTTATGCCTTGTATGTCGATGCCGAATTGCAAGGCAATAAATTTACACTGGGCGGTGCTGCCCGCTATGAAACCTATAAAGAGTTTGGCGTGAGCTACGATAACATCAGCGGTAAGATCACGGGTCGCTATGAGATCAACCGGAATATCGCCGTACGCGGTTCTGTGAGCACCGGCTTCCGCGCACCTTCACTCCACCAGCGTTATTTCCAGAATACTTCTACACAGTTTGTAGGTGGATTGCCTTCGCAGGCGCTTACTGCCAACAACTATAACCCGGTAGTTCGGAATGCCTTTGGTGTTAAAGAACTGAAACCTGAGACATCTACCAGCTTTTCTGCCGGTGTGGTGGGCACGGTAGGCAACCATCTTACGTTCACAGTAGATGCATATTTTATCAAGATCGATGACCGCATTGTGCTGTCTACCCAATTCAGCCGCAGCAATACAATTGTTGATTCGATCATGAGAGAACACAGCGTACCTGCTTCAGTGAATGCCCTGCAATTCTGGACCAATGCCATCAATACAGAAACAAAAGGTATCGATGTAGTGGTGACAGAACGATTCAAGATAGGGAAGGGGAATGCCAGCTTATCGGTGGCTGCCAATTTCAATGAGAATACAGTCGTTGGTGGTTTGAACACGAACTCTGTGGTCGATGATCCCAAAGTAAACCCCAGCTGGGGCAATCCGGCTGCCAACCCGGCCAATGACCTCAGCACAGGTTTGTTCGATCGTCAGCAACGTTCCCGCATCGAAGTAGCCCAACCCAAGAGCAAGATCAACATCACGTTCAGCTACGACCTGCCCAAGTGGAATTTCCTGGCGCGCACAGTGCGCTTCGGCAAAGTAGAGTATATACACAACTTAGATCCCAATTCTAAGAATCCGGTGAGTGGTGCTTATTTCAATGATGTAGCCCTGGGTACCGACCAAACCTTCGATGCCAAGTGGAGCACTGATGTGGTAGTGACGTACAAAGTAACGCCCGGCATTGCCATCTCTGTAGGCGCCAACAATTTGTTTGATGTCTATCCCGATAGGATCTTCATCGATCCACGCAATGATCCATCTGCTTATTACGCTACGCCCGTTACAACCGGCGCCAATAAAACTACCGGCGGCTACAATGCTTCCCGCGATGCCTCCAACAGAGGACGCTTCCTGTTTACCGCCAATCAGTTTGGTTTCAATGGCCGCTTTTTGTTTGCCCGGCTCAACCTCGACGTGTTTGAGCTCACTAAAACGATCAAAAAGGCACTCCCTAAAAAATAAGTTAAGTACACGCTACATTACAGTCACATGAGGAATCTCAGGGGCATCCCGCACACGGGGATGCCTTTTTTTTGTGGCAAGAAATCTGCTTGCGAAGTAAAAGCCCTATCAACCATTCAACCTGTTAACCAGTCAACCTTCCGCGAATTTCCTTATTTTCATGGCTTATATACTGACATATCATGAAGAAAGTCCTGGCCTTATGGCTCTTAGTCTTTGCTGCAACGATTGGTTATACCCAGGTGAAATCGCCCGAACAATTCCTGGGATACAAGATTGGTTCCCGCTACACACCCCACTACAATGTGGTAAATTATTTTAGAGAGATTGCTGCCACCGCTTCCAATATGGTGAAGCTCGAAGAGTATGGCCGCACCAATGAAGGCCGTCCCTTGCTGACAGCGTTCATCGCTTTGCCCGAAAACCTTTCCCGCCTGGAGCAGATCAGGCTCAACAACCTGCGTCTGGCAGGCATGACCAATGATAAGGCTGCACCTGATGAGAAAGGCCCAGCCCTGGTATGGTTAAGCTACAATGTGCATGGCAATGAAACCTCTTCTTCCGAAGCAGCCATGCTTACTTTATATGAACTGGTGAATCCAGCCAATGCCAAGACCAAAGAGTGGTTGAAGAATACAGTAGTGGTGATCGACCCCTGTATCAACCCCGATGGTCGCGACCGCTATGTAAACTGGTTCAACAGCGTGGTAGGTGTTACGGCTAACGCGCAACCCTTTACTCGCGAGCACAGTGAGCCCTGGCCTGGTGGTCGTGCTAACCACTATTATTTCGACCTCAACCGCGACTGGGCCTGGCAAACACAGGTAGAGTCTCAACAACGCCTGGCCAAATACAATCAGTGGCTCCCGCAAATACATGTAGACTTCCACGAGCAAGGTTATAATGATCCCTATTATTTTGCCCCTGCCGCAGAGCCCTTCCATGAAGTGGTATCACCCTGGCAGCGCGAATTCCAGGTGTTGATCGGTAAGAACAACGCTAAGTATTTCGATGAGAACGGCTGGCTGTTCTTCACCAAAGAAAGATTTGACCTGTTCTATCCCAGCTATGGCGATACCTATCCCATTTACAAAGGCGCTATCGGTATGACATATGAGCAAGGCGGTCACAGCCGTGGCGGTGCTGCCGTGATCAATACGGATGGCGATACACTCACACTGTGGGATCGTTTGTACCACCACTTCACCACTGGCATGGCCACCATTGAAGTGAGTGCACAAAATGCCGGCAAGTTGGTACAGGAGTTTAAAAAATATTACGACAAGGCACGTACAAGCCCTCCCGGTGAATTCAAAGCCTGGCTGGTGAAAGCCGATGCCGGCGACAGGCTGACACGCCTGAAGCAACTCCTCAACAGGAATAGTATCGATTGGAGCTATGCTAATGCTGCTACTTTTACCGGGCTCAACTATTTCACCGGTAAGTCTGAAAGCTATAAATCAGTGACAGGCGATATCGTGATCAATGCCAACCAACCCAATGCCAACCTGGTAGATGTGTTGTTTGAGCGTACATCGAAACTCTCAGACTCAGCCACCTATGATATTACGGCCTGGTCAATGCCTTTCGTGTATGGTCTTACCACTTATGGTCTCAATGCATATGTAACGGCTACTTCTAAAGACATCGTTGTTCCCGCGCCATCACAAACTGCGGCAAAGCTGGCCTATGCTGCTCGCTGGAATGGCGTAAACAGCGCCCGCTTCCTGAGCGAGCTGTTGAAGAAAAAAGTGAAAGTGCGTTTTGCCGAACAACCTTTTACAGCCAATGGGCAGAATTATGAGAAAGGCACCTTGCTGATCCTGCGCACGAGCAATGCCGGGCTGGGCGATAAATTATACAGCATCGTTTCAGATGCAGCCAAAGTAGCTGATATCAGCTTCAGTGCAGTGGAGTCTGGTTTTGTTGACAAAGGATTCGACTTCGGCTCCAACAAGGTACACATGCTGCATGCGCCCAGAATTACCCTGGTAGCAGGAGATGGCGTGTCTTCACTCGGTATGGGTGAAGTGTGGCACTTCTTTGATAAAGAACTGGGCTATCCGATCAATGTAGTATGGTCGGATGAGCTGCGCGGAAATGTATTGAAAGAAACGGATGTATTGATCCTGCCCGAAGGCCGTTATTCTTTCCTGAGTGATAAGGGGCAGAATGATAACCTGAAAGAGTGGGTGAGCAATGGCGGTAAGCTGATTGCGCTTGAAGGTGCCGTGGCCCAACTGGCGCGTGGCGAGTGGGGCATCAAGATCAAAGAAGACAAAAAGGATGATAAAAAAGACGACAAGAAAGATGATTACAGCGTGTTGAAGCGGTATGAGAACCGCGAGCGCGATTTCCTGCCCGGCTTCATACCCGGCTCTATCTACAAGGTGGAACTGGACAATTCGCACCCGCTGGCCTTTGGTTACGACAACTTCTACTACACCCTCAAGCAGGATGATAATATCTACGAATTCTTCAAAGATGGTAGCTGGAACGTGGGTATCATTAAAAAAGATAACCAGGTAGCTGGTTTTGTGGGCTCAAAGCTGAAAGAAAAGCTGAAAGACGGCGTCTTATTCGGGGTGCAGGACTACGGCAGGGGCAGTGTGGTGTACCTGGCCGACAACCCCTTGTTCAGGAACTTCTGGGAAAGCGGTAAGCTGTTGTTCTGCAACGCTGTGTTTTTAGTGGGACAATAGTTCCGGATTAGCATTTCGAATTCGTTAAAATATACCAACGGGGCAGGTTACTGCCCCGCTTTTGCTTACTTTGGCAGACCGATGTAAAAACCAACCTGTTTACATGATGAGATTTTTTTACCCGAAAAATGGCGGTTTGTGTTTACTGTTGTTATTGAATGCGTTGCTGTTGAAAGCTCAAACGCCGCCTGCCTATTCCGCCGCCGATATTTACCTGCAGATCAAAAAACTGAAAGTACTGGGTTCCGTGCTCTATATGGCCGCGCACCCCGATGACGAAAATACCCGTCTGCTGGCCTATTTGGCCAAAGACAGGCTGTACCGTACCGGTTACCTTTCCCTGACCCGTGGCGATGGTGGTCAAAACCTGATCGGTGATGAGCAAGGCATCGACCTGGGATTGATCCGCACGCAGGAACTGCTGGCAGCCCGCCGTATCGATGGCTCCGAACAATTCTTTTCCCGCGCTTTCGATTTCGGTTTCAGCAAAAGCACCGATGAGGCCCTCTCCACCTGGGGCAAAGACAAAATACTGTCCGATGCAGTATGGGTGATCCGCAGTTTCCAACCCGATGTCATCATTACCCGTTTCCCCGAAGATGCCCGTGCGGGCCATGGCCACCATTCCGGCTCTGCCGTGATTGCCCATGAAGCCTTCCGCGCTGCTGCCGATCCCAATGCTTTTCCCGAACAATTTAAACTGGGCGTGAAACCCTGGAAGGTGAAACGCATTATATGGAATACGTTCAACTTCGGCGGCAACAATACTACCTCCAACGATCAATTGAAAATAGATGTAGGTGGCTATAACGCTGTAATAGGTAAAAGCTATGGCGAAATAGCTGCCGAGAGCAGAAGCCAGCACAAAAGCCAGGGCTTTGGTGTACCTGCCGCCAGAGGTGTAGCCTTTGAATATTTCTCCCCGGTAGAAGGTGACGCTGCTAAGACCGATATCATGGACGATGTAAACGTGTCCTGGTCTAAAATAGAAAAAGGAGCTGCTATCGAAGCGAAGATCGACGAGCTGCTGAACAGCTACTCCCTGTCGAACCCCGAACGCTCTGTACCGGCACTCGTAAACCTCTACAAAGAGATCAGCAGCCTGTCCGAAGGTTACTGGCGCACACAAAAGCTGCAGGAAGTGCAGCAGCTGATTGAACGTTGCAGTGGTTTGTTTATGGAAGTGAACGCTACTTCCGAGTTTGTAGTGCAAGGTGATACCATGCGGGTAGTAGCAACGCTGAACAACCGTCTGGGCGCCAACATCCAGCTCACACGTTTTACCCTCGATGTGTTCGATTCTACTTTCAACAAAACATTGGCTGCTAATAATAACACCACCTTCGCCAAATCTATTTATGTGTTCACTACCAAGCCGGTGACACAACCTTACTGGCTGGAACATAAAATGACAGAAGGTTCTTTTACAGTGAAAGAACAATCCTTTATCGGTCGTGCGGAAAGCATTCCTTCTTACCTGGCTACTTTTGAAGTGAAGGTGGAAGGACAGTCATTCAACTTCACCAAGCCGGTACAATTCAAATTCACCGATCCGGTAAAAGGCGAGCTGTATCGCCCACTGGTCGTAGTACCACCTGCTACAGTGAGCACTGAACCCGGCATTGTGATCTTCCGCAAGAATGAAAAGGCTTCGGAAAATATCATGCTTCGGGTAACAGCCAACAAAACATTTGATCACTATACAGCCAAAGTATCCAAGCGGCTGAAGTATGATAACTCCATCACAAACGATACCAACTTCTCCCTCATAAAGGGGCTCAACAAACCTTACAATTTTACCATCAATAATGGTATGCTGAAAGGCCTGGAGCAAGACAACGTGCAGGCATTTGTAGAATTGAAGAACGGGAAAGTAGAACAGCCTGCTTGGCTAAATGTAACCAACATTCTGTATGATCATATTCCCCCCATCCATTATTTCTACCAGGATGCCGTGAAGGTGCTGAACATCGACCTGAAGACAGTAGGTAAACGTATCGGTTATATTGAAGGAGCAGGCGATAAGGTGCCGGCTGCCCTGGAGCAAATGGGCTATGATGTGGTGGTGCTGAAAGAAAACAACATCAACGCTGCTATGCTGAAACAGCTGGATGCGGTGATCACTGGTGTGCGTGCTTATAATGTACACGATTTCCTGTTTACGAAGTATGATGTGCTGATGGAGTACGTAAAGAACGGTGGCAACCTCATTGTTCAGTACAACACCAATAACCTGATCAGCACGGTGAAGAGTCGTATCGGGCCTTACCCTTTCAACATCTCCCGCAACCGTATTACGGATGAGAAAGCGAAAGTGAGCTTCCTGTTGCCAGAGCACCCGGTGTTGAACTATCCCAACAAGATCACAGAAGCTGATTTCGATGGCTGGATACAGGAGCGGGGCATTTATTTCCCCGAGCAACTGGATACTGCATACAAGTCAGTGCTGTCTATGGCCGATCCCGGAGAGCCTGCCCTGAACAACAGCCTCGTTGTAGCTGATTACGGAAAAGGAAAGTTTGTGTATACCGGCCTTGTATTTTTCCGTGAGCTGCCTGCGGGCATTCCCGGAGCTTACCGGTTGCTGGCCAATATCATCGCATTGAATAAAAAGAAAGGATTTTAATAAATGAGTGCACCGTCGAGAGCCAAAGGTCAGATCGCGCTGGTAATAGCTATAGTGGCAGGTTTGATCATTGGAAAGTTGATAAAGAAAGCTACCATCGGCTTTGCCATCGGTATTATACTGGGCCTGCTGGTGTTAATGATATTGTCAAAAAGAAAACGATAACGATTGCCAAACAATACATCAGTTTCTCCTAACGAAGAAAAAGTGCCTGTATTCAGGAAGTGGCGCCACTGGTACTGGTTGGTCATTGGCTTCCTGTTACTGCTGATTGTATTGTTTTATTTGTTTACCAAACATTACGCATGAATTTTTCCACGCTGGATTGGGTGGTACTGGTGGTTACCCTGCTGTGCATTGTACTCTATGGGGTATACAAAGGCCGTGCGTCTCAAACCCTCGATGGTTATTTCCTAAACAACCGGCAGACGCCCTGGTGGATCGTGATGCTGAGCATCATGGGCACACAGGCGAGTGCGGTTACCTTCTTATCGGCACCGGGCCAGGCTTATACCGACGGGATGCGTTTTGTGCAATACTATTTTGGATTACCACTGGCCATGGTGGTCATATGTATCGCCTTCGTGCCCATCTTCCGCAAGTGGAAAGTATATACAGCCTACGAATACCTGGAACAACGCTTTGACCTGAAAACAAGATTGTTCGTGGCTGCCCTCTTCATGCTGTCGCGCGGATTGTCGACAGGCATTAGCACTATTGCACCTGCATTGATCTTGCACAGCTTGTTGGGCTGGGACATGACGATCACCAATATCTTCATGGGTGGCTTGCTCCTGATCTATACAATCGCTGGTGGAGCTAAGGCAGTAGCCTATACACAACAATTACAGTTCATCATTATTTACGCAGCCATGTTTGCCGCTGCCTGGTGGGCCATTAAGATGCTGCCGGAAGGCGTGGGCATCACGGAAGCCCTGCACATCGGTGGAAAATCGGGTAAGCTGAATGTGATCACTTCCGGCTTTACCGACGATGGTTTCGACTGGAAAGACCGTTTCAACATCTGGAGTGGATTGATAGGCGGCTTCTTCCTTTCACTTAGTTACTTTGGTACCGATCAAAGCCAGGTGGGCCGTTATCTCACTGCCCGTAGTGATGGAGAGAGCAAGTTGGGATTGCTGCTCAATGGCATCGTTAAAGTGCCATTGCAGTTTGGTATTCTGTTGATAGGAGTGTTCATCTTTACTTTTTACCAGTTCCATAAAGCCCCGGCTTATTTCAACCTGGCCGAAGAGCGCACAGTAAAAGCTGGCAAATATGCTGGTGAATATAAACAGGCTGAACAACAATACCAGCAGTTGCAGGAGGAGAAAGTGCAAACGCTTAACGGCCTGTCGGCTGCCATTAAAGTGAAAGATGAGAATGCTGTCGAGCAGTATCGTGAGGACCTTCAGTTGCATGAAGTGGCTGCCAAACGGCAACGCGACTCTGTGCGGGCAATCGTTAGAAAAGCCATTCCCGGCAGTGAGGCCCGGGATACCAACTATATTTTCCTGCGCTTTGTAGGCGATTTCCTGCCCAATGGATTAGTAGGGTTGATCATAGCTATTATCTTCCTCGCAGCCTGGGGCAGCATTTCACCGGCGCTCAATTCCCTTGCTTCCTGCACGATGGTGGATTTTCATAAGCGGCTGTCCAAACGTCCGATCACGCCATTGATGGAATACAAATGGTCAAAGCGTTATACGCTGCTGTGGGGTGTCTTTTGTATTATCATGGCACAGTTTGCTTACAATCTTGGTAATAGTTTGATCGAAGCGGTAAACATCCTCGGCTCCTGGTTCTACGGAACCATCCTCGGTGTATTCCTTGTAGCCTTCTGGCTGAAGCGGGTAGGAGGGACGGCCGTGTTCGTTGCCGCCGTACTGGCGGAAATAGTAGTTGTATCTGTTTATTTCCTGAATATCGTTTCCTTCCTCTGGCTAAATGCCATCGGCGCCGTAGCAGTGGTTGCGTTTAGTTTACTGCTACACCCTTTCTGCGCGAAACGGGCTATAGAAGAAAAAGCATAGTTATTGTATAGTAAACGATGCAAGCTTAAAGCTTCCTTTCGATCCGAGTGGAAAACTGTGCCCTCCTAATGCCCCCGATGGCCGGTGGTGCAAAGTAAAGACACCGATGCCTTCGCCGGTAGCATTGGCAAAATGTGGTGAAAACCGATGCATATCATCAGGTATATAATTGGTGATCTTGATCCTGTTCAGTGCTCCTTTTTCATTTACATGAAAAGACGTTAACTGGATCGAGGGCCATGAACTTCCCAGACCGATCTCGTTTGGCCGCTGCTCAGGTTGAGGACCGGTATAGCGGGTATAATCATGGAAGAATATATACAGCTCTTTATTGTTTTGTAATATGGGCAATACGCCGCAATACACTTTATAGTTTAGCTCATGCTGCGCCATAGGAATGGCCTGCATCCATTCCAGCTCCAGTTCTTTTTTGATCTTCAGGATGTATACACTTTTGACCCTGGTGGTGTTTACAGAGTGGCCGGGCATTACATAGTGGGAAGTCTGTAATCCGGTTTCTATGGGTTGCAGCACCATTAAAATAGTGCCATCGGATAATATAAAATGCTTTACCATTTCTGCGTCAGCTGCAACGCCTTTTTCTTTCACCTTCAGTAAAAACTCTCCGGAAGCTTGTGGCCAGAACGCAGCGCTGCCAATAGCTATCTCTTTTAGTCCGGTCACTTTTTTTGACCAGCTGCTAAACTCTCCTGAAACGATATATTGAAAGTCCTCTTTTTTTGTTTTAGCTAATAAGCCGGTGAAGGACAGACCGGATTTGCTATTGGTCCATACTATGTTTGACAGGCGGCCGGTTGGAAAGTCATCAACTAAGGTGGTAACTGTTTGTCCCTGTTGGTTTACCTCGGTGATGAGGTATTGAAAAGGCCTGTAATCTTTCTTTTCTGCTTTCACCCTTATTTTGTTGATGGCATATAAAGATCCTTCTGGAGAAATTATAAAGGTTGTATTGTCGATATAATCGCTCATATCTTCCAGCTGGAAAGAGAATTTGGTGATCACGTCCATTTTATTATCCATGATCACTCCTACAAAATCCTGGTTGGATTTTTTCCCGGAACCAAACACGGCAAAGCTATAGCTACCGTCAGGTGAAATCCCTTTATAGAAATCTCCCACGTTGTTATTATTCGTGATCGAAAAAACAGGCGTCAACTTTCCTATGACCTCTCCTTTCATTACATCGAATGCCAGGAGAGAGATGTCTTTCTTATGGTTAGAGAACAGGTACAGCTTTCTATTATACTGGATAGCGCCAATGTATTTGCTGTCTGCAAATTCATCTATGTAATGCGAGTATTTCGTTTGCATGGTCCGGGTATAGGCGGTCACCTTGGGTCTTTTGGAGGTAACGGCTACATACGTGTCCGGGGCAGGGATAAAGACATCTCCTTCGCCGTCCGGAATGCCAGGGGACTGGTTGATGGAAATCGTTTGTGCTGAAACCAAGCCAGAAATAGAGAGGGCCAACAAAAGGAGTGTGTTCAACTTACGCATAAGGATATTAGGGATTTGGCCACAAAATATTACCCATTGGCTAAATAATCAATAGGGGAAGTAACCCTTATAGATATATTTAATATTCGATATGTGTACATTGATTTTTCATTGATCCTCCATACTGTAATGGAAGATCAATGGAGGATCAACGGAGGATGAACGCAGAATCAATGGAAAAATAGAGTAGTTAAAACGATCTTACTGAGTTCGCATTGACTTTTGATAAGTCTCGTTTTCTGGAATTGGGACAGGTATTGTGGATGTGCGTTATTTCTGGTACTTTCAGCAAGAATTATCAGTTATGGGCCTCGATACCGTAGAACTTGTAATGAAAGTGGAAAAGACTTTTGGCATTAATATTCCTGATCAGGAGGCTGAACAAATCAGTACCGTGGGTGACCTGCATGAAGCCGTTTGGCGGTACATAGACGGAAAAAACAGTGAAACCTGTCAGTCACAGGCACTTTTCTACAGGTTAAGACAAGCATTTACAGACTGCTTCCAACTTCCCCGGCAAGATTTCAGGCCCAATACACTTATGGAAGATATCCTGCCGAAACATAACAGAAGGCAGGTATACGCAAATTTTGAACAGGCGATCCAGCTTGAATTACCTGAACTGACTTTCAGGGAACCCTGGCGAAGCCTGATCACTTATTTTATCATCATCGTGGGAGGAGTCAGCTTGGTTGGTACCTGGATACTCGCTCCGTTCGATTATTTTCCCTGGTTCTGGATATCACTGCTCGTATCATTTATTGTAATTATCATTTTGTGTCTGTACCTGCTGAAACCACTGCAGACAGCGATCATGCAGCATACTGTAAGGGAGTTTACTTATAAGGTGTTTAGCCTTAATTATGATAAGTTGAACAGGATGGATGGGGTACACAGGAAAGACATGGAAACTGTTATCAATCATATCATTGTTGATATATCGGGCGCAGAGCTACACGAAGTAACACCAGAGAAGAGAATATGTGATGACCTGGGTATGGATTAAAATGTGAAACAATACCGGCTATTTCATTGCGATCATAAACACTTCGCTATTCATTCTTGGCTTAATCGAATTATAACAAGGTGCCAACACTTGTACTTTGAATAGCGGCGCAAACAACCCTTTATATTCTTCCTCGCTGCCGCCGAATGGCGGACCTCCTTCAAACGCGCGGTCGAATAGTACGCCCACCAGTTTACCTCCAGTCTTTAATAAGCTATGCATCTTGCGTACGTATTCCCCGCGCAAAGAAGGCTCCAGGGCGCAAAAAAAAGTTTGTTCCAGAATGAGATCATATTGTCCTTCAAGCGCAAAGAAGTCGCCGGTAATGATCGTCAGCCGGCTGCCCACGTAAGTGCTGAACTTTTCAGCCAGTTGTTGGGTAAGCAGGGGAGAGATATCTATCAGGGTTATGTTGTTGAACCCTTGTTGCAGCAGGTATTCCGCTTCATAGCTGTTGCCGCACCCCGGAATAAGAATAGTTATGTCCTTATTGACAAGTTGGTCGATGTATTCTTTGAGCGGTGTGGATACATGGCCTACATCCCAGCCGGTTTGATGTTGCTGGTAACGGTCATTCCAATAAGTAGCATCCAATGGCAGATCGTTCATAGAATAAAAGTAAATGTTTTATTTTTAGTAAAACGAAAGCTCCTATGCGTAAACTTATCTTATTGGCACATGTATCCCTCGATGGCTTTGTGGCTGGTAAAAAGGGAGAACTGGATGGATTTCCTTCAGGCGAAGAGAACCTGCAATTCGTATGTGATTTGACGAAAGGAGCCGATGCCGCCTTGTTTGGCCGCAATTCCTATCAGTTGCTGGAAACCTATTGGCCCACCGCAGGGGATGCTCTCAACGCTTCTGCGGGCGTAAAGTTCTATTCGGATTGGTATAACCGTGCGCAAAAGATCGTTGTTTCCAAAACATTGGCTGGCGCACTCAACAATACGACTGTAATCGGTACCGACATACCGAACGCGATCAGTAAGCTCAAAGAGCAGCCCGGCGGAAACATATTGATCTTTGGCAGTCCGGCTACTGCCCAACTATTGATGCAACACAACCTGATCGATGATTATTGGATTTTCGTCAATGCCGTAACGTTTGGTGAAGGCATTCCACTGTTCTCTGCGGAGACTGGCCTGACAAAGTTTAAGTTGGTAGCTGCTCATCCGCCGTTGCCCAATGGCGAGGTGCCCTTGCATTATACGCGATAATCCTGCGGGCAACAATCGTTGCTGCTAACAATAATAAAAAGGCCCCCGTTCCCACGGAGGCCCACCTTTAACATAAAACATCCATAATCAAACGAAGTTGATGAACGGTTAGACCATTATATTAAACCTGTCAGGCTTTTTCGTTAGAGGCCTGGCGAAACCCGACAGGTTTTAAATGGCAAGCAATCGTATTGCATCGGTCACATAATATTCTGCAGGTATTTATAACCTGAGCCAGTGTTTAGCATTAATATTTTTTCATCACGTTGTACCAATTGTTGATCCAGCAATTCCAACAAGGCCTTCCACAAGGCGGCGCCTTCAGGCGCTATGATCAATCCTTCTGCTTTGGCAATTTCTTTTACTGCTGCGATCATATCCGCATCCTGCACAGCGATAGGCCGTCCCCCGGATTCCCGTAATACCCGGAGGATCATATTTTCCGCAAATGGATTGGGCACCGCCAATCCGTTGGCAATAGATGGCCGGCCTATATAATTCTTTGCATTGGGTTGTACGCCATTCCACGTATGTACAATGGGTTGGCAGGTCGCTGCCTGTACGGCAATCATCCTTGGGCGCCTGCTGTCGATCCATCCCATTTCTTCCATTTCATTAAATGCTTTCCACATACCGATCAGTCCTGTGCCGCCACCGGTAGGGTAGAGGATCACATCTGGCAGTGTCCAGTCGAACTGTTCTGCGATCTCATAGCCCATGGTCTTTTTACCTTCCAGGCGCCAGGGCTCTTTGAGCGTGGATATATCAAAGCATTCGATAGACTGTTTTATTTGCGCTACCTTTTTAGCGCAATCACTGATGAGGCCATCCACCAATACCAGCTCTGCACCATATAAAAGACATTCATCTTTAAACACCTGTGGCGTGTGGCTGGGCATTACTACAATAGCCCTGATACCTGCCGCTGCACAATACGCCGCCATAGCGCCACCTGCATTGCCGGCTGTCGGCACAATACACGTATGCGCGCCTGCTTCTTTGGCTTTGGATACAGCCATGCTCAATCCACGTGCTTTGAAGGAACCTGTCGGATTGCCTGATTCATCTTTAATGAATAAGTTGGGCAACTCATACTGCGCGCGCAAATGCTTTGGGGTAAGGATAGGCGTCATGCCTTCTCCCAGGCTTACAATATTATCTGGTTCAAAAACAGGCAACACTTCGCGGTAGCGCCACATGCTGGTAACGCGACCGCGCAAAGATGCTTTCGAAAAATCATTGGGCAATTCATATACCGCCACGAGAGGCTGGTTGCAGCAGGGAGCGTAAGTCTGCATTTCAAACGCACTATAAAACTGTCCACACTGTGAGCAGGAGAGATGTGATAGAGAAGTAAACTGCTGTACCGTTTGCATAGTAGCCGGGTTTAGACAGTACAAAAATATTCCTCGCGCGGTAAGTATCTCATACCGATTGCTTATACGCTATAACTTTTAGTTATAACCATTTGTTGCTGCAGGCGGGCTAAACGCTGCATGAAAAGGGACTTTAAGAAAAAATTAATATTTAGTCTTGCTATCGGGTCGACTAATGGTTTTGCTGTAGTAGCTGGTCGCCAGCTTGATGAATTGCTGGTTGATGCGATCGGCTTCTGAACCACGGCGTTGTACAAAATAGAAAGGACGTTGTATGGAGATGCCGGGAATGTTGAGGCGGACCAGCTCGCCATTTTTTAATTGGCGCGCTACTGATCGCAAGGGTAAAAAACCGAGGCAGGTATCGTCGAGCAGGAAGTTTTTCAATGCTTCTGTTCCGCCCAATACAATACGTTGTTTGATATCGGCAATGCTGAGCTTGCATTTCTGTAGGGCTTCTGTTACTGCCGACAGTGTGCCGGAACCTCGTTCGCGTAAGGCTATGGGAATTTTCTTCAGTTCTTCGGGTTGTATCACTTTCTTTTTAGCCAGCTCACTGCGGGCGCTGCATACCGGTATCACTTCATCGGTCAGGAAGTACTGGTATTTCACGGTAGTGATGTTGTTCTTGCCCTGCGTGATGGCCAGGTCTATTTCGTGATCCAGTAGTGCTTTTAGGATATTCTCGGAATTACGGTTCACCAGCGTGAGGTCGATATTGGGGTATTGCTGATGAAAGGAAGAAAATACAGGCGGTATCACGTATAATGAAATAGTGGTGCTGGTGCCCAATGTAAGGGAACCTTTGGCAATATGGAGGTTCTTCTGTCCGGTGATGTCGAATTCCAGCTGCCGCTCCAGCTCCCGGCCCTGCACCACATATTCCAGTAATATCTTGCCTTCTGCGGTGAGTGATACCGAATTGCCCTTGCGTTCAAAGAGGCTCACCTTGTATTCCTTTTCCAGGGTTTGAATATGTTTGGTAATGGCAGGCTGACTGATGTACAGCACTTCCGCTGCTTTGGAAAAGCTGAGGTGAGTGGCTACTTCGAAGAAAACGGTATGCCCGAAGTTGATCATAATAAATGAGGAATGGCTACGTAAGTTACGTCAGTTGAGGACAAATAAAAAAGCGTTCCGTCAGCCACGGAACGCTTCGTATAAGTCGGTTATGTGTTTACTCATGTATAGCCACAATAGGAATATGGCTATGGTAAGCCAGTTTCTTGGTGTGGCTGGTCTTGAAGATGCCACCCAGGAATGAGTTGGTCTTTGGAATGGTAATGATCAGATCGATCTCCTTGTCCTGTGCATACTGGCTGATGGCCTCGAGAAAGTCATACTGCCTGATGAAGAAGAACTCGGGTTTGTAATCTTCCAGCAAAGTGCCCAGGAGGTCGGCTTCTGCTTTGTACTCGTCGGTCACCGCTACATAGTGTTCGTGGTCCACGTTCACGATGTGCAGGGTGGGTTTGAAGATATCCAGTACAGATTTGATAGGTGCTACGGGGGTAGTGGTGGCTACCTCTTTCAGGTCGCTGGCCAGTACCACTTTCTTGATCTGACGGAAGGCCGCATCGGGTGGTATGATCAATACGGGGCAAAGGCGGGTATTCACCATATCGAGGGTGTTGCTGCCGATGAAGATCTGTTCCAGGCGGGTAGCGCCGGTAATACCCATAATCACCATGTCGATATCATAATGGCGCACGTAACGCTCCATGTTTTCCACGAGGGAAGAGCCATATTCCAGTACCGTATCGATTGAAGTGCCGCCTGCAAAAGGGGCTATTTCATCTTTAAGTTGTGATAAAGCGCTATTCAGGATCAGCGCTCTGTCATCGTCGTCTTCAGTAAGCAGGGAGCCATCGGAACCTGCAGCTATCTTATCGGACACATTGTAGAGAATGATCTTTGCATCCGCTACTCCTGCCACAGCCTGAGCCGCATATTTGGCCGCATTCTTCGAAGTATCGGAAAAATCAGTAGGAACGAGAAATTTTTTCATGTGTTCGTTAGTTTTTTTGAAAGATACGGGAATATCGGCATTCATGAATCGGCAAATGGTCAATAATGTCTGATATAATATTTTATGCAATCACTTATTTCTTGTGTTGGGAAATCGGATTTTAATCAACTTTTTAAGTGTAGAGGCAACCGATTGCGCATCGTGGCCGACTTTGGTTTCTCCAATAATTCCCTATTTTTAGAACCTTTAAACAGTTTGCACAAATTGACGATAATATGAAAAAAGGTATCCTTGTTCTTTTCCATGCTTTTATTGCGTTGACGATGTTTGCCCAATCCGAAGGGATAGCGATCATCCCGCAGCCGGTTTCCCTCGAAAAACGGGAAGGGCAGTTCCCCTTTACCGCCCAGACGCGCATCGAGGCGGCCGACCGCAACCCGGATGCGCTACGCGTGGCCAATTTCTTTGCTGCGCAGGTACGCAAGTCTACTGGTTTTGCTGCCGTGGTGCAAACCACTGCTGCTGCCACCCGTACGAATGTGATCAGCTTTACCCTCAATAAGGCCGAAGAGGCCGACTTGGGCAATGAAGGCTATCGCCTTGAAGTGTGGGCCACCGGCGTAGTGGTAAAAGCCAACAAGCCTGCAGGCCTATTCTATGGCATGCAAACCCTGCTGCAGTTATTCCCCAAAGACATAGAGAGCAAAACGGTGGTGGCAAAGAAAAGCTGGACGCTCCCCGCTGTGCGCATTTCCGATTACCCCCGCTTTGGCTGGAGAGGAATGATGCTGGACGTTTCCCGCCATTTCTTTACCAAACAACAGGTAAAGGAATTCATCGATGATATGGTAAGGTACAAATACAATATGCTGCATTTTCACCTGACCGACGACCAGGGCTGGCGCATTGAGATCAAGAGCCTGCCTAAACTAACATCTGTTGGTGCGTGGAGAGTGGAAAAAACGGGTAGGTTTGGCACCTTCTCCCAACCCGAGGCAGATGAGCCACGCAGCTACGGTGGCTTTTATACCCATGAAGATATCAGAGAGCTGGTGCAATATGCTGCTGACCGCTTTGTGAACATCATGCCTGAAGTAGACGTACCAGGCCACAGCATGGCGATGGTGGCTGCTTATCCCGAGCTTTCCGGCACACCGGGCACTTACCGGGTAAACTCTGGTGAGAAGTTCATGCAGTGGAACGGCGACGGTACTTTTTACGCGATAGTAGACAATACCCTGAACCCGGCAAATGAGCAGGTGTATACCGCACTGGATAAAGTATTTACAGAAGTAGCAGAACTGTTCCCCTTCGGATACATTCATATGGGTGGCGATGAGTGTGCCAAGAACTTCTGGGAGAAAAATGAATCCATCAAACAACTGATGGAGAAAGAGAAGCTGAAAGATATGCACGAAGTACAAAGCTACTTTGTGAAAAGAGTAGGCAAGATCATCGAATCCAAAGGTAAGAAGATGATGGGCTGGGACGAGATCCTCGAAGGAGGGCTCGCTTCTGGTGCGGCCGTGATGAGCTGGAGAGGTGTGAAAGGAGGCAAAGAAGCTGCAACTGCAGGTCATGAAGTAGTGATGAGCCCCAACAGCAATGTATACATTGACCTGATGCAGGGCGATGGCGCCATCGAGCCCCCGGTATACAGCACCGTGCGCCTGAAAAGCTCTTACCAGTTTGAACCTATACCTGATGGCGTGAGCCCATCCCTGATCAAAGGTGGACAAGCGAATCTGTGGACTGAGCAGATCTACAACATGCGCCATGCACAATATATGACCTGGCCCCGCGCCTTTGCCGTATCAGAAGCGGTATGGTCGCCCAAAGCAAAGAAAGATTGGAACGGTTTCATAGGCCGGGTAGAACAACACTTCCAGCGCTATGATGTGGCAGAGAAGAAATATGCCACCAGCATGTATGAGCCAATCATCAATCCTTCTTACGATGCTGCCGGTAAAGTGAAAGTTGAACTTAGCACAGAAGTGGAAGGACTGGATATTTATTACAGCTTCGACAATTCCTTCCCCGACCGCTTCTATCCCAAATATGCCGGCGCAATAACCGCTCCCAAAGATGCGGAAAACCTGCGGATGGTTACTTACAGAGGCAAAGAGCAGGTAGGACGTATCGTGACGATCTCTGTTGCTGATCTGAAAGCACGAGCGGATAAGAAGAAGAAATAAGTTGAGCAGTTAAAAAGTTTATAAGTTGAAAAGGGGAAACATCCAGACGATGTTTCCCCTTTTCTATTTGATTGTTTTATTGCTCGCAGCTCATAGCTCGAAGCTCGCAGCTTTCCTACTCACTTCGCAACGTCTTCACCGGATTGGTCAGCGCTGCCTTGATCGATTGAATGCTGACAGTCAGCAGGGCAATTACAACAGCAATCAATGCTGCCAGTGCAAAGACAACCCAGCCGATATTTACTTTATAAGCAAAGTCCTGCAGCCAGTTGTTCATCGTATACCAGGCGATGGGGCCGGCAATGACAATGGAGATCAGGACAAGCGTGATGAAGTCTTTGGCCAGTAAATGAATAATGCCACTCACGCTGGCGCCCAGCACTTTGCGGATGCTGATCTCGCGGGTGCGCACTTGCGCAGTATAAGCCGCAAGTCCCAGCAGGCCAAGACAGCAGATAACGATGGCTATGCCTGCAAAGATGTTGAAGATGGTGCCGGTGCGTGTTTCTGAAGTATAGAGTCTGTCGAAAGTGTCGTCAAGGAACGAATACTGGAAAGGCCTTCCTTCATTGTATTGTTTCCACACTTGCTCAGCGGCAGCAATGGCCTTGGGAGCGTCCTTCCCGGTGGTCTTGATATAGAGGATGGCATTCTTATGTCCGTGGGGATAAAAGATAGCAGGTTCTATCCGCTTCTTCATCGAAGCAAAGTGAAAGTCCTTTACGACGCCTGCAATAGTACCATTGATGTCCCATAATTTAAAGGGCTTGCCAATAGGGTCTTTAATACCAATTTGCCGGATGGCTGTTTCATTGAGGATGAAGTGCGCCGAGTCGGCTGGTGTACCGGTGAAGTTGGAGCCGGCTACCAGTTGCATTTTAAAGAAAGGAATAAAATCTTCCCGCACGCCGATCGGATACATCATCATGGTTTCATTGGCACCCTTACCGGTCCACCAGTTGTTGCCTGTCTGACTGGAGAGCTCGATGATGTTTTCATCGGCGCGTGTTACCTCCAGCACACCGGGCTGACTGAGTAAGGTAGATTTGATCGTACTATAGTTCTTACCGCCATCGCGCACCCACATGCTCAATACATGGTCTTTCTCATAGCCAAGGTTGCGCGACCGGATATAACTCAGCTGGTTGCCGATAATGAGCGTGCTGATGATGAGCACTACCGAACAGGTAAATTGTGTCACCACCAGTCCCTTCCTGAACAGTGCATCGCTGATGCATGCATTCATTTTCCCCTTCAATACTTTGAGCGGTTCAAAAGAAGACAGCAGCAGGGCAGGGTAGATGCTGGAAACGATCAGCGAACCTGCGATGGTACATAGCAACAACACCCACAAATGATAATCCCGCAGGTTCAGCACCAGTTCTTTTCCTGAGAGTTGATTGAAGTAAGGCAACAGCAGTTTGATGACACCAATCGACAGCGCAGCCGCCAGAACGAACAACAAAGTCGTTTCAATAAAGAACTGCATAAACAACTGCCATTTGGCAGCGCCTACGATCTTGCGCATGCTCACCTCCTTGGCACGCAACATAGAACGTGCTGTGCTGAGGTTCACATAATTGATGCAGGCAATAACAAGGATGATCAAAGCGATCCAGGTAAACATGCGTACCGTTTCCATGCCGGCCTCTTTACCATCCGAGAGGTACAGGTGCATATCCGGTACGTGCAGGAATTGATATTTGATGTCTGTATCATCTGCTTTATTACGCAGGTGGATATTGCGCAACTGCGTAGCCAGCTTGTTGAGGTCGGTACCGGGTTGCAACAGGAAGTAGGTGAAAAAGTTGAACTGGTGGAAATCATTGTCTATTGTTCTGCCATCCGTGCGTCCTTTGTATTCAATATTGGCATACAACTGCAAGGGCATCACCAGATCATATTGAATCGTAGAGTTCTTCGGAACGTCTTTGGTAATACCGGTCACGGTGAGGTTGGTATTTTTATCACACACGATCACTTTACCGATGGGGTCTTCATCACCAAAGTATTTCCTGGCAGCCGTTTCCGTCAGTACGATGCTGTTGGCATTTTGGAAAGGATTGGTATTGCCTTTAATGATAGGGAAGTTGAATAAAGAAAAGAAAGAGGGATCGGCCATGATGCGCCTTTCTACTTCGAGGTGCTTCTCCTGATAGATCATGTTATAAAACACACCACCATAACACCAGCGGGTCATTCCTTTAATGGCAGGCAATTCCTGTTTGCCCATCACACCAATGGGTGCAACGTTGGAAGTCCATATCTGCACACTGGCGCCGGTACCTACCTGGTTTTCCAGCTTATACATGTTGTCGGCCTCCTGGTGGAAGCGATCATAACTCAATTCGTCTTGCACCCATAACAAGATAAGGATACCAACAGCGAGGCCTGCAGTAAGTCCGGCAATGTTGATAGAAGCGTAAAACTTGTTCTTGACAAGATTACGCCACGCAGTTTTTAGATGGTTCTTAAACATATGAGATGATGTTTATAAAGGTGGTTGGAACAAATAGAATATCTCTTACTGCATAAATCGGTGGGAAAACAGTGCCAGTTGTACTATGATTTGATAAACAGTAAGTTGGGGAGGTGAATTAAGGATGAAACTGTACGTTTTTATTACACAGAGTGTCCGGTTTACCAATTGCGCAATAAAAAAATATAATGCGCTGCAACGATATCGTATTGACCAATGTCAACACATAGCAAGCCCTTTGGCTGCATTTTTAGTAAGATTTAGTAAGACGGGTTTAGGGGGTTAAATCAGTCTCTTCTAAGGGCCTTCCGCGGGAAGGCCCTTCTTTATTTAGTTCTGCTCCAGTTGATCTTTCGAAGGTAGTTTCGGAAAAGAAGTATGTGGCTCCAGTTGATACCAGAACACAACCGAGCTGATATCCGATTGCTGTTGCAGGTATCTGCCGCCACTTTTCCAGCCAAGGTCCTGCATGGTGATCTTAAGGTCTTTCTCAAAACGTACCGGATCGGTCAGGTGCCAGCGGTACATGCCAAAGCGTTGTTGAGAAGTGTATAGTCCATCAGGCCTTATTACCTGGTGCAACCCTGCATAAGCTGTACTGAACTCTGTATATTTTCCTTTCACATCGAAGTTGTAAGAACCGCAGAAGTAATCTTCCGTGCCGGTACCATTGATGGTAGGAAATTGCGTGTCGCCATCCATGAAGAACTTGATCTCACCTTCGCCCCACCAGCCATTGTTGTGAATACCATAAGCCATGTAAGTGCCTACATAATGGCCCTTGCCTTTGATATTATCGATCATAGTGTATAAACCACCCTGTGTGGGGTTATTGCGACGAAACTGTGCATGAAAATAAGCTGCATCATCCGGCACTTCAGTAAGCGTGTAATCGATCTGGTAATAAATGCGCATATCCTCTGCTGCGATATTCTCCAGCGTGACGCGGCACTTCTTACGGAAAGGCATTGGCCAATAACAATTGAACGCACTGCCGGGATTAACAGTAACCGCAAGAGAATTAAGTGGGGCAAAAGTACCCCAACCCATACCAAAGAAATCTCCCACGGGCACTTCTACAGAAGGCTCTTTTTCATCATCCCAATAAAAACGCAGTATAGAAAAACGCCAGTTGCCTGTAGGTGTCATCCAGATATGTTGAATGGCGCCGGAGCCGGTGATCTCACCCAGTGTAAAAGTGGTGCCTTTTTTCACCACAACATAGGGACTCACTTTCCATCCTTGCCCCAGTTCCCGCGCTTCGTTCTTTGCAGAGCCGTTTTCAAGCGTGGCCATACCACCCTTGCCAGGCTCGCCGGTAAAGTTCTCAGGACTGATAGAGCGTGTTTTGGCATTAGAAACCCGGTAGATGTTGCCCAGGTTTACATCGAGACCATTGAAAGAATTGTTTTTCTGTGCAATAGCAGCAGTCGTTATGGTGACAAGCGCCACCAGCAGTAGTATTGACCTCATGTGCATACAGGATTTTAGATAACAGGAAGGTACAAAAGTTTTTTCCTTTATCATTTCTTTAACACAATTCGGGCATACAGGCACGATAAATGATTAACACCCTTTATAACCATACAACGGTGGGTCGCTCACAAAAGCGACTACCCTTAACATATAGGGCCATAACCGCTGCCCAACAAGCGTGTTGATTGGTTGTTTTTTGGTTGTAGAGAAAAGGCCCTCTCCGGTCGCACAACAACAGAGAGGGCCTTTGTTTTATTTAATCTGTAATAGTCTTAGAAAGCTTTCTTATTACTTCCACCGCCACTGGGCTTGTCAGCACCCTTCACATATTTCTCCAGCCAAGCATTTTGCTCATACAACAGGTGCAGCAGGTTTTCTTTTCCGCGATAACCATGCGCTTCGTAAGGCAGCTGTACATAACGAACAGTACCGCCATGCCCTTTCACTGCATTGAACAAACGCTCGCTCTGAATGGGGAAGGTGCCGGGGTTGTCGTCCATCTCACCATGTATCAGCAGCAAAGGCGTTTTGATCTTGTCGGCATGGAAGAAGGGACTCATGGCAGCGTACAATTCAGGTGCTTGCCAGAAAGTGCGGTCTTCGTTCTGGAAACCGAAAGGAGTCAGCGTACGGTTGTAGGCACCGCTGCGGGCAATACCTGCTTTGAACAGGTTGGTGTGCGCCAGCAGGTTGGCAGTCATGAAGGCGCCATAGCTATGGCCACCTATTGCTACGCGGTTCTTATCACCAACACCCATTTCAACCAGTTTATTGATCGCCGCTTCTGCATTCATGCGCAGTTGATCAACGAAGTTGTCATTAGGCTTTTTATCGGCGCTGGCAGCCACGATAGGAAACTCCGCATTGTCCAGTACAGCATAACCCTGCGTAACCCAGAAGATAGGGCCACCATAACCAATTAAGGTGAAACGGTCTTTAGAGCCACGTATCTGTGCAGCATCGGCAGCAGAGTTGAACTCACGGGGATAAGCCCACATCAATACAGGCAAAGGACCATCTTTTTTAGGATCATAATTCTTGGGCAGGTAGAGACTGCCGGTAAGGTCTACACCATCAGAACGCTTGTAAGATATCTTCTCTTTGATAATGCCATCCAGTTGCGGATAAGGATTCGCAAAGCTGGTGATAGGACGGTCAGCTACTTTCGTAACCAGGTTCTTGATATAGTAGTTTGGCATATCCTTTTGCGACTCGCGACGGGTAAGCAGTATCAGCTTGTCGGCATCAAGCACATCAGTGATACTTTCGTAATAACCTTCCTGACAACGCCAGATGATCTCATTCTGTTTGGTCTTGAGGTCAAACTTGGCAAGGAAAGGCAGGTCACCTTTGGGAGAGCTGCCCACAGGGTTATTCATCAGCAGCTTGGTGCCACCGTCGATCGCCCTGATCACATTGCGGCCATATTTATTTTTCACGGTAACAGGAAAGCCGGGGCTATTGTAAGCATCGGTCATGTTACGCTCTTGCAGCATTTCCAGTTTGCCGGTAGAAGGGTTGTACAGGCTTAGGCGGGTGCTTTGTTTGCTTTGCAGGCGCTCACTTACCAGGGCCAGGTTTTCATCACCCCAGGTGATGCCACCAAAGCGCCACGCTGTTTTGAACAACTCTTTAGGCTCACCACTAAAAGGCGCGCTCAATGCATACACTATATCGTGGAAATCACTTTTGCTTTTGTACACACCACTGTCCAGCGGAGCGCTCCATACGATAGTGGCAGCTTCATCATCGCGCCAGTCGAAACCGCGGGGAGCATTCAACACGTTGTCATAGCCAGAAGGAGAAAGCTCGGAAGAAGGCAGCTCTGCCATCACCTTCACCACTTTACCGGTAAGATCAGTGATGCTCACCGTGGAGTTGAAACCTCCGGCAGGCACCAGGTAAGAGAAAGGCTTGTGAATAGTGCGGGTGAGCAAGTACTTCTTATCAGGCGAAAGGCTGAAGGTTGTATAGATATCAGGCTTGCCGATCTTTGTTTCAGCGCCATTCACATTCTTCACCAGTTGTACGGTGCTGTAGAAAGCAAACAGTTGTTCGTCGTACGGAGATTTGATCAGATCCTGGTAAGTACGGCTGGGTGCTACTTTACCAAGGTTCTGCTGAACAGCAGGGCCAGAAGGCATTAACGACTTTGGAGGTGCTGCAGAAGCAGGCTGCAGGGTGGTTTTATACAACAGGGTGTTATCATCCATCCACACGAAATCCTGACCAAGGATCACGTTCAGCGGCTGCTTGTTTACCTTGGTAGCTTTGCGGGTAGCTACGTCGATCACGTACAGGTCAACAGTTTTGTTGGTGGTGTTGGTGAAGGCAATCTTCTTATCACTGGGGTTCCAGCTTACGTTGCCGGCCAGCATATTGGCGGGCAGTCCGGTTACGGGATACTCTTTACCAGCCTTGATGTCCTTCAGGAAAAAGTTGTTGATGAAGTTCTGGCGGCTGGGCGCAAAGTTGTTGGGATTGATACGTTGCCCCGCGATCCTGAACTCTGGCTGGGCCAGTTCTTCTACTGAAGGATAGCTGTTGCGTTCCATCAGCAGCATCCACTCTGCCTTTCCGTCAATGCTGACGCCGGGCGTGGGCTTGGCCAGTAACAGGTCGGCGATTTCTTTGGGGGGTGTTTTGTAACCCTCATCCTGTGCAGAACACCAGGTAGCTACAAAAATGCAAACGACTACTAACAGTTTTCTCATGAGTGACTTAGTTTATAATAGATAGAATTGGTTAGTCTGTTAGACGGCAAGTAATCAGAAACCCCTGTGGGTAGGGAGACAAGTTAAGTATTGTGCTTTTGTGCCGGCTAAAATTATGTGACAGGTGGCGGAATGCCTACAGGAATACAAGCCATTATAAGTAATTGCGATACAATAGGAGAGGAGGATGGACCGGCCGGAAAAATATTTTTTGCTAAACGAAAGGAAGTCCTATTTTTGCGACTCGAAATGAACATATTTACGCACATACATCACCATCATCATACTTACCCTTCCAGGTAGGCCGGTGGTGCTTTGTTCAGTGCCATAATCATATTAAAGGGCTTACCGCAGGTAAGCCCTTTTTGTTTGCTCATTCGTCAACACAACACAATCATATTAATCTGCCGGATAAACAGTCAGGCAGCCAAACAAAGAACATTATGCTTAGAATAGCCATTCAGAAATCGGGACGCTTGTATGAAGACTCGGTACAATTGCTGAAAGAGTGCGGTATCGACCTGCGCAACGTAAAAGACCGCCTGAGAACAGAAGCAGACAACTTTCCGCTGGAAGTGTTCTTCCTGCGCGATGATGATATTCCTCAGTACGTAGAAGATGGCGTAGCCGACATTGGTATCGTAGGCGAGAACGTATTGTTTGAGAAGAACAAACAAGCTGAAGTCGTGGAGAAGCTGGGCTTTGGCAAATGTCGCCTGTCAGTAGCGGTGCCCCGCGGCCAGCAGTATGATGGCGTGGCTTCCCTGCAAGGCAAGCGCATCGCTACCAGTTATCCCTTTCTCGTTAATTCCTTCCTCGCAAAGAATAACGTACAAGCTGAGATCCACGAGATCAGTGGTTCAGTAGAGATAGCCCCCGGCATCGGACTCGCCGATGTGGTAGCCGATCTCGTGAGCAGCGGCTCTACACTCTTTATGAATGGCCTGAAAGAAGTAGAAACCATCCTTCAGTCGCAATCTGTTCTTATCAAGAATAACCAACTGAATGCAGCACAACAACAGTTGCTCGACAAGTTGTTGTTCCGCATACGGGCTGTAAAGAAAGCCAAACGTACCAAATATGTATTGCTCAATGCGCCCAACGAAAAGTTGAAAGAGATCATCGGCTTGCTGCCTGGTATGAAGAGCCCTACCGTATTGCCACTCGCACAGGAAGGTTGGAGCAGCGTACATAGCGTGTTGAGTGAAGATACCTTCTGGGATATCATTGAACAGCTGAAAGCTGCCGGCGCCCAGGGTATTCTCGTAGTTCCCATCGAGAAAATGATAATCTAAGTAAATACATCGTTAAACCGGCATACGAAACCAATCACTAAGTGCTATAATATTATGCGTTTATGAAAGTATTTGACAATCCGGCAAGAGGTGAATGGGATAGGTTACTACAGCGACCGGTGGCAGAAGCAGCCAAACTGGAAGCTACCGTCAGCGGTATCCTGCAGCAGGTGAAAGCCAAAGGAGATGAAGCCGTAAAACAACTTACGCAGCAATTCGATAAAGCAATAGTCGATAACCTGCTGGTGGGTGAGGAGGAGTTCAAAGAAGCAGCGGGCTTGTTGGAGGAGGAGTTGAAGACAGCTATCTTAACTGCCCAGGCCAATATCGTCGCTTTCCATAAGAAGCAGTTGAGTGAGCCCGAGGTGGTGGAACCGATGCCCGGCATACAATGCTGGCGCAAATCGGTAGCCATTGAAAAAGTGGGCCTGTATATTCCGGGAGGAACAGCCCCTTTGTTTTCTACCATCCTGATGTTGGGTGTGCCGGCAAAGCTGGCGGGTTGCAGGGAGATCATACTGTGTTCTCCGCCCGGTAAGAATGGCAAACTGCATCCGGCTATTTTATTTGCTGCGCAAGCCGTAGGTGTAACCAAAGTATTCAAAGCAGGCGGTGTGCAGGCTATTGGCGCCATGGCTTACGGAACGGAAACAGTACCGCGGGTGTCTAAAATATTCGGACCGGGCAACCAATACGTTACCTGTGCCAAACAACTGGTGCAGCAGGAAGGCATCGCCATCGATATGCCTGCGGGCCCCAGCGAGGTAGCGGTATATGCGGATGCAAGCGCTGACCCCGCTTTTGTAGCGGCAGACTTACTGAGCCAGGCAGAACATGGCGTAGACAGCCAAGTGATCCTGGTAGTAAGCGAAGGCTCATTGGTGAATAGCGTTCAAAAAGAACTGGACAATCAACTGGCTTTGCTGCCACGGAAAGACCTTGCTGTACAGGCGCTGGAAAACAGTAAGATATTCCTGATGAAGGATGAAGCCGCTGCTATCGATCTGTTGAACGAATATGCGGCCGAGCACCTGATACTGGCCTGCAACAATGCCAACGAGTTGGCTGATAAAGTAGTGAATGCCGGCTCAGTATTCCTGGGTCATTATTCACCCGAAAGCGTGGGCGACTATGCCAGCGGCACCAACCACACCCTGCCCACCAATGGCTATGCAAAAGCCTACAGCGGAGTAAGCGTGGATAGCTTCGTAAAGAAGATCACCTTCCAGCAACTTTCCGAGCAGGGGTTAAAAAACATTGGCCGCACCGTGGAGTTGATGGCTGAGGCCGAAGGCCTGGAGGCGCACGCGAATGCGGTGCGGGTGCGGTTACACTCAGTAAAGAATGAGTAACAGCTATCCCACACTGAGTTGTAGTTTAGAATTGTCGATTCGTGAATTTGAAAAACAAAAACAATGAGCTTCGATCTTAATAATATACTGAGAGAAAATATTAAAAAATTAGTTCCCTATTCCTCAGCCCGTGACGAATTCAGCGGCGAGGCCAGCATTTACCTCGATGCCAATGAGAACAGCCTGGGTTCTCCATTGACAAAATGGTACAATCGTTATCCCGATCCCTTGCAGAAGAAAGTAAAAGAAAAGTTGAGTGGAATAAAAGGAGTGCCGGTAGAAAACATGTTCATTGGCAATGGCAGCGATGAATGCATCGATGTGTTGATGCGCGCTTTTTGTGATCCCGGAAAAGACAATATCATTATTTGTCCGCCCACCTACGGTATGTATGAAGTAAGCGCCAACATCAATGACGTGGCTATCAAGAAAGTACCGCTTACGCCTGCCTTTCAGCTCGACCTGCCGGCTATCGAAGAAGCGGTGGATGATAATACCAAGATGATCTTTATCTGTTCACCCAATAATCCTACCGGCAATTCGCTGGAAAGAGATGATATTGAAGTATTGCTGAACAACTATTTTGGACTGGTGGTCATCGATGAAGCCTATATCAACTTCTCCCGCTTCCGGTCATTTACCCAGGAGTTGCAGGATTATCCCAACCTGGTAGTGATGCAAACATTGTCTAAGGCATGGGGCCTGGCCGCACTGCGGGTAGGGCTTGGATTTGCTTCCACCTCTATCATCGATATAATGAATAAAGTGAAACCACCTTACAATATCAACCAGGCTTCGCAGGATTTGGTGCTGCAGGCACTGGAAGAAGTAGGGCAGGTGAATGACATGATCAAAGAGATCGTATCGCAACGCGGTGAACTGGAGAAAATACTGCCATCATTGGCAGTAGTAAAAAAAGTATATCCGTCCGATGCAAATTTTCTGCTGGTACAAGTAACGGATGCACGCGGTATATACGACTATTTATTGCAGCAGGGCATTGTAGTGCGCGACCGCAGCAAGGTGACCCTTTGCGAAGGCTGTCTGCGTATTACGGTGGGCACGGCAAAAGAAAACGAAAACCTGGTGAATGCCTTAAAAAAGTATGCAGTCGCACTGGCATAACCGGGAAGTTGTCGTCTTATGACTAACGAAAAAACAGCAATATGAAATGGATCTGTAAAATGCTTCCGTTGGTACTCCTCGCAGGCACAGCCTATGGAAACGATACCACCCACATCAGACCCAAAATCCGTAAAGCCCCACGCATAGAAGAAAATGGCGGCATCACCCTGCCGGCGGGCTTTAAAGCTACGGTGTTTGCCGACACAGTGGGTCGCGCCAGACACCTGGTAACCACTTCCTCCGGCGATGTGTACATCATGCTGTTCAGGTTGAAGAATGGAAAAGGCATTTTACGGTTACGCGATACCAACAACGATGGTGTGGCCGATCAGTCAACCACCTTCGGCAACTACGCTGGTACCGGTATCACCATTAAAGATGGCTATTTGTATGCTTCCTCCAACAAAGAGATATTCCGCTACAAGCTCAACGATAAACAGGAAGTGATCAATCCCGATCAACCCGAAAGGATTGTTACCGGTTTGATCGATCGCGGCACCCACAACACCAAATCATTGGTACTGGACAATGCCGGCAATATGTATGTCAACATTGGCGCTCCTTCCAATGCCTGTCAGCTGGAAGACCGTAAGAAGGGATCACCTTCTCCCGATCCTTGCCCATTGTTGGACTCTGTAGGCGGCGTATGGCAGTTCAAAGCCGATCAGCCAGATCAGGGTTATCACAATGGTGTTCGCTTTGCTACTGGTATCCGCAACATTGTAGGGCTGGATTGGAACAAGACCAGCAACTCCTTATTTGCCATGCAGCACGGCCGCGATAACCTGAACACCCTGTTCCCTGAAATGTACAATGAAGACGAGAGTGCTGAGCTGCCCGCAGAAGAGTTGTTCGAGATAAAGAAAAGCGACGACTTCGGCTGGCCCTATTGCTACTTCGATTGGCAACAGGATAAAAAAGTACTGGCGCCTGAATACGGCGGCGATAAGAAAAAGCAAGACCGCTGTGCAGACAAGAAAAAGCCTGCTTATGCATTCCCGGGCCACTGGGCGCCCAATGCCTTGCTGTTCTATACTGGCAACCAATTCCCTGAGCGATATAAAAACGGCGCATTTATTGCCTTTCATGGTGCCTGGAACCGCGCGCCTAAGCCACAAGCTGGTTATTTTGTAGTATTCCTGCCCTTTAAAGATGGCAAACCAAACGGTAAATACGAGATATTTGCGGACGGGTTTGCCGGTGAGTCACGTGAACCAGCTAAGGCCACCTATCGTCCCTGCGGACTGGCACAAGGCCCTGATGGTTCATTGTATATCTCTGAGGATAAGAAGGGAAGGATATGGAAAGTTAGTTACACTAAAAAATAAATACGACCGCTATGCGAAAGACATTCCTGCTAATCACCTGCGCTGCTGCCTTCCTGCTGACGGCTGCACAGGTTAAACCTAAACCGGTACCTAAAAAAGTGATGGACAATGGCAAGAAAGTATACGACACTTATTGCCTGCCCTGCCACCAACAAGATGGCAGCGGTGTTCCCAATATGACACCTACTTTGATAAAAACAACCTGGGTAACAGGCGACAAAACCAAACTGGTACAGGTGATCCTGAAAGGGTTGAAAGGAGTGGAAGTGGATGGCGAAACATATGAGAACGTAATGGCTCCCCACGATTACCTCACCGACCAGGAAATCGCTGACGTAACCACTTATATCCGCAACAGTTTTGGCAACAAAGCAAGCATGCTCACGCCTGCCGAAGTAAAAGCGATCAGGGCTAAAACGAAGTAAATACAAGAATACGGAATACAACATTTAGAATCCGGGAAGCCTTAGCTTTGCAAGCTGTTTCCTGGATTCTTTATTTAAAAACATCATTAATGAAGCGTGTATTGTTTATCGACCGGGATGGTACCTTGATCAACGAAGCTCCCCCTACCTATCAGCTTGATGCTTATGAAAAGCTGACCTTTTATCCCGGTATGTTTGAATACATGGGCCGTATCGCCCGTGAGTTCAATTACGAACTGGTGATCGTGACCAACCAGGATGGACTGGGTACTGAAGTCTTCCCGGAAGATACCTTCTGGCCCCTGCACAACCTGGTGATGAAGAGCCTTGAAGGCGAAGGCATTCACTTCAGCGCTACCTATATCGATCGCACATTTCCCAAAGACAATGCACCTACCCGCAAGCCGGGTACGGGCATGCTGACGCAATACCTCAATAACCCGAATTACGATATTGCCAACTCCTATGTGATCGGCGACCGCATCACCGATGTACAATTGGCCAAGAACCTGGGCTGTAAAGCCATCTGGTTGAACAATGATTCCTCCCTCGGCGCCGGTGAGATCAAGGATAAGGTAGCGGAGCTGCAACCGGTGATCGCGTTGGAAACCACGAAGTGGAGTGATATCTATTCCTACCTGCGCCTCGGCTTGCGCCAGGTGATACACGAACGCAATACCAATGAAACACAGATCAAGATAGAACTGAATGTAGATGGCAGCGGCAGAGCACAGATCATAACCGGACTGGGTTTCTTTGATCACATGCTCGATCAGATCGCCCGTCATGGTAAGATGGACCTTACCATCCGCGCCAATGGCGACCTGCACATCGACGAACACCACACGATTGAAGATACAGGCATTGCATTGGGAGAAGCTTTTGCACAGGCATTGGCTGACAAACGCGGTATGGAACGTTACGGTTTCGCCTTACCAATGGACGAAGCAGATGCTAAAGTGTTGATCGACTTTGGTGGCCGCAACTGGATCGTGTGGAATGCGGAGTTCAAAAGAGAAAGAATAGGAGAGATGCCAACAGAGATGTTCTTCCACTTCTTCAAATCATTCTCAGATGCCGCCAAATGCAACCTGCATATCGAATGCCACGGCGATAATGAGCACCATAAAATAGAAGCGATCTTCAAAGCCTTCGCTAAAGCCATCCGCATGGCAGTAAAGCGCGATCCGCTGAGCAATTATTTACCAAGCACAAAAGGAGTATTATAATAAGTTGTTAGCCGTTAGGTATTAGCTGTTAGCTGTATTGCTAAAAGCTAATACCTAAAAGCTAATGCCTGTTATACCAGCACATCCTGCCAATCCTTCATCCTGTCGAATACCGACTTGGCGAAAGGACAAAGCGGAATGATCTTGATATTGTTTGTACGCGCATATTCTACAGCAGCATAAACGAGCTGTTTACCGATTCCCTTGCCTGAAAGAGATTCATCTACCTCTGTATGTTCTATTAGCATTTGGCCGGGATTGGGTGTCGAGTACACCATTTCAGCCAATATCTTACCTTCCTGCTCTACATAGAACAGGCTCTTTACTTTTCCTTCCCTGTGTTGTATCAGCATCTTGAGAGTATTGTAGTTAAAAAGCTCTTTCACTAAACAGGCAATTTAACACAATTGTTGTAGAAGGGTTTATTGCTTGAAAGTAAAGCCTTTGGGAGCCTGCAATGCTCCGGGGTCATACATATTAATAAATAGAACGATGGGCTTTTCCTGCCCGGGCCAGGTAACGATATAGGCGTCCAGCAGGCCGCCACCCATGATGCCGTTAGGTGTTTTGAAGTGGCAGCAACTACCCCTTCTCGTATAGCTGACCGCTTCACCGCCAGGCCCCAGCAAGGCGTTCAAAAATCGCTGTTCATTGGACGCTCCGTTGTCCAGGCCGCCACCTACTTTGATGGGATTGGCCTCTGTGTAGCCATAGGTAGAGTCAGTAGATACTGCTGTCAGCTTAAAAGTTCTGTTGTCAAGCATCGCATGTTTGGAAGAACTTTGTCCCACTTCGGGATATTGTGTCTTTTTAGAGCCACTGCAGGCAGCTACAAACAGCGTAGCTGCGATGATAAAAGAGATAGCAAAGGGTTTCATGATGTGTGGGGTTTAAGGAGTAGATGCAATAATAGCCGGTATTACACAGGTTTACAGGCATATTAACGTTTCCTTGGATCGGTCTATTTTGTAAAATTTTTGGCAAAATGGAATTGCTACTGCATATTTGCAATATGGTACTGAACAAACAAAATAATCAGTGGTGGTGGCATACAAACTCTAACCGGGGCTTGTAACGCTGCTATTGTTGTTTATGACACTATATTCAGAGGCCCCGATTTATAATCGGGGCTTTTTGTTTTTACTATTTATCAATTATTAATTCTTTCCGAGGGACCAGGCATGAAAAAAATAGCCATTCAGACGAACTGTAAAAAGATGCTGGCCGATGTATTTACACCGGTAGGTATTTACCTGCGTGTGCGCGATCGCTTCCGCGATACGGTACTGCTGGAAAGCACCGACCACCATGCGGCCGAGAACAGCTATTCCTTTATTTGTATCAATGCCATTGCCGGCATGGAGATCACCTCCACCCGCAGCATCGAGTTCAAATGGCCCGGAGAAACACCTGAAAGAATTCCGGTAAAAGATGTGCAGCAGGTACCCCAGTTACTGTGGGATTTCATGCAACGCTTTGAGATCACCGGCAACGGTTCCAAAGAAAGCCGCTTTGCACAGGGCCTCTATGGCTATACGACTTTTGATGCCGTACAGTTCTTCGATACGATACAATTGAAGTCGGGCAGCACAACACCCGATATTCCCCTCATGCGCTATCGCCTCTACCAGTATGTTATCGTGATCAATCATTATAAAGACGAGCTGTTCATTTGTGAAAACGTGATCAAAGGATTGGAAAGCGATATGTCGGTAGTAGAGTCGCTCATTCGCAGCAAAGACGTACCGGTATATCCTTTCAAAGCAGAAGGCGAGGAAGTATCCAATATGACGGACGAGGCTTACCGTGAGATGGTCACCAAAGGTATCCAGAGCTGTTTCCGCGGAGATGTTTTCCAGATCGTACTAAGCCGCCGCTTCCAGCAATCCTTCCGCGGTGATGAATTCAACGTATACCGCGCCCTCCGCAGCATCAACCCTTCCCCTTATCTCTTCTTCTTCGATTACGGCGATTATAAATTACTGGGCTCTTCACCCGAATCTCAAATACTCATTCAACAAGGCAAAGCCATCGTGCATCCGATTGCCGGTACGTTTAAACGTACAGGCGATGATGATATCGACAAGCAGGAAGCAGACCGCCTGCTGAAAGATGCCAAAGAAAATGCAGAACACGTGATGCTGGTAGACCTTGCCCGTAACGACCTGAGCAGGGTATGTGATGAAGTGGCAGTACAACATTATCGGCAGGTACAATTCTATAGCCATGTAATACACCTGGTAAGTGAGGTAACGGGTAAAGTACGTCCCAACAGTAATCCCTTTGAACTGATGGCCAAAACATTCCCGGCTGGCACATTGAGCGGTGCCCCCAAGTTCAGGGCGATGGAATTGATAGATGGCTACGAGCCCACCACCCGTAGCTACTATGGTGGCGCCATTGGCTTTATGGGATTCGATGGCACCTGCGTACACGCCATTATGATCCGCACCTTCCTGAGCAGGCAAAACACTTTATACTATCAGGCAGGAGCAGGCGTAGTAGCCGCCAGCAAACCCGAAAGCGAGTTGCAGGAAGTGAACAACAAGCTCGGTGCTTTGAAGAAAGCCATTGTTTTCGCAGAAGAAGTATCTAAATAACAGCTCTAAAAACATATACATTGACCCGGATATTAGTTTTTGACAATTACGATTCATTCACGTACAACCTGGTACACCTCGTAGAGAAGATACTGCACCAGAAAGTAGAAGTATTTCGTAACGACCAGCTGCCGCTGGAGAAAGTAAAGGACTATGATAAGATCATCCTGTCACCCGGGCCAGGCATTCCGGAAGAAGCGGGCCTGTTGCTGCCGTTGATCAAAGAATACGCTGCTACCAAATCCATCCTGGGCGTATGCCTTGGCCACCAGGCCATCGGAGAAGCATTTGGTGGCAAGCTCACCAACCTCAGCACGGTGTACCACGGCGTGGCCACTCCCTGCCAGGTGATCAACGCCAAAGCACCCCTCTTTGCAGGCTTGCCAAAAGAAATTGAAGTAGGCCGCTACCACAGCTGGGTAATCAGTGAAGAAGGTTTCCCAAAAGACCTCGAGATCACAGCCCGCGAAGCCAACAACTATATCATGGCATTGCAACATAAAAAATACGACGTACAAGGCGTGCAGTTTCATCCCGAAAGCGTACTGACACCCATGGGCGAACAGATATTACGTAACTGGTTGAAAAACTAATTATGAAAAAGATACTGCAACTGTTATTCGAACACAAAACCCTCAGCAGGGCCACTGCCAAAGAAGTATTGGTCAACATTGGAAAGGGTGTATACAACGAACATGAAGTAACAGCCTTCATGACCGTATACCTGATGCGCAGCATCACCATTGAAGAGCTGCAAGGCTTCCAGGATGCTTTGCTGGAACTTTGTGTGCGCATAGACCTCAATGGACACGCTACCATCGATATTGTAGGAACCGGTGGCGATGGTAAGAACACCTTCAACATTTCTACCCTTTCTTGCTTTGTAGTAGCGGGCACCGGACAAAAAGTGGCCAAGCATGGTAACTACGGAGCTTCCTCTATCAGCGGAGCATCCAACGTAATGGAACAGCTGGGCTATAAGTTCAAGAACACTTCCGAACAACTAAAGAAAGAAGTAGAAGAAGCCAATATCTGTTTCCTGCATGCCCCCTTGTTCCACCCTGCTTTAAAAACAGTAGGACCAATCAGGAAGAACCTGGGCGTACGCACCTTCTTCAATATGCTGGGGCCAATGGTGAATCCCGCCAATCCAGCCTTCCAGCTGGTAGGCGTGTACAACCTTGAAATGGCACGTATCTACAACTACCTTTTGCAGCAATCAGGCAAAGCATTTACCATCATACACGGCCTGGATGGCTACGATGAAATATCACTCACCAACGACACGAAGGTGATCACCAATGCCGGCGAGCGGGTGATGACGCCCGAGCAACTGGGCAAGCGCATGGTGATGCCAATGGATATCTTTGGCGGCAATACAGTAGAAGAGGCAGCCAAAATATTTATGAAGATATTGAACCGTGAAGGCACCTGGTCGCAAAATGCGGTGGTACTGGCAAACGCAGCGATGGCATTGTATTGTACGGGCAATTATAAAAAATACGACGATGCCTATGCCGCAGCGGTCGACAGCCTCGAAAGCGGAAAAGCAAAAGCCGCGCTGGATAAGCTGGTAGCATTGCAATAGGTTTACAAGTTGATTGGTTGAACAGTTGATAAGCGAATACATAAAGCACAATGAACATTCTCGATAAAATAATAGCACACAAGAAGATCGAAGTAACAGAGCGCAAAGCAGTGACAAGTATTGCCGATCTGGAAAAGAGCCCGGCCTTTGCCCGTACCACATTCTCATTAAAACAGTTCCTCCTCGATGATAGCAAAACAGGCATCATTGCCGAGTTTAAAAGAAAGTCGCCCTCGAAGGGAATTATCAATGGCGATGCAGATGTAGTAGCGGTAACAACGGCTTACGCCCAACATGGAGCATCAGGCCTGTCCGTACTCACCGATACTGATTTCTTTGGCGGCAGCACGGAAGACCTGGTAAAAGCCCGGGTAAACCAGATACCGATCCTGCGAAAGGAATTTATTATAGACGAATACCAGATCGTAGAAGCGAAAGCAATGGGCGCTGATGTAATTTTGCTGATCGCAGCCTGCCTGACACCGGCTGAAGTGAAGCGACTGGCTACCTTTGCCCAAAGTCTGCAACTGGAAGTGCTGTTGGAATTGCACGACGAAGAAGAGTTGGAACATGTTTGCGATGAAACCGTATTGGTAGGGATTAATAACCGTAATCTTAAGACCTTTGTGGTGGATATCGAGCGCAGCCTGGCAATGGCACAGCGCATCCCGGCCGGTAAAGTAAAGATCGCAGAAAGCGGTATCTCTGCAGTAGAGAATATTCGGTTGTTCAAGGATAATGGATTCCGTGGTTTTCTCATCGGGGAAAACTTCATGAAAGAACCAAATCCAGGCCTTGCCTTTGAAAAGTTCGTTAAAGCCCTTTCCTGAAAAGGATCGGTGATTGATTTGCCAGATAATGACTAACACTTAAAATCTGACAGTACATGAGAGTAAAAGTATGCGGCATGACACAACCCGATCAGGTAGATGCATTGGCTGGAATGGGGGCGATGTTTGCCGGCTTTATATTTTATCCGAAAAGCCCGCGGTATGTGTTCAAACACATGAACATTACACAGATCCGCAAAGTCAATAATATAAACAAGGTAGGCGTGTTTGTAAATACCTCTATCGAAGAAGTGCTGCACCTGGTAGATGAGTGTCGCCTGCACATGGTACAGCTCCATGGTGATGAGCCACCGAAGTATTGCGAAAAGATCGCCGACTATGTTTCCGTGGTAAAAGCTTTCCGGCTCAGTGACAATGACAGCGTAGAATGGATGATCAAGCCCTATATGGATGTGTGCGATATGTTTATGTTCGATACGATGGGTGTGGGGTACGGCGGCACCGGTAAAAAGTTTGATTGGAGCGTGTTGAAGAATAGTACAATTGGCAAGCCTTTCTTCCTGAGCGGTGGCATCGAACCCGGCGACGAAGAAGAACTGAAAGCATTTGAGAAAGAGCCTGTAGCAAAAGCGCTGTTTGCCATCGACATCAACAGCAAGTTTGAACTAACCCCTGGCGTAAAGGATATGGAGAAGGTAAAAACATTTGTCGATAAGTTGAAAAGCTAACCACATGATTACAGTACGACCCGCTGAAGAAAAAGACCTTCCAGAAATATTGGTGATCTACAATGACATCATTGTAAATACTACGGCGGTGTATGATTACGAACCACACACTGCCCCTATGCGTAAGCAGTGGTGGGATACCAAGAAAGAACAAGGCTTTCCGGTATTCGTGGCAGAAGAGGAGGGAAGAATAATAGGCTTTAGCTCGATAGGTCCCTTCCGTGCCTGGGCGGCGTACAAATATTCAGTAGAGAACTCCATATACGTAGCAACAGATGTGCGCGGCAAAGGAGTAGGCAAGCTACTGATGCGGCCACTGATAGATGCGGCCAGGAAACTGGAGATGCACACCATTCTGGCAGGTATAGATGCCAGCAATGAAGCCAGCATCAGGCTCCACGAGTGGTTTGGATTTAAAGAAGTGGCCCATTTCAAAGAAGTAGGATACAAGTTCGACCGTTGGCTCGACCTGAAGTTCCTGCAACTGGTGCTGGACACACCGGCAGCACCACAAGAGTAATAACAAGAGCATATAAAAATATTTGACCAATGATCAATCAAACAAGCCCATTGGGGCAGCACAGAGGGACCTACAAGCAGCCGAATATCTTTGGATATTATGGCAACTTCGGAGGAGCGTATATTCCCGAGATGCTGCACCGCAATGTGGAAGAGCTGAAGTCGAAGTACCTGCAGATCATGTATGACGAGGCCTTTCAAAAAGAGTTCAACGCATTGCTGACCGATTATGTAGGACGGCCAACACCATTGTATTTGGCTGAGCGCCTGAGCAAACAATACAATACCAAAATATACTTAAAGCGCGAAGACCTCAACCATACCGGAGCCCACAAGATCAACAACACGATCGGACAGATCCTGCTGGCCCAAAAGCTGGGCAAGAAGCGCATCATTGCCGAAACAGGCGCTGGTCAGCACGGCGTAGCCACCGCTACAGTGTGTGCCCTGAAAGGCATACAGTGCATTGTCTACATGGGCGAGAAAGACATCGAACGCCAGGCGCCCAACGTAGCCCGCATGAAGATGCTGGGCGCTACGGTGATACCCGCTACGAGCGGTAGCAAAACATTGAAAGATGCTACCAACGAAGCCATCCGTGATTGGATCAATAACCCGGAAGATACCCATTACATTATAGGCAGTGTGGTAGGCCCGCATCCATATCCTGATATGGTGGCCCGCTTTCAGAGCATCATCAGCGAAGAAGCGCGCAAACAACTAAAAGAAAAAACAGGCAACGAATTGCCAACTCATGTAATAGCCTGTGTAGGCGGAGGCAGCAATGCTGCTGGTATGTTCTACCATTTCCTCGACGAAGCATCCGTACAACTGGTGGCGGTGGAAGCTGCGGGCCATGGCGTCAACAGTGGTTTGAGCGCAGCTACTACCCAACTGGGCAAGCCAGGTGTATTACATGGCAGCAAAAGCCTGGTGATGCAAACCGCCGATGGACAGGTGGTAGAGCCACACAGTATTTCTGCCGGACTTGATTACCCTGGTATCGGCCCCTTGCATGCTCACCTGTTTGAAACAGGACGCGGTAAATTCTTAAGCGCTACAGATGCCGAGGCACTGGAAGCAGCTTTTGAACTGGCTAAGCTGGAAGGTATCATTCCGGCCCTCGAATCAGCACACGCGCTGGCAGCATTAAAACAATTGAAATTAAAGTCGACAGATACGATCATCGTTTCCTTATCGGGCAGGGGTGATAAAGACCTCGCTACGTACATGAAAGCAATGGACGAAAAAAAGTAGATACTATGAGTAGGATACAGGAGCTATTCAAGAAGAAAAAAGACCATGTACTGAATATTTATTGCACGGCAGGCTATCCGCAACTCGACAGCACCCTGCCGGTAATGCAGGCCCTGCAGGCAAATGGCGCCGACCTCATCGAACTGGGTATGCCCTACAGCGATCCCCTGGCCGATGGACCGGTGATACAAGCCAGCAGTGCTGTTGCCCTTGCCAATGGTATGACCATCAAAACACTGTTTGAACAGTTGAAAGATATGAGACAGGCCACCGGCGGAGATGGTGTGCGTGGTGGTATTACTGTACCAGTTATCCTGATGGGTTATATGAACCCCGTACTGCAATACGGCTTTGAGAAGTTTTGTAAAGATGCAGCCGCCGCAGGCGTTGACGGATTGATATTGCCCGACCTGCCTGAATATGAATTTCAAACAGAGTATGGCGCCATCATCAAAAAGTACGGTCTTGATTTCATATTCCTGGTTACGCCAGAAACATCGGAAGAGCGCATCAAGCGCCTCGATGCCCTGAGCACTGGCTTCTTGTACGCAGTATCATCTTCTTCCACTACGGGAAAAGATAAGGACATGAGCGGCGTAAGTGCGTACCTGCAACGCTTGCAGAATATGAAGTTGAACAATCCGGTATTGGTAGGATTTGGTATAAAAGACAAAGCCAGCTTTGAAGCTGCCAGCCAATATGCGCAGGGCGCTATCATCGGCACCGCCTTCATCAAGGCGCTGGAAAACCAGACCGACGTACCAAAAGCAGTAAAACAATTTCTGAATACGGTTTTACAATAAATATTATGAGCTTAGTGATCGTTAAATACAATGCCGGCAACATACAGTCAGTATTGTATGCATTGGAAAGAATAGGCGTAGAGGCAACTGTGACGGATGACCATGAGCAGATACGCAGTGCAGACAAAGTGATCTTTCCGGGCGTAGGTGAGGCCAGCAGCGCCATGCGCTACCTGAAAGAAAGAGGACTGGACGAAGTGCTGAAAAACCTGCAGCAACCGGTGCTGGGCATTTGTCTTGGCATGCAGCTGATGTGCGCCTACAGCGAAGAAAATGACACACCCTGCCTTGGTATTTTTCCTGAGCAGGTAAAACAGTTTACACCACCAGCCGGTAGCACACTTAAAGTGCCGCAGATTGGTTGGAACGCGATCTACAACCTGAAGACAGACCTGTTTAAGAACACTCCGGAAAACAGCTATTGCTATTTTGTACACGGCTACTACGCTGCGCTGGGCGAACATACGATCGCAACGGCCGATTATGTACAGCCCTACAGTGCGGGTTTGCATAGAGATAACTTCTATGGCCTGCAGTTTCACCCCGAAAAGAGTGCACAGGTAGGAGAGCAATTGTTGAAAAACTTTTTGAGCATATAGATGGAGATCAGAACAATACCATTACCGGAAGTGTGGAGGATGCGTCAAACAGTGATGTATCCGCAGGAGACGATCGACTTCGTGAAGCTGGAAGAAGATGCAGTAGGATTACATTGGGGTATATATGTAAAAGGAGAAGTGATATCCGTCATCTCCGTATTTGAGGAAAGAGGAAGCGTACAGTTCAGGAAGTTTGCCACAAAGGTCGATCAGCAGGGAAAAGGATATGGTACATCCCTCCTGCAATACGTACTGGATTGGGCTAAGCGCCACAACAAACAATCCATCTGGTGCAATGCCCGGTTGTCGGCCACCAGCATCTATAAGAAGTTCGGTATGCAGGCCACAGGCGCTACCTGGCACAAGTACGGCATTGAATTCATTAAAATGGAAAAACAGTTACAAAAGAAAATGCAGATCATTCCCGCTATAGACATCATCGACGGAAAATGCGTGCGCCTCACGCAAGGCGATTACGAACAGAAGAAGATATACAACGAAAACCCGTTGGAGGTAGCCCTCGAATTTGAGGACGCTGGCCTGGAGCGCCTGCACCTGGTAGACCTTGATGGTGCCAAAGCCGGTGCCGTGAAGAACTGGAAAGTGTTGGAGACACTGGCATCTAAAACCAAAATGGTGATCGACTTTGGTGGCGGTATCAAGACCGATAAAGACGTAGAGATCGTTTTCAACTCCGGTGCTGCGTTGGCTACAGTGGGCAGCATCGCCGTGAAGAATGAACAGGAGTTTGTAAAGTGGTTGCTCACCTATGGTGCAGATAAGTTCCTGCTCGGAGCCGATGTAAAAGAAGAGAAGATTGCCGTAGGCGGTTGGCTGGAAACAACCGACATATGGATCTATGATTTTATAGAAAAGTACATCGCACACGGTGTGCAACAGATATTCTGTACCGATGTAAGCAAGGACGGATTGTTGCAAGGCCCTTCAATAGAATTGTATAAGAACATCATCAAGAAGTTCCCGCAACTGCATTTGATTGCCAGTGGCGGCGTAAGCAATATGGATGATGTGCTGCAACTTCAGGAGATAGGTTGTAGCGGAGCAATTATTGGCAAAGCGATCTACGAAGGACGCATTGCAGTCAATGACCTGGTGAAAATATAAGCGCTAAAAAATAATTACACGTGTTAACAAAACGTATCATACCCTGCCTGGATATTAAAGACGGCCGCACGGTGAAAGGGACCAACTTCGTGAACCTGCGTGATGCAGGCGATCCTGTTGAGCTGGGTGCCCTCTATGCACAGCAGGGAGCCGATGAACTGGTATTCCTGGATATTACGGCCACCAATGAGAAGCGGAAAACATTGAGCGAGTTGGTCAACCGCATTGCCCACCACATCAATATTCCCTTCACAGTAGGTGGTGGCATCAGCAGCGTGGAAGATGTGCAGGTGCTGCTGCAAAATGGAGCCGATAAAATATCAGTCAATACAGCCGCCTTCAAGCGGCCTGAAGTCATCAACGAACTGGCTAAAGAATTCGGCAGCCAGTGCGTGGTGCTGGCCATCGATACCCGCCAGGAAGCCGATGGAGAGTGGTACGTATACCTCAATGGCGGCAGGGTAAAAACAGAAGCCAAATGCTTCGACTGGGCCAAACAAGGTGTAGACCTCGGCGCCGGAGAGATCCTGCTCACCTCCATGAACCACGATGGCACCAAGCAAGGCTTTGCCCTCGATATTACGCGCCGGCTGGCAGAAGCACTGCCGGTGCCGGTAATAGCCAGCGGTGGTGGCGGTAGTATGCAACATTTTGTAGATGTATTCGAAGGCGGAAAAGCCGATGCGGCATTGGCAGCCAGCATCTTCCATTTTAAAGAGATCAGTATTCCCGAATTAAAGGGATATTTGCAGGACAAAAAAATAGCTATCAGACCTGTATGATCATTCCTGCACTAATAATACTGGTTGTTTCCCTGTACATCGTCCAATATGTCAGGAGTAAGCAGGAAGGCAGACGTGCAGATCGTTTAGAAAGACGCCAGGAAAGACAGGAGCAACTCATGGAAAGCCTGCGGGCAAAGAAAACCAAAGAAGAAGACAAATGAAAGTAGATTATTCAAAATACACCGATGGACTTGTACCTGCCGTAGTACAGGATTTCAAAACCCATAAAGTATTGATGCTGGGGTTTATGAATGAAGATGCCGTGAAGAAAACGATGTCCGAAGGCAAGGTTACCTTCTACAGCCGAAGCAAAAAGCGCCTGTGGACGAAAGGCGAGGAGAGCGGTAACCACCTGATGGTAAAAGAGATACTATCCGATTGCGACAACGATACCTTGCTGATCAAAGCCCAGCCCCTGGGGCCAACCTGCCACACAGGCGCCGATACTTGTTGGAGCGAACGCAACCATCACGACGATTTTCTCTACTATCTGGAAGACATCATTGAACTGCGTAAAAAGAGCAGCGATGAGAAATCCTATGTACGTCAGCTCTTTGGAAAAGGTATCAATAAAATGGCACAAAAAGTGGGGGAGGAAGCCGTAGAGCTGGTGATTGAGGCCAAGGATTCCAACGACGACCTGTTCCTGAACGAGGCCGCCGATCTCCTTTTCCATTATTTAATTTTACTTAACGCAAAAGGGCATAATTTACAGTCCGTCGTGAACGTTTTACAACAGCGACATTCTAAATAAAAGGTTCTCTATGAAACAGTTATTGGTTGGCATATTATTCTCCCCCCTGGGGTTACTGGCTCAAACAGGATTTGTGATCAAGGGTAATGTGGCAGGACTGCCAGAGGCTTCTAAAGTTACCCTCACAGATGTAAACAATGCCACCGATACACTGGCCCGCGGCACCATCACTAACGGTGCCTTTGAGCTGAAAGGTAACGTGAAAGAAGCCAACCTCTACCAGCTGAACTTTGATGGCGCCAGCAAAAAGACGGTACTCTTCATGGGCAATGATCAGCTTACTGTACAAGGCAATGTTGAGAACCTGCAGCAGTTGGCTGTTAAAGGATCACCGGTACACGATGACTTTGTGGCCTTCCAAACTACTTTCAACCCTATGTTCAGGACCCTGTCGGAAATGAACCAGAAATTATACGCCACACCCAATGTGCAGCCCGGCGACTCCATCATGGTGGCCTATATGAACCACCTCGATAAGACGAAAGCAGCCATCGAGAAGTTTACTACCGAAAGAAAGAACTCACCCGTAGCTCCTTTTGTGTTGGTGGTAACAAGCGAACTGGAGCAGGACATAAGTGTACTGGAAAAACATTACAACCTCCTTGCTACGACTGGCCAGCAGAACTTTTACGGAAAGATATTGAAACAACGCATCGACGATAGCAAGATAGGCGCCATCGGTAGCCAGGCCATTGAGTTCACACAAAATGATACAACTGGTAAACCTGTAACCCTCGCCTCCTTCCGCGGCAAATACGTATTGGTAGATTTCTGGGCAAGCTGGTGCAGACCCTGCCGCATGGAAAACCCCAACGTGGTAAGCGCCTTCAACAAGTTCAAGGATAAGAACTTTACGGTGTTGGGTGTATCACTCGACAGGGACAAGCAACCCTGGTTGGAAGCCATCAAAGATGACAACCTCACCTGGACACAGGTAAGCGACCTTAAATATTGGAGCAATGAGGTAGCCCGCCTCTATAAAGTGGAAGGCATACCTCAAAATTTCCTTATCGATCCCACTGGCAAGATCATTGGTAAGAACTTGCGCGGACAGGGCCTCCAAACGAAGCTGTGCGAATTGCTCGGATGTAATTAATTCACGTCCTTGCCATCCTGCAACAACTTGATCATGCGTTCCACATTATCTTTATTCACTTTGTCTTGCGCCTGAGGCAGTGCCTTCTGTGCATATTCCAAAGCCTTCTTGTAATTACTCATAGCTGAGTAACCACGCATCATGCCCACATTGGTGGTGAAAGTATTGGGATTCTTATCGTAGTTCAGTTTAAAAGCATCAAAAGCCGCCTGGCCTTTCTTCTGTTGCAGCAGCTGACGTGCATAATTATGAACTTGGTTGGCGCTGCCCAGTGGCAATGCTTCTTTCATAACCGCATCAGCTTCTGCCTGGCGATTGAGTCTGCTTAATATTTGTGCCTTCGTAGAAAGCGTATTGAAATTCTTTTGCCCAACGAATTGATCACTGATGGCATGATCTGACCATGCCAGTGCCTCTTCGAGATTTACATTATTGATTACACAATAAATAGCCGCCTGGTTCCAGGTTTGCCAGCCTACATTGAAGCTCTTTTCACTGCGTAGCTCATTACGGAAAGAGGCCACCTGCAAATTCACGTGATCAGTTTCAAGACGGATAGGTATCCTGAGCTTTTCCCATTCCAGCACCACAGTAGCCGAAGAATCCGTTTCATTCAGAAATTCATACTTGAGCCATTCAACACTCTTGTCAATCGGTACAGGCTTCACCGTTACACGTACGGCATCTTCTTTATCATCATAAAAGAAGCTGCCCCACGATGTGTGATTTTTAGAAAGGATAACGATAGAAGCATCGGGATCATAAGCAATGAACAAACCATATTTACCGGCAGGAACAGACTTGCCCTCTATCATTACAGGCGTAGTGAACTCGATCACGGTGTTCTCATTCGCGCCTGCACGCCACGGAGCATTCTTGCTGGTGCCAAAACCTAGGTCGGCAAATCCCTTATGAATAAGCCCACCCCATATCTTTCCCTCACGGCCTTTCACGCCGGGACGACTGTATTCAATAGTTACATTGGTGATACCGATATTCTCACTAACCATGGCCTTGCGGTTGCCACCTTCCGGAGCTGTGGTAAGTTGGGCATTGGCGCGCGCAAGCAGGAGCAGCAGAGATGCTGCGAGAAGCAGTTTGTTTTTCATGTTAGCTATGTTTTAAAGTAACTAAAGCTAAAAAAGATTAATACAACACGAAAGGGATTTTAGACCTGCTGGCAAAAGAACAGGATGAACTGACGGTTTTTATGACCTAAGGCAAATGCTCCCGAAAACACTGTCAGTTTTGTACATACGTAGCTGAAAATCAATGCAGGCGGTCGTTTGGGAGGCGAAGCAGGTCGTTGATAGGTTTTAAGTCTTGCTTAGTATATCGGGCAGCCTACAAACTAAAATACCCATTACACCAATTATTCACCGCCAAACAATCAGCAGGTCATATTCCTGCTATATGCTGCGAGACGCAGGCAGTATTTTGTACGGGTAAAATCCTAAATGCTATGAAGAAGATGTTCATTCTTCTCTTACCCCTCGTTCTTTTACAGTTCACCCTTGTTGCCCAGTGCGGGTCAGGAGCCTGTCCTCCGGGTGCAGACAATGTATTACCCGCTGGCGGCACTATCGCAGCGGGAACCACCTATTGTATAGCAGGTCCCATCAATAATACAACAGCCTATACCATCAATGGTACATTGATCATTCAGTCAGGTTCGGTAACGGTTGGTAACCTCAACGTTGGTAAGACCGGGTCCATCATTGTTATGGGAAGTGCTCGGCTGATGGCCAATGCCTATACAGGAGAGGCCACGGCGCCTGCCTCTGCGATTTCCAACGTGAACGTTTGCTCCAATGGATACTTGTATTTATCAGGAGCCATTAACCCTGGAGAAACCAATTTCACCATACATGATTATGGGATGTTCGTGATCCACGGATCATGGTCCACTATTATCAGCGATACATATTTCAGGTTAGGCATGGGTGCCACTGTTGAGATGTGCAATTCTTTTAGCTTTAAGAGCAGCACGGGCTTCTTTACGGAGACGAGTGCAGGACCTTCTTACATCGTAACCCGGGCGGCTGTGGCCAATGGCGCTGGTACCGGGTTCTTGTCCCAATCAGGTACCGCATCGCAGATACAGTGGCAGATACCGGGAGGCCCCATCGCCTGGGTCACGCATCCGGCCGCCAACACCTGCACCGGTGCTGCCTGCGCTGCCACCCCTATGTTGCCCCCGGGCACTACAGACAATGGTTTGTGTGGTTCGGTTGCCAATAATTACTTGGCTATACTTTTACCCCTGCGGTCCCATGAACGGCCTCCTTTACAAGAGAGCTGGTCCCCGGGTTCCGGACACCCCCGTGTATTCCCTAACCCTGCTACCAATGTTGTAAACATATACACCACGTCAGATGAGAAAATTACCTCGGCAGTGGTGCTCAATGGGGTGGGACAGATCATTCATAGCATTCCTTTGCCTGCCAGAAGGACGCCGGTCATCCGTTGTGAATTACCACCCTCGTTGCCTGCCGGCCTTTATTTTATCAGGTTGATGGAGATGGACAGGCCGCTCTTAACGGTTCGGGTACTAAAGACGCCGTGACAGCACAAACATTCTCCTGCCAATGATGATGCAATACCCGCCATTGGCCAATTCGATCCTGTCAAACAGCCGGCAGCATAACCAACCACTCAATTTCACCTTTCCAACCATCGTTTTAAAACAAAACATACCCCATGAAAAGATCAGTATCCATGCTCTCAGTCTTTGCCCTTGCCATTATGATTTGTCTTATTAGTTGCAAGAAGGACAATGACTCTACGCTTTCCCTGTCGTCGCAGATCGTAGGAAAGTGGACCATCAAAGAAGCCATTGGCAACTACACGAACTATGGCGTCAACAGTAAAGACACAACACGCTTCACCACGGCCGACTATTTCGAATTCCGTGCAGACAGCACACTGACTATTGTTGTTACAGGCAGCACCTATAATGGCAAGTGGAAGATTACGAACGACAGGCTGTACATAACAGAGACAAACTACTTCGACTATCGCAGTGGGCATGAGTTGCCAATCCTGACCAACACAGAGCTACAATTGTATAATACGGAGACGATTCCAGATCACTACCTGGAGCAAAAATTGAATTTGTACAGGTAAGTCATTATTTCCAATTGACGCAGCCTCCCCTTACACGGGAGGCTTTTTTGTCGAAGGGTGGGTCGCCCTCTAAGAGCTTGTCCCGCCCTGCGGGAGCGGCTCACCCTGATCTAAAGGAGGAGCTCTCACCGGATACCCAACAACAGCGCAAGCCTGTCCTTATTCTGCCGGGACACTTTTACCACGTCATTATTAATCATAATAGCAGAAGGCGTTTCCCCCTTCCTGAATTTCTTGACATGATTAACATTGATGAGAAAAGATTGATGCACCCTTTCAAAATAATCCGCAGGCATCAGCTCCTGCGTTCGGCCCAGGGTCTTCGATATCAGGAAGCTCTTGTCATTGTCCATCACGATCTCTGTATAAGCCCCGGCCGCCTTGCAGTAGATGATATGTGTAGGATCTATCAGGTTATAACCATCATTCACGGGTAAGGCGATCTTACCCTTGGCCCCTTCAGGTACAGCAGCCGTTCCCACCCGTTTATCCAGCACCTTTTGCACGGCCGCTTCCAGTTCAGATGGAATAACAGGCTTAAGTAAATAATCGAGCGCATTCACTTTAAAAGCACGGACGGCAAATTCACTGTAAGCAGAAACAAAAACAATGGATGGTGCGATGGAGGAGGGGAGTGCCTTCACAAAATCAAAACCATTCATCACCGGCATATCGATATCCAGAAAGATCAACCCCGGCGAATACATACGGATATGGTCCATCGCATCGGCAACACGGGTGAACTCACCCTGTATCGTCACCTGCGGGCAATAAGCTGTCAGGTCATTGCGCAGCGCAATGATGGCGCTCTTTTCATCATCTACAATAATGGCATTTATCATAATCCGGTATCAAATTTAAGCATTACGCGCGTACCGCAGGATTTGCCACCTTCATATAGATCGGTGGTTTCCATAGAGCCCGACCACTCATGCAGGCGATTCTGTATATATATCCGTTCTTCCAACATCCTTACACCTTTGGATTCGTGCAGGCGGCTGCTTCTTTGCTGTTGAGCCGCCGATGCAACACGGCCAATCCCATTATCCTCTATCGAGCAAATGACATAGCGGCCTTCCCGGTATACCCGCACACTCACAAGGCCGCCCTGCTCCATGGGTATCAACCCATGCACAACGGCATTCTCGATAATAGGCTGCAGTATCAGTGGCGGTACCATCACTTGCTGCGGCAACACGTTGTCGGCAATGTCGAACTCATAAGCGATACGGTCGTCGAAACGCATGGCCTCCAGCCGCAGGTACAGCCGGCAGGTATCCAGCTCTTCCTGCAACGTCGTTTTATCACTGGTATGACTCAGTTGCTTGCGGATCAGCGTAACGAAACTGGTGAGATAAGCAATAGCCTTCTTATCCTCTTTTTCCTGTATCAGCGCTTTGATCGAATTGAGACAATTAAAGATAAAATGAGGGTTCATCCTGGCCCGCAAAGCCATAGCTTCCAGTTCCATGGCCTTACGTTCAAACTGCAGTTGTTGCCTGTGTTCCTTTTTCAGGCTGCTGATCCGTTGCTGCAGGAATAAATAGACCATCAGGCCTACCAGCAAGATCGCAACGGTATAAAACCACCAGGTGCGCCAGAAAGGAGGAGTAATAATAAGTTGGATGCGACGAACATGTTTACTCCATTTTCCACTGGTATTGCTGGCATTCAATAACAAGGTATAACGGCCGGGAGGAAGGTTCGTATAATAAACCTTGTTATCATTACCTGTCATTATCCACGTCTTATCGAAGCCCTCCAGCATATGCCTGTATTGCAGCTTCTCAGGGAAGTCGAATTGCATGGCGGCAAATTCAGCTGTAATTGAGTTTTGATCATACCGCAAATGCAATGCAGACAAGCTCCTCAATACAGAGTCCTGGCGAGGCCGGTTGATCACTTCCATGCCAGTCAAAGTAATGGGAGGATCAAAATTATCCGTTTCCAGCTTCGAAGGATTGAAGATGGTATATCCCATAGGGCCGCCAAAAGCAAGATCACCACCAGGCATCTCCATGTAATAAAACCTGTTGAACTCATTATCGGGCAATCCATTGCTGGAGGTAAAAGATTGTGCCGTATGAAGCTGTTTGTTAAAAGCAAATATTCCTTTATTGGAGCTGCACCAAAGCTGATGGTCGCTCCCTTCCAGCGCACTATAGATGGTATTGTTAGGAAGACCGGTAGCCATGCTGAATACCTGTGTGCGTTGCGTTGTTCTGTCCAGCCGGATCAATCCGTCAGAAAGCGTACCGATCCATAAGATATTGCCATCATCATGATCTTTGCTCACCGTTAGCAGCTCTTTGCTGGGTAGGAGAGAAGTAAGGTTCACCATCTGTCCGAGAGAGTCGACCCGCACCAGGTTGCGCGTGGTAGTGATATAAAAAGCAGACTCCCCATCTGCCGTCATACCATTTAACTCTTCTGCCGGGTCCAGCGCAATGCGTTGAAGTACCCGGAAAGTACGTTGTTGGATATTGAATCGTATCAACGAAAAATGCTGATCGATGCCCCATAAAACACCCGACGGTGTAAAAGCAAGGAACATGATCCGGGTTGGCCCATTTACAGACAATTTATCTTCATTACGAAAAGTCAGCTCTGACACCCTATGGTTGGCGAAGAGCGTCAGCGTTGGTTGTGTCCATTGCTGGTTGACATCGGTGATCCAGACAGAGTCATGAAAGCTGACACAACGATTGGCGAAAGCAACAGACCTGTTTAAAAAAGTGCCGGCCCCTGCTACAGGTGCAGAGGAGGGCGTATAATGATCCAAAACATCGATCACAAAAGAATGTTGGTACTTATACCCATCCATGCCTGTCTTCAACAAGTTGTACTGCCGCAATCCATAACCATTGGTGCCTGCCCAAAGAACGCCCGACCGGTCAATACACATCGAGGTGATGATCCCTTCAACGGCAGGATTGATCAAAGGCCATTTCGTTAAAGAATTATCCGGCCGAAGCAGGTAGAGATTACTGTCACACTCAAAATAATAATTACCGTTGTGGTCAAACCTGTCGATCAGCTTGGCGCGCACTTTATTCCTGGCAAACAGAACAGATTTGAAAAAGCCCGTTTCAATATTCCATATTCTTATTCCATCTGCATAAGGAATGAGCATATCACCATTAGCCCTCATGGCAGGAGAATAAATGTTGGCATTGCCTGTTTTGAATAAATGAAGAGACTGGAAAGGATAAGAGATGTTCCGGACAGCCTTTCCTGTATTATCCCGTACAAAGAGACGTGTTTCTGTAAACAGCAGCAGCGAATCCCCACGCACAGCAAGCCCCAGCACAGGTTGAGAGAGCTGCAGCTCAGATAAGGAGTAATGCTTCACCGATTGCCCGTGCAGGTCCAGCCGGAAAACACCACCATCATGCGCCATCATCCACCCGGTTCCGTGGTGATCCTTTACAAGACTTTTGAACCAGTGAGTTTCAGATCGCAATACATCGAATGCTTTGTTTTTCCAAAGAGGAATGACCTGCTCGGTAACGGTATTGAAAAGGTCCATCCGCCCATCTATATAACACAACAGCAGCTGGTTATTGCCCGCATCGAACAAGTGTAAAATAATATTGCTGCCAAGGCCGCTGCTATCAGCATATGTGTGGCGGAAATATTTGAATGTCCGTCCATCCCCACGACAAAACCCATTGAGCGTAGATATCCAGAGAAATCCATCCTTATCCTGGAAGATGCCACTGATAAAAGATTGAGGAAGACCATCTTTCACGGCCCATATCCGGCTGAGGCCTGGAGACTGGCCCGCGAGGTTGCCCGGCTTGCAACAACAAATGATCACAATAAGAAGCAGGAGTTTCGGGAGCCGGCATACCATGATTAAATGTAAGGTAATTTGTCCTGATAGGGTAAAGACGGTCACCATTCATGACCATGCAATATGATCTGAATATCAGGTAGAACACGCCATTGATCATGCCAGATCGTGCGTACACAAATTAAAATCCGCAGAACAATATTGTTTCGCATTCTATACAGTAAATCCTACTGTTTATTAGGTTTTTCCTGCACCTCGCTAAATGCAACAATTACACTTGCCCGGAGCTCAGTTACTTTGCCTCCGGAATGATGATAACTAATTTGAAACGGTGGCTGAGTACAGCTATTATCACGATGACTGCATGCCATATGCAGGCGCAAAAACCTTTGAACATGATTGGAGAGTATTATTTAGACGGAGTGATGGAAGTGGCCTCCGGTTTTAAACTGAATGCAGATGCAACCTTCCGGTTCTTTTTCTCCTACGGAGCACTCGACCGCTATGGAGCGGGCGATTGGCAACTGAAAGATGGTAAGCTGATCCTCAACAGCAGGCCCCAGCCAGCGCGCGACTTTGGGTTGGTAACCAGCAAGGCCATGCCCGGTAAGCAAACAACCATTCGCATCATTGAAAACAATACAGTGCTGCTGCCTTATGTACATGCGAAGATTAGCCCCGGTGATAGCATGCTCACGGCCGACAATAAAGGCATGATCCACCTGCCACAGCAGCAGATCGATTCAATCACACTGCTGTTTGAGTTTTGCCCCGAACGGCATTCTACGTTTTCTATTGCGGATACTACGCATAATTACTTCGAGTTCCGGTTCGAGCCCTGGCTTATGGAGGTGTTTTTCAGCAACTTCAGCCTGAGCGTCGACAAAGAAGGACTGTTTGGAAAGCACCCCCTGATGGAAGGCGCGCAATTCCGGTATAATAAATGATTCATTATCAACGTTAGAAACAATAGACTGTTTACTAACCCCTCTTAATTCATTATTTATGTGGCTGTCATTTTTACTTTATCTCGCAGTAGTAGGAGCCTTGCTCGTTTTCCAGCTTAGAAGAAAAGGAGCGTAGTGAACGGATCAACGAAGCAAAAGAACTGACTAATACCTTAAAATATAACGGGCCGTTTGCGCAAGCAAACGGCCCGTTATACTAAAGTATATTACTATTAATTATTTTTCTCTTTGTCGCCCTTCTTCTTGCCACCAAAGATGCGCCTGAAGAGGCCATCCTTTTTCTTCTTCTCTTCAGGCTTCACTTCCTCCTTGGTATTCTCTTTCTTTTCAGGTACCTGGTTCTTTATCTTGTTGGCTTCTTCCAATACCTTTTGCTCTTCAAGAGCCTGTTTGGAATCAGTAGGAATATTTTGCGTATCGGGCTTTTGCAGGTAATCATCGGCAGAACCATTACCTACATTCTCACCCTCAGCACCAGGATCAGGAGAGGTGTCAGCTAAAGGAATATCATAAGAGTTGCGCAGGTTTTCCGGTTGAACAAACTTAGCTGTCTTATCCAGTCCGAGCGTTTTATCACCCAGCGCTTTCTGGAAGAAATATTCCCAGATAGGACGTGCAGCCCGGCCACCTTCACCGAGGCCACCATCGAGACGAATAAAACGGTCATCGCAACCGATCCACACACCAGCCATCAGTTGAGGCGTATAGCCAAAGAACCACGCGTCGGAGTTGTCGTTGGTAGTACCCGTCTTGCCACCCATTTCAGCAATACCCAGACGGCCACGTAAGCCGGCAGCAGTACCATAATCTACAGGCCCCTGCATCATGCGCGCCATGGTGTAAGCCGTTTGCTGGCTGATCACTTCCTTACGCTCAGTGTCAAAGCGCGCCAGTACATTACCATTTTTGTCTTCAATACGGGTAATATACAGCGGCTTGGTGCTGAAACCACCGGAAGGGAACATCGTATAACCCCACATCATCTCATACAGCGAAAGATCGCAGGTACCAAGACTGATGGAAGGGAAGGGATCTACTTTCGTAGGGATATTGATCTGCTTCAGGAAGTCGGCAAAACGTTGAGGCGTGGTTTGCTTGATGATATAAGCAGCCACCTCGTTCACCGACCAGGCAAGACCACTGGCCATGGTGCGCGTACCGGTGCGGCCCCTGTTCTTGGCAGGCACATAACCGGAGCCGGGGAAATATTGTTGCGTGTTCTCGCACTGCGTCTCAGGCGTGAAACCATATTCCTCGATAGCCAGCGCATACAGGAAAGGCTTAATAGAAGAACCTACCTGGCGCTTGGTCTTCAGGTTTACGTGATCATACTTGTAATTCTTAAAATCGATACCACCTACCCAGGCCTTTACCTGGCCACTCAGCGGGTCCATCACCATGAAAGAAGCCTGCATCATTTCACGGTTGTATTTGATGGAGTCCATCGGTGTCATTACAGTATCCTTCTCGCGTTTGGGATTCCAGGCAAATACTTTCATGGGCACCTTCTGGTAGAAGGTTTTCTTGATTTCTGCATCACTCAAGCCATCCTCTTTGAGATCTTTCCAGCGCTGACTGCTCTTCATATAACCCTCGAGGATCTTTTCGTGACCTTTCCACACCGCATCGGTTTTCAGACCCCGTTGAGCAGCTAATGCACGTTGCAGAACAGGTAAATGCTTGATCACTGATTCCTCGGCATACAATTGCATACGAGGATTGATAGTCGTATATATCTTCAGGCCGTCAGCATATACATCATACTCTTCACCATCGGCCTTCTTATGGTCCTTAGCCCATTTTTTCAATTCATCACGGATCACATCCAGGAAATAAGGAGCGATACCATTGTTCTCATCCATCTTTTTGTAGTTAAGACGGATGGGTTCTTTCTTCAACCGTGCAGCTTCTGCCGGGGCGATGGCATTATTCCTGGCCATTAATTCCAGCACCGTGTTACGGCGGTCGAAAGCAGCTTTATAATTTGTTCTCGGATTATAAGTGCCCGTAGCCTTTTGCATACCGATCAACACCGCGGCCTCTTCCACTGTCAGGCGGTCAGGTTCTTTAGAGAAGAAAGTACGCGCAGCATTGCGGATACCATAAACGTTATCACTGAAAGAAACTGTATTAAGATAAAGCGCAATGATCTCTTGCTTGGTGAAATTGCGTTCCAGTTTAATGGCAATGATATTCTCCTTGATCTTTTGCAGAAGCCTTGCCACCTTGCCCTTGGCCCGCTCATCGAACATGTTCAAAGCCAGCTGCTGCGTAATCGTACTGGCGCCACCATCACTTCCGAAGGTCACAAAAGCCTTGGCCAGGCGAATGCCATCTATACCCGAGTGGTCATAGAAACGCTTGTCTTCGGTAGACACCAGCGCATCGATCACATGCTTGGAAATATCGTTGTATTTCACGTAGCTGCGGTTGCCACGCTCGCGGTAGTATTTACCCATAGGAGTGCCGTCATCGCCATACACTTCAGAAGCAAGCGTAATGGACGGGTTTTCCAACTCACTCAGCGAAGGCATATCACCAAATACACCCCAGTTGATGAGCAGGACAAACAATACCACAGCCAGGAAACCATATAGGAATACTCGCCAAAAGATCTTAACAGGACGGGTCATATAGAAATAAACTTTTATGAAGGGTTAAGGAACAACTGCAAAAATCATACTTGAAACCAGACTACATTTCAAATATACCATAATCCATTGTCTGTCAATAAGTATTTGCCATCCAGGCACCCATTAGAAAACTGTTAAAACTGCCAGAATAGCCTATGGTGCAACCGTCAGGCCGCTTCAGGCGGCCAGACCGGTGGTCGATTTAAAATTTCCCGGGGAACATCTGCTGTAGGAACAACTTATACGTATCTACATCCTTCGTATTCTGCAGAATGCCGAGGTTGGCTTCCGTAACGATCACAAAAGTATACTTCGCAGCCGGTAGCCAGGGAATAAGCTCACCAGGGGCGGCCTTCCGCGCTTTCTCCAGGTAGTCGATCGCTGCATTGGCATTTTCGAAGTTGCTGATGGTCATTATACGCAGCGTATCCGATATAGCCACATTACCCATCTGGAAAGTCTTGTTGTAATACTTTTCCTTGTTATAGCGGTTGAAGGCATTGCGCGCCTCGGTAATGTACACGGGATCTACTTTGTTGAGCACGAGCGCCACCATATGCGTCGCATTCGGATCGTACAGGAAAGCAGGCTTGCCGGGTGCCACGATCACTTCACGCGCCTTCACAACGGCACTGTCTTTCTTCACAGGCGCCACAGGTTGGCGTTGTACAGTGTCCACAGGTTGTTGCGGTATCGGGGTGGTATTAACGACCAGCGGATCACGCTTCAGTTTGTCGGTATTGATGCCGGGACGTTGAGCCTTTTGGGCACTGTCGCTCTTGACCGCACTGGATTTGGTGATCGTTTCCTTGATGCGGGCCTGCTCTTCTACTACTACAGGAGCCGCTACACCCGTATCAGGCTTGGCCACTACTACAGGCTGGTCATCAACGACCGTGGTGATGCTGTCATCCTTCGGACGTTCTATCTGCAGCTTGGTAAGATATTCCTCGATCTGTGCCCTTCTGCCCAATACATCGATCAGGGTCTTCGCTTTTTCAGCCATGGGCGTATTGGCATACATGGACACGATGTTTTGCAGCGATAACTTGGCCGAATCATCCATGCGCTGACGGATGAAGTATACAGACTGGATATACAACAACTGGGGAGTCCAGTAATTGGTGCCATACAGGCTATCGGCAATCTTCTTTTGATCCTGCGCTTCCTGCCAGCTGCCTTCAATAAAGAGATTGTAAACATGTTCATACTGCTTCGTCATGGCAACCTTGGCTGCATTCTCTTCCGGCGTACCCCTGGGGTTCGATACCGTTTTCTCGAACGAAGTACCGGCATATTTTTCCTTCAGCTCAGTAGCCACGCGTTGAGCACTGGCTGTAAGGCCCATTTTATTATAGCAATAATAGAGCAGGTATAATGCTTCAGGACGCAGGCTGCTATAGCCAAACTTCTCAAGGAAACCTTCCAGCACGGTAATGGCAGAAGCATATTCTTCCAATCCCTCTATATAAGCTTTGCCGAGTTGCACCTGTGCATTCTCGATAGAGTCGTTCGATACGGCCATTTGCCTCTCGGTGAGCGGCAGGTTCTTCAACAAGCTTTCATAACTCAGGTCATTGGCCGAACCATCTGAACCCACCATGCCGGTCATCGGGTTGCCGGTATTGGGATCGGAAACAATCGTTTGGTTGGCGGCGGCAGCTTGCCGCACGGCAGCAATGCGGCGCCAGTTATCTACATTCTTACGCGCACCCCATTTGTTCTTGAACTCGTTAAACCCTTTTGATTTGAGACCGGAGTTATAAAAATACCATTCACCCTTGGCGTTGTCTCCAAAGAGATCAGGCGGAGGCGCATTATTATTGTTCTGCGTAAGGCTACTGTTATCAGTCGTGCCGGAAGGCTCTTCTTCCTTAATACCCTGTTGCTTGCGCAATTGTTTAGCCAGCTTCCGTATAAACGCTTCCCGCGCTGCTTCAGGCATATTGGCAATCCGTTGCAGGCTGTCCTGCCGTTCGATGATATCCAGTTGCTGCACGATACGCGATAAAGCACCCTTGCGGTTCTCATACACCTGCTGACTGAGAATAGAAGAGTCAACCACAGTTACACTATCGTAATAACGCTTGGCTTCGGCATAACTCTTCTCGTCGTACGACAAGCCGCCAAGCATCAGGAAAGCCCTTGATTTATTAAGATTATCACCGGTAGGATTGGGGTAGCGCGTAGCCTTCAGCAACAACACTTTGGCGCCGGCAACATTGTTACGCTCCATTTCCATTTGCGCAGCAGCAAAGTAGATAATATCGCGGTAGTTGGTATACTTGTCACGGCGGGCCATCTTTACCAGGTCATCGATGTTTGCCTGGATAGCCTTTTCATCACCCTTATTCTGACGTATGCTGTTCAATCGGGCATACACCTCCATAACGGGGTCCAGTGTGTGCTTGATAGACCGGTCGTAGAACTCCTGCGCCTGCTGATGATTGTTGGCCCGTTCCCACAACTGGGCGATCAGGTATTCCCAGCGCGCCCGCTCAGTACCGCCAGATGCATTGGAAAGCGCCTGTTCAAGGTACACGGCAGCGCTATCATACAACTGCTGCTTATAAAAATACAGCGCCTGCACCTCCTTGAGGTCTGTTTCCAACCTGTCGGGGAAGTTAGGGTCATGCTTCAGCGTTTCGATCAGGCCGGCAGCCTCGGGCATTTCATCCTGCGCAAGGAAAGTCTTGATCTGCCAGATGAAAGATTCATTACGGCTCGGCGGTGAGCTCCATACCTTATGCAGGATGTCGGTCTTTTCCTTCGTAGAAATAGAAAAAGCATTGCCACCCTCAACAGCATTACTGCCGATGGGAATATCGTAACCATCCTTTTCGCGGGGCGAAAAAATGTAGTTGATATATTGGAAGGTGAGGTACGCCGTATCCAGGATGTTCTTATAATAATAAGCACGGCCCATCAACATATACATGTTGTCGATCCAGGTATTGCGCAGGTCGTGCAGGAGAATGCCGGCATTAGCCTTATAGATCACAGAATCCAGTTCCCGGTCCGTCGACGTTTGCTGCAGACTGAAATTATAAAAGGGGAGGAGCTGAGTAAAGTCGTCTTTGAAACTGTATTTAGCGCGGGCAATGATCTCTTCCAGCTTCGCATTGGCGTTGAAGTGCCAGTTGAACTTGGTAACACCATTCTGCGTAAAGCGGCGTACCACAGTCCACTTCTTATCACCGGTCTTTTCAGAACGGAGTTTCTTTTCTTCGTATTTCTTGGGCTTACCTTTAAGGTCAAAAGAAAGCAGGGGCTGCTGAGCGGAGACTTCCGGCAACCAAACGTAACAGAGAAGAAGTATTAAAATTGTCCGAATCACGACCGTCATTGCTGCGCAAACTAACCCCAATAACTCATTTTCAGGAAAAATATTTTAACGCCAACCCTTTATTTTTTTGTTTCCACACCACTGGGCTTTTCGGGGTATCTTGCTACCTTTAAAGTGCTGAAATCCTCTGTATGGCCAAATTCGATGCCAATTCCACGTTAAAACGCTTACAAAACCGCTACCGCCTGGTAGTGATGAACGACGATACTTACGAAGAAGTAGTTACGTTTAAATTATCAAGACTGAGTGTCTACATACTTCTTTGCACAATATTTGTATTGGTTACGGGCCTCACGGTTGCCCTTATCGTATTTACACCCCTGCGGATGTATATACCAGGATATGGTGACGTGAATGCAACCCGGGAACTGCGGGAACTGAAGATCAGGACCGATTCCCTGGAGCAGGTGATGTACCAGCGCAGCCAATACCTCGATAATGTGAAGAACGTACTGCAGGGCAACCTGAACGTGAAGCTGGATACCACCGCGCTGGATATACCCAAGCCGGAGGCCATAGACGAGTAAGAGGACGAAGCATTAATCCACAGAGGCAACAAGAGAGGCAATACTGCCGTTAATCCAATGGTGAGTACCGTACTGAATTACTGTATTATATCCTAACTTATTTAAAACCAGTTCATATGTTCAACCAAAAGTCCAAATCTGAGACCTTCCAGGAAACTCCTACACCTGGCGGCGCCAGCATCATCGCTTCCGGCACAACTCTCAAAGGCGACATCAGCAGCAGCGGCGACATTCGCATCGATGGCGTATTACAAGGCAACATCAATTGCACAGCAAAAGTAGTTATCGGCTCCAATGGCGTGGTAAATGGAGACATTGCAGGTCAGCAGGCTGACATCATGGGCAAGGTCACCGGAACCATCAAAGTAAAAGAGCTGTTACAGCTCAAAGGTGGCAGCCAGGTAAATGGCAACATCCATGCAGGCAAACTGCAAATAGAGCCCAGCGCCAACTTCAACGGACAGTGCCATATGACAGAAGGCAGCACCCCCGTGCAGGCAGCCGCTTCATCCAACGGCCAGGCCGACAAACGCACGGAGAAAGCCATTCTTGCCGGCGCTTAACGGCCTATAAACGCGATTTTCTTTCCTTGTAACCCCAAAAAATTACAGGGCAGATAGCTTATTGCCTTTTCCTACCTTTGCGCCATGGAAAATAAAACGGCTGTCAAAGCATTTCTGCCCATTACCATTATCTTTCTGATTACCAATACATTCTTCATTATCGGTCGCTCCCTGCTCGAAAAATGGGGCGTAGACACCGATGTGCTGATTGTTGGCAACCTCCTCCTGATCCTGCTCACCGTTTTTTCCTTTTACCAGCATGCCAAGGCCTTAAAAAATAAGAACCTCCATGCATTTTTACGGATGATCAAAGGCAGCATGCTCATCAAAATGGGCATCTGCGCAGTAGTAGCCTTTATTTATATTACCACCACTGGCAGCAAAGGCGTGAATACCGGAGCCGTGCTCGGATTTATGCTCCTTTACTTTGTATATTCCATTACAGAAGCCGCCATCGTAATGAAACTGAGCAAGCAAAACAAGAATGCCTAAACAGGAAGCCCCGTTGGATTACCTGCGCCGGTTTATACCCGAATCGGCAGTGATGAAAGTACTGGAATACCTGAACCAGTACAAAGTACACCTCACCATTACCCGGGAACGTAAAACAGTCTTGGGCGATTATCGCCACGCCACCCAATACCAGGCCCACCGCATCAGCGTCAACGGCACCCTCAATCCCTATGCCTTCCTCATCACATTGGTGCATGAATTGGCCCACCTGGTCACCTTTACCCAATATGGCAACCGCGTACAGTCCCACGGCAAAGAATGGAAAACACTCTATGCATTACTGCTGTCCGAGTTCCTGAAAGAAAAGATATTCCCGTCCGATATTCAGCAGGCCATCATGAAGTCCCTGCACGACCTGCCAGCCAGCAGTTGCGCCGATGAAGGATTGATGCGCGTATTACGCAAATACGACCGGAACAATGAAGGGATGGTACTGGTAGAAGACCTGTCCGAAGGACAGCTATTCGACATAGGAGAGGGGCGTATCTTCAAAAAAGGAAAGAAGCTCCGAAAACGCTACCAGTGTCTCGAAATAAAAACCGGCAAGATGTATTTATTCAGCCCCATCTACGAAGTAAAGATCAGCGCGTAAGCTCCTTCAACATCCATATATCACATCCAAAATGCCCGGTATTCCCCATAGGGCCATTGAGATAACGGAAGCCAAACTTTTCATACACACTTACAGCTTTACTCAGCTCAGGCATGGTTTCAAGATAAACCTGCTGATAGCCGGAAGCACGTGCAAAATCCAGCGATCGCTCGATCAGTAATTTGCCCAGGCCTAATCCGCGGGCTTCGGGAAGAAGGTACATTTTTACCAGTTCGCAGGTACCGGTAGGGAGACCGTCGGAAGGGAAAATACCAGCACCACCAAGGAGCTTACCATTCAGTTCGGCTACAAAATAAGTACTGCCGGGAGCTTGAAAAAGATCGTACAAAGCATCGGTGCTGCTATCATAATAAACGGTACCGGGGTGATTGGCGCCAAATTCGGCAAGCGTATGGCGGATAATAATCGCCAGGGCCGGGTTGTCGGCCGGTTCAATAGACCGGATATGAACGGATTGCATGCCCGCGAAGATAAAGAATGCCAGGCGTATAGCTCGCCGCTCAAGGCTCGAAGCTGTTAACCAATGAGCGCCATAATACCATACATCAGCACGTAGCTGATAAAAAGAACACCAAAAAAGATCTTGACAGGGTTTTTCATGTTGCGTCAAACGTTTTATGTTAAGCAATGGAGCGTAACGTATCGATCCTAACGAAAAACGATGCCAGTTTATTTTTGCCCCATTTTGATTTTTGCAAGGCTTTAAGCATTTCAGTTTTGTGGCAGATACGCCACCAAAAAGCCGTAGCACCGATCGGACATAATATTGTGCAATTTCGACAACTCCCTTTTTGTATGTTGCGCACCGGAACAAAATGACAGCACAAATTCATACCCTTTTACAGTACCGTACGCCAGCTATTGAAGCAATCCTATGTAACAGGCTTTCAAGGTAGAACGCCTGGCACATTCATCGATTGGACCGGATAACCATTAAACCAGCTTATAAACAATTGCTATTGCATGAAGGGTTTTGTACTAACAGAAGCAGACATCGAACGCGTTAAGGAAGTGGCATTGATAATGCAACAATCTTTAAAATCGCATTACACCATAGCACAATGGGCGGACAAAGTAAAGCTGCCCGAAAAACGACTCAAAAGAGCCTTTAAAGAAGTACATGGCGCCGGCCTGTACACCTACTTGCGCAACCTGCGCATGGAAAAAGCCAAAGAGATGCTCCGGGAAGATAAGCCCATCAAAGTGATCATATTATACGTAGGCTATAAGAACGAAGGCAACTTCAGCAAAGCCTTCCGCAAAGTAACCGGGCAAACCCCCAGGTCATGGAAAGCTGAAGCCAGTTAACCTGTCGAGATCGGAATTCAAACTTGCATAGATCAATAAATTTTCTAACTTGTATGATATGCGCTACTGCTATATCATACTCCTCTTCATCTGTACCCGGGCCACTGCCCAGTTGCCGCGCAATGACATCGATCAATACGAATATACCGGGGAAATACACCTCAATATGCCCGATTCCCTGCTGATGCAGCGGGCCAAAAGTTTCTTCCGCCAGCCCTTCATTGTACATTGGGATTCAGTAGCATTTGTTGATGGCACCCACACCGGAAAAGGGTACATTTCAGTACGTATTAACCACCGCCTTTCCGGCTTCAATATACCAGTAGACCTGAAACTGGAGATAGATGTAAAAGGAAATGGCTACCGCTATTCCATCCGGCACCTCGAAGCCAATAAAAAGAACACCAAATACGTTTTTCCATTAGAACAAAAGCCCCAGAATGTCGAAACTGCCATATACGAAAAACTGCAGGACAAGACCCACCGTTACATCGGCTCCGTCATCAGCATGCTCAAGCGCTTCATGCAGGGCGACTTCTAAAAATCAGTAAAAGTTATAGAGGAGTTATAGAGCTCTTATAGAGGAGTTATAGAGGTCTTATAGAGGGTTTCATCCATAGATACTCCCGGGATACTCTATAGCCAGTAGTAGGGTAGTGTATGTACCAGGCATGTCAGCCCAATAAAAAAGGTCGCTGGAAACCAGCGACCCCAATATAGATCAGTAATGAATGATCAACTTATGCTACAGCCTTGCCAACCAGCGCAGCAGCTTCACTCAATAGAATAGCGCTCTGTACTTTCAGACCACTCTCTTCAATGAGCTTCTTCGCCTCTTCTGCATTGGTACCTTGCAGGCGCACAATGATAGGCACTTCGATATTACCGATAGACTTATAAGCATCGATAACACCCTGAGCAACACGGTCGCAACGAACGATACCACCGAAAATGTTGATGAGGATAGCCTTTACCTTAGGGTCCTTCAGGATGATGCGGAAACCAGCCTCTACAGTAGTAGCGTTGGCAGTACCACCTACATCCAGGAAGTTGGCAGGCTCACCACCACTCAGCTTGATCATGTCCATAGTGGCCATGGCCAGACCGGCGCCGTTTACCATGCAACCCACGTTACCATCCAGCTTTACGAAGTTGAGGTTGAACTTGCCAGCCTCTACTTCTGTAGGATCTTCCTCGCTGATATCGCGCATAGCTTCGAGGTCAGGATGACGCATCAAAGAGTTGTCGTCGAGGTTCATTTTGCAATCCACCGCGATGATCTTCTCATCAGATGTTTTAAACAGCGGGTTGATCTCCAGCATGCTGCAATCCAGCCCTACATATGCGTTATATAAATTAGTAACAAACTTTACGCAGTTTTTGAAAGCCTCACCCTTCAAGCCGAGGTTGAAAGCGATCTTACGCGCCTGGAAACCTTGCAGGCCACCACCGGGGTGAACCCACTCTTTGAAGATCTTATCAGGAGTATTGTGCGCTACCTCTTCAATGTCCATTCCACCTTCAGTGCTGTACATGATCACGTTCTGACCACGGCCACGATCGAGGAGGATCGACAGGTAGAATTCTTTTACTTCATTGGGACCAGGATAGTAAACATCCTGAGCCACCAGCACTTTATTTACCACCTTACCGGCAGGACCAGTTTGGATAGTTACCAACGTTCCGCCAAGGATATTGGAAGCGATCTGCTTGATATCCTCTGCACTCTTACCAACGGCAACACCGCGTTGCTCCTTACCCTGGATCTTACCCTTACCGCGCCCACCGGCGTGGATCTGGGCCTTTACCACAGCGAAACTATTGCCAAACTGTACTTTGAGGTTTTTGTACGCTTCTTCAGCCGCATCAGCCCTGTCTACGGGGATACCTTCCTGAACCGGTACATTGTATTTCTTCAGTAGCTCTTTTGCCTGATATTCGTGGAGATTCATGCAGGAATAATTTTGGGCGAAAATAAGAAGGAAAGCCCATAATACAAGGGTGTGGAAATTAGAATACATTAATAAAGAATAGAAGGGCAGCAATTGAAACACAGGAAATTAGCAATATGGATTTTTAAATGTATATGATATGTGAAGCCGGGGACGGTGATTTCTTTACCTTCATTCTATGTTCCGCTTACTATTGATAATCATATTATTCGCTTCCTGCCGCAGCAACCAGTACATTGTCATTCCCGATCGCCCGGACGAGGCCCTCACAGGAACAGCTTTTTATAAAAAGGTAATACCTCTTACCCGGGAAGACCGCGAAACCATAGCAATAGAAGAGATCCTGTCGGGTAATATCCCGCCCTTTCTCAAATACTTTGTGCGCATTGAAACAGAAGTGGTCGATTCTCTGAGCCAGGCCCACAAGGCGGTATACTATGTAGCCCCCGATTACCTGTCCGTCGGCAGCAATGCCGATTTTGCCCGCATACCCTTGAGCCCGATGGCCGCCCAGAAGATTGCCGATGGGCTCAACTGCTTCCTGCCCACCCGTAAAATGGTCAACGATATATACCTGCAATCGAAATTGAAACTGGAGCCCATACCCCTGTACCAGTACCGCGACAGCGCCCTCATCTTCTGGCACCACCACCTTATGATAGAAGGACAACGCCAGAAAAGGGCTGGACTGATCGCTGGTATCAAAAAAGATGTAGTGATCTCCGGTAAAGTGTCCCGCGATCCGAAGCCCCACCGTGTAGCCATCTATGGCTGGCATAAACCGGACCGACAGCCTATACAACCCCTCTATACCGGACATGTCGATTGGTATGTAGATTACAGCCACGGCATCCGGCTGGTATACCGCAAGATCAAAGTCGATGGCCGCTGGATGGATTACGAAGAAGTCCTCAAAAGCTCCCTCCTCAAAGGCCTCCTCTGCGATGAAGAATATTGCGACTTTTACAAATACGAGTATTAGACAATTCCGTCTATCTTCGCGCACATTATGGCTGATATCATTCAACAGTTAGAGGAAACAACCGCCTGGATCAAAAAGCAGTACCCCCATACCCCCTTCGTTGGTGTAGTGCTGGGCAGTGGTTTGGGCAACTTTGCCGGAGAGATCAAAGTAGAAAAAGAAATACCCTATACCGATATCCCGAATTTCCCGGTATCTACAGTGGAAGGCCATTCAGGCAAGCTCATCTTTGGAGAGCTGTCTGGCCGCAAGATCGTAGCCATGGCAGGCCGTTTCCATTTTTATGAAGGCTATACCCCCGAGCAGGTTACATTCCCCATCCGGCTCATGAAATACCTGGGCATCCAAACCCTGATACTTTCCAACGCAGCCGGTGGCGTGAACACAGCCTTTAAAGTAGGCGACCTGATGCTGATCAACGATCATATCAGCCTCGCTATCGTGAACCCCCTGTTGGGCAAGAACAATACTGAGTTGGGACCCCGCTTTCCGGATATGAGCGAGCCCTATAGCAAGGAGCTGCAAAAGAAAGTAAAGAACATTGCCGCTTCCCTACAAATACCTTTACAGGAAGGCGTTTACTTTGGCGTAACCGGCCCCACTTTCGAGACGAGGGCCGAATACAAAATGATACACATATTGGGAGGCGATGCTGTAGGCATGAGCACGGTGCAGGAAGTGATCGTGGCAGTGCACATGGGATTGCCGGTAGTGGCCATCAGCATCATTACCGACCTCGGGATCAGGGAAGAAGACAACGTCATCACCCACCAGGAAGTATTGGAAGCCGCTGCTGCCGCCGAACCCAAGCTGTCAGCCATATTCAAACAACTGGTAGCGGAGCTGTAATCGAAATGGGCGGCTAATAGCTAAAAAGCTAACCGCTAACAGCTAAGATTAACTTTTGTATAAACCGGCAGGCCGGTATTAATCAGTAATTTGTTCCCCAAATTTTCAGGATACGTGTTGAGGATCATTAATATACTTATTGTAACGGCAGTATTATCGGCAGGTTTAATAACAACGGCATACGCCCAGCGTGGAGCCATTGACCGTCTCCGGGGCATGGGCGGCAACCTCGGCGGAGCCGGCAGGGGAGGAGGAGGCGACAGCATAGCCCACCGTACGGGATTGGAAGATTCCATTACCATCAATTTCCGTTTCCTCGATTCGAGCCGTCTGCGTGGATTTGATTCCACCATTTACGACTTCACTAAAAAAGTTCCCTTACCCTGGTTCCATGTAAATTTGGGCAACCTGGGCAATGCATCACGCAGCCTGTTATTTACACCCCTCATGCAGGCAGGTTGGGATCATGGGTTCCATGCCTACGACAACTACAACTTCACGGTAGCCGAATCACGCTTCTATAACACCACACGACCCTATACAGAAATGAACTACCTGCTGGGATCGCGGTCCGAGCAGTTGATCAATATTGTACATACACAGAACGTACGGCCCAATTGGAACATGGGCCTGCAATACCGGCTCATCAATTCACCGGGCACCTTCCAGAACGCCAACGTCAACCACAATAATTACCGCTTCACCAGTTGGTACCAGTCACCCAACAAACGCTACCAGAATTTCGTGGTGTTGATCGGCAATAAGCTGCAATCAGGAGAAAACGGAGGAATCAGGAATTATGGTTTCCTGGATAGTACAGGCTACGATGAAAGATTTAGTATTCCAACGCAATTGGGAGAAACACAGGTCAACAGCCGCAACTTCTTTACTACGAACATTGGTACGGGTACTTTCTTTACAAATGCCACCTACCTCATGCGGCAACAGTATGATATAGGACAGAAAGATTCCATTGTTACCGATAGCACGGTGATCCCGTTATTTTACCCGCGCTTACGGTTGGAACACACCATAAGCTACAGCACATACAAATATCGCTTCAAAGATGATCATGTAGTAGACAGTGCGTGGTACAAAAACAATTACGGCATCGATGTGCGAACGCCACGCGACACTTTCTTCATGCAGGACCTTTGGAGAGACCTGACCAACGACTTCTCTATCTACCAATTTCCCGATGCAAAAAATTCACAACAATTCGTGAAAGTAGGAGCAGCATTTCAGATGCTGACAGGCACACTCGATTCAGGCCGCGTTACACCCAAAGAACACAACTTTTACCTGCATGGCGAGTACCGCAACAGAACACGCAACAAGAAATGGGATATCGAAGCCAACGGCCGCTTTTATGTGAATGGCCTCAACGCGGGAGATTACAATGCCTATATCAGCCTGCAACGATACATCAGCCGCAAGATCGGTTACCTGCAGGCAGGTTTCCAGAACGTGAACCGCACACCCTCCTACATATTCGACCAGGGCAGTGCTTTTTACCTGCCCAGTGCCACACCACTCACTTTCAGCAAAGAGAACATCACCAATATATTTGCCACTCTCGATCAACCCTGGTACAAGTTGAAACTGTCGGGTAGCTACTACCTGGTGACGAATCTTACTTATTTCAGCTCACGCATACAACCTCAACAGGCTTCAGGAGTATTCAACCTCCTGCGTATAACAGCCGAAAAACATTTCCCCTTCGGAAAACGTGGCTGGAACTGGAAAACATGGATCATCCTGCAACAGCGTGCCGGCGATGGACCGGTAAACGTACCGTTGATCACAACCCGCAACACGATCGGGTATGATGGTAACCTCGGATTTAAGAACCTCAACATCAGCTTCGGGTTGGAAGGACGTTACTTCACATCCTACAAAGCACCGGCATATTCACCATTGCTGGGACAATATTATTTCCAGGATACCACCACCGTGAAGTTGCGCATGCCCGATCTTAGTCTGTATATGCACTTCCGCATCAAGACCTTCAACGCGTATGTGCGTGGCGAAAACATCAATAGCTTCAACCCTGGACAAGGAGGCTTCACCAAAAACAATATACCCACCATCGACTATCCTTATCCGGGATTACAGATACGCGTAGGTGTCTTCTGGGCGTTCATCAACTAAACTAATGTTGTGCCATCTTCTTCACCGGAGGTCTATGCACTTCAAAAGGACGATACCAGTATTTATTCTCCAATGCAGTTAAAGTGCCATTGTGCCTTGCCTTCCTGGCACGGAACAATAAGTAAGGGAGAATGAGCGAGAAGAAACCAGTAAGCCGGGTATTCGAAAGATCGAGTAACAGCGCCAGATGGTCCAGCTTCCTCGGAATACCCTTCTTCGTATGGCCATCACTGGCAAGGCCATAACCAATGGCGATACACTTTTCAAACTCAACAGAGCCAGGCACCAGCTTCACGTTGAATGTAATCGTCCTATCACTGGCATTGTAAAAGCGATGCAGTTGATTAACGGCTGCTGTAGTATGTTGGCCTGGCTTCAAATGCAATTGTCTTTTCTGAAGGCCAATACTCAATACTCCGTCGACAGCAGTAAACTCTTCACTAAAAGAAGTATGATAATGAAGACTGTTGCCACCGCCTGCTTCCAGTTCAACCTGTAGCAGTGTATAAGCTCCATTGGTGTCGAGGCTGCTTTCGAGCAGCGTTACTTTGTCCTTGATGTCGGGGTTTTCAAATACTCTTTTTTCCATGGCATATAAATTGGAATATAAAAGTACAGGCCATGCCAGGCCCTATAAAGCCAATGCTGTACCGTATGCCGGAAAAAGGTGATGAATTGTGAAGCATTATATTTAAACACATTACCGTTGAATGCTGGTTTTAGGTGCACTATTTGCTTATAGATATATAATTTCATGTACGAAAAATAATAAATATGAAGAACAGACAGATTCTACCCGTTACAGCCCTCATGTTAGGAATTCTATTGATTACAGCCTGTTCCTCCAGCAAGGTGGCTGCGCCCGATGGCAGTGGCAAAGTAAACCTCGCAGGAACCTGGACAGTATCGAATATTGATTTTGAAGGCATATCCAAAACCGGCTTCAAGGTCACCGTATTTGATGATGCACCCTATAGCTGTTTCGTTGGCAGCGAATGGAAGCTGACAGGTAGTGGCAACGGTTCATACACCATCCCAGCCAGCGGCGACTGCGCTTCAGGCGAAAGAACGATCTTCTGGGGCCAGCAAACCGAGAATGGAGTGCCAACATTCTTATTTAAGAAACTGCCTCCAGGATCAAAACCTTCGAAGATCACCGATGGCTTCAAACTCACCGTTAAATCCGTGAATGCCAACTCGCTGGTACTCCAGGACGATATCTATTTCGAAGGCAAAACCATCTACATCAATTACCACTTTACACGGTAATAAAATATAGAGATCCACATACCAAACCGGTGTCATCTTTCTAAAAGGTGACACCGGTTTGCTTTTAGAACTGTTCATTCTCAATGTTTAACACTTTCTACTTCCGCTTTCAAAAAATACATTCTACATTTGTCTACGGAATGAAAAAGGCCATCATCGCCATATTAGCCATTTTGTATGTCACCGTTGCCAGTGGGGTAGTGGTGAACGTACACTACTGCATGGGGCGCATTGCCTCGGTAGAAGTGGGCTACGATGACCATGATGTCTGCGGCAAGTGTGGCATGAGCAACAAAAAACAAAGTTGCTGTCATACTGAATACAAACTGGTAAAAGTGCAGGATGAACACCAGCTGGCACAGATACAAGTGCCTTTCCTGGCTATCCCTGCCGAAGTACCCGTACAACAATCCCTCATTCAGCTGCCGCTTTCCGGGGTGGATAAATACCTTTCCCTCAAGTACCATTCTCCACCCGACACCCGCTCCAATACAGTTTATCTACGTAATTGCGTTTTCAGGATTTGATAGAACAACAATCAGTTAATGATTGCCTGCTTCTGCGCACCCGCGCGAGGATTATTTTAATTACATAAACTATCAAATTAACTATCATGAAAACACAACATATCGTTCTCTCATTCATATTCGTAATCGCATCAGCATTAACAGCATCTGCCCAAAAGAAAGATCCCACAGCAAAAAAGGAAACCTTTAAAGTATGGGGCGAATGCGGCATGTGCAAAAAGACGATCGAAAAAGCTGCCAAAGACTCCGGCGCCACTACCGCCAACTGGGATACCGACAGCAAACAGCTGACAATTACGTACAGCTCTGCTAAGACAAGCAACCAGAAGATACAACAGGCCATCGCTGCCGCTGGTTACGATACCCGCGATCTTACTGCCGACAATACCGCTTACGACAAGCTCCATGAGTGCTGCAAATACGACCGAAAAGCCGCTGCAGCCAAGAAAGAAGAAAATCAGGAACATTCCGGACACCATTAATCATCACAAAACATACAACAATGAGAAAGATCATAACCATGTTGGTGGTGATGCTGGTGGGATTGACCCTCACTACCGATGCACAATTTAAAAAAGCCAGCCTACAGGCTGCGGGACTTACCTGCGCTATGTGTACCAAGGCGATCAATAAAGCATTGGAACAGGTTCCCTTTGTGCAGGATGTAAAAGTGGACATCAAGACCTCTTCCTTCCTGGTCAACTTTAAAGAAGGACAAGCCGTTGACTTTGATGCAATGAAGAAAGCAGTGGAAGATGCCGGCTTTTCAGTAGCCAAATTGAAAGTAACAGGCGACTTCAATAAAGTAGATGTTCAGAATGATGCCCATGTGCAGATAGATGGCAAGACCTTCCATTTCCTCAATATCAACAAGCAAACCCTCGAAGGAGAGAAAGCGATCACGCTGGTGGACAAGGATTTCGTAAGCGCAAAAGAGTACAAGAAGTACAGCACTGCTTCCAGCAAAGCCTGTGTAAAAACCGGCAAGGCACAATCCTGCTGCACCAAGGAAGGGATCGCCGCCGATGCCCGCATTTATCATGTAACGATCTAACTAAAACCTGATGAAACAAATTATAATCAGCAGCCTGCTGTTAATATGCATAAGTGCAACCCTCCATGCACAACCTAAAAAAGGAGAAAAAGTACCAGACATTGCTATCTCGAATGTCGAAGGCAAAACAGTAAAACTGTCCAGCCTGAAAGGCAAAGTAGTACTCATCGATTTCTGGGCATCCTGGTGCGGTCCCTGCCGCAAAGCCATGCCCGGATTGCGCAATGCCTACGCTGCTTATAAAAGCAAAGGCTTTGAGATCTATGGCATTAGCCTCGATGAGCGCAAACCCGACTGGCACAAAGCCATTACAGCCGATAAGATCACCTGGATACAGGTGAACGAGCCGGGAGGGTGGGAGAGCCGCACAGCCAAAGCATGGAACATAGAACAGTTACCATCCTCCTTTTTGATCGACAAGGAAGGAAAAGTAATTGCCATTGATCCAACAGAAAAAGAACTGACGGCCCTGTTGCAAACACAGTTACCATAAAACCGGCCGCCATGAAACAAATACTAACCATGGTAGCAGTGTTGCTGGCATCAGTTGCCGGCTACACACAGGAGCTGTACGTATATACAGAACCCGCATCAAATATGCCGGCTAAGTCCATCAGCGCCAAGTGGAATACCAAGCTATTGAAGAGCATACACAATGATCGCGTTGAACAGCGCCACACACCTGAGCTGATGTTTGGGCTGAACAAGAATTGGATGGTACACGTAGCAGGAACATTCTCCGATATGTATTCATCCAACATCCGGTACGAAAGCATACGTCTGTATGCCAAATACAGATTCCTGTCAAACGATGAGGTGCACCAGCATTTCAGGATGGCAGTTTTTGGCGAGGCCACACACAGCGTGAACCCTGCTTACTACGAAGAAGTGTCGCTCGATGGTGACCTTAGCGGAGTAATGGCTGGACTGATCGCCACACAGTTGTGGGATAAGCTGGCAGTGTCTGGTACGGCCAGCCTGGCGCAGGTGACCACCAAACGACCGAAGTACATAGAGGACGCCTACCCCTGGCAGGCATTCAACTATTCATTGTCGGCGGGTTATCTGGTGCTGCCGGTTGAGTACACCAGTTACAAGCAAACCAACCTCAACGTGTACCTGGAACTGTTGGGCCAGCAAACACTCGATCGTAAACAACATTACCTCGATCTGGCCCCCTCAGTACAGCTCATTTTCAACAGCAATGCCAAATTGAATATGAGCCACCGCTTCCAGCTCAACAGCGATATGCACCGCATGGCCGAAAAAAGCTGGCAGGTTAGCTTTGAATACGTGTTCCTCAACGCCTTGAAGAAAAAGAAATAACAATCATGCACTCGCTTTCCCGCCGCAAGGCGGAATGAGTTTCTTCCCTCGCTCGCCTCCGGCGAGTGAGGGTATTCCATAGCCTCCGGCTATTGCGCCAAGCAAAGCCGGAGGCTTTTTTATTTCAGTAAAGCTAAGTGGCTGTTTCTCTGGGTTTTCCTGCTCGCAGCTCATAGTTCGTCGCTCGCAGCTATTTCTCAATTTTGTTTATTCTAATAATAATATTACATTTGACTAAACATAAATTTAGACAAGACTAAAAATAAGTGAGTATAAGCATGAAAAAATGGTTCTACACAATAGCAGGATGTTTACTGGTTTCGGGAGTATTTGCACAGCAAACGATGATCAGTGGCGTCGTGCGCGATAAGGGCAATAGTGAGGTGTTGGCCGGAGTTACAATACAGGCGGCCACACAGAAAGCAGTAACAGATAGAGAAGGACGTTTCAGGATCACCTGGAACGGCGCAGAGCCGGTTTCCCTCATCGTAACCATGATAGGATATAAGGCAGACACGATCAGGACGATCGAACCCAATAAGCCGGTAATAATATTGATGGAGTCATCTGCAGGCGTCATGTCGGATGTAGTGATTACGGGTACCATGAAAGCAGTACAGAAACTGTCGAGCCCGGTACCGGTGGAAGTATACACACCAGCCTTCTTCCGGCGCAATCCTACCCCATCTATCTTCGATGCCCTGCAGCAAGTCAATGGCGTACGCCCACAATTGAATTGCAACATCTGCAACACAGGCGATATACACATCAATGGACTGGAAGGACCTTATACAATGGTATTGATCGATGGCATGCCTATCGTGAGCAGTCTTTCATCCGTATATGGCCTGGCAGGCATACCGAATTCCCTGGTAGAAAGAATAGAAGTAGTGAAAGGCCCGGCTTCTTCCCTCTATGGCTCGGAAGCCATTGGCGGATTGATCAACGTGATCACAAAGAACCCGGCCAAAGCACCACTGGTTTCAGTAGATGTATCGTCCACCACCTGGAATGAGCACAACATCGACGCAGCCATTAAGTTCCGGCCTTCTAAGAAAGTCAGCGCCTTGCTGGGGGTCAACTATTTCAACTTCACCAGCCGCTATGATAAGAACGATGACAACTTCACAGATGTAACCTTGCAAAACAGGATATCTCTCTTTAATAAATACAGCTTTCAACGCAAAGACAACCGGTCGGCAAACATAGCAGTACGCTATGTATACGAAGATCGCTGGGGCGGCGATATGCGCTGGACGAAAGCATTCCGGGGTGGCGACAGCCTTTACGCCGAAAGCATTTATACCTCCCGCCTGGAAACAATTGGCAACTACCAGTTGCCCATGAAAGAAAAACTCTTGTTTTCCTGGTCATTCAATTCCCACATCCAGCGCTCGGTATACGGCACCACCCGCTACAATGCTTCTCAGCAGGTTGGCTTCGGACAGCTGACCTGGGACAAGACCATAGGAGCGCACGATCTGCTGGCAGGCGTTGTATTCCGCTACACCCATTATGATGATAACACACCGGCCACCAATGATTCCATTATCAATAAGAGCAAGCCGGAGCATACACCTTTACCCGGTTTCCTGTTGCAGGATGAGATTGCACTCCAAAGCAAACACAAATTACTGCTGGGCGCACGGTGGGATCATCACCCAACACACGGACATATCTTTACACCACGCATTGCCTGGAAATACTCATTGACACCCAACGATGTCATCCGCCTTAATGCCGGTACTGGTTTCCGGGTAGTGAACCTCTTCACGGAAGATCATGCGGCACTCACAGGCGCACGCACAGTGGTGATTAATGGAACATTAAAACCGGAGCGCAGCTATAATGTGAACCTCAACTATGTAAAGAAGATTTACTCCGCCGCATTTTGGGTAAATATCGACGCATCTGTTTGGTATACACATTTCACCAACCGCATATTGCCCGATTATACTAGTAACCCCAATGAAATACGCTATAGCAACCTCACAGGCTATTCCATTTCACAAGGGGCAAGTGCCAATGTAGAATTTGGATTCACTTCCTCATTAAAGGGACACATAGGCGCTACCCGGCAGGATGTAACCATTGTAGAGAAAAATACTGTTGGCAATAAAACGCGCAAGCAACAATTACTTACAGAAAAATGGAGCGGTAACTGGTCATTGTCATATACCTTTCCCAAAGGAGGATGGGTAATAGATTACACAGGAAATATCTACGGTTCTATGCTGTTACCCCTGCTATCCGACCTCGACCCACGCAGTGAAAAGTCGCCGATATGGAGTATTCAGAACTTACAACTTACCAAAAAGCTAAATGGAGGGATAGAAATATACGGCGGTATCAAGAACCTGCTCAACTGGACACCAGCCAAAAATGCACCCTTTCTCATTGCCCGCGCCAACGACCCCTTCGATAAGCAGGTGGCCTATGACAACAACGGACAGGTGCTGCAAACACCGGATAACCCTTACAGGCTTACATTCGATCCCAACTACGTATACGCCGCCAACCAGGGCATGCGCGGCTTCCTTGGCGTCCGCTGGACGATGGCTGGAAGATAACATCAAAGTACCTCCAGATCCGCAAACGAAATCGGCTTCGTCAATACCTCATACGAAAAGCCGGGAATATTGGGGAAAGTAGGCGGGTAGCCACTCATCAGGAATAAACGAAGCGCAGGATTTACCTGTAGAAAGCTTTCTACTTTGTTCCAGCCAAGGCCGTCAGGAAGATTATTGTCCAGGAACAGAATGTCTGCTGTAAATGTCTTCATTTGAGCGATTCCCTCCTGTAAGGTGGAAGCGCTGACTACATCGTAGTTCTTTTTAAGGAAATACGACTTCAGCAATAAACATAGGTCCGGTTCATCATCTACGATCAATATCTTTTTCTTGTACGTCAAGCCAGGTGATTATTGGTTTAATTACTAACCTCTTATAACGAAAAAAGTGCCGCAATCTTGTGTGGAGTATTCTCCCCGGTTGCCCCATGGCCAGCGGGCGGCATCCTTTTTACTAATACAAATATCATTCAATCATTTAAAACTATTTAAAATGACTACAACAACAAAAGTATTATTAGGAATCGTTGGCGCCGCCGCCGCCGGCGTAGTGATCGGAATGTTAGTTGCACCCGAGAAAGGAAGTGACCTCAGAAAGAAGATCAAAACCAATGCAAATGATTGGGCAAACCAACTGTCTGACCTGTTCCAGCAAGGAAAGGACAAAGCAGAAGACCTGGCATCAGAAGCCGGCAACAAATACAACAGGGTAAAAGAAAACCTTGGTTAAGAATAAAAAAGACCAGCTATGCGGCAAAAAACAGAAGATATAGAATATGCTGAAGTAAAGAAAGATGCTACTACCAGTGACAACCTCGCTGATAATGTAATGGATTTTGTAGAGACCTATTATAAGTTGACGCTTGTAAACATTACAGACAAAGCATCTGGCGTGGCCTCATCGGTAGTAACCTTTATGGCAGTATTTATCATCGGCATCTTCGTGCTATTGTTTACTGGCCTTGCATTAGGTACGTGGTTGGGACAATTGCTCAACAACACCATTGCAGGCTATTTCCTGGTAGCTGGTCTTTTTTTATTGATTATGTTGATGATCTGGGCATTCCGTAAAAAACTAATGTCAGGATTCAGAAACTTTATTATTCGCAAAGTGTATGAGTAAACCCATCATTAAATCGTACGAAGACCTCCTCCTGGAAAAAGCCCGTTTGCAGGCACAACTCAATGTGCAAAAAAACGAGCTCAATGAAAGAGTCAGGAATGTAAAAGAAAAACTGGCCCCTGTAGGAACCATCCTATCCGCTGTAGGCGGCATCACGGCCATGGGAGCTGCTAATCCCATGCTCAAAACAGGTGTTGGTATTGCTGTAGATATGTTCCTCAAGAAGAAGCTGTTCAAAAACAGTGGTCTGATAACAGGATTGGTAGGAAGTTTCCTTGTACGTAATGTGGCTACTAAAGTAGTGGCAGGAACAGCAGGTGCGCTACTGGGTAAACTCGCGAAAAAACTGATGACACGCAAGGAGTCTAAGCCACAAACAGCTACGCAGGGATAGAAGCAGTATTGAACCAATAACTCCTGATCTCCTGTATTACCCGCACCAATGCATCAAAACTTACCGGTTTCACCACGTAAGTGTTAGCGCCCAGCTCATAACATCGCTTTATTTCATGCTCATTCTTGGTAGTAGTAAAAATAATAACAGGTATCTTCTTCAACTCAGGATGCTGTTTAATTTCCTTCAACACTTCACGCCCGTCCTTCTTGGGCATATTTAGGTCGAGCAGGATAAACCCGGGGAATTGGATATCCAGGGTTTTCTTATTCATAATACCAGACAGGTACTCGATCAGCTCAATTCCATTCTCTACAAACTCAAGCGTATCCGTAAAGCCGTTTTCCTCGAATGCCGTTTGTAATAAAAAACGATCATCTGCATCATCTTCTGCGATGAGGATAAAGAGTTTCTGCATAGCGGTGGTGACACATTTTACGCAAATGTAGAGAACTGCGCCTTAAACCCTCTAAAAATCAATAAATTCCTGATCAATTTTTTATAGATGGGAAGGCCCTTTTCGGAAAATACGGTCATTGCCCTTTAACCAGTTCTTAATCTGTCCCAAAAAGTACCATTATAGGCCAGGCTAAACGGTAAAAGGGGAACAAATACCCGCAGCACCGGCCACCATGGGGAATGTTTTCCCGGTGCCCGGCATAGGGCAAGCGGTATGGTTTTTTTAAGCCTTTACAGAGACGATGGGAACACAAATGTTTAATCATTAAATTTCTTTTTATGAGCATACAAGATCCCAAAACAAAAACCAAACAAGACAAAGCCGGCAAGCAATCCGAGCAGATCGATAAGAAGAAGCAGGCGTTTGATCAGGGTTTGCCAAACAATTCCAACACACAAACCGGAACAGCCCATAGTGGATACGATGAAAAGAATCCAAAACATCCTGGAGGTAAACAACAGCAACAGCCAAAAGTAACCAACCAGGAGAATGATATCACGAACAGTGAAGAACAGAATAAGTGGGCAGAAGAGCCGGTGGAAGAACGCTCAGGTGGCGTATACTCCGGTGGAGACAATTCCAATGGGAATTCAACAGAGCGTACCGATCCGGAGATCGATTCGCCAATTCCGGACACGGAAAGAACAGAAAAGAAAATACCACAAGGCTAATAAAGAAACCGCCCTTGGTATAACGATTTTTCGCGGCGGACGTTGATTTGGTTGTTTTAACCCGGCAGTATAGCTGCCGGGTTTTTCTATGCAATAAAAAAAGCGCAGTATAATTACTGCGCTGCCCATTAATCATTCATTCCATAGTTATAACGGATCGAAATCTTTGGCTTTAAACACTGGCTCCATAAACAACGGCAAATTCCTCGCGGGTTCTTTCGCTACCGGCTTAGCTTGAGAGACCGGTTGAAAAACTGGCTTTGGTATTTCCTGCTGTTTAGTAGCTGGTTCAAAGCTGGTCTTAATAAATTGTTTGATACGATGACTGGGCCGGGTCCTTGCAACATACTGTGTCCTCATGAGAATAGTGTTGAGGTTGTCATTTATCAAAAAACTAATGCCCATTCATATTGGCTTTGCAATAACCCTTTCCTGTGTACCCCATTCCACAAAAAGTGATGAAATGGGGAAAAGTCGTTGTTAATCATTGGTTAGTAGCGACCTTAGTACCCCAACTACTATTATCGGTTGCTCCCGGCTTTTGTCGGCACTAACTGCCGCTGCATCTCATCCGCCGGATACCTGATATTAGTTTGCTGCCGTATTGCATCCAGCGTGGCCATCAGATCGAGGCTGAACTGGTGACAGAGTTGATCACTGTATAATTTGCCCTGCCGAACACACCGCTCGACCTCTTCCGCTTCATACTGCAAACCGCGACCCTCCCAGGCACAGGGATGACGTTGCTCCTCGCCATCATACGGCCGCACAATGATTTCCAAAGGCTTCTCATTCCAGGGATTGCCAATGTGGATGCTGCCCGTTTCACCATAGATGGCTGCCCTTAAAGCAGTTTCAGTGACCAGTGAAGACTCAACGAAAGCATAACTGTCATTACCATAATTGAATATTGCTGCGCACGCTTCGTCGATCTGCTTCTTCGATAGGCGTGCAGTGGCTTTAATAGTAGCAGGCTTGCCCAATAAAAGATGCGTAAGAAAAACAGGATAAATACCGAGATCGAGTAGGGAACCCCCACCCAGTTCGGGATTGAAATAACGCCCCTCCGGATCATCAGGCGCTTTATAACTCATATCAGCCTTGATGGAAATGATCTTCCCGATCGCATTGCTTTCTACCAGCGATAATACTTTCCCGATACTCGGCAGAAAACGTATCCACATCCCTTCCATTAAAAAGGTATTGTGCCCGATGGAAGCATCCACCATCTCCTGCACTTCCCGGCTGTTCATTGCCAGCGGCTTTTCACACAACACGGGGATCTTGTGTTGAAGACAACGCAGGGTTTCTTCATGATGCAAAGGATGCGGCGTGGCAATGTACACGGCATCTACCCGGGCATTTTCAACGAAGCTATTGAGATCATCAAAATATTGAGGAGCATTTTCCTTTTCAGCAAAAGCAGCTGCCTTTTCAAGATTATGCGATAGTACGGCACCTACGCGATGCTGAGTACTCTTAATGAGATGAAGGTCTTCGGCGAATTCAGTAGCAATATTACCAGGCCCGATAATACCCCAGGTAAAAGTGTCCATGCGAAACAAGGTTAATTGGTTGTATTATATAATGGACAACACTTGTACCATTGGAGCCTGTGGATTTCGGTCTACATCCACAACCAGTCAGGCCGCTCCAGGCGGCCAGACAGATGGTTACCCAATTATCGAGGTATAAGATTTTCAGCCTGCTGCAAAAAGCGTTTATGCCAATAGCCACAGCAGCAAAACCCAAAAAGAAAGAAAGCCTCGACAAACACGAGATCATTGTGCGGCCAGGTTATCAACCATCCAATAAACTAAAAGACAAAGTGGCCATCATCACTGGGGGCGACAGCGGTATCGGTCGTTCGATCGCTGTGCTGTATGCCAAAGAAGGGGCCGATGTGGCTATCGTGTACCACGAAAGCGATGGCGATGCCCGGGAAACAAAAACATTGGTAGAAAAGGAGGGCAGGACCTGCCGCTTATACAAAGGAGATATTGCCCGTGAGTTTTTCTGCCGTAAAGTAGTCAATGAAGTATATGATAAGTTTGGCAAGCTATCGATCATGGTCAACAATGCAGGTACCCATGAGCCGGATAAGGACTTCATGAAAGTGAGCAGCCGCCAGTTTCACGACACATTCGAGGTAAACATGTTTTCCTTCTACTACTTCACCCAGGAAGCCTTGAAGTACCTCGATAAAGACGGTTGCATCATCAATACAGCTTCGGTAGTGGCCTACCGGGGCAGCGAGCACCTCATTGATTATTCTGCCACCAAAGGAGCTGTTGTATCATTCACCCGCTCATTGGCCAAGAACCTGGCGCCTGAAGGCATTCGCGTAAATGCTGTAGCGCCCGGCCCTATTTGGACACCCTTGATCTTCGAATCATTTGATAAGAAACACATAGAACAATTTGGCAAGAAGACACCCATGAAGCGCGCTGGCTATCCTTATGAAGTAGCGCCCGCATATGTATTCCTAGCCTCTGCCGATGCTTCCTACATCACGGGCCAGGTGATCCATGTGAATGGAGGAGAAGTAGTGGGAGGTTAACCAGGAATAGGAAAATACAAATTGAAAACGGCCCCTTCACCGGCAGTACCAGTAGCCACTACATTACCGCCATGGTTGATCATGATGCGCTGCACCATCGGCAGGCCAATGCCTTTACTTTGATAGAAGCCTTGTTGAGACTCCAGCTTCTGGAAGAGGTAAAACATTTTATCTACAAACTTATTATCGAAGCCCATCCCATTATCGGCCACACTTACCTTATAATACATAGTGCCTCCGAAAATGGTATTGATTTTCTTACTGATCTTATTGCCGGTAATCGCTTCATTGGTAATCGTAATGACAGGCGGAACATCCTTACGCGAAAACTTGATCGAGTTATCGATCAGTTGCTCAAACAAGATGGCCAGTTGCGAAGGAATGCCTTTAATAACAGGTAGCGTATTGGTAATAATGAGTTTGGCTTGCGTGAGCGTAAGCCTTTCATCCATGTGCTCCGCCACCTTCATGAGCACATAATTGAGGTCCACCTGCATCAGCGTTTCCTGCGTATTGATAAGACTGGAGTACTTGACCATATCCCTGGTAAGACCATGCATATGTTTTGCCGACATGTCCATCTTGCCCAGCAACATGGATACTTCTTCCGGCAGGTCTTTATATCGGCTGGTAACCTGATTCGAGAAAGTCTGGATCTTCCGCAAAGGCTCCTGCAAATGATGCGAAGCGATATTGGTAAGCTGCTCCAGCTCCTGGTTGGCCCTGTTTAGACTGCCCACTTGCTGCTGCAACTGCTGCTGGAATTCCAGCCGCTTCGTCAACTCCCGGATAATGAAGAAAAATGATACAATGAGACTGGCTGCTGCAAAAAAGAAAGTAGCGTAGATGAAGTTAGGCGTACTGCGCTGACTCACTTCCTTTTGAGAATCCCGTACCTTTTTGGTTTGTAGCTCTATTCCTTGCATTCTTTCATACAGCTGCCGGTAGTCAGCCATAATGACCTTGCCCTCCAGTAGCCGCCGTCTGATATTCCCTTCATCGATATTCAGCGATGCCCTCGATATATTGGTGCGCACCTGTCGTAGCCGCTCAGTTACCAACCCTTTCAGTTTATTCAGGTTGGTTTGCTGACTATTGGTCGTGTAGGGATAATTAGCGATCTGCTGAAGAAGTCCCGGTATCTTGTCCGCATTATTCATGGCCGGCTGCAAAACGGAACTGTCCCGGGTAAGCACAAAAGCCTGCTCACTTACAATGGCATCCTTGAGATAAGAATCCACCTCGCTCAAAGCATACATGGTAGCATAATTCTGCTCTACCTGGTTGGAAGCTTCGGTCGATTCCATGAGCCGCTTATAGAAGACAACCGACAGGGCTGTCAGGATTCCGAAGGATAAAACGAACAAAGCGTAAATGTATTGAAACCTGAATTTCATAGACGAATTTACCCAAATTGTGTAATTTGTTCTACAGTTCTGAAAGGTGGTTTTGGGGGTCAAATGTGGGATAAAGCGGCCAGGAAGCAGTAAAATACGGCATTTACGCAGTTTTTGGGCAAAAATTATTTTTTGGAGTGCCGATTGTAGTATACACCCCACAATCTTTTCACATGATCCACCAACACCTTACACAGAAGCAGCAGGTACGAATACTTCCTCAACAGATCCAACTGTTGAATTTGTTTCACCTGAATACACTGGAACTGGAACATCGTATTGAGCAGGAAATAGAAGAGAATCCATTATTGGAGGAAACCAAGAACGATGACGCCACTTTGAAAGATGAGAAAGAGGCTGTGCAGGATTTTGCTGACTGGGAAGAGTTTGGTTATGACGATATTCCTGATTACAAGACGGAATACGCCAACTATTTCTCCGGCGAAGATGTTCCTGAGCGGCCCCTGGTACAGGCCACCGATTTCAGGCAGCAACTCAAGGAGCAATGCCGGCTGCTTTTATTAAGCGAGCCGGACTTCACGAAAGCCTGCTACATTATTGATTCTTTGAACGAAAGCGGTATGCTGGAGCAAACCCTTTCTACCCTGGCAGAAGATATGTCATTCAAATATGGCGAGTGGTTAGAAGCTTCGGATTTGGAGGGCGTGTTAAAGACGATCCAGAGCCTCGACCCGCCCGGCGTAGGCGCCCGCGACATCCGGGAATGCTTATTGTTACAACTGGAGCGGATGAATACCGCACAGCCTGATGTGGCAGCTGCATTGAAGTTGATTCGCGACCATTATACCGATCTGAAGAACCGTCAACTGGAAAAAGTGCGTGAAAGCCTCCGCCTGGATGAAGATGAGTTCAGGATCATCCTGGAACTGATAGCATCACTCCAGCTGCAGCCGATCAACGTGCGGGTAGAAGAGCCTGCAGCCAAAAACTATATTATTCCCGATTTCATCATCACTGTTGAAGGAGAGAATATCGAAGTATCACTGGCGCGCCAACGTTCCGCTTCCCTGCATATCAACCATTCCTGGATGGAAACAGTGAAAAGTCAGTGCGGTAAAAAAGATAAGGCGGCAGAACAATACATGAAGAGCAAGCTGCAGGCAGCCGAGTGGTTTGTATCAGCCATTCAGCAACGCGAAAGCACGATGCTCAGGATCATGAAGACGATCGTAAAATGGCAATATGAGTATTTCAAAGAAGGCGATCAGCTATTGCTCAAACCAATGATCCTGAAGAACATTGCCCAGGAAATAGGCGTGGATATTTCTACGGTGTCGCGCATTACGAGCAACAAATATGCAGCTACACCATTTGGCAACATCCTCCTGAAAGACCTGTTCTCGGAAGGTATGCCAAACGTAGAAGGAGAAGTGATCAGCAACCGGATCATCCAGTTTGCCCTGGAAGAAGCCATCGCTGCAGAAGATAAGAAATCACCCTTCACCGATCACCAGTTGGTAGTGGTGTTGGCACGCAAAGGATATAAGATAGCCCGCCGCACAGTGGCGAAGTATAGAGAACTTTTACGTATCCCTACCGCACAAATGCGGGCATTATGGAGATAGTACCCTATTTAATCATTCAAAAAAAACGCTTTTAATACCACCAAAGTAAACCCATTTATATGCCTAAAATATTAGTGATTGATGATGACCGCGATATATGCTTCCTGATGAACAAGTTTCTCACCAAGCATGGATTTGAAACGCATGAATCATACACCGCTAAAAAAGCATTGGAACTATTAGACGAAGTAACGGATTTTGACCTGGTGCTGTGCGACTACAGACTTGAAGGAGTAGATGGAAAAACCATGCTGCTGAAGATCAAGGAAAAATATCCTGCATTGCCGGTCATCATCATTACGGGTTACAACGACCTCAAGACAGCTGTAGATGTTATGAAAATGGGTGCTTACGATTACGTGACCAAGCCATTGTTTCCGGAAGAAATATTGAATACCATACAAGGAGCCTTGAATTCAACACCGGCAGCAGCTGCCAAACCAGCGCCCCATCTCAATGGTAATAGTAATGGTTCGGCCACTGCGCATGCGGAAGTGCAGAGTGATAAGAAAAGAGGTTTCACCGGCAATGTCGATTACATATTCGGCACAAGTGCCGTATTTCAGCAGATCATGGACCAGATCGTGCTGGTAGGCCCTACGGACTACAGTGTGATCATCTATGGTGAAAGCGGTAGCGGTAAAGAAGCCATTGCACAGGAGATCCATAAACGCAGCAAACGCGCCAGCTATCCATTTGTGGCCATCGACTGCGGCGCTCTCAGTAAAGAGCTGGCCGGCAGTGAACTGTTTGGCCACGAAAAAGGAGCCTTCACCGGTGCGGTCAACCAAAAGGTGGGCAGTTTTGAAATGGCCAATGGCGGCACGATCTTCCTTGATGAGATCGCCAACCTCTCTTACGAAATTCAGGTATCCCTGCTACGCGTGATCCAGGAAAGGAAGATGCGCCGTGTAGGAGGAACAAAAGATATTTCACTCGACGTACGTATCATCATTGCCAGCAACGAGCGGCTGTGGGATGCTGCACAAAAAGGTAAATTCCGTGAAGACCTTTTCCACCGCTTCAATGAATTTACCATTGAAGTACCGCCTTTACGCCAGCGTAAAGAAGACATCATGGTATTTGCCCGTCACTTCCTGCAGAAAGCCAATGAAGGCCTCAACAAGCGCATAAGAGGCTTCTCGCCCGAAGTGGAAGAGATATTCAAAAACTATGTATGGCATGGCAACCTGCGCGAGCTGAAGAACGTGGTAAAGCGGGCCGCCCTGCTTACTGATGGTGATTTTGTAGAAGACCGAAGCCTGCCATTTGAGATCAGCAACTACCGCAAGCTGCTGTTTGAGCACAACGGCGACGGCGCTATGGAAGCCGCAGCTCCAACAGCAGTAGTGCCTATCCATGAAACCATCGCAACAGCCCCTGTAAGAAAACCATTCGGTGAGAACAGCCTGAAAGAGGCATCCATCGATCTTGAATACGAAATGATCCTGAAAGCGCTTAAAGAAACAAACTTCAACAAAAGCAAGGCAGCACGATTGCTGAACATCGACAGGAAGACCCTGTACAATAAGATCAAGCTCTATCAGGAGTTGAATAATCGCTAAACCGATATCATGACCGTTGAAGAAACGACCCATATAAAGCTCAAAGAACTGTTCAATGATGCCGAAGAATTATTACAATTTGGTACCTGGCAATGGGATGTGGCTACCGACAATATAGCATGGTCCGAAGGTATGTACCGGATCATGGGATATTCACCCGATTTGCCACCCCAATTGTCTGATGATTTTTACCTTTCTCATATACATCCCACGGATGCCGAAGAATTGAGGCATATCCGTAGCAATGCCATTGCTACCAAAACACCCTTTGAATATACCTATCGAATTACCACTCACCAGAACGAGCAGCGCATCATCAACATCAAAATGAAGTTTGTGCTGAACAGTAAGGGAGAGGTGATCAAAGGAGTGGCCATCAACCGCGACGTGACAGAAAAAACACAGATGCTCCATGACCTGATGCACTACAAACGCATCGTAGGCCAGAAAGAAGAGTTCCTGAATGTGGGCAACTGGGAGTTGGAACTGAGCACAAACAAAATGACCTGGTCAGATGGTATGTACCAGTTATTAGGCTATGCACCACATGAGAAGAAAGAAGAAATAGACCTGCTTGAGTTTTACCGCCTGCACTTACAACCGGAAGAGGTAAAAAAAGCAAATAAGGCAATACAGGACATCCTCGCCAATGGCGAAACATACGTACAGCAATCCATACTCATTACCCGCGATGGTGCTGCAAAGCCCGTAGAGGTATTTGGCAAAGTGTTGAAAGATCAGCAGGGAACTGCTGCCAAAGTATTGGGTACGGTGCGCGACGTCACGCGTTTGAAACAATATGAGCAGGAACTGGAAGTAAAAGTACAGGAGCTGAACCGCTCCAACCACGAGCTCGAAGAGTTTGCTTATGTAGCCTCCCATGACTTACAGGAGCCACTGCGCAAGCTGACCACTTTCGGGGAAAGGTTAAAAAACAAATGTGCCGACCAGCTATCGGAAGAAGGCAACCTGTACGTGAACCGTATGATGGCATCTGCGGAAAATATGCGGATACTCATCGATAATCTGTTGGAATTTTCACGCGTTACCCGTTCCCAGAATCCTTTCGAGCGCAAAAGCCTTGATGATATCATAAAAGAGGTATTGAATGATCAGTACCTCGAAGTGGAGGAAGGGAAGGCCGATGTACAGGTGTATGACATGCCGTCGGTAGAGATGGTAACACCACAAATACGGCAACTGTTCAACAACCTGTTGAGCAACGCTATTAAGTTCCGTCGCAAAGGAATATTACCTAAGATCACGATCAAAAGCGAAAAGCTTAGTAAAATAGAAAAAGAGAGACTCAAGCTACGTAATGGTAACCTGTACTACAGGATCATGGTAACCGATAATGGGATTGGGTTTGAAGAAACCTATAGTGAAAAGATATTCCAGCTTTTCCAGCGTCTCCACGGAAAAGCAGAATATCCCGGATCAGGAATGGGGTTGGCTATTTGCCGCAAGATCACCGACAACCACAAAGGATTGATCATGGCAGATAGCACACCCGGACAAGGATCTACTTTCTCTATCATATTGCCTGAAACACAAGCGCTATAAAATATTATTATGTTTATCTCTGCTCAACCATTGCGTATCCTGGTAATAGACGATGACGAAGACGATTATTTTATCACAAACAGCCTGATCAAGGACATTGAAGGTGGTAATTTTAGTGTGGACTGGTGTTACAATTACCACGAAGCCCTCGATCATATCTGCCACCAACGCTATGACATTTACTTCATAGATTATTTCCTCGGTGCCAAAACCGGTCTCGATCTGTTACGCGAAGCCGTAGAGAAAGACTGTGAAGCGCCGATGATCCTGCTTACCGGTAAAGGCAACCATGCTGTGGATATAGAAGCCATGCGTGTGGGAGCGGCTGATTACCTCGTTAAATCAGAACTTACCATCGAGAAGATGGAGCGATGCATCCGGTACTCAGTAGAGAAAGCCCGTTCTTTAAAAGCCCTGCGCGATAACGAGCTCAAGTACCGCAATATCTTTGAACGTTCAAAAGACGCGATCTTCCTCGCCGATGCGGACCTTCGTTTCTTTACGGTAAACATGGCTACCTGCAACCTGTTGGGGTATTCAGTAAGCGAGCTTACCGATATGAGCTTCTACGACCTGATGCTCGAAGACAAGGACGCCGAGGCCTTACGACTGTTGTTGCAAACCGGTGAAGTAGATGACGTAGAGGTCGATCTGTTCAATAAAGACCGGGAAGAGCGCATTTGTATCTTCTCTGCCACTATTATTGAAAGACCCGATGGCAGCAAATACATACAAGGAATTCTACACGATATTACCGGCCTGCGCAAGGCAGAGAAGTCTGTGCTGATGGCGGAGAAGCTGGCAGCCACCGGTCGCCTGGCGCGTACACTGGCCCACGAGATCAGAAATCCGCTTACCAATATTCATCTTTCACTCGATCACCTCCAAGCTAATGATATCACAGAGACCCAGGTAAACTATTACGGCATTATACACCGCAATGCAAAACGCATAGGCGCTATCATTTCCGAATTGCTCGACACTGCCCGGCCTTCCGAAATGATGCTACAGAAAACTTCCTTGCAGGATATACTGGATGAAAGCATTACGGCCGCGATGGACAGGATCACCTTGAAGAATATCAAACTACAGATACGCTATCCCGACGATATTCTATACATTCCGGCTGATAAAGAAAAGCTCAAGATCGCCTTCCTCAACATTATCATCAATGCAGTGGAGGCGATGGAAGAAGAAGTTGGCAAACTCGAAGTCACAATGGGAGGTCATCCCAACGGTTGCCAGGTCCACATTACAGACAATGGCTCGGGCATATCGGAAGATAACCTGCAACGGCTTTTTGAACCTTATTTCACTTCCAAGCGCAATGGCCTGGGACTTGGACTCGCCGCTACCCTCAACATACTGCAAGCCCACCACGCAGAAGTCGACGTGCAATCCGAGATGGGAGAGGGGACTACCTTCGTGATCACTTTCAACGAATGCGCCAACTAAGGCTGGCAACACAACCAATGCGATCCCGCTTCTGATTTATAATTACAATAAAAATGGCCCCGGTTTTAAACCGGGGCCATTTTTATTTTTTGGGATTCTCTTGGTCCGTTAGAATCCTATGCCAATGTAGAAAGTGAAGGCGCTGTTCTTTGAATTCTTTGTCGCTTCGCCGGCAACACCACCATCGCCTATTTCATTCAGGCCATAGTTGTAACGGGCTCCGATAGTGAAGTTTTGGATATCGAATCCAACACCACCTACCAGACCATAGTCGAAGCGTTTGAAATTGTCAGTGTCCAGATCTGCAATGTCATCGATCTCGCCACTTTCATTGTCCAATCTCTTAATGTTGGCTGAAGTGAGGAGGGCTGCATAAGGACCAGCATGGATGTTGAAGTTCTTACCCAGGTTGAATACGGCCAATACCGGCAATTCTACGTAGTTGAGATTGAAGCGGTATTCACCATCACCGAAGATATTATTGTACCTGAGCTTGGAGCCCTTGCTGGTATACAATAACTCCGGCTGGATAGAGAAACCTTTGGCAACAGGAAGTTTGGCAAATACACCTACGTTTACACCCACTTTCATGTTTTCATCCTCTACATCATCAACATATAAGTTGGTAAGGTTAACACCCCCTTTGATCCCGAATTTGGGCTTGAGGGAACTTTCTGTGGTAGTTTGTTGTTCCTGGGCCATGGCTGCGGATAAGCAGCCTGTAAACGCTGCTACCAGGAGTACTCGTTTTAAGCTACAGGTTGCATTTTTCATTTTGTTTCAATTTTTTAGTACAGTGATTTCAAATCATGGTTTCAAGATATACATGCGTCCTTTCAGAGCCTGCATGATACCAGGTAACAATCAATTAACGTTCCCTTAAGGCAGATTGTGGAATCCCAGGCCCGTCTTGTGGATTCTGGGTAGTTAAAATGTTGCGCTGTGTAGCCTTATCTACAGAAGCGAGGCAACATATTTATACAATCTTTATTAAAACATTTACTATGCGTGCAATCTGGAGCGGTTCCATCGGCTTCGGGCTGGTGAACATACCCGTTAAACTATACAGTGCTATTCAGGAAAGCGATCTCGACCTCGATATGCTGGATAAGAAAGACCATGCAAACATTAAATTTCAGCGTATCAACGAGCGTACTGGTAAAGTAGTTGCCTGGGCTAATATTGTAAAAGCGTATAACCTGGACGGTAGCTATGTAGTGCTGTCCGACGAAGACTTTCAAAAGGCAATGCCTGAGAAAACCAAGAGCATCGATATCATGGCCTTTGTAGAAGAAGCAGAGATCGACGCCATGCTATACGATACACCATATTATATAGAGCCGGATAAGTCAGGCGCGCGCGCTTATGCGCTGCTGTGGAGCGCCCTCAATAAAACTGGTAAAGCTGGCTTGGGCAGTTTTGTGCTGCGTAGCAAAGAAAGTCTCTGTCTGATCAGGGCAGCAGATGATGCCTTGGTGTTACAAAAGATCCGCTTCGACGAAGAGGTGAGGGTTGCCACTGAATTGAATATCCCTAAGCTCACCAGCAAGCCCAATGAATTGAAAATGGCGCTTTCCCTGATCGAACAATTGACCGAGACCTTTGATATATCAGCCTATAAAGACACCTACGCAGATAAGTTAATGAAACTCATCAAGGCGAAAGCGAAAGGTAAGAAAGTGGCAGTACCTCACATGAAGGTGGTACATTCGAGAGGCAAGGACCTGATGTCGCAGTTGAAAGCCAGCCTGGATACCAAGAAAAAGAAAGCCTCATAAATTATTCAATAAAGAAACGGTTATGGCTGTAAAAGAAAAGGCAACTAAAGAAAGTAAAGAGAGCATGGTCACGATCAACCGCCGATCGTTGAAGCTCACCAACCTTTCCAAGATATATTTCCCTGATGAAGGAATATCCAAGGGCGATGTCATCGCCTATTACAATGCTATGGCCGATCATGTACTGCCATACCTTAAAAATCGCCCCTTATCCTTGAAGCGAAATCCTAACGGGATTAAGGATAAAGGCTTCTATCATAAAGACGCAGCAGAAGACGGCCCCTCCTGGATAAAGTCGTTCGACGAATTTGCAGAATCTTCACAGAAGGTGGTTAACTACATTGTGTGTAACGATAAAGCCACTTTGATCTACCTGGCCAACCTGGGTTGCATCGAAATGAATCCCTGGAACTCTACCACCCGCACGCCGGATAAACCCACTTACCTGATGATCGATATCGACCCCTCTGATAAAAATACCTTCGATCAGGTAATATCAGTGGCACAGGCAGTACAGGAAGTACTCAATAGGGCAGGAGCTGTCAGCTATTGTAAAACTTCAGGTGCTACAGGGCTGCATGTGTATGTGCCCTTGAATGCAAAGTATACTTACGAAGTAGCGCGAGAGTTTGCCCATATTGTTGCCACGTTGGTGCAGGAACAATTACCGGGCATCACATCACTCGAAAGATCATTGAAGAAAAGAGGCAATAAGATATATGTTGATTACTTGCAAAACTCCAAAGGGCAAACACTGGCCTCGGCCTATAGCCTCCGCCCGGTGCCGGGTGCTTCTGTGTCCACGCCATTATTGTGGAAAGAAGTAAAGAGCGGCCTGCATCCTTCCCAATTCACGATCTACAATATTGAAAAGCGCGTTAAGAAACTGGGAGATATCTTTTACATGGTACTTAAAGAAGGCAATAACCTGAAAGGCTGCCTGAAGAACCTCGGTTATTAAAAAAAGATGCGCTCGTCGCTGTCATCCTGTTATACTTTTGTCCCCACTGTTCTGCTAAAGTCAAACAGCCTGCTATTGGCATTCTTTCTTCCTGATAATACATCGCTGATGATCTGTGCAGCAATAAGGCTGAACGTGATCCCATTACCGCCAAATCCCAGCGCAAACCAGGTATGAGGCCGTTCGGGAATGGTGCCGATATAAGGCAATCCATCACGTGTGCTGGCAAAAGTGCCCGCCCAGGCAAAGTCGGTGCGGAAAGGAATATGGGGAAACAGCCTGCTGAAAGACTGTTCCAGCAGTTTCATCTTCTTGGGCAGGTTGGCATCGCGCCGGGCAGGATTGTAAAAAGGATCATCTTTACCCCCTACAACAATACGGTGATCGGCAGAAGCACGCATGTACAAATAAGGATTGGCAGTTTCCCATATCAGGGCATTCTTGTGCCAGAACTCATTAATGAACAGCGGCTCGCTGATGATAGAATAAGTAGAATGTAGCTTCTCTATTTTTTTAGGCAGGTAAGTTTGAGATTCATAGCCACAGGCAATCACGAGCTCCTTTGCCTCGATCTTGTATCCCCAGTCCGTTTGCAGCGTCACACCCTTAGTATCATAATCGATGCTGGTCACCTGCGTATTGTCATAGACCAGCATGCCCTTGTCCTGTCCATGTTTCAACAATGCATGCGTAAGTTGGTAAGCATCCACAAGGCCACCGTCAGCAGAGAGAAGGCCGGCTGGCTTTTTAAAGCCAAACAACCGGGTAATATCATCAACCGACAACAACTGCAGGTTAATACCTGCCCTTTTGCGCAACAGGTATTCCCGTTCCATCTTACGCACATCATTGTTATAAGAAGCAAACTGGAAACTGGGGTGTAAGTTGAAAAATGGCCTGGAAGGTATTTTCTTACATATCTCATGCAGGTCATAGATTGCCTGGCGACAAAGCAGGTAACTGAGCACGGCATTCTTTTCCCCTACCAGCTTAATAAGTTCATTGAGCGGCGTATCGATCTCATATTGCAACAGCGAAGTACTGGCAGCAGTGCTGCCCATACCCGCATGGCGTCGGTCGATCACTACCGCCTGAATACCTTTCTGCAGCAGGTGCCAGCCAACGAGGGCGCCGGTAATGCCTGCACCGATGATGGCTACGTCGGCCTTGAGGTCTTTTCGCAGGGACGGATATACATGGCCAAGCCCATGCCGCAACAAAGAGTATGGTTTGTCTGACCGGAGATGCATAATATCTTATGTTTTACGTATCGAGGTATGAAGGGGGGATCTCTTTAGCCTCGTGCCTTACTACAAATACGGCAGTATCCTTCGGGCGGATTCCACTGCCGGCTTCAACCGCATAACATTTGGTGAACTCCGCTCCAAAATACAGGATCACCGACGAGTAAAATACCCATAACAGGATGATGACAATGGTAGCCGCTGCGCCATAGGTGATACCTACATTGGATTTACTGATGTAAAAACTGATCAAAAATTTACCACCCATGAAAAGCAGGGCAGTAAAGAGCGACCCTTTGATCACATCCCGCCAGCGGATAATGGCATCAGGCAATACCTTGAAAATGATGGCAAAGAGGAGGGTGATCACGGCCAGCACAATAAGAATATTGAGTATATAAAAAAGGATAACGACATCTTCAGAAAATAACCTGGCCAATTGACTGTTGAGCGCATCCAGCGCGGTGCTCACAAGCAGGGAGACAAGCATGATAAACCCAAGGCCCACGACGAGTGAAAAAGACAATAACCGGTTGGTAATGAACTTTAGCCATCCTTTCTTAGGCTTGGCCTTTACAGACCATATCCTGTTCACCGAGTCTTGTATCTCGGTAAATACACCGCTGGCTCCAAATAGTAGCATCACCACCCCAATGATAAAGCCGGTGGTTTTAAATTGCGAGTATTCAATGTTCTTGATGATCTCCTGCAATTGAGCCGCGGCATCACTGCCGATAAATCCTTTTACCTGACCATAGACTTTGCCCTGCACAGCCTCCCGGCCATAAAAAATACCTACTAAGGATATGACTATGATGATGATGGGACCAATAGAGAAAACAGTGTAATAAGATAGAGACGCGCTTAATTTAAGCGCATTGTCCTCTATAAAGGCCAGCACTGCTTTCTTAAGTATCCTGAAAAATGAACGAATTGAAGACATATAGGGGTGGGAGAAATAAGCATGCCCTATGAAAGGATACAGATATGCAGGCCAAAATAGCCGTACGGGGCCACTACGTGGGGAAAAGCATCTACAAATTCAGGCCATATTACAGTTGACGGCAGGCGGCGTGAGATTTTTATTACTGTAGACAAAATATAAAACATGAGAAGCATATTATATCTTATCGCTGTGATCCTGGTTATCGGATGGTTATTAGGATTCTTTGTGTACAGCGCTTCGGGCCTGATACACGTATTGATCGTCCTGGCCGTTGTTTCCCTGCTGCTTGGTTTGATCAGAAGAACCTAAGCAGATAGCAGGTAACACCATGAATATCATTTACAAGAGGTTGGTCGATAAAGCCAACCTCTTTTTTTATGTCAGTACTTTTTACACTAAATCAAGAAGCTGAACTTTCCTGCGACTTGCAACCTGTAACCCCACAACCTAACTTGCAGCCTTGCCTGTAATAAATAAAGAAAGGCTGGTAGAAACCAGCCCTGTAAAGTCCAATGTGCCTTATGAAAAACTATGTTAGAATTATTTATTGGCAACCTGCATATCGCGATGACGCTTAATGAGGTCGTGTGATTCTTTAAGTGAGCTCTTTTGCTTGGTAATAACCTGGCGGATATCGATATCCATCGTCTCTTCAGACTCCAATGCTTCCTTGTAAGCCTTCTGAGCAGCATCTTCTCCAAACTCGCAGGCTGCCAGGATAGATTTCCGGTCTTTACCAGAAAAAGTAGCCTTTACACTCATCCATGCACGGTATATTTTACCGGAATTGGTAGTGCTGTTTACATCGGCGCCTCCACCTCTTTTCTGTACTTCCTGGATCAACTCCGCTTTAGCCTGCCTGCTTTGGTCGGCCATGCGGCGAAACAGCGTTTTCAGGTCAGCGTCTATATCTTTAGTTTCTTCTATTGCTTTTTCATAACCCTCTATGCGGTCGTTGTTGATGCGGATTAGATCATTCAGTACCTCGATCAACTCTTCATTATTTTGCATAACAATCATTTTAATGGTTTACAGATGCGCAGTAGAGTTAAAAAACGGTACCATGCAACTAACGGATACTGAGAACCTTGTTTTGTAGAGGGACTTACTCGATACGCCTGTTGAATATTGTGGATGAGGGCAATAATGCAACACAATCGTTTCCACACATGGCATAAGAATTTAGTGGATTACATAATACTAAATACGATTTGCCGGTATGAAAACAACAACTATATATCACACAGGAGATCATGCAGTTGTACGCACTTTCTGCGGAAGCTTTTCAGATATGGACCACCTGCGGGAAGAGCTGCATGCTGAAACACCCCACACAAAACCAGCCATTAACATTGCGGAAACAAATGCAACCTATATGTTGGAACTGGCTTTGCCAGGATACAAGAAAGAGGATTTGCATTTGATGATCGAGGATGATGTACTGATCATCCGGGGCACAGCATCCTGTGTTCCTGAGCATTACGAAGAAGTGCAGCGCTTCTATAAGAAAGAGTTCTGTGTCGAAACGTTTACGCGCACTTTCTTGCTGCCCGAAGATGTAGATGCTGCGTCCGCCACTTTAAAGGAAGGTATACTTTTTATTCACTTAACCAAAGGGGCCGCCCACGTGTGGCCGGTAAATGGTCCCTGTAATACGGTAATAGTACCTATCAGTTGATATTAATCACTATGAACACGTTTTTAATATGGAGCATACCATCCAACTACATGTTGACGGCAAAACCGAATCGATAATCCTGAGTGAAATGGTGCACCCTATTCATTGTATGTTTCATGCAATATTCGAAGACGGGTATGAGAATATCTTCTTTGTAGATGTGGAAAGTGGCGAATGGGTAGAGCAGGACGTAGGATTCACCTTACTGGCCACAATGATCGGAAAAAAGGTAGAGAACCTCTACTATGTCGATTGGGTAAAGAAAGATATCACCTGGTTCGATGAGGAAGACAATGGAAAGCATATCCATTTTGGTTACCATGCCGATAATACGGCCGGCTACCGGGTGTATGAGATCTTTGCGCCCAACCGGCGGTACATGTTCACCCTTGTAAAGCTCCAAAGCCACGTGTGGCAACTGTTCAAAATACCAGGCAGTGGGTGGGAGTACAACGAGGCGTATGTACAAAAGATCCCCTTTATTCTGGACGAGATCGTCACGTAAACCCTCATTAAACGAATTGTATGAAAGTCCTTCTTTCGATAATAATGATCGCTGCAACGTTAGCTATGATATCCTGCGGTGGTGATGGAAGCGCTGGTAAGGCAGATGCAACGCCAACCGATTCTCAAATGATAGCCGAGCACGTTGACCCCAGCACTAAGTTTCCACAACAGGTTATAGCCACAGATACATTACAGGCAGATGCCAACTTTGTAGACAATGCTATCCAATCGGCTGAGGAAACAGTCGGGCTGGCCGACCTGGCCGTTAAAAAAGCCAGTCACGACAATGTAAAAAAGATAGCACAAAACATAGCCCGCGACCAGCAGCAACTGTTGAGCGATTTGCGGAAACAGCAAAAGCCAAAGGAAGCGGAAGATACCAGTAAGAGATTCACGGATGGCAGACGGGCAGAGTTGGAAAAACTTGCTGGTACTGCGTTTGACCGGCAGTGGGTGGAGAAAATGGTGACCTCGAATGCGGCCGGGATTAGCCGGTATGAGGTAGAATCCGGCGCAGCCAAAGACAAGAGCGTCAAGAAACTGGTAGATGATGCCCTGCCAAAATTAAAAGATCACCAGCAACAGCTGGAAACTTGTAGAGCTAAACTTCAATAACAAGTGAAGTTTGAGTAAGGGACGGTCGGGAGGCTGTCCCTTTTTTGTGGCATTAAGTTTATAACCACTATGGTAAAATGAATATATATGCAACGAGATGGAGCCTGTCAAAGCGTATGGCAATCTTCTTTGCCCGATTATAAGGCGCGGGCCGCCTATATTCCCATGGGAGTACAGGATGTGGTGATTGTGGGTGGCGGCATCACAGGAATAACTACAGCCCTGTTGTTGCAGCAGGCCGGCAAGCGATGCGTACTGGTAGAAGCCAACAATATTGGCTTTGGCGCCACGGGAGGCACCACGGCCCATCTCAATACCTTCCTGGATTCCTCGTATGCACAAATAACGAAGAACTTCTCTGCCGAAGACGCCCGGTTAATGGCGGATGGCGCCAGGCAGTCCATCGATCTGATCAAACAACACATCGGGCGATACAACATACCTTGTATGTTCAAGGAGCTGCCGGGATACCTGTTCTCGGTAGATGAGCAGCAAAGCAAAGAATTGGAAGAGATCGTGGACGCTTCCAAAAAAGCGGGAGTGCTGGCTGATCTTACTAATACATCCGTGTTGCCCATCCCTTATCAGAAGATCGCTGTGTTTGAGAACCAGGCCCAATTCCATCCTATACAATACCTGTATGGCATTGCAAAAGCATTTGAGGACGCCGGGGGCGTGTTGTTGCAAAACTGTCGCATGCTCCATGCTGAAGATAATGAGATCGTAGAGGTGATCACCACCAAAGGCAATATCAAATGCCGGCAGCTCATTTACGCAACCCATATTCCTCCGGGCATTAACCTGCTGCATTTCCGTTGCGCTCCTTATCGTAGCTATGCCATCGCCGTGCGGCTGAAGAGTGGTGAGTATCCCGAAGCAGTGGCCTACGATATGAACAATCCTTACCACTATTACCGCACACAGGAGGTCCATGGCCAGCCATACCTCATCGTGGGCGGAGAAGACCATAAAACCGGCCATGAGGACAATACAGAAGCCTGTTTTCGCAGGTTGGAGAGCCATGTAAGGAATTACTTCGACGTAGAAGAGGTGAGCTATAAATGGTCCTCTCAGTATTATGAACCTACAGATGGATTACCCTATATCGGTCACCTGCCCGGCCATCCCGGGAATATTTATGTGGCAACAGGCTTTAGCGGCAATGGTATGATACATGGTACACTGTCGGCGATCATCCTGCGCGATATGCTGGTAACGGGAACAAGTGTGTGGGAAGAGCTGCTGGATCCCAACCGCATTAAGCCGGTGGCAGGGTTTGCCAATTTTGTGAAAGAGGCAGCCGATGTTGTAGGTAAGCTGGTGGGGGGCTTATTCCCCGAAGAGAAGATGCATGTACTCGCGGATATAGCACACGGAGAAGCGCGCATCGTCGAATTCGAAGGCAAGAAGATGGGCATATACAAAGATGAAAGGGGAGTGGTCTACGCCATCGATCCCGGCTGCACCCACATCAAATGCACCGTACAATGGAACGGCGCAGAAAGAACCTGGGATTGCCCCTGCCATGGTTCACGTTTCTCCTATACCGGACAGGTATTAACTGGCCCGGCACGCAAGAACCTCGCAGTATATGATATAAAAGTCGCGCAGCTCATACCCCATCATCATTGACAACTCACAATCCCTTTGCTGCTTTCCTTTTGGCAAGGAACGCTTCAAATTCAGCCAGCGTAAAGCTGCTGAGGTTGCGATTGGCCGTAAGGCCACCTTTCTGAGCAGCCAGCACGCCATACCGGCAATCATTGTAACCCTCGATTGAGTGGGCATCGGGGTCGATAGACAACAATACATTTTTCTCCATCGCATAGTCGATCCACCGCCAGTCGATATCGAGACGACGGGGGTGTGCATTCAACTCTACTACAACGTCATTAGCTACACAGGTATCTATGATGACCTTATGATCGAGCGGATAGCCAGGACGGCTCAATAACAAACGGCCCGTCATATGGCCGAGAATGGTAGTGTAAGGATTCTGGATGGCATTCATCACCCGCATCATGGCCTTCTCTTCCGTCATTTTCAGGTTGGAGTGCACAGAAGCGATCACGAGGTCAAAAGTGCCAAGCACGGCGTTGGAGTAATCCAACGCGCCATCATTCAGGATATCACACTCGATACTCTTGAAGATCTTAAACGGCGCCAGCTTTTTATTCAGCTCGTCGATATAATAATGTTGCTCCCTGATACGTTCTTCGGAAAGTCCTTTCGCATAAAATGCGCTCTTACTGTGATCGCTGATCACTAAATATTCGTAACCCTTCTCGATCGCGGCTTTGGCCATTTCTTCGATGGTGTTGGCTCCGTCGCTCCAGTCACTGTGACTGTGGATGATAGCTTTGATGTCTGCCGGCTGGATGAGTTTATCGGAACTTGCTTTGGCCGTCAACACAGAACCTTTTTCCCGCATAGCAGGGGAGAGGTAAGGAATGCTGGTGCTGGTAAAGATGGATTCCTCGGAAGTATAAGTAGCGTTGGTATCCCATCCTGGCAATGCCTGCCAGGCCTGAGCAAACTCTTCACTGCAACTGGTAGTGAACAGCACCTTATAGAAAATACTATCCGGGGCATGATAAAACTTAAGCGGTATATTTTCCTGTCCCTTTACAGTAATAATATCGTCGGTACTTTCTATTGTGTTGAAGTTATTGGCTTCGAGAAACGAACGGAGGTCCTGTACGGTAGCGGTAGTAACCCAGGCTAACTGATCGATGATCTCCTGCTGACGGCGGAATTCACCAGTGAACGCAAAGCGATTGCCGGGGAACTGTTCCTGCATTGTTTTGTCGATGGCCAGTGCATAAGCTTCTGCATCTGCATAAAGGTGGCTGCCCTGGCTGCGCATGAAGAACTCGATGCTGTCCTGTACATTCTTCTGTGTTTTCTCACCGAAGCCTTTGTATAGCATGAGCCGGTTCTCATTGCAGGCATATAGTAATTCGCCAATGGTTTCAACACCCATCTCTTTCCAGATGGTAGCGATCTTCTTGGGACCAATGCCTTTTATCTGCAACATCTCAATGACACCCGGTGGTGTTTTCTCGATGTATTCTTCCAATACGGGTAGCCTGCCATCCTGCTGAACCATCTCCAGGATCTTTTTACCTACTGAGTCTCCAATACCTTTAATAGAGAATAGCTCAGCAGCTGGTACCTTGGCCAGGTCTTGTGGCATTTTTTCTATGTTGAAGGCGGCAACGGAGTAGGTTTTGGACTTAAAACTGTTCTCTCCGTGGATATCCATGAGTTTGGACAGCAGGTCGAATTGGTCGGCGATATAGGTATTGTCGATGGTCATGAAGCAAAAATATAGAAAAGCAAATACAGGATATAGAATTCAGCATGCTGAATAAAAAGACAAAATGTAGTGATCAGGAATAGGTGAGCATGTAATAGTGATGGCTTGCTTTAAGCGATATGGAAGCGATAAATTGATCGTTATCTGAAGTGGTAATATAAGCTGAAATACAGGCTGGTGGCGGATTTCAGCGTGCTCGCTGCTAATACTTCATAAACAAAAAAAGTCCCGGACAATGTCCGGGACTTTGATATTTTCTGCGTTCCAAAGAAGTTATTTCTTTTTTGCAGCTTTCTTAGCAGCTTTCTTCTTAGGAGCGGCTTTTTTTGCAGCTTTCTTAGCGGCTTTTTTCTTAGTTGCCATTGTTTGTGAATTTAAAATGGTTAGTAAATAAATTTACAACCATAAAAATAGAAACTAATTTGAAACCGCCAAAATTTTTTTACAATTTGTAAAAAAAATTTCTTACGCTACTGGTATTACGCTTACAACAGTTTTATCATCTTTCGTCTTCCTGAATTCCACTAAACCGTCGTTTAACGCAAACAGTGTGAAATCTCTTCCTACTCCAACGTTCTTACCAGGATGGTAAGTAGTACCACGTTGACGAACGATAATGTTGCCGGAAATAGCAGGTTGACCACCATAGATCTTTACTCCAAGGCGTTTGCTTTGAGAGTCGCGGCCGTTCTTTACGCTACCTTCCCCTTTTTTATGTGCCATGATGAACTGATTTGAGAATTTTAAAATTAGTATCTAAAGAGTCGAAGCAAAAAGTTTTAAGCCTCTTACCTCAAACCTCCGACTTAATCTTATGCGATGTCGGTTACTTTAATTTTTGTGTAATGAGTACGGTGACCATGTTTCTTACGGAAACCTTTTCTTCTTTTCATTTTGAAGGCAATAACCTTATCACCTTGTACCTGGTCAACGATCTCGGCCTTTACGGTTGCCTTTACACTGCTGCCTACGGACAAATTACCGTCGGCGCTTACCAGCAATACTTCTGCAAACTCCACTTTGTCTCCGGCTGTGCCGTCTACATGGGGAACATATAAAGTTTGGTCCTTCTGAACCTTGAATTGCTGACCGGCTATTTTAACTATTGCTAACATAACTTTCCAAAAATTAGGAGTGCAAAGGTAATAGGTTTATAGCAGATTGCACGGGCTTTCAGGCATTTTTTTTCAACATTCCTCGTATTTGATGCAATCTATTGTTCTCCGCCCCGCCAATCTGCCCTCAGGAGCCTGCAAAAATACACTTTTCCTGCCCTTTACACACCTGTTTGATCTTCCCGCGCAGCCTTAAAAACAAGCGTAGTTAATGATAATCAACTGGTTATTGTAGAGCGTAATAAATCCCGTCGGCCGCTGTTCCCCCTATTCTTCCTCAGTAGGTCCTCATTGCCTTCCCGGATTCCGGGGAAGCAAAGAGGAGAACCCGAGGAGGCAAAGAGGAAGCAATGAGGAGAATCCGGGAAGAATGTTCCAACCATCACAGGTCTTGCCTACGTCCGTGGCAGCTCCCGGAGGAAGTCATCACATTTTTAAATAAAGAGTAAGGAGGCAACTGTACTTTTACTTTATAGATAGTACCCCATTCTAATTGTTTTCTAACATCTTTTTTTTCAATCTGCTGTAATAGAATTCCGAAGGGGAGATTAACTTTTGTAGTAATTGAATTAACACTAATTTCGTAGGATTGCGCCATAGTTAAACTTATGCAGATCAAATCTTTACTGGCAAAACCATTTGCCAACTATGTATACAAGAGCGTCAGGAAAGGGATGGCAACCGCCATCGAAGACCAGGAAAATATTCTAAAAGAACTACTGAAGACGGGAAAAACGACGGAGTTTGGAAAAGAGCACCAGTTTCAGAACGTTTCTTTATACGAAGAATATATCCAGGCTGTTCCTGTTCGCGATTACGAGCAGTTCAAACCTTACATCGAGAAGATCAAGGAAGGGCGACATAATATATTATGGAAGGGTAAGCCCATTTACCTCGCCAAGACTTCCGGCACCACCAGCGGTGTAAAGTACATCCCCATTTCAAAAGAGTCTATCTCCAACCATATCAATACGGCGCGCAATGCCTTGCTGTGCTACATCGCGGAAAGCGGCAACAGCCAATTTACCAATGGGAAGATGATCTTCCTGTCTGGTTCGCCTGAGCTGGATAGAGTGGGAGGTATTCCCACAGGACGTTTGAGCGGCATCGTAAACCACCACATACCCCAGTATCTGCGTAGGAACCAGCTGCCATCGTATGAGACCAACTGTATCGAAGATTGGGAAACGAAGCTCGATAAAATAGTAGCAGAGACCATCCAGCAGGATATGTCACTCATCAGTGGCATACCACCATGGATGCAAATGTATTTCGACCGCCTGCACCAGCGTACCGGCAAAAAGATCAAAGACATATTCCCTAATTTCTCGGTACTGGTACATGGCGGCGTGAACTTTGAACCTTACCGCAACAAACTGTTCGAGAGCATTGGCGGACAGGTAGCAGCTATAGAAACATTCCCTGCCTCGGAAGGCTTCATGGCTTTCCAGGATTCTCAAAAAGGAGAGGGCTTGTTGCTCAATACCAATAGCGGTATTTTCTTTGAATTTATCCCGGCCGGAGAAGTGTTCTCCAGCAATCCAACCCGCCTTAGCCTGAAAGACGTGAAGGTGGGCGAGAACTATGCCCTTATTATTAATAATAATGCGGGACTGTGGGGATACAATATCGGGGACACCGTGAAATTTGTTTCAACCAATCCTTACCGGTTGGTGGTTACGGGCCGTATCAAGCACTTTATTTCTGCCTTTGGCGAGCACGTGATCGGTGAGGAGGTAGAATACAGCCTTATCAAGGCTGCTGAAGAAGAAGGTGTGCACATCACGGAGTTTACGGTAGCGCCCATGATCACGCAGGGCGAAGGCAAGTCATATCACGAGTGGTTTATCGAGTTTGAGAACAAGCCGGCAGATATGAACCGGTTTGCCCATAAAGTAGACCAGCACCTGAGAGGTAAGAATATTTATTACGACGACCTTATAACCGGTAATATATTATTGCCACTACATATCCGCACAGTCAAGAAAAATGGGTTTATCGATTACATGAAGTCCATTGGCAAGTTGGGCGGACAAAATAAAGTTCCCCGCTTAAGCAATGACCGTAAGATTGCGGTAGCTTTAGAGCAATTCGTGGAGAGCTGACAATTATTGTTCGTCCATTCTGTATTTTCGTAAAATGTCAAACAGTTTCCCTCAAAAACGTATCGCTTTATTTGGGTCCACGGGTTCAATTGGTACCCAAACGTTGGATGTTATCGCTGCAAACCCCGACAGGTTTACTGCAGAGGTGCTCACTGCCCACAGCAATGATGAGCTGTTGGTGGAGCAGGCACTGCGGTTCCGTCCGAATATTGTGGTGATAGGCGACGAACGCAAATATCCCCACGTAAAAGCGGCGCTGGCCAAAACCGATACAAAGGTATTTGCCGGCGATCAGGCGTTGGAGGAAGTGGCAGCAATGGATTGCTATGACGTGATGCTGGCGGCCATAGTAGGGTTTGCTGGTTTGAAACCCACCTTGCGCGCAGTAGAGCAGGGGAAAGCAATCGCATTGGCCAATAAAGAAACATTGGTAGTGGCGGGAGATATCGTGATGCAGAAAGCAGTGGAGCACAGAGCCCCCATCATCCCCGTAGATTCAGAACATTCGGCTATATTCCAATGCCTGGTAGGAGAAACACGTAACCGCATTGAAAAAGTGATCCTCACCGCTTCAGGCGGTCCATTCCTGGGCAAAAAGCCCAATTACCTGGTAAACGTGAAGCGCGATCACGCCCTGCAACATCCCAACTGGAATATGGGCGCCAAGATCACGATCGATTCGGCCACGCTCATGAACAAGGGATTGGAGATGATCGAAGCCCGCTGGTTGTTCAACCTGCAGCCCGATCAGGTATCCGTACAGGTACACCCGCAAAGCATCATTCACAGTATGGTACAGTTTGAGGACGGCAGTATCAAGGCCCAGATGGGACTGCCCGATATGAAACTGCCTATTCAATACGCCCTGACGTTCCCACATCGGTTACCCAACAACTTTCCCCGTTACAATTTCCGGAAGCCGGCCCAGCTCACATTTGAAGAGCCGGACACCAAGACCTTCCGCAACCTGGTATTGGCTACCGATGCACTCCACAAAGGAGGCAACCTGCCCTGCGTGCTGAATGCTGCCAATGAGATCGCCGTATACGCCTTCCTGCGCAACCGCATAGGGTTCCTGGATATGACCGATCTCATCGAGCGCACCATGCACCAGGTCCCCTGGATCGAGAAGCCCACCATGGAGGAATATTTTGAGAGCGACGCCGAGGCCCGTAATTTTGCGGCTTCTGTAATTAAGCTCTGATTACCAATACCATTCGCATTATACTCCGGCGCCCTATTTCCCGTTAATTATTAACGAATTTCTGTGAGCGGTATGGATATCTCATTTATTATTGGATATTTGGGGAATATCGACTCCCGGCTGTAACAAACCGGGCGCACAATTGTATTTAAACTAAAATATTATTAAAGCAAGAAGTCGGTAGTCGGCGAGGTGCTTCCGCTCAGAGCACCACTTACTACTCACTACTCACCACTCACGATTATGATGACATTCTTAGCCATCGACTGGGCTGTTGTAGGAATCAAAGCATTACAATTAATTCTTTCCTTATCCATATTGGTAGTATTACACGAGATGGGCCACTTCCTGCCCGCCAAATGGTTTAAGTGCCGTGTTGAGAAATTCTACCTGTTCTTCGATCCCTGGTTTTCCCTGTTCAAAAAGAAGATTGGAGAAACCGTGTACGGTATCGGTTGGTTACCACTGGGAGGTTACGTTAAGATCAGCGGTATGATCGATGAAAGCATGGATAAAGAGCAGATGAAACAAGCTGCCCAGCCCTGGGAGTTTCGCAGCAAACCAGCCTGGCAGCGCCTCATTATCATGATCGGCGGGGTAACGGTAAACCTGTTGCTCGGTTTCTTCCTGTTTGCCATGATCCTGTGGGTATGGGGCGAGAACCGTTTGCCCATGGACAAATTGCAACATGGCGTAGCTGTAAACTCGATCAGTGAAAGCGCAGGCATTAAGAATGGCGATAAGATCGTGAGCCTCGACGGCGTGCCGGTACTGGATTATTACGACCTTACCCGCAATATCATCCTTGATGAAGCGAAAGTGATACAGGTACAGCGTGATGGCAAGATGGTAGATGTGCCACTGCCCAAAGGAACGATCCGTAGCCTGATCAAAAGTAAGGCGCCATTCATTGAGCCCCGCGTATACCCTATAGTAGATACATTGCGCCCGGGATATGGTAAGTTTACCCAGGATTCACTGATAAAGAACGATCACATCCTGGCATTGAACAATACACCGGTTACCTTTTATGATGAGTACCGCAAGGAGACCGCAAAGCACAAGAAGGAGGAGATCACATTGACGGTGTTGAGGAATAAAGATACCGTTATCGTAAAAGCAATCACAGACACATTAGGCAGAATAGGATATGCCACCTTCGCAGAAGAACGGTCAGGTTCCTATAAACATAAGTTCGACTTTTTCCCCGCTTTCCCTGCTGGCGTAAGCAAAGGATGGGAAAACATGGTGATGAACATTAAGAACTTTAAACTGCTGTTCACTTCTGATGAAGTAAAGCCCAGCGAGTCAGTGGGTAGCTTCCTCAGTATCGGTAACATGTTTGGTGCAAAGTGGGATTGGGAACTGTTCTGGAGTATGACGGCCTTGTTGAGCGTGGTACTGGCATTCATGAACATGCTGCCAATTCCGGCCCTTGATGGTGGCCACGTACTGTTTACCCTGTATGAGATCATTACAGGGCGCAAGCCGGGCGATAAGTTCATGGAATATGCACAAATGGTGGGCATGGTATTGCTGCTGGCGTTGATGGCCTATGCGATCGGTCTGGACTTCTGGCGATTCCTGTTCAATAAATCATAAGTACCAATAGCTTTAAAACAGACGAGCTGTCAACCTTTGGGCTGACAGCTCGTTTTATTTTTGGGAAGTAATAGTCTCTATTCAAAACGCTTGACTTCTTACTGCTCTACCGTTAGTTCAAAAGCAGCGTTCAAGACCAGCTTGCCTTCTAACTCAGCTTCAGCATTGGGCAGTTTCAATCCTTTTATTTTGCCAGTCTTGCCTTTGGTGAGCAGGTCTGTTATTTGTTTGTCCGATAGTTTCTTGCCAAATGCCTCAAAAGGTAATTTGAAGCCACACACCTTGAAGTTGGCGCATCCATAAGCAGTGTTGCCTTTCTTTAACGGATGCGATTTACATTTCGGACATTGCTGCTCTTCGATTACGACGGCCTTCTTTGGCTCCTTGGGCTTTGACTCTTTAGCCGGCTTTTCCGCTTTCTCTTTCTCCTTCTTCATGGGCTCATCAGGCGCCACCGTGATCACTTTATAAGTAGCCGTCTTCACTTCCTGGGTAAGATCTATGACCATCTGGATCAGTTCCTGTTTGAACGTATCCATGGCATATTCACCTTTCTCGATGAGGCGCAGCTTACGTTCCCAGATGCCGGTCAGCTCAGGGCTTTTCAACAACTCAGTCTGAATGGTATCTATAAGATCGATGCCGGTTTGCGTAGCGTAAATATTCTTCTTACGCTTTTCGATATACTTGCGACGGAATAGCGTCTCTATAATATTAGCGCGGGTAGAAGGACGGCCAATGCCGTTATCCTTTAGCAACTCACGCATCTCCTCATCATCCACCTGCTTGCCCGCAGTTTCCATGGCCCGCAGCAAGGTAGCTTCAGTGAAAGCCTTGGGAGGAGATGTTTTTCCCTGGTGCACTCTGGGCGTATGTGGACCGCTTTCTCCGGCCACAAATACAGGCAATATCTTTTCCTCTTCCTCGCCCTCCTTTTTAGGAGCCACATCATTGGCATATACTTCCTTCCAGCCGGGCTCCAGTATCTGTTTACCCGTTACCTTAAACGGCACCTGGCCTACTTTGCCCAGAACAGTAGTATTGGAGATTTTACACTCAGGATAGAAAGCCGCAATGAAACGCCGGGCCACGAGATCATAAATACGTTTCTCTTCCTGAGCCAGATTAGATGGATAAACGCCGGTAGGAATAATGGCGTGGTGATCAGAAACCTTCTTGTCATCGAACACGGACTTCAGCTTGGGAATAGGCTGGGCAAGAATAGGAGCAGTCAGCACCGCATAAGGCGTCATGTCCTGCATAATGCCCGCAATCTTCGGATGCAGGTCTTCCGATAGATAAGTGGTGTCAACCCTTGGATACGTCACCAGCTTTTTCTCATACAGGTTCTGAATATACTTCAGCGTATCATCGGCCGAGTACGCATACTTTTTATTGGCCTCTACCTGCAATGCCGTAAGGTCAAACAAGCGGGGATTACCTTCTTTACCTTCTTTCTTCTCAAACGAAGTGATCTCGAAAGGATGCTCCTTCAGATAGGCTAAACCTTTTTCCGCTCTGTCGAGTACTTTGATGCGGTCGATGGTGGCGGTAAACTCAGTATCCCGGTACACCGTTTTAAGTTCCCAGTATTCTTCCGACACGAAAGCATTGATCTCTTTCTGCCGGGCTACGATCATCGCCAGCGTAGGAGTTTGCACCCGGCCAATGGAGAGCACTGTTTTTCCTTGTGCAAACTTTTTGGTAAACAGCCGGGTGGCATTCATGCCCAGCAGCCAATCACCAATAGCCCGTGCACTGCCTGCAGCATACAAGTTATCATATTGATTAGCCTCTCTAAGTTTCTGAAAACCTTCCCGGATGGCTTCTTCTGTAAGAGAGGATATCCATAGCCTTTTAACGGGGGCCGTACATTGTGCTTTCAGCAATACCCATCGTTGAATAAGTTCACCCTCCTGGCCGGCATCCCCGCAGTTGATCACTTCATCACATTGCTTCACCAACTGCTCTATTACTTTAAACTGCTTTTGTACGCCATCATTGTCGATCAGCTTGATGCCAAAACTGGGAGGGATCATGGGAAGGTCTTCCAGCCGCCAGAATTTCCATTGGTCTGTATAGTCATGCGGTTCCTTCAGCGTACAGAAATGCCCGAAGGTCCAGGTCACCTGGTAACCGTTACCTTCCAGGTAACCATCCTTACGATCCCTGGCGCCAATGATCGCTGCAATGTCCCTGGCCACACTTGGCTTTTCTGCAATACAAACCTTCATAGTGAGTAAAGGGGCAAATGTCGCATTTTTTTAGGAGCAAAGCCGGGATAGGCGCCTTATTCCTTAGTCTCTTTGCCCTTATCGAGCGAGTGGATAAATTCTGTTGGAGAAAGACCGAATTGCTTTTGAAAACTCTTGCCAAAATAGGTCTGGGAGCTATAACCTACCATATCGGCCACCTCATACACTTTATAACTGCCTTCGGCCAGTAAAGTGGCAGCCCGTTTTAACCTTGTTACGTTGATCAGCTCATTGGGAGTAAGCGAAGATATCTCTTTCACTTTCCGGTAAAGCGTTGGCCGGCTCATATTCAGCTCCCGTGCCAGGTCGTCTACATCGAAATGTTCGTGATGCATCTTTTCAAGGATAATGGAATTCATCTTTTCAAGGAACTGCTCATCGGCACGTGTAAAAGCGATGCTTTTGATATGAGCAAGATGTGAGGTAGCGAAATAATCCCGCACCTTACTTCGGTTGCTCAGGAGGTTCCTGATCTGAACATGCAAATACTCGGGTGAGAATGGCTTTTCTATATAAGCATCAGCCCCATGCTCCAGCCCCTGTATTTTTGATTGAAGGGTGTCTTTAGCGGTTAATAAGATCACGGGAATATGACTCAGCATAAAACCCGATTTCACCTGCCGGCAAAGTTCGAACCCATCCATCACCGGCATCATCACATCGCTGATGATAAGGTCCACCGCTTCAGCCTCCAGCATGTTCAGCGCAGCCTTTCCGTTGAAAGCGATCTTTATTTCATAATGCCCACTCAGGTCAGCCACCAGGAAGTCGATGATATCTTTGTTGTCGTCTACGAGTAATACAATAGGTTTCATTGAGGTACGGTTATAGATGTTTCCAATACGGATGCTTGTTGCAAAGGCAACGACAACACGAATACATTCATGCCCGCAGCTTCGTCAACAACTGCCTTTAGCTGACCCTTATGAAGTATAGCCAGTGACCGGGCCAGCGCAAGGCCAATACCACTGCCGGCACTGTTGGCAGCTTCTTTTGTCCGGAAGAAAGGTTCGAATATCTTCTCCTGTAAGGCCGGATCGATCAGCAATCCATCATTCATTACCTGTAAGGTCAGCGTTTCTGTATCGGCCGTCAACTGGACCGCTACCTTGTCTGCCCCGTATTTGATAGCATTGTCAAAAAGATTGTTCACGATCTTCTGGAAGGCATCCACATCCACCTGCGCCACTACTGGCTGAGAAGGCATCGCTAAGTCAATCTGCATACCCGACTGACCAGCGAGGAAACTGAACGACTGAAAGCTATCGGTAATAAGCTGGCGCACATCAGTAGGGGTGAATCGAAGCGTATAAGTATTGGCCTCTACCTTCCGGAAGTCAAGTAGCTGTGTTGTCAACTCCAACAGACGCTTGGTGTTCCGGTCCATCAATCTAAGATGAGCTGAGACATCTGTTGGGTGATCGTTCTTTTCCAGCAACCTTTCCATAGGAGCCCTGATCAGGGTAAGCGGTGTGCGGATCTCGTGCGCTACATTGGTAAAGAAATCGATCTTGGATTGATAATGCTCCTTCTCCTTCTCATGTTCCAGCAACTCCAGGGCACGCTTCGTTTTTTCGGCAGTCCTGCGGTGATAGCTGCGTACTATGAAGAACACCAGCCCAATGGCCAGCAAGGCATACAAGGCATAAGCCCAGCCGGTTGCCCAGAAAGGAGGACGTATGTACAGCCGCAATGTGGCCTCCTGCTCACTCCAATGAACACCATCGATAGAAGCCTTTACACGGAATGTATAGTGGCCCGGCGACAGACGTGTAAAATATACCCTGCGGTTCACGGGCAGCAGGTTCCAGCCTTTATCTAGCCCTTCCAGTTGATATTGATACACGGTCATCTCGGGCGAAGCAAAACTCAGCGCCGCAAAGTCGATGCTGAAAGAGTTGTTGTCGTGCGGTAGCGTCCATTGATGTGTAATCACTGAAGGCAGCACAGGTACATTGGTGCCGCTATCCGTACTCAACTGCAGGTTAGTAATAAAAACAGCCGGGTGATAAACAGTCTGTCTTGTCACAGAAGGCGGGAACCGTACCATGCCTTTCACACTGCCGAAACAAAGACGACCCTCCCGGTCTTTATACGCTGAATTGTAATTAAACTGATCACTCAGCAAACCATTGGCGCGCGTAAATACATGAAAAGCCTCTTGCTGAGGTTGATACAGCACAAGCCCTTTCGTGGTGCTGATCCAGATATGATGCTGGTCATCTTCAATGACCTTGAACACAAAATTGGAAGGCAGGCCATTGTCGGTAGTGAAATAGCGAAAGGTCTGCTGCCTGGGATTGTACAGCATAAGGCCGGCATCTTCTGTCGCAAACCACAACAGGCCACGGCTGTCTTCATATACGGAGTTGATGCTATTGCTGACCATGCCATTGTCTCCGGTTGAGCGGATGTTGCCATTGGCGCCGGTGAATGGGTTGAAATAAAATACACCTTCCCCAAGCGTGCCTGCCCACAGGGTACCGTCTTTCGCTTCCACAACACTATACACAAAAGCATTGGGAGGTATTGCCTTCACCTTGTCAAACCCATCATTGGCCGGATAGTACTGGTAAAGACCTTGACGGGTGGCTACGTAAATCGTACCGTTGCGGCTCTTGCAAAAACTAACAATGAAATTACTTTTCAGGTCCATAGGCCCATTACCGGCCTTGTAATGCCGCACCACTTTACCGGTCCGGATATCCAGTACATCCAGTCCATGCTCATACGTGCCGATCCACAAACGATCACCGTTTACCAGCAAGCCATGAATATTGTTATATACAATACTGCCCGGTTGCCCGGTTGGCTGGAAATGCGTAAACTGTCCGCTGGTTGTATTTAGTTTATTAAGTCCGCCATCTTCCGTCCCGATCCAGAGATTACCATCATGATCACCGGTGATCTCCCTTACTACATTACCCACCAGCGAATGCGGTGTGCCTTCAGGGGCATATTTCTCGAATACAATAGATTGCTTTGCATAATAATTGACGCCACCAAAGTAAGTACCTGCCCAGATGCCACCTTCGCGGTCCTTGCAAAGCGAATACACGGCATTGTCCGAAATAGAATAACTGTCCGTGAAATTTTTGGTGAGATGCGTATATGTATGCGAAGTAAGATTGTAAATGTAAATGCCCGACTCGGTGGCAATCCAATACTCATTGCCGTCTCCCTTCAAAAAGTCACGGGCATATATCTCGGTCTTGTCGGCATTATAAGTAAGCAGGTCTTCATAAGTCCTGCTTTTTGTATCGAACAACTTGACACCCTGGTTGGTAGTCGCTACCAGCAGGTGTCCGTCATCCGTTTCCATCACCTTTTCGATACGCCGTGAAGTGGCCGGGGGAGAATGATCGAAGACATCGAAACGTTCAAAACTATCCTGCTGTGCATTATAGTGATAGATGAACCCATTGTTGGAGGGTGCCCATACCTGTTGATTGCGGGCCACGCAAATAGAAGTAAGATCAGGTACCACTGCAAGAGGATATTCGGTGAGATGGCCGTCGCGTTGCTGATAACGCAACAGCCGGTTGCCATTGATCACCCAGAGGTTGCCCGATGCATCACTGTTGATATCACGGATACCCCGGGCAGGAATGGGCATAAAACGTGCAAATTTTTCAGAAGCGGGATAATAACGATAAAGCCCCTGGGCGGTACCCACCCATAAGACACTATCACTGTTTTGATGCAGGCTGAAGATAAAATTGTTGCCGATGCTGTTGCTGTCACTGCGTGTTTGCCGGAATACTTTGAAGCGATAACCATCAAAACGGTTCAGCCCGTCGCGTGTGCCAAACCACATAAAACCCTGCCGGTCCTGCAGGCTGCAGAAAACCGAGTTGTACGAAAGGCCGTTTTCCACCTGGTAACGCCTGAAATAATAGGGTTGGGACATACCATCGGATACCAATCCGCAACACAATAGGCAAAGCAATAGTCTGATAAAATACATAATACACGTGGCATCACAGGCCTTCGGTTTAAAGGTAACCCATTTTACAATCCACCTTCCGGTACCCACAACCCATTTTTGAACGATACAGACAATTGATACGCATTTGAGAAAACTTGAGACAGAATATGGAACCCGCTACAGATTTTACAAGTTTCTTTGACGCCCACGTACAGAAGAAAAAATGAAAAAGATTGTTTGCATAGCAGGCCTCGTATTGGCGGGATGGACAGGAATGGCACAACAGCAGAAAGAAAAACAGCCACAGGCAAAACCTTTATCCTCGCTGCACTATACAGAATTACCCCTTGGTAGCATACAGCCCGAAGGCTGGTTAAAGAACCAGCTCCACATCATGAAAAATGGCGCTACCGGGCACCTCGACGAATATTACTGGAAAATAAAGAACGACAACGGATGGCTTGGCGGAAAAGGTGATGACTGGGAGGAGACACCCTATTGGCTGGATGGAGCACTGCCACTGGCCTATATACTCAACGATGAAGCCTTGAAAGCAAAAGTGCTGCGGTTCGTAAACTGGAACATCGAGAACCAACGCCCTTCTGGTTTCTTCGGCCCGCTGTCTAAAGCAGAGCGGGAAGGTAAAACAACAGAAACATCACCCGACAATGGAGCCGACTGGTGGCCACGCATGGTCATGCTGAAAGTGATCCAGCAATATTATTCAGCTACCAAAGATCCCCGCGTACTGCCCTTCATGACGAAATACTTCAGGTACCAGCTCACAGCACTGAAAACCTGCCCGCTTGGAAAGTGGAGTGAATGGTCTACCGCCCGTGGTGGCGATAACCTTCTGTTGATCTACTGGCTTTATCGCCAGACAGGCGATGCGTTTCTGTTACAGCTCGGTGACCTGATCTATCAGCAAACAACTCCCTGGACACAACTCTTCGGTGCACGCAACTGGGTGATGGAAGCAGCAGCCCAACAAAATGGTGACCACTGGATGGACCGGCACGGCGTGAATGTAGGTATGGCGCTGAAACTGCCTGCTGTACAATACCAGGCTACACGCAATAAAAAACAGATCGATAGCCTCGATACTGGCTTCCGTGATCTGATGACACTACATGGCCTTCCTTATGGAATGTTTAGCGCAGATGAAGACCTCCACGGAAACCTGCCCATGCAAGGCACGGAGCTTTGCGCTATTGTGGAAACCATGTATTCATTGGAAGAGATCATTCCCATTACCGGCAACCACAGCTATGCCGATGCATTGGAAAAGATGACCTTCAATGCACTGCCTACACAAACAAATGACAACTATACGGAGCGGCAATACTTCCAGGTAGCCAACCAGGTGGCAGTGAAACGCGGTGTGTCAAACTTCTCATTGCCGTTCGACCGCGGCATGAACAATGTGTTTGGTCCTTACGCAGGATATACATGTTGCACAGCCAACATGCACCAGGGCTGGGCAAAGTTTGCCAGCCACCTGTGGTATGGCACGCCTGCAGGCGGACTGATGGCTATGCTCTATAGTCCGAACACACTCAATACAATCATTAAAGGAAAGAAAATAAAGGTGAAAGAAGTGACCACCTATCCATTCAATAGTGAAGTGAAGTTTATCATCGATGCGGCAGCACCGGTGAAGTTTCCGATGCAATGGCGGGTGCCCTCCTGGTGCAAAGCAGCGACAGTAAAGCTGAATGGAACCCTACAGAATATAAAGCCTGTTAATGGGATCATCACACTTGATCGTACCTGGCAAACAGGCGATGAAGTGATACTTGATTTTCCTATGCAGATCACTACCACCAACGGCGGACGTAATTCGCGTAACATCGAACGCGGTCCTTTGGTCTACGCATTGAAAGTGAAAGCAGAATGGAAACGTGATAGCCTGCGGGGCGAGAAAGAATTTACAGAAGGCCCCTACGATGAGATCATACCACAAAGCGATTGGAATTATGGGCTATTGAAAAAAGTAGTGGACGATCCTGCCCGCCATACAACCATACAAACGAAAGCTGTAGGCGATGATTTCATCTGGAACGAAGCCAACGCACCAATTGAGATTACCACTGTAGCTAAGAAAGTTACCGATTGGGTGCTCAACGGTAATGCCGTGGCCGATCAGCCCATCACAACCCGTGCAAATGTTTACCAGGGTAGGGTAGAAGAGCAGGAACACCGTATAGTATTGATCCCTTATGGATGCACCAAACTACGTGTGGTGGCATTCCCCGTAGTAAAATAACAACACGCAAAAAGCAGCAACCGATTGATACAGGAGTGAGAAACAATGATACGCTATTCTGAGTCACTTCAGTAAGCGTATTCTAATTTTCCAAACGATTTATCAACGGATTTGCTGCTTATGAAAATACAATTACACCCCATTCACCTGGCGACAGGAACACTGTCGCTCCTGTTAAGTATCACTTCGGCAGCGCAGGCGCCGAAAGATACCATAGAGCCGAAGATGACCGATACCGGGACCATCAATTTGCTCTATAGTAAAACATCTCCCCATTTCACAGCCACATCCACCCAGACATTGTACCCGTCTAAGCTTACCCGTATGCCGGTTACGAATGTATTGAATGCAATGGTGGGGCAGGTAGCAGGATTGTACACCAACCAGAACAGTGGATCGCTCACCTCTGACCAGGTTAGCCTTTCCTTAAGAGGCAGGAATCCTGCCATTTATGTGGATGGTATCCTGCGGCCCGATTTGGTTGGTTTTGATCCCGGCCAGATTGCTTCCATTACCGTGTTGAAAGATGCATTGTCCTTATCTACACTCGGTGTGCGGGGAGCCAACGGCGCTATCCTCATCACCACCCGCAAAGGAAGTATATCCAAACCTGCCATCACGCTCAATGTGAACACTTCCTTCCAGCAATCTATCAATGAGCCGCGCGTGCTGGATGCATACCAATACGCACAGCTGTATAATGAAGGATTGGCAAACGATGGTTTGCCGGCAGCTTACAGTGCAGCCGACCTGGAAGCATACCGCACAGGAACCGATCCATTCGGCCATCCCAATGTAGACTGGCGACGTGAGATACTGGAAAAAACACCCATGTTCAACCAGTATGTACTCAACGCCAGTGGGGGAGGACGCGCAGCACGTTATTTCGTATCCCTCGAACACACACGGCAGACAGGTATCTTCAAGACCACACCGGCCAATACCTATAATACAGACAACGACTTTAAACGCTACGTCATCCGCTCGACGGTTGATGTCAACATCACCAAACGATTGAAGCTGGGCGTAAACCTGTTTGGTAGCAATTATAATGTGAACTATACCGGCGCCCTGCCCTCACAGTTGTTGGGAGCCCTCTTCACTACGCCCAACAATGCCTATCCCGTTTACAATGAAGACGGCAGCTATGGAGGCAACCAGCAATACCAGAATAACCTCAAAGCAGGAATCTTCTCATCCGGATATGGTGAGAACTACTTCCGTACAGTGAGCGCCAACTTCTCACTACGCCGCGAGTTGGACGACCTGCTGCCCGGCCTCTATGTAAATGCAGTAGCATCCTATTATTCTACACTGCGAGAAGACATCAACCGCGCTAAAAGCTTTGCTGTATACCAGCGACAGGTATCACCAACAGGACAGGTCTCTTACCTTAAATATGGCAACGATGGATTGCAGGCCAATGGCAACAGCATCAACTTCCAGCGTCGTTACGATTACCTCGAGTTTACAGCCGGTTACCAGAAACAATGGGGCAGGCATCACCTGAATGCAGTAGTATTGGCCAATCGCGATAATTCTGTCAATGGAAACGAGTTGCCCTACACCGTGCAGGGATTGGCTGGTCGGTTGGCATACAGCTTCGATCAACGATATGTGCTGGAGATTGCTACCGGGTACAACGGCTCCAACCGCTACCCCGATAACGGCAATACAAAATATGCTTTGTTTCCGGCGGCTGGTCTGGCCTGGAATATCGATCAGGAAAAATTTGCACAAGGCATCAGTTGGTTGTCGACCCTTAAACTCTATGGGTCTTACGGTATCACTGGTAACGATAACCCCGGATATTTCCAATACCAGCGCCGCTATATATCAGGCAATGGCGTCATCTTCGGCACAGCAGCAGGTTCACAGGGAACATTGGTAGAACCACAGTTACCCAATATCGGACGCGGATACGAAAAAGCAGCCAAACTCACCATTGGTCTTGATGGAAGCTTCTTTCAAAAACGCCTGGGCATTACAGCAGAATTTTACACCGATAGATATTATGATCTGTTAATACAACGTGGCAGTAACACGGGTTTACTCGGCAATAGCTATCCCGACGTCAACGCAGGCCGTCAGCGCTTTTCGGGTGTAGACCTCCAGTTGAGTTGGCAAAGCCGCGAAGCAGCAGCATTTACTTATGTGGTAAGAGGAGTACTGGGATTGCAGGGCTCCAAAGTATTGTACATAGATGAAATACCACAGCCTTATCCCTGGATGCAACGCACCGGTGAGAGAGTTGGCAGGCCCTTCGGATTTATAGCTGACGGATTATTCCAGAATGATACAGAGATCGAATCCGGCCCCAAGCTCGAAGGCTTCAGCTACAAACCCAAGCCAGGCGATATACGCTATAAAGACCTCAACAACGATGGCATCATCAACCAGTTCGACCAGGCGCCTTTTGGCAACGATGGCCCATTGATCACCTATGGACTCAATGTCAGCGTAGCCTATAAAGGGTTCGACTTCTTTGCACTCGCACAGGGAACAGCCAACCGGGACTTCTTCTTGTCTGGCGGCAGCTACTATGCCTTCCAGGCCAATGGATTTGGACAAGCCTATGAACACAACCTCGGCCGTTGGACCCCTGCCACTGCCGCTACAGCCACTTATCCGCGCATGACCATAGGATTCAATGACAACAATTATCGCTATTCATCCTATTGGATGCGCTCGGGCAATTACCTGCGGCTAAAGACGGTGGAGCTGGGTTACAGCCTGCCCGATCATCTTGCGAAAAAAGTATGGCTGCAGGGAGTACGGGTATATATAGGTGGCACGAATCTGCTCACCTTCTCTTCCCTCGAAAAAGGGATCGACCCGGAGATCAACCTGGGAGCCTATCCTGTACAAAGACTTTACACCATCGGCATCAACGTAAAATTTTAACCCATCATGAAGCAACATAGATACATTACCGTTAATACCGGTTGGTTCCTGCTGCTGTTGACCTTGCTGGTGGCCTGTCGCCGGGAAGAAACAGAACCACTCGACTTCAATTCACCGGAGCTGGTGTGGGACCCTGCCGATTCCAATGCGGTGAATGCACAAGCCTACCTGCGTGGCGTATACGGTACATTGCCGGGAGGTTTCAACCGCATTGCCGGTGACTTTCTCGACAACGCTGCCGGCGAAGCAGTTACTTCTCGTAACACTGTAACCGGCACCACTGTAGCCTTCTTCACCAACGGCGCGCTCACAGCCAACAACTATCCCGATAATTACTGGTCAAGAGGCTACGCTGGTATTCGATCTGCCAATATATTCCTTACCAATATCGACAAAGTGCCTGTACGGGCTGCTGCACCCACCCGCAATAAGGCGTGGAAAGCAGAAGTGCGTTTCATTCGCGCTTTACACTATTGGGAATTGGTAAAACGGTACGGCGGCGTTCCCCTCATTGGCGATAACGTGTTTAACTATACCGATAACCTGCAACTGCCGCGCAATACATTTGAGGCTTGCGTAAATTATATTGTCAGCGAATGCGATGCCATCAAAGAAGATTTACGTGCGGTAGGAGCCATTGCAGATGCTGAGCTGGGCAATATTCACAAAAGCTGTGCAGTAGCACTCAAAATGCGGGTACAGCTCTATGCTGCTTCGCCTTTGTTCAATGGTGGCGGCGTTTCAGGAGATGCCAATCGGAAAGCATTGACAGGGTTCACAACAGCCGATCCCGGTCGCTGGCAAAAAGTAATAGATACCTACAATGAATTTAATTCGCTCGGCTACTACAACCTCAATACTACCTTCTTCAATGTATTCAATGCAAAGAAGAATACAGAAGTGATCCTGGCAAAGCAGTCGCCCAATAACTTTGATCTTGAACTGTCACAATCTCCTGTTGGTTTTACAGCACCCAACGTCTCACTGGGTCAAACGAGTCCTACACAAGAGCTGGTGAATGCCTTCCCAACCCTCAAGGGAGGAACGATCACGGAAGACATCAAAACAGCCGGCAACCCTACAGGCTACGATGCTGCAAGCCCGTACGTAAACCGTGACCCCCGCCTGGGTTGGACGGTTTTCTTCAATGGCACGATGTGGCAAAGACGTCCAGTGGAAACATTTGAAGGAGGAAAAGACAAGCCCAACGCGATCAATACGACCCAAACAAGAACTGGTTACTACCTGCGTAAGTTCCTGGGCGATTTCGGCAATGCTACAGCCTATTCCAACCAAAGCCACAACTTCCCCCTCTTCCGCTACGCAGAGATCATTCTCAATTACGCAGAAGCACTCAACGAAATGGGGCGCACAGAAGATGCCGTAACACAAATAGGATTACTGCGTAAGCGTGCCGGCATCACGGCTGGCTCTCCCGCACGCTATGGCATCAAAACATCCATTACACAGGAAGAGATGCGGACATTGATACAGAATGAAAGACGTATTGAACTGGCTTTCGAGGAACATCGCTTTTACGATATACGCCGCTGGAAGATTGCCCCACAGGTATTGCAGGGCAATATGACAGGAGTCACCATCACGAAAGATCCTGTTGGCGGAACACTCACCTATACCTACAACAAGCCAGTAGAGGCCATGAGCTTTAACAATAGGCTGTACTACATGCCACTGCCATACGACGAAGTATTAAAGAACCCCAACCTTGTACAGAACGAGGGCTGGTAAACATATTCAACGACATAATCCCTGGAGCAATGAAAATCTTTATACGATTGCTGATAATCATGAGTACGATCACCCAGCTCGCCTATGCACAGGGGCGTGTCATAACAGGTGTCGTATCCGGTAAAGAAGGGCCGCTGGCCGGCGCTACCGTTACCGAAAAAGCATTCCCTGCCAATGCAACCGCCACCGACAATGAAGGCCGCTTCACCATCACCCTGAAAGGCCCCAAAGCAGTTTTGTTGGTTGGCTCGGTTGGTTATGCTACGCGCGAACTAACGGTCAGTGCTTCCAATACCATCACCACCAAACTCGAAGAGCAACTCACCAACCTCGATGATGTGGTAGTGGTAGGATATGGAAAACAAAAAAAGATCACCCTCACGGGAGCAGCCAGCTCCGTGACCGGCGAAAGCATCCGGCAGAATGCCTCTGCCAGTTTGCAAAACACACTGATGGGAAAACTGCCGGGCTACACCTCCCAGCAACGTTCCGGGCGGCCCGGAGGAGATGGAGCTGAGTTTTTTATCAGGGGACAAAGCACCTTCGCTGGTAACAACGCTCCCCTCATCATAGTAGATGATATCGAATTCAGCTATGACCAGTTTCAGCGTATCGATCCCAACGAAATAGAAAGCCTCACCATCCTGAAAGATGCTTCTACGACCGCTATCTATGGTGTGCGGGGTGCCAATGGAGTAGTGGTGGTCAACACGCGCCGCGGTGCAGTAGGCCGTCCGCAGATCACGGTGCGCAATGAGTTCTCCCTCATGCAGCCCACCAAATTTCCCGAATACCTGAACGCCTACGATGCCGCCAGGTTATTTCGCGAAGCGCAGATCAATGACAATGCCAACCTGCCAAGTCCGGCGCCCAACTACAAACCCTATTTCTCAGAAGACGATGTAGAAAAATTCCGTACACACTCGAGCCCATACACCCACCCCGATAACAATTGGAGAGATATACTCTTTAAACAGTTCAGTAACCAGAATCGTGTCAATGTAGATGTGTCAGGTGGCTCCGATAGAGTGAAATACTTTGTATCAGCTGGCTACCTCTACCAGGGCGGCATACTGAAAGATTTCAGCAAAGGCGAAGGATACGACAACAACTACTTCAACAAGCGGATCAACTACCGCTCCAACCTGGATATTACAGTGACCAATAATCTGAATGCCCGTGTTGATCTGTCTGGCAACGTCAGTGAGATCAATACACCCCGCGTAGGATCACCCTTCAATTCCAACGATGTGTTTTGGGAAATAGGGCAGTGGCGTAGCCTTACGCCCTTCAACTATCCCATTTACAATGAGGATGGCAGCTTTGGCTACAGCTATTTCCAGCAAAGCTTCGGCGCCAATTACAACAACAACATGGTGAACAACATCGTTGGTCGCCTTAAATACTTTGGGTACAACCGCTCCTTTGAGAACAACATGGCCCTCAATGCCACGCTCACCCAAAAACTTGACTTCATCACACCCGGCCTCTCGGCCCGTGGAGTGCTGGCCTATTCCAGCGCCTATGGTTATGGACGCAGCCTTACACGCGACAACTTCCCATCCTTTGTAAACGATACCATTGCCAAAGCCTATATACCCCGCGATCCGGCCGTCCTGCGAGTGCCTGCTCCCGGGTTGGGTTATTCACCCAACAGTACACTGCGCGTGTTGAACGCACAGCTGCAATTGAATTATGACCACAGTATCGGGCACCATCATCTTACCATTCTTGCACTGGCCAACCAGAACACCCGCCTGGCGGCAAGCGGAAACGTGATCTATAACTTTGTGCCCGCCAACTTCCGGGGCCTCACCGGCAGGATCAACTACGATTACAAACAGAAATATTTGTTGAGCCTGGTTAGCGCCTACAATGGTAGCGATCGCTTTGCCGAAGGCAACCAGTATGGATTCTTCCCCGCTGTGTCGGTAGGATGGAACCTTAGTCGCGAGAACTTCTTCAAAAGCGCACTGCCTTTTGTTGATCAGTTCAAAATACGCGGATCTTACGGAATGGTAGGCAACGATAAATTCGGCAATGCTGATTACAATAACCTTACCTATTACTACCTCCAAACCTATAACACCGGCAACGGGGTGAACGGTTACGCGGGATCATTCGGTACAACCGACAATGGCTTCACAGGCATCTCCGAAGGGCAGATGGCCAACCCCGTGGTAACCTGGGAAAAACAAAAAGAATATAACCTGGGTATCGACCTGGGTTTATTCAACAAGATAACAGCCTCCATCGATGTGTTTCGTAAAGACCGATACGATATCCTCTTCACAAGAGGTAGCGTATCATCCCTGTTTGGGCAAACCTTGCCGGTAGTCAACATTGGTAAAGTAAAGAACATCGGCATGGAAGCACAGATCACTTATCGTGATGTGATTGGCGATAACTTCCGCTTCAGCATCGGAGGTAATTTCTCCTACGTCAAAAATACCATCGTATACCAGGACGAAGCACCACAGATGTATCCCTGGATGGCCTTTACCGGTAAGTCTATCGGAGCCATCCGTGTATACCAGTATGAAGGCTTCTACAACGATAAGACCGACATCGCCAACAGCCCGGCCACACCGCTGGCGGTCATTCCCGGCGACCTGAAATTTGCTGACCTCAACGGCGATAACAAGATCGATGCATTCGACCAGTATGTTAGCGAATATGCCAACTTCCCACGTATCGTATACGGCATACCACTCAATTTCGAATACCGCAATTTCTCGGTCAATCTGCTTTTTCAGGGAGCAGCACAGTTCAACGTAAGAGGCATTGCCGAACAGATACAGGCATTCTCTACCAACCTGCAGCCGATCCATCTACAGGCATGGACAACCGAACGCGGCAACCAGGCAAAGTATCCGGTACTCAGTTACGTAAGTCGCATCTCCGATCCGCGCGCTTACCCGGCCGATTTCTGGTACCGCCGTGGAGATTACATCCGCCTGCGCAATGCGGAGATCGCTTACAATGTACCCGGCTCTTTGCTGAAGCGATTCAGGGTGCAGGGACTGCGCATCTATGCCAACGGCACCAACCTGCTGCTGTGGAGCAAGCTGGATAACCTATACCAGGTCGATCCCGAAGTAAGCTCCGGCAGCGACCGTGTACCCTATCCGCCACAACGTATGTTCAACTTTGGCCTCAGCCTTAGCTTTTAAAAACAGCACAATGAAAACATTACTCAACTATACGATTGCCTTGGTCATTGCCATCGTGCTCATACAAGGCTGTAAAAAGTCAACCGATTTTTTGGATAACAGGGCCTCTACGGCCCTCAATGAAGACCTGGTATTTTCCGATAGCATACGCACTATGCAGTTCCTTGGTCGCATCTACCAGGACATAGGTTTCTGGTTCAATCCAGCCCGCTTTAGCGGCGCCGGTAATACCGATGTGGTGACCGACGATCAGGAAACCCTTTCAGGCAATACCGCCGCGCCGCAAGTACTGTTGGTTACAGGAGCCTACAATGCCCTCACAGGAGGTGGAGGATTGATGGGCGATTGTTACAATGTTGCTTACGCAAATATCCGCCGGGTGAATCTCCTGCTGTCCAAATTGCCCAACACCCCTTTGGCAGAAAGCACGAAGCAAAGGATCGCTGGAGAAGCACGTTTTCTCCGGGCCTGGTTCTACTACCAGTTGATGATCTCATTTGGAGGCGTGCCCCTCATAGGCGATAAAGTATTTGGCATAAGCGATCTGATCAACCTGCCGCGCAATACCTGGGAAGAATGTGTGAACTATGTCGTCAGCGAATCCAATGCCTGCGCGCAGATATTGCCTTCTGTCACCGGATATGCTGATCCCGATTATGGTCGTGCTACCAAAGGCGCAGCCCTGGCCCTCAAATCAAAAATGTTGTTGACTGCCGCCAGCCCACTCTTTAATGGAGGCAGCATGGAAGCCGATGCAGCTGTGAAGCCCCTGATAGGATATCCTTCAGCCTCACCGGCACGTTGGCAGGCAGCAGCCGATGCAGCAAACGAAGTCATTAACTCAGGCCAGTATACCTTGTACATCGACAAAACAACCCGCCCTGCGGAGCCCGGATATGGATTTGTGGGAGTATTCCTCACAAGAAACCAGCTGCCCACACCCGAATACATCTTTGCATTTTACCGCGGCAACAATAAAGACATGGAAGCCTACTTCACCACACAAAGCCGTGGAGGAAGTTCCAACAGCACACGCGCTACCCAAAGCGTTGTCGATGCCTTTCCCACCATTAATGGTAAGCCTATCACAGAAGACATAAAATCTCCTGCAAACCCAACGGGCTATGATGCGGCCAATCCTTATGCCAACCGCGATCCACGTTTTGGATATTCCATCATACACAATGGCGCATTGTATTACAGCACCTCCACGTCCAACAGAGCGCCCGTAGACACCTACCAGGGAGCGCCCGGACAAGACGGTTTTCCCGGAAACCTCACAGGGTATTTCATACGAAAAATGTGCGACGACAATATCTCAGCCAATAGTAGCTTCACCACCCAGCGGGCCTGGCCCCTGATCCGTTATGCAGAGATACTATTGAACTATGCAGAAGCGATCAACGAAACAGGACAAACCAGCCAGGCATATGCACCTCTTATCAAACTGCGTGAGCGTGCTGGCATCCTGCCCGGTGCTGATAACAGTTACGGTCTGAAGGCCGGAATGACACAGGACGAAATGCGCACCGTCATTCGTAATGAGCGTCGTATCGAGCTGTTTGCAGAAGGCATTCGTTACGACGATATCCGTCGCTGGAAAATAGCGACCATGCTCGACGGTAAATATGGCCAGGGAATGAAGATCACCAAAACAGGAAGTACTTTCACATACGAGGTCATTACTACCAATGTCAATAGACATGGGTTCAAAGAACGCAATTATCTCTGGCCGATACCAGATGGAGAAGTGCGGAAAATGCCGGCGATGCTGCAAAACCCCGGCTATTAAGAGAAGATCGCAATGCACTTGTGGGTGGATGATGGTGGCAACCGTGAATTCAATATCTTAGTGGGTAACTTAAAAATAGGAAAAGTGAACAACCCTTGCAGACTACTGATCATACTGATATTTATTGCATTCCAAGGCATAGCACAGGAAAAACCAGCCATGTATTTTGCCGATAGTAGCCGGTTGGGACGGCCGTTGGCAAAAGACCCCAAGGTGGTATATTATAAAAACACCTATTGGATGTATTATTCCATGCCCAACAATGACAAGGGTGGGTGGGGTATTGGTATCGCCACGAGTCAAAACCTCGTCGATTGGAAAAAGACGGGAGAGCTGGCGCCGGAACAACCTTACGAACAAAAAGGTCTTTGCGCGCCCGGTGCCATGGTACGCAATGACACCCTGCATTTGTTTTACCAAACCTATGGCAACGCAAAGAACGATGCGATCTGCCACGCCTGGTCCACAGATGGTTTGCACTTCACACGCAATAGCAGCAATCCTGTATTCCATCCAACAGGCAGCTGGACAATTGGTCGCGCCATCGACGCGGAAGTAGTACGCTTTCGCGATAAATACTTCCTGTACTTTGCCACCCGCGATACATCCTATAAAATACAGCTGCAGGGAGTAGCAGTAACCTCCCTCACGTCCAACTTCAGTAAAGCAGAATGGGCACAGGCCGTCGACTCCTCCATTTTAAAACCCACACTGCCATGGGAGAAGCAGTGCATAGAAGCAGCTACTTGCCTGGTCAGAGGAAAATACCTGTATATGTTTTATGCCGGCGGGTACAACAATGAACCCCAGCAGATAGGCGTAGCCCGCAGCCGTGATGGCATCAAGTGGGAACGCATGAGCGATACCCCTATACTGCCCAATGGCGGCAAAGGCTCCTGGAATGAAAGCGAGAGCGGACACCCCGATATATTTGAAGACCGCGATGGAAAACTGTACCTCTTCTTCCAGGGCAACAACGATAGAGGCAAAACCTGGTTCCTCAGCCGCAAACAGGTAGAGCTGCGAAAAGGTAAGTTCCGCATAACCGGTAATTGATACGCGATCTTGAGAAATTGAAACACATTGTAGAACCATTTTAGCAATCATAGAAGACCTTTAGAAAGACAGTGCGGCACTAAAAAAGCCGCACGCCTTTCCTAACGAAAATTGATTGCTATATGAATCGGCACTACAAACTATTACTTCTTTTATTACTGCTGGCAGCCAGCCAGGGACAAGCCCAGACCCGCACACTTACCAAAGCCCAGTACTACGACAAAACATTGGCGATGCTCATTGGCACTTGCGGAGGAGTCGTTACCGGATACGAATACCTGAAAGTACACAATACCCCCGACGGGTTTTACCAGCCAGGCGCCACCCTGAAACAACCATTAGAACCCTTGCTCGGGTTACCCGACAGTTGGTTTATCCTCCTGAACGGTACACTCGGAGGCACTACCAAAGATGAATTCAATTACTTCTCCAACTACGAAGAAGGAAAAATATATTCAGACGACGACCAGCATGTGGAAGTCTTCAACCAACATATGCTGGAGAAGTTCGGGCCATCTATCACCTATGAAGACATCCGCAAAGAATGGATCGATCATGACCTGCGCGATTTTGGAGGCACCAGCGATGCGCTGGGCATCATAGCAAGCAAGAACCTGATCGCACCCCACTTCGGACAAAGAGAACATGGAAACAACGGCCACTGGCTACCCGAATGCTACATAGAACATGAAATGATGGGAGCCAATTTCCCCGGCATGCCACTCAAAGCCGCAGAGTACGTGGCAAAATTCTCCAGCATGTCAGGACAGGGAGAAAACCTTACCTGGGGACAGTATTGGGCAGCTGCACATGCCATCGCCTATTTCGAGACCGATGTGCGGGTGGCTATCCAGAAAGCACTCGATGTAGTACCCGGAAATAGCTGGATACGGGGAATGTACGACACAGCGATAGCGTTGCACCAAAGATATCCCAACGACTGGCGCGCTGCCGTACGCGAGCTGTGGACACAGAAATACCGCAATGTATATGCAGTGGGATACGACAAGGTGATGCTCCTGAGCGATGTGAACCATGGCACAGGATTCCTGGCCATCCTGTATGGACAGAACGATTACATGGAAACCCTGAAGATATGTTCACTGGCCGGCGGCGACGGCGATTGCACGGCCGCCAATATCTGCGGATTGATGGGCATCATTAAAGGAATGGCCGGCACACCACAGGCATTTGTAGATAAGATATACAAGAACGGTACAGGTATCTGGATCAACGATGTGGCCCATGGCCTGCACATGCACAAAGATTTTCCCCGTGATAACCGCTTCACTGATCTCACCCTGCTTTTCCAGCGCAATGCAGAAAGCATGATCCGGGCATTTGCCGGCAATGTTGCTGGTTCAAGCTATACCATTACCAATGAAACGCCGATAGCTAAGGTCACTTCCGCCAACTGGGATTTTGAGTTGGGCGCCCTTACCAATTGGACCACGCAGAATATTACAGGCACTGCCAACATTTGGGCAGAGAAACAATACAACAACACAACACTGGCCAGCTATGCAGCCACAGGATTGTACAAAGGCACCATCCTCACCAACAGCGATGCGGGCGAAGCAAAACTCTACCAAACCATCACAGGATTAAAACCCAATACAACCTATAAGATCGAAGGACGCATACACAGCTCGGCAGGCCGTCAGGCACGGTTGTATGCTGATAACTACGGAGGCTCCTATGTATATACCTCTGTGATGAATGCTACCAGCGCCTTTCCATACCGCTACCTGTATATCAAAACAGGAGCGTCTAACACCAGCGTGCAGGTGGGCCTTCATGCGCCACCAACCACCAATGCAGGAAAATGGTGTAACATAGATGATATTATAATTACCGAAGAACCTACAGTACCAATCGCTGTCTACCAGGCCGAAGCGGCTGTGCTCGGCAGTGGGGTCACAGTAGCCAATACTGCCAGTGCGTCTGGAGGAGCCTATATTACGGGGCTCACAGCTGGCCGTACCTTGCAATTCAACATCACGTCCAACTACACCGGCGAAAAACTGGTGCGCATCTACTATGCCAACGCAGGGGTACGCGTATTACATCCACTCACGGTCAACAACCGCAGCGTCGGTAATTTGGAAATGCTCGATACAGGCCCTGCCGATGCCTTCTCGATGAATTACCTCGAAGCAGCAGTAAAGCTCAACGAAGGTGCCAACACGTTTGTGATCGGAGGAGTGGCCAATGGCGTAAACATCGATAAGATAGAAGTCCTGAATTCCTACAATGGAGAAAAGCCGGCCGACAATTCCGCCCTGATCAATGGAGGCATTTATAAGATCGTTGCCCGCCACAGCGGCAGGTCCTTGAACCTGAACGGCGTTTCAATGACGAATGGAGCAGAGTTCAGCCAGTGGGACTACGTAGGCGGCGCCAACCAGAAATTCCGAATAGAAGCAATTGCAGGAGGCGCGTACGCTATCTATGCTGTACATAGCAACAAAGCAGTCGACGTGCTGGGATCATCCACTGCCAACCTCGCCACGGTAGGCCAGTGGGATTACGTACACGGCGGCAACCAGCAGTGGGCGATCATTCCAACCGGCGGAGGCTATTACAAGATCGTCAACAACAACAGCGGCAAATGCCTCGATGTAGAAGGCTCAGGCATGGGCAACGGTGCACTGGTGAAACAATATGATTACCTCGGAGGATACAACCAGCAATGGACATTGGAAAAAATAGGCGATGCTGCAAAACCCGTAGCAGGAGGGATCTATAAGATCGTGAACCGCAACAGCGGAAAGATCATTGAAGTATCCGGCGTATCACAAAACCAAAATGCCAATGTAGTACAATGGGATGATTTGGGAGGTGCACATCAGCGCTTCAAATTCGAATTGAGTCCGGGAGGCTACTACGTTATCAGGGCCATGCACAGCAACCGCGTATTGAAAATAGCTGGCCCCACCACAGCCAATGGATCCTTTACTCAACAAGGTGATCTGGTCTCAGGCACTACAGATCAGCAATGGAGCATACAGCCGGTTACAGGCATCTACTTCAAACTCATCAACCGCTATAGCAACAAACCACTGGAAGTAACAGGCTCCAACTTGAACAATGGAGCCTCCATCGGACAATGGGATTCCAATACAGCCCTCACACAGCAATGGAGCTTTGAACGAAAGGACAATGGACAGGGAGTACCCATAGCAAGAGTGGGCACACAGCCGGTGGCTGAGCCTCCATCCATACCGGAGATTCCGGCAGTTAAAGTATTTCCCAATCCAAGCAAAGGAAACATTACGATCAACGTGGGCACCGATATCAACGCTGTCGTGGAATTGTACAACCTCGACGGGCGTCTCCTGCTTAAAAAAGAATACCAGGGCAAAAGCAATATAGAACTCGATGTAACAAAAGTGGCGCCGGCAAAAGGAATATTCGTTGTGCAGGTAAAAGCCGGGGGCAAGACCTCACAACATAAAATAGTAGTACAGTAGCATAAGCATAAGCATAAGCAGTTCAATTGTTATCGACGGCCGCTTCTTCCGGAGCGGCCTTTTATTATGCTTGTGATTTCCACGGCCCCACAGCCCAATACAACAACGTCTCGTATTCGATACGAACCAACCCGCTTTTATTATTGGCTACAAACAGTTGGATCAGGTCGGTGATCATATCATCATATACATCATGACCCGGTAAAGGGATATACGATTTAGAGAGCAATTGCCCTTTCAGACCTTCAAAATCCAGTAGCTGGGCATTGGGAAATACGTTCAATTGGGCTGTTTGAGGCGAAAAGAAGCCAGCGATCAACGCCGGATCAATTTGTTTGGGACCGGGCTCTTCGATCCGGTATTGCTTGCGAAGCGCAGTATACTTTTGCTCAAAGACAGTCTTATTTGATTGACGGTTCCAGGAAAGAAGAACAGCCCCGTCTGGCTTTAGAATACGCTCACATTCCCACCGCGTTGCCACAGGGTCCAGCCAGTGAAAAGTCTGGGCAATAGTGATGAGGTCTACACTTTGGTCCGGCAGGCTGGTAGCCTCAGCAGTTGAACCGATACTCTGAAAAGCAGGATATTTCCGTAGCCTTTCCTCGCCGGCTTTCCGCATATCCTCATTCGGTTCTATGCACACCACGCCGTAACCATGCTTTAATAGCGGTTCTGCAAACAAACCGGTGCCTGACCCAATATCGACGATACTGGCTGAAGACGATAAACCCAACGTTTTTTCAATAAAAGCAAAAAGCTCATCGGGATACCCTGGACGGAACCGGGCGTAATTTTCTGCGCGATTGGAGAACCTGCTGGTAGCTGGAATACTTACTGATGGTAGTGACATTGGAATAATAATAAGATGCTGTAAAAGTATCCTCACCCTTTTTGTGCAGGGATACATTATACTCGTTGGATTCGGACAATTTTATTTCAGCAGTTAGATACGAAGGGTGACTGAATACCAGTACAGAGTCCTTGTTGGTTACAGGAATATAATAAATGCCGTCAGGCTGCGTTCCGGAAATAGTTTTAGTCCCTTTCACCGTTACTGATACCCCTTCCAGCGGCGATGAATCTTCGGCGGCAGTAATAGTACCGGAAATCGTGCGGGAAGTATGTTGGGCGGTCGCCCCTGCTGCTAAAAATAGCAACAGTATACAAAAACAGTAACGGATCATAGGCGAAGTATTAGGAGGCGAAAATAGGTAAAATTATTTATCCTACCAATTTGGTGGACTTTATAGTAAAATGATTACCTTTAACAAAGAGAAAAGTCCAGATTACATACTACTAATAAACCAAAAGATCATGCGTTCATTTGCTACCGCTCTGTCATCAATAGCATTTACCTTGTTAGTTTTTAATAGTGAGATAAAGGCACAAACGGCTTCAAAAACAGATAACCTTACATTGTCAATAGATATTTCCAAACTATCATATCCTGTTGAGAAGGTGTACTTCACATACTATAATACACTTAGTAAAGTACGATTTACCGACAGCGTCACGGTGACTGACCAGAAGCAGGTAACATTCAAAACATCGTTGCTGGAGCCTATCCTGGCGCAATTGCGTGTAGAGCCTACCACGCAGGAAAATAACCGTCGCCCCCGTGCAAAAGACAATTACAGCATCTACATCCAACCGGGAAAGATCAACGTAACAGCAATCGATTCATTTAGCAATGCAACGGTTGTAGGATCGGCCGCACACCAGGAATACCTCGCCTTGAATAAAGAAGTAGACGCCTTCGATCCTGCCTTCACGAAATTATATGACCAGTATAGCCAGGCCCGCAAAGCGAAAGACACGGAAGCAACAACGCGTGTGCGTAAACAGATAGATTCGCTGCAGGAAGCCATCAAAGAGAACGTTTATAAAGTATTTGTAAAACGGAATGGCAAAACTTCGCCGGTAGCATTATATGCACTGTCCCAATACAGCGGATATTCGATCGATCCGGAAAAAGTAGAACCGGTCTTTAACCTGCTGGGAGGACCCGTTAAAAACCTGCCTTCCGTGAAACTGTATGGAGAGCGTATTGTTGTTGCCAAACAATTGCAGATCGGGAAAAACGCCATCCAATTCACCCAAAACGACACAGCTGATATCCCGGTTGCACTGGCTTCCTTCAAAGGCAAATACGTGCTCATCGACTTCTGGGCAAGCTGGTGCGGTCCCTGCAGAGCAGAAAACCCGAATGTGGTAGCTGCATACAATAAGTACAAGGATAAAAACTTTACGGTCCTCGGTGTTTCACTCGATCGCCCCGGACAAAAAGACAAATGGATCAAAGCCATTCACGACGACCAGTTACAGTGGACACATGTTTCAGACCTGAAGTTTTGGGACAATGAAGTAGCAAAACTCTACGATATCAAAGCCATCCCACAAAACTTACTGTTAGACAACACAGGAAAGATCATCGCCAAAAATATCCGCGGTGAAGAGTTGCAATCAACACTGCAGGAGCTATTCAAATAAATTCTGTTATTACTATTTCAGATCGCTGGGCACCACAGCAGCACTGCAAATATAGGCGCCGGTTTTATCGTAGTAAGTAGCAGAAATAGACAAGTCATTATTTTTAAAAACGACCATATTAGGATCCGTTTTTAATTTGGTGATCATTTCCTGTCTGGCGCCCATGATTAATGCCACTGTATCCACATCCTCTTTGCTGACGGTATTGATCTGGTAGTTGAAATGCAACCGATAACCTGAAATAGCAGCACAGTTATTCAGCACAGTGGTACTGTCAATTACTATTGGACAACGCTTGTTGATAGAGTTGGCAAAATCATGTAATTGTTGGCTGACAGGAGCAGGGGCGAAAAGAAGAGATAACAGTTCTTTTATAATAGCACAGGCAAACAAGACGCCCACGATCTTCAGAACAATATACTTCTTCTTTTTAGGAACCAGCTGATACATAATAGGGGGTGGGGTTTACGATAAAAATTTGAGTAAACTAATCAAAAGCCGTAAATCCCCCAAATACTATTGCAGGGCCTCCGCTCTGCGAGGCTTGCAGCCTCGCAGCTCTATTCCAGGGCCTTTGGCCCTAACGAAGAATCTGTACCTCCTGAGGCCTAATGTCAAATATTGGTATATTTGGTAACGCCAAAACACTGCCAATATGCAAACCAAAACATGGCTCCTGTTACCGGTACTGATGGGGATAATGATGGTAAATGGCCAAAGCAAACAAGAGAAGCTAGCCGGAGTCATGCGCACCTACCATAACTACAACATGTTCGATGGAGCAGTGCTGGTCGCCGAAAATGGCCGCATTATCTATAAAGGAGCATTCGGCATGGCCAATCGGGAATGGAACATTCCCAATACAACAGACACCAAATTCATGATCGGTTCCGTCTCCAAGCCGCTCACGGCTATGCTGACCTTGCTACAGGTACAAAAAGGACTGATAGCCCTTGACAAAACCCTGGCCGATTACCTGCCCGCATTTGCCGGCAAGCCGGCAGGCATAGTCACCATCCGACAATTGTTGGGACATATTTCCGGTATGCCTAACTACGACATCATCAAAGACTTTTTCCCACGCATCAGCCGCCAGTATTTTGAACGCGATGATTACATAAAGACTTACGTGGATTCAGCGCTGGCCTTCACCCCTGGCACAAAATACAATTACAGCAGTTGGGGATACTTTACGCTGGGGCATATCATGGAAAAAGTGACCGGCAAAACATACGCACAGCTGATGAAAGAAGATATCTACGACAAGCTGGGTATGAAAAACTCTGGTTCATATTATCACACGCAGATAGTGTCCAAACGGGCCACGGGTTATGATTACAGCCTCGGCGGATACACCAGCTCCGATTTCCGCGACCAGTCCAATACGATGGGGACGGGAGATATATACACTACAGTAGAAGACCTATTTAAGTTTCACCTGGCCATCACCAATAATAGCCTCATCAATAAAGAACTGACAAAAGAAATGCTTACGCCCGGCATCAAGCCTGCGGACTATGGCTTTGGTTGGTTCAACAAGAACTTTAAATATACTACCACGGATAGCGTCGCCGCCAATTTTCACCTCGGAATGACAGATGGTTTTATCTCATTCGCCCTCCGTATACCATCCACCAATAGCTTTGTGGTGATCCTTTGCAACAGTTCCCCTACGGATTTCTTTGGCATCACCCGTACGCTGGTAAGCACCCTGTACAACAAGCCGGTAAAAGTGAAGCAACCCATGCACAAAGTGGTGGAAACGTTGATAGGTAACAAAGGAGCGGCAGCCGCAGTAGAGCAATACAAAAAACTGAAGTCGGATACTGCAAACTACTACATCGATTGGATATCGATGAACTTCATAGCCGAACAGTTATTACAGCTTAAACGCTATGAAGATGCACGGATCATTTCAGAGAACAATGCTGCCGAATTCCCCGACCGCGACCTGGTCATGGTCACCATGGGAAATATCTACCTGAAATTAAACCGTAAGGAAGATGCGATCACTTACTACAAAAAAGCCCTGGTGATATACCCTGGCTACGAAGAAGCAAAGAACCGCCTCAAAGAATTGGAGAGTAAGTAGGGATATTCATATATTTAAGCATTCATGGAAAAATTACGAAAACACATAGAAGAGATCACGCCCGTCAGTGATGATGAATTTGAATACATCAAAACATTCTTCACACTCAAAAAAGTAAAGAAACATCAATACCTGATCCAGGAAGGAGACCAGGCCAGTGTAGAGTATTTGATCATTTCAGGTATCTACAGAGTGTATTATCTTGACAACGACGGAAAAGAACACATTATACAGTTCGCAGGAGAAAATTGGTGGATGGCAGACTATAACGCCTACTTTAACCAAAAAGAAGCAAGCCTGCATATCACTTGTATGGAAGAGGGAGAAGTATTGTGCCTGAAACTACATGGCAGGGAAAAGCTCGCCGCAGACCTGCATAAGATGGAACACTTTTTCAGAGTAAAACTTACGCGGGGATATGTTGCCCTCCAGCGTAGGATCATTTCATTACTTGCCAGTACACCCCAGCAGCGATACGAAGAGTTTAGTACCCTTTATCCGCACATGCTGCAAAAGATTCCAAAGAAATACATTGCAGAATACCTCGGAGTTAGCCGGGAAACATTAAGCAGGCTCTACTCCGATAACAAAAGCAAATAAGAAACTGAAGTGTGACGAAAGTCACACTTTTTTTGTGATTAGCCTCCTTCTCCATCGGGTGCCCGGCGTTGTAGTTTTGATCTATCAATTAAAACTTACAATTATGAAAAAGAGGATCTTAATCATCGCATCAAGTGCAAACCATATCGGCCCCAACAACCGCACTACAGGTAGCTTTCTTACAGAAATTGCCCATCCCTACGAAACATTCAAAAAGCAGGGATATGAGGTAGACATAGTCAGCGTCAATGGAGGAGAAGCCCCGCTGGATGGCATGTTCGAAAAAGACGAAGCATTAAATACCGCATTTCTTACAGGTGACGGACTACAGAAGATGAAAAATACTACCGCCATCAGCAAAGTAGAGGTAACCGGCTACGACGCTGTTTTTGTACCGGGAGGATTGGCGCCAATGGTTGATATGCCCGACAACGATATCGTACACGAAGCCATAGCATCGACATTCGAAAGAGGGGGAGTAGTGGGAGCAGTGTGTCATGGCCCCGTTTCATTGTTGAATGTAATACTGAGCGATGGCACTTACCTGGTCAACGGTAAAAATATTACCTCCTTTAGCAATGCTGAAGAAGACAACTATGCCAAAGCAGACGTGCCGTTCATGTTGGAAAGCGCGTTGAGAGAACGAGGAGCCAATTACACTTCAGCAGCGCCATGGCAGACCCATGTTATTGAAGACGGCAAATTGGTGACCGGACAGAATCCCGCATCAGCCAAAGGAGTAGCCGAAAAAATGATCGATATCTTAGAATCTGCAAAAGCATAAAATATGAGCCAGAAACCTGTACATGTATTCGCCACCTGGAAAGTCAAAGAAGGTCAGTTGGATACGGTGTTGAACCTGCTGACAGAAGTAGCTAAGAAAAGCGTTGAAGAAGAAGGAAATCTTATCTATAAAGTACACCAGAGCAATACAGAGCCAAACACCCTGATATTGTTCGAAGGATATAAAGATGAGGCAGCAGTGGCGCAACACCGCAATTCAGAACACTTTCAAACCCTGGTAATAGGAAAGATTGTTCCGCTACTGGAAAGCCGGGAAGTTGTTCTGGCCACACAATTGTCCTTTGATTAGTAACACTTATATAAATGCCCGTCATCGGCAAGCCGCTGGTGACGGGCATTTCAAACTTCGGCTTTGGTCACTAACAAACTTTTCTAACTGAGTCACTTATGCCTCTCTGAATAGGAATCTGCTACAAGGGTTTCAACGGCCTTTTCTCGCAATTCCACTGTTCAATCTCTTCCCCGATTTGGAAATTCCAAAAGGATGCCTACCTTTGTTTAACAATTTTGTCAAACTTAAATGTCAAATGGCCGTAAAAGACAGTCAAACCGAACAGCAGATTAAAGACGCGGCAAGGCGCCTTTTCTTCACAGAGGGCAGGTTCAAGGCCACTACCCAGGAGATTGCCGATGCCGCGGGGGTCAACAGGACGTTGGTTAACTATTATTTCCGCTCACGCGATCAGCTGTTCGATCAGATACTCAAAGAAGCACGCGACCAGATGGACAGCCGGATGAACGCCACCATCGATAACAACATAACCTTTCGCGAAAAAATAGAACATTTCATAGACCTTTTTATGGAACAGGCGATTGCCTATCCCTACCTCGATATATACATGGTGTCGCGGATGAACGATGATGTAGAGCGGCAAAACGAAATCCTGGCCGAGATCAAGAAAACCGACCGGTTGAAGAATTTCCTGAAAGACGTCGAAGAAGAGATCAAAAAAGGCAACATAGAAGAAATGCCCCCGGTCCAGTTCTTCCTCAATATGCTGTCCTTACTTACCTATCCTTCAGTAATGCAAACCTTCTTTAAGAAAATATTCAACTATAGCGACAAGCAATACCGACAGTTACTGGCAGCGCGCAAAGAGATCATTTTAAAAATGCTCTTTAAATAGAGCGTTTTTTTATGCCTATAGTTTGACAAAATTGTTAAACATTAATATTAAATTAAAATGTTAAGATGAGGGAGCTGATAGCAGAAAGGGCGGGAGAGATGTTCAGGCAGTACAGCGTCAGGAGCATCACGATGGATGATATAGCCAACCGCATGGGCATTAGCAAGAAAACCTTGTATACTTGGTACATCGATAAAAACGACCTCGTCGAAACAGTATACCTCAACCCCTTGAAGCTGGCACAACAGGAATGTGAACGAAGAATGGCCGGGGCCCGCGATGCTGTATGCGAGGCATTTCAGTGTTGGCACAGCTTGCGTGATGTCTTTGTATTCATGCACGAAGGTCTCCTCCACGATCTGCAGAAATACCACCATAAAGTATTTGCCCGCTACGATCAGTTCAAAAAAGATTTCCTGTACAAACTGATCTGCGCCAATATAGAACGGGGCAAAGCAGAACAACTATACCGGTCGGCTATAGAAACAGAGATTATCGCCAGCCACGAGATTGCTGTCATGGACATCAACTACAGCAGCTTTCCTGGCAATAACCGAAAATGGTCCTTTGCTGTCATCGGCGAACAGTTGATGCTCCAATACCTCCACGGATTGGTCACCAGCAAAGGACTTAAACTCATAGAAAAATACCATGTACACAACCACCAGTCATAAAATAAGGCAACGTATGCAGTTGAAAAACAAAAGAAAGACCATCAGGACGGGCTTGTTCCTGTGGATAGTACTGCTGTTGGGCCATGGCACTATGGCGCAAACCCAACAGCTCACGTTGCAGGATGCCCTGCAATACGCTTTGAAAGCAAGCCACGACGTCCGCAAAGCACAACTTGATATTGAGAACGGCACTTACCAGATTGATGAAGTAAAGGCCCGCGCATTGCCACAAATAAATGCCAATGGCAGCCTTACCTACAATCCGGTTTTGCAGTTGACAGCCCTCCCCGGAGAGCTGGCAGGACAGCCGGGCAAAACCCTGCTGGTTGCATTTGGACAAAAATGGAACACAGGAGCCTCATTGTCACTATCACAAACCCTCTTCGATCAGGGAGTGTTCACCGGACTGAAAGCGGCGAAATCCACACAGGAATTTTATCGCCTCAATGCAGAACTTACAGAAGAACAGTTGATCGAACTGGTCGCCAGCGCCTATTACCAGGTACTGGTACAAAGACACAAGATCGGCGTGTTGGATACAACGATCGTCAACACAGAACGCGTGCAGAAGATCATCAAAGGCCAGTACGAAAATGGATTGGCCAAACAGATCGATGTAGATCGGATCGCCGTTAAGATTTCTAACCTGCAATCGCAAAAACAACAGGCACTTAATACAGTCACCCAAATGGAAAACCAACTCAAGTACTCCATGGGGATGACAGTGCAGAACACTATTAATTTACCACCTGTCGACTTTAGCAACATCCAGCCACAGTTACAGCCAATAGGTGATAGCCTCGACATTTCCAATCGGTCAGAGATGAGACTATTGAAACAACAGGGACTATTATTGAAGTTTCAGAAAGATGCTGTTAAGGCTGAGTATTTCCCAACCCTTTCCCTGTCCGGCAACTACGGTTACCAGGGCCTTGGCAACGAATTCCCATGGTTCAAAGGACCAACCGTTAATTGGTTCGATTATGCATCCGTTGGGCTCACCCTTAAAGTACCCATCTTTAATGGCTTTGCCACACGCTCTCGCATCAGGCAAGCCGACGTCGAGATCAGGAAACTGAAAGAAGACATAGACCAAACGTCCCTGTCACTAAACCTGCAATACGAGAATGCCAAAACAAAGATGAACAGCAGCTTCATCGTAATGCGCAACCAGGCCGACAATGTAGACCTGGCACAAAAGGTTTTCGATAACACACGCAATAATTACAACAACGGCCTGGCGCCACTTACCGATCTCTTGGATGCAGAAACATCTTTGACAGAGGCGAACAACAACCATTCTGCCGCCCTGCTTGATTACAAGCTCGCCGAGATACAATTGATCAAGGCAAAAGGCAACCTAAAAACATTATTAAACAAGTAACGCAACCAATATGAAGAAGAGATCCATAGCCAGCACCCTCATCACCATCCTGGTCATTGTAGGAGCAGTAGTCCTGATAGGCTGGGTGCTGAGCAACAACAAAAAGAAAAATATTGAGAAGACCGCTATCGTAGCACAAGCCGATGGCAGCATAGCAGTACGTGTAAACCAGGTGAAGAAACAACCCTTGCAACAGGACTTCACGGCCAACGGCAATTTCATAGCCGCCAGCCAGATGGATTTCGCTGCAGAAAACCCCGGCCGTGTGATCCAGGTGTTGGTAGATGAAGGTAGCCACGTCAGCAAAGGACAAATACTGGCTACCATCAAAGCCGATCAGCTCAATGTTGACCTCGAAAGCGCACAAGCTACCTACCTGAATGCGTTGAAAGATAAAGAGCGTCACGACAATGCCTTCAAAACAGGAGGTGTCACACAGCAACAGGTCGATCAGGCAAACCTCGCCCTCAGCAATGCAGAAGCCAAACTCAACCAGGCAAAGATCAAAGTAAACGACACCCATGTAAAAGCGACTATTAATGGCATAGTCAATAAACGTTTCATAGAGCCGGGAGCCGTAGTAGCGGCAGGCACCAAAATGTTTGAACTGGTAGATGTGTCCCGCCTCAAACTACAGGTAACAGTCAACGAAGGACAGGTAGCACAGCTGAAGGAAGGAGATAAAGTAAACATCCGGGTAAGCGTGTTCCCTGACAAAACCTATACTGGTAAGATAACTTTCATTGCGCCCAAAGCCGATAACGCACTCAACTTCCCGCTGGAAATAGAGCTTGCTGCCAATCCGGGTAATACCGTAAGAGCCGGCATGTATGGCACTGCCATGTTTAGTTTCCCCACACAGGCGCCTGTTGTGTTGGTACCCCGTTCATCATTCATTGGTAGCGTGAGCAGCAACCAGGTCTTTATTATTAAAACCGATAGCACCGCATCCCTGCGTAAGGTAATCGCTGGCCGAGTCATGGGCGATCAGGTAGAAGTATTACAGGGACTGAATGAAGGAGAGACCGTTATCACCAGCGGACAGATCAACCTTGGAGAAGGCTCCAAAGTAACAGTAGTGAAATAAACAGGGAACGATCAACTAAAAAAAGATTCATGAAACTTGCAGAAATATCCATTAAGCGGCCTACGCTGGTCATAGTACTGTTTACAGTACTCATCCTCGGTGGGTTGTTGAGCTATACCTCACTCAATTATGAACTGTTACCCAAATTCTCTCCATCCGTAGTATCCGTTACCACGGTTTATCCCGGAGCTTCCCCCAGTGAAGTAGAGAACACGGTGTCCAAAAAGATTGAAGATGCCGTATCATCCATGGAGAACATCAAAAAGCTCGAAACAAAGTCTTTTGAAAGCCTCTCCATCATCACCATTACCCTCAACAGCGGTTCAGATGTCGATTACGCGTTGAACGATGCCCAGCGTAAGGTAAACGCCATCCTCGGCGATCTGCCCGATGATGTAGACCCACCATCCCTCAACAAGTTCTCGCTCGACGACCTCCCGATCATGACATTGTCCGCCTCCGGTAAAATGGAAGAAGCAGCCTTCTTCGACCTCATGGACAAACGCATAGCACCGGTGCTGTCGCGCGTACAGGGCGTAGCCCAGGTCAATCTTATCGGTGGACAGGAACGCGAGATACAGGTGAATATCGACGCAACCCGCTTGCAGGGCTTTGGCCTCTCATTGGGACAGGTACAAAACGCCATCCTCGCGTCCAACCTCGACTTCCCCACAGGTAGTGTACAAACACGTGAACAGGATATCCTTATCCGCCTTGCTGGCAAGTATAAGAACGTAGAAGAACTCCGCAACCTTGTTATCCTGAATAAAAATGGTGTACAGGTACGTTTGAAAGATGTAGCCGATGTGCAGGACACGCAAAAAGATGTTGAAAAACTGGCAAGAGTAAACCAGCAAAGCGCCATCGCCCTGCAGATTATCAAACAGTCCGATGCCAACGCGGTATCCGTAAGCGAACAGGTGACGGCCAGTATACAGAAACTCCAAAAAGATTATGCGAATGCAGGGCTGAAGATCGACATCGCCAACGATAGCTCTGTATATACACTGCAATCCGCCGACGCGGTGATCCATGACCTGATCCTGGCCATTGTACTGGTGGCATTTGTAATGCTGTTCTTCCTCCACAGTATTCGTAATGCCCTCATCGTAATGGTGGCCATTCCCGCATCACTCATCGCCACCTTTATTGGCATGTCCTTGTTGGGCTATTCACTCAACCTGATGTCCCTGCTGGCCCTTTCTCTCGTGGTAGGTATCCTGGTGGATGATGCCATCGTGGTATTGGAAAACATCTACCGCCACATGGAAATGGGCAAGAACCGCGTACGCGCCGCCTACGATGCCACAAAAGAAATAGGATTCACGGTAACCTCCATCACACTGGTGATAGTCGTGGTGTTTATTCCTATTGCATTGAGCACAGGATTGGCAGCCGATATCCTGAAGCAATTTTGCGTAACAGTATCGATAGCAACCCTGTTGTCTCTCCTAAGTTCCTTTACGATAGTCCCCTGGCTATCCTCACGCTTCGGAAAACTGGAAAAGATCACAGGCAAAAGCATTTTCGGTAAGATTATCATAAGCTTCGAAAGAGGACTCCACAACTTTACCAATTGGGTTACCGGTCTCCTGAAATGGTGCCTCGGTCATAAGAAGACGACCCTTGGCCTCATGCTGGTATTGTTCTTTGGCTCTTTCTACTTGGTGGGAGCTGGCTACATTGGAGCTGAGTTCTTTGCCAAAACAGATAGGGGAGAATTCCTGGTACAGATCGAAATGCCCAAAGATGCATCTATAGAACAAACGAATGCCATGACCCGTCGGGCAGAAGAATACCTGAAGCATAAAGTCGAGGTCACGAAGCTGATCACCACCATTGGACAAAGTAGCGATGGTATGGGAGCATCCCAGGCCACTGCCTACAAGTCGGAGATAGACGTACAGCTCGTTCCCAAAACAGAGCGTGAAGATGAAGCCAACATCTACGCCGTTAAGATCAGGCGCGAATTACAAAAGATATTGGTAGGCGCTAAGGTAAAAACAGTGCCTGTAAGTATCCTTGGTACTGCCGAGCAGGCGCCCCTGGCCTTGGTGGTAACAGGGCCTCAACTGGACAGCGTCATGCGATTTGCCAATGCGGCCATGGCCGAACTGAAGAAAATTCCGGGGGCCACAGAAATGCGTTTATCCGTAGAAGCAGGTAATCCAGAGATCAGCGTACAGGTAGACCGCGATAAGATGGCAGCCCTGGGCCTTTCCCTCAGCACGGTGGGTAGCACCATGCAAACCGCGTTTAGCGGCAACACAGATGGAAAGTTCCGTCAGGGAGAATATGAATACGACATTAACATACGATACGAAAAGTTCAACCGCCAGAACATTACCGATGTAAGCAACCTGCTTTTCATCAACGATCAGGGACAGCAGGTACGCCTGTCTCAGTTTGCCAGCGTACGCGAGGGTAGTGGACCCAGTCAGTTGGAGCGCCGCGATAAAAGTACGTCCGTTACCATCCAGGCACAGAGCGTAGGCCGTCCTTCGGGAACAGTAGCTGCCGAGTGGCAAGCCCAGTTTGATAAGTTGCCACGTCCTGTTGGTGTAGGATATGTATGGAGCGGCGATATGGAAAACCAGAGCGAAGGCTTCGGCTCGATGGGTATTGCCCTGTTGGCAGCCATCGTACTGGTATACCTTATTATGGTGGCCCTGTACAACAGCTTCGTATACCCGTTTGTAGTGCTGTTTTCTATCCCCTTGGCTATCATCGGAGCTTTTCTGGCGCTGGCATTGACCAACAATTCACTGAATCTGTTCACCATTCTGGGGCTCATCATGCTGATTGGTCTGGTGGCCAAAAATGCGATCATTCTGGTCGACTTTACCAACCAGCGCAAAGCCGAAGGGGCAACAACCTATCAGGCGTTGATCGATGCCAACCATGCACGCCTCCGTCCGATCCTGATGACCACCATTGCGATGGTGATTGGTATGCTGCCCATCGCCATAGCCAAAGGCGCAGGAGCTGAATGGAAGAATGGATTGGCCTGGGTTATTATAGGAGGATTGATCAGTTCGCTATTCCTCACGCTGGTGGTGGTGCCGGTAATGTATGCTGTATTCGATAAGATCGTGAACCGCTTCAATAAGAACAAACACCCCAAATCAGTAGAAGAACAAATGACAGAAGACTATACGCCGGTCCAGCACCAGGCTGGCCACGGCTTTGATCCTTCCCATATCTGATGAAAGGCTTTTAGCAACTGTGTAATATAGATAGGCACTAAGTACGACCGGACATTAACGAAAGAAGAACAAGCCGCCCATAGTCCCGGAACCATCCCGGAGACTGTGGGCTTTTTATTGTAAACTCTGTCAGGCTGAGCCTGTCGAAGCCCCTTGAAGAGCTATAGTAAACAACTCCATCGATTCATCCCTTCCCCTTAGCACGTTTACCCCTACAGACTTTACCTCAAACCGGGGATCAGGATGTAATAGCTGTATCAAATTTCCGGATAAGAGCAGGTCGACATTATAAGTATTACATAAACCCTGGATGCGGGCCGTAGTATTGAGCACATCACCGGAAAAGATGATCTCCTTTTTAATAACACCTATCTCCCCGGTGGTCACCTTCCCAAAATGGAGCCCGGCTTTGAATGCCGGTAAAAGACCAAATCGCTCATGATACTTTTTGATACTGTTCCGCAAAGCCTGCTTCATCGCAAAAAAACATTCAATACAATTATTATTCAATACCCCCTTTCTGAGTGTCCACGAAATAACGATTTCATCACCGGCATATTGATAAATTTCACCCGAGAAGTCAACGATCGGGTCCGATAGGTCAGCAAAACATTCCTTTAGAACTTCGAAGTATTTGGCGTGCCCCAGTTTTTCAGCAATAGTCGTAGAAGATTTCATGTCCAGGAACATGAAGATTCTTTCCTCCTCCGTAGGCCTGTGATACTTGCCTGTAAGAAAGTTCGTAAGAACAACTTGCCCTATGTTTTCACTCACCTCATTATAAAACTGCGAAATAAGAATAGCAACCGCCATGAACGCACTTACACTTAAGAATGAATTACTCGAAAAGAAAGCCTTTGCGCTGGCCCAAACTGTTTTGTCGAATATAGAGGATTGTAGTTCGATAGCAGTAGTGATAACAGTTAAACAAACCAGGAAGGCTACGATAAGCGCCAGGTAGATGATCACTTTAGATACGATCTTACTGGTGAAGCTCATGTTTAAAAGTCGCTTGTTGAGATAAAGGACCTCGAACGTCCCGATCAGCAGGCCGGCAATTAAGGCAAAAACAGGTATGAAAAAGAGATTCTGAGCAAAACTGTAAGCATTTGTTGTGGCAGGATAATAATTGAGTTCCCCAAGAAACCCTTTTTCAAGGTAGGTATAAACAAGACTGAACAACAGCCATATTACACCAAAAGGAATGATCCTCGAAATATTGCTTTTAGTTTTAGGAGATAACATAGTATTATCCTCAATTTACTATTTTCGTCCAATGAAAGAACAACTCACTACGCTGATCAATGAACTAAAAGCCAATAAACGTACATTCAAAGAAATACTTGAATTCATAGAAACATACTATCAGCACCAGCCAACAGCCTTTAAAAACGGAGAAGCATACAACGAAGCAACCCAAAACCAGGGCAGCGCAAGAGTATTTGCCTTCGCACAATTGAATAACCTGAGCAAGGAAGATACCCTGCACCTGTTTGCAGAACATTATCAATCCGTACTAAATACACCCCAAGGAACAGATCACCAGAACATCCGTCAGTTCATGACCCATGGTTGGTCAGGAATTGCCTTTGAAGGGCAGGCGCTCCTTGCGAAGTAATATTGTAAAAGGTAAAAAGGTTTATAGCAATTCAATCTTTATACCTTCTGCAGATGGGTACACCGTAGAATAGCCGTAATTCTCTTTCAACGATGAAATATTCCAGCATTTATTATAATCACTCTTATAATTAAAGATCAACTCCGTCCCTTCACCCTTCAGATGAATAACCCGTGCCACGGTTACCTGGGCAGGATGCTTGAATATCGACCCGTTGGTAGATATCACAAAACGCTTACAATCGAGCTTTTCAATCAGCTCCGGACTGGTATTGTGCGCACTGGCATGATGAGACAATTTAACGAGGCTAAGAGGAACTTCCTCATTATAAAGCTTATTGAGAGAGTTAAGAACCACACTGGGGAAAGCATCACCGGCAAACAATACCCTTTCCCCGCCATATTCAGCAAGAAAGGCGATACTACTGCCATTAGCGGCAGCTTCATCCTCGTGAAAAGCCTCTGCTGCAAGCTGCTCTATATCGGGAATATCAACCCCAAAAGAGTCGATATCATCATCCGGCACCTCTTCACCAAAGCCGGGAACAAGATCGAGCTTTTTGAGTTCATCTTCCCATTTTTCACGCAGCACAGATAAGTTGCCTTTATTAGGGGAGAGTAATGTGAGCTTCATTCCACCCGGCAACAGTATCACAGGAATATCCCCATTGTCAGTAAGCACGATCGCTCCCCCTTCAAATTCTTTATTCCAGTTCAACCCATGTTTTAGGATAGCAGCGCTAAGAAGCTCACCTTGCCGGGCGCCAAATTCTTCGTCCTCATTTTCAGGACGCGGCAAATGCTTCCAGGCATTGAACCAAACAGAACCTACAGAAAAGCCCAGTTCCTCTTCACTTAATAAACTTAAAATTCCCTCGATATGATCCTTGTCGATATGCGTCACCACCAGCAACTCCACTTCCTTTTCTCCCGGCAAGGCTTTCAGCATATCTCGTATATGCTTTTTAGTACCACCAGTACCACCATCGATCAAAATGTTTTTCGTATCCCCGGCGGGCCCATATTCGATCCAGATACAATCACCATACTTGGCAGGAAGAAAGTGAATATCGAATTTCATACAAACAGTTTAGGGTTATACCAGTATTCATTGCAAACAGTCAGGCAGCATTATACGCGTCCGGCGCCCGGTTCATCGGGACTGGTTCCGGTAAAAGTAGTTGTCTCTTGACTAAGGTCGGCATAACACAAATACGACTTTATTTTCTTTAGCGCCGCTTCTATGTCCGCATCCCCTTTGAGATCAAAGGAAAGCATCATAAGCCCTTCATTTAATAAACGCAACCCTTCCGAATAAATAGGAATGCCCCTTTGCACGGCTTCCAATAACCTTTGCCGGATAAGAGTTATATTCAATGGACCATATACTTTTTGATCTTGCTGTATTAGTTGCCAGGCGTGGATCACGCAGCCATCGGACATCCAGGAAAACAAATCGGCCAGGTTGTTGGCCCAGTCGTGCATCTTTTCCAGTTTACCAGTCTTCAACAGGAAATAACCGCCTATCGCAGCAGAAGCAGGATCCTCTATTTTTTTATAAAGCAGGTCCTCTGCTTCATCCAGCGATTTAGCCCTCGATATATCACCCGAACTGATCAGCCCAAGCAGCGCTTGCGCCTTTTCATTGGCGCTACTAATAGAAACATCCAGCGCCGGAACCATAGATAGAGGACCCTCCGCAACTTTTATCATGCACTTTACATCGCCGGGAGGCACACTTACAAAAATAGAAGGTTGATCATGGTTCCTTACCTCAAACACATGTAGTCCTTGGGGAATGTGTAGACTAAACGATTCGCCAACTTCATTGATATTTCCAACTGCAAATACAGACATTAGCTGAATATGCCAGGCATTTGCCAGAAACTGCCATTGATAAACGGAGACATTGACTGAAGGCTTCTTGTTCACCGCTCTTGTGCTGAATCCCGGCTTTTGTGGCGATGGAATAGGATTATCACCGGAATTGCTTTTGGTGAAATACATCCATTCCTGCGATTCACGTGGACTAAACGGACTGAGATCAAAATCGAGTGTAGTTTCCTTTCCGGCATCGATATGCGCTACCTGCTCGATCTGCTTGCCCGATGCAAGATGCATCCGCACCATGTACACCCCTGACGAAAATGATCCCCCCCAGGTTTTACCCTTCATCCAATCAGTTTTCTGTACAGTCATATCAGATCCCAGCACCTGTATCTGTTTGGGTATCGAATCGGAGCTTGACTCGTGAACTTTGACGACAACCTTTAAGGTGCCATATGGTTGAGTAGAGTTTGTCATAAAGTGCATTTGAGCTTTTCAACTACAAAAGGAGGCATGAGAGGTTTGAATACAGGAGTGTGTGCATAAGGACTTCCACCATTGAAGCTGGCTTGTATTTTATAAAAACCGGCCTGTATCTGAAGGTTCCAGGGAGTAGCAGCAGGCGGTCGCATTTGAGTATCATTTGTCTGCAATTCCACACAACTCAATTCAGCCAGCGCAAGCGCAGCATCAGGGTCACAGGTCACTTGCAGCGATAACATAGGAGCTGCATCGAATTGGATGATATCCACTACATCACTGGTTGTACTGATGCACCGTTGAGGATAACCCTGGTCAGGCGCTTCCAGTTGAAGGAAAGCATTCATCTTGGTTGAAAGCCCGGCAGTATTGATCCTCCAGGCTCCGGTATCACGGTTCACCGCGTTGCCACTTAGTGCACCGATCAGCGCCTTTGTATAAAAAGAAGCCTCATTCTTTTTACCATATGCCTTCTCATTCGCTGCAGCAGCCTTTTGCGTAAGATTGTAAGTACAATCTTTCGCGAGCAGACTGGGTTGATCGATGGGCGTAACGGCCAGGTCCGTTCTGAGCATGTCGGGTGTCACCTGTCGGCAGGCATCGATAAAGAACAACTGTGTTTTTGCAACACATGTAAAAAAGCCGCGCCTCGTCATATCAAAAGCAAAAGCCCCGCGCCAGGGATTATCAGGTTGCTTCCCAAAATCTTCCGCCAGCAGGTAATGCTCACCTTTATCAAGACCATGCCCACAGAAAAAAAAGATGGCGACATTATCAGGGTTGGAATTACAACGCTTCTTCCAATCCCCATAAACATCTTCTATATTATTCAGCGTGGCAGCATCTACGTTTTGTCCCGTAAATACAGGCTTTCCCGTCGGGGCAGGAGATACCAGCACTTCGACACTACCCAATGGAGTGATCCAGTTGCGCTCGAGCTTTAAAACAGTATTATAAAAAGCTTCTGCAGAAGCAGGCGGCGAACTCAGTTGCCCTAAAGCCTGGGCGCCATCGGTAGTTTGCGTCGTTTCTTTGGTACCACCACTCAAATAAGGATAGCCACCTACCCCTATGATCAGCACATGAGTGCGGGCTTCAGACACAGGATCCTTTTGACCAAAAAGTAAGGACATAAGAATACACTTGATTTTTTACATACAACAATAAAACAAAGGCGGATTAATGACACTTGCAAAGGGACTGGAGTTATAAGAGAGGCAACTCACCAAAAATACCACTTTACGGTAACACACCATATATATAATTCCCTTACCTTCACGTCCTTGTTAATTTAACCTCCACTTCCCTTGCCGTACGTCCGTGCAGCCCCGTGCTGCAACGTATCCTAAGGCAAGACTGCACCACACCATCCATTTGTATTCCCAATCGAGTATAGCGATATACTCCAAACATCGTTTTGCTGTAAACCCACGCAGGTTTACGGCCTTCATAGTTATTGCTCATTAAAAACTACCCATCATGACACAGGACCAACTGTCGCGCCTGCTGGAAAACCTTACTGCCCGCCTGCAGCCTGCCTCCAAAGGACAGGAACAGCAATTGAAGCGGGCACAGGAACTGATCGCTTCATCAGTGATCAAAGGAGATATTCCATATGCCGGCGAGCAAGTCGTCTTCAACAGCACCCAGCTGTTCTCAGCACCGGAAGTAAGCAAGGCCTCGCTTGATCAGATCAGGACCGTCGCCACACAGACCATTAAAGACAACAAAGATCCCGAAACACGCTTCTTCATTCGCCAAACACCCGTGCGTCAGTACGAAGTTGCAGGCAGTGTGCCCGATTGGGCAGTTGGAAGCAAACCAGTCGAAACACTGGGACCTTTCCTCAACGAACAAGGCATCGAGATCTGGATCGACTTTTACAGGATCGTAAAGCTGGTCACCCTCTACATGAACGGTGTACCTGCTTTGTTATTCAAGACTACGGTGCGCGGCAACCCAATTCCCATTGGTACAAACCCGCCACCCCCTTTGTTGCAACAATACACATTAAATGCCGGCAGCATCTGGATCAACGCACGCCTGCTGTCTCCCGCCGCTCCCAATGATAGATATGTAGGCCTTAAGATCAAGGGAGGCACACTCAAAACATCTATAGCGCCGGTGATGCAAAACAACCAGGCCACGCTGAATCCTGCAACAGTGCTTACACTTGCATTGGATATTGAGCAGCCAACAGAAAGTTTTGCTGGAGACGGCAGCGGCTATGGCGACGATGCACGCAAGGCCACCTATCAGTTGCCCACTTCTTTACAATTCGTTTGGCAAAACAATAAAGTCGATATCACAGGTATCGGTCAGGCAAGTTGCAATGTGTTTGGTCAGGCTATCAGCTTTGCCAATACCACACAGACAGCCATTACCCTCGAATACAACGCACTCATCAGTAAAGTGCTGATCCCCTGGAAACCTTCACCGGTAGATTTTGAAGCGAAGCAATCAGTGAGCCCCGCTTTCAAACTATCAGGCAAAGCAAAACTCACCAAAGCATATTGGGGATTGCCGGTAGCCACGCTTGATGTTGCCAATCCGGTACAGGCAGATAGCGGTGGCTCAGTAGTATTGGTAACCGATAAAGGGCTCCGTGCCACCTGGCCGGGACTGCAACATGAAGACATTCGCTTGCAGGCCACCATTATCAATGCAGAACCTTCCATGATCTCCCTGCTCGATTTGGGCGCACAAGGCATTGGCGCTACACAGGATTTTGAACTATGGAAAGAAGACCAGCGGCCAGCTTCCACTGCTGCCATTACCTATTTGCAGGCCGCTCCTTTTTTACTGGCCATCTCCGCAGAGCAAAATCAGGAGATGATTACCATCTTTGCCGATGCAGATATACAGGCCGATAGACCATTGAAAGTAGACAGCAGCCCGTTCCCCATCCGCTCCCGCGCCTCGGCATTGGCCCTGATGGCAAACAAACAGCGGCGCATCATCATGCTGTTTGATGACAATTTGTTGTGGGATAATAAAAAGCCACAGGACAAACAACCCGTTTTCAAATGGGATGCCATTGCATTGGAAAACGCATTATTTACAGTAACACCCGTCGCAGGCTTTATGCTCTTTGGTGAGCTGAGCGAAAATTGGCTGAAAGTAACACGCGCCAACTGCTTCCTGGTGTTTGGTTTGTTCACCTACCTGCCTACCTTGCCCGATCCTTACGTGGGCAACCTCACACCATGGATGCGGCGCTTTGCCAACCAGAGCGCATTGGCAGGCGCAGCCACAGGCGCTGCAGTGCCCGGCACGATGGATCAATTACAAACGATGCTGGTCTGTGCCGTACGCTATGCTAAAGGAAGTACAGGCGATGACGTGACTACCGATTTTTATTTTGGTACCACACCGCCGGCATGGACGGAGTTACCGGAAGAGCAACCCACCACGCCGCAGCCAGCTCAACCCACCCAGCCTGCTACACCTACCCGTCCCGGTGGTGTGCTCACGCCCGGCCGGGTAACCGATGTGATCCGTCGGCCCGTACTGGTCGATACCAAACTGAAAGCAGTGAAGCTGAACGAAGGCGCCCGCCTCGCTCAATTCAAAAATGCTACACGCATTAAAGTGTCCGACCTCGTAAAAGAGCCAACGATCAAACACCCGGTCAGCGAACTCTTCATCCCCAAAGGAACATTTACGCCAGCGCCCTCCACACCAGCCACCAAACCAGTGCTGGACACAGTGGCGGAAGGAGAGGAGCTGAAACAAAAAAGATTGGCACTCCGAAAAACAAATGGCTATACAGGCTTTTGGGAAAACGACGTGATCGGCAGTGGTATCGATAATGATGTATTCGCTTTGCTGGATGTAAGTAGCAATGCCAACCAGATGGGCATTAGCATCAACCCCACGATGCTGTTTGTACAAACGGGTACAGTAGTGCCGGGCATAGTTGGAGAAAATACAGTACAACTAACGGGTACCCGCGCTGCAGCCAACAATGCATTCCCCTTTGTAGTAGAAGGCATGCACGTAAAATCACCGGCACGGTTGGTCAAGAGTTTTACCCTGCCGCAGATTGCCTGGGAGCCGGTAATTAACCTCACCGCACCCGATCGCGAAACACCCAATGGCCCCAAGCTGCCGATGGACCCGGAAGCAGGCTTTATATATTTTCCGAATGATGGTGGAGCTACACGGCTTTGGAACAACAGTACCCAACTGGTGGCATTGGCGCCGATCCCGGTAGTTGACGCATTGATCAAAGACTTCAAAGATAATCCCACGAATTTCACTGTGGCATCCTTTACGTTGCCCTTTGGCCTGAAAGCCATTAGCTACGTGTCCAAAAACTTTGTGGAACCAAAGAAGCCCGACATCAATAACCTCCAGCCACTCTTCCGCAAACAGGAAGATGGTAGCCACAAACTCAAAGGAGGTATCCAGATACAATTCAAGGCAGGACAGTTCGGTAAGCCGGTGCCAACACCCGAAGAACGCGATTCGCCGATGTTCCCGGGATATACCGTGCAGCTCAACAACCTGCTGGACATGTCGGGAATACAAACACAGGAAAGCAACCTGGGCCATCGTGTCACGGAGATATTCAACAATGAATTCCTGGTACAACCCCTCGGCACACCCGGCCTGGAAAAATCAAGAGGCGTACCATTGACAAGCATGGATGTAACAGGATATGGCGCCAACATCTTCAGCAAATGGTTGAGCCCAACAGCGGCAATGGCACAAACGAGCCAGGCACGTTTCGATGTGATGTTGGGACGCACGGCCCATGAAGTCATACAGGTCAAAAGTATTCTGTATCCCTGGGGCATCCGCGTAGTGCGTACCATTACGGTGTTCCGCACCAGTACCGGATATGTTTACCGCGTAGACAGCGGTTGGAAAGCAGAAAGCGACGGACTGTTCGATTTCTCCTACCGCTACCTGTTGCTGGGTAAAGACCCGTTTGCTGATAACCTCACAGATGCAGACTTCAAAACAGTGCAAGCCCCCTACGATATACACCCGGGCATTGTACGCGGTTTATTCAATGTGCGCAATATCAAAGACGCACCTTCCGTAGCCGAATACAATGATGCCAATAACTATCCGGGCGGACAGCCATATGTAAATGGTGTGAAAGGAATGGAGATGATCGCAGACGCAGGCGGTATCACAGAACCGGTAAAATGTGGTGCTGTGTATTTCGATGCAGATGTAGAAATTGAAAACGTGGTACAGGGACACACGAACAAAAGAGTAGTCTCCAAGAAGATATTAGGCTATGTACAGGTAGCGCCCGCAGGCGTACCACTCACTGCACAGCAATTGCGTGGCCTGCTGGATTTGCAAGGCGGCAACATTGGCGGCGACTTGGATTGCGTCATCGACGTTGCACAAAGCAACCAGCAGATGATGCTCACCCGCTTCGATATGAACGTATCGATAGATGCAGGCAAGCCGGTATTTGTACTGGCAGGCCGCGGACAGGTCATCCTCCCCAAAGACGGAAGCTGGACGATGGTGCAGCATGAAGTAGGCACTGGTGATGTGGCTCCCCTGCCTGCTGGCACCACGGTGCCACTCATCCGCAAAGGATTGTGGAAGAAAGGAACGGTGGTCAACCAGGCGGATGTGGAGAACCAACTCTTACGCATTGCACATCCGAAAGAGATTATCCGCGAGGCAACCAACGACACGATCAACTTCGGGTTCCTGCAAAGCACCGCAACCCAAAAGTCCCTCTTTCTTACACCAGCATTTGGCTTTATGAAAAAGCAATTGCTGAGTAAAACGCCACCCATCTTTGCAGATGCCTACAGACTCATGACAGGCAATGGCATCTTCCCCAACGTGGGCAACGCCATTGACAATTTCGGCAAGGCAATGCCACTCTTCCATGGCAAGAAGCCCGACGAAAGCCTGTTCGAAGCCTTCAACACAAGCAGCCTGAAAGACGGCCTCACAAACGTGTTAGAGTTGATGGAGATCACGCCGGTAAAAGCAGGAGAAGCGATTGTTGAGCAGGGCTTGAACCTCTTGCAGAAAGGCGCGAATGGTGTATTCGACAAAGCGATGAAGTTTGATGTGCCACCCTTCGAAGTACCGTTGGTAGATACAGAAGCATTGCGCATTTACATCGAATACGCAGCTAAGAAAAAAGACACCGATCCAAAAGGAGATACAGGCCGTTTGAACTTCGACATTGCATCACGCGCAGCAGAACTGGGCGATCAATGGAAGAGCCGTCTCAACAACCTCGCCATGGTGGTCGACCTCGGCGATATGAAACGCCTGATGATCATCAAAGGCAACTTCGATAGCAAGAAAGGAAAAGAAACAGGCTACGAAGGCGACCAGGGAGGCGATGGCTGGCCCACACCAGAGATCGAGTTTAGCCCGGCATTGCAACCGGTTATCGACATCCTGCAGGTGCTGGCGTCATTGAGCAGTGGCAACTATGCCGATGCAATGAAGAAAGGATTACAAATTGCCATGAGCAACAGCGGCGAAATTTGGGAATACAAATTCGAAGCAGGCAAAGAAATACCACTCGTTCGCTTCCCGCCAACAGATGAGCTCTACAACAGCGCACAAACACCACTGAAGCTGGAAGCATCATTAGGGCTGGGCGTTTATTTCAATGCAGCCCTGAAAGTAACTACCGATCCTTCGCAATTACTGCCGACAGCCGGGGCTTTCCTGAAGTTCCACGGCGGATTGAAAGTAATGTGTATGTCGGTAGGAGTGGGTTCCATCTTCGCCATCGGTACAGTTGATGTCAAGATCGCCTGCGACACGAAAGTAGGGCCCAGTTTGTCGCTCGACTTCGGCTTTGGCATTGAGATCGTGGTAAGCCTGCCGGTGGTAGGCAACGCCAGCGTCAGCTACCTGGTGGGCGTACAAATGTATGCCGACAAGAACAAGGTGGTGGTGGCAGCACTGATGCGTTTCCGTGGACATGCGGAGCTCCTCGGTGGCCTGGTGGCGGTCACCATCACCATCGAAGCCAAGGGCATCATCGTACGCGAGAACAACCAAACCGATTGTTCAGCACAGGTAACCTTTGCCATCGACATCAGCATATTCCTGATCATCGACATCAGTTTCTCGAAAACCTGGGGCGAAGACCGCCAGATCGCATAAGACATGACCAATTATGAAAGCAATACACTTCTTTTTTGTCATTTCGAACCCTGCCATACGTACACGCCTTCACAGCTTGTAAACAGGGTGAGAAATCTGCTATCAGGTCAAAGGTGACGAAGTAAGAGAACGGCTTCAAAACACTTTCACTATTTAAAAAGATCAACATGGAAGCAAATAGAAAATATACAACGATGGTGTTCCCGCAGGGATTCGATGGAACACGTCTTAACCTGAATATCGTCTTAATCCCACGCAACCAAAACCCATTCCAGGTATGGCCCACAGGAGTAACAGGCAATGAAAACTCCACACCATTTGCCGACCTCGTACCGCAATTCGAAGTAGCCATACACAAAGGGCTCGAAGAATGGCCGATCGGTAACGTTGGGACTATTGTAAAAATACCGGTAACAGTAGATGCTGCTGCCAGCAAGAATGCAGCCCTGCAAGGTATCGCTACCCAACTGGGTACTAAGATCAATATGGATGGCTCTACAGCAGCCAAAACTGACAAAGCACCAGATACACCCTTGCCGGAAAACCAGAGCGTGCAGAAATACCTGCCGGAATCCTATCGCACAGCTTTCAACTTTACCAACCCGCGTCACCCCAATGCAAAGCTGGACGACAGCTACCATTGTGCCGTGAAAAAAGACACGCCTAAGAAAGATGGTTGGAAGACCAACGACGACCTGAGCTGGGGACAGGTATTTGCACACATCCTGCGGCAGCCCATGCTGGCACGCACTTGCGGCATGATCTATTCCACGTCAATTGACCTGACACCACATGCTGATGTATTGGAAAAAGGCGGCTTCATCTCCGTAAACATGGTAGATACTCAAACGGCGGCTATCCAGAAAGAATTGCTGGAAGGTATAGGAGGCGCGTTCGTAAAACGCTACGCCGCTCGTATTCCTGCATTGACGATGGGCGCCAGCAGACCGGTATTCGCACCAATGCTGTTCCCGGTGTTGCATAAAAAAAATAACGACGCAACAGACCCGCTGCCACCAAACGCCGAGTGGGATAAGATATTTGCTGAACTGAACGAATACAACGACGGATATGCGAAGATCGTCCATGCAGGACAGCAGGTGAGCAACAACATACTGAGCGAGCGGCAGGATGGCCCGGCGCCACAAACAGATACCGGTATCAGACTGGCCTGGGATGATGAGCAGATCATGATCTGGTACCTCCGTCAACTGAGCGCCAATCCAATGGAAGCAGGCAAGCGGCTCGATGTTCCGATGGGTGTATACGGATACCGCATCGATGTACGCAAAGATGAAGAAGGCAGCGATTGGAAAAGCCTGAACGCAGTACAAAATGGACAGCCCGAACCACTCATGATTGGTGGCGCTAACTTGGGCGCTATTCCGGCAGAAGGAATTGAATTACCCTTCCAGGTATTCCCTTCACAGCTCGACAATGATACCACTGCACCTTATTGGCTGCCGATGTATTTTACAAACTGGATTGGCAAGAGCCTGGTGCTGAAAGATACAGACGCTATCACCATCAACCGCCATGCCGAAGGAAGAAAGAAGTTCAACGACCTTACGCCCACCAAGGCCGTGGATGCAGCTTCACCTTATACAGAGATACCTTCAGGTGTCGACCTTCGCTACGGACAAAGCTACCAGTTCCAGGTACGTATGATGGACATCAGTGGAGGCGGCCCAAAGATTGGTGAACCGATGGTAAACAACGCACCATCCCCTTCGGCCAAACAAACATTCAAACGTTACATCGCTCCCGATCTCTGCCGTGTTGAGAAACCGGAGAAACTCCGCCAGGGATTCTCATCTTATTTCAACAAAGAGAACATGGATGAGAACAGTACCTCGATTCCTAACCCAACATTACAGATCAGGCGCCCGCTGCTGAGCTATCCGGCAGTGGTGTTCACAGGTAAATATCCTAACCCGATAGACCTGTTGATTACTGCTACCAGCGGACCGGAAGTAAATAAAATGCCGGCCATTGCCGATCCGGATGTAACCCACGTAGAAATTAAAGTAGAAATAGAAACCCTGAAGCTCGATAACCTGTTGAGCGAATCAGGCAGGGAAAATTACATCACACTATACACAACCACCCGTGCATTTGCCGCCGGCTTCGAAGAAGAACTATCATTGCCGGTGGTCTTTCATGATATCCCCACACTGCTGGCTGGTAATGTAGACGATCCTTTCAATCGTCCCGATCTCAATAAGGCAGCCATTGATGCCATGACGGATATTCCATTACCTACAGCACGCCGCATTCGTTTAACGCTGCGCGCAGTATGTGCCGATCAGCCAGGCTATTTTGGATTCACCAACCCCGGCAACAAAGACATGGACACACGCTATGGAAAAACAACACAGTTCTGGTTCCACCAGCCTTCAACCAACGAAGCAGACCTGCTGTTGCCCGTTGTAAACGTGCCGCAGTTGCAAGGCATTTACCTGCAGCCTGATCCACCACTCCTTAATAGTGGTGCCCTTTCTACGTTCTACCTCGCACGCGAAGCACAAAACAACATGCCTGATATTGTACAGCGCTTTGCACAAAAGTTAGGATTACGCTACAATGGGCTCACCCTCATGGGCCGCAAGGGAGAACGCGTAGTATTCGGTTGCAGCAACCGCATTCGCCATCATCTGGCGCCCGACCAAAGCAGCATTACCTTCTCCTCCAAAGGCGATCTCTGCAACCATTGGCTGGGCTGCATTGTACACCGCCTCAACCGCGACTGGACATGGAACGCACTGGAAGATGTGAGCTTCCAGGTAAAACGCTGGCGTAAGTTTGAGCGCGATAAAGACGCAGAAACAGAAGTAATCAACGTATTGGGCGATATCGAGCTGAAACGTTCAGCCTCTTTCGAGTGTTTGCAGGAAGATGAATTTGGTGAGATCAACCGTGAATACACCACCTTGATATTCATCGATGCAATAGAGCCAAAGTCAGTATTGAAAAAAGAAGACGACACGCTGCGCAATCCCGACGAACTGAATGTTGAATACGAACTCACGCCACGCTTCCGCCCCAATCACGGTGCGCCGGCTACATTCAAAACAGAAAAACTCCACCTACCCACTACCATCATTCCATCGCAGGTGCCGGAAATAGCAAGCGTGGGCATCGCATTCTCGCCTTACCTCGCCAACGAGCGATACAGTGCTACAGAACCCAGACAACGTTATCTCTGGGTAGAACTGAAAGAGCCGGTTCTGGATCCACACGATACCTTGTTCTGTCGTGTACTGGCCTATGCACCAGACCAGCTATTGAGCCACAGCCGCGGAGGCATAATGACAGAAGTGCCCGAAGAGCCGGCACTCCCCATCGATCCGGAGTACATCCGCGCCATCACACCGGGTCAAACCGACGATATGGCCGGCATGGGAGCCATGCAACCGATGGAGCGGGCCACTGGCAAAGAAGGATTACACTACCTGCTGCCATTGCCTCCGGGCCTCAATCCAGAAAGCCCTGAGCTGTTTGGATTCTTCACTTATGAGTTTCGTATTGGTCACGCACACGGACACATGCAAACACCCGACCCCAAAGGCGATCTGTGGAGCACAGCGCAAGGAAGATTTGGCCGTCCCCTGCGCGTCACAGGCATGCAACACCCTGCACCCAATCTGCTGTGCAATGTCAATCGCGACAAAGACCGCGTGTACGTCACGGCACCTTACGCCAAAGCTGTATGGAAAGGTCGCAACGTCACCTGCAGCCCGCCACGCACACAATTACATGGCCTCTTGTATGCACAGGTACGCCAAGCCGACGGCAAAGGTTATCGCAACATCTTGCTCGATGAACGCATGATGATATTGGATAAGCCGGTCCAGAAACCGCCAACCCTGTTCGTTCCCGAATTCCAGGCAGCCCAGTTAAGCGTAGCCCGGTGGACCGCCGATCAGGTAGCCATAACAGAAAAGGCCAATGTACTGGTAAGCCATTTATCCCTGCTGGAAGATAAAGAACTATCAACCTTGCGTCTCGATCCGGCGGTGAACAAAAAGCTGGTGACAGTAGTGGCGGCACGCCGTGCTGGTAAGATAGAACGTCTGGATGCAGTATCTGCCGCACAGTTGGTAAGCGCCTACGAAAAAGTGAACTGGAAAGATAATATAGAAGCCATACCAGTGGCCACTGTCAATGCAGGAGCGAAGTTCACACAGGCAAGTCTGGTAGCAGGAGCTAAACTGGCCATCTTCAAAGATGCGCCAAAGACGGCGACAGTATACTGGACAAATAAAGAGATATCACTCTTACTGTACCAACTCGGCCTGCCGCAGGACGCTTCATTGAGCGTATTGGTGGTCGAAGTATTTGGCAATATCACCAGCGTGTTCGAACAGCTGGGCATGCCGATGGACCAGGTAGAAGTATTGATGCAAAAGCGCCCTGATGTAGTAAACGGAATCAAACAGCGGCAGCAAATGCAGCAACAAGCCCTGTCCAATCAATTGGGCAACTACCGCATACTGCGCACTTCACCACTTACGGAAGTACCGTTCGTGTGCTGTACAACATGCGGATAGGAAAGCGGTAAAAGACAGTAGGCAGCAAATAAAAAACGGCCGTTCCCGAAAGAACGGCCGTTTGATTTTAAGAGCAATATTTTTCTATGAGGACAGAGTAGTATATGTACAAAAAAAATAGGTCTGCTGTAGAAACAGCTGACCTCTAACGATTGCTTGCCATATGAAAAAAGGTAAAAATCTAAGTTGTGGGAAGTGAGCTCTAACTCATTGATAATCTGCTACTATTCCTCTTTGCTCGCTTCGTAATGTAAAAGTACAACGCCCCTGCGAAGAAAAAATACCAAATAAGTCGCCGTTTCATGAGGGCTAAAGGGCTTAGAAATGTTGAAACCCTTTCCTGTACTGCATTCTGTGATAATTTCCAATGATCGCCAAACCGTTTTAGCATAGGATAGAATTATCAATCGGGAGGTAGAAATGCCCGTTATTACCGATTGCGCAACCCTTTTTCCCGATTCCGTAATCCCCGCCGACATGATACACGCAATTTTGCGCCCAAATTGCAACTATGAGACTAAGGCTATTGACTACAACGCTATTATTACTCTTGATAACTATAGTAAACCCGCTTTGGGCGAATGAAGATCCCGGAGGAACTATAAAAGGAAAAATATTGACGGCGGATAACAAACCCGCTGCATTTGTGACAGTACAAATAAAAGAAAATAAGAAAGCAACTACAACCGACGAGAACGGATTATTCACTTTCAAAAGACTCCAGCCCGGCAAATACACTTTACAGGTTTCCCTCGTAGGATACAATGCCGAAGAAAAAACAGTAGAGATCGTAAAAGACGAAATACAAGCTGTAGAGTTCAGCATACAGGTTTCAAACAATGAGCTCCAGGAAGTGGTGGTGTCCTCAGCAGCCAATAAGTTTGGCCGCAAAGAAAGCGACTATGTGGCACGCCTGCCCCTCAAAAACCTGGAAAACCCACAAGTATACAACGTAGTAGGAAAAGCCCTGATGCAAGAACAGGTAATTACTACAGTGGATGATGCATTGAAAAATGCACCCGGAGTAAACAGGCTGTGGTCTTCTACAGGCCGTCCCGGCGATGGAGCCAGCTTCTTCTCCATGCGCGGCTTCTCTGTACAACCTACAATGATCAATGGTGTACCAGGTTTAACGAACGGCGGCATCGATCCTGCCAACGTTGAAAGAATTGAGAGCATCAAAGGTCCCTCTGGTACCTTGTATGGAAGCAGCCTGATCTCTTTTGGTGGCTTGCTCAACATTGTTACCAAAAAACCTTACGAAGAATTTGGCGGCGAAGTAGGCTATATCACCGGAGGATTTGGATTGAGCCGTGTTACTGCGGACATCAACACACCGCTCGATAAAGAGAAAAAAGCCCTCCTGCGTGTAAACGCTGCCTACCACAACGAAGGCAGCTTCCAGGATGCAGGCTTTAAGAAATCCTTCTTCATCGCACCCTCTTTCTCTTACAGAGTAAATGACAGACTTTCATTCCTGGTAAATACGGAGTTCTATACAAGCGAAGCAACCAACACACTGATGGTGTTCCTGAACAGAAGCCGCCAGTTGATCGCGAGAACACCGAAGGAGTTGAACATGGATTTCAACAGGTCATATACGAGCAACGATATCACCTACAAGAATCCTACAGTGAACCTCTACGGCCAGATGAACTACAAAATATCCGACAAGTGGACATCACAAACCAACCTTTCTCGGAGCGTGCGCAAAAGCGATGGCTACTATTCCTACGTGATGTTCCTGGACGGAAATCCAAACCCTCCGCCAGCAACACTTCCTGCAAACGATACGCTGATCTCTCGCTTTGTGTATTATCAAAACTCAGTGACTACAACCACTGACCTGCAGCAGAACTTCATCGGCGATTTCCACATCGGCCAGTTCCGCAATAGGGTAGTGGCAGGTCTGGATGTATTACAGGTACAGGCTGTAAACGACAACTCGGCCTATGCCCTCTTCGATTATGTGAATGTCACAAGGCCCAGCGATCCACGTTATGGTATGCTCACGCGCGCTGCGGTAGACGCTAAATTGGCTGTTACAGCTGGCGCTAACAAAGGAAGCACGAATGTATATACCTACAGTGCGTATGTATCAGATGTATTTAACATTACCCCGCAGTTGACTGCCATGGCCAGCTTGCGTTTCGATTATTTCGATACCAAGGCCAGCGTCAACCACAATACAGGAGCCAAAACAGGTAAATACGACCAGAAAGCCCTTTCACCTAAGTTTGGATTGAACTACCAGCTGTTGGATGACAGAATGAGCGTATTCGCCAACTACATGAATGGGTTCCGCAACGTGTCACCGATAGCCAGCAACCAGGCAGCTAACTATCCTGTGAACATGGAACCACAACAGGCAAATCAATACGAAGCAGGTGTGAAGACCGATCTGTTCAACCACAAACTGACCCTTACTGCCAGCTACTACAACATCGAAGTAGACAACATCACCCGTTCCATCACGGTGGACGATCCCAACAGTGCCGATCCTGCCAAAATGCTCAACGTAACGATCCAAGATGGCACACAAAGAAGCCGTGGGGTAGAAGTGGACCTCGTTGCCAACCCACTCCCCGGTTTGAACATCGTAGCAGGATATGGCTACAACGACAGCAAAATATTGAATGCGGCGCCAGCTACTAAAGATAGAAGACCGAACACCGCCGGACCTTCTTCCCTGGCCAATGCATGGATCAGCTACACATTCAGGTCTGGTAAGCTGGAAGGCTTTGGTGCAGGTGTAGGCGGTAACTATGCAAGCGAGAACACGATTACGAGCACACTGGCTACAGGCGATTTCAAATTGCCTTCATACACAGTAGTAAACGCAACTGTTTTCTACAATGCCAGCAAGTTCCGCATCGCCATCAAGGCCGATAACATCGCCGACAAAGAATACTTCGGCGGTTGGACAACCGTTGAAAAACAAATGCCCAGAAGATACTCAGCCAGCGTAGCCTTCAGGTTCTAAGCTGTAAATTAATGTCAGGCTGAGCTTGTCGAAGCCTCTTGAATAAAGATTAAAGTACAAAGGTGACTCCTTTTCAGAAGGTGTCACCTTTGTACTTTTGTAGAAACCCTGCCTCAATATCCCTGGCCCGATCCTTTTATGAACAATAGCATGAAAAAGCTATTGACAGCCATATTGATTCTGTTAGCTGTGGCGGCCTGCAAAGAGCCAATGACCATCACTGCCAATCCCGACGATCAGACAGCCACCAGCGGCACGGCCGGCTCTGCTAAAATGACCAACCAACTCCCTCCCAAACGCGACAATATGAAACTGCCCGACACCCTCCGCATGAAAGACACACTTCCTTTTAAAAGAGACAGTTTGTAAAAACGATACAGTCAGGCCGCTCCAAGCGGCCAGACTAATCGTATCAAAAGGTTGCCAAAGAAAAGTAATTCACATAAAATAAAAAGGCTTGCAAGCCCAACCGTAGTTAAAAGCTTGCAGCCTTCTTATATGTCTCTGCCGCGATTGCTGTCTTCCCTGCTGGGAAGAAATAAAGCCATCCTTTTAATACATGCCTGGCTGTCCGTGTCCTGTCCTTATTGGTTTTTACTGAATCTTATAATCTCTGGTAGCAACCTGCGATAACCTGAAATAACCAAAAGGATAATCGTCAGCATTCTTTTGATTGACAATATTCCCCCTGGCCGCTGTGGGTACGGCGGGAAACGGGCTACCGTCGTTGCCGGAAGCAGCTATTACTTTCTTGAAATAGTCATGGAATCTCCGGGATACGCCATATATTTTTATATTGATCGAATCGCCTTCTACAAGGTCTTCATGGGAGAAGAATTCTGTCATCTTGCGGCCCTGGTAATTTTCGTCGGATTCCACATCAAGATCCGGAAAGGCAATCCGGTTTATCTTTGTCCTGGACATATAATAGTTATCCTGGCTGCCGTCATCCTGCCAGGAAAATTGTACTTCATACTCATCTCCCGTCATACCCCCTTTAGCTGTATGAGTGACAGATTCGATATCAGGTGTGGCCATAAATGTTTCTGTTGCTATGTAAGTAACATCATTGAGTACCACTGTCAATTGGTAAGTGTTTCCCACCTCAGGTACAAAGTTTGTGCATAGGTACTCTCCCTTCTTCGAGGTTTCTGAAAAAGTGAAAGTTGTTTGTTGAGAATTCGTGATTCTTATTTGCGCGCCGGAAACAGAGGGGAATGCTTCATTGTAATAACCTGTACTGGTAGATAGTATTATCCGCTGTTCGTTGCCTGGGGTGTTTTTATACCAGTCGATAGACGCTTCGATCACCAATTTGGGTGCGGCTGTTGGTAGCTTGACATCGATAACCTTGCTACAACTGGTAAATACAAGCCCCGTGATCAATATAAAAAGTCCGTTTATTAGTTTCATTGCTGTTATTTTATTTACAGAGATCTTAAAATTTGAAGTTGTAGGTTACGCCCGGTACAATTCCGAAAATGGATATTCTTTTTGCTTCACTTTTGCCGGTGTCCTCATTTTGGCCAAATTGGTAAGAGGCCGCATTATTTCTGCCATAGAGGTTATAGATACTGAATACCCATTCACCCCTCCAGCCTGTTTTCTTCTGAGGTCTGGGCCTGTAAGTAGCCGATACATCAAGATGGTGATAGGCTGCAAGTGAGTTTTCATTTCGTAGCCCATAGCTCGAAACTGTTATTCCATTATATTGATATTTTCCGTTGGGGAAGGTGGCAGCTTTGCCACTTTGGTAAGTCATCATTCCTCCAAAACTCCATTTGGCGTTCAAATCATAAGAAGCATTGATAGAGAGGTTATGGAGTTTGTCATAATTAGCCCGGTACCATTTGCCACTGTTGATCCCCGGCTCGTCAGGAGTTCTGCCTGGTGTCCGCTGTTCGGCTTTGGAAAGCGTATAAGACACCCAGCCATTCAGTTTGCCGACATTCTTTTTAAACATCAGTTCAAGTCCGTAGGAGCGTGCTTCTCCGTTTAGCATCACCCGCTCGATTGCCTTGTGCGCAATTAGGTCGGCCCCGTCAATATAGTCGGTTTTGTTTTTAATGGTCTTGTAAAAGGCTTCTACCTCGATGGAATAATCCCCATTTCTGATATTCCTGAAATAACCGAGAGCAACCTGATCTAAAATTTCAGGCTTCAGGTATTGGTCGCTGGGCGCCCATATATCGAGAGGAGAAATGGAAGCAGTATTCGATACCAGGTGCACGTACTGGCTCATCCGGTTATAACTTGCTTTGATGGATTGCTTTTCGTCGAGGGAATAAGCAACCGAGAACCGCGGCTCGAAATTGTTAAAGCTGGCTATCTTTTTGTTTTTACCATATTTAATGGTACCGGTGGGAGTCGCTTCTTCGTAAACCTGTAACTCCTTATTGAAAACAACTGCCTGGTTATTCGCATAGGTAAACCTTTCTTCTTCACCCAGTCTTTGGAAATCGCTGTAACGAAGCCCAAAATTCAGAGATAGCTTGTCCGATAGCTTTTGTTCGGCACTCAGGTAGGCGGCATTCTCGAATGCATATTTTTTAGCGATCTGATCTGGAATAATAGTAGACAATTTGTCGAAGGGACGGATCGTGCCCGGATTGAAATTATAATAGATGGAGTTCACGCCATAGTTCAACGTCAGCTTGCTGGACAGATAATGCTTGAAGTCGTACTTGAAATTGTAATTCTTGATATTCGATTTCCAGTCGATGCCAACAATCTTTAGCTTAAGACCATAGTTGTAATTGCTGAAGATGGCCGATGCGTTCGAAAACAATTTATTTGAAAAGATATGGTTCCATCGGAGGTTGATAAAACTGTTACCATAGCTGTTGATGAAAGCCTTATTCATATTGAAATTGTCATTGCCGAAATAACCGGAAAGGAACAAGCTATTCTTATCGTTCAATTTGTAATTAAGCTTCGTATTGATATCATAAAAAGAAATAGTATTCGGCTCGTTGGCGAGCTTTAGAAATAAATTCACATACGAACTCCTGGCAGCTACCACAAAAGAACTTTTTTCTTTAATGATCGGCCCTTCAGCAAGCACACGGCTGGAAATGGCGCCGATCCCGCCATTCATATGGAATTCCTTATTATTCCCTTCCTTTTGATAGATATCCAGCACAGAGGAAACCCTGCCGCCAAAATTGGCGGGGATACCTCCTTTATACAGCTTTAGATCCTTGATAACATCCGAGTTGAAAACAGAAAAGAAACCAAATAAGTGAGACGTATTATACACCACCGCTTCATCCAGCATCACTAAATTTCCATCAACAGAACCACCACGCACATTAAAGCCGGTAGCACCCTCTTGCGCATTCGTTACGCCGGGCAACGATAGCAGAGATTTCAATACGTCTACCTCACCCATCATCGGCGGCATCTTTTTGATGGTCGCTATGGAGAGCTTATTGGTGCTCATTTCTGGTTTCGCGATGTTGATCTTGTTCTTGTTGGCCTGCACGATCACTTCTTCCAGCGCTTTGCCTCCTTCTGCCATTGCGAAGTTTTTCTTGGTATCCTGCGTCAATGAGATCTTCTCTTCCACATTATCATAACCGGTATAACTGATAATGATGGTATAATCTCCTTTCGGTAAGGTAATGGAGTAAAAACCATAAGAATTAGTGACAATGGAGATCTTTGCTTCCGGGATATTGATCGTAGCGCCAATAAGCGTTTCGTTGTTGGACTTGTTAGCCACTGTGCCGCTAAGAGTAAACTTATTACCCCTGTCCTGGGCATAGCCGGTAAAGACAATTACAAAAAAGGAAAAGAGGAAGCCGCTGATCTTACATTTCATAAGTTAGAATTTAGTGCTGCAATTTTCAGCTAAACTATACCTTCAAAACTCCCCCTGCTGGCGAATTATACCAAACAGATCGTTTTTTATAGCAAAATGAATCTTGCAACTACTAAAAAATAGGAGCCCTGTAGAGTCTTGGTAAGCAGCCTATAAACGTTAAACATTTTAACGATTTTTGTATAAAAAGAAGGAGCTTTCGTATAAATTACTATGGATTGAAATCCGAAGTTTTACATTTGTTTAATATACAGGTACACCTATGAGTAAAGCGATACATAGCCAGCTTGTTAACAAAAATTGCTCGATGGAAAACAGGCAGTGGTTCACTTCTCCTAAATACAGGATATATCGGCACCTGCTGCTGATTGGCTTTATGAGTATAGTACTATATAGCAGTGGGTCCGAGGTTGCCGAACCCACATTGACCCTGTTACTGTTTCTGCTGCTGTTTTATATCAATATGTATTTACTGGTGCCGAAGCTCTTATTCAGGAATAAGTATGCCTTATACATCTTGTCTGTTGTAGGCATTATAGCCGTTTCAATTAAAATTTATTTCATCGGTCGTTATTTGTTTGATTCCGTCCCTGCTGAAGATGAAATAAATATTCCATTATTTGCATCCTTGGTGCTGGTTCTTACTGCAGCCTCTGCATCCATAAAGTTCTTTCAGAAATGGATGGTAGATAAACAACTGATCTATGAATTGGAGAAGTCGAAAATTTCTACAGAATTGGAACAGCTGAAAAACCAGATCAACCCCCACTTCCTGTTCAATATGCTCAACAATGCCAACGTCCTTACAAAAAAAGACCCCGATAAAGCATCCCAGGTATTAATGAAGCTAAGCGATTTGCTGCGCTATCAACTATATGATAGTGCAAGAGATAAGGTCTTCTTAACTTCAGATATACATTTCCTGGAGGATTTTCTAAATTTGGAGAAAGTAAGACGCGATAACTTCGATTTCGTCATATCCAAAGAAGGAGATTTGAGCGGCGTGCAGATTCCACCACTACTATTCATTTCATTTGTGGAAAATGCAGTAAAACACAACAATGATTCCGCCAGGTCATCCTATGTAGCCTTGTCATTTGATGTACGGGATAATGAACTATTTTTTAAATGCGTCAACTCGAAACCCATCCTGAAAGCTGTGAATACTTCCGGAGGTTTAGGGTTGGCCAACATCAGGCGAAGACTGGAGCTGTTGTTCCCTGTGTCCCATACACTACAGATCGAAGAAAATTCAGAAGCGTTTGCTGTAACGTTAACTATCAAATTATGAATTGCATTATAGTAGATGACGAACCATTGGCAAGAGAAGCCATCCAGATGTTGATAGACCAGACAGAGAATTTGGACTTGGTTGGTTCCTTTAATAGTCCGGCGCCCGCCACAAAATTCATGGCAAACAATCCCGTCGACCTGATATTCCTCGACATACAAATGCCCGGAATAAACGGGATAGAATTTGCCAAAACCATTCCCGCAGAAACATTCGTGATCTTTACCACGGCCTTTTCCGAATTCGCGATAGATAGCTACGAAGTAGATGCCATCGATTACCTGATAAAGCCCGTAAAGCTGGAGCGTTTTCAGAAAGCAGTCGAAAAAGCACAAACCTACCAGAAGCTCTTCAAAGTAGAATTGGAGAACAATAACATAGAAAACATTGCCGACGATTACTTCTTTGTCAAAGCAGACCGGAAGATATTCAAAGTACATTTCAACAACATCCTCTTCATTGAAGGTCTGAAAGACTACGTGGTCATGCACACCGAAAGCCAGAAGGTAATAACCGCAATGAATATTAAAACGATCTACGATCAGCTACCCAAAAGCATGTTTGCGCGGGTAAGCAAATCCTATATCATCAATGTAAAGCAGATCGAATCTGTCGACAACAACACAGTCTACATTGGTAAAAACGAGATACCGATAGGTAACATATATAGAGATACCTTCTTCAGCGAGTTTGTAACCAGGAAAGTCTTAAGCAGCAATAAGTCCTCAGGAAAAAGCTGATTATTTCCTCGCCTTCCACTCCCTTACAGCCCTGCCCACTGCTTTCAGGTTAGGCACCCGCATCTCCTCATATTCCCGCGATACCATGATCCCGGAAGCGCCACCCTCAAAAGCCTTGAGCGTAGCCTGATAAATACGTTCAGGATCATCCTTCGGGCTGCCCGGAACATCGAACCCAATCCCGGCAATGATCTTCGTTTTACCATTGGCAGAAGCCACGCTCCGTTTGGTTTCTCGAAACACAAAATCCGGCGAAAACCCTTTCTTGGTCAGTTCATCTACAGTAGGCTCCTTCGTTTTATCATAACCAAAAATGTCATAGTAAATATTAAGCGATTCCTCCAGCGTAAGTTCACTCAGGATGGTACTCTTAAAACGGTCGAGGTACCATGACTTGATACGCGGGGCCAGCACTTCATGATATAAGATCAGCTTGATAAAATCAGAATAAGGCGCCATTTCCTCGTAGCTCATTTCGGCGCGATACACTACATCCCAGCTGGCAGGTTGCTGGTCCACATGCCAGCCCACTTCAGCAGAAGGCTTGATCTTCTTGATGGTATCATACATGCCCTTATGAACCTCTTCCCGCGAAGTGCGATATTGATACTGCCACGATAAGATTTCAGGATAACGTATCAGGTGGCGCAGGTATACAGTATACACCCCTTCAGCAGGTTTCGGCGCATCACTTTTCAATTGCCGCACATATTCATACAATTTCCGGTAACCCTCCTTGGCCCTTTCAGGGTCGATGCCGGCAGCTTTACCCCGCTGCACACAATGCTCACAAAAACAGGTAGGCGCATCATCGTTCCAGGGCAGGATGATATTCATCAGCGGCCCCATCCGTTCAGCACCCCATTGAAAACCGTCAAGCTCATAGTGATTAAACATATCAGCCACCAGCCCATTCCAGAAACCCCGGTAATCAGGATGCGTCCAGCAGGCCTTAGAGCCACGCTTGCCATACACATCCACAGTACGTACAAGGTCGAAGTTGTCAATAGCAAGTCCCGAACCCTCCAGGATACGGGCACACACCTTCATATTCCGCTCACGTGCAGGCTTTACCATTTCCTTGAAAAGATCACGGTCGGCATATTCCAGAGAAGGATTCGTTGGCTTTATACGCAGCTTCGTTTGTTTGAAATATTCGTCATGATGCTTTACCCAAACCATGGGCACCTTGTTGCGGAAGTCACGCGCAGGCTTGCCATGGTCAGGCGCCATCTGGTTCAGCGGCTTCCCAAGCGTGTTGGCATGAAAAGCGTGACTATACGTATATACATAATTGACAGCAGCAGTCTTTTGAATAAGATCGAGGCACGGAGCAATACCCTCATACAACATCGAATGAGGGCTCATCTGGATCGCCACATACGGATCAGTGTCCGTACCCCCCGGTAAATAAGTTTCCGGTGAAAACAACGGAGATTGAGCCAGCGCAGGCTGGTTCACGAGGCCGGCAGCAACCAGCGTGGCGAGGTTGCCCAGAAATGCACGCCTGTTTGTTTCATTCATGATAAAACTAAGGTAACCCCGATAATCGCAGCAAATAAGATGAGAATTAACACTTCCTTGTTAGAAATTAATAAAAAATCCCAATCCCTGCTTACACTGTCAGGCCGCTCAAAGCGGCCAGACTGCAGGCAATAAAAAGCCCCTGACAGAAGTCATGGGGCTGTTGACTGTTAAACGGGGAGCAGTCAACGTTGATCGCTCTGCGAGTCTTGTAACCTCGCAGTTCTATTTCAGAACCTTAACCTCTAATGAGTAAATCAATGTATCACTGCTCAGGCATCAACACTAACCTGATATAATTTTTGTCATTGATAAATTGCTGCGCTGCTTGCCCCACCGATTGCGGAGAAACAACTTGCAACCGCTCCTTGAGATAAAATACCCCCGTAGACGGGTGCTTGTTCTGCAACACATAAGTTAGCCAGGAATGCCAGAACCCATTCGTCTGCAATTGCGTTTCCCGGACGCGCAACTGTTCAGCTTTGAACTTGTTGACGTCGTCTTCCGTAACGCCACCAGACTTTAGCTTGTTGATCTCGTCGTTAACCGCCGCAATCAGTTTCTCCACATTTTGCGGAGCACAGGTAAAATCGATAGAAATAAGATAACGGCTTCTGGGCAACTTCATATAACTGATACCGGCATTAGGAGTATAAGCGCCACCCTCCAGCTCCCGGATTCTTTCAGTCATATGATATTGCAGCACCGATCCCAGTGCAGCCAGCTGAGTATTGTTGGTAGTATTGAAAACGTAGTCGCCACTGTAATACAATTTCACGATAGCCTTATTATCCTTGCCTTTATAAAAGGTTTTGCTGAACCGGCCCTCCGGCACATAAACACCGGGGTCTTTGGCCACCTCCTGTACACCCGTTGAAGGCAAAGAACCGAGATAACGCTCCATCAGCGGAATAAATGAAGTCGTATCGATACTGCCGGTAAACACAAATACAAAATCACTGGCATTTGCAAAACGCTCTTTGTAAATACCATAGATCTTGTCCAGGTTGATAGAATCAAGCCTGGTGATAGAAGGCGGCTGGCGGCGGAAATGATAACCACCCAGCAACACATTCACAGTATCGTTAAATATCACCTCCGGATTATTAGCCCTGTTGAGCAGTACGGCCTTATTCCCATTGATATTATTGGAAAACAACGTAGCATCGTAACGTGGCTTTGTAAAATACAGATACGTAAGCTGCAAAGCCGTTTCCAGGTCTTTGTTATTACTGCCACCATTGATACCCTCATACCGGTCCTGAATATAAGCCTGTACCTGAACAGCTTTACCCGTTAGCAGCTTACCAAGCTCAACGGGACCGAAAACGTCCAGTCCATTGGCTGCTATCAGCGAAGAAGCAACAGAAGCCTGAAGAAAAAGACTGTCCGGATACAGCGAAGTACCGCCTTCACTGAAACCGGAAAACAGTATCTCGTCATTCTTGAAGTTCGTAGGCTTCACCCACACCTTCAACCCATTACTTAAAGTATAAATAGTGACACCGATACTGTCCATCCGTTCACGGCCCACCACTTTACCCGCTGTAGGCAACGTCGATAGCAATTTCTTTTCACTGATCTCATCCTTCCAGGCAGACAGCTTTTGCTGCTTGATAGAAGCCATCCACGAGTGGAGTTGACCTTCAGTCGGCAGAGTAGCCTTATCCTTTTCAGGAGCGAAAACTATAATATCTCGGTCCACATCCTTTATTACAGCCCGCGCAAGGGCATTCACTTCTTCCAGTGTAATATTTTCAATAAGCCCCTTGGCAATCATATATTCCTGGTCTATGCCGGGAGCAGCTGTACCATTCAGGAAATAAGCCAGATAATCCTGTACATAAGCATCCGAAGGGATCTTGCTCTTTTCTTTATACACATTCTCCATCCCATTGATGTAAGCCAGCTTACCGCGATCAAACTCCGTTTTGGTGATCCCCAGCTGTTGTAGGCGAACGATCTCAGTCCATACAACATCAAACGCATCCTTCATCTTGCCGGGTTTAGGCACAATACTCACACTAAAAGCATCCAGGCCACCCATAAAACTGGAAACACTTGCCTGCGCCTGTACAAAAGGAGGCTCAGGGCGCACACTTAGTTCACCCAGTCGGCCACCCAGCGCCTGGTTGAACAGGCTCCGTATGATATGAATACGGAAATCGGCTTTCGTTTTTAAAGCCACTGCAGGCTGCTTGATCGATACGCTGATCTCGGATGTTGTTAGCTCAGGATCGGTAGCCGCAAGAAACTGGTTCTTACCAGAGAGCGGAATAGTTGTCTTCACAACGGCACGCTCACCCAAAGGATTCTTCAGATCACCAAACAACCTTTTGATCTGATTCTCTATTGCTTTTACATCCACATCGCCAACCACGATCAGCGCCTGCTGGTTGGGCCGGTACCAGTCTTTATAAAAACGTCGCACAACATCAGGCGTAAAACCATTCAGCACTTGTTCTGTACCAATAGGCAGGCGAACAGCATAGCGCGAATTATTCACCTGCATAGGAAACGATTTGTCCTGCAAGCGCTGGCCGGCTCCATTACGCAGGCGTTTCTCTTCCAGCACCACGCCTCGCTCCTTGTTGATCTCTTCCGTTTCAAGCAATGCCTCCGCCGCCCAGTCACGCATGATCTGAAGGCCATTGCGAACGATAGCCGTATCATCAGAAGGCAAAGGCAGCTGATACACAGTTTCGTTAAAACCCGTATAAGCATTCAGGTCGGCCCCGAACCGCACACCAGACTTCTGTAAATATTCTATCAGTTGGTTCTTGGGATAATGCTTGGTGCCATTGAAACTCATATGTTCCATGAAGTGCGCCAGCCCGCGTTGACCCTCATCCTCCTGCATCGAACCGATCTTGTTCGCGAGGTAAAAGATCACCCGCTGTTTGGGCTCGTTATTATAACGGATGAAATACGTAAACCCATTGGCCAATCGGCCGGTGCGTACCGCTGTATCGAGCGGTACCACTTGCCCCAAGCCAATGGTGGGGTAGGTAAATAAGAATCCCAGTAAAGGCAGTAAATGCCTTTGATTGAACATTTTTTTCATGTCTAAAACTTGTATTTGATCAGGAAATGATACTATTCATTAAGCGACTCCAATATCTTTTCATTACCGATGATAACCATACCATGCTTGTCGCTGCTGATACCCTCGGTTAAGCGGTAAGTATAGCGCGGCACGGTGCCTTCCATGATAGTGGGCAGGTATACAAACTGAACAGCATGCGGCCCGTTCCGCAGCGCTTCACCCACCTCTACGATATGAGTACTGATGATAAAAAAACAATTCAGGTATTGGGCAAAAGCAGTAGATACATGCAACGTAGCATCGTAAGCGTCCTTCACATTAGTGCCCTTGAACAATTCGTCGAATATCACAATGAGGTTCTTGCCATGACTCACCTGTTCGGCTACCGTTTTCACACGCAGCACTTCCGCATAAAAATGACTATAACCCATATTCAGGTTGTCTGCCACGTTGATGGAAGAATACAACCCATCACGCACAGAAAATTCCATATCGCGCGCAGCAACAGGAAAACCCATATGCGCCAGGTAAACAGCAATACCGAAAGACTTCATGAAAGTAGACTTGCCGGCCATATTAGCCCCCGTCAGAAAAAATACATTACAGTCCTTCTGAGGTGAAACCGCATTCGGTACAGCTTTATCGATAGCAGGATGCCACAACGCAGTTGCCCGGATAGAATGCTCGTAAGCAGGTAATGCCTTGGCGTAAGAAAAATTCCGCTCCCGCGCCACTGAGCTCACGGCAATGTGAACATCGAGCTCATACAGACACAACAACAACACTTCCATTTCTTGCCGCAGCGTATGCCGAAGCAACAGATCATATTTCGCTACCTTCAGTACAGGCAGCTCTTGCACACCCTTTTCCAGGGCCAGCCACGATAATCGCTTGTCTGCAAGAATTTCCTTGGCTTTCTTCACGAGCGCCATATCCACACTTTCCAGCAAACCCTTCAATTTGTTCAAAGCATCGATAGTTGCCAACAAGCCGGCCTGTAACTGGGTATACTGTTCATCCCTTAAGAAAGCACCCATCATCTTCTTGCGCCATATCCCTGCAGTAGAAGAAATGATATTACCGGCGCCGCTGGACCCAAGGTAATTTTCCACAACCATGAACCCTTCATAATGAAAAGGGAAATTCAATGCCAGCCCCTGGAAGTAGCGGAAAGACTCACTCCGCTGGTTGATAACAGCAACATCAGTCATGGGATGACGAAACATTTCCTCCAGCAACCGCTGACCACCACTTGTCTTTGCTTTATTGAAAAGACTATAAATAGAATGCGGCTTGAAACGGCCCAGTAGATTCAGGTCTTCCAGCGTTTGCTTGTCAGCTATAAAGCCAGCTTGCTGATGCGCTTGTTTTTTTATACCTCCTGCCAGCATGTCAAGTATACCCTCATTCTTAACGATGATCATGCCATGCCGGTCATCGGTAATACCACTTTCCAGCGTATAAGTATACACAGGATGAGTGCCATTCATGCGGGTTGGCAGATACACGAAGCGTATATTCGAACAGGCCTGCCTTAATACTTCGCCCGCTTCGATGATATGCGTGGAGATCACAAACAGGCTGCTCCGCTTTTGAGCGAACCCTTTGATGATAGCAATAGAAGCCTCATAAGCATCCTTCACATTGGTTCCCCTGAACAGCTCATCAAAAACAATGAACAGCCGCTTGCCTTGCTTTAGTTCAGTAGCCATCTTCTTGGTCCGCAACACCTCTGCATAAAAATGACTGGCGCCCATACCAAGATTGTCCGGAAGATTGATAGTAGTATAGATGCCATCCAGCACGGAAAACTCCATGGCCTTGGCGGCAACAGGAAATCCCATATGAGCCAGGAACATTGCTATGCTGAGCGATTTCATAAAAGTCGACTTGCCGGCCATATTCGCCCCGGTCAAAAAGACCACGTTTCCTTCAGGCGAAATAGTAATATCATTCGCAACCGCATTAGGCACTTGTGGATGATACACGCCCTCCAGCCTTGCCATAGACTGCTCACGCGGCAGAGCTTTGGGGAACACGAACCCCCTTGCCTTTGCCACTTTGGCAATAGAAATATACACATCCAGCAAATAGAGATGACGCAATAGCTTTTGAATAACGTCACGATGACGGAAACGAAGCTGCACATCGAAGTCTGCTATCACTGCATGAGACAGTTTACCTTTACTTGCCAGCATGGAGGCAAAGGCTGTATCAGCTACAATAACACGGATGGCATCACACTCACTGCCATACACGTGCTCCTTATCTTTATCCAGCGAAGCCACAAACGAGCGCACCCCCTGCAGCAGTGCCACCAAAGCTTGCACACCCTTGTAAATAACAGCAGTTTCCGTATCTGAGGCAATCATCCTGCCGAGCTTTTTCGCAACAGATTGTTCTTGAGCAGTAAGCTTCGTCCGCTCATCTGTATTCGCGAGATAAGGCTCTATGCCATCAAAAAGTGAGCTGTCGAAAGGGAACGCCATCCCACTGTCTGCAAAAAAGCGGATGATACCCACCCGTTTGTTGATCACTGTATCATCCGAAAGCGGGTAGCGGAACATTTCTTCCAGGATCGCTGCTCCACCCCGTGTGGAGCAGCGATTAAATATATTATAAATAGAATCTGCACCATGCTTGCCGAAGATATTCAGATCTTCCAGCGTTTGCTTATCCGTGGTAAACAACATGCCTTGCGTTATTTTCTTTTACGTCTGATCAGCAATATGGTTCCAAAAGCCAGCAGCAGACCCGGTACCACCCAGATATAAACGATACGCAGCACTTCGGCCTGCTTGAGCGTAACGTTGATCCGCTTGTCCTTAGCGCCGGGCCGTGACGCATCGATCGGGTATTCCCCGCCCGTCAGCCAGCGGAAACTACCGGTACAAAACACGAAGTTGGCCGTACCAAAACGGTTGATCTCTTTATTACTCAGGAAATCGGCATCCCCGAGCACGATGATCCGCTGCTCTTTGTTGTTAATAGTCCGTGTCAGGCCTACGGCGGTGGTTACAGGGCCCATCACGTCCCCGTCTGCCGCAGAAAAAGTGATCAGGCCAGGATTCGCTTTTTGGTGCGCCGTATCGCGTGGTTTTACCAGCGCGGCCACCATCGTCTCCGGATCATACGGTTTACGCCTGTTCCAGGATACCTTCGGTGCGGATTGTAACAATGGATGTATGGCAAAAGGACCACTGTCCGTCCACGTAAGGCCTGCTGCGCCCGGCATGGTCACCGGTATACTGTCAGTAATAGATCTGCTCACCGGCGGGTAAAAAGTGCCGGCAAAAGGCTGAATTTGTTGCCACTGCATAAGCGGCGATTCATCTTCCGATTCCTGTATCAACGACCCATCTGTTAGCTGCACGCCCAGTGGCTGTAGCAAAACATTCATCTGCGCCTGCCGGCCAGGCTCTCCGGCAATCAGCAAGTTGCCCCCACGGTTAATATAATCATTAAGCGCAGCGCGCGCCGCAGGCGACAAGTCCAGTTTGGGATCCGCCAGCACAAGTGCGGATAATTCCGCAGGCACGGGGCCTGTGTCCAGAGAAACATTCTGCACGTCGAAGCCCTGATTCACCATCGAATAACGAAAGAAAGGCGAATTCGTGAGCACAGCGTAATCACGCTCATTCACCTTGTTGATATCCCGCTCCAGGTTGCCCGTCACAAAACCAACCTTAGGCATCTTAGCCCCCTGCAGGCGTTTCAATACAATGGACAACTCTGTTTCGCTGGGCCATGCCTGCGAATCGTCGAACACACGCAGCCAGGCCGTCCGGCCACGCCATTTCAGCTGCATCACATAGCGGTTGAATTCCGGCCGCAGGTTGATCTGTTTACGCATCTGGTCCGGGGTCAGATAATCGCTGAGCTTCATATCATATTTTTTGGCATGTTGATCGGCAATTTCTTTCAAGGTCTTGCCCGGATAGATCTGGTAGATATAAGGAGACGCATGCGCACTGTCGTAATAACTGATCGTTTTCACCTTGATATTACTTTTGAAACGCAGGTAAGGGTCCCAGCGCGCCAGCATCCGGTTGTAAGAATCAGGATCGCCGAAGAAATAAAAACGGTCTACCAGGTTGGCATAAGCCGTTACTTCCAGCGGATCGTCACCGAGGTCTTTCACCACCTGTTGCGTCCGCGGCGAAAGCGTATTAAGTTGATTGTGCGTGGCATCGTAATAACCGATCAGGCCGGGAATGGAAGTGACATAACCCACCAGCAGCACAATCCCTAATACGATTGCATAACGCAGCCCTTTCACCGTCCATGGTTTCGATTCCATACTCCCTTTCATCCGGTACACACTGAACCCAAGGAACAGGAACACGATCACGATGAAATACACTACATCTTTGGTAGTGAGCAATCCCCCCATCATTTTCTGCGTACGGCCGCTGATAGATAAAAAGTAAGTAAGCTCGCGCACAAAACCTACCCGTTGCCAGAGGTTACCGATATAACTTAGAATGCCGATCATGACAAACGAAGCAATCGCAGCCACTACCTGGTAAGTAGTGAGAGTAGACATGAACAAGCCGATCGCCGAATAAGCGCACAACAATAAAAAGAAACCCAGCAGCGCCGTCATCAGCAAACCCGTCTCCGGATGTTGGATGTGAACGATGCCGGATACCACAAACACACCCAGGATCCCAATCAGCACCAGGCTGTACATCACCATGGCGAGGTATTTACCCAATACGATCTCCCGTATTTTGACGGGCGAAGAATACAACAGCTTGATGGTGCCGCTGCCGGTTTCCCGGCTGATGAGGCTCATCGTCAGCAGAGGAATGTAGAGATAAAGCGTCTCCATCACGCTGCTGAACACTCCGCTCATACCTGTGAAGACGCCCTTCGTCAGCGTATCGAGCAAGGATATTTCCATGCCGCCCAATTCCTGCGTGCGGGCAATCCCTTTGATGACCTTCAGGTAAGCCAGTCCACACTGGATGAAGAAAACGATCATTAAAAACCAGGCAATAGGAGAGTAGAACAGAGTACGTAACTCCGTTTTAGCCACTCGAAAAATTGTTTTCATTGAAGTAGTTTAGCGGAAGGCTAATTGTTTTGATGAGAGGATAACTGTTTAAAGATCTCGTCGAGCGCCGTTTTATCCAGGCTGATCTCGCGCAGGCGCCAGCCATGGTGAAGGCTGGCCGCTACTACCCGTTCTGTTATTTCCTGGTCGCCGCTGAAATACAGGCGCACCTGCCGTTCGGTCAGGAAATCCACTTTGGTGATACCGGCTATTTGTTGCAGCTCGGCCGCAGATGGCGGGTTCTCGAGATGCACCAGCATACTATGCGGCTCCACATAATTATTGAAAGCATCCATCGTATCCGAAAAGACGATCCGCCCGCTCTCGATCATCTTGATCTCTTTACAAAGCAATTGCACTTCCGAAAGAATATGCGAAGAGAAGATCACCGCCCGGTCCTGCGCAATCTCTTTGATCAGTGCCCGCACCTCGATGATCTGGTTGGGGTCGAGGCCATTCGTTGGCTCGTCCAGCACCACCAGTTTCGGTTTGTGCACGATAGCTTGTGCAATGCCTACGCGCTGCCGGTAGCCGCCAGACAGGTTGCGGATCAGCCGTGAACTGTAATGATCCACCCCGCAACGTTCTTTGGCTTCTTTAATGGCAGGCTTCATTTTGTCTTTCGGCATCAGCCGCAGGCCCGCACAATAACTCAGGTATTCATCCACCGTCAGGTCCATGTACAAAGGCGGGTTCTGCGGCAGAAAGCCGATCAGCTTTTTCGCTTCTTCCGGCTCCTTCCGCATGTCGATACCTTCAATGTACACATGACCTTGCGTCTGGTTCAGTGCACCACAAAGGATGTTCATGGTAGTCGACTTGCCTGCCCCGTTAGAGCCCAGTAAACCCACGATGCCCGCAGCATTGATCTGCATGTTGATATCGCGGATCGCCCAGGTACTGGTATAACGATGCGACAAGCCCTCTATCTTCACAATAGATTCTTGCATATTGAATGTTTATAAGTTTAGATCAATTTCTTTCCCGGTAAGACACGCTGGTTATTTTACCAAAGCCCGTCCATGTATGCTTCTTCTGCAACGCCGCGTTGATCGGCGGCACTACATACTGTTCCAGCGTACCGTTGCTGCCCTCGCTGCCCGAAGGATTGAGAGAGCCAACAGTAAGCAGGTTGCCAAACTCGGTGTATTTACTATAAAAATTGGGGTTGAAGAACTTCTGAAAAGCGATATAAGTGATCTCCGCATTACCCTTATCCAGCATCAGGAAACTTTGCTGCAGGAACGGATCGTATTCATACAACTTGCCACCCACACTGTAGAAAAGATAGCCTAACTCAGGACTGGCCGCGAAATGAGTAGCCTTGTCGAAGTCCACCGCATTCACCGGCTCGAAATAATCGGCAAAACTATACCCCGGGTAAAAACGCAGCAGGTGATAGTTAGGCTGGCCCGGGTCTTTCATCACAGCATAGCCAAGGCCGGTAGACGGTTGATCCTCCATATACACCATGTCCTTTCCTTCGGGAAATCCATTGCCTGGTGCTATATCCGTTACATTGATACTGCCCAGCGTAGCAGACGTAAACGTGCGACTTTCCATATTGAAGAGCGTAAACCCATCGTCATAAGCGGCAACCTGCGGAAAAGCCTTGAACGGTTTGGTTGCACCCGCATAAACATTCACTGGCACATAAGGAAAGACGACACCTTCATACGTGCGTGTATACACATTGTTCCCTTCCATCAGGAAAGTGGCGGGCATAAATAGATACTGCAGGCTTCCGTTCAGACGGACGGGGCTGAAATTACCCGGCAGAGTGCCCACCATTTCATACCGGAAATCATTGAGCGTATTATAGCCGAATGTCTCCGGGTCTATCTTGTAAGTGCCCGTTTCTGTGACGAGGTAGATACGGTACGTTTCTGGCGTAACACGCAGCGCCTCTGTTTCCATACAAAACACCTGCCTTGGTTTACCCTGCACCGGCACAGTAGAATTCATCAGTGAAAGCACATCCGTAAGCTGCGCGAAGCGATCGTCAGTACGATAATAGCTGAGCATATCCAGCCGCGTTTTACCATTTACTTCATTCATCACCAGGTAGCCTTCAAATATGGTAGTCGTGATCAGCAATTGAGTCCTTGTATGGAACCGGATGCCCGTTTGCTGGTCGGTAACCTTGAATTGAAGCGTATACTTTCCGGGCGGCATCACCAGCTTCGTAGTAAGGTTCTTTTCCCTCGAAAGCACAGAATCCTTACCCACAAAATCGAGCGACCATTCATAAGCATACGTTTTACCGGAACCGGCAGCGTCCTGCGTTCCATTCACCTGAGGTGTGATCGACAGCGTTTCACCAAGCCCTACCGTGTACCCTTTGGCAGTATCTATATTAGAAAAGGTAAGTTCATTAACAGCCTGGTAATCATAATTACCTTTGTCCTTATAACACGATACAAAGCAGGCACAAAAGGCCATCAGCATAAAACAGGTTTGTATACTCTTCATACAAAACGTCATTTTGAATAAGTAAAAGAAATGCATGCGAACCCTCGCCACTCGCCATTCACCACTCGCCTTACCGATACGCCGGCCCCATCTGCATCGGCGTTCCATCTTCATCCAGGATAATATTACCTTGAGCAGCCTGGTCGCTCAGATAACGCGCAGTGGAAGACGCATAATAAATAGCCGACGCCCGCCGCTCATTGTTTGGTAAGACCATCCAGAAATCGAGCGGCATCCCCAGCAGATCATGTATCAGCTTTACTTTCTTCATGCTGAACGTGTGGAAATAAGGAGCATAGCTATTCCAATACGGTCCTGCGTCCAGTACATCCGATGCGCCGATGGAAAACCTGAGCACACTCATACTATCCCGGGTCGCATTGCCCCGTATCCTGTATTGAAGGTCCGTTTTAAAGAACTCATTCGGTTCCAGGCGAAGCACCAGCTTCTTCTTCCCCGAAGTCAGGTCCGCTGTGCGTTTGAACCGCAGGCGTAACGTATCCTGCACTTTGCCGGCATGGATCACCGCGGCCGGCAGTTCATAATGCGTGCCGGCAATAGCCGTAGACGCCGGGTCTGCCACCAGCTTGAAAGTGCGGTCCGTTGCCGCGCCTGCCCCGGTAACACCCAGAGGCACCAGCAGTACGGTGTCTTTCACACTGGCATCCCTGTTGGCAAAAGAAAAATCCATGCTGTCGCGAAAATCATATAAGTCGATCTGATAATTGAAATACACATTGTCGGCAGCGTTATAGGTGGTCAGCGGCTCCCGTTTGCAGGAAGCTGCTATCCAGATGATGCCGATATAGAGAAGTCGTTTCATGATGTTGCAGTTTTTACATTAGCGCGGTAAGGTTTCAGACAATGGCAGCGGCACTACATACACCAGGGTCTTCGGTGCATTCGTCATCGCATCGGGAACCGATGACGTGTTCGTACGCTTATAATAAAAGAACAGCTGCCCCTCGCCGTAAAACTCTTTCCGGTATTCCTTCAATATCTCAGCGGGTAGAGAAGCATTGGCCCCCAGGTTGGGCAGGCCCCTGTTATTGCGCACCGCATTAAGCCAGGTACGCGCCTTCGCCCCATCAGTTTCCGTTTCAGCCAGTATATAATACAACTCCGGTTTGCGGATCATCGGCTGCAGATACCCCCACGCCGTATTGAGAGAAATATCCTCATACTTGAAAAAAGTACGGAAAGGCCTGTTCGTCTGTCGCCAGGTAGTGGTATACCGCCAATCATTCTCATTATTCTCAAACGTATTGCGCAGGTTCGTGGCATCAGGAGCCAGCAGATAGGTCTCTGTCAGAGAGGGACTGAAGAAAGAAGTATAATTTCTATACAGGTTCCTGTTATACACAGCAAACAACAACTCGGTCGAAAACACGCGGTCAGGTGAAGGATTGTTGACAATAGCCGTGTAAGGCAGCCAGGGAAACCATTTCTCCCCATCCGTCAGTACGGCCAGAGCCGCGTCATACGCTTCAGTGTTTTTGCCGCCCCACAGATACACACGCGCCATCAGCGCTTTCACCGCAAAATAATTCAATCGCTGGTTGCGCTGCCCCGTATAAAAATCAGGCTCCGCTTGCCGCACCACACCAGATTGTATAATCGCATCGTTAGCCAGCAAGCTCGCAGCAGAAGTAAGGTCTTCCAGCACTTTCGTCAACACCTCGGCAGACGTGAGGATCGGTTGCGATTGACCGTTGGCAACCGTATAATAAGGAATGGCACGCTGACTGGCGCCCACACTGTACACCGGGCCAAAAAGGCGCAGCATATCGAAATGCAGCAGTGCCCGTATCGCCAGCGCCTCGCCCTTCATCAGTTTTCCCTGTCCTTCCGTAACCACGCGGTTCTGCACTGTCGCGTCGATCTTCGCCAGGAAAAGATTCGCAGACAAGATCGTCTGGTAAGCACTCTTCCACAACTGGTCGAACCTGGCCTGCACCTGCGGCCCCGTATAGATGTTCTGCTGATATTGCTCATAAAAATTGACACCGTCTACCAACCCCCGGTAACGCTGCGCCATCAGTTCTATATGAGTTTGCGTGAGCGCTGCGCCATAAAGATCATTATTTGCCAGGTTGATGTAGAGACCATTCAGCGCCTGCTGTGTTGCCGTTTTATTGGCAAACACCTGGTCTTCCGTATAAGAACCCGTCGGCTGCACCTGCAGGAATTTTTTACAGCCTGTTCCGGCAAGCAAAGTGCCGGCAAGCAGGAGGAGGATAATAATATATTTCCCGTTCATGATTGGCTGTTTTAATTAAAATGAAACACTGATACTGAGACTGCCTGTCCGTGCGTACGGATAATCTATACCACGTTCAGTCTGGATCTTTTCGAGGCGGAACAGGTCATTCGTATATAAAGTAACGTTCAGCGACTGCAGCTTAAGCGCATGCAGCCATTCCGCATTCGTATACCAGCTCATGCTGATCGATTCACCGATCAGGTGATTGTCCTTCTGAATAAAACGTGAGCTGAGATTGGCCGCTACACTTTTAATATTGGTAAACTGCGTCACATCCCCCGGCTTTTGCCAGCGGCCATACAAAGCACGCTTGTCAAGGTTCTCCCGCACAAACCCTATATTCTCTACTTTATCATACAACGCCTGGTTAAATACATAGCCTCCGATCCGGTAACGTAGCGTACCGTTCAGCGAAAGATTCTTGTACGTGAACGTCGTATTGATGCCGCCTTCCACCGTTGGTCGTGCGTTACCCACCTTCACGATATCATCGGTAGAATAGGTGAAGCTGAGAGAACCGTCTTTTTTCTGGAACAGTTCATTGCCCGTAGCGGGATCTACACCACGAGACACCACAGCCCACAGATCGTCCGGGCTATAGCCGTCCGTAAATCGGAGCAGTCCCTTGTTCTTGGTTTGCTCTTCATTCAACTTAGCCAGTCTGTCGGCCAGTCCGCCATAAGTACTCTTGTATCGGCTGCCCATAACGCCGATGGACCATACAATACCCTTGGCAGGGAGGTTCACCGGTTGCACCCGGATGTTCAGCGTCCAACCCCGCGTATTGAGATGGCCCACATTCAGCACATATTTAGTGCCGGTGCCGGCAGAAGAAGGCAGCGTACCTTCAGCACCCACAGTAAGCGGGTCCGTTTTCTTGTCGAAATATTCGATGTAACCACTTACGCGATTATTCCAAAAGCCCATGTCGACGCCATAACTCGTTTGCAATGTACGTTGCCAGTCGAGCGAAGGGTTGCCCAATGAACCCACTGTAACACCCTGTCCGAAAATATTGTTATTACCCGTGAGGTAGTTATAAGTAGAAATAGAGCTGAACTGGCCCAGGTTCTCATTGCCCGTATAACCCGCATTCACGCGCAGTTTCAGCAGGCTAAAAAAAGATGCCTTTTTCATGAAAGCCTCCTGGTGAATATTCCAGCCAAGGCCGCCGGAAAGAAAAGGCTTGAACACATGGTCCGTGCCGAACGCACTCGTACCATCGAGGCGATACACCGCATCGAATATAAAACGACGCTCCCAGGCATAGTTGAAGCTCGCCAGGAAACCGAGGCTCCTGCTTTTCGAAGTAGTGGCCGTAGGTGCGCCAAAAGGCGAATAGCCAAAAGCGTAGATCGGGTTGCCATCCGAACCATAAGGAAAGCCAACGGCGGTGAAGCCCCTCGACTCACCATTCTGCTCTGCCACATCGCTCCTGACGGTCGCGCTCAACTGATGCTTACCGATCACTTCTCCGTAGCTCAACATCGCATATCCGCGGTAAGAATAATTTTCTTGGTTGGTTTGGGTGTAGCTCCCTTTTTGTTGCAGGTCTGCGTTGTCAAAATGAGAATGTTCCGGAGGAGTGAACGATACCGTTTTATTAGTCCCTTTAGCCACCTGCACGCCGGCCTGCAGCCGGAACTTGGCGGAGAAATTATAAGCAGCATCGAGGTTGTTGAAGAAAGTAAAAGGCTTTGTTTCGTTGATGCTGAAAAAAGAGGCGTCGTACAGCGGATTCACGACAATAGGATCATAATCAAGATATTTTTCGATGGTGCCATCCGGCGTTGTTTTCCGGTAATAAGGGATCGCCTTCGCAAATTCAGAGAAAGAACCATAGGGCGATTCACTGGCTTTGCCACCCGATAACGACAGCAAATTGTTCAGCGTCAGCTTGCCTTTGCGATAATTGATGCCGATGTTGCCACCCCACGTTTCCCGTTGAGAACCCTTCATCACCCCCAGGCGCGTGTCATAAGAAAGAGCCGCATTGAACATAAGATCATTATTGCCACCAGCAAATTGCAGCGAATGCCTGTTCGAGAGCCCCGTACGTAAAGGTTGGCTGAGCCAATAAGTATTGACACCGCGCTTCACTTCCGCCAGGCGTTGATTATATTTCTCTTCGTTTTGCCATTGTGCTGGTCCCGTACTGTCGTACAGAAAACCCTGCAGCCTGTCAAACTCCAGCTTCTCCGCCGCATTCATCAGATTGTAACTGCTGAGGTCGGGCATTTCAAAAGTCATATCCGTGGTGTAAGACACCTGCAGCTTGCCGGCCACCGGACGTTTGGTTTCCACCACCACCACGCCATTGGAAGCTTTGGAACCATAAAGCGCAGTAGAGGCCGCATCCTTCAGGATAGTGATGCTCGCCACACGATTCATATCGAGATCGTAAATAGTTCGCAAAGTGGTTTCAAAACCGTCGAGGATGAATAGCGGCTGGTTGGGGTCCTGGCTAAACTGATCGTTCAGCGTATTCGTATTGATAGTAGTCTGCCCCCTGATCTCGAAAGTCGGCAGGTTGTTGGGATTAGACCCCTGCAGGTTGTTCTCCACTTTAATGAAAGCAGGGTCGAGTGTGCGCAAGCTTTCCAGTATATTCTTGTTGCCCACTGTTTTCAATTGCGCACCCGTATATACAGTAGCCGCACCGGTGAAGCTGGCCTTGTCCTTCTTGATGATACCGGTGTTGATCACCACTTCCTGTATGTTCTCATCATCGGCAATCATCACGATGTCGAGCAGATCGATCTTGCTGGAAGTGATCCGCACTTCCTTCGTTTTATAACCGATATAACTTATCACGAGCGTTTGCCCGGGATTCACATCGATCATGAAGCGGCCCGTGGCGTCTGTTGAAGCTCCTTGCTTGCTTCCTTTGATCAATACACTGGCGCCTACAAGCGGTCGTCCATCGCGCCCGCGCACTAGCCCCATGATCGGTGGCAAACTGTCTATCAGGTGCATGGGTGGACCAGCCAGTTCGTTGACAGGGTCTTCTTTTTCCACGAAGGCAGGTGCCGGCTTCCGGCTCACGACGATAGTTTTGTTTTTGATCGAGTACTTCAGTGGAAGCGCAGTAAAGAGCTTTTCCAGGAACAAGTTCAGCTCCATGTTGCGGGCATCGATAGAAACAGGTTTCACCTCTTTGAGGATCTCTGCACTGCAGAAAAAAACAAAGCCAGTTTGTTTTTTGACTGCGGAGAACACAGAATCGATGCGGCAGTTCTTTACGGAAAGCGTAACAGATTGCGCCACACCAGTGGCGCTGACCTGTAAAAAGCATACAGTTAACAACAGAAAGGTTAGTTTCATCACTAACACCATTTTGGTTACACTCCGGCGGCGAAAGACCGATAGGCCGGATCTGTTGGAGGTACATCGCCCGTCAGTCGACATGACAATGTCATCCAAACAAGTAAGGAAATTCATAACTTGCAGTAGTTTGGGTAATGAAATAAGCAGTCAAGTCAGTCTCTTATGGGTTGCCCAACATACGGCCAGGAGTGTTCCAACCACTGCTGGCTTTTTTATTAAGCAAACCCTTGTTCCATCAGGTCATAACAGTTTCTTTTGGTTAAACAAATGATTACAATGGCAAAGCCGTCTGCGGGCTTTACAACTTCCTTTTACCGGACTTTGGAATTTTAAGGATTTATAGGAGGGTTTTAATGTCTTACAAATAAGGTGCGACCTTCAATATGAAATTGGATACCGACTTCCTGGAGCGTTTCAATCACTTGCGATAAAGTCAGATCCCTGCCCAATTCACCGAAGAACTTCTTCTTAGGCGGATCACCGATGTATTTCACCTGGATATCGTACCACCTTTCCAACTGCTTCATTACCTCTTCCAGAGATTCATCCTGGAAATTGAACAGCCCGTTTTTCCAGGCCATGATCTTTTGTATATCCGCATGGTTGACCAGCCGAATATTTCCATTACGGCTCACCATCGTCTGCTGACCAGGAGCCAGCATTTGGGTCTTTTGAAAAACAGATAAGCGTACGGAACCTTCTAATAAAGTAGTATTCACACTGGCATCTTCAGCATAAGCCTTTACATTGAAACTGGTGCCAAGTACCTGCACTTCAGTGTTATCATTCACCTTCACTTTAAACGGCCGCTTGGCATCCTTCACCACTTCAAAATACACCTCGCCACTTATAGATACAGGCCGCTCATTACCAATGAAAGCAGTAGGGTAGGTGATCGAAGAAGCAGCATTAAGCCAGGCTTTGGAACCATCAGGCAGTTGAACGCTGAACTGGCGTCCATTGGGAGTAGCCATTGTATTATAACTTACTGTACTTGCATTGCTGGCATTATAAGAGAGGCTACCATCTTTCAACACCACCTGCGTACCATGCTGCTCGGCTACCATACCATTACCCAGGCTATCTAAGACCACCTTGCTTCCATCGGCAAGCGTAAGAATAGCCCCTTCTCTTCCGGGTGCAATGTCAGTAGTGACAACCTTGTCCACTGGCTGCTGCCGGTTGGAGAGCCAGAAGTAAGCCCCCACGCCCAGTAAAACAATAACAGCCGCCGCATACCTGATCCACGGTCTGCTAAGAAAACGAACACGCCCGTCGGCAGGAACAATTTCAACCTCAACCCCTGCATCCTTGTTTTCTGTACCATTAATAGATGCATGAATAGTTTGCCACACCTTATCCGCCCTGGCGCCATCAGACACCGGCAAAGCCTTCATCTCAGCCAGCTCTGCATGAAGCCTGTCACCGATCAGCGACTCAAAACGCGGGTCTTCGGCTGCCTTCAGAAAAGAAAGCAACTCCTCTTCAGACAATCGCCGGTCGTGAAAGCCCTGTAACAGCTGGATAAATTGGTCTTCGGTCATAGTACACATTATAACGGGTCGTTGCTGCCTGTACAATTAAGACGAATGATAAATAAAAGAGGGGGACAACAACTTTAAAAAAATTAAAAAAAGAATAAACTCGCCCGGGTAGCTCGTTTGAGAAAGGAAAAAAGCCCTGATCGATTTGATGGCCCGCGCGATATGCTCCTTCACCGTAGACTTTTCTACCTGCATGATCTGGGCGATCTCTTCATAGGTCAGCCCCTGCTCCCGGCTCAGCAGGTAAGCCTGTTGCTGCTTTTCAGGCAGGTTTTTAATAGCTTGATGATACAGTTGTGCATATTCTTTATTGGTAACAATGGATTCCGGAGAAGAAGCGTCAGCCTCACTGAACACCTCGATCAGGTACTGTTGATATTGCTTGGACTGCCTGCTTTTCCGGAAGCGGTCGAGAAATTCATTGCGGGCGGCGATGAAGAACCAGTTCAGGGGATGTTCCATGTCCCGGAAGATCTGCCGCTTCTCCCATGCCTTGATAAATACCGATTGTACAATGTCTTCCGCATCGATATGCCGGTTGGTATACTTCAGCATGATGCTATACAACTGGTCAAAGTAGCGGCGGAAAAACTCAGAGAACGCAGCCTGATCACCATCGGCAATACGTCGAAGCAGCTCAGTTTCAGTATGTGCGTGACCAGCAGACAATTAAATATTAATTTGGATTAACTTTCAATACCTGGCAAAAAAGTTAGCGTAGGAAAGGTTGGGCGCGCGGTGATAGGTCGGTATGCTCAAAGTTAATATTCTGATTTCAACTTTTCGCCACAGTATGAATTTAGAGTTAAATTCTCTGTTATATCGGCTTGTATTGAATGGTAGTAAATGAAAGTGTGATAAATGGTTCAGTAATGTTTAATCTGTCAAATTTAACATTGAGGTGGCCGAAGGTTAGTTGCGTAATTGGTACATTATACAAACTTGTTGTTTCGTAGAAATCTTTGATATAAATACATTTATATAGTCATTTATATATTAGATTTATGTTTTATTAATGACTGAGGTAGTGAAACTTACTAGAGTAAAAAGTAAATATAGATAGCTAGATGAAAGAAAAATTATTGACTGAGGGTACAGCAAGATTGAATTACCTTAACTGTATGCTATATAGATTGTGTATTGGTATAACCCCTACTATAATTGTAAAGATCTTTTATGCCCACGAGAAAATTCAAGTTTAAAAACTCTGGTGACCTAGAGTACAATGATGTTGTTTATGGAAAGACATTTACATTAGAGCGTCAAACTTTTTCATTTACTATAGAGCCCAAGAATACTAGATTTTGGAGATTCGGAATGCGGCTTTCAATGAGTAAGGAAATTCCTTTTTTTCATCCCAATGCAAGGCATAAGCAAAACGATTTAATAGATATTCATCTTGCTGTAGGTGAGTTTGATGGGAAATCATGGAATTCACCCAATAGACTTCAGCTGGGTCAGTATAATCTTACTCAGCATGAACATGTAATAAGTCGATCGGACTTTTATCTTGAGATGGGTAGAGTTCAATGGAAAGTAGTTTTTTTTTCGGGTGATACCGAATATGATCAATTCAGTATGGAGCTTTTAGCCCCTGGTGTCGAACCTTTAAAAAATACACTTGCTATACCTAGGAACTATAAATATTTTCAACTATTTGCCTGGGCCGATAAAAGTGAGTTTGAACTTGATTGCTTAATTAAGTATGATTTTCAAGATAAAATAGATAATGCAAGATCGGATAGGAGCTTGACTTATTGGCTGCTGAAAATCAACTCTGAATCATTTAATCTTCCCAGTTTCAATATAGGTAAAGAAGTGTGGTTTGGTGCATATAATACCAAGTTTCAGCGACGGCCAGATTATGAAATGTTCCGAGATGTTAAAAAAGGAGATGCGGTTATTGGGTACAGCTTTAATGGTCAAAAGGCTGTGATTTGGAACATGGAAGTAGGTCAGTCGTTGCATAGGCATGAGCAATATGGAGAATGCATTAGGCTTAGAATAACACGTGTAGTCGATCCACCTATTTCTTTAGAAAGTGTTAAGTCTTTGTTGCCGGAAAAATTGCTATTGGATATGGGTAATAATCCTTTAAGACTTTTGCCCATCTCTAAAGAGATTTATGAAGTTATCATGGCAACAAAGGGCATTGATAAAAAGAAAGTCTGTTTTCTACCATCATATAATACAGAAGGTAGACATAAGACAACTGAAGATCAGCTAGAGTTTGAATATGATATTGAAGCGATTGCTTCGGTAATGTCGCTTAAGGAGATTAATCCTCCGCTTGCAATTGGATTGTTTGGTAATTGGGGTAGTGGTAAGAGCTTTCTAATGGAGAAGATAAAAGATAAAATAGAGCGCTATACTTCTGCTAATGACAGTCGATATGTAAAACATGTAGTTCCTGTAATGTTTAATTCTTGGCACTATTGTGACGCTAATTTGTGGGCTAGCTTGATTACTGAAATATTTGAATCACTTAAAAACTTTTCTAAAAAACAAGATAAGGAGGATGAGATAAGAAAGCTAAGTAGCGTGCTCAAGAGTACAAGCTTTGAACGAGAAAATATTATACAAAAGAAGAAAGAATTACAGTTAAAGGTAAATCAATTGGAAAAGGATAGGCAAAAAAAGAGAGACAAGTTACAGGACTTATTAGGGTTAGAATTATTGAAACGAATATTTACCGACACGAAGATTAGAGAGGACTTATCAGAGCTAAACAATACGCATATTGAACAAATTCTTACTGATAGCGAAACTGTTCAAGAGTATATAGATGAAGTAAATGATTCTAAGAATAAGGCAATATTCTTTTTCCGAGAATTGATAAAATTACAAGGATGGCGCTGGAAGGCTGTTCTTTCGATTGCGATTATTGTTTTTTTTGTAGTTTATACTTTGAAAATTGTATTTCCAGATTTTTGGCAATCTTTCACCTTTCAAGGGTCAGTGATGACGTCAATCATTGTTTCTGGAGTTTCTAAAATTGTTATGACCATTAGACCATACTCTAAGACTTTAAAACAAGCATTAGAGAGACTTAATAGCTTGAAAAATACTTTTGATACTAGGCAGGTAGCTGAATCATCTGAATTAGTTGAAAAAAAGAGAGAATTTGAAACTTTACGTAAAAGATTGGAGGAGATTGATATTAAAATAGATTTGACAAAATCTGAAATAAAAGACATATTAAGTGGAAAACGGCTGGCTGATTTCATAGAGCAGAGGTCTGTTGATAAGAATTATACAAATCAACTGGGTGTTATTTCATGGATCAGGAAAGATTTCGCCATGTTGGACAAGTTGCTTAGGGAGCAGCATTTGCTAAGTGAAGAAGAAAGGAAGGGAGTTTTTAATCCGCAGCAAGTTAGCCTTCAGATTGACAGGATTGTTTTATATATTGATGATCTTGATCGTTGTAATGAAGATGTTGTTTTGAAGGTACTCGAAGCAATTCATTTGCTATTGGCTTTTCCATTGTTTGTAGTGATCGTTGGTGTTGATCCTAGGTGGCTCAATAATGCATTAAACCATAAGTTAGGAACATTGATGACTGGCTTAGAGCAAGATGATGAAATAGATGATAATTCAAGAAAGGCAGTAACGTCTTATGATTATTTAGAGAAAATTTTCCAGATACCTTTTGCAATTAAACCAATAACCGCTATAGGGAGAGAACAACTTATAGAATATCTTATGGTTAATGAATTGGAGCAGATTGATTATGAAGGTAGTCAAGGGGAAAATGATTCTGATTCTGAAACTTTGATGGTTATTCCTCAAGCTGAAACATCAATTTTTACCAATACTTCTGTTCAAGAGAACCGTAATGGAAGCGATCAGCAAAAAGATAATGCACCAATACGATTAGTTTTTAAAGTACAAGAGCTCGAATTTATAAAAATACTTTCTCCAATATTTGGAGAGACACCGAGAAGCATTAATCGGTTTATTAATATTTATAGGATTATTAAATCTCATCGTAGCCTTATTGTTTCTGATCCTGAGATTTCAATGGAGTACTATCCTGTTTTAATTTTGCTTGCTTTGGTTGTAGGTAAACCAGATATAACTACACAATTCTTTGCAGAATTAAGAATGGCTAATGATGAGTTGTCATTTATTGAATTCGTCCGACAAGTAAAATTTGGTTCTTTTTTTAGCGATTGGTTAGGAAGGGACACGCAATTTTTCTACGAAGAAATAGAGCCTTTAAAAATTAATGTTTTTAAACGAAATGCCGATCTTGTTTCCCGTTTCTCATTTAGAGGAAATTATATATAAGTATTTAGATAGGTTTTACATACACTAACCCCGCGATTTTTAAGGAGGATAGAAGTCATTGTACAACAACTAACCGCTACTTCGCATGTAATTCCTGTCGCATACTTCAGGTAAATATAATCCTTTCGTAATGGCGAAGAAATTAAATTCCGTCTAAGTATATTCTCCCGAAAATTTCTACATATTACTTGTTAGAAATAGGCAGGAAACCAACAAGCCAACCTGATCCTTAGGTGGAAGACCTTAAGCTACCGGCACAGCCTTCCTGCAACAGCAATCTGTTTTTGTTTTAAGTCGGTGGCGGACTTGGTAACAGAGCAACCGGCCCGGCGGTCCAATGACTCTCTGATCACTCATTAGGCAGCCATGTTTTCACCAACTCTTCACGACCGCACACCAGTGTGATCCAAATCACACCTTTTTAGTGATTTCCCTCCTTGTCCCTCCGCCCCTCGCCATACTAATTTTGACAAAGCAAATAAGAACATTCACCCGGCTGCAAAGCACTTCACGGGAATTGTTTCAAACACACCCAATCAATTTAACGAGTAAAGCAAAAACAATGACAACGAATATTTTTGAACCCGCACACATCGGAACCTTACAACTGAAAAACCGCATCTCGATGGCCCCGATGACAAGAGCGAGAAATGCCGATGGCATCCCCAATGAGCAAAACGCATTATACTATGCACAGCGGTCAGGAGCCGGATTGATTATCACAGAAGGGACAGCCATTTCAGATACGGCGAAAGGAGTACTGTACATCCCCGGCTTATATACACAGGAGCAAATAGAAGGCTGGAAAAAAGTAACCAGCGCAGTACACGAAAAAGGCAGTACCATATTTACACAGTTATGGCATGTAGGCCGGGTGTCCCATACTTCAAACCAGCCCGGTGGAAAAGCACCAGTTGGACCATCCGATATCCAGGCACAGAACACATTTGCATGGGGATACGATGAGACCGGAAAAGAAGGATTTGTAAAAGCATCGAAGCCAAGAGCGCTTTCCACTGAAGAAGTGAAACAAGTAGTAAAAGATTTTGCCAATGCTGCCATCAATGCTATGAAAGCAGGATTCGACGGAGTAGAACTCCATGGAGCAAACGGCTACCTGATAGAACAGTTTTTAAATCCATTTGTAAACAACCGTACAGATGAATACGGTGGAACCATTGAAAACAGGTCGAGGTTTTTGTTGGAAGCCGTTGATGCCAGTATCGCAGCAATAGGCAGCGACAAAGTTGGTATCAGGCTCACACCCTACGGTGGCCTTGGAGAGTTGCCACATTACGATGAAATAGAAGCCACCTATCAATACCTGGCAAAAGAATTGGCAAAAAGAAAAGTAGCCTATATCCACCTGATGGACCAGCAGTCCAAAGGAAGCCATGCATTACCCGAAGGATTTATAGAGCGATTTCGCACATGGTACGAAGGAGTGATCATACTCGCAGGAAGCATGAACAGAGAAAAGTCAGAACAGCTTATTAATGCAGGAACCATTGACATTGCAGGCTTTGGAGAACCCTTTATATCCAATCCCGATTTGGTAGAACGCTTGCAAAACAACTGGGAGTTGACCCCGCCAAACCGTGACCTCCATTATGGCTTAGGCACCCACGGCTACACAGACTGGGAAACATATGAACACCCTGTGAAAGCTTCAAAGGAATGCTACGCTTAATAACAATAAAAAAGGGCGACCTGCTGGTCGCCCTTTTCGTGGAGTCGAGGGGACTCGAACCCCTGTCCAAACATATCCTCCAAAAGCTTTCTACATGCTTATTTGATTATTAATTGTCGGGAACAGGCAGGAAACCAACAAACCAACCTGATCCTTAGCTGAATGGTCTTAAGCTACCGGCACAGCCTTCGGCAGCAGCATTCTGTATTTGTTTTTAGTCGGCGGCGGGGCTTGGTAACAGACCAACCGGCCCGGCGGCCCTAATGACTATCTAATCACTGATTAGGCAGCCATGGCATACTGAGTATTGCCATTTGAAGTTTGAATATTCAGATTAACGTGCTAATTATCCAACGCACGACATGCTTACACTTTCAAAGATCTACGCTGTCAAAACCAAAACGACCCCATAACTTCCTATGGATCAGAATCTGACGCCCGGAAACCTTCCGGACACATAAAAGACTCATTTTCCAATAGAAGGGTTGCAAATATACTAAAATCCCCCGGATTATGCATAACCGCTACCCCCGGCTGGACCATGGAACTATCCAGTAATCCGCCGTCCCGGTTCGTGTCCCCACGAACCGGCATCCCATCATGCTGGATGCCCACAGGCTGTGGCTCATAGAGACAAGATATATCACCTGTGTCCTTACAAACTACCAACTCTTCTGATTCATGAACCTCATCTTCTATTTGTATTCCTTCCAACACCTGACTCTGAACACTTGACTCCAGACTCTCAACTCCTGTTTCCCTCTCGTTGCCTTGTTGCCTTTCTGCCTCGATGCCCTGACTCTCTACTCTGAACTCATGACTCTGAACTTTTTTCAACGCCTCCACCACCTGCAACACAGTCCCCTTCACCAACACCTCATTCCCCCTCACCAATTTGTAAAACTCAATCCCCAACACCTGCACCAACACATCACCCGGCTTCACCTTCACTTGGTGTGCAAAACAAATAACACCTGGTGTCTTCTTGCTTAGCGGCAACAACTCGCTCACCTGAATATCACGTTCATAACGTGAACGAAGAAAATCCACAGCACTACCACCCGATATGATCCGGAAGTGAGTAGCCTCCTCGGGAAACTTCTTTTTCTTGTGCGCAACAAAAGGGTTGAGTTCAAGCTTGAGAATACCATTGACAGCATCCAGCGAATGCGTAAACCTAAGCTTCCACGCTTTGGCCATCGGTAACTGCTTATTGAAATCGAAACCATTCAATAAGCTCACATCACCGTAACAGGCGCGACGGTTTCCAAAGTCATTCATCGGGTCTTGTTGAGCGATTAGGTGCATCAACCCATTCATGCGGCCATTCAGCGAAGAGCCAACTTTGCCATTGAGAGCCCGCCCCAGCGCGTAGCGCAATTCCGCTCCATCCTGGACAGCCATTTTAAATTCAGCAGCATTGCGGCGTGTTCGATCGAAGTTTTCATGCGTCAGTACCTTTTCACTGCTTGGACCTGTCTTCCGGCTCGCGATATTGCCATCCTCAGTTATGCGGAATACAGTGTCATCCAGCAGTCCGCGAAGTTTAAAAAGACCTTCATTCTTGGCCATAAAAATTGATTTTTGTTATTAATAAGTATTGGATTTATTTACTTCTACACCAAAGCTACACAGTGTACATATCTATGTCCAAATCCCCCTGGCGCGAATCATACACATTGGCTTAGTATGGCTATATATGGCTACGCTGATTTGATATAACTCAACCGATCATCACCTTCGTAATCAAAGCTCATGCTTAATCTGTAGTACGTTGTCATTTCGAACCCTGCCATATACACTTGCTTCCACAACCACTATGCAGGGTGAGAAATCTGCTATCGAAGTGAACGTAGACTCGCGACAACATTCGAAACAATCAGGTCGTAGCTCAAAACTCGCAGCTTACTTCTCCATTTCCAAATCACCATGATCCCAATCAGGTACAGATGAGGCGAGATTGTGCCAAATGAGGTGTCTTATTTGACTCATGTGGGTCAGATCACCTCCTTTTTCGCTGTCCTGGCGAAGAAAACAGAGCCCCTTAGCACGCAATCCAGTGGAAATGGCGCGCAGTGCGTAATCCAAAGCTCGCAGCTTGTTTTACCCTTTCCAAAACACCATGACTGAAATCGCTTAAAGTAAGAAGAGATGACATGAAATGATTTGTGTTAGGGGGTTAGCCCCACTAATAGTCAAAGCGGGAGATCGTTCCTCTTTCCTGAATCCATACAAAATGGCTCAGAACCACCAGCTTTAATCTGAAGTCAAGACAGTAGCAAGATAAAGGCAAGGTAATAGCAAGACGATAGCAAGAAAACATCCCTCAAATGCAGACTGGGCGCGGAAAACGCTGTTTAGGGTATTGCAACCTAACAGGTAGGAGAGAAGAGAAAAGACGATATAATCCGTTGTAATTCATATAACAGTAAGATACAAAAAAGACCCCAAAAAACGCAGAAAAGGACGAAGCATTTCTGGTTGCCTGAGCTAAAGAAAGAATGTTATACCAAAGTGTCTTGCTGCCTAAAACAAGTAAATAATGTTGCACCTTGGAGAGGCGCTGGCCCGTCAGGCCGCGCAGCCTGTCCCGCCATAGCGGGAGAGCGATCGGGCCTGACTTGATTTTTCTTTGGTTACTTTCTTTGCATCAAAGCCTGTCCCGCTCAGCGGGAGCAAAGAAAGTAACAAAAAAAAGACCCCCGATAAGAATAACGGGGGGTTAACCAAAACTAACTGCTATGAGAAAACTCTATAAAACTTACTAAGTACTTTAAGTGCGTTTCTTTGATGACACAAAGTAACGACACCAACCCCCACAGAAAAAGCGCATTTGGACGAAATGCCTGTTTTTGTTAGTAGAATGTAGTAAATCGTAGATAAACGGGAAAGCCGCTTCCAGACTGCCTTGGCGCCCATCCCCGGAACTGGGTATCCTATACCCACTTAGTGGTATATCATAGATCAACATTCCAAATGACTACTCCAGCTCCCACTTCGTCCACTTCACGGTTTTATCCTTGGCAATCGCCTGCTCATAGCGCAATTTTACAATACCATTAAAACAAAAAATAAAAGACACACAATGAAAAAGAACAGAAACATACTCCTCAACGCAATAGCTATAGTAGCACTAATAATGTTGAGCAATGCAACACAGGCGCAACTACAAGGCGTTAAACGTTTCGATTTGCAGAAACACGACCTCAGTATTGCTGGACGCGAAGCAGTACAGGTTCGTGTTGAAATAGCACCCGGTGTATTAGCCCCCCGGCATAAACATCCAGGCGAAGAGATCATCTATGTCCTCGAAGGAATAATTGAATACAAAATAGATGGTAAGCCAGCCGTTACACTCAAACCCGGAGATGTATTGTTTGTTCCTGCAGGAGCAGTTCACTCAGCAAAAAATGTTGGTAAAGGCAATGCTGCAGAACTCGCCACCTACATCGTCGATAAAACAAAACCACTTTCCGTCGTAGTTAAATGATAAAGTAGAAGAACTATTCTTCACTTTCGGATAAAAATAGAAACAACAGATTGGCAATCTAAAACAAACAGCGGGGCTTTGTTATTTTAAAGGAGGTTAACTCATTAAAACATGAGTTAACCTCCTTTGTGTTATATAATTGTTACCCACCACCTCATCGCCTTGTTACTTTAGTGCCTCACTGCCTTTATATCTGCATGTTTTTGCGGCTCACGAAATGAAGACGGCACTTTTGTTAGTAACAACATGCAATAACACGTTACTCACTTTTTTGTGCAAACGATTGCTCGATCATTGAACGATTTTATTTCAGTAAATTAATTGTCTGATCGACTGTTATCAAATTATTACCCCACTCGTCGAAGAACTATAGCATCGTAATATTGCGCCCGGAAAAATGCCTGCCAGAAGATCAGATGCTGATCGAAACAAAACCATCATTTTAATTATTCCCAATGACAAAGAAATTTACGCGTCTGCTAACATGCTTATGTTTGTTGAGTAGCCTGCTGCTCAACGTACAGCTGCAAGCCCAGCAAGCTGCTGCTGTAAAAGGTAATCTCCACAACGAGAAAAATGAACCCGTTGCAGGAGCTACCATTACAGTAGAGAACAAGAGCTCCAACTTTATTACTACCACCCAGTCCGACGAGCAAGGTTCCTTTACCTTTGCAAGCCTCGCACCCGGTGGTCCTTACACATTTTCCATCACGCACCTCGGATACGAACAAAAACAACTGAAAGGATACAACTATCAGGCAGGAGAACCCATTATATTAAATATACAGCTCACCAGCGTAAGCTCTCAATTGAGTGATGTGGTCGTAGTGGGATATGGCGTACAAAAGAAAGCCAACCTCACAGGAGCTGTAGGACAGGTGGATGCAAAAGCAATCCGTGATAGGCCGGTATCCAATGCCGCACAGGCACTGCAGGGCCGGGTACCCGGATTGAACATCACATTTGGAGATGGTCACCCGGGATCAGGAGGCACGTTTAATGTACGCGGATACGCCAGCATCACAGGCGGCAACAACCAGCCCCTTATTCTGGTAGATGGAGTACCCGGCAACATCAACCTCATCAACCCACGCGATATTGAGAACATCTCCGTATTGAAAGATGCGTCAGCTGCCGCCATCTATGGAGCACGCGCCGCATTCGGCGTGGTCCTGGTAACAACAAAAATGGCGAAGAAAGGGAAAACGATCGTTAACTACAGCACCAACTTCAGCTGGCAAACACCTACCGTTCGTACAGATTTTATGACCGATGGTTACGACGTGGCCAAAATGATGGATGAAGCCTTCTTGCGCAGCACGGGTAACACATATACCCGCTATACAGACAAAGACTACGAAGAACTTAAAAAAAGGCAAACAGATAAATCATTGCCTTCAGTGGTAGTAGATAACCGTAACGGAAAAGACATGTATATCTATTACGGAAATACAGATTGGTGGAATACGATGTTCCGCGATGTCACACCCAATATGCAACATACCCTCAGCGTTTCCGGTAGCAGCGACAAAGTAGATTACTACCTCTCTGGTCGCTTCCAGAAACAAAAAGGCATGATGCAGGTTAATCAAGATGAGTACAACGCCTATAACTTCCGTGCCAAGATCAACGCACGCGTAACCGATTGGTTGACCCTGTACACCAATACACAATTGAGCGTTGATAAGTACACATTCCCGGGTTGGGGCTACAACAGCAACTTTGTATCCATCACAGTACACGCCCTGCCTTCCTATTTACCGGTGAATCCCGACGGGACAGCTACCTATCGAACCGAGTTGAACAACTATACGATTGGAGACGGTATTTACGCTGACCTGTTGTACGGTAAATCAAAAGGAGAGAACCGCAACTACAACCTCACCAACACGATCGGAGGTATTTTCAAAGTAGCGAAAGGTTTCGACATCACTGCCAACTACACCTATGAGTTGAATCCGGTAACCCCCGGCGTAAACACCCATGAGATACTCCGCAGAACGAAAGCCCCCTGGTCCATCTTCCCCGGCACCATCAGCTATGTGGGCAATGACACGTATACCGAAGTACTCCGCCTCGATCAATACCATGTGATCAATGCCTATGGTACTTACGAAAAGAGCATCAGCAAACATTCATTCAAAGCCATGGCAGGTTACAACCAGGAGTTGCGCACGTTCAAAACCCTGCGTGGTGTACGTACCGATCTGTTGTCTGAAGACCTCAACGAACTGGACTTAGGCACAGGTGCACACACCGCTGCTGGTAACTCCAGCGAGTGGGCCCTGATGGGATTCTTTGGGCGTTTGAACTATGACTTCGATGGCAAATACCTGTTGGAGTTGAACGGCCGCTACGACGGAACATCAAGATTCCCCAAAGGAAACCGCTTTGGATTCTTCCCATCAGTATCTGCCGGCTGGCGCATCAGCAACGAAAACTTCTTCGAGCCCGTAAAAGGCGTGATCTCCGATATGAAAATCAGAGGCTCTTACGGCTCATTGGGCAACCAGCAAACAGCCAGCGCTTATCCGGCTACAATGGTAATGGGTAGCGGACAAAGCAGCTGGATAATCGATGGAGCACGTACACAGGTATTGACATCACCTACACCCCTGAGCCCTGACCTCACTTGGGAAATGACAACCTCTACCAACCTTGGTCTCGATATCGCCCTGTTCCGCAATCGCCTGCAAGGTTCATTCGATGTATATCGCCGCACTACCAAAGACATGCTCACGGCAGGCCCAACATTGAATGCGGTTTTCGGAGCAGGTTCACCACAGCAGAACGCAGCAGATTTGTTGACCAAAGGATTTGAAGTGTCACTGACCTGGCAGCAAAGCAACAAAGTAGGCGGTAAAGACCTCAACTGGAGCATCGGGGCCGTACTGTCAGATTACACTGCCGAGATCACACGCTTCAGCAATCCTACCAACCGCCTCAACGACCATTACGTGGGCAAACGTGTAGGTGAAATTTGGGGATACATCACCGACGGATACTTCACCTCAGATGCTGATGCAGCCAAATGGGGTGCAGATAAAGTGAGCCAGAGTTTGGTATACCGTCAGATCAGAAGCTCAGCAGGAGAGTGGAACCGCTTACGCGCTGGCGACCTGAAGTTTAAAGACTTTAACGGCGACTCTATCATCAACAATGGACAGAATACATTGGCAGATCCCGGAGACATGCGCGTGATTGGTAACAGCTTACCCCGCTACTCTTTCGGTATCACAGGTAGCGCTTCATGGAGCAATTTCGACCTGTCATTCTTCTTCCAGGGGATTGGCAAACAGAACTGGTATCCCGGCAACAATGCAGATAAATTCTGGGGACCCTATTCAAGGTCATACTATTCCTTTACGCCAAACGGATTCAAGGATAAGATCTGGAGTCCTGAAAACCCCAATGCATACTTCCCCCTGCTCCGTAGCTACGAAGCCCTCAACGACGGAGGTACACTGCGTCAACCAACAGATAAATACATGCAGGACCTGGCCTATATCCGCCTCAAGAACCTGAGCATTGGATATACACTTCCTTCAAACCTGATGAAACGTTTAGGCTTTAGCAATTGCCGCTTCTATGTAACCGGAGAGAACCTGTTCACCTTGACTAAGTTCGATACCAAGTACATCGACCCCGAGCAGGCAAGCGCCGAAGTCAACGGACGAGTGTATCCCTTCATGAAGTCTTATGCATTCGGTCTGGACCTTTCATTCTGATCCCATTTAAATTGACAATTATGAAAAAGAATATAGTATATACAGTGCTGTCCTTAACCTTCCTGGTATTGGCCGGGTGTAAAAAAGGTTTCCTCGACAGAGAACCACTTTCCCAGATATCACCCACAACAGCATTCCGTTCAGAAACAGAATTGAACCTCTACGTACGTTCATTCTACGACCGCATGCTGCCCAACGCCGACAACGACGACAGAGGCTTTAGCTTATACAACGAAGGCATCGACAACGTGATCAAAAATTCGTTGCCGGTAGAGTTGACAGGCAACCGTACAATACCCGTTACAGGCGGTGGATGGAACTGGAGCGAGCTCCGCAATGTGAACTACTTCATACAAAACCACCAACGCGGTGGTCTCGATCCCGCAATCACCAAAAAGTACCTCGCGGTAGCGAAATTCTTCCGCGCATACTTCTACTTCAACATGGTAGCCCGCTTTGGCGACGTTCCCTGGTACAGCGAAGTGATAGAATCCAACGACAGCGCAAAACTGCAAAAAGCCCGCGACCCACGCACACTGGTGATGGATTCAGTATTGGCAGATATCGATTTTGCCATTGCAAATGCAGAGACAACCAAAAAAGTAGCAGAAGTTACCAAATGGACAGCCCTCGCATTGAAATCACGCATATGCCTTTTTGAAGGAACATTCAGAAAGTATCACACAGAGTTCAGCCTGCCCGATGCCAACAAGTTCCTCAACGAGTGTGTGAAAGCATCAGAAGAACTGATCACCAATGGCGGCTATTCCATTTACAAAGGAACAGCACAGCCTTATCGTGATCTGTTTGCTTCCTATTCAGTGAACCCCAATGAAGTGTTGCTGGCCCGTCAATACAGCAGCAGCCTGCAGATATTTCACAACGTGAACTACTATACCATCACATCATCCTACGGTAAACCCGGTCTCGAAAAGAAACTGGTAAACAGCTACCTGATGAAAGATGGAACACGTTTCACAGACAAGCAGCGCTACGACACACTGCCATTCGCAAAAGAAACAGTAGACCGCGATCCTCGTCTGGCACAAACCATCCGCACGCCGGGATATACACGTATCAACAGCACAGTGAAACGTTTCCCCGACTTTGGTGCCACAGTAACCGGCTACCACATGACGAAATACGTTACAGGCGAAGTAGACGACAGCTTCACGAAGTCCTACAACCCCCTGATGATCTTCCGTCTGGCAGAAGTACTCCTCAACCTGGCTGAAGCAAAAGCAGAACTGGGAACCTTGCAACAAAGCGACATTGACAAAACCATCCGCCTTACACGTGACCGCGTGGGTATGCCCAACCTGGACCTTGCAGCAGCAAACGCTAATCCCGATCCATACCTCGCAGCCCAGTACAAAAACGTAAGCGGTAGTAACCAGGGCGTGATCCTCGAGATCCGTCGCGAAAGAAGGATCGAAATGGTAATGGAAAACTTCCGCTGGAATGACCTTATGCGTTGGAAAGAAGGACACCTGATCACACAGCCATTCAAAGGAATGTACTTCCCCGGCATTGGTAAGTTCGACCTCGACGCAGATGGAAAAGCAGACATCTGGATATATGATGGCACAAAACCAACAGAAGCAGGCATCGCTTACCTGAAACTCGGTTCAGAGATCGAATTGGAGAATGGAGTTAATGGTGGAAACGTACTCATCAATAAGAACATCACCAAGAAGTTCGATGAGACCAAAGACTACCTCTATCCAATCCCTTCACAGGAAATACTGTTGAACACAAAACTCAAACAGAATCCGAACTGGAAGTAGAATAAAAAGACTATGCTGCAAAACAGGTGTTACCTTTCCAAAAGGTGACACCTGTTTTGTTTTAGAACTTGAATCCTTAAAGCGCTATACACATTTGATCTCGCGTCAGCTTCTTCCTTTTCAACTTTTCAACCTGTTAACTTTTCAACACCCAACTTTAGCTACACAATATTTATCTCAACATCGACATTGCCACGGATAGCCTTGGAGTAAGGACAGGTTTGATGAGCCTCATCTACTAATGCTTGAACAACAGCGCGATCAATACCTGGCACACTTACATTCAAACGCGCCTGCAGTGCGTAACCACCATCACCACTGCCGAGATCTACTTCAGCATCGATAGCAAGATCAGCAGGCAGAGCAACCTTCGCCTTGCGGGCTGCAATAGCAATAGCGCCTTCAAAACAAGCTGACCAGCCGGCCGCAAACAATTGTTCAGGATTGGTACCTGCACCGGTAGAGCCGGGAGTTGAAAGCTTGATATCCAAACGTCCATCAGAACTACGGGAAGCACCTTCACGTCCGCCGGTTGTGTGAACCTTTCCAGTGTAAATAACCTTGTCGATTTTTGTTATGGTCTTTTCCATATGTTTCATTTTTGATTTTGTTCCCCAAAATTATCGCGGCTTTTACTCCTATAAATCGACAAAGCCGTTAGTTAGACGAATTGGCAGCTGAGTTAGACAATTCGCATCTTGTAGCAGCAGTGATGCGGCCATCAGAAGTACGTTGCACGAGGCCAATGAGTTCCCAGCATGCAGCATCGAAACCTGCAGGAACATCGATGCTGGCAGTTTTACCATTGATGTCGACACGCTTCAATTCACGTACGATCTGCACATGCGATAAATGCCTGCCTGCATTTTCTCCGGCCCTTACATTACTTTGCCCTTTCTTTTGTACCAGTGCCAGCAATAACTCGGTCCTTTTTTCATGAATAGCCTCCCGGTATTCGACATTGATCTTACCATGCTCAACTTTCCCCGATAGCGTCAATGTATTCGCTGCATTCTGATTCAGTCCTTCAGAGATCGCCCGCTCAGCAGTGTTAGCATCTGAGCCCACAAATTCAGTCGTGCCATTCACTACGATCTGAGGCGTATAGATGGTTTGCAGGTTGAGCCAGCTGCCATACATACGTTGCCGGTCAGTATATGCCCGGGCGCTGAAAGGATCTTTCCAGCCCTGATGGTCCCAGTAGTCAACGTGGTAAGACAGCACATAAATAGGCTTGTCTGGATTCTCGTTACTGATCCTTTCAATGAGCTTGTCGGCAGGTGGACAGCTGGAGCAGCCTTCAGAGGTAAACAATTCCACCACTGCAAAACCTTTATTATCACCCGTCAGGGGCAATGGCTTCATAGTAGTCTCACTTTGCACATTGATACAGGCTGCCAATATCAGGAACAAGGCCGGTAGCACAAGAGGAGTGAGGCGTGAGAGTTGAAATGATCTGATAACTTTCATAATAGAATATTTATAAAGTTTATAATCAACTTGTACCACAAATTGAATTCAAAAAACGCACCTGTCAATCCCGAAAAACGCGAGTTGGACAAAATCGTAGCTGAAACTGGCAACGGAGCGAATTAGTTTAACGCTTGCAAACACTCGCTCGCCTCTGGCGAGTGAGGCTATGCCGGGCCTCTGGCCCGTTCGAAGAAAGGTTAAGCGTAAAACTGTCTAACTCAGCCTTGCAATTGCCAACTCCAGCTGCCTTTGCCAGCCCAACAATATATTTCCTCATATATTTGAAGCGTTAAATATGAAAAAGGAAACATTCAAAATATCGAATAAGATCATTTGGATAAGCTCATTATTCATGGGTTTGTTAGTGTCGGTTCCTAAAATAGCAGAGCGCCATTTTAACGTCTATGAAACCATCGTCAATTCGGCAGTCACATTTGTATTCGCCCTTTTCGTTTGGTATTACAATGTGTACACACTGCCCGTATATTCTTCAAGAGATATAGCCAGCGGCTTTTCCTTTAAACGTTTACTAAAAGGGTTACTGCTGGGGATCGCAGTAATGTTCTTGCTGGCCTGCATACAACAAGTGCTATTATCTCACCTTGACTTTGGCCCCGTCATGTTGATGATTGAAGTAAGAGGGATCCTGGTAAGTTTTACATTCTACATGGTCATTCACCTACTGTACCAAAGCTATCACAACCAGCGGGTGAGCATTGAATTGGAACGTGCCAGGATGGACAACCTCAGCGCACAGTTCGAACTACTGAAACAACAGATCAATCCCCATTTCCTGTTCAATAGCTTGAACACCTTGAAGTACATGGTAGAAACACAGGACAAGCACTCCGTTGATTTTATATTGAAGCTGTCAGACTTTTACCGGTTCACATTGGAGAATCGTAAACTGGACCTCATCAGCCTCAAAGAAGAGTTGAAAATACTGAACGCCTACGTTTTCCTGTTGAAGGCCCGCTTTGAAGATGGTATTGACCTGTCCATAACCATCGACGAAAAACTGCACCAAACCTATATCCCCCCATTCACATTACAACTGTTGGTGGAAAATTGCATCAAACACAATGTGGTGTCATTAGATCGTCCTTTGCACATTCGCCTGTATGCTGAAAAAGAGTTCATCGTAATTGAAAACAGCCTGCAGCCGAAGAAAACACCCGAAACATCTACAGGCATAGGGCTCGAAAATATCAACCAGCGCTACGTACACCTGTTGGAGAAGAACATCATCATTGAGAACAGCGATACCTTGTTTACCATAAAACTGCCCATTATATATGAAAGCGATAATAATAGAAGATGAGATAAAAGCAGCAAAGTCACTGGCCAGCCTGATCCAGAAAGTACGCCCCGGAGTACAGATAGTGGCTACATTGCAGAGCATAGAAAGCGCAGTAAGCTACCTGTCACAAAACGAGCACCCCGACCTGCTCTTCATGGATATACAGCTGTCCGATGGCCTGTCCTTCGAAATATTGAAAACCGTTAAAGTACATTGCCCCATAATATTTTGTACGGCCTACGGCGAATACGCCATGGATGCCATCAAGACCAATGGTATCGATTACCTGTTAAAACCATTTTCACAGGAAGACCTTGAAGCCGCATTTGAAAAAGTAGAAAACTTCAGGAATTTTTTCCAGCAGCCTGCACAGCCCGGCATTGAAGACCTGCTGAAGAGGATCGGACTCGATGAAGGAAAGAAAAGCTTCCTGGTATTTAAAGACAATAAATACACAATAGTACAAACCGAAGACATTGCCTTCATCTATATCCGGCACGACACAACAACAATTGTGACCTTCAATAAACACACCTATCCCCTCGATCAATCGATGGAACAGGTACAAACAGCATTATCAGCTAAGCAGTTCCACCGCGTAAACCGCCAGTACCTGGTCAATTTCAGCGCCATCAAAGAAGTAGAACACTATTCCGCCCGCAAACTCTGCATCAGGTTGTTAGTACCCACCCCGGAAGAACTGTTGATCGGCAAAGAAAAAATAACCGCCTTCCTGAGCTGGATGGAAAATCGCTAAGCTTCCTGTTCGAGGTGATACCTTTTCAAAAGGTGTCACCTCGAATAGGGGGTAGACTATGACAATGTGGTAAAAAATATTATTTTTGAACGCTTTACAATCAATTACCACATGAAGATCGCCAAATCCAAGCACAAGAACATTTTCTGCATCGAGGGCAACTGGACCAATGACCTCCGCGATAGGAGAAGCATCAAGACGGCCCTGGAGTTTCTGGAACACAATTCCTACAGCAAAAAGAACGTCCTCCATACCCACCGACAATGCTCTTCCAAACAGGAATTCGAGAACCTGCTGAAAGAGTCCTGCCTGAAAAGATATAACCAGTATAGCATTCTATACATGGCCTTCCACGGCAATGCAGGTCGCTTGCACGTTGGCAAGCGCGTCACAATGCGCCTCGAAGAGATCGCAGAAATGCTGGAAGGCCGGGCCGCCAATAAGATCATCCATTTCGGTAGTTGCGAAACGATGTATGTTATGCGCAAAGAACTGAACAAGTTCATGCGGCAAACCGGAGCGCTGGCGATCTCCGGATATGAAAAAACCATCGACTTCATGCCCAGCACCTTCCTCGACATGCTATACTTCCAGTTCTGCCAGCAATACCAGAAAATGTACCTCGTAGAGCGCGACGTAAAACTCTACTACGGCAAGCTCGCCCGTGAATTAGGCTTCAAAATGATCTACGAGAAATAAAGTCTCTTTGATCCTTGCATCTTCAAGGAAGCCTGTGTCATGCGATATAACAATCAACGTCCCGCGGTAACCAGCAAATATCTTCGCCAGCATCTAAATATTACTGAGATCAAGATTATTCACCGGCTCATCCAGGAAGATCATATCAGGTGCCTTGTTTTGTAGCACCATACAACACAGCGCCAGCCGCAGCATTTCCCCGCCGCTGAGAACAGCACACAACTTATCCCAGCTATCCGGCAGGAACAGGAAGTTCGCCAGTAAAGTATGCAATAGAGGCTCCTCAAGCTTGGTCTCATTAAAAGCCATAGCCTGTTGCAGAACAGTCTTATCCCGGTCGATGAGACTATAATCCTGATCCAGCAATAGGGTAGAGAAAGAGCCGCGCTGTATACTCCCTTGCGTAGGCGTTAAGCTACCTTGCAACAAGTTAAAGAGCGTGGTCTTACCACTACCGTTGTTACCGGCAATAGCCAGCCTGTCCCCACTACGGATAGTGAGCGTTAACGGCTCAGGCCAAAGTGGGTTGCCGCCCACCCATGCGTAATTGATAGCAGTAGCTTGTATCATCACTTTGCCGGCAGGCAACATTGGCTTATCAAAATACCCCTTCATAATGCGTTGCACCTGCACCAGGGCCGCTGCTTCCTGAAGGTTGGCGCGCAGTTCATCCACCTTCGAATTATGAACATCCTTCAGCCGTCCCGTACTGCTTTCAGCCTTGGTACGCATGGCATTGATCATCCCTTTTGGGTCACCACTGTGCAAACTTTTCCTGCGGGCTTGCGCATCGGAACGCTGTTTGCGTTCAAGTATCTGCTGCTGTTTTAGCTTCGCTTCCTTTAATGTTTTCTCATGATGGGCCAGCTGCTGCTCCTTGGCATTCTGGGCTGTTTCCTTCTGTTCAGCATAGAAGTCATAACTGCCACCATATACCTTGATGCCATCAGATTGTAACTCCCAGATGGGTGAACAAAGGCGTAGTAGTTGACGGTCATGACTGGTAAGCAACAAAGTACAGCTGGTTGTTTCCATCCATTGATACAGTTGATTGCGCGCTTGAACATCGAGATGATTAGAAGGCTCATCCAGCAGCACAATAGCAGGCTCGAAGAGGTCGATCCCGGCAAGGAACAACCTTGTCTTCATGCCCCCGCTCAATTGCTGCAAAGGTTGGTCCAGCGAAATTCCGGAGATGCCCCAGTGAGCAAATGCAGATTCGCATCGTGCAGCAAAGTCCCACCTGTTCTCCAGCAGATCATAATAACGTTGATCGATGGCCCCATGTTCTACAGCCTGCAAAGCTTCCAGTAAAGGAGCAATACCAAGTGCGCCAGCAACGGTGAGATGATTGAAGTGGCCATAATGCTGAGGCACATAATGCAAAGAGCCGTTAACCTGCAACGCACCTTGATAATCTTTTACCTGGCCGGCAATAATCCGCAATAAAGTGGATTTGCCTACACCATTATTACCTACGATAGCAGCCCTTTCTCCCTTTTGCAGAGAGAAGTTGACGTCCTTGAACAGCATCCTGCCGGATGCATGATAGTTGATATGTTGAGCATGAATAAGCATATACCTGATAGATGTTGGTGGGAAATAAAATACCTGGACAGTTGGCAGAATGTAAGTTTCATGTCAATGATTTTCGTGAAACAATAAGGATGAATGAAAAAAGTAGGTCGGTCGACCCAATGCGAAAGCAGCGGGAGCTGCTGGTATATATGTGTAGATTACAACTTCATGATGGTGCAAAGATAATAAAAGGATGCCATAAAAAGAAGAGCACCTTTCGCTACAAGCGAAAGGTGCTCTTTTAATAGGCCAATTATCACTCAGTATCATTTAATTAAGCTATTGCGTCGAAAGGCCGTCGAAGACGGCGCTTCCCGTCTTAATGTCTTCCCGGCAGATTTATCCGGGAAAACGAAGCCCTGTCGCTTCTTCAGAAAGCTCCCAAAGCCTTTTGGCGATACCCTCATCCAGCGCATGAGGAGCAATAGTTGCCCGCGCAGGATAACCCCTTACGCCGCCATCCTGGTCAGGACCATAAAATTCGCCACCTTTCACGGCAGGTGATGCAGCTGCATACAAAGAAGGCAAGGCACCTTGCCAGGGCTCCATCAGCGTACCAAACCGTTCGAGCGCTGCGGCATACTCGGCCGCGGTCATATTCCGGGCCAGCTCAGTCTTGTTAGCGCCCGGTTGAACAGCCACAGAAAGAACGTCATCCCCTGAAGCAGTGATCCTGCGTTGTAGTTCAAGCGCAAAAAATACATTGGCAAGTTTGCTTTGACAATATTCACGCATCGGGTCATACGAGAGCTCAGAATGTAAATTATCAAAATCAATGCTACCCCGCAGGTAAGCAAGACTGCTCACTGTCACAACCCTGGCGCCCGGTGTGGCCTTCAACAAAGGATAGAGGCGGCCGGTGAGAGCAAAGTGACCGATATGATTAACCCCAAATTGCAGTTCAAAACCGGCTGCTGTTTTGGAGGCTGGAGGGATCATCACGCCGGCATTGTTGATGAGCACATGAAGATGCTGATACTGTTTAGTAAACTCAGTAGCAAATCGTTCTATAGATGCCAGGCTGGTAAGATCGAGTTGTGCACCTGCAAGGCTACCAGAACCCTTTCGTTGTTGAATAGAGGCGATAGCTTCAGTTGCCTTGCTAAAATCCCTGCAGGCGAGGATTACCTGGGCGCCAGCTTCATAAAGTGCTGCTGCTGTTTCAAATCCAATACCGGTATTCGCACCGGTAACGATCACCGTTTTTCCCGTCAGATCGGGTAACTTGTCTTTTGTCCACATATATCATCTTATTTAGATGATACAAAGTTCCCACAACCCCAATCAGCACAACTACCGATTCGAAACCAAAAACTACAAAAATCAATCAGCTTCCCCTTTCAACCTATCAACTTTTCAACTAATCAACCTAAACTGCCTCGGCGTGACCTTCGTCCGTACCTTAAAGAAACTCGAAAAATGATTAGGCTCTTCAAAGCCAAGACTCCAGGCTATTTCATTGATAGTCCAGTTTGTACTCTTAAGAAGGATTTTAGCCTCCTGTAATAACCTGTCATTGATCAACTGAGAAGTAGTTTGACCGGTGGTTTCCTTTAAAGCCTTATTGAGGTGATTAACATGAATATTCAGTTGCTTGGCAAAAGCAGCAGGCGTATGTAGCCCAACAACCTGACTGCTGAGCTCGATGGGAAATTGCCTTTCAAGCAGGTCGGCAAACAATGTAGTGATCCTTTCCGAAGCATTAGAGTCGGCAGCAGGGCTGCCGGAGGCAGGTTGCTTTTTCTGCACACTATGGATCACTTCCATCAGCAGGCTACGCAGAAGGTCATACTTAAAAGCATAATCACTCTGCAACTCGTTAAACATGCGCAGGAAAAGGCCTTGGTAAAAAGACAGGTCTGCGTCAGTAAGAGGAATGACAGCCTTGTCGGCAAATTGAAAAACAGGATATTCCTTTATATTGCCAAACCGGCTAAAGAAAGCCTCAGTAAATATGCACACATAGCCACTTTGCACCTCACTGATCCTTTCCCAATTATAAGGAAGCATAGGATTGGTAAACACCAGCACAGCGCCATCCACATCGATAGATTGGTCCGCATAGTGGATTTTGCTATGACCGATCACCAGGCTGATCTTATAAAAATTACGGCGGCTGTAAGTAACAGGCTTGCGTTCTGGCAACAACAGGTCCTCGATCTTAAAAATATTGAAATGACCTGCATCCTGCTGCAAAGAATCAGGGTCCTGGTTCACCAATTTGTAAAAAGTCTGTAGCCCAACGAACGTTGCCATACCCTAAAAGTACGAAAATCACTATCTTCAAACCTATGGAAGATTACTCCGTTGTCATAATCATTATGGCCATCATGATCGGCCTTTCTGCAATAGCAGATAAGATCAAATTGCCATACCCCATCCTGCTGATCGTGGCTGGCATCGGAATAGGTTTTATACCCGCAATGCCGGAGATAAACCTTAATCCGGAAGTTGTCTTCCTGATCTTCCTGCCACCCTTACTGTACGATGCAGCGTTCAATATTTCCTTCAAAGATTTCAGAACACACATCAATACCATCAGCACCTTGGCGATAGGGTTGGTATTTGTTACCACATTAGGCATCGCGGCCATTGCACATTACGTGATCCCCGGCATGAGTTGGCCGGTATCATTTGTACTGGGCGCTATACTATCCGCTACAGATGCAGTGGCTGCTATTGGTATCACCAAAGGGCTGGGCCTTTCACATAAAACAACCACGATATTAGAAGGAGAGAGCCTGGTGAATGATGCCTCTGCACTGGTAGCCTACCGCTTTGCCGTAGCAGCAGTTACAGGAGCGGCATTTGTATTCTGGAAAGCAGGCCTGCAATTCCTGGGCTTGCTGGCTGGCGGCTACGGCATTGGCTTTGCAGCCGCTAAGATCCTTGGCCTCATTCTAAGGCGCATACACAACAATACACTGGTGTCGATGAGCTTTATGCTGCTCATGCCATTTGTAACATACAGAATTGCAGAAGAATTACATGTTTCAGGCGTTATCGCCGTGGTAGTGCTGGGGCTCGGTATATCACGCTACAGTCAGCTGATCTTCCCGGAAGCCTTGAAGCAACAATCAAAAGCGACGTGGGATATCATCATCTTCCTCCTCAATGGACTCATCTTTATACTCCTTGGATTGGAATTCCCTTATGTATTAAAGAGCATCGACAGCCAACAAGTATTGCCCTACATTGGCTATGCCTTGCTGATTGCAGTCGTAGCACTCGCTTTACGTACCGTACGGGTGTTTATGCAACAAAGCAACCTCACCCACGCATTTCGAAGTAGACGCGCCCGGCGCAGGATATCAGAAGAAGCACTACTCGATTGGCAAACAAGCCTGGTCATCAGTTGGTCTGGCATGCGGGGAATAGTATCATTGGCAATAGCCATCGGTTTACCCGTTGAATTGGAAGATGGCACACCCTTCCCGCAACGAAACACCATCATATTTATATCCGTGGTAGTTGTACTATTCACCCTGATCGGGCAGGGACTCACCTTGCCCTGGATCGTACGGAAAGTAAAAGAAACACGGGAGATTCCAACAACAGAATGACACCCATAGATATTTTAGTCACAGAAGTATTTCAAACTTTATTTACCACCCGCCATACAACCTAAGATCGCCAGTAAGGCACTCAAAACATTAGCAACAGTGCGGATGGCATGGAACATATTCCACTTCTGCTCAAACAGCGAGCGTTGTGCAGAAAGTTGCTCTGGACTGGCAGTGCCAATATTGAACTTATCCAGCGCTTCATTCAGCGGCACATTCCCGGCTATCGTTACGCCAAATACCCCTATTGCATAGACGATAGTAGCAGCCAGGAAATACCCAAAACGGGAGGTGTCATAACTGAGCCACGCACTCACTGGCAGCAAAACCAGCGTACCCATAAAAGTCATAAAGAATAAGGGATTCAAAATAGCCCTGTTGATAGATTGCATGGCAGTTAGATATTCATGATCAGTCAATCGGCCAAGACCAGGATTGATAGAACAGGAATAAGCATACATCAACCCGGCAACAAGACCGGTCGATAAAGTAGAGAGGATAAATACAAGCTGAGACATTTGTTTATTTTTCATGGTGATATATTATAAATACAAGGGTTATACTTTAATCTCTTTTTGAACGGAGATCTATTTAGAATATGTCATTTCGAACGGAGCCATTCGCGATTGAAAAAAGGCAGGCAGTAGCGGCGTAGTGAGAAATCTGCTAACGAAGCAAAAGCCTCACTCCTAAAGAACTATATCTATTTCCTTAAGGTCTTTACATAACCCACAACAAGCCCCATTTCCGTACTGTCCAGTTTCTTCTCCCACGAAGGCATTACCTTCCGGCCCTTGGCAATCGTCATGTACAAAGCGTCATCCGCCAATGCACTTGTTTGCAAATTCTTGGCGCCAAACAAACCCCGGGTGCCATCCTTACCATGACATTGTTTACAGTGCCGTTCAAATAGTTCCTTGCCAGTCCTTTCAGCTCGGGGTTTTTGAGGAGCAAAAGAAAAGAAGGCAGTCAGACCTGCTATACTTGCTATGATCAATAAGAATCGTTTCATGTCGTACTATTTACCACAAAACTATATTGGCCCCGCCCGCTGAAATAGAACAAAACCGACATGCACAAAAAAAGAGGCTGTCCGGTGAAGGACAGCCTCTTGGAATAATAGAAATATGTTAGATGCTATTCTCCCAGCAACTGGTTGAACAGCATTTTGAACGTACCATGCGTTTGAGCGCGGAAAGTAATCTCCGGGCCAAAAGCATACAACTTACCTGAACCTACAGAAGCTTCGAAAGCAGTTACACCACCTTCAAGATAAGCTTGGCCCCAGGCCCAGCCACTGCGTAAAGGTTTATTGTTTGGGAACCACAGAAGAGGCTTTATGGTTCCTTTCGCTACCGCCTCAGGAGCCAGGGTAAATACAGGACTGGCATCGAAGTAAACATCACAATCATTAGGCAAACCATAAGTAGCCTGTTGAGTAGAATCTAGACTTACCTGTAAAATACTGCCGGGGATATAATACTTCTCACCAGGCAACCTTTGTTCCTCACCGTTCACCATTTCCACCAGCGCATTGCGCACAGGCAGTTTCAGGTGATAAGCAAGACTGGTGCTGGAACCAATAGTCACAACGCGGCCGCCAGCTTCCATGAACTTCTTCAGTTCAGGGATAGATTTCTCAGGAGAGATCCTGCCACGACGTCCACGATATTCTGCGGGGATAGAGCTGTCGCCGGATTGGTTACCAAAACCACCGCCGCCGAAACCACCGCGGCCACCACCTTCAGAAGCAACACCTGGAATAGCGCCACCAACAAATACGATCACATCATATTTGGAACGCAGGTTGCCGGAGTCGATAGTAGGAGGGTAGATAACCTCTGCGTCGAAATGGAATTGCTCAAACAAAAACCGTAACCAGCCAGAAGGCATAGAGCCACCATAAGTATCCCACAAAGCAATACGCAGGTGCTTTACTTCACTCAAACCTGATGGACGTTTGGCAACCGTGCCGCTGTTAACACCATAGTCGGTAGCACTCTTATCGATGATGGATTTGGACTTGGCAGAAGAAGGCACGAAGAAAGAGCCCGCTGCATAACCGGTAACACCATCTTTCATGCGGAATACGGGAGCGCCCGCTTTTAATAACTCATTTACTACAAGGAAAGAGTTGTTGGCAGCGCTGCTCAGTACATAACCGGCAGAAGCCTTGGCAGCTGTACCCTTGGGTAATTGAGCTTCACCGTATGGGATGCGTTGGAATGGACCATCGAAATCTTCGAGGAAACGGTCAAACTGTACACCCATCTGATAAGCCAATGTCCAGCCGGCAGCATCATAAGGAGCTACGGGAGGTCCACCTGGATAACGGAAATCGTTGGGGTGATCCTGAGGCTCAAACATATCCAGCACGTGCGGACGGAAAGCCTGGTTGGTCTTTATTACATAAGAGCCTGCAGGATATTTCTTACCCTTCACGGTAAAATCAGCCGTAGCCTTATGTACCAATACGCCTGTTTTAATCAGCGCATTTACGAATTTAGCAGCAGTAGGGAAGTCTGGCTGATCAGAAGGAAGGATAAAACCACGGGGATCGCGGGTAGCAGGATCTTTCATCACAGAATCGAAAAACTTCACAGGCATACCACCACCGCGGAAGCCACCACCGGCAGCTTCAGCACTTGGACCTTGGCCCTGTCCGCCGCCCCTTGAATTGCCCGTTGTTCTGCGTTGGTCATTCTGAAAAGCAGTATTGATGGCATTCACACGTTTGGGCGAAAGACCCCAGTAATCCTTGCTGCCACGTTCGATGGAGTTCTTACCCATCTTATAAAAATTATACAGCAGCTCATCACGATAGCGAACAGCATAGTTCAATACCGCATAGTTCAATGAGATCGAGTAGTCGATAGACTGACGGAAAAGCCACCTTTGCGGCGTCACAGGAAAAGGTGTCGCGCCGTCAGGGATCAGACGCTGAGGTACCAGCGGCACTTCAGAAGGAGTGGGGCTACCGATGATCTCGGTAAGCAACCCAATAATATTATGAAAATAAGTAGTCGTACGTAAGCCGCCATTATACCAGGTAGAGAAAGTAGAACCGGTACGTTGTGTATAGCCAGGTTTACCCTCAGCATTCAAACGGTTGATCATGGCTGCGCCCACAGCATCGAGGCTGGTCATCAGCAATGGATCAAACACATAGTTGAAAGGATCGCGGTAAGGAGCGCCGGCTACTACAGAGCCTGCAGGGCCAGCCTGGTGGTGGTTATACATGATCTGAGGCAGCCACTCGATATACAGCTGGCGATTCATGTTCTGCGTCTCCTTCAGGTTCATCATGAAGAAGTCACGGTTGTTATCATGCCCGGCATACTTCTCGTACAGGCGGGGCAAACCTTGCAAACTCCGCTTCTTGGGGTCCGATTCTTTCATATACCAGTTGCTCACCAGTTCCTGACCGTCAGGATTGGCATGCACCATCAGGATGATGGCATTGTCAAGAATGCGCATCGTCTCGGGGTCCTTACGGCTCGAAAGCTGGTAGGCAGTTTCGATCAGTTGGTGAGCCCCCACAGTTTCTGTGGCGTGCAGTCCACCGTCGATCCATACGATAGCCTTGCCTTCAGCAGCAAGAGCGCGAGCCTGATCATCAGTCAGGTCTTCTGCATGCGCCAGCTTTTGAGAAATGGACTTGTACTTGTCCAGGTTCTTATGATTCTCCGGAGAAGTAACGATCAGCATCCATTGCGTACGACCTTCTTCCGTAAGCCCCATGTCTACCATTTTTACACGGTCAGAAGCAGCATCCAATTTCTTGAAATAAGCTTCCGCCTGCGTATAAGTAGTAAGCTTATAATCGTCGCCAATATTGAATCCGAAATGCTCCTTCGGAGTGGGGATCGATTGTGCCTGAGACAAGGCGGTGGAAACAAAAAAGAGCAGGGAAAACGTTAAGCAGTGTTTTGTACGACTCATCGAGCAGTAGAATTTATGAAATAATAGGGTTTTCTCATGTGTATAATGCTGTGTTTTGGTTAGTACACACCGATGATCCATCAGACGCCCTTTCCCGAAAATGCCTTTGACAGCAGCCCCGGAAGTTATTCACACATTATGCCCCGTAGATCAAAGCATTACATCCCTTCAAATTTAATGGTAAATCCTGTTAACTGCGCCTGCGAAAAATAGCCACCCTTTCCCTTCGAACGAAAACCCAATCTTCTTTGTCATTTCGAACGAAGCCATTCGAGACTGTAAAGTAATATGCCGTGGCGGCGTAGTGAGAAATCCGCTATCTAAGCAAAGGCATATCGAAGAAAGGGCATATCGAAGTAAACGGATTGCCCGGTCCTTTAGGACCGGGGTAAATATGCTAACTTTCTTTGGGCTTTAGCCCAATTCTCTTTGATAGTGATTAATAAAACTGGTATTCCGCTTTAGTAGTAGGCCGCGAGGCAGTTTCCTGCTTATTGCCACGCAACAATTTGTGATAATCAGCAGGGTTGATAGGCTTCAGGTATTCATGCGGCCAGCGGCTAAGTTTCACAGGTAAGCCCATATCTTTCATGAGCTGGTCGAGGTGCATATAATTGAAAGGAGCGATACAGGTACCGCTAAACTCGGCAGCAATAGGCCTGTCATGCCGGCGCCATTGATCCATAAAGTCCATCTCCGCATTGATAAGACCGGATGAGGGCAGCGACAACCTGTTTTCCATATACCGCACCAGCCAGTTGGCAGCCACCTCCGAAGTAAGGGTAGTAAACAAACTGGAATTGAAGCCCACAAAACCCAGTTGAGGTACGAGTGGATGAATGATATTGCGGAATAGTTGATAACCACCTTGGTTGGAGACGATCAGCTTGCGGTAACTTTCTTCCAGGAAAGGAAGCTCTTGCGTAAAGCCAGTTCCGAATACAATAATATCAGGCGAGATGGATTCCCCGTTTTGCAGGAACACCTGTTTGTCATCCATCCGCGTGATTTCGGTTCGTTTCGCCTGGATCTTTCCACTACTTACATGCTCATAAAAGCCTTCAGGCGCTACGCCCAGACTGCAGCTGATCTGATCTTCAATCCGGTGCTTGGGCACCATATCGCAAGCCTTAAGCTTGAATTGCATTTTCAGCAAGGCTTCCAGTCCGCGCCACTGAGCCCATACCAGCGGTTTACCGGCAGTATGAAGCAATTGTTGAAACAAAGATTTGTGCGGAGCGTTGAAGAAAGCTTCCGACAGGCGGGAGAAAAGCAGGTAGCGCATATTTACTTTGTTGCCAAAATAACGCGGCACTTTCCATTGAGCTTTACGATACAACAGTGTTGTGCTTTCTCCCAGCTCAGCTGACAGCGTAGCTATGTCAGTGGCCGACTTCGCAAAACCAACTACCGCCACCTTCTTGCCACGAAGGATAGATTTATCCTTTACCTGGCTCGAATGCAGTATCTGTCCGCCAGCCTTGATAAAACTTTCACTGCCGGGAAAAGAAGGGATAAATGGCTTATGAAAAGTGCCGGTACAAACCGCCACGAAGTCGAACGATAAAGATTGAGTAGCCTGGTTGGTAAGGTCAGTGAGCTTTATTTCCCAGGTAGCCTGTCGGTATTCCAGTTTATCCACCTGAACGTTGAACCAGATATAAGGCATCACGTTGAACCGCGTTGCATAAGCAGTAAGATAAGCCTGGACCTGGTCACCCGAAGGCCACAAAGGATAATCCTTCGGCATAGGGAAGTCGGAAAAAGCATATTCATCACGGGTGGTTTGAGTGGCTACTCCCACATACGAACGGCTTTTCTCCCACACACCACCAATAGCGGCAGCTTTTTCCAGCACGGTCACGCGGTAGCCCCTTTCCATAAAAGCCTTGGCAGTAGTCAGTCCGCTGATCCCGGCGCCTATAATAGCTACATGTTTCATATTGATCATTTTTTGATTGATGAAGCTAAATTACCGGCCGCCGGAGCCCTGTCACAGCGTGAGTTAATAGAACAGCCCTGTGGCTTAACGGATTTTGCTGGAATCTGCACCCTGAAACCGGCAACTTGTAGCCTGTAAACAGAGCCTCCCGCAAAATCCGTTAAGTCAAACAGCCTATCCACTAAGTAAGACCCCGCTTTTATACCATATTTCCCAATCTTTGCTCAAACCACCCAATACATGAGGAGTCCGGGATCTGTAAAAAGGTTAAGTGTAGTTGTTCTGTTAATGAGCATGATCAGCATTGCTGTTGCCCAGCCGGTCAGCGGCAGGGGCGACTCATGGGAAGAAGTGTTCAGGAATAAAAAAGGTACTGTAATTGCCCTATGGGATGATATAGAGCCATTTATCTATAAAAACAAAGAAGGAATATTGGAAGGAGTGGAGTACGAGATCATGGAATCCATGAGATCGTACCTGCAACTGAAGTATGGGATAGACCTTACCATACAATGGGAACCTGCTGGCAACTTTGATAGCATTTATTACAAGATCAAAAACAGTAAGCAGTCAGGCATATTTGGCTGGTCATACTTTTCCATTACCCCGGCCCGGCAAAAAGAAGTACAGTTCACCATGCCCTACATGCCCGACCTGAACGTGCTGGTTACCAATAATCTGGAGCCTATGTACGCCAGCTCGCAGGAGTTTACGGGCAAAATAAAAGAGATGCGGGCCTATGCCATGGCCAATACCACCATGACGGACGATGTCCTCTCGCTGAAAAAGAATTTCTATCCCGGCTTGCCTGTCATATATAAAGAGGAGGACTATGATGTGATGCGGCACATTGCAACCGATAACAAAGGATTCGGATACATTCCATTGTCTGTATACATCGTAGCCTTGCAAAAAGGCATCAAAGTAAAAAGGCAGCACGTGCTCTCCAGCCGACGCCAGGGATTTGCAGCCGTCATGCCCATGCAGTCCGATTGGAAGCCTGTGATGGATGAATACTTCTCGTCAGATTTGTTTCGCATGAGAGTAGGCCCGATCATAGCCAAACACCTGGGATCAGAAGTGAAAGACCTGGTATTCGAGAACGTGCAGGAAAGCACCCCGGCCCTCGATCTGGTTTCCTTGGAGAAAGAGATCGTTACCAAAAGATTAATGGATACGGCCATAGAAGTACAGAAGCACCGCTCATTCAGGAACATTATGCTGGTGCTATTTTTCTTCGTGATCATATTGTCACTGCTGCTGTACAACCGCTTTCAGACAAAGCAGAAACTAAACCGGCAGCTGAGCGCCAAGAACGACCAGATAGAACAGATGAACCAGCTGCTGAAGCTGAAAATATTACAGGCGAGAATGAACCCGCATTTCTTGTTCAACTCGCTCAACTCGATACAGTACTTTGTTACCGGCGATGACAAAAAAGCCACCCTCCAATACATGGGCCGCTTCTCGGTCTTTCTGCGGAAGGTGATCAACTTTGGAGATGAGCTGTTCATAAATGTGAAAGAAGAAGCAGAGCTGTTGACGGAATACCTGTGGTTGGAACAATGCCGCTTTCAGGATAAATTTGATTATGAGGTCAAAGTGGCGCCGGGCACAAACGCTGCATCCACCTTGCCATTGTTGACCCTTAGCCTGGTGGAAGAGGCGCTATACAGAGGAGTGCTGAACAACAGCAATGGACACAGAGGAAAACTAACGGTCGAGTTTGTAAACAAGCAGGACACACTGGTGGTAACTGTGACAGATAATGGTATGACACGCAGTGAAGCCGGCAAGCTGGAAAAGCGCAAAGGGATGCTCAATGGAGATGATACCATGCTCCAGCGCCGCATAGAGCAGTTCAACGCACAGGGAAAAAGGAAGATCACAAGCAATAAAGGAATAGAAGAAGAGAACGGAGCTTCACTCAATACGGCTACATTGGAAATACCACAGCCTTTATTTGAGCAGGTCCGTTTTTAATAAACACAACAAACCCGTTGAAACAACATAACCATTATAACTTTTGCTATGAAATACAAAGCCATTATCGTTGAAGATGAAACAATGAACAGCGACTTCCTGAAGCACCTGCTGCGGGAGTTCTGTCCCAATATAGAAGTGGCAGGAGCAGCCTCCAATGTGGAAGATGCGGTGTCCGCCATCAACACACAGCAGCCACAGATCGTTTTCATGGACATTGAACTGCAAACCGCTACAGGCTTTGACGTACTCCAACAGGTAAAAGACCAGGACTTTGAGGTCATTTTTACAACAGCCTATGACCATTATGCAATCAAGGCTATTAAGTTCAGCGCCATCGACTACCTGCTTAAGCCCATCAATTTTGAAGAACTGCAGCAGGCGGTAAACAAAGCAATAGAAAGCCTGCAGGTAAAAGAAAAAGAGAATAAACTGGAGTTGTTGATCAGGAATGTACGGCGTCCGGTAGGTGAAGATTTCTCCATCAGTTTGGCCACTTCAGAAGGAGTAGAATATGTGCCCCTCAGCCAGATCATTAGGTTAGAGGCCAAAGGTCCCTATACGACATTCTTTATGAAAAACGGCAATAGCCTGATGGTCTGCAAGAACCTCAAAGAATATGAGCTCCTGCTCACGGATTACGGCTTCTTCCGCTTGCACAATTCCTATATGGTCAACATGAAAGAAGTAAAGAAGATGGTCAAAGCCGACGGCGGATACGCAGTCATGAACGACGACGCCATGATCGCCATCTCCCCCAAAAAGAAAGACGAATTCCTCTCCCTGATGTCCCAACGATTAGTGTAGAAAAATATGCTAACTGATGTAATGGCATTTCTGTTTTGAACAAGGAACCCTCTTTCTTGTCATTTCGAACCCTGCAATACGCACCCGCATCTGCAACCAGCACACAGGGTGAGAAATCTGCTATCGAAGAAAAAGAGGACCTAACAAGGCAATCAAAGCAAGAGACAATCGGAAAAGCTACCGAAGCAAACGGAATTGCCCGGTCCTTTAGGGCCGGGGATACGGATTCCCCCCAACCCCACTGGGCTTTAGCCCAATTAGACGCCCCCTCACTCAAACTCTTTCAAATCCGCCACAGCCTGCTTACAAACCAAATTAACCTTCTCAAAAAGCTGCGAAATCTTATCCGCATCCTCCGATGCCATAGCCAGCTTCTCCATAGTCAGCAACTCAGAGCCAATAGCGGGTGTAAGCCCGAAAAAGCCAATGGTGTTACGTAGTGAATGCGTGGTTTTGTAAATAGTCTTGAAATCCTCCTTGCCAATAGCCGTTTTCAGCTTGGCAAGATCACGCGGATTCTGTTTCCGGAAGATGGAGATCATTTCATTGATGAAAGCCCTGTTATTACTCGTTTGTTGAACGAGAAAGGAGAGATCTATACGGGGAATAGAAGCATTGGAAGACGTAGAAGAAGATTGATGATGCAACACCTGCGCCCAATGAGCGATCTTGTCCAGCAGATCATGCTCTTTGAAAGGCTTGGCGAGGTAATCATTCATGCCGGCTTGCAGACATTTTTCCCTTTCTCCGGATAAAGCATGAGCAGTCATAGCGATAATGGGCGTCGCGAGGTGAAGCTCATCCCTGATCAGCTGAGTCGTTTTATAGCCATCCATTACGGGCATTTGAATGTCCATGAGGATGAGATCAGCTTGCTTCTCCTTCAAATATTCAATAGCCTTTTTACCATTCCGCGCCACAATCACCTCGAAATCTTGTGCATGTAAAATGATAGAAGTCAACTTCTGGTTCATAAGATTATCTTCCACAACAAGGACTTTCCGGAGCGAGAAGAATTGCCGGCGCGCATTACTTTCCCGGGAAGAGGCAAGCAGTTGTTCCTGCGCTTTACGGTAGGGGATGATAAAAGTGCATTCCGTGCCCGAACCCTCTTTGCTGGTAATGGAAATGGTGCCACCCAACAATTCTACAAGCTGTTTGGTAATGGCCAGCCCCAGTCCGGTACCACCATACTTACGGGTAATATGAGTATCCACTTGGGTAAAACGTTCAAAGATGGAGTCGATCTTATCAGCCGGAATACCAATACCGGTATCTCGTACACTAAAACACAATTCCACGCCATCCTCTGTTTCATGCTGAATGATACAGTTGACGTATACACCGCCCGATTCCGTAAACTTGATGGCATTACCCATCAGGTTCACCAGTATTTGCGTCAGCCGCATGGGATCGCCCAATACCGGAAAACTGATACCCATGTCTACACTGCAGTTGAGGCGCAGGTCTTTGCCACTGGCTTTGGAAGAAAACATCACCTGTAGCGAGTGCATCAATTCAGGGACACTGAAAGCGATAGATTCAGTAAGGAATTTACCGGCATCCAGCTTCGATAGATCGAGAATATCATTGATGATGGAGAGCAGAGTTTTACCCGAAGTGTTGATTGCTTCCAGGTAATCCTGCTGAACAGTATCCAGCGTTGTTTTCTGCAACAGGTCAGTAAAGCCAAGGATGGCGCCCAGAGGCGTACGCAACTCATGACTCATATTGGCCACAAAGTCGGCTTTGGCACGTGCCGATTCCTCTGCCAGTGCACGGGAGCGCTCCATTTCCTCCTCTACCTGCTTGCGTTCAAAAAAAGTAGGGATGTTATAGTTGGCTGCCGAAGCATAATGTTTTTCATGCGAAGCATTGAACCGCTCAAGATGTTCATGGATCTTATGAGGGGGCGACATGATGAACGTACAGCGTGCATCACCTTTGGCCCTGCAGCTAACCTCTACAGCCGTCAGTTCGATGCCGAAGCTCTCCTCACACCAGCCCGAAGAATAACCGGCATTCATAATACAAACCGGCTCCTTCGACAACACGCCTGCCCGTGCCCACGAATCAGCTTCAAAAGAATAAGGATGATCATAGATCAGACAGAAGTTTTCATCCGGGCTGGGATTGCTGTCAGCAGAAATATCTACGAAAGCCCAGCCGGAATAAGCAAAATGAACAGGGCCGGCCGATAATTTGGCAATAGGATCAGTTACGTGCATACGCGAATGAAAATCCCGCGCGTCATGCAGCCCTATCACATGCGCATAATCGAACAGGAAATTACGGCCAATGGCAAAAGCTTCACTTTCACCCTTATCGGCATATAAACGTTGAATAGTTTCCAGGAATCCTTTGGAAAAAGCAGAGGCCCTCACCAGCACATACCGCTGATCGTTGATCTCGATAGTACCCTTGGAGGGGTCCATGCGAAGGTCTTTGAAATATTCCCGTACCGTTTGCTGGGCAATATCAAAAAGAGGCTGCATGGCCGGCGGTACGGTAACCGAATGTTTGGCAGGCAACAAACTGAGGTCACGCCTGAGCATGGCGTTCTCCAGTTCGAGCGTCTCCACACGTTGCAAAAGAGCAGTTACATCAGGTAACGTTGATGACATACAATCAATTTACGTTGCAGCTAAAGAGTGATACAAGAGATAAAATTAACGGTTGAAGACACAAAAACAGAAAATGCTTAATAAAAAGCCCCTTTCACTTAACGGAATCACCAGCATTCTCCTGCACAGTCAGGCCGCTCAAAGCGGCCAGACTATACTCCAGACTCCGAACTCTCGACGCTGAACTCACCATTCTTCCTTAACTTCAACCAATAGCAAATGAAAAATAAAAACCATGTACACCGAACTACAGGTCAATAACGCCGTTACCTTCAAATCCCTCCATGAACGGGCGGGCATATTCGCATTTCCCAACCCTTGGGATGCGGGCTCTGCAAAAATGCTGACAGCCCTCGGATTTGAGGCCCTGGCCACCACCAGTGCCGGACTGGCCTTTTCACTGGGCAAGCCAGATGGGGAAGGAGCACTTACCCGTTCCGACACCTTGGCCAACGCCCGGGCTATTGTGGAAGCTACTCCACTACCGGTAGCCGCCGATCTGGAAAACGGTTATGGTGATGAACCGGAAGATTGCGCAGCCACCATTTTGCGTGCAGCAGAAATTGGCCTGGTGGGAGGCTCTATAGAAGATGCTACGGGGCGGCCGGAAGATACGATCTATCCATTCGAACAGTCTGTTGAGCGGGTAAAAGCAGCCGTACAGGCGGCACGCAGTTTGCCCTTTCCCTTCACGCTCACTGCCCGTGCGGAGAACCTGATCTATGGCCGGCCCGATTTAAAAGATACCATCCGAAGGTTGGAAGCCTACGCCGAAGCAGGAGCCGATGTGCTCTTTGCTCCTGGTCTCAAAAATGAAGAAGAAATACAGGCAGTAGTGAAAGCGGTGGCGCCTAAACCAGTGAATGTAGTAATAGGATTGGGCATAACCGGCTTGTCACTTGAAACACTGAGCAAATTAGGAGTGAAACGTGTTAGTTTGGGATCGTCGCTTGTCCGTGCTGCCTACAGTAGTTTCCTACGAGCCGCAGAAGAGATCAAAGAAAAAGGAACATTCAGTTTCACACAAGGAACAACATCTTATACAGATATAAATAAACTGCTGAGATCATGAACTTGTATAGTCAGGCCGCTCAAAGCGGCCAGACTGAGTTGAGTGTTGTGAAGTTGTTTAGTACCGGTTTAGTTCGTTACGTCGCTCTGCGAGGCTTGCAGCCTCGCAGTCCTATTCCGGGGCTTTTAGCCCCAACGCTGGTATAGCAACAGTGCCTTGTCAACCTATTAACCTGTCAACATATCAACCAAAAGAAAAGCCCCGCATAGAAATGCAGGGCGACACTAATCAAATTCGTTAACCATTAAACCTTATCCTTTCTATTATAACAAGTATTCAGACTTGCTGTACCAAAGAAAAACCGGAATAATTTTTAACCATCAGAAATGAATGGAAAAACTGATGCAAGCAGTGCCAAAAACACGCCGTGCATCATGAAAGCAAGTGTTGGAGTATAGAAAAAACATTATAGGGGATACCTGCCATGAAAAAACAAATACTGGATTATACCACCGAAGCCTGGAGTACACAACAAATTACCTGTACACTTTCATTTCAGCCCTTCCTTCAATGGCTGCAACAACGTGTGACCACTGAAACATCTGCCAAAGTACATTTCTATAAAATGGTGCTGCAGCGCTTGGAAACATGGCCCGGCATACAGGAAGATATTCTGGTAGAGAATATTTACCAGTACGAAGAACTGTTGGAATGGATATACGCCTGCCTCACACCAGTTGCAACACCAGAGCAGGATATCATGTGGGCCTTATGGGTGCCGGTACAGCCAATCATGATCTATGGCACCGATACTTTTTACGAGCTGATCCAATCGCATAAAATTGACCTTCGTCATCGTACACCTGAAGATTTCCGGCGTGAACAATTACAGATGGTATATACCTACATACTAAAAAAGATATACCATTTCAATCCCAGGCAAAACGAATACTACCACGCCTACCTTAATCCGGCCACCAACCTGTTGCAATACTATACTATCGACATCAACGCCGATTTTATAGAAGTGATCCCCAATGGTCCCTTACCACAACTTAGCAGGCAGCAGCTTGCCAACTTGCTGCAGGAAGGAGCGGGCTACGCAGCATTGGAAAATATACTTCCGCTGAACCTCTTCCGCTTCCGGGGTATTTCAGTCTCTACCATCACAGATGTGACAGCTCATCATGCTCTTGATAACCTCCGGCAGGTACGCCTTACCCGTGATCCCGACGAACGGGAGGCCGCTTACCAGCAGGTTATTCGTTCACTTAAAACACTCGTGCGCAACGATAAGACCCAGTTCGATCTGTTCCCGATGGTGCTGGTAAATGGCCGTTACGTCTATGGTTATGAAGTAGGCGGCACGGGTATCTTGTATTCCGTGTGGGGCGATCGCACACTCACTCCCGAACAATTTGAAATGCAGGCAGCATCGTATGCAGCCAATCCAAAAGCCTTCTTCTCACCCGATGTTCGGAAAGAAGAGGCCACCGGAATGAATCGATGGCTCATTCACTTCGTAGAAGCAGGCGTTCGTTCCTTAGCTACCTTGCCCGTATTCTATGCACAAAAAATGGTAGGCACCTTCTGCATGTACACACTGGGAGATGAAACATTCGATGAACGCAACTTCACCTTGCTGGAAACCGCCATGCCAGCCATCGGACAAATATTGCAGATATTTATAGATGAATTTAATCTCGAGATAGAGGACATCATCCGCGAAAGGTATACATCCGTTCAGCCAGCCGTACAATGGAAGTTCAGAGAAGCCGCCTGGCAACACCTCTACCACACGAAAAAGCAACTACCGCCAACCCGTTACCCAATTCAGTTTAAAAACCTATACCCCCTGTACGGAGCAATTGATATTAGAAGCTCCAGCACAGAAAGAAACAAAGCCATCATTCTCGACCTCGGCGCACACTTGCAGCTCCTGAACAATACCCTCAATAATCTTAAGTCGGCACATCCCTCTCCACTGATGGAGCAAATGAACTACACTATACACAAATGGCAACAGGTACTCGCGCAGGGCACACTGACGGCAACAGATGAAACAAACATCAATGCCTTCCTCTCCGGTGAATCAGGCGCCTGGATCGAGCACCTCGCTACACAACATCCGGATGCCAGAAAAGCCATAGATGATTACCGGCAGATAATTAATGACGAACAAAGCATAGTCTTTGCGGCCAGGCAGGCATTGGAAACATCCATGCAACTCATCAACAGCAGAGTAGGGGCCTACCTCGATGAAGAGAATACCCAATTACAAAAACAATACCCCTGCTACTTCGAAAAGTTCCGGACCGACGGAATAGAATACGATTGCTATATTGGACAGTCAATCTCACCTGATAAGCCATTCAATCATTTTCACCTTAAGAGTTTGCGATTATGGCAACTCACATCCATGGCAGCCATTGCACGGCTTACCCATTCACTGATAGCAGAAATGCCGGTCCAGCTACAAACCACACAACTCATCTTTGTACATAACACACCTATTGATATTACCTTCCGTACAGATGAACGACGCTTCGATGTGGAAGGTGCCTACAACATCCGCTATCAGGTGATCAAAAAAAGGATTGACAAAGTACATGTGCGCCATACCGGACAGCGACTTACACAACCCGGCACATTGGCCATCATCTATTTTCACCGCAGCGATCTCGACGATTATATGCCCTCATTACAATACCTGCAGGAAACAGGCGTTTTCCTGCCCAACATCGAAGAATTGGAACTGGAAGACCTGCAGGGCGTTGCTGGCCTGCGCGCACTACGCGTAACCATTGCAACCAGTTAACCCTACCCCTAACTCTAACGATATACTGTATATGCTAAATAATCTATATGCATCTTCGGATTAGAGTGGCCGGGATACCTGTCTTTTTTGTAGCTTTAACAGGATCACCGCTTAACCAGGCCTTAATCCTTTGTGATGTACTTTCTTATCAGTGCAACCCTTATACCTATTGCTGTCCTGCAATTTGTTCTGCTTGCCATTGCCACATTGAAGTCGGTTATACGCAGGCTTCTGCTCATTTTTTTTCTCACCCTGGCAATGATACATACAGCTACCGCCCAGGAGTACGGGTACCGGCATTATGATGTGAAAGATGGATTGGCTGGCTCCGCCGTATACGATATCTACCAGGATAAAGAAGGATTTATGTGGACTGCTACCGAAACAGGCGTGAGCCGGTTTGACGGTACACACTTCAGGAACTTCACAGTGAAAGATGGATTACCTGATAATTCCATCATCCGTATTTATGGCGATTCCCAGGGAAGGATTTGGCTAATACCTTTTAAACATGCCATTTGCTATTACTATCAAGGTAAGATATACAATCAGCAAAATGATACCGCATTACAAAAGATAAAATTGACCGACTATGTCATAGGCATTTGTGAAGATACGATGAGCAATATTTGGTTGTTGGAAGCCACTGGGCTATACCAGATCACCCCTGCTAATAAAGTAATACTTGTTAAACAGTTCGCAAGAGGATCATTTGTAAAAATGAGTAGATGTGGTACAGAGATTTGGCTGGTTGCTCAAACAGGTGACGCCTATCAGGTCGGCAAGGGAAAGTTCATATGGCGCAGCTGGATAGCATTTCCGTTGAAAGGAGGTGCAGATCAGGTGATCATACGGAAGGATGTATATTGTTGGCTTGTAACATCTGAAAGGCTACATATTAAAGCTCCTGCCCGCAACTTGGAATATGAATATGATGTTCCTCCAATAAATACTATCCGGGAGGTCAATGACTCTGTCATCTGCCTCAATACAACACAGGGAACAATACTCTTCAACATCATTACCCGTAAAAACGAAAAACATTTTCTGGTCAATAAGCATATAAGCAAATGTCTGCCCGATAAGGAAGGCGGACTTTGGTTCTCTACACTCAATGAAGGAATATACCACCTTGGTTCAACCATGGTTACGAACTTCAAAACAATTCTTCCTAATGGCTTGAAACTGAGCGTAAACGATTTGCAAAAATACAACAACGCTATATGGGCCGCATTGGATATGGGGTACCTGCTGGAGATACGCGATAATACTCCCCGTTTCATACCGGTAGATAGAATACATAACCAACCGTCAAGGAATCCGGTATCGGTTATTTCTGTCACTGGTAATAGTATGGCCATTGGGAATGGACGAGAGAGCTATTTGAAAAAAGGAAATAGCGTAAGCAGGATTTCTCATGAAACAGGTGCTATAAAAGATATAGCCTGGAAAAACGATGCTGAAATAATTGTAGCAGCCTCTAATGCTTTGTATGAGTCGTCGGGAGGCCGCAGTTGGACCTTCGAAGTATTATGGATGGGAAGGACCACTTGTTTGTTCTACAGGAATGATTCCATTTACTTCGGTACCCTGAATGGGCTATACATACTAAGCCGGAAGTCCGGCAGAAAAATATTTTCTTTTGGAGATACAAGTAAGCTTTTGCAGAGCCGTATATCAGATATAAAGGAAGGAGAGGATGGTATTATATGGGTGGCCACCAGTGAAGAGGGGATAATAGCATTAAAGAATAACCGGATAGTAAGGCGGTTGAACGAGTCGAACGGCTTAAGCAGTAACCTGGTACGTTGTATGGCAGTAGATACAGGTTGTATCTGGGTGGGCACAAACAAGGGGGTAAACAAGGTTGACCTCCGTGCCAATCCTGTAACGACCACAAAATATTCGTCTTCTGACGGATTAAGCGCAGATATAATCAATGCCATATTGATAGATGGAGACAACATATATATCGGTACACCGGATGGGATCGACCGTTTTAATAAAAGAGAGCGGTTCCCTTCCGCACAATGCCACTTGAAGATGCAGGCTGTTTATAAAGGCGGGAAAGAATTGCCACCTGCCAACTACTATAACCTGAACTACAAAGAAAATAACATCCGGTTTGATTATGTGGCGATATCATATAAGGCTGCAAATGATATAATATACTCCTACAGACTCAAGGGCGAGGACACTACTTGGAAAACAACCCGGCAAACTTCACTCGAATTTATTTCCCTGCCTTCCGGTAAGCACAAATTTGAATTACAGGCCATCAATAAATTTGGAGTAAACAGCGAATTATATACAGCAGACATCTACGTGCAGTCGCCTTATTGGCAGACAGCCTGGTTTTTCATTGGTTGCCTGCTGGTTACGGCCGGCATCACATGGGGAATATTGACAAGAAGAAATATTTATAAAAAGGCACGAGAGGCCGAAAAGCAGGAAATAGAGCAGGAGCTATTGGAACTGGAGCAAAAAGCATTACGGGCACAAATAAATCCCCATTTTATCTTCAACTGCCTGAACTCAGTACAGAGCTATATTATCGACAAGGATATGTCGGGAGCTAATAAATACCTGGCCCAGTTTGCACACCTCATCAGACAAACCCTCGACAATTCTATGCATTCGCTTGTCACAGTAGCCGATGAAATGAAGTATATCAATACTTATCTCGGTCTGGAGCAGATGCGGTCTAAGAATAAATTCACATTCACAATACAGAATAACCTGCCGGGTGATTCTACTCAATTATTGATGCCAGGAATGCTATTACAGCCGTTTATAGAAAATGCGATACATCACGGTATCCAAAACAAACCGGGTGATGATGGGCATATCGATATTGACTTCTTTTGCCACGACAAAATGATTGATTGCGTTATCAAAGACAATGGAATAGGAAGAAAGAAGGCGATGGTGATGAAGTTAGCCCGTTCAGTGGAGTACCGTTCAAGAGGGATGCAGTTGGTGCTGGAAAGGATTCAGGTGCTCAATAAAGGGCTTGATAAACCTATCTCGGTACAAATAACAGATCGGGTAGATGCGCTGGGGCAGGCAACTGGCACAATAGTGCAGATTTGCTTTCCCGAAAACAAAGCAGACCATAGAAACTAACCATATGAAATGCATGATCGTTGATGACGAGCCAGATAACCTGGTGACATTGAAAAAGATGCTGGCACAATATTGTCCGGAAATAACTGTGATAGGAGAAGCTGCTTCTGGCGATGAAGCAATATCGCTCATCAGGAAATTACAACCTCAGTTGGTACTGCTCGATATTGAAATGCCCGGCACCAATGCCTTCGACATGCTGAACCAGCTAAGGCCAATAAATTTTGAGGTCATTTTCGTAACTGCCTTTGCAGGCTATGCAGCAAAGGCATTTAGATACAGTGCATTGGATTACCTGTTAAAACCCGTTGATATAGACGACTTGCGGCAGGCAATTCAAAAAGCAGCAGTGAGGAGTATGGAAAAGAGCTATAACGGCCGTCTTGAGGCACTATTGAATAGTACCTTGGCAGGAAACACCTTTTCAAAAATAGCAGTTCCTACTGTTGACGGGCTCGTATTCTATCCGGTAGAGGATGTGATTTGTTGTCTGGCAAAAGGCATGTACACCGAGATGGATTTGTACAAAGAGAAAACCCAGCTCCTCACCAGCACGCTAAAAGAAGTAGAAGAAATATTGCCGTCCGGTGTCTTTTGCCGCGTTCATAACTCATACCTGATCAATCTCAACCACATTAAAAAATACTACAAAGGAAAGGGGGGATACGTGGAAATGAGTAACGGGCGCACCATTGAAGTTTCCTTCAGGAAGCGCGAAGAGTTCCTCAGCCGTTTCAAACATTGAGTGTAAAGCCCACATTAAAAAATCCTCCTTTCTTGGCAGATCAAAGAAAAAGGTTTTAATTTGCCTACTAAATTAGTGGACTATTAAAAATAAAATAGTCTTAGTTTGCGGGACCTTGCCACCTGCAACCTGGCTGATTAAACAGGTTCACCGTTAAAACTGACTGAAATGAAAACCATGCAACCAACATCGCCCGTGAAGGCGCTGGTGTTTATACGCACTATTCATTCCTCCTGCAACTTTACTTGTTGCTGCTGATCCAATCCACATTATTACAGGTATCACCGATGCAAGACGTCTTTCTTTCAACTCGCTGAAAGAAAGGGTAACTACTATTAAACCTGACGGACATATGCTCCTATGAAGCACTGTAGTGGCACAATCCACTGCAGCGGATATCTATTTTTCAAAACTAACCAGGAAAACGTCATGCACAAGAATGTATTAGCGGGCATTTGGATGATACTGATATTCCCCCTGCTGTCGCCTGCACAAACAGGTACCGATCCCATTATAAACTCAACCCTCACCGGGAAAGTAATAGATGCAAAAAACAAACTGCCATTGGCAGGAGCAGGCATCGCCATCAAAGGCACTACTCACCAGGTTATCGCAGATAATGACGGTAGCTTCAGCTTTAAAACAGGCCAGCGGTTTCCCTACATTCTCATCATTACAAATGTAGGATACGAAACAATAGAGCTTGTTGTCAACGAGCCCAATGTAGTCATAGCATTAAAAGAGGCTCACAAAGACCTTGATGAAGTAGTGGTGGTGGGCTACGGAGTGCAAAAAAAGAAGAGCCTGATTGGTTCTGTCGCGAAAGTAAGCCCTGCACAAACAAAGAACATCCCTGTTGCCAGCTTCGACGCCCAATTGCAGGGGCAGGCAGCTGGTGTGCAGGTGAACACATTCTCTGGATTGCCGGGAGAAGGCGTACGAGTACAGGTGCGAGGCACAAGTTCTATCAACTCCAGTAATGATCCGTTATATGTAATAGATGGCGTATTTGCCAACAACAATACCCTGTCCACCATTAACCTGGGTAGCAAATTCACTTCGCCACTGGCAGATATCAATCCCGCCGACTTCGAAAGCATAGAAGTACTTAAAGATGCAAGCGCCATCGCCATCTATGGTTCCCGCGGCGCCAATGGAGTGGTGCTGGTAACAACACGTCGTGGAGATTTTGGCAACGGCAAACCAAAATTCAACCTCAACGTCTACCAGGGCTGGCAGTGGGCCGATCAATCCCGCATGTGGGACCTCACCACCGGTCCTGAGCATGCCATGCTGGTAAATGAAGCCTATACCAATTCAGGTATAGAAAACCCGGGGCAAATAAAATATAGCTACGCTACCCGTCCATTCCAACCCAATGCACAAGGCATAGCACAGCCCTTTGCAATAGATAAACGTGGCAACCCCGAGGATCAGAGCACTTATGATCGGCTCAAAGAAGTATTCAGAACGGCACAGGTAAGGAACATCGACTTCAATGTCCGTGGAGGTAGCAAAACAGTGCGCTATTACCTGGGTGTCGGCTACACGGATCAGGAAGGCATTTTGAAGCCCTATAAATTCACCCGTGGCAGCTTTAAGTTCAATGTCGATGCAAAATTGAGCGACCATGTGTTGTTGGGTTCCAGCAACGGTGTCTATCGTTCATTCCGCCAGCAAGTACGTGGAGGGGCAGGGCAGGAGGCGGGCCACTTGCTGTCAGCATTGCACCACCCAACCTACTTCCCGCTCACCTATCCTGATGGCACACCTTCCCGTGGCTCTATTTATGAAAGCATTCTGAATCTGGTTAATACCGATATCGCCGACATTAATAGCAAAAGCATCCGCTACCTCGGCAACCAGTTTCTGGAAGTCAACATCATACCCGGCCTTAAATTCAAAACATCTTTTGGTCTTGACTATAACTCCTACAATGAAAGCGAGTACTTCAACGACCAAACCCAGATAGGAGGAGTATTGAATATCGGCGGCTACAAGAACGAAGCCTTGACCAGCTACAGCGTATTCTTGAATGAGCAAACGTTGAGCTACAACAATGGACCCAATGCCACACACAGCATATCTGCTGTAATAGGAAACACATTCCAAACTACCCAGCTCAACTTCAATTCCCTTACAGGCTCAGGTTTTCCCAACAACTCCTTCAAAGAAATATCAGCAGCCTCCAACCGCACATCCGCACAAAGCCAAACGAAATCTACCTTGGCCTCCTTCTTCGGACGTGTCAACTACAGCTACAACAACAGGTACTTTGTGGAAGCTACCCTGCGTGCCGATGGCTCTTCAAAATTTGGCGCTAATAACCGCTGGGGATATTTTCCCGGATTTGGTGTAGCCTGGAGACTCAAAGAGGAATCATTCCTGCGTAATGTAGATGCTGTGTCTGATCTGAAAGTAAGAGCAAGCGTTGGTGCGGCCGGCAACCAGAATGGTATTAGCGACTTTGCTTCACGTGGCCTCTGGTCAGGAAATGCACAGTATTCCGACAACCCAACCAGTGGCGAAAAACCAGGCACGGCTCACTTCCAGTTGGAGAACCCCGACCTGAAATGGGAAAAGACGACCACTTACAACCTGGGTGTTGATGCAGGCTTCTTCCGCAACCGCCTGAACGTAGACCTCAACCTCTATTATAAGTATACTACCGATGCCCTCTTGTATGTACCAGTTCCTGGTTCTACCGGTTATGTTAGCTCACTGGCCAATGGTGGAGAGATCAGCAACAAAGGAATCGAGTTGGGCATCAACGCGGTCAACATCAGTACAAAAGATTTTGAATGGAGTACGAGCTTCAACATCGCACGCAACGTAAACCGTGCCGAAAAGCTGGTAAGCCCAATTACCTTTGAGGCCCGCGAATACATTCGCACAGAAGAAGGCGCACAGCTGGGATCATATTGGCTCTACAAACAATTATATGTAGACCCACAAACAGGAAACGCAGTATTTGATGACGTGGATAAAGATGGTAAGCTCACCGCTGCCGACCGCCAATTGCTCGGTAACCTGATTCCGGATTTCTTTGGTGGTATCTCCAACCGTTTTACCTGGAAGGGATTTGACCTGAATGTCCTGTTTACCTACCAGTACGGCAACAAAGTATACAACTTCAATCGCTTTATCCTCGAAGGAGGCGGCACCCGTGATGCATCACGCTCCATACTCAAAAGTCAGCTCAACAGGTGGCAGAAGCCCGGCGATATTACAGATGTGCCCCGTCTCACATTCTTTGGCAATAACTATACGATCGAACAGAACAGTCGTTTCCTCGAAGATGCATCCTTCCTGCGCCTGAAAGCAGTAGCGCTGGGATATACATTGCCCGATAGCTGGAGTGCAAAACTGAAACTGGAAAAAGTACGCTTCTATGCACAGGGAACAAGCCTGTGGATATGGACAAAATACACCGGAGCAGATCCTGAATCATCCGGCAGCGCCCTCCAAAACCGTCAGGGGCTGGACACGGCTACGCCGCCACAGCCGATAGGCATTCAAATAGGCGCTAACATTTCATTCTAATCGCTGCAAAAAATACTACCATGAAAAAGATAACATTCATAATATTGGTTTCACTTGCAGCAGCTACCACCTCCTGCAAAAAATACCTCGATGTAGAACCCTCGGACCTTGTATCCGATGAACAGACGATCTTCGATAAAACATCTGCAGAAACCGCCCTTCGCGGAGCATACCGTGGATTGGCAAGCCTCAACTACAGTGGCGGCTTTCAAAACACCATCCTGCAATCTGGTGCCGATGTGATCTCGGTAAACACAAGTCTTACCGATTTGTCCGTAACCAACTACGACCTGCGTTCGGATATTCCATTCCTGCAAACATATTGGAACAACAATTACAACACGATCAATCGTGCTAACCACATTATAGAAAAGGTGCCAGCTGTTACTGATCTTAAGCTCACTGACCCTGTCCGCGACCAGATACTCGGCGAAGCCTATTTTATTAGAGCCCTGTCATACTTTGATCTGGTAAGGTTGTATGGCAACGTGCAGATATTTCTTACCCCTACTAAAACAGTAGCCGATAAACTGGGCGTCAGGAAAAGCACCAAAGACCAGGTATTGGCGCAGGTACTGGACGATTTGAATAAGGCAGAAGGTTTATTGACCACCACAGTAAATAGGAACAGGGCTAATAAATATACCGTATACGCTTTACGTGCAAGATTGAACCTGTACCAGCAAAAATATACAGAAGCAGAACTGGATGCGGATAAGGTTCTTGCGAGCACAAGCTTCCGGCTTATCAAGCCATTCAATCTGGCAGCGGGTACGACTGAATCTATTCTGGAACTTACCTACAGCATCAACGATCAGAATCCCGGCTTTACATTGTGGAGAGGCAACAGGCAATTATCACCCTCTACTACTTTGCACAACCTGCTCAACGATCCCGCAGTAGGAGGAAGCAGGAAGATACTGTCGGTGGTAAACACCTCCAATCAATACATTGGAGGAATCTTCCCGGTTAACACTTCACCCAACTACGTATTGCGTACAGCAGAAATATACCTGATCAGGGCCGAAGCACGCGTCAAAAAAACAACCTCCGATCTGGATGGTGCAGTGGCCGATCTTAATGAAGTAAGGTTACGCTCAGGTATCGATAAAACAACAGCCATCACAAAAGATCAGATTCTATTGGCAATAGAGAATGAACGCAGGGTAGAGTTCGCCCTCGAGCCACACCGTTGGTTCGATCTCATACGTACAGGCCGTGCGCCGGCCGTACTGGGATTGAAAAATCCCAATAAATACATATTCCCGATACCGGCTGCCGAAATACTGGCCAACCCGGCACTCGAACAAAACCCGGACTATTAAAGGAAATGCGAATCTCCCTTAGATGTCATTTCGAACGGAGCCATCAGGGATTTTAAAGAGACGTGAAGCAATGGCGCAGTGAGAAATCTGCTAACGAAGCGAAGGGAGTTAATGAGACAAACAACTTATCAAACCTTACTAAATGAGTAAACTAACAACATTCCAGGCAGCAACCCCATTAGGGAGATGGTTGGAGCCGGTGAACAGCCGGCTGCAAAAAATTGCACAGCCAGGCTACGAATGGAAAGCATGGAAGACATGGGAGATCATCCTCTTCCGCTTTTTCTTCATCTTCTTCCTGCTGCTCATCCTGCCAATAGATTGGAAATTCTACCGCGACCTGTTTACCATCAACTGGACGCACTTGCATTTTCACGACCTGTTCCGGTTGTCCAAATACCAAACCCAATTCATAGCACAGGACAGATTGCCACAATGGGGCATAGGCGTATTTACCAATTGGGGCATTGCTATTGTCTTGGCTACAGTGGGAGCAGCAATATGGAGCCGGGTAGACAAAACCAGGAAAGAATACAATGTGCTCTATTACTGGTTGCGCGTATTATTGCGTTATCGCCTTGCGCTGGTGCTGGTTACCTATGGATTTATCAAGCTGTTCCCACTTCAGATGCCATATCCATCACTCAGTAATTTGCAAACGAATTACGGCGATTACTTTGCCTGGAAGATTTACTTCCAGACCACAGGTATCGCCCCTAATTACCAATCCTTCCTGGGCTTTGTAGAAATACTGGCAGCCTTCCTGTTGTCTTACAGGCGCACAGCCACCTTCGGAGTAGGACTGATCTTCGGCTTCATCGGCAACGTAGCAGTAGTGAATGGTTTTTATGATATTGGTGAGCTTATTACGAGCACCTTCATTGTATTAATAACCTCCTTCCTCTTTGTATATGACATTCCAAGATTGTGGCGCTTCTTGGTAAGAGAGTTGCCAACAAAAGCCAATAGGCTGAGGCCCGATTTCTCCGATAAGCGATTGAAAGCATGGCGCACCGGATTACGATACGCCTTCTTGCTTTTTGTAGTGCTCTTTGCGTATAAAACCTTCGATAACTATACCCACGATCCCTACAAAGTACCCAAAACGCCCGGACTCGCAAATGCCTATGGCTTCTATAATGTGAAACAATTCATTCTGAACAACGACACTATCCCATACTCAAAGACCGATCCCAATCGGTGGCAGGATGTCATCTTCGAAAAATGGTCAACACTTACCATTAAATCCAACCGGCCGGTTAAAGTAGATTTCACCAGCGGGGAAAAAGCTGCAGAAAAAGATATAGACCGAAACTATGAGTTGGCCGGCCTTGCAGGGCGCCATTATTTCTATTATGAAGCCGATACAATAAATCACACCCTGGCGCTGCAAAATAAGAATGTCAACCATCGGGAAGAGAAGCTATCCCTGCAATACACAATACCCAATGATTCCACCATTATCCTGAGCGGGATCAATGAGAACAGAGATTCCATCCAGGTAGTGCTCAATAGGATCAATAAAAAATACATGATGTTTGAAGGCCGTCGCCGGCCGGTTAAAATTTAAAAACATGTCAAACACCGTCACACACCCGGCCTTGCCGGCAGAAGTAACAACGGTGATCAGGGAGGCGGCCGCCAATGGCGCACCGGTATCACCACAAGCTCCTTGGACACACTTCCAGAAGATAGCGTTCCGGATAGGATGTCTTTACATGCTGTTCCTTTGCATACCGACATACCCCAAATTTTACGAACACCTGTTTGGGCTGCAGTGGAGTAAGATCACCTACCACGATTTTCAGACCATTGTGGCATTCTGGCCGCCACAGATCATTCTCATTGAATCCGAGGAAGGCGTATTTGGACTACTCAACTACATCAACCTTATCCTGGTTTTTGTAGCTGCAGCAATAGGAGGACTTATTTGGACGGCATTCGACAAAAGAGCAGTTCGATATGATAAACTGTACTACTGGATACTGGTGCTGGCACGTTACCGCCTTGCATACGGGATGATCGGGTGGGGGTTGAAAAAAGCATTTCCCATGCAAATGGTTTATCCCACGGTGGGCATGTTGAATACCCCATTTGTAGATATGGCAGAAAAGAAGCTCTACTGGTCACATGTAGGCGTTTCCTTTGGCTATACTGTTTTCCTCGGCTTTGCAGAGATCATTCCGGGCCTGTTATTGCTACACCGCAAAACGGCAGTATTAGGCGCTGCCCTGGCTGCTGTGGTCACCTTCAATATCTGCATTGCCAACCACGCTTATGATGCAGGCGTTGCAGTCCCTGCAGCTTACTTTGCAATTATTGGGACCTTCATAGCTTGGTACGAACTGCCCAAGATCTGGAAACTGGTAGTGCAGGAAAAAGACATCACCTTCGCAAAAAGATATTATCCGATATTCAAAGAAAGATGGAAGCGAAACCTGCGTACCGGCATAAAATTTACCTTCAACTTTATATTCGTTCCGCTCGCAGCGGCCATGTGGGCTTATGGGTTCTTTTACGGCAACAACTACAACATACCCAGTACACCCGGTCTGCCGGAAGCAAAAGGTGTCTACACTGTTACCGAGTTCAGGTTAAACAATCGATTGCTTCATTACGATCCCTATGACTCAGTTAGGTGGCAGGACGCTATCTTTGAGAACTGGTCAACCCTGAGCTACAGAGTCAACCGGGGAGCAATCGCCGATCGCATGATCGGATATTCTCCCCTCCGGGTGAAGGACGATAAGAAAAATACACGTCTAAACCAGGTCAATACGCAGGATTCGGACCAGTTGGCCAAACAAAAGAAGAACCGCGATCTCGGAGTTACTCGTTGGGAAGTAGGAGGGATGGCAGGCGATAGAAGATACTTCTTTTACACGGCCGATACGGTTAAACAGGTACTGTATCTGCAAAACAAGAACAAGAACCACCAGGATGAAACACAGGTATTGCATTACAGCAGGCCGTCGCCCAACAGGGTCATCCTTACAGGAGTAAATGAATTTAGCGATTCGATTTACGTAGTGCTGGATAAATTTGATAAACACTATCCGCTGGTAGAAGGACGTCAAACAAGTATTAAATCCTTTTAAACAGCCAGAATAAAATAAGAACATGTCATACGAAAACACAAACCAGGCAGTAAGCCTCGATGCGGAGGCACTGCAAATATCAACAAAGAAGAGCTTTTTTTCGTCCCTTACTGAAGACTGGTGGGCAGTCATCATTGGCGGCATCATTATTATTGCTGCATTGGTAATCGCTTTCACCGCTACCGGATTCAAATTCAGTGTACCTGTCTACCAATGGGCCACTACGGATGATCTTGTGGGCAAGGTGTTATCAGGCTCGAATCTTGTGCTCATTGCAGGTATTGGCGTTCTGTTCGCAATCTTGTCTTCAATAGCCATCGCCTTGTCAGGTGGTAGCATCGCAAATTACCTGAGAGGCTTTTTCCTGGTATTTGTATTGGGCGTCGTTTCCCTCATTATTGCCGGAAACAAAACCATCGCATATTATGGCATAGAATACGTCATATTCGCGCTGATTATCGGCCTGCTTATTGGCAACCTCACCAAAATACCCGATTGGTTGCGCGAAGCAGCACGCTCGGAGTTCTTTATCAAAACAGGATTGGTGATACTGGGTTCAAGTGTTCTCTTTACAGACATTGTGAAAGCTGGTTTACCAGGCATCCTGCAGGCCGTATTGGTGGTGAGTGTAGTATGGTTCTTTGCATTGTGGCTCAGCCGTCGTCTGAAAGTCGATGATGAATTTGGCGTGATACTGGCATCAGCCGTGGCCATCTGTGGAGTATCGGCAGCCATCGTGGCCAGCGGTGCCATCAAAGGCGATAAGAAGAAACTCTCTTACATTACTACATTGGTATTGTTGGTAGCCATACCGATGATGATATTGCAACCTTGGTTGGTAAAAGTTTTGAATATACCCGAAGTGGTGGGTGGAGCCTGGCTGGGCGGCACATTAGATACCACTGCATCAGTGACAGCGGCAGCCGCATTAGTTGGCCCTGCGGCGTTGAAAGCAGGAGTGATCATTAAGTTCTCCCAGAACGTATTGATAGGGGTGGCAGCTTTTTTCATAGCCGTCTGGTGGACATACCGGAAAAACGCCGAAGCTAAACAACAGGCAAATGTAGAAAAGCCGGGTCTTGGTGTAGTGTGGGAGCGTTTCCCCAAGTTTGTATTGGGCTTCATTGCAGTATCACTGATCTTCTCATTCCAGATTCCTGCCGACATTGGCAAATCAGTAAGCGGTATCCTCAATAGCCTGCGTACTGTTTGGTTTGCCCTGGCCTTTGTGGCCATCGGTCTCGAAGCACGCTTTACCGATCTGGTGAAAATAGAAGGTGGTCGTCCTGCTATAGCCTTCATTGGTGCGCAGATCTTCAACATCATCTGGACATTGCTCTGGGCCTGGCTTCTTTTCGGAGGCATCCTCCTTGCCGTACCGGATATTAAATAATATATGACAGTTAGTCGAAAGGTGGTTGATGCCGTCGAAGACGGCTCTTACCGCCTTACTATCTTTCCGGCTAATATCACAAAGAGCGTGTGACCTAAAAAAAATTGACCTGACAGTTTCGTTCGCGACGTAAACGAAACATGCCAGGCCATTCTAACAACTGATTGCATATTTCAGCAAAGGGTGGGTCGCCTTTCAAAGGCGGCTCACCCTTTGCTGTTACTGCGCCCGCTCCTTCACATCATCAGCCGTATTATCGTTATACCGCCGTTTGCGGGCAAATGTCTCTTTACCGAAGCTGTAGCTGAAAGAAATACCCACACGCCGCGTATCGTTAGTGCCAATATGATACGCTACTGCATTCGATAACCCCTTGGTTTCATCCTTCCAGCGCAGTGTGTAAAAAATATCCTCGAAGTTCACTTTCAGAGAACCCTTCCCTTTCAATACTTTCTTTTGAACAGCAGTATTTACCCAGTATCGCGCTTGCACAATACGTTGCCAATTGATATTGGGGGCATTATAAGCAGCATATAATTCTATACCCCAATCATCAGGCAACTTGAATTGACAAAGTAAATTGGTTCGCCACGTGTATACATGAATATTCAGGTTTTCAGTATATATCTGCCCCTTTGTTTCGAACCTTGCACCGGCAATATGAAAATTAGCTGTCCACCACTTGGTAGGATTGAGATTCAGGTATAGCAGCAAGGCTGCCATCTGCCGGGTAGCAATATTTTCCGACCGGGTTATCTGTACATTGTTTTCTATCCGCGCAGCACCGGTAATACCATCTGTATTGCGCTCAAACATGGCAATCAAATTCACCAGTTGCTTATAGCGATAGGTCACTTCACCCCGGTTGCTATAAGAAGGTTTCAGATAAGGGTTACCGGTATTGTAAGAATACTGATCGATAAAAAATAGGAAAGGATTGAGCTGCTGATAGCCCGGCCTGCTCACCCTTCGGGCATAATTGAGTGCCAGCGTATGTTTGCCCAGGCTGTCGAGTTTATACGAAAAGAAAGCTGTGGGGAATAGTCCATTATAACTATTGGTAAACGAACTCGCAGGCACCATGGCATTGCCCAGTTGATTGCCTTTGATCTGTGTATTCTCAAACCGCAGACCAAGCTGCAAACCCAGTCTTTTCCATTCCCTCCGGCCATTCACATAAGCAGCGTTGATATTTTCATCATAAATAAAGTGATTCGATCTGCCATAATCAGGCGTATTACTACTGCCATCCACAGCAAAATAATCAGATATGTTATCGTTCCTGACGAAACTGGTTTTGAGGCCGCCACTCAAAGAAGCCTTGTTCTTTAAAGGATGCGAATAGTCGGCCCGGGCAGTATAAATATCGATATTGGAAGGTAGGTCATACAAAAACTCATTGTCAATAGACTGACCACCTGAAGTGCCATTTACAAAATTCTGCAGTAACTGCTTCCCCTTGTTGTTGTAATTGATGTAATTCACATCCGCTGTCAGCTCCCTCCCGGAATTGTCAAACTTATGCTGGATGTTCACATTGCCATTCAATTGATGCCAGGTACTTCTCGTTGTACCGTTACCCCAGCCAATAGAGTCCAGCACATCACCGGCACTATAACGCTCGCTAACGTAGCCCATGAGTTCCTTCCTTTTCCTGCTGGAGGCAGTACCGATGACGCCGATGGTTGTTTTACTCGAAAGCGTATAGTCCATGCCCACCCTGCCCGAAAGCTCATTACTGCCTGTCGAGGTGTAAGTTCCCAATGAAGTGGAAGCGCTTTTTTGCGAATTACCGGAATAAAACTGCCGGTTGTTCACCTCATCACCAAAATCGGAATACCGGCCGAAACTGAAATTGCCAAACAAGTTCACCTTTCTGTTGAGATAATTCAGGTTGAGCGAATTATAGCTCCTTGCCAGTTTCCCCTGATTATAGTTGAGGGTGGCGCTACCAGCATACCCTTGTGTCTTTTTCCTTTTGAGACGGATATTGATCACAGCCCCGCCATTGGCGTCAAAGCGGGCAGGAGGGTTGGTCATCAACTCGATCTTGTCCAGCATACTGCCCGGCAAAGACCTTAAATAAGCAGCAAGATCACGCCCGCTCATATAAGTAGGCCTTCCGTCGATGAGTACGTTTACGCCGGCAGCGCCATTCAGGCTGATCTCCCCATTGGCATCCACGGTAATGCCGGGCGTTTTCTCCAGCACCTCCAGCGTATTGCTGGTAGCACTGCTGATCATTGATTCTACATTCACAATGGTTTTGTCGATGTCCTGCTCGAGCAGCGGCTTCTTGGCGGTCACCACCACCTCCTTGAGATCAGCCTTCTTTTGAGGCATCAGGATAATGGCAGGCAACACCAGCTGGTTACGGTCACCTTCCAATGTGAGAGGAGCGCTGGTATAACGTTGAGTACCGGTTGCTGTAATGGTCAGCAGGTATATGCCTTGAGGCAGGTTGGTAAATTCAAACCGGCCATTATCCCTGGCCGTTTTCGTTTGAACAATGGCTGAATCACTGGCCTTCCGCAACTGCAGCGTAGCGCCTGCAACGGGTTCATTTTGTATATCTTTGACCTGCCCGCTGATCGATTTGCCAGACTGCTGGGCCAGAGCAAAGAGCGTGAAGATTACAGTACAAAAAAGCGTCAAAATTGATTTCATGGCGTTGAAAGTTTAAGAGCGATACAAGGTTTAGGGCAAATTTGGCCCGGAGATACAGCCCGTTGAAATAATCATGTCGTACGCAGGGATTTGGAGGGCAGAAGGCCGTTTGAACCGGATGAAATGGTTGGTCCGCCTTTATAGGGTGTCTGACACAGGAACGGCCCGGTTGATCAGGTAAGTTTTCGGATACAGAAATTGCCCATCAGATTTGCAGGCAATACCAAAAGAAAAATATTTAATATGGGGAAGCTGACGAACATAGCACGCTCAATATGGCGAAGTACGACGTTGCGATATGCATTCTTTACCGTGCTGGCGTTTATCCCACTGGTTATTACCGTACACTCCTTTACAGTGATGCTGGTAGACCGTGGCGATGAACCGATCTCATTTTTGATTGCTACTTACTTTCTTGCAGGCGTATATGTTGGTATGTACATGGCGCAGATGTGGACCAACAAATACAAGATCATTCCTGTCCGTTTTTTTATTTTGCTGTCGATCATTATTGTGGCAAGCCTCGTATTGATCTTTTTTACAGTTCAATTCTCGATCGTCGTTGAAAAGCATTTCCTGTCGTTGCTATTCATCGCCCTGCCCTTGTTGATAATGAGCTTGTGCACGGGCATGTTGATCAAAATGGTACGTTCGACCGTTAAGAACCAGTTGCGGGAGGCAAGGTCCGATGCAGCACAAAGCCAAAGCGAGCTAAAATTGTTGCAAAGCCAGCTAAGCCCCCATTTCCTCTTCAATACGCTCAACAATATTTATGGGATCTCATTGTCCCGCCACGAAAGTGTACCCCCGTTATTATTGAAGTTGTCCGACTTGCTCCGGTATTCAGTATATGACGCCCGGGAACAATTCGTTCCCTTAAAAAATGAATTGGAGTATATTCATAACTATATAGACTTCGAAAAAATAAGAGTGGGAGAAAAACTGGTATTGACCACCGAGTTGGAATACCACATAGACCCCAGGATCAGGATAGCGCCCCTGCTGCTGATCATATTCATCGAGAATGCTTTCAAACATGCAAAGAATACGACAGAACAAAAGATATTTATCGATGTTAAACTTAAAGTATGGGGCAAAAACATCCTCTTTTCAGTAAAAAATTCAAGCCAGCCCATTAACATATCAAAAGGCGTACTGAATGAACATAGCGGATTTGGCTTGGATAATGTGAAAAAAAGACTGGAATTACTGTATAAAGATGAATATACCCTGAACATAGATGATGAAGACGATCATTATATTGTGGTGTTGCAGGTAAAATCGAAATAAAAATGGAGCAGTACAATTGTCTTATTGCGGATGATGAACCCATTGCCCGGGAGATCATAGAAGGATATTGCAAACATTTGCCAACCCTGAATGTGGTAGCTTCCTGCGCCAATGCCCTGGAGGCAAAAGCAATAATGCAGCAGCAGAGAGTCGACATACTTTTCCTCGACATCAATATGCCGGTGCTGGATGGTATCGCATTCCTCAAAACAATAAAAGATCCGCCCGAGGTTATATTCACAACAGCCTACAAAGAGTACGCATTAAATGCATTCGACCTGGCCGCTTGCGACTACCTGCTTAAGCCATTTTCTATGGAGCGCTTTATAGTGGCGGTAGATAAGGCCATAGAAAAGCTGAATAAATACATTCCGCCCGCTCAGCCAACAACCGGAGAGACCCGGATAGACGACGCATTGTTTGTCAAAACCGACAGCAAGATATTTAGGATACCCCACAAGGATATCTTATATGCCGAAGCCAGTGGCAACTACATCAAAATAGTTACGCCGCAAACAACCTACATGCCCGGCATGACCTTCTCCCAGTTCGAGCAACAACTTCCCCGCGCATTATTCATCCGGGTGCACCGCTCCTTTATCATCAATAAGTCCTTCATTATCCTCATCGAAGGTAACCGCGTATACATCAATAAAACAGAAATACCCATCGGCAGCAACTATAAAGACCCATTCCTGAAAGAGTTAGGGTTATAATAGGCATTTACCACAAAATGGTATTGCTTAACCTGCTATAAGCCAGTAATTTTATTAACCTGCCGTTTTCTTATCTAAAGCCGGCACTACATCATCATGTAGCTTTAGGCTGATTAGGGCCATTTATCTTTGAAGGACCAGCCCTGCGTAAACACCTCCTCATTCATTTACCATGTAAAACATTACGTATGAAACGTCCTGTTGTTATATCCACATTGTTGTTACTACTGCTATCCTCCTGTGTCAAGTTGCCTTTCCCCAACGAAAGTAATACCCCGCCAGATGCAATAGAAGACGTTACGATGTATGACTCGACAGGAATGGCCATCAAGGATTTTTATGCCGGTCGGTTGATCAGGCTCGAATCCGATAAATTTATTGCCCTGAACCAGGCGGCAGACCTCACCAAAGAAGGAATTATAAAGTTCGACGCAATAGACGCGGTTATTATAAAAGCAGAAAAAAATTACCTCCTTACGCGCGTTCCGCTCATGGCCCGGTCGCTGACCATCAATGTATCCATAAGACTGCTGCTACAAAACTACCAGGCACGCCTATGCCCACGCTGTGATTTTGTCTACAGGCCCACAGTACGAGGGCAAATTTTAGCTGGTTATGGAAAAGGTGCCCCGGATGGTACTTTCCGCGAACCTGCAGAAATGACACTCGATGCAGCAGGAAACATATACGTGATCGATCAGGAATTTACACACGATGTTATTTTGAAAGTCACACCGGCAGGAGTAGTTACCCCATTTGCGGGAGCTGGCGGCGAATTTGGAAGATTGGTAGGTATCGGACTCGATCGTACCAGGAATTGCATATATGTGGCCGATGCTACGGTGCACCGTGTATTGAAGATTGATATCACTACACCTACAACAATAACTACATTGGCTGGTAGTGGTACCGCTGGCAACACAAACGGCACAGGCACAGCCGCCAGCTTTAATTTTGGCAACCAGCGTGCTTACCTGCCGGGCGATAATGACAAGGGCCAGGGGTTGACATTGGATGCATCAGGCAATATTTACGTAGGAGAGATTTATGGAACAGCTCCAATTGCCTCACAGATCAGAAGAATTACACCAGAAGGAGTCACTACAACAATGCCCGGCAGCCAGACAAACCCCATGGGTAATGCAGAAGTATTGATACCCGCCGGCCTGACGTTTGTTGGTACAGACATGTATTATGTTAGCGGGTATTCTAGTGTATTCCAGGGCATTACTCGTATTACCAGTGCCGGAACCCGTTCGGTTACGGCTGGTCAGGTACATGCCGAAAGCTTGAACGATGCGACCGGTGCTGCTGTAGAGTTCTCTTATCCCAGGGCCATCGCTGCTACAAGTACTTATCTATACGTGGCCGATGGCTCCAACGGAGCGCTAAGACGTAGCAGCTTATCCGGTCAGGTAATTACCTTGGCAGGCGTAGGACATCGCAACACCAATTCACAATGCGGTGGCAGTTGCCCACCCGGTGGATTGTTACCTCTTCAAGGATCATTCCCGATGCCGGTTTCTTTATCGTTGGTAGGACCAGATTACTTCGAAGAAGCTGCCCGCGCTATACGCTTGGACATAGTTAGTGGAGTAGCTGCACAAAATGATGGGCTGATCTACGTATCAGATGCAGGATACAGATGTATCTGGAAGATAACCCTCCAGTAGCCATTACCGGATTTGCCCATTGCCACGGATCACCCATTTCTCAGTAACCAGCTTTTCCAGCGCAAAAGGTCCACGCGCATGTAACTTCTGCGTGGAGATACCGATCTCTGCACCCAGGCCAAATTCTTCACCATCCGTAAAGCGGGTAGAAGCATTGGTGTATACTGCTGCAGCATCCACCTCACGGATAAAACGCTCACACGCCTTTTTATTCTCCGATACGATGGCTTCAGAATGTTTGGTAGAGTAGGAGGCAATATGTTCCAGTGCTTCATCCATATCTTCAACCACTTTGATGGCGCACTTCAGGCTCAGGAACTCCCGCCCGAAATCGGCAGCAGTTGCTTTTTGTAAATGCGGATAACCCTTCAGTAAGTCATAAGCTGTTTTATCGGCGAATACTTCTACGTTATGCTCCTTGAAAGCCGGCTGCAGGCGTTTCAGAAAAGCCTTGGCCACACCCTTATCAACCAGCAGTGTATCGGCAGCATTGCACACAGAAGGGCGCGAAACCTTCGCATTTACGGCAATGTTCACTGCCTTTTGCAGGTCGGCATTGCGTTCAACATATACATGCACCACGCCGGCGCCGGTCTCGATCACAGGCACAAGACTGTTTTTACGTACATATTGAATAAGGCTATCAGAGCCACGGGGAATGAGCACGTCGATATATTTTGTAGCAGTAAACAGTTGGTCTACTACTTCGCGGGATGGCGGCAACAATGTCACTACATCGGGATTCACACCATACTCCTTCAGCACCTTCTTGATGAGTTGAACACCCACTTCATTGGTATGAGCCGCTTCGCTGCTGCCCTTCAACACACAGGCATTGCGGCTACGCAAACAAAGAGCCGCAATATCGAAAGTTACATTAGGCCGCGATTCATAAATGGCACCAACCACACCCAGCGGCACGTTGATCTTTTGTAATTGCAAACCGTTGGGCAGTGTCCTTTTCTCCAATACCTTGCCGGTAGGGTCGGATAGCTTGGCCACCTTTTTGATACTGGCAGCTATATTTTTTATCCGCTGCTCTGTTAGCAACAGCCGGTCATTACGCGGATTGTCAGGGTCCTGCTTCGCAAGGTCTTTGGCATTCGCTTTCAACAGTACTTTTGATTGTGCCACCAGTTCATCACTCAAAGCCCGCAACAGTTGCTGAGATTGTTGAGCGCTCAATGCCTGCAGACTGGTAGCAGCCCTATGCGTTTTTATCAGGAGAGGTAATACAGTTTTCATGAATGGCAAACATTAGAATAAAACAATATCATCGGCATGCGCCGCTATCACATTCTTCACAGTGAGCTGAGCGTTGATGGCCTTGGCATCGGCCTTTGTTTTGGCCACGCCCAGGATAATTCCTTCTTCATCTACCAGTTGCACCACTTCACCAACGGCAAACTTACCGGTCACACTGGTAATGCCCACCGTTAGCAGGCTCTTCCGGTTTTGCAGCGCTTTGGCGGCGCCTTTATCAACATGAATGGTTCCAAGCGTCACAGAGCCGCTGGCCAGCCATTTTTGCCTTGCCCCCAGCGTAGAAGCCTGCGGCACGAAGTGAGAGCCATTACGCCCTTCCAGCGCTGCGGTGATCGGCTGATCACCCTTTAGCCCGCAGATCACCACCTGGATGCCGAGCGATGTAGCCAGCCGTGTAAAAGTCAGCTTGGAGATCATACCACCAAGACCAAGCCCGCTTTTCTCTGTACTCACATACTTCATTACCTGTGCCACCTTTTCGATGCGGGGTATCACCTGCTTCTGATCATCGAGCAGGCCGCCGGCCGAAGTACAAAGAATAAGCGACGAAGCATCAAAGCCGATCGCGATCAGCGTAGCCAGTTCGTCATTATCAGAAAACTTGATCTCTACATTACTCACAAGGTCGTTCTCATTCACCACCGGCAAAATGCCATTCTCCCAAAAAGTGGTAAACGTTTCCTTCAGTTGCAGGAATTGCTTCCGGTTCGAGAAATGCACCCGCTCACAAAGCGCCTGCGCCACGGGAATGCCATGCGGTTTGAAATATTGGGCATATAGTTGAATAAGAATAGGATTGCCTACCGCTGCAGCGGCTTTGCGTTCAGACAGGGTACCCTTATAATCCTGCAGGAATTTCTTACCGCTGCCTACGGCGCCACTGGATACCAACACCAGCCAGTATTTTGCACTCAATGCAGCTATCTCAGCAGCCACCTTTTTGATGATGCCGGTATCGATATTCCCTTCCTGGTTACTGATCACAGCAGTGCCTAACTTGACGACTAAAACTTTCCGCGACATTTCTACTTCTTTAATAGAGTAATGGAGCGTAAAAATAATGAATAACCAGCTAATGAGAACCCCTTAATTGGATCAACAGGAATATACAGCTTACTAAATTGCCAATACATGATAGGATTGATATTGGATCAATACATATCTTCAGTGATATTGAGTGCCGTTGTGCATCGTTGGCACTCAATCACTCCAAGTGATTTGCTGCTAAAACGCCTGCCCGGGCGTGTTCAGGCCCACCTGTAAAAGTTTACGGTCGCTTGTCCTATTTATATTTTCTATCCAATTAAATGAAGAAAAATGCAAATCAAAACCAATGCACACCATTATGCTATGCTGCTTTTATTCCTGAGCGTAGCCACTTTATCCTGTAAAAAACAAGACATTCAGCAACCCCTCACAGAAGAAAAACCAGGCGCCACGCCAAATGAGGTAGGTCTGAATGCCATCAACAGCACCTTTTCAGAAAACTGGGACAGCTATGCCCATGGTAGCCAGTACACCAGCGGGCAGGCATCTGCCGATTTCGGCAACATCAGTGGCTGGAATGCAGGCCGTTCCATGATCTCTAATGGAAGCCTGAGAGTAACATTAGAACCCAATGCCTTATCAGGAGCTGGCGGTATTGTCAGCAATATCGACGTGTCCGACGGTTCAGCCTATGAACTCGATTTCACCATCCGCTTCCATAGCCAGTTCGATTGGAGCCGCGGAGGAAAAGTAGGTTTCGGCTTTGCCATTGGAGAAGGCAATGCAGGTGGCGATCCTGCCTGGGACGGCAATGGCGGCACCCTGCGCCTGATGTGGTACAACAACAATGGACGCGTTTACTTCCATCCCTATGTTTACCACAGAGACCAGCCTGGCCAGTATGGCGATAATTTCGGAAAATCGTACCCATCATCAGGTAGCCTCGTCAAGGGACAAACCTACCAGGTACACATGTACATCAAGAGCAACACCGGCAGCAGCACCAATGGCCGCGCGCAGATATTGATCGATGGAAATACACTGCTCGATATTCCCATCCGTTGGACAACCAACGATGCGCAACGCTTGATCAAACAGGTTACCTTCCACACCTTCCGTGGCGGCAGCCAATCCTATTGGATGTCTCCTACAGTAGGTTATATATATTATGATAACCTGTCTGTTCACAAGATCAGTTAACAAGATTTCAACCAGCTAATAAAAACCAATTGCATGAATAAAACCGCAGGCGGTAAAAACTACCACTGCTAAATAGGACAAGCCCCTAAAACACAAACCCCGGATAACCTGACAACAGGCCATTCCGGGGTTTTGGTTTATAGTACTAATTATTTTCTAATAGGCCCCTTCTTCATTTTCCCCAGCCACAACAAAGCATCGAGGAGAAACTTACTTTGCGTTTCATTATCAAAAGTCAGGGACAGCTCTTTATTCGTTTTGTGTTCATAGTCGATATCATTATGCCCCATGTTCATGTACAGCATTTTGAACTTGGTATTCGTCCAGGCAACAGGATAATAGCCACTATGCCATATCTCATGCTGTTTGGGACCAGTGCCCAGCGGAAAACTGGTAGAGTCGATCGACAACAGAATTTTGATATCCGGATTTTTGCGCAGGTCATGCTCCCAGCGATACCACTCGTTCGGGGCCGATTTAAAAGTAACTGGCAGGTTCTTGGTGAAGGGATATTTCTTATCCTCTACACGCAGCACAGCCGAAGTCGGCCGCCAGGTATTACTCTTATATTGGCCTGATCCTAAAAACAGGTTATGGTACCAGTCCCAATTTTGCGGAAAAGCAGAAGGAGTCAGCGCAAAAGCGGCAAAGTGAAACCCGATCCACGCGCCACCCTTTTCCATGTACTCCTGAAAAGCAGCCCGGTGAGCAGGAGAGTCGGGCCGGGTATCGAGGAACAGCACCACCTGGTATTGCGACAGGTAAGAAGCGTTCATATTACTCCAGTTGTTGGTCGAATCATAGACAAAATGATTCTCTGCAGCCACCTTGGCCAGCCATTTATTGGCCTCGTGCACATAGCTGATATGTGCTTGGTCACTTCGTGCAGTGAAAAAACCAATAACTTTAAATAGGGGAGCGGTACTTTGGGCGTTCAGGTTCAATAAAACAGTAAAGCTAAGAATACAGCAAAGCAATGATTTAGGGAAGTTCGTCTTCATGAATTAAAAGAAAGGTTTCGACCAAGATAAGGAATTTGAAGCGCTTCACCCCTTGATATTGAAATCAATTTCGAAAGAAGGTCCACTCTCTTTGTCATTTCGAACGGAGCCATTCGGGACCTAAAGAACAGGCAGTGCTGGCGTAGTGAGAAATCTGCTTGCGAAGTAAACGTGTACCAACGCAAACGTATATCGAAGCAAAGAGTATTACCCGGTCCCTTAGGGCCCCTTATCAACTTTTCAACTCGTCAACCTATCAACTTCTCCCCCCTCAGGCAAACACATCAAGCTTTTTCTCCTTATTCACTATTTCCAGATAATGCGGATTGGTCATAATCCCCAGAATATTACCAAAAGGATCGATAACAGAGGCGGTAATAAATCCGGCGCCACGTGGAGTAATTGGCAGATGATCCTGTGCCCCCATAATTTTCAGCCTTTCAAGCGTGCCTTCAAGATCATCGACATGCCAGTAAAGAATAGCGCCGCCTGGTTGGGCAGCGCCACCACCACCGGGTAGAAACTTGCTATTAACAATGCCAAACTCATGCTGATAATCACCAATGCGCCATTCTAAATAACCTGGATCGCCTTCTTCCGGACGACGGAAATAAGGTTCAACACCAAAAAGTTCAGTATACCATTGTTGAGCAGCTTGCATATCATCAGCAAAGAAACTGACGGTCGCAAATCCATGGAATGTTTGTTTTGTAGCCATTTGTTTTCGTTTTAAATGATGCTACAAACCTAATACCACCCACTGACAGCCCTATGTCAGCAGCCCAAAAGAAATTAATAAATGGCTACATTGGAGATCGTCGGACAGGCTTTGGCGTCAGTGATAGTCACCCTGATCTGATTGGTTTTTACGGGGTTGAACTTCAAAATGCGTTTATAGCCAATAGTGGTAGCATCAGCAATTTTATTCCAGGTGCCATCCTGCCAGGCTTCAACCGTGAAAGCTTTTACCCGCTGCCCCAGTTTGATGTATTCCTGCAACACAACATATTGAACAGTTGAATGCACAGGGAGCGTGACAGTGAAGCTGCCGGTGGTTTTATCATCATCAGTGGCCCAGTAAGTTTCCTTATTGCCATCAGTCAGGTTGCGGGCTGCAAAGGCCGCTTGCTTACCCCTATAACTATCTGCCTGTACAGGAGCCTTGAGCGCGAGGTTCTTGCCAAATTCTTTTTTCAGTATAGCTGAGAAACCTTGCAAAGACTTTACATCGATCTCATGAAACAAGCCACGACGATCAGGAGGGATGTTCAATAACAACGTAGATCCACGGCCTACAGAAGTAAGGTAAATGTTGAATAGCTGTTCCGGCGTTTTCACCTGGCTGTCTTCCTTGGCGTGATAGAACCAACCCGGCCTGATAGATACATCCACTTCGGCAGGCACCCATTGCTGGCCATCAGCAGAGCCGGTGTTAAGTAGTTTCTCAATATTAGGTTTACCCGCGTACAATGTATCAGTTGAAATCGTATTCCAGTTTGTTTCTCCGGCCACGCCACGTTCATTCCCTACCCACCGCACACCCGGACCGGCATCACTAAAGAAGATGACATTCGGTTGCATGCTGCGCACCAGGTCCAGCGTAGTAGGCCAGTCGTAATAAGTAGCCCCGTTAATTCTTCTCTTTTCCCGCGCACCGCCATAATAACCATCGCCACCATTAGCTCCATCAAACCACATTTCAACCACAGGGCCATAACGCGTAAACAACTCCTTCAACTGATTGCGGTAATAAGCAACATAAGCAGGCGTTCCATAATCAGCACGGTTCCTGTCCCAGGGAGAAAGGTATACCCCGAACTTCAATCCATATTGCTTACAGGCATCACTGGCCTCCTTCACAATATCACCCTGGCCATTCTTATAAGAACTATGCTTGATAGAATGCTCCGTATGCTGGCTGGGCCACAGGCAAAAACCATCATGGTGCTTGCACGTAAGGATCATAGTTTTGAAACCAGCCTCCTTCAAAGTCCTGGCCCATTGCCCGGCATCCGTTTGCGTAGGGTTGAAGATCGCCGGCTGTTCATCACCATAACCCCACTCGAGGTCAGTGAATGTATTGGTGGTAAAATGTACAAACGCATTCAGCTCCATCTCATGCCAGGCAAGCTGTGCAGTAGTAGGCACCGGCAACACGGGCACAGGTGCAGCTACCTTGGAAGTTTGAGCCAACACACCCGCAGGAATGAACACACAGGCGAGATATAATAAACGTAATTTAAAAGATAATAACATAGCAGTAAGATTATTCAATACCCTTCACGCGCATGCGCAAGGTATACACAGCCGTAGAAGCAGTAATAAATAAGATATCCCTGTTCTTGCCACCAAAACAAAGATTGGCAGTCCACTTTTCAGGAATAGGAATGTGCGCGATCTTTTGCCCCTGCGCATTATACACCGTTACGCCATTGCCCGCTGCATACAGATTCCCTTCCCGGTCAAGCGTGATGCCATCAGCCGTTTGAGAAGCAAATAATTCACGGTTGGTCAGCGTAGCATCCTTGTTCACCTGGTATTTATAGATCTTCCCGGCGCCAATATCCGCCACGTACAGCGTTTTGCCATCCTTGCTGCCTACGATCCCATTGGGCCGCGTGAAGTCGCCCGCTACCACAACTGGTTCTTTTTTGCCCGGCGCCAGATAATACACCTGCTGCTTGTCCAGCTCGCCCACCTTGCGCGTCCAGTAATCACGTTGATAATAAGGATCAGTGAAATAAATCCCCCCCTTGCGGTCGAGCCACAGATCATTAGGGCCGTTCATCTTCTTGCCCTCATAATTATTCATCAAGACCGTTACGGCTTTAGACGGATTAATAGACCATAACTCATTTTCCGCATCTGCGCAGGCAATGATGTTTCCCTTCTTGTCGATGTACAAGCCATTCGATCGGCCCGTTTTATCAAGAAACAGCGAGAGCTTTCCCTCCGTATCATACTTCCATATCTTATCATTCGGCTGATCAGTGAAGTAGATGTTCCCCTTCTTATCCACTGCAGGTCCTTCCGTAAAACTGAATTGTTTCGATACCAGTTCCGGTTTGGCATTTTCATATACCGGCGACAGCGTGTCTCCAATCGGTGAAGCGATAGCTTTGTTTGTAGCGCTGCAAACAAGGGCAGCTATGGTACAACCAATATATAGACGGGAAAAAAAGGAGCGGTGTTGGATCATATGGTGCATTTAAGTCTACAATGCTAAGGATTTCGGGTGATTTGTGGCTACTTACTGTTAAGAAGATTTTCTGGAGGACTGTTAAGGATATTTCTGAAGGACTGTTAGAAAGATTATTAAGGGGCAAAAGATTGAAGGAGGGTTTTAAAAATTGTCTCGCCAGAGTTTTAGGACGCTTGCCTTGTCAAAGGTGTTTTCAGAATTGCCTCGCCCTTTAGGGCGAGGTTCACAAAGAACTTCTCTCTCGGGCTTTAGCCCAATTGCTTAAACGCTGTTATCCCTTCAAATTAGTCAGCCGCTCATAATCTTCCGGCGTATCGATATCGAAGCTCCCCTGTGGAAAGGGTACAGTAGCTACATCTTCCGGATATTGTTGCAGGAGCCGCTTGGCCCCCTGTTGCCCGTTCAATCCTTGCAGCGTAGGGAAGTATTGCCTGTCAAACAGCACAGGTGTACCAACAGTGTTATCATAACTGCAACCAACAATTCCTTTACCGGAACTTACTTTCATATCGATCAGCTGTTGCAGCAACCCGGCAGAAATAAAAGGTTGATCACATACCACAATGATGAGCTGTTCAGGAGAGCCCCCTGCTTGCAATATACCCGTCACGCCTGCAGCAACAGAAGTGCCCATGCCTTCCTGCCATTGAGGATTGGGAATGAGTTGCACAGGCGCCTGCTGCAATGCAGCGCCAATCCTATCGGTATGTTCACCGGTCACTACAAAAACAGGCGTACTGATATGGGCAGCAGCCGACATGGCATGCTGCAACAAAGTTTCACCCTGCCAGGTGAGGAACATCTTAGGTTGCCCCATACGCGAAGAAGCACCCGCTGCAAGCAGCAGCACAGCAGTGGTCATATGCCCGATGGATTGTTGTTGGCGAATTGTTCAGTAACGGCGCAGGTAATGGGATCGGCTGTAAGGGAGCCAGCTTTAGGATGTTGTTGCAGGTACTGCTCATGCTGATGAATAGACCCTTGTTTATCACGCAGGGAATTACCTACTCTGGCAGAAAGTACCAGCTTGATCTCGGCCATGATCGATAACGCGATCTCTTCAGCAGTCTCTGCGCCAATGTCGAGCCCGGTAGGTCCGTAAATATTACGACGCATGTCTTCAGTGATGGTTATTCCATTTTCTGTTGACAGCTCATCGAGCATCCGTTCCAGCTTTCTGCCCGGACCTAACACACCTATGTAAGCATGCGGTTGCCCCAGCAGTAAATGCAGTATGGCCTTGTCGTAATTGTAATTGTGCGTCATCAACACAAAAGCTGTTTGAGCGCCCGGCTTTATTTGTTCCAGCGCAGCCTCAGGCTTGCCGGTGATAATAGAGCGTACATCGGGAAACCGTTGCCGGTTAGCATGCCCCGGCCTGCCATCCACCACAGTCGTATGCCACCCAAGTGTATTGGCAATTTTTACCAGGGGAAAGGCATCATTTCCGGCACCAACGATAATGAGCGTTACGGGAGGTCTTACCAATTCAATCAGCCCATTCACCATATTGTCGCCAAGCGTGTATTCCCGCAGAATAGAAGTTTGCGTGGCAAATACTTCTTGAATATCCCTGCCAACAACATATTCCCATTCAGGATTGATCAATTTACCATACACAGCATCCTGCGTTTGCAGCAGGCAGGTGCCAGGCTGAATACCATCATAAGTAAAAAGCGAGAAGAGCGTTACGACCACACTTTCTTTTCCGGTCGACATAGCTTTTTCCAGCAAGGCAACAGGGTGAGTAGTGGCCGCAGGATCGATGGGCTCAAAAAGAATATGCACAATACCGTTGCAGCCCAGTTGAACGCCAAATTGAATATCGTCTTCGTCAGTAGTATCGTAAGTAACCAGTTTGTTCTGTTGCTGGGCAATCGCCAATAATGCTTTCCGGAGCGCATCACCCTCCAGACAGCCACCACTGATGGCGCCGGTAAGTTCTCCATCTTCCGTCACCAGCATGCGCGCGCCGGGGCGGCGGTAAGAAGAACCTTCCACATGCACCACGGTAGCCAGCGCTGTTTTTTTACCAGCTCCCTGCGCCTTTTTAAATGATTCTATGATATCCTCGATCTCTTTCATAACCAGCGGTAAATTACAAAAAACTACCCTAACGATGGATCAATTGCTGCAACTGTTCCAGCAGCGGTAACTGGCGTTCGTTGATCTTTTCTCTGGCTGCTTCGAAGGTAAACCAGGCAGCCTCCACTATTTCAGGATAGCTTTTCGTTTTGCCCGATTTGGGCGGCCATTCCAGTTCAAAAGTATTACTAATGATAGATGTTACGTCTAAATCACTTTCCAGTGCCCAGCAGTGAACAATTTTACCGCTCTTTTGTTTAATGGGCGTTAGCTCGATGAAATCTCCTGCAGGCTTAAATCCCGTTTCCTCCTCCATTTCCCGGATAGCAGCGTGCAGCGGCGTTTCTCCTTCAGTAAATTCTCCTTTTGGAATACTCCATTTCCCTGCATCTTTCTTCAACGAGAAGAAAGGGCCACCGGGAAAAACAAGCAGTACCTCCATGTCCTTGTGGATTTTCCTGTACAGCAGAATACCTGCACTTTGCTTCGCCATACCCTAAAGTTAAAAATTTACAAAGTAACAGAAAGCATGATACTTTTTCCTTAACTTCAGTGTTCCCATTCATCAAAGAAAAGGAGGTATTCATGAAATCTACAGATCATTCATGGACACTCAAGGTTGGTCTCGCCTAACCGGAGTACGATCCATCAAAATATCTGCTGACCAAGGGGTCAGGAAAGCCATCCCGCAAATTGCCGGATGGCTTTTTAATTTCATAGCATACTTCTCTACACCAATGTATTTGGTATTTGTGCCGGCAACGAATGAAAAAAATACTATAAACGAAGAAGGGTTGGCATGAATGTCAATGCCAACCCTTCAATATCTTGATGAGATTATCTTTATTTCTTGGTAAGCGGAGGAAGCAACTTCGCTTTTTTCAATATTTCATTAGCCCTCGCATGCTTTTCAGGAAACAAGGTCGGGCCAGTAGATTCTGTTTTAACAACAACTATCCCTTCATTAGTTGTGAAGTGTGTACGATTTGCTGTTTTATTTTTCTTTAAAGACATACGTAAAGTTACAAAATTCTTTGAATAATATAAACATCATATATATGGGGCTGCTCCGGATCAAACGGCACTTCTGTAAGCGTATCGGTCTGTATCGCAGTGATTATAAAACATTTAGTGAATTCTTTGTAATGGTTTTTCAGAATCCACCCATATAGTCTTGTCCTTCTTGGCGTACTACCTTCGAAAAAGATCTTTTGATGAGGTCGGGGAGCTGTATAATCTTCTATAATTTTAATTACGGTAGTCATAACCATAATAAAATCGCCATTATTGGAGTTGGCTTCGTCGCTAAGCGTACCATCTTCCAGTAAATCTCCAAAGCCAACACTGGCGATACCCTCTATCTCCGTTTCACAAAATTCCACTTTTTTGACAATCTTCTCTTTACCTAAACTTATAAATTCATAGGTGGTTTGGTTGCACCTACGATACGGGTAAGCCGGTTTTCTCATAAGCTGATCTTTCGCAATAGTTAGATTGGTTAAATACAATGCTACTATCCGATCAATCAGAACCAGTTAAAATATGAACGCCGGTTAATAAACGATATTCAGGTAGGTATGGATGTCAGAGATCAATATATTTTTTGTGATTAGTACATCACTCACAACTGACCATTGACAACTCACGGCAGCTTCGCCACCAATCCCTCCGGCAAAAGCCGCAGAATAGTATAAATGATCTTCCACTTGAATCCGGGAACAATAACAAAGCGCTTGGGAGGATTGACAATTACACGCGCAATGAAGATAGGTTCGAGCATCAACGATTCCGGCAGCGATAAATGAGCCGTCAGTTTACTGCGGATATAACCCGCCACAATAGCATTTACAGTAATTTTTCGAGCGAAGAGATGCTGCCGCAAGCCCGCGAGGTAAGTAGTAAACGCAGCCTTGGTACTGCCATAAATAAAATTACTTTTCCGGCCACGCACACCCGAAAGAGAGCTAAGGCCAACAATCCTTTCAAGGTTGTTGTTGGAAGCATCAGTGGCAATAATGTTCAGGATGGAAACAGCACCACAATACAACACATTCATCATCTGATAAGAACCCTTCCAGCTCACGAGCGCTTCTTCATTGGTCACCTGGAAGCCGGCAGCATATACAACGATGTGTGGTTTAGTGGGCAGACTATCATAAAAAGCCTGGTGCGTATCAAAAGCTACCGCATCGAAATACTGCACCGTCACTTTTTCAGGCGCAGCGACTTGCTCTTGCACAAACAGGTGCAGCTCGTCCGTGCTGCGGGAGGCTGCAATGACCGAATGCCCCTGTTCTACGTAAAGTTTGATAGCCTGTTTGGCTACGTCGGAGTTGGCGCCAAGAATTAAAACATGCTTGCCGGCTGTAGTATGCATGAGCGCAAAGATAATATTCCCGCCGAAAGCGCCTAAGCCATCCAAAACAACAGCCGCCCAAAACAACACACCAATATTCCCCGCTTCTTTCTATTTTTAACACCTATACCAAATACATTCTATGGCTAAAACTATTCGTTGGGGCATATTAGGTTGCGGGCACATTGCCAAAAAGTTTGCTACCGATCTCCTGTTGGTGAAAGAAGCCCGCCTGGTGGCAGTAGGTTCCCGCACCATGGCCAAGGCAAAAGCCTTTGCAGAGGCATTTCCGGTCGATCATATCCATGATAGCTACGAAGCATTGGCGGCCAATCCGGAAGTAGATGCCATTTACATCGCCACGCCCCATAGCCTGCATTATGAAGATACCCTCTTATGCCTGCAGCATGGCAAAGCCGTGTTGTGCGAAAAACCATTTGCCCTCAACAGCCGGCAAACCAAAGCCATGATAGAAATGGCCCGGGAGAAAAAAGTGTTCCTGATGGAAGCCCTCTGGTCTAAGTTCCTGCCACAATACAAAAAACTACAGGAGATCCTGCAAGCCGGTAAGCTGGGCACGGTAAAAAGCGTGCTGGCCAGCTTTGGGTTCAGGCCCTTACAGCCGGTATCGCCGCGCTTATACGATCCGGCATTGGGAGGAGGTTCATTGATGGACATTGGCATCTACAACGTCTTTATGGCAATGAGCATATTGGGTAAGCCGGATACGATAGAGGCGAGCATGACCCCTGCTGCTACAGGCGTCGATGAACAATGTGCCGTACTCTTCAAATATAAAAATGGAGCGATGGCCCAGCTGTACTCCACCTTTGCCACCGACCTCGCCACAGAAGTAGACATCTGCGGCACGGGAGGGCGCATCAGGTTGACGACCCGCTTTTTCGATCCTACCGCCCGCATAGAATGGTATTCAGGCCGGCTGGATACCCGCGAAATCATCGAAGTAGAAAAAGAAGAAGGCTTTGGCTACCAGTATGAAGCCCGCCATGTGTCCCAATGCCTGCAGCAGGGACTCACGGAAAGCCCCGTCATGCGCTTTGAAGATACCCTGCTCCTGATGGAAACCCTCGATGCCATCCGCAAAGTAGCCGGCATCGTCTATACGGCCGACATATAAACAGCAGGGCGGTTGTTGGCTTAAAAGCAACGCCGGTGTGGTAGCCTGAAGTCCGATAAAACGGTAAAGGTTGATACTCAATTTGCTACACCTTCCCGTCTTACCGGCAACCAATACTTTTGGAGACGCCCACGTTTCCCTTTCGTACCTTCGCCCGATATTTCAGAAACAATATGATTAAAGTAGGAGAGTACAATACACTCAAAGTGTTGCGTACAGTAGAATTTGGTGTTTACCTCGATGATGGGGCCGATGGCATCCTGTTGCCCAAACGGTTCGTACCCAGGGGCACCCGCGATGGAGAAGAACTGACAGTGTTTATCTACCACGATTCCGACCAGCGGCTCATCGCTACCACCCAAAAGCCATTTGGCATAGTAGGCGATATCGTGATGCTCGAAGTAGTGTCCGTTACCCCACAGGGAGCCTTCATGAACTGGGGACTGATGAAAGATATCTTTGTGCCGAAGTCAAAACAGCTGATGGGCATGCGTCCCGGCGGCAGGTACCTGGTGAAGATATACATCGATGATCAAACAGGCCGCGTAGCAGCCACCGAAAAGCTGGAACCATTCCTCAGCAATGAAGAACTTACAGTAAAGGAAATGGACATGGTTGATCTCACCGTTTGGCGTCGCACCGATATTGGTTATGTCATGATCATCAACCACAAGCACACCGGCGTACTGCATTCCAACGAAATCTACCGCCACATTTCAGAAGGCTATTCCTTCAAAGGATACATCAAGCATATTTATCCGGAAGACAACCGCATCGATGTAGTGTTGGGCAAACCCGGCTATGCCCGTGTGGAAGATGAAGCAACAAAAGTAATGCGCCTGCTGAAGGAGAATGATGGCTACCTGCCCTACAACGACAAGTCATCACCCGATGATATCTACAGTTTCTTCGGTATGAGTAAAAAGACGTTCAAGATGACAACAGGTGGGTTATACAAACAACGGAAGATCACATTTACCACAGAAGGAATAAAAGCGGCAGAGTAAGAGAAGCTCTGCGAGACTTGCAGTCTCGCAGCACTATTACAGGGCCTCTGGCCCTATCGCCACAAAAGTCTTAACGAAGGCTGCGGAACAACAAGTCCCGCAGCCTTTTACTTTATATCTTTTTGAAGACCACAATACCATTGTGGCCACCGAAGCCAAACGTATTACTCATCGCCACATCCACCTTCTTCTCTATTGCCTTACCACTCACGATGTTTACACCTGCCGGTATAGACGGATCAGGATTGGTAAGATTGATAGTAGGCGGTACCATTGATCTGTTGATACTCAGGATAGAGGCAATCGCTTCTATAGCCCCTGCAGCACCCAGTAAATGCCCGGTCATGGATTTGGTAGAGCTCACAGAAACAGTACTCTTATCTCCAAACAGGCGCGCCACAGCCGCAGCTTCACTGATGTCACCAACAGGCGTAGAAGTAGCATGCACGTTCAGGTAGTCGACAGCGTCGATATTCAACCCCGCATCTTCCAGTGCCAGTTTCATGCCCATGTAGGCGCCCAGCCCTTCGGGGTGCGTAGCAGTCATGTGGTAAGCATCCGCCGTCATCGCAGCGCCTCCTACTTCTGCATATATCTTGGCGCCCCGTTGCTTGGCATGCTCATATTCTTCGAGGATGAGCGCACCGGCGCCTTCACCCATCACAAAGCCATCCCGGTTCACGTCGAAGGGGCGGGAAGCCGCTGTGGGATCGTCATTGCGCGTAGACAGCGCCTTCATAGAACTAAATCCACCGATCGCTGATTCTGTCACAGGCGCTTCCGACCCACCGGTCACAAACACTTTCGCTTTACCCCAGCGGATATAGTTGAACGCATCCATTATGGCAGTGTTGGAAGTAGAGCACGCAGACACAGTAGCATAGTTGATACCCATCAGGCCATACTTGATAGAGATAAGGCCCGCTGCAATATCCACGATGATCTTGGGACAAAAGAAAGGACTGAACCGGGGCACAAAACCACCCGTAGTATATTCTTTCACCTGCTCTTCAAATGTAAGCATGCCCCCCTGGCCCGATCCCCAGATCACCCCTGTATCAAATGGGTTCATCTTGCTGAAGTCGAGGCCGGAATCCTTGATGGCCTGGTCGGCAGCGATCAATGCATATTGTGTAAACGGATCAGTCTTGCGGATATCTGCTTTGTCCAGGAAGTCAGCAGCATTGAAGCCCTTGAGCTCACAGGCAAATTTTGTCTTAAAAAGGGTAGGGTCGAAGCGGGTAATACCGGCAGCGCCGCTCTTGCCCTCAAAAAGGTTGTTACCAAAGGTAGTAACATCATTGCCCAGGGGGGTGAGTGCTCCCAGGCCGGTTATAACGACTCTTTTCATAAGTTTGAACCACTTGTATTTTACAAGTGAATTGCAAAAGTACAAAAAACTACTGTATTTTTGCAAGTAGTAATAAAGAAGCTGCTATGCGCTCAGACTGTCCTTTAAATTTCGGGCTGGAGATCTTTGGCGATAAGTGGACCCTCCTGATCATAAGAGACCTTATGTTCTTCGGGAAGCGCTACTATGGCGAATTCCTCGAGTCGGAAGAAGGCATATCCACCAATATCCTGGCCGATAGGCTCGCCATGCTCGAAAAACAAAAGATCATCGTAAAGAAAAAGAGCAGCACCCACAAGCAGAAATATATCTATAGCTTAACACAAAAAGGCATCGACCTGCTGCCCATCGTCATCACTATCGGCTTGTGGTCCGATCAATACGCCACAAAGCTCAATCCCCATAGAGATATCATTATCGGCGAAGCAAAGAAGAATTACACCAAAGGATTACAAATAGTCACCAAACGCCTGCAACAAGCCCACCTGCAGGAGCGCGACTAAACAGTCAGGCCGCTCCAGGCGGCCAGACTAAGACTGGGGAGTATAACCCAGGAGTTAGCATCAATCTAAAGCTCAGCCGTTTATTTTGTATTCCACAAACCCATTGGTCCTATCCACCACGGGCTTATTCAGCTTCTTGCCCTTAAACCCACTCTTCTTGCTCTTATCCGGATCACAATCCTCTGCAAACCCATCATCCATCCGCAACACCCGGAAGTTGGTCCGAGCCTTCAATTTGGTATACAGGTTCTTGGCCGGCATCTTCCATCCCTTCTCGCGATCGATATTGGGATCTTTCTTATCCACGGGGATCATCGCCACCAGGTCTTCATGCGTCATGGCTTCAAAAGCAGATACCAGCGTGGCATTGTGGCTGGCATGGTGCCCCACTTTATACAACACAGTATTCTCTAATAGCTCGCGCGTGTTGAAACCCTTCTTCACAGCCTCCCATTTTATCTTATCCCATGAGCTCCAGTTACCCGTTTGCGCATCGGCTGCAAACAACAACACCTTCTTCGATTCCACAAGTTCGAAGGCCAGCACGAGGCTGCTGTTGTTCGTATAACTATTAAGATAAAGCGCCAGCCGTCCTGCCTGCTCCGTCCATTCATCGTCGATCTTTCTGTAGGCATTGCTCGACTTGTTATACAGATCCTGGATAGCCAGCAGGTCTTTGATGGGCGCCATAATTTCATTAGCCTTCTCTTTGGTAGGCGCTTTGGCCGCTTTATCTTTCAGCTCTTTGATCTTGGCATCACTATGCTTGAAAGAACGGTTGAACGGAAAATACTCCTCCGCCCGTTCCCGCTGCCACTTGGCCCGCTTCTCCTCTTCCGTTAATGCCTGTGCAGTATCGCGCATGTTTACGGCCGATAGGAACTTACCCGCAAAGGCGCCGGCCATGGCGAGGTGCGGATCATACGTTTCCTGCTTGTTGGGGTCTTTGTCAAACAACAGCGACTTGTTGCGCGGTGGCCCCAGCACGTACACCTTCACAGCCCCTTCCATCTTGGGCAGCTTCAGTATTTTGCCGGGCGATAAGTACATCGGCGCTTTGGCCCCTAAGCCCTTTAGTATCTTAACTCCCTGCGCAGGGATCAGTGGGTCATCACCGGCTGCGCCCAGCGCCATCGAGTTGATGCCCGGACCAGCATGCTCGTCTATTCCGTAAAAACCCAGGATCTCCTTCACGGTGCTGGCGGCAGCATTGTTGAGCCCCGCCATCCCTTTGTTGATGTCGAACAGCTGCTTCACGAGTCCCCGCTGACTACCCTTCACCTGCCGGGCAAAAGCGTCTTTGGGATCGTCCAGCCATGATAGCCACACCTGGTTCACCTTGCCGGTAAATTGCTCTTCACAATGCACAAAACCCGATACGTGGTCATTGTGCTGGTGTGTGCCCACTACCACGTCCAAAGGTTTATTGTCACCCTCACTGAGAATATGCCCAACGATCTCGTTTAACCGTTTTTTTGATTTGTTACTATTGCGGAATGAGCCGCAATCGATCAGCACCCGGCTTTCGTTTTCACCCTCCTTGAAATGCAACAAAAAACAATCACCCAGCTCACCCACATGATACATTCTTACGTTAACAGATAAGTTTGCCATGAACACAGATTAAATAATATTATGAAAATGAAGATGAGCAAAACTGATATTATCGAAGCCACACTCTTCCTCGTACATCGAATCACTCAGGGCCACAAAGCCCGGGTTCTTACCCGTTTGATAATCCACCTGGTATTGAAAGCGGGCCGGACTGTTAATACTCTTATAAATGATATATTCCACAGGGTCCTTCTTGGCCATGTTGAGGATCAGGCTGCAGCCGCCACGGTACCGTACATCCTTTAACGGCCCCTTCTTGATACGGATGGTTTGACTGAGCGTCACGATCACTTGCTCCAGTAAATTACCTTCCCGCCCTACACGATACACCGGCCTTATCTTATGAATTTCCAGCAGCGGCGTATCCTCGTTGATCTCGATGGGCTTTTCCCCTTCACCGGGATCATAGGTAAATTGTACGGGCTCATCCGTTAGTCCCAGCTTACGCAGAAAGCCCTGCCAGGACTTTTCATCAGCATGTTCCTCCCGCTGATCAAATACAAAGCCATGAAACTTGCGTTGGATCTGCTTGAAGGCCTTATAGATCTCGCGCCTGTTATTACCCTCACGCATACTCAGTTCCACGATAGGGCGTATATTCTCCCGCAGGAACTTCGTCGTTTCATTCAGTATGCCCTTTTCCAATGGCAGAAATTCATCAGGCTTGGCCCATTGCAAACCCTCTATAGACAACGTATTCACCCGGTCGGGAAAAATGCCCCAGCTCCTGAACGCCTCGATCAATGCAATACGATAACCTGATTTATCGGCAGGCGAACTGTCGATGTCGGCCGTGATCAACGCACGCAGAAAATCACCAAAATTAATATCAGTAGGAGGGCAGTAGTCCAGCGCGCGGATACAGATATGCAGCAGGTGCTCCGCAATATTGCAGGCCGATTCTGCGAGGCGTTTTACAAGGTCAGGATGAATAGCCCCCGGTTGCAGAATGCCGGTACCATTCGAAGCGATCCGCATCAGATCCTGCGTATTGTTATTATACAACCGTAGAAAAGCATCGAAGATGGTAGCCACAAGAATGCCACCTCTTGAATGCGGTTCATGAACTGTTTGATACAATTGCGGATCAGGCGTATACTTCACCCATTTCTTTTTCTTCTCATCATATTTGCCAATCGCGCCACGCAAAGCACCGCGACTAAACTCCAAAGCATTGCCAAATTGCGTAGCCAACTCACCAAGAAAACTGAACTGCGAAAGATCACCCCTTGTCTTGGCAATCTGGTGCTCGATCAATTGAGTATTCGTAAAGCGTTGCAGCAGCGCCACGATATCGGCAAAAGCCTCATGAAAAGCAGCCACATCAGGATTAGTATTTTCCAGGAAGCGCGGATGAATACTGTCGAGGATAGCATGCGTCACCTCATGCGCAATGATGTCCGGCGAAAGGCACGTGAAGATCACACCACCCGGCACATTCTCTCCCTGCACCCGCTCAGCCGCTTCGAAGTAGCCAAAGAGAACAGCCTTCTTGTCGGGCACATAAAAAGCATTGGGCTCGCGTAAAGCATGCGGATAGATCCGTAGCTTATCCACATACTCCCTGTCCACTTCCTCCTCCAGCTTCTTGGCCGCCTCTTCCGGGGTCAGGTCCTTGGTCTTTTTGGTCTTTGCCTGCGGAGGAGGTATGTTAGACGACCACAACACCTTCCTGCCCAGCGAAGCCTCGAAATGTTCCAGCGTCTGCATCGCAATAGTGTATACAAACTGCTGATGGAATTTTGGGTTACCCTCGCTCGGCGAAAGACCGTTCTGCCGCATCACCTCCACCGAATTAAGATCGACCGGATCATAAAAACAATTACTGGCCGGGTCAAAATCGATCACCTCGAAGTAATCACCGATAGGCCCGGGGGCAGGGTCTTCCCACCGTATCCGGTATATCACCTCGTTCACGGCTACGGTGTCCAGCCGGGTAGAAAAACCTGGGTCCAAAGAATAACCGCGAAGTAAGCGGGGCACTTGTCTGCTCATATCGAAAGTTCCTTTAAAAGATGGAAATAAACAGCAAATTCCGTTGCTGTTAAAATACGTTGTTCCAAGGGTGCAGATTGGTAAAGACGGATTGCCAGCAGCCTATAGATCAGGCCGTTGGATAAAGAGCGGTAAGCAAGGTACGGATGGCTAAAGTTAGCGCAACCAGACTACTTATAGTAAAATATTCCATCATTTCAGTAAGACAAGACATTGGCTGCCGCCCCCTATGCTGCTAACTTCATTGTGCCGGAAAACAGGCCCTTGATGGCCGTTTTACGCCGGTACTTGGACTAAACGATTGCCTTCAATACACCAAGCCAACATGTTCCTGAAAAAATATTTTGAAGCATTTGAGACCGGCGAGCACCGCAAAACAATGGGTCGAACCATTACAGAGACAGATATTGTACTCCATGCCGGACAGTCAGGCGATTTCTTTCCCCATCATATGGACGAAGAGTGGTGCAAAACACAACCCTTCAAACAACGCATAGCACATGGCACCCTCATCTTCACGGTAGCTGTTGGCCTCACGGCCCACGTCATCAACGAAGTATCGATGACCTACGGCTATGAACGCCTTCGTTTCACCCGCCCTGTTTTTATTGGCGATACCATCACGGTAACCGTTACCATCAAAGACAAGGCCGATCATAAAAAGCCCGGCTATGGAATTGTGACAGAATTGGTAGAAGTATTCAACCAGCGCCAGGAACTCGTCATGGTATGTGAGCATTTATTACTCGTTGAAAAAAAAGAAGCATAGCCATGGCCAAAACTACACTCAAAGGAATTACATGGGCGCATAGTCGGGGCATCACACCCCTGCTGGCGGCTGCCCAGCGCTATAATGAACTCTTTCCCGATACGGAGATCGTGTGGGAGAAAAGAAGCCTCCAGCATTTTGCCGATTACCCGTTGGAAAAACTAACCGCCCATTACGACCTGCTCATCATCGATCATCCCTGGGTGGGCTGTGCCGCTGCTACCAACAGCGTGTTGCCATTAGATAAATACATCCCGGCAGCTTACCTCGAAGAGCAGGCGCGCAACAGCGTAGGCCTTTCCCATATTAGTTATGCGTATGAAGGCCACCAATGGGCGCTGGCCATCGATGCGGCAACACCTGCCGCCAGTTACCGCGAAGACCTGCTCACAAAGCACGGTGTAGCAGTACCCCAAACCTGGCAGGAAGTCTTGACCCTCGCAGCAAAGGGAAAAGTAGCGGTGCCCGCTATTCCTATCGACCTCCTGATGAACTTTTATACCTTTTGTATCGCTTGCGGACAAACGCCGTTCCAGCAGGAAGATGTCGTAGTCGATAAAGCAACCGGACTACAGGCATTGGCGGTCATGCGCCAGTTATATGCACAGGTCGATCCGGTGTTCTTTACCTGCAATCCCATTGCAGTAGCAGAGCTGATGAGCCGTACCAACGATTATTGGTATTGCCCCTTTGCCTATTGCTATTCCAACTATGCCCGCAATGGCTATGCAGATCATTTATTGCACTATACCGATGTGGTGAATTTTGGTTTGGGACAGAAGCTGCTCACAACAATTGGCGGAACAGGCCTGGCGGTGTCATCATCCACCCAGCACAAACAGGATGCCATTCGCTTTGCAGAGTTGGTAGTATCACCTTCCTGGCAATCGACGCTGTACGTACAGCATGGCGGACAACCCGGCCACCTCAAAGCCTGGCAGGATGATGTAGCCAACAAATTGACCAACCGGTTTTTCCAGAACGTACTGCCGGCCATGCAGCGCGGCTACATGCGCCCACGCTACAATGGCTACCTGTATTTCCAGGACCATGCCGGCGATCCATTACACCAATACCTGCTCGATGGTGGCAACCCCACCACCGTGCTCGAATCCATGAATAACCTCTACAGGCAAAGCCTGGCACAACAAGAAACCGTGGCATTATGAAAATACTTCCCTTAGAAGGATTGATCGTACTGGAGTTTAGCCAATACCTCTCTGGCCCTTCCGCCGGATTGAGACTGGCTGACCTTGGTGCGCGTGTCATCAAGATAGAACGCCCCCAGGGAGGAGATGCCGGCCGTAAACTGTCGATCAAGAACCTCTGGGCCGATGATGGAAGCAGTTTGCTGTTCCACACCATCAACCGCAACAAAGAAAGCTTTACCGCCGATCTGCGCAACCCAGCCGATCTGGCGCTCGTAAAAAAACTGATACAAAAAGCCGATGTCATCACCCACAACTTCAGGCCGGGCGTCATGCAGCGCGCCGGATTGGACTATGCAGCGGTGCAGCAGCTCAATCCACGTATTGTGTACGGAGAGATCAGTGGATATGGAAAAGTAGGACCGTGGAAGAACAAGCCGGGGCAAGACCTGTTGGTCCAATCACTGGCAGGCCTGATGTACACCACGGGCAATGACGAAAGCGATCCGGTGCCATTTGGTTTATCCATTGCCGATAGCCTCTGCGGCGCACAATTGGTACAGGGTATACTGGCAGGGCTCATTAGAAGACACAAGACGGGCAAAGGCGCACTCATCGAGATCAGCCTCCTGGAATCCCTGTTAGATTTTCAGTTCGAACTATTGACTACCTATCACAACAGCGGCGGACTATTACCTCGGCGCAGCAGTGTCAACAATGGACATCCTTTGCTCAGCGCGCCCTATGGTTTATATGCTACAGCCAATGGGTTTATCGCCATTGCCATGGCCGACCTGTCCACATTGGCAAAAGCACTCCATTGCACGGAGCTTACACGCTACACCGCCGCCCATGCATTTGCCAACCGTGATGAGATCAAACAAATTATTTCCAGCCACCTGTTGCAACACACCTCACAGGTTTGGCTGGCCAAGCTCCACGAACACCATCTCTGGGCCATGGAAGTGTTGGATTGGAAAAAACTTACCAACCATGCCGGCTACCAGGCCCTGCACATGGAACAATCGATCTACACTGCCAATAAAAAAGAGATCCGTACCACCCGTTGCCCCATCCGTATCAATGGAAAAATATTGACCTCCGGGAAAGCAGCCCCGGCATTGGGAGAAAACAACGGGGAAATAACCAATAACTTACTCAACGAAAACTGAGCAAATGCAATTGTTGCAGGATATCATAGTGCTTGACTTCAGCCAGTTCCTCTCTGGCCCCTCGGCCGCATTACGATTGGCGGACATGGGCGCGCAGGTCATCAAAATAGAAAAACCGGAAACCGGCGACATCTGCCGTTATCTCTACGTATCAGATGTGATGATGGAAGGCGAGTCCACCATCTTCCATGCCATCAACCGCAACAAACAAAGCTATGCTGCCGACCTCAAGCAACCCGAAGACCTCGAAAAGATAAAGCGATTAATAGCGAAGGCCGATGTAATGATGCACAACTTCCGGCCCGGCGTAATGGAACGCATCGGATTGGATTATGAAACCGTGAAGCGTATCAATCCATCGATCATTTATGCCGAAGTGAGTGGCTACGGCACAGAAGGTCCCTGGAATCACCTGCCGGGACAGGACTTATTACTACAAGCCGTATCCGGGCTCACCTGGCTCAGCAACAACGACAAAGAAAACCCCACACCGATGGGCGTGGCGGTAGTAGATATTTTTGCCGGCACCCATGTGGCCCAGGGCATATTGGCCTGCTTATACCGGCGCACGATCAGTGGCGAAGGCGCGCTGGTACAGGTAAGCATGCTCGAAAGTATTTTGGATTTCCAGTTCGAAGTATTGACAGCCTACTTCAATGATGGTCGCCAGCTACCGGTGCGCAGTGCCGTCAATGCAGCCCATGCCTACATTGCAGCACCCTATGGCGTTTACAAAACAGCCAATGGATACCTGTCGCTGGCGATGGGCAACATCGTTACACTGGCGGGGTTGATCAGTTGCACAGCATTAGAGCAATACGCCAAACCCGAAGATTGGTTCACCCGCCGCGATGAGATCAAATCCGTCCTCGCGGCCCACCTGCTCACCCAAACCACAGAGCATTGGTTAAGTATATTAGAGCCCGCCGACATCTGGTGCGCCCGCGTATTGAACTACGAAGAGCTCATGCAGGAAGAAGGCTATAAAATATTGAACATGGAAATGGTGGTCAAAACGAGCAACGGATTATCCGTCACCACCACCCGCTGCCCGATACGTGTAGATGGACATATCCTCGTCTCCAAAACCGGCGCACCGGTATTGGGCGAGCACAACGAAACCATCGAACGGCAGTTTGGATTGGTAGTGCCGGTGAATAGTGAATGGTGATCGCTTTACCGGTCAGGCCACGCGCCGACCAGTCAGGCCACTCCGGTGGCCAGACTATCCCAGGCAGCGACACATCGCCGGAAGAGGTGACACCTTTCCCCAGCGTCGCAAACGAAGGTGTTACCTCTTTCGGCTAAAGGGAAGGCATCAAAATTCGTGTTTGCCCAAAAAACGTGTTATTTGCTATATGAAACTGATCGATACGCATATCCATATATGGAACTTTTCCCGTGCCCGCTACGAATGGCTCGAGAACCATACCGGAGTGCTGAAAAGAGACTATTTAATAGAAGAGCTGGAGCCCGCACGCACAGCAGCAAAAATAAGCGGGGGAGTACTGGTGCAGGCGGCAAATACCACAGAAGAGACCGGTTACATGCTGGAAGTGGCTGCATCCACTTCCTGGCTGCAGGGAGTAGTAGGCTGGTTGCCGCTCACCGATCCCGCCTTGACACAACAACTGCTACAGGAGAAATATTTATCCAACCCTTATTTCAAAGGCGTTCGTCACCTCATCCATGATGAGCCCGATGCCCGCTGGTTGCTCCAGCCTGCTGTGCTGGAAAGCCTGCGCATATTGGCGGCCAACAACATCACCTACGACATCGTAGGCGTTAAAACAGAACACATAGAAACAGCATTGGAAGTGGCGGAAAGAGTACCGGAACTGTCGATGATCTTTGACCACTGCAACCAGCCGCCCATTGCCACGCAGGAACAATATGGACGATGGGGCACGTTGATGAAAGCAGCAGCAACACATCCCCAATTCCATGTCAAGATATCCGGACTGGGCATCACTGCCCAAAAAGGAGACAAGTGGTCGGCTGGTGATATTAAACCCTACATCATTTACCTGCTGGAACATTTCGGGGAAGACCGTGCCTGCTGCGGTGGCGATTGGCCCGTTTGCCTGCTGGCAGGCGATTACGTTACCGCCTGGAAAAATTACAAAGAAGTATTAACAACGATATTAAGCGAAGAAGGACAGAAGAAGGTGTTTTATGAAAATGCAGAACGATTTTATAAGTTAGTGTGAAATGAGCGAAGTGAAATGGGTGAGGAGTGCTAAATCCTAAAAGCTAAAAGCTAAATCCTACATGGAGTTATTAACCGGAGTCATGTACCACGCAGTAGGCGCATCCAGCGCCTCCCTCTGCTATACACCCCAGAAAAAGGTGAAAAGCTGGTCATGGCAAACCTACTGGCTCGCCCAGGCCCTCGTATGCTGGCTGCTGATGCCGCTACTCGTAGCTTGGCTCACCATCCCGCAACTGAGCACCGTACTCCACGAAGCGCCATCAGGCGTACTCAGAAATACATTCCTGTTGGGCATGGCCTATGGCATCGGCGGCACCGCCTTCGGCATGGCCATCCGCTATGTAGGCTTTTCACTCACCTACGCCATTTCAGTAGGCATATCCTGTGTGCTGGGCACGCTCATACCATTGATCATAGGAGGGGAGTACAACAATATTTTAGCCTTCAGAGGCGCTGAATGGATCATCGCCGGCACTATCCTCGGCGCGTCGGGCATTGCCGTCTGTGGCGTCGCTGGTCGTGGCAAAGAAAAAGACCTCGGAGAAGCACAGGCCAACAAAGCTGGCTTCTCGTTGGCAAAAGGATTACCCCTATGTCTGCTGGCCGGAGTATTGTCAGCCTTCTATGGCTTCTCGCTCGAGCAGGGACAGCCAATAGCAAAAATTGCCGAACGCTACGGGGCGGGTAGTTTTCAAAACAACGTGGTGTACATATTCTCCAACAGTGGCGCCTTTCTCACCACGCTCATCTATTGCCTCTATCTGCACGCCAAACAAAAAACATTCAAAGAATATACAACCGTTCCCGTGCACGGCACATCTTCTCCATTGATGCTGAACTTTGCCATGGCAGCCCTCACGGGCATCCTATGGTATGGACAGTTCTTCTTTTACGGATTAGGCCATGTGCGTATGGGCAATTATAATTTCAGCAGCTGGGCCATCCACATGATCATGCTGGTATTGTTCAGTTCCATCGCCGGACTGCTGTTGAAAGAATGGAAGAACACCAGCAGCAATACGAGGATCAAACTGGCAGCAGCATTAATAGTCCTTACGGCAGCAGTCATCATCATTGCCTATGGCAATCACCTCAGTGGAAGACCGCTGTAAACAAAAGCAGGCAACATGCAAAGCAACAACACATCCATACCAGTTTATATCATTGGCGCCGGTGGCATTGTCAACGATGCCCACCTGCCGGCTTACCAACTGGCGGGCTTTGCTGTAGCCGGTATCTATGATGTGGATGTGGCCAAAGCACAGGCCACAGCTGCCCGCTTTGGCATTCCGGCTGTCTACAACGAACTGTCAGCATTAATAACTGCCACAGGCAGCAAGGCTGTTTTCGATATCGCAGTACCAGCCGATCGTTTACCCCAGCTATTGAAAACATTACCTGCCCACGCCAACGTACTGATGCAAAAACCAATGGGCATGCATTACGCGCAGGCAAAAGAGATACTGGCCATCACCCGCGATAAACAAATGAATGCCGCCGTGAATTTCCAATTGCGCTATGCCCCCTTTATTACGGCCGCGCGCCAGCTGATAGAAGATGGTGTGATCGGAGAGCTATGCGATATCGAAGTCAATGTAAACGTCCACACTCCCTGGAATCTCTGGCAGTTTCTATACGAGTCACCCCGCGTAGAAATATTGTACCACAGTATCCACTACATCGATCTCATCCGCCAGTTGGCGGGCAATCCGGCAAGCGTATTTGCCAAAACAGTAAAACATCCACTCATGAAAGAGCTGGCATCGGTGCGCAGTAATATCGTGATGGATTATGGCGATTGGCTGCGCGCCAACATACTCACCAATCATTGCCACGTATACGGCTTGCAACACCAGCATTCTTTCATCAAGCTCGAAGGTACTAAAGGAGCTATCCGTATTACGTTAGGGGTGTTGATGAACTATCCGCAAGGTGTGCCCGATCTGTTTGAATACGTGGTAATGGAAGAAGGCACAGAACCCATTTGGAAAACAGTGCCCATCGAAGGCACCTGGTTTCCAAATGCATTCATCGGCAGCATGCAGCAGGTGATGGAAGCAGCACAGGGAAAAAGAGCCCGGCCCGATAACAGCGTAGAAGACGCCATCTACACGATGGCCTGCGTAGAAGCAGCCTATCAGTCGGAAGGGAAGCACAGCATATTATTGAAAGACATTTAACCTAATGCCGTTGATTTAATTGTCACCCTGAGCTTGTCGAAGGGTTTGGACTTCAAATTATATTCAGATGAAGAGATTGAGCAGTTTATTGTTGTTTGTAATAATAATGCAGGCAGTAGAAGCACAGCAACCAAAGAAGTTTATCGTGGTAGTGCATTCCCGCACACAGCCAAGAATAAAATATGGGGCCGATCAGGTGCGGCAGGCTTTGTTCCAAACCGGGTTATACAACACAGTCCTGGCCAACACAGCAGGAAAAGGTGCGCGTCAGTTGAACATCATAGTAGGCTCAAAACGCGATACTGCCGTACGACCCTATATTCAGCCCTGGAGCATCGACACCACTTCACTGGGCAAAGAAGCATTTGTCATCACCCGCAAAGGCAACACGATAGTAGTAGCCGGCGGCGATGCTTCCGGCGCATTGTACGGCTGCCTCGAACTGGCAGAACGCATCAAACTGGTAAAAGCATTTCCCGACACCATCAACATCACTGATAAACCACAAATGGTATTGCGCGGCACCTGCATCGGCGTGCAAAAACCTTATTACCTGCCAGGCCGCACGGTCTATGAATATCCCTACACACCCGAAACCTTCCCTTGGCTCTACGATAAAAAACTGTGGCTCCAATACCTCGACACGTTGGTGGCCAACCGCTACAACTCCCTCTACCTCTGGAATGGTCATCCCTTTGCTTCGTTGGTCAAGCTGAAAGAATATCCCTACGCGGTAGAAGTAGACGATGCCACCTTTAAGAAAAACGAAGAAATGTACCGCTTCCTCACAGCAGAAGCCGACAAACGCGGTATCTGGGTCATACAAATGTTCTACAACATCATCGTGTCGAAACCCTTTGCCGAACACCACGGCATTAAAACACAGGACAGAGAACGTCCCATCATGCCACTGATCGCCGATTACACCCGCAAATCAATAGCAGCCTTTGTAGAGAAGTACCCGAATGTAGGTCTGCTGGTCTGCCTCGGCGAAGCAATGGAAGGCGTGGGCAAAGACGATATCGAATGGTTCACCAAAACGATCATCCCCGGTGTGCGCGATGGTTTGCAGGCATTGGGCCGTACTGACGAACCACCGATCGTACTGCGCGCCCACGATACCGATGCGCCGGCGGTGATGAAAGAAGCATTGCCTCTTTACAAGAATTTATACACTGAAGCCAAGTACAACGGCGAAGCATTGACCACCTACACGCCGCGCGGCCCCTGGGCCGAGCTGCACCGCACGCTTAGCCGCATTGGTACCGTACAGATCGAGAACGTACACATCCTGGCCAACCTCGAACCATTCCGCTATGGCTCGGCCGACTTCATACAAAAAAGCGTGCAGGCAATGCACGGCGTGTACGAAGCCAACGGCTTGCACTTGTACCCACAGGCATCCTATTGGGATTGGCCCTATGCAGCCGATAGCTCAAACCCTAAGCTATTGCAGATCGAGCGCGACTGGCTCTGGTACCGCGAATGGGCCCGTTATGCCTGGAATGCCAATCGCAACCGCACACAGGAAGTCGACTACTGGGCCGGCATGCTGGCCACCCGCTATGGCTGTTCCCTCGAAGCAGGCAAAAAGATTCTCGAAGCATATGAAGAATCCGGAGAGATCGCACCCAAGCTGCTACGCCGCTTTGGCATCACCGATGGCAACCGGCAAACACTTACCCTGGGCATGACGATGCCCCAGCTGGTAAACCCCACCCGCTTTGGTCTGTTTACGCTGCTCTACAATTCCGAAGGACCGGAAGGGGAGATGCTGTCGGAGTATGCACAGAAAGAATGGGAAAAACAATCACATATAGGCGAAACACCCGTGCAGGTGATCAATGAAGTAAAAGTGCACGGACAAAAAGCACTCGATGCCATCGCAGCAGCAGAAAAAGAAGTGACACAAAACAAAGCCGACTTTGCCATGCTGAAAAACGACATGCTTTGCTACAACGCTATGGCTAATCACTATGCATTCAAAGCGCAGGCCGCCCTCAATGCTTTGCGCTATAAACACAGCAAGCAACTCACCGACCTGCAACAAGTAGTGGCGCCGCTGGAGCAAAGCGTTAGCTGGTACCGGCAGCTCACCAATTATACGCGTAGCACCTACCGCTATGCCAACAGCATGCAAACCCAGCAACGCAAGATCCCTTTCCGCGGTGTCAATGCCACCTACAAAGAATGGTGGGAAGTATTACCCGAGTTTGAAAAAGAACTGAGCCAGCTGAAAAAGCGGATCGACTCACTGGGCACAGCTACAGCCAACGTCACTGCTGCAAGTAATACCATACTGAAGTCGGCATTTGTAACAGTAACCAGCAATACGCGGCCACAATATACGGTCGAAAAAGGTGTCCGTCCATTTGCTGACAGTACTTACGCCATCACCAACCTGGTTCCTGAGTTACAAGGGCTGCAAGGTTTTAGTACCAGTTGGGCCGATCAGGTGCAGAAAGGTTCACACATTACCTTCAGCACCAAACAACCGGTTAAATTGCTGGTTGGCTTCTTCCAAACCAAAGCCGCCAGCTTTCTCGCCGCGCCCGAGCTGGAGACCAACGCCACCGCCAACGATTACGGACAGGCCGATGTAAAGATTGCCAATGCTGTGATCATGGAAGGCTTGCCTCCAGTGAACATACACACGTACAGCTTCAAGGCCGGCACGCATTCCCTCAGTCTTGCCAAAGGCGCCTGCCTGATACTGGGCTTCATCCCCGACAATGCACCTATGCGTGTATATGATGCCGCTCTACAGGCAGCCGGAGGAAAGAAAGAGGTAGACTGGATATTCGAGTAATGAGACAATAATTGTGCTACTCATCGACCTATATAGCTGCTCATCGGCAATAATTTGAAGAGCCCTTTACGGGCTTTTTACTTTGGGCTGTTAGTTCCGGTATTATACCGGAGCATACATCTATTATTTCAAAACAGCCTAATGATTTTTTATGAGCAAGTACAAACATTTCCTGCGTTTCTTTCTATGTGTGTTATTCTCCGGCGCTTATTTGTGTAGCGAAGCAAAAGTGTGGCGGGTCAACGGTACGCCCGGCGTGTCGGCCGACTTTACAGAACTCAGCACGGCAGTGCTCAATGCCAGTGTGGTCAATGGCGATACCATTTATGTGGAGATAGCGCCTGCCACTTATGCGACCGTTCAATTACGAAAAAGACTGGTCATCATAGGCCCGGGCTATCTGTTGAATGAAAACACAGGTCTGCACGCCAACGCAGGCAATGCCGAAGTAAGCGGCATCAATATGGACAGCCTCGCCTCCGGCAGTTCCTTTCATGGCCTTTGGGCTTCTTTTCGCCTCGATTCCGATGTAGACAACATTACCATCAGCCGCTGCCGCGGAACGGTCAACCAAACATCCCTGGTAGCCGGTACCAAAGTACAGAACCTGGTTATCAATAAAAGCTACCTCTCCATATTTATGAATAGTTATAACCTGGAAAACGTTCAGGTCACCAATTGCCTGATCACAGGTAACTTTCAAATACTCGGTGCAAACAATGGCCTCGTAAGAAACAATACCATCAGTATCAATTCAACGGTGTCCATTGGCGGCAGCTACGTCACCAACAACATCTTTCTGAATTCACCACTGAATGCTGTCAACTCAACAGTTAAAAATAATTACTCTTCAGGCGTGGCTACGAGCCTCCCTGCTGGTAATAACAACCAGACAGGCATTCCCATTGCCACCCTCATTGTCAATACCGGTACCACCGAAGGCCGTTACCAACTGGCGCCCGGATCACCGGCTATCGGTGGCGGAGAACCGATCGATGGCATTACGCCCGATGCCGGTATGTATGGAACAGACGACCCTTACCGCATCAGCGGTATTCCGCCCATCCCGACGGTATATCAACTTACGGCCCCGGCTTCTTTGCCAGCCACCGCCACCAATATGACCATCACCTTCAGCACCCGCTCCAACAACTAATCTTCAACCGTGAACAATTACAATATGAAAACAGCTACACTGGCACTGCTGGTGACAGGCGGTTTGACGGCCAATGCGCAAGGACCCGCCTATCCGGGTGCTCCGCCTGCGCCATCACGCCTCGTCCGCGCAGAATATTTTTTCGATACCGATCCCGGGCAGGGGCAGGGCACTGCTATTGCGGTTACACCGGCAACGATCATTAACGCACAAACCAATACGATCGCTTTAAACGGTAGCGCACTCACCAACGGTTTTCATCGCCTGTTCCTGCGCGTGCAGCAGGCAAATGGAATATGGAGCCTCCCGGCCCATCACCTGTTTGCTAATGTGGTCATCCGGAGCTATCCCCCCGCAACCAGCCCGGCGGCACTTGTCGAAATGGAATACTTCATTGATACAGATCCCGGCTTGGGCCGTGGCCACAAGATCAGCCTGCCCAATACACCCAATATATCGACGGGAAGTGCCCTCATCAATCTTTCCAACCTGTCTGCAGGCGCCCATCGCTTATACGTGCGGTCAAAAGATGCCACCGGAAACTGGAGCCTTAACTACTATGCGATTTTCGAAAACAACCAGACGGTGCCTTACCCCACAATGCCTGCGCCTGCGCCGGCATTGACACAAGTGGAATATTACATCGATACCGATCCCGGATTGGGGCAGGGCACGATTATCGATTTGCCGGCAACCACAACCGATCTGAGCCTCGAAGTCGATATCTCGCTGGGATCATTATCGCAGGGACGACACGTGTTATACCTGCGGGGCCGTCAGAATCCCTGGAGCCTCACTGCTTATACTGAATTCCAGTTGGGGGCCATACTACCGGTACAATGGTTATATGTGAAAGGAGAAACAACATCCGATGACGATGTGCAGTTAAGCTGGGCCACTGCCACAGAACAAAATACAGACAAATACACCATTGAGTACAGCCGCGATGGCCGCCATTTCGCCAAAGCCGGTGAGGTAGTATCAAAGAACAATGCAACCGGCAGCACCTATTCCTTTTTACATGCACATCCGGGCGCTGGTACTATTTATTATCGCATCAAACAAGTTGACCTCGATGGACACGCCACTTATTCAAGAGTAATATTCCTGCTACTGCAGAAAGAACTTGATAAGCCGGTGCTATTCCCTAACCCTGTTACAAACAACGGAACGATCCATCTTGCTTTACCAGTCGATATGCGTCCGCTTTCGATAGAAGTGATAGATGGGGCAGGACGCGTGTTGAAACGTCTGAACCCGCCATTTGCGAACACTTCAATAACCATCCAGGTAAATGAATTACCCAAAGGCGCTTATTATGTACGCATCAAAGAGCAAACAGGATATACCACACTAAGCTTTATAAAGTAAATAAGAAGCTGCTTATAACGTTTTTTCTCATGTTCATTTTGGTTTTAGAAAAGAAAGCCCCCGGTATTCCTACCGGGGGCATTTCGTTGTTGGATTTTACTGCCTCACCCTGTTCTGCTCATCCGTTGCACTGCCACTGGAGCGAGGCCTTGCCTGCTGATTACTTTTCCCAAATGCCCAGGAGAAGGAGAGCGTAGCTATCCGTGAATCAGCCCTGTTGCGAAACAGCGCCTGCGCCTGCGGCAGGAAGTGGATTTCCCCATTGCGGATGGCCGAATAAAACACATCACGCACAGAAAGCCGGATCGTTCCCTGTTTCTTCAACACCTTTTTCTGGATGCCAGCATTCAATTGACCGATCGCCCCCAATGATACCTGACCCACCAGCACACTTGTACGCCAGTTCCCGCTCAATTCAGCTACCCAATCTTTGCCCAGCATAAATTGCTGTGTAATACTCGTTCCAATATACCAGGCACTGGTGTCCATCGCTGCATGAAACAGTTTCCCACGATAGCGCCGGTCACCGCCTTCCACATAAATATTAGCGGTCCACCAGGGCCTAGGAGAAATAGAGCCGTTTATACTCACAGTAAAAAGCTGGTTTTTGCCCAGGTTTTCCGTGCGGCTCAAATAATGTGGGCCATCGAGCAAGATCGCTTCCATGAACACCTGTTCAACGAGACTGTAGCTCATCGAAGCCGTCCAGTTACGCCGGAAAGTATATGCCAAAGAAACATGGTGTGTGAACGAAGGATTCAGGAATGGATTACCCACATACAAAGTGAATTTATCGAGCGGGCTCACATAAGGATTCAGGTCCTGATAAAAAGGCCGCTCTATCCGGCGCGCATAAGACAGCGTAAACTGATGCTTGCCTGCCGAGTCTGCACTATAACTCGCGAAAAAAGTAGGGAACAGGTTCGTATAGTTACGGCGGAAAGCAGAATCAGGCTTCACCGGGTTGCCGGCCTGGTATCCCTGTGAAGTAGTATGCTCGGCACGCAATCCTGCTTTTACCGACCACCGCGCAGCACTGCGCTGAACACTCATATAAGCTGCATTGATATACTCCTTATAAGTAAAATCATTACTCTTGTCATAATCAGGCACCGTATCATGGCCGTTCGACAGTGAAAAGGCCGCAACATTTTTCGTGTGCGCATAACTGCTTTTTACCCCCGCTTCGAGCACCAGTGAAGAAAGCATTCGCGCATAGTCCGCTTTCGCTGCCCATATATGCACCTGCGATGGCAGCCAGCCCTGTAGATATTCTTTTACTTTAGTCCCATTAGAACGTTCCGTTGTATTGTCGAAGCCCTGAATTACAGCAGATTTGTAATGCAGGTAATCGGCATCTGCACCGAAAGAGTGCCCCTTGCCCGGAAGCGTTTTGCGGAAGTTGAGATTCACTGCCTGGTGTTGCCAGCGGTCCTTCTCTCCATTAGCAGCCAATACTACCGAATCTGGCTGTTGACCGGGCCGGGCGATCTCGCTGCGATTGGTCGTCCGCTGATCGGAAGGCTGGTGCAGCAGGTTCACAGCCACACCCAATATTGTTTTGGGATTGATGTCGTAATCCACGCCGCCACGAAAACCAGCAGTTTCACCGGTCCGGCGAATATAGGAGTTCTGGAAAAAAGTAAAATCAGGCCGACCGGCAGCATCGTGGTAAGAACGATTGATGTCGAGGTCGGTCAGCCGGTTCTGCGTCACAAAGCTGCCCGTGCCAAACCAGTTGAACTTACCCACCTGGTAATTCAGCATAAGACTATTATTGGTAGAAAATAATATGCCCTGATTCATAGCCGCATTGAGATTGCCATTCAGACCTCTCTTCTTCAGCTTCTTCGTCACGATGTTGATCACACCTGCGCTCCCAGCCGCATCGAAGCCGGCCGGCGGCACAGGCATCAGCTCGATCTTCTCGAGCGAGGATGAAGGAAGCGAACGCAGGTAATTCACGAGCCCCGTTCCACTGAGGTAGGTTTGCTTTCCATTGATGATCACCAGCACGCCGCCGCGACCGTTCAGCGAAACATTACCGTCGTCATCCACCGTTACGCCCGGCACGTTTTCCAGCAGCTGGTAAGCATCTGTGCCGGCAGCGGTCACCATAGCTTCCACGTTTACGATCGTGCGGTCGGCCCTTTTCTCCAGCAAAGGTTTTTTGGTCGTCACAGTCACAGCTGAGAGGTCTTGCACCCGAACGGTATCTTTTACCTGCGTGCTGTCTGTTGTCTTTCCGGCAGGAGTAGGGGTTTGGGCTGTAGCGGCTATTGCTATCAATAACATGATAACAATGATCATTAGCCGTTTACTGGTCAGCCAATAGGGAAAAAATCTTACATGTCGCATACAATATATTTAAGCAGCGAACTTAATCCCGGTTATCTGCCTGGCCCACCGTATCCCGACAAATGCTCAAATAACACGATCAATAACGTCTTAAAAAGAAAGAACCCGTACAAACTGTACGGGCCCTTCTGTTACCCCCACCCAAAGGGCAACGGGTTTTCTAAACACACTGTTAGCATAGCCAGACTAACTATTTGATAATACGATAAGTAAATTCACGGTATTGATCAGTTAAAGAAGGATCGGTATACACAAAGAGATACAGCGTGCCATCATTGTACACATCCTGCACCTTATACCAGTAGATGGCTTTCGAACGTTCAAGATCAGCTTTCGTGGCCGCCCGGGTTGATTTGCCTGAAGTGCAGGGGAAGTTCTGCGCGAAATCACCCTCCACCGGTGTCCAGGTCATCTTGTTAGGCGCTTCAAAAAACAAAGTTCCTTTCAGGTGCGTATAAGTTTGGTTGTAACAGGCGCCGCTGGACACAGACAGGTATTGCACAAATTCAGCATAACCATCTCTGGTAACTTTGAACTCACGCAATGATTCCTGGCTGTTGCCAACATGATTACCCCAATCGTTATAATAACCCAATGCGGAAACACTGCCCAGACGCCACATGCCGGGAGCAAGCTGATCGGGCACTTCACTGCGTGGCGCGTCTTTATACAGATCGGCAGTAGACTTGCTTTGGCCTTTGCTGCAGGCCGAAAAACAGCACAACAACGATACTCCAATAACCCATGACATTTTCATACGTTGATTTATTGACTTTTTAAAAGATGATATGCTAAGTAGGTTAGCGATAAGCTGCCAGTTGCTTTTTAAGCTTTTCTACTTCTCCACGCGAAAGCCCCACACCTTCGGTGACCTTATAAATAGCTAATTGTATTTCGGAGTATATATTTTCGCTTGGCGCCAGTTGCTCAGTATCTGTATTCAACAAACTATACTTTTTGGCGGCCAGCTTTTTACCCTTTAATAAAGCCAGCAATTGCAGCAAATTGGGATCATCCGTTACATTGCCCACCGTGTAAGAACCCACAGATATGGGATAATCAGGATTCGCAGCATTCGTAGGCACGCCCCGTTGCTCATTAAGGCAGGCAACGGCGAGGTAAATAGTAGTAGTGTCCTGGTTGCTGCCACCCCGGCTGGTTGGCGGAACATCAACCAACACACGTTCCACCAATAGACCATTTTGTCCATCGCGGAATTGCGAATTGAGAATAAGCCCACCTGGCAATTCAATATCCATTGATTTAACACAATCATTCACAAAACTGATGTCCACATAGAAGGTCGTCGAGCTGCCATAAAGCTTCTTGAGATCAGCATCGAAAGGCTTGTTCTTCCGGTCCACGATGCGGATACAAGGCGGCAGCTTCAATGGCGTGCCGGTAGGTATGCCATCTGTAGGCCCGATGCCGGGACGGTCCTTCGAACTCCCGATCACTATTTGCGTATTGAGCTTTGCGGCCTGGATCATCCTTTCAACCTCCGCTTTTGAAGGCTTTGTGGCAGCAGGTTTTGTCTGCGCTTTTGCCAGATATACCGGAAAGATCAACAACACCAAAAACAGACGCTTCATATTCGTAGATATTACTCATACAAACCTACCACGAGCGGCAAACAGCGCGGTGTCACTCATCGACCCATATGCAGCTTCGTCGACATTACAGCCAGCTGGCAGGCCCAACCGGGCGTATCTTCACTTTATGGAATTTTTGCATAAAAGAATACCCCCGGGATATAAGATCGGGGAAGCATTGGCCTATGTATTGTTTTGCCTGTTTTGGCCCATAGCATTGGGCACGGTGTATTACCTCGGTAGCGCATTCAATGCCGATACATTTATCCCCTTGCACATCTTCGTATATACAAATCTGATCTCTTTTAGCGCCAAGCTATTACTAATAATACCTGTGTGGTGGTTATATTTCAGGGTGCTGAAACATAAGCCGCTGGGCTGGAAAATAGCCTTACATATAATAACCGGCATTCTATTTAGTACATCCGTTGTATGGATATGCAAAACAGGCTACCATGTTTTCCTGCACGCGCTTTACCCTAAAACATTCATGCTGTCCGACTTCTATACCTTCGCGGTATACTACTTCTTCCATGTTTCCCTGTTCCATGGCTATAATTTTTACCTCGACCAAAAAGCACAGCTGATCAAAGAGAAACAGTTGCAGGCCCTAGCCTATGAAAGCGAGATCAAAGCCCTCAAGTCGCAAATAGAACCCCATTTTTTATTCAACACCCTCAACTCCATCAGCGCTTCCATTCCCCGGTCGATGGAGAAGACACGGGTGATGATCGCCCAGCTGGCCGATACCTTTCGCCATGCGCTGGAGGCGAGCGAGCAGGATATGATTCCCCTCAGAGAAGAACTGGCCTTTATCAATACCTGGCTGTCGCTGGAAAAACAACGCTTTGGAGAGCGATTGCAGATACACTTTTCCATCGATAAAAGATGCCTCGACGCAAAACTGCCACCCATGCTGTTACAGCCACTGGTAGAGAACGCCGTAAAACATGGCATCAGCCCCAAAGTAGATGGCGGACAGATCACCATCGAATGCCGCTGTGAAGATGCGTTTGCGGTCATTGCAGTGTCAGATACTGGTATAGGCTTCGACGGCCGGCCCGAACAAATGTTTACCCTCGGCGTTGGGCTCAGCAATATTTCAAAACGGCTCACCTTGCTCTACAATGAGCCACTCCAGGTACAACAGCAAGAGCCGGGATTAAAGTTCTTTTTCAGGATACCCACTAATAAAAAAGCGGCAACACTATGAACAAAAAAGTAATGATCATCGATGATGAACAGGATGCGCGGTTACTGTTGCGCGAGTATATCGCTGCCTACCCGTTTTTTGAGATCGTGGCAGAAAGCGCCAACGGGCTGGAAGCAGTAGAAGCCATCGATCGCCTGCAGCCGGAGATCATTTTCCTCGACGTAAACATGCCGGGACTCAATGGCTTCCAGGTAGTACAGCAGATCATACACATGCCCCGGATCATCTTTACAACAGCCTACGACCGCTATGCATTGAAAGCATTTGAAGTAAACGCCGTGGATTATTTGTTGAAGCCCTATACAGAAGATCGGTTCGACAAAGCCATTGAAAAGATCGAACAACTACCTGCTGTTACGGAAGAAAGAATACGAAAACTGGCCGGTGAATACGGCGGCGCCCGGTATGTTACCCGTGTACTGGTAGAAAGCGGGTACAAATACATCAACATTGCGGTACGTGACATTTTGTTCATCGAAGCCGCCAAAGATTATTGCCGCATCCATACCGACAAGAAAAACTACCTGAGCAATTATGGCATTGGCGTATTGGAGCAACGCCTCGATCCCTTACATTTTCTGCGCATTCACCGTTCCTGGATTGTCAATGTTGAACACGTAAAAGAATACCACAAAGAAGGCGGAACAGCCCAGGTCATTATGGACAACGGACAGGCACTATCTGTAAGTCGCAATTACATGGAGGTGGTAAAGAAAATTATCTTTTAGTTAGGCAGTTTCACAAACTCCACCCTTCTGTTCTGCGCTTTGCCGGTGGCAGTATTATTCTCGGCCACAGGCGCCGATTCACCTTTCCCGCCTGTTTGCAGACGGTCCGCCGCAATGCTGAACTCCTTTACTAAAGCCTCCTTGACGGCAACAGCCCGTTTCTCTGATAATATCTTGTTGGCAGCAGCTTCACCATCACTGTCCGTATGCCCGGTGATCTGGATACGCATAGCAGGCGCAGCCTGCAAAGCTTGCGCAATCTCTTTGAGCACAGGGTAGGAGGAAGGCTCTATCCGGTCGCTGTTCACAGCAAACCGGATCGCGGAAGTAACCAGCCGGCCTTCCGTTAGCAATTTATTGCGTGTATCCGGTTGCCCCACAGCCAGACGTATATTCGAAATAAGATAATGATCAGGCGCTGTTTTGGCAGAGTTCAAAGAAAACACCAGCGCATTATACGCCTCAGTATTCAATGCCTTGGCCACATCGATCAGCTTTTGTTCATCGAGATACACCCGGATCCGTTGCTTTTGCCGCCACACCGAAACCCGTACCTTGTTTTTCACAGGCGCATACAATTGCGCCGTTTCAAACTCGCCCCTGTCTTGTCCGTTGTTATTATAATACTGAAAACCTGTCCGGCCGCTTTTACCATTGGCCGCCATTGGCAGTATCCAGGTATTGAAACCCTTCCTCCCTCCATTGCCTTCCAGCCACATGGTATAGTCTTGCGGCGATGACAGCGAAGCGATGGCAAAGAAGAATGGCGAAGACCCATAACGGAAACCGGGATTACACAACAGATCGAATTCCAGCGTGAAATTGTCGGGCAGCGATTTGATAAACTCCGGCATATATACGCCGGGCGCATCCAGCTTCAGCCACTTGCCGGGCTGGTTGGCAATAGTCACCACTTCACCGCTGGCATTGGTATTCCACGCGGCGGGGAAATCCCCCACCGGTTCACCGGAAAAATCTTCGAAGGCTACCAGTTGAGCCCCGGCCACAAAATCGAACTTCGAATAAACAGCAAACGGCATACTGTCCTGAACGACAGCAGAGGCCGCCGCTGTTGTGTTGGGCATAAGTGCGGTATCCTTGGCAGGTTTTGTTTTCTTTGTAAAGAGATTGTCTACAGCTTGCTCAGCTTTTTGTACGGTGTGTTCTTCGGCCCGTTGCGTCACGGCCTTCTTGATATTTTTTAGAAGCTGGGCAGGAGAGGAGGTGGCGGCAAACAACGCCAACACAAAAAGTAAGTAGCTGCGCATAACAAATATTTAAGATCGCAGCAAACCTATCACGCCCTCCTGCGCCCACCTACTTTTTCCCGATAAGAAGTTATATAAGTCGACGAATACCCTGTCACCTGAGTATTGTCACCCTGAACATTGTCATGTCACCCTGAGCTAATAATCATGTCACCCTGAGCTTGTCGAAGGGTCGTTGAAGTATATTTATCCCGAAAGAAGAACAAAAGATTTCCCATTATGATTGCAGCGGCCGTTTTTGTGCCCGCATGGCCAGCCAGTGGTCCAGGCTCCATTTCCCCGCCCCGCGAAAGAAAAAGCTGGCAAACAGCAGGAAGAACAGGAAGGGAAGCTCTCCCTGGTAAATATTACCCTTGTTCATAACGTAGATCACCCCGGCCACTACGATCATTAACAAGGGTGTCACCCATCTGGTCAGCAACCCCAGCATCAGGCACACACCGCCCACCAGCTCGATGATCTTGGCCGCATACCCCGAAAAGACAGGAAAAGGGAATCCTTCCTTGGTCAGGAAGTTGAGCAGGTCCGTTATATGAAACAGCTCCTGTCCATACCGGAATATCAGCCAGCCGGTCATGATCCGGACGAGTGTGATACCGTTGTCCCATACACCATGAGATCCAAAAAGCTTTGCCATGTTTTTTCAGGCAATGTAGCTTTCATCTAAGCGGCAGTGGTAAAGCCCTTGTAAATTAAGTGTAACGGAATGTAAATTCTTGTAGTGATAACACGGATCGGGGCAAATTGCAGCCGCCGCACTGTATATTGGGCCGTCAATAGACACGATGGATACAAAAACAAAATTTGGGGCAGATCTTTATATCGGTACCGGAGATGACCATCCTGAGATCATTACAAAGATCACGGGAGTAGATTATTCGAAGATAATAGTCAAAGGTGCTCCTATCATACATGGCCGAACCAAAGCCCCCGTACCAGGTTGGTTTGAGAAATACAATGTATGGATTTACAAATCCCAGCGGATCGAGGCAGGATCGGAATGGGAGCTGGAGACAAGTATGCAAAGGCTGCTGGCAACTATTAACAGCCAAAGGGAAAAGTTCAAAGAATTACTGGTAACCTATCCGGAAAACCATCTATTGGTGTACCTGTATATAAAAGACTATCATATTTCTTACCTGCTTACGGAAAAGACGATACAGAACTTGAACTATTATGGCCTCACGGTAAAGTTTGATTTTTATTCACTGCCTCGTGAGGATGAAGATGATAACGATCATAAGTTTTACTAAATACCCAATCCCTGTCAATGCTTCGCCGGTTGCTGCAGCTTACCAGCTATAAACTATTTTGTTATTACATGGGTAAGAACGGTGGGCAATCCTCTCCCTCTTTCGTTACCAGATACATTATATACTGTTCCTGAAACAACAATGGTGTCATTCACCTTTAACCGGATCAGCGGCATATTGCAAACCCACAACCGATCATACTTTGAACGGGCGAGTACTGTGTAACCCGAAACCCACCAAACCACTGCATATTCATTGTTTAAGAACGTGTTCACGCTCCGATCTGCAAATACTCCATCGCGACATGAGTCAGCAACATACTTATGCGTATACCTGGTAGTATCGTAATTAAAACTTTCAACAGCCGGCGGTTGCGCCGGCGTGTCTTTTATCCTCACATCCGAGCAGGTAAGGAAAAATAACAGATAAGATAATAATACTTTAAAGTCCGACATGATATCCTAAGTAAATGAAAATTTTCCAGGATACAAATCTGTTATTCACTCAAAAATTACAGATTAACAATTTATTTTGATTGAGTCGGATATTGAGTATGGCGCATTATGCCAAGCTCAATGCTGTTTTTACTAAATGTTACCGGTGCCTTTCGATTGGTTAATTTTAGGGTCGCACATACACTTCGATAATCATTTCTTCTGTCGAGTTTCTGTTAAGATCATCTTCAAGCCCTCTTGGGTTTGCAATTAAATTGTCTGGGTCATAAACAAAGCAAATTAAATGTTTGCAGTCTGGGTGTGATTTATAATGTGCAATGTCAATTATCAGTTGGTTTCCAACATCCTTGTCTTTTAGAGTTGACCTCGTTTTTTTTACCTCGATTAAAATTCTTTCACGTTTAAGTAAAAAATCAATTCTTGTTGAGCCGCCTGCGTATGAAGGAGTGTATTCTTCTTTTCGGACGTCTTCAAAATTTATGCGTAATAAAGAGTTCATTAAATCTTGGACATCGTACTCGTCATCGATTATCACAGTAGGTCTGTTGTTATATCTATTTCTTAATTGGGTTGCTACTAAATGAAATTTTTCTATAATAGCTTTTAAAGTTTGTTGTTGAAAGGCTACAACTCCTTCAGAATCGAGACTTGATGTTGATTTTAATTCCAATTGTCGAACAAAGCGATAGGTAAGTTTTTCAAAATTATCATAAGAAGTAAGAAGGCTAAAAGTGAAAATTAAATCTTCCCCAATTTTAATGTGAGGGGGAGTGGGTATACCACGATTGATAGCTGAAAGATCAGAAACGAAAGCAAATTGAGGTCGCCTCGAACGAGTATAATCGCCAGGTGTCATACCCCATTTGAAATCTTCAATTTGTTTTAGAAGATCTCCCTCATTTGCGAATGCATCAATATCTTTTATGAACGACAACTCTGTGATGAAAAAATCTCTTAACTCAAAAAACTTTTTTGATATTGGTGGAATTTTATTTTGTAATTCATCGATGCTGATGCCTGTTTTTTTTAGGATGTCTCGCTTCAGGTCTTTGTAGTCAATTGTCATCCATTTTCCATTAGTAAGATCAAAGTTTAGTGCATACAAATTTGTATTCTCAGTCCAATCGCCGACCCAGCCGTCCTCATAGCGAGAAGTATAATTAGTAAGAGTCTTTATTTGTTCAGTAAGAGCTTTGCGTACGTCAATTGTTGATGCTTTTGTTTGTTCAAGTTCTTTTTTAGCGGCGGCTAATTGTTGTCGCAGTGTTTCAGTCATACTGAATATTGTAATGTTAGTTTAAGTTATACGGGATCTTAAATATACACAACTCTTGTCCAACGAAAGACAAAACATTTGACATGCTAATCGAAAAAATAATCCTTAGACCTTAATCTGGAGACATAACGAATAGCCGTCTCATGTGTACCAGTATGTTCAGTAATTTTAAATAAAAAATCCTTTTTTTGATGTGGATCAACGAAGCCATAAGTTAATCATGCCTGATTGCCAGCCAAGCCAGTGGGAATATAACTGGCAAAAATATCTCACTTCTCGAAACATCTCTGGCTGGTGCCTCCCTCTAAAACGCCCACCAACCCCAATCACACCAACGAATACTTCATACTAAAAAACAGCAAACTGCCGCTCTTCAAAAATATGGCGGCATGCCAGCCCACCCCACACACAAAATTAAATGGCCCTACAACGATGATCCTCCACCCAAAGCAAGCCCCACCCATCACATAATACCCTTCAAGCCCTCACCCCAATGCCGCCAAAAGGTTCGCCATAAAGCTTTAGTAATAATTTTCCCCGCCACCTCCCGCACCAACTCCATCAATTCATTGGGCAGAATCAATCCGCCCATTTATTGCGCATTCCTTTTGGCCTTGCGCGTATGCCGCCATACCGCTGAATCGCAGCGTTTTTGCTGTCGTTTTTAATTTTTTAGTATGAAGTATTATCTCGTTGCTCGTTCTTTTTGTTGCATGGTAGGCATTGAGCAGTGCCGCGGTTTCGTCGTTGGCCGGTCGTTGCAGGCTGCTTTTGAAAGGGAGTTCGCAGGGCGTGTTCTCATGGTCACTTCCTCCGCCCAGTCGCTGCCCGGCGTTTCCTATGTCGCTTATCAGGGGCCTCCGGGCCCTTCTTTTATAAATAGGAGAGTGCCACTCCTGCGGTAGTAGCAGTAAGATCAAAATAAACAAATCACAACAAAAAACACGATACAGACACACTTTTGCACCGGCATACGTAGCTTTGCTGTCTGCCAATGGAGACCATACTATTTGAGTTTATCGAAAAATACATTTCCCTCTCGGAAGAAGAGAAGGCGGCTATACTGTCTTTAGCCCTCTTTCGCTCGGTAAAGAAAGGAACTGTGCTGCTCAGCCAGGGACAACGTTCCCAGGAAAGCTACTTTGTATTGAAAGGATGCCTCAGAACATATTACATGATCGATGGCGAAGAAAAGACAACCGCATTCTATACCGAAATGGAAACCATAACTCCTCAGTGCGTATTGTCAAAAGAGCCTTCCGGCTATTATATAGCCGCCTTGGAAGATACCCTCATCACAGTTTCAACGCCCGGTATGGAAGCCGAATCCTTTGAAAAATTCCCCCGCTTTGAAACCCTTTGCCGCATGTTCTCCGAAGAACAGCTGGCAAAAAGCCAGCTTTCGTTCGACGAATTCAAAACATCATCACCCGAAGAAAGATACCTACGCTTGATACAAAACAGGCCCGATCTCTTACAGCGCGTACCCCAGCGCCAGCTGGCAAGCTACCTGGGCATCACACCACAATCCCTCAGCCGCTTACGCGCAAGGATTTTTGAAAAGAAAAAATGACCTCCTTCCATTTCTTACCTTAAGTGAACGTTTTATAGCCCGGCTATCATTAACCTTTGCAAATATTCATTCGCAAAGAACACTGTAACCTTTACCCATCTATGCTGGATAATCATAACAGACAAACGATGCAAGCCGTGGTTTGCACACAATACGGCCCGCCGGAAGTGTTAAGCATTACTGATATTAAAAAGCCTGTCCCCAAAAACAATGAACTCCTCATCCGCATAATAGCTGCATCCGTCAACTCGGGCGATGTAAGAGTTCGGGGCCTGTCTGTTGAGGGGTTTATGAAAGTCATCATGCGGTTGGTATTGGGGTGGAAGAAACCCCGGAAGCCTGTCTTGGGTACTGTGTTTGCAGGCATAGTGGAGCAAACAGGAAAAGAGGTCACCCGCTTCAATACAGGCGACGAGGTCTTTGGGCTCACTGGCTTTCAGTTTGGCGCCCATGCAGAATATACTACGATAAAAGAAACAGGCAATATAGTGTTGAAACCTGAAAGTGCTTCGTTTGCAGAAGCCGCTGCAATGCCCTTCGGCGCACAAACCGCCATTTACTTCCTCGAAAAAGCCGGTATAAAGAAATGGGCAAACCCACAGGTGCTAATCATTGGGGCCACCGGCTCCGTAGGCACAGCTGCGATACAAATAGCCAGGTCTTACAATGCTGCCATAACAGCCGTTTGCAGTAGCGCTGGCATGGAGCTGGTCAACAGGTTAGGCGTAGCCAACACCATCGCCTACGATAAAGAAGATTTTACAAAACAAAACAGGCAGTTCGATATCATTTTCGACGCATCAGGAAAATATACAAAAAAGCAGTGCGCCCACCTTCTAAAACCGTCTGACGGAGTCTTTAAAACAGTGGGTGGCTTGGAATATGCTTCCGAAACAAAAGAACAATTACTATGCCTCAAAGACCTATATGAGCGCGGCCTTTACCAGGCAGTGATCGACAAAGTCTTTACAATCGACGAAGCCATCGAAGCCCACCACTACGTAGAGTCAGGTAAAAAGAAAGGAAACGTGGTGTTAAGCTTGTCAAGCGAGAATGCCCTAAACAAAGACATGTTGTTACATCAAAAGTGGCTTGCTGCCAATAACAAATAATCAAAGCTAAACTTTGGAGAGGTGTAGGCAAGTCAGGCCGCGCGGAGCGATCGGGCCTGACTTGATTTTTCTTTGGTTACTTTCTTTGCATCAAGGCAAAGAAAGTGACAATAACTGCGCAGATCGCAGAGAATCAAAGAAAGTGACAAAAAAGCCCCGCGCGCAGCGCGAAACCATTGCGTAAGCAAAAAGGTCAAAGCAAAGAACGTGACAACTCTATCGCCATCTCCACTGGACTAAGTGTTTCTCCACACATAAACTCCCTCTTGGCTCCCAACGGCGGCTGCGCCATAAACCGCGGCTCCGTTCCATGATGCGGCTGCGCAGCATGCGCCAGGAAAGGATGACATAGGTACACCGTACCTGCCTTACCAGTAGCCAGCACTTCCTCACGCGCAGGCAGCGACGACAACCGCCCGGCCAGCTCCATAAACGATAGCCCTGCCTCCCCGGCAGGATGTAGTAGAGCCGCCACATCGATGTGCGATCCGGTCCTGATACGTGTAGGCGCATCCAGCTCACCCACATCGGAAAAGAGGAACAGCATCAGCAGCGCCCTGCCTTTCGACCGCCAGTTGATGCGCCATTCGAAATAATTGGAAGCATCATCACCGGGGAAAGACGCATCCACATGCCAGCCCGTGTCGCCCGGATCTTGCAGAGAAGGAAAACGTACGGGAAAAGTACCCATACTTGTACACGGCTGCCACTTCCCGGCGCCTGCGAGTTGGTCAAATGCCCCATGTAGCACAGGCGTATTCGCAGCTTCTACAAAAGGTGCTTGCGTATACATCCCCAGCCGCACAACAGGCTTCGTCCAGGTAGATGGATCGTTGGCATCAGCATCTATATCGTTCCACAATATCCGGCGTGCTGCCGCTGCCAACTGAGGATCAAAAGCATGATCTATACGAACAAAACCTTTATGGATAAAATGAGCAATCTGAGCATTGTCTAATACTTCTTTCATGATAGTACAATTTTAAAAGGAGGAATAAGAGAATAGAAAATAAGCAGACCTACGCCTGCAGCATCCATAAGCGGGAGCTAAAAAGAAGAAGTATTATCGTGTTGGAGACATCCTCATGAATGTAAAAATAAGCGATTATTGCTTTTCTTCTTCCAGTTGTATGATCCTTTTCCTATCATTATAGGCAGTTTCCTTAAATACAGGACCATGAAGTACTGCTGCTTTGTCTTTTTGGGCAAAAGCAGTATCGTTGTGATAATAAAGTTCGCTGTCCCAGGTTAACTCACCATTACAAGACATTTTAACAACGGCTTTTATAAGTTTGCCATTGAAAAAGTAATATGTCTCTTTGCTGCTACATGTTCCATTTCCTATTCGTTCAATTTTTTCTATTTGTCCGGTGCGCTTTAGCTTTTTGTAAGAATAAATAACGGCTTGCCGTGTTGTAGAAGATAGCTGTGCACTGTCAACCCTGTTATAACTGGCTGACAAAGTATTAGCGTCGATGGCTGCAACAATACTATCAACTTGTGGTACAGTCAAGGCAGTTTGCCCACGACCCACTAAAGAAGCAAACACTGAAATGGATAGAATTAAAAACTTAAACATGTTGACAAACGATTTTATAGAAGATTGTTACGCCTTCCTTCGCTTGAAAAGAAACAAGATATCAACTGTTTCTCCCACTTTCCAAAAGATAGAGCCCTCGTTAAGACCTTCTACATTGACCAGCTCCCACGACTCTTCACCAAGCTTATTTAACGTAGCCATCAATTCCTCCTGAAAAGATTCACGTTTCAAATGCGTCCTGGAGATGTTTAAAATTTTGTACTCAAACTTGTCCATGCGTAAAGTGTAAGGTTCAGCGTGAAGATATAAAAAAGAGCCCGGATAGAAATCCAGGCCCGATACTAAATCTGAAATCCTATGACTAAAGGACGAGAGACGAAAGAATGTTTTTCCCCTTTCAACTTTTCAACCTGTTAACCCTTCAACCCTCCGGTAATCCCCCTGCACGCTGTTACACATGCAAGGGGCGGTTTTCAAAGGATCGGGATCAAAACGGGAGCTATCCTTCCTGGTTCGGTGCCGTCACGGCCTGGCTCACGGCGCTGGCTACGCCGGCAGCAACCGCTACATAGCCGGCCACCTTCACCACGATCGCCGGTAAAGCGATCGGAGTAGCAAGGATGGCACCGCTCACGGCCGCCAGGATAAGGCTCCAGTTGCGCAACTTCGCAAAGAAGGGCGGGGTAGGGCTTGTCATTCTTTCTTGAATACTCATAAGAACATGGATTTTTAAAATGAATAAGAATGGTTAAGCATCATCCGGCATCCGGCAGGCACTCCGCTGGCAGAAGAACCACAGCTGGAAACACAGTACAATGGCTACTGATCAAAGTCTCCGTTGCAACGAATAACCATATTTAACCGTTACGCAGATTGGCCACATCCGCTGTAACAGCTAAAGAATTTATCTGACAACCTTTGCCAGCCTTTTACGGCCTTTAGGTTCTTCCACTGCTGTTTTCTGTACAGGCTTCCACAAGTCAGTGTGCGACATGTCCACATGAGCTACCATGAGCGAACGGCCTGCCATAGGATACGATTTACCGTTGATTACTTGTTCAAATTGCACGCCCACTACAACCACAATAGGTAAGGAAGAGCCTTTCGGAGCATCAAACCCAAATGATACCCCTGTGCTTTTGTCAACAGGTAGAGCAACACTGTTACCGGTAAAAGTGGTAAAGCGTTCCAGCTCGAAATCGAGTGCGGTGGCTGCTGCCTTGATAGTGATATGCGATGCTGAGCAATTACTGGGCAGCCATTCCGCAGGCATAAACTCAGTAAGAGTGATGTAGCATTTTCCCGTTCGTCGGTCAACTTTTACCTCCGGCATCCCGGGCAGATGACGCAATAGTGGTCGTTTCAGATAGAAGTCGAACCCTTCAAGCAGGCGAAGATCTCCCTTGCTTAATGAGCGTTTACCGAGATCGCTGATGGGGTCGCTTTGCGCCACCTGCAGCAGCCTTGCAGTGAGCTTGCCGCTCAGTTGATGTTCTTTGGCGCTTTCTTTTAATAATACATGAAGCGCGGTAAAAATTAATCGTGTACCGTTGCCGGCACTGGCAAACTCCTTCGCCAACTCTCTGCCTATAGAAGTTGACGGTATATCCTTTTCTTTCTTTGCACACATGGTAATTAGATTTTTTAATGAAGTAGATACGTTGTCATGACTAACGCGTTTGACAAACCTACAAACACAAATACCCCTTTTCCAAATCGCTACTGTGCCAAAAAGAACAGAGAAGGACAAACGAGGACAAACAGGGATGACCCGTCCTAAAATAACTATACAATAAAACAACACTATTGTATGGTAGAAGAGACGTCAAAAATTTTAATTGGCCGGTATATACCTGGCAGTAATTATGACAAAAAGTTTATTGCTCAGGTGATTACCGAAGTGCTTAATGGTAAGCCCCTGCAATTGGCTCAGGTTGAATACGGTCTTAACCGATCTACGTTGCGCAAATGGCTAAGGAATAGCGATTTGATAACAAGACCAAGAAGTAATGGTCCTGCGAGTATGGAAATAAAGCGATCAGCAGCGCGCTCAGTGGTGAGTGGCCGTTTGAGTATCCGGGAAGCCCAGTTGGCCTATGGTGTAAAAGCGAAAAGTACAATTCAGGGTTGGATCGAGCAATTCAAACAGGAAAATGTCGATCTTGTGGACTCCAATGACGCCTTGATGAAGAAGGATAAATCTGCTAAAAAGAACAACATACCCGCTAATGCCGATGTAAAGGATTTACAGAAGGCATTGGAAGAAGCTCAGTTAAAGATTGCTGCATTAAATACCCTCATCGATGTAGCAGAAGAACAGCTTAAAATTAATATCAGAAAAAAGCCTGGTGCCAAACAGTCGAACGATTAAAGCATGATTTTCCCGGGAAGAGTATCGGGAAGTTATGTTCACTGTTTGGCAAAACCCGCCATGCCCTGTATGATCACCGCTGGCGCCGCAACCAGGAAGTGTTCCGGGATGATATTATTTTACAACATGTTGAAGAACAAAGAAAGCAGTTACCCAGATTGGGTACCCGTAAGTTGCATTATAAAATAACTCCACAGCTGGCCACTCATGGGATTGAAGTGGGCCGTGACTACCTGTTTGATTTGTTGGAACGCCATAAACTATTGATCCGCCAGCGTAAGCGCAAAGTAATAACAACAGACTCACGACATTGGATGCACAAATATGAGAACCTGATCAAAAACCAGGATTGCCATCGTCCGGAACAGCTCTGGGTGAGCGATATTACTTATATCCGCATGGCTGGTCAATGGAGTTATTTAAGCCTGATCACTGATGGCTATTCGCGCAAAATAGTGGGCTATTGCCTGCGCACAGACATGTCGGCACTTGGGTGTCAGGAAGCCTTGCAAATGGCTATCAACAATCGGCGTTATGCAGACCAGCCTCTGATCCATCATTCAGACCGTGGTTCCCAATATTGTAGTGCAGAGTATGTTAAAATATTGAAACAGAATAGTATCTCAATCAGCATGACAGAAAATGGCGATCCTTATGAAAATGCGCTGGCAGAACGGATGAATGGAATTATCAAAACAGAATTCAATCTCTACAGTACACCTTATGGCTTTGAACAAACCTGTCAGATGGTCAGAGATAGTATCAGGGCATACAATGAACTAAGGCCACATGGCAGTTGTGACTTTTTAACTCCTGAACACGCTCATCAATTGCAAGGCACATTAAAGAAACGATGGAAATCGTACCCTGCAAAGCGGCCAGGTTCACATAAGGAAGCCGCCAGTAAACAAACTAATCCCTATTTTTGAAAACTTCCCTGTATAGTAACTACAGGATTATCATACCGATGTATAGTTACTGCAGGATTATCTAAAAATCAGTATAGTTATTTTAGGACAAGTCAGGATAAAGTGAACGAGTTCTATTTGTCCTCATTTGTCCCTGTTTGACCCGGTTTGTCCTAAAAAACGCAGCCCGCATTTGGAGTCGCTTGTTTTGAAGCCTACGTTTGCATTACGACGTTGTTTGAATACGGGAAATGAAAATTTTTTAAAGCATCAGTTGTAGGGATAGTGTATAGCAGAAGTATGTCAACGGTATGTCAGAAGTATGGATAGAGTATTCAAATAGTGGAGTAAGGTAAAATAAGCGGTTTTAGCCAAAAACAGCAGGGCAGCTGGCGCCCGTGCTGCAAAAGCGAAAACCTGTTTATAAACGTTGCACCGCGGGCAACGAAACAATCAATCCCAACCTTGTAAAAACTAAACAATGGCAAAACAAATAAGCCCCCTCGTCAAGCTGAGGGGTACGATAGATGACCTGTGCTTTTACAAAAGCATAGATGGATTTCTGGCACGGGAAAAGGGAGGCGTCAGTGCCGACCGTATCCGCACCGACCCTAAGTTCACCCGCACAAGGCTCAATGGCCTTGAATTTGGCACCGGAGGCAAGGCAGCGAAAGCCTTTCGAAAAGCCTTCTCTACCGAAATATCCAAAGCGGCAGATCAGCGCGCATTTAGCCGCCTGATCAAACAGATGGTGTTGGTCTTGCAGTCAGATACGGTCAGCGACTTTGGCTACCGGCAGGTGCAGTTGGGAGAAGTCAGCAAGCTGCTCGATTTCAACCTCAACAACCAGGTGCAGTTGGAGCAGGCGCTTACGCTGCCGGTTGAAGTAGCCTTCAACCGCACAACAGGTGCAGGCACTATTACCTTGCCAGCACTCACGCCAACCGCCGATGTGGTCATGCCCGAAGGTAACACCCATTACAGCTTCTTCGCAGCTGCAGCAGCGATAGATTTTGCAACGGGGCTCGCAGTTACCAGCAGGCAGGAAACAGCCAATTTGCCCTGGAACAGCACGGCCGTAACATCCAGTACCCTTTCATTGACACTTCCTGCCGCCAGTACCTTACCGGTATTCGTGATAATAGGAATGGAGTTCGTAAAAATGGTAAATGGAAAGCCATATCCGGCCAGTATGGGCCAAAGCCCGCTCCAGGTCATTGCGGCCTATCCCGCAGTCATCGAAGAGATCTAAGCTTAGGTCTTCACAAAAGCAACACAGTGCCACACAAAGAACCGGGTCTTGTACCCGGTTCTTTCAAAAACTGCACACAACAAAAAACAAACCCATGAAACCAAAACAAATAAAACGAGTTACTAAGTATTGCCTTCCGGGAGTCACATTAGCGAACAAAGGCGACTACTGGCAGATCAGGAAAATCGGCATCACAGGCGATAGAGTAAAAAAAGATCCGGTATTCGCCAGAACAAGAGCTCAGGCAGCGAAATTTACGCATGCAATAGAATGGGCAAGAAAAATAAACAATACCGTCCTTGAGGATACTGGTCTTAAGAAAAGCCCGGGTAGACTTGCCGGAATATTGGTAAAAACGATGCCGCCCGGTTTTCAGGAGGCCGATTCGGTTTTCACGGGATTAATGGAAAATGGCGACGCATTAGTGGGTTTCGAGTTCAATGAAAACGCACAATGGAAAGACATGCAGCATGTGCAGTATCGTAGCACCTATAATCTCCGGCATTGCCGGTGGAAGTTTCATTTGCAGCTGCATAAGCCTGCCAGCTCTTTCAAGCCTCCGGAAGGAATAACCCACTATCGCATCGTAGCGTCAGCAATTACGATAAATAAGGAAGGGAAGATGGTATTGACTGAAGGAAAAAGATTGACGCTGCTGCCGTTGAAAGCTATTCAGCGACAGCCGCTTTGCCTTGAAGTAGAAGCCGTTGTAGATCAGGATCAGGTATGTTTTGCCCTGCTGCATATGCAATGGTATCGGCGCCTGCCAAATAATGATCAGATAATGCCTGCTTCAATACCAGGAGCGATAACAATAACAGCTATGTATAAGCATTGACTTATGACAAAAAAGAGGTAAGCAATAAGATTTTTTTGTTATTAAATAGTTAACCGGTTAGAATTAATAATTAGATTTGGTATGAATACAGGTCAATCTAGGCTTGTGTTCAGATAAGTATTTCTCCTCCACATTCTGGTAAAAACGTAAGTAAAGTATTCTCCTGAGCACACGACAGAGGCCAGCCCTAACTGGTGCTGTCGAACCCAACCATTTTATGCAGTCCGCCAACTTTGCAGTTGGCCCGTTACTATTTCTATGCAGTTAGCCCCCATATAACTGCGTAAGTTTCCTATGCTCTGGTTATAGCAACGCAAAAAAGGAAAAAAGTAATGATGAAGTTAATGCTCCCCAACGGGGTTGCATGGTATTATACCCATGCGCCCCCCTGGCCGGATAATCCTGCCATAAGCAAATTATTTTATTAAGGAAAACGCAAATCCATGAATAATATGCTACACAGCTTCGGTAGCGTGGTGCAACTGCCATGCCCCGACTGCAGGAACATTCCCTGCTTCAACGATGCTTCCAATATTAACCATCAACCTAAAGCCTATACCAATGAGCGATAATAAAAACCATAGATTCATAAGCCACAAAGAAGTAATGTTCATAACCGGTCGCTCAAAAGGAGGCGCAACAGGGTTAATGATGAAAGTTCGTAAAGCAAATGGAAAAGAAAAAGAGCAACCGATTACCCTGAAGGAGTTTTGTATCTATTGCAATTATGATATAGACGAAACATATGACAGGCTCGAACAGAAATAATCAGCCATCAATCATTTTTGAACATTTAAAAGAAACGATATGCCAATTTCATACGTTAACCAGTTTTGGACTTGGTTCCGGTTAAACAGTCCCATATTGCTCGCCGCAAACAAAATGAATAAGAAAGAACAGGATTATTGGGTCCGCGAGGTCGACACCCATCTTCGCGCATTTTCTAAAAAGCTGCTGTATGCTATACAGTGGATGGATACAGGCCCTTCAAAATTTATTATATCGGCAGGAGGTAAGCTGGAATACTTTAACATGGCCGATAAATTCATCGCCAAAGCGCCGGCAATAGAAGGCTGGGAGCTCATGGCCTTGCAACCGCCGTTCTTATTTCAAAATGAGTTGTTCGTCGATAAGGCTTTTAAGGTGGGTATTGATCTCACAACCTGTTGGTTGGAACCACCGCCCGCAGAGCGTGAGGATAAGGTAAGAATAAACGTTTTCGCAGAAGTATACCAGGGCATCACCTATGAAATGAAGGAAGCGGTAACTGATTACTTGTGGAACATCTTAGGCGAGCGGGTATACGGTAGCGAAGTGGAGTTCACAAGCCTTGACTCCATTTTCCAGTTGCAAGACGCCAAACGAAAGGAGAAATTAGTGCCGCTCAATACTGCAGCGGAGCATATTCTATTACGTGAACGTCCGGAGTTCTTCATCGGCGCCGATGGCGCTTTAAAAGCTAAGAACTGATATTTGTTACCTCATGGGGAGCTATCTGTTCGCAAGCTCCCTTTTTTAACGCTTATGCTGCTTCCCTTGCAGGGTGTTTACATTCCACGAAGTGATCGAATGGCCTTGGATAATTGACTGAGTATGAGAAAAAAACAGAATTCGACTGGTTGTGCTGCAAGGGCTGTTCGTTGTATGAATTGCTATTTAGGAATTTACTAAGCTCTCAAATCAAACCACTTGCGGTAGTATAGAGGCCACTGAGTATCCTAGAATATGAAAAACAAATGCTTAAATATGCGGGTGTTTTGTAATAAATGGGTTAGGCCTAGGCTTACAAGGCTCGGCTATTAGTAGTTCCGGGCAGTAGATTAAACTTAATGTATGATTTCGTTAGTTTTTACAATTTTAATTGCAGTCTGTGCGGCTGTACAGGCTTTCCTTCAACTGAAAGGTGATGCTGATGCAACCAGTAAAATAAAATTGCGAAAAACTTTGGCGGTTTTTGTTATTGTAGGGTTGTTTATGACAATTATCTCGTTCGTTATTCAATATTTTAGCGACGAGTCTTTCCAGGAAAAAATAAATACAATTGCGTCGAACTCATCTCAACAATTAAAGTATGCAATAGATAACCAGGAAAAGACGAATGCAGCCAATCGGAAACTTGACTCCGTTTTTAGTAATCTTGATACTATGGTAGCAGCATATGAAGAGGTTGTAGAGCAATATAAAATCGTCAAAAAAGGCCTTTCGGATCAGGTAGATCTCGAAAAAACGAAGTTAGCGGAGCGCGCTCCAGTATTTCAAATGAGAACATATGATCTAAAATGGCAGTTGACAGGCACCAATTCCTATGAAATATTAGCATGCGCTAAAAATTATGGAAATAGATCTGCAATATTATATAGTGCAACATGTATCGCATTGTTTATAGATAGTCTTGATCGGGTAATAGATCACACTGAGCGTGTCCGAGACTTTGGTTCGGGGTACAATCTTGAACCTTATGAACCCAATCGATCTCTGAAATGCTTCGGCTCTACCTCTCCTCCATCTTACAACCCCTATCATGCTTCTTTTTTTTCTGCATATGTAATGGTTAAGTTAAACATAAAATATGCTGATATTTTGTCAACTAAACCTACGGAAAAAAGCTTTTGGATAACATGGAGTTCTGCAAAGCAAAAATTTGTTAACATTGGAGGTGAAGTGGTAAAGTATTATGACGATTGGATAAAAAAACATTTAAAAGAAAGTGAGTTTCCCAAAGGTTGACCGGGTATAACTTTATCCCCTTCCAAACTTTTGTTAAATACCGCTTGTCCCGGCTGCACAATCTCAGCCAACCCCTACTTTTAGCCTACATATTCCCGCTATGAAATATTTGTACACCGTCATTCCCGGACTGCTGTCCGGTATCCTTGCTATTGCCCAAACGCCCCATAAAGTCGAAGCCGATAAGATCGTAGGCATTGTGGGCGATAAGATCATCTTGAAGTCCGACGTCAGCAACGAGATCCTCGACAGGCGCCGCCACGGTGATCCTGCCGGCGACAACAACGACGAGTGCAACATCATGGAGCAACTACTCACTTTCAAAGCCCTGGTACTGCAGGCCGAAAAAGATTCCATCGAAATAGCCGCCGACGAACTGGATGCCGCCATCGACAACCGCATCAGGTATTTCATCAGAATGCACGGCTCCCCACAGGCCCTTGTCGATATGTCCGGTCGTTCCATATTCCAGTTGAAACAGGATTTCAGGCAGCCGATCAAAGAAAGAATGCTCTCCGATCGCCTGAGCATGAAGATCACGGGCAATGTGAAGATCACCCCGCAGGAAGTAAAAACATACTTTGCCGGTAAGAAAACAGACAACCTACCATTCTATGAATCAGCCGTTGAAATAGGAGAGATAGTAGTATACCCCAAAGCTGGTCGTGAGCTGGAAGAGCTGGAAATGCAGGAACTTACTGACCTGAAAAAACAGGTAGAGAGCGGCAAACAGCAATTCCATATTCTGGCGAGGCTATACTCCGAAGACAAGCTCACGAAAGAGCGGGGAGGGGAGCTCTCCATCAACCGCACGGAGAAGGTGACCGACTATCCCTTTGTAGACCCTTCATTCATGAACCAGGTCTTTCGCATGAAGCAAGGCCAGGTATCACCCATATTCAAAACCAAAGCAGGATACCACATTGTGCAGCTGGTAAGCAGGTCGGGAGATGATGCTGTGGTCCGCCACATCATGCGCGTTCCCAAGATCACGGAGAAAGAGATCAACGAAGGCATCAATAAACTCGATTCAGTCCGCTCCCGTATCATCGCTGGTACCGCCACTTTTGGCGAAGCAGTAGCAAAATACAGTGAAGGAGATACCAAACTATCCGGCGGCTTCCGTCTGAATGAAGAAGGAACCACCTTATTACAATTGGATCAGCTGGAAAAAGAACTGGTGCTGATGCTCGACCAAACCAAGATGAAACAGGGAGAACTCTCGAAGCCTGTCCCATTCACCGATGCCAGTGGAAAACAGGGAGTCCGCATCGTGTTCCTCAAAACCCGCAGCGCACCCCATCGTCAAAATTTGAAAGACGACTACGATCGCGTTGCCGACGAAGCCCTGATCATCAAAAAACAAAAAGTCATCGAAACGTGGTTCGCCAGCAAAATACCATCCTATTACGTCATGATAACACCCGAATACAACAAGTGCAGCACCCTGCGTACCTGGATGCAATACGCCACTACAGAGAAGAAATAACGATAGAGCAGGCTGCTTAGCTTACAAGCGAAGTCCAGAAGACTATTTCCCGCGGTTGGGTAGGTAACTCAAAGGAGCTGTTCAATTTGAAAAAAAACTCATTCGAAAAATAAGTGGCCAGATCGAATCCATAATAAACAATATCCATTCCATGCATCGAAAAAACGGGGTTGCCATTTTCATGTGGCTCACTGGAAATATATCGGTGACCACAGATTGGAATTAATTTCGGATAAGTAAGGCAATGGTGCTGGGCTATGACAACACGCTCTTCAGCGTCAGTTGGTTTATTACCCCATTCCGGTCTCCATAAGCCATTGTTCCGGGCGGAAATAAATACGTCTTCCAGCGGCCAGTTCATTCTCTTCTGGATAGTTGCTACAATTGCATCATCTGTCAGCCCTTTACGCCAGTTATAAAAAAGATCATTAACAGGAAGTCCAAGTTGAAAAAAACGCTTTAAGTCCGGTGGAAATTGGATATCAAACTTTGCTTCAATAGCTATCACTTCTGCATCCGACAACCCCGGTTCAAATACAATACCCTTGTGCCGCATCAAATTGATGAGCTGTTTGGCTTGTGGTATAGTCATAGTTTACTACGTTCTTAATCCGTATAAAAATTATCCTCCAATCGCTGCAATTCCTCTTCCATGTAAAAGCGAAAACTTTCATACACCACTTCTCCCGGCCGCCAGCTGGAAAAATGCCAGCATTCCCATTGTCCATCAGGCAGCGGTATCAATAAAAGCTGTTGCTCTTCTCGCAGTCCGCCGATAACGATACTGCTCCTCAATTTATCACCAAAGCCATTGTCAACACCTTCCATGGCATTCGCCCAGATGTCCACCGTTTCCCGCGAAAGGGCGGAAAGAAAAACAACCTGGTCAATCCGGCAAAGCACAACCCCTGTATCGCTAAAACCTTCAAAGCCGTTAGACGTTAGCAGAAAATCCTTATAATCATCCGGCAGCGTATGACCCAGCCTGCTTTCTGCCGCCGCTATATCAGCCATCGTGGCAGGCGGCCTGCTCAGTGATTTACTTTGAAGAATATGCTCCGGGAAATCCGTTGTCTTTTGCTCGATGGCCCGCGTGGAGATCTGATGCAGTAGCTCCTCCCACGATAAATTGTTATACACCAGCGTCCTGCCACTGTCCAGTCTTGTTCGCAGGGCATCGATGATCGCTGTAGTTTCCTCCACACAAAGCTCCTTCGTTATTTTCAATATGGGCGCTAAAATACCGGTTAATAATATTTCGGCCGTTTGCCTGTTTCTAAGCAGGTACGCAGGTATGTAGTTACCCCAATGCGCGAGATAACATTGTCCCCATGAACGGATAAAATAGGTCGCCTCATCCCGTAAATCATTGTCGGCAGCCAATAATGCTCCGCAGGTGGTTGCATGAAAAAAATCATATCCTCCGGCATGCTCGGTTTGTGCAAACCTTTTCAATGCTGCAACGATATCCGGTATGTTCGCTGAACCCTCATAAGCAGCATAAATTGCTTTCACATATAGCTCCTTACCTGTAAGTTCAGCAAAAGGTTTATGCAAAAAGGTCGATGTATAGCTTTCATGATACTTGGGATAAAAAACGTCCGACCAGTTTTCCTTTTCTATGGGATCGATAAATTTAAAAGCAAAAGGAACATACGAAGGCTTTTTACGCGAAACCAGCCACAGTATCTGTAACCCCTCATCTGTCTGCCATAAATGCCCGGAGTGATCGAGTTTGAACTGCCAAAGCTGTTCCAGCAGGTCATTGGCTTCATCGATAAAGCCGGCCAGCACCCAGTTAACAGCCTTTTCAGTGATGCTGATATATACATCTTCAATATCGTCTGATAAGATTTCTTTGAGAAGCCCTTGCGTACTTTGTTTTGCCATGATCGTAAGTCGATAAAATTGCCTGTAATGTTAGGGGGTTTGAGATGCCCGGTGAAGGTAGGTAAAAGATATTGATGATTGAACAACAATAGGCAGCAAGTTGGCAAGTAACCGAGCGTTCATATACTCGCAGCCTCTGCAAACTTTTTTTCACCACCCTGTTCCTTCCATTCGTATGTAGTAAACGGTAAGTTGTACAATGCAGCATAGCACTGGGTTGTACCATAATACATTACACTTAAGAGTATGTTTCATTTTCAATAAAGAAAATGCAGCGCTTCGTGCCCATTCCTGTCTCATTAACAAAGGATCACAGTTGATGCGTGGCTGACGCATGAGCTTATTATGTAACAATCAAAACTATCTGCACATGAGAAAAATGCATGCGCTATCTATTCTATTGTCTTTACTTTCCACACTATTATTCCACACTACCTACGCACAAACACAGAAAATTACAGGCAGGATCATTGATGCTAAAACCACGGCGCCGATCGCTGGTGCAACAGTGAGCCTGGAGAGTGGCAACCTGGCCGTACAGGCAGGTGCCGATGGATCATTTACAATGGACATACCACAAGGCATAAAAAACGTCGTGGTATCGGTCGTAGGCTATAAACGGGTGGTAGTGCCGGTATCGGCAGCCGCCATGCAAGTAGCGATGGAGATGGAAAGCTCCCTCATTCAGGAAGTGGTCGTAACAGGCTACACCACGGTACAAAAGAAAAAATATGCAGGGGCTTCCGCCGTAGTAAACGCAGCAGAAGTGCGCAGACAGCCGATGGCCTCCTTCGATCAGGCATTGCAAGGCCAGGCCGCCGGTGTATCGGTAGTGGCCAACAGTGGCCAGCCCGGCGCCAATGCGATGGTGCGTATCCGTGGCAACGGCTCCATCAATGGCAACAATACACCCCTGTACATTGTAGACGGCATCGAAGTCTCAGCGGCCGATTTTGCATCCATCAACCAGGCCGATTTCGATCGCGTGGAAATATTGAAGGATGCCGTAGCCACAGCCCTCTACGGATCACGTGGCGCCAATGGCGTAATAGTCATCAACACGCGCCGCGGTAAATCAGGCCAGCTGCAATTGAGCTACGATGGACAGGTTGGTTTCAGCAAACTCCCCAAAGACCGCCTTGAAACAATGACCAGCGATCAGAAGATCACCTATGAGCTCCAGCGCGACAATCCCTTCGATTGGACACCCGCAGAAGCTGACTCCCTGCGCAAAGTAAACTTCAATTGGCGCGATGCACTGTTCCAGACAGGCGTCACCCACCAGCACCAGGTCAGCGCCAGTGGTGGCAACACGGCCAGCAGGTTTTTCACTTCCTTGTCCTATTTCGATCAGGAAGGCATTGTTAAAACAACAGGCTTGCAGCGCTACACACTCCGCGTCAACATCGACAACAACGTAAAGAACTGGCGCTTTGGAGTCAGCGCACAGGGAGGCTATTCAAAACGAGTAAATACAACCGAAGCGAACACCTCCACCAGCACGCCCCTCAATGCCATTCGTTGGGCCAACCCCTATGAGCGCGATATCGATCCGCGCACAGGCGATTACCAGGAAACAGGCGGCCCTAATACGGGCAGGCTCACGTCCGATCAACCCAACCCGGCAATGGAACTATTGTTGAACCGCAACAACAATTTGCAGATCAAAGCCGTCGCAGTGAGTTACCTCGAATATCATTTTCCTTTCCTCAGTGGTCTCCATGCACGCACCAACTGGGGCATCGATTACGGACAGGTAGAAAACGAAGTCTTTGTCAGCCCGCGCACCTCCGTAGGCATTGCCCGCCAGGGAGCGCTCACAAGAGGGCTCGACAGGAACCTGCGCTATACAGGAACGTCTTCGCTCAACTACCGCAAGACATTTGGCAAGCATGAAGTAGATGGTGGCGTGTTCTTCGAAGTAGTGAAAAACAATGCCCGCAACTTTGCAATGCAGGGATTTGGATTCACCAACGGATTTGAGAACGAAGCAGGCATCACCCCCGGAAGCGCCAGCAATCCCAACTACATTGCCAATGCAGTCGGCGGCGGCGGACAAAGCGGCTTACAATCCTTCTTCTTCTTGGGCAACTACGGCTATGATGGCAAGTACTATGTCAACTTCGTAGGCCGCCGCGATGGTTCATCCCGCCTCGGGTCCAACAACAAATTTGGCAACTTCGGTTCCATAGGGTTGACCTGGGTAGCCTCAGAAGAAGAGTTCATCCGCAACAGCGAATTCATCAATGAACTGAAATTCCGCGCCAGCGTGGGCACAACGGCCAACAATGCGACCGCCAACTTCGCATTACCACTATTTGCCCGTAGTTCGTATGCAGGTACCAGTGGCTGGGCAATAGCCTCGCCAGGCAACCTCGACTTGCGTTGGGAAACCAACCGCACCATCAACTTTGGGGTCGACTTTGCCATACTCAACAGAAGACTGAGTGGTACGGTCGAGTTGTACGACCGCGAAACACAGGACCTCTTCTACGGCATTCCCATCGATCCGGTGCTGAACGGTATTGGCAGCATCGATGGCAACTACGGCAAGCTGCGCAACCGCGGCGTTGAATTGACATTGCGTGGCGATGTGATACAAACGAGAGATTTCCGCTGGACGATTGAAGGCAATATCACGTACAATAAGAACCAGCTGCTGGAGCTCACACGCGATTCCACGATCGTGGGCCTCACCATTCTCTCGATTGGCAAACCGATCAACAGCCTCTACCTCGTAGACTATGCAGGCGTCAATCCCCAGAACGGTAACGCTACGTATTACAAGCGCGATAAATCATCCACCGAAACCTTCAGCGTCAACGATAAAGTGATCAAAGGCACTTCCGATGCACCCTGGTTCGGCGGCATCTCTACCACCTTCTCCTGGAAGGGGCTCGACCTCAGTGCACAGGTCGCCTTCTTCCTCAACAGGTACATGTACAACAACGACCGCAACAACCTCACCAATCCCGATTACCTGCTCGACAACATGACTACAGATGTCCTGCGCGAATGGCGCCAGGCGGGCGATATCACAGACGTGCCAAGGCCAACCAGCAGTGGCGGCAATAGCTACCAGGCGCAAACAACCCGCTTCCTCGAAGATGCCAGCTTCTGGCGCCTCCGCAATGTAACGCTGGGATACACCCTGCCTACAACACTGTTAAGCAAAACCGGTTTGCGCAGCGCACGCGTATTTGTACAGGGACAAAACTGGTGGACCGCTACTAAGTTCAGAAGCTTCGATCCCGAAATGACAGGCGTTTCACTCACCGGAGCGCAATACCCGGCACTGGTACAAACCACCGTTGGCCTGTCCATAGGATTTTAATCACACCACAATCACACATCATCCCAAAGCATAAAGTATGTTTAAAATATTGAGAGCACCTTTGATAATTGCAATGCTGCTCACCGTTATAATGACAGGTTGCAGTAAAGAACAGCTGGTCGACCTGACGCCCGATTTCAACCTCGATGCATTGAACAACCCCTCCAGCATGAAACAGGTAGAAGAAGTATTGGGCGGCGCCTATGCAGGATTCCGGAATGCGAACTATTTCGGTTCAGGCAGCGGCACGGGTTCCGGCTGGGCATTCATGCCCGATGTATTGAGCGATAACCTCTACGAAACGACAGCGTCCCTCGGCAACTCCCGCGCGATGGCCGATTGGACGTACCAGCCCAATACAGTGCAGGTCACGAACCTCTACACCGCTCCCTATGCAGTCATCGCAAATGCAAACATCGTATTGCGCGATATCGACAAGTTCACCACATCCAATAACCAACTGCTGGCCAATCGCCTCAAGGGGCAGGCATATGCCATCCGCGCACAGGCCCATTTCGACCTCTTCCGTTTCTTTGCGTTTCGGTATGACAGGAACAGCACCACTGATCTTGCCCTTGCTTATGCTACACAGTTTATAGTGACACCCAATATAAAACCAGCACGCCTGCCCAATAAGCAGTACTATGATTCCTTATTCGCCGATCTCACCAAAGCCGCCGCTTTATTATCCAATGTCGACAAATCGGTCAATCCAGAAACAGGCAACGTGCGCCCTTACCTCGATCTCGCAGCCGTATATGCATTGCAGGCCAGGATATACCTCTATGCAGGTATGTGGAGCGAAGCAGTTACAGCAGCCACGAACGCCATCAACCTCCGCCCGTTGGTAAACCTCGATCAGGCAGCCTTCTCCGGCATGTACAACCAAACCAGTCGCGGAGAGATCATCTGGAACGTACAGTTCGAAGCAGGACAGGCCGGCCCCACTTTCATCGCCTACTTTGCCACCAATGGCCGCAGCTATTTCAGGCCCGCATTGGAAATGGCAACAGGCGATGGCGCAGGAGGCCTCATACGTACCGGTGATATCCGCTACAACGCATTCTTCACCAAAGAAAGCGATGGCAGGTTGGCCATCACGAAATTCAAAGGCAAGAATGCCCTGAGCGATGCGATCGCCAACTTCCCCGTATTCCGCACAGGAGAACTATACCTCATCAGGGCCGAAGCAAGAGCAAAGAATGCACAGGAAGCATTAGCCCTGAGCGATCTCAACACCTTGCGCGCAGCACGCATCAACGGCTATGTACCGGCAGTAGGCCTCACAGGCAATCTGCTGTTGGAAGCTATCGCCAACGAAAGAAGACGCGAACTGATAGGAGAGGGCCACCGCTTCTTCGATTTGAAGCGAACCACCCGCCTCATCGAACGCGGCACCACTTGTGGCAACCCGTCCGTTTCACCCACAGGCAATTGCAAACTGGAACCCAACAAACGCGAATGGGCCTTGCCAATACCCGAAAGCGTGCGCAACGCCAACGAAAACGCACAACAAAATACTGGTTACTGATTTTCCTCATGAACAGTTACCCACTGTCAGGCCGCCTTTCCAGGCGGCTTTTTTTATATGCGTAAGCCACTCGAAATAGGAAAATAGTCCATCATTATAGTTGAACAGGACATTGTTGCGCCTCAGGCAGCCTGTAACTTTAACATAGAGTTTAGCCTTATCCTGTCCACTACCGATTTTATAATAACAACAACGAGCGCTGTATGAAAAGGAAACACTGCACCAGGCATGTGCTGTTACTATTGATGGCTATGTGCTCCTTCATTCCATCATTCTCCCAACAAAAAAACATTACAGGAAAAATTACAGATGCCGGAGGCATAGGCCTGGCAGGCGTCACCATCTCGGTAAGCCCGGGTGGGCAAACCATCATGAGCGGTCCGCAAGGTACCTACAGCATTTCAGTGCCGCCCACGGGCGCTTCACTCACCTTCAGCTTTGTAGGCTACAAAGAACAGGTGATACAGGTAGGCGATCGAACGACGATCGATGTCACGATGCAATCAGCCAACGCCCAGCTCGATGAAGTGGTGGTAATAGGATATGGCACCTCGAAGCGGAAAGACATCACCGGAGCAGTGGTGTCGATCAAATCCGATGTGATCACGCAAACACCTACCCACAATGCCCTCGAGGCCATTCAGGGACGTGCACCCGGCGTAGACATAACACGTACTTCCGGTTCAGCTGGTTCAGGTGTCAACATCAGCATCCGTGGATTTAAATCCATTGCCGACCGTGATAAAATGTATGAACGCAACGCGCCCCTCATCATCATAGATGGTTTCCAGGGCGGCGACCTCAGCGCCTTGAATACCGACGACATCGCCTCCATGGAAGTGCTCAAAGATGCGTCTGCTACGGCCATCTACGGAGCCCAGGGCGGCAATGGCGTAATTATAGTTACCACTAAAAAAGGTGCTGCCGGTAAAATGAAAGTCAGCTACTCCGGCTACTACGGCATCAATACCTTCCAATATCCCAAGCCCCGCATGTACGATGATTACATGAACCTGCGCCGCGCGGCCTGGAACAACAGCATCGTAGGCGGAGTGCCCGAATGGAGCAGCCCGGCAGATGATGTAAAATTGTTTCCTAACCTCCAGGGCGAACAAGCCGCCTGGCAAAACGGACAGTGGGTCGATTGGCTCGATCTGGTGAGCCGCAACGGTTCCCAGCAAAGCCACAACGTATCCGTTACCAGCGGAACCGATAAAACGAAGATCTACCTCTCCGCAGGATACTTCAGGGAAGAAGCGATGCTGCGCAACAACGATTACACCCGCTACAACCTCCGGATGAACCTCGATCAAACGATCAGCAAATTCGCCAAAGCAGGTATCGTTACGCAGATCACCTATTCCAGCCAGGACCTTCGGCAGGATCCCCTCAGCACGGCAATGACACTTGCGCCGTTCGGACAGCCCTACGATTCCAATGGCGTCATCAACCGTTTCCCCATTGCAAACGATAACAGGATCAGCCCCCTCGCAGATGAGCGCAACGAATTTGTAGCCCGCGACAACACTGCCCGCACCAATGTCATCGGTGGTGGATACCTTGAGCTGACTCCTATAAAGGGGTTGACCTTCCGCAGCAACTTCAGCGCTACCCTCAACTTCTTCAAACGCGGCGTCTGGAACGACAAGACCTCACTCTTGAAAAAAGACAACCAGCTATCTACTGCCTGGCAGCGAAGCATCAACAGCGCATTCCTCAACTGGGATAATATATTGACCTATACCAAAGACCTGGGCGATCACAACATAACGTTGACAGGCATCACCAGCTTCCTGCAAAACGTCGATGAAGAAGTATATGCAGAAGGAAGCGGTCAGATATTGGCTTCACAGATCTATTATGGACTCGAAGGTTCCAACCCCGCTATCACACGTACGATTCGTGCGCCCTACACGCGGTGGAACAACATGGCCTATGCCGGCCGTATCAACTACAGCTACAAAGGCCGCTATGTATTGTACCTCTCCGGTCGTTATGATGGAGCATCACGTTTGGCCCCCGGCAAAAAATGGGACTTCTTCCCCTCAGCCGGTTTAGCCTGGAATGTAAGCGATGAGAACTTCTTCAAGAACATCAATGTAATAAACACCCTGAAGCTCCGTGCTACCTACGGCGTTTCCGGCAACTATAACATCAGCGTGTATGGCACGCAGAGTGGTCTGACTTATTCTTCACGCATGTCCTTTGGAGAAGTAGCGGCCCCGGCCTACCTGTTCAACCCAACAGTGGGTAACCCCAATGTAGGTTGGGAAAAAACAGCCACTACGAACCTCGGCCTTGATTTCGGCTTGCTGAAGAACCGCATCACAGGTACAGTAGATGTGTTCCGCGCCAAGACTACAGACATTCTCTATAAAAGGAACCTGCCCCAGTCCTCCGGCGTAACGGACATTTTTGAGAACATTGCTTCCACCCTCAATAAAGGCATCGAAGTAATGGTCACCTCTCAGAATATCCAAAACAAGGATTTCAAATGGAGCACCACTGTTACCTTCAGTAAAACCAAACAGGAGATACTCGACATCACCAACGGAAAGAACATCGTAGTCGATGAAAGGAACTCCCTGTTGATCGGCCAGCCCATCACATCCTTCTATACATTTAAGAAACTGGGCATCTGGCAGGCAGACGAAGCAGCCGTGGCAGCCACCTATCGTTATGGCAGCGCTACCGGCAACACATTCAAGGTGGGCGATATCAAGCTCCAGGATATATCAGGACCTGATGGCAAGCCCGATGGCATCATCGATGCTACCTACGATAGAACATACATTGGTTCCACAGTACCCGATTGGGTAGGCGGTTTACAAAACTCCTTCACCTATAAGAATTTCGATCTGGGCGTATACCTCTTGTTCCGCTACGGACAAACCATCGATGCAGAGTTCCTGGGCAGGTACAACCCCAGCGGTTTTGGCAACGGACCATCCATGATCGATTATTGGACGCCTACGAATCCTACCAACGATTTCCCGCGTCCGATGAAGAACCAGCAGTTGATCAACTATGCAGGTTACCAAACACTCACCTTCATAGACGGCTCCTTCTTTAAGATCAAGAACATCACATTGGGATACACATTACCCGCTAATATCTCCAAAAAGATATTCAGCGATCGCATACGATTCTATGCCACTGCTTCCAACGCATTCACCTTTGCAAAAAGCCACCTGATCAAAGATTACGATCCCGAAAGAGGCGGATCGGAATCATCACCCATCGGACGGCAATTCGTATTTGGTGTAAATGCCAGTTTCTAATTAAAGAATGTCACCCTGAGCTTGTCGAAGGGTCTTTAAAAAAGCAGATTATGAAAAGCTTATATAACGTATACACAGTTTGCTGCATCGCTTTAACCATTACGGTGATGACAGCCTGCAATAAAAAACTCGATGAATACAACCCGGCCAATGCTACTACCGATGAAGCATGGACCACGCCGGAAGGATTTATAACAGCGGTCAACGCAGCCTACTCCGAACAACGCTCCTGGTACGGCAAAGAAGATGGCATCTTCATGAGCGAGTCCGGCACCGACCTATGGTACAACCGCGATAAGAACACCTACGCACGTCAGGTCACCCAATACGATGGATTGACGGCAGCAGACGGCAACCCCCACAAAGCAGCGTGGGTACTGCTATGGAAAGCCCTCAACCAGGCGAATGCAGGCATCAACCGCATCGAAGGAGCAGGCTTTTCAGATTCTACCCAAAAGCGCCAGCGCCTGGCCGAACTGCGTTTCCTGCGCGGATACTATTACTGGCACATGGTGGAAACCTTCGGCGGGGTAATGCTCCGCACCACCGAAACACAAACACCGGTACTCACGGCAACCCGTAGCACAGTGCCACAGTTTTATGACCTGATCTTTGCCGACCTCCAATACGCAGCCGATAACCTCCCCAACAGCTGGGGCAACGAATACAGCCGCGCCACCAAGAAATCAGCATTAGGTTACATGGCACGCGCCTATTTGTCAAGAGCATACTATTCCACAGGAGCAGAAGCACAACAATTCTTTACCAAAGCACGCGATGTAGCACAGGAAGTCATCAACCGCAAAGGAGAGTTCCAGGTAGCCCTCTGGGCCAACTATGCCGATCTCTTCAACCCGGCAAAGAATAAAGACATGGGTAAAGCAAACGGAGAAGCATTATATGTAGTGAGCAACTCTGTAAACCCCGGCCTCAACTACGACGACAATGGCAACCGCTATTTCCATGTGTTTCCCGAAGCCTACACAGGCAAGCCGGGATTGATACAAAGCCTTGAGTATGGCTTCGACAACAACCGCCGCCTGATGCCTACACTGGCATTACTCGATATGTACGATGAAACAAAAGATGCGCGCTACGAAGGATCATACCAGGAAGTATGGATCGCCAACAATCCTACCACCTGGACCTGGGCAGCCAACAACATTGCTACCTATGGTAAGGACAACAGCGTGATCGGCAAGCAGATCAAAGCAGGCGACACGGCCCTGCTGATCACGAAAAAAGTGATCGCCGACAAAGCCTCCCGCACCTACGTGGTATACGACCGCAACGATGTATACAACGCCAACGGCACGATCAAAACGGGCAACAACTATGTAGCCCTGAAGAAATACAGAGATCCGGATAGGTCAGCGCCCAACACGCAGGCCGGCACCAAAGATGTGATCGTGATGCGCCTCGCAGAAATGTACCTCATCGCTGCAGAAGCAGAACTCCAGTTGAACAATGCAGGCGCTGCAGCCACGCAGATCAATGTATTGCGCACCCGCGCCGCCAAACCCGGACAGGCAACCGCCATGCAGGTGACCGCCGGCGATATCAACATCGACTTCATCCTTGCAGAAAGAGCCCGCGAGCTGGCCGGCGAAAGCATCCGCTGGTTCGATGTAAAACGCATCAAGAACGGCCTGAACGGCGCCGAGAAATTCAGCGACTACATCAAACGCCTGAATCCCGATATCACCAAAGTCCAGGACTTCCACCGCCTGCGCCCAATACCAATTTTAGAAATGCAGGCCCTGCAAAACGCACAGGAGTTCGGACAAAACCCGGGATACAATTAGTGGACGGTTGACAAGTTGATAGGTCTATAAGTTGAAAAGGAAAACCACTTTCTTTGTCATTTCGAATGGAGCTTAGCTTAGCCCTGCTTGACCACTCCCAACGAAACCTTAACCTTGTTTTGTCATTTCGAACGGAGCCATCAGGAATCTAAAAAGAAGTATGTAGCAGCGGCGAAGTGAGAAATCTGCCCGCGAAGCAAAAGGAAAACGACGCAAAAGTAAATCGAAGCAAAAGTAATCGAAACAAAAGGACAACGAAGCTCACGCGAATTGCCCGGCCCTTTAGGGCCGGGGTAAAAGAACAAAACCCCTTTGGGCTTTAGCCCAATTTACAGCGAAGCAAGAACCGATCGAAGCAAAAGAAAAAACGACATGTTTAAATCTAAATATTCCAAATTCAGATTGCTCATCATCATAATGATGAGCAATCTTGCATTATACGCCCAGGCCCAACAATACTACAATGTCTTAAAGTTCGGCGCGAAGAACGACAGCAGCCGCAAAGCCACGGCCGCCATTGCCAAAGCGATAGCGGCAGCGTTAAAAGCAGGCGGCGGCACGGTGTACTTCCCCGCCGGTAAATACCTCACCGGCCCCATACATCTCAAGAGCAACATCACCATCTACATCGATGCAGGCGCAGAACTCCATTTCAGCGACGACTTCGACGACTACCTGCCCATGGTGCAAAGCCGCTACGAAGGCGTGGATGTCACGAGCTTTTCACCCCTGTTCTATGCATACGAAGCAGAGAACATCACCATCAAAGGCCGCGGCACCATCAACGGCCACGGCAAAAAGTGGTGGGATTTTGTAGAAGGCTACAAAGAAGGACAGCCCCGCAGCAAATGGCAGTACATCTTCGATAGCCTCAACAAGAACATCCTGCTGCCCGACGATCCGAAACAAATGAAACGCGGTTTCCTGCGTCCGCCCTTTATACAACCAATGTATTGTAAGAACGTATTGATAGAAGGTATCACCATCCGCAACTCACCCTTCTGGACGGTAAACCCCGAGTTCTGTGAGAACGTAACGGTGACAGGTGTCACGATCAATAACCCGCCATCACCCAACACAGATGGCATCAACCCCGAGTCCTGCAAATACGTCCACATCAGCAATTGCCACATCAGCGTAGGCGATGATTGCATCACCATCAAATCAGGCAAGGATATACCGGGCAGAACGAAAGCAGCCCCCGCGCAGAATTATACCATTACGAATTGCACGATGCTCAGCGGCCACGGCGGTGTGGTCATTGGCAGCGAAATGAGCGGTGGTGTAAAGAACATCGTCATCAGCAATTGCGTATTCGATGGCACCGATCGCGGCATCCGCATCAAAACAGCCCGCGGCCGTGGGGGAGTGGTAGAAGACATTCGCGTGGACAACATCATCATGAAGAACATCCGCGACCAGGCCATTGTGCTCGACATGGAATATGCCCGTGTACCGGCCGAGCCGGTGAGCGAGCGCACGCCACAATTCAGGAACATCAGGCTGAGCAACATCACGGCCTATACAAAAACGGCGATGTACATCAACGGCCTCGATGAAATGCCGGTACAGGAAATAAGCCTCCACGATGTATACTTCGAAGCCGAGAACGGCATCACCATCCGCAAGGCAAAAGACATAGAGCTCCATAAAGTACGCATCAACGTTAAGAAAGGTAGTCCTCTCGTAACTGAAAACGTGCAGGACTTACGGGTAGATGGCCTTACCAGCGGAACCAAACCATGATCACCATCCCGTACCATAGAAACATTTTATTCCTCGTTGCCTTGTTGTTCACAGCGAACACCTTTGCACAACAAGGCCGCCGCACCATTGTCTCACTCGATAACGACTGGTACACCATTGCCCGCGATTCCCTGGATGCTGCCCTCAAAGGATTTGAGCAGCCAGGCTACCAGCCACAGCAATGGAAGAAAGTACAGGTGCCCCACAACTGGGATGCCTGGGAAGGCTACCGCCGCAAGCTCCATGGCAACAGGCATGGCTACGCAGGGTACCGCAAAACATTTACCCTCGCCAAAAAAGAAAAAGGCAAACGATACTTCATCACCTTTGAAGGTGTAGGCTCCTATGCCACAGTATGGCTCAATGGCAAAAAGATAGGAGAGCATGCAGGCGGCAGAACAAGTTTCACCCTCGATATAACAGAGACGGTAGTAGCCGGTAGCAAAAACCTACTGGCAGTACTGGCAGGCCATCCTGCCGGCATCAATGATCTGCCCTGGGTATGTGGCGGTTGCTCTGCCGAAAGAGGTTTCTCGGAAGGCTCGCAACCCATGGGCATCTTCCGGCCGGTACAATTGATCACAACCGCCGACCTGCGCATCATTCCCTTCGGCGTCCATGCCTGGAATGATACCACGGTATCAACAAAGCAGGCGACCATACAACTCAATACTACCTTTAAGAATTACAGCACCACTACCCGCAAAGTACAGGTGATCACCCGCCTGCTCGATAACAACAAAAAGCAGGTAGCAATAACAAGCAGTAATAGATCCATAGCAGCCAATCAAACGCTGGAAGCATCCCAGCGATTTGAATTGAAGAACAACGTAAAGCTGTGGTCATTGGAAGATCCTTATCTATACACGATCGTCTCCGTGATCAAAGAAGGCAATACCACCCTCGATAGCATCACGATGCCCTATGGTATTCGCTGGATCAATTGGTCGGTAGGCAAGCCCGGCAGCACCAACCAGTTTTACCTCAATGGCAAACCGGTATTCATCAACGGCATTGCTGAATATGAACACCTCATTGGCAACAGCCATGCGTTTACCAGTGAACAGGTCCGCGCCCGTGCATTGCAGATGAAAGCAGTTGGCTTCAACGCCTTTCGCGATGCCCACCAGCCCCACAACCTCCGCTACCAGCAATACTGGGATGAACTTGGCATGCTGTGGTGGACACAATTATCAGCCCATGTATGGTACGATACACCGCAGTTTAGAGAACATTTCAAACAACTATTGAAAGAGTGGGTCATCGAAAGAAGGAACAATCCTTCCGTAGTATTGTGGGGATTGCAAAATGAAAGCAAGCTCCCTGCCGACTTTGCCCGCGAGTGCACGGAACTGGTGCGTTCACTCGATCCCACTGCCTCCACGCAACGCAAGGTCACCACTTGCAACGGCGGCGAAGGCACCGACTGGGATGTGCCGCAAAACTGGACAGGTACCTATGGCGGCGATCCCGCTACCTATGCAAGTGATGTAAAACGCCAGGTATTGATCGGTGAGTACGGCGCATGGCGCACGCTCGACCTGCACACCGAAGGCCCCTTTGTACAGAACGGCCCTTACAGCGAAGACCGCATGACCCAGCTAATGGAACAAAAGATCAGGCTGGCAGAACAGGCGAAAGACAGCAGCAGCGGCCACTTCTTTTGGTTATATACTTCACACGACAACCCCGGCCGCGTGCAGGGTGGGGAAGGCTTGAGAGAGTTGGACCGAATTGGTCCTGTCAATTACAAAGGATTGCTCACCCCCTGGGAAGAACCATTGGATGTCTTCCACATGTTCCGCTCCAATTATGCCACGGCCCCCATGGTATACATCGTGTCACACACCTGGCCCCAGCGATGGACAACACCAGGCATTAAGGATAGCATCATTGTATACAGCAATTGCGATGTGGTAGAACTGTTCAACGATGTGAACCATCAATCGCTGGGCAAGCTGAAACGCAACGGTGCAGGCACCCACTTCCAATGGGATGGTGCCGACATCCGCTACAATGTATTATATGCGGTCGGCTACATACAAAATAAACCGGTAGTCCACGACCAGATCATATTGAACTATTTGCCGCAAGCGCCACACTTCAATGAGTTATTCCAAGACGCAAAACCCTTGCTGCAACCACAGTTAGGATACAACTACCTGTACCGCGTAAATGCCGGTGGCGCTAACTACACAGATAGCTATGGCAACACCTGGCTCGCCGATCGCAAACTCCGCAACAAAAATACTTGGGGCTCAAACTCCTGGACCGACGACTTCCCCGGCATGCCCGCTTTCTTTGCAAGCCAGCGCCAAGTCTACGACGCCATCAGCGGCACAAAAGATTGGAAACTGTTCCAGACATTCCGCTACGGTAGAGATAAACTAACCTATACTTTCCCCGTCCCCGATGGCGAATACCTGATAGAACTATATTTCACAGAACCCTGGTGGGGCACAGGCGGTGGCATGGATTGTACAGGCTATCGCTTGTTCGATGTAGCAGTCAACGATAAAACAGTGATCAAAGACCTCGACATCTGGAAAGAAGCAGGCCATGATGCAGCATTGAAGAAAACCATAAAAGCAACAATAACCGGTGGCAAACTGGTGATCTCCTTCCCGCAGGTAAAAGTGGGGCAGGCCATCATCTCGGCCATCGCAATAGCCACCACGCGAAAAGATATTACGCCAGCGACTCCTTCGCCAGCGCTCATCGGCGAACTAAAAAGCAATGATCCCTCTTACTGGCAACCACAGCAATGGCTGAATGTAGGCGATACGATGTATGCAGAGGCCACAACCTGCTTTACCATGTTGCCACCTGCGTTGTATGGCGCAGAATGGTTGCGCACGCCGGCCCATCGCCCGCCACAGCAACCTGCCACTTTCCACGTACCGGTAAGCAGCGATGTATTCATCGCCTGGCCTGCCGCTGCTGCAAAGCCCACATGGATGCAAGGCTACGAGGATATGAAAACAACCCTGAGCAATGCACAAGGCGACAACCTGATCATATACCGCAAACGTTTCACCGCAGGCACAACTGTTACATTGGACAAACCAGGTTACAACAGCACAATACTACCGATGTACATCGTCATGGTCAATGAAGCCACTTCCATCGAGCCTGCCTACGATTTAAAACCGGTAACCAGCTACAAAGCTGCAGAAGCAACATTGACAGGCGCTGCAACAAAACAAATAGCAGTGAACGGAAAAGAGCAGGCAGTGTTCAACAGCAACGACGCAGGCAGCATCGATATGAAAATAGCGATAGGCGCGGCAGACGAATATTCCATCACGCTCAAATACAACTCCCCCGGTGCGGCAGCCATTACCGGCGAACTGAGTATATTAGCAGCAGATGGCACCCTAATGAAGAAAGAAACCGTGACACTACAGAACACCCGTCCCGGTAAATGGAATTATATTACCACTTCCACCGGCAGTATGATCAACGCGGGCAATTATGTAGTGAGGTTTAAAATACAAGGAGCAAAAGAAGTAGCAGTAGGTGGAGTGGATGTGCAATAAGTATTTATTATGGTAAGATTATTCATAACAACGATATTGGCGGGAAGCTTGGTGACAGCACAGGCACAGAAGGCTGTGTCCGATACCGTAATGCAACGCATCTATCAGGAAGTAAAAACCCCTTACAAATACGGCCTGGTTGTCGTCCCTGAAAGCGATGCTAAAAAGATCGACTGCCCAACGGTATTCCGCAAAGGCAACAAATGGTACATGAGCTACATCGTATTCGATGGGCGCGGCTATGAAACCTGGCTGGCCGAAAGCAACGACCTGCTGCAATGGACACCCAAAGGCCGCTTGTTATCCTTCTCCGACACCCTCCAATGGGATGGCAGCCAGAAAGCCGGTTACCCCGCCCTGCAGGATTACACCTGGGGTGGCAGCTATGCACTCCAGTCCTACAAAGGAAAACACTGGATGTCCTACTTTGGCGGCCGGGAAAAAGGCTACGAAGCAGGACTGTTGTCATTAGGTATGGCTTATACAAACAAAAAGCCGCAACAGCCCCACGAATGGAAGCGCTTGTCTGATCCCATCCTCACTCCCAAAGATGCCGACGTGCGCTGGTGGGAAAACAAAAAACAGTTCAAGAGCACGGTGATATGGGACAAACAACGTACAACCGGTTATCCTTTTGTGATGTATTACAACGCCAACGGCGATTCTGCCGTCAATAATATCAAGACACGCTGGTTCGAACGGATCGGGATGGCAGTGTCGGAAGACATGGTGCATTGGAAGCGCTTTGGTGCAGAGCCGGTAGTTCATCACCCGGTGGGTATCACCGGCGATGCGGTGATCCAGAAGATGAATGATGTGTGGGTCATGTTTTACTTCGGCGCATTCTGGACAGGCCGCAAAGATGCCTTCAATCGCTTTGCTTGCTCATATGATCTCGTCAACTGGACCGACTGGACCGGCGACGACCTCATCAACTCCACCGAACCTTACGATGACCGCTTTGCACACAAATCATTCGTGGTAAAACACGATGGGGTAGTGTACCACTTCTACTGCGCCGTAAACAAGAAAGACCAGCGCGGCATTGCAGTGGCCACATCAGTAGATAAAGGAAAGAGTAAAGTGGAATTCGTGAAGTAACCCTGCGAAGCGTAGCTCTGCGAGGCTTGTAGCCTCGCAGCCCTATTCCGTTGCCTTTGGCAACAGTTGCTATACGCTCGAAGAGCGTTCAAATCTTAAAATGTCAGGTTAATAATGTTTATGCTTCAATTGAAAAGATATCTGTCTGTAATTATTATCTGTCTGTGTGTAATAGATACAACTGCTCAGCGCACCATCCTTGACTTCAACGCCGGCTGGAAGTTCTCCCTCAGTGCCGACAGCACATCCATACAAAGCAATTACAACGATAAAACATGGCGGTCGCTCACGCTGCCCCACGATTGGAGCATAGAAGGACAGTTCGAAGAAAAACATCCCGCCACTACGCAGGGCGGCGCCTTACCCGGCGGCATAGGCTGGTACCGCAAAACATTCACCCTGCCCGCAGGCGCGCAACACAAAAACACGTACATAGAATTTGACGGCATTTACCGCAACAGCGAAGTATGGATCAACGGCCATTACCTCGGCAAGCGTCCCAACGGTTATATCTCCTTTGGTTATGAGCTGACGCCTTACCTGCACACCGCGCCACAAAAGAACGTGCTCACCGTGAAGGTCGATAACAGCCAGCAACCTAATTCCCGTTGGTACACAGGCTCCGGCATATATCGAAATGTACGCCTGGTCATCACCAGCCCGGTAGCCATTGAACAGTGGGGTAGCTTTGTAACCACGCCGGTAATAAAACCGGAAGCGGCTACTGTTAACATCGCTTTATCGCTGCGCAAGTCAATCGGTCAGCAACAAACAGTACGGCTGGTAACGAAAGTATTGGATGCTGCCGGTAAAGTTGTCGCTACACAAACTTCTGGCAACGTATTGTTAAACGATAGTATTAACACCACAGCCCAACAACTACAGGTGCCCAAACCACAATTATGGTCAGTAGATAAACCTTATCAATATAAAGCGGTCACGACTATTACCCAGAACGGTAAAACGATCGACACCTATACAACCCCATTCGGTATCCGCTATTTTCATTTTGATGTCGACAAAGGATTCTTCCTCAATGGAAAACCCTTGAAGATATTGGGTGTGTGTATGCACCACGATCTCGGCGCATTGGGCGCTGCCATCAACGTGCGCGCCATGCAGCGCCAGTTGGAAATCATGAAAGCGATGGGCGCCAATGCCATCCGCACGGCCCACAACCCACCGGCGCCGGAACTGCTCGACCTCTGCGATCAGATGGGACTGCTGGTAATGGACGAGGCATTCGACATGTGGCAGAAGAAAAAGAACAAGTTTGATTATTTCTCCGACTTCCCCGCCTGGCACCGCCGCGACCTCGAAGACCAGGTAAAGCGCGACCGCAACCATCCTTCCGTGTTCATGTGGAGCATCGGCAATGAAATACGTGAACAGTTTGACAGCACAGGTATCACACTCGGCCGCGAATTGGTGCGCATTGTAAAAAGCCTTGATACCACGCGGCCGGTAACAGCCGCCCTCAGCGAATGGAACCCTGCGAAGAACTTCATTTACCAATCCGATGCACTGGATGTAGTGGGCTTGAACTATCACCACGAAGTATACGCCGATTTCCAAAAACATTATCCCGGCAAAGCATTCATTGGCACAGAACAAATGTCGGCCCTTGCCACGCGCGGCCACTACGACCTGCCTTCCGATACGATGAAGTTCTGGCCACAGCGTTCACCGATGAAGTATGTGGAAGGTGGCAACCCCGATTATACGGTATCAGCTTATGACCAGGTAGCAGCTTATTGGGGCTCCACCCACGAAACGACCTGGAAGCTGATCAAAAAATATGATTTCCTGTCCGGCCTGTTCGTGTGGACGGGTTTCGATTACCTCGGCGAACCGGTGCCCTATCCCTGGCCCGCCCGCAGTTCCTATTACGGAATTGTGGACCTCGCTGGTTTCCCAAAAGATGCTTACTACATGTACCAGAGCGAGTGGACCAACAAGCCGGTACTCCATGTATTTCCCCACTGGAACTGGGAACCGGGCAAGCAGGTAGATATATGGGCTTATTACAACCAGGCCGATGAGGTGGAACTGTTCCTGAACGGCCGCTCATTGGGCGTCAGGCACAAACAGGGCGATGAGCTCCATGTAATGTGGCGCGTGCCATTTGAGCCCGGTACCCTGAAAGCAGTATCCCGGAAAATGGGCAAAACAGTACTTACAAAAGAGATCAGAACAGCCGGTGCAGCATATCGCCTCGAAATGGTGCCTGATAGGAAGATTATCCATGCTAATGGCAAAGACCTTTCCTTTATAACTATTCGTGTACTCGATACAAAAGGCAGTATAGTACAGGATGCGGCCCCCCTGATCCGCATAAAGATCGCCGGAAATGCCTCCCTGGCCGCCATGGACAATGGTTACCAGGCTGGCTTGGAATCGTTTAAAGTCAACCAGCACAAGGCTTACGACGGATTGTGCCTGGCCATCGTGCAGGCCGGTCAAACACCTGGCGACATCAAGGTCACCGTCTCGGCCGATGGTCTGCAGGATGCGACCGTTACACTCCGTTCAGTACGTTAAAATAACCGCTTCAGCTATAGCGATATAGCCCGCCGAATAGTAAAATATTCCATCATTTCAGTGAAACCTTACATTGTTTCCGGTACAGGCTACAAGTACCTTTAGTTTGATTGAGGGATACTCATTTTCATCCCCAACGGCTAACGATAAAAACGATCTGCATGAAACGCAAGGCGCTTGTCATTCAATCCCTTTTCATTTACTTTCTGGTTATAAATGCCGGCAGTGTACAGGCACAACAGTCTGTTGTTGCCGAAGACACTGCTTATATAAGAGTTGTGAATGAGCGCGCCGCCAAAATAGTAGCGGTCCTCGGCATAGCAGAAGGCACGAAGTTCACGCAGGTGCAAAACATCATTGCACAACAATACCGCAACCTCAACCAGATCCACGAAGGCAGTAAGGCATCCATCACCAGCCTGAAACAATCCACCTCGCTCACAAAAGAAGCCATCGCAGAAGCAGTAAAAAAAGAAGAAGAAGCAAGAGACGCAAAACTAGACCAGCTACATACTGCGTATATTAAACAATTACAAACCAGCTTGACCCCCGAACAGGTAGAAAAAGTAAAAGATGGAATGACGTACCGCGTATTGCCAATTACGTACGCCGCATTCCAGGATATGATACCCCGCCTCACCGATCCACAGAAACAACAGATCTACACCTGGCTTTTAGAAGCCCGTGAGCATGCCATGGATGCAGAGTCGTCAGATAAGAAACATTGGTGGTTCGGGAAATACAAAGGCAGGATCAACAATTACCTCGCAGCACAAGGATACGACCTGAAGAAAGAAGGAGAAGAATGGGAAGCCAGGAGAAAAGCAGCCAAAGCCACTAAGTAACCAATAACTAACAATACGTCCTGCGTTGATTGTCGTAGGAAATTGATCCCATAAACTACACGCCATATGAATCATTTACGAACTGCTAAGCATTTCCTCATTTTTCTGCTCTTGTGCTGTAGCACCTTTTCCGTGCTGGCACAGGAGAAAACCATTACCGGTAGGGTAGTGAGCGATGATGGGCCACCGTTGGCCGGTGTGAGCGTCAGTGTAAAAGGCGGCAACAAGTCTGTCACCACCGATGCGGAAGGAAAATTCTCCATCGTGGTGCCCAACAGCGATGCGATACTGTCAGTCTCCTACATCGGCTTCCTGTCGAAAGATATAGCCGTTGGCACGAACATCTCTCTGAACATTACCCTCTTCAAGACCGATAAATCGATGGAAGATGTGGTGGTCATAGGATATGGTGCTAAAAAGCGGGCCAATGTATTAGGTTCGGTAGGCACCATCAACCCCAAAGAAATTGAAGACCTGCCGGTCGCCAACCTGGCTACAGCCCTGGTAAATAAAGTACCAGGCGTAAGCATAGCACAGGCTTCCGGTAAACCTGGTGCCAATACCAACCTGCGCATTCGCAACCCCATCACCTTTGGTTCTACAGGCAGCATCAATCCTCTCTATGTGATCGATGGTATTGCCTACAATGAACCGGATGGTAAGACCTTCTTCGATAACCTCGATGCCACCATGGTTGAAAGCATTTCTTTCCTGAAAGATGCCGCTGCTTCTATTTATGGTTCGCGTGGCGCCAATGGTGTGGTACTGGTAACAACGAAAAAAGGCAGACCCGGTAAGCCCCGTATCAGCTATTCCGGTTCTTTCGGTGTTTCATCCGCGTCCGATATGCCGGAGACATTAACTGCACTGGAGCATGTTGCTTTATTGAATAATAAATACAAGGCTCGTCCTGTCTGGAATAACCTCGTGTATTCTCAGCAGGAGATCGACCATGTACGGAACAACAGCTACAGCTGGCTCGACGCTACCTGGGACAATGCTTACCTGCAAAGACATACGATCAACATAAGTGGTGGGTCAGACAAGATCACTTTCTTTGGCGGCGCCAACTATTTAAAAGAGACCGGTAACCTGAAAGACCTCTATGCTACCCGTTACGGATTCCGCATCGGCATGAATGCGAAGATCTCCGATGATATTACTGCAGATGTGGTATTCAGCAATGATTATGCTATACAGGACAGGCCAACGCCTGATGGCATTGCTGCTTTCGCTGGTCAAAATAGTGATCAGACCGATGAAATGAACGCTACCATGGCAGCCCTGTTGCTGATCCCCAAATGGGTGCCCCTGTATGTCGATGGCAAGCCGGTATTCACCACGGCGCCTGGCTGGCATCCGCTGGAAGTACAAGGCACCAACACCTATGCACGAACTAATTCAAGAGGTACCAATATTACCGCCAACATAAATTATAAGATACCATTCATCGAAGGGCTGACTTTCCGGGTATCTTATGGTCAAAATGCCCGCAATGTGGCCGGTAAGGAATATTCTGTTCCTTATAACTTATATGATTTTGCCCGTACCAATTATTCTCCATTAACGGGAACAAGTGTTACCAAGCAGGCAGTTATTTTTACCAATGTACCTGCTGCTTCGAATCCCATCAGGGCCATCAGGAATGGTAATAGTCTGCGTCTGAGCAGTGATGCATCTAAAAGCTACCAGTTCAACCAGTCACTGAACTATAAGAAAACATTTGGTAAACACGACATCGATGTGCTGGTACTGGCCGAGCAAAGTGAATCAAGCACTGAAAGCTTCTTCGCTTCGGCAGAAACCCAGGTGATCCCCGGTGTAGATGAGCTGTGGGGATTCTCTTCCGACAGGGCTACTTACGATCACATCAGCCGCACTACAGAAACAGGCCGGGCCAGTTACCTCGGTCGCCTGAACTATAGCTTTATGGACAGGTACCTGCTGGAAGCTACTTTCCGGGCAGATGCCTCTCCCAACTTCCCGCCTGAATCACGCTGGGGCTATTTCCCATCCGTGGCAGTAGGCTGGAAAATATCAGAAGAGAACTTCTTCCGTAATGTACACTTTGTAGACAACCTGAAACTTCGTTTCCAGGTGGGCCTCACAGGTAGCGATGCCGTGGCCAACTACCAGTACTACGAAAGATACACGCAAACTACGGGTATGTTGTTTGGCAACACCATGACCAACGGTCTTAACAACAACCGTATACCCAATCCAAATATTACCTGGGAAAAAGCGCTGTACAAGAACCTGGGTCTGGATGGTACCATGCTCCGTCAGAAACTCAACTTCGCCCTCGACTTCTACCACCGCCGCAACTATGATATGTTGCAAACGGCTACCAGCAGCGTGCCCACAACATTGGGTGTAGCGATTGCCGACCAGAACTATGCAGAGGTCAAGGCGTGGGGCGTTGAAGGGTCGATCGGTTACAATGGTAAGATCACCAACGATCTGGCGTTTAGCGCACAGATGAACGTGGGTTGGACTGACAATAAAGTGATCAAGAAGTATTATGCTGCTGCTTCCGATACCGGTTGGAAATACCCGATCGGCCGTCGTACCGATGCAGGCATTGAAGGATACAAGGCTACGCATATTTTCAAGACACAGGCAGAGGTAGATGCATTCTATGCCAAGAACCCCGGCTGGCTTATCAACGGCGATTCATTGCGTGTAGGTTACCTCAATTTTGTAGACATCAATGGCGATGGTAGGATCACCGACCTGGATAAAACAAGAATAGCGCCCCGCTCCGGCAGTTTGATCGGCCTTGGTTTTAACCTCGGACTTTCATGGAGAGGATTACGCTTATCGGTCAATACCAGTCTGAGTGTTGGTGGCAGCAGGGTATATGACAATACGGCCCGCAGGCCGCCAACAGAGAACCAGTCTGCACTGTCCTTCTGGAAGAACAGCTGGTCGCCTGAAAACCCCAATGCTAAATACCCGGTTATCAACAGCCCGCTCATCAGCGACGTATCCGATTTCTGGATCGTAAGCGGCACTACGATGCGCATCAACAATGCACAATTAGCTTATACATTGCCTTCAAAGTGGAGTGCTAAGATTAAGATCCCGGAATTAAGGTTGTTTGCGGTAGGTACCAACCTATGGACCATCATCAATAACCAGCCTTACAAAGACCCGGCTTCCAATGTGGCGGTTGACTACCCTGCATTAAGAACTTTCACTTTTGGTGCTAACCTGTCATTTTAAACCGATTGAAAAAGGCAATAAACACTTGTGATATGAAAAAGCTCATCATCTATATATTAATAATAACAGTTGTATCCTCCTGTGTCAGGAAGGTGCTCGACAAAGAAGATAAAACCGGTATTAGTGGCGAAACCTGGGACAATGAATCTACAGCTACTTTGTTCCTGAACCGTTGTTATGCGGTGATCATGCCCAGCTGGCCAGCCAATGCCAGTACTACTACACTCCCTTATGCGTTGCACAATACCAACGATGAGTCGAATACGGTAGGCAGCACCAACTTGTTGTTTGGTACATTGGCCAATGACGGCGTAACCGATTTTGGTACGGTATCGAGCAATGGTGCGTTGGCCTATGTAAACATCCGTCGTGTGAACATCCTGCTCACAGAGATCGATAAAGGAATCCTGCCGCAGGATGTGAGAACAAGGATCAAAGCAGAAGCTTATTTTTTACGGGCATGGAATTATTTCAACCTGGTGAAATTGTATGGAGGTGTTCCTTATGTCACAAGACCGCAGGACTGGATAGAAGACAACGTATATGTGCCTCGCAATAAAACGTCCGAGTGCATCGACTCTTTGATGCGTGACCTCGACTCTGCCGCCAAGGCGCCCAACTGGATCATTGCTACCCAATCAGCCGGCAATCGCGGCAGGGCAACACGTGGAGCTGCTATGGCGCTGAAAGGAAGGATACTGTTGTATTTCGCCAGCCCGCAATTCAATCCCGGTGCTGATGCGACAAAGTGGGAAAAAGCCTATCAGGCCAATAAAGCAGCATATGATTCACTCATAAAAGATGGACATGCGTTGTTTCCCACTTTTGCCAGTGTGTTGACCGATGAAACGTCAGCCAATAAGGAAGTGATCATGATCCGTTCTTATGATGGTATCAATGCTTCCAACTCGTTCGAGAACAGCGCCCGTCCTTCTTCTGAAGGAAGCGGCGGTGGTTACCAGCCTACCTGGGATCTGGTAGAAGCATTTCCAACAGATAGTGGTAAAGCCATCACAGAAGCAGGTGCGGCTTACGACCCGGTGTACTACTGGAAAAAGCGTGATCCCCGTTTTGCGGCCACCATCGTATACAATGGAGCTGTGTGGCCTTTGAGCAGCCAGGCTACCCGCCGCCAGTGGTGCTATATTGGCACCAGCCCTGCAGGACAAAATCCGGAGAACACGATTACAACTACTGGCTTTTATTGCCGCAAGGGCGTGAATCCTGCTACATTGCGCCTCAACTCCGCTGCCGGTACAACCGATTGGGTTGAGATACGGTTGGCAGAAGTAATGCTTAATCTGGCTGAATGTGCCAATGCTACCGGCCGCACGGCAGAAGCATATGATATGCTTAAACTGATCCGTAAAAGAGCAGGTATTTTCCCGGGCACTACCGATATGTATGGATTGAAAACAGGTATGTCGAAGACGGAGATGTTCGATGCCATCATGCTGGAAAGAAGAGTTGAACTGGCATTCGAAAATAAACGTTACGACGACCTGCGCCGCAATAAATTATGGAATACATTGAATGGAAAGATCAGGAGAAGATTGGAAATAGCCGTGAAAGCTCCTTATACCATCACGACCCTTAACAACTTTGTTCCGGGATCAACCACAGTGCGTGTACGTGATACCATCAACATCGATGGACCAAGCTATACCAATTTCTTTACAGCCAGTGTAAAGAACTTTGATAATAATGTGATCAATTTTAAACCGGAATATTATTTCTATGCCATTCCTACAACCCACCTGGGGCGTAACCCTGCGTTGGTACAAACGATTGGCTGGGTCAATGGTTCGTTCGATCCTTTGCAGTAACATTAAATTTTGTTATTAACAAAAGTAACCGCAACCATTATCCTAAATACAACGTCAAACAGCATTATAAAAAGATCACCCAATGAACCAGTACTTAAAGACTATTGTTGCGGTCGCAGTTGGAACAAGCATAGCGATCGGTGTGCGTGCTCAGTATCCTACGATACCACCGGATGTGCAGAAGTCATCAGACTCCCTGCTCGACGAAGGGCGCAAGCGTTCAGATGAAGCATGGGCAAAAGCATGGCCCATTATCCAGGCAGATGCACGGAAAGGAAAGCCCTACATTCCCTGGGCTGGCAAGGCCGATGACCTGCCACAGGCATCTATACCTGCTTTTCCGGGTGCGGAAGGAGGTGGTAAATTCTCTTTCGGAGGACGCGGTGGGAAAATACTGGTAGTAACAAGTCTGAACGATGATGGCCCCGGCAGTTTGCGTTGGGCCTGTGAGCAGGGTGGGGCACGTATCATTGTATTTAATGTAGCAGGTATCATAAGATTGAAAACACCGTTGATCATTCGCGCGCCATATATCACCATTGCCGGACAAACAGCACCCGGAGATGGTGTGTGTGTAGCCGGAGAAACAGTGTGGATCAATACCCACGATGTGGTCATCCGCTTTATGCGCTTCCGTCGGGGTGAAACATGGGTGGGCAGAAGAGATGACGCCATTGGTGGAAACCCTATCGGCAACATCATGATCGACCACGTATCCGCAAGCTGGGGTCTCGATGAGAACATGAGCATGTACCGTCACATGTACAACGACAGTACAGGCGCTATCGAGCAAAAGCTGCCTACGGTGAATATTACCATTCAGAACTCCATCTTCGCAGAAGCATTGGATACCTGGAACCACTCTTTTGGAAGTACATTGGGCGGAGAGAATTGTACATTCATGCGCAACCTCTGGGCCAACAATACAGGACGCAATCCTTCCATCGGGTGGTATGGTGCTTTCAACTTTGTAAACAATGTGATCTTTAACTGGGTTCACCGTTCCATGGACGGCAGCGATTACCGCGGCCAGTTCAATATTATCAACAATTATTATCAACCCGGTCCTGCCACACCCAAAGACAACAATGTAGGCCACCGGATTATCAAGCCCGAAAGCGGCCGCAGTAAGCTGAAGTACCATGTATATGGCCGCGCGTATGTAAACGGCAACATTATGGAAGGTTACGATGCTGTCACCAAAGACAATTGGGCAGGCGGTGTGCAGGTAGAAGATGAAAAAAATGCCGGAGAGCACGAAGCTTATATGAAATGGGACAAGCCATTGCCGATGGCTGCTGTTACTACGGTAGATGCTAAGCAGGCACGTGAATATGTGTTGCTGAATGCAGGAGCTACACTGCCGAAGAGAGATCCCGTTGATACCCGGATCGCAGAGCAGGTACGTACCGGTAAGATCATTCCCCTGCAAGGTGTGAAGCTGCCCGAAACGCAGTTCAAGCACCGCCGCATGCCGATCGACTCCTACAAACAAGGTATTATTTCCGACATCAGCCAGGTAGGTGGTTATCCTGAGTACAAGGGAATTCCTTACAAAGACAGTGACAACGATGGTATTCCTGATGATTACGAAAAGGCGCACGGCCTCAATGCCAACAATGCGGCAGATGCGACCCAGTTTTCTAAGAGTGGTTACACCAATATTGAAGAATACCTGAACAGTGTGGTGCCAGCAAAAAACGTGCAACCGGTAGTGTCGATAAAGAAAGCGTTTTAGTAGAACTGTCACGCTGAGCCTGTCGAAGCGTGTTTTTAGAAGGAGCCTTCGACAAGCTCAGGCTGACAAACAACATACAACTTACTGCTTTGCCCCTGCTGATGATGGGGGCAAAGTCTTTTTAAACAGGAAGCGTAAACAGGTTAAATTCGGATATAAAACAGCTTGATCGTTGAAGAAAACAGTGCATAGTATATTCCTGACTGGCAGCCTGCTGCTGTTTCAATATGCCTCCCTTGCCCAAAAAGGAGTGAAGCCTCCGCCGCCACCGGTATACACAGATGCCAACCGGCAGCTGGCGTACACACCCGATTCCCTTGGCAACCGGGTGCCCGATTTTTCCTACTGTGGCTATGCTGCCGGCGAAAGGGCCATCCCCGATGTACCGGTTAAAATAGTAGTGCCGGTAACCAGTGGTGATGCCACAAGCCGCATTCAATCAGCCATCGATTACGTGAGCAGCCTGCCGGCCGACAAGACAGGTATTCGTGGTGCAGTTTTGTTGCAAGCGGGCATCTACCACGTAAATGGCAGCTTGAAGTTCACTGCTTCAGGTGTGGTATTGCGTGGTAGCGGCGCGGGAACAAATGGAACTATCCTTTCCGGTGATAGCAAAGACCGGGAGACCCTGATCACGATAAGGGGTAAAGAAGATATTACATTAGGTACGCAGGTATCCATTACAAATGAATATGTGCCTGTCAACGCAAATAACTTGCAGGTAGCCGGGCCGCATGCTTTCAAAGTAGGCGATGCGGTAATGATAACACGTCCCAGCACAAAGGAATGGATTGCCACATTAGGTACTGATCATTTCGGAGGCGGCATCACAGCACTTGGATGGAAGCCCGGTCAGCGCGACCTGCAATGGTTCCGCAACATTGTATCGGTAAACGGCAATGCCATTGTATTGGATGCACCGGTCACCACAGCACTGGAGAAACAATACGGTGGGGCAACTATAGCTGCTTATACATGGCCCGGCAGAATATCGAATACCGGGATAGAAAACCTGCAACTGGTATCTGCCTATGATGACGGCAACCCCAAAGACGAAGACCACCGCTGGATGGCCATCACCATCGATCAGGCACAGGATGTCTGGGTAAGACAGGTGAGCTTTAAACACTTTGCAGGATCAGCGGTAGCCGTGTATGAAAGAGCGGCGCGCATTACAGTGGAGGATTGTAAATCCTTGGAGCCTATTTCTGAAATAGGAGGAGAACGGCGTAATACATTCTTCACTGCCGGACAGCAAACCTTGTTTCAGCGATGCTATGCAGAATATGGAATACACGACTTTGCTACCGGTTTCTGCGCAGCAGGACCTAATGCCTTTGTGCAATGCGAATCACATTTGCCTTACAGTTTCAGTGGAGGCATCGATAGCTGGAGTGCCGGCGTGCTCTTTGATGTGGTGTATGTGGATGGACAGGCCATCAGCTTTATGAACCGTGGACAGGATGGACAAGGTGCAGGATGGAATATTGCCAACAGTGTGTTGTGGAATTGCAGTGCGTCAAGAATTGATTGTTATAAACCACCCACGGCCAACAACTGGGCCTTTGGCGCCTGGAGCCAGTTTGCCGGAGATGGTTACTGGGGCGAATCCAACAACAGCATTCAGCCAAGAAGTTTATATTATGGACAGTTGCAGCAACGTATTGGTGCTGCAGCGAAAGATCGAGTACAGGTAATGCCGATGGAAACTGAGGCCTCCAGCAGTCCCACGGTAGACGTGGCTACGCAATTGACCAAACAGTCGGTGGCGCCAGCCAAAACATTATTGACCTTCATCGACGAAGCAGCACAGCGACAACCCATCCCTACTAATGCACAGGGAGTTAAGACCATCGATGAGCTCAACATAAAGCAAACCACTGCCGCATTGCCTGCAATGGCGGCCTTGCATATAGAACAGGGTGTGCTGGTACGCGGCACACAACTCGTTGCAGGCTATAAAACAGAAGTGCCCTGGTGGACAGGCAGCGCCCGGCCTTATGGCGCTGTCAAAGCAAAAGGGGCCGTTACCCGCTTTGTGCCGGGAAGAACAGGCGAGGGCTTGACGGATGACCTCGATGCGCTGACTGATTCTATGAAATACAATCGAACGGTTTCACTGGAACAGAACTATGGATTGTGGTATGAGCGCCGGCGTGATGACCATGAACGCATCCGTCGCATGGATGGTGATGTGTGGGCGCCCTTCTATGAACTGCCCTTTGCACGTAGCGGCAAAGAAACTGCCTGGGATGGACTGAGCAAATACGATCTTACCAAATACAACTATTGGTATTGGAGTCGCCTGCAGCAGTTTGCCACCTTGGCCGACCGTAAAGGGCTCGTGCTGGTAAATCATCATTACTTCCAACACAACATTATAGAGGCAGGTGCCCATTATGCCGACTTCCCCTGGCGGCCTGCCAACAACATCAACAACACCGGGTTTCCTGAGCCGCCACCGTATGCAGGCGACAAACGCATCTTCATGGCGGAGCAGTTTTATGATACAAGTCACCCGGTGCGCCGTGCCTTGCACAAAGCGTTCATTCGGAAAAACCTGGAGAGTTTTGCCAACAATAACAGCGTTGTGCACCTGATCAGTGCAGAGTTTACCGGCCCTCTGCATTTCGTGCAGTTCTGGCTGGATGAAATTGCTGCCTGGGAAAGAGAAACCGGTAAACATCCGATCATTGGTTTAAGCACTACCAAAGATGTGCAGGATGCTATACTGGCCGATCCTAAGCGTGCAGCAGTAGTAGATATGATCGATATACGTTACTGGCACTACCAGCAGGATGGAACTGCTTATGCGCCACAGGGAGGACAAAACCTGGCGCCCCGGCAACATGCCCGCCTGCTGAAACCCAAGGCCAGTGCTGAAGCTGCTGTTTACAAAGCGGTATCGGAATACCGGCAGCAATATCCCGGTAAAGCAGTTACCTATTATGGAGATAGCTACGACCGGTATGGATGGGCAGTATTGATGGCCGGTGGCTCTATGCCTTCGCTCGCTGTGCAGGACCCCGGATTCCTGCAGGCAGTAGGTGCTATGCGTCCGCTGGTATCGAAAGAGGCGATGGTGCGGCAGTGGATATTACAGAATGCACAAACGGGCTATGTGATCTACGATCTCGCAAAAGATAAAGGAACGGTAGAAGCCACTATTGAAGCTGGCAGTTATAGCGTGAATTGGGTTAACGGATTGAGTGGCGCGGTGCGTGCCACGAAAGAAACTGTCAAAGGTGGAAAAGCAATAGTGGCTACCAAGCCGGATAGAGGGAATTGGATATTATGGTTGAAAAAGAATAAATGAGATGAAACGAATTACAGCAATAGCATTGTTATTAGTGATGACGATTACTTCGGTGGCACAGGTAAAGCCATTGCCCAAGCTGAAAGTATCACCAAATGGCCGGTATTTCGCTACACAGAATGGACAACCTTTCTTTTGGCTCGGAGATACTGGTTGGCTGTTGTTCATTAAGCTCACCCGTGAAGAAGTGGTGCAATACCTCGAACAAAGGAAGCAACAGGGATTTAATGTGATACAGGTGATGGTGCTGCACGATGTGCGCAAAGCCGTGAACGTATATGGCGATTCCGCACTGATCAATCGAAATGTAGCCACGCCCGCCATCACCAATGGTAATAATGTCAGTGATCCTGCTCAATACGATTTCTGGGACCATGTAGATTATGTGATCGATCAGGCTGAGCAACGAGGAATATACATGGCACTTGTGCCGGTATGGGGCACCAATGTAAAGAATGGCTGGGTGCCACAAGCGGCCGCTAAGAAGTATGCAACCTTCCTGGGCAACAGGTACAAGAACAAATCAAACATCATCTGGCTCAATGGGGGCGATATACCCGGCAGTGATTCCATTAGAATCTGGAACGAGATTGGCAGCACGCTGCGGGCAACCGATAAAAATCACCTGATCACCTTCCACCCACGTGGCCGCACCACCTCTTCCCGTTGGTTTCACCAGGAGAAATGGCTCGACTTCAATATGTTTCAGAGCGGTCACCGCAACTATGCGCAGGATACCAGCAAAGGTGAAACACACTACGGAGAAGACAACTGGAAATACATCGATGAAGATTATGCAAAGCGTCCCATAAAACCAACATTCGATGGAGAGCCATCTTATGAAGGCATTCCCTATGGGTTGCATGATACCACGCAATCTTATTGGGCCGATCATGAGATACGGCGCTATGCCTGGTGGAATGTACTGGCAGGAGGAGCCGGCTTTACCTACGGACACAATGCCGTGATGCAGTTCTTTCACAAAGGAGATGCGGGCAGTGCCTATGGCGCTAAGCAATACTGGCAGCCGGCTATGGAAGCCCCCGGCGCTCAGCAGATGAAGTATGTTAAAGAGCTGTTGTTGTCTAAGCCTTACTTCGAAAGAGTACCTGATCAATCACTGGTGCAGGGCAACGGCCAGCGGTACGAGCGGGTAGTGGCTTCACGCGGTAAAAAGTATGCATTGTTATATACCTATACCGGCAGCAGCTTCAAAGTAGTGATGGGCAAGATCAGTGGCGCCAAAGTGCGTGGCTATTGGCTGAGCCCCAAAGATGGCACTACCCAGCCTATTGGCGAAATGGACAATGCCGGTGTAAAGGAGTTTGATCCGCCCGGTGAGCGCAAAGAAGGAAATGATTGGGTGTTGATCCTGGAAAGCGAATAAAAATGAATTAATGAGACGAATTTATATATACATCATTTGTTTGTTTCTCATTTCATGTGGTGCACAGAAGGAAGTCTATATGTCTACTGGCTTCCACGAACCTGCCACAGAAGGTTTGCGTTTCCTGTATAGCAACGACGGCTATCACTGGAAGGATGCCGGCAAAACATTCCTGCATCCTACCATCGGCCAGCAAAAAGTGATGCGCGATCCTTCAATGGTACAAGGGCCCGACGGCACTTTTCACCTTGTGTGGACCAGCAGCTGGCGTGGCGATAAAGGATTTGGGTATGCCTCTTCCAAAGATCTGCTCCACTGGAGTGACCAACGTTTTATCTCCGTCATGGATAAGGAGCCCACCACAGTGAATGTGTGGGCGCCCGAGCTGTTTTATGATGAGGATAGCAAACAGTTCGTCATCATCTGGGCATCGACTATTCCCGGCCGCTTTGACCGGGGTATCGAAGAGGACAGCAACAACCACCGGATGTATGTAACCACCACGCTCGATTTCCAGACATTCAGTCCCACCAAATTATTCCTCGATCCCGGCTTCAGTGTGATCGACGCGGTGATTGTAAAGAAGGCCGCAAAGGATTATGTACTGGTGCTGAAAGACAATACCCGTCCCAACAGGAATATCAAAGTGGCTTATGGAACCAGTGCGTTGGGGCCTTACACCAATGTAACGACTCCTTTTACAGAGCCGTTTACCGAGGGTCCGTCTGTAGCGAAAGTGGGCAATGAATGGTTGATCTACTTTGATGCCTACCGGGAAAAAAAGTATGGTGCTGTAAAGACCGCCGACTTTAAAACCTTCACACCGCTGAAGGATGAGATCAGTGTGCCGGAAGGCCATAAGCACGGAACGATATTCAAAGTGAAAAAGAAAGTGTTGAAGCAGTTGCTGAAAGCAACAGAATAAACCTACGAGGCTGCAAGCCTCGCAGAGCGAAAGCAAAAAGTATGATGACTAAACATAAATTACTGGGTTTATCATTGTTGGCGTGCACTGTTGCCGGCCAGGCACAGCAGGATACGGTACATTATACTGGTAGCACACTGGTGAATGTGGATTATCATGATGGCCGGTTGCCGCTGGCCATGGGCGTACACAATATACAAGTGGTGCGCGCGCACCGCGACCTGAAAGAAGCAAAATACAGTTTTGGCTGGACCTATAACCACGCGCCCATGCTGGTGTATTGGAATAATACTTTTTACCTCGAATACCTGAGCAACCCGGTAGGGGAGCACGTACCGCCGGGACAAACTTTATTGGTTACTTCCAAAGATGGTTATCACTGGAGCGAGCCTGAGATCATTTTTCCGCCTTATAAAGTGCCCGATGGTTTTAAGAAGCCGGAGCGGGAAGGCGTAGCCAGCAACCTGTATGCAGTGATGCACCAGCGTATCGGCTTTTACACCGCTTCCAACAAAAAACTACTGGCACTGGCGTACTATGGTATAGCCATGGACAATAAAGATGACCCCAATGATGGCAATGGCATCGGACGGGTGGTGCGTGAAATAAAAGCTGATGGTACTTATGGCCCCATTTACTTCATCCGCTACAACCACAACTTCAACGAAAAGAACAGCAGTTTTCCTTTTTATAAGAGTAGTAAGGATAAAGCATTTGTCACCGCTTGTGATGAGTTGCTGTCCAAACCCTTGATGATGCAGCAATGGAATGAGGAAGCCGACAGAGACGATCCATTGGTGCCGGTAAAAAAAGAATACAAAGCGTTGAGCTTCTACCACCTGCCCGATGGCCGTGCGGTGGGGCTGTGGAAGCATGCGCTTACTTCCATTACCACCAATGATGGCAAGAGCTGGTTGTACAATCCGCTGCGCGCGCCGGGCTTTGTGAACAGCAATGCCAAGATATGGGGACAGCGCACCAGCGATGGTAAATATGCTACTGTATACAACCCTTCTGAATTCCGCTGGCCCCTGGCGCTTTCATTAAGCAATGACGGATTGAACTATACCAACCTGCTGTTGGTGAATGGCGAAATATCGCCCATGCGCTATGGTGGCAACTATAAATCGTATGGACCGCAATATGTGCGGGGCATACAGGAAGGGGATGGTACACCACCTGATGGCAATATGTGGGTAACCTACAGCATGAATAAAGAAGATATCTGGATTTCGTCGGTACCTGTACCCGTGCGGGATAAAGAAACGAAGCCGGTTGATGAAAGCTTTGCACAATTGCCTGCTGATAAAGCATTACAATACTGGAATATTTATAGCCCGGTGTGGGCACCTGTTTCTATCGAACAGTCAACCAGTGGAAAAGCATTGGTATTGCGTGATGGTGATGCACATGATTATGCAAAAGCAGAAAGGTTATTACCGGCTGCTCAAAAGATGGAACTGGAATTTGCTGTTACACCTTCCCAGGTCAGTCATGGGCAACTGGATATTGAACTGCAGGATGCGGTGGGCACGCCCGGTGCGCGCTTCACCTTTGGCGCCGACAGCTTGCTGATCTCCAAGTCGGGCGCGCGCTATAAAACACTGTTGAAATATACGCCGGGCACTACTTATAAGATTAGGGTAAACATCAACACCGCTGCCCGCATGTATACCATGAACATTAATGGAAAGGACGTCAGCGCGCAGATCATGTTTGCACCTTTGCATAAAGTGGAGCGGATCGTATTCCGTACCGGTGAGGTGCGCTGGTTTCCTACGGCAGATACACCCGCTGATAATTTTACCGACCTGCCGGATGCGGGGAAGAGGGTTGAAGAGGCGAAGTTTAGTGTTGAGTATTTGAAAGCTAAGCCTCAATGAGGTATTAGCTGTTAGCTTTTAGCCATTAGCATAAAACGAAGCAAAGGGCTAACAGCTAAAGGCTAAGTGCTAATAGCTTAAAAAGAAATAAACAATGATGCGGTTACGATACATAGCGATTGTTGGTCTCAGCCTTATGGCTACGAGTGTTACTGCGCAGAAAAAAGTGCAGCCCGGAAAAAGCGTATTGAAGGCTGGCAGCTTTAAGCATTATGTAGATTACTTCAATAAGATGGAAGATGAGAACATTGTGCAGGCCATACCGAATGACAGCGCCTGGCAATGGATGCAACGCAATATCCCGCTCTTTGAATGCCCGCAACAAAATGTAGAAGAGATCTTCTATTACCGCTGGTGGACACTTCGCAAGCACATTAAGAAAACACCTGTAGGCTATGCTTTCACTGAATTCCTGGTGAACCGGTCTTACGCAGATAAATATAATCTCATTGCCTGCGCCCTTGGGCATCACCTGTATGAGGGCCGCTGGTTGCACGAGCAGCAATACCTCGATCAGTATGTACATGTATGGTATCGGGGCGACAGCGGTAAAGCCATGAAGAAGCTCCACGGCTTTAGCAGCTGGGCGATGGATGCCATTTATAACCGCTACCTCGTAAACGGAAATGTACCTTATATGCTTGACCTCTTGCCCGATCTGCAACAGGATTATGCCGTATGGGAAACAGAAAAGAAACTGCCCAGTGGTTTGTTCTGGCAAACAGACGTGAAAGATGGCATGGAAGAAACTATCAGTGGCGGTCGGCGCGAAAAGAACGCACGACCTACCATCAACAGTTATATGTATGGCAACGCCGTGGCATTAGCCAAAATGGCTACGCTGAAAGGTGATCAGCAATTGGCTTCTTTTTATACGCGCAAGGCCGATACCATCAAACAACTCATTCAATCAAAGCTGTGGAACGATAAACATGCCTTCTTCGAAGTACGTAAAGAGGCGGATACCCTCGCCAATGTGAAAGAGGAAGTTGGCTTTATTCCCTGGTATTTTAATTTGCCGGACGCAGGGTATGAAAATGCCTGGAAATCCGTAAGGGATGAAAAGACCTTCTGTGCACCCTTCGGGATTACTACTGCCGATCGCAGTCACCCGGGCTTTCGTACGCATGGTTGCTGCAAATGTGAATGGGATGGCGCCGTTTGGCCTTTTGCTACTTCACAAACGCTTACTGCCCTGGCCAACGTATTGAACAATTACCAGCAAAACGTAATTGGCGACTCTACCTGGTTCAGCTTGCTGAATACCTATGTGGAATCGCAATACTACCGTGGTCGTCCTTATGTAGGGGAATACCTTGACGAGAAAACGGGCTACTGGTTGAAAGGTGATGAAGAGCGCAGCCGCTATTATAATCACTCCACTTTCAATGACCTGATCATTACTGGTCTGGCGGGCCTTCGCCCCCGGGCTGATAATAAGATAGAAGTCCATCCTCTGTTGCCTGTCGGTAAATGGGACTGGTTTTGTCTTGATAATGTGTTGTACCGCGGTAAGATCATTACCATCATCTGGGACAAGGATGGAGCGAAGTATAAGAAAGGGAAAGGCTTGAGTGTGTGGGTGAATGGAGTGAAGAAAGGAAATACGGACAAGCTGGATAAAATTGTAATAGAGTAGAGCGTATTATAATGATGTATATAGATCGTAAAATATTATTGTTTGTAGGATTGGTGCTGACGGGCATAGGAGTGTTTGCGCAGCAAACGGAGAAGTTGTACTTGTCTGGCACTGGTAATGATAAGACCGTAAACTGGGAGTTCTTTTGCTCGGAAGGGCGAAACTCCGGTAAATGGACTACGATTCCGGTGCCTTCCTGCTGGGAACTGCAGGGATTTGGTAAATACAACTATGGATTTGATAAGGACAGTGTGCGTGGCAAAGAGAAGGGCATGTACAAATATTCTTTTCGGGTGCCTGCCGGCTGGAAGAATAAGGTTATTAAGATTGTCTTTGAAGGTTCCATGACCGATACGGAAGTAAAGATCAATGGACAATTTGCCGGGCCGGTGCATGAAGGTGCTTTCTATGCTTTCAAATATGATGTTACGAAGTTGCTGAAGCAAGGAGAGGAGAACCTGTTGGAAGTAACAGTGGCCAAGCATTCAGCCAATGCTTCTGTGAATGAAGCAGAACGTAAGGCCGACTTCTGGTTATTTGGTGGCATCTTCCGGCCGGTGTATTTAGAAGCATACCCAACGCAGTATATCGAAAACGTACAAATTGATGCAAAAGCGGATGGCAGTTTTACAGCTATTGCCCATATCGAGCATCACGGACCCGGTGATCAATTGTCTGCCCAGGTCTATACGCTTGATGGGAAAAAAGTAGGTGCGGCTTTGCGGAAGAGTGTTAATAAGAAATTTGCTTTCGCTTTCCTGCAGGCCTCATTCGCTTCTCCACAGCTGTGGTCGCCAGAAACTCCTAATCTGTATGAGGTGGTTTTTACCTTGTCAGATAGTGGCAAGCCTGTGCATACGATGAAACAACGGTTTGGTTTCAGAACAGTAGAAGTGAAACAGCGTGATGGTATTTATGTAAATGGCGTAAAGGTGAAAATGAAAGGAGTGAACCGTCATTCCTTCTGGCCCACATCGGGCAGGACTACCAGTAAAGCCATCAGTATACAGGATGTGTTGTTGATGAAAGAGATGAACATGAATGCCGTGCGCATGAGTCATTATCCACCAGATGGCCATTTCCTCGATGTATGTGATTCGCTGGGTTTGTTTGTAATGGATGAGCTGGCTGGCTGGCATTGGAATTACGATACACCAACCGGTACAAAACTGGTCGAAGAAATGTTGTTGCACGACAGGAACCATCCTTCGATCATCTTTTGGGCCAACGGCAATGAAGGTGGACACAATTTTGAACTGGATTCCCTGTTTGTAAGAAATGATATACAGTTGAGGCCGGTAGTGCATCCCTGGCAATTGTTTGGCGGCTTCGATACGCAACACTACCGGGAATACAATTATGGTATTGGCAATTACAACAACGGGCGCGAGATCGTGATGCCTACCGAGTTCCTGCATGGCTGGTATGATGGAGGGCATGGAGCGGGATTGCAGGATTATTGGGAAGCCATGTGGCATGATCCGTTATCGGCTGGCGGCTTCCTGTGGGACTTTGCCGATCAGGGTGTAGTAAGAACAGATAAAAACGGGGTATTGGATACTGATAAGAACCGTGGCGCCGACGGCATCCTGGGACCATATCATGAGAAAGAGGGCAGCTTTTATACCATCAAGGAAGTATGGAGCCCTGTGTTTGTAGAGCGCCGGGAGATCGCGCCAGACTTTGATGGGGTTTTACGTTTGGAGAACCGCTACTTCTATACCAACATCAATAAATGTTCTTTTCAGTGGACGCTGAGCAAATGGGTGAATGGGAAGCGGGAAGATAAAAAAGGAACAGCACTGGCGCCGGATATCAAACCTGCTCAGAAAGGCACATTGAAGCTCTCGTTGCCTGCCAACTGGAACCAGTATGATGCACTATACCTCACCGCTTTCGACGCTTATAAAAAAGAATTATTTACCTGGAGTTTCCCTATTGTTAGGCCCGCTGCTGTGGCTGCTACGCTCGTTGATACAACCGGCAATGGTGCGGTAACCATCACTACCGCTGATTCCTTATACCAGGTTGCTGCTAATGGCGTGCAATTTACAATTCACCAACGCACCGGGTTGCTCACCAGTGTACACAATGCCAAAGGAGTTATCCCATTCAACAACGGACCTGTATTGCAGGAAGGTGTCAACAACTTCAATGGCTTCTCGTATCGCATGGAGGGGCGAAATCTTGTCATTGCTTCCTCTTTCGATCGTAAGAACAGTTTCAACATGCTTGAATGGACCATCTATCCATCCGGTTGGGTGAAAATGAAACTGAACTATTTTCCCGAGGCCTACTTTACCACGTTTGTGGGTGTCAACTTCTCTTTTCCGGAAGCCAATATAAAAGCAGTTGAGTATATGGGCAGTGGTCCGTACCGTGTATGGAAGAACCGCATGAAGGGAACGCAATTTGGTATCTGGCACAAGGACTACAACAATACCGAGACGGGCGAAAGCTGGAAGTACCCGGAGTTTAAAGGTTATCACTCCAATATGTATTGGTGTAAATTCATCACCAATGCGCAGCCTTTTACCGTAGTCACCGAAAATGAAGATACTTTCCTACGGCTGTTTACGCCTGCCTGGAAAGAAGATCAATGGAAGAACTACATGCTGTATTTCCCTTCGGGTGATATCTCCTTTATGCAGGGCATTGCCAGTATTGGCAGCAAAACACAAAGGAATGAAACTACCGGCCCGATGGGCGGCAAGAATATTTATTATGATTATGAGAAAGACAGGGGGCGGGCAAAGGAGCTGGTGTTGTTTTTCAACTTTAACGCAGAATGACCATGAACCATAAATCCTTATACAGGTTACTGTTTTTATTGCTGTTATGTGCAGGCACGTTGCAAGTGTCTGCCCAAACGATTGCAACGAATGCGTTGCAATGTGAAATGCTGACAAATCCACAAGGTATTGATGTAGTCAAGCCACGGTTGAGTTGGAAGATTAATGCTAATCAGCGTGGCGTAATGCAAACTGCTTACCAGGTTATTGTGGCTTCCACGCCGGAAAAGCTGGTAGCCAATAATGGCGATCTGTGGAATAGTGGTAAAATAGCTTCTGCGCAATCCATTCATGTTATGTATGCTGGTAAGCCATTGACCAGCCGCACTGCCTGCTACTGGAAAGTAAAAGTGTATACGAATAAAGGGGAGGCCGGATGGAGTGATCCTGCACAATGGTCGATGGGATTGTTAGCTGCCGCAGATTGGAAAGCCAAATGGATAGGTTATGATAAAGCTTCTTCCTGGGATAGTGTCACACAGTTTTCCCGCTTATCGGCCCGTTATTTCAGGAAGCCTTTTGCTTCTGATAGCCGCGTAAAAAGAGCCACTGTGTATGTTTCGGGGCTTGGCCTGTATGAGTTGCACATCAACGGAGCTAAAATAGGGGATGCTGTGCTGGCGCCCAACCCCACGGACTACCGTAAATCTATATTGTACAATACGTATGATGTGACTGCCAGGATACAGAAGGGGGATAATGTTATTGCTGCCGTGTTGGGCAACGGACGTTACTTCACCATGCGGCAGGATTACAAGCCGCAAAAGATCAATACGTTTGGTTATCCAAAATTATTACTGCAGCTGGAAATTGATTATGCGGATGGCACGCGTAAAACGATCGTAAGTGATGAGAGCTGGAAGCTCAATGTGGATGGCCCCATCAGGAGCAACAATGAATATGATGGCGAGGAATATGATGCTACCAAAGAGCTCACCAACTGGAATAGAGTGAACTATCAGGATGCCGGCTGGATAAAACCTCAGCTGGTGAAAGCGCCTGAAGGAAAAGTGGTGGCTCAGATGAACGAGCCTATGCGGGTGAAGAAGGTTGTTCAGCCTGTTTCTATAAAGCGGCTTCGAGAGGCCCGGTCTGATAAATACATCCTGGACATGGGGCAGAACTTTTCCGGCTGGATAAAGATGAACGTGAGTGGGAGGAAAGGGACAAAGATACAGCTACGCTTTGCAGAAAGCTTGCAGCCCAATGGTGAATTGTATATGGCCAACCTGCGCGATGCCAAGGTTACTGATGTATATACGTTGAAGGGAGACGGCGTTGAGACCTGGCAGCCCTCTTTTGTATACCATGGTTTCCGGTATGTGGAGATTATAGGTTATCCCGGCGAACCTTCTGTAAAGGATTTTGAAGGGCAGGTAGTGTATGATGATCTGGCTACTATTGGTTCCTTCCATACGTCGAATGAAACGATCAACCGCATCTGGCAGAATGCCTGGTGGGGTATTGCTTCCAATTATAAAGGTATGCCAGTGGATTGTCCCCAGCGCAATGAACGGCAGCCCTGGCTGGGCGATCGGGCCACTGGTGCATTGGGCGAGAGTTTCCTGTTTGATAACTCATCGTTGTATGCCAAGTGGCTGAACGATATTCAGCAATCACAAACAGCAGAAGGCGCTATTCCCGATGTGGCGCCCGCTTTCTGGAATTACTACAGCGACAACGTGACCTGGCCGGGCGTGTATATTCTGGTGGCTGATATGTTGTATCGCCAGTACGGCGATAAACAGTCAATTATCAGGCACTACCCATCTATGAAAAAGTGGATGGGCTATATGCAGAAGAAATACTTAAAGAACAATATTCTCACGAAAGATAAATATGGTGACTGGTGTGTGCCGCCCGAATCGCTGGAGTTGATCAAGTCACGAGACAGTATGCGTACCACGAAGGGAGAGTTGATCGCAACGGCCTATTATTATCATCTGTTGGAGTTGATGCAGCAGTTTGCTAAGCTGTCTGGCAAGGATGCTGATATAAAGGAGTATGCTGCACTGGCCGGCAATATGAAAGACGCTTTTAATAACCGTTTCTTCAATGCCAAAACAAAGCAATACGACAACAATACTGTAACCGCCAACCTGCTGCCTTTGTATTTCGGTATCGTGCCCGATAGTGCCCGGGAGCAGGTGTTCAATCATATTTATACGAAGATCAGGATCGAGAACCACATGCACATTAGCACGGGTGTGATCGGTACGCAATGGCTGATGCGGGGCTTGACGGCGAATGGCCGGTCAGATATTGCCTATACACTTGCTTCCAATACTTCTTATCCAAGCTGGGGATACATGGCGGCCAATGGCGCCACCACCATCTGGGAGTTGTGGAATGGCAATACGGCCAACCCGCAAATGAACTCGCAGAACCATGTGATGTTGCTGGGAGATCTGTTGACCTGGTTGTACCAGGACCTCGCAGGTATCCGTTCGGATGATCAACAGGTTGCTTTTAAAAAGATCATCATGAAGCCGGAGTTCGTTGATGGGTTGAACAGTGTGCAGGCTACTTATCAATCTCCCTATGGCGAGATCATGAGTAGCTGGAAAACGGATGATGCACGCAGCAGGATGAGCTGGGAGATCAAAGTGCCTGCCAATGCAACGGCGTTGGTCTACATCCCTGCTGATACCATAACGGATGTAGTAGAGGGGGGTAAGCCTGCCGCACAAAGTGAAGGGGTGCGATTTATAAAGACAGATGGCAAGTACATCGTATTTGAAATAGGTTCCGGTGCTTACCTGTTTGAAGCAGGCGCGCGCTTTAAGCAAGGGATTGTAAAAGATGAATTCATTTTTGATCGTGCCAGTTTCCCGGAGAGCCATGCTGCTACGATTGTAGAAACACCTAAGGGTTTGATAGCGGCGTGGTTTGGTGGCACCAAGGAAGGGAATAAAGACGTATGTATCTGGACAAGCCACCTGGAGAACGGAAAATGGACAGCACCGCAAATGGTGGCCGATGGCATTATCAACGATACCACCCGTTTCCCTTGCTATAATCCCGTGCTGTACCAGGTGCCCAATGGAGAGTTGTTGTTGTTTTATAAGATAGGCTCGCGCGTGGCCACCTGGAAAGGATATATGAAACGATCCAAAGACAATGGCCTTACCTGGGGTGAAAGAGAAAACCTGCCGGAAGGGTTTCTTGGCCCGGTGAAGAACAAACCTATTCTGTTGGGCAATGAATTGTACTGTGCTTCCAGTATGGAAGGCAGCGGCTGGAAAGTACATTTTGAAGTAACTACCGACTGGGGTAAAACCTGGCGTAAGATAGGGGCCATCAATGATGGGAAGACCATCAATGCCATACAACCCAGTATACTCACCTATAAAGATGGCCGCCTGCAGGTGTTGTGCAGGAGCCGCAACAGGGCAGTTGTGGAATCGTGGTCTGCAGATGGCGGCAAAACATGGTCGGAGGTAGTGCCTACTAACTTACCGAATAACAACTCCGGCACCGATGCCGTGACGCTGAAAGATGGTCGGCAGTTGTTGGTATATAATCATGTGTTGCCGCCGGGCACGTTGGCCAAGGGGCCACGCACGCCGCTCAATGTTGCCATTTCAATAGACGGCAAGAACTGGTCGGCTGCGTTGGTACTGGAAGATTCTCCCATCAGCCAATATTCTTATCCATCTGTGATCCAAACGTCTGATGGTATGGTGCACATCGTGTACACCTGGCGGCGTGAGCTCGTCAAACATGTAACAGTCGATCCTTCCAAACTTGAATTAAAACCTATTGTCAATGGAATATGGCCAGGTGAAAAGTCCTCGCAGGGGAAAGTTAGTGAAGATTAAGGCAACGAGGCAACAAGGCAGTGAGGCAACGAGTGGGGGAAAGCAAACTTTGAGCCACGAGCTTCTAACTACGAGTTTGAGGCGTGGAGTTGCTTTTGTTCTGGGAAGCTTCTTGCTGTTTAGTTTGCTGTTGCCGGCGTTTGCGCAGGCGCAGGAGAAGAACAAGCGGTACAAGATCGCCTTGATCGATCTGATGTTGTTGAAGCGGCAGAAGTTGAGCGCGTTGCAATTAACCAAAGACCTGGGCGCCGATGGAGTGGAGGTGGATATGGGTGGATTGGGTAAGCGACCTACGTTTGACAACCAACTGCTGAATGATACGGTACGTCAGTCTTACCTCAATAAGATTAAAGAGCTCAATATTGAAATCCCGTCGCTGGCTATGACCGGCTATTATGCGCAATCTTTTTGTGAACGGGAGGAATACAAACAAAGTATTGCCGACTGTATCAAGACCATGCAGCTGATGAATGTAAAGATCGCTTTCCTGCCGATGGGTGTGCAGTGCGATCTCGTTAAAAATCCTGATCTGCGCAGTAAAGTGGTGGAGCGCCTGAAAGAAGCGGGTAAAATGGCGCAGGCTGCCGGTGTGGTGATCGGCATTGAGACGCCGTTATCTGCTAAAGAACAGATAAAGCTGCTGGATGAGATCGGTTCTTCCGCTATTAAGATCTACTTCAATGTGGCTGATGCGTTGGGCGCAGGTCGTGATGTGTATGATGAGCTGAGAACACTTGGACGCAAGCGTATTTGTCAAATACATTGTACCAATAAAGACGGCGTGTGGCTGGAGAATGATCCGGAAGTGGATATGAAGAAGATCAAGCAAACGCTCGATAAAATGAAGTGGAGTGGCTGGCTGGTGGTGGAGCGTAGCCGGGATGCGAAACAGCCAACGAATGTGAAGGTGAATTATGGCGCGAATACGAAGTATTTGAAGAGCATCTTTCAATAAAGCATGAGACGTATCAATATATTAGTATCCTTATTGTTTGTCGCTGTTGTTCCTCTTGTGGGTAGTGCACAATTGTGGGTTGCTACCAATGGAAAGGACAGCAACCCTGGTACGGAAGCGCGGCCTAAAGCTACATTGCAGGCAGCGGTGCGGCAGGCGCGTGAGCTGAGGCGGCTGCATGATCCTTCTATTGCCAACGGTGTTCATATTGTAGTGAAAGGTGGCGTGTACCAATTGCAGGAGCCGGTATTCATCAGGCCCGAAGATGCCGGTACAGCTGCCAGCCCTTTATTTATAGAAGCAGCAGCAGGTGAGCGGCCTGTATTAAGTGGCGGTATCGTGATTAACGGCTGGAAGAAAGCCAACGGGAATATTCCCGGCTTACCGGCGGCAGCGAAAGGTAAAGTGTGGGTGGCCGATGCGCCCATGCAAGGTGATGCCATCATGGATTTTCGGCAGCTGTATGTGAATGATGCAAAGGCTGTTCGTGCCCGCGACCGTGATGGTGATAGTATGAACCGCATACTTTCCTGGGATCATAAGAACGAGCAGTGCTGGATACCCACCCCAAAGACGCCTTCGCTGATCAATGCTGCCGGTCTTGAAATGCTAATCCATCAATGGTGGGCCATAGCTGTATTGCGCGTAAAGAAAATGGAAGTGATGGGTGATAGCACGCGCCTTAGTTTTTATCAGCCGGAGAGTCGCATACAAAGTGAGCATCCCTGGCCGGCGCCGTGGATCTCCAAACAAACCGGTAACTCTGCTTTTTATCTTTCCAATGCGTTGCAATTGCTCGATACGCCTGGAGAGTGGTTCCTCGATAAGCAACAACGTAAACTGTATTACTGGCCCTTGCCGGGAGAAGATATGAGTAATGTCCGTGTGGTAGCGCCTTATCTTGAAACTTTATTACGTATTGAAGGTACTGCTGATAATACCGTTTCACATGTACATGTAAAAGGTATTTCCTTTCAGCATAGCACCTGGCTGCGTCCTTCTCAGCAGGGGCATGTGCCGTTGCAAGCGGGCATGTATATGCTCGATGCTTATAAGCTGAAGATACCTGGTACGGCCGATAAGAAGGGATTGGAAAATCAGGCCTGGATAGGCCGGCAGCCAGCGGCGGTGCGACTGGCTTATGTAAACAACACTTCTTTTGAGGGTTGCTGTTTTACGCAACTGGGCGCTACCGGCATCGATTATATAAAGGGCTCCGATCGGGACAGCATTACCGGTTGCCTGTTTACTGATATCAGTGGTACAGCTATACAGGCAGGTACTTTTTCTGATGAACCCTTTGAAACACACCTGCCTTACAATCCGGCAGATGCATGGGAATTAAGCAGGAACCTTACTATTAGTAATAACCTGATCAGCGAGACTGCCAATGAAGACTGGGGATGCCCGGGCATTAGTGCCGGTTATGTGCAAGGGATCAGTATTCATCATAATGAACTGCGGGAGCTGCCTTATTCCGGTATTTGTGTAGGATGGGGATGGACGAAGACCGTCAATGCCATGCGCAACAACCGGGTCCACGCCAACTATATTCATCATTATGCCAAACACATGTATGATGTGGCAGGTGTTTATACCTTATCGGCGCAGCCGGGCTCGCAGATCACGGAGAATCGAATAGATAGTATCTACAAAGCACCTTATGCGCATATTCCCACACACTGGTTTTACCTGTATACTGATGAAGGCACTGCTTACTATACGGTAAAAGATAACTGGTGCCCCGGGGAGAAGTTCCTGCAAAATGCCAATGGTCCCAACAACGAATGGGTGAACAATGGTCCGAAAGTCAGTGATAGTATTAAGCAATCTGCCGGCTTGCAGCAGGCATACAAGCATTTGCTGCGTGAAGTTCCTGCTGTTCATAGTAAGCAACCCATCAATGAGGCGCCGGCTGTACAGCAGCAGGTGGCCATTGAACTTGTTGGTGATGCTGCACATGCTGTTAATGGTGACAAATTGAAAGACCTGCTTCGTCAGTACAATATACCCTCTAACATGCTGTACCAGTGGAAAAATCATTGGGTAGTGTTTGGGACGGTCAAACAACCCGGGCAGTTAAAGGACGCCTTCAAGCAGGCGTTTCCCGGCGTTACGGTGAAAACATACGATCAGCCTTTTTATGTGTTTGACCGAACGCAGTGTGCAGATGCGGTAACTGTGCCGGAATGGGATCATATATTACTGACGGCTAACCTGGTGGCGGATGAACAATTGCAGCAGGAGTACATGCAACTGCATGCCAATCAACGGCAGCAGTGGCCGGAAGTAGGCAAGGGGTTCTGTAATGCGCGGTTCCAACAACTGCTGGTGTTCAGGAATGGCCGTCAGCTGATACTGGTGATCAGCATTCCCAAAGGAGAAAGCCTTGATAAGCTTAACCCTAAAACAACGGAGAACAATCCCCGTGTGGATGCGTGGAATGCTTTGATGAAGAAATACCAGGAGGGCATTGAAGGCACGGAGAAAGGGGAGACGTGGGTGTTTTTGAAGCAGCTTACTAACACGAATTAAAGACGAATTACACGAATTAATACTCATTTATTGACCACTCATTATTCAATATGTTAAATCTCGGTATTCTCGGATTAGGAGAGGGGCGCAGCACGATGTCGGCCGCTTTGCAAAGCAAGAAATGGACATTGAAAACGATCTGTGATATGAAGGAAGAGCTGTGCCGTCAACGGAGTAAGGAGTTTGACTTTCACCATTATACCTTGCGTTATGAGGATATGCTCAATGACCCAAATATCGATGTGATCGCTATCTATACGCCCGATAAATTTCACGCAGAGCATATTAAACAGGCTTTGCTGCACGACAAGCATGTGGTATGCACCAAGCCGCTAATCGATGACCTGTCAAAGGCGCAGGAATTACTTGACCTGCAAAAAAAAACTGGTAAGCGGGTGTTTGTAGGACAAAGCTCCCGCTTCTTTGAGCCTATGAAACGTCAGCGGGCGGATTATGAAGCAGGGGCTATTGGCGAGCTCGTTACTGTGGAATCTTATTACCATGCTGATCATCGTTGGTTCCTTGGCAAAGGCTGGTCGCTGGAAAAGGCATTCAAATGGTTGTATGGCGGGTTGAGTCACCCGGTTGATTTCATCCGCTGGTACCTGCCAAACATAGAAGAAGTGATGGGATATGGAATGTTGAGCCCTAATGGGAAAGCAGGTGGATTGCAAAATGAAGATACTATGCACTTTATTTTCAAAGCTACAGACGGACGCATCGCGCGGGTGAGTGGCGTGTACAGCGGACCGGTGCAACCCGTAGATCGCGACAGTGAAATGAGCTGCATATTGCGTGGTACGGAAGGATGTAGCCAGGGTGATTACATGGACCTGCGTTATGCCATTACTGATAAGACGGGTGAGGAGAAGGTCGTTACCTGGGAGCATAAGCTGAAACATTATTTCCGGTTTGAAGGGAAGAGTCACCATGCCGGTGAATACCAGAATTACCTCGAATATTTTGCAGACTCTATCGAGCAGGGTTTTATTGCGTATCCCGACTTGCAGGAGGGAATCGGAACGATTGCCGTGTTGAAAGCTATGGAAGAGTCTTTGGCGACCGGGCTGCCTGTAAAAGTATCATCCATCTGGCCGAAAGCTTAACATGTAATGAATAACATTTTAGATAAACTACAGCCCATTGATTTTATTATTGTGGGAGCCTATTTGCTGATCCTGCTGTTCATTGGGTACAAGGCCAGCTTTGGGAAGCGGAAAAAGGATGAAACGTTGTTCCTGGCTGGCAATTCGCTCGGCTGGGCCAGTATTGGTTTCAATATGTGGGGCACCAATGTAGGACCTTCTATGTTGCTGGCCTTTGCCAGTATTGGTTATAGTACCGGCATTGTGGCGGGCAACTTTGAATGGTATGCGTTTGTGTTCCTGTTCCTGCTGTGCATGGTATTTGCGCCGCGCTACCTCGTTGCCAAGGTTTCTACCATGCCCGAGTTTATGGGCAACCGCTATGGTGATTCGACACGCAATATGCTGGCCTGGTATGCCCTGATCAAAATATTGATCTCCTGGTTGTCGCTGGGTTTGTTTGCCGGTGGTTTTCTCGTAAGGCAGATATTGAATATCCCCATGTGGCAATCGGTGATCGTACTCGTATTGTTTGCCGGACTTTTTGCCTTTGCCGGCGGATTGAAGGCTATTGCCAAAGTGAATGTGTTCCAGATGATACTGCTCATTGTGGTATCGCTGTTGCTTACCATTATTGGGGTACAGAAAGTAGGGGGTATCGAGGCGTTGTTTCATAAAGCGCCGCCTGATTACTGGAACCTGATCCATCCGGCCAGTGATAAGAGCTATCCATGGCCCGCTATCTTACTCGGTTACCCTGTAGCAGCCGTGGCGTTCTTTTGTACGGATCAGGCTATGGTACAATCTGTATTGGGCGCCCGCAACCTGGAGCAAGGACAGCTCGGTGTAAACTTTATCGGCTGGTTGAAGATATTGTCGTTGCCTTTGTTTATTGTGCCGGGTATCCTGTGCTATGAATTGTTCCCCAACCTGAAGGATTCCAATGAAGCGTATATGACCATGGTGACGAACCTGTTTCCGCCGGGGTTGAATGGATTGGTCATTGTTGTATTGATCGCTGTATTGGTAGGCACTATTGGCTCTTCTCTCAACTCGTTGAGCACTGTGTTTACCATGGATATTTACCGCAAAAGGGTTAACCCGGCTGCTACCAACCAACAGCTTATCCGGGTGGGCAGGATGACCGTAGCGGGTGGATGTCTATTCGCGATTGTAATGGCGCTGGCCATTGATAATATTAAAGGGTTAAACTTGTTTGATGTCTTCCAGTCGGTACTGGGCTTTATTGCGCCACCATTATCGGTGGTGTTCCTGTTGTCGGTGTTTTGGAAGCGCACGACTCGCCTGGCGGTAAATATTATTTTATCTGTGGGTTCTGCTTTTAGCCTGGGTATTGGAGTGTTGTACCTGTGGGTGCTTACACCTGATAAGTATCACTTCTGGCCTCACTACCTGTTGCTGTCGTTTTACATCTTCGCTGTGCTGTTTATTGCCGCTGTATCGATCTCTCTGCTCGACAGGCAACCGGTTACCAATGTGCATGTGGAAGGTGAGTTGCCAAAACCAACCCGGCGGGTGTGGACTTTGTGGATCTCACTGATCATTATTATGATCAGTTTGTATATTTTCTTTAATGGTCATCATTAATCAATTGCCTGTATGAGAAATAAAATTCTGTCAGTACTGTTTGTTCTGTGTTTTAGCGGAGTTTCATTTGCCCAGCAAGCTACGTGGATATGGTATCCGGGCGATTATGAAATATGGCTGAGCAATAAGATGCAGAACCGCCGTACAGAGAAGGGTGCTTTCTTTCCTCCTTTCTGGCGTATGGATGCGCATTATGTATTGATGGACTTTCATAAGGTATTTGAATTGAGTGCTCCCGAAGAAATAACCATTTATGCGGAGGGAAGCTACAATGTGAAGCTGGATTCGAAGATGCTGCTCGGTACGCCGGCTACGATTACCATACCGGCCGGAAAGCACAAGATCAATATCAAAGTGCATAACCAGGAGAAAGTGCCTGCCATCTTTGTGAAGGGGCGAAGTATCGTATCGGATGCTTCCTGGCTGGTGACGTATGAGGATAAAGAGTGGATCGATGAAACCGGTAAGGTGAGTGATCAGAGTGGTACTACCTGGCTGAATGCCGGTAGCTGGAATTTCAATGACCCGCAAACCAAACCTTCCGACTTTACATTGAACCGTAGTTTGCAACAGCCTGTTGCTGCTGAAAGAAAAGGTAATAGCCTACTCGTAGATTTCGGGAAAGAGACTTTTGGCTTTATACAATTGAATGGTGTAACCGGCAAGGGTGGCGTGACCATTTATTATGGAGAGTCAAAAGAAGAGGCAATGTCGCCCGAAGGTTGTGAGACGCTGGATAAGTTTGATGTCAATAGTTCTTCGAAGGGGATTGCAGTTACCCCACTTTCTAAAGCATTCCGATATGCAAATATTCAATGTGCGCAGGGGGTGAACATCGATTCTGTGTCGATGTGGTATGAATACCTGCCTGTGCAGGAGCGGGGAGGATTCCGTTGCTCGGATGAGCAGCTGAATAAGATATATGATGTAGCGAAATACACTTTGCATCTCAATACCCGGGAGTTCTTCATCGATGGTATCAAACGTGACCGCTGGATATGGAGCGGGGATGCGTACCAGAGCTACCTGATGAACTATTATCTCTACTTTGATGAGTCGGCTGTACGCAGGACTTTGTATGCGCTGCGTGGTAAAGACCCTATCAGCAGTCATATCAATACCATCATGGATTATACTTTTTACTGGTTTCTCGGTATCTACGATTACTATACTTACACCGGTGATAAGGCTTTCCTGCAACAACTGTATCCCCGTATGCAAAGTCTGATGGAGTATTGTCTGAACCGCCGCAATAAAGACGGGTTGATGGAAGGACTGGCCGGTGACTGGGTGTTCATCGACTGGGCTGATGGCCTTAGTAAGAAAGGAGAGGTGAGTTTTGAGCAAATGTTGCTGTGCCGTGGGCTGGAAACAATGGCACTGTGCGCTTCTCTGGCCAATGATTCGGCGGGCGCCAACCGGTACCAACAACTGGCTGCCGATCTAAAGCAAAAGTTGTTTGCGTTATACTGGAATGAATCTAAGCAGGCATTGGTGCATAGCCGGGTGAATGGTGTGCCCACTGACAATGTAACGCGGTACGCCAATATGTTTGGCATCTTCTTCAACTATTTTAATGAGCAACAAAAGCAGGGAGTGAAGAAGAACGTGTTACTGAATGACAATATTCAAAAGATCACCACGCCTTATATGCGTTTTTATGAACTGGAGGCTTTATGTGCTATGGGTGAGCAGCAGTATGTGTTAAAGGAAATGAAGGATTATTGGGGTGGTATGCTCAACCTGGGGGCTACTTCTTTCTGGGAAGAATACAATCCTGCGAGGAAGGGTGTGGAGCATTATGCCATGTATGGTAGGCCATTCGGAAAAAGTCTTTGTCATGCCTGGGGCGCCAGTCCATTGTACTTGTTGGGGCGCTACTACCTCGGCGTGCAGCCTACTGCTCCCGGATATAAAACTTATACGATTACGCCGGCGTTGGGCGGCCTGCAGTGGATGGAGGGTAAGGTGCCTGTGCCGGGTGGAGAAGTGGCTGTTTATTGCAGTACTACGCAGATCAAAGTGAAAGGAGCGGCGGGTGTTGGTACGTTGCGTTTTAGTAGTAAAACAAAGCCAGTGTGTAAAACAGCCAATATTGTGTCAGCGGGTAATGGACAATATGAAATGCCAGTACAGGCGGGAGCTGAATATGTAGTCACTTATAAAGCGTTTTAGCATGATCAAATACATCGTTGTTGTTGGGGTTTCCCTAATGACTTGTGTTTCGTTGCAGGCGCAATCAAAAGCGCTGGTGAATACCAGTGGCAGCAGGTATGCAAAGTTGTATGCGCCGGGATTGGGGGAGGTGCGGTGGACTACAGGATTCTGGGCAGAGCGGTTTGCGGTGTGCCGTGATTCCATGGTGCCGCATTTGTGGGATACTTATATGGATGCAGGAGTTAGTCATGCTTTTAAGAACTTTGAAATAGCAGCAGGACTGGATACCGGTTCGCACAAAGGGCCTTCCTTCCATGACGGCGATTTTTATAAGACGCTGGAAGCTGTGGCGGCCATGTATGCCGTGACCAAAGATCCGAAGCTGGATGTGATGATGGATAAAGCGATTGCTGTGATCGCTAAAGGGCAGCGTGATGATGGGTATATCTATACCAAGTCTGTGATCGGGCAAAAGCGGACCGGCGAGCGTAAGCAATTTGATGATCGTCTTAGTTTTGAGGCTTACAATATTGGACACCTGATGACGGCTGCCTGTGTGCATTACCGGGCTACCGGGAAAACTTCTTTACTGGATGTAGCGAAGAAGGCGGGTGATTTCCTGATCGGGTTTTATACCCGCGCTACGCCGGAGCAGGCGCGAAATGCCATTTGCCCTTCGCATTATATGGGTATTATAGAATTGTATCGTACCACGCATGAGACGAAGTACCTGTCGCTGGCTCAAAAGCTCATCAATATACGAGGGCTTACGGAAGGGACGGATGATAATTCGGACCGGACGGCTTTCCGCAATATGCAAAAGGTAGTGGGACATGCTGTGCGGGCCAACTACCTGTTTGCCGGTGTGGCAGATGTGTATGCCGAAAACGGTGACACTACTTTGTTGCCTGCTTTGTACCGCATGTGGGATAATGTCGTCAATCATAAAATGTATGTGACCGGTGGTTGTGGATCGCTGTATGACGGGGTGTCGGTGGATGGCACTTCTTATACGCCTGACACCGTGCAGAAGGTGCACCAGGCTTATGGGAAGGATTACCAATTGCCCAACCTGAGCGCGCACAATGAAACCTGTGCCAATATCGGGAACGTGTTGTGGAACTGGCGCATGCTGCAATTGACCGGTGAAGGGAAGTATGCTGATATCGTAGAGCTGGCTTTGTACAATAGTGTTTTATCGGGTGTCAGCATGGATGGTAATAAATTCTTTTATACCAATCCGCTGGCGCTATCGAAGGATTATCCTTATCACTTGCGGTGGATGGGAGGACGGGAGTCTTATATCGCTTTGTCCAATTGTTGCCCGCCCAATACGGTACGTACCATGGCAGAGGTGAGTAATTATGTGTATAGCCTGGCTGATTCTTTTGTGCAGGTGAATTTATATGGGGGCAGCGAACTGACTACTACCCTTAGGAATGGGCGCACCATTAAACTGAAGCAGGAAACTGATTATCCCTGGAATGGAAAGATAAAGATTACCATGGAGGGATTGCCTCCTATGGATTTTGCCATGCGGGTGCGCATTCCGGGTTGGTGTAAGCAATTCGGTGTGCGTGCGAATGGCACCGGGCAATATGTGCCGGATAATGGTTATGCTGTTATTCAACGCAAGTGGAAAGGAAGCGGTGATGAGATCATCCTTGACCTGAATATGCCAGCCACTCTTTTGGAGACGCACCCTTTGGTAGAGGAGACGCGCAACCAGGTAGCGGTAAAGCGCGGGCCAGTAGTGTACTGTCTTGAATCTGCAGACCTACCTGCGGGTGAAAAGGTGTTTGATATCGCCCTGCCTGCCAATATAAAGCTGAAACCACAGCCTATGCGCGTGGATAATGGAAATATTATGGCGCTGGAAGGAACGGCGCGATTGCTGCAAAACAATACTACCAGTCTCTATCGGGAGATAAGCACCACAACAAAGCCGGTAGCCATAAAGCTGGTTCCCTATTATGCGTGGGCGAACAGGGGGTATGGTGATATGACTGTGTGGATGCCGGTGTTGAGGTAGGTCTTATTTTATCGTTCATTTAATAGCCTTTCCAGCATCATACAGAAAATGTCTGCGTTTTGTTTCATTTGTAATGTAGGACTTTTACCTGTTTCTTTATCGATTTCCACACCATCGCTATGGGGGGTGAGGTCAATTATTTTCCCCAGCTGTATGGTTGAGTTTTTCTTTGCACCTACAAAAATGATCCTTTTATTTGTGAGGTACAAAGTGCCTGTATCAATATGGGTCATCGTACTCTCGCTGTAGCTACTGGATGAATGGCTGCCTACACGGAGGTAGAATCCCTTGGCTACTTTGATGCGTGTTGAGTAGCTGCCACCTGTTCTTCTTCTTACGCTTCGTAGTTCATACCACTTTACATTGGATATCTTTATATGGCAAACTTCTGATTTTTGGATAGTAATGTCGGGTTGGATGGTTGGCAGGTCCAGGTTTTCCAAAGCCCAATAGAGTTTCAGTTTCCTCAATTGCTCTTTGGTCTTGTCGTTGAACTCTATTTGTACATTGAGGCTGTTTGAGATGGCGTCCAGCTCCCGTTCTTCAACGGGTGATAACCTTTGGTCTGAGACAATTTGAGCCACATAGTTCTCAATAAAACTGGTCCTTGTTTCAGCAGATATTTTTTCGGCAAGTGGCTTGGGAAGCCTTAAGGTTTTTTCAAGCTGATCGAGGAAGGCTTGTTCGCTTTGTGTGAGTCTGCCGTCTGCTACCGCTTCCTGAAAGGATTGCTTATATATTATCTCTCCCAACTTTGTGTGAAGCTTGTCTATGGTTTTATCGTCCAGGTTGAGTAGCTGTTTTAAATGGTTCAACTCTGCCAGTTCCTGTGTGTTCAGGATTTTATCTGCCAGGCAATGGTTGAGGTATACTGTGTAAAACTCTTCCATGTTTAACCTGAACTCTTTTACCAGGTTGATCTTGTATCTGTCTTCGATTGCTTCCACATCTTGTTTGGTAATCGATGTTACCGATTTTGTTGCTAACAGATTATTTAGTTCTATTACTGCATTTTCTTGCGGAAACTGCTTGAGCAACTTCTGCATAAAGCTGGTTTTTACCAACGTGGCGGACTTATATAGATGACTGTTCATTGTTATTCGTATTTTCTGTATTCTTCGTAAACGGGTTCGTTCCAGTTCTTTACTCCGCCATGGTGGGAGCAGGCGCCCCTGCCTGTAGCGTTGGATATAGAGCCGTCCCAACAACGGGTAACGGAATAGGCAACTCTTTTACGTAGCGGATTGATCTTTTCGTGAAGTTCATCAGCTTCTGCGTGCCCTGACTGGATCAATGGCTTCAGGATATTTACTGCTTCCTCAATCTCTCCCGTTTTGCTATAGCAAATTGCTTTGTTATATAGCAAATCCTTATTTGTTGGGTCTGATAATAACAGGTTTTCGATTTCGGGTAAGGCTGTTTGGTATTTTCCTGCTTTGACCAGGTCGATTGTTTCAACTGCTGCAATACTTGTCTTTTGCTTTTCAATCTGCTCTTTTTCAGTTGCTGACTGTGCAAAGGTTGCTGCAAATTGTAGTTGTTGATTAGCTTCTTCAATTTTATGTGCTTCCCTGAACTGATTGGATTGTCGTACATAGTGGTTCAGGCTATCTTTTCGCTGTTGCTCTTTCTGCTGAGCAGCGGCCTCCTGTTTTGCCTGGTTTTCTTCATTAAGCTTTTGTTGGGAAGCAACCTGTTGATCAATTTCTGAATAGTGATTTACCAAAGGGGCTGACGCTAAAAAAAGGACTGAAGCAGCAATTGTTTTTAATTTAGTCGTCAGGCGAAATCGCAGCATACGTTCTATCAGTCGCTGTCCCGGAGGGATCAAGATCAGACCTAATAAGGCCAGGAGTGCGAACAAGGGAAAGCGATTAATGAAAGCAAGAGCGCCAAGCAGGAAGAAAATGCCTGCTATCCACAGCACCAGATCTTTTAGCGGGGTTTTCTTTGTGGGCCTGTATATACTGCCTTTAAAATAGTTGGCCATTACTTTCGAACTACCGGGAATCAGGTTTGGGACATACCTCATTTTGCAATCGTTTTTTTGTTTAGGGTGCTGACATGGGTGTGCGACAGGCAGTGTTGCTGCGCAGTGATAGTGTAACTATTCGGTTGGGAAGAATCTGGCGTAGTACTATTACTGGTGTACTGGTCAGGTTTAGTGTAACAGGTGGGTAAATTAGAGATATAATCTGAATTAGCAAACCTGATCCTTATGATTAAAATCAACTTTTTGTATCAGATTAATTACGTGTGACAGTTAGGGATGGTATTGTGTATGGCATACGCTAATCACATGTCTGCAGTTTTCGCCCCATATTTCACTGGTTTCGTCACATTTGCCACATACGCCCTGATTTATGCGCTAATCTTGTTGAAAAGAACGAGATATGACAATTCAGACTTCAGCAATAGCCACAACGGCACCGGTTAAAGAGAATAAAGTCCGATGGAGGGCACATGAGTTGGTATTTGTTACCCTGTTTGCCGTGATCCGTATAGGGGCTTATATATGGGATAAGTTTAAACTGGATGAGCAACAGGTTGAATCTTACGCAAAGCTTTATAGTAATCCTGATCCTGACCTGCCATTTAATTATATTAGGTCAGTATTGCTGCCACAAATCAATTCGGTGTTGTTGCTGTATTTGTGCTATATCGGGATCAACAAAGGGGTGATTCCATTGGTGAGGAGGATATCTTTCCGGGATGAGACGGTTGTTATCATCCGCAAACTGGTACTGGCTGCGCTGGTGCTTTGTGGATTAAGCTGGTTCCTGGCGTTGGGCTTCAATACGGCTACTTATTATGGACGTCCCTGGGTTTATAGCTATAGGGGATTCCCGTTTTTATCATGGTTGGGTTATAACGATCATCCGATGCAAAATTTGTTGACTGGTTTCGACAGGGCTTTGTGGCTGCTGGGGATATTTAGTTTGATAACTGGTGTTCGGGAAGTGATCATTCAGTACATGGAAAGACGGACCGGCGTAAGAGCTTACCGTATCCTGGTGCTGAACCAATTCACCATGGCAGCTACCGTTTATTTTACTGTGCTGGCCGTTATTTTGATGTTTGATATTTTTTCCGGCGCCGTTTTCAGGATCATTTATGCAGGTTTTATTCCCGCCACTTTCCTGGTATTTATGGTCAACACGTATTGGATATTTCCTCAAAGGGAAAGCACGTCTAAGTTCAGTTTCAAGACGCTGGTCCAACTATTGGCGGCGACCTTTCTGTGTACGTTCATACCTTTTTTGTTTGATGGTTTTTCCAGTATGCCCTCCAGGACGTTTAATTTTTTAATGACCTGCTGGGGTATGCAACTGGTTGTAACTAACCCCATATCCTGGCTTGTCTATCAGCAGCGGCGGGACAGGATACTGCAGTTAAGGGGCATGGAGGCGGAGTTGAATAAATCCAAGGCCGACCTGCAGTTCCTTCGTTCTCAGATCAATCCTCACTTTTTATTTAATGCGCTGAATACTTTGTATGGAACAGCCTTACGTGAAAAGGCTGCTGATACAGCGACGGGTATTCAGCAACTGGGTGATATGATGCGTTTTATGCTGCATGAGAATCATCTTGATTTCATTCCTATGGATAAGGAGATTGAATACCTGCAGCACTATATATCGCTGCAAAAGTTGCGTATTCAGTATTCGCCGGAGATCGTCATCGAGGATACTATCCAGGAGGAATTGTGTAACCACCAGATTGCGCCAATGTTACTGATCCCTTTTGTGGAGAATGCTTTTAAGCATGGCATTAGTTTGCGGGAGCCATCGTGGATCAAGGTGTCGCTTGTGTGTGAGGAAAAACAACTTAAGTTTTCTGTGCGTAACAGTGTACACCCCCGCCCTGAAAATGATCCGGAGAAAGATCGGTCGGGCATCGGGCTGCAAAATGTGATCGAGCGCTTAAAGCTGGTATATCCCGGAAGGCATACCATCCATATTAATAATAGCGGGCAGGAGTTTGCCGTTGAGTTGTCTATTCTGTTTTAATCATCCTTTAAACATATTGTATGAAACTAACATTCGTCATATTGTGGGCGATTGGCATGTGTCAATTTGCCCTGGCGCAAGACAGTACGGTTCAAAAGCTGGAAGTGCTTATGAATGCTTATGGCAAGCTGGACAAATTCAGCGGATCGGTATTGGTGGCCAGGCAGGGTAAGATATTGTTGAAAGGCGGGTATGGTCTTAAGAATATCAAGGACAGTACTTTCAATGATGCGCATACTGTATTTCAGATCGCCTCTATTACCAAGACTTTCACTTCTGCTATGATCCTGAAGCTCGTGGAGCAAAAGAAACTGGCGTTGACCGATAGGGTAAGCAAATTCTATCCCGGTTACCCGCATGGGGATAGTATTACTATCGAGCATTTATTGACGCATACTTCCGGTATCTGGGATTATACGCGCGACGATGATTTCAGGAACAACAAACAGATCAATGGATCTGTACATGTAGAAGAGTTGATCAAATTCTTTAAAGATAAGCCGCTTGATTTTGCGCCGGGGACTGCGTGGGCTTACAGCAATTCCGGGTATTACCTGTTGGGCTATATTATCCAAAAATTGACTGGCATGCCTTATGAAAAAGCGGTGCGGCAATATATTTTCAATCCGTTGAGGATGTCTCATAGCGGATTTGATTTTAAACATCTTGCCAGTGTGGATAAGGCGATAGGATATTATGCCGATTCCACAGAAAAGCCCATAAAGCCGACACCTATTGTCGATTCTGCGAGTCCTTATGCGGCGGGGTCTATTTACTCAACTGTCGAGGACTTGTATAAATGGCATCGTGGGTTGCAGGGGTATTCAATTGTTCGCCGGCAGTTGTTGCAGCAGGCGTATACTCCTTATAAGAATAAATATGGGTATGGCTGGATCATCGATTCTCTGAATGGCAAGCTGATGGTTTCGCATAGTGGTGGTATATTTGGTTTCAGAACAGATTTTGCGCGTATACCGGAGGATGATGTATGTGTTATCTTGCTGAGCAATACCGAGATCCCGGGAATCAGCAATATTACGCGACGGATATTGGCCGTGTTGTATGGACAGCCTTATTCCATACCTGTTGAATTGAAGGCTGTGACGGTAAAGGAGGAAATTCTTAAAAGGTATGAGGGTACGTATAAGATCGAAGTGAATGGTGCGCTGATAGATGTAGTGCTGGAGAATGGCCGGTTGATGGCGAGGCCGCATAAAGGGCCGCCTTCGGAACTGCTGGCGCTGGACGAGTCGCATTTCTTTTTGAGTAATGAACATGAGTTCCGGATATATTTCGAATCGGATGAAACGGGGAAGGTGGTGCGGATGATGGTGAATCCCAATGGTGATCCCAAGCTTGCCCCGAAGATCAAATAATTGTTTGGTAATCGTATATGCTTAAAGCAATCGTAATCGATGATGAGCCTGTGGCGCTGGAAGTGGTGAAAAACCTTTCGGAGCGGGTTCCTTTTATTGACCTTGTACACTGTTTTACCAATGCTTTTGAAGCGCTGGATTACCTGCGCAAGGAAAAGGTAGACCTGCTATTCCTGGATATCAAGATGCCAGATATTTCGGGTATCGATTTCCTGAAATCGCTTCCTGACCCGCCGATGGTTATTTTTACTACTGCCTATAGTGAGCACGCGGTGCAGAGTTTTGAGCTGGATGCTATCGATTATTTGCTTAAGCCTTTCTCGCAGGCCCGCTTTTTAAAGGCTTGTAATAAGGCGGCGCAGCAGTTTGAGTTACGTCAACATGTGAGCCCTGGTGCGCCTGCCACCGCATCGCTTTTCATTAAAAGTGGGTATGAGCAGGTGAGGGTAGAGCCGGACGATATTTTATATGTGGAGAGCAATGGGAATTATGTTCAGTTTGTGCTGGAGGGACAGAAGATACTTTCCCGGCTGACTATGACGGAAGCAGAAAATTTGTTACCAGCCGCAGCTTTTGTGCGCATTCATCGTTCTTATATTGTGGGTAAGAAGCACGTGAGCAGGATGGATAAGAATAATGTGTGGGTAAAGAAAACGGAGTTGCCTATCGGGGCGGGGTATGCCGGGGTGGTTGAGAAGGGGTTGAAAAGTTAATAAGTTGACAGGTTGATAAGGGGAAAGCTTACTTTTTTGTTTTTTATTTTCTGCTATATGTTGATTTATAGTTTATTATACAGATTCTGCAAAGTACTCAAGTGGACATTTCCGCGTCCAGCCTGCATTTGAGGGTTGTTGTCTTGCTATTATCTTGCTATTGTCTTGCCTTTACCTTGCTTTCGTCTTGCTTTCAGATAACTTTTGGTTGCCTTGATCCTCTAAGTATCTGGTTAGGATCCCGGGCGGAGGGCAACAGGTCCCGGAGGCCCGGGAGAGAAATAGTCAAATGTTCCATCATCTTGCCCGGATTTGCCATTTACCCGGGGCTTTCAACCTTGTAATTTTAGTCTTTAATCTGATTATAATCTGTTCCGGGACTATGCCCGAGAACATTTAAGAGTTTCATATAGCAAAAAGCAAGCAAATTGGGGTAACGGTTCTCCGTTGGCCCCCTTTTTTTTAGGTTAAACCGTCTGTTGCCCTAACTTCACACGCGATAAGGCTTTCATATGATGCACAAGTGTTTATTAATGATTGCGGGCTTGCTGTCCTCCGTGGCTGTTGGTAGGTTGATCCAGCACAACAGTACATCTGTTCCTCCCGCTTATATGTCCGTTCCCGGGCCCGACGCTTCGGGCCGTCAAACTGTTGTTTTACAGGAAAATCTTCCTAAATACGCATATGCTCCTTTGGCCGCCGATACTATTGGCCGCCTTACGGATAACCTTTTTAAAAACCCTCCGGCTGGCGCCAGGCCCTGGGTTTTCTGGTACTGGATGCAGGCGGGTGTTTCCAAGGCTGGGATAACAGCCGACCTGGAAGCGATGAAAGAGGTTGGCATCGGCGGGGCTTATTTGATGAGTATCAAGGACACTACTTCTCCTCCTCTGTATAATCCGCCTGTGCGGCAACTGACGCCTGAATGGTGGGATATGGTGCGTTTTGCCATGCAGGAGGCCAAAAGGCTGAACCTGCAACTGGCTATGCATGTAAGTGATGGTTTTGCACTGGCTGGTGGACCATGGATCACACCGGAGTTGTCCATGCAAAAGCTCGTTTGGAGCAAAGAATATGTGAAGGGCGGGGAAATGGTTGATCTGACGTTGCCTGAGCCTGACATCCATGAAAATTATTACAAGGATATTGCTGTGCTGGCTTACCCTGCCAGGAGTACACAAGCTTTCAGTGATACGGTATTGATCCCGAAGGTGACCAGCAGCATTCCCGGCGTCAAGGTGCAATTCCTCGCTTTTGACAATGATAGTAAGGAGAGTTTCAAAAGTGATTCGGTGTGCTGGATCCAATATAAGTACCCGCAACCTTTTACCTGTCGCTCTATCAGGATCCATACTGGTGGTAATAATTACCAGGCTCACCGATTGCTGGTGCAGGTAAGTAATGATGGATATGATTTTATCACCGTAACGCGGCTTGAGCCTCCTCGCCATGGCTGGCAGGATACGGATGAGGATGTAACGCATGCCATTCCTGCTGTTTCGGCGCTGTATTATCGTTTTGTATATGATAAGACCGGTTCGGAACCGGGTGCGGAAGACCTGGATGCCGCCAAGTGGAAACCTTCTTTTAAAGTATCGGGTATTTATATGTCGGATGAACCCGTGTTGAATCAGTATGAGGGTAAGAATGGTTCTATCTGGCGGGTAGGTAAGAAAACAACTGCGCAGCAGGCGCCGGATTCGGTGTGTGTACCGCTGCAGGGTATTGTTGACCTGACCAGCAGGACTGATTCTACTGGTAAGCTTACCTGGCAGGCACCGGCGGGCAACTGGGTGATCGTTCGTATCGGTCATACTTCTACCGGTCATACCAATGCTACCGGTGGAGCGGGAAAGGGTTTGGAGTGTGATAAGTTCAACCCTGTAGCTATCAAACTGCAGTTCGATAAATGGTTTGGTGAAGCGGTGCGGGTGGCAGGGCCTGAACTGGCAAAAGAAGTAATCAAGATATTTCATGTGGATAGTTGGGAATGTGGCAGCCAGAACTGGAGCAATGTGTTCAGGGAGGAGTTTAAAAAGCGTCGTGGTTATGATATGATGCCTTATCTGCTGGCCATGACCGGCACTCCGGTGCAGGATGCGGCTACTTCTGAAGGGTTTTTGTATGATGTGCGGCAAACTATTGCTTCACTGATCGCCGATAATTTTTATGGTACGTTGGTGAAGCTGGCGCATGAAAAGGGTACGCAGTTCAGTGCAGAGAGTGTGGCGCCTACCATGATGAGTGATGGCATGTTGCATTACCGTTATGCTGATATGCCGATGGGGGAGTTCTGGCTCAATAGCCCTACGCACGATAAACCGAATGATATGCTGGATGCTATTTCCGGTGGGCATGTATATGGAAAGTCAATTATTCAGGCGGAAAGTTTTACAACGGTACGGATGACGTGGGGCGAACACCCGGGCATGTTAAAGGCTGTTGGCGACCGCAATTTTGCGTTGGGTGCTAATAAGCTCGTGTTGCATGTGTTTACGCACAATCCCTGGATGGACCGCAAGCCGGGTATGACGCTGGATGGTGTGGGCTTGTATTTTCAGCGTGATCAAACGTGGTGGAAGCAGAGTAAAGCCTGGATCGATTATTTGCAACGGTGTCAGGCATTGTTGCAATTGGGCGCGCCGGTGACCGACGTGGCTGTGTTTACTGGTGAGGAATTACCACGCCGTTCTGTATTGCCGAATAGATTGGTAACGTCGTTGCCCGGTATTATAGGTAAGGAAAGGGTAGATCGGGAAAAGAAGAGATTGGAAAATGTGGGTACACCGCTTCGCCAGCTTCCTGCCGGTGTGACGCATTCGGCGAATATGGCTGATCCGGAGGATTGGATCGACCCTTTGCGTGGTTACGCTTATGATGCTATCAATCCTGATGCTTTGTTGCGGCTGGCCACTGTAAAAAATAAACGTATCGTATTGCCGGGTGGCGCAAGTTATGGTGTGTTGGTAGTGCCGGGCAGCAATGCGTTGAATCCAGATGGCCAATATATGAGTGCAGAAGTAGGGCAAAAGATCATGAAACTGGTAAAAGCAGGGGCTACGGTAGTGATGCAGAATATGCCTGCGCGGTCGCCTTCGCTGGAAAATGTATTGGATAAACGAGAACTCACCGGTGTTGGCCTATCGCTCGATGGGTTTGCTGGTGGCAAGGGTAAACTGATAACCGGCCCTTATATAAATGAATCGTTTGCTCCATTGGGTATCGAGCGGGATGTGGAGGTTACAGGTGCCGATGGTAAACCTGCGCCAGGCATAGCCTGGACGCACCGTAAGGGAAAGGATTTTGATATTTATTTTATTTCGAATCAGCTGGACAGCGGCCGAATGACAAATGTATCGGTAAGGCTTACGGGCAAGGAGCCTGAATTGTGGGACCCTATTTCCGGGGCAATGAGGACCAGGGTCGATCATGAGCGTAACAATGGTCGTACTATTGTGCCGATGTATCTCTATAAAAATGAATCGCTGTTTCTGGTGTTCAGGCGAAGGATTGATAATGGTACACTGGTAAAAAATGCCCGTTCCCTGGTTTATGATACGTTGAAAGGTGATTGGCTCGTGACTTTCGATAAGGCGCTTGGTGGTCCGCAACAGCCTGTGGTTTTTCATGGGTTGCAAAGCTGGCCGGAGCATGCGGATTCAAGTATCCGTTATTATTCCGGTACTGCTGTGTATAGCAAGCAATTTGACTGGAATGGTAATGATGACAGCCGCCAGGTATGGTTGCTGATGGATAGTGTAGAGAATATGGCTACGGTGAAGTTGAATGGTATCGATTGTGGTACTGCATGGACTGCTCCTTACCGCCTGAATATTACAAAGGCGCTACGCAAGGGAGTCAATGAGCTGAAGGTGGAAGTAACGAATACGTGGGCCAATCGATTGATCGGTGATGAAAGATTGCCGGCAAATAAGCGTATTACGTGGACTACTGCTCCTTTCCGTTTGCAGGGGAAGCCGTTGTTGCCGGCGGGGTTGTTGGGTAATGTGGTGATCATGCGGTAATATAATTTGAAAATGCTATTACGGAATATTTTTAGTCTGGTTGTTTTGTTGTTGACTGCGCTGTGGTTACAGGCGCAATCTTCTCATATTGATAGTTATAATGTTGTGTGGACAACGCCCAGCGAGCATGCCGGTGAATCCATGCCTTGTGGTGGTGGTGATATAGGTTTGAATGTGTGGGTAGAGGATGGTGTGTTGCTGATCTATGCAGCCCGCAGCGGAAGTTTTGATGAGAATAATGGTCTGATGAAGGCCGGAAGGTTACGGGTGCAATTGTCTCCCAATGTATTGATCAGGGATTTTAAACAGGAACTGCATTTGCAGGAAGGGTATGTTACGGTATCAGGCAAGGCGGGTGGTCAATCTGCTACCCTGCGTATTTGGGTGGATGTGTTCAGTCCGTTGGTGCATGTGGATGTGAACAGCAATAAGAAAATAGTCGTGGAGGCTGCTTACGAAAGCTGGCGTTATAGTGACCGGCCTTTGGCTGGCCGTGCTGCTTTTGGCACTTCCTGGAAATGGGCGCCGCCTAAAGGTACTGTTACCCGTAGGGATAGTATTGACTATCGTGGTAATGAAGTGCTGTTCTATCACCACAATGTATCGCCTACCATTTTTGATGCTACCGTTGCTCAGCAGGGTATGGACAGTGTGAAGGATCAATTGTACAATCCTTTGCGTGATCTTGCTTTTGGGGGCAGTTTCGGTGGCAAGTCTTTTATTCCGGCAGGAACATTATATGGTGTGCATGCCGGTACGGACTATAAGGCCTGGTGGCTGAGGAGCAAGAAGGCTGCGAAGGCTCATTCGCTTTCGTTGCAACTGCATACAGCGCAGGTTGCTTCTGTTGACCAATGGAAGCAATCACTGGATTCACTAAAGACAGTTGCTGAGGAGAAAAGCGCTACGGCTTTTGCTGCTACGCATAACTGGTGGAAGCAATTCTGGCAAAGGAGTTTTGTATCGATCGATAAAGCAAAAGGGAGTGGTACTGCCTGGGAAATGGGACGTAATTATCAGCTCTTTCGCTATATGCTGGCTTGTAATGCCAGGGGCGCCTGGCCTACCAAGTTCAATGGCGGGTTGCTGACTGTTGATCCTATCTTTACGGATACTGCTCATAGGGCCACGCCTGATTATCGAAACTGGGGTGGGGGATTGCATACAATGCAGAACCAGCGGCTCGTATATCATCCTATGATCAAGAATGGTGATTGGGATATGCTGCAATCGCAGTTCGAATTTTATATGCGGATCCTGCACAATGCAGAGCTGCGCAGTAAAGTGTACTGGAATCATGAAGGGGCTTGTTTTACCGAGCAGCTGGAAAATTATGGGTTGCCCGATTATGCAGAATATGGAACCAAACGGCCCGCTGGTTTTGATAAAGGGGTTGAGTATAATGCGTGGCTGGAATATGAGTGGGACACCGTGTTTGAGTTTTGCCTCATGATGCTGGAAGAGCAGCGTTACACCGGGCGTGATATCAGCCGTTTCATTCCTTTTATCGAAAGTTGTTTGCGTTTTTTCGATGAGCATTATCAATATCTCGCCCGGCAAAGGGGGGCGAAGGCTTTGGATGGTGCGGGTAAGTTGGTATTGTATCCCGGCTCGGGCGCTGAGACATTCAAGGGGGCTTATAATTCCAGTTCTACCATCGCTGCGCTTACGGTAATTTCCTCCAGGCTGTTGGCGTTGCCTGCTACATATGGTACTGAGGCGCAGCGTGCTTCGTGGCAGGCTTTACTAAATCGCATTCCTGCTATTTCTTATACACAGTTCAATGGTCATACCACTATAGCGCCTGCCAGGTTGTGGGAGCGGGTACAGAATACAGAATCTACACAGCTTTATCCTGTGTTTCCCTGGGGGATTTTCGGTGTGGGCAAACCGGGGTTGGATACGGCGCTCAGTACGTGGCGGTATGATACGTTTGCCCTGAAGTTCAGGAGTCATATCGGCTGGAAGCAGGATAATATTTTTGCTGCGCGCCTGGGCTTACGGCAGGAAGCCTGGGACCTGAATGTGTTGAAGCTTCAAAATTCCGGCCGGCGGTTTCCGGCTTTCTGGGGTCCGGGGTTCGACTGGGTGCCTGACCATAACTGGGGCGGCAGCGGGATGATCGGTATCCAGGAGATGTTGTTGCAGGTGGATGACCGGAAGATATGGTTGTTTCCCGCCTGGCCAAGGGACAAGGATGTGCATTTTAAACTACAGGCGCCTTATAACACGACGGTGGAAGCGGAGCTGAAGGGGGGAGCGGTTGTTTCCTTGATCGTATTGCCTAAGGAAAGAGAGAAAGATGTAGTGAATATGCTGGAGGTAGAGAGTAAGAGGTAGGACATAGGAATTGGCGGGGTATACTTTAATACGATAATCCCACAAGTTCTATTAAATTAGCATTATCAACGACGAACTTGTCTTCATATGGGTGTTGCAAATAAAATAGGCTCTCACAAGAATATATGGCACGGGCTGGGCAGGCAGCGGATCGAGATCCCTAAGACCGTCATAAAATCAAAGGTTCAAAACAATCCTCTCTTATCTAAGTTGTATGTATGCAGCCTGGGTTATTATCCCAAGGCTGAAAAGCATTATACTTATCGCAAGAAAGGATTGCCGGAGAACTTCCTGTTTTATTGTGTGGATGGCAAGGGGTGGTATCAAATTGAAGATAAGAAGTATGAAGTGAGTGCCAATGAGTTCTTTATTCTTCCTCAACACGTGGAGCATGCTTATGGAAGCAGTGATAGTGATCCCTGGACGATTTATTGGATCCATTTTGGAGGGGATAGTTTACCGGAGTTCAACAACATGCAGATCGTACAAAAGCACTTCAAGCCGAGTTATATAAAGATCAGTGAAGAGATGACGGGCTTATTTTCTAAGATATACAAATCGCTGGAGCTGGGTTATAGTCTTGATAACCTGGTTTTTACCAATATGTGCCTGTCGCACTTCATTTCTTTATTCATTTACAATCCACGGCATTTTCCGCAGCATACGCAGGATAAACTGGATAGTATCGACAGTGCTATCCTTTATATGCATCAGCATATTAGTGAAAATATTACGCTTACTGATCTTTGCAAGCATTATAATTATTCTGCTTCCCGCTTTTCCAGTTTGTTCAAGCAGAAGACGGGTTATGCACCCATCGATTATTTCATCCAGCTCAAGATGCAGAAGGCCACACAACAACTGGATTTTACAGACAAGAGTGTAAAGTCCATTGCCATGAGCATGGGTTTTGACGATCCTTATTATTTCTCCAAAAGGTTCAGGAAGATCATTGGGATGAGCCCCAAGAAGTATAGGATGACCAGGAAGGATTAGATGTTGTGTATTATCGGTTTATGTTATACGATTGGTTTTTATAATGTACTAACTGCACAGTTACACGAAGAAGATACACACTTATTGTTTAAAGCTACACACTTACTAAATAGTGTCTGAATTATGTACGGAGTGTTATTTTGTTGCCTATATTTGAAATACGCTTCTCCTTATTCAATAACCATAACCCTTCGCTTATGAAAAAAAACTCTTTCAGGCATTTTGTGTGCTTTGTCCCCGTTGTAGTTATCTTCTCTTTACCTGATATCACTTAATCATTTATTACATATTGGTTTGGCATGTGGCATCTTTCATATGATGCCGCTTGTTTTGCTGTGGCTTGGTCTTACAAGCCCGGCAGGTAGAATCTTTTAACTTAATCAGATGCGGTTAATAAAGATAACGGGCATGTTATTGCTGTGTATGTGCACGGTGATCCTGACAAATGCACAGTCTGATACAACGACTACTTCTGTAAAGAGAGTAGATTCGGTGCTTTCGTCTCTGGATAAGCGATTAAAAAATGCTGCCGATGCGACCGGTAAAAGGCTTCTGCCTCTTGATACAGGGTTATTGAGGGGGGCTTTGCCATTCAATAAAAGGGATTATATTGATCTGGTACAGGATGTAAAGATGCCGTTGCAAAGCGTTTTGTCGAAGATAAAGTTATTCAGTGGCGGTAAGTTTATTCAATCAACTGGTATACAAGCACAAGTGGATTATAGTTATATGAATGACACAGGCGGTGTCGCTTTGGGAACGTTCCAGGACATGCGTGGGGTTTATAATTATACTTTCAATTCAGGTCTTTCTGTTTTTGAAATGCCATTTGATCTTTCTTTCCGGGGACAGAATGGTATATACGCGATGCAGGGGAATCCTTTTGATAAGTTATTGCAATTCAATTTCGATCACCAGGCATATGTTGAGAAGTTGAGGAAGAAGGTACTGGAAAAACTTAGTGCTGAACAGGTGCTGGCTGGCGCCATGACAAGGGTAAATGCTTTGCGTAGCAATTATGAAAGCAAACTGAGAAAGGAGATTCAATCTTTGCAAAATGATTTTAGTAAGGAGTACAAAACTATTGTAGCGTTGCCCGAGGGTATTAGCGATCTGTCAAAGAGTGATATGGTGGCGTTAAAGAACAAGTTATTTAATGGACAGGACGGAGCTGCTGTTGAAAAGATAGATTCAGACGGAAAGCGCAGGGAACTGTTGGAAAAGGTGTATCAGAAAATCGTGGCGGCAAAAGAGGGGTTTGAAAATAATAAACTGGTGAAAGAGCTAAAGAGTAATTTGCCATTTACTCCTGATAATTATAAATCTTTTCTTGCCAAACCTGGTAATCTTGGTAAGATCCTGGATGATCACATTGACCTAAATTCCGTACAACGATTATTTGTAAATGTAACGCGGCTTGATATTGGTCAGAATGCGGTTCAATCGGGTGATTTTTCTTTGCAGAACCTTATCAATACAGGTATCAATACTGAATTTAAGAGCAATAAGACTTCTGTAGGATTTATTTATGGCCGCAATAATAATATTAATAACTGGCTGCAGGCTGGCTTGAATAATACTATTACTAATGAGTACTCATCTGTTGCAGGATTCTCGCTGGGTTCGGGAACAGGTGGCAGTGTGGAGAAATCCATTTCTATTAATTTTTTCAACTTCAGTGGTTCTTCGCCTGGGGCGGATAACAGGGAAGGAATGCTTCGCGCAACTTACCTGGGTGTGCCGCAAAGGCGGGATGCTACGATCTCTTTTCATACGGGATATGCTATTGGTGGTACGCATAAAATAGGTGTAGATGTTTCACGATCATTTGGCTCCTTTGTAGATAATCTTTCTCAGGATAGTGTGCTTTATAAGGCGAATGCTCACGCCGATGTGTTTTCCGGCAGTGGAACTTCCAATTATGCCGCTATGGTCGATTACACAGGTGAATTGTTGGATACAGATATAAGGTTGTTTGTGAAGAAAGTGGGTATGGGGTATAATAACCCGGGCAATAGTATGCTGCGAAAGGGGGAGACGCAGGTAGGTGTAGGGTTTAGCAGGAAATGGCTGAATAATAAGTTGACTACACGCTATAATATCGATTATCGCAAGCAGAATTTCGATCCACTGAAAAGGTATAGTCATACTACGGTGAATAATAGGGTGCAGCTGAGTTATAAGATTCGTCGTAATAATCGTGTAGGTGTTACTTATCAGCGTAGTGATTTTTCTTCCCGCCTTTTTGTTGCTGCTACTACCAAAGGGGGGAATGCCCGTTTACAGGTAGATGGTGCTTATCAGTTTTCAGTTGCTCATAAAAGGATCATGAATAATGTGGTGATCAGTCACCAGCAATTAAATGTGCCTATGTTGGCCGGAGAATATTACAAAGGAAATTCTTTTATGCTGATGTATTCGTCTACTGCTATGTTCAAGCAGTCCCCACTGTCGTTGCAGGTAATAATAAACAGGTCTGATAATACTGATTATTTGTTCAATACTTCCATGTTCACGGCAGAAGCCAGTTATGGTTATGCTGCTGCCAGTAATGTCCGGCTGAGCAGTGGTTTGGGATATTATACTAATACAGGTTGGAACAGGCAAGTTGGCGGACGGCAGCAGCTGAGTGCTACTTTTTTCGATAAGCTTAATCTTGATGTGGAAGTTTCTTACAGAAAGGCTGTTCATATAGAAAGGCGAGAATTGGCGAACCAACTTTTTGTGACAACAGGAGCGCACTTCAATTTTTAATTATGAAGCGGATTGTTTTTATCTTATTGATCATGCTGGTTGGCACGGTGTGTCGGGCACAATTCAACTTTTATTTCATGCCGGAAGTTGCGGGCAGAACGATCGATGGGCTTGGGTTGTTTCAAGTACAGAATCTTACCGGCCGGGTATTGCAAGGTCAGGTAGTAATAGTAGTGCGGGAGCAAACAAAGAAACTGCCTATAGTAACTATAACGTCTCCGCTTACAAATCTTCCTACTGGTACTTATAACTTTCCCAGGAATATATTTGCTGGTAGTGTGTTTAAGTTCTCTGCTAATGCTTACAGCAATATTGCTAATCAAACCAAAGGTCTGCCTCCCGGCGAGTATTCTTTTTGTTATCAGTTTGTAAATGCTGATAAAGGATCAAATGAGGAATATGAAAATTGTTTTGATGCGGAGGTGTTGCCATTGGTCCCATTGGCTCTGCTCAACCCGGGAGATAGGGATAAGATCTGTCAGACCCGCCCTGTCTTGAGCTGGCAACCTCCTTTGCCTTTTCATCCTTCTATGCGCTTCCGGTTGTTGTTGACTGAAAAGAAACAAGGTGAATCAGTAGAAAATCTACTGATCAATGCTCCTTTGTTGTTGCTGGATAATATTACAAGTACTACTGTCAATTATCCTTCGACCCGGCCTGAACTGAAAGAAGGAAAAACTTATTGTTGGCAGGTGTTGGCTTATCAGGGAAATATTGTGATGTCAAAATCTGAAATATGGGAGCTTACTGTACAGTGCCAGGAACCTGGCAAGCAGTTGCCTAACGATAGTTATCGTGAGCTGAAGCTGCTGGTAAATGGTAATTACTATATCGCCAACCGGGCCATCAAGTTTTCGTTCACAAATAATTATGGTGTAAAAAAACTAAACTTTTCTATTCATGATATTGAAAATGGGTCAAAGAAAATTCCGCGGTTAGCAGAAGTGGCGCTGATCCAAGGATTGAACAAGGTGGATATAGATCTTACGGATGCTGAGCTTGTAGCAGGTAAGCATTATCTGCTAAAGGTGTACCCGTTTAATGAACCAATGGTTGAAATAAGATTTATTTATAAAGACGAGGATATTACTGATACTCCATAAGCTATGTGTAAAAAGTCTTTTTCTATTGTATGCGTGCTTTTTATATGCATTGGTGCTATTGTTCTGCCTGGCTGCAGACAACAGATGGCGGGGAAAACTGCTTTGAAGAAGCACCTGGCATCTATCAACCAACCCGGCGCTTTGTTGTATGTGGACAAGGTTGATAATAACAGGGTGCTTTCACAGGACGTTGTGCAGGGTGGGCAATTCGTTTCTTACTTAGTAGGTTTCTGCGATAGTGCTTTAAACCGGGATGCGAAAGTGCAACAGGAGAAGGGTGTTTATTACCAGTTTCATGTAATGAATGACTGGAAAGCTGTTGTGGGTGGGGATTCGATCGCTCCTGTATTTTATCATCCGGTAGTAAAGCTGAATTCGCAGGAAAGGGAAGGGGTCCTTGTTTTTGAGCTGTCTGGTGATGCTGAGCCCGAGGCGCTTGTGTACCGGGATGCTACTGGTCTATGGGGTACTCAAATTATTGTTTTGAATGCAACTAAATAAGTTCTGAGGATGAGCAAAAGAACTAAAAAACTAACTGCCTGGTTTTTCCTGGTCATTTTTTCTGTTGAAACTTTATATCCAGGTGCTGCTTATGCGTTGACATCGGGGCCTTCTCAACCTGAAATGGAAAGGTTTGAGCCAGCTGGTGCCGGTGATCTGGTCGAATTGTTTACCGGCGACCTGAAGTATAATATTCCTCTGGCTGATGTAGGTGGTTATCCGCTTAATCTATCCTATAAATCGGGTAGTGGTATGGAAGAAGAGGCGAGTTGGGTGGGTGCCGGGTGGACGCTCAACCCTGGCGCTATTACACGTGATATGCGTGGTTTGCCGGATGACTTCAAGGGTGATCTTGTGACTAAGGAATATGATCGAAAGGAATTTAAGAAGGTTGGCGGGCAGATTGTGTTAAAGCCTTCTGCGCTTGCCTGGGAGTTTGGCAGCGCGAGCATCAAGGTTGGTGTTTATAAGGATAATTATTATGGTATGGGTGCGGAACTGGGCGCCAGCCTTGGTTTTAAGCTGGCAAAGAACAAGAAGACTTCTCTAACAGCGGGGCTGGATATTGGTTCCGATAGCCGGGACGGGGTTTCTATTACTCCTTCTCTATCACTCAGCAGGGCCCATGATTTCTGGAGTGATGAATCTGTACGCAGTTTATCGGGTTCTCTTACTTATAATACCCGTAGTGGTTTAAAGCAGGTGCAACTGGATGCCAGTTTTTCTTCTACCAAGAAGAGGGCGCATATGTTCACTATGGATTTTTCTGGTGTGAAGTACTTTGGTCAGACGTATACGCCTTCGATCAGTAACAATACGAGCAATAATGGTTTTACTTTCAGCTTTGATCTTGGTCCGTCTATTTTTGGTGGTTATATTGGTATTGGCGGTTCGGGGTATGTGTATAATGAAAAGATCCTTAACCCCCTGTCGTTATCCCGGGCTTACGGGTATATGAATTACCTGAGCGGCCGGCAAAATAAGGCTGCTTTGCTCGACTTCAACCGGGAGAAGGATGGTGTTTTTATTCCCGGTGCTCCATCTATCGGTATTCCTGTTGCTACGCAAGACTTTTTTATGGCTACCAGCCAGTCTGGTTCGAAGCAGTTCAGGCCTTTTTTTGGTGGTAACTATATTGTTTTTGACCAGGCTCATTATAATTCCACTTTGAATCTGAAGGGCGCGCTTACTATAGGCGTAGGTAATACGCATAAGAGTGGCGGACGTATCGATTTTACTACTGGTGATGCTTATACCAACAAATGGACCAGCAATAATGAGTATCTACAAGTAGGGGAAGCGGCTTTTGACCAGGTTAACAATCCTGCGGAAGAGCCTGTTTATTTTAAAGCTATAGGAGAGCAAACGGAGAGCGAAGAAACTTATCTGACTAAAATAGGAAATGAATTAACGCAGCAGGTAGCCATCAATGATGCGGGTAATTATTTTACCAAGGCCAAAGCTTTCAAGGCACTGAAGTCACGTGAGTTTGGCCGGCAAGCGGTCAATACTGCCCTGAAAAAAGATCAACGTGAAAAAAGAACTGCTGCTATCAGCTATTTGACAGCCGCGCAGGCAAAGAAATATGCTTTGGATAAGACGATTAACGGGGAGCCGAGAGAAGGTGGCTATCGAAAGTCACATCATATTTCTGAGATGACTATGACGGACCACGATGGTCAGCGTATGGTGTATGGCATACCTGTTTATAATACTACTCAGCAGGATGTAAGTTTTTCTGCTCAACCTCCTGCTGATGTTGCGCAGACTGCGAGAAGTGGATTGATCCCTTATACAACGGGAACGGACGGTAGGATCCGTTATAAGAATGGGCGTGACCAAATGTTTTCTAAAGAGACGGTACCGGCCTATGCAACTTCTTTTTTGCTTACGGGTGTTTTGTCGCCGGATTATGTGGACCTGCAGGGGGATGGTATTACAGATGATGATATCGGCTCTGCTGTAAAGCTGAATTATGCAAAGCACTCGGGCAACTATCAATGGCGTGCGCCTTATGCTGCCGATATGGCTAATTATAATGAAGGATTTTACAGTGATAAGAAGGATGACAAAGGTAGTTATACCTACGGAGTGAAGGAGGTGTGGTATCTGGAATCTATCGATAGTAAAACGATGGTTGCTTTTTTTGAAACGTCGGATAGAGAGGATGGTACAGGTGTAGCCGGCGAACATGGCGGTCCTGGTGGTACCAAGCTGAAAAAGCTCGACAGGATCAAGCTTTATTCGAAAGCGGACTGGGTCAAGAATGGTACTAATGCCGTTCCTGTTAAAACGGTTCATTTTGAGTATGATTATTCTTTGTGTGCGGAATTGCCCAATAATACTGGTGCGACTGTAATGGCGCCTGATCCTCTTAATCCGGCGGGACCACAAATCAATGTGAATACAGCCAAGGGGAAACTGACTTTAAAGAAGGTGTATTTCACTTTTGGCAAAAATAATCGTGGTAAGTCGAACCCTTACAATTTCGAGTATGACGTGCGGCTGATCAGTAGCATCCCCGGTCTTCCTGTATCCAACGATGTTAACGAGGCGTCTGATCGGTATACTCAACGTCAGCAGGACCGGTGGGGGACTTACAAGCATAGCTTTTATAACCGTTTGCAAGGTGGGGCTATGAAGATGAATAACTCTGAATTCCCATACGCGTTGCAAGAAAATGTGAATACAGCTCATGATGAAAAGTTGTTGGCTGGCCGGTTTGCCTCCAAATGGCAGTTGACTAAGATCATTACTCCTACCGGCAGCACTATCGAGGCTGAATATGAGTCGGATGACTATGCTTATGTGCAGAACCGCCGTGCGATGCAGATGTGCTTTGTAAAAGGGATCGGTAATAGCATCGGTACGAGTAATAGTGGTTTGATCAACGCGAATGGCTTTACTGTGGAGTTGCCTGTTCCTGTGACGGATGGGGATAAGGTTGCCGGTTTTAAACGAATGTACCTGCAGGGTGCTGATGGTAAATTGATGGATAAGCTTTGGTATAAGGTATTCAGCAATATTACCAATCGCGGCCATTATGAGTTTGTGCAAGGGTATGCCGAACTGGACCTGCAAGGGTGTACTGTTTCGGGTGATGGATTGTCTGCTTTCATTCCGCTTAAGAAGCTGGGTGGCAAAAACCCTGTTGCCAAGGCTGCCTGGCAAATGTTGAAGGTAGACCTGCCTCATTATGCTTATGATAATTATGATAACTCCGATGCCGTGGACGGCGATGTTGTAGCTGCCATCAAGTCGTTGGTGAGTGCTTTCCTGAATCTGCGCGAAATTGTAATGCCTTTTGAAACGATAGCCAGTAATAAAAGTTTTTCCAATAGTATCGATCTTTCTAAAAGTATCATCCGGTTATACAATCCTACCGGTAAAAAGCTGGGTGGTGGATGCCGGGTGAAAAAGATCACTATGCGGGATAACTGGGCTGATATGGCTACTGGTGGTAAAAATGCTTCTTACGGACAATTGTATAGCTATCTGACCAAGGATGCCAGTGGGCGGGAAATTTCTTCGGGGGTAGCTGCTTACGAGCCTTCTATCGGAAACGAGGAAAATCCATTTCACGAACCTATCAATTTTACGGAAAAGGTGCATTGGAGTGTTGATCGATATCATTTTATCGAAAAGCCTTTCTGCGAGAGTTATTTCCCTGCTGCTGATGTAGGATACAGCAAGGTGATTGTGACTTCTTTTGGTGACGATTACGTCTTGAGCGGTAACCTGGTGAAGCATGCCGGTTATGTTGAGCATGAGTTTTATACGGCCCGTGATTTTCCAACGGTGGTAGATAATCTTCCTTTGGAGCAGAATAATTATGAGAATAGTCTTATCCTGAAGTTATTCAGCTCTACTTATGTAAAGCGGGTAGTGGCCTCGCAAGGGTTCAAGATCGTGTTGAATGATATGCATGGAAAGTCGAGATCTGTAAAGGCTTTTAACAAGGGTGGGGATCTGCTCTCTGTCTCTGAGTATTTTTATAATGTAGAGGATGAAAATGCTGCGGAGAAGGTGTTGAATAACCAGGTAGATGTGTTAAGGCCGAATGGAACTATTCGTGCCAATACTGTGCTTGGAACCGATGTGGATTTCATTACCGATATGCGAGAGAGTGTAAATGAAAGTGTGGGTACCAGTGTAGGCGGATACGCCGGAGGAATGGTGATTCCTTTTTTTATTCCCATTTTTGCTCCTTATGGAGCGGTTAATTTTGGTTATAGTATTACGGCAGATTCTTATCATTCGTCTTCTGCCGTAAAGGTTATTCATAAATACGGGATATTAAAGAAGGTTGTTACTACGCAGAATGGATCTACTACCATTGCTGAAAATCTGCTTTGGGATGGTGAAACGGGTCAAGTGTTGTTGAGCCGTAGTCAAAACGAATTCAATGATTATTTATATTCTTTTACTTATCCTGCGTGGATGGGGTACGATGGTATGGCTGGCGCCTACAAGAATATCGGGAATATCTACACCAATTTTACGACGGGGGCGGACGGTATCGTGCCTGCTATTTATAATAGCCATGTTTTCCCTGGTGATGAGCTGGTAGCAGTAGATGGCAATCAGAAGGGTTGGATAGTTCGATCTGTCAATAATACGCTTCGTTTTATCGATGAGACGGGTGATTTTATTGTCGGTTCCGGGCGTTATGCTACGATCAGATCCGGCCGACGTAATCTGCCCAGTGCTGTGATTGGTAATATCGTGTGTCTGGTTGATCCACGGGTTGTTGTCAATGGTTCAAGAACATTGCAATTCGACACTAATAAGAAGATTTTGGATGCCCAGACGGCTTTTTTCAGGGAAAAATGGCAGGTGCCTGTATTTCCACAATGGGCAGATTATGATTGTCAACAGTCTGTGAATGGCAGGTTTGCCGCTTCGTCTACGTTGCCTGCATTTAAAGACACTATGATCCAGCAAACCGGTCCGAATGGTGTTCAATGGATACTAACAACTGTTCCGGACAATAGCCCGCTCAGGAGTAGCCTGGTGGATGAGTCCTGTATCTGTTCGTGTCTTAAGCCGCTGTTTGATTATCTTATCAATACGAATCAGTTATTTATCCAGCTTTCGCAACATATCACTGTGGGACAATTGGTGACTTCAGCAAAAAATGCCGGTTATAATGTTGGTGATTGTGCTGTGTTGAAAAATAACCGGACCAGGTATTTTTATGCTTTAACTTCCAATGCTACTGGAACGATCTATACTGCTCAGGTAGGAGCTTGTAAAGTGTCTATTCGCTCGAATAGTGCTAATCCGGTATCTTTTTATGGATTAACCAGCCAAATCTGCGCAGATGGTTCTTCGGTTAGTTATTCCGGTGCAGGTACTCAGAGTGTTTCACAAACATATACCAGTACCTGTACTGTGACACAGGGCGCATCAGGGGTTAGTAATCCTAATCAAAAGATCGTGTCGGTTACTCAAAATGGAGTTAGTGGCGGGCTGTCTCAATTTCAAATTCCGGGGATTTCTCAAATACCTTCCAATGCTACCATTACTACTGCGAATCTTTATCTGTATGCTTTGCAGGAAGGTTACTCGCCGCCTGCTTTTCCTTATTCGCATTCGGCTAATCCTGGTAATTATCTGCAACTTGACCGTGTTACTAATCCGAGGCAATGTAATAGTAATATGTATTCCGGTCTATCGATAGGTACTGTGTCTCTTACTGGTCATTATGAGGATGTCGTGTTTAATATTGGAGGCTTCGTTCAAGATGTAGTATCGGGTACGTATCAGAATAATGGTTTTTGGTTATTATATAGTGATCCAACCAACAGCTTGTTGAATTATTATGCTGCTTTTGCTTCTGAAAATTATCCTACTGCAGCTAAACGGCCGCGGCTGGAAGTTACTTATACTGTGCCTGGTACGGCTCCTAATGTAGCAACCCTGACTGTTGATGAATGTAATTCCTGCCCTGATCCATTGAACGAAGTTATAAATCCCTATTATACTGGCTTACTGGGTAACTGGCGTTCCGAGCGAGTTTTTAGTTATATAGTTGACAGGGAACAAAAAGCCGGTTTGTCTGGACAGCAAGGAGGTACGAATATCAGGTCATCGGGCTATTATTCGAGTTTCGATCCTTTTTGGGTATTTCAGCCGGGTGGGTATGTTTCTACTTCTGTTCAGTATAATTCTGCTGATCCTGCACAACGGTGGGTTTGGAAAAATCAGGCTATTTATTTCGACCAGCGAGGAAACGAGATAGAGAGTGTAGACGCATTAAAGCAATTTTCTGCTGCTTTGTTTGGCTATAAGGAATCGGTCGCTATTGCCATAGCTTCCAATGCCCGGCGAAATGAGATTGCTTATGATGGGTTTGAAGACTATTATTTCTCCTTGCAGAATGGCCCTGAAAACTGTCCACCGAAGCGTCATTTTAATTGGGGACTGGTCAATGAGAATAATAATTGGTGCGGCCAAGGCGGATGTATTTCAACCGAGCGAGCTCATACCGGAAAATACAGCTATAAGTTAAACAATGGCACTACTAATGTTGCGCACATCAGCGGCTATAGCGATACGACGTTATTTTTCATGGATTACGATTATGTTGGTCGTATCAGGTTGTCAGACAACAGATTGGCAAATGGTTTTGGGCCAATTCTGGGCAAACAATATGTAATAAGTATGTGGGTGTATGATGGTGTTCCGAACTCCAATAAGATTACAGGGCTTAATCTTGTTCTTAATGGGGAAACCAATGTGTTTATGAATGCGGTTAACAGGCAACAAAGTACTTTAAGCAATATGGAAGTGCCGGTAGTGGAAGGATGGAAACGTTTGGAGCTACTATTTTCCGGAGGTAGTTTTAATCTTCAGTTTAACAAGCCTGGAGGTGGCAATGTATATATAGACGACGTGCGGGTGCATCCATTCGATGCTCGTTTCAATTCTTATGTATACGATGACCAGACTATGCGTTTGATGGCTCAACTGGATGAAACCAATGCAGCTACTTTTTATGAGTATGATGATGAAGGTACTCCTATACGTGTAAAGAAGGAGACTGAGCAAGGAATTAAAACGATTAAAGAGAATCGGAGCTATTACAGAAAACGTCCCTGATCATTTTAGTTAATGAAACAATCAATTGTATGAGAAAAATAAGGTTTCTGTTGCTGCTTTCTGTACTGCTGGCTATTGGTGTGCTGATCACCATGGCTGGTAACAATGCCGATTGGTTTGGCAAGGAGGAACATGTTGTGCAACCGAATGCCAGGGCAGAGTTTCAGCAACTATGTGCCCGCTATCTTCAACATGATACTGTATTGAACCTGGGTGGCAATATAAGATTATATGATGGTGAAGACCGGCGGCAGGTAAAGGAACAGTCGAGCTTTGAGCTTATAAAGCAAGGGAATGGTATGTATACACGCTTAAGTCACCTGCAAACGTTTGCCAATGAGCAACTGATGGTACAACTGGATACTGTAAACCGAATCATGGTTATTGCCGAGGCAATGGAAAACCAGACAAGAAATGGTTCTTCTCTTCAACAATCGGTGGACCTGTTGTTTAGTGACACTGCCGCATTCAGGCTGGTTGGTGAGGTAACGGGAAATGAACTGGAACGAACGCTTTCTTTTAAAAGTGATTTCAATCCGGAGATCAGGCAATACCGGATATCTTATGATGCGAAGACTTATCAATTAAAGAACGCAACTATCGAATGGTGGAAGGATGCTATGGTTTCCGATAGCACAAATGCGAACAGGGTGTGGGTTACTCAAATCGATTACCGCTACCGGCAAACGGCTGGAAGAGGAGTGAATGATATGATGCGTGAGGTGGTGGCTTTGCGTGGTAAAGAGGTGATTCCTACAGACAAATACAAGGATTACGAAGTACATATTGCATTCAATCAGGAACAGTAAGCTTATTCTATGTTAAAAAATATGATACAGAGACATGTGCTGGCGTGGTTGCTGCTGATGATTCCGGCAACTTTACTGGCAGCCAGTGAATCATATATCCAAACACTGAGCGGGAAGATCAAAAAGGGTGACTCCTGTACTGTAGTGGATGACAAGTTCCTGCATTTGCCTTTGCTTGAGTGGAATCAGCTCAATCATCTTTCGGTGAATAATATTGTTTCTTTCGAGCTGCGTTCCGATACCTCTGTGTTTTATTATAATCGTTCTTTTACCTGTTCATTGAATGTTACCATCAAGTATTTTACCAGCAGGGATCAGCAAACGCCCGATGAGATCAGCAATGTTGATCTTGTTGTTAAATATGATACCACCAAGGGTAGTTTCCATCCGGTAAGTGCTTTGTATAAGTTTAAAAATGCTTTTAAGGTCATTGTAGTAATCAATTCGATTAAATCCCAGGAATTAGGTGAAGATGTTCCTGCTGTTTTCCGGGTGAAGAATCAAATCCTGGTGGAAAGAAAGTATCCTTTCAACCCGCAGGTTAATGGTTTTCTTCATTTAAGCCAGGTAAATCAACAGTCCAATAATGGTGGCATGACAATGCAGCGGATCGGATTGAGTGAACAGGATCGTCAGTTGACTATTGCCTGGGACGTAGCTGATTTTAATAATTCAGAAGAGTATGATGTGGAGTGGGCTTTTATTGATGCTCAAAGTGGCCGTGCTGCCGATATCAATAATCTGTATACTTCTAATGGTGTTGTTGATATCCCTGACGCCATTTTGGAAGAATGGATGCGTAACGATAATACCCGTGTAACTGTTACTGTTCCTTCTTACGTCATAAATCTAGCTTATGGTGATGGGTATGTTTTGGTGCGGGTACGTGGTGCTTATTATCAACCTATCTCGAACTCTACATTACGTATTCAAACCAATTGGCTATACAGGGATGAATCCAATAAAACAGCTATCGAGGCTATCGATGCTTTTGAGCCGGGCATGAACTGGAAATATACGGCTGCTTTTGCGGAAGATGGCAAGCGGAAGGAGGTGGTAGATTTTGCTGATGGTACGCTCCGGACCCGGCAATCGGTATCTCTTGTAAACAGCAATCAGACTTTAAAGAATGGCAGCCCTGTAGACCGGCAGGAAACTGCGGTCGTACAAGAGACTATTTATGATAATATGGGCCGGCCGGCTATCAACGTGATACCTGCGCCTGTGCGGAGTAAAAGCCTTGCTTATTATTCAGGTTTCAATAAGAACCCTTCCAATCAACCCTATTCTCATACCGATATTCTGTTGAATGTAAATTCTCCTGATGGCAGCTGTGCTGCAGGTGCGCTTCCCATGGGTATTAGCAGTGGCTCCAGTCAATATTTTTCTCCAAGCAATAGTTTTATCAACGACCCTGAGTTTTACTTTACTGGTAATGTGCCCAATGCCGATGGTTTCCCTTATGCTTTAACTCAATATACGCCGGATAATACCGGACGTCTTCGCCGTCAGGGTGGGGTAGGCAGCGCTTTTCAGATTGGCAGTGGCCATGAGAGCCAATATTATTATGGTAAGCCCTCTCAAAAGGAACTGGACCGTTTATTTGGTGCTGAGATGGGCGATGCGTCTCATTATCTAAAGAATATGGTTGTGGACCCCAATGGTCAGATCAACGTTACTTATTTAGATGCCAAAGGGAAGGTAATCGCTACTGCTCTTGCTGGTGGCAATCCAAGTAGTGTGGATCAATTATCTTCCAATTCTTCAGAGGCCCGGACAACACTTAATCAACGTCTGATCAGTCCCATCAACTTCAATCGTGATGCAGCCGCGATGATGATGCGCTCTACTGCCACTTTTATGGCGGCTGTTACCGGAACGTTCAATGTTCATTATAGCATCAATCCGGCTTCTCTCATTACTACGCATGGACAGAGTAGTCAGTTCTGTAGTAATTGTCATTATGAGGTTTTAATAGAGGTGCGTAACGATTGTGGTGTGCTAAAAGGTGGAGGGACGGTCAGCACTGCTTTTTTGCTAAATGATGTAACCTGCAATTCCAACGTTGCCCCTGTTACCGGTACAGTGCCTGTGTCAGTGGATAAGGTTGGTGAATATTATGTTACCTATACGTTGCGGCTAAAGGAGGATGCTGTGAGCTACCAGGTCGATTATTATATCGAACATAACTCCAATTTAAAAAAGTTGCAGGATTTTTTCCTGTCGGAATTGATAGCTCTTGATCTTAACGGTTGTTATACAACGTGCGAAGAATGTAAGCTGTTAGGAAACAGCATGGATGTTTTCCGTGAAAAGGTGATTGAACTGTTGTCGGGTGGTAAGTTTGTGGGTATCGATATTGGCGCGATAGCTACCGGTAATCCAATAAGATACTGGATCGATAATACCTGGATGACATTGAAGCAAAGGTGTGGACTGCTCTCCGCGTCCTGCAATGTTGTTTCTGCCTGTGATACCTACCTTGAACAGATGAAGGCTGACGTGCGTCCTGGCGGTCAATATGCTTTGTATAATAGTGAGACTTTTCTATACCTGGAGCGGGATATCAATGTACTTCGTTATTATAAGTTAAATGAGTCAGGTAATGAAGATATCTATAATTTAAGTTATACGGATGATGACGGTAATGCTGTATTGGTACGAAATCTATCTGAGCAGGATTTCATAAAGGTTTATACAGAACATCCTGAATGGGCAGACCTTTTTGTAAAGAAGCATATTGAATATTGTAGTTACCTCTGGTGTAAGGATGCCAGCTATGCTAATCAGAACCTGAATAATGAACGAAGCTACAATTTCGACAAATTGCTACGGGATGTTGTTGTGACCGGTGCAGATGCTACCGGTGGCAATTATTACAACAGGTCGAATATGATGGCCTTGTTAAATATGGATCCCTTCTTCAATGGCGGAAGAGGCAGTAGCTATCTCGATGAAATGCAAGCTGATCTCAATAATTTATCGAATGCTATCGGCTTTATTGTAAAGGATGAGTCAGGAAATGTATTGCCTGGTAAAAATATTTTTCAGTATATCGATTGGCAATTGTATTGTAAGCCGGTTGCTTTCAATACTACCGGTAATCAGTTTGTCAGCTCCTGGACAAGCTGTGCGCCTGATAATTCCTGCCGGTCTGTAACGCGGGAATGGGAGCTATACAGGGAATATTATTTAAAGATCAAGAGTAAATACGTGCGCATCGTAAAGGAACAAGTGAATCCTTTCTGCGTCAATTGTTTTGTTGGTGGCGATGCGCTTTCGGAGCCTCCCTGTGTGAACCTGCCTTTGACTGCGTTTACCCGAAAGACTATTGGAACGGGAAGGGATAGCTGGGATGTATTTCTGCAGTATAATGAAGGCATGCAACCTTTTCCGGCCACTTACATTGTTACTTATACTGTCAGAAGTGGTGTTGATATGTCCATCACCCAGCACACCGTTACTGCGCAGAAAGGTGCTTTACAGGTATTGTTGTTGTCTACCTCCAGGTTTGATGTGGTGCAGGCTGTTTTATCTGTTACCTGTGCTCCGCAAAGTGGCAGCAACCTGGGTAATTGTAGTGGCGATCCTGTTGATCCGGGACCTTGCCCTATACCTTCCAACTTTCATTATGAGGATGTCAACTTCAATACTACTACCGGTCCCCAATATACCTTTTCGAGCCATGACAGGTATTATGTGCATAATGGTGGACCAGTAAACAGGCCGGTAATTATCCATGGCTATATGGAGATGACAAGTTATTGGAATCCGGTTTTCATGGATCCTTTTACAGTGGTTATGCAACCTGGTGAAGACAGGGTTTACCTTGGGCAGTTTGTTGATGAATGGCATGATGCCAATAATAATTATGCAATGGAGGAAGAAGAGGTAACGCGCATCTCTTATTATGTATTTCCTGAATCTACGGAATGCCCACCCGTTGCTCCTCCTCCAATACCTTCGCGCTGCTCCTCCGATCCGCGTTATCAACTGTATGTCTATAAGAGCCGTGTTTTTAACGAGTATGTGAATGAGGCTGCTTATCAGAATTGCCTGATTGCCAATGCTCCTACCTCTGCACCTACTGAAGCTGACATGTTGCAGGGTTTACGTAACAGGGCAATTGATGATCTGGAGCCACTGAGAACAAACTGGCGTAACCGGCTGAAAGCTGTACGGGATGAGGAAGCTCCGACTTTTAATGCTGTTACCGACAATATGATCGAACAGTTGGTAAATGTTCTATATGCCATTGCTCAAAAGAACATACAACTGGGAGGTACTGCTGCTACAATACGTCCGGCCAGCACGCTACCTTCTAACCAGGTTCCATCTGTACCTTACAATACTTTTGCCGATGCATTCAACGGGATTATTGGCTCTTCGCTGGTACAACAGGGATTCAGCCCTTATTTGCTGGATAAGCCTTATCCGCACGATAAAACTCCTATTGAACTTAATCCTAATTCGGGTGAGATATCTACCGGATTATGCAGTAACCTGACTGCTTTAAAGACAAGGTTCAATACTTCCGGCGCCAGTAGCTTTTATGACTGGCTTAAGCAGGAGTTGCAGGAGGATTTTGTATTAACACAGGCTCAGCTTGCAGACCTTGAAAGCCGATGCACCATTTCATGCCGTTATCTGGCTGATCCAATTATGCTGCCTGCTGCGCTTGCCAGTCCGGCCCCTGCTAATAGCGATCATCCTTTTGTAAGCTGTACGCGTATTGCATCTCTCAATACGGCTTTCCTGGCTTTGTTCCCAGGCATCAATACGAACAGTAAGTTGTATTATACGCTTTTCACCAACTATATGAACCACCAGTTGGGGTATGCTCTTTCTTCCAGTGAATACATAGGCTTCCAAAGCCGCTGTTCTATGGATGCTCAGGCTGTGTTGTATAATAAGCCGGCCTCTCCGCTGATCGTTCAGGATTATCTGGCCTGCGTAGCACCTGCTATCAAAGGCGCCTATGAGCGGGCCGGACAGGAGTATGATCTGTATATAGCGCTTGAACGCAGTAAGTTCAGGAATCGTTATGTTTCGAAATGCCTTAGCAGTAATGCTTCTGCCTTCATCGAAGGAGATCAATATGAATATCATTACACATTATTCTATTTTGATCAAAGCAACAACCTGGTAAAGACTATTCCGCCGGAAGGTGTGCGTTTGTTGAGCAGTGCTGAAACGGACCTTGTGGAAGAATATCGTGGTTTCGATGCTTCTACCTGCACGGGCTCTGGTATACCTGCTACCGAGAACAAAACTGTTACTTTCAATGCACTCAGTTCTGCCTTACAAAATAATACCGGGAAATCCCTGGAGTTCTGGTTACATAGCAGCAGTAACAGTCCGTCGAGGCAGGTACGCATTATTACGCCCGACAATAAATATTTTTACCAGGTAGCTATTCATGATAAAAGGTTATGGGTTGAGTTGTATAGCCTGACTCCGGGAAGTACCGCTATTGAAATTACGCTTACTAACCATGCTATTGCCGACATCAGTCAATCTGCTTTACAACCCTGGTCTCACCTGGTGGTTCAAAGTACGAGCTTCAATAGCGCCATCTGGGATCTTTACCTTGATGGCCGAAAGCTTACTTTGTTGCCAGCTATCAACGCGCCTCCTTATCCTTTTGCCTGGGAAATAGCTTCTGGATTTACGCTGCCGGCGGAAGAGCTGGCTTTATTAAAACATGTTCGTTTCTATAGCAATACGCTCAGCGATGCTACTGTATATGCCAATTATAAAAGTTCGTGTCTTTCGCCTGGTGTATCAGGGCTTCCTATACTCACCTGGGGGCGCTTCAATGTTCCTGCTGCTGGTGGCGAGACGACTACAGGGCCAGGCAGCACTACGGAGTATGTAAGCCGCTTTATTGTACCTCAGCATGGGCTGTCTTCTACTTACGTTTTTAATAGTAACGATCAGGTAATCCGACATACTACTCCTGATGAAGGCACTACGCAGGTGTGGTATGACCGGATAGGCCGGCTGGCTGTTTCGCAGAATGCGGAACAACTGGAATCTACCAATTTCAATAATTATTCCAATACTTATACTTATACACGACATGATGTTTTTGGTCGTGTTGTTGAAACCGGTGTCCGGCAAAGTGATCCTGCGACTGTAAACGAAACCGAGGTACGGAGAACAGGATTTATGGAATCTTTTAGTACCGGAGGCTACAGGCGTCATATAAAACAGCTGCTGTATGACGCACCTCCAGCGGATGCTTATGGAGGCCAGGGTGAGTATACCAATTTGCGCGGCCGTGTGGCTTCGACTGTATATATCGACGATCAGAATAATGCCAGCAGGCCGGTGTATAAATGTCTTTACTCTTATGATATAGCCGGTAATGTAAAGATGATGCACCAGGCTTATATGCGGCCGGACAATAATTATTTTCTTTCCCGCATCGATTATGATTATGACCTGGTGAGCGGTAAGGTAAACAGGGTAAGACTTAATGATGGTACCAGTGATCAGTTTTTCTATGATTACCAATATGATGCCGATAATCGTATCATCGAGGCCCGTACGAGTCGCGATAAATTGATATGGAATACTGAAGCTTCTTATCGTTATTTCCTGCATGGTCCTTTGGCAAGGACTGAGCTTGGTCATTTGAAGGTGCAGGGGATTGATTATGCTTATACGTTGCAAGGGTGGCTAAAAGGTATCAACAGTCATCGCCTGGACCCCAATGCTGATATGGCGCAGGACGGCAAGCCGGGTTCTTCTTTCTCTCAGCATGGGCGGGATGTAATGGCCTTCAGTATCGGTTATTTTAATAATGATTACAGTCCTATTGGTAGCGGGGTTGCCTTCCCACTAAACTATCAGGCATCTCCACCAGGCACAGGTACGGGTGTTGGCCTGTACAATGGTAATATCACGCATACTACTCTTGCGCTTAGTAAACTGAATAATGGAGCTGTTACTGGTTACTCTTACCGCTATGATCAGCTTCACCGGCTGAAGCAAATGCGTATGCATACGATCGGTTCGGGCAATAGCTGGAGTAACAGCAATATTGTACAGGATTATCAGGAGAATGTAGCTTATGATGGCAATGGAAATATCCTGGCTTATCAACGGTATGGCGCTAATCCGAGCGCTCCGATGATGGATAATCTTGAGTACATCTATAATCGCGATGCGAATGGGCGGTTGATAAATAATAAATTATTGCATGTTATCGATCCTGTTCCGGCAGGGGGGTATACTACGCCTTCCGGCAAACCTCTCGATGTTGTTACTCAGCAATCAAATAATTATTGGTATGATAAGGTTGGGAACCTTGTCAAGGATATTTCGGAGGATATAGAATATATCCATTGGGACCCGTATGGGAAGTTAAGTTCATACGTGAACCTGGAACCAAATTATGATGTGGTAGAGAGCTCTTTTTGGCATGACCTTTCCGGCAATCGTATCATAAAGAGGATAACTTCAACAGGACAGGCTTCTACAAGGGTGTGGAATTATTATGTGCGGGATGCGGAGGCGAGAATCCTTGCTGTCTATAAATGGACTGAATCGCCTCCCGGACAGCAAGAACCTGTTAAAACCGAGCAGCACCTGTATGGCCGTAACCGGCTGGGTGTCTGGAGGCCCGATCCTAACGAAGCTCCTTCTAATCCCCCATCCGGTAATGTTGTTGTAGGTCAACGTAGTTATGAGCTTGTCAATCACCTGGGTACTGTGATGACGGTGATCAGCGACAGGAAAACGGGTGTCGATGCTGATAATAACGGTACTATAGATCATTACGAGGCTGAGGTGTTAAGTGCTACTGACTATTATCCTTTTGGTATGATCATGCCTGGCCGTAAATGGGGGCTATCTGATTACCGTTTTGGATTTAATGGAAAGGAAAATGATAATGATGCAAAGGGTGAGGGTAACCAGATTGATTTTGGTCTGCGGATCTATGATCCACGAATAGGCAGGTTCCTGAGTTCGGATCCTCTGTCGCAATCATACCCGTGGTATACGCCCTATCAGTATGCCGGTAATAAACCGGTTTGGTTTATCGATCTTGACGGTGCGTCAGAAAACCCGCCTCAATACTTACTCAAAGAACTTAAAGTTGATATGAGTAAAGCGCCTGATGTATTTAAGACAAAAGGTGGCATTGAAGTCAGAACGATCATCAGGAAGGGGCGCAAGTATAATGCTGCATGGGCCTGGGACCAGATCAGGGGCCGAACCAAGGATGCTTTCAGCGCGAGGAATAATGCTTTGATAGATCTGGGATTGTCTCCGACCTCTGATCCGACTTTTATCAATAAGTTTAAGGTGTTTGAAAATTTCAAGGATCAGGTCTTAGAGATACATCACTTAAACCATGGACCTACTACTTCGTACGGTCTGCCCCGACAATTACATCGCGGAAAGGGCTTTACAAAGCTGTGGCATAAGTTTGGTAAGCCTGCCGCCAAGGTATTGCTATCTGCTACAATGATTCTTGCACTGGTTGATTTCGCGCAGGGAAATCCAATGCCAAACGCGGATCTTATTTTGAGCGGGTACAACGATGATTTTGCCGATTTTGCTTTCGACGCTACCATGAGCAAGGAGTATGATGGGTTTGTAGTAGGGGCAGAAGGAAATAATAGTTCGGAACAGAGCAGGGGTATTTTTGGTGTATATTACGCGACAGATTACGAAGTAGAACAAGCAATCAATGATAAGCAGTTCCCTGATTTATCGAAGGCAGGCGGAGGAAAGTTCATTGCGGGCGGATGGAACAGTTTTTATAAAGATTCAAAGACGGCTACTGTAGAAACAAAAACAGCGGTGACACATGCTTTCATTTATTACAGGTACAATGGGGAAAAGAAGTTTACGCTGGTAGGGATAAAGCCACTTGAAAAACAGCCTCCTCCGCCACCAGCCGAGACGAAAACGGAGCCAAAAACTACTCAAAAGAAATAGATATTTTATGCAGCAGAACGAATTAGTGAATCTTTTTTTAGATACCTGTCAACGGTTACTTACCGTGTTCGAGGAAAAGAACAACCTGGATGAGCGGGTAAAGGTCATACGTTCGAAGGAGCTTCCTGATGATCTACGTGACTGTGCTGGCTACATCGTGGAGTCTACAAACCTTTCTGGTGTACGTCCATTTAGCCGTTTTTTTTATGTTCTGTCCGAAATTGAAGTTACTCGAGTGTTCCGGGTATTTGCATCCAATCTTACTTATAGCTTCTACTATGCCATTCACAAGAAGAGTGGAAAAATAATTGTGGTAGATGATGAGGGTGATGAGGCATACGAGGCTGCAAAGAGTGTAGAAAGTTTTCTGGAAGTGCTTATCGAACTGATGCTTTTTGAAATTTCCCAGATCGATGGGCATGTACATGATGATGCTTCCCGGAATGCATGTCTGCGTAAGTGTATAGCATTGGCTGGCGGCGATCAATTCAGTGAGTATTATAAAATATTGCTTTAATAACGGTTTTGTTTAAATCCCTAAAACAGTATATGAAGCCTTTATCCGCATTTTGTATTACGCTATTCCTGGGTATTTGTGTACAGCCTGTTTTTTCACAGCAGGTGTATGATGCAGACAATGGTGTTACTGCCAGTGGCAGTGGAACGACCCGAAAAGTTTCGCTTGGTGGTACACTTACTGGAAATACGGGTATCAACCTCAGTACCTATAATCTTACTTTAACGGGTACCGGTAACGTGGGAATACGCACGGGTAGTCCATTTGCTCCGCTACATGTATACAAGAATACTTCGGGTAATTACAACCCAGTAATGATCCTGGAAGATGCGCTGAATGATGGATATGTGATGTTCCAGATGAAGGGTACCGGCAGAATGTATCACCTTGGCGTTGGTAATGCTGCCGAGTCTTACTTTGGGTTGACCAATAAGTTCTTTATCTGGGACCAGAATGCTGCGCTGCCAAGGCTTGTGGTAGACCCGACTGGTAACGTGGGTATTGGCACTACGAGTCCGGGCAATCGTCTTTCAATTGCCGGTGCAACGGCGGGTACAAGCGGTCTACAATTTACTCAGTTGAATAATACGGCTACGGCGGGTACTGGTAATGGTAAAGTGCTTTCACTGGATGCCAGCGGTAATGTGGTGTTGGTGAATGATGTGGGCGGGGCGGGTTCAGTATGGCCGTTGACAGGGTCTACTGGCTCTAATCCTACCACGCATTTCCTGGGTACTATAGATAACCAGGACCTGGCAGTAAGAACTAATAACCAGGAAAGGGCACGATTTATGTCCAATGGTAATGTACTGATAGGTACTACTACGGATAATGGTTTTAAAATGAATGTAGAGGGTACCATCAATAGCAGGGGTTTAAGATTGGGTGGAGGTGAAAACATTTACTGGCACGATCTTAATACTCATATATCACGTACTACCGGTAACGTTTTAGAGTTGCAGGAATATACTGGTGCAATCCGTTTGACGGGATTTGCCAATCTTAGTGTTGAGCTAAAGCACCCCAGTTATGGAAACGTCTTTATGGGTTTCCCTGCTGATAAGACATTTTCTTTGACGCATCATAGCACGTCGATCCTGACATCGAGTGATGTAAATGGCAGCACATCTATAAAATTAGGTGCTCCGGTTCCGCAATATGGGGATAACAGGGGAGTAGATTTATACTTGTTTGGGGGCCTTGGTGGAAACGTCAGTTCTGGGTATGATGGTGGTAACGTCTATATCGATGGTGGTGTGAAAGGTGGTACGACCAAAAACAATGGTAATATCCTGATCGGCACGCAGCAAGGGAATGTGGGTATAGGTACGGCTACTCCCGGAAACCGTCTTTCTATTGCCGGTGCTACTGCCGGTACCAGTGGCTTGCAGTTTACTCAACTTAATAGTTCCTCTACTGCGGTTGCTGGCAATGGTAAGGTGTTGGGATTGGATGCTACTGGTAATGTGATCCTGGTAAATGATGGAGGTAGTGGTGGCAGTGGTTGGGGACTTGGCGGTAATGGTGGAACTGCACCCGGTACTGATTTTATTGGTACCACTGATGCCCAGCCGCTCGTATTCAAGACCGGCAATGTAGAGAGGCTTAGAATCCTGAACAATGGCCGTATGCTAATTGGTCATACTACTGATGGAGGGTATGAATTTGATCTGAATGGTGTAGCAAGAATTCAATCTTCTATTAAAGTTGGGTCTTTTGCTATTATGAAAGGTGCAGATGTTACCACCTTTGGCGTGCACCAGGGGATACGGGTAGATGATGCAGCTTACACTCCTGTACGGTTTCAGACGTCTAACCAGGGAGGTGTAAGTGAGAACTTCGTGTTTGAAAATGCGTATGGTGTATTGAGGGACTTTTATGGTAGTGCCAGTATTATAAGGATCAAGCAGGGGTGGGGAAATCCAAACACGACTGGTTATAATGTGGCCACTATTCGTATCGATAATGAGATTAACACCACTAATGGTACGGCAAGTACTATCAGAGGGATTTATTATAATCCAACGGTTACCAACCTGGGAGGTAGTACACACATAGCTTATGAGAATACAACCGGGGCAAACCGTTTGAATACTACCAGCGGCAATACTTTAATCGGCACTTCTACGGATAATGGCAATAAGCTGCAAGTAAATGGTACCGTATGGGCCAGCAGTCTTCACATTCCTACAGGTGCCGGCGCGGGCAAGGTGCTTACGAGTGATGCCAATGGTGTTGCTTCCTGGCAGACTGCCAGCGGCGGCGGTACCGCTGGTTGGGGATTGACTGGTAATAGTAGTCCCGGAGCTGGAAGCTTTATTGGTACAACTGATGCTACTGCCTTGATCTTTAAGTCCAATAACATTGAGGGCATCCGTATTGGCACCAATGGCAGGGTAGGCATTGGGGGCGCAGATATCGTGAATGGGGATTACAAACTATATGTACAAGGAAATGTTCGTGCACGTAAGGTGCGCGTGGATGCGGAGAGCTGGGCTGATTATGTATTTGAGCGGAACTATCAACTGCTTCCGCTACCTGAAGTAGAAAAGTACATCCAGGAGCATCGTCATCTGCCGGGTGTGCCTTCTGCAACGGAAGTAGCTAAAGAGGGTGTTGATGTTGGTGACAATCAGGCTGTTTTGTTGAAGAAGATCGAGGAGCTTACGTTGTATGTGATCGAGCAGAATAAGTTACTGAAGCAACAACAGGAGCGGATTGAGGTGTTAGAGAAAAAGGCTGTGAAGAAGCATTAAATGATAATAACTTTATAGTTTATATGAAGGTCCTGGTGCTTCGGTGCTGGGACCTTGTTTTATTATATGGTTAGTTCTTTGGTTGCGTCATGTACTGATAGATCTGTTCTGATGCTTCTGCCATTGCTGCTATAGCGGCTTTTTCATCTTTGATGCCTTTTGACAGCATGACCAATACATATTTACGTCCGTCTGGCAGGAACACGATGCCGGAGTCGTGTTGTACACCAGTGATGTTGCCGGTTTTGTGGGCTACTTTTACATCTTTGGGTAGCCTGGCGGGGATGATCTCGTTAAACTTCTGGTCGAGGAGTATTTGGATCATGGCTTGTGAGGCGGTGCTGTCAATGGCCTGCCCATTAGCTATCTTTTCGAAGATGATCATGAGGTCGTTGGCCGTTGTGGTATTGTTCAGTTTTTGCTGATAGGCTTTGCTGTCTTCCACTCCCCGGAGTACTTGTATGTCTTTGGCGCCCAGGCTGCGCATGGTTTGGGTTACCTTTTTTGCGTCTACATATTCTATAACGATGTTGGTGGCCAGGTTGCTGCTCATGATGATCATGTCATAAACCAGGTCGTAGAGGGTTCTTTTGGCGCCTATGTGGGTGTAGAGTTGTTTCTCGCTGTCGTCGTCGGGGTTGAGGCTATAGGTGCTGCTGTCTACGATGCTGTGGAACTCATTTTTGACGGTTATAGAGTCCGTGAGGGACAGGGTGCCTGCTGCGGCTTGTTTATATACTTCGATCAGTACGGGTGTTTTCATGGTGCTGGCGGCATGGAAGGTTGTGTCGCCGTTGATCTGGAAGGTGGCGCCGGTGCCGAGGTCTTTGAAAGTTACTGCATATGTTCCTTCCTGCTTGCTAAGGGTGGCGGTGATGTCTTGTTGTAATTGTTGGAGTGTCATGGTCGAGTGGCAGGCGGTCAGTGTAAATGTGATCAATATAAGTAAACCGGCGGATAATCGGTAACGCATACGTTTGCAGTTGTTTGCCTAAAATAGGGAAAAGAGACAAGGAAGCTATATAAAAACTTTGCCATAGTTTAATGTTTGTTATTTTTATCCATATTTAGCACTGAACTATGAAACGTTACTCTCAACAAACCCGATTGCTTGTAGCCGTAGATTGTATCATTTTTGGTTTTGATGGTCAGGAGTTGAAATTATTGGTTATTCAACGTGGCTTTGAACCGGAAAGGGGTAAGTGGAGCCTTATGGGGGGCTTTGTGAAGCCTACTGAAAGTTTTGAAGAAGCGGCTGCCCGGGTATTGAAGGAGCTTACGGGGCTTGGCGGTGTATATATGGAGCAACTGCATGCTTTTGGCCATCCCGGCCGTGACCCACTGGAGCGTACTGCTTCTATCGTTTATTTCAGCCTGATCGATATCCGTAAGTACCAGCAGCAGATCAACGACGATTATCATGCTGAATGGTTCCCTATTCATAAGCATCCCCGCCTGATCTTTGACCATGAAGCGATGATTGAAATGGCAAAGGACAGGCTGCAATACAAGGCTGCACTGCATCCGATTCTCTTTGAACTATTGCCCGACAAGTTTACGCTGCCGCAATTGCAAACGTTGTATGAGGGTATCTATGATGCGGAGATTGATAAACGGAACTTCAGCCGCAAGGTGTTGTCTACCGGTTTATTGGTGAAGCAAAAGGAGAAGGAAAAGGAGAGCTCCAAACGTGGCGCCTTTTATTATAAACTGGATAAACGTAAGTATAACTCCAAGTTTCACAACTTCCTTAATATCATTCCTAACGCGCACAATCTGATTTAGCAGGAGTTAGCTGTTAGTTCCTTACTTTTTAGCTGTCGTTTGCTTCGATAGCAGATTTCTCGCCCTCCAATCTGGTTGTTGTTTTTGCAGCGCATGGAGGGCTCGAAATGACAAAACATTGTGTTATTTCACTACTTCGGGCCAGCCGTCTTTCCAGGTGAGTTTTTCGATGCGGAGTTTTGAGCGGCCGCGGTCTTTGGCATCGTAGCCATGGAATACGAGGTAGTCGACGCCGTCGAATGTGCATACGGCATTGTGTCCCACGCCATGCCAGTCTTTATCTCCCTGCAGCACGATCGTGCCTCCACTTTTCAGGAGGGAAACGCCTGCTTTGTCAATGTAAGGTCCTGTGAGTTTCTCGGAGCGGCCTACAATCATTTTATAGGTACTTTGTTCTCCCTTGCAGCAATAATCTATCGAGGCAAACTGGTAATAGTAATTTCCTTTTTTAAAGAGAAAAGGGGCTTCTATTGCGCCGTCGCCGGCTGATGAGTCGGGGGTATAGTAGTTCAATTTCCGGCTGGCGATGCTGTGCCATTGTTGTGGTGTGTCGATGGCTGTGAGTTGCTGGTTGAGCTTTACCAGCTTGAGTCCATTCCAAAAGGAACCGAAGGCCAGCCAGGGTTGGTCCTGTTCGTCCCAGATGACGTTAGGGTCTATCGCATTCCACATGTCCCTGCCGGGGACAGATTCAATGACTTTGCCGTGGTCGATCCATTTGAAGTTGGGATCATTGGGATGGAGGGTCTTATTGGTGGCTACGCCGATGCAGGAGGTGTTTTTCCCAAAGGCCGATACGGAATAGAACAGGTAGTACTGGCCATTGTGGAAGGAGATGTCCGGCGCCCAGATGTGGTTCCTGAAGCCCTTGACTGACTGCACGCCCCAAGGTAAGGTATCGAACACTTGCTTCTCCCGTTGCCATGTCTTCATGTCCTTCGATGAAAAGACGCTAATGCCTCTGCCTGTACAGAAGAGGTAGTAAACGTCGTCCTGCTTGATCATGACCGGATCGTGGACGCCCGGTTGTGTTGTTTGTGCCGGCTGTGCCGTTTGTGCAGAGGCAGTGGCTGCGAGCAGGACCAGGGTGAGGGAAAGGAGGAGTGTTTTTGGATGCATGGCAAGTCGTTTGGAGTTACAGCATTTTTACCTTGATTACCTGGAAGGAATAGGGGGCCAGGGTGACCGGCACTTTCTTTCCTTTCAGTTTGATGGTTTCCTGGGTGGGACTAACGGTGGCAGGCTGCGCGAATGTGTTGGCTTGTTGCAGGTCGGCATTTTTCAATACGTCTGTTGTAGCCGTGGTGGCCAGTTTCTTTACACCTTCGATCGTTATCTCACTGTTGTGCGCGATGGCTCCTGTATTTACCAGCTTTATGATCACTTCTTTGGCTGCGCTATCGATGGCTGCATTGGCGTAGAGGCCATTCTGTCCAGTTACTGTTTCATTGTTCAGCGTCATGGGTACTACGTGTGTGCCTTTATTTACACCATACATTTTTTGGACGTAGTAGTTGGGGGTGCCGTATGACTGGAGGTTGTTGAACCAGATGAGGTCTGGGGTCCATTGCCATCCTTCTGCATGGGCAAACAAGGGTGCGTAGGAAGCCATGTGTACTACGTCGGCGTTGCGTTCGAGGCCAGTCATGAAGGCTGCTTCTGATAGTGCACACTGCCAGTTGTTGATGTTGTCGGGGCTGGCGATGGCTTTGCTTTGTGCTGCGTACTCGCCGGCAAATATTTTAGGTCCATTGCGATCGTATTCGTCGTATCGTTTAGCATTCTTCAGGAACCAATCGGGCGCCCGATAATAATGTTCGTCCAGTATGTCGGCTTTCAGTCCACGTAGGGTGGGGTTGAGGTAGTCGAATAATGGGCCATCGGGGTTGGGGCCAACGCTGCTGATCAGCTGAACCGCAGGGTACTTTTCTTTGATAGCCTTGGCGAAAAGCTTATATCGTTCTATGTATTGCTCGCCCCATTGTTCGTTGCCTACGCCCAGCAGTTTGAGGTTGAAGGGGGCTGGGTGTCCCATCTGGGTGCGCACCTTACCCCACTTGCTATCGGCAGAACCATTTGCAAATTCGATGAGGTCCAGTGCGTCCTGGATATATTGGTCCAGCTCTTCTGTGGGTACTACTTCTGATGTGTTGAACTGGCAGGCCATGCCGCAGTTGAGGATGGGCAAGGGTTCGGCGCCAATGTCTTCCGACAGCAGGAAGTATTCATAAAAGCCGAGGCCAAAGGATTGGTAATAATCGGGGGTGAGTTTGTGGCGGAACTCCGTGTTCCAGCGGTTCACGATCTGCTCACGTTGGTCAACCGGGCCGATTGTCTTTTTCCACTGGTAGCGGGTGTCCAGTTCGCGGCCTTCCACGATGCAGCCTCCGGGAAAACGGAGGAAGCCCGGTTTCATATCGGCCAGGAGTTGTACCAGGTCGGCACGCAGGCCACCCGGCCTGTTCTTCCAGGTTTTTTGTGGGAACAGGGAGATCATATCGGCATCTACCATGCCTGTGCCTTCAAACCAGATGTTGAGTTTGGCTTTGGGCTCTGTAGCAGTGGCCGTGATGGTGGCCGTGTATTTTTTCCACTCTTTGCCGGAGAGGGTTATGCTGGTTTCTCCTATTTTTTGGTTAGCTGCATTGACCAGTTCTATGCGGAGTTTGGTGTTGCCTTCCTGTGCGCGTGCGAGCAGGGAAAAATCATATTTGTCGTTGGCTGTGATGCCCATGCCGCGGAAGCCTTCATTGCTCACACCATATCCACTCGCTGAGCGGATGGTGAAACGGGCGAAGCGGGGATTGCTTTGGTCGCCACGGTTGATGATGAGTATGGAGCCGTCGGCATTCTGTTTTTGCTCGCGCCATCCCATGAGGGGTGTTGCAAATTCGAATGATCTGTTCTTGACCAGCTCGGCATAGATGCCACCGTCGGCGCCGAAGTTGATGTCTTCGAAGAAGATGCCCCACATCGTTTTTTGTATGGGTGTCTTGAGCTGGTTTGCCTTTACTGTGAATGCTTGTGTGGTTTGGGCTGAAGTGGTGCCGGCTGTAAGGCAAGCGGCGGCCAGCAAAGCTGTGATTGATTTCATATGTGCTGTTATGGTCCTCATATAGTGTTGCTTTGTAAGCGGGCTTAAAGCCCGGGAATAGTGCTGCGAGGCTACAAGCCTCGCAGAGCGTTAGCGTTATTTCAATTCCAATACTACGACTGAGCAGGCGGGCAGTTTTACGGTGAGGGTGCTTCCTTTGAGGGTAGCGCCGCTGAATGCTGCCGGCTTAATTTTGTCAGGGTTTTCAAAGGTGTTGTGGTCCTGTATTTTGGCTGAGGCCAATATCTTTCCTGTGATGTTGTTGTACTTTCCTCCTTTGAGGTTGATGGTGATCTCCTGCATGTTTTTTGCGTCGATGTTTACCAGTGATATATGGGTGGCTCCGAGGGAGTCGCGGGAGGCTGAACAGGAAACTGCCGGGAGTTTGTCGCTGCCCAGTGTATAGTCTTTTGTTTTGATGGTGATGGGCAGGAGCTTAGCATCCTGGTGCACGTTGTACATTTCCATCACGTGGTATGTTGGCGTTAGGATGAGTTTTTCTTCGTTCGTGAGTAATACTGCCTGCAACACGTTGATGGTTTGTGCGAGGTTGGCCATGCGCACGCGGTCGCAATGGTTGTGGAAGATGTTGAGGGTTATGCCAGCAATCATCGCATCGCGCATTGTGTTTTGCTGGTAGAGAAAGCCGGGGTTGGTGCCGGGTTCTACATCGTACCAGCCGCCCCATTCGTCTACCACCAGTGCGATGCGTTTGTTCGGATCGTATTTGTCCATGATGGCGGAATGCTTTATCACCAGTGAATCCATTTGCCACGCGCGTTTCATGGTAGTGAAGTATTGTTCTTCCGAAAAGCCGGTGGCTGGTCCTTTTTTGTTCCAGTCGATCACTGAATAGTGGTGCAGGGCTACGCCGCTTACCATGTTGCGGGGTATATTTTTCATGAGGACTTCTGTCCAGTTATAGTCGGCCGAGTTGGCGCCGGAGGCGATGCGGAAGATGTTGCCTTCGCTCCAGCCCGTCATGAAGGTGGCGTATTTGCGGTAGATGTCTGCATAGTATTCGGGACGCATGTTACCGCCACAGCCCCAGGCTTCGTTGCCTACACCCCAGTATTTTACGTTCCAGGGTTTTTCGCGGCCGTTTTGTTTGCGGAGGTTGGACATGGGGCTTTCGCCGGCGAAGCTGACGTATTGTACCCAGTCCGCCAACTCCTGAACTGTACCGCTGCCTACATTGCCGGCGAGGTAGGGTTCTGTTCCGATCAGCTCACACATGTTGAGAAAGTCGTGGGTACCGAAGCTGTTGTTTTCTGTGACGCCTCCCCACCAGGTGTTTACGATCGTGGGGCGTTTGTCTTTGGGGCCGATGCCATCTTTCCAGTGGTAGGTGTCGGCAAAGCAGCCGCCGGGCCAGCGGAGGTTGGCTATCTTTAGTTTCTTCAGGGCCGCCACTACATCGTTGCGCACACCTGCTGTATTGGGTATTTTGCTGTTTTCTCCTACATAGAACCCACCGTACACGCAGCGGCCGAGGTGTTCTGCAAAGTGGCCATATATCTGTTTACTGATGGTGAGTTTGGCGTCGTCGGCATTGACCGTGATCTCATTCTGTGCCTGTGTTGTGAGATAGACGGCTAATACCAGGGGAACGAATAACAATCGCTTCATAAGTTTATATTTGATTGGTGCATGGTTTTTCAAATGTAATTAAGCCTGCTGTGGAAACAGCAGGCCTGCTTGTAATAAACAAAACAACTGTGTAATTATAAAAGAGATTCTTATGTTTTGGGAAATGAGACGAATTGACCAATTGGAACAGGTGATGGCAAAGGTGCCGCGCGTACAGGGTAATCAACCCTTTGTGGAGCATGGTTCTTTTCATATAGCAGTGTTGCAAGTATGTAGCAAAATAACATATTTCTTTCAATAATTGTCATAATTACATTTATTTTTTGACCTCCTGCTTGCCGGCTACTGCTGACCGGATCGGGCGGGTGGTGGGGGAGGTTGATAGTGAATTGGTTATTATCTGTATAAGGTAAATCATATTTTGACTTTGTTAATTAGGTTACTTTGGTAGATTTGCGTTGGCTGTAACGTATTTGGTAAAGTCCTTTTTTGTTAATTCTTTTGTACATAAAATAATAAGTGTTACCTTGACACGAATTGCCTCATGAAAAGTGATCAATATGTTATAGGAGTAGATTACGGAACAGATTCTGTACGCTCCATTGTAGTAAATGCTGCCAACGGAAAAGAGATTGCTGCTGCTGTGTTTCCCTATCCCCGCTGGAAGGACGGTTTGTATTGTAATGCTGCCGCCAGCCAGTTTCGCCAGCACCCGCTGGATTATGTGGAAGGGCTGGAGCAAAGTATTAAGAGTTGTTTGCAGCAGGCCGGCGCTTCTGTAGCTGCCCAGGTAAAAGCTATTTCCATCGATACTACGGGTTCTTCGCCGGTTGCGGTAGACGAAAGCGGTACGCCGCTGGCGCTGCTGCCAGGTTTTGAGCAGAATCCCAATGCTATGTTTGTATTGTGGAAGGACCATACATCGGTAAAGGAGGCTGCGGAGATCAATGCTCATGCCGAGCGTTTCGATGTGAACTACCTGCAGTATGTGGGTGGTATTTATTCTTCGGAGTGGTTCTGGGCAAAGCTGCTGCACGTGTTGCGTGCCGATGAGCAGGTTCGCAAGGCCTGTTATTCCTGGGCAGAGCATTGTGACTGGATCCCGTTCTTACTTACCGGCGGTCAGCGTGCGCAGGATATCCGGCGCGGCGTATGTTCGGCTGGTCACAAGTCTTTGTGGGCGGCTGAGTTTGGTGGTTTGCCTCCTGATGAGTTCTTCTCTTCTCTCGACCCTGTGCTAAAAGGTTTTACTTCAAGATTGTTTAAGGATACTTATACGGCCGACAAGCCTGCGGGCAAACTCAGCGGGGCCTGGGCTGAGCGTCTGGGGCTTTCTACTGACGTGGTAATCGGTATTGGCGCTTTCGACGCTCATATGGGCGCTGTGGGTGGCCAGATCGAGCCTTATCATTTAAGTAAGGTAATGGGTACTTCTACCTGCGATATGCTGGTGGCGCCCAAGGCCGACATGGAGGGTAAGCTGGTGAAGGGGATTTGTGGTCAGGTGGATGGTTCTGTGATTCCCGGCATGATCGGGCTGGAGGCTGGTCAATCAGCTTTTGGCGATGCGTATGCCTGGTTCCGGAATGTGCTGGGCTGGCCTGTTCAACAATTGTTGTCTCAATCTTCTCTGATCGATAAGGATACTGCGGCCAAGCTGGCTGAGGAAACGCTGGGTAAAATTATCCCGTCTCTTAGCAAGCAAGCTGAGGCTTTGCCTTTTGATGAAAAAAGCGAGCTGGCTGTGGATTGGTTCAATGGTCGTCGTACGCCAGATGCCAACCAGTTGCTGAAGGGGGTGATCTCTAACCTGCACCTGGGCAGTGATGCTCCGCGTGTGTTCAGGGCTGTTGTGGAGGCTACCTGCTTTGGTGCTAAAAGTATCGTTGACCGCTTCAATCATGAGGGTGTGCCTGTGAAGGGCCTGATCGGATTGGGTGGTGTGGCGCGTAAGTCGCCTTTCATCATGCAGATGATGGCTGATGTAATGGACATGCCTATCCGCATTCACCGTTCTGAGCAAACTTGTGCTGCCGGTGCTGCCATGTTTGCGGCTACTGCTGCGGGGCTCTACTCTAAAGTAGAGGATGCGATGGCGGCGATGGGACAGGGCTTCGATGTGGAGTATTTCCCTGATGCGAAGAAGGTACCGCTGTATGCAAAGCGCTACAGGCAGTATCATGAGTTGGGAGGATTTGTGGAAGATCATACGAAGTAAGTCAAGAATCCAGCATTCAGAATCCAGTATTCAGAAAAACTACAATACATAGTTTAGAAACAATGAGTCGTTATCAACATATTCGTGAGGAAGCGTATGAGGCTAACATGCAGCTTCCGGCTTTAGGCCTCGTGTTATTTACTTTTGGTAATGTGAGTGCGGTTGACCGCAGTGCCGGTGTGTTTGCCATCAAGCCCAGTGGTGTTCCTTATGTTTCTTTATCGCCCGACAACATGGTGATCGTTGACTTCGATGGTAAGACTGTAGAGGGAACGATGCGTCCTTCCTCGGATACCAAAACGCATGCCGTGTTGTACAAGCATTGGGAGAAGATCGGGGGCATTGTTCATACGCATTCCACGTATGCTACTGCGTGGGCTCAATCCCAGCGTGATATTCCTATTTTCGGTACTACGCATGCCGATCATAATACTGTTGATATTCCTTGTGCGCCTCCTATGGATGACGCCATGATCAAAGGGGATTATGAATATGAAACTGGTTTCCAGATCATCAATTGCCTGGAGGCTAAGGGATATAATTATGAGGAAGTAGAGATGATCCTCGTGGGTAATCATGCTCCTTTTACCTGGGGGAAGACGGCTGCCAAGGCTGTGTATAACAGTGCTGTGTTGGAGAATGTGGCGCAGATGGCATTGTTGACGGAGCGGATCAATCCTAATGCGCCGCGGCTGAAGGATGCGTTGATCCGTAAGCATTATGAAAGGAAGCATGGGCCGGATTCGTATTATGGGCAGGCGTAAGCCGGCAATCGGCAGTCAGCAATCGGCAATGCGTTTGCTTCGATCTTGAAATGACATTTTCTGAATAAGAAGAATTCAAAACAGTAAATAAACGATAGATGATCAATTTAAAGACTTTGGAAGTTTGGTTTGTAACCGGTAGTCAGCATTTGTATGGCCCGGAGACCCTGAAGCAAGTGGCTGATCACGCTCAAACGATTGCTACTGCCCTGAACGCTTCTACCAAGATACCTGTGACTGTTCAGTGGAAACCCACTGTGAAGTCGCCTGAAGAAATTTATAAGGTATGCCAGGATGCGAATACTGCTCCTAACTGTATTGGTATCATTGCCTGGATGCATACTTTCTCGCCTGCCAAGATGTGGATTGGCGGTCTGAAGATCCTCAACAAGCCTTTATTGCATTTGCATACGCAGTTCAATCGTGATATTCCCTGGGGTGATATCGATATGGACTTTATGAATCTGAACCAGAGTGCGCATGGTGACCGTGAATTTGGTTTCATCATGACGCGCATGCGCCTGAACCGCAAAGTAGTGGTGGGCCACTGGCAGGATGAAGAGGTGCTGGAGCGCATCAATGTGTGGAGCCGTGTTGCTGCCGGCTGGCACGATTGGCAAGGCGCCCGCTTTGTTCGCTTTGGCGATAACATGCGTTATGTTGCGGTTACCGACGGTGACAAGGTGGAGGCTGAATACAAGTTTGGTTTCTCTGTTAATACACATGGTATTGGTGACCTCGTGAAGGTTATTAATGAGGTTTCTGATGCTTCGGTTGAGAAACTGATCCAGGAGTATAACGATAAGTATAAGCTGATGGACGTGTTGAAGAAGGGTGGCAGCCGCTATTCTTCGCTGGTCGATGCTGCGCGGATCGAACTCGGCATGCGCGCGTTCCTGGAAGACGGTAATTATAAGGGTTACTCTGATACGTTTGAAGACTTGCATGGCATGAAACAGCTGCCTGGTATCGCTTCTCAGCGCCTGATGGGCAGCGGGTATGGCTTTGCCGGTGAGGGTGACTGGAAAACTGCGGCCCTGGTGCGGGCTATGAAGGTAATGGGACAGGGTTTACCTGGTGGTAACTCTTTCATGGAGGATTATACTTACCACTTCAATCCTCGTAACCCGCTCGTGCTCGGTTCTCACATGCTTGAAATTTGTGAATCTATAGCTGAAGCCAAGCCTTCCTGTGAAGTGCATGCGCTGGGTATTGGTGGTAAAGAAGATCCTGTGCGCCTCGTGTTCAATAGCGCACCGGGTAAGGCACTCAATGCTTCTTTGATCGATATGGGTAATCGTTTCCGTTTCCTCGTAAACGAGGTGGAAGCGGTAGAGGCTGAACAGGACCTGCCCAAACTGCCTGTTGCACGGGTGTTGTGGAAGCCATTGCCGGATATGAAGACTGCCTGTGCGGCCTGGATCCTGGCTGGTGGCGCTCACCATACTGGTTATAGCCAAAACCTCACTTCCGAGTATCTGCAAGACTTTGCTGAGATTGCCGGTGTTGAGTTTGTGCTGATCAACAAGGACACTAACCTGTATCAGCTTAAGAATGAGCTGCGGTGGAATGAAGCGTATTATAAATAAGCGATGAGTGTAAGCTTTACACATTAAAATTCATAAAGATGAGGGCACCTCGCCGCTGGCAGGTGCTTTCATTTTGCTCATAGTGCCAGATATCCGGGACAAGCGGTGCTGTTATTATTAAAATTTGATACACAACGTCCAAGGATTGAACAGTATGGTGTGCTTTTTATTAAAATAATCGCTATTTTTCACGTTTGAAAAGTGCTTTGCATATATGAAATTAAACGTAGTCGGTACTCGTCATACTAACAGTCGTTCTTCTCTTCAGCTATTCAAGCCTTTCTTCACCCAATTTATAACCATCTTCTAAAACAACCTCTAAACGGTTTCTGCGTATGAATAACAGTCTTGTGTCTTACGATTATTTAATCATCGTACTCTACTTTGTCCTGGTAGGTTCTTACGGATACTGGATCTACCGCCGGAAAAAGAAGGCTGCGATGGATACAAAGGATTTCTTCCTGGCCGAGGGTTCTTTGACCTGGTGGGCCATTGGCGCTTCCCTGATCGCCTCCAATATTTCTGCTGAGCAGTTTATTGGTATGAGTGGTGAGGGTTTTTTTGTGGGTACTGCTGTTGCTGCGTATGAGTGGATCGCTGCGCTGGCGCTCATTATTATTGCCATCTGGTTCATCCCGATCTATCTTAAGAATAAGATCTATACGATGCCGCAGTTCCTCAAGACCCGGTATAATGAGACCGTGGCTTTGATCATGGCGGTATTCTGGTTGTTCTTGTATGTATTCGTAAACCTGACTTCTATCCTGTATCTCGGTGCAGTGGCCATCAATGGCTTATTGGGTGGTGAATATCTCCATGCCATTATGCTGGCGCTGGCTGTGTGCGCGCTGATCATCACGCTGGGTGGTATGAAGGTAATTGGCTATACGGACGTAATCCAGGTAGCAGTATTGATCGTTGGTGGTCTTGCTACTACTTACCTGGCTTTGACGATCGTTGCCGAGAAACTGGGTGTTGGCCAAGGTGCCATTGCCGGTTTCAAGGCGCTGTTGCAGGATTCTCCGGAGCACTTCAAAATGATATTGGACAAGCCATCGGGTACGGTGGGTAAGATTGATACGCCGCTGAACCTTGAAATTCAGAAGTATGTGGTGTTGCCCGGCATCGCCATGTATTTTGCCGGTCAGTGGATCGTGAACCTGAATTACTGGGGTTGTAACCAATATATCACTCAACGTGCGCTGGGCGCTGACCTGCAAACTGCCCGTACGGGTATCTTGTTTGCCGGTTTCCTGAAGCTGATGATGCCTATCATCGTAATGCTGCCCGGTATTGCTGCGTGGGTATTGTATAAGAATGGTCACCTGCCTCAGCTGGCGAGCAAGGACGGCGCTTATTCTGCGATCCTGGGCTTCCTGCCTAATGGTTTGCAAGGGTTGGCTATCGCTGCATTGACAGCTGCTATTATCGCCTCTCTGGCTGGTAAGCTGAACAGTATCTCTACCATCTACACGCTTGATATTCATAAGAAATACGTTAATAAGAATGTAGATGAGACGAAGATGGTGTGGATCGGCCGTATGACTGTTGTAGCGGCTATCATTATCTCCCTGATCTTTACCTGGGAAGACTTGCTGGGTATCGGTGGTGAAGGTGGCTTTACCTTTATCCAGAAGTACACTGGCTTCATCAGCCCTGGTGTATTCGCCATGTTCATTCTGGGTATGTTCTGGAAGCGTACGACTGGTACGGCTGCCCTGGTGGGTGTGATCCTCGGTTTTGCGCTGGCTATCTTCTTCAACAACTATGCTGTGGATATCTTCGGTCGCGAAACCTGGATGTATACTGCTTTTGAATATCAGAAGGTTGAGAAGGGTGAATTGAAGACTATTGTAGAGATTCCGTTCCTGATCAATATGGGCTGGTCGTTCTTTATCACTGTGGCTACCATGGTGGGTATCAGCCTTGCTGGTCCTAAGGTGAATCCTAAGGCGTTCGAGATCGACGGTTCTATGTTCAAGGTTAAGCCTGCTACATTGGTGCTGATCGTTATCACGCTGATGATCCTGGCCGCCTTGTATATCAAGTTCTGGTAATCAATAAATTATAATATTCTCTTTTGAACGACAGCAGGCTTAGCGGCCTGCTGTTGTTATTTGGGGGGTGGTTGACAAGTTAATAGGTTGACAAGTTGATAAGGGGAAGAAAAGTAGGAAGGTTGACAGGTTTAAGGGCTGATAAGAGGAGAGTAGGAGGTGATATGGCTTTGCAACGGCTTGTCTATGAAGCATGTACGGAGCATAGTCGCTATAAGGTCGCTATAACGTCGCTGAAAGGTCGCTGTAACGCCGCTATAAGGTCGTTGTAACGTCGCTGAAGCGTCGCGGGAAGGACGCTATTGGGTCGCTGAAAGGAGCCCCGGGCAGGGCCGTTATACCGTGGCGGTGAGGAGGGTTTCCTGTAGCCAGGATTCGGTATAATCTTCTATGAACCCGATAATGTTGTTGTAGGCCCCAAATTCGTCTTTGGTGTGCATGCTGGTAATTACTACCGCCTGCATGCCGGCATTTTGGGCCGCTTCGACGCCCTTGGGCGCATCTTCAAACACTATGCAATCTTCCGGCGCCACACCCAGCTCTGCAGCATTTTTGAGGTAGGTTTCCGGATCGGGCTTGCTGTATACTACATTATCGGCGCTTACAATACTACTAAAATAATGCCTGATGTTCAATCCATCCAGCACAAAATCGATATTAAAAGTAATGGCTGCGGAGCCGATCGCCATTTTGATGTGTTGCTTGTGGGCTGCTGCTAAAAACTTGTCTAAGCCGTTGATGAGTTTCAGGTTGGGTCTGAATTCGCGCTGGTATTGTTCTTCTTTGGCGTAGCCTATCTTATTCTTTTCTTCGTCAGTGAACCGGCCTGGGAAAACGCGCTCCAACAACTCGCCATTCTTACCGTAGCACTGTTCTTTGGTTTGTTCGAGCGTAATACCGGAGCCATATTTTGTGAGTAATGTGTGCCAGGCTTGTATGTGGTATCCCATGTCGTCGATCATCGTGCCGTTCAGGTCGAATAAGAATGCTTTCATAGGGGGCGAAGGTACGTTGATATGTTGAGAGGTTGATAGGGGGTGACATGTTAATAAGTTGAAAAGTTGATAGGGGAAGACAGAAATGCTTAATGCTCAGTTTTTAATGTCCAGCGGTTGCTATTTTTTTAATGAGGATGTTTCCATGTGGATGTTGGTATTTAATTGTTAAATTGACACTTGAAACGATTGTTATTGGTACGCGTAAATTTAACAACATGAAACACCTTTCTATGGTGGCACGCTTGCTGGCTATATTTCTTCTTTCCGTGCCCGTCTATTCACAAAATTATACCACTGTTAATGTCGATCTTTCTAAGCCTACCGGTGATATGAAGCCGGTGTGGGCGTGGTTTGGTTATGATGAGCCAAACTATACGTATATGAAGGATGGCAAAAAACTATTGTCTGAAATTGCGGCGTTGAGCCCCGTGCCTGTGTATGTGCGGGCGCACAACCTGCTGACCACCGGTGATGGTACGCCTGGTTTGAAATGGGGTTCTACCAATGCTTACACGGAAGATGCGCAAGGTAATCCTATTTACAACTGGCGTATCGTGGACAGTATCTTCGATACTTATGTGCAGCGTGGCATGAAGCCGCTGGCTGAGATCGGTTTTATGCCAGAGGCATTATCGCCCAAACCGCAACCTTACCGGCATTACTGGAAACCGGGGGATAATTATAATGATATTTATACCGGCTGGGCTTATCCGCCGAATGATTATAAGAAATGGGGTAACCTTGTTTATGAGTGGGTGAAGCATTGTGTGCAACGTTATGGCAAGAAGGAAGTGGAAAGCTGGTATTGGGAGGTATGGAATGAACCTAATATCGGTTACTTCAAAGGCAAGGTGCAGGATTATTGCAAGATGTATGATTATGCTGCTGAGGGTTTGCGCCGCGCGCTTCCTACTGCGCGTATTGGTGGTCCTCACTCTACCGGCCCTTCCTGGGATGTAGCAGAAAAATTCTTACGCACTTTCCTCAAGCATTGTGAAAGTGATACCAACTATGCTACCGGCAAGATCGGTTCGCCACTCGATTTTATTGCTTTTCATGCCAAGGGTGCGCCGCGTGTAGTGCAAGGGCATGTGCGGATGGGTATTGCTAATCAAATGCGTGATGTGAGTAAAGGTTTTGAGATCGTGGCTTCCACGCCTGCCTTTAAACATTTGCCTATCGTGATCGGTGAATCTGATCCTGAGGGTTGTGCTGCCTGCGGCATGGCTACCAACCCTGAGAATGCTTACCGGAATGGTACTATGTATTCTTCTTATACAGCGGCTTCATTTGCCCGAAAGTATTTACTGGCCGATCATTTTGGCGTTAATTTCCTCGGTGCTGTGTCGTGGTCGTTTGAGTTTGAGAATCAGCCGTGGTTTTATGGTTTCCGTGACCTGGCTACCAATGGTGTCGATAAGCCTGTGCTGAATATCTTCCGGATGTTTGGTATGATGAGTGGTAAGCGTGTGGCGGTGGCCAGTGATCGTATGTATCCTGTATTTGCTGTACGTGATTCCGGTGTACGCAAGGCAACGACTGATATTGGTGGTCTTGCAGCGAAGGATAAAAAGAATGCTACTGTGATGGTGTGGAACTATCATGACGAAGACCTGGAAGGAACACCTGAAAACGTGCAGGTGGTAGTGAATGGTGTGCCGGGTAAGAAGGTTACGCTGACGCAGTTTGTGGTTGACAGGCAGCATAGTAATTCTTATGAGGTGTGGAAGCAACTGGGTTCTCCGCAGCAGCCTACGCCTGAGCAGATCGCTCAGTTGGAGAAGGCAGGGCAGCTGGCGCAGACAGGAAAGTCTTCAGAAGTTGTGAAAGATGGCAAGCTGATAGTGAATTTGAATTTGCAGCGTCAGGGAGTTGTGTTGCTGAAGATGGAGTGGTGAGCGCGGCAATCGGCAGTACCGGCAGTCGGCAATGCTTTTGCTTCGTGACTTTTACTTCGATAGGGCCAAAGGCCCTGGAATAGTGCTTCGAGGCTGCAAGCCTCGAAGAGCTGTCGAATAAATGAGTTTCTTGTTTTAAATAAAAAAGCAACCACGAATTCTATTTCGTTGGTTGCTTTTTTATTTAGGTTATGTTGTTATTACTTGCCCAGCCAGCTTTCGAGTATTTGCTTTTGCAAAGCGTCGGGATTGGGGAGGCGGGTGATATTATAGGTTGGTTTTTCGCCTGTGGTGTCTATGGTGAGGCCAGCGTAGTTGAGGTATTTGTTGTAATCTAATTCTTTGGTGGTGTAGATGTAATCAAATAATTCATCAAGTGGGCCTCCGGCTGTTTGCTCGATCACTGTGCGCAATTCTTTTTCTGTAAATCCTCTTTTCTTCTTCTGGTAGTATTCTCTGTACAGCGTGCGCATTACATCATCGAGCGACTTTTTGTTTTGTGTGTTGTGGCGGATGGCGAAGTCGAACAGCAGACCTACTACTGGCCCTTTATCATAATAGGAGATCGTTTTGTTCTCTTTGTCATCGCGGCGACCAAAGGGACCATCTGACCAAGTGTTGTAGCTGGCTTGTTGCAGGGTTTGGCATAATCGGCCGGGCTTGGTTTGGAAGGCCATGATATTGTTGCGGAATGATCCGAGGATGTCTTCTTCGGTAGAAAGTCCTGCACGTTTTACCACCAGGTACTCATAGTATACCGTAAGTCCTTCCGAAACCCACAGCAGGTTGGTACGGCTGCCGCTGTCATAGTTAAATGGTCCGAGCTCAATAGGGCGTATGCGTTTTACATTGTAGTGGTGGAAGTGTTCATGGGCAATGAAGTTCAGTATGCGCAGGCGTCCTTTGGGCGTGCTCAGGGATGGGCCTGTAAAGCTGATGGTAGTAGAGTTGAGGTGTTCGATGCCTCCGGCGCCTGGACCAATAGCGATGAAGGTGTAATGTTTGTAAGGGATGTGGCCAATGATATCGGACCCTGTAGCTACGATCTTTTGCAGGTCGTTCACAAATGCCTGCTTGTCGAAATCTCCCATCTTGTAGCCAATGAAGCGGTGTGGGATTCCCTGTACCGTGAAGGATGGCAGCTCTTCGAGGTTACCGACCAGCAGGGGGCTGTCATACAGTTCATCGAAGTTGGGAGCCGTATAGGTGAATGGTTTGCCTGCTACCGGATCGAGGCCGGTTGCTATGTTGTTCCAGCCCGGTGCTGGCTTTACTTCGACTGTGGACGGCAGGTTGATCTTGCCGGCAGGATGTACGAATAATCCGCCGGGTATGATGTAGCCCCGGGTAGAATCTAAAAAGGGATTGGCTACAAAGGCGCGGGTAGCTTTTACATCGTAGCTGATGGTGAAGGATGACTGGCCTTTGTGGGTTACCTGCCAACTGTTGGCTGTACCTTTTGTCCAGGGGAGTGTGTCGCCGGCGTTACTGGTGACTTTGAAGCTTTCTACATATTGGGCATAATCCAGGCGCTGGTAATAGCCGGGTGACCATACCGGCATTTTAAATTCTGTGGCGGCGCCTTTGGCCCCTGAGTATTGTAGTACCACGTGAAAGTAATGGCTGGCTGGTTGCTCCATCGATACCGTGAAATGGATCTTTTGAGCTGTGGCGCTAAGTGTTATCAGCAACAGGCCGATGGTAATGAATTGTTTATTCATGTTATTCATAGTTTGTGTGCTAAATCCAGCCGGAGGCTGGAAAATAGGCGTCACCAGCCAGAGGCTGGCGACTTAAAAACCTTTTTGATATCGTCTCTATAAAAGCAGAGGCCCCGAAAGGGGCCAATCATGCTTTGTGTTGCTATCTATAAACCTATTTTAATTCTCCACTGTTGCGGTCGGGTGGGTCAACGCCGAGGAGGCTCTTTACAAAGAAGTCTCTCTTTTTCTTGCGTCCATAAGGTCCGCCATCACTGTGGCCCATGCCGGGTACGGTGAGGAGATCGAACATCTTATTGGATTTGATCAGGGCGTCGGCCAGGCGATAGGTAGATTCTGGAGGCACGTTGGTGTCTGCTTCGCCTACGATCAACAACAGCTTGCCTTGTAATTTGGCGGCGTTGGTGATGTTGGATTGTTCGTCATAATGTTTGGCGATCGGGAAGCCCATCCATTGTTCATTCCACCATTGTTTGTCTACGCGGTTGTCGTGGCAGCCACAGGCTGATACGGCAGCTTTGTAAAACTCCGGATGGAAGAGCATGGCGCCAGTAGAGTTTTGTCCGCCGGCTGATGTACCATATACGCCTACGCGTGTATCGTCTACATAAGGATATTTTGCAGCGAGGGCCTTGATCCAAAGGATGCGATCGGGTAGTCCTGCATCGGCCAGGTTCTTCCAGCATACATCATGGAATGCTTTGGAGCGGTTGGCGGTTCCCATGCCATCGCATTGTATTACGATGAAGCCGAGCTCAGCCATGCTTTGCATTTCTCCGTGTGTCATGAAGTTTTTAGGAACAAATGCATCTTGTGGACCTGCATAGATGTTCTCGATAACAGGGTAGCGTTTGTTGGGATCGAAGTTGCGTGGTCTGCATACCACGCCCCAGATATCGGTAACGCCATCACGTGCTTTAGCTACAAATACTTCCGGCAGTTTTACGCCGAGTGCGAGGTAAGCGGATATGTCTGCTTTTTCCAGCTCCATCACTTGTTTGTTGTCTGCAGCACGTATTAGATTGGTAACGGGTGCTACATTGGGTGATGAATAGGTGTCGGTAAAGTATTTACGGTCGGGAGAGAAGCTAACATTATGGTTGCCTGGCGCCGGTGTGAGTGATACCAGTTTCTTGCCGTCGAATCCTATACGGTAGTAGTGGAGGTTGTAGGGGTCTTCGCCAGCCTGCATGCCACTGCCGCGGAACCATACTTCGCGTTTCTTTTCGTCGATGCTGTCTATTTCACGCACCACCCAGGAGCCGGCAGTGATCGCATTCTTAACGGTTCCACTTATCGCATCTACGAGGTAGAGGTGACGGTAACCATCTTTCTCACTGCTCCAGATGATCTCATTTGTTTCGGGCAGGTAGTGGGTGAAGATGCGCTGTTCGTAAATGAAGGTGTTGGTTTGCTCGTCAACAACGTTACGCGTATTACCAGTTTCGCTATCAACTTCTATGATGCGGAAGCGCTGGTGACCGCGATCAGCTTTTTCATAGGTGAAATAGCGGCTTTCTTTTCTCCAGCGGATGTAAGGTGAACCGAGGAAGTCATACTTGTCTGTGTTGACCTTCACTGCTTTTTTGCTGGTGAGGCTGAATACATACATTTCGTAGCTGGTGAATTCATCGCCGGGCTGTGCATAGCGTTGTGAACGGAGCTGGCCACGCATGGTATTGGGGAGAGAGGTGAGTATGTAGTATACTTCCTTTTGCTCGCGTGGGTCTATTTTGTAGCCGATGGCATATTTGCTATCGGGCGACCATACCAATTGTCCGTAGGGTTTTTCTTTTGTGCCATCTGATGTAAACTGTATGGCATCTCCGCCGGCGGCGGGCTTGATGTATACGTTGTAATCCTTGATATAAGATAGCCACTGTTTATCGGGTGAAGAGCTGTCTCTTCTGCCATCACGGTCCCAACGGGGCCGGCGGCGTGGATTGGGCGCGCTGATGGATTGTGTGTCAACAGCAGTAGCTGTGGCACAAGTTTGTTTTGTGATATCGTACTGGTACCAGGCATTCTGGTAGCGGAAAGTGATCAGCTTTGTCTTGTTGTCGAATATCAGTGAATTGATGCCGAGTCTTTGGGCGCTCACTTTTTTACCAGAGGCCTGACTGAGTGCTGTGGCCAGTTGTGCATGATCGAAGGCAGGGCCTTTTTTACCAGCTACTGCATCCACATAGATATATTCCTGTACGCTATCTTTCAAGTTGTTCCTGTACCAGAAGCCTTTGTTGTCCGGCTGCCAGAATGCCTGCACCGTTGTTTTTAGAACGGTATTGCGGGCAAGGCTGTCGAGGCTGGCTGCATCCTGGTACCGCTTCATTATTTCGGCGTGTGTAGGCAGGTAGGGTGTAATGGCAGCCTTTTGAGTGCCGTGGGATATTACCACTCCACCATTTGTTTGGGCTACTCCATCTTGTGCTTGTGTTATTACCGGTAAGAGGCCGGTCATGAGCAGCACTGATGCGCGTATGAGTTTATTGAGTGTCATAAACCAGTTATTTAGTATTGTAAAAACGCCAGTTGGTTTTAAAGTCTTTGGGTAATTGTTGGTTGGTGAGGATGGCGCGTACCATTTCTACCGGCATAGCGTTTTCGTGCAGCACGGCATCGTGGTATTGTTTGTAGGTCATCTTGCCGCCGTCTACCAGTTCTTTTTTCAGGGCATAGAATTGCATACCGCCGATCATATAGGCCAGCTGGTATAATGGTCCATAACCGCCGGTGAAAGAGCGACGTACTTCGCCTTCTGCATTGGCGCGCTCGTGGCATACGCGGTCAACCAGGAAGTCGATACATTGTTGTGGTGTCCATTTGCCCAGGTGATAGTTGAGGGAGAAGATGATGCGTGCGCAACGGTGCATACGCCAGAAGAGCATACCGATGCGGTCTTCGGGTGATTGGGGGAATTTCATGTCCCACAGGATCAACTCCCAATACAACGCCCATCCTTCAGTCCAGAAAGGTGTGCGGTTGCTACGGTATGTTTTGTAACGGTTGTTCATGAAGCCTTGCAGGTGGTGACCAGCGATCAGCTCATGGTGTACCGTGGCGCGGGAGAAGTGGGGGTTGTTGCCACGCATGCTCATCAGTTTGTCTTCTTCTGCCATTGTGTTGGTAGGATAGGAGATGATGAACGTTTCGCCACCCAGGAAGAAGGGGCTCACCAACTGACGTGCGGGAGGCATCATCGTCATGCGCCATGTTTCTTCAGCGATAGGAGGAATGGTAACGAGGTCTTTTTTCTTCAGGAAGTCGATGGATTCGTTGTACAGCTTCATCATGGCTTCGGGTTGTTTGCCCGGTGGCACGTAGCTGTTCTTTACTTTCTCCACTGCTTTTTTCCACTCTTCGCCAAAGCCCATTTCGCGGGATGCTTTCAGCATTTCTGCGTCGCACCATGCGAATTCTTTGTTGGCGATATCTACTAATTCCTGTGGTGTATAGGGGATCATTTCTGCCTGTAGCTGGCGGATGAGTTCTTTTTCGCCGATGGGGTTGCCGATGATACCGCTGCCATCATCTTTTGCTGCGGGAGCTGCTTTTTCTTTTTGCTGCCATGCTTTGGCGTAATCGCTGAGGGAGTTTTCAAGGCGCTTGAATGGCTCGGGAATCCACCAGGTATAGGCGGGATCGTAGCCGGTATAAAAGTCATTTACGCTCCTGAGTGCTGCTTGCAGGCCACGGATGACGCTGCTGGCGCGACGGCTAAGGGCAGCTTCGAAAGCGCCTTCTTTGCCGAGGGCTTTTGCGGTATTGTTAATTTCAGTAGCCAACGCGTTCATGGTTGCTGCGAGTTGCTGCGCATCCTGCTGGGTGCCTCTGCGACGGATCTTTTCGATAGCGTAGATCTTATCGGAAAAGGTGAACCATTTGGCTATCTGGCCGTATTCTGTTTCTTCTTCTTTCAGCAGATCAACTTGTTCGTCCAGGTTTCTCTTGAATAAGACATAATCTACTCTGGAGCCGGTGGGCAGTGATTCGAATTTCACCTGCTGCAATTGTTTCAAATAGTCGTTTTGCAATTGTTGCAAACGCTGCCGGCGTTCGGGGGAGCTTTCCAGCACATAGAAGCGCGACAGGCTACCGCGGTCGGCATTGTACTGCACCATAATATTATTTATCTCACTGTTGTTGAGATAAAGGGGACTGTTCTGTGCCCAGCTTTGTACGGTGGTGAGTGTAATACAAAGGATGAGAAAAATCTTTAATCGAACGGCTTGATTCATAGCAGAGATGTGTTGATTTGGTTGATTTGTTGTCGAATTAACAAGTTAACTCTTTGGCAACGTTAATAAGGCGAAAGTCAGTAAAATAATGATCCGTAGTTCACCATTTATAAAAGTGTTAAGATTGGCTAATTATCAGGCAGGATTGGGAAAAGAAAACAGGGTACCGAATTTAACATACAGGTTATGGAACCTGCATTTTCGATTTAGCATTCGGGATACAGCATTTTGAATAAAAATTAACCGGGTTAATTACAGTATATTTTTCTGCTATAAGGCTGTCTACTGCTGCATTTTATCAATGAATTGTGCTTACGTATGCTTTCGTGTGTGTGAATGTTATCTGTATGTTATTAATCAGTTATTGACCGATATTAACCCGCGGTGATTTAATTCCAAAAAAAAGCGGTAATATTGGTTAAGTATGAAAGTTGTACAATTCACTATACCTGTTGCTACAGAGTATTCAATTATCGTGCAGGAAGACGTGTTGCCTTACTTTTACAACCACCTGCACCGTCATAATGAGATACAGATCACCTGGGTTATCAAAGGTGAAGGAACGTTAATTGCGGGCAATGCGATGCAGCGTTTTAAACCGGGTGATATTTATATCATTGGCGCCAATCAGCCTCACTTATTTAAGAGTGATCCTTCTTATTTCGAGAAGCGGAGTAAAAAGGAGATCCATGCACTGACCATGTTTGTGGACCCGGGCGGACTTTTCAATCACATTCTGCAATTGCCTGAAATGAAGAGTGTGAAGAAGTTCCTGGAGGTGACCGCTATGGGTATGCAGATACCCAGTGCTTATAAGGCACAGATCATGGATAAGATGCTGCAAGTGAAGGATGCACGGAATGGCAGCCGCCTGGCTACCTTTATTCAGCTGCTGCAATTAATGACTACGATCAAGAAGTACAAGACGCTGTCCAACTCTGGCAGTGAGTACTCTATCAGTGAGTCGGAAGGGCTGCGTATGAATGATGTGTATCAGTATACCATGACGCATTACACAGAGAACATCAGTTTGCACCAGATCGCTTCGGTGGCGCATCTTACGCCGCAGGCTTTTTGCCGGTATTTCAAGAAGCATACGCGCAAGACGTATATTACTTTCCTCAATGAGGTGCGGGTAAATGAGGCGTGTAAAAAGATCGTATCGCAGGATTTTGATAGTATCGCTACGGTAGCGTATCAAACCGGTTTTACGAATGCTGTTACTTTCAACCGGGTGTTTAAGAAAATTACCGGTCAGCCTCCCAAGAAGTTTTTAAATGAATATTTACATAAGGTAGACTGAGTTCAGCGCTCAGCGTCAATAGTTCAGAGTAAGGGTCAGGGATCGAGGGGTTAACACTTCCGGTTCCTGACCCTTGGCTTTTTATGTTAATGCCCGGGGTTTCGGCCTGCCGGGCGTTGTGCTTTTGGTGCTAATTACTCAGTTTTTGGTACCAATTACGCATCTGCCGGCGGCAGGCGTAGTTCCTGTTTTAGCTTTGTATCAATAAGTTATTGCGCATCTGGCCGACGCTGCCGGTGTGTACGAAATTCAAAGGAAGAGGTGCTTACTTCAGGGGGCGGATCATAGCCCCCTTTTTTTATTGTCTATATCAGGTTATTTTCTCCCAAACCATGATTTTGAAACGGCTGTTTGTTGCGTAGCATAGATGCCGGTGTGGCCGCTGAAGTAGTAGGCCGTGAAGCAGGCGATGGCGTAATAGAGCACATGGTCAGTTCCAAATAGCTCAACGCCCATGAGCGTGCAGGCAATCGGAGTGTTGGTAGCGCCTGCAAACACGGCAATAAAACCAAGTCCCGCAAAAAGATCGATGGGAGCGCCAGTTAAACTGGCAATCGTGTTGCCGAGTGCAGCACCTATAAAGAACAAGGGGGTTACTTCTCCTCCTTTGAATCCTGTGCCCAGGGTAATAGCCGTAAACAGGAGTTTCCACCACCAGCTCCAGTAAGTAACGCCCTCCGGGTTAAAAGCATTGAGGATAGAAGGGCCTGAAGCATCGGGTGATGAAACGCCCAGCCCAAGATAATCGCGCGTGCCCAGCATCCAGGTGAGCGCGATGATGAGACAACCACCGGCCACTGGTATCAGCCACTGGTTTGTTTTGATCAGTTGTTTGGATAGGGATTTGATACCGTGTGATAACAACACAAACAAATAGCCTACCAGGCCAAAGGCTACGCCTGCGAGGATCACTTTGGCGAGCAGGTAAAAATTGTCAGCCGATAAGTTATATGGATGTGAAAGGGTAGTGGCGCTGGCGGTGATGTGGTAGGTTGTATGTTGAATGCCCCAGGCGCTGCATACGATGTGTGCAAATACCGAAGCCATGAGGCAGGGGATGAGTGCATCGTATTTAATTCGCCCGATGGCCAGTACTTCCAGTGCAAATACAGCGCCGGTGAGTGGTGTGCCGAATACTGCGCCAAAGCCTGCAGCAATGCCTGCCATTAATATGATGCGAATATCTTCGGGTGACAGCCTGAACCATTTTCCCAATAAGTTGGCCATGCTGCCACCCATTTGTACGGCCGTCCCTTCGCGACCGGCAGAGCCGCCAAATAAGTGGGTGATCAACGTGGTGATCAATACCAGCGGGGCCATTTTGGCTGGCACGCCTGCGCCGGGTTGATGGATCTCTTCGATGATGAGGTTGTTGCCTGCTTCTGCATCTTTGCCCCATAATTTATAGAGGAAATAAATAGCAATACCTGCTACCGGCAGCAGGTACAACAACCAGCTATAATGCCATTGCAAGTGTGTGACTTCATCCAGCAGCCATAGGAACAGGGCCACCAGCGATCCTGTGACGGCTGCAACGGGAATGGTGATAAGTGTCCATTTGATCAGGTGTCGGACAATGTGGAAGAGTTCAAATGACGTGGATATTTTCTTCATACCTACAAAAGTTTATTCCTGGCAGCATGTACCAGTGTTTATTTGTAGGCGCCATCAGCGTCACCGGCGGGCGACACGGTTGGGAGCAGGAAGACACCATTTCCTGTGTAAGACGTTTCAAATCTACGTATTTTTTAAAAGAAAAGCAGCAGGCATCATCCTGTACAGACATATAGCGTTTTTTAATTTTCCGCATTGCATCATTTTCTCTTCCCGATCTCGTAACAGGAACCATACCCGTTAGCTGTTATTTCGCGCCTTGTTTTAAACCAACTCTAATGCGATTAACATCTATTCTTTCTACACTTATTTTTCTGGTGCCCATATGGGCGAATGCACAAACAGGAACCATTAAAGGGACTGTGACTACCTCCGACGGCAAGCCGGCCGAACAGGTAAATATAACGCTTGAGCGAACAGGACGGGGAACGATCGTCAGCCAGCAGGGATCGTATATAATTGGTAAAGTGCCTGTTGGTACCTACACTATTGTAGCCAGCTTTACAGGACTGGAAACGCAAAAAAAGGAAGTTACCGTTAGCGAAGGCGCAACAGCTACAGTGGATTTCAAGTTGGTGGAAAGCAACCAGCAGTTGCAGGAAGTAGTGGTACAACATTCAGTAAGCAAGCTCACCAACAAAACATCCGACATGGTGGCGAGGATGCCGCTCTCCAACCTGGAGAATCCGCAGGTGTATAACGTGGTTGGTAAGGAATTGCTGAAAGAGCAGGTGGTAACCAATTTGCAGGATGCTATAAAAGCTGCTCCCGGTGTGATCGCTGCTTCTTTCCCCAGTGGCGGTGTTGGTGTTGTGTCTCGCGGTTTCAATACGGGTGTTGGAGCACGTAATGGTTTGCGTTCCGACCTTAACCGGGCCAGCGCAGATGTCTCTAACGTTGAAAGGATAGAATTTATCAAAGGACCTTCCGGCACTTTATTCGGTGCAGGCGCCTCCTCCTTTGGTGGCGTGGTGAACCTCGTGACCAAAAAGCCGGGCGAAAACTTCTTTGGCAATGTAGGTTTAACGGTGGGAAGTTTTGGCCTTTCCCGTTTAACGGCAGATATCAACGCACCTGTTAACAAGGATAAAACGTTGCTGGCGCGTGTCAATACAGCTGTTCACCGGCAAAACAGCTTTAGCGATTTTGGACGGGTGAGCAGTTTTGCTTTTGCTCCCAGCTTATTGTACAAGGCTACTGATAAGTTAACGATCTTGTTCGATGCAGAGATCTACAACGCTAATTCTACCAGACCAACGTACACTACTGTAAACGTTGCCAGGACAGGTTATAGTAATATGAAGCAGCTTCCGTTAAACTACAAGAGATCGGTGTATGACAATGACCTTGATGCAAAAACTCAATCGCAAAAGTTTTATGTAGAGGCTAAATATAAGATCAACGACAGCTGGACCTCGATCACCAACCTTGCGTATGTCAATGAAGCTGTCGACTACAGCTATCAAACGTACAATACCTGGGTGGGCAAGGATAGCCTGGCAAGGTATGTGGGCATCTGGGGACCTATCAAGTTATCTTATACCAATGTGCAGCAGAACTTTGTAGGTAAGTTTACCACAGGTGGATTGAAACATACTTTGCTCGTTGGTGTAAGCTACACTGATCAATATGCCAATGGTACGCAGAAAGGTGGCCCTAACTTCGATACCATCGATATCAAGAAGACTCCCAAGCTGATCACCAGGGTGTACGCAGATAAGATCCTGTTGCAGCCGGAGCGTGTAAGCAGCCGTGGTATTTCAAAGAATCAATACATGGGTGCGTATGTATCTGAAGTGTTGAACATTGGTGATCGTCTGTATGCTATGCTTAGTCTTCGTTTCGATAAGTATAAGCAGGCTGCAGGTGGGTTTGCTACAGGTGGATATGAGCAAAATTCATTGTCGCCCAAATTAGGATTGGTATACCAGGTGGTGAAAGGCAAGGTGTCTGTGTTTGGTAACTATATGAATGGATTCCAAAACAGCAATCCGCAGGTGGAGCAGCCAGACGGCTCTATTCTCTCTATTAAACCTATTTATGCCAACCAATGGGAAGCTGGTGTAAAGAGTGAGCTGCTAAATGGCAGGATCAATGCTACTTTAAGTTATTACAACATCAATATCGATAATGCGCTGCGTAATGAAACAATTGATGGCAAGCTGTTTACCAGACAAGATGGCGAGCAACAGAGCAAAGGTATTGAGCTTGATATCTTAGCCAACCCGGTAGCCGGACTCAGTGTTGTATTGGGTTACGGTTATAACGAAAACCGGATCGTTAAGGCTACTCAAAACCAGGGTAACATCGTTGCAGGCGCGCCACGTAATATCGCCAGCTACTGGATTAGCTACAGGGTTCAGAACGGCGTGCTGAAAAACTTTGGTATCGGTGCTGGTGGTAACTATGTCAGCAATTGTTATTTCGAAGATGCCAACAGACTTACCATTCCTTATTACCATGTAGTGAACAGTACGTTGTTTTATGAGAACAACAAATGGCGCACAGGTTTGAAGCTGAACAATATTGGCAACACAAAGTACTGGGACCCTTATGGGAACTACAGCCCAACGAGCAACTTCTCGGTTGATGTGGCTATCAAGTTTTAGTGCTGCATAGAAAATATTGAGCATTATACGCTGGCCCGGGCTTTTGTCCGGGCCAGTTGTTTTTATAATATTACATTTGTAGGCAGTGGCTTTAGCTAAAACGTAATAGCTATTTGATAGTCAGGTATTTGTGTTTTTGGTGAAATTGGGCTCTTCCTGGCGATGCCGCCGGATAAAAAGCAAAACTTCCTTATGAACTGGAAATTGATCGTTGGAGCGCTTCTCTGCAGTAAAGTAGCATTGGCACAGCAGCCAGACCTCGTAAAATATGTAAACACCTTACAGGGGACCAACTCTTCTTTTGAGTTGACGCGCGGGAATACTTATCCTACTACAGCGTTGCCATTTGGTATGAATACCTGGACGCCGCAAACCGGTAAGAATGGCGATGGCTGGAAATACCAGTATACCAAAAAAACAATCCGTGGTTTTCAACAGGCACATCAATGTAGTTCCTGGACCAACGACTATGCCGTGTTCTCCTTCATGCCGGTGATCGGCAAACTCACCGTGAACGAAGATGAACGGGCTACCGGCTTCAGTCATGCCAATGAAACTGCCCATCCCGATTATTATAAAGTGCAGCTCGACAATGGTATCTCTACTGAGATGACGCCCACAGAGCGTGGTGCACACCTGCGTTTTACTTTTCCTAAAAAGCAGGATAGCTATATTGTATTAGATGGTTACACCAAGATGAGTATGGTGAAGATCATTCCTGAAGAAAGGAAGATCATTGGTTATGTGAACAACGGGCATTACAAAACGGCCAACTTCAAAAACTACTTTGTAGCGGTATTCGACAAACCTTTTGTAGCATGGGGCACCTGGGAGAATCGCAAGAACACCGTGCAGGCAGCAGCGGCGCAAGCCGAAGGTGATGGAGTGGGGGCTTATATTCAATTCAAACCCGGCGAAAAGGTACAGGTAAAAGTGATCTCGTCTTACATCAGTACTGAACAGGCAGAGCTGAACTTGCAGCGTGAGCTGGGGAGCTTCAAAAGTTTCGATGATACAAAGAAGGCGGCTACGGATACCTGGAATAAATACCTGTCGAAAGTATTGGTGGAAGATGATTCCGAAGAGAACAAAGCTACTTTCTATTCCTGCTTCTTCCGGGCGAGTTTGTTCTCACGCCAGTTCTTCGAGTATGACAAAGATGGCAAGGCTTACTATTTCAGTCCCTACGATGGTAAGATCTATTATGGCTACATGTATACGGACACTGGCTTTTGGGATACGTTCCGTGCCCAGTTTCCTTTAAACACCATTCTGCATCCCACCATGCATGGCCGCTACATGCAGGCGCTGCTGGCTGCCAAAGAGCAGTGTGGCTGGTTGCCTGCGTGGTCGTTTCCCGGTGAAGGTGGCAGCATGATCGGTAATCATGCCATCTCCCTGCTCACGGATGCGTGGGTGAAAGGTATTCGCACGTTCGATCCCGAACAAGCATTGGCTGCTTACCTGCACGAGGCTACCAACAAAGGGCCGTGGGGGCCCGCCAACGGCAGGCATGGCTGGAAAGAATATTATCAGTTGGGTTATGTGCCTTATCCTGAGTATGGTGAGGCTACTGCCAAAACACTGGAGTATGCTTACGATGATTTTTGCGGATACCAACTGGCCAAAACAGTAAAGGCGCCTTTTTATGAAGGCATCTTTGCCAAGCAGATGTACAACTACCGCAACGTGTATGATTCTACTACTGGCTTCATGCGTGGCAGGAACAGTAAGGGGCAATGGCTGGCTGATTTCGACCCAACAGAGTGGGGCGGGCCTTACACCGAAGGTTGTGCCTGGCATTGGGTGTGGTCGGTGTTTCATGACGTACAGGGGCTGATCGGCCTGCTGGGTGGCAACCGGCAATTTGTCGCCAAACTGGATTCTGTGTTTACACAGCCTAACACTTTTAAAGTGGGTACCTACCGCAGACCCATACATGAGATGACAGAAATGGCCATGGCCAATATGGGGCAGTATGCGCATGGCAATCAGCCTATCCAGCATATGATCTATCTCTACAACTATGCCGGCGAACCCTGGAAGGCACAGTTTCATGCGCGCGAGGTGATGCGGAGATTGTACAGTGCTACTGAAAACGGCTATCCCGGTGATGAAGATCAGGGGCAAACGTCTTCCTGGTATGTACTGAGTGCGCTTGGTTTTTATAGTGTGTGTCCCGGTACTGATCAATACGTGTTGGGCAGTCCCTTATTTAAAAAAGTCACCATCACACTGGAGAACGGCAAACAGCTGGTGATAAAAGCCAATGGCAACAGCGGTTCAAACGTGTATATACAACAAGCTACGCTTAATGGTACGCCTTACTCCAAAAATTATATTACGCACAATGATATCGTAAACGGCGGCCTGTTTGAGTTTAACATGTCTGCTTCTCCCAATACAACGCGTGGTATAGGACAGGCTGACCGGCCTTTTTCTCTTTCTGCCGGTAAATAGCTTTGTTCAATTGGTGACATAGTTGTTCATGCACTTGTAAAAACAGGTATTTATTCCTGTTTTCTGTGTTGAAAGCTTCTCTACTTTTACTATCGACTCTCCTCATTACTGTTATCTGTATCCCACTGGAATTTTATTGTCCTTTTCCTGATTCTTAACCTTAAATCATATACTATGTCGCTTATCCGATTTGACCGGGTGGCAAGCCGCCCCCTGTCCCTTTGGCAAACGGCCGTGGCAGAGCATGCACGGCAACAGCTGAAAAAAGTACATAGCAAGGTATCTCAAACCAAGGTGCTGCAGCATCCCATGGTTAGAGCGGCTGCCGATCATGTTACTGCTACTTACCAGGGCACTCCGCCAACAGCCGAGCGTAACCTGTCCATTCCCGACCAGTTGAATGTTTATCTTTCTCATTTGTGTTATGAAAAGGCGAATGCGGAGATCAATGGAGATGTAGCACTGGCTGATGCGTTGGGGACCACCTACCGCCAGTTCAGTGATAACGACCCTGGTTTCATTACCTGCGCCACAACGTATGCTAATTATTTACTCCAGTACAGCGGACAATTTCTATATAATGATTGGACCATTCAGGGGCATAACAATATCAATTACGGTGTGATCGAATACCAGTTGCCCAATGATGCCAAAGTAGCTGTTATCGGGGATTGGGGAACAGGGCTTGATGATGCCATTGAGTTGTTGCAGAATATCATGCTGCAACACAATCCAACTGCTATCATTCACCTGGGTGATATTTATTATTCCGGAACACCTACTGAGTGCACCCATGCTTTTATAGATGCCCTGGCAGCAGTGGGCGCCAGTAAGATTCCTGTCTTTACCATTCCGGGCAATCATGAGTATTATTCGTTGGGCTATGGTTATTTTCCGATGCTTACACAGCTAAACATCAATATTCCAAATGCCGCACAGCCTGCCAGTTATTTTTGTCTGAGAACGGCAGACCTCGGCTATCAGTTCCTGGCTATGGATACCGGTTATAATGATGCCAATCCGGCCAATCAGTTCAATACCGGCTATGCTGGTCCATGGCTTCAATCTACGGAAGCTACCTGGCACCAGGACAAGCTGAATAATTTTAAAGGTGCTACCATTCTGTTGTCGCATCACCAGTTGTTTTCTACCAATGCCAAGCTGAATGGGTCGCTTTCTACCTATGGCAACCTGCCGTATCTCAATCCTTATTTATATAGTGTATTCGGTCCTTATTTGCGCACCAAGGTGGCCGCCTGGCTGTGGGGGCATGAACATAATTTCGCACTGTATCAACAAGGGTTGTTACAGTTGTCAAATTCGGCGCTGTTGGGGTGTAGTGCTTATGAAGAGTTGACTTCAGCGAATCCTTATGCACAGAACTATCCGCAGATACCTTATTATGGCACTCCTTCTCAGTGGGAACTGGGCACCAATACGGATCCCAATGGGGTAGGGTATTACAATCACGCTTATGCCATTCTCGATTTCAGCGTTCGTCAAAATCCTACCGATCCCATCACAGCCTCTTATTACCAGTTTCCTTCCTGGGGTGTAAACAGACCCTCTAATCCACAGGCTACGCCCATCGCCAGTTTCTCTTATGCTATGCCAACGCCAGTGACAAAGCCGGTCATGTATGGGACCTCTCTTAATATGCTTGCCCAGGAGGGATTGTTCATATCACCATTGGTAAGTCAGTACCCCTACAATTATCCCACAGCTACTACCAATAATCCTGTTGGTCTTGTGTTGAAACCTACTAAGGGTGGCAACCCTGGTCAGGTGCAACATGGTGATCAAGTATTGATTGAGACTACTGAACATGCTGCCGGCCAGAAAAATATGTTGGGCGCCTGGTCTACTCCTACTTTGTATTATTATAACGGGAATTATTCACAGCTGCAATGGACTATTTATAAGAAAGATACCAGTACAGGCACTGGCATCAATTATGGGGACGAGGTGTATTTTGTAAATAACTACTATACCAATAACTGGTTGTGTTTGTACTGGAGCAGGGTGTATAGCAGTGTTTACCTGTATACGCAGGCGAATGCCAATTATTTCTGGCAGATACTTTAGTGAAATAATAAAGCGTGCGCCTCTATTGGAGCGCACGCTTTATTTGTAGATATATAACTGGTTACTTCTTAAGCACGATCCGGAAAGTGGTGCCTTTGTTGATCTCTGATTGTTTCACAAAGAGCTGTCCTTTGTGGTATTGAACAATGATGCGGCGGCTCAGGCTGAGCCCCAGTCCCCATCCTCTTTTCTTGGTGGTGAATCCGGGTTTAAACACGCGGTGAATATTCTGGCGGGCAATGCCTTTACCCGAATCCGTTACATCGATCAACACTTCTTTATCATCCTGTCGTATCTGTACGGCAATGCTGCCTTTGCCTTCCATGGCATCGAGTGCATTCTTCAGGAGGTTTTCAATGACCCAATCGAACAAGGGAGGAGAAATGCTGGCTACTATTTCCTGCTGATCGCCGGTATCTAAAGAGAATTGTACTTTACCCGGAGCTCGTTTGCGCATATAATCGATCATGCTGGAAACCTGCGCCACGATATTGTGTTCTTCAAGATGAGGCGTACTACCGATCTTACCAAAACGGTCCGATACCAGCTTCAGCCGGTTTACATCTTTCTCCATTTCGGCAACGATCTTTTCATTGTCCGGGATATCCTTCAACATTTCTACCCAGCCCTGTAATGATGTAAGTGGCGTACCCAACTGGTGGGCAGTCTCTTTTGCCATACCCGCCCACACCTGGTTTTGGGATGACTTGAAGCTGGTAGTAAGTGCTGTAAGAGTGATAATGATAAACAGGCTCACGATCAACAGTTGTACCAACGGGTAATAACGTACCTGATTGAGTAGGCTGGTGTGCCCATAATAATAATGGTTGGTGCGTGTGCTGTCGCGCGGATCAGCCCACACAATGGGTTCATTCTGTTTGCTGAACTCCCTCAGCCGGTTCTTTGCATAGTTGCTGTCGGTCGCAATACTTGCCGAGTCGAGGTTGACGTATTGTGTAATATTGTTCTTCTCGTCGGTCTCGATAATAGGGATGGTCCTGTTTTCGGCAACGATAATGCTCACGAGTTTATCACTCATCCCGGTGGTATCGTTCATGAGCAACTTACCGGCCTCCACCCATTGCGCTACTTTTTGCCTTTCTTCCAGTGCAATTTGTTTGGCCAGGAACTGCGAGTAGAAGATAGTACCGCTGACGATGGCAATTGCAATAATCGATAAGCCGGTTCTCCAGTTAAACAGCGGTCGAATCATGTACAGGATTTGTTGATTTCGAAAGATACTAAGAATCTATAAAATGCGTTCCTTTGCATCCCGTAATATGACGCAACCTTTAGTATCCATAGTAATACTCAACTGGAATGGCCGGAAGTTCTTAGAACAGTTCCTGCCATCAGTACAGGCGTCTACCTGGGCCAACAAATCCATCGTGGTGATCGACAATGCGTCGACTGATGACTCCATCAGTTTTCTGCAGACACATTATCCCCAGGTACAGATTGTGCGCAATGCCGGTAATTATGGTTTTGCCAAAGGATACAATGAGGGGCTGAAAGAAGTGGCCGGTGATTATTATGTGTTGCTCAACTCAGATGTAGAAGTAACGCCGGGTTGGATAGAGCCGGTGATGGCGCTGATGGAATCGGATGCCAGCATTGGCGTTTGTCAACCCAAACTGTTGGAGCACCATAATAAAACGGTATTTGAATATGCAGGGGCGGCTGGTGGCTGGCTCGACTACCTGGGCTATCCGTTTGCAAAGGGGCGCATATTTGATGTGAACGAAACTGATCATGGACAATATGATACAGCAGCTCCTATTTTCTGGGCCAGTGGGGCAGCTATGTTTGTGCGGGCTAAACTGTACCATCAACTGGGTGGGTTAGATCCTTTTTTCTTTGCCCACCAGGAGGAGATCGATTTCTGCTGGCGGGTGCAGCTGGCGGGATACCAGGTGTATGCCTGTCCACAGTCGGTGGTGTACCATGTGGGCGGGGGAACGTTGCCCAAGGGCAATTCCCGGAAGGTGTTCCTGAATTTCCGCAACAACCTCATCATGATGGCCAAGAATATGCCGGCGGGGATGGCCACCTGGAAAATATTGTACCGGTTCTGGCTGGACGCGATTTCTGCGGTGAAGTCATTGCTGGCGGGGGAGGGCACTTATTTTGTGGCTGTGTTCAAAGCACATATTGCTTTTGTCGGATGGTTGCTTTTCAGGAGAAAACAGAGTATTTTTCCCGCCGATAAAAGCGCCAAACTGCAAGGGTACCTCCACAAAAGTGTGGTGTACAGCCATTTTGTAAAAGGTAAAAAGACCTTTGCAGAAATTGTTGGCAATAAAAGCTGATTTTTTAAATTGAACCATTATTTTTGCATCGCAATCAACTCATTATGGATCAACATTTAGAGCAAGAACAAGAGCAGGATTACCGCAACAAGGATTTTAAGAACAACTGGGTAAACTCTTCTGTATTCCTGTTTTACCTGCAGGTATTTTGTTTAGTAGCCTTCGTTCTGGGCGGCTGTTACAACCTCTATAAGCATAGCTATAAAGGAAAACCCGAAGTGAATGTACCTTCAAGTACGTTGTACACACCTGACTATAAATAAGTGATAATTAGTCAGAAATAATCTTAAAAAGATTTTGTCGGAATTATTCTTTGTCTATCTTTGCACTCCCAAATCACGAAATAAGTTCTTTTAAAAATAATACACGCTGTTGCTCAAGCAATTGCAGGTAAAAAGCGGAAGTAGCTCATTTGGTAGAGCACGACCTTGCCAAGGTCGGGGTGGCCGGTTCGAGCCCGGTCTTCCGCTCAGATGAAAAAAGCAGATAGCGTTGTTATCTGCTTTTTTTTTCGACAATCGTCACCCCGGTGGCGGAACTGGTAGACGCGTTGGACTTAAAATCCAATTTGCCGAAAGGCGAGTACGGGTTCAACTCCCGTCTGGGGTACAAAAGTTCTTATTTGAAATTTTTATGGCTGCCCAGGTGTTGAAACTGGTAGACAAGCCACTTTGAGGTGGTGGTGTTCGAAAGGACGTGCAAGTTCGAATCTTGTCCTGGGCACATAAGTAGAAAGCTCCGAATGTTCGGAGCTTTTTTATTTTAAGACGTTCTCAATACTGCAACACTTATTTAGTGGCAGTTTGCGTCAATTTCTTTTCCTGCTTCAGGATCGCCTAAATCTTTTGCGATCTTAAAAGAAATACAAGCGCTATCCTTGTCTCCCATTTTTGAAAATGCTATTCCTTTTTTGAAGTAGGCTCTTGCGTCTTTATTGTTAACGGCAATAACAGTATTGTAAGATTTTATAGCTTCTTCAAACCTATTTAATTCCCGTAAGGATTCTGCTTTATTGAAGTAGGCAACTGTGGGATAGTCTGTACCTTTTTCAATAACACTATTAAAGTCAGCCAAAGCTTTTTCGTAATCTTTTGTAACAAAGTATATCATTCCTCTGTCACTATAGCCAACAGAGGAATCTGGTCTTAGCTCAATAAATTTGTTTGCCCTCTTTAATGCTTTGTCGTTATATCTCATATTCAGCGCGCAAAAGCATGAGCCTCTTAAAGCGTCTAAATTATTTTCGTCAGCGAATAATGCATCATCAAATTCCAGGTCGGCGTTAAAGTAATCACCTTGCGACATGAGCTTTGTCCCTTCAGCCACATGGTCTTTGTTTATGCTTACCTGGCAAGATGTTAAGCAGGTTAAAATAGCTGATACAATCAGGATTCTCATATTGTCAATCTTCATATCCCGAGGTTATTAAAATCAAGAAATAGCTAACGTCGTTTCCACTCCTTTAATTGTTATGTGGCATTTCCTAAAAGCTCCTATACCACATCAGCTCTTCTTCTATGCATTTCCTGTGAAGACATGCAAGATATATTGTATATACAAATTAAGTCCATTGACTCTCCATTGATCTTTCGTACTATAACGGAAGATCAACGGAGGATGAACGGAGGATGAATGGAGAATCAATGGGAAAACCATATAAGCAAAAGGAGCGTTCTTGGGCAGAGTTGACCTTTTGCAGGCATATTGCCATTGCCTCAACCCGCTACCTTTTCCTCGTTTTATCCCCCTGGTTTATAAACAGTTATTTACATTAACCCCCGTACATGGCAAACAGCAATAAGTTTTCACCCCGCTGCCGATCCTTCACGCGGTTCGTGCCGACGTGTGCTATCATGCTATTGATTAGTACTACCACCATGTTGGGCCAAACATCAGCACTGGATAGTTTACTAAAGCGGATAGCAGTAGCCCCGGACGATACCAATAAAGTAAATCTTTACTGGGAAGCTGGTGCTTCAGTGATTTATCAGCATGCTCCCGCTGCCATTCCTTATTTTAATCACGGCATGGCGCTGGCCCAAAAACTTCAGTACCATCGCGGGCTTGAACGTTGTAATACCGGTACCGCCCTCGCATTCACTTTCATGGGAAAATATGATTCCGGCCTGGTGTATAATAATAATGCTATTTACTACGCCCGTAAAGTAGGCGACGTAAGCAGGCTCGCATTGGTGTACCTCAACAGAGCGGATAGCTATACCAATTTGCAGCAGTTCAGTGAGGCCTTGAAAAATTGTGATACGGCGATAAGTTATGCAGAACTTTCCGGCAACAAAGACAGGATGGCACGCATTTATGCCATCCTGAATTATGTGTACACTGCCCAGCAACAATATGACCAGGCATTAGCCAGCCTGGATAGGTCACAGGCGCTTTTTGAACAGGTACAAAATATACAAATGGTGGGACAGTCGCATTTCAACCGGGCCTTACTGTTCCAGAAAACAGATCAACCGGATAAAGCCATTCAGTCTATACAAAAAGCCATTCGCATTGCAGATAGTATACAGAACTTTCAGAACCTGTCCTCTTTTACGATCGTGCTGGCGCAGCTATACCATACACAGAGAAACCTTACGCTCGCTGATTCTGTAGCCCGTATTTCTCTCAGGTATGCTTTGGAAACAGGAAATCGTACGCAGCAGGCTGTGGTGTATGATATGTTCTATACACTCAACATGAGTAAGAAAAACTATCAGCAGGCTATTGAGGAGGAGCTGAAGGCTTATGCTATTGTTCAGGAAGACCGCGACCTGTTGCGCGAAAAAGATGTTGCCGCCAACCTGGCGGATGCGTATCTTAAATTGGGCAATACTTCACTGGCCTATAAGTATCTGCAAATAAGCAAAAACCTGAACGATAGTTTGGTGAAGGCGCAGTTCAATGACGAAACTGCGCGGCTGCAAACTACTTTGCAGGTAGCTCAAAAAGATAAGGAGATACAATTGCTGAACAAAGACAAAGAGTTACAGCAACAAAGATCCATTGCTTCATTTGCAGTAGCTGTTTTTGCTTTACTGGGTATTGGCCTTTTCGTTAACCGCTATCGCCTGCGCCAGCGCATGAAAGAGCTGGAGCTGCGCAACCGCATAGCAGCCGACCTGCACGATGAAGTAGGAAGCTCGCTTAGCAGCATTCATATGCTTAGCCAGGTGGCGGCGCAGCAGCAACAGCATGATGTTGCACACAAAGACATACTATTAAGGGTAAGCACCAATGCGCGGGAAACAGTGGAGAAGATGAGTGATATCGTATGGATGATAAAGCCGGGTGAAAAGGAGGGGCAGGGCCTTGTGCAGCGCATGGAAAGGTTTGCTTATGAAATGTGCAGCAGCCGGAATATTACCTGTTCTTTACAGGATACAGAGACCTTACACAAGCTAAAAATGTCTATGACCCAGCGCCGGAACTGCTACCTTATCTTTAAAGAAGCGCTCAACAATGCAGTGAAATACAGTGGCACCGAAAAAATTGACATCCTGGTCAATTTGCAAAACCGGCAGTTTACACTCACCGTAAAAGATTACGGTAAGGGGTTTGACCCGGCTGTCATCGTTGCGGGTAATGGATTGGATAATATGAAAAGCAGAGCCAAAGAGATAGGTGGGCAACTGACCATCGATTCCATGCCAGGAAAAGGAACGACTGTTTTGCTCACCCTCAATTCCCTAACTACGTGATCTTGCTTGCCGGGCGCGCAACAATAAAAAAGCCCAGCCGCGATAGCGGCATGGGCCTATGGGGGACGGCTAACTATCAGTTTAATGCGCTGCCTCAGCCATGCTGACCTTGTTCTTCGATTGCCTTACAAACAGGATGACAATAGGTACACAGATCAGGAACATGAGGCCCACATACAAGAACACATCCATATAGGACAATACAGTGGATTGTAAGTTGATGGAGCCTTCCAATAATTTATAAGCCGAACCTTCCGCCACATTCACGGGTTGTCCCTTGGCGATAAAGCCAGCTTTCAACTGTTCCACACGATGCTGCACATCGGGGTTATAAATATCCAGTTTCGACACGAGTGTACTGCGGTGTACCATATTTTGCCGGGAGATGAAGGTAGAGATCATCGCTACACCAAAGGAACCACCCAACTGGCGCATCATGCCCTGAAAGGCTGCACCCTGACCGATCTGCACGCCACGTAGTGTGGAGAGCGACATCACGGAAACAGGCACCGCCAGGAACCCAAGTCCTACACCGCGGATCATCAGCACCCAGAAGAAATTATCGCCACCGGTAGAAGGGGTAATGATATAGTAACAGCCCATACAGAAAATGAAGAAGGTGATAAAACCTCCGGTAATGAGTAGTTTCTGTGAAACTCCTTTTTGTATCAACTGACCTATGATCGGCATCATGAAGGCGATCATCAGAGCGCTGGGTACCATCAGCATACCGGTTTGCTGGGCATTCCATCCCAGGATCGATTGAGTATAAACTGGTATCACGAAGGTGGATCCATACAAACCAAATCCCATGATGAACGACAGGATGGTTCCAATGCGCAGGTTGTTATTCTTCAACACCCGCAGTTCTACAATCGGATACTTAAACGTCAGCTCACGCCAGATGAAGAAGAAGAAACCCAACACTGCCAGTACGGTCAGCAGGATGATGGTAGTATTACTGAACCAGTCTTCTTCCTGACCTTTTTCAAGAATGTACTGTAAGCAACCAACACCCAATGCCAGCAACCCAATGCCCAGCCAGTCTACTTCACTGGGCTTACGCTTCTCGGTATACTTAGGACTTTTTATGTACCGGATGGTCAACAGCGTAGCGAGGATGCCCACCGGGATATTGATGTAAAAGATATAGGGCCATGCATAGTGCTCGATGATATAACCACCCAACGGAGGACCCAGTGTAGGGCCTACGATCACGCCCAGCATATAAATGGCCTGCGCCATGGCACGCTTTTCTACCGGGAATATCTCCGTGATGATCGTTTGTGAAGTAACCAATAACGCACCGCCGCCTAATCCCTGCAAAAAGCGGAAGAGGATCAGCTCATTGATGCTGGTAGCATTGCCACACAGGAAAGAAGAGACGGTGAACAGAATGACAGAAGCGGCAAAGTAATTGGTACGGCCAAACTGCTGCGATAACCAGCTCGTCATGGGCACGATGATCACGTTGGCGATGGCATACGCAGTGATCACCCAGCTCACCTCATTGAGTGTGGCGCCGAGCGTACCCCGCATGTCACTGATCGCAACGTTTACGATCGTGGTATCGATGATTTCCAACAGGGCACACACGACCGCCGTAATGGTGATGATCACCCGGCGGGCGCCGTACTCTATCAGCGAATTTTGTTGTTGCATCTTGATATAGATTAATTAACCGCATCGAGGTGAATGTCCACGTCCACGTTGAGGCCCGCACGCAGCAGGTGGATCAGGGAGTCGCTGGCATTCGTAAACTCGATACGTACCGGAAGACGTTGCACCACTTTCACAAAGTTGCCGCTGGCATTATCGGGCGGCAGCAGGGCAAAACGCGCACCGGTAGCAGGGGAGAAGGAGCCTACTTTCGCTTCAAACTCATGGCCGGGGAAAGCGTCCACTTCCACGATTACTTTTTGTCCTTCCCTGATTTTACCAACCTGTGTTTCTTTGAAGTTGGCAACTATCCACACATCATCTCCCTGCACAATGCTGAACAATGCAGCGCCGGCATTCACGAATTGACCTTCACGCACATTCACTTTGGATATCTTGCCATCGGAAGAAGCTGTGACTACTGTATACGAGAGATTCAATTTAGCATCATCCACGGCTACCTGCTTTTCTTTGATGGCAGCAGCAGCCACACCCACCTGCGAAGCAGTGGCATTGCTTTGTGAGCTCACGGCATTAACCTGGCGTGAAGCTTGTCCTTTTTGTTCCTGCAACACCTGCAGTTGCTTCTCGGCCGTTTGTTTGGCAGCCAACGCCTGCTCATATTGTTGCTGGGTAATAGAGTGATCTTTGATCAGGTTCTCAAAACGCTTGAAGTCTTCGCTGGTGCGCCATACGTTTACTTTTGCTGTTTCGATCTGTGCATCGATGGTAGAAACAGATGCCTGTGTGGTAGCGATATTGGCATGTGCAGCGCCGGCATTGGCGCGCATGGCTTCGAGGTTCGATTGGGAAGTAGCAAGCGCTGCTTCAGTCTGCTCCACTTTAAGCTTCATATCCCGGTCGTCAAGAATGAGCAGGGTGTCGCCTTTCTTTACTACCTGGTTGTCCTTTACGCGCACTTCGGTTACATAACCGGATATGCGGGGGATCACGGGGCTGATGTTGGCTTCTACTTGCGCATCATCTGTTTCTTCGTGATGAAGCGAGTGAATGTATTTGCTGATACCAAACCAGCCACCACCCACTACCAGCAGGATGAGGATAACGGGGAAGGTATAGTTTCGCTTTTTAGGAGCAGCTTGTTCATTATTTGTAGTAGACATAATAATAGTTTTATCCTTTAAGGGTCTTTATTTTACTGATTGATCATGGGTTAACGAGCCGGCTTGCTCCAGCAATGAATTATAAGCCACCACAATGTCGGCTTTGGCTTCTTCCAGTGCGATCTTCGATTGCAGCAACGCCACGTTGGCGTCCAGCAGCTCGGTGGTGGTCACGAGGTTGTTGTCGTGCTTGTTTTTCGTGATGCGGTAGTTCTCGGTAGCATTGATCACCGATTTCCCCTGCACTTCAATGCGCTTTTGAGCTGACAGGAAGTTCTGATAAGCTCTGTTGATCGAGAGCCTGATGTTGTCGCTCAGCATTTCCTGGTTGGCTGAAATCTCCCGTTCGTTGGCCTGGGCAATGGCCACCGAAGACTTCGCTTTCCATAATGAGCTGAGGTTGTATTGAACGCCTACGCCGATGTTCACAATATTGGTAGCCGTCACCAGTTTGGGAATATAACCGGCGATATAACCACCCGTCAGGCCAATACTGGGATAGAACTCTCCTTTGGCTGCATTGATCTCGGCGCCTACTGCTTTTTTGCGCAGGCCAAGCGCTTCCACATCTTTGCGATTAAGGAAAGCCTGTTGCTCGTAGTTGTCGAGCGAGCCTGGCGTGAATGACTGGCCGAAGCTGGTAGTATCAGGCTGCAGGATAGTTTGTTCCGGCAGGCCCATCATCAGGTTCAGACTTACCATCGCCAGCTGCAGGTTGTTTTCAGCATTCACCAACGCCAGTTCAATATTGGCCGTTTGCAATTGAGCTTTTAAGAGATCATTGCGCGCCAGCAAACCATTCTTTTCAAGATTGCCGAAATCCTTGTCGCGTTGTTGTGACTGGTTCAGGTTCTCTTTCACCAGCTTCACGGCCGAAATGGATTTGTAGAGATTGCAATAAGCATTGATGGTGTTGAGGATCACTTGCTCCTTGTTGTATTCGGCATCGGCTGCTGCTGCTTTTTCGAGGTACTTAGCCGATTCAATACCATAGCGGATCTTCAAGCCGGCATACAGCGGCAGGTTGGCAGATACCATACCATACATCGCCTGGTTGGGTTTGGGGAAAGCGCTTCCGCTGCTATCCTTGCTGCCGGTTTTGAGGTCGATGTTGGGGGAGGTGAGGAACATGTAAGCGCCACTGATCTTCACGTCGGGCAGGCGGTTGTCAAGAGCCTGTTTCAGTTGGCCGGTAGCAGCGTCGATCCTTGCTTTGTTTACTTTCAGCTGTTTGCTGTTTTGTAAACTTAGTTCGATCGCCTGCTGTAGCGACAAGGGCTTTGGGTCCTGGGCATGCACGGCAAAGGAGCAAAATATAGCCAATCCTAAGCACAGTGCCAGTAAACCACTTTTTTGAGTTGGGTACATATACATTTAGTTAAAACAAACGATGATAAAGAACACCATGAGTGAATAAATATTCATCATTCTGGCAAAAAATTAGTCCTTGATGCCATCCCAGCACATTTCGAACATGGCTTCCTTGAACTCGTTGGTGATCTTGAGCTGGTTGTAGGTGCAATGCTTCACCAGGTCGCGCATACCACCCCGCACGAAGAGCATGATCCAGGAATAATCGAACTGCTTGATCAGCTTTTCCTTTTTGCCCCGCTCGATCAGCTCACGCCAGGGCAACATACGGTCTTTCGTTGCCTTCCTGGTTTCATCTGAAATAAAGGGAGAATGGAAGCATTGTTCAATAAAGACAAGTTCGTCGAAACGCTCAATGGAATGTCTGAGCATATTCATCCAAATGGTATGGAAAGCCACTTTGAAAGGAGCCGATGGGTCGTATCCCGTAAAGTAATGTTTGGTATAGTCGTCGATGCATTTATCGAACAACTTCACGATCAGTTCTTCCTTATTGGCAAAATAGATATATACCGTGCCGGTGGCAAAACCTGCCTTCTTGGCAATCATGCTCATGGTAATGCCCGATAGCCCCTGTTCCTTCACCAGGGTGAGGGTGGCGGTGTAGATCTCAGCTATTTTACCTTCGTCTTTCGGTTTCACGGCACAAAGATAAATGAATAATTATTCAGTTAAAAGTGCCTGGGTGGGTATTTTTGTTAACGGCTTGTTTATGGCCATGATAAGATGGTGCCAGATGCTTCATTATTTACCGTTTACTCGTTCATATTCATCACTATGTGCGCTATTGGGTAGTTTGCCCCATAACCACCCTCCAACATGTTCTATCGTATACTGACCGGGTTTTTATTACTCGCCTGTACTACTGCATGGGGCCAAACCAGCAAGCTGGATTCGCTGCTCAAAAAATTACCCACGGCTAAAGAGGATACGGCAAAAGTGATGTTGCTGCGCGATATCGGCAACAACTACGCACACCAGGACCCGCTCCTGGCGGTTGCCTATTGGAAGCAGGGTGTAGCGCTGGGAAAGCGTCTCGAATACATTAAAGGTCTTGCCCGTTGTTATATCAATATTGCTACCGGTTATTCTTTTGCCGGGATGCTCGATAGCTCCATTACTTACTCCGATACAGCGATTTACTATACCAAGCTCACCGCTGATCCTGCCCGGCTGGCATTGGTCTACCTCAACAGGGCCGATAACTACGTGAACCTGCATAATCCCCGTGCCGCTTTGATCTATTGCGATACAGCGCTACAGTACGCCGAAAAAGCAAAAGACAATGACCGGCTGGCCCGTATTTACCACATCATTGGTGATATATACGGCAGGCAAAAGCAATATGAGAACACGACCCTTTATTTCAACAAAGCGCTTGAGCTTTACCTGAAAGATGCCAACTACATGATGGTAGGGCAGGTATACAGTGATCTTGGTGGCATGTATATGGACCAACGTAAGCACGACACTGCGCTGGCGTATTTCAAAAAGGCATTGGTGCTCGGCGATAGCACACGGGATAGTAAAAACCTTTCTGCTTATAATTCAGATATCGGCACTTTGTACCTGCAGCAGAAGAAACCCCGGGAGGCCAGGCCTTACCTCGATAAGGCATTGGATTGGGCCAAAGACCAGGACAACAGCCGGCAATATACCGTGGTCTACATCCGGATAGCCGACATGTACAACCAGCAAAAAGAGTTTGCAGCAGCCGCAAAGGCTGGTGAATCAGCGTACCAATACGCGCTGGTTGAAAATGACTTTGGTTATAGGAGAGATGCGGCTTCCGTGTTGAGCGAAGCGTATGCCGGACTGGGCGATCATAAAAAAGCGTATGCCAACGTGAGAATTGCGTTGGAATTGAACGATAGCCTCTATAAGCAGCAATACGATGCAGAGACCGCTACGCTGGAAAAGAACTTTGAAGTAGGGCAGAAGGATAAAGAAATAGCCCTGCTGAATAAAGACAAAGAATTACAGCAACAGCAATTGCGCAGCCAGCGTTTTTATCTCATCGGTTCGGTGGTGCTGGTGGCCCTGGCCATTGCAGGTATTTTCCTGCTGGTGAGCCGCCACCGTTTGCGCCAGCGCATGAAAGAGTTGGAATTGCGCAACCGTATAGCCGCCGATCTGCATGATGAAGTGGGCAGTTCACTGAGTAGTATTCATATGCTGAGCCAGGTGGCCGCCATGCAGCATGGGCCGGGCAACGGACAAACAGAAATCCTGTCGAAAGTGAGCTCCAATGCCCGCGAAACGATGGACAAAATGAGTGACATCGTTTGGATGATCAAGCCCGGGGAAAGTGAAGGGCTTAGCCTTACTCAGCGCATGGAGCGTTTTATGTATGAAATGTGCGCACCACAAAATATTACCTGTACGCTGGATGGAACCGAAGCATTACAAAAGCTGAAGCTCTCCATGCAGCAACGCAAGAACTTTTATCTTGTCTTCAAGGAGGCACTCAACAATGCTGTCAAATACAGTGGCAGCCATACGATCGATATCACAGTAGATATGCACAACCGCCACCTTTGCCTACTGGTAAAAGACAAAGGGAAAGGATTCAATACGGAACTGGCCGGCAGCGGCAATGGATTGGACAACATGCGCAACAGGGCAAAAGAGCTGGGCGGCAAGCTGGATATCCTTTCCGCGGCGGGCATAGGAACGGAAGTGCAGCTGTTTTTTCCTGTCTGACTTCTTACTTCCTTCTTCTTACCTCCGGTATTCACCCATATTCGCGATCTCCCATATCGTAAAATAATTGTTCTTTTGTAATAAGACCTATGCCCGAGATTCGGATCACCATATTTGAAGACAGCAAACACCTCCGTGAAAGCCTGCAGATCGTACTGAACGGTACGCCCGGCTTCATGTGTGCAGGCGCTTACCACAACTGCAGCGACCTGCTGCACCGGATAGAGAAAGACAGGCCCGACATTGTGCTGATGGATATCGAGATGCCAGGTATGAATGGCATAGAAGCCACCCGTATCATCAAAACTACTTTCCCTAACATACACGTGCTTATACAAACTGTCTTCTTCGAGGACAGTTATATCTTCGATGCCATCTGCGCAGGCGCTTCAGGTTATATATTAAAGACGACAACACTGGCAGGCTATATAGAAGCCTTGCAAAATGTGAGCAGCGGCGGCTCGCCCATGACGCCGGGCATCGCCCGCCGGGTGATGGAATTGTTCAGGGCCAATGTGCCGGAGCGTAATACTACAGAGAAGGTGGAACTCACCAACAAAGAAAGCGCCGTACTGCAACACCTCGTAACAGGCAAGAGCTATAAGATGATCGCCTCTTCCATGGAACTATCACTGGATACCATCAAAACACATATCCGCAACATCTATCTCAAACTGCAGGTAAACTCCAACACCGAAGCTGTTGCCCGCGCCCTCCGCGATAAACTCGTATAACCAATCAGGTGAATCCGCTACTCTGAATTCACCACTCTGGACTCACTACTCCTCATTTCTCACCCTTTCTCGCGATTTTATTCCCTTTGTGTATGAATCAATTTTGTATGGTTAAAACAACTGCTCCATGCATTACCACCCATACACCAACAAATTACCCATCCTGTTACTGCTGGTCTTGTTTGCAAGACCATCCTTCTCGCAGGATATTGAAAGCATCAACTTCAAAAAGCCGGTAAAGTTCAGCGGCACCCTCAACCTTCAGTTTGAGCAATATGGCGCCAGTGGCATCGAAAACAGGAAACAGGCTTCTTCCTGGATGATCAGTGGCACGCCGACTCTAACTGTACTCGGCATACAGATACCGTTCTCTTTTCTCCTGAGCAACTTTGAGAACAGGTACTACCAACCCTTCAATCAATATGGAATCAGTCCTCGTTACAAATGGGTAACCGTTCACGCCGGTTACCGCAACGTTCAGTTCTCTCCCTATACGCTGGCAGGCTATCGCATGCTGGGCGGTGGGGTAGAGCTGAACCCTAAAGGGCTGCGGCTCGGATTCATGTATGGGCGGCTCAACCGCTCTGCTTCTATCGACTCGGCACAGATGGCCAATCCACTGGCCTTTCGTCCGGTAGCTGCTTACACCCGTATGGCTTATGCAGCCAAAGTAGGCGTAGGATCAGAAAAGAACTACCTCGATTTCTCTTACCTCAAAGGATGGGACAAAGAAGGCTCTGTAGATTCCAAGTTCAGGGATTCATTGCCACCGGCGGAGAACCATGTGCTGGGCCTATCGTGGAGACTTACTTTCTTCAAGCACTTCACCTGGCAAACGGATATCGGTCTCAGCCATTACACCAATGACATACACAGTGAAAAAATAGCGCTGGATTCTTCCGATCCCAAAATACTCCGTCAGCTCACGAAGTTCTTCGGTTCCCGCATCTCATCACAAGTCTTGACGGCGGGTGAAACAAAACTATCCTATGCCGGAAAAATATTCGGACTGGGCGTTAGCTACAAGCGTATCGATCCCGATTACAAATCCATGGGCGCTTACTTCTTCCAGAGCGATATACAACAATTTTCGGTGTTGCCTTCACTGCGGCTGATCAAAGGAAAACTAATGATCAATGGTAACCTCGGCTGGCAGGAAGACAATATCTATCAGCAAAAGCTGGCTACCTCCAAACGCTTTACCGGCAATGGCAACATCAGCTATATGCCGGTGCAGTGGTTTGGCCTCAACCTTAGCTACAGCAACTTCGGTATCACACAGAACCCCTTACGTACTTCCCCAACAGATGAATTGTTCAAACAGGTGTCGCAAAGCGTTGTGCTGATGCCTTATTTAAACTTTGTCGATGAAAGCACTGTGAAGAATGTGCAGTTCGTGGCCAGCTATCAATCACTCAACAGTCCGGTACAAAGCATCAATGCCACGGCCGATCAGCACACGCTCTTCTCTACCCTCGTGTATAGTCATTCCTTCCTGAAAACAGGGCTAACCTTCAATGCTTCGGCTAATTATAATAATACGAGTTTGCCAGGTGGCGATATTGGTTCCATAGGCGCGGGGGCGGGAGCTACGCTGCCTGTCTTCAAACAAAAGCTGGCGGTCACTACCAATGCTACTTACAACAGCAACAAGTTTGACGGTACTTCCAACGGTTATACCCTCAATGCTGACGTGGGACTCAGCTTTAGGCTTATAAAGAGAAATACAGTACAACTGCTCTTTAATTACCTAAAGAACGAAGCCAAGGACCAGACCGTCGTGCAAAGCTTCGATGAAAAAACATTCCGTGTCGGCTACGGCATTACCTTCTAACAAACCTTACCCGAATACATCAACCCATAGCAACTGTAATCATGAAAAATATACCACCCATTATCAGTAAACGGTTATTGCTGGCCATTCTTTTCCTGCTGCTGGCCTTTGTATCCATTACTGCATCGGCGCAGGTAAACATATCGTTTACGCTTCGTCCGCCTTATTCTGCTTACATCAAGGACTATTATCGTCTGGAGAACAAAGCAGTCATCGTGCTCACCAATACTACCCGCACTTCTCTGGATATCAAGTTGGGCGGTAGTATCAGCAATGAGTCGCGTGGCGTGTACATCCGCACCAATAAAGACTTTATGCCGCCGGTGCCTCTTACTCTCGGGCCTGGCGCTACCGTAGTGCTGACGGCCAATCCGGATGCAATGCGTTTCTTCGATCAGAACAACATTACCACCAATGCTAATGATGCGATGTTGGCCAACATCATACAAACAGGTCTGCTGCCGGAAGGTAATTACCAGGTATGTATCAATGCCTACGATTACCGCACGGGCAAACAACTCTCCGATGCTTCTGTAGGCTGCTTCAACTTCAACCTCAGCCGACTCGATCCACCGGTGATCACTTTCCCACAAAACAACCATACTTACCCGGTCGAGCAAAAGAACCTCAACTTTAGCTGGACGCCTCCCATGGGTAACCTCTCAGGCGCGCTGATAGAATATGATCAGATCGTTGTCAAAGTGCAGCCGGGCCAAAACCCCAATGATGCTATTGCGGCTGCACGTGATTTCAATGCCGGTAATCCGGTAGTGAACAGGAAAAAGTCTTTGACACAGACTTATGTTACACAGCCATATGATCTTCCTTTCGAAAAAGGAGCTACCTATGCTATGCAGGTCATTGCCCGCGACCGGAATGAAAAAACATTGATGACCAACCTGGGGCGCAGTGAGATCGTGACCTTCCAGGTAGGCAATGCAACATATGCACCCAGTAATGATTTGCCCTTAGGGGAATATAATGGCCCTGTCTTCAATAATGTTTCCCTGAAGGGAAAGCTACGTTACTACTGGCTGATGGGTGGTTATGCCTCCAATAGAAACAACTTTGGTAATACTGTTTCATCCAATAGTGGAGGCAATCAGAGTGGTGGCGGCAACAACAATAATAATAACAGTTACAATGATGCCGGATACAACTTTCAGCAAAACAACAATGGCAACACGGCTTACCTCGGTAATGCCGATGGCTTATCCGGCTATCAAAGCAGCCCGCTGGCGGGTATGACGGTGCAGCTGATCAAAGCCACCCGTTTCGTCAATCCATCTCCCAGTGGCAATGCACCTACGCTATTGCCGGGTAATGTATTAGTGGACGCTGCCCCTACCGTATTGGCTACAGCAACTACCACGGCTGATGGAAGTTACACTTTCAATGTGCCCGATCTTGAAGATATCAACTTTGGTTTCAGCAATACGCCCATCAATAGCGGTGGCGGTGGTGATGCAGGCAACTGGAGCATCTCCGGCGCGCACCATACCGTATTGATGGTGAGGCTGGCGGCACAGGGCTCGACCTATTATGCGCAGCCTATCCAATACCTCACTGGCGTGCCTGGCAATAAGGATATGGGTACTTTCTATGCCCAGGTGAGAACATTCAGGTTGCGCGTGTTGGTAGCCGATAATGAGGACCATTCGCAGACAAAAGATGGTATGGAAGTGATGGTGTGCCGGCGCACGCCCCGCAATAACATGATACCGAAAGATGAAGGAAGTCCGGGCATCTTCAGTGATAACTCTATTTACCACGATGGTTTGTATGATTATGAGGTCATTGGCAAAGCAACATCCGGCGCCAACGGAGAAGCCGTTATCGAGAACATTGTATTGGAGGCTTGCACCGGATCATACGGTAAAACGTCTTATTACATCTTAAGCCGCATAGCAAATCCCAATCAAACCGATCAGGCCATCGGGCATTATGACTTCGAGCTGAGATACGCCACCAAAAACCAGTGGCAACCTGGCAGTTCCTGTCTTAAATACTCAGATGTTTATATCGATGCCGATTGTGCGCATGGTAACTGTTTGAACAGCCTCTCACTTCAACGATATTCAGAAACGGGTCGGCTTGGGTCGCGAACAGAGTATTACCACATACAAGGCACTTACCGCGTGAAGCCGCGCATATATGCACAGGTAAAGAACAGTGTTGCTGGTAATACGGACAATTTGGGACAAAACCAACCCGGGGCGCGCTGGTACCTGTGGAAGATCAGCAAGGCCGGCATGCAACGTGCCCGGCAGACTGCTTACCAGGGCAAGTGGGGCAACCTGATCAAAGAAGGACAGGAAGCTGGCTTTCTCCTCCTCAAGGCTGCGCTGGAAAATCATGGTGTACCTATGATCTGGGAACGTACCGGACTTACAGGGGCTGATGGAAGAGTGAATGAAGAACTGCTGCCTTATGAAGGTGCATTTAATAATCCCTATGGGTATTACTACATATTACAAGTGGATAAAAATGGTTTTGAAAGCGCCTATGTGCCCATCAATAAACTCAGCACCTGGAATGAAGCCGAGGGCGGTGACATGGGTATACTCAAGCCAGGCATAGCGTTCAATGCAGGTGAAATATGGCTGAAGCCGAAAGGAAAGCTTACGCTCAGGCTCAAAGATGAAGGGGGAAATAAAGCAGGCGCTAAAGTGCATTACTATGATCCTGCAACGGGCGTAGAGGGTGTGACCATAAGTTCTCATCCTGTGGATGATCCTGCTGGCGACTATCATACCGTTGAACTCGACCTGCCTTCAGGCGGCAACCGCAAAATAGTCATCCACCCTTTCACCGATGAGAAGTATGAGAAGGATACCATCACGCTTACTATACCTTCGAATGAAGATGTGGTAAAAGACGTGGTCATTAAATATAAGCTTCACCGCATCTACTTCAATGTGAAAGGCAAGACGGGCATGCTGCCGGCGAGCGCCCTTGCCAGAGCCAAGGTTGAACTGCTGCTGGATAACAACTCCGCAGAAATGTACAACGGCTTGTCCAGCCCATGGATCCAGGATGGCAATTTTTCTTTGCCACAGAATCAACCCATCGGTAACCAGAATAACAACAATCAGAACAATAACAACAATAATAACCAGAATAACAATGGCCTGCCGTTCAATAATGGTGTCGGTAATAATCTCGTCGCGAATGATGTTCCCGAATTTATAGGCCTCTATACCAAATTCACCAACAATGGTGGCGGTGTGGACTTTGCCTTCAAAAATGGAGGCACCCGCTTCACCTTCCGCATCACCGGTCCAGATGGTACCAGCTATGTGGTTACCGATAAAGAAGTCTACAGCTTAGCCAGCAAGCAATGGAAGCGGGTAGATGTACAGTTGAAGCAGGCGAGGATTGTAAAAGGTAAAGTAACGTTTGGGCAGGTGCCGGTTGCCAATGCGCGCGTACGGGTAAAAGGCTCGTCTCCATTAATAGAGACATTCACCAATAGCAATGGCGAATACACGATGACGGGTGTGCCTGCTGACACGGTTCTTACTTTCACTGCTTCCAAGGTAGGTTATCAGGGGTTGGAGTATACAGAAGGACAAGCCAGCGGGCAAAACGCCTATGGCCTGGTGTTCTATGTTTATACACTATCTGGTGTTGGAGGCCCTACTACCACTACCATCAACTTTAAGTTGCGCATCTATGAAGACCTCGACCTGAGTCGCCTGCTGGGCTTCCCGCTGGAAGTAACGGCGCTTACAGAAAATGCGCAGACAGTTGGAGGAGTAGGGGCCGGAGCAGCTGGCCAGAATACAGGTGGTCAGAATAATGGCGGAGTCGTACGAAACACAACTGCCGTTCAAAACAAATCTGTAAAGATCTCCGGCATCGTCAATATCTCCGACTCATTGAATACGGTATTCAAAATGGGTGGCTCTGGTGCCAACGGCAAGCGACTGAACACTATTGAGTTTTCTGACCTGATGGTGGTAGCAGATGCTATCAGGAACGACTCATTGAAACCATACTGCCGTCCACAGACATTGCCCATGCAAACGGATGTGAATGAACAGAAGATCAGGGTCTTTAATTTCTACGATGCCACTATGTACGACAATACAAGGGGTGTCACGCTCACCAATCACACAACAGGCAACGTGCAGCAAGGCGTGGCACAGGCTAAGGTAAGAATTGAGCTTACTTCTTTTACGAGCAACAGTATTGCCCTCGATGAAGGACAATCCATCAACCTCGTCACCAGTAGTGTCGACAATCCCACCCTGTTCCAGATATTTACCGCCAACGGGCCTTCAGTTGTCAACACCAGTCAGGGCATAGGTATCGGCAATGATGCCGGTAATGCACTCAACTACCGCCTCTATGACTTTGAAGCCATAGCAGCAAAAAGCACTTCGCGCATATATAAAGACTCACTGACACTGGATACACGGTTACAGACAAATCTGGAGCATGTATCACAGGGCAATCTCAACCTGCCTATTGGTAGAGTACGCATCAATAAGAACAGGGAGCTGGATAATATCAACAGGGCTATCAATCATACTACTGCATTGGGCACCTTCAGTATGTTGTGGCAGCGCATCTACGTCAACAGCACCGGTGTGAAGTTTGACGGTACGCTCACTGCAGCTGGTATGAACATGCCGGTGGATGACGCCGAACTGTATCCTACAGAATTCTGGATACCACAAGGCTCGTTGCAAACCAACAATGTAAAACTGCTCAATGCCGTGCCGGTCACTGTACACACCGGCGCCACCTTTGGGTATGATGCCACCCGTAGTGTGCCGGCCTGGTACCTGGCCATCACGAGCCAGAGCAGTACAGTAGCTGCAGCAGAGATCAGCGGTCAGCACCTGAGCGGCCTTGCTGCCAATGCAGTAATACCCTTTACTTCGGTATGGTTCTACAGCAATAGCGAACAAACGGTGAATCTGTTGAGCGGCCTGCCGTCTTACAAGGTGCACAACGTTACTGATTATACTTTGCAGTCGGTGCTGTTGTCCAACACGCTGATCACTTTGAGCGGACAATTAGATCCCGGTATCCCGGCCTTCCCGGTGTATCCCACCGCATTGCTCTACGAGAAAACAGGCGCCACTACCATTTCCGGTATGACACTGCGTCCGTTTGGCATGAACAATATCAAAGTAAATGGAGTAGAGTTTGCGTTCAACAACAACAATAGCACCAGCATCAGTTTCAGCAACGGCCAGATGCAGATCAGAGGCAGGGTGAGCGATGAAAATCCGGATGTATTTAGCAACGTAGCCTTCACGCTTACCAAAACCAGCCAGGAAACCAAACTGGTGCTGGATGAAACACCGCAAAAACAAAGCGTACGCTTAGGTGGTTCCGGCAACAGTCCTATTGTACTCTCCAATATAGAAGGCCGCATGTGGGTGACGAACAACCAATGGAATCACCTCTACATCAACGGAGATATGCCCGAAAGCATGGGCTTTACGGCCGATGGCAAACGCATGCGCTTCGATGTACGCGGTGCATTGTCTGTCAGCAACCAGAGTGTGAAGCTGAAGAAAATGGAGACGCCCTTCGGCAACCTCAACATGACCTACGACATGGAGAACCACCGCCTCATGGGTAACCTGTCTTTCAACAACAAGGCTGGCAGCATGGAGATCAGGGGCGATGCTGAGATAGTAGTAGACCGCTATGGTTACTATTTCATGGCAGGCGGCGGTATGGAAACGAGCAACCCTTCCATAAAAGGACAGGCCTATATGCTCTTTGGTAATTACAACCACCAATCCAGTGATCGCCGTAGTGCTATTGAAAACATGCTCAAGGAGTATAGCTATTACTACCAGGCATTGAACAAATTCCCCAGAGGTTATACCAATATGCAGAAGGTCGATGGTTTCTTCTTCGAGGCCGGCGCAGAAATACCGGTGCCGGGCGTACCCAACTTCGATATCGATCTCGGTCTGGTAGATGCAGCACTGGAAGTAACCGTGGGAGGAGATGTGCGATTGGGAATTGCCTTCGGAGACAATACGACCTACAATATGGGTATGGGCATCTTCGTGAATGCTTATTTCAGGATAGGTGTTTCAGTTATCCATGCCTGCGCCGGTGTAGAAGTAGGAGTAAGGGCAGGTGTTGATGCCGATGGCAATTACTCTACCAATGGCAATTACAGCATGCAGGTAACAGGCTATATACTGCTGGAAGGACGTGTATACGCCGGTGGTGGTCTGGTATGTACCAGCAAATGTGATGGCGCTTGTGTGTATGACGAAGCATACGGACAGATCGGGTTCACAGCTACCGGAACTATTACCAATGACGGATCTGATTTCCGGTTCGAACTGTCGAGCGGTTCCAGCACCTTCCCGAAGAAAAAGTAAAGTAACACGAGATAAAACACCCAACTGTAACACGATAAATAACCTTAAATGAAAAAGTATTCAATCATCGTTCTTTCCTTCCTGGCAGCCTTACACATACAGGCACAGGATATGCTGGCCGGCCTTGCCCGGCCCGGCGCCAAAGGCATCTTCGTGCTCACCGGCGATGTCATCAGCGATGCGAAAGGACCAGTCACTGCTTACAAGATAGAACGCAAGGCAGGTAATGATAAAGACTTTACCGTGGTAGCCACCTTGCAGGCTGTTGCCACAATAGACGATTTCAAAAAACGTGCGTCAGCAGCCGACAATATGGTACCCTTCCAGCATGACCTTTCTTTACTCAACCTTGACTCGATATGGATAAAAGGAAAGGCGGCAGGTACCCTTGCGAAACTACCTACCGTTGGTCACAGTACACCTGTGCTGGCTGGGTTCAATATGCTCTGGCTGGATGAAAAAGTACAGGCCGGTAAAAGCTACCAGTACCGGGTAACTGCTGTAGGTGGCACCTACGCAGCGCTTTCTATACCGGTTAGCTTTAACCGCTTACCCGTAGCCACTCCCTTGTATCAGCAAGCTGTATTTAATAAGCCTCAACGCCACATGCAGCTCTACTGGGGTACTGCCTTTAAAGACCATCCGGACTTTATCGAGACCTGGCGCAGGGAAGATAACGGCGCCTATACCAAAGTGCCGGCCATTGTAGGTCTTAGAGCAGGTAAAGACTCTGCTCAATACCTGATCAAAGACACTTCCGCAAAAGCTGGCCGTTTATACCGCTATTTTATTAAAGCCTATGATGTATATGGCAATGCAGCGCCTATATCCGATACCATCACCATCGCTTCGCTCGATATGATGCAGATGCCCATGCCTCAACAAGTGAAAGCAATAAGCGACAGTGCCGCCCGTGCCATCAATATTTCCTGGCAATTACAGGAGGCGCAGGTCATCAAAATGCTGCGACTTTACCGCAGCACCAATTCCGTAAAAGGATTTGAACCGATAGCAGAATTTGCATCAACTGATACCAGCTTTCTCGACCAGCAGGTGCAGCCAGCCACAGCTTACTTCTACTACTTTGAAGTGGAATATAAAACACAGTACAAGCCCAAGCGCAGCACTGCCTTTGCTGGTAGTTTCATTGATGCGTTGCCTCCGTCACTGCCGCGTAATATCACTACTACCGGCAACAAGCAAGGCGTAGAGCTTACCTGGGATTACCAGGGCGGTAACACCACCGGCTTCTGGCTCTACCGGGCAGAGCGTGGCAAACCCCTGCAACTGCTTACGACGATGATACCAGCGCTGGATACCATGCAACGGTATACCTGGACAGACACAGACAGTTTATTGAGAGGAGATCGCTTTTATGAGTATGCACTCAAATCTTTTTCAACAAGCCATATTGAAAGCCCCTTTTCTGATACGGTTATAGCAAGACCGCTTAAGAACATACCGGTACCCAAACCTCCGATGCGCGTAACGGCCCATGCTGAGGATGGACGCATATACGTGGATTGGGACGCTGTATCCTACGATGAAACAGTATCAGGGTACAAACTGTTGCGCAGTAAAAAAGCAGCTGGCGCCAGCAACTTCACTACCGATACCATCCTGCGCGCTACCAATGGTTTTGTGGATACGCTGGTGAAGCCTAATGAAACTTATCGCTACAGTGTCATCACACAATCAATGTTGGGCGTACAAAGCGTTCCCGCTACCTGGGCATCAGTAAATGTAAAAGGCGACAAACCGGCAGCGCCCGCTTCTTTAACAGCCAACCTCGCCCAAACAGGTATACAGCTCAACTGGGAAGTGCCTGCTGAAAATGCCTCACTGCAATACAATATCTATCGTTACGAACGTGGCAAGGAACCGGTGAAAGCGGGAACAGTAGCAGGCGACACCGATCAGTTTACCGACAAGACAGCCACCAAAGGCAAACATTACTTCTACTTTATCCGCTCCCTGTCAGCCGATAAAACAGAAAGCGATAAAAGCAATGAAGCAAGCATAAGGTATTAATCAATGTCAGGCTGAGCCTGTCGAAGCCCTTCGACAAGCTCAGGGTGACAACAAAAAATATTAACCATAAAAACACGATCAATGAAAACATTCAACCGGAATATAACAGGCTTACTGTCCATATTCATAACGCTCTTGCTCCTTTCCTGCGAGCGCGAAGGCCCCATGGGACCTGAAGGACCACAAGGGCCTGATGGCCCGCCCGGCGAAGATGGGGGTGGCGGTGGTGGCAGTAGCGTCATAACTTTTACTACACCTCCAAGTGCCAATCTCGATTGGCAAGGTATTGATGGATGGGGTGGTTATGGAGTATACGAACTGGAGAATTATGGTCTTGGAATACCTGAATCCTATAAAAAGCTCATTGAAGAAGGGTTGGCAGTAGTGTATGTGGAGGGACCAGAAAATGATTGGTACAAACTGCCCTGGACCTGGGGAGAAAAAAAAGACCATATATACGACTGTTTTTTTGAAGGTACCGAAGTTGTCATATACGCAAAGATCAAAGATGACGCCAGTGGCGCAGACAATGACCCTATTGAGGTCAATAAAGTAAAAGTCGTCATTGCACCTGCCTCTAAAGTATATACACTCTCATTGACCAATTGATCACCATTCCTTAAAAAAGATCATTATGAAACGATACCTGTTTGTTTTAATAAGCTGCTGTAGCTTCCTGTTCTCCTGTTCCAAAGAAGGGTTGCCTGGTCCCCAAGGGCCTGAAGGCCCTGAAGGGCCGGCCGGTGAGCCAGGCACAGGCGGTGGCGGAACAGCTACCAACATCATCTCGGTGATGACCCCCACTCAGGCAACTTTTAGCTGGGAAAGGATTTCCCGTTATACGGAAAACGCTGTTTACCGGCTTAAATGGAAAGTCGGCACCACAGAGGGCAATACATTCAGATTACCTGATTCGCTTACTGCCCACATTGAGAATGGCGCCCTATTGATATATGCGATTGAAGATGGTAGCGACGAACTGCGCGAGAACAGAATGTTTCAATTAGCTTACGCGGCTGCGGAGTTTTGGCCCCTTGCAACGCATCTCTATCAACTGGAAAAAGTCGCCGGCCGGTATGTCATCACTGTCTTGGCAGATATGCAGGATTATGGAACACCTTACCGGACGCCTATAAAATTTACCACGCTGAAGTTTCTGATCATTCCCCAAACAGGCACCGGCACAATAGAATGGGGATAGATAGCTGACACACAAAAAAACACAATCATGAAAAAGATACTTTATTACAATACCATATTCTTTTTGTTGATCGCACTCCTGGCATCTTGCGAAAAGCAAGGCCCTGATGGTCCCGAAGGGCCGGAAGGTCCTGCTGGCAATCCTGGCGCTCCCGGTAGCAGCGGTGGTACCGGCAATGGAGCAGTGATTGCGTACACCACTGAAGCAACCAATGTGTTTCGATGGAATAAGAACAACTTTGTCGCCAGTCTTTATACGCTTGCACGTGCCTCAAATTCGACCAGTGTTAACTACGACGAAGGATTTTATGTGGAGGATAAGGAAGGAGCGGTTCCTGATGGCATAGTGCTCGTGTACGTGAAAATGAAAAAGAAAAACAGTACGCAGGAGGCGGTTTGGTTTGCTATGCCACACCTCAGTGGCAATATGGCCGCAGGATCGGAGGAATACACGGCCCTTCAGAATTACCGTGACCAAACGGGTAATAATGATTACCTCGCGGTTCGTATCACTGGCGATATTGCGCAGGCAAGCCCTGCTGCTGCTACTCCACCATCCTACGATGCCTCCGGCGTAAAGATCATCGTTATTCCCACCGGTGAAGTTATAGTAGGTAGTCGTTCAATGGATTTGAAAACACTTCCCCTCGAAGAAGTAATGGAACGCTACAACATAAAAGAAGCTGACTTCAAAGTCTTAAGGTAAAGGGTGGTTTCATTAGCAGTTACAGGCTATGAAACAAAAGGGAGTATCACGAGGGTGATCTCCCTTTTTTATTCGTTAAATAGCTGCGCCAGACAACCAATAATACCCTTCGCAACCGTTCCTGTTTTATCGAGCGCAGGATTATAGATGGTAATACTCATGCCAGCTATGCGGCCGGTTTGTAATAAATGACGCATCAAATAAGATGCTTGCTCAAAGGAAAGCCCGTCCGGCAAGCGATAATCGACAGCAGGATTGATATCGTCCGACAATACATCTGTGTCGAAATGGATCCAGTAACCGTCTACAGGTAGAGAATCGATATGCTCCAGCACTTCAGCTGCAATGGCAACAATACCCTTTTCTTCAATCAGGGCAAGATCAAAACAACGAATAGCGGTATCCCGTATGTCCGGTGAACCATAATGTTTGGTTTCTTCCCAGTCCCTTTGTCCGATGTGAACTACATGCTGATCGGCTACATACGGTTGTTTATCATTGATATTGGTAAGCAGGGTAGGACCGCGTCCGGTCACAATGGCCAGGTCCATGTCGGCTGCCTCTCCGCTGGTGGACGCTTCAGGCGAGTAAAAGTCTGCATGTGCATCTATGAAGATCAAACCATAACTGCCTCGCACTTTTAAAGCGGGCATAATACCGACCAGCAAACTGCAATCACCACCCAGTACAAGCGCAAAACGTTGCTTGTCTAATGTTTGCGTAACAGTCTTGCCAAGGTCCAGCGAAAATTTGTGAATAAGATGCGGGTTCAAACAGCGAGTTGCAGCATCCCGCTCTTTACTGCGAAACTCATTCAGCGTAGGCACCTGCACCACAGGGTGCGCTACCTGTAAACGTTGCGCGAGTCCCGCCCGCAGCAAGGTTTCGGCCAGTAATTCCACACCATCCGATCTGAGCCCAAGCGTAGAAGGCGCCGACAGTATTTCAATGTTATAAGGTATATCCATGCGATTTACTATTTTTAGGTCGCTATTATACTCATGAAAAATTGGCAAACAGGTATATTATTCGTTGCTGCGGTACAGGGGCTGCTCCTGAGCCTTGCACTGATCGGACCCGGCAAAAACAAACACACGTCAAGATATTTCCTTGGGCTGGTGCTGCTGGTCTTTGCAATAGAACTACTCAACGATTGGGGGATACAAATAAGATACCACCATATTAAAAACGTATTTCCTTTCTGGGTGATAGGGTCTTATCTGTTGATTCCACCTTCCTGTTATTTCTTCATCCGTTCTAATATCGACCCCACATATAAGTTTAGAAAAAAAGACCTGCTTTATTATATACCAGCAGCCATCGAGATAGCGGCGGAATTTGCCCAATACATATACAACTGTTTCAGTACGCAACAAGCTAACCTCATACATATAAGAGCCTGGTGGTTCTTCACAGAGATATTACCGGTCTTGTGGTTGATAGGAGTGTTGCTATGGGGAGGTCAAAAACTCAGGCAGTTGGCCCGCCGCAATGCTTCGCCTGTCTCATTCACGGGTCTGCATCCCGCTAAGCTGTTATCTGTATTTATCTTGTTAAGCCTGTTGACCCTGCTGTGGGTGGCCGATGCCGTATTGCAGTTGCCGGTGTTCCCCGCAATCGAATTGGTGCTGATCCTGTTACTCTTTACACTTAGTTATCTGTCTTACACCCAGGGAGCTTTCTTTGATGTAGTAGTAAGAGCGACAAAGAACAAGCTGCCTGTGCAACCAATGTTCGCTGCTTACAACGACACCACAGAACTAAATAAACTACAAGGTGCTTTCGAACAAAAAGGCCTGTATAAGAAACCCAAACTCACCCTCGAGGAACTGGCCGGCGAACTGGACTTGCCAGTGCGGTATGTTTCTTATCTCATCAATACTTATCATGCTGCCAACTTTCATTATTATATAAATACATGGCGGGTGCAGGAAGTGATCCGCAAAATAAACGATCCGGAAGAGCGACATAAAACCCTGCTGGCCCTCGCGCTGGAATCAGGCTTCAGTTCCAAATCCTCCTTTAACCAGGTCTTTAAAGACCATACCGGCAAGTCGCCCTCTCAGTATTTCTCCTGAATTAGTCCGGAAAACCGATCATTGGACCTGTACAAGCCTTGCTTCTACGCTTGCTGTTGGCCCAAAAACGTTCTTTGCAGGCAAAAATAACTGGTATGAAACATGTCCTGTTAGCCTGCCTCTGCTGCGTCCTGATCTGTCACTTTTCCCATGCACAACCCTTCAAGCCAGCTACCAACAAACAAGGGATCGACGTTCAGTTTTACAAGAACATCGAGTTTCTGGGATTTACATTTTTCATGGGCTACCTGGGGCCACAGTATGAGCACGACACGGTCCCTATGGCCCACGGCGCCAAAAAACAGGATTGGTTTGCCTACGACTTTGCCCTGTACCATAAATACCGGTCGTTCACTGCCGATCCCGACCTGGGAATTATTGCCCGCTTTGCCGAACAGCACGAAGGCAGTAGTCTCGGCCATCTGCTTATCCACCTTGATGAGTTTCCTCATGCGGCCATTAGGAGCGATACAGATGCTCAATTCCTGCAACCTTTTTTACAAGGGAAGAAGGATACATCTGCCGCCAGAAAAGAAGTAATACAATTCATCGAGGCGTGCAACAGGTTTTACAAAGCAGTAGACTTTGATGCTTACTTCCGCGAAAGCGCCCGCTTTTATGAACAGGCCCTCAAAGAGATCAGGTCAGTATTGCCGGAGGCCCGGCTGGTGACAACGATGGAAAAATTCTATCGTCAACAGTTTCACCGGTACATGTTGATCCCCAGCCTCACGATTCCTGCGGGTATGGGCTTTGGTGTAAACTATACCACTGCCGGCAAAACCACCATCATAAATCTCTTTGGCCCTTTTGCCCTTCAGCGCCTGGCAGATACAGCTGCTTTGAACATGGGGTTTGCTGACGAAGACCACATACGCGAACTCAGCACCCATGAGTTTGGACATTCATTCTCCAATCCGGCAGTGGCCCGCATACCACTACAACTGATCAAAGAAACTGCACATCTCTTCGAGCCCGTAAAAGAAGCGATGGAAAACCAGGGATACAATAACTGGCGATCATGTGTGTTCGAATATTTTGTGCGGGCTGGGGAAGTGGTGGTGGCCCGGAAATTGGGAAAGCTTGAAGCAGCAGCGCGATTACAAAAACAATATATTGAAAACCGGAAGTTCATTTACTTGCTATTGGTGATCGAGGAGTTGGAGAAGTACGACCGCAATCCTAAACTCACTTACCAGCAGGTCGTCATCAACATCATGGAGCGCCTGAAAACACAGCACTGATAACTGTCACCCTGAGTCCCGCTGGGCGGGATAAACTCTGTCGAAGGGACACTTAATGAAACCTCACAAAACAAAAGTCGCGCCCCATTTCGGAAGCGCGACCTTTGTTCATAGTGCGAGGTTATTGGTTAATGGCGATTAGCTAACTGCTAATCCCTAAAAGCTAACAGCTAATATCTTAGAACTTATAAGAGATACCAAATCGTACATTCCTGGGCGATTCAGCTTGCCAGTAGTAAGCATTCAACCAGTCATAATAACTACCAGTGTAGATGTATCTGTCTGTGATGTTGAATACATTCAACGTCAGCTTGATCTTGTCCTTCTCCCAGAAGAGACCGCCATCCAGTTTGAAATAGTCAGGCAGTTCCTGGTTGGTCTGCACAGCACTCCATTCGGAAGTAGCCCTGTCCATCAGCCAGGTAAAGCCACCGGAGATACCAACACCTTTCAACGGGCCATTGGAGAACTTGTAGTTTAACCAGCTATTCACAGTGTGCTTGGAGAAGCCGGGTACTACATCACCCACTTTAAAATTAACACCGGAAGCTACTTCGGTGAACTTGGCGTCTGTGTAGGCGTAGTTGGCTACTACATTAAGGCCCTTCACGATAGTACCTCTTACGTCGAATTCAAAACCTTCAGACCTTTTCTCTCCAACTACTACACTGAAACCTGATGTTGGAGGTTCGTTGGGATCAGAAGCCAACTCATTCCGCTTGGTGATGCGGTAAATAGAAGCAGTAGTATTCCAGCGGCCGTTGAACCAATCGCGTTTGATACCAAATTCAAGATTGCTGCCGGTAATAGGGCGAACCTTGTCGCCATTCTTGATGCGGCCACCCTGAGGTACAAAAGCCTCATCATACAATGCATACACAGCAGTATTTCTGTCTACAGATACACTCAGGCCAATACGGGGAGTGAAACGCTTTGCTTCATCGGAAGCACCACCCCAGGCTGATTGTTTCACTTGGGTATAGCGACCGGCAAGCGTAAGGCGTACAGTATTGTCAAAGAAACCCAACTCGTCGGAAGCATACAGACCTGTATAACTTTGGTTGATATCACCACCAGCCAGTCTGGATCTTGTTTCAATGTCAAGACTACGGTCCCACACAGGAAAACCATTCACGGGAGGGCCATAATTAGGGTTCAGTGGATCAAACTCAGCACCTGCAGAATCCAGCGGGTGATATTGAGACCAGTCTGCAAAATATTCTTTAGTGCCCATATCAACACCAGCCAGGATGCGGTGCTGAATAGCACCAGTAGTAACAGAGCCATTCACGAAGAATTGCGCCAGCTTCATTTCACTCTTGGCATCCCATAAACCCACCTGCCTGATCATTTTGCCATCAGGATTTACTGAAGCAGGCCACAAGCTGGTACCCTGCTGCTGATAATTATAATAAGCAGCCTGAGCGGTTAGTTTCCAGTCATCATTCAGCGCATGCTGCAGGTTTACAGTAACACTATGGTCATTGATCTTGGTGGGCTCCAGTCCTGGTTGCATTTGTGTAAAGTTGCGGGGCAGGCTGGCGTAACCCTTGGGGCTGAATACATAAAAAGAACCTACATCAGCCATGCGGGCATTCTGCAGATTGTATTCCAGCGTGAGCTTTGTCTTTTCATCCACCTGGTAAGAGATAACCGGAGCAAAAGTGTAGCGGTTATTATATTCGAAATCACGGAAAGATTTTTTGTTTTGAGCAGCGAGGTTTAGACGATACAATAATTTACCATTCTTGCTCAACTTGCCATCCAGGTCCAGCGAAGCACGATACAGATCCCAGCTGCCGACAGTGAAAGAAGCTTCACCCCTGGTTTGTCCGGTAGGCTTCTTGGTTACCACGTTATATAAACCACTCGGGTCGCCATTGGCCAGCATGAAACCGGCAGGACCTTTTACAAACTCGATGTGATCCACGATGCTCATATCTTCAGTAAGTGGACCCCAGAAAGAACTCACGACGTTGAAACCATTGCGGAAAGCCTGGATCTGTGTGCCGCGCATATGGATATTTGTATACAGGTCACCCCAGTGTTCAAGGCGCACAGCACCGCTGATATTGCGGATCACGCCATCACTCATGCTGATAACCTGCTGGTCGGCCAGGTTGGCGCTGGTTACTACTTGTATATTTTGAGGTGCTTCCAGCAGCGGCTCGTTCAGGCGAAGAGAGGCAGAACCTTGCTTCACATTATAGGCTCCTTTGCTTGAGCGGATGATCACTTCTTCCAGTTGTTTGTTAGATACGTTCATGGGTATCTCCACAGTGGTCGTTTGATTGTCATCCACTACCACGCTTTTCACGGCACTTTCATAACCTACGAGACTTACTTCCAGTTCGTAGCTGCCTGCTTTGATATTCTTTATAGTAAAATGACCTTGCTCGTCAGTAGTAACTGTTTTCTTCGAACCTTTCAATAGTACAGTAACCCAGGCGGCGGGTCTGTCATCGCTGGTGATGATACGGCCTTTGATAGAGCCACCCTGTTGCTGTTGAGCCCAAACAGGCAGGAAAGACAACAGGAAAAGGCTGGCCAATAATGATGCAGCGTAGCGTCTCATGTGCATAATCAGAATTTATTTTCGGGCCGCAAATTAGACCAGCCCGCCGGGGCGGGTGTGCGCCAACCCGGAAAATCTGTTTACGCAACCCGGAAAATGAGAGGAGCGGGACCGTCTTTTCACGGAGTAATAAATGATTATCAACCATGTAGTTGTGATAGGAGGAGTGTTCTGCCATGCCGTTTGGGGTTAAGTAGATGTCCAATACGGCTGGCCTTCTGTCGCCAGCCTCCGGCTGGTGACGCCTATTTGCAAGCCTCCGGCTTGCTTGAGTAGTTAATGTTCAAGGAATAAAATCCTCCTCCAGCAACAAAGCTTGCGCCTTCAGCCACAGCATTCTTTTCCTGATTCTCCTGATCGCATAGTCAAGAAAGAAAAATAAGAGAGCGATGCCTATCAGCCAAACCCCAACAGGATAATAAATGACCAATAAGTATGGTGAGCAGGGAACCATCAATGGTATATTCCTACAAAAATAGTAGACTTTGTTCGATTTCTGAAAATAATGTTCTATTATTGTCTACTGAATAGATGGACTATGTAAACTACTGATCGCATCCCCACATGAAAACAGTATACTTTATCTAAATCGCTGTAAAGCGTCATCACCAACATTGAAAATGTAAATAATGAAACGGATCATTCTATTGGCAATCGTTTTAATGCCCTTCCTGGCTTTAGCGCAGGTTTCAGGCCGTGTGGTTAGCGGAACCAACCAGGGCATTCCTTATGCCACCGTTCTTGTAAAGAATACCAGGATTGCGGCAACAGCCGACTCGTTGGGATATTTCACAGTAACAGGTATTGACAAATTCCCTGTTACATTGGTCGTAAGTTTTGCCGGGTTCGACTCTGAAGAGCGAACTATCCGGGAGGCAACCAGTGATGTTGTTATACGCTTACAGGCTTTGTTTCAAAACGATACCATTGTCATCACTTCCCGCAGGCGCAGAGAATTACTCCAGGATGTACCAATTCCTGTGAGCGTTGTTAGTGGAGCACAAGTAGATGCCGCAGGGGCATTCAATGTTAACCGTGTAAAAGAGTTGATTCCATCTGTACAATTATACTCATCCAATCCACGTAATACGGGATTGAACATTCGCGGATTAGGTTCACCATTTGGTCTTACCAATGATGGATTGGATCCTGGCGTGGGTATGTATGTTGACGGTGTGTATTTTGCCCGGCCGGCCGCAGCAACATTGGACTTTATAGACATTGAGCAAATTGAGGTGTTGCGCGGGCCGCAAGGAACTCTATTCGGCAAAAACACCACATCTGGCGCTTTAAACATCACAACCAGAAAACCGAGTTTTAAATCAGGTGGCACCTTCGAGGTTAGTTACGGTAACTATGGATTTGTACAGGCGAAAGCATCGATCACAGGTGCCCTTACAAAAAAAATAGCAGGCAGGTTTTCGTTTTCAGGTACACAGCGTGATGGAACTATTTATAACCAACGCAACCTTAAGTACATCAACGATATCAATAACCTTGGCTTGAAAGGACAGTTTTTATATAAGATATCTGATAACACCTCGATCCTGTTATCCGGTGACTTTTCACGTCAGCGACCCAATGGATATGCACAGGTGGTGGCTGGTGTAGTGCCAACAAAACGTGCTGCCTACCGCCAGTTCAATGCCATCATTGCTGACCTTAATTATAAGTTGCCAAGCCAGAATGCATTCGATAGGTTAGTTGACCACGATACCCCATGGAACTCGGGAAATGATGTGGGAGGTGCTTCTGTAACGGTCGATACGAAAATTGGCCCCGGTACCCTTACTTCAACAACAGCCTGGCGATTCTGGAAATGGGATCCTTCAAATGACAGGGATTTCACGGGACTACAGTCTTTGGCGAGGTCAAGCAACTATTCCAAACATTCCAACTGGTCACAGGAGATCCGCTACGCAGGCGAGTTCTCTTCTAACCTGAGCGGTGTCATTGGTCTCTACTTTATCGATCAGGAAGTACAAACAGATCCTGTAGCAATTGAAGAAGCAGGCTCTGCAACATGGAGATTTTCACAAAGCACCACCAGTGATAAATGGAAGACGCCGGGGTTATTTGAGGGATTTGGCATAAGAAACAGGTTCTCCATTAAATCAATTAGCGCCGCCGCATTTGCAAACGTTGATTGGGAAGTCATCAAAGGACTGCACATTTTGCCAGGTTTGAGATTCAACTATGATAAAAAGGATGTTGTATATGATAGAACCACCTACGGAGGGTTACAGACTACTGACCCGGATTTACTCGCTTTGAAAGCACTGGTATACACCAATCAATCATATGTGGCAGATGCAGACGAAAACAATTTAACCTACCAGATAACAGTGGCATACAGGCCAAACCGTAAGATCAATGCCTTTGCCACGTATTCAACGAGCTTCAAGCCTGTTGGTGTAAACGTTTCGGGACTTCCGACCGTTAACAATAAGCCTGCAACCGACCTCGCAGTGATCAGGCCCGAAGATGTAAAGCACTACGAAATTGGCGTTAAGACAAACTTTACAGACGATCTTACCCTCAACGTTACATTCCATAACTCCGACATTAAAGACTATCAGACCAACGTTCAGTCGCCTGAGATTGGGGTGAACCGTGGTTACCTGGCGAATGCAGAAAAAGTAAGGGTTCGTGGATTTGAGGTGGATGCAAACTATCGGGCCAGCAAAAACTTTACCTTCTTTGGCGCGTTGGCATATACTGATGGCAAGTATGAAAAATTCACAAACGCTCCTTTGCCCCTTGAAGAGACAGGGTTGACGCAAAACGGACAACAACTTGCCTTCAAAGATATTTCGGGTGGAAAGTTGCCGGGAATATCTGATTGGGCAGGTTCACTTGGAGGAGAGTTTTCAACGCCTGCCTCATTTATAGGAAATGCCAGTAGGTTTTTCCTGGCCCTGGAAGGATTTTATCGCTCCGATTTCTCATCCAGCGCTTCGCCTTCCGCTTATTTGAATGTTGATGGATATACGTTGGTAAATGCACGCACTGGATTTCGGGCAACTAATGGATTATCGGCGTTCGTTTGGTCCCGCAACTTGTTCAATAAAGATTACCATGAGCAATTGCTGATAGCTGGAGGTAATGCAGGCCAATACGCTTCCGTTTTAGGTGATCCCCGTACATACGGAGTTACCTTACGTTATACATTCTAAGAAAGAAATTTGCAAACGTCCCGGCAGGTATTCCTGCCGGGACGTTTGCTTTTATTCTACTGTCACTTCTTTGAGCGGCGACACCAACTTCTTATATGGAGCAGTAAAGAATAGCTTTACAAAGTCAATCCCTTTCATTCCCGCCCGGGCAACATGTCCATTATCTCGCACAATAAGAATTTGAGCATTGGGCATAGTTCGTTGAATAAGCCGGTTATAAAAAGGTGGGCACCACGGATCGACATCCCCGGCTGCCAGCAGTGCCGGTACATTCGAATACACAGGCGTTTTGGCAATAGCAGGTTCCGGCTTCACCTGCCAGCAATCACAAACAGCATGATTCACATTGTTGAAACGGATGCCTGCCAGCCACGGTAATAGGGTGTCCTGCTTTTTGACCAGCGTTTTATTGGAATAAGCAATTTGCTCAGAACAATAGATGCTGTACCGCATGCCGGCAGAAAGCGAATTGTTATTATTGAAAACGCCATCGAGTTGTTCCTTCACATAAGTCGCGTGATTGCCATTGATAAGTTCATTCATCACAAAAGGCACAGACTTTAATTGCCACATATTGAGCCGATCGATCACGGCATTGATCAACTCGTTCTTGCCGTATTGAACAGTAAAAGAATCCTTCGAATCTTTTACTGCATAACGAATAGGGAAACGTTTGCCGGTGATAGAAGAAAAATACGCATGGAACCGCTCACGCAGGCCATTGTATTGCGCATCCTGAGTAGAGTCAGCTTCACAGTTCGCAAACACCCGGTCTAGTGCCCCGTTGAAGTTGAACAAAGCATGCTCCTCATAATTTACAAAACCAGGTAAAGGAGAATTAAGGAACATTGATTTTACAGCCTCAGGATGGTTCCTTGCTACGGTAAGCATCAGTCCGCCACTATAGGAGATACCAAACAGCCTGAGCGAATCGAGCTTCAGCGCTTTGTGCAGATCATTGATATCGGCGGCGCTTTCGATGGTCGTATATGCCGAAAGATCGATGCCCTGTGCCGCCAGCCTTTTACGGCATTGCTTTACGGCTAATAATTGCAGACTGTCAAACGATAAGCCTTCGCGGTAAGACCTTTTAGCAGCTTCACTTACTTCGGGACAATCCAGGCAGGGCTGCGACCTTTTAGTGCCCCGTTGGTCAAAAACAAGGAAAGGGCCAAACTGGAAGAAGTCGGAATTATAGCGCAGGCTATCGAAGTTGGCAATCGTGCTATAACCCGGTCCGCCGGTAGTGTACAGGAATACATCTTTGGTGGAATCCATGTCCGGCTTCCGTGCAAAGACAAAGGGGATCTTAATAGTTCGTCCGTTGGGCTTTTGCCGGTTTTCCGGCACCACGAGGTAACCACAGCGCGCAACCAATCCGGTAGCAATCTTGATCTGGCAGTCGCCATACTCTATTTTCGGCGTGTAACCTTGTGCAAAGGAAAGTTTACATATGCCGGTCAATAATCCGGTAAGAAATATCATTGTTTTCATGTCAATACTTTTTCCGGTATGCAAGATAGGAGGGCGGGGAGAAGCACGAAAGGTAAAAACCGGACATTCTACAACCGGCCGGTCTTAAGCCGCTGACCTGTAAACCGGATCACATCCTTATAAAAGTGGCTCAGGTCATAATAACCAAAGCTGGTATGTTCAAAAGACGATTGATCGGTGATGAAAGAGGTGAGCGCAGCACGTGCCCGCATGGTGCCAAAGAAGAGCTTGGGGCTGGCGCCGGTCACTTGCGAGAAATAACGATAAAAAGTTTTATCAGTAAGATGCTGCCGGCTGGCCAGCTGTTGATTATTCAACTGCATCCCCGATGCATAAAAAGCATCGATGCTTTCCTGTACATGCTGCCGGTAATGATCCTGTTGTTGATGATGAGTAAGTTGATCCAGTAGAAAACCTTCGATAAGCTGCATCCTATCGTCAAATCCATCCAGCCTTTTCAGTTTCCGGAGAATAGTAGCGGGAATAACTTCATTTACATTGATTACCTCATGGCCGATCCTGGTTTGCGCAATACCAAACACAGCTTCAAAACCACCTGCATTAAATTTGATGGTAAAAATATTATCAGTAGGCAGGTTGCGCCTTTCTACAATATCACTCCTCAATAACAACACATCGGTATGTTCGTCAATCCGGTGCAGTTGCTCTCCGTTCTTTAGCAAATAAGGAGTGCCGAGGTTGATCCAAATGGTAGGCGTAAAACTGGGAAACATTTTAACAGTAAAAGCAGCTTCACCAATATAATGCTGCATAGCGGCCGGTAAGGTCTCGGAAAAGAACTCGATATAAGGAGCCAGCTCAGCACACGGGGCTTTGAACCGGTACAACTTCCTGATATTATCGTAGATCTCTACCATACTATAAAGACGCAGCCAAACAGAATATGTTACAAGGTAATTATTTTACCGTCAGTACTTCCTTCAACCGCAGGTCTTTCGAAGACGCCCCCACCATGATCCTGAAATCTCCCGGCTCTACTACGGTTTGCATCTCCAGGTTCAGCATTTGCAACAGGGTAGGAGAGATGGTAAAAGACACTTCTTTACTCTCACCGGGTTGCAGGTGAATACGCTGAAAGCCCTTCAGCTCCAGCACGGGGCGCGCTACAGAAGCGAGCATGTCCCGAATGTACAATTGAACCACTTCATCACCCGCCAGTTTGCTGGTATTTCGGATAGTGCAACGCACAGTGGTCGATTCGTTAGCACTTATGATCTTTTTATCAAGTTGCAGGTTGCTGTATTCAAATTGAGCATAACTCAATCCATAGCCAAAAGGAAACAACGGTTCACCACTCAGGTTATGATAATCATCGCCCCGGCCGGTAGGCTTGTGGTTGTACACGAGCGGCAGTTGCGCCTCATGCACGGGAAAGGTGATGGGGAGCCGACCGGCTGGGTTATAATCACCAAACAATACATCGGCCACAGCCCGGCCACCCTCTTCGCCGGGATACCACACATCGACAATCCCTTGTGCACGATGCACCCAGTTACTCATAGTGATGGCGCTGCCGCCGACTAATACTACCACAACAGGTTTACCGGTAGCAGCTACGGCATTGATCAATTCTTCCTGGTAACCGGGCAATCCCAGCAGGGCCCTGTCCTGGAACTCACCCTCATGAATGCCGGCTGCAATCACAGCCACATCAGCTTGTTTGGCGGCAGCCACGGCTTCCTGTATTTTCCTGGCACGGTCATTCACCACCCCTGCATTCCATACAAGTTTAAGGTGGGCATTGCCTACGGGTTCATAAAATTCGATGCGGATGGCATACCGCTTTCCCTTTTCGAAATATACAGTACTGGTGATGGTCTGGTAAGATTGCTTCATCCAGTTGTCTACGACCAGCTTATTATTGATGTACAGCCGGTAACCATCATTGCCCTCCAGCCCCAGTTTGAAATTGCCCGTTTGCGGAGATTGGATGAAGCCGGTCCAGCGTACTGAATAAAAATCAAGATTTATTTTGGGATCAGGTGCATACAACGTCCAGCGGAAATTGATATCCTTGTCAGTTCGTGTTACTACAGGACTGCCACTTAAAGTAAGATTGTTGAAATAGTTAGCCTGCAAACCTTGCTGATTATTACCATGCGAAAGAAAAGAAGCAGGTACCACTATATACTGATCAGCCTTTATACCGGCCCCTGCTGCGTATAACACTTTAGTGCCTTTGCCTGCGCGCTCACGGATGCCATCAAGCATATTGATTTTCTGATTACCCGGGCCACTATACCCGCCCAGTCTCCCAGCAGTGGCTTCTTCACCGATCACGGCAATGGTGCGTACCGTCGAAGCAAATGGTAAAACATGATTGTTATTCTTCAGCAACACAATAGATTCCTGCGCAGCTTTCCGGGCCAGCGTTTTATGCGTTGTGTTTTTGATCAATACAGCAGCGGCATCTTCAGCTACATAAGGATGCTCAAACAACCCCAGTTCAAACTTGGCTTTCAGTACACGTGCCACAGCTTCATTCACCCGGTTGCTGTCAGCACGACCATCGAGAAAAGAAGGAATGAATAATTTATAATGGTCGTAACTGGTTTGAAAGATCACATCCAGCCCATTGTTGATAGCATCCTTGCCGGCGTCAGCATAATCAGCATTGGTGTAATGCAACACGATGCCGCCGCCTACTGCACTGGCATCGGAGATCACAAAACCAGTAAAACCCCACTGCTTTTTCAACTTCTCCTGCAACAACCAGCTGTTGGCAGAGCACGCACGGCCGTCCAGCGAATTATAAGCAGTCATCACCGATCGGGAACCTCCCCGTTCAAAGCAAGCCTTAAAAGGAGGCAGGTATATTTCTTCGAGCAATCGTTCATTATAATGAATAGGGTAGCTGTCGCGTCCACCATCACCCACATTGGCGAGGAAATGTTTGGGCGTCGTGATAATCCCCATCCGTTCAAACGGCGATACAAAAGCGACGCCCATCTCCGACGACAGGAAAGGATCTTCACCATACGTTTCTTCCGTTCTTCCCCAGCGCACATCACTCGCTATGTTCACTACAGGCGTCAATATCTGGCGTATGCCACGCGCCTTTGTTTCGGTAGCGATGACGGTAGACACCTGTTTCATCAAAACAGTATCCCACGTAGCGGCCAGCCCGATTGCTTGCGGGAAAGAAGTAGCGCCATCACGCACGAGGCCGTGCAACGCTTCATCAAAAGCAATAATGGGAATACCAAGCCTGCTGCTGTCAACAAAATATTTTTGAATACGATTTATTTTCTGCGCCAGCGTAAGTGCATTTTCCCGGGTGCTGTAACTCAGCAGCTGACCACCAGCATCACCTTGTGCTCCGGCACTTACCTGGAAACCAAACAAGCCACTACGATATTGTTGCGGAGCAGCTTTATCGAGATCGCCGGGGATCATGAACAATTGCCAGAACTTTTCCTCCGGCGTCATTCTGCCCAGCAAGTCTTTCACCCGCACATCCACGGGCAGGCGCGCATCTTTATACGGCAATATATTTTGGGAAAATGTAGATCGACAAATACACAAAAAGAAAACAACCAAAAGGAAAGAAATTCTCATACAAATGGTCAGAAGTTTGAGCGAACTTACAAAATAGTCAATTCCTTCGCTCTATACGATCTCAACGCAGCATCCTCAGGCGACAACTCCGTGATCAGGTAGTCGACCTCATCTACATCGGCGATCTTCATTTGCATCACTGAATTGAGTTTTTCTGAGATAGTCAGCACTGCTATCTTATCAGCTGCTTTGATCATGGCCTTCTTGGCCTGAATGGTTTCCCAATCCGAATCGGTAAGACCACCTTCCGCATCGATGGCGTTGATACCGATAATGCAGAGATCAGCTTTGATGTTGGAGAGATATTGAAACACTTCGCCACTCACGGTCATTTGACTATAAGCAGATATCTGGCCGCCGATCATGATGGTTTTGATCATGGGCTTGTCCAGTAGCTCCACAGCGGTCATTACATTCACAGTAAGAAAAGTAGCGCGGAGCGTATTAGGTATTTTTTTTACAAACTCGCGGATGGTAGTACCGCCACCGATCAGCACGATCATGTCTTCCTTCAGCAGGCTCAGCGTTTTGTCGGCAATGATGAGTTTATTATTGCGGGAGTAAGTCTTGGAGTCATCACCAATGTGGTAAGCAGCCGACATGGCGCCACCTTTAATGCGGATCAGTAACCCTTCTTCTGCCAGTTCATTCACATCACGCCGGATAGTATCTTCCGATACATCGATCAGCTTTACCAGGTCGGTAAACATCAAACGCGTGTGAATATTCACCTGTTTGATGATCAGTTGTTTCCGTTCCTTCTTTTGAAGGGCCACCGGAAGGGGCGCCTGTTGTTGGTTGTCTGACATAACACGCAAGATTGATTTGCAAACTTATCGTACAGATGTTACCCTGAGCTTGTCGAAGGGTGCCGAAGAATAGACGCTCTTCAGGAGCGGATCATTCGAAACACCATTGAAGACGGCCCTTTTGGTCTTTCAGACCTTCCGGCTAAACTTGCAATTTTTGCAATTATACAACATTTAGCCGGTTAATTTCACGCCTTAAATTAGCAATATTTGCAAATTTGTGCAATAAATTCTGCGTATTATTTGCAGTATTTGTAAAATTTGCATTAGGTTTGGTTGGACTTTGCAAATTTTTAATGCTCTCCACAACTAATGCGTATGAAGAAAATTCCATCAACTAAACTGCTGCTCTTGTGTGGCATCCTGCACCTCGCCGTCGCTTTTGCCGGCTACGGACAGGCTGCCAACGAACCAGTGCCCCTGACTGGTACTGTAAAAAGCGGTAACGACCCCGTGCCGGGCGCTACCATCACCCTGGCCACCAACAAAAGAGTGGTCACCACAACCGATAATACGGGTTATTTCTCCCTCCGCATTCCTGCAGCCAACAGGCAAGGCAACATAGAACTGGTCGTCAGCTCTATCGGATTTGCCACCCGCACCTTTGCCGTTTCGGCCGGGCAAACCTCTATGGAAATTCAACTACAAAAAGACTCGGGCGCAACGATGGCTGATGTAGTAGTAACTGCCCTGGGTATCCGCAAGTCAAGAAAATCGGTCACCTATGCTATGACAGAAGTGAGCGGCAGTGAATTTACCCAGGCTCGCGAAAACAACGTAGCCAACGCACTTACGGGTAAGATCGCAGGTGTAAATGCTACGGGCCTTTCTACGGGACCCGGTGGTTCCAGCCGCGTAGTCATCAGGGGCAATGGTTCCCTCACCGGCAATAGCCAGCCACTCTATGTGATCAATGGTATGCCTATCGATAACAGTACGCCCGGGGGCGCACCACTGCCAAACGGTTTGGGCCTTAAACAAAGTACCGATCGTGGCGATGGCATTGGAGCCATCAACCCCGACGATATCGAGTCGATCAGCGTATTGAAAGGAGGAGCCGCAGCGGCCTTGTACGGTTCACGCGGCGCCAACGGTGTTATTCTTATTACCACTAAAAAGGGTAGGGCACAAAAAGGCATTGGCGTAGAATACAATGGCACCTTCACCATGGAAAACGTGGCAGTGTTCCCCGATTTCCAATACGAATATGGACAAGGAGATGGCGGCGTTAAACCCACCACACTGGCCCAGGCACAAGCCACTGGCCGGCGCTCCTTCGGATCGAAGATCGATGGCTCCACAGATTATATGGCCGCCGATGGTAAGAACCATCCCTACACTGCACAGAAAGACAACCTGAAAAACTTCTATCAAACAGGTACTACGTTTACGAACACGGTAGCCCTTTCAGGAGGTAATGAAAATGTTGTATACCGCCTTTCTTTATCCGATCTTAACGCAAAGAGCATTCTGCCCACCAATACCTACAACCGTAAAACGGTCAACCTGAACATTTCTGCCAAGCTCAGCGAAAAACTAAGAGCAGAAGCAGTGGTACAATACAACCTCGAAAAAGGAAACAACAGGCCAATTGCGGGCGATGCCCTCGGCAATCCCAACTGGACACCCTATGAAGTGGCCAACACAGTGGATGCACGTTGGTTGAGCCCCGGCTATGATGCCAACGGAAATGAAATAGTATGGAATGATGCAGGTATCGTAACCAACAGCTACTTCGTTATCAATAAATTCAAGCAAACTGATACGAAGAATCGTTTCATCGGACAGGCAGCTATTTCTTACGACATCCTTAAGAACCTGACCCTGAAAGGAACAGTGACCCGCGACTTTTACAATTACAACTTCACCAGCATCATGCCCACAGGCACACAATACGTGCCACAAGGTCAGTACGATGGTATTAAATCTGATGCGTCAGAGACGAACAGTATGCTCACGGGCACTTACAAAACGTCTGTTGCCAATGAACAATTGGGCATCACGGTGCTGGCAGGCGCCAACACCCGTCGTTTCAAGCTGGATGAGTTCACTTTCTTTGGACAGGGTTTCACAACACCTTATTTCTATAGCTTCTCCAACCTGTCTACTTCATCAGCTACGCCAGCAGCGAGCGATATAAAGACGAATTCGATCTTCGGTTCAGTTGATCTGGATTATAAAGGACTGTTGTTCTTAACCGCATCAGGCCGACAGGATTGGTTCTCTACCCTGAGCCCTGCCAACAACAGCATCTTCTACCCAAGCGTGGGTACCAGCTTCATTCTATCAGATGTGGTGAACATGCCTTCCTTCTTCGATCAGGTAAAGCTGCGTGCTTCCTGGGCGCAGGTAGGTGGCGGAGGTCCGGATCCCTATACGATCAACCTGGCCTATGCCAGCGTACCCAGCGCGAGTTCAGTGCCCCTGCAAAATGTAAGTTCTGCATCTATTACGAATGCTAACCTGAAACCCTTTACCTCTACGACGATAGAAGCGGGTTTCAATACACAGCTCTTTGGTGGTCGCCTGGCAGTAGACTTTGCGGTATATGATCGTAAATCTTCCGACGACATTGTGAGCGTACCGATCTCGACAGCATCCGGCTACACGAACGCTATCCTCAACTCGGGCGAGTTGAGCAATAAAGGAATAGAGTTGTTGATCGATGCCACACCCATAAAACAAAAAGACTTCAGCTGGAACACGAGCTTCAACTTTGCTTACAACAAAAGCGAAGTACTGAAACTGGCAGACGGCATCAGCACATTCTCTCTCGGTAACTCGGCCAACGGAAACGCCTTTATCAATAACCAGGTCGGCAGCACCTACGGCGCCATCTATGGCTTCCGCATGCTGCGCGATGCATCAGGCACGGTTATATACGATCCCAATTCCAATCTGCCGGTACAAACCAATATCAACCAGGAACTGGGTAAAGGCGTACCGCCGATTACAGCAGGCATCACCAATACCTTCCGCTACAAGAACTTTTCACTCGATGTATTGGTCGATGGAAAATTCGGCAACAGCATCTTTTCTGTAATGGAAGTATATGCCACCCGCTTAGGATTGATGAAATCTACATTACCCGGTCGTGAGAACGGATTACAGCTGGAAGGTGTAACACAAGCCGGTGCTAAATACACGTACACGGTGCCCGTAGCCAACCTGCGCGCTGCCTGGTACAATAACCTCAACAGGTACACAGAGCTGTTTGTACATGATGCGAGCTTCGTAAAACTCCGCCAGGTGATCATCTCGTACCGCCTGCCCAACAACTTCCTGAAAGGATTGGGCGTGCAGTCCGCCAACGTGTCACTGGTAGGCCGCAACCTGCTGATCCTGTACAAGAAAACAGACAACTTCGATCCCGAACAAAGCTTGACGAACGGCGCAGCACAAGGTATAGAGTCCATCGGCTTGCCCCGCACACGCTCTTACGGATTGAACCTTGTTCTTAAATTCTAATCACTAAAAGAAATTGTGATGAAACAGACAATAACAAAATATAAATATACCGGCCTGCTGTCGCTGGCACTTTGCACTACGCTGTTGCAGTCCTGCGACAAGGATTTCGAAGAGATAAACACGAACCCCAACGCGGTTTCGGTACCCACGCCCCAATACCTTTTCAGCAAAGCCCTATATGATGGCGCGGCCTATAGCGGCAATACGGGTAAGCTCTTGTTTGGAGCCATGCAGTATACTACCAGCTACAACGATGTGGAAGGTTTTGGTTCAAAATACGTGGCTTCACAGGTAAACAGAACGTCGGAGTTTTTCACCTTGGCCTATCCTGCTCAGATCAACGAGATCGGTGAAGTGATCAAGGCGGTGAAAGATGATCCCACCAAAGTAAATATGTATGCGGTAGCGCGTATTTGGAAGGCATACTGCTTCAGCCGGCTTACCGATTTATATGGCGATATTCCCTATTCACAAGCGGCCCAAGGCTATAATCTGTCCCTCTTTCAGCCAAAGTACGATGCGCAAAGCACCATCTATGCCGATATGTTGAAAGAATTGGAAGAAGCAGCTGTAGCACTCAACCCTGCCAATACCACTACTTTTGGTGTTGCCGATCTCGTGTACCAGGGCAATACGGCACAATGGAAAAAACTGGCCTATTCATTAATGCTGCGCCTGGGCATGCGGCTCACGAAAGTAGACGCAGCGGCAGCACAAAGCTGGGTTACCAAGGCCATCGCAGGCGGCGTCATCAAAGAGCATGCAGACATTGCCAAAGTAAGCTATGTCGGTTCCGGACAGGAGATCAACCGGAATCCTGTTGCCTGGCAATTACTCAAAGACAACTATCTCCGGGCCGATGGCAACAACAATACCGAAGGAGGCAAATACCAGAAAGCATTCATAGACTCGCTTAAAATAAACAACGATCCAAGGTTGAGCGTGCTGTCAGTGGTATACGTTGGTGGCGTGGCCAATTCTACAGAAGCCATCCAGAAAGGCATGGCCTCCAACATCAATGGAACCAAGCCGGCTGATTTTGTTACCTATTCAGAGCCCAAACAAACTACGGTACTGAAAATAGATGCGCCCCTGTTGCTGTTTACGGCAGCAGAATCCAACTTCCTGTTGGCCGAAGCAGCATTGAGGAACTGGTACACAGCAGAGGCGGCGACCGCTCTTTATGAAAAAGGGATTCGGTTGGCTATGCAACAGTGGGACCTGATCAGCGGCACTACCGGAACAATCGATGCTGGCAGGATCAATACTTATGTTGCTGCCCATGCATTGCGCACCAGCGCATCACAGGCAGTACAGCTGGAGCAGATATACAACCAGTTTTGGGTAGGCATCTTCCCCGATGCACAGGAAGTATACAACAACTACAGAAGAACAGGATATCCCGCATTGGTGCCCAATAATTATCCGGGCAACGCTACAGGTGGCAGAATATTCCGCCGTTGCCTGTATCCCGTATTGGAACAAACACTTAATAGAGCATCCTACACAGAAGCAATTGGAAGACAGGGCGCTGATGACCTGATGACGAGAGTGTGGTGGGATAAACAATAACAATCGTTTTTTGCATGCATCAGAGATTTTAAGTGAGAGAGGGCATGTCTATGCCCTCTAATTTTTACACTTTTCGAAGCAAAAGGAATTGCCCGGCCCTTCAGGGCCGGGATAAAAGATCAACATATTTCCTTTGGGCTTTAGCCCAATTAAATATTCACATGAAAAAACATCTTTGGCTAATACTGATATTCGTTCTCGGAAGCACCTTGCTTTCCGCCCAGGATGTTGTCAATGACGATGAATCCAGCAGCTACAACCTCAACAAACCCGAACGGGAAGAATGGCTGCGCAATACCAACAATGGCATGTTCATCCACTTCAGCGTAGATGCCCCCCTCGGCATTGTGATCAGCCATTCACTGGTAGGCGCCTCCGATGATTTTGTCAACCGCTACTTTAATGAGCTGCCAAAGACCTTCAACCCATCCCGTTTCGATCCCGATGAAATAGCCACCCTGGCAAAGCTGGCAGGCATGAAGTACATCATGTTCACCACAAAGCACCACTCGGGATTTTGCATGTGGGATACGAAGACAACAGACTTCAACATCATGAACACCCCTTACCACAAAGACCTGCTAAAGGAATTTGTGGAGGCCACTCGAAGAGCGGGCCTCCAGGTAGGGTTTTACTTTTCACCGGAAGATTTCAATTTCCTGTACAGAAATCATTTGCCCATTAGCCGCGATAATGTGGTGATGAACGAGCAAGTGAAGAAAACATTCACGGAGTTTACACGCCGCCAGTGCGAAGAACTAATGACCAACTATGGGAAGATCGACCTCTTGTTCATAGATGGCGAACCCAAAGAAGTAGTAAAAGAAGCCTGCTGGAAACTGCAGCCCGATATTTTGATCACTCGGGGAGCACTCAAAACACCGGAGCAGATGCTGCCCGGTGTTACTATCACAGATCCCTGGTTGTCCTGCATCACGATGGGCACGGCCTGGCAATACCAGCCCACCAATGACCGCTATAAAACAGGCACACAATTGATAGAGTTGCTGATCGAAGCAAGAAGCAAAGGAGGTTCATTGTTACTGAATATAGGCCCCAAGCCCAATGGAGCTATGGCTCAGGAGCAGGAAGACCGCTTGCGCGAAATGGCAGCCTGGTATTTCGTGAACAAAGAAGCTGTAGACAGTGTGCGGCCCTGGGTCATTACCCATGAAAACAATTACTGGTTCACGCAAAGCCTTGATAAAAAAACAGTCTATGCATTGGTAACAGATGCAGCCACCTGGAAAGAGGGTGACCGCAGATCATTGGTCTTTCATTCCATTAAGAGCACACCCGCTACACAGGTAAGCGTATTGGGGCAAAACAGCCTGATACAGGAATACAGACCCGGTAAAGATGTAAGTTGTAAATTTCAGCAAACAGATACAGGATTGGTGGTGAGCGTGGTCAAAGCCCAACGCCTCTACGACGACCATCGCTGGCCCAATGCAGTGGTGATCAAACTGGAGCAGGTCGAGCCCGCCATTGAGCCGGTACAGGTGCAAACCGGGGCTGCTACAGCCATCGGGGCTACGGTAAAATTAAATGGCAAAGTGTTGCAGGGAAAAGGATCAACGACTATGAAAGCCGGCTTCTGGTACCGCGCTTACAATGGACAAACAGAAGACCTGTATGCCGGGCCCTGGATAAAAACACCACTTGCAAAACCGGCAGCAGATGGTAGCTTTACAACAACCGTAGAGAAGTTAAAGAAAGGACAAAAATACGAGTACAAAGCAGTAGTTGAATACAACAGCATTACATTCAACGGAGATGAAAAAGTATGGCAACAATGAGAATAGCCTGGATACTAATAATAGGATTGCTGCCCGTTAATCTGTTGGCACAGGAAACTGCCGACAGCACGCGGCTATCCCTTGTGCCCCAGCCGGTATCCCTGAAAAGTACAGGACAGTCCTTTGTCGTTAATGATGTTACCACCATCTATTACCAACAGGAAATACTGGAGGCAACAGCCCGCCTGTTACAGGATTACCTGCAGGCTGCCGGTGGTCAGGTGCCCAAAGTGAACGCAAAACAGCCTGCCACCAATTACATCTCCCTGCAAATAGATTCAGCAACTATACCACAACAGGAAGGCTATAAATTACAAATTAGCAAAGATCATATACAACTGATCGCCCACGATGTAGCCGGTATCATCTACGGCATACAAACCTTGCGGCAACTATGGGCCACATCGCTGGAAAACGCACTGTCCGGTTCAGGGAAAACATTATCATCCGCAGGAAAAGCATTGACCATTCCCGGCTATTCCATTACCGATTACCCACGTTTTGCTTACCGCGGTATGGCCCTTGATGTAAGCCGCCATATGTTTTCTGTCGACTTCATCAAAAAGTACATCGACTTGCTCTCCCTGTATAAATTCAATACCTTCCACTGGCACCTCACAGATGACCAGGGATGGCGCATAGAGATCAAAAAGTACCCACGGCTGCAATCAGTAGCCGCATGGCGAAAGCAGACATTGATAGGACATAAGAAAGAAACACCCCATCGGTTTGATGGCAAGCGCTATGGCGGCTATTACACACAGGAAGAAATAAAAGAAGTAATCCGGTATGCCACAGCACGGGGCATTACGATCATACCGGAGATTGAAATGCCGGGCCATGCACTGGCAGCGCTGGCGGCTTATCCCGAATTAGGCTGCACCGGTGGCCCATATGCTACAGCTACTTTCTGGGGCATATTCGATGATGTATACTGTGCAGGCAACGATAGCACATTCACGTTCCTGCAAAACGTTCTCGATGAAGTGACGGAACTCTTCCCGTCACGCTACATACACATTGGCGGAGATGAATGCCTCAAAACAAAATGGCAGGCATGCCCCAAATGCCAGCAACGCATAAAGGCACTGGCGTTGAAAGACGAACACGAACTCCAATCATATTTCATACAGCGGATAGAAAAACACCTCAATAGCAAGGGACGGGCCATCATTGGATGGGATGAGATACTGGAAGGTGGGCTCGCTCCCAATGCTACGGTGATGAGCTGGCGCGGAGAAGAAGGAGGGCTGGAAGCCGCCCGGCAAAAACATGCGGTGATCATGACGCCCGAAAGTAACCTCTACTTCGATTATTACCAGTCACTCCACCACGACGAGCCGGTGGCCGCAGGAAATTATACGCCACTCAGTAAAGTGTACAGTTACCAGCCCGCCGCTACCTTACCCGATAGTTTATTGCCTTATATAAAAGGGGTAGAAGGACAGGCCTGGAGCGAATACTATACCAGCGATAGCCAGGCCACCTACATGATCTTTCCCCGTGCATTGGCCCTTGCGGAAGTAGCCTGGACACCTGCAGTCCTGCGCAACTACGACCAGTTCCTGAATCGCTTGCGTTGGCAAACGATCCTGCTGTCACGGTTGAAAGTAAAATATTACAATCCCTCGCGCAAAATATACGTGCCTGCAGTTACCATGCATAAAGCAAAAGGCGCGGAGGTAACCTTGAAATATGAACCCTTGCCACGCTGGAATCCCGGCAAAGAAGTGTTGGTCAACGGCATTTTCGGTCACCATCGCTACAACGATGCACAGTGGTTGGGCTTCAGCGGCGATAACCTCGAAGCAGTGATCGACCTGGGCGCATCACAAACCATCAACACAATTGGCCTGAACCTGCTCAACTACCACTGGCAGCGGATATGGGCACCGGTGGTACTGGACATAGAAGTGTCGGAAGATGGAAAGCAGTATAAGAAAGTATATACCCAAAAGAATTTCCCGGTCAACGGTATCAATAAAGTGCGGGCATCAGTCAAAGGAATGAAAGTCAGGTATGTGAAAGTGACGGGAGTCAACAAAGGCATAATCCCCGTCGGCGAATACGGTGCAGGCGGCAAAGCCCTCCTGATGATTGATGAAATAATAGTTAACTAAATAAGCCACATGTCTTTTCTCATCGTAATAGGATGCATTCTGCTACTCATCCTCCTCACTACCTGGGGACGGATGAACACCTTCCTGGCCTTCCTGCTGGTATCGGTAGTGGCGGGTATCTTATTACAGCTGCCATTGAACAAAGTAATGACGGCCGTACAAAAAGGGATGGGAGATACCTTGGGCTCATTGGTCATCATCATTGTGTTGGGAGCCATGTTGGGTAAATTAGTGGCGGAAAGCGGTGCTGCACAGCAGATAGCGGCGGTGCTCATGAAAGCCTTTGGTCCCCGTTATGTACAATGGGCATTGATGTTGACAGGTTTTATTATTGGTATTCCCCTCTATTATGGTGTTGGCTTTGTGCTCATGGTGCCCCTGATCTTCTCGGTGGTATACGAATACAAACTACCGGCAGTATATGTAGGCTTGCCGATGCTGGCTGCATTGTCCGTTACACACGGGTTCCTGCCCCCACATCCCTCACCGGTAGCATTGGTAGGACAGCTACAGGCGAGCATGGGATTGACTTTATTGTATGGGTTCATAGTGGCCATACCTGCCATCATCATTGCGGGGCCACTGTTTTCACAGCTCCTGAAAAAAATACCCTCCGTACCTTTGCAAACTTTCCGGCCCAAACACATCGAACCATCGAGAATGCCAAGCACGGCGATCAGCTTTGTGATTGCACTGCTGCCGGTGTTTCTGTTGATGCTCACCACGGCCCTGACTTACTTTGCAGCCGATGAGCCGGCTGTAAAAGCGGCAATAGCCTTTGCGGGTGAACCGGCTGTAGTGATGCTGGTGGCATTGCTGGTGGCTACCTTTACATTGGGAACAGGTACAGGCCGGTCAGTTAAGGAAGTGATGGATATGTATGCGGATTCGGTGAAAGACATTGCCATGATCCTGCTGATCATTGCAGGTGCAGGCGCATTGAAAGAAGTACTGTCGGATAGCGGTGTAAGCAAAGACATTGCGGCAGCATTGCAAACATGGCCACTCCACCCGCTGGTGCTGGGCTGGTTGATGGCTGCCATCATACGCGTATGTGTAGGCTCGGCCACCATTGCAGGGCTCACAACGGCAGGCATCATAGCGCCATTGGTATTACAAACAAACGTCAACCCAAACCTGATGGTATTATCAGTAGGAGCGGGCAGCCTGATGTTTTCACATGTCAACGATGCTGGGTTCTGGATGTTCAAAGAATATTTTAACCTGAGCATAAAAGATACACTCAAAACCTGGTCCGTAATGGAAACCATCGTTTCTGTTGCCGGATTGATAGGCGTACTGATATTAAGTTTATGGATATAAAAAACGCTAACATGAAGAACATGACAATCAAAAGCGCAGAAGAACAATTCGCACAGTTAGGGTTAAGCTTACCTCCGGCCCCCACACCCCTCGGCGTGTACAAACCATTTTTAATTGACGGAAAGTACCTGTATATTTCAGGCCACGGACCTGTGCTCAACGATAAGAAGCTGATCATCGGCCGCATTGGTAAAGACATGGATATGGAGCAGGGAAAGGCCGCTGCACGGCAGGTTGGATTGACGATCCTGTCTACCATCCGTACCCATGTGGGTGACCTCGATAGCGTAAAACGTGTGATCAAGATATTGGGTATGGTAAATTGCACGCCCGACTTTGAACGCCACCCTTATATTATCAATGGTTGCAGTGAGCTCTTTGCCGCCATCTGGGGCGAAGAGAATGGCATCGGCGTTCGCAGCGCCGTAGGCTTCGGCTCCCTGCCCGATAACATCCCGGTGGAAATCGAAGCGATGTTTGAATTACATTGAGTATTTAAAAGCATCTATGGAAAATTCTGATTGGTACGTCATCAGCAACATCGCAGAGATCGACTCTCCCGCGCTGGTGCTGTATGAAGACAAAATAAAAGAAAACATCCGTTTGCTGAAAGAACTGTCGGGCAACGTATCCCTGCTGCGCCCGCATGTGAAGACGAATAAGATCGCGGAAGTGTGCAAACTGATGCTGGAAGAGGGCATTACGAAGTTCAAGTGCGCTACCATTGCCGAAGCAGAAATGCTGGCAATGATACAGGCGCCCGATGTCCTGCTGGCTTATCAGCCCGTTGGTCCCAAAGCACAGCGCCTGATAAAACTCATCAAAACCTATCCCGCTACCCGTGTCTCTTGTCTTATTGATAACCGCGAAGTGGTAACATCCTTATCACAGGAGGCGGTGCGCAACAACATGACCCTCGATGTGTACATCGACCTCAACGTTGGCATGAACCGCACGGGCATTCTGCCGGAAGAAGCATTGTCTTTATTTGAACTCGGACTTTCATTGCCCGGCATACATGTAGCAGGATTGCATGCCTACGATGGTCATATCAAAGAAGTGGATATGACATTGAGGCAACAGCAAAGCGATGAAGGGTTCAACAAAGTGCAGGTGCTGGCAGACAAGATACAATTGAAGTTTGGTATCACCCCTACGATCATAGCAGGCGGCTCACCCACATTCCCTACCCACGTATACCGTGCAGGCGTGGAGTGCAGTCCCGGCACCTTTGTATTCTGGGACAGAAGCTATAAAGTACAGTGCCCCGAACAACCATTCGACTATGCGGCGCTGGTCATCACACGCGTGATCTCACTGGTGGATGAACACACCATTTGTACCGACCTGGGACATAAATCGGTGGCCGCAGAAAGTCCCCAACCCCGCGTATACTTCCTGAATGCTCCGGAAGCAATACCCGTGGGCCAAAGCGAAGAACACATGATGATCAAAGTGGCCAACGCGGCCGATTACAAGATTGGCGACGTGCTTTATGCCGCGCCCATGCACATATGCCCTTCAGTAGCCCTGTACGAAAGAGGCATCGTAATCAATGACCATAAGACTGTCGGCGAATGGAAAGTAATAGCCCGCGACAGGAAAATCAGTATATAAACTAATACTGCAGCTGCACCTCCCTATCATTTTCAGCGCTTCGGGGGATGGGAGGGCGCTGCGGTTCAAGCCAACATTTACCATGTTCACAATAGACGCCCACTTAGACCTCAGCATGAATGCCCTCGAATGGAACCGCGATCTGCGGCAACCTGTCATGAACATACGCAAGCGCGAGGAAGGGCTCACGGATAAGCCCGACAGGGCGAAAGGTACGGTAGCACTCCCCGAGCTGCGCAAAGGCAATATTGGCCTGGTCGTTGCCACACAGATCGGGCGCTATGTAGCGCCGGACAATCCATTGCCCGGCTGGCATTCGCCGGAGCAGGCATGGGCGCAAACACAAGGACAACTGGCCTGGTACAAAAGCATGGAAGCTGCCGGAGAAATGGTGATGATCACAAACAAAGCGGCATTGGAGCAGCACCTGGCACTGTGGATGAACGACGAGCCCAACGAAAAGAAGCCAATCGGTTATATCCTGAGTCTTGAAGGAGCTGATTCATTGGTGACGGTGCAACACCTCGAAACAGCATACAATTATGGGTTGCGGGCGGTAGGTCCGGCCCATTATGGACCGGGCAGATACGCTAACGGCACAGATGCTACAGGCCACCTGAATGAACAGGGAAAGACACTGATCCGGGAGATGGACAGGCTAGGCATGATACTCGATGCCACCCACCTGTGCGATGATGCATTCTGGGATGCGATGGAAATATTCAAAGGACCGGTATGGGCCAGCCACAACAACTGCCGCGCACTGGTAAACCACAACCGCCAGTTCAGCGATGAAATGATCAAAACCTTGATCGATAGGGGAGCAGTGATTGGTGGCGCACTGGATGCCTGGATGATGGTGCCCAACTGGGTACGCCAACAATCCACGCCAGAAGGCACGCAATGCAACCTCGAAAAACTAATCGACCACCTCGATCACATCTGCCAGCTGGCCGGCAATTCCCTGCACATTGGCATCGGCACCGACCTCGACGGCGCTTTCGGCAAAGAACAGTGTCCCTACGACCTCGAAACCATTGCCGACCTGCAGAAGATACCCGCACTGCTTGCAAAATGTGGCTACTCCACCACCGACATAGAAAACATAATGCACGGCAACTGGCTGAGGTTCTTGCGTAAAGCCTGGTAGGCTGCTGCACACTAACCGAAATCGATTTCGAAAAAGCTGCCCCCCGCTGCAGGAGGCAATGCACAAAAAATCCCAAATTTGTTTTACATTCATGTCGTTATATCACTTTACTAACTGTTTTTAGCGGGAAAAAGTAGTCCTGTTGCATTATGGAGCATTCTAACGAATTGTTATTGTCTAAGGATGATGCGCATGCCTTTACCAAACTGTATGAGCTATACTGGGAAAAGTTGTATGTTATTGCCCGAAACCGGCTGAACGATCCTGCGCTTGCTGAAGATATAGTACACGATGTATTTTTAGCCCTGTGGAAAAACAGGAAAAATACCAAGATCAACTCCCTGGAGAATTATCTTACCACAGCCACCAAGTACCTGGTGCTCACACAAATCAAAAAGAAAGCCTACGCAGAAAAATACGTGCAGGAAGTTGGCAAGACTGCCCAGCCATCATTTGATGTAACCCTCAATGATGCCCTGCACCATAGAAGAGTATTGGAATTGGTACAAAAAGAAATAGACCTGCTCCCTGAAAAGTGCAAACTTATCTTTCAATACAGTCGTGAAGAAGGGATGAGTGCCAAAGAGATAGCAACAGTACTCGAGCTGAGTAAGAAAACGGTAGATAATCAGATCCAGAAAGCCCTGGACCGCATTCGCGGGCGGTTAAAACAGGTGCTGTCCTCCATGCTCTCACTAATATTATAGTTTTTCAAACACATATAAAAACATAAGCGCCCGGAAGTATATAACCCCGGGCGCCATGTATATTTCATAGTCAGATTACCATCCAAAGTTTTGCATCAGCTTTCCTCCACCCTTATCGATTTCGTTTTGAGGAATTGGCATTAGGTAGTGCCGGTCTAAAAATACCCGGTTTTGTATAACTACCGGCTTGTAGAACACAGCTACGCCGGCTGCCTCGCTACCTTGGTCAAGCCCGGTCGCTTGAAGTTCTGCCGTAGTAGGGCGCGCATTGAGGCCATACATCGGGCCATTGTCTACGGTGGTGGCAATCAACCAGCGGCGCACATCCCAAAAACGTTGCCCCTCAAAAGCAAATTCTATGCGCCGTTCATTCCTGATCCTTTGCCGCATTCCTTCTTTAGTATTGTCATTGGTGCCGGCAATAGGCAGTGCAGGCATCGACACCCTCGTCCTTACCTTATTGATGGCATCATACACATCTGATGTAGGAGCATCCAAATACTCATTCATCGCTTCTGCATAAATAAGATAAATATCAGCCAGGCGGATTACCGGGAAATTCCTGTTGGCATTACCACTCCCTTTGATGTTTACCCCGGGGTCAGTCCACTTTCTCCAGGTATATCCGCTTTCGCAGTTGGTACCTGTTTTGGGCCAGCCATCCGAAGCACCCCCGTTATTGCCAAAATAGGCATACTTAAGCGGTCTGCGATGGTTGGCCGAATCCCACCAGGTATAGTGGAAATTAATACTGGCATAAAAACGTGGGTCCCGGTTTCTGTACATATTGGAAACATTAGTCACCCGCCGGAACGCTTTTCCATCCCAAAGCTGCCCATTCCAGGAGCCGGTTTTTTGATACCCGGAATTGGGATCGGAAATAGGCAGCCCATTGTTCATCTCATAAGCATCTATCAGTCCCTGGAATACACTGTATTTGCCGGAACCACCTGAACCTTGAGCATCCTTGCCATTGGGTTGAAGATTCTGATCGAGGTCTCTGGTAGTGGCCAGCAACAATGGCAAAATAGTTTCCTTATACTCGCGCGAATAGAACAGCCGTGCGTAGTTGTCTATTGGATTTGAAGGGATGGGATTGTTGAGCGCATATACATTCATATCCAGCACAACTTTGGCAGCATCAGCCGCTTTCTTCCATTTTTCTTTATCATACGTTTGCGGAAACAGTTGTGTGCCGTCTGTATTTTTCACATTGGCATACATCGTATTCCCGTTAAACAGGGGGCTGGCGGCGTATAACAAGGTAATCGCTTTTAAGGCCAGCGCTGCACCGCGGGTGATGCGTCCGGTTTCCCCCGGGTTATCTACATAATCGATAGGCAAAGCCGGCGCAACCTGGTCCAGTTCTGCTGCTATATAATTTACCAGATCTTCTATGGGCTTTCTGGTATTTAATCCATCAGGGATACTGACAGCTACATCCGTTACAGTATCTCCCAAAAGCGGCACGGCGCCATAACGCCTGAATAATTCAAAATACAGCTTAGCCCTCAGAAAACGCACCTCGGCTTTATATTGAGGTATCCTTGCCTGGTAGTAATCTGCCCTGTCCTGTGGTATCGGCGTCTGATCGATATTTTTCAGGAAGATATTCGCCTTGCGTATATATTGATAAGCCGTTGTCCAGTTGCCCAATGTATTATCCGTTGGTCCCCAGGCGCCGGAGTTGAACTTTAACTCAGGAACACTTTCCCAGTGATTTTTACATTCGTCAGTGCAGGCGCCGGTGTTGGTATTGCCATAAATATCTGTGGAATTGGTATTCAGCGAAACATACATATTGGCCCAGGCCCGCTCTGCGGTAATAATGTTTTTGTAAATATCTACCTCTGTCACAATTTCTTTGGGCACCACATCAAGGTACTTTTTGCAGGATATTGCCAGCAGGCAAAAGACCAGTACCGTATAGAAAAATATATTGCGTGTCATGTTGATCTGTTTTTTGTACCTGAACAATTAAAAAGAAAAATTAAGACCTGTATTAATTACCCGTTGCTGCGGATAAGTACCCGTGCCGCTATTGGCAATTTCCGGGTCAAAAATTTTCAGTTTATCCCAGGTAACAAGGTTAATACCGTTTACGAACACCCTGATATTATTGAACCCTATTTTGGTAAGCCAGTATTTAGGAATGTTGTATCCTATTTCCACTGTTTTCAATCGCAGGTAATTGCTGGAATAGATCCAGAAGGTAGAATTCGCCTGGTTATTGGTATTGTCCTGAGAAGACAGGCGCGGATATTTATAATTACCATCCGGGTTCGACGGCACCCAATGCTTATCCTTCACCTCGGCCAGCACACCTGCAAATCTTGAAAAGGGGAAAATACCAGATCCATTCACCAATAAAGAACCGCCATAAGCACCCTGGAACAATACACTCACATCCAGGCCGCCATAATGATAAGAAAGGCTTACGCCCACAATAGAAGTAGGTTGATTCCGCTTGCCGGAAAGATAACCTGCATCGAGCGTGTTGATGATCCCATCTCCATTGATATCCTTGTATTTAATATCCCCTGGTTTGACAGTTCCAAAAACAGATTGAGCAGGACTCTTGGCGATATCTGCACTATCCCTGAATAAACCAATAGCCGTATAGCCATAGATCGATCCTATTTCCGTACCGGCCCTTGCCTGCCACTCTCTACCGGTAAAGGCTGGTTGCGCATAGTAAGCTATTTTATTCTTTACATAAGAATAGTTGACCCTTACTGCATACCCCTGTTTGCCAAATTCTTTCCGGTGTTCAAGCGACAGATCAAAACCATGTTTATTAACGGTAGCAGCATTTAAAGCCGGGGCATTGGCCAGTCCAACAGAGGCAGGGATCAGTTCAGAATATACCAGGATATTTTCCCGCCTTTCGTGGAAATATTCGGCAGTCACGTTCAGGCCACCTCTCCACAGGCCCAGGTCCAATCCGATATCCGTTTTATAACCCTTTTCCCAGGTCAGCACCAGGTTGGGAATACGCACTTCTGCAACACCACCATAACTTGTTCCATCCCGGTTTACGCCAAACTGGTAACCGCCTGCATTGGGATTCCATTGACTTAAATAAGAAAACCGTACCGGGTTACCATCACCGTCCCTGGGCAAAGTAGAAGAACCAACTATACCATACGATCCTCTTATTTTTAGCTGGTCGATAAACCCAAAAAGATCGCTCTCTTCGATGAATTTCTCCTGCGCAATATCCCAGCCTGCAGATACGGCAGGGAAAAGCCCGAACCGGTTGCCGGGAGGAAAGTTCTCTGCGCCATTATACGCCGCCGATAGCTGCAATGTGTACCGGTTATCATAGTTATACATGATACGCCCAATAATCCCCTGGTTCTTGAAAGGAAGCCCGCGAATGGCATTTTCACTGCCGCCGCCTATCGCTTCAAAAAGCGAGGACTGCGTATAAAGCGCCATGGCCTGTATGGTATGCTTTCCAATAACACGGTCATAGTTTAAATAAGCTTCCAGCGTACTCCTTCTGCTTCCGTTGGCGCCTACATTATACCCCAATGTATTGTCCCCGTTTTCGATGACCTGGTAAGTACCACTGGCAGCAAGGTTAGTCACCGTGTCAGGTATTACGCCGGGTTTTAGTCTATAAAGAAATGTCCTTCTTGATAATGGACGGCTTACATTCCGGTAATTGGTATTGTCGAACGAAAATCTCACCCGTGAGCTCAGGCCGGGAATAAAGTAGCGCATATCCCACTTGAAACCGGCAGTAGACTGGAGGTTCGTTTCAAAATTACGCTGGTATCCCGACTGAGTTAATAATGCATAAGGCGATGCAGGTCCGCTGGTGAATGCTGCCGGGCTGCCATCCGGGTTCACAGTAGAATACCACCAGGCAGGCGTTGATTTGATAGTGGCAAAAATGTCACTGGCATTGGCGCCCGGATAATTCCGGTCTCTTACAATGGCGCCCAGCCCCAGCTCCATGCTCAGGTCTTTTGAAATTTGCAGGTCGATATTCGATCGGAAATTATACTTATTGGTAATGGCCTGCATATTATAATCTTCGATCTGGTCTTCATACTTATACTGGCCGTTTTGCCTTAAGTAACCCATAGACACAAAATACTTGGCAAATTCATTACCGCCGGTCACATTGATATTCGCCTGCTGCATCAATGAATAAGGCTTTAACATCGCATCTACCCAGTCTACACTGGGATAAATGAATTCATAAGCAGGCTTACTTCTGTCACGATAATACTTAAGGACCGAATCTGTATATTGAATGGCAACCGGTAATCCATCATTCATTAAGCCTTCACGGTACATGGTAAGTCCATCATAAGAATCTGCATATTTGGGTAACCTTGTAGGACTTTGCCAGCCGTTTTGCATCGTCACACTTACCCGGGGTTTAGAAAAGTTACCCCTTCTTGTAGTAACCAATATGACCCCATTGGCGCCATTGATCCCATAAATAGCAGTAGAGCCTGCATCCTTCAGGATACTGATATCTGCAATCTCATTCGGATCGATATCACCAAAAGACCGTTGAATACCATCCACTAAAATGATCGGGCTGTTATTACCGGTGGTACTTAACCCACGGATGAAAAGATTGGACGCATCTGCGCCCGGCTCACCGCTATTTTGCACGGTAATGAGACCCGGCAGACGCCCGGCCAATGAGTTGCTCACATTCGCCACCGGGCTCTGACGCAATTCCCTGGGACCGATAGAAGCGACGGAACCAGTCAGGTATTTACGCTTTTGCGTACCATAGCCGATTACCACTACTTCTTCATTGCTTTTTGCCAGCAATTGCAGCGTTACATCGATAGGAAATCGTGTAGCAGGTGTCACGATCATTTCCTGCTGAACATAGTTTACATAACTTATTACAAGTGTAGCCCCACCGTCCGGAACAGGTATTGAAAATTTTCCGGCATTGTCGGTAACCACAGATATGGACGTTCCCTTAACACTTACAGTGGCGCCAACCAATGGCTCTCCAATGTTATCATTAACTGTACCGGTCGCCTGAATATTGACAGGTCGGGCTGTCTCCCGCGTAACCGGCTTTTGCGGCGAGGGCATTTCCCTTCTTTTGACAACTATTATCTTGTATTTTATTTCGTAGGTAAAAGGTTGGTTTTTAAAGCAATGGTCCAGCACATCCTTCAGGGGAGCCTTCATTACATTGATGCTGACAGGTAGTGCATTTTTCAGCAGTGTTTCGTCATATATAAATGAATAACCCGTTTGATCTTTGATGGTTTCAAAGATCGTCTGCAGCTGAAGCTGATTGCCTTTCAAGGTTACCATTTGCGCATTGGTATGAGCACTTACCTGTAAGGTGGCAACAAGCATGAAACAACTCAGAAGTTTCATAAATAACAATGATTTAGCAGGCATGAATGTAGGAATCCTGAACCCCTTAGGAATAGGAGAAAGATGCATATCTTCGTTATGTTTTGGGATTTAAAATTGTTTGTAATCTCCATCAAGTAGTTGTAAGCAATCGAATCCAAAATGTTCGCCGGGAGTGTTAGCCGCACTTCCGGTTTTTATTTTGGTCTGCCTTGTTTGGTGTTACACTTTCATTGGCATGCGTTTTATCATTAAGAATTATTTAGACAGAACCGTAATTTTCTTCCCTTTTATTTCAAAAGCAACAAGGCCGGTAGTTTCAAGCACTTCCAGCAACTGTTTTATATCATCCGTCTTGGAAAAGACACCCGATAAATGAGCCTTGCTCACGTTTCCTTTGAATTCTACTTCAGCTTCATACCAGCGCGACAACTGCCGCATGATTCCTTGTATGCTCATTTTTTCGAACCGGAACTCTCCGTTTTTCCAGGCAAGCGCCTGCCGTATATCCGCTTTTGCGAGCGTGAACCCGGAATCCGCTTGGGTGAGCGTTGCCTGCTGGCCAGGCACCATTGCTGCATGCCTGCTATTGTTCCATAGCTCTACACGACCCTCAACCAGCGTAGTTTTTACAACCTCTTCATCGCCATAACCCATAATGTTGAACTTGGTACCAAGTACGTTCACCTTCATATCATCCTTACGGGAGGTATGGACAGAAACGATGAAAGGTTTTCTCAGCCCTTTCTCAGACAAAGCCGTTGCCACTTCAAAATATCCTTCCCCCTGCAGATATACTTCACGGCTGCTTTCTTCAGGTACTATGGAGTAGCGCAACGCGGAAGCCGAGTTGAGCCACACCTTGGTGCCGTCCGGCAACGTCACACGGTGTTGACCACCACGCGGAGTTATTATTGTATTGTACAGTGCTTTGCCAGCCTGCATGTTCGGCGTACTGGCTTTATATACGATAGTGCCATCTTCCGGTTTAATGATTTGTAAACCGCCCTCTTCACCAACAATGCCCGCATGAGCACTGTCCAGTACAACCTTTCTCCCATCTGCCAGCATAAGCGTTGCCCTATTACCCCCGGGTACAAGGGAGTCTTCCGCCATCGCAACAGAGCCGGGATCAGTAACGGCAGAGCCTGTGTTTTTCTTACTGATAAAATAGATGCCGATGGTCAGCACAGCAGGTATTGCAATAGCCGCCGCAAGCTGTCGGTATCTGCTGCGCCTTTTTTCTGCCGCCTTCAGCTTGCTGATACTTTCATCCAATCGCATCCGTATCCGTTCACGCACCTGGTTGTGAAGCTGCTTCAGACCGGCCTCCGGTAAGGTACTTTCATCATTAAATGAATAGTACCAATCATTTACCAGTTGGCACTCCTGCTCGGTAGCGTCTCCGCGCAGGTATTTTTCTATAATATGTATAGGTAATTCCATAAGTCTATATAGTAGTATATCGAATGAACAGTTATACCTATTCCTTTTTAAAGAAAAAATAAAAGCCCGGCGCTGCGAGGCAGCCCGGGCTTCATTTATCCTGGTAATCAAGACTTTGTTAATCCTTCTTATTGCTGAGCACGGCGCCATCAACACCGAATATCACTTTCCGCTCGTCACTGTCTTTTTTCAACTCTACTTTATAGCTCACTTTGCCACCCTCGTCGAACTTTTCAGGGTCCTTTACTTTGAAGCCGGCAAACTGAGTAGTCAGCTGCTTTTGCACAGCAGCAGGTAATTCAGCTTGTTTCACATCCTGCTCATGCCGTTGGATCTTACCAGCACCATCGATCTTGAGCTTATGATCAACCTTATTGATCTTAAACTTAACAACATAGTGATCAGGCTTTTTCTCCCACTTCGCATCCGTTGTATTCTTAAACTGCTGTTGAAACACATTGACCGCAGCTGCAGGGACCTGACTTTGCGGGATATCCTGAGCATAAACGGCACTGGAAACACATAATGCCAAACCAAGGATCAGATTTTTCATAACACTAAAGTTTATTAATAACCAAAGTTAATGACCTAAACCCGGAAACCATTGAAATATACTTGTATAAACCCCCGGTTTACTTGTTTATTTCTGTGGCACGAATATCTGCCTTAACTGTTCGATCAATACCCCGTTACCACTTACACTGATATTATTGATCTTATCCGCGATCTTTTCCACGTATTCCATTTCCTTTAGTTTCCACAACATCGCGTTATCTTCCATCAACTTGGCTGTGTTCAGTAAGCTACGGGTGCTGGCAGTTTCTTCACGGCGCATGATGGTGTTGGCTTGCGCTTTCTTCTCCGCGATCAGCACCTGGTTCATGATCTCCTTCACATCACCCGGCAGGATGATATCACGGATACCAAAACCATTTACTTCGATACCCAGCACACCGGCCTTTTCTTTCACCTGTTGCAAAATGAACGGCCCGATGCTGTCCTTCTTTTCCAGCAGTTCATCGAAGTTCAGCGAAGTGACGTATTCACGCAACGCCAGCTGAAGCACGATATACAACTGCATATCATACTCCCTGTTTTGCAGGAAAGCCTTCTCAATATCCACGATGCGGTATTGTGCCCAGGCATTCATACGCAAAGCAGCCTTGTCTTTGGTCAGGATTTCCTGTCCATTGATCTCCAGTTGTTGCTGACGCGTATCTGCCTTGCTCACATGGATACTGATACCGTTCTTATACCAGAAGTACACACCGCTTTGCAACACCTTCACAAACTTTCCGTCTACAAACAGGAGGGCCTGCTCATAGTTCTCGACGCTGTAGCTACGGATATAAGGTGCTACGAGTTTATGTTGCAGGGTAAAACGGTCCACGTTCTCGGTAATATCGATCTTGCTGGTATCCAGGCGCAGGAAAGTATGAACGAGCACACTCTTCCAGAAAGTATACCGGCCCGCGGTCAACACTTCCTTCAATAAGCCGTTCTCATAATGCAATATGATCTCACCATCCCTTACTTCCACCACATGCAGTGCTTCAGCAAGCTGGTTATCCTGCAATAAGATGTTCAGTTCTACGGGAGCAGTGAATTGTTTGGTCAATTCATAGACCTTTACCACAGGGTTATCCCAGAACCAGTAGTTACCCTCCTTTAAAAAGCGCTTGTATACACCGCGCTTAAACACCAGACCTGCTTGCCCGGCATTTATTCTTACTTGTTTCATGTTGATTGTTGTTGTTTTGTTTTTGGCGTTTACTTTAAAGTTTGAAATAAAGCCAGTCTTATTTACCATCTGGTAAGCACGGAAGAAACAGGTTGTCTGCTTAAAGAGACCAGTTTATCAATGCTTGTACTGGTTCGGAAAACCGTGACCAGCACAGCATGAATAAAGTGATCTCCCGCTACAAACCCTTACTGTTGCCTGCGGGTGTTTACCGGATTGCGTAGGCCCGTTGTACCTTGCCTGCCTGCTGAAAAGGCGTAGTTGCAAACAAGCGGAGGTACAACCAGGCTACTGCCGGTAAATAATCCTGACTTTAAAAGGTCGCCATTTGAGAAGCGGCGTACTTCTTTGCTCATACACTGTCAAGGTGTAGCGTTCTACCATTGAACTATCCCATCGGAATGGGAGTGGGATTCGAACCCACATCAAGCCATCGCTCTATCCGCTGAGCTATCCCGCTGCAAGGCGGGAAGGGGAGTCGAACCCCTGACCTATGGAGGTGTTTGGCTGGCATTGCTGTTGCGCAATAGCATACAGCTCGTTACTACGGCTGCACTGTGATGCTTCTTTGAAACATACACCCGGTTTGCTTTTCAACAGGCAGATACCAGTCTTGCCGTTAAGCAAGTCTGTCAGAACCATGATTAGTCGGATTGTTGGGATTAGCAGGATTTCGCCTGCATTAATCCCTCAACCAACCGGTTCAATATTGTACATTACGGCAATAGATCATTGCCCTTATTATCTTCATAATCCTCCAAATCCAATAAATCCAGGTTCAGACAACCTTATCTGCACAGCACGAACTGGCAAAAGCATACGGCTTGGCTTTGAAGGCAAATCCCATCCCCATGATGTAGCCCATCGCATCCTTCAAGGCGTGGTTACTCTTAAAGTTGGGGTTGGTGTTGATGTCGGCATGCACTTCCATATCTATGTTGTGCGTAGTAAACAAGCCACACAGGTTGTACGCCACCTCTATACTTTTGCTCACCTCCGTCAACATCCGTTCCTTTAAACTCATGGTCTGCTCTGAGCGATCACTCAGTACATACATGAAGCCACCCTTCCCTTTACGGATGAATACGATTACGGTGGCAAATGCCGTGGTGCCTGCGCGTACCTGACTATCGGTGCCGATGCATACCTTCAACTGATGCCCCATCGCTGATTCCCTTGCCAATACCGATCTCACTTCCTCTTCGATCGGCCGGCGGATGGCAGAACCATCCAACCGCTGCCATTGCTGTTCCATTGTATTGTGTTTTAAGTTTCACTGATAATATCCATGATCTGGTTTATTATTCTTTTTAAGTCAGGCCATTCAAAGCCTGAACGGTTATAATGTTTATTTCCTCCAAATCCTATAAATCCAATAGATCCCGGTTCAGACGAAAAAGCCCGGTCGTTTTTCGACCGGGCCTTGCTGTACAGTGATCCTGCTTTACACAGTATCGTTCTGTTCAGATTCGCACGGTCGAATGGCTATACTCTCCCTGGGTGCTATGTACAACATGCCCTGTTGCGTATGCGCAAAGCGATCACAGCCGGGGAGCGATTTATACTCCCACAGATTTATGAACATGGTATGCCGTAATGATGATAGTCTCATTGCTTTTTTATAAGTTATAGATAGTCGACACTTGCTGAGAAGTGTAAACCTTTCAGTAGCATATGGTACGGTGAAAAAAAGCCCCCGCTTGCTGCGGGGGCCTGTGTTATCGTGAATTCGTTGAATTTAACTTATTCAGCAGTATAACCCGCCCCGCATCCGGTATCGCCCCAAAACTGGCTACCTCCGTTCCGTAGTTCAATATGTGATTGTATGCGTGGCATCTGCTGTTTTTAAATTTGATTTGCGGTGCAAAGATGAAAATATTTTCCCGTTGTTTCCAAATTTCCAGGCGGATTTTTTTATTATTTCTTCGGATCCCCTAAATTAAGACTACCTTTAACCGATAAATTTGCACTTTCCCTGTTGCTGACCTTCTCTTCGGTTATTCGTTTGCATCAGATAAGGTTCACGTCTATACACCGATCCCCAGCAGATTCATCATCTTAAAAATCAGTACAATGAGAAGTGGAGGAAGGCCATCCCTTGCGCCCGTGCAATTGAAAGACGGATTTTACATCGAAGTTTGCGACAAAGGAGCAAGCAAAGGAATGAAGATCTGGAACGCTACTGAAAAAGCGATGCTCGATGCAGCGCAACTCTATACAGGTCACAAAACAGTTATTGTACTTGGCAGGTACACTGAAGGAGCATTTATAAATGCACCACAGAGAAAAAAATAAATAATCGCCCACTGCCCGTTGTACACTTTTTATAGCCCCTTGTTGCCAAACTGGTAACCAGCCATACTTTTATTCATAACCGGTAAGTTAAAAAACTTGACTGCCGGTGCTTGCTAAACATTTATACATATGACAAAGCCTATCAAAGTACTATTTGTAACCACTTCACACGATACATTGGGCGAAACCACTGAAAAGACAGGCCTGTGGCTGGATGAGCTGGCGGGTCCTTACTTCATCTTTAAAGAAGCAGGCGCTTATATCGCAATTGCCTCTCCAAAAGGCGGTGAAGTTCCGGTTGACCCTAAAAGTGAGTCCATCATTTCTGTAACACGTCATACAAAGCGATTCAGAAATGATACAGAAGCAATGAACCATTTAATGCGCTCCATCCCCTTGCGCGATATTAAAGACGAAAACCATGACCTGCTGTTTATTGCGGGCGGACATGGCGCCATGTGGGACCTTGCCAACAATCCTTTACTGAAACAATTGATAGAGACCTTTAATGCTAAAAATAAACCCGTAGGAGCTGTATGCCACGGCGTAGCTGCTTTATTGAGCGTGCGGGATATACAGGGCCAGCCCTGGATAAAAGGGAAAAAGCTGACGGGTTTCAGTAACGCAGAAGAAGAGTCGGCCGGCATGACCAAACACCTTCCCTTTCTGCTCGAAACAAAATTGACCGATCAGGGAGCTGTATATACTAAAGCAGCTAACTACGTGAAACATGTAGAAGCAGATGGGAATGTAATTACAGGACAAAATCCTGCTTCAGCAGAAGACGCGGCAAAGATCACGCTGAACCTGATAAGGCCTACCTATAGTACAATAAGGAGATAATTTTTGTTACAGCGATTTCCGTACGATCATCCTGAATGGGTTCTTTACCTGCTTTACCTCTTTGTTCAGCAACATCTGCGCAGCAGTCTTACCCATGCCTTCAAAATCCGTGGTCACCACCGTGATCTCCAGTAGTTCCTTCAGTATTGTTTCATTGAAAGAAATGATACCAACATTTTTGCCCGGCTGCAGATGAGCCTCTTTCGATTTCTTGATCAACTGGGCCAGGTCCGATTCGGCTGTGACAATATACACGGTGCCTTCCTGTGGGATCTCCCTGTCGAGACTGGAGACCACATCGAATGTTTTCTGGTGCTTGAGGCAAAACTCATAACAACCCTCCACAATATCACGCGGGTGATTACTCTGCATGGGAAATACAATGATGAGGCGGTTATATTTCTTCAGCAGTTTGATCGATGATTCCAATACATCACGGATATCCTGCTTGAAATCCTGGTATACAGACATATATTGTTTACCCAGTTCCGGCACCTGTTTGTCCAGCACCATCAACTGAGAGGCAGGAATAGACTTCAACACCTTCAGGTAATTCTTCTTGCTGGTCTTATGAAAGAAGTGCGGCATGATCACATAGTAGTGATACTTGCCCATATTGGCTTCCAGTATCTCTTCCAGGCGGCGGATGTCGTAGTGATGCACCTGCAGGTCCACCACAGCCCTGTCCTGTAAAGTGTCGATGAAACTGTAATAGATGATTTTTTTATAAGAACTGAGCTTGTTGAAGATCAGCAGCACTTTGAGCTTCTTATCCTTCTTGCCCACCACATAATAACCTTTGGCAGGAACTGCGTAGACATAGCCTTCCGCGATCAACTGCCGGTATGCTTTCTCTACTGTATCACGGCCATATTGATACGTTTTGCTGAAATCATTAATACTGGGCAGCTTGCTATGCGGTTTGAGGCCGCCATTGTCGATGGCCATGGACACAGCATGCACGATCTGCTTGATCTTGCTGGGAATATGATTAGCATTTATGCTGAAAGACTTCATGATAACTATTTAGTAAAAGGGTGGGCATAAAAGACAGAACTTCCGGCAATATTACCGGAAGTTCTGATAAATATAAATCATTTCTGTATTTGCTCGAGGCTCGCTGCTATTTCAGCACATCGAAGTCTACCACCCGGCGCAGATACTGCTTGTTCTGGATCACCCAGGTATATTCATTTCCTTTGAAAGAAGTATTGAGTAAGTAAATGTAGATAGTATTACCGTCGTTAGAGAGGAAAACCCCATTACGTGTTTTGGAACTGCCGTCTTTATCCTGGTAGAAAAAGCTGGGCTCATACAGGTCGAAGTAGGCAGTAGGAGGGATGGCTACGGTATCCTTGCCCACCAGCACAGTGATGGACTCAATAGTCGTGTGCGGCATCTCACCATAATTGCCATAATAAGGTTTGTTGTCGATCTTCACCACATGCTTCTCTTCCATCATGAGCTTATGCTTGCTGGGATCGAATGTGCCGGTTTTGATAGTCACCTGGATCTGGTCATTGGCCCAGGTCATATAATTAGCGCCATATGCTTTTACAGGCAGCGATTTGAGTGGCAGCTTGGTGATACTTTCATCGATGCCGGCCATCAGGAACGAAGCCAGGTCGGCACGGATCTCCTTTTGAGCGGTAGGTATCTTTATGAAATTGTCTTTCTTATTACGGAAGTCACGAAACTCATCATCCTGTGCCAGGCACAGTGTGCTGCAAAGGAGAAGTAAAGGAAGAAAAATACGCATGATCGGAAATTTGGATAGCACGAATTTAGCACGTGCTCCTCATCCAAACAAGATCGGATTTATTGTGTAAAGGTTGCGTTAAAATAAAAAGCTACGAGCTGTGAGCAGCGAGCCACGAGCAATGGCGCCATATAGTCAGGCCGCTCAAAGCGGCCAGACTGAACAGAGCCGCCATACACGCTGCCCTGTTTTCACTCGAAGCTCGTAGCTCACAGCTGTATACCCTACGGTTCCACCGCCCCATTCAAAATCCACGGCAGATTGAACTTGTGAAACTCGATCGAACGGTTGCTGGTAGCATTGTTGCTCACATTCTCATTGATCTCGATGAGCGCAGCCACGGCATAGTCGGCGGTTTTAGCCATGCTGGAATAGCCACCTTTTCCCTGGTCGCAGGTCTCTTCGTCAGTAAGCCAGTCGTGCGTTCTGCGGCTGATGGGCCAGGTAACACCCTCATCATAGCTGATGCGGATACGCATCTTACACCGCCTTTCACTACTGGCGGGGTTGAGGAACATAATACGGCTGGGCTCGCCGGTATAGCGCAGCACAGACCCCTCACAACGTGGGTCGAGCAGCGTGTTGTGCGGCGCCCACGCAGTCCAGGAACCACCAATAGTGCCGGTGGAGATCCAGCGTCTTTTCGCCGTTTCAAACTGCGCGCTGCCGGGACGGTCATTGCGCATCAGCCGGCCATCCATCAGCTCGATGATGGTAGGTTCGCCACTACCGTTGGGCACCAGCTCATAATGCCACGTAGCGCCATGGTCATCACTGTAAATATTACGCCGGTTAGCGGGAATGATGAGCCGGCCGGGATTTGCTTCCGTAGTTTGCAAGCCTACACCGGGACCCATCGCATCCCACGTAAAGCCGGGCGGCAGCAACGTGCTGGTTTTGTCTACAGGCGTAGCCCAGGTAGCACCATCATCATCACTCCAGGAGACATACACCTTACGCTCACCCCATTCATCGATGGGATCGTAACCGTCAGTGCCGCCCTGGTTGGTGGTGCCGGAGTTCCACGACAGCCATAGCCACACGCGGCCGGTGTTGCGGTCCACCACAGCAGTAGGGTTGCCCCAGGTGCCCGGACCAACACCCACCACTTCCTGCAACGCACCCCAGGTAGAGCCATTGTTGGTAGAGCGTTTGTACACCAGGTTGATGTTGCCATAATCCTTGTTGTTGCTCATGCGGCCTTCAGCAAAAGCGATGAGCGTGCCGCTGTTGCAGCGCACGATAGAAGGGATGCGGAAAGAATGATAACCCTCGGAGCCGCCATTGAAAAGAACCATGGTGTTGTGATAGGGATCGGCGGCATTGGTGGTGCGTTCAAGATCGGTAGGGGCGGGTTCGGTGGGAGCGGGTGCCATACTGCGGGTACAGGAAACAGCGCCGGCAAATAGGACAAGCAAGAGCGGGGCATAGGAATGCCCCTTCGGAAAGAACTTCTTTTTCATAGACAAGTCGGTTTTTAGTTAACTTATGTTGTTATGTAATACATAATCAAATTAGGTAATCTTCACGGAAACGCCAAATTGGGGTGTCGGCTGCCGGGGGTGAGGAGCTAACAAAGAGTTCGATTGGGCAGTCCGGGTAAGGGCTTTTTAATTGGTAATATGACCTGTTTGGATTAAATTAGGGAGTATAAATAAATGCCCTTTTCTTCGTGTACTTCCCAGTGACAATAGCTGCTTTTACACATCTTTCAGATGTTGCCTGTCTGCCCGGTGATGCCAGCTTTTACGTTTCTGCCTACGCTTAATACCTTACAGATACGCTTGTAATACGCTTAAAGTGCGCTTGTGGTACGCTCATTACCTGGGTTTACCGGGAGATATCCCTTAGATAGATATGATTTTCATGTAGGAGCGATATGGGGGAGTGAGCATTCCGGAAACACTCGCTAACATTAGGCGTTACCCAGAGTCGGGGAGGCCTTATAGATCAACCCGGGATAAAGAATAGATGCTTCCGGGATACGGTTATCCAAAGGCAAGACAAAAGCAAGGTAAAGGCAAGGAAATAGCAAGACAATAGTAAGACGACACCCCTCAAATGCAGGCTGGACGCGGAAATGTCAATTTGGGTACTTTACAGAAGTGGTATAATGAACTATAAATCAACATATAGCAGGAAATAAAAACGAAAAAAGCGGATTTCCCCCTTTCAGCTTGTCAACCTATCAACGTGTCATCTCCCTTTTCAACCTATCAACTTATTAACCTGTCAACCAATCACAAATGCTCCAAATGCGGCATCAAATGCAGCCGCATAGCATTCGGGAACTCCTCCGGCTTGTTACCATGTAGGATCCGGACCAGGTCGGCATGCGTCACAGAACCTACGGACGTATGCTCCAGCTTGGATTCATACTCTACCACATATTCGAATACGGGCATCAGGATGGTCTGAAAACGCTTTAGCGTCTCATTACCAGCCATTTCATACAGGGTGGAGTGGAAGTCTACCTCACAGCGGATACGCTCGATAGAAGTGCTCGCACGGCGCTCACGCTCCACGATGGCATCCAACTGCTGCAGGTGCTCCTTGGTTTTGCGGCGAAACAGCAGGTCACCCAGCCCTATTTCCAGCACGATACGCAGCTCGAATAGCTCCTTGCGTACGTTCTCGTCCAACATGTTAGGATGCAGGATGCGCTCCAGGCCCTTCATCACGTCAGGCTGCGTAAGGATCATGCCCCTTTTCTTCCGCGATTCGATCATGCCCAGCATCCGCAGCCGGCTAAGCGCCTCCCGTACCACGTTGCGGCTAACGCCCAGCGCTTCTGCGATCTCCATTTCCTTGGGAATGGAATCTCCTGGCCGGATCGACCGCTTGATGATATAATCACGCAGCTGCGTTTCCACCTGGTCGGCCATGGTCACAGAGGCAATAGGCTTCAGCTTGTATAGTTCCTGCTCGGCTTTCATAACAGCAAATGTAATAAAAGAGTATTGATATGTAAGACTTAATAAACGTTTTATTCCCCAACCAATCACGGAGCCTGTATTTCACATTGCCGACTGCCGATACTGCCGATTGCCGACGATAAGATCGTAATAGACTATTTATCAGCAATCTGCCCACAGATTAAATTTTCAACCCAAAATTTGGTCGCATACAGGAGTTCCCTATATTTGTATTATGTAGTACATAATTAATCTACAAACAAGCTAACGCACGCCATTTATGAAAAAACTGATCTACTGCCTCGCACTGGGCTGCTGGTTACTGCTCTCATTAAGTGCTGTAGCACAGGACACTGAGCACACAGTCTCCGGCACGGTTACCAGGTCTTCCTCCACCGAAAAATTGTCCAACGTCACCGTCACCCTCAAAGGCACTGCCCGGGTGGTCACTACAGATGCCAACGGACAATACACCTTAAAAGTAAACGATCCCAGGGGAACATTGCTATTTACCTATGCAGGCATGCAGGCCAAAGAAGTGGCCATCGCCGGCCGCAGCCAGGTAGATGCTGCCCTCGACGCTGAGATAGCCCTCACCGATGTAGTGGTGGTGGGATACACTACGCAGTCCCGCACGAAGGTTACCGCTGCGGTGTCGAAGCTCAACCCCGAAGAGTTGCGCAATACTTCCAACCCCAACCCGGTGCAGGCAATGCAGGGTAAGATCGCCGGCGTGTCGATCCCGGTATCTACCGGTCAGCCGGGTGCAGGCCCCGCTAATATTATAGTACGCGGTGGTACCAAGCCCAATGCCTATGGCTCTGGTCTGGGCAATGCCAATGGTAATGCATTGGGCGCCTCCGACAACATCGGCCCGCTGGTGATCATCGATGGCGTGTTCCGCTCACTCAACGATATCAACCCCGATAATATAGAATCACTCCAGGTGATGAAAGATGCGGCCTCCACAGCAATATACGGAGCCCGTGGCGCCGATGGCGTAATCGTGATCAAGACGAAAGGCGGTAAGTTTAATAGTAAGATGGGCCTCACCCTCAACCACCGCACTACCTGGGAAACCAATGCACGTGACTACGACTACCTCAACGCCGACCAATACCTGCCGCTGGCACGTACCACAGTAAAGAACACATTCGATGGGCTGGATAAGAACAACCTGCTCAACAATGGCGGCTTCTCTGCTGGCACCCGTGTATACACGGCCAAAGGACAGTACAGCAACAATATCAACCTCACCGCACTCTATGATAATATAGTAGCCATAGAAGGACAGGCCTATGTAGATAACCTGCTGGCGAAAGGCTGGAAAACGATGGATGATCCCATCAACCCCGGCACGAAGCTCCTATATGCCGATAACCACTACCAGGATATGATCTGGGTTACCGGCCTCAGTAACAATACCAACGTGACGATGGATGGCGGTAGCGAAAAAGCCAGCTACAACATCAACGCAGGCTACACCAACCAGGAAGGTATTTTCGTAGGCACCAAATACAAACGCTACGATGTGCTGGGCAACTTCAGCTTCAAAGCATCCGAGAACTTCCGCATCGATGCGATGCTCAACTACCAGAACGTATTGCCCAACTATGTAGACGCCTACCAGAATGAGCTGGTACGCGGCACCCGCATCACACCACTGATACGTATCTATAAAGATGATGGCAATCCTACACCGGGCGAGCTCTACACGGTGCGCAACCGCTTCCATACATTGAAGTATGACGATATGCGCGTGTCTACCGAAAGAGTAGTGGGCCGTCTGGCCGGTGACCTCACTATTATTAAAGGCTTACACTGGAAGCCTGCCTTCTCCTATGTAATACAGGACTACCGCGAACTGTTCATGCGCAAGGGTACCCCTTCCAATGAAATACAACCATCTACCCAACGGCAGAAGAACGAATACACCGACAACATGCGCGACCTGATGACCGATCAGATCCTGCAATACGATTTCGATGTGAAAGAACACCACGTGATGCTGCTGGGTGGTTTCAACTTCCGCAAAGTGACCAACAGCATTATCAGCATCGGTTCACAAAGAGCCAACAACGATTATATCTATACCATCGTAGAGCCGCCCACAACAGTGATCGGTGGCGTGGTTACTTCCAACGTTACGAACTTTGCCACCACATTGCGCGAAGAGCGTTCCGCCAGCTTCTTCGGACAGTTTGCCTACGACTTCGACAACAAATACCTGTTGGCAGGTTCACTCCGCTATGATGGCTTCTCCAACTTTGCTGCCGGCAACCGCTATGCAACCTTCCCTTCCATCTCTGCAGGCTGGAACATCCACCGTGAGAACTTTTGGAAAGTGAAACCCATCAGCACACTCAAACTGCGCTTTAGCTATGGTGGTAGTGGTATGAGCCGCCTCGACATTGCCGACACTTATGGAGGCTATGGCGCCCTGCAATATGCCAACGCACCCGGTATCCAACGCACCAACCTGGGCAACCCCAACCTGGTGTGGGAAACCACCGAAACAGCCGACCTCGCTTTAGAAGCCGGATTCCTTGAAAACCGTATCAACCTTACTATAGATTTCTATAACAAACTCACGAAGGACAGGCTTACCACCAAGCCCCTGCCTTCCGAAGCGCCGTTCCCTTCTATTCCATACAACAACGGCTCTTTGCTCAACAAAGGCGTGGAAATAGAAATAGGAGGCACGGTGATCCGTTCCAAAGACTTCACGTGGAGAACCAACTTCTCCTTTGCTTATAACAAAACAACGATCAAGGAACTGCCCTTCAATGGCCGTTTGAAGAACCGCCAGGGAGGCGACGTAGTATATGATCCCGCTTCCAAGCAAAACGTAGATGCAGGTGGCTTTGCAGAAGGAGAACGTCCTTATGCATTGTATGCCTATAAAGTATTGGGCGTGTTTGCTACGGAAGCAGAAGCCGCTGCCTGGAATGCGACCACCAAAGACCTGCTGGCTTCACCCTCCGGGCAAACCGTGAAGAAACATGCCGGCGATTACATCTTCGCCGATATCAATGGAGATGGTGTGATCGATACCAAAGACCAGGTGTTCATGGGCTACCGCACACCCGATAAGATCGGCGGTATGCAAAACACCTTCAGCTACAAAGGCATCAACCTGCGCATCTCTGTCGACTATGCGATGGGGCACTTGATCAGTAATGGTGCATTGGCCCGCTCACTGGGTACAGGCCGTGCCTTCAATGAAGGCGCTCCTGCAGAAGCATTGGGTTCCGACATCTGGCAGAAAGAAGGCGATGCCAATAAAAAATATGCCCGCTTCTCCTTTGCTGATTTCGACTTCGGACAACGCAACTACCTGCGCAGCGCCACCCTCGGCGTCAACCAGGGCTACGCATCCGATGTATCGACGATGATCGAGAAGGGCGACTTCCTCGCATTCCGTGAAGTGTCTATCTCTTATGACCTGCCCAAATCCATCGTGAAGAAAATACGCGCCACCAATATGAATGTATTTGCCAGCGTGTTCAACCTTGGCTACATCACCAAATTCAAAGGATTGAACCCTGAAAGCTACACCGGCTACGATCCCGGTGGCTACCCAAGGCCAAGACAGTTCTCATTAGGCGCAACGTTGAAATTTTAGCTATTAGGTATTAGCTAACAGCTAAAGGCTAAAAGCTAACCGCTAACGACTCTGACATTAAAACAGAAAACATTGACTGTATGAAAAATATTATTATAATAATAACCCTGTCTGTCTTCCTCGCAGGTTGCGATAAACTACTGGAAGTAGACCCCCAGTCCAACATTACAGAAGAAACCTTCTGGCAAAACGAAGGCGACTTTGAACCATACCTCACCGGCGTCTACACCTATATGCGCACCCTGGCCAACAACATCACGTATGGCACAGAGCGCAGCGAAGAACTGGTATCGGCCCTCAACTCCCGCTTTGGCGTGGCCTGGTCGCAAAACATTACACCTTCCTCCGGTGCACTCAATTACAACGATTGGTACAAAGCCATTGGCCATTGCAACCTATTGCTGGATAAAATAAAAGCATTCGAATTTGCTTCCAATCCGGATACCCGCAAGCGCATTATTGCAGAGACCTATAGCCTGCGTGCCTATTTCTATTACCACCTTACCCGCATCATTGGCGATGCACCGCTAATGCTGCAGCCGGTAGTAGATGACAATGTACCCCTGTTGGAACGCTCCAAGGCACCGGACGTGATCAAACAAATACGTTCCGATCTGGATTCAGCCATCCTGCTGTTCTCTTCCATGAGCGGCTTTGATAAAAAGACCTATCCTTCCAAGTATCGCTTTGCCTACGGTTCCACCCAGGCACTGAAAGCAGATGTATGCGTGTGGAGTGGTAAAGTAACGAGTGGGGGAGATGCGGCCTACAACGATGCCATTACAGCTATCACTGAAGTAGAAGCATCCGGCCTCGTGCTCAACAACGATTATAAAAACGTAACCGGCACGAGAGCTAACACGAATACCGAAATTATATTGTCTGCTTATTTCCTGCGCGATGAAAGCGGCACCAACTATGCCTTGAATGCATTGCCCTATCTATTGGGTGTACAGGGAGCGCTGAACCTCGATAGCCTGCCTTATGTAGCAGCTGTGGGTAATGGACAAGGCGCTTACCAGATCAGTACGAAATCAAGAGCATTGTTCGATGCCTTCCCCAACGACAAGCGTAGACCCTATACCTGGATCACCGAACGCCAGTCCTCCGGCCCTAAAATTTCCTGGATCACCAAATATCCCGGCACCAAATACGCCGACGATCGCATTTCAGATAACGACATCATCATGTATCGCCTGTCGGATATCTTCCTGCTGAAAGCAGAAGCCTACGCCGCACTCAACAATACGAATGATGCGATCACTTGCCTCAACAAAGTGCGTGTGCGTGCAGGCAATGGCAATTATGGCGGCGCAACAGATAAAGCAACAGTAGAGAAAGAGATACTGGACGAAAGAGGCCGCGAGCTGTTCTTCGAAAACAAACGCTGGTATGATCTCATTCGCTTCCACAAAGGCGGAACGATCAACGTGTACACCTACGTGCCCAACCTCGCAGGTAAAACAACACCTTTATTCTGGCCATTGAATACGACCGTACTGGCCAATAACTCAAAACTACTGCAAACCGACGGGTACTAACCCATACCCGCTAACCTATAACTGACCGCTATGATCAACAAAACCGTTTCTTTTTACACCATCCTGCTAACGCTGCTTGCCGTTGGTAGCCTCACAGGCTACGCGCAGGAACGTATTCTACAGGTAACCGGTAAGGTTACCGACGACCTCGACAAAGCCCTGGCCGGCACCAGCATCCGGATAACGGGCACCACGATCACTACCGTTACCGGCAACGACGGTAACTACCGCATCATGGTAAACCCCAACGATTCGCTGGAGTTCTCTTTCACAGGTTACAAAACGGAAGTATTGGCCGTACGTAACCGCGTAGACCTGAACGTAAAACTATCACCCGTTGCCGGCGGCCTCAACGAAGTAACGGTGATTGGCTATGGACAACAGAAAAAAGTAAGCGTGGTAGGCGCTCAATCCACCGTAACACCGCAAGACCTGAAACTGCCTGCACGTGATATTGCAGGTATGTTGGCGGGCCGCATCGCTGGCGTCATCACTACGTCAAGAGGTGGTGGCCCTGGTCAGGACAATGCAGGCGTATTGGTAAGAGGCGTGGCCACCTTTGGCACGAGTACACGCACACCACTGATCATTATAGATGGAGTGCCCGACAGAAGCTTCAATGACATTGACCCGGAAGACATACAAAACTTCACCGTACTGAAAGATGCAGCCTCCACAGCAGTATACGGTACCCGCGGCGCCAACGGTGTAATCCTCATCAACACCAAAAGAGGTGTCGCTGGTAAACCCGCTGTGAATGTGGAAGTGAACCAAGGCCTTACCCAGTTTGTGCAAGTACCTGAACTGTTGGATGCGCCCACCTGGATGGAAACCTACAACGAAGCCCTGAAAACAAGAGGTCGTGATATTTTCTATACTCCTGAGCGCATTGCCCTGCACCGCAACGGCTCAGACCCCGACCTCTATCCCAATACCGACTGGCAAAAAGAATTGTTCCGCGACTTTGGTCACACCCAACGTGCCAACGTGAACATCAGCGGCGGTTCAGAAAAAGCCAACTACTACATCTCTGCCGGTTATTATGGAGAAACCGGCCTGCTGAAAACACAACCCGAAAGAAGTTATGATACCAAGACCTACTATCGCAGGTACAACTTCACGGCCAACATTGGCGTGAGTGTTACCAATACCACGAAGCTCGACCTGGGGATCGCTACGATCATCGACCAGCGCAACGGACCTTATGATGGCTCCAACAATCCACAGAACGGCGCCTTTGAGCAATCATTGAGAGTGCCTTCCCACATCATCCCTGCCCGGTATTCCAATGGAGATTGGCCTTCAACACCGGACGGACGTAGCAGTCCTGCCCGTATTATTTTCGGCATTGGATCAGGCAATGAATACTCTGCCACTTTGCGTCCCAATATTCGCGTAAAGCAGGAGCTGGGTGCACTCACCAAAGGGTTGTCAGTATCCGGTCTCTTCTCATTCGATGTATACACAGATGCATTGGTGGCCACCACCCATGCTTCACCAACCTTCTATGCTGAAGGCCGTGATGCCAATGGCAAGCTGATCACCCGTCAGGTAAATACGAGCAACGATATTCTTTCCTTTGCTTCTGCCCGTAGCTCCAACCGCCGCATGTATACAGAAGCATCGCTGAACTACCAGCGTACGTTTGGTATACATGAAATAGGTGGATTGTTCCTGTTCAACCAATCGGAATATGTAGATGGAAACGCTACCACATTTACCACGGCTGTGCCTTTCCGAAACCGAGGTATTACAGGCCGTGCCACCTACGGGTACGATGGTAAGTACTTTGGAGAGGTGAACTTTGGATACACAGGTTCTGAGAATTTCAGTCCCGATAAACGATTTGGCTTCTTTCCGTCCTTTGGCGTAGGCTGGCTGGTATCGAACGAAAAGTTCTTTGATCCCATCAGCGATGTATTGAACTATTTCAAGCTGAGGTATAGCTACGGTCTCACAGGTAATGGTGGTTTCAACACCCGTTTCCTCTACCTGAGCCAGCTTAGCAAAACAAGCAACGTATATCAGTTTGGCGTGCCATCCTCGCTCTCGCCCAACTACAGCGGCTATGCAGAATCGCAGATCGCTACCGATCCTTCCTGGGAAACATCCTACCGCCACAACCTCGGTATAGAAATGAACTTCCTCAACAATGGATTGAAGATGGTGCTGGAACTGTTCCGCGAAATGCGCAAAGGCGTACTCCGGGCCGACCAAACCATTCCCCTCACTTCCGGCTTTGGTGGCGTGAACCCTACCCGCAACATCGGCATCGTACTCAATAAGGGCATCGACCTCACACTTTCCTATAACAAAGCGATCGATAAAAACAAGTGGATTAACGTTACCGGAACATTCACTTATAACAACAATACCAACCTCGAAGACGGACTGCCACCACAGCCCTATCCCTGGATGCAGTGGAAAGGCAAAGAAGTAGACGCAAAAGAATTGTACACTTCCCTCGGCCTGTTCAAGGACCAGAAAGATATCGATACCTCCGCACAACAAAGCGGCGACATCAGGCCCGGTGATATCAAATACAAAGACCTCAATGGCGACGGCGTCATCAACAACTTCGACGTATCACGCGTCAACGTATCGGGCACACCCAAGATGATGTATGGTATCAACCTGTCATTTGGCTATAAAGGATTCGACATCGGAGCCTTCATTCAGGGCACTGGCAAAGTGTGGTTGCTTTATGGCAGTGGTGATGGTACCTATCCGTTCAGCACAGGCGCCAACAGCCCCAACCTGTATGCAATCATCAAAGACCGCTGGACAGAAGAAAATCCAAACCCTAATGCGTTTTATCCACGCCTCACCAGCAACCAGGACCCGAACTCCAATTTCCTGGTGAGCGACTGGTGGCTGAAGCGCGCAGATTTCATCCGGCTTAAAAGTGCAGAGTTTGGATACACACTGCCGGTGAGCAGCGTAAAGAAGCTGGGCATTAAGAACATGCGTATCTACCTCAACGGTACCAACCTGATCACTATTTCCAAATGGAAATTCTGGGACCCTGAGCTAAACGATACGGGCACGAGCTCTACCACCATTACCCGTGGCGGATTCTATCCCAATATCAAGGCATTCAACTTTGGGGCAAGAGTTACATTTTAACCGTCACCCTTGTCACCCTGAGCCTGTCGAAGGGTTGTTAAGAAAAAGATTATGCTAACAGAATTTGCAAAATGAAAAAGATTAATCCTTATAAAATAATTATCCTGACACTGGTTGCTGGCCTCACTGCCATCACACATTCGGGATGTAAGAAAGGCTACTTCGATGCCGTGCCGAAAGACCTCGTTGATGTAACAGCCATCTTCAAAAACAAAACAGAAACAGAAAACTGGCTGGCCGGTATCTACAGCAAAATGCTGGATCCCTATGGTACCACGGCCGGTTCGGCCCGTTACTTTGCCGCCTGGAGCGAAGAGCTGGACCTCAACACACCTTCAGCACAAGCCACCAATGCACTGAGTTCGATAACTACCGTTAATATCTGGACAGCCAACTACCAGGGCATCCGCCTCGCCAATATTTTCATGGCCAACGTGGAGAATCCGGAGTCCAATATCCTCGACGAGCCCAACGGCGCAGCACTGGTACAACAATACAAAGGCGAAGCCCGTTTCCTGCGCGCGTATTACTATTGGACGCTCATGAAAGTATATGGACCAGTTGTATTGGTGGGCGATAAAATAGGAGAGGTAGATGATAACTACCAGCAACCAAGGAATACCTGGACAGAATGCATCGACTACGTGATAGCAGAAATGAATGCCGCCAGGGAAATGGTGCCCGAAAGACATATCGTGGCAGCCACCGGGGCAGATGACCTTTCACAAACAGGGCGCATCAACAAGATGATCATCGATGCTGTGAAGTCGCAAGTATTGCTGTACGATGCGAGTCCGCTGTTCAATGGCAACGAAGGTTTTGCCAGTTTCAAGAACAAAGATGGCAAAGCCCTCATGAATACGACCTACGATGCTGCCAAATGGGAGCGTGCTGCGGTAGCTGCCAAAGAAGCCATCGACCGTGCCACGGCCTATGGCAAAAAGATTTTCAAAGTCACCAATGCCGATCCCTTTCTCGCCGCCTTTAATACACACCGTGATCTGTACCTCACGGGCTGGAGCGATGAAGGCATCTGGATTCGTACCACTACAGCCTACCAGCAATGGGAAGTAGATGCAGCCCCACGCGCAGCAAATGGCACCACTACCAACTCGAACCTCACACCGCCACAGGAAATGGTTGACCGCTACCGGATGCTGAACGGTAAGAACATCAATGAAGCAGGTAGTGGTTATACCGAAACAGGTTTTACCAATACGGCAAAGAGCGGATTTTATGTAGCAGGCACCTCCAATATGTACATTGGCCGTGAGCCCCGCTTTTATAATGCCATTACCTTTAACGGAGCAACAGTACCCTTTGTGGCCAAGACAGGACAAACACATGTGCAGTTCTGGCCAGCAGGTAACTCTGGCAACGGCGGCGGTAGTGAAGTAAGGTACCCACGTACGGGCTACCTGGTGCGCAAGAATACAAACCCGGCCAGGAACCTGTCCAACAATGCGGGCAACGTGGTACGCCCCGCTATGTACATCCGGTTGGCAGAATTATACTTAAATTATGTAGAGGCATTGAACGAATCCAATCCTGCCCATGCAGATATCCTGACGTATCTGAATGTCATAAGAACGCGAGGAGGTATCCCTGCACTGGCAGGGGGATTGACCAAAGAAGAAATGCGCAAACACATCCAGCTGGAGCGGTTGATTGAGCTGGCTTACGAAGGCCACCGCTTTTACGATGTGCGCCGCTGGAAGATAGCTAACACACCCGAAGGAAGACAGGGCGGCGATTTCATTGGTATGAATGTGCTGGTAGGTAGTAGTCTCAATGATCCTGCCTATTATGCACGCACCAGAACATCCACCCGCGTTTGGGACGACCGTTTCTATTTGCTGCCCCTGCCCCAAAGCGAGCAGAACAGAAATACACAAATGGTCCAGCCTCCGGGTTATTAGGATGTTGAGTTAAAAGGTTTCGAAGCAAACGCTAATTGCCCGGCCCTTTAGGGCCGGGGTTAAAAGATCAAAAACTCTTTTCGGGCTTTAGCCCAATTATAAAAATGCATTCCGTGCTTAAGAAAATGAACATGTCCCGTTTACGCCTTCAAACCACTGTGGCCCTGCTACTGTGCATGGCCCTGCCATGCATGGTAGCAGCCGCAGGACCCAATGATGCGATCGTCATTACGCAACAACACTACCAGTTGCCGGTACTAACACTAAAAAAGAACAACCCCGTACTACGTGTTACACTCCGGTTCCCGGTAGACACTGCCGCCTGGTCGCTCAACGATATGGTCATTGCATTGGGCGGAAGCAGTGTAAAAGACATTAAGCGCGTAGCCGTATACTACGCAGGCCGCGATGCAGCATTCAATAACTTATTCAGCACAGATAAAGTAGCCCTGTTCGGTAGCACGGAAGAGATCAGCTCAACAGTACGCATTAAAGGACAGTTGACATTGGACGCCGGCGAACATTACTGCTGGTTGGCAATCGAGTTAAAAGACAAGGTGAACCTGTTGGGTTCCATTACGGCACAGGTGGTATCTGCCACATTGGATAAACAGGTCATCAAAGCGCAGCCTGCTACACCCTTGCCGTTACGGTTCGGCGTAGCAGTACGTCAACACAACCAGGACGGTGTACATACTTACCGTATTCCCGGACTGGCCACTGCCAAAGACGGCTCCTTGCTGGCCGTATATGATGTGCGTCGTGAAAGCACCCGCGACCTGCAGGGACATATCGATATCGGTATCAACCGCAGCATCGATGGTGGCAACACCTGGCTGCCATTGCAAATTGTATTGGACATGGGCAAGTGGGGTGGACTACCAGAGAAGTTCAACGGTGTCTCCGATGCTTGCATCCTGGTAGATAAAAGCACAGGCAATATTTTCATTGCCGGCCTGTGGATGCATGGCGTGTTGAACGTACAGGGCAAATGGATCGAAGGACTGAATGAAGACAGTACGGCCTGGAACCACCAGTGGCGCGATAAAGGCTCACAACCCGGTTTCGATGTGAAGCAGACCTCCCAGTTCATGATCACCAAAAGCGAAGATAATGGCAAGACGTGGAGCGAACCCATCAACCTAACGCGCATGTGCAAGCAGGAAGGCTGGTGGCTATGGGCGCCTGCCCCCGGCGCAGGCATCACCTTAAAAGATGGCACACTCATCATTCCCACACAAGGCCGCATAAAAGGAAAAGCATTTTCAAACATCACCTACAGCAAAGATGGTGGCAAAACCTGGAAGACGAGTAAGCCGGCCATCGACCTTTCCACTACAGAAAATATGGCCGTTGAATTATCCGATGGCAGCGTCATGCTGAACATGCGCTCCAATATCAATCGCACAGATACGGGTAGCAACAACGGAAGAGCCATTGCCGTCACCAACGACCTGGGCGCCACCTGGCAGGAACATGCCTCTTCCCGCGGAGGCGGTGGATTGATAGAACCCACCTGCATGGCCAGCATCATCCGGCACGATTACGTGGAGAATGGAAAGAAAAAGTCTGTACTGCTGTTTTCCAATCCCGATTCAAAGACCACCCGCCACCACATGACGATCAAAGTGAGCTACGATGATGGCAAGACCTGGGTCAACAGCAAGAAGATATTATTAGATGAAGGCAAGAGCAGAGGTTATTCCTGCCTCACCAGCGTAGACAATAATACCATCGGCATCCTGTACGAAAGCAGCGTGGCCGACATGGTATTCCAGCAGATCAGTTTGAAAGAATTATTATAAACATGCTTACAGCGAAGACACTTAGAGGAAACTGGGCCACCTTGTTGCTGCCCATCAATGCAGATGACAGCATCGACTACAGCAGGCTGGCAGATGAACTGGACTATATGATACAGGCAAAAGCTGATGGTATCTATTCCAATGGCACAGCCGGTGAACTGCACAACCAGACAGAAGAAGAGTTTGATAAAGTACAGGAAATAATGGCCCACAAATGCCACGCCGCTGGTATACCCTTCCAGGTAGGCGCCAACCATCCCTTCCCGCTGGTGTCGCTACAGCGGGTACAAAGGATGGTGGCATTGAAGCCCGCTGCTTTCCAGGTAATCCTGCCCGATTGGGTAAGCACTGGCGTGAGTGAACAGATAAGCTTTCTGCAAAAGATGGCAGAAACTGCCAATGGCATTCCACTGGTGTTGTACAATCCGCCGCATGCTAAAAGAGTATTGCACCCTGCAGATTATGGAAGACTGCAGCAATTGGTGCCACAACTGATCGGCATCAAGGTAGCTGGTGGTGATGCTTCCTGGTATGAAGAGATGAGAGTGTACAGCAACAACCTGTCCGTCTTTGTGCCTGGCCATTTTCTGGCTACTGGCTTTCAGGAAGGAGTAGGAGCGGGCGCCTATTCCAATGTCGCTTGCATCAGTCCTAAAGGCGCACAGTGGTGGTGGCAGTTGATGCACACCGATTTGCCAAAGGCACTGGATATACAGCAGCGGATATTGCAATTCTTTGATTCCTGCATTGTACCCTATAAAAATGCAGGCTATTCCAATCCTGCGCTGGACAAGTTCCTCGCAGCAGTAGGCGGCTGGTCCAACATTGGCACCCGCCTTCGCTGGCCCTACAAATGGATTCCGGAAGAAGAAGTCGCCAGCGCACGCAAAGTATGTAAAGAGCTATTACCCGAATTCTTTGAATATTGAGCATTATACAATACATATTATTCTCTTTACCAGTAATCTCCTTGCTGCAAGGCTGCAAAGCCGGTAAACAGTCTGTGAAGCAAGCGCGCATGGCAGCGCCCGTCACAACCGTCGTCTTCGAGCCCTCTGGCAAATACGCAGCCATGCGCATACCTGCACTGGTACTTTCACAAAAAGGAACATTGCTGGCTTTCTGCGAAGGCAGGATCGGCAGTGCAAGCGATACCACTGATATGGACATGCTGCTGCGCCGCAGCACAGATGGCGGCAAAACCTGGGAGCGGGCAATAATAGTGGCTCCCCACATCAAGGGCGCCACAAGCAACCCCACACCAGTAGTTGATAAAGACGGTACCATTCATTTATTGTACCAGCGACAATACGCAAGAGCTTATCATATCAAGTCCACCGACGACGGCAAAACATGGAGCGAGGCAGTAGATATCACACATACTTTCGAAACTTTCCGATTCACCTACGACTGGCAGGTATTGGCTCCCGGTCCCGGACATGCTATTCAATTGCGCAACGGTCGTTTGTTGGCGCCCGTGTGGTTACGTACACCAAAAGAAATTATTCCGCAACGCACCTACCGTGTGGCCACCATTTATAGCGATGATGCAGGCGCTACCTGGAAAGGAGGAGCTGTCTTGCCTGATGTGCCGGAAGTAAAGAATCCCAATGAGTCGATGGTAGTAGAGTTGGAAGATGGACGGGTGATGATGAGCATCCGCAACAATGGCGCAGCCCGCCGTCGCGGCGTAAGCTATAGCACAGATGGCATTTCCAACTGGACAGTGCCTGTGGCAGATGATGAATTGTTTGAGCCGGTATGCATGGCCAGCATCATCCGCGCAAGCCATCAGCAAAGCGGCAAAAGCCGGTTGCTCTTTATCAATCCCGATAGCCGGGATATACCGAAGCATCCGCGCAAGAACCTGACAGCCCGCATCAGTTACGATGAAGGACAAAGCTGGCCCGTGCAGAAGGTGATCGATACGGCTGCGGCAGGCTATTCAGATATTGCGGTAGATAAACAAGGAATCGTGTATTGTCTCTATGAAACAAATACCACAGGTAAAGGATGGAATTACAGTTTGGTACTGAAACGCTTTAACCTTGCCTGGCTGGAAAGTAAAAACTGATTAGATCAAGGTGACACCTTTCTCCTGCGAAGCAAACGAAGGTGTTACCTTGATCGGTAACAAATAGGATTATGAAAAAGAACATAATATTATTATTGTTAACAGCAGCTTGCATTACCAATGCCTGCAAAACCAGTAAAGTAAGCAGCAGCAAACAGGCGCCCGAAACAACGATCGTCTTTGAACCGGTCGGCGGCACGTATGCCTCCATGCGCATTCCCGCGCTGGTGCTTACAAAGAAAGGTACCCTGTTGGCCTTCGCAGAAGGCAGGGTAGGCACCGCCAGTGACTGGTCCGAAATGGATATGCTCATGCGCCGCAGCACCGATGGCGGAAGGACCTGGGAACCCATTACGGTGATCGCTCCACGGCAGGGTGCTATGCCTACGAGTAATGCAACCCCCATTGTAGATGCCAGTGGAAACATCCACCTCATCTACCAGCGTGGTTATGAAAGAACTTATTACATCAAGTCCACCGATGATGGCAAGACCTGGAGCCCGGCTGTTGATATCACCTATGTGTTTGATGCCTTCAAGCCCGAATACAACTGGCAGGTGGTAGCGCCCGGTCCGGGCCACTCCATTCAATTGAAGAATGGCCGCTTGCTCGTAGCAGCATGGATCTGTGATCCGGCGAAACTCACGCCCCATAAAAGTCATTACCCTTCCAAAGTAGCTACCATCTACAGCGATGATACCGGCCGTACCTGGAAGCGTGGCGCGATACTGCCCGATACGGTGCTCAAAAATCCCAGCGAAACGATGGCCGTGCAATTGGAAGATGGCCGCGTGATGCTCAACATTCGCCATGCAGGCGATAGTCACCGTCGCGGCGTAAGCTATAGCCCCGATGGCATCAGTGGCTGGACGATCCCCGTGCTCGACACGGCATTGTATGAACCGGTATGCATGGCCTCTATCATTCGTGTAAACGATAAAGGACGGCCGGCGCTGCTATTCACAAATCCCGATACCCGCCATGCTCCCAAGCCTCCGCGCAAGAACCTGACAGCGAAGTTGAGTTACGATGAAGGGAAAACCTGGTCCATTCGAAAAGTGATCGACACCTCCTTTGCCGGCTATTCAGATATCGCAGTAGATGACAAAGGCAATGTGTATTGCCTCTATGAAACCAACACGGTAGGCACCGGCTTTAACTACACCCTGGTGTTGAAACGGTTTACAGTGGATTGGATAAAGAAAAGGGATTAGCAATTAAGTATTAGCTGTTAGCGAAGAACTGGCAGCTAAAGGCTAAAAGCTAACGGCTAATAGCTTTAAAAAAGAGAAGCAAAAAATAATAACGTAACTAAGTTAAACTACAATAACATGATGAAAATTGAAGGATTGATCGCAGCGACGTTCGGAGCGTTTCATGAAGACGGAACCTTAAACCTTGCCCCCATTCCGGACCTGGTAGAAAAACTGATCAAAGACGGCGTAGCAGGCGTATTTATCTGCGGCACCAACGGCGAAGGCCCCAACCTCACCATCGAAGAGCGTATGGCAGTGGCGGAAGCCTATGTGAAAGCCGTTAATAAACGCATATTGGTGTTGGTGCACGTGGGCCACACTACTATTGGAGAGTCGCGTAAGCTGGCTGCGCATGCTGAGAAGATTGGCGCAGATGCTATTTCAGCGGTAGCAGCCTTTTACTTCAAGCCGGGCTCGGTGCAAAACCTGGTCAACAGCATTGCGGAGATCGCATCAGCCGCACCCACCTTACCATTCTATTATTACCACATACCGGTGTTGACGGGTGTGGGCATGGACATGATCGAGTTTCTGAAGCTGAGCGAAGGAGTGATCCCGAACCTGGCGGGCATCAAATATACCGCTGCTACCATTTTTGAATACCAGGCTTGCCTCAACTATAAGAACGGTAAGTACAATATCCTGTATGGTTACGACGAAATGCTGTTGAGTGCATTGGCAGTAGGAGCGGGTGGCGCTATTGGCAGCACCTATACCTTCGCTGCACCATTGTACCTGAAAGTGATGGCCTTGTTCCGCGAAGGTAAACAACAGGAAGCACAGCAACTCCAGTTAAAGCTGGTAGAGATGGTGCGTTGTCTGCTGAAGTATTCACCCATTCCTGCCCAGAAAGCCATTATGGAAATGTTGGGATATACACTCGGCCCCTGTCGCCTGCCGCTGGTAAGCCTTACCAAACAGGAAGCTGCCGCATTGAAAATATCTTTACAGGAAGTTGGTTTCTTTGAGGAGCTGGACAAACATTACGGTAAGAAACTAAGCGCTGCGAAATAGGATTTATTAACGATTGACGATTCACAATGAAACATTGTTTGCTCATAATAGGCTTGTTGCTGCTGATGCTTCCAACACGATCGTTGGCTGGCGACAAGCCCCATCCATCCTTCCTGCAGTGGAGCCAGTTGCCGGCATTGCCGGGCACACCTGGCCTCGCAGGAAGTTTTGCCGGTGTATCCAACGGAACCCTGTTAGTAGCAGGTGGCGCCAACTTCCCCGATGGCGGCACACCCTGGACAGGCAGCACCAAAGCATGGCATGATAAAGTGTATGCACTGGAAAACCCATCAGGCGCTTGGCGGCAGGTAGGCACATTGCCCCGGCCATTAGGCTATGGTGTATCCGTTACCTGGCGCGATGCACTCATCTGCATTGGTGGCAGCGATGCCACTAAACATTATGCAGATGTATTCATGGTGCGTTATACCAACGGACAGGTAACAACTGAAGCATTGCCTGCATTGCCGCAACCATTGGCCAATGCCTGCGGTGTGCTGATCGGCGATGTGATCTATATTGCAGGAGGCACCACAAGTCCCTCGGCTATTGCCACTGAGAAAGTATTCTGGTCACTCGATCTTTCACAGAGCGGTCAAAACCGGCATTGGAAAGTATTGCCTTCCTGGCCCGGACCTTCCCGCATGTTGGCAGTAGCAGGCACATTGGATGGAGCATTCTACCTCATCAGTGGCGTCGAGCTTTTTAAGAATGCAGGAGACTCAGCCGCACATCGTGTATTCTTGAAAGATAGTTATCGGTATAACCCCGCCAAAGGTTGGCAGCGAATAGCTGATCTGCCACAACCGGTAGCAGCAGCACCCAGCCCTGCCTTCCCCACAGGTCAGTCGCACCTGTTGGTGTTTGGCGGCGACCACGGTAAGTATTTTGAACAGAATGCAGTGTTGAAAGAACAACACCCCGGTTTCTCCGGCGAGGTCTGGGGCTATAACAACATCACCAATGTATGGACAGCCACCGATACCATCCTTACGAGTAAACAGGCCGATGCGGCACAGCAACCTGGCAACAGTGTATGGGCGCCTGTAACAACGCCTGCTGTAGTATGGAATGGTAAACTGGTGCTGCCTTCCGGTGAAGTGAGGCCCGCTGTAAGAACTGCGCGCGTATTGATGGCTACACCGATACAGCCCGCAGGTGCCTTCCATCTGCTGGACTGGATCATCGTAGGCATTTACTTCCTGCTGGTGATTGGTATCAGTGTGGTGGTGTCACGTAAGATGGATAACTCTACCAGCGATTTCTTCCTCGGTGGTGGTAAAATACCCTGGTGGGCAGCCGGGTTGAGCATCTTCGGCTCAAAGCTGAGTGCGCTCACCTTCATTGCCATTCCGGCAAAAGCCTATGCTACCGACTGGGTATACCTACTCAACAACATCATGATCGTGGCAGTGGCGCCGCTGATCGTTTATTTCTACCTGCCTTACTTCCGTAAGATGCAACTTACGAGTGTATACGAATACCTGCGCATACGCTTTAATCAACGCGTAAAGCTGTTGGGAAGCCTCACCTTCGTATTGTTCCAGGTAAGCCGCCTCGGTATCGTTATATACCTGCCGGCACTGGTGCTGAGCGCCGTTACTGGTATCAATATCTTCGTATGCATCATTGGTATCACGGTGATCACAACTGCCTACAGCGTGTCGGGTGGGATAGAAGCAGTAGTATGGACAGAAGTAATGCAGGTGGTGGTACTGTTGGGCGGAGCACTCATGGCATTGATCTTTATGGCCAATTCCCTGCCCGGAGGTTTCGGACAATTGTTTACAGAAGCGGCCGATAACAATAAATTTCGCATGGCCATCATGCAGAGCAATATTAAAGAGCCCGTATTGTGGGTCGTATTGGTGGGTGGATTCCTCACACAATTAGTAACCTATTCATCAGATCAGGTAGTGGTGCAGCGCTACCTTACTACGCCCACAGAAAAAGAAGCGAGGAAATCCATTTACACCAACGCCCTGCTGGTAATACCCGCCTCGCTGATCTTCTTTGCAGTAGGCACGGCCTTATGGGTATTCTTCAAGCACAACCCTGCTTCACTAAATCCTAATGGACGCATCGATGATGTGTTCCCCTGGTACATTTCCAATCAACTGCCTTCCGGTCTCGCGGGGCTGGTGATCGCTGGTTTGTTTGCAGCTACCATGTCTACCATCAGTTCCAGCATGAACTCCATTGCTACGGTAGTAACAACTGACTTCTATCAATACCTCAAACCAGCGAGTACCGATCGTCAGCGGTTTGCGTTTGCACGCCGCACTACAGTGGTGCTGGGTGTGTTGGGTTTCTTCATCGCTGTATACATGGTATACCTCAGCAATGCATCCATCTGGGATCAGTATATAAAGATCATTGGCTTGTTTGGAGGTTGCCTCGCTGGCATGTTTGTGGCGGGCATCTTCTTCCCGCGTATCAACAGTATAGGGATATTTATTGGCTTTATTGTAAGTGCCATTGCCCTGTTTTTTGTGCAGGCAACCAACATGATCAACTTCTTCCTCTATCCCGCAGTAGCGGTATTGGTCTGCGTGTTGGTAGGATATATAAGTAGCCTCATCTGGAAAGAGAAGACTACGTTGAACCGTGTATAGTAATTAATTAGCTATAATAACAATGGGGACGCCTTTTCAAAAAGACGTCCCCATTGTTATTATAAGACTATTATTATTTTCTGAACTCCAGAATATGCTCTACATCACTGGTGCCATCATCGTAATAATCGGTAGTGATCAGCCGGTTATTGGTAAACTGCTGAATATAATATTCTTCACCATCTACCAGCAGCAGGCTTTCTCCCTGCAATACATAGTCAAACGTCTCACGTTCGGTACTACCGTTCTCGGTAATGGTAGAATACGCCTTGCCATCTGATCTGAACTCGATGGTGAATGTGCCGTAAGGAATAGTAACGCCGGTAGAATCCTTCAAAGCTCCGGTATTATAATGGTAGGTCTTTTCAGATTCTCTCACAATGCTCCATTTGCCGAGGATGCGGTCCTGCGGTGCTTTCAGCGCATCACTTTCTTTTGTACAGGAATAAAGAACAGTAAGAGCAAGTAGCCCAATCAGGGAATAGCGTAAGGGGGTGGTTTTCATCGTAATGGATTTTAATTGAATTCGGGGTTAATATACAACCCGTTTCTCATATCTGCTAATACCCCGCTTATTTTATCCCTGTCCGGTGCTTTTAAAACTGGTACTTATACTCCACCTTGCCGATCAGCACTTTGGTCTTGGAGAAACACATATCCTGCACCTTTAGCCCTTTGGCGTCATAGCTATAATGCCATTTCTGGTAGTCGCCGGTGCCTTCGGTAGTCACCAGCATGGAGGCGATGCGACTGCGGTCGTCATATTCGAAGATATAATCAGGTAGTAAACGTTTGGCGCGGTTGTTATACCGCACAATATCCGTTAAGCGGTTCTTGTCATCGTAATAGTAGTATACAGTAGGCAGCGTTTGACCTTTACGAATACTTTTCTCTTCACCGGGATTCCCATTATCGTCAGCCACGTAAGTGATATAGGTAGTGTCTGCATTGTTCTTGATCTTCTGCATGCGTACCGGTTTGCCATTGGCATCATAAAACCACAGGTGTTGCTCCTTGTTTACATAGTTGCCCGGAGAAAATGACAAACTGATAATATTGGTGATGCGGTTATTGGCATCGTAAGCGTAAGTGATCTCTGTTTTGTTGCCATCGGCCGTATCGGTCGTTTTAATGAGCTGACCGGCGGCATTAAAAGTAGCAGTATTTACAGAAGTGCCGGCGAGGGAAGTGGTGGTCTCTGTAATGATCTCGGTAAAGTTGTTCCTTACATTTTGTTCACATTTGAAACCGTCAATAGGCTGATTATTGCCGTCATAACTATTAAAGCGTACCGATCTTACCTGTTGCTGCTGCCATATAGCACGCTTCTTGATCTGCTCTCCCGTTGCCACCAGGTCATTATAGTAGTGCTGACTTTGACCTGCCAGGCCCATACAACATATAAAAAAGATTAAAATAACGGTTCTCATGGTGGTGCTAACGAATAAATGCCTGTTTTTCATATAGTGGATATCCAAATTTTTCTATAAAATACTGTCTTTCCTTATTTTTAGCCAAAATTACGCCCCGTGTCCCATTCTAAAGAACGTCATGAGAAAATTTGTCTGAATTGTGAGGCTGAATTGACTGGAAGGTATTGTCATGTGTGTGGTCAGGAAAATATCGAGCCAAAAGAATCTGTGTGGGGCCTCGTCAGCCACTTTTTCTATGATATTACCCACTTTGATGGCAAGTTCTTTAGCACTACCAAATACCTGATCACCAGGCCAGGATTCTTACCCGCAGAGTATATCAGGGGGCGCCGGGCGCGTTACCTCCATCCCATCAGGATGTATGTATTCAGTTCCGCGCTGTTCTTCCTCATCTTTTTCATGCTGGTAAAGCCCAAAGATCTTATCAAAGGCGACTGGAACACGACCAGAGAAAAAATAAAGGACTCCCTCAGCTACATCAATTACGCGCAGAATGCTGTACTGCAAACCGCACATTCCAAGGAGGATTCCCTCGAGATCATCAATTCTTTTGCCCTGGCGAAAGACAAGATAAAGAACTCCAATCAGAAGCAGGTTAATGTAAAAGATAGCACCACGAAGGACTGGAGATACAAAAAAGACAGTACCAAACCGGCGCGCAAAAAAGTGAACCTGATCGATAGCGGAGATACGACGTACGACGATACAGACGACGATGGTGATGAGAACATCAACATTGGTTTCTTCGATAAAAAAACGAAGTTTAAAACAGTAGAAGCTTACGACTCGGCGCAAAAAGCCTTGCCGGCCGACCAACGCGACGGTTGGTGGGAACGCAAGGTACAGCGGCGCAATATTGAACTGCTGAACCGATACCGTGGCAAAGACAAAGAATTTGTGCAGGATCTGGTTGATAAGTTCATTCACATGCTGCCCTATTTGTTGTTCTTTTCACTGCCGTTGTATGCACTTTTTATGAAGCTGCTGTATATCCGGCACAAGCAGTTCTTCTATGTAGATCATGGTATTTTCTTTATCTATCTTTATATTTTTACGTTCATATTCTTCCTCGTTTACTTCTCAGTGATGGAGTTGCGTATACACACACACCAGAGCTGGATCGGGTGGATCGAGGCATTGCTCTTCCTCGCAGGAGCCTACTATGCCTATAAAGCCATGCGTAAGTTTTACTTGCAGAGTAGGGCAATGACATTGCTCAAATTCTTCCTGCTCAACCTGCTGGCCTTGTTTACCCTGATCTTCCTGTTCGTATTTTTCTTTACTTTGACGGTCTTCCGCGTGTAAAAGCGGATTACGTCTAACTTTAACAGCTATGGAAACGAATAATGTGGCCGCAGCATTTCTGCGCCTGGTGACGATTATGGATGAGCTCAGGGAAAAATGCCCCTGGGATAAGAAGCAGACCGTACACACATTGAGGCCGCTGACGATCGAAGAGACCTACGAGCTGGCCGACGCCATCACCGATACAGACTGGAAGGGCATCAAAGAAGAAATTGGTGACCTGATGCTCCATATGCTGTTCTATGCCAAGATCGGCACCGAGCAAGGCAAGTTTACCCTCGAAGAAGCCCTCAATGGCATTTCAGATAAGCTGGTATTCCGTCACCCCCATATTTATGGCGACACTACCGTGAAAGATGAGGAAGAAGTGAAGCAGAACTGGGAAAAGCTGAAACTGAAGGAAGGGAAGACCTCCATACTGGGCGGCGTTCCTGTGTCGCTGCCTGCCGTAGTGAAGGCTACCCGGTTGCAGGAAAAGGCAAAACAGGTAGGGTTCGAGTGGGACCACCGCGAGCAGGTATGGGAAAAGGTAGAGGAGGAGATGGGTGAGCTGCAGGAGGCGGTGGCCGTCAAAGGACAGGATGAAATAGAGGAGGAGTTCGGCGACCTGCTGTTCTCCCTGGTCAATTATGCACGGTTTTTGCGGATAGATGCTGAAAACGCCCTGGAAAGGACCAACAAGAAGTTTATCAGCCGCTTTACCCGCATGGAACAGGCGGCTAACCAGGATGGCAAATCACTCGCCGATATGTCCCTCGCCGAAATGGACGCCATCTGGAACAGCATTAAAAAACAAAACCCCGGCACTTGAAGCAATTGCTGAAAAATTGGCTTAGTAAGAACATCTACCTCCTGGCTGCCATAAGCCTTTTTGGTATTGCATTCATTCTCAATAAATACGTAATTGGTACCACCACGGCCCGGTACTACGTCAACCTTATCCAGAACAGGATACACGAAAAAGAACGGGACTTTCAGGAACTCGCGGCCGATACAGCTCTGTTGGCCAAATTGGTTGATCAGCATTACGAAGAAAAAAGCCTTTCCGGCTTGCTGGATGCCAAAAAAGGCTACGATATTTTCATTTACGAGCACCTCCACGATTCACTCAATACCCCCCGTCTTGTTTTCTGGAATACACAGAACATTCTGCCGGATGTGTCTTTTGCCTGGGGGCGTGACACCAGTCGACTGATAAGGCTCCGCAACGGCCAATATGTATACAGCAGCGCCCAGATAACTTTAAGCGGCAACCGCCAATTTACCATCCAGGGGTTGATACCGGTAGTGTGGAAGTATTTTGTAGAGAATGAAAACCTGCGCAAAGAGTTTGCTGGTTATGCCGGCGCGGTGGAGCGGGTAGACCTCGTATTATCCACCACGCCTTACCCGGTAAAGAGCGTTCGGGGCAACACCCTATTTTATTTGCAGCGCATCAACGAGCACCTGCAGCAACATAATATTTGGTCCATCATATTAGTGATAGCCGGGTTCTTCCTGCTGTTTCTATACCTGCAGCAAACGGCCGATCATATCTCCCGCAACTATGGCCTTTGGTTCGGCGCCATCTTCCTGGTTGGCATCCTGCTGATCCTTCGATTCACCACCTATTTCTTTCCTGAAATATTGGACCTGCGGCAGTTTGAATTGTTTGACCCTGTTATCTATGGCTCCAGCCTCGTGTTGAGTTCGCTGGGCGATCTGCTCATCAATTCCCTGCTACTGTGCTGGATGGTGATATTCGTGAACCGGCGGCTGAATACTTCTACGATCAAAAGATTCAAAGCCCCCTGGAAGAATTGGCTCTCCGTAGTAGGCGTCCTGGGCGCACTCATTATATGCACATTTACGTTTGCCGATATCCTGCAAACCCTGGTGTCCGACGCTAAGATGTCGTTCAACGTTACCAACTTCTTCAGCCTGGTAGAGCAATACAGCTTTGTTGGTTTTGCGGTAATGGCCACGCTGGGGTTGAGTTATTTCCTGCTGGCGCAAATATTCCTGACAGTAGTTGGCAAACTGGTAGGTAAGAGGAACTATGCGGTGTATATCATATCGGCTTTCCTCGGGCTACTAATGCTGTCATTCCAGCGCAATACAGCCATGATAGAGCTGAACCTGTATGCCTTGCTGTGGCTGCTGTTGTTCATGTGGCTGATGCGGCAGAAAATGTTCGCTGGCCTCAATTACCGGCTGAATGTGTCAGAAGTGTTATTCTGGCTGTTTATATTCTCCTTCTCCATGTCGGCCGTTATCCTTTTTGAGAACGGCAAGATAGAGTTTGACCAACGCAAGCGCTTTGCTGAAAAACTGGCTTCCCAGGCCGATCCTTCCAACGAACGGTTATTGAGTATTGCCCTTGCTTACCTCGACAATGATTTCCTGGAGCCTAACTTCTCCCGCTTTTATAATAAGGAAGAAAATGCGCGCCTGAAAGATAGTATCATCAACACTGGCTTCATTGGTTATGCGAATAAGTACGATACGTGGATGTTCACCTTCGACAGAGACATGAACCCACTGTACAATACAGAGCCGGGTTCCTTCGATACGCTGAACACCATTTTCCGCAACCAGTCGAAGGGTACCAACATCAATGACCTCCGCTACTTTGAAAGGTCATACGACAAGTTCTCCTACATCTTCAAGAAAGAAGTAGTCGATACCAACGACATTACCGTTGGTTACCTCTTTGTATTATCCGATCCTAAACGCTATAAGAGTGAAGCGCTGGTGCCGGAGCTGTTCAAGCAAACGCGTGAACGGATACCCGAATATTCACCATCCTATGCATATGCTATTTACGATAGCCTTAAGCTGATCAGCCACTACAACGATTATCCATTCCCTACCTATCTCAATAAGCAAACAAAAAACCAGGAATACAGTATCGTTAAAAAAGATGGGTATGAAGAGCTGTGGTACCGGGGTACGCCCGATAAAGTGGTGGTGGTAGCCCGCAAGAACAACTCGTTTATTGAAGCCATCACCTTGTTCGCCTACCTGTTCAGCACCTTCTTGTTTCTGCTGGCCTTCTACCGCATAGTGGCCTTCCTGATGCGAAGCCGCCTGCACAAAACTTCTTTCCGGCAGTACTGGGAGCTGAGCATCCGCTCACAGATCCATAGCACCATTATCATGATCAGCCTGTTGCTGTTTGTGGTCATTGGTATTGCCAACATTATATTTATCATCAACCGCTACCACCGTAATAACCAGGATCGGCTCACCCGCGCAATCCAGATCATGGTAAACGAAGTGGAAAAGAAGCTGGCCGACGATTCCACGTTCAATGAAAGCATCATGTTGTATGAACCCAGCTTCAATGACGAGGTAGAACAACTGATGCGCGATATTTCGGACATACATGGTATGGACGTGAACCTGTACGATACAGCGGGCGACCTGAAAGTGACCTCTAACCCGGATATCTATTACCGCGGTGTATTAAGTGAAAAGATGAACCCGCTGGCCTATTTCAGGTTGCACAACCTGCGACAGGTGCAAACGATGACAGATGAAAAAGTAGGTAAGGTAGATTACCTGAGTATCTATGCTCCGGTGCGCGATGACGATGGCAATGCGGTGGCCTACCTCAACGTGCCGTCGTACAGTGCCGAAGTGGAACTGACGCAGGAGATCTCTTACTTCCTGGTAACGATCATCAACCTGAACGCATTTATATTCCTGGTGGCAGGCGCGCTTGCCCTGTTCATTACCAATCGCATTACTTCTTCGTTTACCCTCATCACACAAAAGCTGCGGGATATCAACCTGGGTAAGTTGAACCAGGAGATCAACTGGGCGCGAAAAGATGAGATCGGTGTCCTGGTGGCGGAATACAATAAGATGGTACGCAAGCTCGACGAGAGTGCCGAAACACTGGCCAAGAGCGAACGGGAGGGAGCCTGGAGGCAGATGGCCCGGCAGGTAGCCCATGAGATCAAGAACCCGCTCACGCCGATGAAGCTGAGCATTCAATACCTGCAAAAAGCGATCGACGATAATTCACCCAACGTAAAAGAGATGACGGCCAGCGTGGCTCGTACACTCATCGAACAGATCGATCACCTGTCGAAGATCGCCTCCGACTTCTCGCAGTTTGCCAACATCGGCAACCCGCGCAATGAAGTATTCGACCTCCATGAAATGCTGTATTCACTTACCTCGCTGTATGAGGCAACAGAGAACCTCGACTTTACCTGGGAGCCGGTACCGCACAAAGTATTGCTGTTTGCTGATAAGACGCAGTTGAATCGTCTGTTCACCAACCTGATGCAGAACGCCATCGAAGCCAGTGAGGGTAGAGAGCGTCATGTGATCCGCATGGACGAAGCATTAAATGGTGGAGAGTATATTACGGTGAGTATTACAGATAATGGTATGGGCATTCCGGAAGTCACACAGTCCAAGATATTTACGCCCAACTTCACCACCAAGTCATCAGGCACCGGATTGGGCCTGGCCATGAGCAAGAGTATTGTGGAGCAGGCAAAAGGCGATATCTGGTTTGTGACCAAAGAAGGAGAGGGCACCACCTTCTATGTGAAGATACCATTGCTGCGAGCGATGAACTAATGAAGCGCTTTCAACACTTTCATCAGCACTTTCTCATCATGCGCATAACCCGTTTTGTCATCGGGCTCTTCAATGTTGTCCAGCTCCTTCATGTATTGTTGTAATTGGTCTTCCTCATACAGCCTCACGATGCCGGGATGCACATAATACTTTTTGCACACCGTGCGAGTGTTGCCCAGTTTTATGCTCACCTCATCCAGTGCTTCCACTACTTTCTTTTTACGGGCGGCTTCACTCACTGCTTCGCCCAGGCTTTTGAAGCTGCGCAATATGTTGAGCGTACCTGCCCAGGTACGGAAGTCCTTGGCGGTGAACTCAAACCCCGTAGTTTGCTTGATATAGTTATTGACCATGCCCGAATCGATGCTCCGCCTGTTGCCGTCTCCATCATAATATTGGAACAGCTCTTTGCCAGGTATATCCCGGCAGGCCTGCACAATGCGGGCAAGCCGCTTGTTTTTGACGGATATAGTGTGGTTGACTCCTTTCTTACCCCGAAAGCTGAACTGGATGGATTGTCCATTTACCGCCACATGCTTGTCCTTAAGTGTGGTAAGCCCATACGAGCCGTAAAGCTTTTCATAATTGTTGTTGCCGGGGCGTATATAAGTCCGCTCCATCAGGCTCACCACGGTGGCCAGCACTTTTTCTTCGCAAAGCTCCTTACGAGAAATATCCTTTTCCAGTTGCAGCCTTAGCGTTGGCAGAGCCTTTCCAAATTCGTACAACCGGTGAAACTTGGTTTCGTTGCGTATCGCGCCCCAGGCTGTGTGATAACGGTATTGCTTCCGGTTGAGCGCATCCTTACCGGTGGCCTGCAGATGCCCATTGTCAAGCGGGCATATCCATACGGCTGTCCAGGCGGGTGGGATGGCCAGCTTGCGTATACGTGCCAGCTGTTCTTTATTCTGCAAACGCTTGTTCTGGTACGAGAAAGAAAAGCCTTTCCCCTTTTTCAACCGGAGAATGCCGGGCATGGCGTCACTAACATATACCAGGGAAGCCACTTTAGCCGCACGCTGGTAGTCATGGTCAATCACCAGCATTTGCCGGTGGTTCAATCGTTGGGTGCCTGGTATACTATCACGCATGAGTTGACTTTTTAAGTTTTTTAGCTTTCTCCTCGTGGTTATCTTCTGCCTCGTCCAGCGAATGTGAACTATACAGGTCCTGTTCTTTTTCCGACAGGTCCGACAGCTTGGTGTAATATTTCTTAATCACACTTAACTCTTCTTCCGTTAGATCCTCAATATCCACCAGGCGGTTGCTCGCCTTTTCATGACAGGCGATCAATTCATTTAATTTCAGGTGGATAGCTGTTGTGTCCTTGTTCTGCGTTTGTTGAATGATGAATACCATCAGGAAAGTGATGATCGTAGTAGAAGTGTTGATAACCAGTTGCCAGGTATCGGAAAAGTGAAAGATCGGGCCGCATAATGCCCATCCGATAATGAGTAGGAAGGCCATGATGGACGCGATGGGGCTGCCTGCTGCACGGGTTAGTTTGCCACTGATCTTATTATACAGCCGTGCCCACTTCAGGTTGTCTTTCTCTTCGGATTGTTTGGTTGACATATATAATGGTGTTGTACTACAGGTCTAATACAATAAAAAAGCCAGGCCTTTGCTGCCTGGCTTTTACCTTTTCACTTTTAACCTTTAAGAGAGCGTTCGAAGCAACAGACTCAGGAGTCTATCGCTATAATATTGTTACTCAAGCTTTCGTTGGATGGCAAAGGTGCTATCCTATTCTTTTTCATCTTCTTCGTCCTGATCGTCTTCCTCTTCTTCAAAATCCTCTTCTTCCATCGCATTCTTGGAAGACTTGCCTTTCCGCTGCGCTGTTCCGGGCTCGTCCTCGATACCTGCCGGGAAGTTTACGTTGTTCTCGGCAATGTAAGTAAGGTTTTCATCCGTTTGCTTCTCTTCCTCCAATGTTTGTGCCAGCAGGTCTGCCACTTCCGTCATACCGAAGGTATTGGCTAATGTAGTCAGACTGCCATAAGTAGCAATTTCATAGTGCTCTACTTTTTGTGCAGCTACGATGAGACCTACATCACGGGTCAGGGTGCCTTTCTCTGTGTCCTCGATTATTTCTTCTGCTTCTTTCTGCAGACCTTCCATCGCTTCACATTTTTTGGCCTGTGGTTTTTGCCCCATCAGTTCAAACACCTGTTCCAGTCGTTTGATGTGCTCTTCAGTTTGTGTCAGGTGCTCCTCGAAACCCTCACGTAGCTCCTCGGTAGTACTGGCTTTTGCCATTTTGGGTAATGCTTTGGTCAATGCCTTCTCCGCCCAATAAATATCCTTCAGCATATCTATAAAAAGCGTTTCCAGCTCTTCGCCCATTTGCATTTGGCCGGAGCCTGAATGCTCCATTTGTTTGTTGGAACTTGCTGCGTGCGAAGCCTTCTTGTTTTTTGTAGCAGTGCTTGTTTTCTCAGCACTGGCCTTCTTCGACTTAGTTGCCTTTTCCATAAAATGATTTTTAGTTTAATGTTCAATAGGTAAGTGGTCACGGGTGATCGGAAAAAGCTATGCCATCCGATAACACAGGTCTATTCTACATTTTTCGTATACGGTTGAGGCGTGATGTCGCTGGATTGTGTATGGAAGTGTACGCATGGTGTTGTCTGGCGCTGAGAAGCGTGCAGCATCGAAGCACTATTTTGAAGCTTGTAGCTTCGTGACCAATTCTCTGTTCTGCGATAGGATCAATAGCTTCAAGACTCGACGCTAATTCCCCAAAACAGCCCGCGCGCATTAATTTCTCATTAATACAGGCTTACATGGGTAGGGAGTTCCCCAATGCGCGACCATCGACAATGTGGGCATACCATTTGAAAATACTATGTTAAAATTAGAGCCCCATGCTTAACGATATACAAGTCGGTTTTCTTAGAGACCGCATCCAGGAGATTGGCAGCGCGCTTTTCTCTAACACCGGGAACACTGCTTTTAAATTACCTACTTCTATTATAAATGTATTGAGAGTGGATGCAGCAGGAAACATCTGGTTCTTCCTCCATAGCCCTGAATGGTTCATGGACGAGACCGACAAGGAGTTTCCGGCAAAGCTCGACTTCTACCGCAAAGGCAAACCCTTCTATTTGCAGGTATTGGGGAAGGCTGAGATCATTACCGATGAGCAGCAGATCAATGAATTGACGGCTGAAATACCCGAGTTGACCGCACATTCCCTGAACCACATGATGCCGATAAAAGTGAGGGTAGAACATGCGTCCTGCTTCGAGCAGCGCGAACGCACCGTGAGCAGGATCCAATCCTGGTGGCATGCGATCTGCAAGTATGTATTGCAGCAAAAGCCCAGCTACCGGCCCTATAAGATGCGCCCGATAGTATTAGCCTAAGCAATCACTAATCAATAACAACTAAAAACCACCACCTATGCGTTTTATATTACCTGAGAACCTGAAGTTCGTGAAGCGTTTTATAGAGAAGACGTTCTTCGGCGCATTGAAATTGCATGATACTGAACTCACACAAGACCGCTTCCTCATAGAAACTGTTTTTGTAGACGCGAATCAGTACCTGTGGTGTTGTTGCTCGGAAGAGTTGCCGGTAGAAACGGAGAAGTTCCCCGTATCCTTGAAATATGTAGACAAGGTAAAAGGTATTTATATGAAGATCACTGGTATTGCCAGCCGGGTCAATCCTAACCTGGAGCCAGGCAGCGAGGTAGCACTCGACCATGCTGTGAACGATCTTACCGGCGATAAGCTTACACTGCTCAAAGTCAAAATGACGGAGACTGTTTACTATAAAAAGAATAACGGCGATATTAACTTTTATGCCGTAGCCAGCTAAAGGGACCACTGAAGAAAGTATACATAGCGGTCTGATCGTTGGGGGTTGGACCGCTTTTTTTATGCACTTCCCTGTCACCCTGAGCTTGTCGAAGGGCCCTTTGTAAACCTAAATCACTGATCTATGTCAAGAAGGAAAATAATTATCATAATCATATTAGTGATCATCGCAGGTGGTGTTGTTACCTGGAGCATTTACAAGCGCAAGATCGTGAAGGATACAGTGTCGAAAACAGTAGCCGATAAAACGAATAACTTGTATGGCATAAAAACCGATAAACTGGACATCGATGAAGTGGCGGGCAATCTTGTTGTTACCAATCTCCAGCTTGAGCCCGACTCCAATGTTTACAATAACATGGCAGGGAGTGCTGATGAACCCTCTGTACTAATAAAGATCAATATCCCCGCATTGACAGTAGAAGGCGTAAAAACACCCAAGGCATTATTGAACAGCGCGATCGACGGACGAAAAGTAATGATCCACAATCCCCGCATCGAACTATTCTTTACCGGCAAGGGTAAAGACTCGCTGAAAAGTGTTCCCGATAAAGAAGTATACCGTCAAATACTGGGCAACCTGGAGATGATCAAGATCGATACACTTTCTGTGGTGAATGCCACCTTGATCACCCGCGACTGGAAAACAGGCGCCACCCGCATGCAATTCGATAGCGTAACCATTGATCTGTTCCGCATTGCAGTAGATAGCCTGCATGAGAAAGATACTACCCGTGTCTTGTTTGCCGAGCAGGTGGCGGTCAAATGTAAAAAAGCGCGCTGGAGCAGTAAGAATAAACTATATAATTACGAGGTGCGTGAATTAGACCTGAACAGCGGGCAAAAATTGTTAGGCATGAGCCGGTTCGTGATAGAACCCACCTTGCCCGAACAGAAATTCCTGCAACAATACAAATACGCCAACGACCGGTTTGATATAGACTTTCACAACATCAGGCTGGCCGGTCTGGACGTGCCAATGCTGATGAAGGAGGAGGTGCGTGCGGACTCGCTCGTGTCGGGTAAAAGCAGCCTCCATATTTACCGCGATCTTTCTTTCCCGCATGATGGAAAGAGTAGGATAGGCACCTATCCGCAACAGGCATTGATGAAATTACCTTTTGATGTGCGCATCAAAACGGCCCGGTTCAATAATTCTTTTATAGAATACAAAGAACGCAATGCCAAAAGCGAGCAAAGCGGTAAGGTGCAGTTTTACCAGGTAAGCGTCGGGGTCAATAATCTTACTACATACCGGCAACTCATGGCAGAGAAGCCGATGCGTGTGCAGTTCAACGCCCGATTCCTGAATGCAGCGCCGGTAAAGGCGCTGATTAATTTCTACCCTGACAAGGGCCGGTTCACCATCGATGGGTCGATGGGCAGCATGCCTGCTACAACAGTAAACCAGTTGACAAAGCCTATGGGGTTAGCCACGATCGAGAAAGGAACACTCAATGGACTGGATTTTAGTTTCAATTGCAATGATTATGCAGCCGATGGAACACTAACCATGCTGTATGATGACCTCAAGATCACACTACTCAAAAAAGATACGGTCGACAATACCCTCAGTAAAAAGAAATTGGCCAGCATGCTGGCCAATATACAGGTAAAGAATGCGAATCCCAATAAGAAAGGCGATATACGCCGCGCCACTGTGCACTACGACCGCAACACCAGCAAGTCTTTCTTCAACCTTGTCTGGAAGTCTGTTTTCGAAGGCGTAAAACAATCAGTAGGTATCTCCAATTAATGGTTACTTTGTTATTCCCTTTTCAACCTATCAACTTTTCAACTTATCAACCCTGCATTAATTGAAGATCATTAAAGCGGGGAAATAGAAGTATTGATAGGTAATGGTTTTCTTCAAGGTAGCATTCGCAGCATCATAGAAGTAGAGACTGTTGTACTGATAGTTCTGTCCATATCCGGACTGAACAGCAGTTACCACCAGCTCATTGCTGCCTGCGTTGTAGCCAACACCGGCCCCATAAAACTCTTTACCGGCAGGGATGGTAGCGAAAAGCGTAGCCAGCGAAGCGCTGTTGCCCACTACATATTTATAAAGTTGATTGCCACCGGCGCCCCAGGAATTGGTCCTGCCAATGAACACGGCATTCTCAGTAGAAGAGGTAGTCACAGTACCAACGTTCCAGGCCACCCAGGGATTGCCCAGTGTGAAAGGCAAAGTGATCTTGTTGGTATCGAGCGTAGTGGTGTTGATCTTTACGAGTGAGCTGCCACCGGCTACCCACAAGCTGCCATCAGGTGTTTTAGACAAGCCCTGGTTCATGCCGGCTATCTTTTTTACTACACTGTAATCACTTGCGTTGAGGATGATCAGCCCCTGGCTTTGGTTGATCACGAAGATATAAGCTCCTTCTTTGCGCATGCCACCTGTTTCGCCGGTTACGCTGGTGAGCTTGGTGCCCAGCGTAAGCGTGGAGAGGTTGAGCGGATAGATACCGCTGGCAGTACTGATAAGACCATTGTTGTTGTCGAGACCAAGGAAGGCGCGGCCATTGGCGGGCAGGCTGGCGATGCGACCTGTCTCAACCAGCGATTTGGCATCTGTAACAACGAATGGTCCTTGTTTGGACACCAGGTATAATTTACCATTCCACACAGCGCCATATTGAGTCGTTACGCCCAGTTCTTTGCCGGGGTTCTCTTTGTGATAAACCATTTGTTCGATGGTGTCCTGGCCATAGCGGTAGAAGTTTACGTTACCATTGTCATGACCAAACCAGCCTTCATTCACGAGAATGATACCATTTTCATATTTGCCAGTGATCAGTGGTTCAGGCTGCCTGTACTCATCTTTGTTACAGGCTACAAATGCAGTAATGGTTAACAGAAGCAATAATCCTCGGAATAAACGTGTACTCATAATCGTATTGTTAAGTATATATGAACAGGTTGATCATACTTAACAATGCCCGGCATGATACACCACGGACCAGTGATCCGGCTACAGGCATGCACACGCAGACAGCTCTATGGCAGGAACTGTACAGTGGCATAACTACAGGAAAATAAATGAATCAGCTGAAGGCAGCTATTTCATCCATGCTTTTTACCCGAAAGCTATGAATTAAGTATGATGCTGAAGGCAGGTCTCCTGGCTTGTTCTGTGCCGACGGCCTTCCCATTGAGCTTGCTGTTTACAAAGCATCAACAGTGGCATGTAGATGTCGACATTACGTGAAGAACTTACAGTTGCGGGACAGCTCCGGATTCTTTCTGCTAAAGAAATCACCGGATTCCCTTTTAATCATGACTCATTGAAGAGCTATGAACCTTTAGCGGCGGCGAAGGTATGGAAAGGTTGATAAGTTCACAAGTTTAAAAGTTTACACGGCTTGTGTCGTAAACCTTTCAACCTATCAATTTGTTAACTTGTCAACTAATATCTTATACATTGAGGGCATATATTAACCTCCCCCAATCCTTTATTACGAACAAAAGCAGAATCGGTTAACGTATACAGAAAAGATTTCAGTACTTCTTTATCGGCAGGCGTAAGCGGTATACCTGCCCGGCCGGAAGGCTGCACAAGCGATGGATCGATATTGTCAGTCAGTTGCACATCCTGCGCATAATGCGTCAGCACAAAGTCGAGCTCTTTAAAACGGCCATCGTGCATATAGGGCGCTGTCAGTGCTATGTTGCGCAATGAAGGTACTTTGAAGCGATACTTATCGCCCGTTTCGGAAGTAACGCCCATGCGGCCAAAGTCTTCGCTATAGGGATACAGGCCATTGTTGCGGAAACTGAAATCAGTGAAGAAAGGCTCTGTGTGGCAGGTAGCGCATTTTTGTTGGAAGATTTTGTAACCGGCAGCCTCTTCTTTGGTGAAGGCACCCCCTTCTTTACGTACCACTTTATCATACTTGCTGTTGGCGCTTACCATGGCCACCATAAATTGGCTGAGCGCCTGCATCACACGTGCAGTGGTGATCTCCCGGCTGCCAAAGGCCGCATTAAAATACAAGGGGTAGTATTGATCTTTCTTTATCTTCTCCACTACACTCTCTACCGATTCACCCATTTCCACGTGGTTGGTAATAGGAACAATGGGTTGCAGGTCGAGGTCTTTAACGCCGCCGTCCCACATAAAGCTGGTTGCCCAGGCAAGGTTTTGCAGGGCAGGTGCGTTGCGCGCGCCCAATGAATCGAAGATACCGTGGCTCAACCGGTGACCATGATGCGAAAACGCAGAAGCTTGTATATGACAGGTGCCGCAGCTCACAGTGCCATTCTTTGAAAGCGTACCATCGTAAAATAATCTTCTGCCCAGTTCTATCTTGATCTTATTGAATTTGTTTTTGGAAAGATCATACACCGGTGGCGGAAAATTGGCAGGCTGCGGAAAAGTACTGTCCTGGTTGTTGAAAATGTGGGGAGCAGGCGCGCCTTGCAGAAATTCCGACAACAGCCCGGTCAATACGAGACCCATCAGCACATATATATAAGACATCTTGCCCATGCTCATTGATATTGGGTTCCTCCGTATTTAAAACCGGCAGCGTAATTATCTGCAATCTGTGTACTGGCTGGTGTCAGCATCAGGTGGTGATGCTGTTTGAGATCGAGCCGGTCGAATACCGATAACGCTTCAAACCTGATATGAACAACGGCTTTCTTATTGCTGCGTACCCGCAAAGGGCCTGTAGCTGGCAATTCAATGGTCACGCGCCTGATGTTATTGATGGTAGGGGAGTTGTAACCACCATAACCACCAATATGATATTCAAACTCGCGGAAGCCGGTCTTGTCGGCAGGAATAGCAGGAGAGCTTCCTTCCATTTTAAAGAAGATATAACCGCTGTTCCAGGTCCAGTACATGCTTTCGCTGGCAGCCATATCCTTGCCGGGGTCAAGTACACCTTTGCGTTCTTCAATGCCAAGGATAGAGGTAAGACTGTCTACACCTATAAGGAAAGTGATGGCCGAATACACGCCATCCGGCACATTGAGCACGATAGTTTTAGTGCTGTCAATGTTTTCTTTTACCAGGAAAAAGCTGGAAGCTTTGGGCACCGTGTACTTGTCGCCGTTGCCTTTGATGAACTGAATATTGCTGATATAGTATTGTAAAAGCGAGATGGTAACCGGGTCGTTGACGCTGGTTTTATAAGAGCCTGTGTTCAATACCAGCTTCTTTCCTTCCGCGCGATGGTCGAATTGCAGAATGACCTGCGCTGTTGTGGTGCCATAAAACAGCAGCGTTATAATTTGTAAGGATAGGAATGTCAATGGTTTCATGCGTGAGGCCGGATTGTTGCAGCGGTAAAAATAGTGGAAATAGTTGACAGGGTAATAGGTTGAAAAGTTGAAAAGGAAAGCGTAGACAGGGGCATAAATCAGTGCCTTTGCCTTTCAACCTATTAACCTGTCAACTTATCAACCTGTTAACTATATTCGCAGCCAAAATCAACTGTAATGCGATACACCCTCTCTTTTTTCCTGTTGCTCCTGTCTGTTTCCCTATCTGCACAGGTAAAAGAGTTGTCAGGCAAAGTGCTGGATGCCGGTTCTGCCACCCCGGTGGAAGGCGCCACTGTTACGCTCATGCCTGAGCAACGGCATACCATCTCCAATGAGAACGGCCGTTTCTATTTTAAGGAAGTAAAAGAAGATGCCCGCCTTATTGTTACAGCCATCGGATATGATACCATCACCATTGCATTGGCCGATTTTATAAAAGCCGGTCAGTCAATTAGCCTTGTATCACGCGCAGTGCAGCTCAACCAGGTCACGGTGTCCGGCAGTGCCGGTGAGCAATACAGGCCCATCAGCAAGCTCGACATTAAAATGCGCGGTATCAACAACTCGCAGGAAGTATTGCGCATGGTGCCCGGTCTGTTCATTGGTCAGCATGCGGGTGGCGGTAAAGCAGAACAGATATTCCTGCGCGGTTTCGACATCGACCACGGCACAGATATAAACATTGCAGTCGATGGTATGCCGGTCAACATGGTGTCCCACGCACATGGACAGGGTTATGCTGATCTGCACTTTGTGATCCCGGAGTTGATAGATAACGTGGCATTCAAGAAGGGTACGTATTATGCCGAGAAAGGAAACTTCACCACTACTGGCTTTGTAGATTTCAAAACATTCAATGTACTGCCCACCAACTCTATTAAAGTAGAAGGAGGTATGTTCAATACCGTACGTGCAGTGGGCATGCTCAACCTGCTCAATGAAACAACCCGCGCCAAAGGGCAATCGGCTTTTATCGCTTCTGAATACATGTATACCAAGGGGTATTTCGATCATCCGCAGGATTTCAACCGCGTCAATTTGTTTGGTAAATATTATGGCGCGTTGAACAAGCGCAACCACCTTAGCTTCTCCGCTTCTGTATTCTCCAGCAAGTGGGATGCTTCAGGGCAAATACCTGACCGGGCTGTTGAAAGCAAACTGATCGGCTGGTATGGCGCTATCGATCCCAACGAAGGTGGAAAGACTTCCCGCATCAATGCCAATGCATTGCTCTCCACCACACTCAATCCCCGTTCCTACTTCAAGAACCAGGTATATTATTCACGCTACCAGTTCGAGCTGTTCTCCAACTTTACTTTCTTCAAGGAAGATCCGGTGAATGGCGACCAGATCAAGCAACGCGAAAAGCGCGACCTGTTTGGTTACAATGGCAGCTACCACGCTACTCATTATGCTGGCAACACACAGATCACTTCTGAAGTAGGCGCCAATGTGCGCATCGACCGCACGTACGGTAGTGAGCTGTCGCGCACCAAAGACAGGACCATCGTTACCGATCCCAAAATGCTCGGCAATATTGCAGAGAACAACCTCGCTGCTTATGTAAGTGAAACGTTCCGTTTCAATTCCGCATTCAGCATCAATGCGGGCCTGCGCTACGATTTTTTCCACGATGCCTATACAGATAAACTGAATGGCAATGCCAAAGGCAAAGCATCGGCTGATATCTTTAGCCCCAAGCTGAGCTTTTATTACCATCCCAACCAGTTAGTGCAGTTCTACCTCAGCAGTGGCAAAGGCTTCCACTCCAACGATACCCGTGTAGTGGTTCCGCAGAATGGCCTCACCATCCTGCCGCCTGCTTATGGCAGCGACTTGGGCACAGTGTTGAAGCCGGCGAAGAACCTGCTCATCAACGCAGCGGTATGGTACCTCTGGCTCGATCAGGAGTTTGTATATGTGGGCGATGAAGGAGTGGTGGAGCCCAGCGGCAAAAGTCGTCGCTACGGCGCCGATCTGTCAGTTCGTTACCAGCCGCTGAAATGGCTGTACGCAGATGTCGATTTCAATTACTCACATGGCCGTGCGGCCGATGCACCCAAAGGCGAGAATTATTTACCGTTAGCGCCACAATTCACCTCCATTGGTGGGCTTACCGTTAAAACAAAGCCTGGCATCAATGCGTCACTCCGCTATCGCTATATGGGCGATCGCCCGGCCAATGAAGACAATAGCATTGTAGCCAAAGGTTATTTTGTAACAGATGCCTTTGTAAGCTATGCGCGCAAAAAGTATGAGTTCGGGCTGGCCATTCAGAACCTCTTCGATATTAAATGGAAAGAAACGCAGTTCGATACCGAAAGCCGTCTGTTCAATGAAGCAGCCCCGGTATCCGAGATCCATTTTACGCCCGGCACCCCTTTCTTCGCCAAACTGAGCTTTACCTACAACTTCTAAAAAAGAAATGTTAAAGGCGCAACAACATGAAAAGTAAAATGCTTTCATGTTGACCTATTGGTTCGTAATTCCCCTTCTCCGGCGCAGGGTTTTCCGTAAAACATTCACTTTCCAACCCATTGTTATAATTCTTTAACAGCTGCAACGATCAGTCTTCAGGCATTGTCTTAAGTCGAAACCAAAAGAATTCCTAAATTATTGGGGATTGATTAGCTGCGACTTATGGGCAAATTCTGCGTATTGGGGAGTGCAATACTCAAGTTTAGTGCTGAAAATCAAATAGCTGGCACGGGCATTGTTTTTAAACACTATGCTGTATGAGCAAACCCAATGGAAGCATGGACCTCGAACGCTGGAATGGATCATTGAACCAGCCGGCATCAGGTCTTGTTAGTGAACCCGGTAAAGTAAAAGATCAAAGTAACACATCTGTTTTCTTGGGCGCAACTGCTGGCAGGCATGAAGCTGCGGCGGCATCATTGCCTTTGTTCATAGATACCCTGTATAAGGCCAGGGACTTTGATCCATTGTAAACAATTAAATCATTTATTTATGTTACGCTGGACAGTCATCTTTTTGATAGTAGCTATTGTAGCTGCTCTCTTCGGATTCGGTGGTATTGCAGCAGGCGCTGCCAGCTTCGCGAAGATCCTCTTCTTTATTTTTATCGTATTGTTCCTGTTGTCCCTCATCATGGGTAGAACAAGGACTCCATAACGAATGAACGAATTATAATCAGCGTCTTGGCCGCTACGGCGGCATCAGCTTACGAAAGACGTTGTTGGAGCAAAGAAGCAAAAGAAAGAATGTTAATGGCATCGATCGAAGTAACGCTGTTCAGCGTTATGTCTGGTCGGTGCCATTGCTTTTGTTGATACTCCGATTTTTATAGTACTTTGGCGGTTCAAACAGCCCACATGAGTTCTACTTCCGGGGCCTCGTTCCATAAACGGATCACGACGGCAGGTACACTAATCGCAATAGGTATAGTCTTTGGCGACATCGGTACTTCTCCGCTTTATACGCTCAATGCAGTATTCCACGATCGCGTCATTACGGAAGACGTAGCGTTAGGCGCTTTGTCGGCTATCTTCTGGACACTATTCTTTCAAACTACCCTGAAATACGTCATCATCACACTGCAGGCCGATAACAAGGGCGAAGGCGGTATCTTTTCATTGTATGCGCTCATCCGCCGCTATTGGGGCCGGTGGCTCATCATACCGGCCATGGCTGGTGGCGCCTTCCTGATGGCCGATGGCATCATCACGCCGCCGATCTCTGTGGCTTCAGCTATTGAAGGGCTGCAAAAGATCAACCCCGAAATCAACACGGTTCCTATTGTAATCGCTATACTTATAGGCTTGTTTAGCTTCCAGCAGTTTGGCACCGAGCGTATCGGAAAGATCTTCGGCCCGGTCATGCTGGTATGGTTCACATTCATCGGTGTGCTGGGTATTATGGCTATGTGGCAGGCTCCAGGTGTGTTGAAAGCCCTCAATCCATATTATGCCTGGGTAATGCTGAAAGAAGTGCCGGGCGGTTTCTGGTTGCTGGGCAGCATATTCCTGTGTACTACCGGGGCTGAAGCACTGTACAGTGATATGGGACATTGTGGCCGCAACAACATTCGCATCAGCTGGATCTATGTCAAGATCATGCTCATACTGAGCTATGCCGGGCAGACCGCCTGGTTGTTGCAGCACACGGGCGAAGAAGTAGGAAGCATCAGTCCTTTCTACCACATCGTGCCAGATATGATCTACAACCCTTCGGTGATCATCGCCACCCTCGCTACCATCATTGCTAGCCAGGCGCTCATCAGCGGCTGCTTTACACTCATCAATGAGGCCATCCGCCTCGATATATGGCCGCGCCACCGCGTAGTGTTTCCCGGTGATATCAAAGGACAGATATACATACCCTTTATTAACTGGCTGCTGATGGCAGGTTGTATCGCCATGGTACTGCACTTCAAAGAGTCTACCGCCATGGAAGCGGCATTCGGTCTCAGTGTTACCCTCACCATGATCATGAGCACAGTGCTCATCAATTTTTACCTGTACGTCAAAAGAGTGCCCACCGCGCTGGTAGTACTGATCACGGGGATCTTCATCATCATAGAAGGTGCTTTCCTCACAGCCAATTTTCAAAAGATAGTAGAAGGAGGGTGGATCACGCTGGTCATTGGCGCCGTGCTGTTCATCACGATGCTGGTATGGAACAAAGGACGTAGTATTAAACGTTCCCTGACCAAAATGGTACCGATAGAACCTAAAGTTGAACTGTTGAAACGACTGAGCAATGACGAGGAAATACCCAAGTATGCTACCAACCTGGTATACCTCACCAGCTCCGGTTCACCACGCAAAGTAGAACAAACAGCTATCCAATCGATCCTGTCCCGGTCGCCCAAGCGCGCCGATATATACTGGTTCGTACACGTGAATGTACTGGACGAACCCTATGCCATGCGCTACCACGTAGATACCATCGTGCGAAATGATGTATACTTTCTCGAGTTCAACCTTGGCTTCAGGGTAGAGCCGCGCGTGGATTATTATTTCAGGCAGGTGGTGAGTGAGCTCGTAAAAGATGGGGAAGTGGATGTGTCGGACAGACGTGAACAATATTACCAGGCAAACGGCATCGGGGATTTTCGTTTCCTGCTGCTGGAGTCATTCCTATCTTACGATAACGATATGCCCTTTATAAAGCGGTTTGTCATGAAGAGCTACTTCAACCTGAAACTGCTCAGCGTAAAAGAAGCTGTCAACTTCGGGTTAGACCCCAGCAACGTTACCGTCGAGATGTACCCGCTGGTGGTAACGCCTGTGGTACACGAAAAGCTGGTGCGCGAAAAATAAACCGGCACCTCATCCATGCTGCGTTAGTAGCATAAACAGGCGCCGGTTCGTAACGTTATTCATGGTATATCGTTGCTGACTAAGAAGCGAGTGGCTCTGCTTTGTAACCCGCTTTTTGTACCGCTTCAGGTATGCTGGCTTCTTTGCCTTCTTCTACCGATACGGTTAATATTCTGTCGGGCGATGCCAGGTCTACTTTCCAGTTGTTCTCACCAGCTGTTTTATTCAGCTCCGGCGTCACCGTAGCCACACAGCCACTGCATTTAATGTTTGTTTTGAATTGTACTGTTTTCATTGTATTTATCTTTTTATATTTTAGCCATCTTCAACCGCAGGCTATTGCCCACCACACTTACACTGCTCAGCGCCATAGCGGCCCCGGCAATCATGGGATCCAATAAGAACCCGTTGAAAGGATACAGCAAGCCGGCTGCCACCGGTATGCCGATGATGTTGTAGATGAAAGCCCAAAACAGGTTTTGACGGATGGTGCGCACCGTTTTGCGTGACAGCAGCAAGGCTTTGGAAATAGCATTGAGGTCGGCAGTGATCAGCGTCATGCGGGCCACGTCCATGGCAATGTCGGTGCCTTTACCCATCGCAATGCTGATATCCGCTTGCGCAAGCGCATGAGAATCATTGATGCCATCACCCACCATCGCTACCGTTTTACCAGCCTGTTGCAGTTCCTTCACGAAAGCAGCTTTATCGGCAGGCAGCACACCAGCTTTGAAAGAAGTGATGCCTGTTTGCCGTGCTACGGCTTCAGCAGTATGCCGATTGTCGCCGGTAAGCATGTGTACCTCGATACCATTGCGTTGCAAGGTGGCAATAGCGGCTTTGGATGTTTCTTTTACTTTATCGGCAATGGCAATGATAGCCAGCAAGCGATCATTGGCAGCAAACCAGACAACCGTATTGGCTTGCTCCTGTAAGTGGGAGGCTTTGGTGGCCAGCGCTGCGGGAATAGGTATGTTGTTTTCTTCCATCAGTTGCTGGTTGCCCACGCGGTAGGTGATGCCTCCACGGATTCCTTGTATGCCTTTGCCTGTAATACTTTCTACGGATTCAAAATGTATTCTATTGTTTGCTGCTGGCAGATGTTGTAAGATAGCCTGTGCCAGCGGGTGTTCCGATTGTTGTTCCAGTGCATAGAGAATAGCTTCATGTTCTGCGCGTTCTTGTGCTGTATTGTTCCAGGTAAGATCGGTTACCACGGGCTTGCCTTCGGTGATGGTGCCGGTTTTATCGAGTATTACAGCATTCACTTTATGCGCCACCTCAAGACTCTCTGCATCTTTGATCAGTATATTGTTTTCGGCGCCTTTCCCCACGCCCACCATAATGGCGGTAGGCGTAGCTAGCCCCAATGCACAGGGACACGCAATCACCAACACGGTTACAGAAGTGAGCAAGGCATGCGTAAAGGCATTTTCACCACCCAGCACCAGCCAGGCAATAAACGTGAGCACAGCAATGCCGATAACGATCGGCACAAAGATGCCGGCGATCTTGTCAACTAACTTTTGTACGGGTGCTTTACTGCCTTGTGCTTCCTCCACCATTTTGATGATCTGGGCCAGCAGTGTATCGGCGCCTACCTTGTCGGCGCGGAACTGGAAACTGCCCTGTTGGTTGATGGTACCGGCAAATACCGCATCACCTTGTTGCTTGGCGGCTGGTACTGGTTCGCCGGTGATCATGCTTTCATCGATATAAGAAGAGCCGCTGGTCACGGTGCCGTCTACAGGTATCTTTTCACCGGGCTTCACTAACAATAGGTCGCCGATACTTACTTCAGCTACGGGTATTTCTACAATAGTGCCCGAAGGTGTAACGAGCGCAACAGTCTTAGGTTGCAGTCCCGCCAGTTTTTTAAGCGCAGTTGAAGTATTGGAGGTGGCTTTGGCTTCCAGTAGTTTGCCCAGTGATATAAAAGCGATCACTACGGCGGCTGCTTCAAAGTATACATGGGGATGCAAGCCGCGTTGGTGCCAGAATGCAGGGTAGATCGTATTGAAAGTGCTGAACAGCCACGCAATGCCGGTGCTCAGGGCTACCAGCGTATCCATATTGGCTTTGCGATGGGCGGCTTGTTTCCAGGCATTGACGAAGAAGGAGCGGCCAAAGTAAAACACGACAGGTGTCGACAGCGCCAGCATGATCCAGTTGGCATAAGGCATATTCATGAAAAACATGCCGATCACCACCACAGGCAGCGATAGGAGAGAGGCCCATATCGTTCTTTGCTTGAGGTATTGGTAATGTTCAAGCTGTGCGGCTTGCTGCACTTCCGCCTTATTGTCGGTATCGATCACGATGTCGTAGCCAATGGAGCGCACAGCCGCTTGCAACTGTTGATGGTTTACGCGTGCCGCATCATACTCCACGGAGGCGGTCTGGTTGGCAAAGTTCACGCCGGCGTTCGATACGCCCGGCACCGATTTAAGGATCGATTCCACGCTCACGGCACAGGAGGCGCAGGTCATCTCCAATACCGGAAACGTTTCTTTGGTAATAGATGGAACACCTTTGGTGCTTGCCGCAGGCGTTTTGGGAGTGGCTATAGTGGCTGTTGCTGTAGACATGGTTCAATCATTTCTACAAAACTACATCCACCGGCAGGCCAGCTTGTTACACTATTCAGGGAGTGTTTTATATAATTTGGCGGTCCCGGCATTTTGCTGCCGCACAACAAAAAGCCCCGTTCAGGGGAACGGGGCCATCTTCATGTTTATGGCTGAATACTACTTGATTTTCAATACCGGTTTCAATTTGTAATCACCCGTTCCTTCCTGGAGGATAGACAGGGCTGCGTCGAAGTCAATGACCAGCGAATCTACATGAGCATTGAGCTGCTTATTCAGCTTGATCTTCAGACCCGATTCACTGCCGCTGGGAATGGTAAGCGGATAAACCTTGTTGTCGATCTTGATGCTGTTTTGGCTGCCCAACACAAAACGAACTTCCTTAACCCGGCCGGTAGGCACTGTGCTTTGCGCGATCAGCGTGTCGATACCATTTTGATAGTCGAGCAGGTTATAGATACCTTTTCTCGTTTCCAGGTTCACCCAACCCGAAGAATCGTCCTGCAGGTTCACGCGTACTTGCTGAATGTCTACATTCACTTCAGTAGCATTGTACGGGTTGTCAGTTAAACGGATCCGCAGGTCAGTGGTCGTTTCATTGTCTTTGTTGCAGGCAATAACAAGAGCAGTGGCAACGGCTACAGGGAGTAAAAGGCGCAGTGGTTTCATAGTGTGTAATTTGAAAACAAATAATGAAAAATCATGCCAAATGGCAAGGATAAGAAGGTAAAGTGGATGAAATATATTCGCACCCGGCGATGAATAACCCCGCAAGTCTGAATGAATTCTAAAGAGATTCTAAATATGAAAAAAGATTATATTGATAATGAGCATACTAAGGAGTTTGGGTATAAATAGGTATGGCAGGATAAAAACATTTATTATATCTTGTTTTCAAATCTGTAACCCATGAAAGCATTTTATCTTTTAAACGATCCGCCATGCTCCAGTAGCAAGGCACATTTTCCCGCTCCGCGCGAGCAGAATTAAACAGTTTCCCACCTTATCCTCCTCAAACCGTTCTCATAAATTTTGATGTCATTCTGTTAGCTGTTCCTGTATGATGCGGGGAAAGCAATGGGCATCTATTGAATGACCCGGTTATATGCTCAATGATATATACCCGGTTATCATTTCACTCAAAATCCTACTTATGAAGAGAATTCTATCTCTTGTATTGTTATGCAGCAACGTCTTTGTTGCAACCGCGCAAATAACAACGCCGGTAAAGCGCGCCAATTTCGAAGTAGATGGTGGCTTGCGCGCCAATATATTCAATGGCACACCCAATTCCAATACGGACGACTGGTTTGGCAATGGAGACCCGGGCACGGGAACGTTTGTCATTGACACTACCGGTGCCGGATATATTAATCAGCTTTACATCAATACGCCTGCCACACGAATGCTGCCGTTATTCAGGGGTATGCGTTATCCACAGTTCTCCATCGTCAACAATTCGATGCTGATCGATGCAGTGTTTATACGTGATCATCATGGAGACGATTCCACTGCTTTCGCTTCCGGTTCCAATAAAAATGGGATGAGCCCGGCCAGTTGGGCTACGCCTGTAGCACAAGGTGTACCGGATAAGAATGATATCCTCGATATGTTCATGCACGTACGCAGAGCAGGCGTTAATGTAACCGATTCACTCTGGCTGTTTGGTGGCGTATCACTCGAAGGGACCGGTGGTAACCGGTATTTCGATTTTGAAATGTACCAGACAGATATTTATTACGAACGTGCCAGCCTCAGCTTTAAAGGATATGGTCCTGATGCCGGGCACACCAGTTGGGAGTTCGATGCGGCGGGCAACGTTTTGAAAGCAGGCGATATTATTTTCACGGCAGAGTATGGCGGCTCAGGCCTCAACAACCTTGAAGCAAGAATATGGGTCAATAAGAATGCGATCACTACGGTTACGCCAACAGCTTTCACCTGGGGTGGTGCTTTCGATGGAGCCACGGCAGGGTCCACTTACGGATATGCCAATATCCTACCTTCAACCGCTGGCACTTATTATACCGGATTGCAGTGTGGCGCCAACACCTGGGCCGGACCTTTCAGTCTCGTAAGAGTAGATAACAGTGTAGTAACTAATTACAATGCCGATCAGTTCCTGGAGTTTTCTGTCAACCTCAGCAAACTGGGATTAGACCCATTGGTAAATGTGGGCGATCCCTGTGGTATGCCTTTCCGCAGGATATTGGTAAAGTCGAGATCGTCCAATTCATTCAGCGCCGAGTTGAAAGACTTTGTTGGTCCTTTCGATTTCTTCCGCGCACCCATGGCGGCGGCATCGGCAGATATACCGGTATTCTGTGGCAGCGTAGGTATCAGTACCATCAGCGTTGGAAATCCACTGATCACCTCATTGTATACCTGGTCCACACCCGATGGTCACATTGTGGGCGACACCATTGGAACTTCTATTACCATCGATCAGCCCGGCAGCTACATCGTGCGCCAGGAATTGATGGATAGCTGCGGCAGCACATATGCAAGAGATACAGTAACCATCCTGCTGGATGCATCCTGTTCTTTACTGGACAAAAAGGATAAGGATGGACGCTTTATATGGCAAAAACAGGTGGGTACAAAAGGATTTGTAATACTGCCCAACCCGGTTAGTAGCCGGATCCGCCTGGCGTTTACAAGCCCTGATAAAACGGAGGCCAATATTGTGATCATCGATCTTTCAGGAAGGATACTGAAGAAGGTGAAAACAAACGTAGCAAAGGGAGCTTCGGCAATCGATATCCAATGCCCACCCGGATGGCAGAGCGGAACCTATTTTGTGAAAATGATAGTGGGCAATGAAGTATTTACGCAAAAGATGTTGATAAGAAGATAAATTGGGTAATACGACATTGCCATAAAACGAAAGCTGGGCTCGCCCGGCTTTCGTGATTTAATTCGCGCTTTCCGCCAGCCGCTTTATATTATCCATTGCTTTGGGCCACATCTTTTCAAACATTTCTTTAAAGTCATCAGTAATGTCCATGTCCATAGTCAGTTCGGTGCCATTGCCGATTGCTTTCAACGTGTAATTTTCATGTGCACCAGCCCACACTTTTATCCTCTCACTCACAGTGTCTTCTACGCCGCCGCTTACCTCACCAAGATGTTCTATCGACATATATTCATTGGGTATGTTTTCTGCAATACGCGAAACCATGCCAGACCCTGAGTCATCCAGGAACAATACTTTACTGCCTTTTTTCCAATCGGTCACTGCATGAGACGATTCCGAGAAAGCGGTAGTCCACTGCCGGTAGGTGGCATCGTCCCATAAAACGCTCCATACTTTTTCCCGTGGAGCATTGATCGTAGTGGTGAAAACGAGCTTTTCCATAATTGATAATTTTGATGCTACAAAGATGGAATATCTGGTCTAAAAAAACAGGGTGTAAAGGCGACATTAGGTAGGGTCGATTACGTCATATTACACCTTCAGTACACCCCGGAATCCCCTTGCCGCATAATAGGATTCAGCTCCATTGTGGTACAAGAACACTGTATCATAACGCCTGTCGCAAAAGAGCGCGCCACCCAGTTTGCGAATAGCAGGTGGCGTTACGATCCAGCTCGACGTTTTCAGATCGAATTCTCCCAACGCTTGTAAAGCACGGTATTCTTCTTCTGTCAACAGCTCGATGCCCATTTCTTCTGCCATATTGATAGCGCTGTCTGCCGGTTTATGTTCTTTCCGGGAGGCAAGCGCGTCTCCGTCATAGCAAATACTCCTGCGGCCTTTGGGACTTTCTGCAGCACAATCATAGAAAAGATATTCGCCTGTCTTCTTATCAAAACCAACAACATCTGGCTCGCCACCGGTTTCTTCCATGGCGTTTAGCGACCACAGCTTTTTAGGAAGCGCTTCCAGCTTCTCCTGCACCTTTGCCCAGTCGATACCTTTATGGCGGGCTGTATGCTTCTCAAAGCGTGCTTTCAGTGTTTTCAGTAGTGCTGCCTGTTCCGTAGCCGACAGCTTCTTATCATTACTTTTTGCTTTACTCATATGTATGAATTATTTTTTCACTAATCATCCAAACCCTTCCCCGCCAATATCTGCGGCGTATACTTCTCGATTCTGGCTTCCCGCGTCTTCGCTTGTTTGGCTTGTGCAAAATGCAGCAGGTAGCCCCTTTGCCGTCCGGGCGTCAAAGCCTCGAATGCTTTTTTTAGTTTGGGCATTTTATTGAGCTTCTTTTGAAACTCCTCCGGCATGGTAAACTCGGTCGTCTTTTTGAGCTTGGCCTGCAGACCGGCCTTTTCCACCTCGATGGCCTCATAAATGTAAGATTTGATGGTGTTCTTCAGCTTCACGATCTCTTTTACGTTGGTAAACCGCATCTGCCGTGCCACCTGCACGTTCCTCGTTTGTTGTATCAATATGCCATTGGGATCATTGAGCAGCACGCCTTTGAAAAACAATAGCGCACAGTAGTCTTTGAATACATGGATGAGTACGATATTGTTGTTGTCATGCGTATAGCAGGGGCAGCCCCATTTCAATACTTCGTTCAGCCCACAGTCGAGCACGATCGTTCTCAATTGTTCTATTTCCTTCTGCCACTTTTCATTTTTGACGAAATAAAAATCAACCTTGGGATTCATATGCAGGCAATTTAATGGTGAACGGCAACGAGTTTTCTATCGGCGGGCCTGAAGTACCAGGATACAATAGTAAGAATGAGCAACAGCAACGGACCAAACAGGTCGCTCGCAGGGCTGCCCGATACAAGATGCGATACTACGGCGCCACCCATCGCAAAGGCAAAGCCAGCATAGGCCCATTCCTTCAGTAAAGTAAATTTAGGGATTAGCACAACGGCAACACCCAAAATCTTTGTGATGCCCAGTATCGTTAGGAAATAGAGCGGATAACCCAGTCTTGTGAAAAGTTCGGTTTCCGCTTCCGAATGCATCAGTTGCACGATACCGGTGGAGAGCATGCCCAGCGCCAGCCAGGCCGTAGCGATCCAGTAGATGATCTTGTTTCTCTTTTTCATAACAGGTTTATTTAAGGTTACTAATTACTTGTTGCAAACGGTTGTGTGCCATGTCCAGTCCCTGCGCAAATGGCATTTTCAGTAATTGGTCGCGCTGCGCGGCTGTCCTGAATACGGTTTGCATGGTGAGCTTGCTGGTCTCGTCGGTCAGCCTTTCAAATTCCAGGAACTCCAGTTGTACATCGAAAGGGGTACCATTCATTTCAAAAGTGCGGGTGATCTTTTTGTTGGGCACAAACTCGTGGAATACACCGTTGGCTTTGAAGAGCACATTGCCCTGGGCATCTACCGTTTGAAATTCCCAGCCGCCATGCTGTTTCGTTTCGTATTTCACCACTTTCGTAGTGCCATATTCATGGCTCATCCATTGCTCGAAAAGTTCGGGATCCTCATGCGCTTTAAAGAGCAGTTCCACAGGAAGCTCAAATTCCCGGGAGATGTTGATGACTTGTTGGTTATTGTCGGCAGTCACTTTCGTTTTACGTTCCATAGTAGGTTATTTTTTAGGTTTATATTTTTTCATCATGGCTTCCAGCTTGTTAAACCGGTCGTCCCATAGCTTACGAAAAGGCTCAATAAAATCGGCGATCTCTTTCATCTTTTGTGGGTTTAGTTGGTAATGCACTTCCCGCCCCGTTTGCTCCTGCTGCAGCAGTTCACACTCCGTCAGTATTTGCAGGTGCTTGGACACGGTAGGCCGGGCGGTGTCGAAGTTGGCGGCAATGGCGCCGGCTGTCATGGATTGCGTAGCCACCAGCAGCAATATGGCCCTCCTGGTGGGATCGGCTATGGCTTGGAAAACATCTCTTCTTAGGTTCATTATGTAGCTATTTGACTACAAATATATGTGTAGCTATTTGACTACGCAAATATTTCTTGCAAAATGCTCGCTTGCGCTGCATCCGTCTGGTGCTTTATAGCCCATAATGACTTACCAGTCAATTCTGTAGTAATTTTGAGGTATTTAGAATTTTAACAGAATCAGTATATACTTTCGATGCATGAAGATCCTGATCATTGAAGACGAAGCGGCGCTGGCGCAGAGCATGGGAGCATACCTGTCGGACGAGAACTATCTGTGCGAATTCGCTGCTACTTATAAAGAGGCGATCGACAAGATAGATATATACGACTACGACTGTATCCTGCTCGACCTGATGCTGCCGGGTGGTGATGGTATTAAAATACTGGAAGAGATTAAAACCCAGCAAAAGCAGGATGGCGTGATTATTATTTCGGCGAAAAACTCACTGGAAGATAAAATAAAAGGGCTGCAGATAGGTGCCGACGATTACCTTACCAAGCCCTTCCACCTATCCGAGTTGGCTGCGCGCATCTATTCCATTATTCGCCGAAAGCAGTTTGGCAATGCCAATATCGTCACGCAAAATGAACTGTCGATCAACCTGCCGGCCAAAACGGTCACAGTCAATGATCAACCTGTAACCCTTACCCGCAAGGAATTCGACCTGCTGCTGTATTTCATCAGCAACAAGAACAAGGTCATTTCCAAAAGCGCCCTGGCAGAGCACCTGTCAGGAGAGATAGCCGATATGCTCGATAGCTACGATTTTGTGTACGTGCACATCAAGAACCTGAAAAAGAAGCTGCAGGAGGCCGGCTGCAGCAACTACCTCAAAACATTGTATGGAACAGGCTACAAATGGGAAATATGAGTAAGCTGTTGAACCGTTCACTGAGAAGACTGATGATCTATGCCGGACTGGTGCTGGTGTGCAGTATACCTGCCTATTACTTCATCTTCAGCAGGCTATGGCAATATGAATTAAGTGAGCACAACGTAGTAGTTACGGCCGAAGCCAGCCGGGAAGATAGCTACCTCATCATCGTTTTTGTTACGGGGCTCACGGTATTGTTCTTTGCCTTGCTGATCGTGGGACTCATACTCGTCAACCGGCGTATATCCAACCGCCTCTGGCAGCCTTTCTACCGCAGCCTCGCGCAAATCAAAGGCTTCGACCTCGATCAGCAACAGCCCGTTGAATTTGAAAAGACGGATATCGATGAATTTAGAGAGTTGAACCAAAGCCTGCACAAACTCATTGCAGGCAACGTGGCTGTATACAACCAGCAAAAAGAATTTGCCGACAATGCCTCGCACGAGTTGCAAACGCCGCTGGCCATTATTCAATCGAAGCTGGACCTATTGTTGCAAAGTCAGTCGCTTACCGATGAGCAATATAACATTATTGAAGAAGCCAATAAGGCGCTGGCCCGTGTCACCCGCATCAACAAGAATCTGCTGCTGCTCACCAAAATAGAGAACAGCCAGTTCATGGAAAAAGAGCGCATCGATCTGTCGGCGCTGTTGCAAAATACACTACCGGTGTTTGCCAGCTTCGCGGAAGACAAACAGCTGACCCTGCAAACGGATATACAGCCAGGTGTGATGGTGGAGGGCAATAAGATACTGATCGAGATATTGCTCAATAACCTGGTCACCAACGCCATCCGTTACAGCCCGGCCAGTGATGCCATTGCCATCCGTTTGGACAAACAAAACCTGTCTATTACCAATGCCGGCACAGCGCCGTTAAAACAGGAACAATTGTTCAAACGTTTCAGCAGCATATCCTCCCAAACGCCAGGCACAGGTCTGGGGCTGGCGCTGGTAAAGCAGATCAGTAACCGCTATGGCTGGAACATCGGTTATGCATTCAGCAACAACCTGCACACTTTTACACTTACTTTCTGATTTAGATTTCCTACCAAATCGGTTGCTAACTATGCAGTCACAACCGATCTCGTATGATGAGGAAATACCTCCTGTATATTGGCTTATTACTACTGACTATTAGCACGCAGGCACAGCCGGTAAAAGTAACCCTGAGCGGCCTGGTAAAAGATGCTAAGAATAAAGCCGTACTTCCCTTTGTGAACGTGACCCTCAAAACAAAAGACAGTGTTTTTGTGGCAGGTACCATTACGCGCGAGGACGGACGCTTTACATTACCCGATGTGCCAAGCGGCAATTATCTCTTACAACTTTCTTATGTAGGCTACCAACCCCAAACGCAAAACATATTGGTAGGGCAGTTGAGCAACTTTCTCGACCTCGGTAATATGGAGTTGTCGCCAGAGGCAGCATCGCTTGCTGATGTGACCGTAACGGCGAAGCAGGAGGCTGTTTCCCAAAAGATGGATAAAAAGACGTTTACCGTAGCCGACAACATCAGCCAGGCGGGTGGCTCCGTGCTGGAAGCCATGAAAAACCTGCCGGGTGTCACCGTGCAGGATGGCAAAGTGCAATTGCGTGGTAGCGACAAAGTGATGGTGCTGATCGATGGTAAGCAAACCGCTTTAACAGGTTTTGGCGGGCAGAGTGGGTTGGATAACATACCGGCTTCTGCTATTGAAAAGATCGAAGTGATCAACAATCCCTCTGCCCGGTACGATGCTAATGGTAATGCGGGCATCATCAACATCATTTACCGTAAAGAAAAGAAAGAAGGCTTTAATGGTAAAGTAGGCCTCAGTGGTGGCCTCGGTGCGCTCTGGATAAAACAGGACAACCTGCCCACCATCCGTCCGCAATACCAGGCCACACCAAAGATCAATCCCTCCGTCTCGCTCAATTACCGGAAGAACAAACTGAGCCTCTTTTTACAGGCAGATGATCTGTACACCAAAACACTGAATAAAAATGAGTTTGTTGACCGCTTTTACGATGATGGCGATACCGTTCGCCAACAAACCAAGCGGAACAGAACCACGAATATCGTGACGGTGAAAACTGGCGCCGACTGGTTCCTCAACAGCAACAACACTTTTACGATCTCTGGTTTGTTTAGCAGCGAAAAGATACTTGATCGTGGAGATGAACCTTTTTTCAATAACGATCTTTCCAAAAGAGCGCGCCTGTGGCAGTTCCTCGAAGATGAATTGAAAACCACAGTAACGGCCTCTGCCAGCTGGCAACACAAGTTCCGCCAACCCGGCCGGCTGTTGAATGCCGGGTTCAACTATACTTTCCACCGCGAAGATGAAAAGTATTTCTTCACCAACATCATGCCCACCTACACCGGGCTCGACTCTTTTAAACTGCTCTCCGATGAGCATGTGGCCGATCTTACGATCGATTATGTACACCCCCTGCGCTACGGTCGCTTTGAGAGTGGTGTGAAATTCCGTGCGCGGTCGATACCGGTAAACATGCAGTTCAAGCCCGGCCTCAATTCTCCGCTGGATGTGAATGCAGGAGGACAGGCAGATTACCGGGAAACTATCCCCGCCGTGTATGGCAACTATGTGTTTGAGAGCAGCCGGTTTGAAGTGGAGGCAGGATTACGCGTGGAATATGTAAACGTTCGATACGATGTGAACCCCAATCACCCGGTATACAAGAGTGATGACTACCATTACACGCAACCTTTCCCTAACCTGCGGCTGGCTTACAAGATCGATGCAGACAACAAAATATCCTTGTTTTACAACAGGCGGGTAGACAGGGCCAATGAAGTAGACATCCGCATTTTTCCCAAATACGATGATGCGGAGATCATCAAAGTGGGCAATCCCGCGCTGCGCCCTCAATTCACCAACACGGCCGAACTGGGCTACAAGACTTCCTGGAACAAAGGCTATTTATTCGCTGCAGCCTACCACAAATGGATGGATGCTACCATTGTGCGCATCGGTAGCATCGTGCCCGGCAGCACCATCATCTATAATATTTTCCAGAACGCCGGTAAAAGCTACAACACGGGTGTCGAGTTGATGGTGGCACAGCCGGTAGCCCAATGGGCCACGTTCAACCTCAACCTGAATGGTTATCAGAATATCATCGATGCGTTTACGGTGGTGAATAAATACCCGTCCGAAAACACCTATTCTGCTGCGCGGGAAGATATTTTCTCCGGCAACATCAAGCTGAATGGAGCTTTCAAATTTCCCAAACAGGTAGAGGCACAGCTGACAGCCATTTACCAGGCGCCCGACCTGGTGCCGCAGGGAAAAATGTATGCCCGTTTCTCCGTTGATCTTGGTGTAAAGAAGACGATTCAAAAAGGGAAAGGAGAATTGTTTGCCAATGCTACCGACGTAGGCAATACATTACGTATCAAAAGAGAAGTAAAAGGTAATGGTTTCCGGTACAACAGTATTGACTATTATGAAACCCAGGTGATCCGTTTAGGGTATAACTATAAATTTTAACGGGTAGCTCGGGAGAATAAAAAGCCCGGATAGAAATCCAGGCCTAAATGAAAAGCTAAAAGAAAACTCAAAATCCAATTCAAAATGAAAATCACCATAGAAAACCAAAGAAGAGACGCAGGAATACCAGCCGTCATCTGCACATTCCATAGGCAGATATACAACTACTACATAGAGAATACAATAACATCCCTGCCATATACGTGGCGAGGAAACTGATCAAAGGCTACTAAAACAGAAATGTCTTTTTTAGATAATGAAAGGATAGGGGGTGATGCAGGTGCTACTAACGTAGAGAATTAGATGAAGGTGATACTAAGTTAAAGAAATAATCAAATAGTAAAAAATAATTATAGAGGGTTAAGGAAGCTACCGTTTATGGGTATTTTTTCGCGGCCCCTTTCGGCTATGCAGCATATTCCCCCTCCATAAAAACAAACCCTGCCTTGAAAGGCAGGGTTTCCATTGTATTAAATCCCTTAATTTAAAAATTATATCAAACAATAAACGAATTACATGAGGCACTGGATTTCGTTTAGTAACTACATTAATGCTTTTTGACCTGTGTCAACGGGTTTATGGACTAAGGGGTTTTTGACCGCAATCAAGAAGACCTAGATACTTGTGCCCTAAAAGCAGAGGATTCTTTATTACCTTTATACCATGGAGGTTCATCTTCCCTCGATAACACTAAGTCCTTTCATCAAACACTACCTCGTCCTCGAAAGCCACGACGGAATGGTGAACAGAACATTGCCGGATACCTCACTGGTAATGTCATTCCGCTACAAAGGACAGGTACGCTTCCTGGATCAGGGCGTTGCGAAGGAACTGACTTCCTTCACGCTCTCGGGCCTCCGCAAAACAAACCGCCTCATCAATTACAGCAGTCACACGGCTAACATCCTGGTCATCTTTCGGGAGGCCGCAGCTCATGCCTTCATCAAAGAGCCGTTGCAGGAGTTGTTCGAAGACAGTGTGCCCCTCGATAACTTCACCGGCTACCGTCAGCTCGACCACATAGGTGAGCAACTGTCTGTAGCACGCAACAACATCCAAAGAATAGCACACATAGAAGCGTTCCTGTCAGCAAGACTGTACAACCGCCACCCCGATGCACTCATTACTGCAGCGCTACAAAAGATACACGCAGCAAAAGGATTGATCAAAATAAAAGAACTGGTCGGTTCGCTCTACATTAGCCAGGATGCATTCGAAAAGCGCTTCCGCCGCATAGTTGGCGTGGCGCCCAAGCAGTTTGCCTACATCATCAAAATGAAAGAAGTAGTCAATAGTGCACTGCAAAAACGTTCCTTCGCCGAAATAGCTTTCGATGCCGGCTACTACGATCAACCCCACTTCAACAAAGACTTTAAACTCTTCACCGGGCAAACACCCACCGAATTCATGAAAGCACCTTCAGTAATGTAACTTGAATCCTTCGCATTCAAAACTTACCCCTTCTTTTTCCTTTCGAACGCAACACTCCCTTACTTGTCATTTCGAAAGATGTTCCCTCTTGTTTTGTCATTTCGAACGCAACATTCCCTTACTTGTCATTTCGAACGAAGCCATCAGTGGGTTCGAAATAAAGAGCGTTACGGCGCAGTGAGAAATCTGCTTGCGAAGCAAACGTCCTCGAAGCAAAAGACTTGTAGCTCACAACTTGTCCCCCATAGCGGGAGCTTCTCTCCAAATCAATGATTTTTTACAAGGAAACAAAGTAGGCAGTTGAGAGCTTTGCCTCCATAAATCACAGCACATGAAATCATCACCAGCCCTGCTGGTCTTGTTGTTCACTGTCCTTATTACAGGAACAACACGAGCCCAGTCAGGTAGTAACAATTCGATCAGCAATAAACAAAAGGAGGGAAAAATGACACAGACACACAACAAAGCCATCATTCAAAAACTGTACACAGAGGCATTGAACAAAAGAGACCAGGTGTTGACAAAACAATTAATAGGAGAGGAGTATACTGGCCCGCGCGGCCTCAAAGGCGCAGCTGGTTTCTGGGCGCCCCTGCAACCACTGCTCGAAGCATTTCCCGATATGAAGTGGACGGTAGAAGAGATGATTGAAGAAGGGGAGAAGGTCACGGTACGGTTCACTACCCATGGCACCCACACGGGCACTTTCAATGGCCTGCCGGCCACCGGCAAAAAGATCACGGGCAACGGGATAGGCTTTTTCCAGTTGAAAGAAGGCAGGATCATTAGCGGACAAGTACACACCGATCGCCTCGGCTTCCTGCAGGAATTGGGCGTACTGCCGCTCGATATCAACGCTATTTATACGCTGCCAGCCATGCTGAAACAACTGGGTATCACCATTGAAAATGGGCAATATAAAAAAGCAGGCAATTAGAATGGATACCCAATACCAAGATTCCAAACCAGGTTCTCCTTGCGCCAGGAGCTTTCACCAAATTGGATGTCTTTGATCACCCAGCGTTCGCCATCCGGCAGCCAGGGCTTGCGCAGCGGAAACGCCACGTCGAGGCGGATCATCAGGATCGTCACGTCCAGGCGCAGGCCAAGCCCGGCGCCCACGGCGATCTCTTTCAGGAAGTTCTTGCTGAATTTAGCACCCGGCTTATTGGGGTTATCGCGATACAGCCACACGTTGCCGGCATCCAAAAAGGCGGCGCCTTCCACGATGCTGAACAATTTGCTGCGCAGCTCCGTATTCAGCTCCAGTTTGATATCGCCTGTCTGGTCGGGAATGGCGTTATTAGCACTGCCATCGAAAGTACCGGGGCCAATGCTGCGGTTGCGGAAAGCGCGCACACTGTTGCTACCACCACTGAAAAATTGTTTGATATAAGGCAGCTCGCGGCTGTTACCATGCGGCACACTACCGCCCACGATTAGCCGGTTGGCCCAGCCGGCCGTACTACCCACCTGCAGGTAATACCGCAGGTCCGTCTCAGCCTTGATGTATTGAGAGAACACACCGCCAAACACACGGCCCGATTTACCGTTGGCGCTATCGCCAAAGATCAGCCCCGCCACGTTGCCCGAGCCGTCCAGCGTTCCGCTGAAGTAAATACCCGATGCCCACTTGCTTCTGTTGATGCGGTTGTCGTAAGTAAAATTATAGGTGCTGCCGAGGATGAACTGCTTTTCGATGGCCTTGGCCAGCGTCACATCATTAGCCATCAGGTCTTTGTATTCCTGCGTCACGTTCATGGGCTGCACGTAGTTGATGCTGATGGGGTTGAATTGGTGCTCCTTATACAGGGATTCCTTCCAGGAGTAGCCATACGAAGCGCGAAACGAATTGAGCGTATACAACTTCCGCTTGTTCAGCATGTCATAGCCCAGCAGCATATTTGTTTTAGGCACAAAGCCGCCGCGCGTTTTGATATTGAAGAAAGGAACGAGGAAGCGCGGGAAGGAGAGGCCCCCCTCCAGCCCGATGCGGTACACGTTATACCCCCGTTGCTCACTGCTGTACTGAACTTCCGCACCACCCGAAGCAGTGATGCTCAGCAATTCACCCGCACGGAAAGTATTACGGTTGCGCCACGATACGGAGATATTGGTACCTACGAGGTTATTACTCTTAGTAGTACCGTTGATCTCCGCCCGCAATGATTTCTTGGGAAAAGGAGTGAGGTAGTAATAAGTATTCAGCTGCGCAAAAGGAGAGTTCTCCACGCGCTCGAACCGGTTCTTGACAAACTTGAACACACCGAGGTTCACAAGCCGGTTGAGCGATAAGTTGTGGTCTGCACGGTTGTAAATATCGTTGGGCTCAAACTGCATGGACTGAGCAAACATATAAGGCTTGTAGAGTTTGCCGCGGTCAACCACAAAATAACCCTGGTAAGGCACGGCATTCTTGCGCGCGGTATCCGTGCTCACCTGGTTCAGCCGGAAATTGGTATAGATCACAACATCCTTGATGGTATACATTTCCTTGGAAGCCTTGGGGATGCCCGACTTAAGCCGCACATACATGTTCACACGGTTATTGCCGATGGTACTGTCTGTTTCTACCAGCAGGTATTCGGGGTTGAAGTAGTAAAAACCGTTGTCCTTTAAATAAGCATCGATGCGTTCCCGTTCCAGCTTGATGATATCGAGATCGAAAGGTTCACCCCGCTTCAGCAAAGTTTGCTTCTCCGTTTGCCGGATGGTATTGGCGAGGAAGCTGCTGTCCATGTCGATCCGTACAGTATCGATCATGTATTGGGCGCCGGGCCTTACAGTATACGTGGCGGTAGCCTTTTTATGTTTAACGGTTGTATCGCCCCGCACCATGGCCTGAAAGTAACCCTCGTTCTCCATATAGTTCTGCAACACGGCCGTGTTCCGGTTCAGGCTCAGCTGGCTCAGCAGCACAGGCGGTTCACCCACTTTATTTTTAAGCCAGCCGCGGATGCTGGTTTCTTTCTTCGGATTGCCGGCGAGGTTATACACCCATAGTTTGAAACGGACACCTAATATCTTTTTATTGGGTCGTGGACGTGTTAGCGCATTCAGCTCATTGCGGATAGCCTTGCGTTTCTTCTTGCCCAGGTTCTCACCGCGCACTTCCACAGTAGCGCCAAGATACAGCGCTTCACCAGCCGGCAGCTTCTTCGTATTGCTGCATGATACCATCAACAACAAAAGCCCGGGTACAATAAAGCCGTATATAAATATTCGTCCTTTCAATGTCATAGTTTCTATGCGTATCAAACAATTAGTAGAGTTAGTCGCCAGCCTCTGGCTGGTGACGCCTATTTCAAAGCGGCTGGCTTTGTTGCAACTCATTCGCCTCATCCTCCTTCCTTGGCACAACGGGAGCCACCACTGGAACTGTATCCTTTGTCGATTCATTACCTTGTTCCTCATTGCCTTTCTGCTCCATTGCCTCTCTGCCACTTCCGCTCGTTGCCTCAGTGCCTGGTTGCCTCGCTGCCTTCTCTCCCGGCACTGTCGGTATCGAATCCCGCTTCTTCTCCTCTTGCTCTCTTAGCTTCCGGCGCTCCTCCCGTCGAGCCTCCCGCTTCTTCGCCGATTCGAAGATTTCGCGGAAGCGGTTGTAGTCGATACTGATCACAAAGCCCAGTCCAGTCTCCACGATATAGCCTTCAAGGATACCCTCATATTCATTCTTGCGATAGCCGCGCAGCATATAGCGGCCGTCTTTACTCAGTTGATAAGCGATCGATACGTCACCCGCAATATTGTTGCTCTGGCGGTTGGTATTCTGCGCCCCTTCCAGTTCAAAATTACTGCCAACAGTCACCGTAAGCCGGTCGTTCAGCAGGCGTTTGGAAAGCGCCACGTTGAGGTCGGTACGGTTCTGCATAGCACCTGTACTATAGTCTTCTTCCGATTGCACATCGAAATTGATGTCTACGCCAGTGGCAAGCCCGGCAGCCAGGTTGTTCAGCTGTTCCGTCAGTAGCTTGCTCACGCTCTGGCGGGCAAACCCTTCAGCCGTAAGGCTGCTGTTGCCCGTCACGAAAGGATCTTCACGGATAAACCGGTTGAGCAACAGCAGGGCAAACACCTGCTTGTTCATTTCGGCCGGTTGCTGCCGCAGCTGCTCCAGCTTGATATTCGAGTTCTCGATGATGGCTTTATCTACTACATAAGTTTTATCCTCCGGCAGCTTCACGTCGAAGGCGATCTTGGGTTTCAGCAGTTCGCCGGTCATCTTCAGGTGCACCTCGAAAGGCAGGCGCTGGCGGTAAGTGTTGCGCACGGAAGCGGTCATATCCGGCAGCTGGCTTTCCACGAGGTCGATGGGCGCGGTGTTCGCCACATACATGGCAGTAATATCTACATCCGCCTTGGTAGGCTCGCCCGTCCAGATGATACGGCTGCCCTTCTGGATATCGAACTTACGCTTCAGAAACTGGAACGAAAGCTCATAACTGCCCGATTCCAGTTCGTAAGTGCCCGACAGCGTTACCTTGCCGCTGGGATCGATGCCGCCATTGAGGTTCGCTTCCCCTTTCACGCGTAGGAAATCACCATTACCCTCATCGATGATCAGGTTCAGCTCCGCTGCTTTATCGAGGGAGATGTTGACGTTGATATCGAAGTCGCGGATGGAGGCGGTGTTGAGCGAGTCGAGACCACTATGCCACAATGAATCGTTGGGCACGGCGTCTTTGTCTACAAAGCGCACGATCCCTTCCCGTTCCTGCACGCCGGGATCGTCTTGTGGCAGCACTACGGTTAGCTTTGTTTTATCAAGTACGCTCAGCGAGCCATCTACGATGGGGTGCAGTTCAGTACCTTTTATATTTAGGCGGCTGTTGAAGAACAGGTCGCCATAATACATGTCATTATCCTTCTTTGTGCTGTTAAGCGCATGGAAATTGCGCGCGTTGAACACGAGGTCAAACCGGTAATTGCTGAAGTTGGTGGTATAAGCCGTACCGTCAAGCTCGGCGGTATTATTGGCGGAATCCTTGATCGTGAAGTTGTCGAATACCACCCCATCATTGGTGATGCGTATTTTCTCCTGGTCTATCTTCAGTTCGCTGCTCAGCGAAGCAGGTATAATAACCGCTTTGTTGAAATTCAGTTCCCCGTTGATCGAAGGCTTATCGACGGTGCCGTTGAGCGCAAACTGCCCGTTGGCAGTCCCCGCTGCTTTTTTGATAGCGCCCATCGATACACCTTCAAGCGTATTGAGTTGCAGCGTGCGTACCGCCACATCGAAGTCGAAAGTGCTTACGTCGGCAACTTTATAAAAACCTTTCACGCCTACATCGTTGCCGCGGCCGGTCAACGTCACGTCCGCATCATATTGATTCGGCGTTTCATTGTCCACCTTCACGTGCAGGTCCCCCAGCGTGTCCTTGCTCATGCTCACGTTGTTGATCGTAAGGTCGCCTACAAACACAGGCTGCTTCATGATATTCGTGAAAGTTACATTACCGTTCAGCTCACCGTCAGCAATCAGCGAATCCTTTTGGATAAAGCTCGCCAGAGTACTGATGCGGAAGCGCGAGAAGTCTACACCCAGCGGCTGCCCGCTTTGGTCGGTGCGGCTCTGCAGCGTCAGGCGTTGATCGATGAAACTCAGCCAGAATTGATCCGCAGTAATATTCGCCGAGTCGATCCTGATCTTGTTGTTATCACTCACTGCCCAGCGCTGGTAATTCAGCATCAGCGAGTCGGGGCGCAGCGAGAACTCATACACATTTTTTTGCGGCTGCGCCACCAGGCCTTCCACATGATATTTGTCACGCCCGTTTACATCTTTGGTGCCCAGCGTAAAATTGATTTTGTTGTCGGCAAGCGTAGCACGCAGCGAAGTACCATATACCGACAACGATTGACCACTGCGGATACCCTCGATGCCGATCACGGCCTGCAGCCTTTCTTCGTTGGTGTTGGCAGTAAGCGCCAGGTTGTTGATCTCCGTAGTGCCATACTCAACCATCGGCGCCCGCAGGTTCACATTCAATCCGCCATTACTGGTAAAGTGGCCGTTCAGGAACAACGGCTCCATGCGCTTAAGTGCAGGCACAAAACCCTCCAGCAGCGGACGGTGGATCACCCTTGCCCGTATCTTGAAATCGTAAGGAGCCAGCGCCGTCAGCGAGTCGCTGGCATTCGTGAAATATTTTTGTACGGAGCGTTGCACGATGCCGCCCATTTCAGTCAGCTTGTATTGCCCCCACAATTGCGCCATCACGATCTCACTGTTCAGCCGGATCACTTTACCGGTATCAGTAAGCGCAGCCACCACTTCCAGCGTATCCGTTTCGATCCGTTGATCACCCATCACCAGCAGGTTCTTCGTCACCAGCAACCGGCCATCGAGGCTGTCGATGTTCAGCACCGGGAAGTCGGCATCGATCACGCCGCGGTATTTGATAAGGTCGGTGGTCAGGTGCAGCGCTTGTGTATTGATACTGTCCACAACAGCATTCAGCTTGATGGCAGGGTAGGCGCCGGCCATACTGCCCGAAGCGTCGAGACTGATATGAATAGGTTCGTTTTTGATCCCGGCATTCACCTTGAACACTTGTTCCGCAATACTGCCGTTGAATTTGAAATCGCGATAAGTATACCCTTTATATTCCGCCACGGCGATCGATCCATCGGCCGAAGCATCCATCGTTTTCGGATTATAGCCGGTGCCCTTTACTGTCACATCCATCGTTAGCAGCCCCAGGTCGGGTTGATTCAGCAATTGCTTCAGATCAAAAGAGCGGGTAGTCACCGCCGCATCATATTGTATCCGGTTGGAGTCGGCGGGGTTGCGTACCCAGCCCTTCACAGTCGCAGTACCCAGTGTGGTGTTCAGCAATAGATCGGCAATCAGGTGTTGTTCCGTGCCTTTCAGCTTGCCGGAAATATTGAATTGAGAAGGGAAGGTGATATTGTCCGGAATGGAACCCTTGGGTAATAAGCCAAGCACATCCCGTTTGCTGCTGCTGATATCTTTGATCACGAGGTCAGCCTGCAGTTGCTTCATGTCAGGCAGGCCGCGAATATAACCGGCCACTTCCACGTTCGTTTGCTGCAAACCCTTAAGACGGAAGGAGGCAATACGCAGGTCTTTCACGGTGCCGCTCACCTGGCTGTTGAGCGTCCACGTAGCTTGCGGATTGGCAAAAGCAGGCTGGGCCTTCAGGTCGGGTGCAAACGTGAGAATATCCTTTACCTGCACCTTGCTGTTGCGCACGTCCATGTTAAGCCGTAGTTGACTAATGTCTCTTTTGAGCGCATCCAGCGAAGGATAGCTCACCTCGATGCTGCGCTCCAGCCGCGTGCCCGGCGTTTCCACCAGCAGGTCGTGCAGGTAAGCCCCCTTGGCGGTATATTGAAATTCAGTCTCCAGCGTATTCAACTTGAAACCTGACTGCTCAGTAAAATTACCTTCTGTGATCTGCCCGCTGATAGTATCGCTGCTATAGCGGATATCGCTGGCCGCAAAGTTCAGGTCGCGCAGATGCAGGTGCGCATAGTCCATACCTTGTTTGGCTTTCGGGGCATTGTCATCATCCATACGGAAGCTGTTCTTCGCCAGGTTGATCTTGTCCACCGTCACTCGCCAGCCACCGCTTTCAGCTTGCGCTTTCACTTCCTGCTTCACTTCTTTCACCACCACGTTGGCCCCCGGCTTCTTACCCATGCGCACGGCTGCGGTAGTATTATTGAGCACCACTTCGTCCAGCCTGATGAGGCGGTTGGTAAGGTCCAGCTGCCGCATGTCAAGGTTCAGCTCACCTAAATTCAAATTCGTATAAAAAGCGCTCACATCATTGCCATAATCGAGTTGGCAGTCTTCCAGCGCAATGTTTTTAAACAATAATTGCATATCCGGTCCCGCCGCCGCCTCGGCGGCGTCGGTGGCTTCAGATTCCGGTTCGGCCAGCGGTTTGCGTTGGTAGATCTGTGCCCGCAGGCCCCGCAGTTCAGTAGAAGGAACAGAATAAACAGCGTTAGTGGGATCGAATCGGTCGATACGTGTGTCGAGATGCCCGATAAACACGGTCATATCACTCCCGTTCACTACATCATTATACCGCGCCCGCACCTTATTCAGCACCACATGCCGGATCTCCATCTTCATACCAGCAGTATCGGTACTGGTAGTGGTATCGGGAGTCTTCGAAGCAAATGCATCTATAATGAACTGAAAATTGAAAGTAGTATCGGGCAGCGTCCGCTTCACGGAAGCATTGATATCTTCAAGGTTGATCTCCTGCACAATAAGCTCATTGTCCATCAGCTTCCAGAGGTTCACGTCAAACTTCATCCGGCCACCATAGAACAGCGTGTCCTTTTGCCGGTCCTCCACATAAATACCTTCCAGCACGATCTTTTTGGGAAACCCGATGTAGAACTTGCCAACGGCCACCTTTGTCTGCAGCTTCTTTTCCAGCCAGGTCACGGCCTTGCCGCGCAGGAAGTTTTGAACAGGAGGAGTTTGGATCAGTACCAACAGCAGGATCAAAATGCCCAATATGATCAGGAAGGTTTTAAGAAGGATCCTCCCGATCTTTTTAAGTCTTGCAGGCACAGTGGTTGGTTGTTTCACGTAAAATTGTCTATTTATATGTAATACTATCAGTTAGGCGGCGGTGCCTTGCAACAGTAATTCAAAAAGCAAGCCTTTTCCCGGCCGCCTCGAATTATTTACATGACCGGCAAATTGGGGAGATCGTTCTACAAATGTAAATGATAAGTTGATAGGTAGTTGACAGGTTAATAGGTTGATAGGTTAATAGAAGCGGGAAGACTAATAAGTCAAAAAGCTGATAGATTAACAAGGAGTTTGTATTCCTTATTAACCCATCAACTTTTCAACCTGTCAACTGACAAGTAAGGTTAATGGCTAAAATGAAAGGTTAATGATCAATGGACGATATCTTGATACCCCTTTATGGGGACTGGGTAAAATAAATTTGTAGTGGTAATTCCACATTTGCTGGCGCAACTTCAACGCGTATAGGTTCAAAGAAAACGGCCTTTCGCTCATAGCTTGTATTCCTAATAGCTAACGGCTAAAAGCTAACTCCTAACTCACCAGCCTCTCCGCGCCCCTTTCCTCCGTTCCGATCTTATGAAACCACTTCGATATCTCCTGGCATTCGGTGAAGGTGGTAGGTTTGATGATATAAGCCGCCGCACCGATCTCTTTACAACGCATCCGTTCGATGTCGTTGATCGAAGTAGAATAAATGATCACCGGAATACTTTGATATACAGGATGTTCCTTCAGAAAAGTAAGTGTCTCACGCCCGTTCATGCGGGGCATGTTCAGGTCCATCACGATGAGTGCGGGCAATTCATCCGGCTTCATGTCATTCAGCAGGTCGATGGCAGCCTCACCGTTGTCGGCAAACTGGATAGCGTCGTCCAAACCATTGTCTTTGAACGCCTCCAGCATTAAGAACTGATCCTCTGAGTCATCATCCACCAATAAAATCGTTTTGTTCTTGTTTACCATAATACCACGTTTAAAAAGATAAAGCATTATTGTCATCCTGAGCCTATCACTCTTTTGTCACCCTAAGCCTGTCGAAGGGTTGAACCCAAAGCCACTCTCGACCCTGAACTCACGACTCTCGACTCAACTCTTGCTCATTAGGTAATGATATAATAAAAGTGGTGCCCTGCCCCGGCTGGCTGTTTGCGGAAATATTGCCACGGTGCATGTCCACGATTTTCTTCGCCAGGCTCAGGCCGATGCCGGTGCCTTCAAACTCCTCGCGCGTGTGCAGGCGCTGAAACATACCGAAGATCTTTTCCGCGTATCGTTCATCAAAACCAATACCATTGTCACTAAAATAGATCGTAATTCCTTCATCGCCGGCATCAGCCCTGATGCTGATCTCCGGTGCAATATCTGGCTTCGAATATTTGATCGAGTTCGACAGCAAATTGGCAAATACCTGCTTCAGGTGTTGCGGAATACAATATACCTCAGGCAACGGGTCCGCATGGACAATTACCTGCCGCTCCTGGATCTTCAGGTCAAAATCCTGCAGCACTTCTTCCAGTAAAGATTGCAGGCTCGCATTGATAAACTCCTGCCGTCCGCTTGATATGCGCGAAAACAATAACAGGTCTTCGATCAGGCGCTTCATACGCGCCGTGGCGCTGATCATATTGTTCAGGATCGCCACACCGCTCTGGTCGATCTGGGTATACTTTCTTTGCAGAAAATCGCTATACACCATGATCTTGCGCAGCGGCTCCTGCAGGTCGTGCGAAGCCACGTAGGCAAACTGCGCCAGTTCCAGGTTACTCCGGTTCAGCTCCTGGATCTTGCTTTCCAGTTCCACCTGGTAGGTTTTCAGTTTGGCCTGAACATCATGCAGCTCCTTATTATCCTTGAGCGTTTGTTCTATCAGTTTCTGGTGATGGATGTTTACGGCATAGCCGATCCAGCCGCTGCCGCCATTGTCATCCTTGAGCGGAATACTGGAAGCCATATGCCACACATATTCGTCGGTATCTTTATGACGCAGTCGATATTCGAAGTGCATAGGTTGCCGGAGGCCCGCTTCATTTTCCCAGGTGATCCGTAGTTTGTCCCAATCCTCGGGATGCATCACCTGTTGCCAGTTTTGCGCCTGTAATTCATCCACAGTAGCGCCGGTAAAATCCAGCAGCCAATGGTTGGCATGCAGCAGGCGACCCGTTTCATCCAGTGTAAAGATCATCAACGGCACCGATTCCGAAAGCTGTTTATATTTTAGCTCGCTGGCAGTCAGCCGTTCGCTCAACTGCTGCAGCTGAATATTCTTGCGTTTGATCTCATCATAAGGCGAAAGAGGATACTCCTGTGAGAAGCTCCCCGCCCATAGTTTGATGGAGGCGTCGGTGAATTTATTGTTGGAAGGTGTACGGAAGCCGGTTTCGATGCTTTGGTCGTGCACTATAAATCGGTCGGCCAGCTTACGGGCATAATGCAGGTTGGGGTGCAGTTTGTCGGGTATCGGCTGGTCGCCATCGATGAATGCCAGCACCAGCTTATCGGTCATGCTCACCCCAAGGCGCAATACCGGCCGTTCGAGAAAGTCCACACCATAACGGCATATTTCCGACACAGCCGTGGCAAAGGTAGTTTGTGCTGCCAGGCTCAGGCCCGCCAGCTCACCCAGCTTCATCGAGCGGCGGTGCGCAAGGATAATGTCCATATCATTCTCCAGCCCAAGCCGGGTAAGTTCATGCATACACCTCAGTTTAGTTTGCCTACCACCACAGACATATCGTCTGTTTTGCGGGCAAAATCTTTATAAATAACCGCCGCCAGCATCGACAGATCATATTTCAAAAGGCCGGGATATTTGGTAATGTCCCATTGCGACCGAATGCCGTCCGAGCATAGCACGATATATTGGTTGGCATCTCCCGTCAGCAGGTCCTGGTCCTTCATAGTACCGGGTATGTTAAGGCCGATAATACCGTTATAACAAATATGATTACGCGATTGAGAGGCGCTGAAAGATTTGACGGCAATATTGCCGATGCCGCTGATCCAGCCCCTTTTCGCCAGCAGGTCGATCACCACGATCGATCCTACCAGGCCCCGCGTTCTTTTCACCGCCTGGTGCATTTCGCGGATAAGAGCGGTAGGGCTGGTTTCCCGCGATTCCCTAAATACGGCGCCGGCCGCTGCTACTGCCTTGTGCGCTTCAGGGCCATGGCCCAAGCCATCACCCAGTAATACTTTTACCTGCGTAGCAGTATGCTCTATCACGCAGCCATCACCACACATCTCCTCACCCGGCTTGGCCACAATGATGTGGCGGAATTCAGGCCGCGATGAGTTCCGGATGCCAGGCGTTGTTTTACTGTACACCCTGGCCAGCAACACAGTGCCCCAGTGCCTGATAGAGAACACTTCAAATTTGTCCGACAGCCGCTTGATCGCGCCTAACCCTTGGCCCAGCGTGCCGGTGGTAGATACCCCGTCCTCCATCATGCGCAAAGGTTCGTGCATCCCTGGCCCGTTATCGATGGCGATCACTTCGAGGTACATCTGCTGCGGATCGGGATGGATCATCACCAATAACTCTCCATCCTTGCCGTACTTATTGATATTCGAAGTGATCTCTGCAATAATGATATCGATCTCATCCGTCTTTTTGGGAGGGAAGCCGGCTTCCACTACCATCTTATGAATATCCTTTTTGATGATCGCAGTATAACTCCTGTCAGATGCTTTGAAACTTTTGTGCATAATCATCCGTTCTTCCACTTTAAGATCATCACGATAGTGCCCGTACCAGGTGTACTTTTAATGTCGAACTCATTCACCAGCCGCTTCGCGCCAGGCAATCCCAGGCCAAGACTTTTGCCGGTGCTGAAACCATCCTTCATAGCTTCAGAAATATTGGAAATGCCGGGTCCTTTGTCTGTAAAGGTGAGGCGTATCCCATTTTCGCGTCCTTTGCTCACGGCCTCGATCAATACCACGCCACCATTGGCATAGCGTAGCATATTGCGGCTAAGTTCGCTGGCGGCGGTGATTAGCTTGGTTTGATTCACCAGCCCCATACCGATGCGCACGGCATATTCCTTTACGCGGTTGCGAAAAGGAACCACGTCCTGTTCGTTCTTAACCTGCATGATTTCCTTATTCAGCGTCATCAATGTCATCGTCGTCATCTTCTATGGGAGTGAGGTCAATCTTGTTTCGCAATAATTCCATGCCCCGCTCCACATTCAACGCAGTATGTACACCTTCCAATGGCAAGCCCAGCTCTACAAGCGTAATGGCCACCGCAGGTTGCATACCTACAACCACAGTTTCAGCGTCCAGTATCCTGGACATGCTGGCGATATTGCCGATGATCCTGCCCATAAACGAATCGACGATCGAAACAGCTGAAATATCGATGAGAACGCCCCGGGCGCCGGTCTTATTCACCATTTGCACCAGGTCCGACTCCAGGCTCAAAGCAAGCCGGTCATACAGGTCTACCTGAATGGTCACCAATAAAAAATGTCCCATCTTTAGAATAGGAATCTTTTCCATATACGTCCTCTATATTTCTTTTTGGAGTTTTTGTTTCTTTCTTACTTCCAATTGTAATGAAGTAAAAGCATGACGCAGGGCGCTGGCCAGGGTAGCCTTGGTAGTGATCTGCGAAAGGTCGATACCGAGGTGTACCACTGTTTGCGCAATCTCAGGACGTATGCCGCTGATGATGCATTCGGCGCCCATGAGGCGGGTGGCACTTACAGTCTTGATCAGGTGTTGCGCCACCAGCGAATCCACAGCCGGTACGCCCGATATATCCAGAATGGCAATGCTGCTGCCTGTTTCCACGATCTCCTGCAACAGGCTTTCCATCACCACCTGTGTGCGCGCGCTGTCCAGTGTGCCGATGATCGGCAGCGCCAGGATCCCGTCCCACACCCGGATCACGGGCGTGGAGATCTCTGTGATCTCATCCGTTTGACGCAGGATCACATCTTCCCGGCCCTTGATGAAAGTTTCGAAAGTGACCATGCCCAGCTTGTCCACCATTTTATTAATGCGGAGACTTTCCTGGTACAGCAATAATGGATCTGCTTTCAACTCCTCCTGCAGTATTTCCAGTAGTGTATCGCGCAGGCTGAAAATATAAGCGCCGGTTTCCCGGGGGCTGAAACCCTGTTTGGCTCGTGAGATCGAAATACCGGAGAGGATTTCCAGTACTGGCTCGAAATCGGCCGAATCAGTGTCCTCTATATTTTTATCCGTAATAGCTTTCAGCAATCCTTCCACCAGTTCTTCAGACTGGCCGCGCAATTCATCATTGCTCATCAGGTCTTCACGCAGGCTGATATCAGCCAGTTGCTTCTGGATCCAGGTTTCCAGGATTTGCCTCTTTTTCTTTTGCAGGGTTTTGGCGAGATCAGGTTTCATATATGTCATACGTGTTTATAAACTGAAATAATAAATGGCGAGGCCTAAAAGAAATAGGATAGGTTTAAGGGTGCTTTCGTAAGATGGTTACAAAGGTTATTATCGTGCTGAGCCCTCGTAGCTGTCAGGCTGAGCTTGTCGAAGCCTTCTATAAGGTAATTAGAGTGTACACTCAATCCCTAAAACAGTGCCGGTTTGTAGAATTTAATCATGGATTAATTTATGCAGCCCGTAACGCCCACCGGGCCTACATCTTCAATAAAAAATAGATTTGTTGCTACCCAAAAGCATTGATAATCAAGTAGAGGTGTAGAGTACCCAATATGTGGAAAATAATGCCCAAAATGTGGAAATCTGTTTAAGTAATTTGGGGAGCAGTCGGCTGAAACTCAATAGGGCACACGATAAGTGAAAATGCTTAAAACTGGCATGATTTATTATTTGATATACCTTTTGTTATACCAGTTATCCACCAAATTATTTCTATGACCCGCCCAAAAACTAAGTCCTCCAGATCAGTGGACGGTTACAAGACTACTGCTGCAAATGGAATACCCAAGGCAAAGCCTGCCGCCAAAACAAAGAAGGCAATACCGGCGACCATCGGCTACGATGACAAGCAGGTACAGCAGGCCAGCCAGTTCGATCTCCGCGAACTGCTCCGGGTCCTCACCGAAATGAAGAATGGTAATTTCAACGTGCGCATGCCCATCGATGAAGAAGGATTGGGCGGCAAGATCTGCGACACGCTCAACGATATTATCTCCATCAACGAAAAAATGATGCAGGAGTTTACCCGCGCCGGTAATACCATCGGTAAGCAGGGTAAGCTCACCCAACGTATAGAAGTACCCAACGCCAAAGGTGCCTGGGGCACCGGCGTGGATTCACTCAACACCCTCATTTCCGACCTGGTGCACCCCACCATCGAGATCGCCCACGTAATCTCACTGGTGGCAAAAGGTAACCTCTCCCAGGAAATGCCACTGGAGATCGGCGGTCACCTGTTGCAGGGTGAGTTTGCCCGCATTGCCAAGGAGGTAAACGACATGGTGAAACAGCTCAACCTCTTCTCCGTGGAAGTAACGCGCGTGGCGCGGGAGGTGGGCTCCGAAGGTAAACTGGGTGGCCAGGCGAAAGTAAAAGGAGTAGGTGGTGTGTGGAAAGATTTGACAGACTCCGTAAACCAGATGGCCTCTAACCTGACAGGCCAGGTTCGGAACATCGCGGAGGTAACCACCGCGGTGGCGAAAGGTGACCTTTCCAAAAAGATCACGGTGGACGTAAAAGGAGAGATCCTCGAGCTGAAGAATACGATCAACACCATGGTGGACCAGTTGAACTCATTCTCTTCGGAGGTGACGCGCGTGGCGCTCGAAGTAGGTACCGAGGGTAAGCTCGGTGGCCAGGCGCAGGTAAAAGGGGTGGCCGGTACCTGGAAAGACTTGACAGACTCCGTAAACCAGATGGCCTCTAACCTGACGGGTCAGGTTCGGAACATCGCGGAAGTAACCACCGCGGTGGCGAAAGGTGACCTGTCACGCCAGATTACGGTGGACGTAAAAGGAGAGATCCTTGAATTGAAGAATACGATCAATACAATGGTGGACCAGCTCAACTCCTTCTCTGCGGAAGTAACGCGCGTGGCGCGTGAGGTAGGTTCGGAAGGTAAGCTCGGTGGACAGGCGAAAGTAAAAGGCGTTGGTGGTGTGTGGAAAGACTTGACGGACTCGGTAAACCAGATGGCCTCTAACCTTACTGGTCAGGTGCGTAACATCGCGGAAGTAACCACCGCGGTAGCGAAAGGTGACCTGTCGCGTAAGATCACGGTGGACGTAAAAGGAGAGATCCTCGAGCTGAAGAATACGATCAACACGATGGTGGACCAGCTCAACTCATTCTCTTCCGAGGTGACGCGCGTGGCCCTCGAAGTAGGTACCGAGGGTAAGCTCGGTGGTCAGGCCCAGGTAAAAGGGGTGGCCGGTACCTGGAAAGACTTGACCGACTCAGTAAACGGGATGGCCTCCAACCTTACCGGTCAGGTGCGCAACATCGCGGAAGTAACGACGGCGGTGGCACGGGGTGACTTGAGCCGTAAGATCACGGTAGACGTAAAAGGAGAGATCCTCGAATTGAAGAATACGATCAATACGATGGTGGACCAGTTGAACTCTTTCGGATCGGAAGTAACGCGTGTGGCGCGTGAGGTAGGTTCCGAAGGTAAGCTGGGTGGCCAGGCGCAGGTACCCGGTGTAGGTGGTACCTGGAAAGACTTGACAGACTCCGTAAACGTAATGGCGGGTAACCTTACCTCCCAGGTACGTAACATCGCGGAAGTAACGACTGCGGTGGCTACGGGTGACCTGTCGCGTAAGATCGATGTGGACGTGCGTGGAGAGATCCTCGAGTTGAAGAATACGATCAATACGATGGTGGACCAGTTGCGCGGTTTCGCATCGGAAGTAACGCGGGTGGCCCGTGAGGTGGGCTCCGAAGGAAAACTGGGTGGTCAGGCAACGGTAGAAGGCGTTGGTGGTGTATGGAAAGACCTGACAGACTCTGTGAACGGGATGGCCTCTAACCTGACCGGACAGGTGCGTAACATCGCGGAAGTAACGACCGCAGTGGCGCGTGGTGACCTGTCGCGTAAGATCACGGTGGACGTAAAAGGAGAGATCCTCGAGTTGAAGAATACGATCAATACGATGGTGGACCAGTTGAACTCTTTCGGATCGGAAGTAACGCGTGTGGCTCGTGAGGTGGGATCGGAAGGTAAACTGGGCGGACAGGCCGACGTACCCGGTGTAGGTGGTACCTGGAAAGACTTGACAGACTCTGTAAATAAAATGGCCTCCAACCTTACCTCGCAGGTGCGCAACATCGCCGAGGTAACGACAGCGGTGGCCAATGGTGACCTCTCGCGTAAGATTGGTGTGGACGTAAAAGGAGAGATCCTCGAGTTGAAGAATACGATCAACACGATGGTGGACCAGCTCCGCGGCTTCGCATCGGAAGTAACGCGGGTAGCCCGTGAGGTGGGTACCGAAGGTAAACTGGGTGGCCAGGCCAACGTACCGGGTGTGGCGGGTACCTGGAAAGACTTGACCGACTCCGTAAACCAGATGGCGGGTAACCTCACCTCACAGGTGCGGAACATTGCCGAGGTGGCCATCGCGGTGGCAAATGGTGACATGTCGAAGAAGATCACGGTGGACGTGCGCGGTGAGATTCTCCAGCTGAAAGAAACCCTCAACACGATGGTGGATCAGCTACGCGCCTTCGCATCGGAAGTAACACGTGTAGCCCGTGAGGTAGGTACCGATGGTAAACTGGGTGGACAGGCCTTCGTACCGGGTGTGGCGGGTACCTGGAAAGACTTGACGGACTCCGTAAACCAGATAACGGGTAACCTGACAGCTCAGGTGCGCAACATCGCCGAAGTAACCAAAGCGGTGGCATCCGGTGACTTGAGTAAAACAGTACAGATCGACGTTAAAGGAGAGATCCTTGACCTGAAGAATACGATCAACACGATGGTGGAGCAGTTGAACTCCTTCGCCTTCGAAGTAACGCGTGTGGCCCGTGAGGTAGGTACCGAAGGTAAACTGGGTGGCCAGGCCGAAGTACGTGGTGTGGCCGGTACCTGGAAAGACTTGACCGACTCCGTGAACATGATGGCCTCCAACCTTACCAACCAGGTGCGTGGTATCGCGAAGGTGGTAACCGCCGTGGCAACCGGTAACCTGAAACAAAAACTGTCCATCGTATCACGCGGTGAGGTGGCGCAGTTGACAGATACGATCAACGAAATGATCGATACCCTCGCGGTGTTTGCCGACCAGGTAACTACCGTAGCCCGTGAGGTGGGTGTCGAAGGACGATTGGGTGGTCAGGCGTCCGTGCCTGGCGCATCCGGTATCTGGAAGAACTTAACAGAAAACGTAAACCAGCTGGCGCAAAACCTCACCACGCAGGTGCGTTCCATCTCCGAGGTGGCAAGCTCGGTAACGAAGGGTGATCTTACCCGTACCATCCGTGTAGAAGCGAAAGGTGAGGTGGAAGCGTTGAAAGATACTATCAACCAGATGATCAGCAACCTGAAGCAGACGACACTCCGTAACCAGGAGCAGGACTGGTTGAAATCAAACCTTGCAGGATTCGGACAAATGTTGCAGGGGCAAAAAGACCTGAAGACCGTAACCCAGCGTATCCTGTCCGAGCTGGCATCGGTGGTAACGGCCCACTACGGCGCCTTCTATATCCTCAAACAGGATGAAGAAACACAAAATGTAAACCTGAGCCTGTTCGCCGCGTATGGATACCAGTCAGATAAAAATATTCCCACAGAATTTGCAATAGGAGAGAGCCTCGTAGGCCAGGTGGCTTACGAAAAAGAGAGGATCATCCTCAGCAATGTACCGGGCAATTATATCAAGATCAGCTCAGGACTGGGACGCGCCAAACCGGCCAACCTCATCATCCTGCCGGTACTCTTCGAAAACAACGTGAAAGCGGTGATCGAGCTGGCTTCGCTCGATACTTTCAGCGAAACCCACCTCGACTTCTTGAGCCAGCTTACGGAAAGTATCGGTATCGTGTTGAACACGATCGAAGCAAATACACGGACGGAAGAGCTGCTGAGTCAATCACAATCACTGGCGGGTGAGTTGAAAATACAACAGGAAGAGCTGCGCCGTACCAACGACGAGCTGCAGGATAAAGCACTGCTGCTGGTAAAACAAAAGAACGAAGTGGAAGCCAAGAACAAAGAGGTGGAAGAAGCCCGTCGTTCACTCGAAGAAAAAGCAGAACAGCTTACACTTACATCTAAGTACAAATCGGAGTTCCTGGCCAACATGTCGCACGAGTTGCGTACACCACTCAACTCCTTGCTCATCCTTGCACAGCAATTGTATGAGAATGCAGAAGGCAATCTGTCCGATAAACAGATACGCTACGCGCGTACCATCCACTCTTGTGGAGATGACCTGATCCAGCTGATCAACGATATCCTCGACCTGTCGAAGATCGAATCAGGTTTCATTACCGCCAACCTCGGTGCAGTGCGCTTCACAGAGATCGCTTCCTTCGTGGAAACCACCTTCAAGCCGATCTCCGAAGCACGTCACCTGCGCTTCACCATCGAAACAGACCCAAGACTGCCTGAGGCGATGGAGACCGACTTGCAGCGCTTGAACCAGATCCTCAAAAACCTGCTGTCCAACTCGTTTAAGTTTACCGAGAAAGGAGAAGTGAAGCTGCGCATCTATGAAGCACGCAAGAACTGGAAGCAGGGAACAACCACGCTCGATAACGCTTCCAAAGTCGTGGCCTTTGCCATTACCGATACGGGCATTGGTATTCCGCAGGAAAAGCAGAACATCATCTTCGAAGCCTTCCAGCAGGCAGAAGGTTCCACCAGCCGTAAGTATGGAGGCACTGGTTTGGGCCTCTCCATCAGCCGCGGTTTGGCCGAACTATTGGGTGGCACCATCGAACTGGAAAGCCAGCCTTCCTTTGGTAGCACCTTCACGTTATTCCTGCCTGTAGAATCGGCCGGCATCATCCCTGCCAAAGAAGACACCCTGTCAGTTGCTTATCGTCAATACCAGCTGGGAGGCGACAGTGGTGAGATCGATACACTCATCAATTCTATCCGGGCAAGTAATGAGAATGTAGAACCTGCACAGGCAATGCACGGCATGGTCAATGAAATGATCAACGAAACAGGCGACGACCGTAATGGCGTGCTGCCCAGTGATAAAGTGATCCTCATTGTGGAAGATGACCTGCGCTTCGGCAAGATCATTATCGACAAAGCACACGAACGCGGCCTCAAAGCCATCGTGGCCACCAACTATATTGAAGTATTCGACTTCATCAATCGCTTCCTGCCCATTGCCATTACGCTCGATGTAAAACTGCCCGATACCAGTGGGTGGAAAGTACTCGATCTGTTGCGCAATGACCTCAACTACCGCCACATACCCATTCACCTCATCTCCGGTGAAGAGAATAGGGACCTGGCGCTCAAACGTGGCGCCCGCAGCTTCCTGCTGAAGCCGCTGGACAATGAAGCATTGAATGAGTTGTTTGAAGATATCCTGACGTTCAACAGCAAACAGGTCAAGAAAGTGCTGGTGATAGAAGACAATGAGATCGACTCTTCGCAGATCGTGAAAATACTGCACGCCGGCAACATGGAAGTCACACTGGCTGATACAGGAAAAGATGCAGTACAACAGATCACTGGCAGCGACAATGATTTTGATTGTATCATTCTTGATTATACCTTGCCGGATATCTCGGGTACGGATATTGTAAACAAGGTGGCGGAAGCGAAACAGAAACATACACCCGTGATCATCTACTCCGCAAAGGATTTTGGCAAGAAGGAACTGCAACACCTCAACCGCACGTCCAACTCCATTATCCTGAAAGGAGTCAACTCACTGGAGCATCTGTTGGAAGAGACTGTGTTGCACCTACACATCAACCACAAAGACCTGCCGCAGGATAAGAAACGGGTGATCGAGAATATCCGCATGAAAGAAGATATCCTCACCGCTAAAAATATCCTCGTAGTGGACGATGACGTAAGGAACCTTTTTGCATTGACCACCGTATTTGAAAGATATAATATCAATGTGATCACGGCCGAGAGTGGAAAAGATGCCATCAATATCATCCGCGATGAGAATCCAAAGATCGACATGGTGCTGATGGACATTATGATGCCGGAAATGGACGGGTACGAAACCACCCAGAAGATCAGGCGTGAACACAAGAACAGTACGTTGCCCATCATAGCAGTTACGGCAAAGGCCATGAAGGGCGACCGCCAGAAATGTATAGAAGCCGGCGCTTCCGATTATATTACCAAACCGTTGAAGATTGATCAGTTGCTGTCATTGATGCGTGTATGGTTCTATAAATAGAGAGCTGTTAGCCTTTAGGTATTAGCTGTTAGTAAGGCTAAAAGCTAATACCTAAAAGCTAATACCAGATAAACAGACCTTATCCCAATATCCTAATACTAAATTCCTAAATTGAAACATTTCACATGCAGCAAAAGATCTTATTGGTAGATGACCGGGAAGATAATTTGCTTTCGATGGAGGCGATCCTGGAGTCTGACGGATACCAGTTTGTAAAAGCTACATCTGGACGTCATGCCCTCAAGATCCTGTTGACCGAATTCGATTTCGCACTCATCCTCATGGATGTAAAAATGCCCAACCTCAACGGCTTCGAAACCGCTGCACTCATCTATGAGCGGGAGAAGCTGCGGCATATTCCCATTATATTCATTACCGCCAACACCTATGGCGAAGACAATATCTTCAAAGGCTACCGTACCGGGGCAGTGGATTATATCTACAAGCCCATCAATCCCGATCTGCTGAGGGCCAAGGTAGCGGTGTTCATTGATCTATATCAAAAGAACCGTCGCCTGTTGGTACAGGAGCAAAAGCTGAAAGCCATCAATAAGAACCTGGAGAACGAGATCCATGAGCGCAAGGCTTCCGAAGAAAAAGTCCACCAGCTCAACAGGCAGCTCCTGAACAACATTGCATTGTTGGAATCCGCCAACCGTGACCTCGACCGCTTCGCTTTCATGGCTTCCCACGATTTGCAGGAGCCCCTGCGCAAGATCCGCACCTTCAGCGATCTGCTCTCCTCCAAGTTTAAGGAAAACCTTGATGGCGATGCCAATACGTACATTGGCCGTATACAAAGCGCTGCAGCCCGTATGCAGGCATTGATCAAGGACATCCTGGCCTTCTCCAAGCTCACCGGTGAGAAAGACAACTTCGAGTTTACTGACCTGAATATATTACTCGATGAAGCACTGGTAGACCTGGAGGCGCCCATTCGCGAGAAGCAGGCGCGCATCAGCGTGGCAGAGCCGTTGCCGGCATTGGAAGTCAACCCCGGTCTTATCAGGCCCTTGTTCTTCAACCTCATCAGCAATGCACTTAAATACAGTAAAGAAGAGGAGGCGCCGCTGATCAATATTCGTTATGAGCTAAGTACTTCTGGCGCCAATATCAACAGCACTACTGATAACCTTGGTAAATATTGCCGCATCTACATTGAAGACAATGGTATCGGCTTCGACCAGGTATACGCCGAGCAGGTATTTGAAATGTTCCGCCGCCTCCATGTCAGCAGCGCTTTCGAAGGCACCGGCATCGGCCTGGCTTTATGCAAGAAGATCGTGGAAAAACACCACGGCTTCATCGCCGCCAAAAGCAAACCCAACGAAGGCACCACTTTCATCATCACCTTACCTGTCTACCAACCTGTAAAAGTAGGAGTGTAAGAAGCCTTCGTCTATGTAACAAGTACACCCTTCCTTGTCATTTCGAACGGAGCGATAGCGCAGTGAGAAATCTGCTTGCGAAGCAAAAACATATCGAAGAAAAGGCACAACGAAGCAAACGAATTGCCCGGCCCTTTAGGGCCGGGATAAAATCATGAACTCCTTCTTGGGCTTTAGCCCAATCTGTTTTCCGCCTTCACTAAATCCGCAACAATCTTATCAATCGGCAACGTAATAACCGCTGAAGAAAAATCCTCCCAATCAATAAACCGAAAAGTTTCCGTTTCTCCTGTACGCTTGTACACATCCATCTGCTGCTCATCAAAATCAAACTCTTTCGTGCGTAGCGGCGCTTTGATAGGCTCCAGCGCATGCGCAAAATAATAAATGGCAATGATCTGCTGATCGGGAGAGAACGCACTCATCTGGAAGAAGTCGGTAGTATAGATATGATCGCCAACACGCACATCCAGGTCCATCTCCTCTTTGAACTCTCTCTTCAGACAATCCCGTGTACCTTCTCCAAACTCCAGCCCGCCGCCGGGAAACTTGGTATAGAGCCCCCCACGGATATATTCATCCGCTACCAAAACCTGTTTCTTGTCATTCATCAAAATGCCGTAAACCCTTACATTAAACATAGCTGTATTTATTGGCTGATTTGAGAGAGTAAACTTAATACTTATTTGGTAAAACCTTTTTACCGGGAGCAGAGAGTAAATATCGATGTTAGAATATCTTCTTCTTCAGGAAGAACCAGCCGATTACAAGAGAGATGACAAGCGAAAGAAATACAGGGATATAAAACGCGTAAGGAGAATCCTTATAAGGGATGGGCACGTTCATGCCATAGATACTGGCTACCAGTACGGGAAAGGTCAATACGATCGTGATCACCGACAGGCGGCGCAACACTTCGTTTTGGTTATTCGCAATAATGCTGGCGAAAGCATCCAGCGTACTACTCAGGATGTTCGTGTAGATATTGGCCATTTCAAGGGCCTGTGAGTTGTCAACGATCAGGTCGCCCAGGAACTCTTTTTCCTCTTCATTGAGGCCAAGGAAGCTGGTACGCTCGATCTTCATCAACAACATCTCGTTGGAACGCAGCGCCGTTACGAAATACACCAGACTTTTTTGGATCCGCATCAGTTGCAGCAGCTCCTCATTCCGGTTGGCGGCATACAGGCGCTGCTCTACGATATTACGGCGGTGGTTGATCTCCTTCAGCGATTCCATATACGTTTGAATGATCTTCTCGAAGATCTTCAACGCCATCATCTTCCGGTTGTCCGGGTGACGGTTCTGGAAAGTGTGCAGGAATTTCTTGATCGCCTCGTTGTCGAAAGAGTTTACAGTGACGATCTGGTTGTGCGTAAGGATGATAACGATCGGGATGGTGATATACAGTGCGTCACTCTCGTTGAAAGAGTTGTTCTCCGTAGGCGTTTTAATAACGACCAGCTTCACATTATCACTCTCCTCGAAACGGCTACGTTCGTCGATATCCAGTGAGTCGGTCAAGAAGTCCAGTGGAATATCCATCGCATCAGCCAGCTCGGAAAACTCTTCCTGCTTCAGCGGTGGCAATACATTCACCCACGCCCCATTATCGGGTTTGTCGATGGCGACCGTTTGGTGATTGATATTTTTAAAGTACTGGATCATTTGGCCGGCGCAAAGGTAGGGGAAAACACTAAACCCTTGCTTTTACAATATTAAGATGGTGATCTGTGTGATAAATGGTAAAATAACATAACTCCCGCAAGGTGATTTTTCCCAATAAAGGATGCTTTACCAGGTACTTGTCCAGTTGATCGTCCTTCCAGTTCTTGCGCAGCGCTTGTAGATAAATGGCGCTAAACTGTCGCCAGTGATTGATCAACTCTTCTTTATTGGTGCCGGGCTTGAAGTGCTTGGGAATATACCGGCCCTGTGCCTTTCCACCAGCTGCCAATACTGCCTGATACTTTTCTACAAGGGCAGGGTAGGAGCTGGAAGCGCGGTTGGACTTGCCGCCAAACAGACGTACCAAAAACTTGGGGATAGCATAAGCCGCCGTAGCGGATTTGGTATGGATGACCAGGTGCTGCAGATGTTGTGCAATAGACCATTGGCCGGCTGGCTCCTCAAAAAAACGTTCCTGCGGCAGGTCACGGCAAAAAGCGGTAAACCGTTGAAAAGCCTTCTCCGATTCGCGCAAGATCTCCGCTATGGTAAGTGAATTGGGTAAACTCATGGTTTCAGTTCGATCCCTCCCTCAAATACTTTTTCTGCGGGACCGCACAACCATACATTATTATAAGTGTCGTCGTCAACGCGATCATACTCTACCGACAGCTTGCCGCCGCGGGTAAGCACCGTTACATCATTGAAGCCACGTTCATTGTGGTAGCATACGAGGGCGCTGGCAGTAACGCCGGTGCCACAGGAAAGCGTTTCATCCTCCACACCTCGTTCGTAAGTGCGTACGATGATCTCGTCTACCCGTTTTTGCTCTACAAAGTTTACATTGATGCCTTCTTTGCTGTACGTGTTGTTATAGCGAATGTCCATGCCTTTCTTATACACATCTAATGCCATCACATCAGGCACCATCTTTACATAGTGGGGAGAACCGGTATCGAGGATAAAATCGCCGTGCGATTCGCGGATGTTAGCCACATCCTTCATCTTCAGGCTCACCGTGCCGTCATCATCGATCTCGGCTTCGTGCTCACCATCTACGGCAATAAAGTGATAGAGACTCTTTCTGATGCCCTGGTGGTAGGCAAACTTTACGAGACAGCGGCCACCATTGCCACACATAGTACTTTCCCGGCCATCAGCATTGTAATACTTCATCTCGAAGTCGTAGCCGGGTTTAACATTCAACAACATCAACCCGTCTGCGCCAATGCCAAAGCGGCGGTCACACAGAAAACGGATCTGCTCGGTATTCAGTTCATTATATTGACCATCACGATTATCCAGTATCACAAAATCATTCCCTGTGCCCTGGTATTTGTAGAATTTCAGTTTCATGGAGTATCCTCTACGGTTTTATTTAGCTCTTCTTCACTCGCTCGCCTTCCCGCCGCATGGCGGGATGAGGTTATTGCGGGGCCTCTGGCCCCTTTACTACTCAAAATTACTAACAATCACACAACTATTATAACCCGCTCACGACTTCTAATGTTTTTGTAATCAAACCCTCAACAGCCTTTCCACCATCTTTTGAGAACTCCTTAACAACCCGATTGGCTACGATGGCGCTCAAAGAAAGACAGTGGTGGCTCAGCAGGCGCCCAAGTCCATAAATACCACTCGTTTCCATTTCGAAATTGGTAATGCGGTGCTGGCCAAAGCTGAATTCCGTCAGCCGGTCGATGAGATTGGGATTGCTGAGGCCCAGCCGCAGCACCCGGCCCTGCGGTCCATAGAACCCCGGACAGGTTACGGTGATCCCCGCATGAAACCCGTCACCGGCAAAATGCTTCAGCAGCGAGCCGCTGGCAGCACAGATATAAGGCTGGGAAATGCGGTTATGAAGTTGAGTTTGCGTTACAAAAGCTTGTAAAAGCTGCTTTTCCCCGTCATTCTCCTCGTGGCGGTAGAAATTCAGGAGGTTATCGATACCCAGGCCGTGCGTCGACACCACATAGCTGTCTACGGGAATATCGGCCTGCAGGGCGCCGGAAGTACCTACGCGTATAATGTCGAGGTGAGTAAGTTCAGGTTTGATGGTCCGGGTCTCGAAATCGATATTCACCAGAGCGTCGAGTTCGTTCAGCACAATATCTATATTGTCAGGACCGATACCGGTAGAAACGACCGTCAGCCTTTTTTGTCCGATATAGCCGGTGTGGGTCACAAATTCACGGTGCTGCCGCTGCACTTCCACCCGGTCGAAGTGCCGGCTTACCATGGGCACCCTGTCCGGATCGCCAACTGTGATGATCGTGGTCGAAAGCTCCTCCGGACGTACGTCCAGGTGGTAAATAGCCCCTCGTTGGTTGATAATCAGTTCCGATTCCGGGATACGTTGCATAAAAAGTGTCGCTGGTAATTGCCAAATATCCGACAAATATCCTACTTTTGCACACCCCGTTCGATAGGAGCACCTCGGGTGCCGGTAAAATGGGGAAAAATAAGGTCCTGTGGCCGAGCGGCTAGGCAGAGCTCTGCAAAAGCTCCTACACCAGTTCAAATCTGGTCGGGACCTCGAAAAAAGGGTGACATTTTTTAAAAGTGTCACCCTTTGCTTTTTGGTTAGAGCTACTGACTCTTAATCAGTAGGTCCTTGGTTCGATTCCTAGCGGGTACACCAAGTCGGATAGGCTTCCAAACTTGGAAGCCTCCTCTTTTCTATCTTGCCCAGCATACAAGATAGGGCAAGCTTTCATATCCACTCTATCGCATCATTGAATTGAGGAGTTCGACATTGTTTTTTGTCGATTATCAAATTTATAAGCAATAAAGCCGGGTTATGCTGCACGCGGCTTCCCATTGTGGCCAATATCTTTGCCTTTAGGTAGGTCTAATTTTATAGTTGAAGCCTGTAAGCTAAGATCGAAAATGAGGAGAAAGCGAGTTTTTAAGCGATTCCACACAAGTACTAGGTGAAAGAAAATGGAAAAGGATTTTATATTTATTTGGAGTCACTCTTAGTATCTAAGCGCTTAATCAACTCTTTCGGATACCCAAATAATCTTAAAATTAATTCATATAATTTCTTTCTAATAATGGGAAAAACATTTCCCAGTTGGCTTATCCCAAAAAGCCCAAATACCTTTAATACCGACCCAATTTTGTCAAAGAAAGTTTTTATTTCAGGTTTAAGGGAAATAATCTCAATAGTACTATATAATAATGAAATCAGTATAACCGTCTGAACAAGCCAGCTTGTTACCTTAATTCGAGCCAGGAATTTTCTATTAAACCTTTTTAATAAATCTACTTCACTACTATCCGTAGATTCTTTCAATTCAATAATCAAGTCGTAAGCTCTTACTGAACATAAGATATGAAAGTCACTTTTGCTTTCAAATAGTGAAGGATTGCCAGAGATGCTTTTAAAGGTAGTCGTCAAAAAATCATTAGTAATTAGTGCTTGATCACGCAACTTAAAGTACATTAATACAATTTCCGGCAAATTACTCTTGCTGTATAAGTTTTCATTAATGAGATTATCAAATGTGATCGTAAAAGAATTTCTGCCTCGTAAGGAAATAATATTTTTAATCCAATTTCTATCACATCCGAACTTTAGAATACCGACAATTAAACAGAAAATTAAAAAGTCATCGTTTACAAAAGGAGATAGCGACTCTTTACTTGGATTACTTTTATTCTTTTTGTTGAAATATGCCTCAAATAAAGTCTTATTATTTGTTTGAATGGCATTTACTATCGAGAAAAATATTTCATCCGATTCATTTAAATCAGCTATATCAAGTTTTATAATAGGTTTGCTCAATAACAAATTGTTAAAAGCAGACAGTTTAGGGCTCTCATTTATTCTAACTTGATATATAAACTTTTCTTCTAAAGGAACCATTTTTTTCTCTTTAAACCGTAATTCAAGTTATCAGCATCCCAACCAGGAACAGTTCTCATTTTGCCTAGTAATTTTGAAATCAAATTTGAATACAACATTGTCGCAGGTTGCTCTCCAGGCAAAAAGCTTCTCCATGATAAATAAGTAAAGGAGTATATCTGCTGTGTTATATAACTCAAATCATAATAAAGCAAATCATTTAATTCATTGTTATTATAGTTGCCCTGCGGTGTCCGTATTTTGATTTGAATCGGGGCACTCATCGCATGCTTTGCTGTTTTTAATTCGTTTGCACCAAACATTTGGACAATACAAGTTTCGGCATCAAGGAAAACATTGCTCGCCCTGTTTGGAATATATTCTCCTTTTATCTGAGGATTACCATATTTGGACACGCCGCTTTGGTTGACATCAAATAATAAGTTAGGATGCGATTTGCTAATTGTCACAAAAGCAAACTTGATTTTATATTCCGGAGTTTCCTTTATAAGCTGGCTAACAACATCAAACTCTGTATTCTTAATGGGTTTGAAAATATGAAAAATTAATCTGATAGTGTCGCCGTCTGACCAGCCCTGTTCTGATGAAAGTCGCTTAATCGAGCTTTTTAAACTTCTAAGTAATTCCTGAAAATAATTTTCAAATGAAACATCTTTAACTTTGTCCCCCAGAAGGTATTGACCGTCGCTCGAAAGGAATGTAGTTATTCCCACCACTCGGCTTTGTTCTGCGCCACTATATTGGTTAGTTCTAAGCCAACTATGTCCAATACCAATAATGATCTCTCTATCAACTGAGCGATGTGAAGGTAATACCCAAGGTGTCCCACCAAGTTTTGCATAAATCTGAAGGGCAATAGAGTTTAAAATAAATTCATTGTAGGTTTTCACTTTTTCGGAAGTCACATACTGAACAGGTATTTCAAGAGAAAGAAGCTTTGCTTTTATTTTATAGTAAGGATTAGATTTGTCGTCGTATTTTCTGAACTCTGCGGGGATTTCAATTATAGCCAAATTAGGTTTAAGTTCGTCATAATTTTTAATGATATTAAGATATTCATCTAAGCTATAAGACTGCATTTCTTTGATGTCAAATATAACATCCTGTAAATCATATTTTTTTAGTAGACCTTTTTGAAAATACTTCGATTGTGGCACCCCATCTTTTAAGCTTGATAAAAAGTTTGAAAAATAGCCCCTATTAGTTCGGTTGCACATGCAAAGAACATTTGGAGTTTTCGTATCAAAAGTCATACTATCATAAGGACCATAGTTACTAAGTCCAATATCGGGGTTGGAATTATGCGTTTTAGTTGCCGCGTAATCAAAAATAAAAGTTGGAGTTTTCAGCTCCATTGTATTTTGAACAACGATAGGTTTACTTTCCACTGTAAAGAAAAAATTTTCTTTATTTTGAAAAAAAACAGGTTGATCTACGTTGTAAAACAATCGCTTTGCGATATTGGCGATTTCTGTGTACAAATGCTTTGCATTATATATTTCTGAACGCTTGTTTTCTATAATTGTAAGTATTTCATTGCTTTTCTGCTGAGATACCGCAAATGCTAAGTAATTACCAATATTAAACTTCGTCTTTTTAATAACCAATTCGTTAAGATCATATTCTTTCACCCCTTCGTTAGTTTCTACCTTAGCTTTATCTTTAATAACTTCTTTTATAACACCAACAAACTCTTCATTTGGAGCAAGAATGTTTTGTAAGCCAGGCAATACTTCAGCATGTAATACATCAATTCCTACTAGGTTGTAACCCTCTAAGTGTAGAACTTCGCAGTTTTTGTCAAATATCCAATTCCTTTTTATACTTATCACAAATCCAAATTGCTTCTTCCCATCAATATGCGTTAGGCGTAGTTGTATCTCAATTAATTTTTTATAGGCTATTTTATTTTGTAAATGGCTAGGAAGGGCGTCGTGAATAATGTCGTCTTTTGATTGGGCTGAAAAAAAGCGAAATGGATAGAAATCAACTGGTGTATAACCAGTAAACCGGTCTTTAAATGTTCGAAAGAAAAGATGCTTAATTAGCGACGAAGTAATCTCATGATCATCATAGGTATTTCTTTCACTGTGCGTTCCAATAGAATGATTTTCATCTCCATCTTTATTTGAAATATAGATTAAGTCACCATTTCTGAAAAAAGAATGGGTTGAATTATAAAGCTTTCTTAATTCTGCAAGTCGTTCTTGGCTATAAGATTCTGTATTGATTTGATATTTTTCAAACTCAATATTTATTGGAAAATAATTTAACTGCATACTTTTTGATTCTCCTCTTTTCTTCTATGAATTAACTATTGTTTTGTTATCAACGATATATTTTAAATGCCGAACCTTAAGCTAATAGATCAATTTCATGTATAACTATTAGACTGCTTTATAATAATTCAGTAAACCAGATTGCCATAATTGGCCTGAAATTCCAAATAAAATAGTAGCAGCCCTTTACAAGTGAAAGGAACTAAAATGATTAGGTAGGCTTTAATAGCGGTACTTCGGAAAGGATATAGGTTAGAGGTAGATATCCGTATCGAAAATAATATTAATATTTTAACAATTCCAAACTTGACCTTCTTTGTTTTAAACAGGTAAATCACATTCTGGGCCGCGTATAAAGTTACATCTTGATTGTTTATAATCAGCTAATTATGAGTTTGCTGTAGTGGCTTAATAGCAGAATGTTCAGCTAACACTGGCGGGCACAAGTATGCGGAAGCGCCTAGTAGGTTGGCCTACTTGTGTCTCTTTCAATATCCTCTCACCCTTTGCAATATCTCCTTAACCGACTCATCTTCCCAAACCACAACCTACTACTCAATCCCCATCTATTGAGAACTGCACAACAGAAATCATTTCCTTACTCACTGCAGCACCCGCTGCGCCAAATGATAACCCCCACCAATGATGATCAAAGGCATGGCAATACACGCCAGGATGATCGACCATCGGAAAGAGCCCCAATACGTCAGGAGTTGAGCCGTAGAGGGATTATTACGGTCGTAGGCAATGGTAACTTCTTCACCTATCTCAAAAGCAGGCGGCGAACTGGACACCCCGGAACGGTAAGTAATATCTTGATTAGCGTAAGTCTTAAAGGTAAAGACCGGCTTATAGGTATCGCCATCGCTACCGGAAACCCTTTGCAGGTCCACTACCGTGGCGGTAGCCCTTTCACTATCTTTTAAAAATGCCATGGACTTTTTCAGCATTAGCAGGGAGGCGATAAGTAGGGCAGCGCCAACGACTACACAGATGGTATACCACATATAATAGGGCGATGTTTACTCAATAATACCTAAATTTTGGGAAAGTTCATAAGGCAGGGACTTTGCTTCGACTCTTTCGACAGTATCAAATTCTATTGACATCTTTATAGGCAAATACATCAACTATGAAAAAGCAAGTATTATTTATACAGGGAGGTGGCGATAATGGTTATGAGGCAGATACAAAAATGGTAGATTCACTCAAGAATGCCTTGGGAAACGATTATGAAGTGAATTATCCAAAATTGCAAAGTGATGAACGCGTTTCAGACTTTGGATGGCCCGGGCAGATCGGTAAAGAAATACAGCACAGCCAGCAAGACCTTATTGTAGTCGGACACTCATTAGGCGCATCACTCATACTCAAATACCTCTCCGAAACGAAGATCGAAAAAAAGATAAGTGGCATTTTCCTGATCGCTACCGCCTGGTGGAGTGGCGACGAAGATTGGGTACAAGGGCTTAAACTACGCACTGATTTCCCCGGCAAACTACCTTCCGACATTCCGCTCTTTCTATACCATAGCATGGATGACGAAGAGGTTCCATTCGAACACCTCGCTTTATATAGGCAAAAATTGCCACAGGCAATTGTCCGTGAAATAAAGAAAGGAGGTCATCAATTTAATAATGACTTGAAACTGGTAGCAACAGACATTAAGAACCTATAACTTCCAACATTGACGGAAGTATACAGCAGAGCCTGGTGTGCTGACGTATTCGTGTCTTTTTTCAATAGACGCTCCCCCTAACTGGCGCAAGTATGCAGCAGTGCCTTGTGGGTTGGCGTACTTGTGCCTCTTTCAATAGCCCTCACTCTTTATAATATCTCCTCAGCCACCTCTTCTTTCCAGACCACGGCTTACGAGCCAGTCCCTCCGAAACCGTAACAGCTCCCTGCAAGGGTGTTCCCATCGCATCTGTAATGCCCACAGTAAAGTCATCTGTTTCAGCAGGTAAAATAACCGTTACCTCATCATCAACAACACCAGCCACATCATGCATCACTACGGCATGTACAACTTTTTCTTCCATCACTCCAGGTATAATATCTCTTGCCGTTTCAGACAACATCTCAGGCAACACACAAGGAGCGCAAGTCCTCTTCTTCGCCACCACCAGCTGCACAATAGGAGTGTCTTCATCAACACAAACAAGGGCGCAAGCCTGCTGCTTAACCTGTCGCACAGACGTCCGTGAGCTATTCTTGTTAATAATGCTGGTATCCTTCCTGTCAGCAACACGCATAGAAGCCGCAACCCTCGCCACCTCCACAACCTTCAATACCCCGCCACGCAGCATCCGTTCCTTACCGTCAATCACCTCAAAGAAAATGATCCCTGCGGTGTGCAACATCACTTCTCCCGGCTTACCAGCCAGCTGATGCTCCAGTTGCAAAGCCGTCATCTTCTTGCCCAGTGGCAGCAATTCACTCTCTGTTATATGGAACGAACAACGCTTCTTATCGAAGTTCACCGCCCCGGCACACGACACGATCCGGAAATGCGTCGCTTCCTTCGGAAACACCCGCTTGTGCCGTACCAGGCAACCGGGCACCGACAATTGCACCTGTCCCGTAGCCACATTCAGCTCATGCGAAAGCTTCACCGGCAATGCAACATCCAGACTTAGTTCCTGATTATAGTCGAACCCTTCCAGCAATTGAAGATCACCTTTGTTCACACAACGATCACCCCAGCCACTCTCAGTGTCCGACATCGCCACTTCATGCAGCTGCTTGTTCATATAGCTTACCAGCTTGGAATGCTTCACAGCTTTCACCGTATAACCCAGCACCCGCCGCAGCAGGGTAGAGGCCGCCACCGCACCGCCAAATTCACGCGCATTCCGTCGTGTATTGATAAATTTTTTGTGCTTGAGTACCTGCTTCCGGGTAGGACCGGTTTTGCGTTGCAGGATATCACCATCTTCAGTCTTGCGTCCGCAAACATCATCGAGGAGGCCGCGGAATTTGATAGGTCCAATTTGTTTTGGCATAGCATATGGATTTTACATAAACTTACGTCATTGTACAGCCCAAAACAACAGTGCCGGCAGAGCAGGGTACGATCCACCGCATAAAGTCTCATATCACGTCACAATTTTTTTAATTTCTTGACTTTAATCATGCTCGCAATGGTGCAACATGGATCGTCATAACAGCATCCGTAAAGACACCAGGCGCCAACATCGATGCGCACCACAACCATATCCGGTGCACAGTAGTGTCATCATGTTCCCATAGAGCTCCTATGGTTCAGCCATAGCTCAGGCATAATACTCTCCCGGCAGAAGCATGGTAGAAGTATGGTAATCATAGGCTGATAGTAGGGCAATAGTAGGCTAATAGTACGCGGAGAAGGCTCAAATGCAGGCTGGACGCGGAAAAATGCTCCGAAGGCTGGAAATGGTCAGTGGTGAAAGCAGATATAATAGATTGAAAAACATACTTTAATAAGACAAGACAACAAAGTAAAATGCTGCATCGGCCACCATCACTGTACAACCCAGGCCCGCTGCCTTTTAAAAACGCATATCCCGTTTTTTTGTAGATTTGACCACCTGACAGGAGAAAAGCGATAAAAGGTATGATGGTAGCAAATGGGTTTACAGAACAAGAACTGTTACAGCGCGCAGCAGCAGGAGAGGAGGCGGCTTTTGCCGAACTGTTCACCCGCTACAAGTTCAAGCTGTACGGATTCGTATACCGCCTCACCCAGTCCGCCGAAATGGCCGAAGATGTCGTCCAGGATGTTTTCCTGCAACTCTGGAAAAACAATACTACCCTCGCTGCCATCGACAATTTCAGCGCCTATCTCTTTCGCATGGCACAAAACCAGTGCATCAACGCCTTCAAACGCATGGCCCGCGAAACCGCCATCATGCGTCAGCTGTTGACGGGAGAAGCCCCCTTTACGCCCGATACCCCCGAGTCGGTCCTTGCCTATAAAGAAATGGAAGCCCTTTTCCGGAAAGCCATCGACCAGTTGCCGCCCCAGCAAAAAAAGGTCTACCAGCTTAGCCGCGAGCAAGGGCTGAAACATGAAGAGATCGCACAACAATTACAGATATCGCCCGGCACCGTCAAAAACCATATGGTACAGCTCCTCCGCACCTTGCGCGAGCACCTCGAAAAAAACCTTCATCCACCCGCAGGCATCTATTGCTTCCTGCTCATAATTGCCGCCTTTGAAAAATAATTGAAAAAAACTTTCCCGTCCACTATCCCTGTTTGCCCGCCCGTTTGTCTTATTAAGGAATTGTTACCAACACTATGGAACAGACAAGGATCGCCTATCTCATACAACGTTACCTCGACGGCACATGCACCCTCGCGGAAAAGGAAGAATTGGCCGATTGGGCCAATCAGCCGCAACAGGAGGAATCCCTGCTGGAGGAGCTGCGCGCAGCATGGCACCAATACGAGCCCGATGATGCCTTGAAAGCTTTTGCCACGCCGGCCGTAGACCGTATTGAGCAACGCCTGTTCCCCGGTCGTCAGCAGCCTGCACCGGTAAGCCGCCTGCGGTCAATAAGGAAATGGTCCGCAATTGCCGCAGCCGCCATCCTGCTCATTATCGCTGGCATTGCCATCTGGAAAACACAACAGCCATCGCAGCAACCACCCGTTGCAGTCGTGCAGGATGCAGCACCCGGCGGTCACAAAGCTACACTCACGCTGGGCAGCGGCCAACGCATTGTGCTCGACACCGCCGCCAATGGACAGCTTGCCCTACAGGGCACGGTTGCCATCAGCAAACAAGCCAATGGCCGCATTGCCTACGCACCTTCAGCTGCTGCCGCCAGTGCTGCTGTCGTATATAATACCTTGTCCACACCACGCGGCGGACATTATCGTCTCACACTGCCCGATGGCACACAGGTATGGCTCAACGCAGCCAGCTCCATTACCTATCCCGTCGCCTTCACCGGCGCACAGCGAAAGGTCACCATCACCGGCGAAGCATACTTTGAAGTACAAAAAGACCCGGCACATCCCTTCATCGTCAGCAAAGACGACGTGGATATCACGGTGCTTGGCACGCACTTCAATGTAAACGCCTATACCGACGAGCCCGACCTGCAGGTTACCCTGCTCGAAGGCGCCGTCCGCGTAGCAAAACCTGGCAGCCAGCTCACGCTCCGGCCCGGTCAGCAGGCAAAAGTTACCACCGTGGTAACACTCAATGGCCATCCCAACACTGAAGCAGTGATGGCCTGGAAAAATGGAACCTTCAATTTCAACGATAAACCCGTAGCTACTTCTTTGCGCCAGTTGTCCCGTTGGTATGATGTCGACATTGTGTACCAGGGCCCGGTACCAAACGTTAATATCGCCGGCGAAATGGGAATGGACCTCAACCTCTCCCAGGTCATAACAGTGCTGCAAAAAATGGGTGTTCACGTAAACCTCGAAGGAAAAAACCTTATCATCTTGCCGTAACACGGTGCTGCCACTTACTGTCCACAGTAAAGAAATCGGCTGCGACGCGGAAATAAAAAACCGCCATGTGTTTGCACCACATGACGGCACAAGGTTCTGGACGTCGTAAATGGCCTCGACAAAGACTGCTTATTAAAATTCCAAAACCCAGTCCCGGGGTCACCGGGCATTGCAAATGTATGCAAAGTAAAAAGACTGCCGGCAATTGCCGGGCCTTTCACAGGCCCGCCAAAGCTTGGCTAACCAAAACTGGCCGTATTATGAGAATGATCGCCTTTCTGCTGCTCGGCTTCACCCTCCACCTGAGTGCTGCCACCAAAGGACAAACCATCAGCTTCACCGGCTACAGGGTGCCGCTGACCACCATCTTTGGCGTCATCAAACAGCAAACCGGCTACGTCGTGGTCTACAACGCCGACCTGCTCGAAAAGACCACGCCCATCAACGTCTCGGCCAACAACAAGCCCCTCGAAGAATTTTTGCAGGACGTGCTCAGCGAGCAGCCCCTCCGCTTCTCCATCGTCAGCAAAACGATCGTCATCAGCGAAAAGGAAACAGCTGTTGTAACTACAGCACCGTCTCCACCGCCATTGATCACCGTGCAGGGATATGTATACGATACACTCAACAGGCCGCTCGACAGGGCTTCTGTCATGGTCAAAGGTGCTAAAAAAGGAACGCAGACCGACGTGAACGGTTTCTTCACCCTCCATGAGCTTACCGGTAATGAAATACTCATTGTTTCCTACAATACTTTTCAGACACAAACCGTGGCTGTGAACAACCGCACCACCATCATCGTCCAGTTGAAATTGAGTCCCAGTTTACTCGATCAAACCGTCGTGCAGGCCTATGGTACTACCTCTCGCAGATTTAGCGTAGGCGCCATCTCCACCATCACGTCCGAACAGATCGAAAGACAACCCGTACCCAACATCCTGCTGGCCATGCAGGGACAAGTGCCCGGCCTCATCGTAACGCCAACCGGCGGTGCGCCCGGCTCTGCCGTCAAGATCCAGATACGCGGACAAAATACACTGTCCAGCAGTCCCTATTCTGGCAACTACAAACCCCTTGATCAGCCCCTGTTCATCATCGATGGTGTGCCCCTCGCTGCGCAAAACAATACCATCGGCAACCTGCTCACCTCCGTCATCACCAACCAGTCCTCCTCCAGGATTCCCGGCAATGGTGTCAGCGCCTTCGGTAGCATCAATCCGGCAGACATTGAAAGCATCAGCATTCTCAAAGATGCCGATGCTACGTCCATCTACGGTTCACAGGGCGCCAACGGCGTCGTGCTCATCACCACCAAAAAAGGTAAGCCCGGCAAGCCCGCCCTCAACCTTACCGTCAACACCAATGTCAACATCGCCACGCGCAAGTTGAAGATGATGAACACCCAGCAATACCTCGCCATGCGGCGCGAAGCATTGGCCAACGACAAGGTCGTCATCACGCCCGCCAATGCCATCAACTATCCCGATATCACACTCTTCGATTCCACCCGCAATGTGGACTGGTACGACGAGTTCTTCAACAATACACCGCTCAGCACCGATGTGCATGCTTCCTTCAGCGGTGGACAGCAATACAGCACGTTCATCCTGTCTGGTGGTTACACACACACCACGTATAATTTCCCCGGCGATTTTGCCGACGATAGGCTCAGCATTCACAGCGGTTACACGTACCGTTCGCCCAACAATAAGCTCACTGTGCAGTTCATCACGGATTATTCATATAATAAGAACAACGCCAGTGCGCAGCCGAGAGTCGTTGCTGCCATGATGATGCCACCCAATTACCCGGCATTGCTCGATGAGAACGACAACCTGCTGTGGCGCTACAAAGGGTTGAGCTTTGGCATGTACCAGCAATATGCCAACCTGCGCCAGCCTGCAGACGTGCAGTCGCATAGTCTGAACATGACTTCCCGCATTGCTTATCAGGTGCTGCCCGGCCTCACCATCAGCAGCAACTTCGGCTACAGCCGCATGAATGGTACTTCTTATTCAGCTACACCACTCTCTACGCTTGATCCTGGCTCTGCCAGCTCGCGTTCTTCCGCTACCTTTACGACCAATAATTACCAGACCCTCAACGTAGAGCCGCAGGTTGATTACCGCCGCAACATCGGCGCCGGCGTATTGTCTGCCATGGTCGGCGGCACCTACCGGAAGCAAACCACATTATCCCAATACCTCAATGGAAGCAATTTTCCCAATGATGATTTGCTGGGCTCTATCAATAATGCGGCGACCATCTCAGCCAGCAACTCCGGCAATATCTACAAGTACGTGGCCGCGTATGCACGCCTCGGTTATATTTACCAAAATAAATACATCATTAACTTGTCGGGCAGAAGAGATGGCTCCAGCAACTTTGGTCCCGGCAAACGATTCGGTAATTTTGGTTCAGCAGGCGCTGGCTGGATCTTCTCTGAAGAAGAAGATTTCAAAAAAATAGCACCCTTCATTAGCTTTGGTAAATTGTCCGCCAGCTACGGTACCAATGGCTCCGACGGTATAGCGCCTTACAATTACCAGGCTTATTATGGCGTTGCCTACGCTTCCACCACCTTGCCCTACCAGGGATTCATGCCCTACACGCCTTCCAACCTGTTCAATCCCAACTACAGCTGGAGCGTCAAGAAATCATGGAACGCCTCGCTCGATCTCGGCTTCTTTCATGACCGCCTGTTGTTGAATGTTACCTGGTACCAGAGCCGCATGTACGACCAGTTGATCCCGTATACCTTGCCCGCACAGGTAGGCTTCCCCAATGTGCTCGGCAATTTCCCCGCCGTCCTGCAAAACAACGGATGGGAGTTCTCCGCTTCGTCCACCAATATTCAAACGAAGAACTTTACGTGGACAAGCACCTTCAACATCGGTCTCAACCGCAACAAGCTCGTGGCATTCGATGGACTTGATCAATCCCCTTATGCTTCCATGTACACAGTAGGGCAGAGCACCAGCCTCATCGTCGGATACCAGTTTGCCGGGCTCAACCCCGCTACCGGCCTGTATGAATTTTATACCAGCAAAGGCACTAAGGTCACCAACCCCAACAGCCAGATGCTTGCGAAGGGCGGCGACCGGCAGGCCCTGTTCAATGTCGACCCCAAATTCTCTGGCGGCATGGGCCACACCCTCACTTACAAAGGGCTTAGCCTGCACCTGTTCTTCCAGTTCCAGCAAAGAATGGCACGCAACTACCTGTATTCCATCAATGCCTACAGTTTACCCGGCAGCTATGTAAACCTGCCGCAGGAAGTGCTGGGCAAGTACTGGCAAAAACCAGGCGACCAAACGCCCCTCCAAAAACTCACTACCGGCTTCGACGCGCCTTACTCGCCCGGCCTCAACTTTAACAACTCTTCAGGCGCTTTCAGCGATACGTATTACGTGCGGTTGAAAACCGCTTCGGTATACTACACCATACCACAAAACCTCCTGAAAAGAACAGGCATAAAAGATATCCGGCTGTTCGTCAATGCGCAAAACCTGCTCACCATTACCAACTACAAAATTGGCGATCCCGAGCAGGACGGTACCCCATTCACCATTCCTCTGCAGCGCACCATAGCAGGCGGATTATCCTTTAACTTTTAATACAACGTACAATGAAACACTCCATCCATAAAAACTATGCAGTGCGTTGCTTCACGGTGCTTGCCCTTGTAGGGTTGCTCACCGGCTCCTGCAATAAGCTCATTGAAATTCCCTCGCACCCCACCGATAAAATATCGGCCGACCAGGTATATACCGACAGCCTCAATGTGATGGCCGCATTGTCGGGCATTTACATGAACTTCGGCGCAGGAGGGTCTTCCGGTAGCATCAACACCAGCTACCTCGTTTTCTTTACCGGCTTCTCGTCCGATGAATTATGGCCCGCATCCGACGCTACAGGGCTCAACGAGATTTACCTCAACAAGATCAGGACAGATAACGGAAACGTAAACACGCTGTGGACTTCGGGCTACAGTGGTATTTACCAGACCAACGATTTCCTGAACGGTGTGCCCAAAAGCAGCAAGCTCTCCGCCAGTTTGAGAAAGCAGGTCACAGGAGAAGCGCTCATCTGCCGCGCTTTGTACTATTTCAACCTTGTGCAGCTCTTTGATGGAGTGCCCCTCATCACCGGCACCGATTACAAAGAAAATGCTGTCAAGCCAAGAGTGTCCGCCGATTCTGTGTATGCGTTTATCATCGGCGATCTCAACAACGCCATCACGCAACTGTCCGAGACCTATCCTTCGGCAGGCCGCCTGCGTCCCAACGTGCACACCGCCCGCGCCATGCTCGCTAAGGTATACCTCACCCGTAGCCAATGGCAGCAGGCGGCAGAACAAGCCAGCCAGGTGCTCGGCAGCAACTTGTACACACTGGAACCTTTGAGCAAAGTGTTCCTCGATGGCAGTAAAGAAGCCATCTGGCAAATGGCGTCCACCAGCAATTACGGACAGACCGTCGATGCCAATTATTTGATACCCTACACAGGTAGTGTACCAACTTATGCATTGACCAACGCGCAAATGAATGCCTTCGAAACAACCGACCAGCGCAAACAGACATGGACCGGCGCCACCACCGTCAACACCGTCACGTATTATTATCCCTGGAAGTACAAGAACAGAGACCTGGCCAATACACCCAAAGAGTATTACATGTTCTTCCGCGCAGGTGAGCAATTCCTAATCCGGGCAGAAGCCAATGCGCAGCGCGGCCTGCTCGACAGTGCCCGCGCCGACCTCAACCGCATTCGCACCCGCGCCGGTCTCGCAGGTACCACCGCCGTATCGAAAGAGGATGTACTGATGGCAATCGAACGCGAACGGCAAACCGAAATGTTTTGCGAAGGAGGCCATCGCTGGTTTGACCTGAAAAGGACCGGCAGGGCAACCGCCGTGCTTCAGCCAATCAAAGCAGACTGGCAGGCAACAGACACTTTATACCCTATACCGCAACAGCAAATGGACACCAATCCCTTTTTAACACAGAACAAGGGTTACCAGTAGTTAGTTAAGGCTCTCTTTTTTAACAGGCGCTGCCACACCGGTGGCAGCGCCCTGTTATCACTTTGTCTAAACAAAAATAAATATGGCAGAACCAATCGTGCGCATCCAACACCTGTCGCATAAATACAGTGTCAATTGGGCGATCCGCGACATCAACATCGAAATACACCAGCACGGCATCATTGGCCTGCTCGGATCCAACGGCGCTGGCAAGTCCACCACCATGAACATCCTGTGCGGTGTGCTCAACCAAACCGAAGGCACCGTCACCATCAACGGCATCGATACCCGCGAAAACCCCGAAGCCGCCAAAATGGAAGTCGGCTTCCTGCCCCAGAACCCGCCGCTCTACATGGACCTTACCGTCGATGAATACCTCGTCTACTGCGCCCACCTCCGCCGCATGAGCAAGGCCGATATACCCCGCGCCTTGGAAACCGTCAAAGAGCGCTGCGGCATCGCTCATTACAGCAAGCGGCTCATCCGCAATCTATCCGGCGGCTACCGGCAGCGCGTCGGCATCGCACAGGCCATCATCCACCGGCCCAAACTCGTGGTGCTCGACGAGCCCACCAATGGCCTCGATCCCAACCAGATCATTGAAGTGAGAAGCCTCATTAAAGAAATTGCCACCGACCGCGCCGTCATTTTCTCTACCCATATCCTCTCCGAAGTACAGGTACTCTGCAAAGAGATCCGCATGATAGAGAACGGTCGCATCGTGTTCGCCGATACCATGGACGCCTTCAACAACTATGTAGAGCCCCACAGCGCCCTCGTCCACCTCGAAGAGCCGCCCGCCACAGAAGAACTGCTGAAGATTCCCGGCGTGTCCAAAGTCGACATACTCACCGAAAGGAAACTGCGCATCTTCTTCAACGGCGACCAGGAGATCACCGAACGCATCGTACACGCCAGCGTACAACACGGTTGGCGCCTGCGCGAGATCAGTCTCGATAAAAGCTCCCTCGACGAAATATTTGCCCAACTCTCAAACCGTAAGAATTAATGCACGATTATGAAAACAATCACTAAAATAGCCCGTACCGAGCTCAGCCTCCTGTTCTATTCACCCATTGCCTGGTTCCTGCTCGTCGTGTTCATGTTCCAGTGCGGCCTGTCGTATACAGACCACATCGACAATTACCTCATATCGCAGCAACTGGGCGGTGCCCGTAGCAAACAGTTGGGATTCCTGACCCAGGGCATATTCGCTTTCCCCTACGGCATCCTGGCTGCCATCAAAAATTACGTATACCTATACCTGCCATTACTAACCATGGGCCTCATCAGCCGGGAGATCAGCAGCGGCACCATCAAGCTCTTGTATTCTTCACCCACACGCGTCAAAGAGATCGTGCTGGGAAAATTCCTCTCCATGATGGTCTTCTCCGCCGTCCTCACAGGCGTGCTCGCCCTGTTTGCCATCATTGGCATGTTTAATATTCAGCACGCAGATATTCCCCTGATGCTGTCCGGACTGTTCGCCATATACCTGCTCATGTGTACTTACTCAGCTATCGGCCTCTTCATGTCCAGCCTCACGTCCTACCAGATCGTGGCCGCCGTCAGCACCCTCGCGTTGCTGGGACTACTCAACTACGTAGGCACCCTCTGGCAGGATATGGATTTTGTCCGCGACCTCACCCATTTCCTGTCCATATCCGGTCGCACAGAAACCATGATGATGGGCCTCATCACCACCCGTGATGTATTGTATTTCCTCATCATCATCGTGCTGTTCCTCGCCATGACCATTTTCAAACTGCATTCCACCCGCCGCACCATACCCGTATGGATAAAAGTAGGCCGCTATGCCGCATACGTGGTCATTGCCCTGATCGTTGGTTACGTTAGCAACCGGCAGGGATGGAACGGATATTGGGATGTGACCGCCACTAAGAGTATGACCATCACAGAAGGCGGGCAAAAGATCACAAAGTCCATGAACGGCGGGCCCTTGAAAGTGACTTCCTACATCAACCTCCTCGACAACTTCTTCTGGATGGGACAGCCCAAACAGCGCAACACCGATCTCCAGCGATGGGACCGGTACATTCGCTTCAAGTCCGATATCGAGCTCAACTACGTATACTATTACGACAGCACCTATAACCCCGGCTTCTACAAATACAACAAAGGACAAACCAATAAACAACTTGCAGAGCGCTATGCCACTTCTTCGCGCGTAGACATCGAACGCTTCAAGACACCCGAAGAGATCCGCAAGATCATAGACCTGCGGCCGGAAGAAAACAAATACGTCATGAAGCTCGAATACCAGGGCAAAACCACTTTCCTGCGGCTCTTCAACGACCAGTTCATTTATCCTACCGAAACAGAAACTTCCGCGGCCATGAAACGGCTGATGACAAAGGCGCCCGTCATTGCCTTTGCACAGGGACAGCTCCAACGAAGCGCCGATAAAAAAGGCGACCGGGAATACCAGGTCCTCACCAATGAAAAAAGTTTCCGGCATGCCATGGTCAACCAGGGTTTCGACGTCATCAATGTGAACCTCACACAAAGCAACATACCCGACAGCATAGCCGCACTGGTGATTGCCGATCCGCGTACGCCTTTCGACACCGCTTCGCTGACGCGCATCAGGGCATTCATCGACAAAGGCGGCAACCTGCTCATTGCCGGAGAGCCCGGTAAACAGGATCTGCTGAATCCGCTGCTCCAGCCATTGGGAGTACAGCTGGAACCCGGAACATTGGTGCAGAAAAGCGAAGATTTCAGTCCCGACCTGGTATTGAATTACCTCACCGACACCGCCGCCACTTTGTCCAAAGCACTTGCACGCAGCAAAGACGACAGCATGTGCATCTCCACGCCCGGCGCCGCCGCCCTGAGCTATACCACCGATAAAGGATTTGCAGTACAGCCCCTGATGATGACCGACGCCGCAAAAACGTGGATCAAGAAAAGTGAACTGGTCACCGACAGCGCCACCATTGAATACAAGCCCGAAGAAGGAGATCGGAAAGGGGCCTTTGCCGTCGCTGTAAAGCTCACACGAAAGATCAATAACCGCGAACAGCGCATAGTAGTCATCGGCGATGCGGATTTCCTTAGCAACAAGGAACTGGTCCGCTACAACCCGCGCACCGCCAACTTCAATTTCAACACCGCCATCTTTGGCTGGTTCACCTACGGAGATTTTCCCATCAACAGCAGCCGGCCCGAATCACGCGACAACAAGCTGAACCTGACCAAAGAAAGCTTCAAACTGTTGAAAATAATTTGCATCGGTATATTCCCTGCATTGCTCCTCGTGATCGGTTCCATATTGTTGATCAGGCGTAAACGCAAATAACATGAGCCATTTCGTCACCGATCAACAAACACTCAACGACCTCAACCTCTTTGGCAGCCAGGGCGCCTCCATTCATGGCCTGTTCAATCGAACAGCCACGATCAAAGGCGCAGCCCTGCTGGAAGAGCTGTTGCGCTATCCCTTGGCCGATGCAGACGCCATCAACCAACGCAGCAAAGTGATCCGGCAATTCGCCACCCACAAAACCGCTTTTCCCTTCCGCGCAGAACTATTTGATGTGGCAGAACACTACCTCGCCAATACCGATGAGCGCAGTCGCCTGTCAGGCAGAGAAAAAGGATGGGGCAACCGGCTCAGCAACCTCATGGCAGAAGACAACGAATACAAGAACCTGTACAAAGGCATCACAGCCCTGCTGGAGATCGTGCAGTCGCTGCACACATGGGTCGATGGAGTAGGGAAGGAGCAGAATAACAGCCGCGAAATAGCAGCCTTGCTGGCCAGCGAAGACTGGCAGCTGGTGCTGCACCTGCCCTACAAAAAGAACATTCCCTATCAGCAGGTAGTGCAACTCGACGCCTTCCTGCGTTTTCGTCACCGCGCACAGCTACACCAATTGCTCCAATACATTTACCGGTTGGATGCATACATCGCCATTGCCGCCGTGGCCAACGAAAAACAATGGGTATTTGCCACGGCCTTGCCCGCCTCACCGCTGCGCATCGACATTGCAGACGTAAAGCATCCTGCATTGCCACAGGCCATACCAAACTCGGTCCACATCACGGCACACAACAACGTGATCTTTTTGACAGGCGCAAACATGGCTGGCAAATCGACCCTCATGAAAACCCTCGGCACCGTATTGTTCCTTGCCCATGCAGGCTTCCCCGTACCTGTTCGCGAGATGCAGTTCTCTGTGCTCGATGGCATCTACACCACCATCAACCTGCCCGACAACCTGGGCATGGGCGCCAGCCACTTTTATGCTGAAGTATTACGCGTCAAGAAAGTGGCCCGTGAGCTAAGCCGCGGCAAAAAGCTGCTCATTATTTTCGACGAGCTGTTCCGTGGCACCAACGTGAAAGATGCCTGGGAAGCCACCGTGGCCCTTACACGCGCTTTTGCGCAGAAAAAAGAAAGCGTATTCATCGTGTCCACACACATCATCGAAGCAGGCGAGGAGTTGAAGCCCCAGTGCAGCAACCTGCAATTCGTATACATGCCTACCACCATGCAGGGCGACCGGCCTGTGTACACCTATCAGTTACAGTCAGGCATCACCAGCGATCGGCACGGCATGGTCATCATCCGCAACGAAGGCCTGCTCGATATGCTGCAAAGCAGCCCATTTAAACGAACAGCACCATGAGCTTTATAGCAGACAAACAAACCACCGACGACCTGAACCTCACTGGCCGCTACAGGGCCGATTCCATCTTCAGTCTCTTCAACCGCTGCCGCCTGAGCGGTGGTGAACAGTTGTTGGAATCCATGTTCCGTACGCCCCTCACCAGCCTGGAGGCCATCAAACAGCGCGTGGCCATGCTGCAATACTTCCGGCAGCAGTCGTTACACATCCCATTTTCCAACGAACAGTTGAACAAAGCGAAAGATTATATTGAGCAAAGCGCTACCTCGCGCTACCGGCCTGTCGCAGCTTTGTTGTTGTGGAAAAAGAAGGCGATGGAAACCACTGTTAAGGACGAAGCATACAGCCAGGTGATAGCAGGCATCCGCGCCACCATCCTCCTGTTGCAGCAATTGCAGCAATGCATCCAACCGCTGGATGAGCAAGGCCCCTTCCGCGAACAGCTAACGGTAGTGAAAAAGTTACTGGCCAGCGAGGCCATCACCGGCATGCTGCAGCGCAAAGATGGAACCAGCTTATCCCTGCAGGATGCCGCCCGGTACGATCATTTGCTGAAACACACCTGTAGCGAACAGTTGGAGAAAGTCATACAGATCATTTACGAGTTGGATGTCTATACGGCCGTGGCCGCCGTGGCGCAGGAACATAGCTTCTGCTTTGCAAATCCATTGCTGCCGGACAGCAACCGGCTGCAGATCACCGGCCTGTACCATCCCCGCATCGCCGCAGGCGTTGCCGTGCCCAATGACTTGTCACTGGATGCCGTCACCAATACCTTCTTTCTTACCGGAGCCAACATGGCCGGCAAGTCCACCTTCATGAAAGCCTTCGGCATCGCCATCTATCTCGCGCACATGGGTTTTCCTGTAGCCGCCCGCAGTATGAAGTTCTCCGTTATGGAAGGCATGTATTCCTCTATCAACGTGGCCGACAACCTGGCACTTGGATACAGTCATTTCTATGCAGAAGTGCTCCGGGTGAAAAAAGTAGCTGCAGATGTCAGCAGTGGCAAAAGACTGGTCGTCATCTTCGACGAGCTTTTCAAAGGCACCAATGTAAAAGATGCCTACGATGCCACACTCGCTGTTACCCATGCCTTCACGGAGTTTCATCGTTGTTGGTTCCTCGTGTCTACCCACATCACCGAAGTAGGACAGGCGCTGCAGCAAACCAACACCCATGTACAATACGCGTACTTGCCTACCATCCTCGAAGGCGCCGTGCCCCGCTATACCTATCGCCTCACCGAAGGCATATCCAGCGACCGCCACGGCATGACCATCATAGAGAATGAAAAGATACTCGACATTATCTATAACAGCGATATCGCAAAATCCGAAACCTTGTAACCTGTAATCTGAAACTTGTAACCTGCAACATCATTTTATGCTTCCTATTCAAAATAGAATACTCTCTTTATTACTCATAGCATCTTCCGCCAGCTTCGCTCAAACCCTGCCACTCGACCCCGCGGTCAGAACGGGCAAACTATCCAATGGATTTACCTACTATATCCGTCACAATACCGAACCGAAGCATCGCGTAGTCCTTTACCTGGCCAACAAGATCGGCTCCATCCAGGAAGACGACAACCAGCGTGGCCTGGCCCACTTCATGGAGCACATGAGCTTCAACGGTACCAAACACTATCCTAAAAACCAGCTGATAGAATACCTGCAAAAGTCAGGCGTACGCTTCGGTGCCGACCTCAACGCCTACACAAGCTTCACTGAAACCGTTTACCAGTTACCCCTGCCTTCCGATGATACTTCCATCGTCAGAAATGGGTTACAGATCATGCGCGACTGGGCCGCCGATGCCACCCTCGAAACAGAAGAGATCGATAAAGAACGGGGTGTAGTGCTGGAAGAAAAACGCTTGCGCCTCGGAGCCGGGCAGCGTATGCAGGACAGCGCCTTTCCCCTGCAAATGAATCATTCCCGCTATGCAGTCCGCTTACCCATCGGTACTGAAGAAGTCCTTAAAACATTCACGCCCGCCACACTAAAAAAGTTTTACAAAGACTGGTACCGCCCCGATCAGCAGGCATTGATCGTAGTAGGAGATATCGACGTCAATGCCATCGAGCAGCAGATCAAAAAGCTGTTCGGTGACCTGAAGAATCCTGCCGTCAAACGCCCGGTACAGCAATACACCATTCCCCTCACCGGAAAAGACCAGTTCAAAATATTGACCGATCCGGAGCAGACCACTACGCAGATCAGCATTACCATCAAGCAGCCGGAGCTGGCAATGAAAACCAAAGCCGACTTCCGGGATCAGCTCATCCGCATTTTGTACAACCAGGCCCTTGCTGGCCGCTTCCGCGAATTAGCTGCTAAGTCCAATCCCCCTTTCACACAGGCTGGCGCCGGTATGCAGGGCTTCATGGGCGGACTGGACGCCTTCAGTGTAAACATTGTTCCCAAACCCGGCAGGACCGAAGAAGCATTCAATGCTGTATGGACAGAGGTCATACGCCTGCAGCAAACAGGTGTTACCACCAGTGAGTTGGAACGAGCCAAAACTTCCTGGCTCACGCGCATGGACAATGCCGTAAAAGAAAGCAGTAAAACGCCTTCCTCGGCTTACGTAAAAGAATACCTCGAATATTTCCTGCGCGGCGCAGCCGCGCCAGGCATCACCGCCGAAGCTGCCCTGACCAAAGAACTGATCGCCGGCATCACTTTACAGGACCTCAATACAGCTGTTGCCAAAGCCATCAAAGACACCGACCGCGATATCTTTATCTACGCCCCCGAAAAAGAAAGAACAACTTTGCCCGGTGAAACCACTGTCAATAGTTGGATCGCAAAAGTAAAAAGAGAGAAGCTGTCGCCCTGGAAAGACGAAGGCAGCCAGCAAACCTTGCTGTCCACCTTGCCTGTTGCCGGTAAAGTGATCAAACGCGAAAAGATGGACAGCATCGCCATGACCATCTACACCCTGAACAACGGCGTAAAAGTGTGGACGAAAGCCACCGACTTCAGAAATGAAGAAATAACCTTCACGGCATTCAGTGAAGGAGGCACATCCTTATATGGCGATGAAGTATTCCTCAGCGCCACCAATGCCGTGCAATTGATGGTTGCCAACGGCGTCAGCACGTTCACCCCCGTTCAATTAAGCAAGATGCTGACAGGTAGATCCGTGCAGGTGCAACCCTACATACAGGAAAGATATGAAGGCATCAGCGGTGGAGCCACGCCCAAAGACCTCGAAACCGCTTTACAGTTGACATACCTGTACTTTACCGCACCCCGTAAGGATACCGCCATCTTCCACAACATTATCAGCAGCAGCAAAGCCGCGATAGCCAACAGGCACAACAATCCCGAAGCCATGTTTGCCGATACGGTAAACCTTGTGCTGGGGCAATACCATTACCGCCGTCAACCTATAACGGTCAGCCGGATGGATTCCATCGATCTTGACAAAGCATATAACATCTATAAAGAACGCTTTGCCAACGCCGGCGACTTTACATTTGTATTTACTGGCAACATCGACACCGCCACCTTTATTCCACTCATAGAACGCTACCTCGGTTCCCTGCCTGCCGCCGCCAATAGAGAACAGGCAAAAGGCGCCGGCATTCCCATGCCCGAAGGAAAGATCAGCAAAACAGTGTACAAAGGCAAAGACAATAAAGCAACCATCAGGCTTTACTATAGTGGCAAATACCAGTTCAATGAAGCCAACAACACACAGCTCTCCGCATTAGGTACTATCTTGCAGTATAGGATGACCAGTAGGATACGCGAACTGGAAGGAGGCGCTTATTCCCCGCAAGCCGGTGTGTCCTACAACAAAAAGCCACAAAGCCGTTACACCTTTTCCATACAGATCACCTGTGCCTCTGGCAATGTGGAGAAACTGATAACCGCTGTCCAGGAGGAAATCGAAAAGATCAAAACCGATGGTCCCACCGCCGATGAGATCGGTAAGTTTATGGCAGAGAGAACAAGAGCAGCAGAAACACAAATAAGCACCAATGCCTACTGGAGAGGATATATAGTATATGCACTGCAGAACGACGAACCAGTCAATGGAGTACTACATCCCAACGCTTTGCTTAATACGATAACGATACAGTCCATACAGCAGGCTGCTCGTCAATACATCGATCCAGACAACTACATCCGGTTGATACTAATGCCCGAGCCATAATATTTAGACTGTTCCCCGTTACAGTTCTGAATAACAGCCCCGAGATCACATCAAGGGGCTGTTTAAAAAGATAAAGGCTACGTTTCCGTAGCCTTTTCTTGATTGTGAGTGCCATATGAAGAGAGCGTTAATATCCGTTATTGCCAAATTCCGCCGCATTGGTAATACCATCCAGGGTTGATTGAGGAATTGGCCGGATAATATGTTTACTGTTTACAAAGTTTACAGAGGCAGCGGGATTCGTTGATTGCAGGTATTCTTTTGTCAACAACCCCATACGTTTCATATCATACCAGCGCCAATGTTCGCCGGTAAGCTCCCGGCCACGTTCTTTTGCAATGAAAGCTATATCGACTTGCGCCGGCGTAATGAGCATCTCAGTCTCCCGGCTTATCAACGCAGCTCTTTTACGGAGCGTGTTGAGGTAGGTCGCCGCCTTTTGCTGATCGTTGTTTTGCAGTATAGCAGCTTCTGCCGCCACAAGATAGATATCGCCCAATCGAATGATCGGCATATCACCTTCCCAGTACTGATTCGTATACACCCACATTTTGGAAGAGAACTTCCTGAAAGCAGGGAAAATATTCGTGAGGTTAGGATCGCCCGTTGGTATTTCTGCTGCTACCTTATAATTACCGGTCACAGGGCTAAAAATATCACCCGGGTCTGCCACCAGGTATGGCATCAGCTTTTTATCCGCCTCCGGAACAATCCAGTTGGGCGCAAACACGGCCAACCCTGCATCATTGGTCATGTTCTTTTCCTCCTCCATATTCTGGGTGGCGGCAGGCCCGGTCACTGGCGCAACAGTGCTGAGAATAACTTTCCCGACTAAAGACGCATCTTTCTTATAGGTCGTCACCAAAGCGGAGGAAATAGTTTTGTCAACAGTTGCATAGAATTTATATGTAAACGTTTCTTTAAATCGTGTATCCGCTGTCGTGGCGCTGGGCTCAAAAATGTTTGTCAACAAATATTTGGTTGGCCGGAAACGCCTCGTGTTTGCACGTCCATACAAAATATTTGTTTCCGCACTTCCCCATTCAGCACCCCTGCTGCCGAGGTCGGGAAGATAATATTGCCTGGTACGCCCACGGTTAAAAGTTTCGGGATTGATAAACGTCACACCATCTACTGCCTGAATAAACAAAAACTCCGTATTGTTTTTATTACTCGCCCCTTCCCATAATTTGGTAAAACCAGATTTGCTATTGTCGCTGGTATACAGGCCACACTTGTAAGTCCCTTGGTTGTTGATCAGCTCTTCGGCGGTCTCCAGGGCGAGTCGTGCATATTCCGTTTTTTCACCAAGCCTGGTGCGTTGCAGATATACTTTTGCCAGCAAGGCATAAGCCGCCTTCTTCGTCACCCTGCCCCGCAGCGTTTGCTGATAAGGTAGATTGGCACAGGCAAACTTGAGGTCTGTAATGATCGAATCATAAAACACTTTTTCTTCCGTTCTCTTAGGTGCAGACTCTATGCCACCCGTAGCGGCAGACTTCGTCAGTAGCACAACACCGCCAAATTGCTCAACAAGATTAAAGTTCGCATAAGCCCTGATAAAATGAGCCTCCGCTACCTTGGCGTCGATCTCAGCCTGGTTAGCATATCCTGCCACTCCCTTTGAATAAATAATGGCAGTATTACAGTAATTCACAAGCGAGTAAAACGTATTCCACAAGGTCCCCAATGTACCTGTTGACGTATTCAATGTGTTATCATACACAGAAAAACCAGACTCGTTCCCGCCAATATTGATCCAGCTGTCGGTGCCGAGATCAGTTGGGCCGATGAAGTCGATTTTTCCATGCAGGAAATAAAGGTCCGTATAACAGCCGTTGATGGCGCCTTCGAGGCCGGTCTTATCCTTAAAAGCTTCATCTACACTCACAGTAGCAGGATTATATTCAGTGAGCTTCTGACACGATGTTATGCACAAAGGCAGGCAAACGATAGCTATAGCAATATTTTTGATGGTATTTTTCATACTTCAGTTTTAAAATGACAGGTTGATGCCAAATACGATCTGCTTGTACAACGGGAAAGAATCTGTTCCGCCTGTTTCCGGATCCACGTCTTTCAGCATATCGTTCTTTACAAAGATCAATGGGTTATAAGCAGTGCCATATACTCTCAACCTTGACAGACCTATTTTCTTGGCAGCCCTTTGTGGTAGGGAATAGCCGAATGTCAGGTTCTTGATTTTAAGATAAGAGGCATCTACAATAGCAAGCGCTGATGAATACGTTGAACTAAAGCCCGACCCGGGCCGTGGAAAATCATTCGTCGGATTATCCGGCATCCAATAATCATACGACTCCGGTTGCGCTACCGTATTCCAGTACCCCAATAATTGCGCATTGATCGTTTGACCATATCGCATAGTGATGAAAACGGTCAGATCGAAATTTTTGTAAGTAAAGTTGTTTTGAAAACCCAGGTAAAAATCAGGATTCTGATGCCCAAGCACCATCCTGTCGGCAGGCGAATAGACATGCACTCCTTTATCTGATACACCATTCACCATCAATGGAACAGTTGCCAGCCTGATATCACCAGCCCTGGCGCCATACAGGCGTGCTTGAGCAGTATCTGCATATTGCCAGATGCCGATCTTGTTATAGCCATAATAACTTTTAAGCGGATGACCGGGAAACAAACCTTCCGATATCAATTGCGTGGCCGCATCCTTGTTGCCCAGATTGATACCAACAAGCCTTTCTTTGGCCATCGTAAATATTAAAGTAGAGGTCCACTGAAAGGTGGGTGTGTTGATGTTCTTACTGTTGATCGCGATCTCTATGCCGTCATTCTCTGTTTCGGCAATGTTGGAAGCTTTGGTATAAGCATTCTTCGCATCGAAGCCACCCGAAGTAAAAGGCATCTTCCTGCGATATAACACCCCCTTGGTATTGGTATGATAAGCTTCCGCTGTTATATCAATCTTGTTGTCAAACAAAGACATTTCGAGCGCCAGGTTGGCCGAATAACTTTTTTCCCAGGTCAGGTCAGGGTTGGCCAATGCCTGCTTCAGCACGAATACGGGCAGCATGGCCGTACCGCCAAGAGAAAGACTGGCAGAGGTTTTGGACACTACCTCTGTTAACCCCTGGTAGGGATCGATCTTGCTGTTACCCGTTACACCATAACTCGCCCTTATTTTTAAATAGTTCAACCACGAGCTCGTGGTGGCCATGAAATTTTCATCACTGATCCTCCACGCCACGGCAACAGACGGGAAAGAAGCCCAGTGGTCAACCAGTTGAGAGGCGCCATCCCAGCGATTGGAAGCAGTCAAAAAATATTTACCCTTATAATTATAGTTGAGCCTGCCACCATAAGACATTCTGCTCGTTTCCTCATATTTTGTCGATCTGCTCGTTACGTTGGTTCCTGCACCCATATTGTAAAACAGATACTTGTCGTAATCCAGGCCGGTAACGATCAGAGAGCTTTCTTCATCCTTTGATTTGGCCATTGAAGTAAGCGCAGTAACAGAAAACTGATGATCCTCCTTAAACTTGAAATTGTAAGAAGCAAACGTTTCCCAATTGTAATTATACCCAACACCCGTTTCATACGTCCCCTGTTTGGTCACCCTGCTTTCAATAAGCATATTATAAGACCTTTCGTTCTCAAAGCCACCCGAGCGGCTGCCAGACAAGGTGACCCCGAAGTTGGAACGGATCATCAGGTTGCGTACAGGACTTATTTCCACGTAAGGATAAACATTCAGGCTCAGGCTTTTCTCCTCATCGATATACACCCCCGGAGCATAATTAGCGATCGGGCTCACCGTGGCATTGCTGGCCCCCAATGGCCGGACATTGATAGAGCCATCGGGATTGTAGGGAACACCCAACGGAACGAGGCCGTATGCCTTATTCACCCGGCTGTTGGTGCTTTCACCATTACGAACACTGACAATGTTTTGAATACCGGCTTTGATAAATTTGTTGAAATTGAAGTCAAGCCCCGACCTCGAGCTGAAGATATTTACCTGGTCATATTTATAAATCCCTTTTTCACCTGCATACCCCAGCGTGAGATAGCCTCTTAGCTTATCGTTGCCGCCCCGTAAAGAAATATAATGATTTTGTTGGGCGCCTTGCCGCAGCGTTTCATCCACCCAGTTCACCCATTGGCCCTTGTCGAGGAGACTGATCATCTCAGGCGTTAAATAGTCGATAGGTTGCGTAGGCTCGTTACCCGTAGACACCCGGTAACGGTCCTTCATATACTCGATCCACTTGTCACCATACTGAGGTCTCGGAAACGAAGCAAACCCGTTGATACCGTAATAACTGTTCACATCAACCTGCAGCTTGCCGGCAACGGCCTTTTTGGTCGTCACCATAATAACCCCATTGGCCCCCTGAACGCCATAGATGGCAGTGGCCGACGCATCCTTCAATACATCGATCGTCTCGATGTCGTATGGATTCAAATTGTTGATATCGCCAGGGATACCGTCGATAATATACAACGGCTCCTGACCGCCGTTGATCGACCTGTTGCCCCGCAGCAGCACGTCAGGACTTGTTCCGGCCTGACCACTTGTTCGTTGAATGTCCAGACCGGAAACACGTCCCTGCAGGGCCTCCATAGGACTGCTCACGGGACTGAGCGCAATATCTTTAGCTTTCACCGAAGCGATAGAACCCGTCAGGTCTTTCCGCCGGGCATAACCATACCCGATCACCACCACATCATTCAGGTTGCTGGCTGCGGCAATTTGTAGAACGATCTGCACGCTGGTTTTGCCGGCCAGTTTCACATCTTCATTTTGATAACCCGCAAAAGATACCTGGAGCACGGCCGCCGGTCGTGTAATGGTGATGGAAAAATGGCCACTGGTGTCTGAGATTACCGAGTTCGTAGTACCCTTTTCCTGGACCGTGGCGCCAGCCAGCGGCTCGCCGGTAGGGTTTTTAATGGTACCCGTTATACGGCCCGTTTGTGCCAGGGCGCCATTCACAATAATGCAAAAGGAGAATAATAATGGTAACAGTCGTTTCATATGCAGGCTTGTTTAAAATTGCCACGTACGGGCAAATAATAAACAAACCTATCCGCTAACAGAAAAAAAGCAGTACAGGATTTGGACAATTAGGTTCAAAGATTGGACAATGTCCTTAAGCTGTCACCCCGAATTGCTGTCACCCTGAGCCTGTCGAAGGGTTGTCGAAGTTCCTCAGTCGCCAGCCTCTGGCTGGTGACGGGTATTTCAAAGCCTCTGGCTTTGCAACCACGATTTTGCGAAAGGGTGGGGCGCCTTCGAAGAGCTGTATGAAAAGATAGTCATTCAACCACATTAAGCCGATAACACCTGCACCTGTCCCGACTTCAAATAATCGGAAGGAGAAACCTGGTATTTTTCTTTAAAACAGGTTGCAAAGTATTTAGGGCTGGTAAACCCTACCAGGTAGGCGACCTCTGAAACATTATTCGTATGCGTGTCCAGCAGTTGCTTTGCCTTTTGCAGACGGATATCGCGAACGAATTCCCCCGGTGCCACACCCGTCAGGCTTTTTAACTTCCGGTAAAAGGTCTTTTGGCCCATGGCCATAGCCTCTGCAATCGTTTCAATTTTAAACTGCGCATCGATCATTCTCTCTTCCACGGTCAGGATCACATTTTTGATAAAAGCTTCATCCTTGGAAGTCATCACAACCCGGTCGGCGTTCACAGAGGCGGGCCGCTTTCTTTGTACGAGCAATTCGGACAACTTCTTTCGCTGACGCAATATATTATTGATAGACGCCACCAGCAACGCATTGTTGAAAGGCTTGGTAATGTAACAGTCAGCGCCATACTTCAAACCCTCTACCTGACTTTCAATCGAGTATTTGGCGGAAAGAAGCACTACGGGGATATGACTCGTATGGATGTCGTTTTTTATTTTATCCAGCAACTGGATGCCATCCATCTCCGGCATCATAATATCACTTACAATGAGATCGGGAACCAGCGCAAGCGCTTTCTCCCATCCTTCCTTGCCATTCGAGGCCGTCTCTACCCGGAAAGATTCGCTCAGCTGCCCCCTTAGAAACAGGCATAAGTCGCTGTTATCCTCCACCAGCAACAACAGCGGAGCTTCAGAAAGCGGTCCTGCATCAACATGCGTTGATAGTTCGTTCCCGGGCAGTTCAACCGGGGCTTCAGGGCACTTGTTGGAGGCAACCATACCGGCAAATTCATGCCCCAGTTTCATGGTCACGGTCATCGTCAGGCCGCCATCCTCATTGTTGGCCGCATGGATAGCCCCTCCATGCATCATCACAAACTCTTTGCATAGAGCGAGGCCAATTCCGTTGCTTTTAAAATAGGTATCTGTCGTGTTTTCTCCCTGCTGGAACAACTCGAATATTTCCCCGATCTTCTCCATTGTAACGCCCGGACCATGGTCGCGTACAATAATGGTAAAATTATTGTCGGCCGCACAGGACTCAATGAATATCCTGATCACTTCGCCCTTCGGGGAAAACTTGATGGCGTTACTCAATAAATTATAAATGATGACATCGAGTTTCTCGATGTCTGCAAATACAAATATCTCCTTTGCTTCAGCAGAAAGCTCCAATCTGATCTGCTTGCTGTCGATGGCCTCTATAAAATGATCGCAGATCTTTTGCACAAAACCAACCACCTCTATCCTCGATATGGTAAGCCTTGCCTTTTCACTTTGTATCTTCCGCAGGTCCAGCAACTGATTGGTAAACCGGATCATCCTGTCTGCATTTCTCCGTGCTACTTCCAGGTAGGTAGCCCCTTCGGGTGATAACCGTTCTCTGTTGGCGATCACTTCGAGCGGATTGACAATCAGTGTAAGGGGAGTTCTGAGCTCATGCGAAATACCTGTAAAGAAATTAAGCTTGAGCTCCGATAACCTTTGTTCCACGATCACCTTGTTGCGCAGCTTTACCATCTTCAAGGCATGATGCCTGATGATGGCAAGAACAAGTACAATAAATACGGCATAACATAAATACGCCCACCAGGTTTTCCAGGGTGGAGGCAAAATGGTAATGTGTAGCCGTTTATAGGGCGTGGTTACATACAACTCATCATACAGACTCCTGACTTCGAGTGTGTAATCACCGGGAGGCAGGTTCGTATACGCTGCTCCCTTGAATGCCCGGTCTGCATGCCACGTAGTGTCGAAACCAATCAGGCGATAAGCAAAAGCCTGGCGGTTACCGGCACGCGGGTCTAATAACGCATAGTCGATATTGATGATATTCTCATTATACTTCAACAGCAGTTCAGACGTATAATTGATATCGGTCTTCGCTGCTGTTGTATTATCGAGCGTGTGTACATCCTGCTTATTGATCTGCAAGTTGGTAAAAACGATATTGGCGCTCACGGGCCGCATACTTGCATGGTTGGGGTCGAAGACAATATAACCATCAGAGCTGCCAAATATGAGGTTGCCATTTGTTAGCTCACGACACGCAGCCGCTTCGGAGAAATTTACCTTGGGCAAGTCGTCGTAGGAGTCATAGTTCCGGAAAATACCAGTCGCAGGGTTGAACCTCGAAAGGATATTTTCAGTAGCGATCCACAGATTCCCTGCGCTGTCACCTGTACAGCTTAACACATAATCATTCGGCAAACCATCCCTCGTTGTATAACTTTTAAATGCTAATCCCGTGATCGGATTGCCGGTAGCCAGGCAGATACCTGCACCCGCGGTCGCCAGCCACATGCCTCCTCCCGGATTGCGATAGATGAATTGGATATCACTGCTCGCCAGGCCAGTCCCCCTGTCCGGAACTCTGGAATAGCTTTTAAAGATATAAGAAGCAGTAGGAGAGTAGTCGGGATGTATGATCAGCAGCCCATCCGTGGCGCCCACCCAGATATTGCCGGCATTATCCAGGTTCATATGACGGATCTTTGCGAATCTTTCCTGGGGATAATTTTTGAAAGCGCCCGCATGATGTATAAACTGCAGGCTGTCGCTGTGTGCTGATACCATAGCCAAACCACTTCCATAAGTACCTACCCAGATACAACCAGATTTATCTTCTATAATGGAATAAATATCATTCCGGCCTTCGCCCTTGCTATTGCCCGTTGAGAAATGTGTCAGTTCATATTGCGTACATTGGCTGTCCTTAGGTGTTGCCTTAAAAAGACCATTGCCTTTAGTGCCCAGCCATACATTGTGGCGGCTATCCTCGAAAATAACATACACATTACCGAGTCCACCTGCAGGCTCATTCGTCAAAAATCCATTTACCCATTTTTCATCCTGCCGCAGGTACAGCTTCCCTCTCTTGGAAGCCAGCCATAACCTGTTCCGGTTGTCGCACAAAATACCCCTTACCTCATTATATCCATATCCTGTCCGCTGGTCAGCCAGCAATTGCTGCTTAAAATTATCTTCCTGCAAAATAACCCGGACGAGCAATCCGCCATGCATGCGCAACCACAATACTCCGGTGCTGTCATAGTAACTTCTGTCAACAGATTGAGGTAGCTGGAAGCCAGGCATATTCACCGCATCGAGAGAATATTCCATCGTTGAGCGGGCAGCATTGTAATAACCAAATCCACCCGCTTTCATATTTACCCAGATAGTCCCGCGAACGTCTTCAAAGACATTGAAATGATTGCCCATCAATTTTGTAGGGCCTGCTGCAGCTTGTGAGAAAAAGGAAAATGATGAATTGATTGGGTTGAAGCGGATCACCCCCGAGTCTTTCGGCTCGATCCACAAAGCCCCCGTTTGATCCTCGTATAGGGAATACAAACTTTCGTGACGATATTGCTTGGTAGAAAAAGTATTGTTGGTAATACTGAATGTAATAACATGTCCGTCAGCAGTTGTTCCATATACCACGGGAGCCTTGAGCGATCGTAAAATGCTGTTGATCCTGCTGTTCGTCATCTTGTAAGTGGAAAACGATTGCTGCTGCTTATTATAGATGACCATGCTTCCATCGACCGTGCTGAAATAAATATTGTTCTTGTCCTCTTCGACATCAGTTAGTTCTCTACGCGCTATCCCATCCGGAATAATATTTTTCTTTTCATATTGTCCGGAGCCCGATTGCGCAAGACAACACCACCCATCGGGTGTACCGATCCAGATACGATGATCCATGTCTTCATGAAAAACACGGATCGTTTTGGAGGGCAATTGCCGATGCTTCGGCTGATCGGTACTAAACCTGCTGATTTGCCTATTGGTCAAACTATGTTGGGGAAAACAAAAGAGCCCGTTCGTAGGAGATTTGATCCACACAAAGCCATTGCTCACAGAATAGATCTTATCGAAGCAAATGTCTTGTTTGGCATCAGTTGAAACAAGGGAGGAGACGGGAAAGTAAGCCTTTGTCTTTTTGTCGAAACGATACACGTGGTTGCGATACGTTCTGATCCACAAATAGCCGGATTCATCTTCTAAGATCTGGGCAATCCTGTAGTCGCCCTTTTGCGACATCTCTCCCTGGTTGGCCTTGTACGATACAAAGCTGCGTCCGTCAAACCGGTTGATGCCATCCCAGGTGGCAAACCACATAAACCCCTCATTGTCCTTTAAGATTTCACTGATCCTGCTGTGAGAGAGACCTTGCTCTGTTGAAAAATATTCCACCTTGCACCTTGGTTGCGCAAGCGTATTTATTGTTAGAAGGAAAATAAATACGAATAAATACAAAAAGTATTTACAAGCGTTCATAGCAGCAAATCGTCGTTATAAAAGCAGTTATTTCTGTATTCTAAATTAGTTAAGAAGCCTTCGCCTGGAAATGGCAGATTCAGGCAAAATGATGGACTATTTTACTAAGCCTGCTCCCATCATATCGACCGGAAGATGTTTCGCATGCGCACATCTTTAAGTGCTTCCAGCTACCAAATAAATCCGGAAACATTGATTTACAATACGGAGGTATACAGCCTGTCCAATCTTTAAACGTATTTGTCCGAAAAGTGAACGCCTGTCCTTGAACTAACAGGTACGTTTGAGGTAGATTAAAATTACTGCCATATGACATTAAAACGATGGTTGGGATTTCTTCCCGCACTACTTATTATGCTGCTTATGAGTCCGGATATTGCTGCCCAGAATCGGGCCATTACCGGAAAGATCATCGATAAAGAAGCCGGAACCCCCTTGGCCGGCGTATCGGTCGCCATTAAAAGCTCCAAACAAAACACGTTAACCGATGAGAAAGGAGAATTCAGGATCAACGTGGGCGATAAAGAAGATGTATTGGTCATCAGCCATGTTGGCTTTATCAGACAGGAAGTAAAGCTGGGCAACGATGCCAGCATCAATATCTTGCTCGTGAAGCAGAATGTGTCGCTCGACGATGTAGTGGTGGTCGGTTATGGAGCCAAAAAGAAGTCTGAAGTGTTGGGCGCCGTATCCACTATCAAGGCTGCCGAGATTGCAGATATTCCTGCTCCCAATATTGCCGGTGCCCTGAGAAACCGGTTGGCAGGCGTGGGCGTCAGCGCCAATTCAGGAAGACCCGGCGCGAGCATTTCAATCAATATCAGGAACGCCCGTACCAATCCATCCGGCCTCACAGGCACAGAGCCCCTGTATGTCATCGACGGAATTATTGTCGATAAAGGACAGTTCGATGCACTTGATCCCGCCTTGGTGGAAGAACTTACTATATTAAAAGACGCTACAGCCGCTATTTATGGCGCCACCGGGGCAAAAGGAGTGGTACTCATCACGACCAAACGGGGCAAGATAGGCAAGACTACCTTGACCTACAACGGATATGCGGGGTACACCGATGCGGCCAGAAAGCCCAACATGCTCTCCGCGTATGAGCACGCCCTGCTGCTCAACGAAACCTATGATGCAAAACAAAACGTGTCCGCAGCAGATTACTTTTCACAGGCCGACCTCGAATACCTGAAGACCAATCCCATTAAAAGCTGGTACGACGAAATGTGGCAGGCTTCCCTCACCCAAAGACATAATCTAAGCATGAGCGGAGGAAATGATAAGATCACCTTTTTTGCCGGAGGAAATTTCCAGAACGAAAATGCCAACTATGCCGGCATGAGCATGGACCGCTATGGGTTTCGCAGCGGCATGACGGCAACCGTAATACCCGGATTGAAGATGGATGTGAATTTTACAGTCAACCACAACATAAGGAACAGTCAAAACGGTTTCGACGAAACCGACCAGAACTTTTTTATGACATTGGTCAAGACCCCTAAGTGGGTCCCGTTGAAAATAGGAGGCAAACCGGTATTCCTCGGTTCCGGTAACGTAAGAAATCCCCTGGCCCTCACCAACTCAGGCTATTACCAGCAAGATAAAAACACGTCCTACCAGGTTAATACAGCCCTCAACTATTCCCCCGCTGCCGTAAAAGGATTAACCATCCGTTTTCAATTTGCCCAGTCGGGAGGCAATGCAGCCGGTAAAACATATTCGCCCGCATACAAACTCTATGATTTTCTCCGGGCTGGCAACAACAATTTACTCTACTCCGATCAATTGAACATCACGCCGCTGGCGCCGGACGGTGTGGCAAGTGGAGTAGGGGTGTCTGCTGTCAATGCAAGAATTACCAATCAATACTCCAGGTCATCGAGCTACCAGGGCATCCTCACCGTCAATTATGTAAAAAAGATAGGAGACCACAGCTTCAGCGCCATGGCAGGTGCCGACCGCACCAAAGGCGGCAGCCAAAGCGCCCGGTTTTATTATACCGATCAACAGATCAGTAACATCGACGAAACCTGGGCATTCAACCAAACCACCTTCGTCAACCAGGGCATTAGCGCCACTGAAAATATCAAACAGTCCTTCCTCGGCAGGTTGAGCTACGACTTCGATAAGAAATATTTCTTTGATGCCATAGCCCGCTACGATGCCTCTACACGATTTGCAGTAGACAATATTTGGGGATTTTCCTACAACGTCGGTGTGGGCTGGAATATAGGCAATGAGAACTTTTTCAGGGACAGGTTTCCGTTCATCAATGGCCTGCGATTGAAAGTCAATTATGGCGTTACAGGTGATGACCGTCCCGGCGATGTAGGCACCAGACTATGGCAGGAGAACTTCAAGGTCGATCTCGCAAACACCGGTTATATCTACGGAGAAAACCAAAACGCTTCCCTGAACCCCACCCGGTTCCCCAATCCCAACATCACCTGGGAAAAAGCCGGAACATGGAATGTAGGCATAGAAGCACAGCTGTTCAACAATAAACTGGACTTCAACCTCCAGGCATTTCACCGGTTGAACTATGATCAGTTCGATGCCTACGCTTCGCAAAGCGTACCGATGTTTGCAGGATTTACCCCTCCCGCTGTCAATTATGCGCAAACCGTAACCGATGGCCTGGAGTTGTCCATTGGCTACCGCACCAATATTGGCAGGGATATCAGGATTACTGCAGATTTCAATATCGCCCTCAACAGCAGCTACCAGAAAAAAGGATTGATGAATCCATACAGGTATTTTGAGAACACGCCGGAAGACTGGCAATATTTCGTAGGCACCAACGCCGCTATTTACAATACCAATAATTTCGGTTTGATCTCGAAAGGCCTGCTCAAAACACAGCAAGAAGTAGATGCACTATTAGCTAAATATCCCAACTACACCCTGTTTACAGTCGTGCCACAAAGAGGATGGATGTATTACGAAGACGTAAACAAAGATGGCAGGATCGATGAAAGAGATTACGTGCCCATGTTCAAACATCCCAATCCGGTTGTTACGGGCATCACGTTAGGGTTTAGCTACCGCGCATTGAGCCTGAATGCCAATATCGCTGCAAACCTTGGAGGAAAAGTATTTTACGATGACCAGGCCAAGAAAGGACCCACCAAAACAGACAACGTAGATGCGTTTTGGAAAGACCACTGGACAGTAGATAACATCAATGGCTTGTTCCCACGAACAGATGACCCCGGCCTGAGCAAGCAATCTACCTTCTGGGCGGTAAATGGTACCATGATACGCGTCAACAACCTCACCTTAAGTTATACACTCCCTCAGCAAATATTATCCTGCATAGGGATGAACAGTGCGAGGATCATGGCAACAGGAAATAACCTGTGGACCATTGTAAACCCTTTACCATATAAAGATCCATACACCTCCAGCGTATTGGACTATCCTACACTCAGAACAATATCCGTAGGTCTAAACGTAAGCTTGTAAAACTATTCAACATGAAATTCAATCACTCAAATAACAAACGATACAGAACATTGATTGCCCTGTTACTGGCAACCGCTGTATTGACAGGAAGCCTTTCAGGCTGTAAGAAAACCGATTTTATATTGCCGGATCACAATGCGATGGACGAACGGTTATGGCAGGAAGAAGGCGCTATTCAGCTTTTCCTCAATGGTACCTACAGTGTCATCATGCCCGATTATCCTTTCGAGACACAGAACTTCAGCTCCAGCAATATCCCCTGGTACTTCTGGGGATCGGATGAGAACGTACTGGCAGCAACAGGCGACGCCATATTGAAAAAGGTATATGGATTAGGGCAGACATTGTTAGCCAACGATATCAAATTGATCGGCAATAAATACCAGGGATCACAAAAGTGGGACAACAGGTATTTCGACATCGCAAGATGCAACCTGGCCCTCACGAAAATTCCGGATGCCCCCATACCGGCGCTTAGTAAAAAAAGCCTGATGGGACAGTTTTATGCATTAAGAGCGATGGGCTACTTCGATTTGATCCGTGCCTATGGTGGCGTACCCTTGCTGCTGAAGCCTGCCGACCCTGACAACCTGGATATAGGCGGTCGTGTCAATGCAGCCGGGTGCTTTAAACAAATGATCGCAGACCTCGATTCAGCGATGGTGCAGCTCGATGGAGTTCCTTACACGGATGCTGCTGACCGGGGCAAATGGACAAAATTTGCCGCTGCGGCCTACAAAGCAAAGATTTTGCTCTACTGGGCAAGCCCCCAGTTCAACCCCGTTAATGATCCCCTCCATCCCCATGATCCAACTCGTTGGGACATTGCCCTGAAAGCCAATAAAGAAGCCTATGACCTCTGTGTGGCAGCTGGTAAGAGTCTGTCGATTGCATACCCTTCTATTTTCTTGATAGAAGGAACGGCCAACCCCGAAGCGATCATTGTGCGGTCATACTCGAAGACCTGGGAAAAGAGATACAATAATGTAGAGTCGAAATCGAGACCACCAGGCGCCACCACCGGAGGTGGAGGCTATGACGGCTACGTACCTACCAACCAGATGTTGAACGCCTACACAATGAACGACGGTACTCCGATCACGGGCAACCCGGCATATGATGCGGTGTTTTACTGGAAAAACAGGGATCCGCGCTTTGATGCCACTATTGCTTACAATGGCAGCACATGGAAGCTCAACGGGAAATTAGGTACGAAGCAATGGACATATAAAAATGAGATCGAAGGGAGCAATAAACCATTTTATTGCAAACGCTTCTCCGACATTACGCTCGCGCCCGGCTCTGTCGGTATCGCCAACGACAAAGGCGGCAATGGACTCGATTGGATCGAATTACGCTTTGCAGAAGTCCTCATGAACTATGCAGAGTGCTTGAATGAGACCGGTGACCTGACTGCAGCAAAGAACCTCGTAAGGCAGATACGTGTAAGAGCAGGTATCCTGCCCGGCGCTGCAGGCAACGATTATGGTTTGGCTGCAGCCATCACGAAAGAGCAGATGCGTGACCTGATGCTCAACGAGCGAATGGTAGAGTTTGCTTTCGAGGGCAAAAGAGCCCATGATCTTCGCAGAACAAGGCGGCTTCATTTACTGTCGGGACAATTTATTTCAGCACCTGTGGTGGAATTGAATGAACCTTCCGGGGTGCGGGTGAAGAAAGATCACTTGGAGGGCATCGATCCCAACACGGGTCTTCGGAGAAGAGATACCCTGGATATGAATAATAAAACTACCTACCTGTTTTACTTCAAACCGCAGGCGTCTATTATCGGAAACGTTACCAATGCGATCAGCATTTCTGAAACGATCTATTTCTATGGTATACATAGTGGGTTCCTGCAATCTTCCCCGTTGATAGATCAGACATTAGGATGGGAATATGGAACATTTGATCCGTTAAAATAACACTAAATCAAAAGCGATGAAGTCAATTAAATATATAATATACATAGCGGTTGCAGGAGTTCTCTACTTGTCTTCCTGCAAAAAAGAAGGGACGAATATCTTCAACATGTTCACAGACGTGGAGATCACCTTCCATGATACAGGAAAAACCAGCATCACCGGCTATAAACAAGTCATGGATGGCGATACCGTTTCGATAGCATATACCATTACATCCAAAAAAGACATGTATGCAGCCTGTCTGTTGGAGGTAGGTACCTCTTCTCCGGCCAAAGTAGATATAAAACCATCGGATAGAAGGAGCTTTTCCAATGTCATTAAGATCAAAGCCACCAGGATCGGCCAAACCAGTTACCGCGTTTACCCGTTGGACAGGCAAGGAGTTTACATGGGAGATGGTGGTAAATTGATAACTATCGATGTTGTCAATAACATGTCCTATTTCAACGAGCGGATAGTGCGGCCCGCAGATACCACTGCAAAGATCAACCCTTGCTTCCTTTCACTGACTACCGGGGAGACATTTAGTTACAGCGAAGTGGCTGCCAACCCTTCACTCTCCTCGAAGATCGATTGCGGCATCTATGGCGTGTTTTATCCCGAGGTGCCCGCCTCTGGCTCTACTGCCGCCATTCCGGAATACCACAGGTACTACCTGTATTCATTGAGCAAATCACCATCCCCGTTCACCGTGTACGATGTGGCTGCCTGGAACAAAAGAACAACCCTTTTCAGCAATCGCCTTACCATCAGCTCAAGCGATTTTGGCAAGCTCATTAGTGCATCTTCCCTTGGTACGGCTGCAGCAAAAGTAACCATCGACCAATCAGGTCCCGTTGAAGTAGCCAATAGTGCGCCCGCTGCAGGTGCGCCTGTTCCTGCTATAGGGACCAGTTGTGTATACTTTAAGACGCCGGAAGGCAAATTCGGTATCGCATACATGAGCAGTACAGGAAGAAACCACCTCACTGGCCGGTACCTGACATTTCAGATCAAGATTCAACAATAAGAAAGAGTGTATTGGTCAATATGTGGCGTATTGACCAATTGGGATCAAAAAAGGCCGGCCCTCCTGGGCTGGCCTTTTATCGTGTATTATAGCGCTTGGCATCACTGCTTGATCAGCCTGGTCGATTGCCACTGTTGACCATCATAATAACGTACCGCATACAAACCGGCCGGCAGATTACCTACGGACAATGGAATGGTTTGTACACCCGTCACTACCGGTAGTTTGTGGCTTATTACGTTACGGCCTGCCATATCAGTGATCAATATGGCTATCGTGCCTTTGATGCCACTGTTGATCTGCAACTGTGCCTGCGAACCTGTTACGGGGTTGGGCAATACTTGTATGGACAAACCATTATTGTTGTTGCGATCTATCAATACTTGTTTAGAGTAAGTGATATTACCCTGTTCATGCATCATGAGCCGGTAATAGTTTTTGCCAGGCAGATAAGATGCATCCGTAAAAGAGAAAGGATGAGCACAATCCTGTTGGGTGGCAACCACTTTGCCGATGGGCGTAAAATCGATACCATTGCTGCTTCTTTCCAGCGTAAAGTCTACGGCATTGGTACAGGAAGCCTTCCAGGTGAGGAGATTGCCGTTTGCTTCGGGCTTGCCCGTAAAAGATTCGATATGTATGGGCAGCGCTAATGCAGTGTTAGTTGCAAAGTAGAAAGAGGAGAATGAAGGCACATGCGCTATGTACACATAATCATTGCTCCAATTTACGGCTGTCGTAGCTATTTTAACCGCCTTCCCATCTACTTCAGATGCACAGAAATCATTGTTGTGGAAGATCGCAATATCTGACGGAACCGTTACACCTGATCCTGCGGTGGCTTTCAGCGTTTCGTATTCCGACTTGAGGATGTACAGTCTTATACTCACCAGGCTGCTGGGTTGGTGCTCCACCGTAAAAGTAAGGTTGCGGTCGAGGTAGAAAGTTCCTTTGCTATCCTTCCGCACGTTGCCATCGTTCACAAAGTAACGAACAGTTACATTGCCAAGTATATTTCCATTGGCGTTGATCTCTGCAACTGCCCTGCCTTGATTGTCGGTAAAAGGTATCCATTGGTTACTGTTGCCAGCCTGTATATTCACCGTGCTGGTGTTTGCGCAGGAGCCCGGGCTGCCGGGTGCTGTTGGTGCGGGAACAGGCAGCAGTACGTTACGGTCGGGCCACCGGCCATTCGCGCCGGTAAACTTGATCCGTTGCGTATGCGTTTCAGTCTCGGGATCATACTCGAAGAGTGTGCCGCCAAAGTTATAATCACCACCAAGTTGAGTGGTGCCATACAGTTTGTTGTTGGATAGGACTAATTCAGCCTTCGGCAATCTTCCTGTTGGATAGGTACTCAACTCTAGTTTTTTCGTGAGTGTGCCATCGGCCAGGTCGTAACAAAACAGCGCACCACTTAAATAACCCACACTGCTGTTGGCACAAATCCCATAGAATTTATTTTTATAGAGCACAAGTTTTCCAATAGGACTTGAACCAACAGTTGTCTCATCGAAATCAGCCAGCTTGGTAAGCCCGTTGGCAAGCGGGCTATATTCAAATAAGGTACCGTTATTGTTGGCCCCACCCAGCGCGGTAGTGCCATACAATTTATTATTGAGCAACAGCAGCTCACCTTGCGGTTGATTACCCGAACTGTTGCTGAAGATCACTTTTTGCGCATACGTGTATGTTACCGGATCATATTGGAAGATATTGCCCATGCCATTGGTGCTTCCGTCAGAACAAGTGCCATATAATTTGCCGCCATATTCTGTCAGCAAACCATGAGGGGAGCTGCCGGTAGTATATTGGAAATCATACCGCTTCGTGTAAGTATTGGTAGCCGGATCGTATTCAAACAGCACGCCGGCATCCGTTGCACCACCCCTCGGCGTAATGCCATAAAACTTGTTGTTGTAAACGATCATGCCGCCATGGCCATAAAACTGTCCTTCACTATTTTGCATGTGTACCTTGATAGTATAGGCGCCGGTAGCGGGATTGTATTCATAAATGCCGCCAATACCATGATCGCCACCCTCCTGCGTAATACCATATATCTTATTGTTGTAGTACACCAGTTTGCCGTCCGGATGTAGCTGTTCAGGACCACCGAGTATGATCTTCTTGGTGAACAGAATGGGGTTGATAGAATATTCAAAAAGACATCCACGGCCATAAGTAGCGCCATTACGCGTAAAGCCATACAATTTGCCGTTGTACTGCGTCAGGGCTGTTGCGCTGCCTGCACCGGTAGCGGGATCAAAAAATGCTTTCAGGTCCAGTTGCTCGGTGGCAGGATTATACGCAGTGATGGTACCCTCACCATCAAAACCGCCTGATGCTGCCTGAGTGTATAACAGATCATTATATACTATAAAAGGACCACAATTCAAGCCAGTGCTAAAATGAGAGAGCTCGCCTTTCTTTAAAAGGCTGTTATTAGCCGGGTTGAACTCAAAAACCAAACCATTGTCGGAAGAGCCGCCATTATTGGTAATGCCGTATGCTTTATTGTTATACCACGCAACCTCACCCGTAGGTGTAAGGCCGTTAATACTACTCAGGACCGCATGCCTGGTGAAAATATTGGTGGAAGGATCATAGGAGGTAATGGCCCCTTTCGTAGCATCACTTTGGTAAGAGTTGGTCACTGCCCACAACTTGCTATTGTATACACTGAAAGTGCCTCTGGGAAACTTGCCGGTCACAGCTTCAGACAGGTCTCGCTTCTTTGTGTAAGTATTGTTAGCAGGATCGTATTCATAAATAACCCCTTCATTGTTGATGCCACCCTCCATAGTGATGCCGTATAATTTATTATTGAATAAGGTTAGGTCGCCCGCAGGATATTCACCGGTAGCATTGGTAAACTGGTGTTTAAGAGTGAGCGAATTGGATGCGGGATTGAATGCAAACAGTATGGCGTCGGCCGGTGAATTATTATCATACGCCAACCCATACAGCATGCCATTATAAACGGTCAGTGCAGAACCGCTGCCTCCATGAAACCCGATGTCAAGCAGGTCTGCTTTTCTTGTATAAGCGTTCGTGGCAGGATCATACTCCACAATGATGGCGCCTTCCGATATGGATGAGTTTCCTTTGCTAAGCAAAGCATACAGCTTGTTGTTGTACACCACCGGGCGGTTGCGGCCGGTAGCTATGCCGGGATTGGTATATGTAAAGGTCTTTTTGATCACCTGACCGGTGCCATCGTATTTTGTACTATATAAAATACCCATATCGTCTGGACCACCCACTTGGGTAGTACCCCACAACTGATAGATACCCTGCGCATGGGTGACAGTCGATAATAAACAAAAGATCAGGAAAGAAGGAAGAGTGTAAAGATGTTTCATGGTGCCTGTATGTTTAAATACGGCTCCAAAGTAGAATAAGGACCTCCCGGAATGCAGTGACAGTTAATGAAACGGGATACTGACTTAACATTTTCGCAAATAACCCGTAAATAGCCGCATATACCCCCCGGCAAAGTCAAATTCTGTTAGCACCTTCATATAACAATTTAAGTTGCCATGAAGATCAAAGCCTACGGCGTTAAAGAAAAAGGAGGAAGGCCCGAACCCTTCTACTACGAAAAAGAAGTTGGCAAAAACGATGCACTCGTTAAGATCAGCCACTGCAGTATCGCCAGGGGCGATATCCAATTCATGAATGATGATTGGGGCGACACGAATTTCCCGGTGGTCACAGGACATGAGATCGTTGGGATAGTAGAAGAAATAGGCCCCAATGTTACTGATTTGAAAGTAGGCGATCGGGTGGGTATTGGTTACCAGCAGGAAGCTTGCTTTGAGTGTGAGTCCTGTAAATCGGGCAACGAACAGTTTTGTGCAGATCAGAAAGTGATAGCCGTGAACTGTTATGGCGGTTTGGCCGAACACATTATCACCGATAGCAGGTTTGTATTTAAGCTTCCGGCAAACCTCGATTCCGCAAAAGCGACCCCGCTGATGTCTTCAGGGCTCACCGTATATACTGCGATCACTAAGGCCAACTTGCAGGGCAAGGCAAGGGTAGGAGTATTGGGCGTGGGAGGACTTGGCTTGCTGGCCATACAATTCCTGACCAGGATGGGCCATACGGTGTCTGCACTTTCTCATTCCCCCGGGAAGAAAGAAATGATCGAACAGGCCGGGGGCACATACGTGGATAGCTCCAGTGAGCAAGATTTATCAGGACTGCATAAACAATTTGACTTCATCCTCTCTACGTTGAACGTAGGATTCGATATAGACACTTATTTAAGATTGTTAAAACCCCAGGGGAAATTGGGTTTGGTAGCCTCACCTTTACAAAAACAATCGATCAGCGTTGGCTTATTGTATGATTATGCACAGCGTACGATTTATGGCAACTATGTGGGCAGCCGCAAAGACATGACGGATATGTTAGCCTTTGCAGCAAAGCATAATGTTGAATGCATGATTGACGTGATGCCATTTACTGACATGGAGAAGGCAATAGACATACTGAAAAGCCAGAATACTCCGGCAAGGCTTGTCTTGGAACATTAAACCAACCAAACAATCTCTTGCCTTGTTTTATTGTTCAGTCAGGGTTTTATGTGATCTCTTCACCTGCACACTTATAAGCCAATACAGCACACTTGCTGCTTTAAACCACTCACTTAATAGTTTGTGCTTGGCTTGTTCATGATTTAAGTCGTTATTCGTAGTAGTTGATATTAATACCATTAAGCTTTATTCCTAACGAACCTTATTAACTAAAATGAGACACAAAATCATGCTGTGCATTGCAGTTGTATTCACTGCAATGCTGCTCTTTAATTCCTGTCAAAAAAGATCTGCCGGATCAATGTCCGATGTTGAAAAAACAGAACAGATCATTGAAAAGGTAGAAACCTGGTTAGATAAACAAAAAGCAACAGTCCCCACAGCTGAAAGCGCCAATATTGAACTACTGAAACAAAACCTTGATTACACACAACACAGGTTTGAAAAACTGAACGGTAATAAAGACCTGTTAATCATTCCTATTAAGGAAGCGTTCAAAGTAGAAAAAAATGTAGACCGGGAGATCATATCCAACCTCGTACTGGCATTGGATAAAACAGAGAACATTGAAAATGCTAAAATGGTCTTCTTTAAACCAAAAACGCCACAATCCCAAGTCCCGGAAAATACATTCCATAATATCTATAACAACAAACCGGTAGAGTTGGATGGCGAGGTTAAATTCTTGAGTGTAGGAGGTAGGTTTATATACTCTATGGGCTTTTCGGATGGGAAGATTTCTTCTTATGGAAGACATACAACAAAGCCTTCTTCTATTACGAAGCAGGTGCCGGGACAGCCAGATGCGAAATGTACAGCCTATTACCTCGTCATTTCTTATTATGTGGACGGAATATTGGTCAATCAAACGGAAACGTATTTAGGAACATATTGTACAGATAATGCTCCCTGTGATCCTATGAACCAGGGCTTTTGTCCTCCGGGTGATGGTGGTGGTGGCGAAGATCCCCCGATAGATTGTTGCATTCCTGATGAGAATGCACAGTTCACTTCAGAGGCAAGCAGCAATCCAGGTGCTGTTAACTGTCTAACGGAAAGTATTGATCCTGTTTCAGGAAAACTAACCAAAACATGTTTTTTCGAGTGGCCTAATTTTAGCAGAAACAATTTGTTGTGGTATAACTGGACATATTCAATTACTGCAACAGGAATACTCGAAAAAGAAGGAGACATTTGGAAGTTTAAGGAATTTACCTGCGAAGGCGCTGCCATAAAAGGAGGGCAGTCGCCTGCTTGTACTGAGACCGATTGCACTATTACGAATCGAGCAATATCCATTTCTACTGACAAAAGAAAGGCTCAGTTGATGATGCAATATTCAAGCACTATGAAGATCACGTGCTGGTTTAATAGTCCGATGGTTGCCCCTCATAATTATACATCCACTTGTAATTTTAATGCCCCTTAAATAAATTTCATGGCTTAATGGTATTTGTTGAACATAAAGTATATAGGCATTTATTGCTTGTATACTTTATGATTTATTTGTTATTCATGGTGCTGATAATAATACTTGTTAACTTCGTTACAGAAGCTGAGTTTCAACCCCATACACATGACCCCAACAGCCATCGCCGGCATTTCGCCATTCTTCATCGTCAGGGACGTTCCCGTAGCGCTGGCATTTTACCGCGACAAGCTCGGGTTCGAGATCACCTTTCAGGGGCCTTCTGAAGATGATATCTTCTTCGGCATCGTACAACGCGGAGCGGCAATGATCATGATGAAGGCAATAGGAGTAGAGCCTGTCCCAAACTATACACGCGATATCAAACAAGGCATTGCCCGCTGGGACGCCTACCTGTATGTCCCCGACCCGGATGCCCTGGCAGCAGAATACGCATCGCGTAATGTTGAGTTCTTTACCTCGCTGGGAGACAATGACGATGGTCTGAGAGGCTTTGAGGTGAAGGACGCTGATGGTTATTTGCTCTACTTCGGACGCCTTAAATAAGATTGTAATATTCAAAAGCCGCCCGTGGCGGCCTGCCTGAATGCTGACGGTATAAGCGCAATTTTGCGGCCTTTTATCCGTTTAGTTACAGCATATCCAAGCCTTGATTTTATGAGACTACTTACATGCGCCATTGCCCTTACCTTTTTTTCCCTCTTATCAATAAGCAGTAATGGGCAGGAAAAATTCCCCGACAATATCCAGGTTGTCAAATCGGAGAAGTTTAAAAGAGTAAAAGGTACAAGAGTCTTTGTTGTCACGCCCGACAACTATCAACCGGTAGAAAGCATGATGCGCATGCAAAGAGACAGTAACACTTATTTACGTGTGCTTGAAGCCCCCGGTGCAAATTTTCCTGAAATGAAAAGCAAGCTCACAAAAGAAGCCCTGGAAAAAAAAGGCACTAAAATAGATATCTACCAGTCAGTTAAATACAATGAATATGAGGCGACCTATTATGTAGGACCATCCACTACCGCCGGCGAAACCAAGATAGTATTAGCGTTTGGTGATAAGGACTTTGTGGTAATGCTGACAGGTACTTGTCAGACCTCCGATAAAAGAGCGATAGATGAACTAAATAAGATATTTAGTTCATCCTATTATGAAAAGGCTCTTGACCTTGACCCGTTGGATTTGGCTTACTTTAAATTCGACGAGAGCATAACGGGCTTTAAATATTTAATGTTTGCGAAAAATGTATATTTCTATACCCCCAATGGTAAAGAGGATTTGAATAAGAGCAGAGCAGGGCGGGACGCGTTACCAGGGTTTCAGTTCTCTGAAATAAAAGCACCCACTTTCGCAAAAGCCAAAGAAATTCTTGATACCCTTATCTCCGACTACGATGCACAGGGAGTTGATATCAGCAAGGTAACCCGGCAGGACATTACTATCAATGGCAATCCCGCTTATGAGGTCATTTTGCAGGCGAAGGATGCTGGTGGCGACAAGGCTACCCTCTACCACGTCATTATTCATAAGGACACAAAAGCGGTGATGTTTTTATGTTCTGATAGCGAAAGCGGAAAATGGCTCGATAAATTCAAAGCAACAGCCCGCAGCATAAAAATGTGATCCACATTTATTACTTACCTCGCACAGATGATTGTTGCGTAGCGGGATAATCCAGCGCAAGTGACACCAAAGCACGTACACCAAGCTTAAAACTACTTTCATCTATCAGGAACCCAGCTGTATGATGCGGCGCAGCTTTCCGCGGATCGGTCCCTTTAGGTAAAGCGCCCAGGAAAATGAACAGGCCGGGCGCCTCCTGTGCCAGCCACGCAAAATCCTCTCCAATAGTTTGTGCAGGTACAAAAACAACATTCGTATCGCCAGCCGCTTTCCTTAAAGAAGGAAGCATCTTGTTGGTAAGTTCAATATTGTTGAAGTTGACAGGATTGTAGATCGTATACGGCAGTTCCACCGTGGCCACGGCGCCATTCGCTTCAGCTGTTTTGGTAGCGATCAGCCTGATCTTATCATAGATCATCTTTTCATCTTCCGGACTTAGCGCACGAACAGTGCCCATCATTTCCACCTTTTCCGGTATAATATTATAGCGGTTGCCGCCATTGATGCTGCCGATCGTTACCACACCGGCGTTTTCTGTCACATTAAGATTGCGGCTCACAATAGTTTGCAGGTTCACCACAATTTGCGCAGCAACCGTGATGGGATCAACAGAGCCCCAGGGAAAAGCGCCGTGTGAAGACTTCCCGGTCACGGTGATCTTCATATCACAGGCGCTGGCCATCGTGCCCGCAGGGCGGTAAGTGATCTTGCCGGTCTCCGTCAGGGCCGCCATGTGCAGACCAAACACCGCTTCCACTTTTGGGTTATCCATTACCCCTTCCTTGATCATCAGTTTGGCGCCACCCTCTTCACCGGCAGGAGCGCCCTCTTCGGCAGGTTGAAAAATGAACTTGATGGTGCCACGCACCTGCTTCTTCATACTTGCCAGCACTTCCGCCACACCCATCATGATCGCTGTATGCGCATCATGACCACAGGCATGCATCACGCCGGTTTCCTGGCCATTATAAATAGCCTTTACATGCGAAGCAAAAGGAAGGTTGGTATTTTCTGTTACAGGAAGCGCATCCATATCGGCGCGAAGAGCGATCACTGGCCCGGGCAAACCACCCTTCAGGATACCCACTGCGCCGGTCTTGGCAACACCGGTACGCACTTCCAGCCCCAATGACCGGAGATGCTTCGCCACCAGGTCGGCAGTACGTACTTCCCGGTTACCCAGTTCAGGGTGTTCATGAATATCCCTTCGCCAGGCAATAACCTTACCTTCCACCTGATCAACCAACCGGTTGAGCGCAGCATCCTGGCCAAACACAAATACGGGCAATGCGAATAAAAACAAAAAGAGAGATTGCTTCACAGTCTACTGATTAAGTCGATAAAAATAACATGTAATGCTTATTTGCACAAATAAGATGATTTGTGCTCAATCCATCGGAGAAATCAACAATTCATCACACAAAATCATCAATTCATCCATAAGGAGGCCAAATAGCGACAATTGGCTTTAATTTGTAACGCGAGCGGGCAATATGGCTTGGAAACTACCTCGATATAGTGGAAAAGATTACTTCGTACTGGCATTGTGTGTTGGGCCCTTTACGCTGAGCATCAACACCATTACACTGGGCATTAAATACTTCACCGACTACCGCGTGTTCCTTTCGGCCACTGCGCTGGCAGCCACCGATTTTTCAGTAGGGTTCACCCTCTATTGCGTCATTGGCGTTTGGTTGCGCCAACGCTACAAGTCCGAGGAAGGTATAGGAGCCCGGATGCTCGTTATGATAGCCATCTTCATGGCGCTTACCATTGTGTTCCTCCTGGCGTTGTTCAAAGGCTACGGGCAAGTGCCGCTTTACCAATATACATTCAACCAGAGCTCCTTTGTTTGGGCCTTCATAGGCACCGCCATCTTTGTCATTTTCATCACCTTCGTCCAGGAAGGCATAGCCCGCTATGAGATATGGAAACATAAGATGAAAGAAAACGAGCAGTTGAGCAAGGCTGCGCGTCAAAACAGGATACAGGGACTCAAAAGCCAGGTAAATCCCCACTTTCTGTTCAATAGTCTCAATTCCCTGTCCAGTCTCATAGAGGAAGATGAAGAGAAAGCAGAAAAGTTCCTCGACGAAATGAGCAAAGTATACCGCTACATGCTCCGCAATGAAGAAGGAGAGATGGTGAGGTTGAGCGCCGAGCTCCGGTTCATGGCATCCTATTATTACCTGCTCAAAACAAGATACGGCGATGCATTGCAGATCGTCATCGATGTCGACAAACATCAATGGGACCGCTGGCTCCCATCATTAACCTTGCAAACCATCGTGGAAAATGCCTTCACCCAAAATGTGATGGCAAAAGAACAACCCCTTCACATAGAAATAAGTACGGCAGCAGGCGGTATCACTGTGCGCAACAATGTACAGCCAAAGCATAGGAGTGAGGACAGGGACATAGAATCGGGCATCGATACGCTTGTAACGAGATACCAGTTGTTTCACCAGGCAAAGATCGAAATAAAAGACAACGACAAAGAGCGGATCATTACCCTCCCTTTGTTCGACGCCGGAAAGGAGGGACAGCCATGAAGATAAAGGCAATACCCAAACTCAAAATATATTCTTTCCTCCTGTCCATGCCGGTTATTGATGTCGGCATCAACCAGATATTGTTCCGCGAAAGATTATGGAGTGAGTGGGAAATATGGCTGGTGTCGTTTCCCCTGATATTTGTGCTCGGCTTCTTTTCTTTCTATGCGCGGATAAACGCCACTGCAAAAGTAGAAAGAAAATACCCCGGACTGGACCAGACCTGGGCACGCATACGATTCAAAATATTGATTTGTCTGATCTCTATGATCAGCGGTGTCTCGATCGTACTCACGATTTACAGCTTGCTGCATATACAAGGATACCATTTTCAGGCATCAGATATTTGGAGCGGTGCGGTATTGACCATTTCCGTCAATATCCTGTTTGAAACACTCTACGAAGCCGAGTATGCAATAGCGAGGTACAAAGCAGCAGAAGAAGAAAAAGAAGTATTGAGGCAAACCACCTTCCGCGAAGAGTTCGACTCATTGAAGAACCAGGTCAATCCACATTTCTTATTCAATTGCTTTAATACCCTGTCATCCCTCATCCACGAAGACAAGCGAAGAGCCGATCGGTTTTTGAATGAGCTGAGCAAAGTATATCGCTACCTGCTAAAGAACAATGAAACGGGCCTCAGCACCCTGGCCAGTGAGCTGCGCTTTGTACATTCCTATTACCAACTATTGCAAACCCGTTATGGAGAGGGTATTCGCCTGCAGGTAGAAACCGATCCGCATTATGACAACTGGCTGCTGCCATCCCTGAGCCTGCAATTATTACTGGAAAATGCAGTAAAGCATAACATCGTATCCAGGTCACAACCCCTCACCATTCACATCTACATTCGTGAAGGTCGCCTGGTACTCACCAATAACTTACAGCGCCGGCTGGTCAATGTCCCCAGCAGCAAGATGGGGCTCAGGAATATACGGTTGAAATACGAACTGCTGCAGCAGGAGAACATTATCATTATGCAGGACCATAAAGAATTTACCGTGATCTTACCCCTCCTCGATGAATCACTTGGTTTGCTTCACCTGCAGAAAGTATCACCCTGAACCCGCACAAGCGTTTTCCTTTTCAACATATCAACTTTCCAGCTTATAAACTAACTCACAACTGATAATAACTGTCTGGCTCCGTTTTCTTGAAGGGACGTTTATCCCCGGTCATTTGCCTTAAATTCATTTCGATGGTCTCTGCCAGGGCAGTCATAGGCGTGTCGAGAGGCCTGTTTTCAAAAGGGTCCTGCATCAGGATGGAGGTTCTTTCAATAGAGATAAATACAGCAGGGATAACGATCGTCAACCCGATCTCCACAACCAGTTTTTCATTGTTCAAACCAAACGGCAATAAGGTGGCAAAAACATAGATGACAAAATGGATCAGCAGACTATAGGATTTGGGGAAAACCGTATTCTTGATGCGTTCACATTTTCCCATAGCATCGGTAAGCCGCGCCACCGTTGTATCCAGTTGTACCTGTTGATAACTGTTGATATGTTGATCCTCATACGCCTCCCGTATTTGCTGGCTATGCAGCGAAAGCAAAGCATTAGGGATGTTATCCATCTCTACCTGGTGCGATTGCAGGTAAGTAGAAACTTTATCTGAAAACGGCAGCTTTCTCAAACTTTCACCAAGCGCATAGCACCATACGATTTGGCGCTCAGTCAGGTCCTTCAAGGCTGCGTCGGGCGCATCCTTTGAACGGAAAGACTGAAATTGCCTGATCAATGTCCGAGAATCATTCACAATCGCACCCCAGATTACCCTCGCTTCCCACCAACGCTCGTACGATTGATTCGTCCTGAATGCAAGCAAAAGCACCACCGCAGTTCCCAACGCAGAGGTAATGGGGATGGGTACAGTGACACCCTTTACAAGATCAGTTTCGTCAGCCAGCCCCACGGCAATTGCGTAAAAACTGATGACGATCAGATCAGCCCAGATGATGTTGATGAAATCAAGGATTGAAATGCGCTTATTTAGTAGCATAGCCGGATAATTTGTTGTTCACCAACAAATTTGAATAAAATATCCATGCCATTACCGCCTTGTTGAACATTCCACTTCATTGGTTCTTGATGTGGCTTTTACGATGTCTGTCTGGTAGAATTACGATATAGCACGATTGTACTGAATGTAGTGATATCGTGTTTAATGTAGAAAGCGCATAAACGTAATGGTGAAAGATGACCACATAAATAAGATATTTGTTTCCGTAAGATTATACCCCTTAGTACATAACAAGGTTGATGAACGTCAAAAACAAACGTATACACGCTATAAATAAGAGTGGCATGGCAAAAAAGACAACTTTGGCAATAGATTTGCACTGATTGAACAAGCAACTTCTCTCGATTAAGAACTTCCCCTGAACTGTAAGCGCTCATATCTCCTGGGTCAGTCACATGTTGTAGCCGTGTTAAGCAGTAAGCTATTTATTATTTCAAGATATAAGGGTGTGCCGCATGAAGGACATGTATGCTCCGTTTTTAAATCCAATACCCCCAAACAGGCGCCTTATGTAGCCTGCATAGAGGTTGTCTCATTAGAGGCAGCCTCTATGATTTATACTCACGACCCCGAGATATACGCAATAAAATAATATAAGCCCCACACCACCACGCCCAGCACAAGCACCCACAACCAGGATGGAATACTCTGCGGCGTTTCACTGCCGGCAATAAGAAACCGCGTCTGATCGCCCTTGCTGTAAGCGTTGATCATAAGCGGCACCACACCATCTATCACAGCGTTTTCTTTGATCCCCTCGATGCTGATCGCAGGACCATTACGAACCTCGAAAGGGATCTTGCGAACGCCTTCCTTGCCGGTAGGATCACGGCTCACGATCTTCAGGACATGCTCGCCATCTACCAGCTTACGCGTATCCAGCTCCAGGTGCACCGGTGTGCTGAAGTTGGCGATGGGCAATGGCTCATCGTCGATAAAGATCAATATACTGCTATGGTCTTCCATATGGTCGGGTTAAGAATTAATGATAAGATGCTTGATATGCTGTTCAGAGCGTTCGCCCGGCCTAATAAGCCATTTGATTGAAAAGAACAACGTGAGCAATACCAGCACGGCCACTATACCAACAATGAGATAGTCCCATTCACTGTCGGGCCTGCCGCCATGCGATACAGCACGGGTAATGGCCGGCTGCTGCTTTTGACAGGCATCGCAGGCAAACACGTAGACCTGGTAAAGGCTGCACAACAACAGCAGACAAAGACGCTTCTTCATGGTTTGGGTGTTTTAGTGGACGTGGCAATATTGTTCATGATCTTTTGTATCTCCTCTGTGGTCACTTTCTTGGCGCTGTTACCCCAGCTTGTTTTCTCATGGTTGATGATGGCAGTTACCTCTTCAACACTCAATTTATTATTAGTGCCAACCGCAGGCATCGCTCCGTATCCCTCCTTCATACGGCCGGTGTAACCATTCATGATGATGTCCACGAACAATTCAGGATTTTCGTCCAGCACGATGGGGCTGCCTTTCAAAGGAGGAAAAGCACCCTTCAGTCCTTCACCATTCGGTTGATGACAAGCCTGGCAATTGGCAACGTATAATTCTCCGCCATCGACAGAAACCGTATTATCGGCCTTGCCGGCTGCAGCAGCCTTCTGATACAGGAAAGCCGGTGTCGGCTTGCCATCCGGCACAGTCGTTTGCTTTAGCGACAACAGATAATCCACCAGTTGAAGCGCTTCCGGGTTGGCCACTACCTGGTATCCTTCAGCCAACATGCCTTCTGCTACATGCACGATTACCTCACCCGGTGCAGGATCTTTTTTTATACGAAACAAAAACGGATAAGCTGGCATAATGGAAGCGGGCGATAGCAGGCGGGGATTATATAAATGCGTAAGCTGCCACTCAACTGAGGGCTGTCGCATGCCTATATTGGTAAGATCAGGCCCCGTGCGTTCTGTACCCATCAGCGTGGCCGTGTTGCGCCAGATATCCGTCCGGTGAATAGGCGCATAGTCCGCCGCCATACTGGGCCGCGATCCCCACGCCCTGTCCATCTCCACATTACGCACCTGCTGCGTATGACAGGCCACACAGCCATTGGCGATGAATACCTGACGTCCTTTGGCTGCACTCGCACTCAGCCGTTCGTAACCTGGCAACACAGCATTGTTGCGTTGATTGTTGAACGCCGGCAGAATGGCTACCAGCAACGTCAGTGCAAGGAATAGAACAAGCGCAGTACCGAAAAGCTTTTTATGATTGTTGAAGAGTTCCATTAGTCGTTGGTTGATAAACTGCCTTTAATTGTTGAATAGCCGTTTCGTTGATGTCGGCTACTTTCGAAGGCGCCAGCATCTTATATACATTCCAGGCAAAGAATAAATGCGAGGCCCACATAAGGCTGCCGCCGATGGCCCGCCATAACCAATAAGGAGCCATCAACACCACACTCTCTATAAAAGGCTTCTTTTCCATCCACATAATACCCCGCAAGGTGCTGCCATACATAAGCGGGATGGTATAGAACAGCACACCGATAAGCGCCAGCCAGAAATGGGCGCCAATGGTAATTTGCGGTGCTTCACGTCCCGTCAGCCGGGGAAGCACCGCGTAGATGGAACCCCACGCGAAGAAAGCAATGATGCCATACATCGTCAGGTGCGAATGAGCTACCGTGAAGTCAGTAAAATGCCACAACAGGTTGGTAAACCGGAAGGCCTCTGCCGTACCCTGCAAAGAGCCGGTAACATAAAATACAACCCCGGTAAGAAAGAAAGGAAGCGTATAGCTGCCAGCCAGCTTGTGCCAGGCCCCTTTGAAAGTGAGCAGGAAATTGGTGAACCCTGCACACACCGGTATGATCATACCAATACTGCCAACGATAGCAGTCGTTTGCAGCCACCACGGAATAGAGCTGAATACAAAGTGATGCGTGCCGATAACCGTATAAAAAAAGATCTGCGCCCAGAAAGCAAGAATACCAAGACTATAAGAATAAATAGGCTTATTCAATTGCTGCGGCAGGAAATAATAAACGATACCAAGCGTAAACAACATAAACCACATGCCTACACCCTGGTGCATATAATAACCCTGCACGATCGTTTCACCCAGTCCATCCTGCCACCAGGGCAGGTAAGCCACCAACGTGATCACCAGCGCAAACATAATGGCCGCCACGATATACCAATTCGAAATGTAAATTTCTTTGGTAGTGCGTCGCGCAATAGTCTGCAAAAAGTTATGAAGCGTCAGCACAAGCCCCGCTGCAAACAACAACATCACCGGCCAGACATATTCACGGTATTCACCACCACCATTGTTGATCCCGGCCATGAGGCATAAACTGCCAGCTATAACTGCCCCATTGATGAGCGCCAGTGCATACCAACCAACTTTAATACTGTACAGTTTAGTATTACTCACCATGGGTACAATGTAATGCCCCAGACCCAGCATAGCCAGCGACGACCAGCCCCAGAATACCATATTCGTATGCACGGGGCGCAGACGGCCAAAACTTAGCCAGCTGGTGTGATCGATGTCCGGCGACACGAACTTGATGCCCAGGTACTCACCGGCCGTAGTACCAAGCACCAGCCAAAAAGCTGCGCAGCACAAATACCAAATGATGAGCCGGGCCAGTTCGGGAGTGATGTCTGGCCGTTTGATTGCTTTCTTTTTAACCGCCACGAAAGGGATTGTTTCTTCAGTGCCCGTTTCGGAGATCAACCCCTTTTTATCCAACACAGTTTCCATCCCCGAAAGCTCGTGATTGGTAAGATGAAAATCGAGCGCCGCTTTCCTTTGCACCAGCTGTTCGTGCAACACCTGTTCATCCATTGATTGAAGATGAGCAGCAAGCTGCTTCCCTTCCCGGATATTATGCTGGTCCTGCTGTCGGCGGAAAAGGCGGGCCGCCTTCACGATCATCAGCAGAAGACCAACGAATAGCGGGATCATGATCAATACGATGGTGATAAGGATACCCGGTTGGTCCGTAAGCGAGCCACCGGCATCTTGTGCATGCGTTCCACCGGATGCCAGCAACAAAGCGATGGTGATCCATACCGGTAAAGTATTCTTTTTCTGCTCACTTTGCAGGATGTCGTCTATTTGTGCACTGCTGAAGCGATTGAAGTAACGTTTAAAGATGCCCGGATGATCAGCGTCCGCTTTTTCTTTGAGCTTGGTTAAGGAAGATTGTATACGCAGCAGCAGGAATAGAGCCGCCGCCAACATGGCGAGAGCAATAAAACAGGCGAATAACAGCCAGTTATGGCTTACTGCATTGCTAACCTGTTTGGGCTGTGCTGTTTGGCCCATAGCCGTCGACGTTGCCAGCAGGATGATGGTAGCAGATAGTAAACGTTTCGGTAAAATAGTTAGGATGATCATACAAAAGGGGTAGGTGAACTAAGGTGAGTTTCCCTGAGCGCTGCTTTGCCGGGCAGCGGGGAGGCTCACCTTGGAATCATTGCTACAAAGTTGAATGATCAGGAAAGTAAAGTCAAGGTAGCGATAGCGGCTTTCGTTGTATATTCTTAATATGGAAAGTGGACTTAATATCTTAGCTACAGGATACAAACCAGGACGCCGGAAAGCAGGAAAAATAAAACCTTGATTTTATCCTTCCCAACTTTCCGTCTTCCCGGCACAGACTCAACCCGGCAACGGAGTTCCTGCTGAAACGGGGACCCCGGCAAAACCACCAAAGATTGCAGGAAGCATCCTGGCTGGCTGTTGAACAGAAGCATGTCAATAGTTTGCTCACAACAATGAGCTACTACTTAAAACAACTACTGAACAACGATTACCGGAGTGTGGGCGAGGTAGCAGTGTACTGCCGTTGCCGGTGCTGTTTGCGTCATCCTGAATAAGTAGAAAGTTAGTAGAAGACGGCGGATAACGCCTTCCCGTCTTCCCGGCTAAAATGCGCAACAATATATAGAGTTGGCCGTGGCCAGCAGAAACAACTGAAGATAAATGCTGCACATCGTTCATCACACTTTTACTGAATCCCAAACAGGCATTGATCAATTACCAGTTTATGAATTACAGTATCGGTACGAATGAACTTTTTTAAAGAAAGCGAATCATGACTTGCTGCTCCAGACAAACGTACAACATCGCGATACCCGTTTCCAAATTTATTTGACCAGGTTTCGGATGAAACCGGATAGAATGGGATAAATTGATTCCTGTTTTATCCCATTCCTTCCGAAACCATCCCATTTCATCCCATGTCATGCAAAAAATAATTTGGAAATCGCATTACCGGCATTGTATATTCGACGCTTGCTATTAGAGACGGACAACAGAATAGAAATGGGAAAAATTCCGGAAAAGGGAAGAGAAGAGGAGTGAAAAAGGAAAATGAGAAGAGGATACGCCATAGATAGTACGTGGATGGTACATAGATAGTACGTAGATCAGCCGTAGATAGTACGTACTAATAGCACGAAAGGGTAAAAGTGATGCAATTTGCAAAAAAGGGCAGGGCAGTGGGTGCCCCTTACTGTAAGCAAAAGTTCAGGCGGTACTGTAGGCAATCTGTTTCGGGGTATCAAATCCCTTTGGCCACCTTATGCCAGTGATCGGATATGGGTAACACTGGTACTGTTTTCCTTTTACTCATATCGATCGGGTAATTACCCTTCGTTCGCTTGTAACAATAAAACCCATTCATAAACAGCGACAGGTAAAAAGCACCCAGTCTTAATTTGAAAAAGCTTCTAATGATCCGTTTAACGGCATACGGAAAAGAAAACGCCCGCTTCCATAAATTCCTGTGCGCTTCCAGCAATGCATCCGGCGTTAAATTCTTAGGCACAAAAGCCACATTATACCCATTATAAAAACTCCAATCCCTGTCTTGTAAAATTCTTCCTTCCCTTTCGAATGTAGTACGAATGGGAGTACCTTGAAAAGGCGTCATGATACTTAAGAAGGGCACATCCACACCAATGTCCATCAGCCTGTCAGCCATTTCCTCGATACTTTCCTTCGTGTCATGATCAAAGCCCGATATAAACCCGGCCATCACGGCAATCCCTTTCTTATGTACCGCGGCAACCGCCTTCTTATAATTCTCTATTTTGTTTTGCTTCTTATTGGCATCAGCCAGCGATTCCTTGCCAAACGACTCGATCCCAAAGAATACACCAATACAACCCGACTCTTTCATCAGCTGCAGCAATTCCTCATCTTTGGCAATATCCATACTGGCTTGCGTAAGCCACCACACCTTCAGCGCTTTCATTTTTACCAACAGCTCTCTGATGTATTTCCGGTTGATCGTTAAGTTATCATCCCAAAACCACACCACCTTTCGCTGCCACCAATACTTGAAGTTGTTATAAGAAGCATCCCGGATCACATCATCCACCGGCCGCAACCGGAAACCTGGATTGAGAGAAGGAACAGTACAGAATGAACAAGTGAAGGGACATCCCCGCGTAGCCTGGATCACTTTCTTGATGAAGAACTTATTAGGCAGCAGGTCAAATCGTGGCGTGGGAATATCCTGCAGGTCGGTGGGCTCACCTTTGTAAACAGGCCGCAGCTTCCCATCACAAAAATCGGCCAGCAACTGCTTCCACACAGACTCTGCCTCGCCGGTCACAATGGCATCGAAATGTGTTAATGACTCTTCAATATTGTAAGTAACATGAGGGCCACCGGCAATCACCGTTTTACGTCTTTTATGAAACTCCCGCGCCAATGTAAACGCAGCCGGAGCAAATCCACTAAAGAACGAAATGGCGATCAGGTCGGCATCTGTGTTGAAATCAATAGGCTCCACCTGTTGATGGATCACCCGCACCGTATGCTCCGCGGGCGTCAACGCAGCAAGATGAATACCGGTAATAGGTGGCACAAAATCTTTTTCATGGCCAAACTCATACCGCTGCATATAAGCGATGATAATATCGATCTTCATAACACTTGTTTTTTGGGGAGCTATTTATTGAGCAAGACGAGTGAATGGTATTTTACGCACCAAAGGATTGGTAAACTCGAAAGCAATGACCTTACCCTGCTTGTCCCGCACGAAATGAATAAAGATCTGGCTCGCCTGGAACGTATCAGGCGCCACTGCCTTGAAAGGTATCTTTCTGTCCGGATCATGCCCAAGGCTCACTTCGATACCACTTGCTGCGGGGGCCACCTGGAATACCGATCCTATTTCAGTACTCTCATACCGGCCCGCAAAAGCCGATAGGTCCGTTGGAGTAGGTGAGTACGGCTGTGCACGCCGATAACGTGTAATAGCCCCCTCCATAGATTGCAATTCAAACTCATCCGGTGATAGGAAATTCAATGCAAAGGCGTCCTGCGACATAAACGATATGACCGCACCCCAACGCTTGAAACGCTCCTTGCTTTCGGCCACAAAGCCCGGGCCGTTGTCTACACGCAGCCTGCCTTGGAAGGTCACCAGCCGCAAAGCCTCGCCGGTCTTTTCATTGAAATACAAGCCCGCCTTACTGTTCACGTCCAGTCCCTCTACATTGGCAAGCGGCGGCAATGGATTGAACTCTGGTTGTGAGCCGGCGGTGTCGGGAACAAGCACGTTGAAGATGCGGCGTGCAAAAGACCGCCGGTCAGTGCCATCACCGGAATTACACATGATCCCGATGGAAATACCATACGCAGGATAGCGGCCCAGCCATGATTTATAACCCTCGGCACTACCGCTGTGCCATATCTCAGGAGTGCCACGAAAAGTATCCAGCATCAGGCCACGGCCATAGCTAAGCACCCGCCCATTGTTGAGCCGCGCAGGCTCCTGCAGTTTGGCAGATACGAAGCGCCCCAGTTTGTTACCCGTCAGCCCTTCATTCCAGAGCGCAAGGTCTGCCGCTGTGGTAAACAAAGCGCCGCCACCACCACGGTCATTGTCGAGCAACATAGCCACCTTCCACTGACCATCGATCTTGTTATAAGCAAGCGCACGGTCCTTGATTGGTGCACGAAGGTCTTCACGGAAACTGGTCGATTGCATGCCAAGAGGCTCAAACAAACGCTTGCGGGTAAATTCAGCGAAAGGCACACCACTCACGCGCGCCACGATCTCTTTGGCCAATGCATAACCACTGTTTGAATAAGCCCATTCTTCACCAGGCACGAAATTGAGTCCCCGTTGGCGGAAGGCCAGCGTCAGCGCATCAGGATTGTCCTTGGCCAGTTGCTGCATACCGGTCCAGTCGCGGATGCCGGAAGTATGCGTCAGCAGGTTGTCGATAGTGATCTTGTGACCATAATCCGGCAGCTCTTTGATATACTTGCGGATATCATCCGTAAGCGCGAGCCGCTTTTCTTCAACCAGCAACAACACGGCGGCAGCAATAAACTGCTTTCTCAAGGAGCCTGCATCGAATACACTGGATGTAGTGATCGGAACGGCGCGTTCCAGGTCTGCCGATCCATAAGCACGGTGGGCGATCAGCTTTCCGTTTTGATAAACCGTGCAGGCGCAGCCGGGCGCGGTAGGCGAAGCCCAGCTGAATACTTTGTCGATATCACTGGTTTTGTCCTGCGCAATAACTGTCATACAGGGAAACAGGGCGATAACAAAGGAAGCTATTTTCATGGCTATACTAATTAGTAGATGATATTATTGATGACCAAATAAGAAAGGGAACAGAAAGGCCACGATGGCGGCCCATAAACAGTAAACAGGTAGGAACCACGCAATTACTTTTCCAACAGCATTGATGTCGGTTTTCCTGGAAACAACCTTGAACAGCTGTACAGTAACCAGCAAGAGGTTTATCAGGATCAATACATTGCTGCCCAGTACCGCTGCCCGGTTGGGAGTAATACCACCCGCGGATATACGGAACAGAATGGCCGATAGCGCGATACCATTGACAACAATGGTGACAACAGATAGCAGGAAAAGTACCAGGGTTTCAGTACGGTTGTTTTCCTTCTTGGAGGCCTCAGCAACAGAGAAGAAGATGATGGCCATCACGCCGATCAGCAGCACATTGAAGATCAGTAGAAAGTCACGATCGTTATAAGGGTCTTTCCCCGAATAAATGATGGCGCCGAGATAGATCACGAGCATCACCAATACCAACGGACTGAATATGCGCGCAATCACTGGTGAAACCTTGCCCACCAGTTGTGGATTGGATCGGATAAGATAAGTGCCGAGAATGGGCGCGGCAGGCAAACCTACTATGACTACATACTGGAAATAAAGATCTTCAATCCTGAATCCGATCAGGTTAAAAAGACCAATAGTCACACCGGTCAATATACCGCCCGCGATCAGAATAAGAGTAGTCATTACTACGAGGTCGCCGTTATAACTTAGATAACCTAACCTTTTTTCGATAGGATGGCGTTGCCCGCCAACGAAAGCGAAGCCAGTGGCGGCCCACAACAATACCGGCAAATGCATACACGACAAAAGCAGGGTATCACTTTGTAGGTTGCCGGGAAGGAAGTTGATAAAAAGCACGCTTACGAGAATAGTGCCAACGACAACGGCAATATGATTGAGCGACAGTTTGTTTTTCCAGATAAAGTAGGCCGCCAATGCAGGAAAGATGATGAAGCCGGCATTCCTCGTATAGAAAGCTTCTTCGTTGATGGATAGGATGGCCGGCAATTTCGCGATCAGCCCTGAAATGAGTGCAGCAATGACCACAAATACCAGGTCTTTGCCACTGCCCCAGGAAATATCCTCCTTAGTATAGTTTAAACGTGCATACCAAAAGCCGCCAATGCTGGTATCCTTTAGTTGAGGATACAGCGCATCGAAGGACCGCTTAAAAGCGGGCTTGTCGGTCCTGTACAACTGTTCAAGCTGCACCGGATTGTCGAGGTTGGATAATATTGCTTCTTTCATATTGCGTAGTTATAAGTTGGTTAGGATTACTGTGCATTATTTGTTTAAAAAGAACTTTGTGCTTCAAAGTGTAAAGGCAAAAAAAATAGAGCCTGTACGTCGCTCCATTGCCGACTGTCGACTGCCGATTGCCGACTCATGGCTTCCTCGATTTAAGGATCAATTCCAAAGTCTTCAAATGATGATCAAAAGCTTTTTTACCAGCCTTCGTCATGAAATATTTAGTATTAGGCTTTTTGCCGATAAATGTTTTCTTAACCCCAATGTATTCTTCCTTTTCCAGCGCTTTAAGATGGTTGGCCAGATTGCCGTCACCGATGTCGAAATAGTCCTTCAGCGAATTGAAGTCGAGCATGTCATTGACCGCCAGCACCGACATGATGCCGAGCCTCGTTCTGTGTTCAAATGCCTTGACCAAACCATCGATTAATAATTTCATCTTTCGTACCTGTAATGCATATAAATGCCATAAATAATATGGACCAGCCCAAAACCTATCGCCCAGCACAATAAGCCATATTGTACAAAGTAACAACCGGCCAGGCCCAATACAATATTGATCAGCCCCAGGCTTTTTACCTCTTCATACGTGAACTTACTGGCATTATACAAAGCCAGGCCGTAAAATAATAAAGTACACGGAGCGATCAAACCAATAAACCCTTTGGCGATCAGGATAAGTACCAACAACCCGCCCGCAACAAGGGGCACTGCCATATGATACAGGAGCCGTTTGGTGGTAGAGTTCCAGAACTTTTCCTGCCTTTTATGCGCCTTTTTCGAAGAAAGAAAAATAGCCGTACCAATGGCCAGCACCAATACGCCGAGCGCCACAAAAATAACAGGCAACAGGCCGGCAGGTAAAAGACCCTCCGGCTGGCTATCGTAAGCAAGCTGATCGGGATTGAAGTGAAATACCTTATAAACGATGAAGGCGCCTGCCAGTGCATAAATACCCGCCATCACACCTGCAAGGCCCGAGAGCGACAGGAACTTCGAAGAGCGTTCCATCATCGAGCGCATCTCCGCTATATCCTGGATATAATCTTGTTCTTCTTTCATCTAAAAGCACTTTGTGGTTCAAAGCTAATACATAAATTCAAATTAAGCAACACTTACCAAAAAATAATGCCCCTTAAATGTTACCACGGGCTTGCCTTCCGGAAGCTTCAGAAGACTGGTCTAAGGGTGGGTCGCCCTGCCGCAGGATATTGAGCGTTGCCGGGGCGGCTCACCCGGCTTGCAGCTCAAAGCTCACAGCTTCATTTAAATCTTTCCAGCAAACGGTCGGAAGCTAATGCATACTGTTCATGCGCACCGTTTTCCCTGATCTCTCTGCCTGCCTGTTCGTTCATGCCCTTGGGCGTGGCAGCATGCCTGCTCAGTTCCTGGAAGTCGATGGGCGAGGCTTGCTGTGCCATGTAGGATAAAGCCTGGTACATATTGGCGATATACGCATTGGCTGTTGGCGCAGGAACACCTTTCGCTACGGTCCAGTTGCTGAGTGTAAGCAGCATATCATAAAAGGGAGTGATGAGGCCGGTAAGCGTCCACAAGGCAACCAATTGTTGCTCATCATGTACTTCCAGCGGTTGACCGATATGGCTGAATAATTGTGTAATGGCTGGCGTTGAAGCCAGGATAGGAATGGGACATTGATGCACCGCCACAGAAGGCAAGGGGATAGCCCGGCAGGCAACGCTGGCAGGCGCAATAGCATCCGTGAGCGCAGCCAGCTTTAAAAAGGGCACAAAAGAAACCACGGTATGATCTTTCCTGAATTGCAGCTCACGTATAACCGCTTCAGCTACCAATGGACGAACGGCAATGAAAACAATATCCGCCTGGTCCACTACTGCTTGATTGCTTTCCATCCTGGTGACACAGGCGTATTTGTCGGCGAGTTGCTTCGATTGTGCTTCATTCCGGGGCGATACATAAACGGTCAGCTCTTCTAAGCCAGCAGTACAAAACCCTTCAATAACTGCCGATGCAATGTTGCCCGTACCGATAAAACCTAACTTCATGCTTAATGACTTGTATAGTGAATGGCCAATTAGCGGCTACACGAAATTAAAGAGAAAAGGGACTGTATGTTTTACCGATACTGGCGAAAAACACCCGTCAATTAACGGGCTGAGTGGGGGAGGATGGGCCTTGCACCGCTTGTCGGCATAATGCGTTATATTTGACGTCCAATAATTGTCATTATTACATTTACCGGTCTTATATAATCCTGCCTTTATTTTTCCCCGGGTCATTTACAAACATAAGCGAGATGAAAATCCTTATACTATTTACCACAATGGTAAGTTTTTTCTCGGTGGGTTATACCCAGTATATCGAGGGGGAGAGGATCGTTATTGCAACTGAGATCCCCGGCCTCGTGGGGCAGTTGAAAAACACGCCCGATGGCCCTCAAAGAGCAGAGCTGCTATTGAAGGTTGGCTATGGCCATTTATATAAAGATGGCGAAAACAAGGCCGATCTGGACAGCGGTATGCTGTATGCGCAGCAGGCCGCTGATTACAGCACGCAAATAAAACATGCCTCTTTTAGCAATGAGTCCTTACTGTTGACCTCTATGCTATATATGGAGCAAAAGAATATGCCTGCTGCTAAAAAAATACTACCGATATTGAACGATAGTAACCGGCTTAAGATGCTGATTTGCCTGGGCAAGTTCGATATGCATACCCAGCCGTTTGCACCCGGTGGACATTCCTTTCTCGACTCCGCAGTATTGAGTGCACAGGCTGCCATGAAGCTGGCATTAAAGCTAAAGATGCTGCGGGCTGAAACGGCGCTATTGGTGGAGTCCATCGGAAGAGGATATAGCGATCAAAAGTTTCATGACCTCGCCGAAAAACAATACCTGTTCCTGCTGAACTATGTGGATAGTGCCGGCTTCTCGGCTAAGGCACGTGTATTGAGCTGGCTGAGCAGGACCTATTCCGATCAGGGTAATTTCTACAAGGCGACCAGCTATGGGATAAATGCAGAAAAAGCATTGAACACGAGCAGTAGTGATGCAGACCTTTCCCTTGTATACATGAACCTGGGTAACCTCTTTTCATTGCAGGAAAAAACAGAGCAGGCTGTACTGTATTTTGGAAAACTCGTTGCCGATCCCCAAAAGTACAGGCCTTTTTTAGGTATGTACGCCATAGCAAATACTTATTGCAACAACTTAAGAAAAGTAAAACCTGTGGAAGAGATATTATCTTTCATGCAAAAGTTCAAACAACAATGTCCGATACAATCCGATTACGATAGAAGCTATTACCATTTAATACTGGCAAATGTATACAGGGAGATGAAGCAGTTTAAACTGGCGGAAAACAACTACCTGGAGTCAATACGTTATGGCAAGTCAGCTAAAACGCCGACAGCTGGCGTATCTCTCAACCTGGGTATCCTGTATAATCAGTCCAATGAGCATCAAAAAGCGCTCGACGTGCTTAAAGAAGCAGAAAAAAGCTGGGTCAGCGAACCCATTTTGGCCAATGGCTTCCTTTACATATCCCGTTCCGAGGCTGCATTGGGTAATCATGGACAGGCTTATGATTACCTCCTGAAAAGCAAGACCATCTCCGATTCCATGTTTGCTGTAAACAAAGCAAGACTTACACAGGAACTGGAAGTACAATACCAGACACAGAAAAAGGAAGCAGACCTACGGATAAAAGAAGACAACATCCAATTTCTCCGTCAGAGAGCTGAACTGATAAGGACAGTCACTATTGTTATTTTATCCTTGCTGGCAGTCATTATAGCGTTGCTCTTCTGGTTATTCAGGGCAAAGCTGAAGTCAAACAAGGTGATCACCCATAAGAATGAATTACTACAGCAATTGGTAAAGGATAAAAGCTGGCTGCTGAAAGAAATGCATCACCGCGTTAAGAACAACCTGCATACGATCATGAACCTGCTGGAGTTTCAATCGGCTTATTTACATGATGATGCACTCGATGCGATCCGCAATTCCCAAACCCGCATTTTTTCGATGTCCCTGATCCATCAAAAGCTTTATCAGGCGGATGATGATGCAAAGACAGTAGACATGGCGGGCTACATTCCGGAACTCGTTGCTTATTTAAAAGATTGTTTTGGCAGGCAGCACAATATGCATGTCAATATAAATATGGATCATTCAGTGGTCTTTTACGTGGAAGATGCTGTTCCATTGGGTCTTATCATCAATGAAGCGGTGACCAATTCCATGAAATATGCATTTAAGAGCGATCAGCATGGAGAGATTGATATCAGCCTGCAACCCACCGGGACCGATAAGTATGAATTGATCATTGCCGATAATGGAACAGGACTCGGTAAAGACTTCAATCTGGATACTGCCACGACCCTGGGCTTCCAACTGATAAAAGGGTTGAGCGAACAATTGGAAGCCCAGGTGCAAGTGATCAATGAAAATGGATTAAAGGTTATCCTATCTGGTATTTCTGTGCACAGGACCAGCAAAGTGAAAACAAAGCTGTAGCTGCTATTCAAAAAATGGGACACCAGGAATAGCATACTTCTTCATGCCGGCTTCATTGATCTCCACGCCGATGCCCGGTTTGTCAGATACGGTAACAAAGCTATCTTTCACCCATTCTCCATCATACGTCACGATATCTTTAAACATGGGGTCTGTATGAAAATAAGACTGCCATTCCATGATCATAAAGTTGGGAACGGATGCGCACACATGTGCGCAAGCCATCGCACCGAGGAAAGAAGCCACCATGTGTGGGGCGAAAGGCACATAGTATAGATTGGCCAGGTTGGCAATCCGTTGTCCTTCACCAAGTCCACCGCATTTCTGCAGGTCCGGCATCACAATATCTACGGCGCCTATCTCAAGCAAGCGCCGGAAGCCGTAGGCGAGGTAGTGGTTTTCGCCGGCGCAGATGGGCGTGCTGGTCGACTCCGTGATCAGTTTGTAGGCTTCTACATTTTCAGCGGGTATGGGTTCTTCCAACCACATCAGGTTGAGTGGTTCCAGTCTCTTGGCAATGCTTTGGCCGGTTACGGCATCATAACGGCCGTGCATGTCTGCACAGATGTCGACGTTGGGGCCTACTGCTTCGCGGGCAGCGGCCAGTTGATCGTACATGCGTTGTAACTCTGCGGGGCTGGCCGTCCAGTTGTACCAGTCATATTTGTTGGGGTCGGTGGCCTGGTCAAGATCAAACTTGATGGCGTTGAAGCCCATCTGCTTGGCTTTCTTCGCTGCCTCGGCAAAGTCTGAAGGTTTGGGCAGGTTGCGCTGGTACAAAGCAGTATCACAATACACACGTACTTTGTCGCGAAACTTACCACCGAGTAATTGATACACCGGTAATTTGAGGGCTTTGCCTGCCAGGTCCCACAGCGCGGATTCTATAGCCGACAATACCGCTACATACATACCCGATTGGGCGCCCTGGAAGAAGCCCGACTTACGGATGTCTTCAAACAACCGATGAACGTTCAGGGGGTTCTTGCCTTTGATGCGTTGCCCGAAATTCTTGACGAGGTGGTAGGTGCCGGGAATGGCATCTACGCCTTCGCCGCACCCCCAGATATCTTGGTTGCTGTAGATCTTTACAAACAAACTGCCCCGTATATAACCACACTTCACATCCGTGATCTTCAGATCAGAGGGAGGAGAAACTTTAGGCGTCCGGTCTACCGCCTGCTCATATTCCCTGCCAAAGGTAGATAGCGACGCCAACGGCGTCATCGCCGCTGCAATAGCTGCTTTATTGATAAATGATCTTCTTGAATGTATGTTACTCATAGTATCTTGTTTTTTATTGTTATCTACGTATGTGTATATACTTAACGAATGTCACATTTGAAGTGATTTGGTGTTCGTATCAAGCAAGGTATGTTTTACCTTGGAGAGGCGTTAGCCCGTCAGGCCGCGCGGAGCGATCGGGCCTGACTTGATTTTTCTTTGGTTACTTTCTTTGCATCAAGGCAAAGAAAGTAACAACACCCCCGCGCGTGCAGCGCGAAACCCTTGCGTAAGCAAAAAAGTAAAGAGCAAAGAAACTACGCCTTACCAAGTCCTGTCTTTCAAAAACTGTTGAATAGTCTCCTTTGGCACCGGCAACTCATTGATATGATCATTAATCCATTTGGAAAAGTCCTTTTCAATCTCATCCGTCCACCTTGTATCGATCTGGCCCGCTGTGTACTTCCCTTCGCGAAGTCTTTGGTGGCCAAACATATCACGCAGGCGAACGATCTCCGAAGTAGTACAAACTTTCTCAGCCAGATGTGGAGGAACAAATACCACCACGCCCAGCTTGCCGAGTACTACATCGCCCGGCATCACCGTAACCGTTCGAATACGGGTCGGCCGGTTAATGCCAACGATCATGGTGTTCAGGTCTCCGGGAGGATTGTGATAGGATGGATCATAACTGGTGTAGTAAGAAGTGAAGCCGCCTATTTCTTTCAATCCTTCCACATCGCGCAATGCGCCATCGTACACGATGCCATTGCCTGTGCGGGCATAGATGGCATTGCCCACATTGTCGCCAATGGTAGGGCCATTCCTGTGCGCGCCAAACTGATCGGCTACATACACATCGCCTTTTACCAGCAGGTCTACGGGCCAGGTGTTCTGTCCGCGTTTTCCTTTTTTCTTACCAACGGTGTCGATGGCTTTCCACACATCGGGACGGGCAGGCATGAACATCGCGGTGACGGCTCTTCCTACCAATACACTGTCAGGATTGATCACCTGCCAGCTTTCGGCTACCTGGTAGCCATAGCCGGCATTCTTCATCACGGCCCAGGCTTCTTCCACGCTCACTTGCTTCATACGTTCCAGTATTCTATCCGGCACTTTGGGTCTCCCATCAGGGAAACGTTCGCCTTTCCATTCCGGTGTTAATGCGATCAGTTCCTCTCTGCTGATCTGCACTTCCTGTGCAGCAGTGTACTCACCAATCATTGTGATGGTGAGTAAGAACAGTATTCTTTTTATAAGTTGCATATGCAGATGTTTATATTGTTTGGGCTAAAGCATGATCTATTGAGATGAAAGTTGTTTCTCCTTGCCTCCGCTTCCCAACTCTTGACCCTGAACTCCTGACTCTTGACTTGTTTCCCCCGGCGGGTGATTATGCCACCAACTGGCCAGCGAAGAACCACTGATGTTCATGACAGGGCCAAAGATGGCGGGTGCTAACCCGGCAGTGGACAGCTTGCCCATCGCCAGTGCCAATCCTGAAGCGAGCCCCGCATTTTGCATTCCTACTTCGAGGGCAATGGTGCGGCAATCGCGTTCATGAAAGCGCAGTATGCGGGCAGACCAATAGCCCATGAAATAACCCAATACATTGTGCAGGACGGTAGCAATGATCAACAGCGCGCCAACCTTAATCAGGTTATCCCTGCCTGCTGCAGTAATGATGGTGAGGATGATGCCGATGCCAGCCATGGATACCAACGGCATGGCTTTGTCGAGCCATTTCATTTTGCCGTGGATGAGGTAGTGAAATGCCAGCCCGGCTGTTACCGGGATGATCACGATCTTGGTAATATCCCATACCATGCCCCAGAAATCAATGTCTATAAAGCTGCCGCCCAACAGGCGCATGAGCAGTGGCGTTAAGAAAGGTGCTACGATGGTCGAGATGGTAGTTACTGAAACCGATAAGGCAAGATTACCTTTGGCGAGGTAACACATCACATTGGAGGCCAGTCCGCTGGGACAGCAGCCTACGAGGATGATCCCCGCTGCTATTTCAGGCGGGAAATTGAACAGGTTGGCAATCCCGAATCCTACCAGAGGCATAATAATATAGTGACATACTACACCTACAATGATGCCTTTGGGCATACGCAACACGTTGGCAAAGTCCTTCAGGCTTAGCTCAGTTCCCATGCCAAACATGATGATCTGCAGCAAAGGAATGATGAGTTCCGATAGCTTGAAGCCGCGATAGGTTTTGAAGTACTGCGGGTAATACATCGCGAGGCTTACCACTGCCATGATCATGAGTGTATAGGAAAGTCCTTTCAATAGCCGGTGTTCCCGGAAGGCCATCGCCAGGCTGAAAAAGAACAGGAGTAATATCCAGCCGCCCCAATCGTGCTGCTGTTGCACCACCAGCACGGCGTAAGCAATCAGGCAGGCCGCCGCTCCAAGATAAAAAAAGGTTGAACGCTTCATTTGGCAATTCGTTTAGTAGAAGGATTAGGTTCTTCTGATAATCTGTCAATGTTACTTTGTCGGTCTCAGGGTGGGTCGCCCTCAAAACTTGTCCCGCTTTGCGGGAGGGCGGCTCACCCTGAGATAAAAGGAAATGCGCTAACTAAACACCCGGTCGTGTGAACGAACATCATTCCACTGCGGCGTCGGTTCGAAATAGGTTTTGTCTTTGGAGTGCAGGTGTTGCTTCACTACTTCGTCATTCAGCTCGATGCCCAGTCCCGGCGCTGTTAATGGAAGATTGGCAAATCCTTTGGTGATCAGCTTTCTGCCATCTGTTGTTTTCACCAGGTCTTCCCACCATGGCAGGTCAACAGAGTGGTGCTCCAGCGACAGAAAGTTTTGGGTGGCAGCTGCGCAATGCACACTCGCCATAAATGAAATGGGCGTACCCGCCTGGTGCATGGCCATCGCGATACCATTCTCTTCGGCATAATCACCAATTCGCTTAGTCTCCAATAATCCGCCGGAAGACGCAAGGTCGGGGTGTATAATATCAACGGCTCTTTTATCGATCAGCGCTTTAAAGCCTTTTAGCAGGTAAATGTCTTCACCCGTTAGGCAGGGTGTTTCCAATGCATCGCTCAATGTTTTCCATTGGTCGGTGAGTTCCCAGGATACCACATCTTCCAGCCAGGCAAGCCGATACTTTTCCAAAGCCCTGCCGAGGCGTATACCATTGTTTAGATCGAAGTGGCCATAGTGGTCTGTGGAGATAGGCGCATCATAACCTACCATGCCACGCACAGTTTCTACAATACTGGCCAGCTCTGCCAGCCCTTTGTCGGTGATCTGTATCTGCGTGAAAGGGTGCAGGGCATTGGCGTAGGACATGGGGTTGTTCATATCACCCCATTGTGCGAGGTTGCCCTGCGCATTGCGCCATTGATCTGCATTTACCAGCGTGCCAGGTTTACCCTTCAACTCATTGATGGATACATCCATCTTCAACCAGGTATAGCCCTGCTCTTTCATCCGGTAATTGATGAGTTTCTTTTGTTCTTCCGGTGAACCTGCTTCCGGTGTGTCGGCATACAACCTTACTTTATCACGGTAGCGGCCACCCAGTAATTGCCAGGCGGGTACATTGTAGGCTTTGCCACACAGGTCCCACAAAGCCATCTCCACGCCGCACACACCACCGGCTTGCCGCGCGGGCCCGCCAAACTGTCTTATCTTCTTAAACAGCATTTCTACATTGCAAGGGTTTTCTCCCAGCAGGCGGCTTTTAAGCATCAGTGCATAGCGCTCGTCGGCGCCATCTCTTACTTCACCCAAACCATAAATGCCCTGGTTGGTGTCAATGCGTATGATGGCTGTTCTGCCCAATACTGTGGTAACACAGTAACGCAGGTCGGTGATCTTAAGATCGGAGGGGGCGGAGAAGCGATTTACCTTTTGTGTGCTTTGCGCTACTACATCCTGAATGGGCAACAACATGCTCGCGCCGCCAAGCGTAATGCCGCCGAGCGCAGACCGCTTTATAAAGGAACGGCGGCTGTTGTGTGCGGAGTCGTTGTGGGTAGTATTATTATCGGTATCGGGTACCGGGTCTTTCAAACCCAGTTTGGTCAGGAATTTTTGTGATGGAGTCATAGCAGATAATTTTATTTGGTTAACCTAATTTGTTTTACCAGGTTCTGTCTTTCATGAACTGATCCAGTTCTTTCCGCGTCATCGGCAGTTTATCCGGATTGGCATCGAGCCATTGCAGGAAATCTTTCTTGATCTCATCGGTCCATTGTGTATCGATCTGTCCGGGTGTGTACTTGCCTTCGCGCAGGCGCTGATGGCCGAAAGCATCGCGTAATGAAATGAACTCGGAAGTCAATACCACATCTTCCAGCAGGTGGGCAGGAATGAATACCACACCGCCTTTCTTGGCCAGCACGGCATCGCCGGGCAACACCGTGGCGCGACCTATGCGGATCGGCATGTTGATACTGCCCAGCATCATCTGTTGTATGTAAGAGGGATCGTACCCTTTTATCCAGCCGTTGAATCCCTTGATCTCCTCAAGGCCTTCTACATCGCGAACAGAGCCATAGAAGATAACGCCGCGGGCAGATTTGGCGTAGATGGCATTGCCAAGGTTGTCACCGATCAGGGTGCCGTCAACTACCTTTCCATAACTATCTGCAACGTAGATGTCGCCATTTTTTAGTACATCGATAGGCCATGAGTTGGTGGCGCCGATGCGGCCTTCGGCTTTGCCTTTATCTTTTATCAATTTGTCTACATCAGGACGCAGTGGCATGTATTGGGCAGTGACGGCGCGGCCTGTCATGACGGAGTCGGGGTGTATTACCATCCAGTCGCCTTCAAACTGGTTCTGGTAACCTTTGTTGCGCAATACACCCCAGGCTTCTTCGAGGTGTATGCCTTTCAGGCGTTCGAGTAGCTTGTCGGATACGCGCGGTCGCCCGTCGGCAGAGCGTTCGCCTTTCCATTCCGGCGTCAGTGCCTTGATCTGTTCCGGTGTAAGTGTCACCTGCTGTGCCTGCACCAGGGTACATAGCAGCAGTGCAATCATCGTTAGTTTGTTTCTTCTCATATGCAGGATGGTTTTGTGTCAATGTCTTTATAGCTTTATCTTCTGCTTCACCGGTTCTTCTGTCACTGCATACTTCTGTTGCAGATTCCCGATGGCTTCAAATTCATCGAAGAGCTTACCGCTGAGTTTTTCGAAAATGCTGAAGTAGTCGGCGTACACAGCGTGGTGTTGCTTGTCCGGTTTGTATACATCCGGCAGTTGCACCGTGCGGGCCGCTTCATCCAATGATTTATAAATGCCCATTTCTGTTGCGCTCAACAACCACGCGCCATAGCTCACACTGTGAAACTGCTGACGCAGACGTACGGGTTTGTTGAACATGTTGGCCAGCATTTGTGTACAGAAAGGAATGGTGCCGAAGCTGCCATTCACCGACAGGCTCTTGATCGTACGTTGTTCTGCCAGGCTTTTGCCAATGCTGTATATCTCATACAGGATACCTTCAATAGTAGCTCGCACAAAATGTTTGCGTTCGTGTTTGATGTTCAGTCCGAAATAAGCGCCGCGGGCATTGGCATTCCAGATAGGGGCGCGTTCGCCCAACAGATAGGGTAGAAAGAGCAGGCCATCTGAACCCACTGGCACCTGTGATGCTTCTTCGATCAATTGTTGGGTGCTGTGCTCTATATCGTAGGGGTGTGTAAAGTCTCCGAACTGCCGGGTAAACCATTCGAAGATGTTTCCCCCGTTGTTGGTGGGACCGCCACTTACATAACAGTTTTCCGTAAGCAGGTAATTGAAGAAGCGCATCTGTTCATCTTTCAATACGGCAGGGCCCATCACGCGCACCGCGCCACTGTCTTCAATGGTTATCGTGGCATTACCTTCTCCGTTTACGCCGTCGCCCAGCGTAGCAAGGCAACCGTCGCTGGAGCCGATCAGTATTTTTGTGTCTGCGCTCAGCCCCAGTGATTGTTGGTAGGCTTTCTTCAGTTTGCCTGCATTGGCAAATACCGGCGCCAGGCCGGGCAGCTTGGCAGCGGTAATGCCGGCATATTGTAAGGCGTCTGCTTCCCATGAAATGGTATGGATGTTCAGCAGCCCCGTAGCGGAAGCAATGCTGTAATCGATCAGGTATTCGCCGGTGAGCTGATGGATGATGTAGCTCTTAATGGACAGAAACTTACTGGTGAGTTTAAAACGCTCTTTGTCACGGTTCCTGATCCACGCTATCTTCAGCAAAGGGCTCATGGGGTGGATGGGGGTTCCTGTAGCGGCATACAGGTTTTTCCCTGCTTTCGAGTTGCGCAGTTCCAGCGCTTCTTTCTTGGCGCGGTTATCGCTCCAGGTAATGGCGTTGCCCAGCGGGTTACCATTTTTGTCTACTGCCAGTACGCTGTGCATGGCGGCGCTGAAACAAATACAGGCTACTTTATATTTCTTCGGATGTATATATTCATTCAGCAGGTTCTTCATTACATAGAGAGTAGTAATGAATATCTGCTCGGGGTCCTGCTCGCTGTGGTCGGGTTCCGTATGAAATGTAGGATAGTAGCCTTTCATCGATCCGATGACACGGCCACTGAGATCAAAGGCAAATACCCTGATCCCGTTGGTTCCTAATTCTATCGTAATGATGCATTTCATATTGTAGAGGTTATATATTGCGTAAATGATTTTTTCTGAATTCACTGGGACGGTAACCGGTCAGCTTTTTAAATGTAGTCGAAAAGTGTTGCGATGAATAGAAGCCGGTATCCAGCGCTATGTCGGTCACACTGATATCGGGCCGCTTCAATAATTTAATAGCTTCTGAAATACGGATATTGATCAGGTAGTTGATCGGCGAAAATCCTGAGTAACTTTTTACCCGCTCTGTAAACAGCGTAGTGCCCAGACCCACGAGGGCCGCCATTTCTTCTACTGTCCATTGGTGTGAGAGGTTTTCCCGTAGCACTTCTTCCAGCCGCATGAATGTCTTCGGGAAGTCGCGGCCCGGATGGCTTTGTCTTGTCATGTGGCGTGTTACCTGTATCAGCAGGTCGTCCAGCTGGTGATTGATGCGCGCCTGGTAACCTATTTCATGGCCAAACAATTCGGCACTGATGCACTTGAGTATCTTACCGGCTTCGTCGAATCGTGATAGTATGGGTGAACTGTTCAGGGATAACATTTTGCCGATGGCCGCTCCTTCACTTTCAGAGAGGCCGCTCCATTTGCCGGGCAGGATGTGCCCATTCTCCATTTTTTGAATACCGAGGTGCACCCAGGTAAAAGCGCCGATCTCCAGCACACCATTGTCACTGCCAAAAGAGACGCCGGGCAGCACAATCGCTACATCGCCGGGATAAACAACGTATGATTGATGGTCGATGCGCCATTCAAACTTGCCTTCTATAATATAGTATATCCTGATGCCCTCTGCAGTGGTGGTAGGAAAAGTGTTGAGCTGGATAGAAACATTCTTTTTTGTGCCCACTTCCAGCAGGTGCGGAAATAGCCGAAGCTCTGCTGACTTGCCGTGTTGTAGCACAAATTGATTCATATGACGTTAGCGATGGTACTTTAGCAATCTGCCCCATTTCGGAGCTTGCATAAAGAAAGGAAATTTATTCGTGTCAGATGTACAAAATTCAACGTTGTTCTATTTTGGAAGTTTTTGAGTGTAATAGCTGATAATTTGGCACCCTAACGATTAACTCACCAAAATAAACTGCCGGTATGAAAAAGTACTCCAGCGGCAAGCCATTCCGCTTTGTGCGACTATGGCTGCTTTCTTTTCTGCTCTTATGTATATCCGCCGCCCGCGCTCAAACAGTTACAGGAACTGTATCAGATGAAAAAGGTACGAAATTGTTGAATGTATCTGTAGTCGTTAAAGGATCTACACAGGGAACTGCCACCGATGCAGACGGAAAATACAGTATTTCCGTTCCCGCAGGAAATAACGCTACGCTCGTCTTCAGCTCTGTTGGTTTTAAAACAGTAGAAGAGGTCATAGGAGGCCGCAGTGTAGTAAATGCAACATTGGTGGCCACCAACCAGGACCTGGGCGAAGTAGTGGTGACTGCGCTTGGTATCAAAAAGCAATCCCGTGCATTGGGGTATTCTGCTACGAATGTAAAGCCTGAAGAGCTGAGTGTGAACCGCACCAGCAATGTCATGAACTCGCTGCAAGGTAAGGTGGCAGGTATGAACATTTCCTCATTGGGCACCGGCCCCGGCGGTAGTTCCAAGATCCGCATCCGGGGACAGTCTTCTCTTTCCGGACAAAATAACCCGCTTATTGTTATTAACGGTGTACCGGTTGATAATTCCAACTTCAACGACAATGCGGTTAGCGTAAAGGGAGGAGGCTCCTATGCCGATGGCGGTGATGGGTTATCGAGCATCAACCCTGATGACATCGAGAGCATGACGGTGCTGAAAGGAGCTCCGGCATCGGCGCTCTATGGCTCACGCGCCAAGGATGGTGTCATCATGATAACCACTAAAACAAGGGGAAAGACCAAAGGTATCGGCGTTACTTACAACCTTAATTATACCAACGATAATCCGTTGGACTTTACCGAATATCAGAGCGAGTATGGCCAGGGCGAGAACGGAGTCAAGCCCAATGCTCCCAATCCTACGTCTGGTCAATGGTCTTTTGGAGAAAAATTCACACCCGGCGCTACACAGATATTGTTCAATAACCTTACTGTACCCTACGCGCCACAGGGAAGCCGCATCAAGAATTTTTATCGTCATGGACAGAACTTCGCCAACACCGTGGCATTCGAAACCGGCGGTGAAAAAGGAGGCATGCGGTTATCACTCAATAATAATGAGAATAAAGGTATCATGCCCAATAACTCTTTCAATCGTAAGGGTATGAACCTTGGCTTCAGTTACAACCTTACGGAAGACTTTCTTATAGCGGGCAATGTCAATTATTCAAGGGAGTTCAATAAGAACCCTCCAAATATTGCCAACCAGGACAATTCTGTTCCTACTACGATCATGGGCCTGTCCAATTCCATGCCATTGAGTGTGCTCAATGAGAATAAATACAATGCCGCCGGCAATGAGTATCCCTGGTCAAGATTCACCAATCGTACCAATCCTTACTGGGTACTGGCCGAGCAGTTTCATAACATCAAACGCGATCGCATCTTTGGTAACGTTTCGCTGAAGTATAATATATTGAAATGGCTGAGTGTGCAAGGCCGCTTCGGACAGGATTACTGGTCACGCGATGAGGATGTCAATAACTTCCCCACCGGCCATGCTTCCCGTGCAGCAGCCCCTCCGGGTTTCGTAAATGGTGTATATACGCAGGAGTCACGCCGCTTCCGCGAAACCAACCTCGACTTCCTCGTGAATGCCAATAAAGAGTTTGGTGACCTTGGTGTAAACATCAATGCTGGCGGTAACCGTATGCGCAAGCGTTCGGATATCAACAACGTAGTGGTTACCGACTTTATCATCCGCGGACTGTATACTGTTCAGAACGGACGTGGCAAGGACCCTACCTATACACTGATAGAACAGGGTGTTAATTCATTGTATGGATCTGCTGAATTGAACTGGAAACAAACTTTTTACCTCACCGGTACTTTACGTAATGATTGGTTCTCTACCTTGTCTCCGGAAAACAGGAGTATCCTGTATCCTTCTGTGTCGGGTAGTTATGTATTCTCTGAGCATTTGCCAACGGTCTCCTGGCTCAACTTTGGTAAGGTGCGTCTCGGATATGCAGAAGTGGGTAGCGATGGTGATGTAGCTCCTTACGCCGATCAATTGTTCTATACAGTAAATGCCAACTTTATCAACAACCCCAGTGGTGTGCCTGTACCCGTAGGCACCAGCAATATCGTCACCGGTACTGGTACTACTTTGCCCAATAAAAACCTGCGCCCCAGCCGCGTAGCGGAAACAGAGATCGGCCTGGAGTTGCGTATGTTCAATAACCGGGTGAACATTGACCTCGCAGCCTACCGGAAGATCACGAGTGACCAGATCGTCAACGTTCAGATATCCGATGCTTCCGGTTATTTCAATACGCCGATCAACAGTGGTAAAAGCCGCAATATTGGTTTTGAAGCTTTGCTGAACCTGGTGCCCATCAGAAACAGGCAATTTACCTGGGAATTCACGGCCAATACTTCTTACAATAAAACCAAAGTACTGAGTATTATCACCGATAAACCGGGTGAGCGCATCACTACGGCTACGCACGTATTTAATGGAGAGACCAGGCATGTGGTAGGTCAGGAGATCGGACAGATCGCTGGCTTTGGGTATGCACGTGATGTCAAAGGGCAAAGAATATTCCAATCCAACGGTGTGCCGCAACGTACAGGCGATTTCTTATTGTTTGGCAGTGCCTTGCCTAAATGGGTAGGTGGTTTCCTCAATACCTTCAACTATAAAGGTATTCACCTCACCGTGTTTATCGATTATAAATTGGGTGGTAAAATTCTGTCGGGCACCAACTTCAACGCTATACGCCAGGGCTTGCATGCGATGACGCTGGAAGGCCGCGTAGGTGGTGTGAAGGGTGTAGGAGTGGATGCCAACGGCAACCCCAACAATGCAGTTGCTGCGGTACAAACTTATTGGGAGCACTTGCGTACACAGCAGATCGTAGAGCCGGTAATCTATAATGGTGGTTATTGGAAGCTGCGCCAGATGTCCGTAGGTTATGATCTTACCAAATTCATTCCGGCCAAATGGCCCATCAAAGGGGTGAAGCTCGATCTTGTTGCCAACAATGTGCTCATGCTCAAAAAATGGGTAGACAATATCGATCCTGAAACGTTTGGTTTCGGTTCGGATAACCAGGTAGGACTTGAATCACCTGGCCTGCCTACTACCCGCAGCCTTGGATTGAACCTGAATATTAAATTCTAACACTTGTCGTCATGAAAAGAATCTTCAATTATATATTACCGGTCTTGTGCCTGTTTGCCGTAGCAGGTTGTGACAAAGGATTGTCGGACCTGAATGTCAATAAAACAAGTCCCACTGCGCTTGACCCGGCCCTGTTGTTGAACCAGGCAATAATCAATACTTCATTCCCTGCAAAAACGCTCGTATTCGATGAGGGTGTCGTACAGCAAATGGTTACGCCCAACGGTGGTGTACTTACGGGCGCCAACTTCAACCAGGATAGCCGCGACGTAACGCTGGCGCCTTTGTGGACAGTCTACTATCAAAGTGTGATCAAAAATACCTATGATGCGCTCACCCGCTCGAAGGACAATCCAGCCCGCAGCAACATGTATAACATGGTGCGTATTTATCAGGCTTATGTGTTCATGATCCTGACGGATGCATATGGCGATATTCCTTATACGGAAGGTGGTGCAGGATTTGTTACACAGGTGATGTTCCCCAAATATGACAAACAACAGGATATTTATCCGAAGCTCATACAGGAGCTGACGGAAGCGGCAACGGCCCTCAATCCTGCAGGTAATATTGAAACAGGTGATGTATTGTATGCAGGTGATATACCGAAGTGGAAAAAGTTTGCTTATTCTCTTATACTTCGTGCAGGTATGCGGTTGTCCAAAATAGACCCGGGCAAAGCCCAAACCACTGTACAGGCTGCTTTTGCCGGAGGTGTTATTACCAGCAATGCCGATAATGCCTACATACGCCATGATGCGAACTTCCAGCAAGGTATTGGTGGCACACTCAACGGTAGTGAAGCAGCCAATATTTACCTTGCCAAGCCATTTGTAGATCAATTAAAGAATACAAATGATCCGCGTTTGTCAGCTATTGCCATCCGCTATGTGGGTGCAGCCAGCGGCGCCGGGCAAGTGGTGGGTGTTGGCAGCACTGATCCCACCAAGCAGATCGGTATGCCTATCGGCAAAGACAATGGTACCATAGGTGCAGCCGCCATAGCTGATGGGCTGGCCAGCTTCTATGATTACAGCCAGGTGGATCGCCGCAGGATAGTGAAGACAACTTCTCCCATGTTTCTCCTGACAGCTGCACAAACCAACTTATTGCTTGCTGAAGCCCGCTTCAGGGGATGGATCACTACCGGCAATACTGCTGCTCAATATTATGCTGATGGCATCCGTGCACACATGGACCAGATGGCAGTTTATGATCCAAACAGTGCCGTTGCTGCTGGCGCCCGCGATACGTATGTAACAAACAACCCGCTTACAGGCGGTAATGAGCTGCGCGATATCAACACTCAATATTGGATCGCATCTTTCCTCAATGGTCCGGAAGCTTTTGCTAACTTTAGACGGAGCGGCTTCCCGGCGCTTACGCCCAATCCTTATGGACAACCTAATAACCCCGACGTACCCAATGGCACTTTTATCAGAAGACTGACTTATCCTACATCGGAGCTGAGCGTGAACACGACAAATGTGAATGCTGCTATCGCTAATATGGGCCCCGATAAACTGAGCACACGGGTATGGTGGGATAAACAATAGAAACAATGGAAAACAAATTACGCAGCCACGATTGGTTTGGCAGAAAAGACAAGGACGGTATTATTTACAGGAGCTGGATGAAGAACCGGGGCATGCCTAATGACATGTTTGATGGAAGGCCGGTGATCGGCATCTGCAATACGTTTAGTGAACTAACGCCCTGTAATGCTCATTTCCGTGAGCATGCAGAGATGGTAAAGCGGGGTGTACTGGAGGCGGGTGGGTTCCCGGTCGAGTTTCCGATCATGAGTTTGGGCGAAACGCTGCTGAAGCCTACGGCCATGTTGTTTCGCAACCTGGCCAGCATGGATGCAGAAGAAAGTATTCGCGGCAATCCTATCGATGGGGTAGTGTTGTTGACCGGCTGCGATAAAACCACTCCTTCCACAGTAATGGGTGCAGCGAGTGTTGGCTTGCCTACGATCGTGGTGCCCGGCGGCCCCATGTTGAACGGAAAGTACAAAGGGCAGGACATCGGCTCGGGCACTCATGTGTGGAAGTTTGATGAGGATATGAAGACCGGTAAAATGTCGCAGGAGGATTGCGAATATGCTGAGAGTTGCATGAGCCGCAGCATTGGTCATTGCATGACGATGGGCACTGCCAGCACGATGGCGTGTATGGTAGAATCGCTCGGTCTTACGCTCAGTGGCGCTGCTGCGATACCTGCTGCCGACAGCCGGAAGAAGCAGATGGCGCAACTCAGCGGCAGAAGGATCGTGGCGATGGTGAAGGAAAACCTTACTATCGACAAAGTGCTGACGCGTGAAGCTTTTGAGAATGCCATCAGGGTGAATGCCGCGGTAGGTGGGTCCAGCAACTTTATCATTCACCTCACGGCTATTGCGGGAAGGATAGGCGTCAAACTTGATCTCGAAGAGTTTGATACCATCGGTAGTAAGATACCGTTGTTGCTCAACCTTATGCCTTCCGGTAAATACCTGATGGAGGACTTCTTCTATGCAGGTGGTCTGCCGGTGATATTGAACGAATTGAAGGATCATTTGCATAAGAACGTAGTTACGGTAACCGGAAAGAACCATCACGAGAATATTAAAGGGCATACTGCTTGTTATAATGATCAGGTGATCGCGGCGATGGATACGCCTTTCATGCCGGAAGCGGGCTGTGTGGTGGTGAAGGGCAACCTGGCGCTGAATGGCGCTGTGATGAAACCTTCGGCTGCCACGCCTGCGCTGATGAAACATCGTGGCAGGGCGGTTGTGTTCGAGAGTATTGAAGATTATCATGCACGGATCGATACACCGGAGCTGGACATCGATGAGACCTGTGTGATGGTACTGAAGTATGTTGGGCCGGTTGGCTATCCAGGCATGCCTGAAGTAGGCAATATGGCGCTTCCGAAAAAACTATTGCAAAAGGGGGTCACTGACATGGTACGTATTTCCGATGGCAGGATGAGTGGTACCGCGTATGGAACGGTGGTACTGCATGTGTCGCCGGAAAGTGCCATCGGTGGCGCGCTGGCGCTGGTGGAAAACGGTGATATGATCGAGCTGGATGTGGAACAGCGTCGATTGCACCTCGATGTGAGTGATGAAGTGCTGGCAAAACGAAGGGCTGCATGGACGCCGCCTAAGCCGGCTGCCAATCGTGGATACGTGAGTCTTTACGTGAAACACGTGTTGGGGGCTGATAAGGGGGCTGATCTCGATTTCTTACAAGGTAGTTCTGGTTCTACGGTAACAAGAGATTCGCATTAGGTTGGTTGATAAGTTGAAAGGTTGACAAGTTGAAAAGGAAAGGTAATGAGCGGTATGAACTAAAAAACGTTATAATAAAGAAGTGAAGTTATATGAGGTTATATAAAACTAAAAATGGGGCAGTCATTGAAAAGAATGATAAGTATTATGCCGTCAATGAAAACTGGGAAACATTAGTGAACGATGATGAATTGTATGACAGGTTAAACAAGCTCACAAAAACATTGCCGGCCGGAGACAGCAGTCTGATCAATGGAATACTGCCGCCGGTAGGTAAGGAGCAGGAGTTGTGGGCCTGTGGTGTTACTTACCTGCGGAGCAAGATCGGCCGGCAGGAAGAAAGTAAGGCTGCAGGCGGTGCCGACTTCTATGGCAAAGTGTATGAGGCTGAAAGGCCGGAAGTGTTCTTTAAATCGACCGCTCACCGTATTGTTGGGTCTGGCGCATTTGTGCGCATCCGCAAAGACAGCACCTGGGATGTGCCTGAGCCCGAGTTGACCCTGGTCGTTACTTCTTCCGGTAAGATCGTTGGTTATACGGTTGGCAACGATATGAGCAGCCGCAGTATAGAAGGGGAGAACCCGTTGTATCTACCACAGGCAAAGACTTATGACGGCAGTGCGGCCGTAGGGCCTTGTGTATATGTGCCCAGCGCCCGCTTGAATGGTGATACCAATATCAATCTTGTTATTATGCGTAATAAGGAAGTGGTGTTCAAGGGGGATATATTATTGAATCAAATGAAAAGAACTCCCGAAGAGCTGGTATCCTTTGTTTACAGAGAATGCAGCTTTCCGCACGGTTGCCTGGTCATGACGGGGACAGGCATCGTGCCGGGACATGATTTTACTTTGCAAAGTGGTGATGAAATAGCTATTACGATTGATAATATCGGAACGCTTGTAAATACTGTTCAGTAGTGCTGTAACAAAAGGGCTTTGGCCCAAACGATTGCCCATGACCATCCTTATCATTGTTCTTGCCATTGCTTTGCAGATATTCTTATCGGCTAAGAAAGTCAGTCCGTTTATTTCTTTACTGGTAGTGGCTATATTGGCCGGCCTATTCCTCGGTATGAAGCCTGTTGCATTATTGGGTTCTATCGAAAAGGGGGTGGGCAGCACGTTGGGGGGATTGGCCCTGATCATTTGTCTTGGTGCCTTCCTGGGGAAAATACTCGAGGTGACAGGTGCCGCTGAACAAATTACTTCTACACTCATACGGGCATTTGGCATTAAGAATATCCAGTGGGCAGTATTGCTCACTGGTTTTTTAATTGGTATACCGCTGTACTATAATGCGGGTTTCGTGATCCTGGTGCCGTTGGTAGTGACACTAACGCGCAAGACGGGTTTACCGTTGCTGTATATCGTGATACCTATGGCGGCATCATTAAGTACTACGCATTGTTTTCTGCCGCCGCACCCCGGGCCAGTGGTACTCGTAAAAGCATTCAATGCCAATATGGGTAAGGTGCTGTTGTATGGGATTGTATTGGCCATTCCCGCGGTTATTGTCGCCGGTCCTTTGCTGGGCAGGGTGCTGAAAAACCTGACCACACCGGCGCAGGATGTGGCGCTGACTGCTGCTACGCGTGAGCACAAAATGTTGCCCTCTGTTGGGGCCAGTCTGTTGTTTGCGCTTATGCCGGTATGCCTCATTGCGCTGGCAGTAGTGGCCGGTCATGTACTGGAGAAGGAGAGTATCCTTGAAACGATATTGTTGTTCATCGGTGATAGTGTGATCGCTTTGCTGATCACGGTATTGCTTGCGATGTATTTCCTGGGCAGAGATGCTGGTATCAATATGACTGGTATGATGAAGTTGTTGACGGAGTCGATATCCGGCATTGCCATGATCTTGCTCATTATTACAGCCGGTGGCGTGTTCAAGCAAGTGCTGGTGGATAGCGGCACCGGTAGTTATATAGCTGGCTTCAGCAGTCAATGGAATATGCCGCCGTTGTTGTTTGCCTGGGTGATCACTGCTTTTCTGCGGGTGATGATCGGGTCGGCCACTGTGGCAGGCATCACCGCTGCCGGGGTCGTGGCGCCACTCATCGCAACAACCGGCGTATCGCCTGAACTTATGGTTCTGGCTGTTGGTGCAGGCAGCGTATTCGGCTCTCACATCAATGACTCGGGTTTCTGGATGTTTAAAGAATTCTTTCAACTGTCATTGCCACAAACTTTGCGTTCGTGGACAGTGATGGAGACAGTTATTTCCGTCATCGGCCTGGCAGGTGTGCTGGTGCTCGATGCGGTCTTATAAGCATCGCCTGAGATAGGGCGATGTTTGTACTAAAAAGGGTTGTTATATTTTCAGTTCGCCTTCGATCGAATCGTCGAGTGTTTTACCGGTAATAGCCCCGGCAATTACTTTGGCGAAGGCTACCATGTTACCATGTTTGGTATCCCAGTAATAGCCGCTGGCTGGTGACACTTTAATAACCGTGATGCGCGGATCGTCCTTGCCTTCGGTGAACCAGGTTTTCAATAGTGGTTTCCATAGTTTGTCAATCTTTGCTTTGTCGGTACTGATGGACGCTTTTCCATATAGGGACAGGAAATCGGAATGTTTGGAGCCCTGGAAGAATAACTGGACAGCGGCATCTTCCTGTATTTCTTTGTTCTTATGGCTATCGCTGGCACTCAGGAACCACATATTGCCTTGCTCATCGATCTCCTGTAGGGCCATGGGCCGTGTCTTTATCTCTACATCCTGTGAAATGCGTGTACAAAAGAAACAGGTTTCGGCTTTTTCGGCCAGTTCTTTTATTTTCTCAATGGCTGAAGAGCCTGCCAATGCTTCATGATTCTCTTCCGGCTGGTTTTTATTGATGCTGTCCATAGTATGTTTTAGCAGCAATGCTTAAAAAACGATGCCTGCTGTGTTTAAGGAAAATGCACTGGTTCCACTATTTAATTGAACCTGGGGAATTGGATACTAATTAAAGAAGTAGCAGGAAGGGGAAGTGTAGAAATAGTTAATTTTAAAACAATAGAAACGCATAATCATGAAAAAGCCGATCCTTGCCATTTTGCCGGTATTGCTCATTGCCGGTGCTTACACGCTATTAACTGCTGCTCGTGATAAAAAGGCTCCTGCTCCCATTATCAATGCTGCTGTTAAAAGCCGCATCGATGCCACGCTGAAAAGTTTTACCGATTCCGGTAAAACTGTTGCGGTGTCTGCACTCATCTTCGAAAAAGGAAAAGAAGTATACTTCAATGCGTTTGGCTATGCCGACCGGGAAGCGAACAAGGCTATGGACCGCAATACGCTCGTGCGTATCTTTTCCATGACCAAGCCCGTTACCGGTGTAGCCTTAATGACCTTGTATGAGAAGGGGGCTTTTCAACTGGATGAACCGCTGTCGAAATACCTGCCTGAGTTTACTGATATGAAGGTGTATAAGGGTGTAGATGCCAATGGTCAGGTGATCACAGAACCGGCAAAACGTCCTATCACTATTCGTGATATCACCCGTCATACGGCAGGTTTTGCGGGTACTGAAATTCCTGCGCTGGCAGCGCTTGTGAGACAAGCTGATGCTATGAATACTTCCAATACGCTTGCAGAAATGGCAAAAAGAATGGCCTCTCTGCCTTTGGCGTTTCATCCCGGTGATCAATGGGCGTATGGCCCATCGGTGGATGTGCAGGCTTATCTCGTTGAGAAGCTTTCGGGCAAGCCTTTCGATGTGTACCTGAAAGAAAATATATTCGATCCGCTCGGGATGGCTAATACGCGCTACCTGATACCGGAAAGTGACAGGAGCCGTTTCGCGGCGCTTTATAATCGCAGTGATGATGGTAAGCTGACAAGGGTGCCTGATGAGCAGGCTAATGCGATGAATACAAAACCGCAGGCCCTGAAGCCCGGTGGCTGGGGACTTACTTCAACGCTGGATGATTATTCGAAGTTTGCACAAATGCTGGCCAACAAGGGAAGCCTGGGAAAGACGCGCATATTAAAACCTGAGACTGTAAAGCTGATGTCTACCAGTCATTTGTCCGATACTATTACAAAACGCATGTGGCTACCCAGTAAGGGCAGGGTTGGCTTCGGTATCGACTTTGCCGTGCGTACGCAACCGCCTGCGAATAAGGAGGAGAACAACGGGATCGTGGGAGAGTTCTTCTGGGACGGTGCAGCCAGTACTATGTTTTGGGTTGATCCTGAAAATCAACTTGCTGCAGTATTGTTTACTCAACTGATACCTTTCGATAAAGTAAAACTGCACAAAAGTTTCCGGGATGCGGTGTACGGTGTGTATGACCCGCAAAAGAAGTAATGAAAGAGAAGAGTCTGGCCGCTTTGAGCGGCCTGACTGTCTTACTGATCTGTGCGTGCGCGTTCAGGTAGTTCGAGTGGAGCTACCTGTACCATACGGGCTTTGTCCTGGCCGGCAGGTTCGATCCGATCGGGGCCGATGGGAAAGCGGCTGTCGGCAAACCGGCTCGTTACACGGCCTGCAGCATCGGTGCTGTTGGCACGGTTGGCAATGATCTGATACGTGAATGGTGTGTTGCTGCGGCCCCCCTGCAGTTCGATCACGTCGAAACCGGCGGCTGACTTATTGGTAACATACACGCCTTTGCAATCTCCTTCGAGCTGAATGAATACTTTGAGTGGTTTAGATTCACTGACATGAATATTGCGTGCCAGCAGTGGATCGATCTTGATGTGAGCCCTTCCGTTTACCAGTTGTCCTGTGCCTACATCCTGGAACAATACTTCCGGCGCTTCGGTGCAATACATGATGCGGTTGCGGTTCTCTTCGTCTTTGACCATCGTTGACTTGACACCGGTGGATAAAATACCATAGTCAGTAGTTCCTGAGCGGCCTGCTATATAAGCGTAAGTGTTGGCGCCTGGCAGGAAATCGAAATAGCCGCCCCAAAAACCGGGGGTAAAGGGTGTGCCCGACAAAGCATATCCTATTACTCCAAAGTTTGCTCCCTGACCTAATACGCCTGCTCCAACGCCCGGATTGTTAAAGGTTGTCATATTATTTCCTAATCCGATCACGCCTATACCATTGGCATGGGCGCCAACGCCCATCACACCAGCAGTAGACTCAACATTTGTTTGCCCCCTTACTCCCGTACTGTTGAAAGACATGCCTGCAACACCAACGCCGTTAGAATGATTAACGCCATAAACGCCCGTGCCGGTTCCCAAATTTTGTCCTAACACACCCTGGCCAGTACCTGTGTTCTCTCCATAAATGCCGGCAGAAGGGGTGTTTCCGGTGTAGCCATTGATCGGGAAGTTATAGCTGTTTAAGGCCTGCGTTGCACCAGTACCATATACTGCTAATCCATCCTGCAGACTTCTGACGGTAGCACCGTTTATGATCACTTGTCCATTTTCCGTTACCTGCATCCTTAATAAGTTATTCGTGCGCATTTGCAGTGCTGCGAAGTTGGTGGTGCCTACAAACTGGTTGGCAGGGTTGGTGGCCGCATTGCCGTTTAGTTGCCAACCCGACAATTGTAAGGCTGTCCAGTTGGGAGTAGCAGGTGTTCCGTTGTTGTAATAAAATCCTGGCGTAGCATCTGTTTGATAGATCAGCAGGCCGGTAGCGGGCGTCGTAATGGCATTGCGCTGTGCCTGGGTGAGACGTGGTATCAATAATCCTTTGGTGTCACTTTGAACATCGAGCATGGCGCTGGCGTCGGGTTGATTGTTATTGGCTCCAATGGCAACGCCTTGTGCGAAAGTTGTTCCGGTAAAGGATAATAGTACAGACAGCAGGATCAGTTTTGTACACATACAAGTGGATTTAACGGCAGGCAAATAACTTCAAAGCCGTGATTAAGAACGGGGATTGTATGTGAACTACCATCCTTTGTATGTGAGGAACGATAAGTAAGCTGCCGGAGAATCAAGTGATTAACATATCAACTTATTTTTAATGCCGCTCTAATCTCCTTCTAATGTGTGGCTCTGTAATTTTGCGGAATGATCAACATGGTCCGTAAGTTGCGAGCATGGTTAAAGCATTTGTTCGATCGTATTGGTAATGAACGCCTGAAAAATTCCCTCCTGCAGGCTGTTCCTTTCTGGATCGCCTCTGTGATCACCGGCCTGGTGGCTGTATTGTATGCCGACTTGTTTGCCGGCGCTGAAAAAATAGCCGCCTGGGTTATACATCATCATGTGATGTGGTTTTTGTTCATTACTCCTGCATGTTTTATCGTTGCCTGGTATCTCGTAAAACGGTTTGCTCCTTTCGCCCGTGGCAGCGGCATTCCACAGGTAATAGCGGCAGTAGATCTCGCTACACCTAAGCACCATCATAAAGTGGACAGGTTATTGAGTGTGCGCATCATACTGGTAAAGATCGCCTCCAGCTTCATCATGGTCATGGGCGGAGGTATAGTTGGTAGAGAAGGTCCTACTATACAGATTGCAGGTTCTGTGTTCCGGCAGGTGAACAAATGGCTGCCTGCCTGGTGGCCGAAGATATCCAAGCGCAACATGATCATGACCGGCGCCGCTGCCGGGTTATCGGCGGCTTTTAATACTCCGCTCGGTGGGCTTGTTTTCGCTGTAGAAGAAATTGCTAAAACGCATATCAGTTATTTTAGAACGGCTTTGTTTACTGCTGTGATCATTGCCGGCCTTACAGCACAGGCGTTTCTGGGGCCTTATCTTTATCTCGGCTATCCTGATGTTAATCATCTTTCTCCCTATGTATTCTTTACTGTGGCGCTCGTGGCAGCCATAGCGGGCGTGGGTGGCAGTGGTATGGCCAAATTGATCCTTGCTGTAATGGCAAGGGTGAGGAAGTTCAATTCGGTCAGAAAATATGTCTTCTACATCGTTGTTTGCGGGCTGGCTGTTGCAGCTATGGGCATATGGCTCGATGAGCGGGCGTTTGGCTCCGGTAAAGAGATCATGACGCATACGTTGTTTACTGCTGATAAGCAATTGCCGTGGTATATGCCTTTCATGCGCATGGCTGGCTCGGTATTATCATTTACTACAGGCGGCGCCGGTGGCGTATTTGCTCCCGGGCTGGCAGCGGGCGCCAGTATAGGTTCTGTGGTAGGCGGGTGGCTGCATCTTGCGCCTGCCGATATGAATATTGTCATTCTCGCAGGTATGGTTGCTTTTTTAACGGGTGTCACGCGTACGCCGTTTACCTCTTTTATTCTCGTGTTGGAAATGACCGACAGGCACAATGTGATCTTTCACCTTATGCTGGCGGGTATGATCGCCAGCCTGGTATCGCTGCTGGTGGACCGTCATTCTCTTTATGACCGTCTCAAGACTATGTACGAGCAGGAGCTGTTGCGCGAGCAGCCGACGTCCATCTCTACCAACAGCCCCGGTCATTAAAATATTCTCCTTTTTAGCCCATAAGCTTCTCGCTCTGTCAATTATGTCGGGAAGTATTGTCAATTCATCGGGAATTACTGTCATCGGCCATAACCGGGATAATGTTACTTTTGGGGTGCATGAAATGGGTGTTCAACAACAAAACGACCGGGGGCATGCTTGTCATGTCTGTCAATGACGCTTCGTTGCATGGAGCAGGGATGGCTGATCGTCACCCCGAACCGATCAATACTATTGTGGTGAATAAATCGGCAAAAGGGCAGCGGGTGGTTATCGATGAAATTGCTTATACGATGCCTGGCCACACTTTGTTGCCTTTGGTCGCTAACCAGCATTTTATTTTCGAGAAGCCGGAGACATTGATCGCCTGGCACTTCAACCGAGATTTTTATTGTATTGTGGATCATGATGCAGAGGTAAGCTGTGTAGGGTTCCTGTTCTTTGGTATACACAATCCCATGTTCATCAAACTCGATGACAGCAACCTGAAAAAGATCGCTACTATCGAGCAATTGTTTTTAGAAGATATGCGCGAGAAGGACAGGATGCAGGGTGAAATGTTGCGTACGCTGCTCAAGCGGCTCATTATAAAGAGTACGCGTATGGCCAAGCAGCAGATGGATAATGCGCGGCAACTGACAGATGAGCGGTACGATCTCATCCGGCAGTTCAATCTTTTGGTGGAGATCAACTTCAGGCAACAGCACGAGGTAAATTTTTATGCTGATGCGTTGAATAAATCGCCCAAGACATTATCCAACTTGTTCCGCCTGAGCAATTACCCGTCTCCTTCGAGCATCATTCATGAGCGTATTATACGGGAAGCCAAACGGCATCTTTGTTACACTGATAAAACGGGCAAGGAAATTGGGTATGAGCTGGGCTTTGAAAGTGCGGCTCATTTCAGCCGGTTCTTCAAGCTAAAAACCGGTAGTAATCTTTCTGTATTCAGGGATACATTGGAGTAGACAAGGAGATTTATAGAATAATTCATTAACAACAATAAATACTAATTGATCATGAGGTTTTATAGATCGTTTCGACGCTGCCGGGTAATGGCGATGACTATGGCTTTGTTTGCAGGTGTAGGCTTACAACAAATAGTGGCTGCAGTGCCACCGGTCAAATGTGTTATTGCACCGGGTGATACTACTATCAATGTGTCGGGTGTACCATTAAAGCCGGAAGATATCAGTCCCCTGTTGGTTGGTGAAACTATACCTGCCATGACGCTGCCTGATGCGGCGGGCAAGCCAACAGACTTACAGGCGCTGATAGCGCAAAAGCCGACTATACTAATATTTTACCGGGGTGGGTGGTGTCCTTATTGCAACAAGCAGTTGGCCGGTCTGCAGCAGGTAGAAAAAGAGCTTAGTGATATGGGATATCAAATGATCGCTGTTAGTACTGACAGTCCTGAAAACCTGCAAAAAACGACGGATAAACAAAAGCTCTCGTATACTTTGTTGTCGGATGCTGACCTCGCATTGTCTAAAAAGGTAGGGATTGCTTTCAAGGCGCCAAAGAATTACGATTCATTTCTGCCCGGAGCTTCCGGAGGTAAGAATATTGATAAGTTATTGCCGGTGCCTTCTGTATTCATTCTTACCAGGAAGGGTAAGATCGCATTCGAATATATCAATCCGGATATGACTCAAAGGATCGGCGCGGGGTTATTGAAAGCAGCGGCTGAATCTCTTGTGAAAGAATTATAGTGTATTAGGATCTTAGTGTAGTAAAGGTGACTCCATTCGCAAAGGGGCACCTTTCTTCTTTTGTACTGTCTTGTGTTTTAGTGGTTACATGGTCGTATCGGTGAGCATTTTGTTGACGATGAGCCAGCGGCCGTTCATGTGGTGGAGGGAAAGGTATTCGTAGTAATTAAATTGGTACATTTTCACTTTTACTTCGGCAACGGCTATTGAATTGACTACCTTGATAGAGATGATCTCGCCTTTAAATGGCTGACCCAGGTCTTTGGGGCTTTGCCGGTTCTTAACGCCATCGAGGTATTGGTCGAGTGTTTTGAAATAGGGCACTCCTTTTACATCTCCAAAAACGAGGGCGCCGGGGTGATACACCTCATTGAGTGTGTGTAAATTGCCTTCATAGATCCCCTGAAAGTAATATTTTTCCAGTGCTTCTGAAATAGCAGCGGTGGCTGTAGATGTTGCTTGCTGTGTCATTGTGTTTGTTTTTGCAACACAAAGATGGGATGAGGCCGGGTGTGGATTGTGTGACCTGTATCACATTTCTATACAGCCAATTTTAACAAACTGTTCGAACAATCGCCATTGCCAATGATTAACTTGTACGCCTTACCATTCGTTGCTGTATGTATAAAATATTTACTATGGTCGTGGCTGTGCTGATGACTGTTGTTGTTTCTGCACAGGATATTTCATCACAACTGGATAAGGTGCTTTCGGCCCCGCGGAAGAAGCAGGCTTTTAATGGAACGGCGCTTGTAGTTCATCGGGGGAATATTTTATTGTATAAGGGATACGGGTATAAGCATATTATTGCCGGAACGCTTAATGATACTGCTTCCATTTACCGCATAGGTTCTCTCACGAAACCTTTTACTGCTACTGTTATACTCCGGCTGGCGGAAGAAAAGAAGTTGTCTTTGCAGGACCCACTCTCGAAATTTTTACCACAATACCCAAAGGGAGATATTATCACGGTAGAGCATTTGCTTACGCACAGTTCGGGCGTGAAGGAATACCTGCAGGTAAAGGCAATACAGGACCTGCCGGATGGATCACCGCCTGTTGATCGTGACAGGTTGATCGCTTATTTCAGTCATGAACCATTGACGATGCAGCCGGGCGCAAAGTTCTCTTACTCTAATTCCAATTATATATTACTGGCTGCTGTTGTGGAAAGGGTGACCGGCAACAATTTTGAACAGGAGGTGAGGCGTTTGTTCTTTGATCCGTTGGGTATGCAACATTCAGGGTACGATTTTAAACATGTTCGTAGCAGCAATAAGACTACCGGGCATTTGACGATGAAGGATAGTAGTATTGTTAAGACAGATTTCGATTCTTCGTGGGCGCCGGGATGCGGGGCCATGTATTCTACAGCTATGGATATTTACCGTTGGTATCGTGGGTTATATGATGGGAGGGTAATACAGGATAGTATGCGCGATCAGGCTTTTGTGCACAGAAACGGGGATTATGGTTACGGGTGGTTCAATGAGCAAAAGCAGGGACGTACCTGTATTTCCCATGCCGGCGGGGTGCCGGGGTTTCAAGCCAATTTACAATTCTATCCCAAGGATGATCTGTGTGTGATTATTCTTAGTAATTCTTCGGAGCGCGATATATTCCTCGATAGTGATCAGCTGGCGCAGGTGGTATTTCGTGCTACCAAAGCTGGACACTAAAATGTTTGCAGTCCTGTATTCAGCAGGATCATATAGATCAGCATAAACACAATGGTGAAAGAAAGGGAGATCGCAAAGTATTTGATGACTGCCTTGCTCATCTTTTTAAAGGGCGCCAGGAAAAGGAGGCATACTATAAAAGTAAGCAGGGCCACTGCGAAATTGAGCACTACCAGTACTGTTGTAAAGGCGACTGTAAAAACGGCTGGCTGAATGATGATGCCTGAAGGCAATCCATATAATGCTCCCATAATAAGACCGATGACCAATAGCCAACCTGCGTAGATGAATCCTTTCTTACTATGTTGCCAAAAGTAGTTCCATCCATAACGCGCGGGTTGGGGAAGTGGTTGAGTGATGGCAGCGGGAGGAGTATAATTAGTTGCGCGTTGTTTTTCTGCCTGCTTCTTGTCGCTGCGCCGTTGCTTTTTATAGCGTGGCCACCAGATGATGAAACCTGTAATTGCCAGTGCCAGTGGTATGAGCCCGGCGATCAACGCGAGTATCTGTGTGGGCCGGCCTCCAAAGCTACCATAGTGAATGGGCGTGAGCCAGCTTAAATAGGCGTTACCTACGTTGGGGAAATCTTTCTGGTTATTGAGTAATATTTTGCCGGTGTACTGATCAACAACAAGCATGGCCCGCTTGCCGCTCTTTGGCAGGCCAGGTACTTCGAGGTCGAGGCGGTAATTTCCGAGGGTGTCTTTGGGACCAGGAAGTGCAATGCCGGCAATCCTTCCTTCGGGCATCGCTTGTTTGGCAATGTCAGCGACCTTTATTAATGGTAAGGGAGTGGCTCCGGTTGTATAGTGCGATTTTGCGCCTAACAACTGTGCTACTCCTTGTGGTGATTTGCCGCTTAATATAAACAGCATCGGAATTACCAGCATGGAGAAGGTGATGCAAAAGCCTGTGAGGGATAGCAGTGCCACTACGGGGGAAGAATAGAAGCCCAGCACGTTGTGCCAGTCGTAGTTCTGCCGCTTAGCGCTCATTTTGAAGTTGACTGTCAGGACTGACTTTAGCTGCTTCCATTTTTGCGGTATCCACAAGCGTAATCCTGTGATCGTGAGGATGAGTAATATGAGTGAGGAAATGCCAACAATGTAACGTCCTGCCACCGGTATTAGTAAAGTGCGATGAATGCTCGTGACTATACTTATGAAAGAACTTGTATAAAGTCTTTTGCCCGCAATTTCTGCCGTATAAGGATTGATGAATATTTGTTGCTCTGCTGCTCCGTCGTACAGACTGTAGGTTAAATTGGGATTGTCTTCTTCTTCAAAGATGTAGGAGAATTGCAGGTCTGGGTATTTTTGCCTGATCAGTGGGACAATCTCTACCAGCGGAATCTTCTTTTCTTTAGCCAGTGTATGAAATAATTGGGGGTTCAGCGCTTCATCGATCTCATCCTGGAATACGAGGATGCTGCCTGTGGCGCCGACTACTGATACAATGATGCCGGCGAAAATGCCGAGGTATAAGTGCCATTTGCCCCACCACCTTGGCTGGTGCCTGGCCCAGCGCCATTTGCGTTTCTTCTTCTCTGGTTGTTGTGTAGTAACTGTAGCGGGAGTAGCGCTGGCCTCCGTATTGATCATGTGGTAGGGTTGAATTTGAGGCTGCGAATGTAACCGGGGGCTATCACATCGATTGTCTAATTCGGTAAAATCAGTTACGAGATACAGAATTAATGTGCCTCATAGACAAGAAGATCATTTTAAGCTTTAACGTCTGGCCGCCTGGAGCGGCCTGACTTGTAATAGAAAGGCCCCTGTAGAAACAGGGGCCCACAAAACGACTGCTTGCTTATGAAAAAACTTTGTTCATAGTTAGTGCCGGGTATTGTGCAACTGTTTTACGATGGTCCCGTCTTCACAATCCCGGTCTTAGTATCGTTATCCTTTGCCTTGCACATTTACATCATTATTGTCGATCTTTTTCCGTTCGCTCTGGCGGAGTTTGCCGCCAAATTCCCAGTTGATGGTGAGCTTAAATGCACGATTATAGAAACGGTTGTCGACGGTCGATATAAAGTCGGGTCGTTGCTTCTGATCTGTTTGTGCGATGTATTGTGTGAAGGGGTTAATGGCGGCCAGTGTGATGGTCAGTCTTGCCTTTTTGATCTCCTTCTTACCGGCAAAGCTGTAGTAGTATATGCGTCCCCCTGTTCCCAACAATGTGATGGCTCTTGTATTGTAATCTCCAAAGACCTGCAGGGAAAAGTTGCGGGGCAGTTTAAGGGTGCTGTTTATGTTGACATCGGTTCCCCATCCGGAGCGGAAAATGTCGAGGGCGCTGCTGCTGTAATCAAAGTAGTTGACATTGACGTTGCCATTCATGGACCAGTGTTCCGAAATATTGGATGTGGCGGAGAGGTTAAGTCCCCATTGCCGGTTGGCTGCGAGGTTTTGCTTGTTGGCAAATGAAATGCCTTCTGCGTTGGTTGACATGAAATCAACGATCGCATTATCTGTCTGTTTCCAGAAGATAGCTGCATTCATGAAGAATGTCTGGCCAGTATTCAGTCCATAGGATAGTTCTGCCTGGTGGGCGATCTCAGGCTGCAGGTTGGGATTGCCGGATTCGAGGTTCTTCGGGTCGCTGGCATCGACGTTGGGGTTGAGGTCCCAAATGTAGGGACGCGTGAGGCGCTTTGTATAGCTGAGGTTGAAGGAGTGGTGTTCGTCTAATTTTTTGGATAGGGTGGCTGTGGGAACAAAGTTGACGAACTGGTTGTCGATTCCCGTTCCTGCATGTGTAAAGCGTCCATCGATGTAGGTGGCTTCGATGCGTGCGCCGGATTCAATGTACCAGTTGTTAGGCAGGTTGATCTTCAGCATACCGTAGCCGGCCATTACATCCTGGCTATAACGGAAGTTGTCGGACCTGTCTGGTTGTGGTATCAACTGATACGGCTGTTGTGGATCGCTGGCTTTAACGTCGTAGCGATTGTTCACGTTGCGGAAGATGGCTTTGCCGCCAACTTCGAGGTTCAATGTTCCTTTGGCGTTCAGGGGATGGGCATAATCTACCTGGAATGTCCATTCCCGGTTCTTTGTTTTGCTATCGTTCCGTTCGCGGTATAGTAAGGCTTCGGAAGGTGATAGTTGCAGTGCATTGTATTTAGAGATGTCTCTTGATGGAGAACTTTGTAACAACAGGGTAAGTTGTTGCCCGGCTTTCTTTAGTTTTCTGTTGTAGCCGAGGTTAATATCTGCACCCAGGTATGCGCTGCTGCTGGTAATGTTTTGTCCGTATTGTTCTGTAAGCTGGCCGCCGGGTGCATATACTACACTTCTTACGCGGTTGTCATCGGGCCACCTGCCCAGCCAAGCGTTTACTCCAAGGCTCAATTCACTTACTTCATCAATGGTATAATCGATAGAGAGGTCGGCTGATCCGTGCGGGGCAGCGTTGTCTTCGTCCACTTGCTGTTGTAAACGGTTAATGGTGTTGCCTCCGGAGAAGGAGGTTCTGTCTGTAAGCGTGGCAGACTTGTTGCGCAGGCGATGTATGTGGCCTGCGAGGTTGATATTCCATTTGCCGGTGGCCATGGACAGTCGTGGGTTCAGCATTTGTTCGAGGTTGCTGATGCTGGTTTCCAGTGTGCCGCTCAGGTCTTTCTTTCCTTTTTTTGTGATGATGTTGATGACGCCGGCGGCGCCTTCTGCATCGTATTTGGCTGAGGGTGTGGTAATGATCTCTACTGATCTGATCATGGCAGCCGGCATCATGTTGAGTGCGTCGGCCGCGCTGCGGGCCATCTGTCCTGAGTATTTTCCATTGATGAGGATCTTCAGGTTGCTGCTGCCGCGCATGCTTACATTTCCTTGCGCATCTACGTTCAATACCGGTGCTTTGCGTAGGACATCGGCTGCTGTGCCGCCTTTGTTGGTGATGTCGTTGTCGGCATTGTAGACGAGCATGCCGGGCTTTTGTTCTACGAGTCTTTTGCGTGCGCTCACTACTACTGCCTGTAGTTCGTCGCTGCCCGCAGTGAGTAATATTTTATATATTGGCTGAATGGGTTGGTCCTGACTGATGGTAATGTGTATGCTTTTGGTGCGATAGCCTACCATACTTATGTCCAGCCGCCAGGCGCCGGGGCCGGATAGCTGGGTTTTGAAGGCGCCGCTTTCCAGTGAATAGGTGGAGGCGATATTGTTGCCGGCTGAATCGTAGAGGGTGATCGTGGCGTAAGCAATGGGTTTTCCGTTGATGGAATCCTGCACAGCGCCGTTTAATTGATATGCTGGTTTGTTGTCCTGCGCGTGGACTGTTGTTGTAAATGCTGTTACAATCGTTATAAATAATATGATGATACGAAATAGCCGGGCCTGCATGTCCAATCTCTTTTTGGTGGCGCAAAGGTTATGCGGATCAGGTGGGTTTAAGTCCCGTATTTGGAAAAAGTATTTATGAAATCAGAAATAATGTGTTGTATACAGTTTTATGTTGTAAGCAGCAGCTTCTCTAATTGTGGGCGGAGGCGTGCGGCTGTGATGTAGCCGATATTGAATATCTCGTCTGCTTTGCTGACGTCGAACATGTTGAACTGGTGGAGGTCGGGCTCAATATATAATGAGCATTGCTGCAGCCGGGCTTCTACTGAAGAGGAGATGGCCATGTGGAAACATTTTTCGAGGATGTTCCTTTTGCCTACCGGGTTGAGCATGGGTTGTGTCTGCTGGTGGAGCTTGTTTACATGGCTGCCAATGATGCGGTCGCAGAGGCCGACCAATGGTTCTACGGGCATATTGTTCATGAGTCCGCCATCTACCAGCAGGCTGTCGCCAATCTTTACCGGCGCAAAGATCACCGGCACCGAGGCGGAAGCTACTACCGGTTCATATAGCGGACCACTGGAAAATGTAATGGCCTTGCTGTGCGTGAAATCGGTGGCTGTAACAAAAAAGCGGGCGGCGAGGTCTTCGAAGCGTTCTTTGGGAATGTATTGTTGCAGGGTTCGCATGAGGGGCTGCATGGAGAAGAACCCATCTTTTTTCCAGAGCAGGTTGGTCCAGCCAAAGTAGCCGTTGTGTTTTAAAATCTTCAGGATGGCTTCAGGGGAATGACCGGCCAGGTAAAAAGCTCCGGCAATGGCGCCGGCGCTTACGCCTGATATGGCGTAGGGTTTTACTCCCATTTCATCGAGCAATTTCAGTAAACCGAGGTGGGCAAATCCTCTTACGCCACCTCCACTAAGTACCAGGCCGGTTTTCATCATAGAAAAAATAATCTACGGTATTCAACAATAACAAAGTTCCGAGGTTTAAACGGGCTCTATAATACGTCATTAATCTGTGATTTAGAAATCTAAAGTGCTGGTATCCACAACAAATAATGGCCGGCGATAATACCAATGATGCGAAAAGACTTTTCTTCTATCGTAGATTTCCTATTGACATTGCAATTGTTGAAGAGTAGCTTTATAATCGTTGATACAATGTGATGGTTTTGATCGCACCCTTAGTCCAAAATGTCCAATGATCCTTGAAAAGAGCCCGTTTATAATCCGTACCCAAGAATCATGCATCGTATCAACGCTAAACATCCAGATCCGCGTCCAATGTCCAGTGAAAGACAGGTTAAGAACTCGTCCTGAAAATTTTATTAGCCCCCAACATGGGGGCTTTTTTTATTGTAATTTCAGCCCGGTTACCCTAAACTCCTACTGATCGTGAGACATCTTTTCTTTTTATTTATTGTGTTGGTTAGTTTTTCAAGTATGTTGACTGCTGTAAGCTGTAATAGTCCGGCAAAACATCCGGAGGCTACTGTTCCGGCTGATACTGCAGATCATGGTCCGGTGACAAAGCAGGTTGATAAGTCGGCTTACTATCTAACTCAAGATTCTTTAGTTATTCCAACGAAACTTGGCGATACCCTGGTTTATACCAAGGAGGAGTTTAATGCTATGGTTGATAAGCACCCGGAGTTGTACAGTGATTATGTAATGAATCCGGATCTTGTTTATAATGAAAATAGACCTGGCTTTAACAGCGAAGTGGGACAGGACTATTATTATGTTTTGTATGCTTATTTCCTGAAGCAGAAAAACGGGGTGGAAAAGTATGCTGAACGCAGGGATAAGCTTTTAGATATTTACTATAGGATCAATGAATTGTTTGGCGACTTTGAACATGGCGGTACTTATTTTGGGCATCAGGCAATGCGGATCGAGGGATATGCTGAATATTCCATTTACTTGTACAAGTACTCTGAAGATAACCTTTATAAGACATACGATATTACCCGGCAAAAAGCCTTGTATATTCAATCGCTACATCAGCTGGTAGAAGATGAAGATAGTATCGATACCGGAACGGCGGAACAGCATAAGGTGAAGCACAACAAGTATCTACATAAGCTTGTTGATGACATTGGTAAGGCTATCACCGATAATTTTTATTTACGGCGGGCCCAGGAATTTCATTATGGGCATTATGAGTATTACTGATTGTCTGGCCGCTTGGAGCGGCCTGACTGCAGGCTCTTGTCAATATATGCTAAGTGTTTCGCGTCGTAATTAAGGACTAACTACTTCAATAAGTTTCTTCCGGGTCAGTTTTATTTTGCTTTTACGTGGTATGATCGGGTCGAACCTTTTGGGGATCGAGAAGAGTACCACGATAAATAATACGGGCCAGAGGCCATATACAATGGTATCGCCCCAGATGCGTAGTGGTGTGTCTACCCGCGCCTTAGCCGCTTCGCCTGGTACATAACGTACAGGAACGGCGTCTCCTTCTTTGAATGGTAAATTGGTGGGTGCCTGAAAGCTAATGGAATCCTTGCCTGCCATGAAAAGGATAATAAGGTGTGAGCTAATCGACCCGTCGAGCTCGATGGTATGTCCTGTATACCACATCTTGCCGGTGGTGGTGGTGGTTTTGGATAGCCATACTAATTTCCAGATCACAAAGGGGCTAATACAAATGATCAGGAGCAGCAAAAAAAAGATATTGCGGCTGAGTGTCATGACTGGTTGTAGGTTGATGGCGTATAGGTCGGTCGATAGTTGGTCGAAATTAAAAAACAGGCGGGGTAGTTCCAAACAGGGGTTTGTTAATACCCCGCCAAAAAATACATTTATCTTTTTTTAAACTGTCGATTTCTTTCTCAATAAGTATATACGGTCTTCACTTTATAGGCTTCTTCGCCTGTGAGGAAGTTCTTGTAATACTTCACCAACTCCACGGGATAACCTTCTGCGTCATATCTGTATTCGAACTTGTAGGGCTCTGCTACGGGGAAACCGCCTGAATAGCTCTTTTGCTGGCCTATGAGGTTGTTGCGCGAGCTGTTTGACAGGTAGCGGTTGGGCATGTTCATGTGTGCATAAGGGTTGATGCTTTTGTCGTAGGTGTACGTGCCGCCTTCGCCGCCGTTGCGTGAGGTGCGTGCTGCATCCTGTACCTTATTGCCGCCTTTGAACTGCATGGTGTATTGCATGGAGTGGCCATTGTCAAAAAGGTAATCGATGGTGATCGTGTTGCCGCCGGTAGCATAGCCATGTTCCACTGCGGCGCCTGTTTCGCCGCCGGGCTGCACGTCGCGGATGTTGGTTACTTTGGTAGCCTGTGCATTGTATTCGAAGGCTGTGTAGCCTGTAGAGCCATTGCTGTTTGTGAAGTCGATGCGGGTAACGTTGTTGCCGGTGTGGGTGTAACGTTGTGTTTGGGTCAGCTGTAGCTCTGCGTGCTCGGGTAGTTTTTGATAATACGTGGCTACTGCCAGGCCTTTTGCATTGTAGGTGTACAATGTTTTGCCCTGGGGGCGATAAGCAGCTGATGCAAAAATAAAGCTCTCTTCTTTGCTCAGGCGCTTTGCGGCTTTAGCTCCACCCAGTGTGTATACTACATCTGTTTGCAGCTGATCTTTCGTGAGGTCCATCACATCTGTAATGCCCCATTGGCTCATGCTTAGCTGGTAGCGGTTGTGGCCTTTGGGCACAGGTACTTTCTGTGCGCCTGCCGGCAGCAGGGTATCTTTTTGATAAGCCGCTCCCTGTGCATCCCAGGAAAGGATGCGGAAGTTGGCAGGTATGCTGTCATACACGATGGAGCCGATCGTTATCACCGCCTGGAGCTGGATATCGATGGTTTCAACGGATGAGTTGCCCGGTGGTTTTGGAATAGGTTTGGGGTTCGGGTTGGGTTCGGCCGGGGGAATGCGGTCCTTCCGGCAGGCTGTGAGGCATAAGAGGCTCAGGCCCAGTGTGTACATTGTTTGTGTAATAACATTTTTCATGGCGCTTAAAATTTAATGCACCACGAAATTCAGGGCAGACGTACTTAACAAAATGTAAAAGGACACCGAACCGTCAGTTTTCCCGACCCAACTGAATGGATGGGTGTATGAAATTTTTTTTCAATTCTATGTTATTGAATACTGACGCCGGAAAAATAAAATGAGGGTTCCCGGAAATTAGGCTTACCTTCAAAAACATTCATTTGAGCCTCGCATCACAGTATTGTCATTAATCTGCCTTGTAGGTGCATTTTAGTCCCCTTACTTCTTGCCTTACTCAGATCTCACCTTTAAAAGTTATTACATGAAAATTTATGTGTCGAATTTGGACTTCAATGTCCGCGATGAAGACCTTATGGGCTTGTTTACGCCTTACGGTTCTGTAGCTTCTGCCGTTGTGATCAAAGACAGGGAAACCGGGCGGTCAAGGGGATTCGGGTTTGTGGATATGGAGGACGACAAGGCCGGTCAAGAAGCGATCGATAAGCTTAACGCCTCGACTCTCAACGGAAGACAGATACAGGTGACCGTAGCACGTCCCAAGCCGGAAGGTTCTTTTGGTAAAAATTCTTTCAAAGGCGATAATAATTTTAATCGCCGCAAATGGTAGAACGATATATAGTATGAATATAAAGATCTACAACCTGAGTCAAAATATCGACGACAGGGCACTTGAGCGGCTTTTCCGTCCATACGGTGTAGTCAATTCTGCGGTTGTGGACAGGAATTCATTAAACGGTCGTTCGAGGGGAAACGGTATCGTGGAAATGCCTGTAGACAGTCAGGCCATGCAAGCTATCGTCAGTCTGCATCAAACAACGGTTGATGGTAAACAGATATCCGTTAGTGAATGGACTGCCTAAATTAAAAAGGATAATACCGATTAATAAGCATACCTTTATTGTATTCGTTTGAGCTTCGCATCAGTAAACGTTATTAATCAGCTACTAAGCCGCATTTTTATTTCTTACTTCTTGCCTTTCTCAGATATCATTTTTTAAAGTTTATACATGAACATTTATGTTTCTAACCTGGCTTATAGTGTCCAGGACGAAGAGTTGAAGAATTTATTTACGCCGTATGGTGAAGTTTCCTCTGCAAAGGTTGTTAACGACCGGGAGACTGGCCGTTCCAAAGGGTTCGGTTTCGTGGAGATGGCAGATGACAATGCTGCACGTGAAGCAATCCAGCAGCTGGATCAATCAAGTATCGACGGCAGAGCGATCAAGGTTGCAGAAGCAAGACCCAAGACTGAAAAGTCATACAGCAAAAGCCCTTTTAAGAGCAATAACAGTTTTTCCGAACGTAAATGGTAACTAAGAGAAAGCCCGCGATCTACTGCGGGCTTTTTTGTGCCCTTACCTGAAAGAGGGAGATTTAAACAATTGAATCATATAATTCGCGAATAGTGCTATCAAATCGATAGCACTATTCGCATTTTTACAGGGCCTGTTACCGTTTCGGCAGCTTCGGTAGCAGGAACAATCGTTTTGTAGCTTTTAATAGCAATGCAAGTAAAGGAGGGATGGTCGCATCTCTCCTTTTTTATTGTTCAACCAATGATGCAATGCCGTAATTTGAGTGTCATGGTGGCCATTAGGGGGCGTTTTTACAGAATTCTCCAGTGGTGATTTATGGAATTTTACCTGCGTCCGTCTTCTTATAATTGTATTTAGTACACTTAATTGTTGTGTGTTCTGTTCAGCCTGAAGGAAATATTCAAATAGCGCGAGGGGTTGTTATAGTTCTTCCAGCAATAACAGCCTATATCTGCAAGCTGTCAATAGGCTCTCGATGTCATTCGTGCCGTTGTATCGCAAGCCATTGATGAAAAAGGTTGGTGTGGCGTTTACTCCACTGCGGATACCGCTTTCAAAATCGCTGATAACTTTCCTCGACATGCGGCGGTAGTCTTGTGTGTCGGTAAATAATTCTGTGTCTAAATCTATTTCCCTGGCAAAGTGCAGGAACGAAGTTCTCGATAGCCGGTACTGGTTTTCGAAGATCATATCATGCATGTACCAGAATTTTCCCTGCAGTCCCGCCATCTCACACGCTATGGCTGCTTCAAGGGCATGTGGATGTATCTGCGGCTGTGGATAATGCCTGAATGCATATTTCAAATGATCGCCCATTGCATCCTGCAGCTGCTTAATGGTGGCATAGGTATCGGCGCAATGCGGGCATTGCAGGTCGCCGTACTGCACAAGCTGAACGGGTGCAAACTGATCGCCCGCTATGTGATCGCGGGCAGGGGTAAGTGCTGGTCGGAGCATAGAGATTTTTTTTTGAATGAGCAATGCCGGTCTGATACCGTTTAATCATCGTATTCAAAGTTGCAATCTTTATGTTGGTGGAGCAATGGATAAATAATGGGAAATGTTGTCGGAATTACCTGTGTTGCTTATTGTTCCTGCATTTTAGCTTTTTCTCTTTGTTTATTTCCCCATGCGCTTAATTGTTTAAGAATGGGTGTTAGCTCTTGCGCTTGTTCGGTGAGTTCGTATTCTACGCGTGGAGGTACTTCGGCGTAGACGGTTCGTTTTACAAGGCCGTCCTGTTCCATGGTTTTTAATTGCAAGGTGAGCATGCGCTCGGTGATGTGGGGGAAGGCGCGTTTGAGATCGCTGAAGCGTAGTTTGCTACGTTCGAGTTGGTCGAGGAGCTGGAGTTTCCATCGTCCGCCGATCTTGTTGATGGCGTAGGTAAGATCGCATTCAATGAGTGTTTCTTCGTTGCGGCTATAGGTAGAGTTCTTCTTCCTGGTTGTCATGGCTTACATATTTGTATGTATCCCACAATTGGTTGTGGCGTAATCAACATCAGCTGGCGCCTGTTACTTTTACAGCAATATTTCCAACAGCCGGCTGAAGGATATTCTAACATTCTTCATTGTATAAAGTTGTCAAAAAATATGGAACTGCATCTGCAAGGTAAAACGGCGGTCGTAACAGGGGCCAGCCAGGGGATGGGCCGTGCTATTACCGCAGCACTGGCTAATGAAGGCGTGAGAGTATTCGCTACTGCACGAAATGAAACGCTGTTACGTGCGCTCAAGGATGAGGTTGTTGCTACGGGCGGGGTGGAGCCGCTGATCTTTGTTCAGGATATTATGGCGAAGGACGGACCGTCTAATATTGCTACTGCTGCTTTGGAACAACTGGGGCATGTGGATATTCTTATTAATAATGCGGGGCGGAGTCAGCCACTGGAGGTAATAGGTGATGAGCAGGGGTGGAGCGATTCGATGGGGCTTGATTTCGATCGTCCGCGGCAGCTTACCCAGCAGTTGTTACCACCTATGATGGAGCGCAGGGAGGGGGTGATCCTGAATATTGCCAGTACTTATGAGTTGCGATCGGTGAATGCTTCGGCAGTAGCCAAGGCATCGCTGATCGTGTGGTCTAAGCAACTGGCGGCGCAACTGGGGCCGTATGGTATCCGGGTGAACTGCCTGCAGCCGGGATTGATCGATACGGAGAATATCCGCCGGTTCTTTCCGGGGGAGGTGCGCCAGCAATTTGCACAGGCGGCCATTCCGTTGGGTGACTTTGGGGAGCCGGAAGACATCGCTGATATGGCTACTTTCCTTGTTTCGCCCCGCGCGCGATACATAACCGGCTCGGTAGCAGTGGTGGATGGGGGCATGCGGCATTATCCGTTTTGAGGGGAGGAAAACAACCTGATTGAGGGAGTTGACATTAGGCTGGAGTGAAGGCGAGATGAGCGTGATATAAGTTTGGTAGGGGACTTACCAAGGATTGATAAAGGATTGCCCAGGAATTGGGTCTCGATAAAGTCTCGATAAGGTCTCGAAAAGGTCTCGGTAAGGTCTCGATAAGGGTCAATCCGCGAGGACCGTTTTGCCGTAAGTATTAGTGAAGGATGTACGTGGGCCGGCTTTCAGTTCTTTAAATAGCTGGCTTACAATACGTGACCATAGCGAACCATCAGCTTCCTTACGCAAAAACTGGAAAATTGGCTTAGCGTACTGGTTACACGCCTGTAAGCGATTCTTGCTTTCAGCCAGGGCGGCAGGCATCACAAAAGGTGTTTTGGAGTTCTTACGGGCGCGGACATGAGGCTTATAACGCTTGCTGTCAACAAATGTAAGTCCCTCAACAGTTCCCTGGAGCTTAAAAATGGCAGAGATATTTTTGGCCATGAAAATTGGATTTAACTGATTATGAATAAGATCCTTCATACACCATTGGGTGTTCAGTGCCTGAAAAGCTTTGAATGTAATTTACAACATCCGCTGTCGGAAGTGCTTGCCGGCGGCTATGAAATTTCTGCAACGCGGGAGCAATCCGATCTGCATATACGGGCACTCTTGCACATGCATCCGGAAGTAAAGGATAAGATTCCCCGGGCAGGTTATCAACTGCGCTTTATGGTAGTGGTGCCGGATGCTGCGGCGGGAACGGCTCATAAAAGAGAGGCTTTGGGTTTACTGACTTCTTATGACGCCGACCTCAAGGCTGTTGAATTAACGATTGAATTGCCGCCGGTGGAGACCCCTTGTATGTTGATGATGGGCGTTGTGCCTCACGAAGAAGATGATGGTCCTATCCGGCTCATGAGTGATTCGGGGATGAAGGTTGTGTGGGTGGGGTAGTTAACTTGTGTATTTCTCATTTGTTTCAAATTGCGTATCTTTTAGTTAAGTCAATCTAATTGATAACAAATGATATGTTTGGAGAGTTAGACAAGTATTTATTGATCATGGTGGGGGCAGGAACGGCAATCCTAAATGAAATTGTAGAAAAGGAAAAAAAGCCAGAAATAGAAACTGCCCAACATAGATCTCGATTTCAAAAATGGGGATTCAAGCTAAAGCGCCTTTGCAGGAAGGATGTTGGTTTTGATAAGTATTATATTAACAGGGTGGGGTGTTTATCGAACATATTTAGACGATAAAAAGAATGAAATAGATCAGGCTATATTAATACAAAAAAGAGTAGAAGACTCAATTCGAGCACAACAAACTCTTAGTAATACAAAATTGAATTTGGAAAATGCTCAAGAGCTTTTGAAAATTCAGAGCAGAGTGTTGGATCGTGCAGACTCAATAAATGAAAGACTGAGTAAAGATATTAGATTGTCTATGGAAATAGATGATCATTTAAAGAGTAAGTATAGCTATTGCATGATCACATTAGAAAATGAATTTACTTCATTTGTTGCGAATTTTCGACGAGATTCTGTTTTTCCTTATATCATTCATCGAGGCAAGTATCCTTTGTTTGATGTTTCGGTTACTATCGTAGATCGATGGCAAAGACCATATCTATTTTTAACCCAAACTGTAAATACACATATCGATGGCGGTGACCAATATCTACGAGAAATAACTACATACAAAATGGACATCGGAGATGTCTCCTTGGAACAAAAAATATATCTACCTGGCATTCCTGTCCTTAAAGAACAAAATGAAATTATTTTATACGCAACAATCAAAACAAGATACAATACTTTTTATCAGAGAATTCGATGGATAGGCATAAGGAGCTGGAATCCTCCTCCGCAAAATGCAACTACAATAATTGATAAAAATGGCGCTCAGATTTATGAAAGCAGCAGCAAAGATTTCCCTAAAGAAAAAGATGGGAATATTAGTTATAGATTTAAGCTTCCGCCAAGCGCGCCATGACATTATTATAGATAATTTATTTAGCTATAGCTCTTATCCTGTTGTTCAGATAGGTAAAGGAGGCTATCGCCTATTTCGCAAACATAGATGATAGCCCCCCTTGTAGATGATAAGATAGCCTAATACTTGTATTTCTTCCGATGAGCGAATACCTGCTTGCTGATCTTGCCGAACTGGCGTTCATTCCGCTTTTTATCGGCGGCACTTGCCTGGTAGTGATACTGCTCGCGCAGCAGTTTTAAGTAGCTGCGGTAAACAGCCTGCGGCAGATTGCCATTGCCGACAGCTGCTATTACTGCACAGCCCGGCTCCTGCTGGTGGGAGCAATCTCTGAAGCGGCATTGATCTGCCAGTTCATCGATGAGCGGGTGAGACACTGTTGCGGCATCATCTTCCAGTGTCATGCCAAACTCGCGCATGCCCGGTGCGTCGATTACCAGGCTGCCGTTGGACAGCAACATCAGGTTGCGTGCGGTAGTCGTATGTTTTCCTTTGCTGTTGGAAGTGCTGGTAGCACCTTCCTGTTGCAACTGGTAGCCCAGCCATGCATTCAGTAAAGTGCTCTTACCCACTCCTGAAGAACCCAGCAGGATATACGTTTTGCCCGGCTGCAGGTAAGTGGCAGCCCATTGTTCCTGGCTGGCTTTATCGAGCGCGCTGGCCAGGTATACCGGACAGCCATAGCCCAATTCTTCCACAGCGCGCACAAACTCCTGTGGATCTGGTACGAGGTCGGCCTTGTTGAGCAGCACGATCGGTTGAATGCCGCATTGCTGTACTTGTTGGATGTAGCGTTGCAGGCGCATTGGGTTGAAGTCGCGGTCGACGCCCTGTACAATGAAGGCTGCATCGATGTTGACTGCCAATACCTGCCGCGCCGTAGCGGCACCCGGTGCTTTGCGGCTGAGTTCATTCATGCGTGGTAACACCTCCAGGATAATTCCTTCGGCATCATATCGCTTGAACAGCACCCAGTCGCCTACTTTCGGGTAGGCTTCGGGTTCGTTGTTGTTCATGAGGGCTCCGGACAACAGTGTGTCCAGTTTGCCTGTCTCTGTGATCAACACATATTTGAATGCCAGAATGGCCATTACCCTGCCGGCTTCGAGGTGTTGGTGATTGGAGTTTGTATACAGGTTGTTGAAATGGTCATTCCATCCGTACGATTGTAATATCGACATGGATAATAATATAACGTCATGTACTGAAGCGCATAATGGCTCAGTCATAACCGATTGAATAAATAGATTGGAAACCTTAGCGCAGGCGGACAGGGGGAGAGCATGGTGATAACGATGCTAAGCGTGGCCTGCGTTAGGCGGCAATGGTTGCCGGGAGTTGATATGACGGTGTGTGTGTCATCAGGTGCAAAGATAACACATTTTGTGATAGTGTGTGGCTTTATGTTTATGCCCGAATGTGGGGAGGTTAGATGCCTGAGCCTGGGAATTGAATAACATTATGGGAGAAGCGATTCGAGACTTGTGTGACAGGTGAAATAACCTCGTGCGGTAATAAATCTTGCCTGTTGCTTATTTCCCGGACTAAGTTCCCAATAGTTGTTGCTGGTGATGGAGAAATAGCCTAATAGTTGTTGTCCTGGTTTAAAGGCCGGCGTTTTATCAAGTATCAATGTCTGCGATTTGCTATTGACAACAATGGCGTTTGTAAGCGTGGAGTTCTCTGCTTCCTGATAGGGCGATCCATTAAATGCAGAGTCAAGATAATTAATCCGGAAATGGTTTTTAAATACTTTAATTGTCAGGTGGCGGCTCGCTATGGAATTGGAGGTATTCATGGTTATCAGGAGCGTGTCATTCGATGCTACGCAATCACAGGGTGTGAAATAGATGCCTGATTCAATAGCAGGCAATGTGTCTCCTGCTTTTCTGTAATCCATTTGTATCCTGCTTCTGTTGCTGCGGAAATTTCTTTTCCTCAGCGACTGATCAGCCTGGGAGGTATCGGTATACCGGATGAGTGAGTCGATCCTTTGATCGCGTACTTTGTAGGTGCTATCGAGGTGATGCTCGGCTGGTATGAGCGTTTGAAAGCTTTCGGCGTCAGGAATGTGACCTACCGTATATTCTTTGTCGTACCCGTTTTCTTTTTCGACTGCGGAGTGGCAGGCGGCAAAGGTGGTTAACAGTAGCAGGTATATAGAATGTCTTACTGGCATAGAGGACCGGGTTGAGATGACAATGATAAAGCTTTTTTGTGTGGGTGCAAATGGGGCTATGCAGCAGGTGTGGATGCTTTTTTGAATAATACTGCCAAAGTGATCGTTGTTCCCGGAAAAGTGATCGTCCAAAGCGAGCCGCCCCAGATCAGAAAGTGGTAATAATTCTGCAATGCCAGGGATGGGATGAGCAGGCCGTTGGCGATCATAAAAGCCCGAACTGTTTTTTCACGGTCCTTGTTGCTAAAGGCAAAGGCGGCAAAGAGGGTAGATAAACTCATGAAGCTATAGCCGAGAATATCTACGCTGTAGAGGAAGGAGTCGAATGGTTTGAATAGCAGGAATTGGACGCTGGCTGTTTCTCCTGCCAGCATATGCGGTACCACCAGTGTGAGCTGGATGAAGTAGTTCATGCAGATCAATACGGAGTAAATAGCTGCAAATACAATTCCCAGGTGGCTGAATAGCTTTCTTTCTTTTGGGACGTAATAATGTATGGCTGTCATCAATACGGGGAAGGCAATGCCCAATAGTAGCGACGGCAGCATGAGGATGATTAATCCTGCGGGCGTGCTGGCATTTTCCGGTCCGCCGCCTGAGTTGAAGATGTTCAGCCATTCGGCGAGTTGGCCGATGATGTAGAGGAGGCTGAATGTGGTTGCCAGGACTGCTGACCAGTAGCCGAGTTTGAGGGCGGGAGTGTTGGGGTGTGGTTGCATGAGAGAAAGGAGATTGTTGCTGGTGTGAAGATAGGAGATGACGGGAGGAGAATGGATGACTGGCGTTAGGTAGTGTTGTGATAGCGGTCAGTTGGAAGGCTTGCTTACGCCGACGGAAATGCTTAATATCGTGGTAACCCTATAAGTGCATGAACGATCAAATCAGCCTATAATGACTTTTGAAGAATATAAAAAGGATTTCGAGCGGTTTACCATAATTGATACTCCGGAAAAGCAGGTTCATTGTGAAAGGATGTATCAGCAGCATCTTTTATATCTGGAGGATCAAAATTATTTTGAGCCATTCGAGTATAGAATTGGTAATGATATTTCGAGTGTCTACGAACAGCGGCTGCGGGTTCTGTTGCCATTTGACGAAATACAGGAAAATCAAATCTCCTTTTTGCTTAGGCCTTCATTTACACCGGAAGGGTTACTGGTCATAGATATCTTGCCAGATAAATGTGTACTTACTTTTACAATATTGCTTGAAAGTTTCTGGAGTGTGTTATATGAAGATCAGGAGGCGACACAGGTTGAGCGGAAAATTTTAATTGATGAATTGCCTAAGCATATAGGGGATCAACTTGTTGCTATTGTGGATAGTGCAATTGCCTCTGCAAGAAGGCCTATATCTGCCTGGGCCGTATTGGATGGCGCAGTGTATGTGTTGACGCGGGTAGTGGGAGGCAAGCCTTTGAGTGTATGCAAACATTCTCCTGATGAGGATTCCAGAACTGGTAGGGTAATTAATGTATTTCTCCATCTGAGTAAAAATTTCATGGGGTTGGATGTAGAAAAGTTACAACATTTGGAGAAGCTAATTGCTGCATGCCATTAGGGTAATTGCGTCCGCACTGCCGACGCAATTACAAATGAGGTGTTTAATTACTTATCCTAAACCAATTCCAATCCACCCATCCCCCCGCAACCGCGGTTGCGTAATTAAACAACCCAAACCGGTACCCCATAAAATGATCGAGGGTGTATTTCATCTCCAGCACATCGCCAATCTTTATCCATTTTTCGCCATTCAGGCTGTAATAGAAATATCCTTTGTCTGTCCGGTTTCGGAAATCACATTCAGCTTTTAAATAGACATTATTCTGACTCAGCGGTATGCGTTCTATTTCCACCAGTTTACCTGAACCAGCATTTATCATCACAATGGACTTAAAGCCATTCTCCATCTTTACGCCTACCCAGCCATACTTGCCTTGCAATAGGATCAGACCGGCACAATCACCGTCTTTCATATTGGTTACATCCATCAATGTGCTGCCAACACTGGTAGGGCCAAACGTGCGCTGCGTCAGCATGTTTCGTACCAACATCAATGAAGTATCAACCCGGCTGGTAGTGAGGCGCAGATAGCCCGGTCTTGCTGTTACCGACCAATGTGCATTGTCAGGGTTGTGATTCCACTGCCAGACCAATGGGAGAGGAGCATCTTTCTTTTTGCGTGTGAACTCATCAGAAGCTACGATGCCTGGTATCAGGCTTTTGTTGGCAGGGAGGTTCAGTGTGTCGGATACCTTACCATCTACACCGATCACCGGCCAGCCGTCTTTCCATTGTATAGGTGCCCAATAGGGAATGCGGCCCACCGCACCGTAATCACGGAACAGGTAAGCGAACCATTCTCCCTTTGGTGTACTGATCATACCACCTTGTGCTACCCCCTTATCCTGTAAGCCTACGCGGCCTTCATAAGGGCCTGTGATCTTATCTGCACGATGTATAACCACTGTACGCATGCCACCACGGGGCCAGCAAATGTTGAACAGATAATATTTACCGTTCTCTTTGAAGAGTTGTGAGCCTTCTGATTGTAAACCGATGTTGGGGCCTGCGGGTGCGCTGGCATTTTCAATTAACACTTGTGGTGTAGTGCCTGCCTTGATCCCGGAAAGGTCAGCTTCCAGTTCGGCAATCATGATCTTGCCTGCACCATATAACATGTACACTTTGCCATCGTCATCGAAGAATAATGAATGATCGTGCATCATCGGCCTGAAAGAAGTCCTTTTCCAGGGGCCTTTTTCAATATTTTTTGTTGAGTAGATATATGTCTTGCCTGTGGTGCCAGCAAAAGTGGATACATAATACATCCCTTTGTGATAGCGGATGCAACTGGCCCAGGAACCACGGCCATAGGTGCTTTTGCCGTTGTTGAGATTCAAGGCGTCGACGTCTGCCAGGGTATCGTACACATAGTTCACGATCTGCCAGTTGACCAGGTCTTTCGATTTCATGATGGGCACACCCGGGCTCATGTGCATTGTGGTGCTGCTCATGTAATACGTGTTGCCCACACGGATCATCGAGAGGTCGGGCACGTCGGCATGTATGATAGGGTTGATGGCTTTTTGTGACCAGGCGGGTACGCAGGATGTGAAGATCGCAATCGTTAGTAATAAGTGTTTAATTGACATATAATCAAATGTACAAAATAGACAGTTGCCTGCAACTATCCAGGGAGGCTAAATTTGGCAATATAGTCTCAATGTATCAATAGGGAAAGCCTTTGGCTTCTTTGATATTAGCCGGTAAGACGTCAAGGCGGTAAGGCCGTCTGCGACGGCTTTCGACGAGCTCAGGTGACAGTAACGGATTACAAATTCAGGAACGAGAAAAAGCTGCGGTTGGCGGCTTGCAGGGCATTGCGCAAGGTGCGGAGGGCTTTGCGCATGTGTTGTTCTACTGTGTTCTCGGAAATATTCATTTGCAGGGCGATCTCTTTATTGGATAGCTCCTGCTCGCGGCGGAGGCGGAATACCTGCTGGCATTGGGGTGGCAGTTTTGATACTTCTTCGCGCAGGCGCTTTTCGAGTTCCCGGGTATCTACATACGAATCCACATCGTTTACGTTTACTGCAACGTGCAGTCGGGTTGCATAGGCTTTGTATTGTTCGCGTACCTGGTCGTGGCGATAATGATCGAGGATGCGGTTCTTCAGCATCGTGTAGAGATATGCTCTGAGTGAGTTGATATCGTGTGCGGTGGCTTTGTTGTGGAAGAATGCGACGAAGATGCCCTGCACCAATTCGCGTGCTGTATCGCGGTCGTTGGTCTTTTGCATGGCGATGGATAGCAGCTCGGTTACGTAGCGTGCGTATAGTACACCGAATGCATTTTCATCACCTTCCTGCCAAAGCAGGATCAGTTCCTGGTCGGTATGGTGCAGTTGAGTTTTGATGGCCTAATCGTTATAGCGGTGGAACAATATTAAGAATTTTTCTTAAAAAACAACCCCGGTTATCATAGTCGAGACAGAATCGCACATCCCTAAAATATTTTTTCCGAATCGATAACGGTGGATTGCTCATGCCCCGTCTTCAAATGGACGGCCAGCTATAAGAGGTTGGCTCCCGATCGCATCAAACACATGTGTATCAATGAATGAGGACCGGTTAAAATACCTGCTGGAGCGCTATCAGCTGAACGAATGCAGCCCTGAAGAACAGGAGGAGCTGGATGCGTGGTTTCATGCCTGGAACCCGGGTACTGCTGATATGCGCAACTGGTTGCAGGAGGCAGGCGGTGCTGAGGCGCTGACTGAAGAGCTGTATGCAGATTTCAGGGAGCGGGTGGCGCCACCGGCGAAACGGAAGGGTGGAGCTGTGTGGTACAAAGTGGCTGTTGCAGCAGCTGTGTTGATCGCCTTGCTCATCGTGTTTTATCAAAAGCAACAGGGTGGCGAGTTAGCGCAAACAGACAAGAACAAGCAGGCTACGCAGCCTGTGCATGATATCAAGCCCGGCAGCAACAAGGCTGTGCTAAAGCTGGCAGATGGTTCAGAGATCGTGCTCTCGGATTCAGGGAATGCACATATCGCCACACAAAATAATACTGAGATACAGCGTTTGCAGTCAGGAGGTATTGGTTATCAGGCCATGCAGGGCCTGACGGACGATCAGCCTCCTGTATACAATACGCTTACCACGCCGAGAGGCGCCAAGTTTACGCTTACATTGTCTGATGGTACCATGGTGACGCTCGATGCGGCGTCTTCCATTACTTACCCTGTTGTGTTTAAAGGTAAGGAGCGCCGGGTGCAGATCACCGGTCAGGCTTATTTCGATGTAGTGCACAATGCTTCGAGCCCATTCCATGTAGAAGCCAAAGGACAACTTATTGAAGACCTTGGTACTGCTTTCAATGTCAATGCTTATAATGATGATCCTTTTATCAAGATCACGCTGGTGGAAGGCCTGGTGGATGTAAGTAATGATATGGAAAAGGTATCGCTGGTGCCGGGGCAGCAGGCCATGATAAAGGATGGAGAAAGCAAGATGCGGGTGAAGGTTGTAAATGTTGAAGAGGTGGTGGCCTGGAAGAATGGCTGGTTCATTTTCAATCAGGAAAGTTTACAGAACATGATGAAACAGGCGGGGCGCTGGTACGATGCTGAGATCGTGATCGACCCTGCTATCGCGAATAAAAAACTCGGGGGTAACATCTCCCGGTATAAAGAGATATCCGAACTCCTCGAAAATCTAAAACTGACAGGAGGTATCGATTACAGGATTGAAGGAAGAAAGGTGACGCTGACGAAGAAATAAAAATCAAGTAAGCCATTAACCGGTAGAATACAATACTACTTCCCTGGCCAGGAAAAGCGGGATACCTATGCGATTACCAAAACAGCAATACACTAACTGCCAATAAAACAATTGTTGCCATGCGATTATTGACCCTGCAACTTGCGGCATTACTGCTCGTAAGTATTACAGTATGCGCGCAAAAGATCAGCCTGGAGAAAAGTAATATCCCCCTGGCGGAAGCCTTGAAGGATATCAGGCTGCAAAGCGGCTACAGCGTTCTTTATGATGAGGACCTCATCGGAAAAGCCCAGAAAGTCAGTCTGCGATTAAAAGATGCTTCGCTCGAAGAGGCGTTACAGCAATGTTTCAGTAACCAGCCTTTTACCTACGCTATCAACAAAACAACCATCGTTGTTACGCCGCGTAAAGCTCAACCTCCTTCCATCGTGCAGCAGATCACCGGTAAAGTTGTTGACGAAAAATCGTTGCCGTTGTTTGGCGTGACCGTTTCGTCGAAAGATGGCAATACTGTCACTACCACGCAAAAGGATGGTAGTTATGTGATCGCTTTGCCCGATGGCAGCACTGTGCTTGTATTCACTTATGTGGGTTACACTGCGCAGGAGGTGCCTATCAATAACCTCAAAGAGATCAACGTTACACTCAAAGCCAATGCTGCCGGACTGGAAGATGTGGTGGTCGTGGGTTACGGCCAGCAAAAGAAGGTGAGCCTCATCGGCGCCATCAGCACCGTGAAGGCGGAGGAGCTGAAGCAGCCTGTTGCCAATATGACCAACCTGGTAGCCGGCCGTATTGCCGGTGTGGTAGGTGTGCAGCGTAGCGGCCAACCTGGTTATGACAATGCCGATATCTATATACGTGGTATTTCCACTTTCACCAACAGCCGGCCACTGGTGCTGGTGGATGGAGTGGAGCGTGATTTCGGGAATGTTGACCCGGAAGATATTGCCAGCTTCAGCATTCTTAAGGATGCGTCGGCTACTGCCGTGTACGGCGTAAGGGGCGCCAACGGTGTCATCATCATTCAAACAAAGCAAGGTAAGTCGAGCAAGCCGCTGATCAATGCGCAATATGATCAGGGTATTACGCAGTTTACGCGCATACCCGAGTTTGCCGATGGCCCTACTTATATGCGGATGGCGAATGAAGCCAACAAAAACAGTAACCCCAACGATCCTTTGCCGAAATACACCGAAGAAAGGATACAGAAAACCATCACCGGGGAAGATCCTGATCTTTATCCGAATGTAGACTGGTTTGATGTATTGTTCAAGAAGCATGGACAAAACCGCCGTGCGCGGGTAAATGCCAGCGGTGGATCGGACAGGTCGCAATATTATTTATCGATTGGTTACTACGACGAGAATGGTTTGTATAAAACCGATGAACTGGCTAATTATAATTCGGCCATCAAGTTCACGCGTTACAACTTTACGGCGAATCTTGGCCTGAAGGTGACCAAATCCACCAAAGTAGATTTTGGTGCTTCGGGCTGGATCAGCAATGGTAACTTCCCCGGTAGCTCCGTGGGGGATATCTGGAATGCTGCTTATTTGTTGCCGCCCGTTCTCATTCCTCCGGTATATTCCAATGGGTTGTTTGCGCAAATACGCACGGGTGATATTTTCAATCCGTATAACCGTCTTACGCAAAGCGGATACGTTACGGAGTTCAGAAGCCAGCTGTGGAGTAATATCCGTGTGACGCAGGACCTTAGTACTATCACGAAGGGATTATCGGCCACGGCTATGTTCTCTTTCGATAACTATAACTCGCACACCATCAGCCGGACGAAATCGGTAGATGGCTGGCTGGCCAAAGGCCGTGATGCAAACGGCAAGTTGTTGCTCGATCAAACTTCTATTGGTACCAGCTTCCTCGGCTATAGTCGCAGTAATGGTGGTACGCGGCAGTATTATTCAGAAGCAGCTTTAAACTACAATAATAGTTTTGGTAAAAGCAATGTATCGGGTCTTCTCCTGTTCAATGCCTCCGACAGGCAGGATGCTTTCGCCGGTGACTTCATCAGCTCAATTCCTTACCGTTATCTCGGTGTGGCCGGTCGCGCTACTTATGGCTGGGACAGCAAGTATCTCGCAGAGGTCAACTTTGGTTACAACGGTTCAGAGACTTTTGCGCCTAAAAAGCGTTTCGGTTTCTTCCCTTCTTTTGGTGTTGGCTGGTTGTTGTCGGAAGAGAAATTCTTCGAACCGCTTACGAAGGTGTTGTCGTTTGCAAAACTCCGGTACTCTTATGGCCTTGTAGGTAACAGTAGTATTGGTGGCCGTCGTTTCGCTTACATTTCTACCGTAGGTGGTGGCAGTGGCGGTAGTTATTCTTATGGCCGCAATGGTACGGACCGCACTTTCAACAGCCTCGATATTGGCGACTATGCGGTTGATGTAACCTGGGAAAAAGCTACGAAACAAAACCTCGGTATAGAGTTGAAGACCTGGAACAATGCGCTCTCGCTCATCGTGGATGTGTTCCGCGAAGATCGTACGGCCATTTTCCGTCAACGTGGTGATGTGCCCAACTATGTGGGTGTGCTTGCTTTGCCCTGGGCCAACCTTGGTGAGATCCATAACAAGGGTATCGATGGTACGCTCGATCTCAACAAGCAGGTGGGCAGGGATTGGGTGCTTGCTATCAGGGGTAACTTTACCTGGACGCGCGCCAAGGTGATCGATGATGCGAATGCGCCCTGGCCTTATCCCTGGCAACAACGTATTGGCCGCAAGTTTGGGCAGCGTTTTGGTTACACTGATCTCGGCTTATTCAAAGATGACAAGGATGTGGCTAATAGTCCTTCACAACCCGGCACCAACAAAGCGGGTGATATCAAATACAAAGACCTTAATGGTGATGGCAAGATCGATACGTATGATCAGGGGCCTATTGGTTATGGCAGTTTCCCCGAGATCGTGTATGGTTTTGGACCTACCGTAACCTGGAAAGGCTTCTCTGTGGCTGGCTGGTTCAAAGGGATCAGCAATGTCGATATCTCACTCAACGGTGATGGCTTGCAACCTTTTAGTCAGGGTGGTGAACGCGGTAACCTGATGAAGCAGATCACCGATCGATGGACGCCTGATAATACGAATCCAAGGCCCTTGTATCCACGCCTTACTTATGGCAATGACAATATGAATTATGCCAACAGTACCTGGTGGGTGAAAAATGGTTCTTTCCTCCGTTTGCAAACTTTGCAGGTGAGTTATGACTTCGCGCGTTCTTCCTGGCTGAAGTATGTAGGTATGAGTAATCTCAGTGTCTACTTCATTGGCTATAACCTGTGGACGGCGAGCCAATTCGATATGTGGGATGTGGAGCTGGGTGATGGCAAAGGTGCGCAGTACCCACTCACCAAAACTTTCAACTTCGGTATCAAATGTTCATTCAAATAAGGCATTCCCAAAGACTACGCTATATGAAAAAATATAACCACATAGCATTGCTGGCCCTGTCGCTCCTGTTGCTGGCAGGCTGTAAGAAGTACCTGGACCAGGTGCCCAACGACCGTATCACGATCGAGCAGGTGTTTCAGAAAAAGGGACCTTCTGAGCAATACCTGGCCAACATCTATAATTACATACCTGATGAGAGTAACCAGTGGGAGGGCAATCCCTGGGGCGCCAATTCTGATGAACTGGATGCTACCTGGAGTAAATATCCTACCTACGAATTGAACATTGGCAACATGAGTGCGGGTAATGTGTTGTTTGACCGTTGGGGCACTTATTACCGGGGTATCCGTTCGGCTACTTATTTTATCAATCATATCGATAACAATGCCGAAATACTGGCGGTGGATGGACAACAGGTTATCGATCAATATAAGGCTGAGGCCCGTTTTCTCCGTGCCTTCTTTTATACGTTGCTGATGCGTCAGTATGGTCCGGTGGTGCTGGTAGGAGAAACAGAGATCGCTGCCGATGCTTCTGCTGAAGCTATGCAAATTCCCCGCAGTCCTTACGACAGCTGTGTGGAGTATGTGGTGAGTGAGCTTGATAAAGCGGCGTCTGTATTACCGCGTGTGCCTTCCAGCAACGGCCAGGAAAGTGATATTCAATATGGCCGTGCAACGGTGGGTATGGCGCTGGCTGTGAAGGCAAGGTTGCTGTTGTATGCTGCCAGTCCTTTGTATAATGGCAATACTGAAATGGCCAGCCTGAAAAACCAGGATGGAAAGCAGTTGATCAGCCAGACGTACGATCAGCAAAAATGGAAACGTGCTGCCGATGCTGCCAAAGCTGTCATCGATATGGGATTGTATTCACTGTATAAAGATGCGGGCAATGATCCTGTCAAATCATACCAGGGTGTGTTCATGCAGGCCTGGAACAGTGAGCAGATCTTCAACCGCAAGGGTAATGGCCTGGGGACCTGGGATGTGCATTGCATGCCCCGGCAGGCAGGTGGCTGGTGTGGTATGGGGGTGACGCAGGAGCAGGTGGATGCTTATTTCATGAGTGATGGCAAGACTATCGGCAGTTCTGCTTTGTATTCAGAGACGGGTTTTACTACTGTGAATGGCGTACCTGTCTTCAACATGTATATCAATCGTGAGCCGCGCTTTTATGCTTCCGTTACTTACAATAACAGTTTCTTCCAGGGTGGTACTATGACTGCTTCACGGGCTATCACTTTTTACGCCAGCAGCCCCAATGGTAAGAATGGTCATCCGACAGACTGGAGCAAGACGGGTTATCTCATCCGTAAGAATGTGGCGCCACAAACCAACGCGGGTAGTGGTGGTAATGGTCAGCAGTTCCAACGGCCGATCTGTCTGCTTCGTTTGGCAGAAGTATACCTCAATTATGCAGAGGCATTGAATGAATACAGTCCGGGCAACGCAGACATTGTGCAATACCTCAACCTGATCCGTACACGTGCAGGTATACCCACTTATGGATCGGCCAATTTACCTGTGCCGGGCAGTCAGGCCGAGATGCGCACTATGATCTGGCAGGAGCGGAGGATCGAGCTGGCTTTTGAAAGTCAGCGCTGGTTCGATATCAGGCGCTGGAAGATCGCTGCGCAGGTGATGGGGCCTATGCATGGCATGAACATCAATAAGGATGATAACTCTTTTTATACAAGGGTAGTGGCCAGCGATCATAAGTTCCGCACGCCTGCATCTTATTGGTTCCCGGTGAGCCAGTATGATATCGACCGATCGAAACTCGTGGTGCAAAACCCCGGATGGTAAACTCTATTCAATCACTTTCATGTTATTACTATGAACAATATGCATAGATCTATACCGGCGCTGCTGATCGTTGTTTGTTTATCTGTTGCCGGATGTAAGGACGATCTCAACCTGCCTTACCAGCCTGTTGAAAGTTATAATCGTGTGTATATGCCACAGGCTGTGAACGGTCCTGTCGTACGCACGCTGAAAATTACCGATAGCGTACAATCGCTGGTATATGGTGCCAACTTTGGCGGGCAGGATTATCCTGCTGAAGATATTGCTGTGAACTTTACGGTGAATCAACAGAAGGCGGACAGCTTCAATAATGCGAACAGGACTACTTATCCGCTGTTGCCCGCAGGCAGCTATGCTTTGTCGGCCACTGAAGCGGTGATACCCAAAGGCAAGCTTAGTACAGAACCATTGCTGGTGTCCTTTAAAACCAATGGCGCCGGCGCCATGGTGGCGTTGAAATCTTATATATTACCAATCACGCTGACCGCCAAAACAGGCACCGTGAATGAAGGCTTGCGCACTACTTTCTATATTGTAAAGGCGCAACCTGATCTTAAAGATTATCCCAACTATGACAGGGCTGCCTGGGCTGTTGCCGGTTTCTCCTCGCAGGAAGCCAATGGCGAAGGCGCTAACAATGGCCGTGTGGTCCATATTCTCGACAACAACACTGCCTCCTTCTGGCATACGCAGTGGCAGGGTGCATCTCCCGGTCCACCCCATTGGTTCATTATCGATATGGGGGTTGAGAAAACGTTGCATGGATTGGCTTTTCTGGCACGCCAGGGGGATAATAATGGAAAGCCCAATGAAGTGAATGTACAGGTAAGTCTCGACAATACTGTCTGGACCGATGCCGGCACTTTCAACCTGCAGAACAGCAAAGAGCTGCAATCCGTATTTCTGCCTGAAGGATTCAAGCAGGCCCGGTATTTTAAAGTAATCATTAATACTTCTTATAGTGCCAGCTATACGCACCTGGCCGAGTTGAACGCCTTCTAACAAAAACAAAATATGTTCAGGAAAAAAGTAACGGCATGGGCTGTAGCGCTCATGGTGAATGGAACTTTATTGGCCCAGCCTGGGACACCCGGCAATCACCATGCGCCTGTGCCAGCGGAAATCGAAGACCCCGAAAACATTGGTATCAACCGTGAAGCGAATCATGCCACGTTGATGCCGTATGCAACTTTGCAGGAGGCATTGGCAGGTAAGCGGCATGCTTCTACGTATGCACAATCATTGAATGGTTTATGGAAATTCAATTGGGTGGACTGGCCGCAGAAACGTCCTGTCGATTTTTACAAGCCCGGTTATGATGTATCAGCATGGAAGGACATCAAAGTGCCTTCCAACTGGCAACTGGCAGGGTATGGCACGCCTTATTACAGCAACTTCAATTACATTTTTCAAAGTGATTTTCCACGGATCATGAGTGCGCCTCCGGCGAGGTTTACTGCTTATAATGAAAGAAACCCGGTAGGAAGTTATCGTCGCGACTTCAACCTGCCGGCCAACTGGAAAGGCCGGCGAGTCTTCATCACATTTGATGGGGTGGACGCCGGTTTCTTCCTGTGGGTGAATGGCGAAAAGGTGGGTTATGGCGTGAACAGCCGTAATGCGATGGAGTTTGACCTTACGCAATATGTGAAGCCTGGTAAGAATATGATTGCGGTGGAAGTATATCGTTTTACCACCGGCAGTTATCTGGAAGACCAGGATATGTGGCGGCTCAGTGGCATCTTCCGCAATGTGACGCTGTGGAGCAGCCCTGCCGGGCATATCCGCGATTATCATATTAAAACGCCACTCGATAAACAGTATCGTGATGCCACGCTTGCCGTATCTGCGAAAATAAAGAACTACGGAAGCACGGCTGTGAAAGCGCGCACGCTGGAAGTGGTATTGTATAAAAACGATAAACCTGTACCCGGCGCCAAAAGCCAGCAGGCTGTACCAGCGCTGCAGCCCGGTGAAGAAGTCTCTGTGGAGATCAAATGCCCCGTCAACAATCCGCAGAAGTGGACGGCAGAGACGCCCGTATTGTATACTACTGTGCTCAGCTTACTTGAAGGGGCGCAGACTGTAGAGATGTTATCATCCCGTACCGGGTTTCGGCAGATCGAGCTCGATGGTCGTTTGTTGAAAGTGAATGGTGTGGCTGTGAAACTCAAAGGCGTGAACCGCCACGAGAACTGGCCTGATGACGGGCATGCTGTCACAGAAGCGCAAATGATCAAAGACCTGTTGCTGATCAAGCAGGCCAATTGTAATCATGTGCGTACATCTCATTATTCCAATGATCCGCGCTGGTATGAGTTGTGTGACGAATATGGTCTTTACCTCGTGGCAGAAGCCAACGTAGAATGTCACGGTGCTATGAACCGCTTCAATGAAGAGCCGCGTATGAAGGCCGCTATCGTTGAGCGCAACACTGCCAATACAGACAACTTCAAGAATCATCCTTCTGTAATCATCTGGTCGCTGGGTAATGAGAATGGCAGTGGGGGCACCAACTTCAGGGCGGCGCTTGCGGCTATTAAACAGATCGATCCTGAGCGGCCCACACACTATGAAGGGTTTGGCATTGGCGACAACAATCCTGCCGATATCGACAGCCGTATGTACACCAACGTGGTGGAGCTGGAACAACACGCCAACAGCCAGCGGCTGATGAAGCCTTTTTACTTGTGTGAGTATGCTCATGCCATGTTCAACTCGATGGGATCGGTAGATATTTATAATGATCTTTTTGATAAGTACCCTGCTTTGTTGGGTGGGGCTATCTGGGAATGGCAGGACCAGGGCATTTACAACAACCGTGATCCCAAGCATCCTATTACTGCTTTCGGTGGCGGCTTTGGTGAGTTTCCCAATGACCGTTACTTCATTCATAAAGGCGTAGTGTTTTCCGACCGCTCTCTGAAACCACATTTCCCTGAGCTGAAGCATGCTTATCAGTGGATCAGTATCCGCGCGAAAGATGATGGTTATAAAACGTTTGTCATTAAGAACCGCTACCAATTCCTTGATCTTAGTGGGCTTGGCGCCAACTGGGAGTTGCAGGAGAATGGTGTTGTCATTGCAACGGGGGCGTTGCCTGTTGGAACTATTGCACCCGGTAGGGAAAAAGAGATAGCAGTGCCTTATAACGTGCAGCCCAAAGCCGGTGCTGAATATTTTCTGCGTATTTCTTTTAAACTGTTAGCTGCTACTAACTGGGCGGCTAAAGGTTATGAAGTGGCGTGGCAACAATTCCAGCTGCCGGTGCAAGCGCCTGCAGCCGCACCAACCATTACCGGCATGCTTGCTTTGCAGGAAGATGCCAATGCCATACAAGTGAAGGGCAATGGCTTCCAACTCACTTTCAACAAGCAGAAGGGTACTTTCACACAGCTACAGGAAAATGGAAAAAACTTATTGCAGGAAGGTGGTGGTCCTTTGTTGCATCTGTGGCGGGCGCCTCATCAGATCGATGATACCTGGGCTTCGCCCGATTGGGATAAATATGGACTCAAGACATTGACATGGACAGTTGGCGAAATCAAAACATTACAGCCTTCGCCTGGCATTGTGGAGATCAAAGCCATCCTGACCGGTTCAGGAAAAGAAAACTTCACCGTGGTGCATCAGGCTATTTATACCATAAAGGCTGATGGCGCTATTCACGTGGCGAATGCCGTCAGCTCCAACAAAGAGAATCTTGTACTGGCCCGCATGGGTGTGCGCTTATTCCTTGATAAGTCGCTCGATCAGTTCAGTTACTTTGGCCGCGGGCCGATGGAGAACTATGCTGACCGTAAGCAGGGATTCGATGTGGGCCGCTACAGCAGTACTGTGAAAGCGCAGCTTACGCCTTATGAAAAGCCCATGGAATGTGGCAATCATGAAGATGTGCGCTGGGCCAGTGTGCGCAATGCAGCAGGAGCGGGGCTAACCGTTCAGCAGGATTCTGCGCATTTGCAGGTAGCCGCGTTGCCTTATAGCGATGAAGAGATGGAAAAAGTGGAATATAAAATAGACCTGCCTGACAGCAAGGGAACCGTGTTGTGCATCAGCGCTAGAACGCTGGGTGTGGGTTCGCATGGTTGTGGACCAAGGCCGCTGGAACCATACAAGGTTTACGCGAAGGCTACCAACTTCAGTTACCTGTTACAATTGAAAAGCAGTAAGTAGCAGCATAAGTAAGCAGTTAGTTAAAAAAGCAGCGGCCATCGATGATGATGGCCGTTTGCTTTTTATCACAGCGTAACTAAATTTGTTTTCATGGCTATATGTATGCTATCCGATCACTGCTTCGCGTTCAACTTCTGTTACTTGTTCTTCTTCTCTTGCTGCTTCTTTAGCTGTTGTTGCCGCTACTGCTGTAACTTCTTTCTTGCTGCCTACTGCCACAAAGCTCAATCCAAACGCTGCCAGCAGCAGGAGTCCGCTGATCCAGATCACTTCGTGTACACCAAATGCTGTAATCACAAAACCTCCCAGTAGTGTACCCAGCGTGACGCCTGCGTTGCCAAAAGATACCATCAGGCTGGCTGCCAGTTCCGGCGCTTCCGGCGCCACGGAGGTAGAGCGTGTTTGGCCGATCAGGAAACCGCCGGTGTGTATGAAGCCCCATATAGAAATGATGATGGCCATCGGAATGAACAGACCGCCGAAGGTGTAAGCGGCGAAGTGTATTAATATAAGTGATATCAGGAATACCCTGTTGGTGAGCTGTACATTTTTACTGAGCGCGATACCCGTAAGCCAGTTACCTACAATGCCCGTACCGCCAAATAATAACAGCATCAGGCTGATCTGTCCGCCGCTCATGTGCAATATCTTACCCAGGTATTCTGCGAGATACCCATAGGTGGAGAACATGCCGGCAATCATGATCAGCGTAGCTGTGAGGTTAACCCACAATTGTCCTTTCTTTAAAATGACCAGTTCATCTTTGATGGATGTTTTCTCCGCCACCGGCATGGAAGGCACGAAGAAGGCCAGTGCTGCAAAAGCTACCAGGTTCACAATGCCCGACAAGAGGAATGATGCCTGCCAGTTGAAAAGATCGGCCACATACGTGGTGATGGGAACACCCAACACCGTGGCGATGCTCAAACCTCCCAACACTACCGATACTGCTTTGGGTGCATCTTTAGGTTCTACCTGTTTGGAAGCTGCCACTGTGGCTACTGCCCAGAATACCGGATGCAGGAATGCCGGCAGGATGCGCGCGATCATCAGCATGGTAAAGCTGGTGGATACTGCCGATAAGAGGTTCGACAGGACGAAGATGGCCAGTACCAGGCACATCATCACCTTGCGGTTGATTTTTGAAGTAAGCAGGGTAGTGAAGGGGCCTGTCAATGCAATGGTGAGTGCAAAACCACTCAGCAGCCAGCCTGCCGTATCGATGGATACGTTGAACTCTTTTGCCAGGGTAGGCAGGATGCCGATGACGCCAAATTCAGTGGTAATGATGCCGAAGGCGCCCAGCGCCATGATGTAAATTGATCTTTTCATAAATAGAATAGTTGAGCACCCCGCATCCTTTTTTGCATGCAGGGATTGTTGTTTGCATCTGGTAAAAACAGGCAATTGAATCGTCGGGAAGGATGCGTTCTGTAAGGTGCAGCATCCACCGGTTGAGTAGCGGGGACAGCGGCTAATGCTGTGAATGACCCCGCAAAGATACATAGAAACATCGAAATGTTTCAATATGTTCGGACGCCCCCGATATTTTATACAATTCGTTAACAGTGCCGGGAAGTGGTGGGGCAGGATCGCCTCAAATGGGTTTAGGTACTGCCCGACGCATTATTTAGTCGGTTCCGCAACATTTGGCTTGTCGGTGGCCGGTGTTACAATACCTTTAGTTTAGCATCTGTAAAGATCCAGGGTGCTTTTACAATAATTTACAAAGGTTACATTTTAATTTACAGTTCTAACCTTTCAAGTTGAAAGGATCAAAGTAGTTTCGCTGCTGATCTTTTATTAACTTGCTTTTAGATAAAACAGTTTGAAACTTAAGGCTACCATATTGCTACTTTTTCTTTTCGTGTACATCGCGGAGTGGGCGGCGCTGCCTTTCTACCTGCAGCCCAAGCCGGTGGTAGCAGCTGCAGCACCGAAGAAATGCTGCGCCAAAAAAAAGCAGACCGGTGAGTTGCCTTGCCAGCAGCCTTCGAAAGATTGCAATACCGGCTCCTGTTGTGCCAATTGCCCGATCGGTCATGCCGCTACCCTTACGGCGATGCACCTGCTTAGTGGTCAGGATAACATTATCAAGAAAGAATATTCACTCTATCGCTCTCATTATTTCTATACTTACTACGCCACTTCCTGGAAGCCGCCCAACGTGGGTTGATACATACCGATATCATTTAATTCAATAAAGTAGTTTTTGTTTCATTGTGCGTGGCCTGAAGGTGCACGACCTGAAACTGTATTGTTCAATTATTAATTACAAACTCAATATGAAAAAGATATTCGTATTGGCAGCTACTGCCGTGCTCATGATCAGCGCAATCTCTTATGCCAACAATGGCGACAAAAAACAAGACAAGGAAAAATGCAAAAAGACCTGCACCAAGCCTTGTCCCAAACCATGCAAGGACAAATGCGACAAAAGCAAATGTGCTAAAGCATAACCACATCAGTTGGTAAAACGTGTAAAGCCCTGGCAACGGGGCTTTACGCTTTTGTAATAGTAGCGGGTCGTTCAGTCTGGCCGCTTTGAGCGGCCTGACTAATCGCTGTTGTGCAAAGTCCATGCTTATCTTCAACTTTTGTTTCTCTCCTGACATAGGGCTGACATCAGGAGGTTGTAAGTTTGCGGAAGCCTGCAAGGTGGCGGCTGTTTCACCGGTAAGTATTATCTTAAATATGAAATAAGGAAAGTATATGCCCATCAAAGATGTAGAGACGTTTCAGCCAACCAATCAGCGCGCGTGGAGAGCGTGGCTGAAGGCCCATCATGATAAAAAGGAATCCGTGTGGCTGGTGATGTATAAAAAGGAGTGTAATAAGCCGACCATCGACTGGAGCAGTGCTGTGGACGAAGCGTTGTGTTTTGGGTGGGTGGATAGCATCCGGAAGTCGATCGACGAAGAACGCTTCATGAATTTCTTCACCAGGCGGAAGCCGAAGGGTACCTGGTCGAAGATCAATAAAGACAAGGTGAAGCTGTTGATCGATGAGGGGCGTATGACCCCTGCAGGGTTGGCCGCTATCGAAACGGCGAAGCAGAATGGCTCGTGGACCATGCTGGATGTAGTAGATAATTTGACGATACCCAAAGACCTGAGCGCGGCTTTTAAGGCTTATCCGGGTTCCGCCAGCTATTTCAAGGGACTCAGCAAGTCGGTCAAAAAGGGCATGTTGCAATGGATACTGTTTGCCAAACGTCCTGGAACCCGGCAAAAAAGGATTACCGAGATTGCTTCGCTGGCTGCGCAGCAAAAGAAGCCGAAACAGTTTTGAATAGAGTCCGGAAGTTGGGCACAAGCACCCAACGCGCGGTAGCTGTGCTGCATGCTTGCGCCAGTGCCGGGTTGGGCTAAAGCCCGAAGATTGATTTGTTTATACCCCGGCCCTAAAGGGCCGGGCAATTGGAGCAACACAGCCTATTCAACAGGCGGTAAATGCTTTTACCCACCAATTCTCAAAGGTTGATACATTCCAGATCGGTTAATACATTTTTCCCCTTCATTTAAACATTTGTAGCATCGTGCACAAATGTGCAATAATATCTTGCCTGTCAATCACCAATGACTTGCCTGATGAATTGCAGATCGCTTGTATTTCTTTTTTGTAGTGTACTCTTTGTAAACCAATGTCTCTTAGCTCAATCCAATGCCTCCGGTTCAGGATCAAATGCTGCGGGGCTGACCGATGCCGACTCCCTGCGATTTTACAATACTATAAATACCTACGTGAATCCCGTGTTGCCGGGCGATCATCCTGACCCCACCTTGCTAAAGGTGGGTGACGATTTTTACCATTGTGGGTCTTCGTTTCATTTCAATCCTTACCTGCCAGTTTATCATTCCAAAGACCTCGTGCATTGGAAAGTGATCGGCCGTGTGTTGCCGCCGGGGCAGGCTTCCATGGTGAGCGACCGTCCTTCCAACGGTGTGTGGCAGGGGGCCATCACGTATTTCTATGGCTCTTACTGGATCTATTTTTCTTCCGGCGGGCAGTGGTTTTCCAAGGCTGCTTCACCGGCAGGACCGTGGACGGCGCCCGTGCGCGTGAAAGAGAATGCTGAAACCGGCCCGCTTGGATACGACAACTCCATTTTTGTGGATGATGATGGCAAGCCTTATATGGTGATCAAGAACGGTCAGAAAGTGAACCGTCTACAAGAACTCGGGCGTGATGGCCAACTGGCGGGTTCTGTCATCAACCTCGATTGGATCAATGCCAAATTGCAATACAGCTGGGCCGAAGGGCCGGTGATGTGCAAGCGCAATGGTTACTATTATTATTTCCCTGCCGGTGATGTGTCGGGTGGCCAGTATGTATTGCGGGGCACTGCCCTGACGGCTGATTCTACCAAGTGGGAGCGGCTGGGTAATTTCTTCAAGCCAAGCCCTGATCCTAATAATACTTTCCCACGTCCCAATCATATAGCTGCACCGGTGCAACTGGCGGATGGTACCTGGTGGACCATTGGTCAAAGTTATCAGCGTCGTGGCAATGACGACTGGAGTGGTATGGGGCGGCAATCATCGTTGTACCAGGTGATCTGGGAAAATGACAGGCCCTGGGGCTTGCCGCCCGTGAGTACACCTGTGATGAAGCCGGCACTAAAAAATAACGGGACTGCCTGGCGCAGTGTTCACTCCGATCATTTCGATGCTGATAGTATCGGCGACTGGTGGCATTTTCTTACCAAAAGGGCGGCCGGCAATTATTCTCTCACAGCGCGGAAAGGATGGGTGCGCCTCACGCCGGATAGTGGCCTGACGCACCTGGTTCAAAAGGAAACTGATCATTATTATTCGGCTGTCACAAAGGTTGACCTGGGTAATAAGCAGGTAGCAGCCAAGGGTGGTATCTATCTCACTAATGGCAATCAGCGTGTATTCGTACGACTGTTTTGCGCATCAGATGATAAAAGTATTGTATTGCAACTGGACACGGCCCTGCGGAAAGTATCTTATAATAAAGGAGGAGCCCTATGGTTGAAACTCGAACGTTATGAGCACCAGCTGACGGGTTACTACAGTGCTGATGGCAAGAAATGGTTACCCGTTGGTGCGCCTGTGAGTGCTGTGCCGCTCGATAAAACCCAACCTAATTACAATAGCTGGGTGGGCACGAGCGTGGGTTTATTTGCGGAAGGCGGGGCGGTGGATTTCGATCTCTTCATTTGTAAAGATGGTTTTTCCGCTATGCCTGCTGTTGGCAGCAGCAATCATTACGGGATACAAAAGATAGCGCAGGAGCGTGAGGAGGTTGTGACCAATCAATCGACGTTTGGCGGTTGGTTGATGATATCGGGTGTCGATTTTGGTAAGGCCGGAGAAGCCAAAGCGATCGAATTGGAAGCTTATGCACAAAAAGGAGGGGTGGTAGAAGTACTGCTGGATGGCCTTGAAGAAGGAACACGGCTGGCAGCTGTTCCCATCAAACCTGGTAAGACAGCTACTCATGTGTATTCATTACGCAGGGTAGCGGGTGTTTCCGGTCAGCACGATCTGTTTATCAGGTTTCCTGCTGGTAATCAGCAGGATATATTTGTCAAGCGTATTCGCCTAAAACGCGATTAGACATTATTACTCTCCTTTTGGCAATTCGTACCCTGTGTGTCAGTATGACAATTGTAGATTCGTGCGTTGTTATTTTCGTGTTCAGTGCCATGTGACCATTTTCTACACCTAACGCTTTGATAAAATTGTTTATTTAACTAAAATGATTGCTTTATGAACTGTGAACGCATCTGCGGCCGACATGCTCCCTTCCGGCCATTTTCCCAAACATCATCATCAGAATTACACAAAAGCCAGTAAAACCCTGTAAGCGGTCCGGCGTATAGAGCCTGCAGCATTGACCATCATTGGTTAAGGCTCATGGTAAGATAGTCTGTTGTGGGCTGCCGGGCCCTTATTGTCCTCACATTAAATATCATATAGCTAATGCTCAACATGAACTCTAAACAAAAGTCCTGGAAATGGCTGGTGACCACAGCGGTAACGCTGTCGATGGCACTTGTCTGTTCACCCTTGCTGGCGCAGGATGCCCGCGTTGTGCAGGGCGTAGTGCTGGACGAGAAAAAAGTACCGGTGGCCGGCGCTACTGTACAGGTAAAGCAAACGACCATCAGTACAGGTACGACCCTGGATGGAAAATTCAGCTTGCGCGTACCTGCCGATAAAAACATTCTGCTCATCAGCTTTGTGGGCAAGGTGGCGCAGGAAATCAACATCCGTAACCAGAACAATATTATCATCAACTTAAAAGACAGTGTCATTGGCCTGGAAGATGTGGTGGTAGTGGGATATGGCCGGCAGAAAAAAGAAAGTGTGGTGGCCGCGGTGTCTACCACCACCGGTAAAACGCTGGAGCGTGCAGGTGGTGTGTCCAACATCGGCGCTGCGCTTACCGGTAACGTGCCAGGTCTCATTACTGCACAAAGTACTGGTTTGCCCGGTGAGGAAGATCCACAGATCATCATCCGTGGCCGCAGCACCTGGAACAACAGTAATCCGCTTGTATTGGTGGATGGTGTTGAACGCCCGATGACCAGTGTGGATATCGGATCGGTAGAAACCGTGAGCGTGTTGAAAGACGCTTCCGCTACTGCTGTGTTCGGTTCCCGTGGTGCGAATGGGGTAATATTAATTACCACTAAAAGGGGTAAGACCGGTAAAGCTTCTATCCGCGGAACCGTGAATACCATCATGAAAGTGCCTTCCAAACTGCCTGGTAAGGCTGATTCCTATGATGCGTTGCGTACGATCAACGAAGCCATCGAATATGAGCTGGCGCTGAAGCCTGAAAGCTGGAGTGCGTTTTACCCGCAAGACATTCTGAATAAATATCGTTATCCTGCCAACCTCGCAGAGGCAGAGCGTTATCCCAATGTGGACTGGGCGAAAGCGTTGTTCAAGGATTACGCCATGTCGCAAAATGCCAACCTGAACATCAGTGGCGGTACGCGCTTCGTGAAGTATTTCACCAGCGCCGACTTCCTGCATGAAGGTGACCTTTTCAGGATCTATGATAACAGCCGTGGTTATAAACCGGGGTTTGGTTTTACGCGTCTGAATGCGCGTACCAACCTCGATTTTCAATTGACTCCTTCTACCTTATTTAAAGTAAACCTGTCGGGTTCTTATGGTGTAAGGAAAAGTCCCTGGGGCTTTTCGGGCAACCAATATGGTCCGTGGATAGATGCGTATACCACAGCGCCTGATGTGTTCATGCCTGTGTATGCAGATGGTTCCTGGGGTTTCTTTGCGCCCAATGAAGGCCGTGCGGAAAACTCAGCGCGTAGTCTTGCAGTGGGTGGTATTCAATACCAAACGACTACACGTATTACGACCGACTTTACCCTGGAGCAGGATCTTGGTATGCTGTTGAAGGGGTTGCGTTTCAATGGTACTGTTTCTATGGATAATACTTTCATTGAAAGCGACCGTGGTGTTAACGACCTGTACAATGATGTGCAGCGTAAGTGGATCAACCCTGAAACAGGTGCTGTTACTTATAAGAATGCGTTTGACGCGGTTACGGGCTTCGACTTCCAGGAAGGTACCAAATGGTCTCCGGCTGGTGGCGCCGTAACAGGCAACCAGCGCAGGCTCTTCTACCAGCTGCAGCTGAACTATGCAAAAACCTTTGCGAAAAAGCATGCGGTTACGGCTATGGGATTGCTTAACCGTAACATTACCGCCAATGGTAGCATGATCCCTTCTTACCGCGAAGACTGGGTATTCCGTGCCACTTATTCTTATGATAGTAAATACACGATCGAATATAACGGCGCCTATAACGGTTCTGAGAAGTTTGCGCCTGATTATCGCTTTGCCTTCTTCTCATCCGGTGGTGTGAACTGGATCGTGTCTAAAGAAAAGTTCATGCGCGATATTGCCTGGCTCGACCTGTTTAAGCTCAGGGCTTCGTATGGACAGACTGGCTTTGACGATGTAGCTGGCCGTTTCCTTTACCTCACAGAATGGGCCTATGGTGGCCGTGCGAGGTTGGGGGTAACGGGTGAAGCTGCTGAACAGAGCCCTTACAACTGGTACCGCGAAGCTACGGTGGGTAACCCCAACGTGCAGTGGGAGCAGGCGGAGAAATTCAATTTCGGCGCCGACTTCGAATTGTTTAAAGGCTTCATCAGGGGTAAAGTAGATTTCTTCCGTGATAAACGTTCCAAGATATTGTTGGCCAACCGTACATCCGTGCCTTCTTACTTCGGCGCCACGCCGCCGGTAGCCAACCTTGGTAAGGTGAATGCGCAAGGTTATGAACTTGAGTTGCACTTCAACCATTCAACGGCCAGAAATCTTCGTCTCTGGGCTGACCTGAACATGACGCACACGAAGAATAAAGTGATCGAAGCAGACAATCCTGCTTTGTTGCCTGCCTACCAGAAATCGGAAGGCTTCCAGATCGGTCAGGCTTATTCTTATGTAAGCCAGGGTTATTACAATACCTGGGATGAACTGTATGGCAGTACTATCCACAATGCCAACGATAACCAAAAGCTGCCCGGTAACTACTATATCGTAGACTACAACGGCGATGGTGTTATCGATGCACAGGATAACATTCCTTATGGCCATACCGGCTGGCCGCAGAACACTTACAATGCCACGTTTGGGGTAGACTGGAAAGGGCTGAGTGCTTTTGTACAGTTCTATGGTGTGAACAATGTTACGCGCCAGGTAGTGTTCAACAGCCTTGGATCACAAAATCACATTGTGTATGATGAAGGCAGCTACTGGTCTAAAAATAACCCCAATGGTGATGTGCCTATGCCCCGCTGGTTATCCACGCCGGCTGGCTATTACCGCGGCAATCAATATATGTTCGACGGATCATACGTGCGTCTGAAGAACGCAGAGGTCGCTTATACGTTGAGCAAAGGACTGGTAAAGCGCTTAGGACTGGAATCTCTGCGGATATACGTTAATGGTAACAACCTTGCCGTTTGGAGCAAGATGCCTGATGACCGCGAATCGAACTTTGCCGGTACCGGCTGGGCATCTCAGGGAGCCTATCCTACAGTAAAAAGATATAACCTCGGCGCAAACATTACATTCTAAACACGGCTATATGAATAAGAATATAAAAACATTGATGGTGGCTTGCCTGGTAGCGATTTTGCCCGGCTTCACATCGTGCAAGAAGTTTCTCGACAGGGAGCCGCAATCCATCGTAGGTGGAGAACAAGCGTTCAAAAACTTTATCAATTTCCAGGGTTTTACAGAAGAGCTATATCATTGCATTCCCGATTTTTCCAATGCTTATTGGACCAATTGCTGGAACTGGGGCGAAGATGAGATCCAGTCTACCTCTTATGATTTCCATTTCGTGGTAAAGATCGATAATGGTGATTTCTGGGGCTGGCAGGCGCAGTTCGACGGCTGGCAGGCCGGCTGGATGGACCGCAACAATACCAGCACCAATGATGACCGCTTTTCCAAGTCGCTCTGGAGACTCGGCTGGTATGGCATCCGCAAATGCAATATGGGTTTGGCAAATCTCGATAAGCTCACCGATGCTACGCAGGAGGAGAAAGACCTCATCAAAGGACAATTGTTGTTCTTCCGCGGCTGGTTCCATTTTCAGTTCATCCAGTATTTTGGCGGCTTGCCCTATATAGACAAGGTGCTGGCCGGTGATGAAAAACTCACTTTGCCTCGTCTTAAATACAGTGAGTGTGCCGATAAAGCAGCTGCCGATTTCCGCGAAGCAGCCAACTTGTTGCCCACGGATTGGGACAACACTACTGCCGGTAAAAGAACATTGGGTAAAAACCAACTACGCATCAACAAGATCATGGCGCTGGGCTATCTTGGTAAGAACTATCTGTGGGCTGGCAGTCCGTTGATGAACTATGTATCTGGCGGCAGTCAAAATTACAATGCAGAATATTGCAAGAAGGCAGCAGAGGCATTCGGAGAGTTATTGCAACTGACTGAATCCGGTGCTGCGCCTCACAAGCTGGTTGAGTTCTCAAAGTACTATACCAACTTTTACTCTACCGGGCAGAACTGGCTGATGCCGGGCGCTACCGAAGCTATCTTCCGCGGTCCTTATTATGGTGCGCATGGTACTACTTATAATACTGCCAAGCAATACCAACCCAACCCGCTGTCGCAGGAGTCGGTAAAATTCCTGCCTACTGCGAATTATGTAGATAATTATGGTATGGCGAATGGTTTGCCTATTAAAGATATCACCCAGGCAGATGCAACGTCAGGTTATGATCCTTCATATCCCTGGAGAGGAAGAGATCCCCGCTTTTACAATGATATCGTATATGATGGTGTAAAATGTATCCAGGGCGCCACCACCAATGAAGGTGCCCGTTATGCCAACCTGTTTACAGGCGGTAGCTACCGCAATATTTCCAACGGCAGCCGTACAGGATATGTGTTGTACAAGTTCATACCGATGACTGCGAATGAAATGGACCAGGGTTGGAGTTATGACAAGGCGCTCAACATTCACCTGCCTTATATGCGGCTGGCAGACATATACCTGATGTATGCCGAAGCGGCTGCGCAGGGTTATGGTTCTGCTAACGGCAAATCAAGCAACTTTGGCAAGACTGCTGAACAAGCCATCAATACGCTGCGCGACAGGGCAGGTGTGGGGCATGTTAACGCCCAGTTTCTCGGTTCCCTGGACGCTTTCACGGGTGAAGTGCGTCGCGAGCGGGCGGTGGAATTGTCTTTCGAAGGACACCGCTTTAATGACCTGCGTCGCTGGATGCTCCTGATCAAAAGCCCCTATACCCTGAAGAAGTCTATTGAATTCGACCGTGCACCGGGATTCAATAACGCTGATCCTAAAAACAACCGTGTTCTTAACATACGCGAAGTGACGATCCTGGAGCGCAGGTATACTGAAAAGCACTATTGGTTCCCGCTGAAAAATGCTGACGCCAATATGTACCTCGAGTTCGCACAAAACCCCGGTTGGTAATTATTGAGTACAGTCAAACCCGAAAATTCATGAAGCAAATAAAAAATATAATGGTATTAGGTGCGCTGATGGCAACAGCATCGTTGTCACAAGCGCAGGATACCGTCATCAATAATACAACCTCCAATGCCCCCGATCCTGAGGCTGTGCAGGTAGCCTTCCGCAAGGTGAATAAGAAAGACCTGCTGGGCGGTGTGTCTGTGGTGGATGTGGCCACACAAATGAAGCAGAACTACATGACCTATAGCCTGGAGAATATGGGTGCGTGGGCGAATGGTTTCAATGGTAATAGTAACTGGGGCATGGGCAGCTACCTGTTGGTGATCGATGGTGTGCCACGTGATGCAACCAACGTATTGCCTACCGAAATTGCGCAGATCACCTTCTTAAAGGGCGTCAATGCAGTGGCGCTCTATGGTAGCCGTGCTGCCAAGGGCGTGGTGTATATTACCACTAAAAGAGGTGAGGTGGGCAACCAGCGTATCAATGTGCGTGTGAATACCGGCATGCATGTGCCGAAAGCCTATCCTGAGTACCTGGGTTCGGCCGAATACATGACCCTGTACAATGAAGCGCGCCGCAATGATGGCCTCGCAGACTTGTATACTCCTGAAACGATCTACAACTATGCATCCGGTAAAAACCCGTACCGTTATCCGAGCGTAGACTACTATTCCGACGAATACCTGCAGAAAGTTTTCGGCCGTCATGATGTTACGGCAGAAATTTCAGGCGGTAACGATAAAGCACGTTATTACACCAATATTGGCTACATAACTGCCGGTTCGCCGCTCAACTTCGGAGAGGCTATTAAGAATGATAAGTCCGACCGCCTCAATCTGCGTGGTAATGTTGATATCAACCTCAGTGATTACATTAGTTGCTTTGTAGATGCTTCTGCTATCTTTTATACCGGCAAGGGCGTCAACACCAACTATTGGGGCAGTGCTGCTACGTTGCGCCCTTACCGCTTTTCGCCGCTCATTCCTATCGATATGATAGAGCCGGAAGATGAAGCCTCACAGATCTTTGTAAGGAACAGCAACCACATCATCGATGGTAAATACCTGCTGGGTGGGTCGCAACTGGACCAAACGAATCCATTTGCAGCTATTTATGCCGGTGGTAACAACAAGTACACCAGCCGCCAGTTTCAGTTCAATACCGGTGTAAACGCCGATCTCCGCAATGTGCTGAAGGGGCTTACGTTCCGCTCTACTTTTGCGGTGGATTACAATACTTCTTACAACCTCGCTTTTAACAATACCTATGCCGTGTACGCACCTACCTGGAATACTTATTCCGGTGTAGACCTCGTGAGCAATCTTACTCAATATGGACAGGATGCTACGACGGGCGTGCAAACTGTGAGTAATAGCTGGTATAGTCAAACTATTGCCGCTACTGCCCAGTTCAACTACATAAATTCCATCCGGGATAAGCATAATCTCTCAGCTGTGTTGCTGATGAATGGATGGCAGCAATCCGAGTCGACTGTGTATCACCGTACCAGCAATGCCAACCTTGGTTTGCAAATGGGATATAATTATAAGAACACCTATTACGCCGATTTCAGCGGAGCGGTTTCGCACAGTGCCAAACTGCCTGAAGGTAACCGGACTGCGTTGTCGCCCACTGTATCACTGGGCTGGCGCCTCAGCAATGAAAACTTCCTGCGTGGAAACAGTGTCGTGGATGACCTGCGGCTGACTGCTTCAGCAGGTATCGTTCATACCGATCTCGATATCACTTCCTATTACCTCTATCAGGGCGTGTATACTCCACTGGGTAGCTGGTTTGGCTGGAAAGATGGTACCGGTACCCAGGCTACTGAATCGCGCAGGGGCGATAATCCTGAAATGAAATTTCCCAAACGCGAAGAAGTGAGTGTAGGTGTGGAAGGCTCTTTCTTCAAAGGACTGGTGAAGTTTGAAGGCAATTTCTTCGTCAATAAGATCACCGGTAATATCATACAGGCAGGCGTATTGTTCCCGTCTTACTTTACTACCGGGTTCCCCGTTTCTTCTTTTATTCCTTATGTAAACTATAACGACGATAAACGTATCGGTTTCGATTTCAGCCTGGGCCTTCACAAAAAGCTCGGTGAAGTAGATTGGAACCTTGGCATCGTGGGTACTTATTACAAAACTACCGCTACCAAGCGTGCGGAGGTATACCAGGATCAATATCAATACCGCGCGGACAAACCGCTGGATGCGATCTGGGGTCTGCAAAGCCTTGGCTTCTTCCAGGATGCCAATGATATTGCTGCTTCACCCGCACAAACTTACGGACAGGTTAAGGCAGGCGATATCAAATACAAAGACCAGAATGGCGACAACGTGATCGATTCAAGGGATGAGGTATTCCTCGGCAGAGGCGGCTGGTTTGGTGCACCCCTATCACTGGGTGTGAACCTGAGCGCCAAATGGAAGAACTTCAGCTTCTTCGCACTGGGCACTGCTCAGTTAGGTGCGTATGGTATGAAGAATAGCTCTTATTTCTGGGTAGATGGAGAAGACAAGTATTCCATAGTAGTACGCGATCGTTGGACGCCTGCCACAGCAGCAACAGCGAAATACCCCAGGCTCACCACTTTCAACAGCGACAACAACTTCCGGTCATCTGATTTCTGGATGTACAGGGCCAACCGTTTCGACCTGTCCAAAGTACAGGTGTCTTACGATCTGAGTGGCGTGCTGGGTGATAAGGATTTTGTGAAAGAACTGGGCATATATGTGAGTGGGTTCAACCTGCTTACGCTTTCAGCTGAACGCGCTCTTATGGAAACTAACATTGGCAGTGCGCCGCAAACCCGCTTCTATAATCTGGGTGTAAAGGCTTTATTCTAACAAGCTGATGCATTCAATCAAGTATATGTATATGAAGAGAAGTATTATTATCCTGCTGGCTTCGGTCTTCCTGTTGGGCAGTTGCAAGGACCTGCTGGAGCCGGCTATAGAAAATAACCGGCAACTGGACCCTGATGGGTTCATCCCCAACGATGCCCGTTTTCCTTTCGGTGTATTGCTCAATGGCTACAACCGTATGCCTACGAATGGCTGGACTTTCAGCGATGTGGCTACAGACGATGCGGTGAGTAATGATCAGACCAATGCTTTTTTGAAAATGGCCAATGGGCAGTGGACAGCCAACAACAACCCCCTGAACCAATGGACCAACTCCTACGCAGCCATCCAATATCTCAACATCATGTTGCGCGATGTGGATACGGTGAAATGGGTAGCTGATCCGGTGGTGAGTAAATTGTTTGGCATGCGTGTGAAAGGGGAAGCTTATGGTCTGCGTGCCTACTTCCTGTATCACCTGCTGCAAATGCATGGCGGCGTAGGAGAAAGCAATCAGCTGCTGGGCGTATCCCTGCTGCTAAATGTGCAAGGTACCAATTCCGATTTCAACCAACCCCGTGCCAGCTTCGATGCCTGCATGAAACAACTCTATAGTGATCTCGACCAGGCAGAAGCGCTATTGCCGCTGGATTATGAAAATATTCCCAACGCATCGCAAATACCGGTGAAGTTTGGTGCTGTTACCAAAGAGCAATATGACCGGGCGTTTGGATCTGCTTACCGCGGATTTCTCACTGGCCGTATTGCCAAAGCGATCCGTTCAAAAGCGGCGCTGCTGGCTGCCAGCCCGGCTTTCAATACCAGTTCTGCTACTGCCTGGGCCGATGCTGCCAACTATGCAGGAGAAGTATTGACATTGAAAGGTGGTGTGAATGCACTGGCGCCCACCGGATTGACCTGGTATTCCAACACGGCTGAAATTGCAGGGCTGGCTGATGGCGCCAACCCTCCCGAAATATTGTGGCGCAACAACTATGGCGACAACCGTGATCTGGAGCAAGCCAACTATCCTCCCAGTTTGTTTGGTAATGGACGGATCAATCCTACCCAGAACCTGGTGGATGCTTTCCCTGCTGTGAATGGATATCCTATCACTGAGCCTGCCAGCGGATATGATGCTGCTAATCCCTATGCCAACCGTGATCCACGTTTGCGCCAGTTTATCCTGGTGAACGGTGGCACAGCTGGCCCGAATAATACCGTGATCACTACGGCGGCTGATGGCACTACCAACGATGCACTGAGCAAGGTAGAGACATCTACCCGTACCGGCTACTATATGCGCAAACTGCTGCGCCAGGATGTGAACCTGAACCCCACATCGGCTAACAACCAGCGCCATTACAAACCCCATATCCGTTATACCGAGATCTTCCTCAACTACGCCGAGGCTGCCAACGAAGCCTGGGGCCCGACGGGAACCGGCAACCAGACCTTCTCTGCGTATGATGTGATCAAAGCGATCCGTAAAAGAGCTGGTATCGGTACTGCCAATAATGATGCTTATCTCGAAGCAGCGAAGACCAGTAAAGAGCAAATGCGTGCGCTGATCCGCAACGAGCGCAGGCTGGAATTGTGCTTTGAAGGTTTTCGTTTCTGGGACCTGCGCCGCTGGAAAGCAAGCCTTACGGAAACAGCGAAAGGCGTGAGCATCCGCAACAACGTTCCTTCCTTTATCAATGTGGAAGGAAGGCAGTTCCAGCCATTCATGATCTATGGCCCTATACCTTATGGCGAGATACTGAAGTTTGGCGCACTGGAGCAAAACCAGGGATGGCGATAAAAGATTCTATTGACTTATTGAAAACAATACAATGAAAAAGTTTCTATTACCAATCATAGGGCTCTTTGTACTGGCCGCCTGCAACAAAGACGTGGAGTTCGCGGACTACAAGTACCAGACCGTCTATTTTGCTTACCAGTACCCGGTTCGTACGCTCACCTTTGGTGAGGACATCTTCAACACCGACCTCGACAACCAGGGAAAGTGCCAGATCATGGTTACCACCGGTGGTGTGTATTCCAACAAAAAGAACCTCAACATCGGTATTGCTGTTGACAACAGTTTGCTGGGTAATGGCCTGCTGTTTGGTGCGGGTAAGGATGAGATACTGCCCATGCCCGCTAACTATTATACACTGGCTGCCAACAGCGTCACCATCCCCGAAGGCGGTCTTACCGGTGGTGTGGAGGTGCAACTGACACAAGCTTTCTTCAACGATCCCAAAGCCATCAAAAATACCTACGTGATCCCTGTGCGTATCGCAGATAAATCAGGCGCAGATTCTGTGCTCGTTGGTAAACACTTCACGCTGTATGCTATCAAGTATGTGAACCCCTGGCATGGTAACTACCTGCGCCGTGGTAAAGATGTGATCACCGGCAGTGTAAACCAGACCATCGTTCGCCATCAGCAATACGTAGAGAAGGATGAGGTGAACAAACTGAATACGCGTGCTATGAAACAGTTGGAGTTTCCGGTAGTATTCAAGGATAAGAACGGCGTGAATGTGAACTGCCCACTGCTGCTCACTTTCGACGATGCCGGTAAATGCACCATCGCTGCTGCCAATGCCAGCTTTACTGCTACCGGCAGTGGCCAGTTTGTAAAAAGAGGAGAGAAGAACAGCTGGGGAAGCAAAGACCGTGATGCGCTTTACCTCAATTACCAGGTTACATTGCCCGATATGCAGGTGGCTTCCACCGATACGCTGGTGATGCGTGACCGGGCCGTAACAATGGAAACTTTTACACCAGTGAACAAGTAATCAATTCTGCCATATTTAATCTTCGTCATTATGATGAACAGACTACATACTCTTGCTGCCGGCCTCACGGCATTGACCGTGGTGGCTGCCTGCAACAAGTATAAAACCCCCGAATTCAACGTAGACAAACCCGGAAGCGTTACCGTTCAGGAAGATATCGACGCTTACCCTGCGTTGAAAACTTATATCAACCGGGCGGCTCATCCCAACTTCAAATGGGGTGCAGCGTTGGGCCTGCAGGAATACCTTGATAAAGGTGTGAAGTATCGACTCACCAACAAGAACTTCGATGAAATCGTGCTGGGTTATGAAATGAAGCACGGCGCTGCGGTACAAAACGATGGCAGCATCGACCTTAGCAAAGTAAAGACCTTGCTCGAAACAGCCAACAAAGCAGGCATGTCGGTATACGGCCATACATTGATGTGGCATGCTAACCAGAAAGCGACTTACCTGAACGGGTTGCTGTCGCCCATGGTAGTAACGTCGCCTGCCTATGCAAACGACCTGAACCTGGCCGGCCTGAAAGACAAGACTTTCAATGGCTGGAACAAGGCTAATCCCGGCGCCGGCATTACCGTTGCCGATGGCACCGGTATGGGTACCGGCAACCATGCGGTAAAGCTGGTGGCCACTGGTTCTTCTTCGGCGGCTACCGACCTGCAACTGATATCACCCACTATCAATGTGAACAAAACGCATAAGTATGAAGTGGTGATGTATATCAAATCAGATATAGCAGGTGAAGGACGCATTTCTTTTGAAGGATTGAACAACAATACACCGCAGATCGACTGGACAAAATCGGGTACGGCTACAGCGACCTTCACCACTGGTATTTCCTGGAAAGAGATCAGGTTCCAGATCAGTGATTTTGCCGGCGATCAGATCAAGATCAAAATCGACCTTGGCTATAAACCCGGCGTTACTTATTCTGTAGATATCAACAACCTGTATGTATATGATACGCAAGGTGTGCCTGCGATCAACAACCTGGTTACTGGTGGTGATTTCGAAACAGGTGTAGCCTGGGGCGGCTGGGGCGGCAGCTCTACCCGCGGTATCACAGCCGATGGCATGGGCGTGGGTAACAAAGGGAAGGCCTTTTATGTAACTAACCCCACCAAGGCAACCAACTACTGGGATGTGCAAACCAGCTACTCCTTTGCAGCTGCGCTGGACAATGCACAAGCTTATGAGCTGAGCTTTTGGGTGAAGGGTACAGCGGCAGGCATCATCAGGCCCGAATTGCAGAGTGCCGACTATTCCTCCAATGGCTTTGGTCAGGTAGCGGTTACTACCGATTGGAAACTGGTGACGATCCAGACAACAACAACTGCCGCCACCAGGATCAGGCTTATCTTCAGCTATGGAGAATATGCCGGTACCGTGTACCTCGACGATGTGGTGGTTAAGAGCACCAAAGCAACCGGCGGCAGCACTACCATTGTAGAGAAGACACCGGTAGAGAAAGCAAGCATTCTTACCGGCGCGATGGATAAATGGATGAAAAGCATGTTGGACGTCAGCAAGACATACGTGAAAGCCTGGGATGTAGTGAATGAGCCTATGGACGATGGCAAGCCGTACGAATTGAAAACAGGTGTAGGCAGAACACTGGCAGCTGACGAGTTTTACTGGCAGGATTATCTCGGCAAAGATTATGCAGTGATGGCCTTTAAACAGGCCCGCCAATTCGGCAACGCCAGCGATATTCATTTCATCAACGATTATAACCTCGAATACAACCTCGATAAATGCCGTGGCCTGATCGAGTATGTTAAGTACATCGAAAGCAAGGGCGCCAAAGTAGATGGTATCGGCACCCAGATGCACATCACGATCACTACTAACAAGGACAATATTGCAGAGATGTTCAGGCTGCTGGCTGCAACAGGTAAGCAGGTTAAAATATCAGAACTGGACATTGGCGTAGGTGTAAAGACTCCTGCCGCTACTGCTGAGCATTACAAAGCACAGGCAGAGATGTACAAATACGTGATCGATAAATACTTTGAGCTGGTACCTGCCAAACAGCGCTATGGTATCACCATCTGGAGCCCGCTCGACAGTCCGGCCAACTCCAGCTGGCGTGCCGGAGAGCCGATCGGTATCTGGACAGAGACCTACGTGCGCAAACAGGCTTATGCATCTGTGGCTGAGTCTCTGAAGACGAATACAAAATAGCAATAAGCTCCGGAATCTGCTAAACCATTCAATACAAGGTGACATCGCCCGCCGGATGTCACCTTTCTTTAAACCTTTCCTCAAAATATATTCGTGTTTACCAAATTTGTACAACTAATTGGTATAACAATGGTGCTGGCAGGATGCCAAACTGCCTCCACCAGTAAAGAGGTTGTACTCCTGAAAGTTGGTACCTGGCAGCTCGATACGGCCACCTGCGAATACATCGTCAACAGCCCATCCTGGACAGCGTTAACACCCGAGCAGCAACGGGACCGGCTGATAGAAGAGGGACGTATACTGGCATTTGCTGCGGACCATCGGTTCGACACCATCAGCAGCCTTCGTTGCCAGCTGGACCACGCGATGCAATACCATGTATCTTCCGTAGACGGATATGTATGGAGTAAACAGGTGAAACTCCTGTTGCAGGTGTCGGATGAAGATGTGCAGAAAGTCCATGCTTTACGTAGGCAGGAATACAAAGTAGAGACCATTTACTTTAGTAAAGAAGCGTTGTTGAAGGAGTATTATACAGGGCATCAGGCGAAGCTTTCCCTGCATGACTTTTATGCCTTGCAGCAAAAAGTAAAAGGAGTACCTGGTACAAATATATTCAGCGGTTATCTGCGCTATCCCTTTTATCCGCTGGGCGTATACCTACCAGCATTAGGGAATGCTGCAACAGGAACCGTATGGGGGCCAATTGAAGCATTATCGGGTTATTACTTCGTGCACCTTGCTGATAAACAGCCGCTGGCCCCCGCGCCTATAGCACAGGAGCAAGATCGCATCCGGCAAGAATTGCTGCTGGCCATAAAAGAGAAAGCTATTTGGGAAAGCAGGCAACAGGTATTGCGCGATACGAAGCCGCTGTTGTATGAAACTACTATCGCCGACATAGCTGCCAAAGCGGATACGACAGAAAAGAAATGGACGGGTGTAGATCCGGAGCTGGTATTGATGGAGTATGAATGGAAGGGAGTACGCCGGAACTATAGACTGACTGACTTGATTGAATTCATTCAATGTCAGCCCGCATTCACCGGTTCATTAGCCGATGCCGGCGATATCAAACAAATGCTGTATGCCTGGTTGATCGGTATCCACTTGTATGAACAGGGACGGCAAATGAATATGGAGCGTGACGTCGCCTACGTGCAATTTAGGGACCGGTATCAGCAGCAACTATTCATCAGTTATTATAAAACCCAACACGTCAACCATCAATTGGATCAACAATATCCGGTAAGCGTCGATCATCTCGAAGCCTACCTTGCAAACAGAATAGCATTACAAAAGAAAGACGATCAATAGATAGTCTTGTCAGACCATTCGTTTTATCATTAAACCATTTTCAAAATTATCAGTATGAAAAAGATCCTTATCGCTTTTGCCATCATCTTTATGTCAATATCTGCATCAGCCTATCAACATGTGTTTTATTGTAATCCAATGATAGGGTATGCAGGATCAAACGTTACCATCAATGCAACCTGCAGTTACCTGAAGTTCAGTAGCTCGTGGTATGATTTGTCAGGCAGTTATAATGGGGGTAGCTCTGTCGCCTACGATGGTGGCACACTCATCGGAGAGTATTCCTGGTGGACAGGCCACAACACACCCTCTTATAGCAGCTCCATTTTTTATAATCAATATTGGGGAACCGTAACTATGTACATGGCTGTGACCAGCTGTTATGGAGAATCGAAACTGGAGTGGGGACTTTAAGTAGTCGTATTTTTATAATTGTTTGATCAGGTACTTATCATATTGATCGTTTAGCCCGGTTAGACTGCTTGCAGTGGATAGCCGGGCTTATGTTATACATACCCTAAAAAGATACACACAATGAAGAAGAATCGTTTTGTTACCGCATGGGCTTTGGTTTTGCTGATGAGTGTAAGCCTGTGCAGCCAACCGGCCAATGCCCAGTCGATCCGTTTCACGAACCCTATCCTGACCGGCTTTTATCCTGACCCCAGTATTGTACAGGTGGGAACGGATTATTACCTGGTCAACTCTACCTTTTCCTTTTTTCCTGGCCTGCCTATTATGCACAGTAAAGACCTCAAGAACTGGAAACAGATCGGCAATGCCATCGACAGGACGTCGCAGATGCAGTTTCTGAAGCAGCGTACCACACGTGGGTTGTTTGCTCCTGGTATCAGCCACAATAATGGAACCTATTATATAGCCTGTACCAATATCGATGATGGGGGTAACTTTGTGATCACTGCAAAGAACCCGGCAGGCCCGTGGAGCAATCCGGTGTGGCTGCGTAATGTACGTGGTATCGATCCTTCTATTCATTTCGTGGATGGAAAAGCCTACATCATTTACAATAGCGATGCACCCGATTATAAGCCATTGTATTCCGGCCACAGAACGATACGCATGTATGAGTTCGATCCGGTTGCTTTAAAAACAGTGGGAGAGGAGAGGATATTGGTGAATGGCGGTGTGGATATTAGCAAAAAACCGGTATGGATCGAAGGTCCGCATCTCCTGCAAAGAAATGGTTGGTACTACCTCTGTGCAGCGGAAGGAGGCACCTCTGTCAATCATTCCCAGGTGATATTGCGCAGCAAGTCGGTATGGGGACCATATGTGCCGTATGAGAACAATCCGATCCTTACACAAAGAGGCTTACCGGAAGACAGAAAACATCCCATTACCAGTACCGGCCACGCACAAATGGTAGAAGGCCCTGATGGAAAGACTTATGCAATTTTCCTCGCCTGCCGTCCCTATGCCGGCGATTATTATAACACGGGCAGAGAAACATTCATTGCTCCTGTAGAATGGACAAACGATTGGCCGGTTATCAATCCGGGCAAAGTGGAAGTGCAATATTATTATGACGCGAACTTTCCGGAAGTGAAGCAGTCCGGCGCCTTACCGCAAAGTGGAAACTTTTCTTACACCGTTAAGTTTGGCCAGCAATGGGACCCATCGCTGCTGTTTCTGCGCTCCTGCGATAGCAGTTCTTTTTCCCTGAATAAAAAAACAGGCGTTACCATGAAGCTGAAGCCAGAGACAGTAATGGAATTAGGTGTACCTTCTTTTATCGGTAAGCGGCAGCAACACCTGTATGCCACTGCAGAGACAGAAATGTCTTTTACTACTGCAGCAGATAATGAAAAGGCAGGATTCATGGTTTATTATGACGAATACCACTTTTACTACCTGTGCAAATCAGTAGGGAATGGTAAGCCAGTGTTGCAGTTGTACAAAGGCAACCCATCAACCAAAGGCATGGACTTGCTGCAAGAAACTCCACTTACTGGCAAAGCGGATAAAGTGCAATTGAAAATAGAAGCCAAAGGTGATGTATATGATTTCTATTATGCTACCATTGCCGGCAAGTGGAATAAACTGCAGGGCGATCTGGATGCCAAATTCCTGAGCACACACGTGGCAGGTGGCTTTACCGGTTGCTTCTTTGCGCTCTATGCCACTTCATCGGGCAAGCCTTCCGGTAGCACGGCTTCCTTTGGCTATCTGAAATATAGTGGTAATGATCCCATGTTTAAATAAAAAATAACTGAATAAATTATTCGATTGTATGAAAAAGAAAACGTACAAGCTGCTGTTGGCGGGGCTGCTATTGATAAGTGCAAGCGCCTGGGCACAGGATCCCAATTTTTATATTTTCTTATGTTTGGGTCAATCTAATATGGAAGGGGCTGCCCGATTTGAACCGCAGGATACAACGGTGGATAATCGCTTTCAGGTATTGGAGGCGGTGGATTGTCCCAATCTCGGCAGGGAGATGGGCAAATGGTATACGGCAAAGCCACCGCTGTGCCGTTGCCGCACGGGCTTATCGCCCGCTGATTATTTCGGTAGAAAAATGTTGGCTGGTCTGCCACCAAATGCAAAGGTAGGCGTGGTCCATGTGGCGGTGGGCGGATGCAAAATTGAATTGTTCGATAAAGACCGTTATGAAGCGTACGCAGCAACAGCGCCTGACTGGATGAAGAACATGATCAAAGAGTATGGCGGTAATCCTTATGGACGATTGGTGGAAATGGCAAAGATTGCGCAGCGTGATGGCGTGATCAAAGGTATATTGCTGCACCAGGGCGAATCCAATACCAACGATACCACATGGCCTCGGCAGGTAAAAACGGTATATGATAATCTGATAAAAGACCTTCGCCTTGATCCTGCAGCAGTGCCCCTGCTGGCTGGAGAAGTGGTGAATGCAGATCAGGGTGGCGTTTGCGCCAGCATGAACAAGGTCATCGCTACCTTACCCACTACTATTCCTAACTCCTATGTTATTTCTTCTGCCGGATGTACGGATGGGCCTGATAATTTGCATTTCAATGCGGAAGGATATAGGATGTTGGGCGAAAGATATGCTGATAAAATGCTGTCCTTGCTGAAGAATACACAGCATGCGGGAAAGTAGACAATGTAACGGATCGTAGACAAGATCTATAATAACAAAAGCCGGCAATGAAGTGCCCCCAAAAAGTTAGACACTTATGGGGGCATTTTTTATGGATAAAC